>NZ_CBDIRM010000001.1:0-2922500 GCF_965284195.1 Rhodophyticola sp. | reverse complement strand
AAAAAGGTCGGGATGAGTTGTGCCTAGGGGTGAAAGGCCAATCAAACTCGGAGATAGCTGGTTCTCCGCGAAATCTATTTAGGTAGAGCGTCATCCGAATACCCTCGGGGGGTAGAGCACTGGATGGGTAATGGGGCCCCACAGGCTTACTGATCCTAACCAAACTCCGAATACCCGGGAGTACTAGATGGCAGACACACGGCGGATGCTAACGTCCGTCGTGGAGAGGGAAACAACCCTGACCTCCAGCTAAGGCCCCTAATTCATGGCTAAGTGGGAAAGCAGGTGAGACGACCAAAACAACCAGGAGGTTGGCTTAGAAGCAGCCATCCTTTAAAGATAGCGTAACAGCTCACTGGTCTAAATAAGTTGTCTTGCGGCGAAGATGTATCGGGGCTCAAGCCATGAGCCGAAGCTGAGGATGCACATAGTGCATGGTAGCGGAGCGTAGTGTGAATAAACTCGTTCCTCTTTAGCGCCCATCCGGGCGTTTTGGAGGACCAGGTTTGACTGTGAAGCCGGGGCGTGAGCCATCCGGTGGAGTGATCACTAGCGAGAATGATGACATGAGTAGCGACAAACAGGGTGAGAGACCCTGTCGCCGAAAGTCCAAGGGTTCCTGCTTAAAGCTAATCTGAGCAGGGTAAGCCGACCCCTAAGGCGAGGCCGAAAGGCGTAGTCGATGGGAACCAGGTTAATATTCCTGGGCCAGGAAGTAGTGACGGATCGTGAAGGTTGTTCACCCTTATCGGATTGGGTGGGCCGCTAATCGGTTCCTGGAAATAGCTCTTCCGTAAGATCGTACCCTAAACCGACACAGGTGGACTGGTAGAGAATACCAAGGCGCTTGAGAGAACGATGTTGAAGGAACTCGGCAAAATACCTCCGTAAGTTCGCGAGAAGGAGGCCCAGTTTCTAGGCAACTAGTGGCTGGGGGCACAAACCAGGGGGTGGCGACTGTTTACTAAAAACACAGGGCTCTGCGAAGTCGCAAGACGACGTATAGGGTCTGACGCCTGCCCGGTGCCTGAAGGTTAAAAGGAGGGGTGCAAGCTCCGAATTGAAGCCCAGGTAAACGGCGGCCGTAACTATAACGGTCCTAAGGTAGCGAAATTCCTTGTCGGGTAAGTTCCGACCTGCACGAATGGCGTAACGACTTCCCCGCTGTCTCCAACATCGACTCAGCGAAATTGAATTGCCTGTCAAGATGCAGGCTTCCCGCGGTTAGACGGAAAGACCCCGTGCACCTTTACTACAGCTTCACACTGGCATCAGGCCATGCATGTGCAGGATAGGTGGTGGGCTTTGAAGCAGGAACGCCAGTTCCTGTGGAGCCACCCTTGAGATACCACCCTTGCATTGCTTGATGTCTAACCGCGGTCCGTTATCCGGATCCGGGACCCTGTGTGGCGGGTAGTTTGACTGGGGCGGTCGCCTCCTAAAGCGTAACGGAGGCGCGCGAAGGTTGGCTCAGAGCGGTCGGAAATCGCTCGTTGAGTGCAATGGCAGAAGCCAGCCTGACTGCAAGACTGACAAGTCGAGCAGAGTCGAAAGACGGCCATAGTGATCCGGTGGTCCCGAGTGGAAGGGCCATCGCTCAACGGATAAAAGGTACGCCGGGGATAACAGGCTGATGGTGCCCAAGAGTCCATATCGACGGCACCGTTTGGCACCTCGATGTCGGCTCATCTCATCCTGGGGCTGGAGCAGGTCCCAAGGGTACGGCTGTTCGCCGTTTAAAGAGGTACGTGAGCTGGGTTTAGAACGTCGTGAGACAGTTCGGTCCCTATCTGCCGTGGGTGTAGGATACTTGAGAGGAGTTGCCCCTAGTACGAGAGGACCGGGGTGAACGATCCACTGGTGGACCAGTTGTCATGCCAATGGCAGTGCTGGGTAGCTATGATCGGAAAGGATAACCGCTGAAGGCATCTAAGCGGGAAGCCCCCCTCAAAACAAGGTATCCCTGAGAACCGAGATAGACCATCTCGTCGATAGGCCGGAGATGTAAGCGCAGCAATGCGTTCAGTTGACCGGTACTAATTGTTCGATAGGCTTGATTTGATCCAGTAGAAGCTAGGCTTTGCGGATCAAAAGCATACACCACGTGTGTTTGACTTGGATAAGATGTTTCTTTCTCGGTTTGGTGGTCATAGCGCGAGCAAAACACCCGGCTCCATTCCGAACCCGGCCGTTAAGTGCCGTTGCGCCGATGGTACTGCATCTTAAGGTGTGGGAGAGTAGGTCACCGCCAAACCTAGAAAGAAACATCATCCTGTATCTCTCTCTACGATTTCCCTCCCCCGCACACTGATCGATACTGCACTGTTTGGCGCCCGTGTGACCGTTGCGCCGGTTAGTAGAGCAGAATGCGATGGTCAGGTCTGGAAATGGCGGGCAGGCTCTCTCTGAGATTTTTGGGGTTGATCGAACAGGAACCGGCGCATCGGTTGCTGATCGATATCCGCCAATCGGATCGATGCTGAGGAAGGGCGAACATTGTGTTGCCCTCTCATCAGGAGCATGAGCGGTGCCAAATTAAGATTATAAAATCATTGATAAAAAAGAAATCTGGCATGGACGCGAAAAGCTCCAAAGATCACCGAACAGACCCTTGCGCCCGTCTGTCATTGAAGTTACACACTCCCCAATCGTCGCGGGGTGGAGCAGCCCGGTAGCTCGTCAGGCTCATAACCTGAAGGTCGTAGGTTCAAATCCTACCCCCGCAACCATCTTTACTTGCGTTGACCCCGCCTGACCGGCGGGGTTTTTCGTTTGAACGGAAAGCGTAAGGATTCCAGCGAGATCGCCCTGAACATCGATCTCCACCTTGCCGTCCGCAGGCGTCAGCACGATTGTCTCGACCAGCGTCCTAAGGATATCGGCGGCTTCGGTGCGCTTCTCTTCATCATCATCCTGTAGGGCATCGTAGAGCTGCTGGACGCGTGAGCGGTACAGGTCTGCCATTGAGGGATGCAGAAGCGGCGGGGGGCCGTCGGCTGTCTCTAGGAAGGCGGTGAGCTCCGCCTTTCGCGCCTTGAGCCCGTCGCCGCGCTCCTTCACGGCATCCACTGACAAAGCGTCTTTGAGGTAGAGGTCCATCAGCTTCTTTTCCTGACGATCGATCTTCTCGATCTCCGCTCGGGCTGCGTTGATGCCGGCACGGCTTTCCATGCGAAGACGATTGAGCTCTTGCGTGAACACCTTGCAGAATTGAGCGAACAGCGTTGGATCAACAAGTCGAGTGCGCAGGGCATTCAAGACACGCGACTCCAGCTCATCACGCCGGATGTTGACACGGTTGTCGCAAGTGCCCTTGTTCCGAGCCGTGGAGCATCCGATCAGCGTTGCGGAGATCGCGGAATATCCGCCGCCGCAGCAGGCGCATTTCGTGAGACCAGAAAAGAGATACTTCGGACGGCGGCGGCGATGGACTTTCGCCACATCGGCGTGACCATTCTCGTCTCGCACGACCCTGTTCCGCGCCTGGCGGGCCTTTACCGCCTCCCAAAGCTCGTCATCCAGGAATCGGAGCTCCGGCACGTCCTGTATAACCCACTCGTCCTCGGGGTTGGGTCGCGCCTGCCGCTTGCCAGTATCCGGATCTTTCACGAAGCGCTGTCGGTTCCAAACGATCCTTCCAATATACATCTCGTTGTTCAGGATGCCGTTCCCGCGCTTCGGGTTGCCGTTGATCGTGCTGAATCCCCAATCTCCGCCCGAAGGGGCGGGGATGCCCTCCCTGTTGAGGGCGAACGCGATCTTCTTGGCCGATTTGCCGGCAGCGTAGTCGCGGAAAATGCGGCGGACGACCTCCGCCTGCTCATCGTTTATTTCTCGATCTCCGCGTATCGGTTCGCCATTCGCATCGAGCTTCTTGACCACATCGTAGCCATAGGCGTTTCCGCCACCGGACTTGCCCGCCTCGACGCGACCGCGCTGTCCTCGCCGCGTCTTGTCGGCCAAATCCTTGAGGAAAAGTGCGTTCATCGTGCCCTTCAGACCGACATGCAGATGCGAAACCTCGCCTTCGGACAGCGTAAATATCTTCACGTCCGCATAGGACATACGCTTGAACAGGCCGGCGATGTCCTCTTGGTCGCGGGAAAGGCGATCCATCGCCTCCGAAAGCACGATATCGAAGCGGCCCCGCGTGGCGTCCGAGATCAGCGCCTGAACGCCGGGTCGCAGGAGCGAGGCCCCCGATATGGCGTGATCGGAATATTCCTCGACGATCGTCCAGCCTTGCTTTTCGGCATGGAGACGACACATGCGAAACTGGTCGGCGATGGAAGCATCGCGCTGATTGTCGGAGGAATAACGGGCGTAAATTGCGACTTTCAATATGCGTCTCCCAAAGCCATCAGGAGCCGCGCGCGCTCTGTCTCGTGTTCTCCTGTTCGAAAAATTCGCGCGCCGCTTGCCTTGCGAGAAAGTCGACCAGCCGGACAAGACGAGGATCGGGATCGCCACGCGGCGTGAACCTCAACTCCGGCTCTTCGACAAGCATGGCCTCGAGCAGCTCTTCGCGCTCTGTGGGCATCACGTCCGCATCTAATTTGCTCGCTTCGCGGGTCATGCAGAGCAACATTTATGCTCGAAGTGCAACAAGCAATTGAATTCACAGGCGAATATGTGGCGGCGTTCTGCTGCCTCTGGCGCATTACTGCTGGGTGCTGCGCACCATAGCGGGCGCTGGCATAGTAAAATAACCTAGCGAACCTTGAATGATTTTGCGCGCTCCGCATCTAAACTCCCGCTTGGTAACTCTTAATAGTACGCACGGACTCGGCATTTTGTCCTATGTCATCCAATATAGCGTATTGCAATTTGCAGTACAAGATGTTATCTCTAGTCCGAAGGAGGTGCCCCATGGCCACCAAAGCTGAACGTAAAGAATATCCGATCTCAATGCGGCTCCCGGAAGCGGACGTCGCGATGATTGATCGCGCCGCCGGTCTGCGAGGACGTTCACGCACGGACTTCGTACGTGATGCTGCGGTTCGTGCCGCCGAGGATGTGCTGATGGAAAGCCCCCCGATCCGCATGAGCCCGGAAGGCTTTGCCGAGTTTATGGAGACTGTGTCAGCACCAGCGGCACCGGTGCCGGAAATGGTTGAAGTCGTGGACCGCCCCGCACCCTGGGAACCAGGATACGCGGCGAAACGCTGACCCTTGGCTCTTTCTGCTCCCGAGCCGCTGACCGCTGAGCACGACGTCTCTCAGTTCACCTGCGGAAAGCCGACCCTCGAACACTGGCTGAAAACACGCGCTCTTTCCAATCAGGAGAAGGGCTTTACCGCTGTGCTGGTCGTTCACGATGCCAATCGTGTCGTCGGGTACTATGGTCTGGCGCCGACTGCGGTGGTTCCAAATGTGATGCCACGATCCATCCGGACCGGCCAGCCGCCTGATCCGGTACCCTGTCTTTTGCTGGGCCAGCTTGCGACAGATACCGCCTGGGCAGGGCGCGGGATTGGCACGGGTCTTGTGAAGCACGCTCTCGAACGCAGCGTGAGTGCCGCCAAGCTCGTCGGCGGTCGTGCCCTCATTGTAAATGCTATTGACGACGAGGCTGCCGCGTTCTGGCAACGGCGCGGCTTTCTCCCTTCAAGGGATGACCCGCTCATTCTTTTCCGCTCCATGGCCGCGATTGCCGCTTCGCTTCATCACCATAAGGATTGATCGGACGCCAACGGCCGAGGCTGTGTGAAAACCCGGTAATGTTGTATGCTCTACGCAAAGGGCAGGAGCAGGCATGGCGGGTTTCATCGAGGGTGTCGATCGCGGCCAGGTGTCGCTGTTTCCGGAGCGGCTGGAGGAGTGGATCGACGAAGAACACCCGGTTCGGGTCATCGATCTCTTCGTCGAGGATCTCGACCTTGTCGGGCTCGGGTTCGAACGGACCTCCGCCGCGCGGACGGGACGGCCCGGCTATCATCCTGGCGTCCTGCTCAAGCTGTTCATCTACGGCTACCTGAACCGCATTCCGTCGAGCCGACGCCTGGAGCGCGAGGCCGGTCGGAACGTGGAGCTGATGTGGCTGACCGGTCGGCTGGTTCCCGATCACAAGACGATCGCGGACTTCCGGCGCGACAACGGTCCGGCGATCCGGCGTAGCTGCGCGGCATTCGTCGATCTGTGCCGCCGGATGGGCGTCCTCAAGGGCGACTGCGTCGCGATCGACGGGAGCAAGTTCAAGGCGGTAAACAACCGCGATCGGAACTTCACGAAGGGCAAGATCACCAGCCGGCTCGCGCATCTCGAAGCGAGCGTCGAGCGCTACATCGACGAAATGGTTCGCATCGACCGCCAGGAGGCAGGCGAAGAGCGGGCGGAGAGGGTCGACAATCTCGGCCGGCGCTACGCGCGTGTCCAGAAGGAGATCCAGCGCCTTCGGAGCATGGAACGTGCGCTGGAAGACGCGCCCGACGGCCAGATTTCTCTGACCGATCCGGATGCCCGCGCCATGGCAACCAGCGCAAAGAACAGCGGCACGGTCGGCTACAACGTCCAGGCCGCCGTGGATGCCGAGACCCATCTGATCGTCACTCATGACGTCACCAATCACCGGCACGACCGCGACCAGCTCGCGGCCATGGCCAAAGCGTCCAAAGCAGCGCTTTGTCGCGACGAGCTCAGCGCGATCGCTGACAAGGGCTACTTCAGCGGCCGAGAAATCCTTGCCTGCCACGAGGCGAGTATCGTCACCACGGTTCCCCGCCCCGAAACCTCGGGCAACCGCAAGAGGGGCATGTATGTGAAGGCCGACTTCGCCTACGACGACGCCCGCGACATCTATCGCTGCCCGGCCGGGGAGGAGCTGACCTATCGCTACACGACGGAGGAGGACGGTCTGCAGTTGCGTCGCTACAGGACGAACGCGTGCCGGGATTGCCCGCTCAAGAACCGCTGCACTACCGGCAAAGAACGCCGGATCACCCTGGCCTGCCCCTATCGGGTGGTCCGGTTTCAGTCTTAGTGCATGACGGGTCTTGGCGCCAATGTTGTAGCTTGAGGTGGGGGCGATCCGCGGTCGCTTGGCGGCCAGTGTAACGCCTGCGGGGCCGGTGGCCGATAGCCCAGGGATGAGTGGGGCCGGGCGGTGTTGTAATGGACCCGCCATGCTTCGATCACCACGCGGGCCTCGGCGAGGGAATAGAAGACCTCGCCATTGAGCAGCTCGTCGCGGAGCTTGGAGTTGAAGCTTTCGCAGTAGCCGTTCTCCCACGGGCTGCCCGGTTCGATGAACGCCGTCTTCGCGCCCACCGCATCGATCCAGTCTCGGACGGCCTTGGCGATGAACTCCGGACCATTGTCCGAGCGAACATGGCCGGGAACACCTCGCAGGATGAAGAGGTCGGTCAGGACATCGATCACCGCGGTGGAATTGAGCTTCCGGTCGATCCTGATCGCCAGGCACTCCCGGGTAAACTCATCGACCACGTTGAGCATCCTGAGTTTCCTCCCATCGTGCGTCCGGCTCTCGACGAAATCGTAGGACCAGACGTGGTTCGGACGCTCGGGCCGAAGTCGGATGCACGATCCGTCATTTAGCCAAAGCCGACCCCTCTTCGGTTGTTTCTGTGGCACCTTGAGCCCCTCCCGCCGCCAGACCCGCTCGACCCGCTTCACGTTCACGGCCCACCCGGCATCGCGTAACATCGCCGCGATCCGGCGGTAGCCATAGCGTCCATACTGGCTGGCGAGCGCGATGATGTCCGCGGTTAGCGCGTCTTCGTCGGGACGGCCCCGCGGCATTTTCCGTTGTGTCGAACGATGCTGCCCGAGCACGCGGCAAGCCATTCGCTCCGACACGTCGAACTTTTCCCTGACGTGGTCGATACAATGGCGACGGCGAGCGGGGCTCAGAAGTTTCCCGAGGCGGCCTCCCGGAGGATCAGTTTCTCGAGCGTCAGGTCGGAGACCGCCTTCCGCAGGCGCTCGTTCTCCTTCTCGAGTTCCTTCAGGCGTTTCACCTGGTCGGTCTTCAGACCGCCGAACTCCTTGCGCCAGCGGTAATAGGTGAACTGCGTCACCTCGATTGACCGCACTGCCTCGGCTACTGAACGACCTTGTGACACCAACACATCGACCTGCCGAAGCTTCGCGACGATCTCTTCCGGCTTGTGCCTCTTCTGTCCCATTCCTTCATCCTCCATCTGGCTCGAAAGCCTACTTCAGGGAGGACCACTTTTCAGGGGGCAGACCAGTTCCACCATGGCAGCAGTTTCCCAAGTTCGTCGGCGAAAGGATAATCTCTTTTGGGATGCGACGTATCGACAACCAAATCATTGTGTACGCCATCCAATCGCCATCCCCAGTATTTTTCGGTGTTTGACAATCTCAAAGCCTCTAAAAACGTTAGCTCTGTCGCCTTGGAAAGGGTCCGCTCAAGCTCTGGCACAGCGACAAAGACGATGGGCCTTTTGTCCTCAGCGGTTATTTCAACATCTTTGTCACGCGACATTTGCTCGGCGTTTGCCAGAACCTCCTTTCTGAGCGAGTCAGCCAACACAAGCCAGTTGTCCAAAGTCAACACAACCCCAACCGCATCGTCATCAACCGCTTTGCCGGTGTAGCCCCGTCTGCAATGCGAGAAGAACCGCCACAACTGGAAAATGGCTTTGGTAATGTCCTGAAAGCCGCGTGCGGTAATTGGGTTCATTCCAAACATTGCTTCTTGAGACATGCGGGTTGCCTTGCATTCGAACGCCGCAGTGATTTTGGAGTTCTGGCTGGCTAAGACATCTGGCGTATCGAAGTGGTTGGGTTTCTTCCGATAGCTGAATTCAGGTTCCCAATCCAAGCTGGGCAAGCTTCGGCTTAAATGCTCTAAGCAATAGTCTTCGAACCGTGCTCCATAGTCGTCTCGAATTGGGCCACCGCCGTTGATGACATCGTAGAATACGCCCGATGTCACCCTTTCGAGAATGAGTTCCGGCAAAGGCGAACGTATGCGCTCGCCGTCTTTTCCAAACCGTAGGCAGGGCGCTTGCCTAAGAATGCTTGGCTTGTCGGCAGTGTGAATCGTCTTTCGCCGCCTATCGCGCGCCAGAACCGCAGCCCTCGGGAAAGGTAGTGCAATCAGCGCCAAGACCTGTTCGACTTCTTCCCAGTCGACGCCCAGTTTGGCCCATGATTCATCGTTCCGTACGACTGGGTAATTTGCCAGGGACACAAAGAGCATGAACCCAATTTGTGAGAATCGGTTCAACGTGATCCCGTTCTCTTTCTCGAAGTAAGTCGCACAAGGCCCCTGACCGTACACAAAAGCGTTGCGATAGAACTGAGGGATATTCACAAACCCTCGCTGCCAGTCGAACTGGCGCGCCGCTATACGCCCCATTTCAATGAAAATGTCTTGGCGTTTCTTCTGAATCCTATACTCGACGTCTTCCAACTTCCGAAGCCAATTCACGCAGTCCGTCGTTGCGCCAAAGTGGTCCCAACGCAGTTTCCTTGTTGGGCCTTTTTGCTTCGGCCTGGACTTTGGCACGGTCATTAACTCATTAGCCAGCGTCTCGATTTCCCATTTGTGTATTGAGTATTTGCTGGGCATCTTAGCGGAGATTGCACCCCTAGGAATAGTATCTGGCTGTATAAACTTACGCGCCGGGTCAGGGTTTTCGGTCTGAAGAATGTGCGTTGCCCACAAGAGCTGAATAAACTCCTCGTCGCCCGCCCGAGACAGCAGCTTGTTCAGTTTCTTCCGGTAATGGTCGCGCATTCCTTAGCGAACTTGCTTGACTGCATCGCGTACGGACTTGGCGAACCACTGACTAAGGCCAAGGTCTAAAGCCAGCCGATAGAATTCTTCGTCTTCCTCGTGCAAGCTAAACTTGCGAACGATTGTCCGCGTCTTTGCCGCAATGCCTGTTATGTCGCTCGACGATACCCAGTCCGGGTTGCCGACAGCCTCTTCAAACTCAGTGATTGCAGCGTCTGGTAACTGCGCTCCGAACAGGAAGTAACGCAGATACGGCAGAAAGTTCGGGTGAATATAGATTTCATCTCCCTGATTGCCATTCCGCTCAAACACTCCCTTGGAGGAGGTTTTGAGCCGTCCAAGATGATACTCAGGGTCTGTCCAGTATTTCAGGCGAATTTCTGGGATTGCCTTCCGCTCTGCCAGCGACTGCAGTAGCTCCAAAATCAGAGGCGCTTGCCGTTTGTATTGCTCGTGATCCAACGCAGTTTGGTCCAACTCAATGCCACTGAGGATTTCTGTCTCGTCTCCCGTAAGCTCGATTTCGTATCTCATTACACTGCCCCAGATGTTCGATTTTGGTTCCGGAGAAGGTATGGCGATGTTGCGAATTCTTCAACCAGAGGAAGCAAGGCCGGAACGGCCCTTTGCGGACAATTAGCTGTGACAAGTTTGTCTCCGTCAAGTCCAGCACGTCGCACTGCTGCTAGCCGCAGTTAGTACTGAACTGTGGATACCAGATTTGATTGCTGGCATAAGCAAATGGTCTGCCCCCTGAAAAGTGGTCCTCCCTGAAGTAGGCTTTCGAGCCAGATGGAGGATGAAGGAATGGGACAGAAGAGGCACAAGCCGGAAGAGATCGTCGCGAAGCTTCGGCAGGTCGATGTGTTGGTGTCACAAGGTCGTTCAGTAGCCGAGGCAGTGCGGTCAATCGAGGTGACGCAGTTCACCTATTACCGCTGGCGCAAGGAGTTCGGCGGTCTGAAGACCGACCAGGTGAAACGCCTGAAGGAACTCGAGAAGGAGAACGAGCGCCTGCGGAAGGCGGTCTCCGACCTGACGCTCGAGAAACTGATCCTCCGGGAGGCCGCCTCGGGAAACTTCTGAGCCCCGCTCGCCGTCGCCATTGTATCGACCACGTCAGGGAAAAGTTCGACGTGTCGGAGCGAATGGCTTGCCGCGTGCTCGGGCAGCATCGTTCGACACAACGGAAAATGCCGCGGGGCCGTCCCGACGAAGACGCGCTAACCGCGGACATCATCGCGCTCGCCAGCCAGTATGGACGCTATGGCTACCGCCGGATCGCGGCGATGTTACGCGATGCCGGGTGGGCCGTGAACGTGAAGCGGGTCGAGCGGGTCTGGCGGCGGGAGGGGCTCAAGGTGCCACAGAAACAACCGAAGAGGGGTCGGCTTTGGCTAAATGACGGATCGTGCATCCGACTTCGGCCCGAGCGTCCGAACCACGTCTGGTCCTACGATTTCGTCGAGAGCCGGACGCACGATGGGAGGAAACTCAGGATGCTCAACGTGGTCGATGAGTTTACCCGGGAGTGCCTGGCGATCAGGATCGACCGGAAGCTCAATTCCACCGCGGTGATCGATGTCCTGACCGACCTCTTCATCCTGCGAGGTGTTCCCGGCCATGTTCGCTCGGACAATGGTCCGGAGTTCATCGCCAAGGCCGTCCGAGACTGGATCGATGCGGTGGGCGCGAAGACGGCGTTCATCGAACCGGGCAGCCCGTGGGAGAACGGCTACTGCGAAAGCTTCAACTCCAAGCTCCGCGACGAGCTGCTCAATGGCGAGGTCTTCTATTCCCTCGCCGAGGCCCGCGTGGTGATCGAAGCATGGCGGGTCCATTACAACACCGCCCGGCCCCACTCATCCCTGGGCTATCGGCCACCGGCCCCGCAGGCGTTACACTGGCCGCCAAGCGACCGCGGATCGCCCCCACCTCAAGCTACAACATTGGCGCCAAGACCCGTCATGCACTAAGACTGAAACCGGACCACCCGATAGGGGCAGGCCACTGCCTGATGCGGAAGCACCGGTCGCGCCAACCCATTGGAGCTTTGGTCAACTGGCGAGCCTTGTCGGCGCGCCAGCCGCCTATCTGCGTCAGCTTCCAGCGCCGCTCGCGGGCATCAACTTGCAATACGGACTCACCAATCACCGCGCCGAGCAGGTCAAGACCATGGAAGTCGCGAATGGCCGGACCGAACTGCGTGCCGTCACAGGCGCTGACTATGGTCGTATCTACGACCACGAACTGGTCTTGGCAGTTCAGCGGATCGCGGGCGACGGCGTCGGCGACACGCGCTGGAAGGTGCCGGGCGTGCTCGACTGGTCGACCGGCATCTATAATCCCAATGTTGATGTCACCAAGGACACGACGACCCTTTACGCGTCGGACCGGGACGTCTTCCTTTTCCTCGTCGACGATCTGAATCCGATCGAAGCTGGAACCCTGCCGGACGGCTCGCCCGATCTCTTCTTCCGCGGATTCTATTGCTGGAACTCGGAGGTTGGTGCCAAGACGCTCGGCATCGCCAGCTTCTACCTGCGCGCCGTCTGTCAGAACCGCAATCTCTGGGGCGTCGAAGACTTCCAGGAGATTTCTATCCGACATTCCAAATACGCCGCCAATCGCTTTGCGCACGAAGCAGCGCCCGCTTTGGCGAACTTTGCCGACTCCTCACCGCAGCCCTTCATTCAGGGCATCCGCGCCGCCCGCGAACGGATCGTCGCGCGCAGCGACGAGGATCGGACCGACTTCCTGCGCAAGCGGGGTTTCTCCAAGGCGGAGAGCGGCAAAATCGTCGAGACGGTGCTCGCCGAAGAAGGTCGCCCGCCCGAAAGCGTGTTCGACTTCGTCCAGGGCATCACCGCCGTGGCGCGGTCCAAGCCGCAGCAGGATGCGCGTCTCACCCTGGAGACCCGCGCCAAGAAACTGCTGGAGCAAACCACCTAGCCGCGACTGTTTCGCCTCAACTTAATCGCCGGCGCCCGGCCCATCTCTCCTGAGAGGAAGAGGTGGGCCGGGATTTTCGTGACGGGTTTGGAGGTCGAGAGAGTGTCTCTGGACCGCCCGTCGCGGAGAAAATCCATGACCAAGTCCAAGAAAATCACCCTCAGCGCCTCGCGCGACATTCCCTTCAACAAGTTGCTGCTGAGCCAGTCGAACGTCCGTCAAATCAAGTCCGGCGTGTCGATTGACGAGCTGGCCGAGGACATCGCTCGGCGCACGCTGCTTGCAAGCCTCACCGTGCGGCCGGTGCTAGATGAAAGCGGCGCGGAGACCGGCATGTTCGAGATCCCGGCAGGCGGTCGCCGCTTCCGCGCGCTCGAACTTTTGGTGAAGCAGAAGCGGCTCAACCGGACAGCGCCCGTTCCCTGCATCGTGCGCACTGATGGATTGGCCGAAGAAGACAGTCTCGCCGAGAACGTCCAGCGCGCGCCGCTCCATCCGCTGGATCAGTTCCGCGCCTTTCGGGCCATGCGCGAGAAAGGCAAGTCGGAAGAGGAGATTGCGGCCGCGTTCTTCGTCTCGGCAAATGTCGTGAAGCAGCGCCTTAAACTCGCATCTATCGCGCCGTCGCTTCTCGAGGCCTACGCCGACGAAGACATCACGCTCGATCAGCTGATGGCGTTCACAGTCAATCCCGACCATGAGCGACAGGAACAGGTCTGGGACGCGCTCAAGCAGCACTATTCCAAACAACCTTACGAAATCCGGCGCATGCTGACCGAAGGCGCCGTCCGCGCCTCCGACCGGAGGGCGCAATTTGTTGGCCTCGACAATTACATCGAAGCGGGCGGCGAAGTTCTTCGCGATCTGTTCCAGACAGACGATGGTGGTTGGCTTCAGGATGCGGCCCTGCTGGAAACCATGGTAGCTGAGAAGCTGAACGAGGACGCCGAGGCGATCCGGGCCGAGGGCTGGAAATGGATCGAGGTCGCGACCGACTTTCCATATGGCCATACCTACGACCTGCGCCGCATTCGTGGTGAAGCCGAGCCGATGAGCGAAGACGAGGACAAGACCTACGCCGCGCTCAAAGCGGAATATGAGAAGCTCGAAGACGACTACGCCGAAGCCGACGAACTCCCCGAAGAGATCGACGCTCGGCTCGGTGAGGTCGAGACGGCCATGGAGGCGTTGCAGGATCGGCCTATCCGGTTCGAGCCGGAGGACTACGCCGTCGCAGGCGCGTTCGTCAGCATCGATGGCTCGGGCAGTCTGCGGGTCGAACGCGGCTATGTGCGGGCGGAAGACGAGCCAGCAGTCGAGGCAGATGATGACCCAGACAGTGAGGTGATTGATCCGACCGCGGAGGACGGTGTCGCCGACGGAGCCGATGCGGTGGCGGAATTGGACGAGGATGACGACGACGGCACCAAGCCGCTCTCGGACCGCCTGATCTGTGATCTGACCGTCCATCGCACGATGGCCCTGCGCAATGCGCTGGCGGGCGATCCGCAACTGACCATGCTCGCCTGTCTCCACTCCATGGTATTGCAGCTCTTCTACCATTACGGCCAGGACAGCTGTGTCGAGATCACGCCTAAAGCCACGCATTTCGGGGCGCAGGCCGAAGGGCTCGGCAACACGGCCTATGCGCAGGCCATCGATCAGCGGATCGAGACCTGGGCCGCGAACCTCCCGAAAGCACCGGAAGACCTGTGGGACGCGCTGACCGAATGGGACAGCGACAGCCGCGAGGCTCTCTTCGCCCATTGCGTGGCAATGACGGTCAATGCGGTGCAGGAACCGCATTACCGCAAACCGCGTGCACTCGCCCATGCAGACGTGCTGGCGGCAACGCTCGGTCTCGACATGGCAAAGGCGGGCTGGACTGCTACAGCGGACAGCTATCTCGGTCGGATTACCAAGGCACAGATACTGTCTGCCGTCAGCGATGCGAAGGGCGACAAGGATGCCGAGCGCATTGCCGGGTTCAAGAAACCCGACATGGTCGAAGCTGCCGAGGAACTGCTCGCGGGCACCGACTGGTTGCCTGCTCCCCTGCGGACACCGCCGCTGATCGAACAGCCCGATGAACCGGAGTTCGAGATCGTCGACGATAGCGATGAAGCCAGTGGCGAAGCGCAATCGGCGGCAAACGACGGCAAAACGGCCACGGACGAAGAGCTCGAACCGGCCGACGATGAGGCAAAGGAGCAGGAAGAAGAACTCGAAGCCGCGGAATGACGACAGCATTCCCCCACTGGGTCCGCCGCAAGGCGGGCCCTTTTTCTTTTGGAGGAACCGTCATGTCCCGATTAATCTCCGATCTGACCGAAGCCTTAGCCCGCAATGCAGAGGCTGTGTGTCGGCACTATCTTCCCGAGGGCCAGCGCCAAGGGCGCTATTGGATGATTGGCGATGTGAGCGGCACGCCCGGCCATTCCATGTTCGTTCGTCTGATTGGGCCCGTTAGCGGCAGGGGTGCCGCCGGAAAATGGACCGATGCCGCCACCGCCGAACATGGCGACCTGCTCGACATCATCCGTGAGAGCTGTGGGCTGGCTGATTTTGCGGACGTCGCCGAAGAGGCGCGACGGTTTCTGCGCTTGCCACTGCCCGAGCCACGCAGCGACCCGAACCCGCGACCCGCACCGGTTCCAGCCGGATCGCCGGAAGCCGCCCGGCGGCTGTTCGACATGGCGAAGCCGATTGCGGGCACGCTCGCAGAGTCGTATCTACACAAACGCGGCATTACGGCTTTGCACGAAACCGCAAACCTGCGTTTCCACCCACGGTGCTACTATCGGCCTGACAGCCATTCCGAGACCGAGACATGGCCCGCGCTCGTTGCCGCGGTTACCGATCTCGACGGCATGATTACTGGAGCGCATCGCACCTGGCTTGATCCAAATGGCTTGTCCGAAAGCAATCTTGGCAAGGCCCCGATCGACACGCCGCGCCGTGCAATGGGCAATCTTCTCGGACATGCCGTCCGGTTCGGGACCGCTCATGATGTCATGGCGGCGGGCGAAGGCATCGAGACCCTGCTGTCGCTGAGGACGGTCGTGCCTGACATGCCAATGGTGGCTGCACTCTCTGCCGCTCATCTCACGGCCATCCTGTTCCCGGCGACACTGCGCCGACTCTATATCGCCCGTGACAACGACCCGGCAGGCGATGGCGCAATGGAGGCCCTGGTCGACCGGGCGCAAAAGGCCGATATCGAGGCCATCACGCTGTCGCCGCAACTCGGGGACTTCAACGAGGATCTGCGCCTTCTCGGGATCGATGCCGTGCGCAGCGCCATGCGCAACCAGATCGCACCGGAGGATGTCGCGCGTTTCATGAACTTCTCAGGCGTCGCCGGGAAGGAGGCGGAGCGGGCCTGACCCATCGAGCCGGGATCGGTCACGGGACGCGAGCACCCTAATCGGAAAGAGCCACGACCTTGGCCTTCTGAGAGGGCGACAGAACGGCAAACGGTGCGGACCGGCAATGCCTGCGCCCGGTTCTTTTCCGTCGGCCCTACGGGCCGTTCCATCGCGAGCCAAAAGAACCGGGCTTCGCCATCCTCCGCTGCGCTCCGGCCCTCCACGCCTTCTCGGCATGATCTTCTCCCAAAACCGGCAGCCACTTTTGGGGATCATGCCCGTCGCTCCGGGTGCAGGTCCGCCCCGCTCGCCGTCTTTCGTCGCCATGAAGGCCGCGGCGGTCGCGGTCACCCGATGAAGGAGCCTCCCATGTTCACCGATCCCCGCGAGACCGTTGACGAGCCGCACCACAGCGCATCACCTACCGACGCGATCTGCACCGAAGTCCAACTGCACGGCTACCGTCATTCCGAGAACGATCGCGATCCGCGCGACGTCCCCGAGGACAACCAAATCGAAGGCGCCGTCGCCGATATCTTCGATGCCCTCGTGACGACGATGGCGGACACCAGCCTCGATACCGATCTTAACGAACTGCTCTGGTCGAGCGTCAACATGTTCCACCGCGCCACCGACCGGATCGAGCGCAAGCTCGACGACAACGAACAGGCGCAGAAACGCGGACAGCGCGAACAGGACGGCTCCGAGGTCAAAGCCGTGCAGCTCGAACATCTCATCGCAGTCGGCCAATCGCTCCTCGAACGCCGCGACTGCATGGAGGTCTATCGCGATAACGCCGCCGACCACTACCTGCGCCTGACCGGCTCACCTTGGTCCGCCCGGTCCGGATCACGGGTCAACCATCGCAACCTGACTTCGGCGATGATCGACAGCCGGGATTTCCTGGCCGCCAAGAAACGCGCCGATACCGAAGTGCATCTGCCCGCAGGCACCAAGATCGCCTTCACCGGCGGGATGGATTTCAATGATCATCGGCTGATTTGGGACACGCTCGACAAGGTTCACGCCAAGCACGCTGACATGATCCTCCTGCATGGTGGCTCGCCCAAGGGTGCCGAACTGATTGCCGCCAAGTGGGCAGAGACCCGCAAGGTTGTGCAGGTCGCTTTCAGGCCCGATTGGACGCGCCATGCCAAGGCGGCCCCGTTCAAGCGCAACGATGCGATCCTCGATACCCTGCCGATCGGGGTCATCATCTTCCCGGGCACCGGTATTCAGGACAATTTCGCAGACAAGGCGCGCAAGCTCGGCATCACGGCCCTTGATTTCCGCAAAAAGGGCGACCCATAAACGTCGCTCGAATATCGTTTCTGCGGCGTGAGTTATGGCCGCATTTAATCCTACTTTCTCGTACAACACTTGCTCATGCCGAGCGACGGCTCAGCTTTCCCGTGAGCCGCAATCCGTCGCGCATGTTGAGACCCAGCAGCGCGATGTTCACCGCGCCTGCGATCAGTTCCACCGCCTGCACAGTGTAGAAGCTCATGTCGAACGCGCCTGCCTGCGCCTTGAACGACAGGTAAAGCGCCGAGGGAATGAGGATCAGGATCCCGTTCGCGGCAATAAAGGGCATGCGTTTCCGCTTCTCGTCGACCAGCGGCCCCCGACGCTTCTTCGTCAGACGAAAGCCCGAGATCCCAACCGCCGCCAGCGCAGGAATGAGGATCGCGAACCCCCAAGGGATCAGTGTCTTTACGGTGGTGACGACGGAAGCGCTCGCAAATAGTTCCGACAGCGCTGTGGAGACCCAGAAAGTGAGAATCGTGAGCAGGGCGATGCTGCCTGCGATGGGATGAATGGTTTTGGTCATTGCGTCGCTCGCTTTATCAGGAGTATATAGCAGGCTATATATCATTGCATAGCAAGCTATTCAAGTGGGTTGGAGACATATGGAGTTCGTGAAGGAGCAATCGGCGGGATATCTCGCAAATCACATGGCGCGACTTTTCGCGCGCGGTCTTACGGAGCGGATCAAGCCTTTGGGTCTGACGACGGGCACTTTCCCGGCCCTGCTGGAGCTTTGGGAAAAGGACGGACTGACGCAGAAGGATCTGGTGATACGGCTCGATATCGAACAGGCGACAATGGCCAACACGTTGGCCCGGATGGAACGCGACGGGCTGGTTGTTCGCAAGAAGGATCCGTCGGACGGGCGGGCCCAACGGGTTTGGCTCACCGCGCGGGCGCGCGGTCTGCGTAAACCGGCGCTGGAGGCGGCAATGGCGGAGAATGCCGACGCACTTCGCTGTCTGTCAGAGGACGAGCGTCGGCAGTTCCTGACCTTGATGCAGAAAATTATCGCCGTTCGAAAACACCCGACAGAAACCGCCCGGCGATGAGTTCGACGCTCAAGCAGCGAGGACGAACAGACGAGTTTGGCAAATAGCGCTCCCCCTCACCGGCGCCATGGTGGACGCAGCCCCCGAGCCAGACATGAAGCTGTCGAGCGGCACTGAAGGCGACCCCGCATCAACTGACCGAAGGCATCGGATGACGGCTCCGAGCCTCTGTCATCAATCATTCGGGTGAAGACAGGCCATCCAGAAAAGCTCGGACACGGCTCCTGATTTCGTCGTGATGCCCGAGATGCAAGTGGCCGCCGCGGTCGAACAAAATGAGTTCCGAATTCCCGATCTGTCGAGACAGACCGATGCCGATTGCGAAGGGATTGATGCGATCATCGCGCGCATGCACGATCAAGGTCGGCACGGTGATATCTTCCAGCGGGTAAGACGTGTCCGGATCGATCGCGGCGACTTCGTTGCCAATCCCCTCAATCCGGCGCGAGGCCGGCAGAAACGATGTGACGATGCGGTCGACCCGGCGAAGCTCCTCGTCAGAGAGTCCATCTAGCAGGTCCGGCCGGGCGTCGAATGCTTCGCGCAATCGGCCCGGTGCAAGTTTCGACAAGGTCCAGTAGACGGTATCGCTGCCGAACAACGCTTCGTAGATCCATGGCGGAACGGGGCGCTCGCCATCCAGAGCGCCATGCGGTGTAAAGGGCGCGGGCGAAATGAGCACGAGGCCGCTTACGCGTTCCGTGTGACGAGATGCGAATTGCAGGGCGGGAGGTGCGCCGCCGGACACAGCCAGAACGAGGACACGTTCATGCCCCAGGTGGTCGAGGAGCGCGGCGAACGCATCGGCCTGCACCGGGGTCGAAGCATCTTCTGGCAACGGACTGCCGAGATACCCGAAGCGCGAGGGTGCGATCCACCGATAGCCCTCGCCGATGAAAGTCTGTGCGAACAGCAATCCCTGATCGAAGCCGCCGCCCGCGCCGTGAATGACAAGAACGGGAGGCCCTTCGCCGACAACAGCATATTCCACCGGCCCATTGCCGGTATCTGTAAATTTCTGCTGTGCCTCGATGCTTTCGATCCGCGCGCGCACATCGTGACCGGCCAGAACAGTCAGCGTCGCCCAGAAGGCCACGCCGAGCGCGACAAGTGTTCCTACGCTGACAATCAGGAGGCGTTTACGGCTCATGCGCTCGATCCCAATCGGACGTCGGTATCTCCGTTCGGAAGAAGGGGAAGTATTCCTCCGTCCCGAAATCATTGCCACCCTCGATACAGGTCGGTAGCCGATTGCCACTGAACTCGCGATACTGCGACAGATGTCCACCGAAGAGTTGCAGCCGGCGGCTCTTGTCCAGGTTTTCCGAACTCCAGCGTTGAATGATCACGGATCGCGACAGCCCGTCGGGGGCGAGCGTGATCTCGACCGCCTGTTCCAGCGCGCCATGGGTGACGACCGCACGCGCCGTATCGGGCCCTGCCTCTTCCCAGCGGATATGCTCCCCGGCAGTAGGCTCGCCGGGTCCGGCCATGTCGATCAGGTGGTGGTGATGGGCGATCTCTCCGGCAGGCTGGGCATGACCGCAGCCGTCAGGGCGGCCGGCTGGACGGATGCCCAGCTGGCGGAGCTTCGGCCGCTGCTCGACCCACCGGAAGATCCGGCCATCGATCCGGACGACATCCTGGCCTGCCTCGGACGCCAGGACCGCTCCACGCCCCACGCCCTCGCCCGGCAACTGCTCGATGGCTGGAGGGTGCCCGACCGGAACCAGATCATCCGCGATGCCGACCACATGGCGCTCTACACCCACCTGATCCGCAGTGAAGAGGCCGCGTCCCGCATTGCAGAAAGGCTGATAGGGTGATCGACCAGCGAATGTCAGGAAGGAGGAGCCCAAACGAGCTGATGGCAGTCCCCTGGCCAATAGCCCATTTCTGCAAGATAATTGCCCAAGATCAAAGCGAGTTGCGCTTTCGCATTGTATAGTCTGCAGGTGAACGACCGGTTGCTTTAATTCATTCAATTTACACTCGTTTCTTTGCGTCCCATTTTCCGTCGTGCTGCCAAGGACTGCCAAAAGATCTGTAGAAGCCCATTTACACATGGAGGACGATCATGGAAACCACTCAACTACATCGTGGTCGGCTCATCGACCACCTCCAGCTCGTGGTACACGACCTCGAGATCAGCCAAGACTTCTACACGGCCGTTCTGGCGGTGTTGGAGATCCCCATTGTTGGTACGACCGAGAACTATTTCTGGGCTGACGAACTCGTCGTATCCTCGGTTGGTAGCCCAGCGGCGCAAGGTGTGCTGACGGGACGTCACCATCTGGCCTTCCAAGCAAAGGACCGCACGACGGTGGATGCATTTTATCGTGCGGCGATGGCCCATGGAGGGCGCGATAACGGGGCACCCGGCGAGCGGGCTTATCACCCAGGATACTACGCTGCTTTCGTGCTCGACCCTGACGGAAACAACGTTGAAGCCGTTTACCATGGTGAGGCACGGCGCAGCGCACCATCGGTGGTGATCGATTTCCAAGGCTAAGCCAATCGCGCGTGGTGCACGCGAAGCAGATCATGCCGAATCCCGGAAGAGGATATTGAAACTGTGAGATCAAGATAGTATCTCTAGCTTAGTCACGATGGAGATTTGATGTCCCGGTAAAGTGGGGAGGCTAAAGTCCTCCCGATGCAAAATTAAAGAGCAGCGAACGGTGCCATAGGCTGGCAACGATCCCGGAAATTTTGCCCACACTTTCCCTACTGGATGAACCGAGCCCTGCTCGCGTTCGCGACATGAAAGACCATTCACGATGACACGTGACTATTCTCAATTATTCCCGGCTCAATCGGGCGTTCAGGACGCAAAGCATAAGCCTCCTTTTCTGAACACTCTTGGTTGGCAGCCCCACTTCTCTCAACAGCTCGATGTAAGTGAATTGGCGCAAACACCGCCTGTTCGTATCTTTGAAGTGCACCGCAATGGTCTTCATATTCTCGGCGATGGTATTGATGAGACGTTACCGCCCAGACGCGATGCAACAGTCGGCGACTGGTTGTTGTTTGATCGCGACAACCCGAAATCCAGCCGTGTGCTGGAGCGTAAAAGTCTGATCAAACGACGCGCGCCGGGAACAGGTCGCGAGGAACAGTTGATCGCCGCCAACATCGACACGGCGTTCATCGTCACGTCGTGTAATCAGGACTTCAACATCGCCCGGCTTGAGCGCTATGTCGCCGTCGCGTTCGAGGCGAAGATTACACCGGTCATCGTTTTGACGAAGACGGATATGATCGCCGAGCCCCAAGACTATATCGATGAAGCCAAGGCGGTGTCCGAGGCTGTCGCGGTCGTGGCTTTGGATGCGCGAGGCGATGAACCCGAAAGCAAGCTCGCTGATTGGTGCAAACCCGGCGCGACGGTCGCATTTCTGGGATCATCAGGCGTTGGCAAGTCAACCTTGGCAAACGCGTTGCTGGAGACACAGGCCATTGCGACACAATCCATCCGCGAGGATGATGCCAAAGGTCGCCATACGACCACGCGCCGCCAGTTGCACGCCATGCCCAATCAGTGCCTGATTTTGGATACTCCGGGCATGCGTGAGCTACAGTTGACGGATGCGGCATCGGGTATCGAAGACCTGTTTTCCGACATCGCTGATCTGTCCGGCAGATGTCGCTTCAAGGACTGCCAACACGAGACAGAACCGGGCTGCGCCGTTCTGGATGCTGTTGAAACCGGCAAGATCGATCCAGCTCGGCTGGCCCGCTGGCGCAAGCTGGTCGCAGAGGACGCCTTCAACTCTGCGACCCTGTTTGAGCGCAAGGCCAAGGATAAGGCCTTTGGCAAAATGGTGCGAACCCACGTGAGACAAAATGACAAACGAAAATAATGAAGTGACCCGATTACATATATTTCAAACCGGACAACATCGACGCGAAATGCCGCCAACGATGAAACGCGCTGCAGCCCTCCTATTGTTTGCTTTCAAGGAGGGCACAAAATGCTGATCCGCAACGAACGCGCCGAGGACGTGAAATCGATCAGCCGGCTCGTGACGGAAGCGCTGAAGATCCTTCCACAAGCCACGGGAACCGAAGCAAGTATCGTTGAAGCATTGCGCGCAGCCGATGCCCTTGACCTGTCTCTGGTGGCCGTCGAATACGACGAGATCATCGGATACCTGGCTGCTTCAGATGCGTATATCGGCGATCAGGGGGGATGGAGCCTGATTGGCCCGCTTGCTGTCCTGCCGTCCCGGCATCGTCAAGGTGTCGGATCGGTCCTGATGAAAGAAGCTCTTGATCGTCTGCGGAACACGAAACGCGGCGCGGCTCTGGTTGGTGATCCAGCCTACTACTCCCGGTTTGGTTTCAGAACATTTCCGGGAATGACCGTGGCTGGATGCCCGCCCGAAGTCGTTCAAGCGCTGCCTTTCGATGACACTGAGCCACGCGGCGAGGTGGTTCACCATCCAGCGTTCGGTCCGGAAAAACGTCAGTGAACTAGGGCAAGGTCCGGACGGTCCGTAATATCAGCAAGGGAAAAGCCTTCAGGAGAGAACCGATGACAACTTCAAAAACCGGTCAGATCGTATGGCATGATCTTTTCACCTCGAACCGGGAACGGACGATAGCGTTTTATGAAAGTGTCGCAGGCTGGAGCTATCAATTCGAGCGTGCAACTGATTTCGCATGGGGCGGAGGAGAGAAGGATTTTGTTCTCGCTCTCTCCGGCGATGAAGCAGGTGCTGGGTTTGCCGAAACACCGCCAAGCTTTGAGAATGGCTGGATCGCCTATGTCGAAGTTGCCGACGTGGACGCGGCTGTGGCGCTTGCCGAAAAACACGGAGGCGCAATCGTCCGGCAACCGTTCGACGTTCCCGGCGTAGGGCGCAATGCGCTTGTACGTGATCCTTTGGGCGCGCTTGTCGGTATCTCTCTTTCCCGACACGATTTTCCTGTTCCGCACCAGCAATTTGGTCCCGAGGTGTACCTGTCTGAAGAAGCTGGTTTTCCTGAGGCATTTTATGCGCAGGTTTTCGGGTGGCGCGTCCCTCAGTCGCAAAAACCTGAGCATCGCGGCATCGCCATCGTCGGCCCCTTGAGGGAACCGCTCGCATTCCACCGACCTGAAATTCAATACACCGGTTCGCAAGCAACCTGGTTGCCGAGCATCAATGTAAGCTCGCCTGAAAAAGCGTGGCAAACCGCCGAGGCGCTTGGCGCTCGTTCCTTAGCAAAGAACGCCACTGGTCCCTCTGAAAAATACGGGCTCATCCTCTGTGATACTGACGGTGCGATATTTAGGCTCAGCGAAGCTCAAACTGGCTCACCTTGAATGATTGCCTTTCGGCAATCCGCACCGCTGATCCGACACCGAGGCAAACCGATCTAAGGCGCATCGCGGCACAGCCTCGCCCGAGCCTGGCGTCGGGCGTGCGAGCTACGCTTAGTCACCGGTTATTGCCGGAACGGGGATGGGTGTGGCTATCCATCTTGATTCCCGCTGTTTTATCACAAGTGACGGCGCGGCGAGGGAATACGTTCATTTCTCTGACAGTGTGCGATCGTCCCATATCGCAGGTCTCCGAGTTGGAGCCGAAGCCGCGGGAGGTGCCGGGAATACGGTGGCCAAGTTTTCGCTAACTTGACGGCATGGCTGACGAAACAGCGGATCGTGCTCGGCATGTTTGCGAAATAGCGATTTGACCTGCGAGAAGCCGGACTCTCTCGGTGTCATCGGTTTCCAAATTCTCCGTAAGCGATCTCTGTCGGGGTCGACCGCTCCAAACGGCCTCTTCAATGAGCTGATCTGGCCGAAGGACGGCTTCGCTTCGACCGCCTATGGCTCAACGGTCCCGGTCCACTTTCTTCCCTTGCCGGCTGCGCCGTCATTCCTCGCGAAGCAAGAAAGTCTCCCGTCGCCGTCCTCCACTGACGTTGCGGCCCTTGCTGGGTGAGCCGTCGGTCGCCTCCGGCCCGCCGATCGCCATCGAGGCCGCAATGGTGCGGGCTCGAAAACAGAGCAAACGGAGAAAGACAATGGCAACCATCGGCACCTTCAAGAAGTCCGGCAACGAATACACCGGCGAAATCGTCACCCTCAACGTGCAGGCCAAAAACGTTCGCATCGTCCCCGAAACCAGCCAGAGCAGCGAGAACGCTCCTAGCCACCGCGTCCTGGTTGGCCGCGCCGAAATCGGCGCCGCCTGGTCGAAGACCTCGAACGAGGGTCGCGACTATCTCGGCCTCAAGCTGGACGATCCGAGCTTTACCGCTCCGATCTACGCCAACCTCTTCGACGACGTGGATGATGGCTACAGCCTCATCTGGTCCCGCCCCAGCCGCCGCAACGGCGACTGAGCCACCGATACGACGCTCCGCCCGGATCCCGGGCGGGGCCTTTCGTTCGTCTAAAATGGAACTCGAGCCCAAATTTGCCGAGTTGCTACGCTCAAGCGAATGTCGGCTTCGCTATAATTGTCCTGAATCGACATAGGGGACAAATGGAACCCGTTCTCGGACCTCAACTTTCGGCAGCAACTCCTCAACAGCGCTTTGGAAGTGGTCAGAATCGTTATGTGCATCCCATCCGGCTTCGTCGCGGTAAAGCTCGTAGACGAAGAACGCGTTCGGATCGGTAGGTGATCGATATGGCATAAAGAACTTCACACCCTCCTCTGCCATCGTTGGCGCGATCAGCCGCTCCAGAATGTCTGCCACGGCATCCGCTTCGCCTTTCTTCGCGACGATATTGATGGCGACGACAAAACCGTCGTTCAGATTGGCGGCGGAGGCTTCTGGATAATGCGTCACATGATCAGCTCCGGCTTGTCAGAAGCCGCAAGCCCGCAAGCGCGAAGAAGGTCCCAAGAACACCCTGGATCACCCGGCGGGCTTTACCATAGAGGCGCACCATCACAGGTGTCGAGAACGCGACCGCGTAGAGCAGATGGATAAGGATCGACAGCGCGAAGGTGCCCAGTACGATCACGGCCCCGACCCAAAGCGGCGCGCCCTCTTTCAAACCCAGCGAGATGATCGCGATCCAGGCCAGCGCGGCTTTCGGGTTGGTCATCTGTATGATGTAGCCTCTCTGGAAATACCCCAGCGGCGTGCGACGCCCCCCGGCAAGTTCCTTCGCCTCAATGTCATGGCGCGACATGGCAGATTTGAAAGACTTGTAGGCCAGCCAGAGCAGATAAAGGCCGCCAAAAATCTTGATGAACAGCAACGCCGAGGCATAGGTGGCCAGGATCGCTGACAGGCCAAAGACCGTGAGCAGCGCCCACGTGAACGAGCCTGTCGCAACCCCCATGGCCAGTGCCATTCCAGACCCGCGACTGACGCTCATTGAGGTGCCGATGACGGCCAGGATGTTCGGCCCGGGGCTGGCGATGGCGAGAAGAAAAGCCGAATAGGCCAGAAGGATACCGGGCAAATAGAGGGACACGTCTTGCATGGCTTGGCCTTTCCGTGGACAGCGTTGTTCACACTATGTTCTAAGCCACCCTATCTGGCAAATCATTTTGTGCTCGCGAAAGCCGCCATTCGCGCATACGCAGCCAACTCACACCTTGTCCGCACAGCAGTTATCAATCTTCACTCAAACTCGGTCGGCTGAACCAAATCCAGATGCGATACATCGAGAGCCTGCGCCAATTCGTACAGCGTGATCACTGTCGGGTTTCGACGACCGTTTTCGAGGCTGCTCAGATACTGCTGGCTGAAGCCCGAGCGCTCTTCGACCTGCTCTTGCGTCAGGCCTTTCTCCCGACGCAGTCGAGCGAAATTCCTACCGACGAGCTTGCGCATATCCATGCGCAGGAAGATCGTGGTTTACACACTATAAGTTTATCAACTATAATATGTATTCCAGCGTGGATAGATACCATATCGGACTACCATGAGCCATCCGATGACAATAGGATGCCGTGCTGCCATCACCCGATGCCATCGGACGCCCTACAACGAACCTTCGGTCCCGGTATGGTCAACAGCGAAAGATAGGACTGCTATCGTTGAAAACGGGGGAAGGATGTGAGCAACGAAGACTATCTCGATGAGCCCCCCGAGGGCTCCACACTGACGGATTACGATCGTGGGCATCTCAAACTCTATTTGCGTTTGCTCGACGCTGATGCGGACGGAGCCGACTGGCGCGAGGTCGTGCAGGTGCTTTTCGATATCGATCCCGCCGCTGATCCCGGCCGCGCCCACCATATCCACGAAACCCACCTGACCCGCGCCCGCTGGATGACCGAGCACGGGTACCGGCACCTTCTACGCAGCCGACAACATTAGCCGGAGGTGATGCCGTCACGGCATCGCCCCTTGTCCGGATACCGGCTTCTCAAACCTGCAATCCTTTGGAATTATGGCGACTTAAACGCCCACCATGGCCTGCATACGCTGGAGGAGAGGATGGTGCTCGACAGGAACCAGTGGCGGTCCGACGCCGCCTACGATTATCTCGATGAACTCGATACCGAAGGCTTGGCCTGGGAATGCCTGCGCCGCAACGCTAGGTATCAGACCGAGTTTGCCGCGCTCGCCACGGAAACAAGCGATGACGGTACTGTCGACGATCTGATCCGGCAGCAATGGGGGTTGCGATTTCGCGACGAGTCCGGAGCAATCTGCGCGCGGCGCAGCGACCTTCTGGGCACCGGAAGTCGATACCGCACTTGTCATGCTGACCCCCATGCCGGCGGTGCCCGGTTTGCAGACTGCAGCACCAATCGTACCGGGATCGACAACGTCGCGCCTGGCGTCCGACGGCCTCTATTCCCATCACGGCGTCGGGCAATCGTCGGTCTATTCCGTGTTTTTCCGACAAACAGATCGCACCCGCGCGGTCACCGCACTCATCCCGATTGACGCCTACGCCCCAGACCGCCTTGCAGCGGCGGAACGATTCTGGCGGGCCGCGAACGGTCAAACTGCGCCCGATACGCGGCTCAGCGACCAGCGCCGCGCCAGGTTGATCCTCATGATCCGTGCGGCCGATGGCGACGCGGTGCACGCTTCGCGGCGGCAGATTGCCGAAACCCTGTTCGGCAAACGACGCGTCGGCACAGAACTGTGGGCCGAGTCCTCGCTCCGTTACGCAACGATCCGCCTCGTACGAGACGGCCGCGCCATGATCGATCATGGCTACCGCGATCTTCTGCGCCATCGCCGGAGAGTTTGATTTCGTCCCCGCCACCATCGCATCAGTCGATATGAACTGAGGTAGCCCGTGCACAGCAAGGATGCTGTGCGAAATAGCGCACGCCTTCTTCGCACCTCCCTGCGCCCGGAGTGCTTCTCCATCGTGGCCTTCAATCGCCGCCGGTCTTCGGCAGCGCTTTTGAACCCACGGAGGCCCGATCATGTCCGCAAACGCCGCCCAGCTCCCCCCACGCTACTTCAGGACCCCCGAAGCCGCGCGCTTCCTTGGCCTGTCCGGCCGTACCCTGGAAAAGCATCGCACTTACGGGACAGGTCCCAGCTACCGCAAACTCGGCGGACGCGTCGTCTATTCGGTGGAAGATTTGCAGGCTTGGGCAGACCGCGGCGCGGTCACCTCGACCTCCGATCCGCGTGGATCGATCCTCCCCGCCAAGCGTCCTGACGACCAGACTCGTTCGTCAACTGGCGACGACCCTCGCTGAGCGCCTTGAGCGACCCGGTCATGTTGCGAAAACCACAAACCACGTCCGAACGCGCCCAGCTGGAGCTGTTCTACACATGCAGCGCCGACCCGGCACCGCGTGATGCGCAGGACCTGATGGCGTATCCTTTTTTCAGCCTGTCCAAAAGGCACCGTACTAGGCCGATCGACTATGCCGTGGCCGATGTCGTGATCCGGGTCGAAGCGGTTCCGGAACACGGTATGGCGACGATCTGGGACGCAGACATCCTGATCTGGGCTGCGAGCCACCTGGTCGAGGCGCGGGACGCTGGTCTGCGCACATCTCGCCTCATGGCAGCAACGCCCTACGAAATCCTCACCTTCATCGGGCGCGGCGTCAGCGCGCGAGACTATCAGCGCCTCAAAGCCGCGCTCGACCGCCTGCAATCGACCACCGTTGCGACCACGATCCGCCAACCGACGTCGGGGCGGCGTCACCGTTTCTCCTGGATCAACGAATGGGTCGAGCGAACCGACCAACTCGGCAATCCCGCAGGGATCGAACTGATCGTGCCCGACTGGTTCTATCGTGCGGTGCTCGACGATGCGCTGATCCTCACCCTCGACCGTGCCTATTTCTCCCTCACGGGAGGGTTCGACCGCTGGCTCTACCGCGTGGTGCGAAAGCACGGCGGACGGCAGCGGAACGGTTGGCGGTTCGAGTTCCGCCATCTCTATCTGAAATCCGGAAGCCTCTCGCCATTCAAGCGTTTCGCCTTCGAGCTGCGCGACATCGTTCGCCGTCAGCCGCTTCCCGGTTACGAGCTTTCGATCGAAATCGAAATCAACGGCAAGACCCTGCTCGCCTTCGAGCCTGCGCCCTGTGGGCAAGTTGTGGACGGCCTCGTGCCATTGGGAACCCGGCCTATCGTGCCATTAGGAACCGGGGTGTCGTGCTATCGGGAACCCAAACCGGCGCTAACTTCCGAAGATCAAACCGAAAGTCGCGCCCTTAACTTAGAGTCTAACCCAGTATCTAACTCTTGTAGTGGGCGTTCAGCTGTGGAGAACCGCTCCGGCGGTCCCGCAGACAGCGCTCGTTCATCGCCAAACAATTTGCGGTCCGGGTCCGGTCGTAGGGCGACCGGCTCGGCTTTGGTTCCCGGAAAGAGAGCAGAGCGGTGATCGTTGCTTTGCTCAACCAGAAGGGCGGTGCCGGCAAAACGACGCTGGCGCTGGGTGGCCGCATCAAGATTAAAGCTTTTCGGCACGGCGTCACCGCGGCCGACATGTTGCGCGACGCGTTCATGCACGCGTTCCCAGACAACGATGAGAACGCGCGATGACCACCAGATCGACACCATCCGCTGCTGACCGATCTCACGTCACGGGGCGTGCGCGCGACGCGCTCACCCATGTCGAACTGATCTGGATCGAGAAGAGCATCGAATACTGGATCCGTTTTGGTCGCGAAGCGCAACAGGAGATCATCAATCGCCGTCGTCGCGTGGTCAGTTTTACACCGGACAGCACATTCGCGTTCGTTCGTTGGCAGTCGAACGACTACCGCACGATCCTATCGCGCATCGACATCGTGTGCGCCGTACATCGCGGGGAAGCGCACCAGACGCTCGCGTCGGTGCAGCCCGGCGGCGATATTCTCTTGTCTGCCAAAGGATGGCCCAAAGTCGAACGCGTGTTGCGGATCGTCGATGCGATCGAGGCGCTCGACATCGATCCTGTGCATGTCGCACCAGACCATTGGCACCATGTCCATAACCGGCTGGCCGCCCGCCAGGAGCCTCGCACCTACACCAGGGCCCGTCATTCCGCGTGGCTAAAAAGGCGGAGGGCGAGCCGATGAGGCGGCGCATTTGGTCCCTTGCCGCCGCAATCGCTGTTGGCGGGATCGCGTTGCCGGCGTTCGTCGAAACGCCAGACGCTCTGGTCTGGAACGTCACTCCGTCGGTGCCGGTCGGGCTCTATCGAGTCCGTCCCGTTGCGCAACCTCGACTACACGATCTCGTTGCCATCGAAGCACCCGAAGCGTTGAAGCACTTCTTCGCAGAGCGCGGTTATCTGCCGCCCAATGTCCCGCTCCTGAAGCGCGTCGTCGGCGTGCCAGGGCAAACCGTTTGCCGTATCGGCCGCATCATCACCGTCGGCGGCGTCACGATGGGCGACGCACTGGAACACGACACGTTAGGGCGACCGATGCCGGTCTGGCGGGGCTGCCGGTGCATCGCCGCGGACGAAATTTTCCTCATGAACAGCGCGGTCGAGAACAGCCTCGACGGGGCTACTTCGGTCCCGTTCCCGCCAGTTCGATCATCGGCCAAGCGACCCCGCTCTGGACCGATGAGGACGACACAGGCCGCACCCACGGCCCGCCGGAACCTGCGAACCCGCACACCCAATCTCTCCCCAACGCCAGCTGAAAGGATATTCCCATGGCACATATAGGACAGTTCACCCGCACGAAGGACGGCTATCGCGGCACGCTCAAGACGCTCACGCTCGACGCGGACCTGACACTCACACCTGCCGAGCAAACCGACGCAGAAAATGCGCCCGACTATCGCGTCCATATCGGCGCGGAAGACGAAACCCTCGAAGTCGGCGCGGGCTGGAAACGCACCGGCGAGAAGGCCGGCGACTATATTTCGGTGCTGATCGACGATCCGACGTTGCCGCATCCGATCCACGCCAACCTGTTCTATTCGGTGGGCGAAAACGAGACCTTTCTGTTGACCTGGAACCGGCAGCCCAAACGCCGCGAAAAGGGGTAAGGCGGTGCGTAACGCTCATCATCGCACGACCGCCGGACGGCATCAAACCGTCCGGTTCGTCGTCCTCTTTCTCCTTTCCGGTCTTCTCTCTGGTACCGCCATGCCGTCGGTCACGGTCGCGCAGCGCGCTTCGATCGACCGCCCGGCCGCCGATCCGTATGCCGCGCATATTGCAGAGGCGTCGCTGAGATTTCGCATTCCGGAGCGCTGGATACGTGCCGTCATGCAGGTCGAAAGCGCCGGCCGCGTGCGGGCGGTTTCCAGCGCGGGTGCGATGGGACTGATGCAGATCATGCCCGAAACCTGGGCGGGATTGCGCATTCGCCACCGCCTCGGCCGCGATCCCTTCGACCCGCGTGACAACATTCTTGGCGGCACGGCGTACTTGCGCGAGATGTACGACCGCTTCGGATCGCCGGGCTTCCTCGCGGCTTACAATGCGGGTCCGCAGCGCTATCAGGATCATCTCGATAGCGGACGTACGCTGCCTCGTGAAACGCGCCTCTACATGGCGCGGCTGTTACCGATGATTGGTTTGGCGTCATTCAATGGCACCACGACAAGCGTCCCTGTACCGCCAGATTGGCGCGAAGCCCCGCTATTCGTTGATCGCTCGAACAGCAGTCCGGCTGCGACTTCCGTGCAGCCGGAACGCAGAACGTCTGGCGTTTCACAGACGCCGCCAGTGCACGACGACAACGCGCGAGGCGAGCAACCGGATGACGTATTTGTTGCTCAATCCCGCGATGAGCGTACGCCATGACGGTATCCATCGTCTTTCGCACTCCCGGATACAGCAGCGCAGTTCGGCGTGTGTTGAGGGGGAAGGTCAGCAAAAGGGAGGGGGGATGGCGAGATAAAAGGGCGCGATGTGCGCCTCGGTTGTGGGGAGTGTTTTCAGGAACTTACGCGACGATTTTGCGATGTTCCCGCATCCTGCGCAGCCTGCGCTACTCCCGCTTTTGCCGTGATTTCAATTGCTTCGCGCGATGTGCGGGTCTCCGGACATGAGCGGCGAAGACGACTTCCGCATCCGGCCCGGCCGCATCCGCTCCTCGTCCACCCAGCGCGCGCGGCCCTTTATCTCCCAAGCACTTGCCTCGGCGCAGAGGGCCGGTGGACATGTCTCCCGTTCGGGCAAGATCACGTCCGGCCATCGCTCCTATTTCGGACGCGGCAAGCGCGCCAGCATCCAGGCCAATCGCTGGGTGACCAGCCGTTCGCGTATCGCCGTCATCAAAACGCGCGTCGTCCGGCACAGCCGCCACGGCGCGCCGCTGGCCACCCATCTTTCCTATCTTCGCCGCGAAGGAGTGACGCGCGACGGAGAGAAGGCCCTCCTGTTCGGACCGGACACCGATGAGATCGACCCGAAAGCGTTCGCGGAACGCTGCGAAGACGACCGGCATCACTTCCGCTTCATCGTCTCGCCGGAAGATGCCGTCGATATGGCCGACCTCAAATCCTTCACCCGCGATCTGATGCGCCAGGCGGAAAAGGATCTGGGCACCAAGCTTGACTGGGTCGGCGTCGATCACTGGAACACCGAGCACCCGCACATCCATGTTATCGCGCGCGGCCGCGCCGACGATGGCAATGACCTCGTCATTTCCCGCGACTACATCAAGGAAGGGATGCGCGCCCGTGCCCAGGACTTGATAACGCGGGAGCTGGGCTATCGCACCGATCGAGACATTCACAACACGCTAGAACGCCAGATCGATAGCGAACGATGGACTGAACTGGACCGCCAACTCCAGCGCGACGCCAATCCCCACGGCATCATCGACCTCGCGCCCCGGCGCGGACGCCAACCGGACGAACTCCACGCGCTCAAGGTCGGACGAATGCGCAAGCTCGAATCCCTCGGCCTCGCCAGTCAGATCGGCCCCGGTCAGTGGGTGATGGACGAGAGCGCAGAGGCGACCCTTCGCGAACTTGGCGAGCGCGGCGACATCATCAAGCGCATCCATCGCGGGCTCACCGAGCGCGGCATTGAGCGCGGCGCGTCAAGCTACGTGTTGGCGGGCGAAAGCCTGGACGACCCGGTCATCGGCCGACTGGTCGATCGCGGTCTGGACGATGAACTCAAAGGGTCGGCCTACGCAGTGATCGATGGCATCGATGGACGGACCCATCATGTCCGGTTGCCGCACATCGATGCGGCGGGAGACGGCGCACCTGGATCGATCGTCGAGTTGCGGAAATTCGACGATGCGAGGGGCCGTCGCCGCGTGGGGCTTGCGGTCCGCTCCGACATCTCGCTCGACCGACAAGTGACCGCATCGGGCGCGACCTGGCTCGACCGGCAGGCGATCGCTCGTGAGCCTGTTCCTCTCGCCGAACGCGGGTTCGGCGCCGAGGTCGGCGACGCGTTGGAACGGCGCGCCAATCATCTGATCGCGGAAGGGCTGGCGAAGCGGCAGGGCCAACGCGTCATCTTCAATCGGGACCTGCTCAACACGTTGCGCAGGCGCGAGCTGGATGCGGTCGGTGACAAGCTGGCCGATGAAATCGGCCGCCCATACGCGCCTTCGGCAACCGGCGAATACTTCGCGGGCATCTATCAACGCCGCATCGCGCTCCCCTCGGGTCGGTTCGCCATGATCGACGACGGCCTCGGTTTCCAGCTCGTGCCCTGGACGCCGTCGGTCGAGAGGCATCTCGGCAAGCACATCTCAGGCATCGCCCGAGGAAATGGCGGCATTGATTGGGAGTTTGGCCAAAGCCGCGGGATTGGTCGTTAGCGCCAATATGGTTTGCCAATCGTCCAGCATATGATGGTGGCTTTGAACCCATAATGACCAATGCTGCGATGCCGATTAATGGCCGCTTCGACGTCACCGCTTATTCAAGCACACCTCCATGGCTCAGCAGAAATTCCTTCGCAAGAAATCCCTCGCCGAGGCCCGCCAGAGAATCGCTTGCCAGACTTTGTCCGTTCACTGCCAGCGAGAGATCATGCGGCGAACAAACGGAAAGAGCCTGGTTCTTGACTTGTTAGGCCTTAGCGCGACTAGCCCCTTTGTGCTGCTGAAAAGTTTTTATACGACAGCTGTATCGAATCCTCGCGGGCTCGCGCCAACATCTTTTGGGAGCGTAAGTTTTTCATTTGACCCTCCAGTGCGGGAATGAGGTATGCGCCTTTCAAACGAGAACGAAAGGTATTTGCATGAACACTGGAAACTCCCGCTTGTCGCGGTTTGCGATGATAGCGTGCTGTGCCGTAATGATCATTCCCATCGCGGCTTTCTTCATCGCCGGGGGAACTGTATCGGGGGTCACCGAAAACCTTGCAGTCTTCGCCCCGCTTCTGCTCTGCGTGGGCGCGCATCTGTTGCTGCATCGCTTTATCGGCGGGCTTTGTCATGGTCACGGCTCGAAGCGGGATGAAGCAGCGGAGACTGTTTCGCCGCATCTGCGACATGTAACCCAGCAAGGCGGCCGAACTGCTCATTTGCGCGTACCGACCGTGGAGGCCGAACAGTCTTAGGCAGTCCCATGCTCACTTCGCCTGGATGTTTGGTGTGGGTCGATATCGCTAAGGCGATTTCAATCGTGCTCGTTATCATGATGTACGCCACGTACAACACTGGGGAATACACCGGTGATGTTGGCTTCATGCACTATGCGATTGCCTTCGCGACCCCGTTTCGGATGCCGGAATTTTTCTTGCCTCCGGCTTGTTCCTATCCAATGCAATCGAGCGATCTTGGCGCCGATATGCGGACCGGCGCGTCGTGCACTAACTCTACTTTATCTGTTATGGGCATTCATCATGATCGTCCTAAAAGGGGGGGTCAGCGGTGACCCCACCGCCGTTGGGACCGCTTTTCTTTCTGCATTGATCCAGCCCTATCGTGTTCTTTGGTTCGTGTATTCACTCGCTCTTTCGGATTGGTCGCAAAGCTGTTGTGGCAGTTCCGCATTCCTCATTGGCTGAGCTTGACGACCGCCGCGGGGCTAAGCATCGCGCCTATAACATCACCCAGCTACGTGGTGACGCAGTTTGCCACCTATTACGTCTTCTTTCACATTGGGTATGCCTTGGCGCCACGGATATTCGATGTGGCTGAATGGGCATCCAAGCATCCCAGAAAATAAGTAGTGACGCTGTGCGCGTTTTTTACTGCCAATGCGCTTTTGGTGTTCTTCCCTACTTTGGAACTTCGACCAACGGAAACTATAATGGGATGGGCGGACTGCCCTCCTATCACTTTTACAATCGCGATTATGGGCTCCATCGCCCTGTGTGTACTAAGCGCGCTCTTGTCAATGATGCCAGGGATCGATTGGCTTAAATGGATCGGAGCGCATTGTTTTGATGAAGGTCGGGATCGTGGAAACAGGGCTATTGAGCGCGCTTGTTTTCGCGGCCGCTCTCGTTTCACCCCTCATGCTTTGCCTTGAAGTAATATGCGTACAGTCATGATGTCATCTCCTTTCGTGTTGCTGACTGTTTGGGATGTATGGGGGTCGATCGACTGCGGGACGCTGAGCAAGGCAACGCAGTTTTGGGAGCAGGTTTGTTGCGCCAACGGCGGGGTCGGAAATTGTCCGCGTAGCTCTTCAACTGCAGTCGCTCTTCGGGTGGCGCATGCACTGAATAACGCAACCCATGCCGCTCCGCGAAGGCGACAGCGCTTTCCTTAGTGGGGAACTTGAGCCGAACCTGCCGCAGCGTGTCCTGCGATCCAGTCCAACCCATCAGCGGTTCGATGAACGGCGCGGAACGTGGCGCGAATTCCAGCACCCAATGCCGGGTATTGGCACGGCCCGCCTGCATGACACTGCGACAAGGTTTGAAAATGCGCACGCAAGGAGCGTCACCGTGAATAGCAACGCTGCCGACTTCGGGCCGGTTCCCTGGTTGGTTCTTTCTACCTTGTCCAATCATCTCTAATCTCCGGTGCCAACGCATCGGTTTAAGGGCGACAAAAGGATGAGGCTTGACCCGCTCCGATAAACTGGAGGTTCAGAGTCCAATATCAGCGCGTACGAAACCACATCCCTCGCTCAAAGCGATGCGCGTTCGTAAGGACCATGACATGATCGCATCTGCGTCGTCGCCTTGGTCCTTGGCGGTTACCGATGTGGTGGGAGACGATGAATTTTCAAGATAAGAATGTATCGGTCAGAAAGCGCATAAGCATCTCCCTACGATGGAAATGATTGGAAATTGAGGAATGCGCATAGATGAAAACTGATGCGCTGGCCTTACGCGATCGATACTTCTATATGCGCCAAGCCGCCCGCAAGCCAGGAAGTGGACTGAAACCGTTCGGACCCGTCTCTCGACATGGGTCGAGACCGAGCCCCTTCGAATTTTGACTAGCAAACCCCAAACGTCTGGCTCGGCCGCGAAGGCTGTTCTGAACGACGACAACATCATCCTGGAATACGAAGCGGTTCGCAGCGGCGCAGGCTATGTCCGCCCGGCCGTGCTCTTGGAATTCGGTGCTCGCTCGAAAGGTGAACCTGCAGAGCGCCATAGGGTCACCTGCGAAATTTCCGATGCAATCAATGATCTGCAGACGCCGATCGCCAATCCGCGCGTCATACGCGCAGAACGTACCTTCTGGGAGAAACCGATCGATTTTCGACCCTATGTCGTTATCTCAGTCGTGTCTGCGCTTCTGGTGGCGACCCAAGATCTTCTGGCCGCCCAGGGGGCTGAAGGCGCAACGGTAGATCCAACCCGCGTGATGCAAGGGGTGATCACCGGGATTGTTTTCGTAGGCGCCGGAGCGATGTACCGAGACGGCGACTTCGTAAAAGGTGCGGGCACGGCTGCGAGTATCTGGAGCGCTGGCGCCCTGGGGCTGATCTGCGGGATTGGTGAAATCTGGTTGGCGGGCATGATCACAGTCACGATTGTCGTGCTGATGCTGGCGAGCGCACCGTTCACGGCGCGATGGGATAGCAGATCAAGCGATTAGGCCGCTAACGAGTAACGCTGGCATCGAGTTGCAACGTATCTCCTGACCAACAATCGCGCACTGTTCGAAAAATCCGTTGTCATAGAAGCCTTTCGCCAAGAGCAGAATCCACGCTAGTATTGGTCGAGAAGTGGGTGAGTAATGGCAATTTCGGATATTGAAGCAACAGACGAAGTGATCGCTAGCGGCGCTGTAGATGGGCTTATATTCGAAGCGCTTGCGCAAGCGCCTTTTGCGGCCCTTCTCTTCGGGACGGATGCCGATCTTACACTCCTGTGGCGTAACCAGGCTCATGCCGTCATGTCCGACTCTGTCGGTCGAGCGGTCCAGCACCTGCCATTGTTCGAGGCGTTCCCACCGAGCGATGATGGTGAAGGGGCCGCTGCGAAGGCCGCGATCGAACACTCCGTTCGGCGCATCAAGAAGAGGGGCACTGCTGAAAGTCTCGGGCCATATCGCTACGATCTACACGACCGTTCCGGCGCATATGTCGAGCATCACTGGGAGATGACCATGTCTCCGGTCGAGCAGGATGGGAACGTGGTCGCGATTTTGCAAGTTGCGAAGGATGTCACGCGCGACGTCCTTGCCGCACGGCTGTCAGACTCGCTCAAGCGTACCGCGCAGTCCACGGCAGCAGTGAGCTACTTCAGCTATGATCGCGAAACCGATGTCTTCATTCGTAGCCCGGTAGTCGATGCAATGTTCGGGTTCGCTGAAGGTGAGGCCGGTCCAAACGCGCAGAGCTTTTTCGCACGCGTTCATCCAGACGATTTACCAGGCGTCTACGAAGAGGTTGAGCGGGTGTTCAATGCCCAAAGGGGTGAGATCGCCTCGTTCGATTATCGTGTTCCGCTTCCTAACGGTGCTGAGCGCTTCCTGCGCATACGTGCTGAAGTGGCTACGGACCCGGATGATCGCAGAGAGAAGCTTGTCGGAACCTTCGTCGATCTTACGGATCTCGAAGAAAATCGCCAATCTCTAGCCCGCGCGCTTGAGCTGCAGAAGGCCCTTGTGAGCGAGGCGAACCACCGCATCAAAAACAGCCTTGCAATTGCAACCTCCATGCTCCGCCTCGAACAGAATGAACTGCAACGTCGTGAGACGATTGATCCCTCTGAGGCCGCCGGAGCGCTGGCAAGTGCCGGTGCGCGCATTCGGGCGATCTCCGATGCGCATGGTCTTATGCAGATGGACCAGCATCGCACGAGCGTGTTTTTGAAGTCGCTCGTTGAGCGGTTGGCCACATATGCTAGACAGTCGGCAGGCATTTCTGACAATGAATTGTCTCTCACACTGCCTAGGAGTGATATCGCGCTCGATAGCGATACAGCGATTACGTTGGGGATGATCCTAAATGAGATCGTTACGAACGCCCTGAAATACGGCGTAGAACGGGATACTGGCACAGAGATTCGCCTTTCGGTCGATTTAACCGATACCGAGATCGCCATCGTTTTGGAAAATCAAAAAGCAACTGAGCGCAGAGCCGTGGATATTCCATCGACAAAGCTCGGCTCCATGCTGGTTGCGCAGCTGACCGAAAATCTCGATGCAAAGATCAAGTCTGAAGAGACCGTAGACGTGTATCGAACGCGGCTGACAATTCCAATGTCTTACATCAACGGCAGGATGTAATGGAGATCGATAATTTTAGTTGCGTTTGATCTGAGCACGCTACGCAATAATTGAGCTTGTCACCAGCGGCATTGTTCTTGTATTGTTCTATCCCGATGGAGAGCCGCATGACCGATCACATGCGCGGTCACGCCTGCGGAATTGAACGACTTTATCTTGATTTCGACAGCTTTTTCGCGACCGCCGAGCAACATTTCAATCCCGACCTGCGCGGACGTCCCGTCGGCGTGGTACCGCTCGATTCGCCGAATACCGGGTGTATTGCCATCAGTCGGGAAGCGAAGGCGCGTGGGCTCAAAGGCAATGCCTCCATCGCAGAAGCGCGCGCGGCCATTCCCGAGATGGTGTTCGTCGTTGCGCGGCACGACGTCTACGTGCGGCTGCATGATCGCATCCTTGAGGTGATCGAAAGCTGTCTCCCTATTGCCCATGTGCGGTCGATTGATGAGTTGGTCTGCGAATTGCTGCCCAGCGAAGCGGCGGAGGGTCAGGGCGTAGCGGAGCGTATCAAGTGTGCGCTCGCAGAGAATTTCAGTGACGTGCTGACCTGCTCTATCGGAATGGCCCCGACCGAGCTGCTCGCCAAGATCGCCGCCGAAAAAAGCAAGCCGGATGGTTTCGCCTTGCTTCAGGGTGCCGATCTTCCTGAAGCGTTGAGCGATCTGAAGCTTCGTAAGATGCCTGGTATTTCGGAAGGGATTGAACAACGCCTGGCTGCGGCCGACGTAACAGATTTTTCGGGGCTTTGGGCGCTCGCTCCAAAACAGGCTCGTGCGATCTGGGGCAATGTCGAAGGTGAACGCTTCTGGAATGGGTTGCACGGCTATCATTCCGAGCGTCCGGAAACGAAGAAGCGGATGTTCGGCCATTCACGCATGTTACCATTGGACTGGCGCGGCGACGCAAAGATTGCAATCTGTGCGCGCCAGCTATGCCTCAGCGCAGGACGCCGTCTTCGCCGGGCTGAGCTTCGGGCCACAAAGCTCACGCTGAGCTTCCGCGGCGGCGGCTACCGAACTCGCACCGCAAGCAAGGGCGACAACCTGCGCTGGCAACGAGAATACGGCTTTCCCCCGGCACAGGACGATCAGTGTTTCCTGAAGACGGTTACGACTGGGCTCGACGAGGCAAGGTCTTCGCGCGGCTTCAAACCACGTTCAGTCAGTGTGATGTTGCATGGGTTGGTCGACGACGCGTCGGCCACGGGCGATCTGTTTGACCTGCCGGGCGCCGCGGCGCATGACCGGTCCAACGCGGTGGAACGCCGAAAATGGGAACGCGTGAGTGCGGTCATGGACCGGCTCCGGCATGGTCTGGGGCCCGAAGCCATCTCTTTGGGGCCGAAGGCAGACGTTCCCGGCGGGTACCTGGGCGCGAAAATTGCCTTTGGGCGGATACCCGACCGGGAAGATTTCAACTCCGCACCCGTACCGGATGAACAGACCCACTTCTGTTCCTTCTAACGCAACGATCACTGCCCCGGCGACGCCGAATAGCGCGCGGCCCAGGACCGGAATTCAGACGCTACATCGGCTTGGTTCCCGCTCAATTCCAGCCAGGGAAGTTCGTCCAGAATGGTACGGAGATGACCTTGACTGCTCGGTGGCCAATCATCCATGAGTTTTGTCAGACCTGATGGCAGGCGTCTTTCCGCGTCGGCGGCAGAGTAATAGAGCGCAAATGGCGCTGCATTTAGCATGGCGACCAGATCGGCGACCTCGAACAACAACATCCGATCATCATGTTCGCCCTCATGGGAGACAACGTCGACTTTGGTGAGCAACGCTCGACCCCGCGCGACGGTCTGCGTGGTCGACAATACAAAGCTGACGGACAGTGTCAGTACCACCATACCGTTTACACCGACGAGCACGCCAAGAAGAGACCAAGCTGCATTTCGGGGTTCAGTCACGCCACCCCCGACGGTCGACAGGAGATGACCGACATGGGACGCGATACCGATCAGCGACGCTGCAGATTGTGTGTCCGAATTGACCACTGCGTGTCCAACCCCGGCAAATACCAGCGTCCATCCACTCGCGTGTCCGACAATCCACCAGGTTGCGATCGCCGTCATCACAGCAACACCAGACAGCCGGTGCTTCAGGTCCCCATCCGGGAACCGTCTCACGACGGCGAAGGCGCCGCGTGCGACGCATTTCGAGATTGGGCTGAAGGACGCTGCACCGATCGTCGTGACCAAGAAGTCGAAGACGACGAGGCCGATCAACAAGAGCCCGATCAAAGTGACAATCAAACCCACTTCTATTCCCTTAAATTGTCACGGCGACCAAAGACATATTACTCAGCGCCTCACGTGCGGCTCTTCAGCGATCGGTCGCGGACAGTTTGAGCAAATGATTGATCAGGATCTGCGCCTGTTCATGGATTGCCACGTCGATCGGATCAGCGTGCCGTCAAGCTATATTGAAACCGCTTCCATCAGACAAAGTAGTCTTCTTATCAAATCCGCGCAGGTCTCGACGGTCCTGCGCTTTTTGGCGCGCGTGACTGGAGGATGCTTGATGGCGAAAATGGATGACGTTGAACTCAACAAGGGTGGTGCGTCGCACCAGACGACGGCGGATGGCTACGACCCTCTGACGACGCAACAGGGTGTGCCGGTCGCCGATGATCAGAACCACCTGAAAGCCGGAACCCGCGGTCCGATGCTGGTCGAAGACTTTCATTTCCGCGAGAAGCTCTTCCACTTCGATCATGAGCGCATTCCCGAACGCGTCGTGCATGCCCGCGGTTATGGAATGCGAGGCTACTTCGAACTGACCGACGACCTGTCCGACGTGACGGACGCGAAAGTTTTGACCGAAGTCGGCACGAAAACGCCCGCCTTCATGCGTCTGTCGACCGTGGCCGGCAGCGCAGGCTCGCCGGACCTTGTCCGCGATGTGCGCGGCTTTGCGGTCAAGCTTTATACCAGCGAAGGTAATTGGGACCTGGTCGGCAATAATATTCCGGTCTTTTTTATCCAAGACGCGATCAAGTTCCCCGATCTCATCCATTCGGTCAAACCGGCTCCGGATCGCGGTTTTCCGCAAGCGCAATCGGCGCATGACAATTTCTGGGATTTCGTCTCGCTGACGCCCGAGAGTATGCACATGGTGATGTGGCACGTGTCCGACCGGACAATCCCCCGATCCTTGCGCTTTATGGAAGGTTTTGGCGTGCACACTTTCCGGCTGTTGAAGGGCGATCAATCGACCTTCGTGAAGTTCCACTGGAAGCCGAAGCTCGGCATGCAATCAGTACTCTGGAACGAAGCGGTGAAGATCAATGGTGCCGATCCGGACTACCACCGAAGGGACATCTGGAATGCGATCGAGGCTGGAGATTATCCGGAATGGGAACTCGGCGTGCAACTCTTCGATCAGGAATTCGCCGACAGTTTCGCCTTCGACGTCCTCGACCCGACAAAGATTATCCCAGAGGAAGAGGTGCCTGTCCGCATCATTGGGCGGCTCGTTCTGGACGAGAACGTCGACAATTTCTTTGCAGAGACTGAGCAGGTGGCTTTTTGCACTCAGAACGTCGTGCGCGGGATCGGATTTACAAACGATCCGCTGCTCCAGGGACGGAACTTCTCCTATCTCGACACGCAGTTGAAGCGGCTCGGCGGGCCGAACTTCACGCATATTCCGGTCAACGCTCCGAAATGCCCCTTCGCGAATTTCCAGCAGGACGGCCACATGGCCATGCGCAACCCGAGCGGTCGCGCGAACTACGAACCCAATAGCTGGGGCACTGACGAGGGCGGTCCTCGAGAAGATCCGGAGAACGGATACAAGCACCATCCGCAGGAGGTGAGCGGCGAAGCGGTTAGGCTGCGCCCGGAGAGCTTCGCCGATCACTACAGTCAGGCACGGCAGTTCTATATCAGCCAGACGGAGGTCGAACAGGGGCACATGCAAGATGCGTTGGCCTTCGAACTCAGCAAGGTCGAACGCGCCGATATTCGCGAACGCGTTGTCGCACATCTGCGCAACATTGATGACGGCCTGGCGGAAAGCGTTGCTGACGCGCTTGGTATGGACCTGCCCGATGCGATTGAACCCCTCGTTAAGCCCGATCAGTCCCTGGACGCTTCGGATGCGTTAAGTATTCTGAAGAATGGTCCCAACAGTTTTGCAGGACGGACGCTGGGCATTCTTGTCTCAGAGGGTGCGGATGCCGATCTCGTCTCGGGCTTGCAATCGTGGGTCGAAGATGTCGGCGGCAGTTGCAAGATCGTTGCTCCAACCGTCGTCGGTGTGCGCTTGAGCGACGATGGCGAGCTGGAAGCCGACGAGAAAATCGAGGGCGGACCGTCCGTCCTGTTCGATGCCGTTGCAGTCATCTTGACAGCAGACGGGGCCGAGCAGCTCGCAGACATTCCTGAGGCACGGGATTTCGTGAGCGACGCTGTCGCGCATAAAAAGTTCATTGCCTTTACGGATGACGCCGAGAAGCTCTTCGAAGCGGCTGGCCTGGAGGCAAACGCGATCGAAGGGTGTTTCGCGGTCTCCGACGTCGAATCTCTGGACGCGTTCTTTCACCAATTAAAAGAACTCCGGGCTTGGGATCGGGACGGCTAAAGGCTTGTGCGTGGCGTATCTCGCAGACACGCTTTCGTAGCTAGGTGCGTAACCGTCGTCTGCTGATCTGATCCATCGCCCAGCCTACCGAGAAGCCATGCAGCATGGTCGACAAAACAATCGTCAACGCGACGATGGCCCAAAGGCGGTCAGCGTCTCCGAAGTTTTCGGACCCAAGAGCATAGCCTAAATAATAGATCGATCCGATCCCGCGAACGCCATAAACGGAAATGACCGCCCGATCCGTCCTCGGCAACGACATCCCAGTTCCTGACGCCCATCCGAATACTGGACGCACCACGACGAGCAAAAATACCACAAGGACAATATCGGACCATGCGAGGGCCGGCAGGAGGAGCGGTAGCGCCGCGCCCAAGGCGATCAGTAAAAGGGCGGTCAGGGCGTGCTCGATGGATTCGGAAAAGTCGTGGAGCCGCTTGTGAAAGTGGTGGTCCTCTTCAGCGCGGCGGAGGGTAAGACCCATGACAGCAACCGCAATGAACCCATAGCCTTCGACAAGCTCTGTCGCACCGTAGCACAGGAATACACCCGCAATTGCAACCACACCTGACCCGGTTTCGGCCAGAGCGGCATCCCCTGGGACCGAGAAGAGAAGATAACCCAAAGCCTGTCCGAACACCCAACCGGGGAATGTTCCCACAGCGATCCTGTAAGCGACGTCGATTGCCAGCCAGTTTGTCAGCCAGCCCGTATCGGCGACCCCATAGACGAAGACCGACATAGCAAGATAGACAAATGGAAACGCCAGCCCGTCATTCAGCGTCGCTTCCGTGGTCAGGGTGAACCGCACTGGATGTTCTTCGCCCTCCTGCGGCGGTCCGACCTGAACGTCAGCGGCTAAGACCGGATCGGTCGGGGACAGGACCGCACCGAGCAACAACGCCCCGGCGAGGGTGAACCCGCCCAAGGAAACTCCGAGAATTGCCGTTTCCGCGATCGTCAGCGGCATGGCAATCACCAGCAGGCGAAGGGTTGGACGCCACTTCTTCAAGAGGCCGAGGCGGTCGATGCGCATACCCGCACCGAAGAGGGCGGCAATCACGCAAATCTCGCTCGCACTCTCCCAGAGTTTGGGCTGCGACCGCGGATCGGGAACGGGCGGAAGCTCCGGAATGATCAAGGCTGCGAGTGCGGATAGCAGGATCATCAGCGGCGCGGCGGCAGGTTCGCGGTCGGAGACAAGTCGCGGCAGCCATCTGGCCAGAACGATCACGGCACCAATGACGGCAAGCCAGAGATGGTAGGCACTGAACTCGAACAGGTTTTGCAATGTCACATGGCCACTCCCCGCCTTTGTTATTGAACCGTGGCCGAACCGGGAACGTCCTCCCGGCTGCTCTCGACGGGTCCAGTATGCCAATTTCCACAGGCTAGGCGCGATAGGCCGGCAACCGTCAATCTACATTGAAATGCACCAGCCAGGTTTCTCTAAGCTGCCAACAAAACTCAGGGAGCCCGCGCAGATGCACAATCTTTTCTATCTTATCGGACTGGTCGTGGTTGTTCTCGCGATCCTCAACTTCATCGCATAGCAAACAAGGAGGACGATATGGCTGACCCAACCCCCCCTACCAAATCCGCGAAGACAACCCCACCTTCTCGATCATCGAAAACCGAAGACGCAACGTCGGTTGCCGACGATGCGAAAGAAATCGCATCCGATGTGTCGCAAAGGGCCGCGTCTCACGCCTCCGACATGAAAGACAAGGCCGTCTCCTATGCTGAAAGCCACAAAGACAGCGTGGCAGAAGAAGGTCACAACGTTGCTTCGGCCCTGCGGAAGGCGGCTGACGAGATGCGATCGGGATCGCCGCAAGAGCGGACCCTCGGGCAAATTGCGGACGGGATCGCAGATGTGTCTGACGCCATCAAGAACAAGGATATGAGTGAGATTGTGGGCGATCTGAACGGGTTTGCACGGCGCAATCCGACGGTCTTTCTCGGTGCGGCCGCGCTTCTGGGTTTTGTCGCCGTGCGCTTCGCGAAGGCGAGCAACGATGGCAGCGCGCAGTCAGGCCGGTCGGAATTTGGGGCCACCTCGTCCTCGACGGTCAGCGACCGTTCCGGCACGCCGACATCCACGGTCACGCCTGGTCACACGACATCACAAGGCGCTCGGACATGAGTGAGACGTCAAAATCCGCAAGCGGTCTCGTTGGCGACGCGCTCGGTCACGTAAGCGCCCTTGTACGCAACGAGGTTGATCTCGCCCGGGCCGAGGTCAACGAAAACCTGAAGTCCGCCGGTGTCGCCATCGGTCTCATCGTCGGCGCGGTGGTGGTCGCGCTTGTCGCCTTGAACGTACTCGTCGCGGCCGTGGTCGCCGGCCTGACTGAAGCCGGGCTACACGGCGGCTGGGCGGCGCTGATCGTTGGCGTGGTGCTTGCCGGAATTGCCTACGCGATGGCGCACAAGGGCACCAGCGATCTCAAGTTGAGCAGCCTCGCACCGACCCGCACCGCCGAGAACCTCAAACGCGACGCCGAAGCCGTGAAGGAGGCTTACAATGAAGACTGATACCCGCACCCCAGAAGAGATCGAACGCGACATCGAACGCGAGCGCGCCGGTCTGACGAATACGATCGAAGATTTACAGGACAAGTTTTCTGTGGAAACGCTCGCCCGGCAGTTCACCGACCATTTACGCGAGAATGGCAGTGATATCGGCCGCTCTGTTTCGCAATCGGTCAAGGACAACCCTATGGCCGTGGCTCTGACTGGTATTGGTCTCGCTTGGATGATCTTTGGCGGTGGGTCCGCGTCGCAGCGTAGAAGCTATGAGCGCCGTGATGACCGCCATGACGACTACGATGGCAGATATCGCTTCGCATCGGATCGGCGTGACCGGTCTGCGCTTGACTATGATCGAAACGACCATCGGTCGGATCGTAATACAGAACCGGCCTGGCTGCGATCCGGTGGCGAGACGACATATGGCACCACGCGCACATCCTCGGATTTGGGTGACGACAATTCTGGGTCGGATGGTGGATCGCTCGGAGATACCGCGAAATCAGCCGGGAAGACCGTCAAGGAAACGGTACAGTCCGTGTCCTCGGCTGCACAATCGGCAAAAGAAGGAGTATCGGATGCGGCGGATCGCACCACAGCTCAGGCCGCGGCACTTCGTGATCGCCTGTCTGAAGGGACGGAGAAATTTTCCGAAGAGGCGCGTAATCGTGTGGTTACGGCGCGGCAGCATGCTTGGGACTCTTACCAGGCTACGCAACGCCATGCCCGGACAGGTCAACGGCGTGCCGCCGAACTTTACGACGATCAGCCGCTGATCGGAGGGGCGCTTGCCTTTGCTGTGGGCGCCGCCGTCGCTGCAGCTCTCCCGCGCACGCAGATGGAAGACGACTATTTGGGCGAACAGAGCGATGCAGCGATCGCCGAGGCCGAACGCGTGTTCCAGCAAGAAAAGTCCAAGCTGACGGAGGTTGCGAAAGCGGCTGGGGAAGAAGTGAAAAAAGCTGCCAAGGACGTTAAAGACACGGCAGATTCGAAGGCGTCTTCCAGAACTGCTGCCAAGTCTGCCGCAAAGACCGTTAAAAAGGCGGGCGAGCGTGTCACCAAGGCCGCGAAGGATGAGGCAAAGAAACAGGATCTTGGCAAGCCAAAGTCCTGATGCGTCATCTGTTCGGCGATGCTCAGACCGGGCTCCTATGAGCGCTATCGTGATGGAGAAGCTGTAGTGGCCAGAGGACGTGAGGCGGAAACGCCGGCGGAAATTCCGCCCAAGGGCTGGAAGGATATCGCCTTCCGGGTAAAGGACGAGATCGCGGCCGATCATGTCGGCCTGATCTCGGCTGGTGTCGCCTTCTATGCCCTGATGGCAATCTTTCCCGCGATCACGGCGCTCATGGCACTGGCAGGGCTGGTGTTCGAACCCGAGCAGGTGACGGCGCAACTGGAAACCCTCGCCTCTTTCATGCCCGAGGATGCCGCGCAGATCATTCTCGATCAGGCCGTCGCCGTGGCCGGATCCCAAAATGCCGGCCTGGGTCTGGCCTTCTTCGTCGGCTTCGCGATCGCGATCTATTCTGCATCCAAAGGCATGGCGAGCCTGATCGAAGGTCTCAACGTGGCCTATGACGAGGAAGAGACGCGGGGTTTCGTCAAGCGAACGGCGCTTACGCTCGGTCTGACATTGTTCCTGATCATCGGCATATTGGCAGGGTTGGCGGCCGCATTGGCAGTGCCTGCCTTGCTCGGAGCGATCGACCTACCGGCATGGGTTGAGCTGGTCCTTCAAATCGGACGATGGCTCCTCTTGGCACTTCTGACGATCCTGGGCCTCGCCGTCCTCTATCGGTTCGGTCCGTACCGGGACAAGCCCGAATGGCAGTGGCTGACGCCGGGCGCGGTCCTCGCCTGCGCGGTATGGCTGGTCGCCTCGATCGCGTTCTCCATTTATGTCAGCAACTTCGGAAGCTACAACGAGACTTTTGGCAGTCTGGCCGGCGTGATCGTGCTCCTCATGTGGCTGTGGTTGTCTGCGTTCATCATTCTCATGGGAGCGGAGCTTAATGCCGAGATGGAAGCGCAAACCCGGCACGATACGACCACCGGTCCTGACGAACCCATGGGCGCGCGGGGAGCGCAGAAGGCGGATAAACTCGGGGAACAGGCCTGATCAGCGCCTCACCCCGTGCTCGCACTTTCAGGTGCAGTGCCGGGCGAAAGAGGGGATTTCAGTGCCATGAAGAATGACTACCCTATCACCCCAGACGGTCGATACTTCGTCGCGAAGAACCGGCTTTGGCGTTGCACAAACCCCAATCTAACGGACAGCGAGCGACGGACTTATGTCAAGGAGCTGATGGAAGCCCGGCGCGCCGTCAAACACGCCTCGAACGAGGCCGACTTGCGAGCAGCGCGAGCAGCAGTGCAGCGCGCCAAGGAATGCCTCGGCGAACGCGGACCGGTTTGGTGGGACGATGGCGCGGAGGATGTGACCCGATATCATCCCAAGAACACTGAATATGCTGATTGGTGGGCAGAGATCTCTGGCGAGTAGGCGCGTGGCGCGCTAGTTCGGCTGGATCGCAATACGATAGATGCCGGAGAAGTCATCCGGATCGACAGGTTGACCGCCTTGTTTAATTGCGATTCGACCGGTTTTCGCAGCGGCGACCGCACGATCGCGAATGGGACCCATCAACCGGCGCCACGCCTCGGGATCACTCCCGGCAATCTCACGAGCGACTTCCGAGGGACAGATGGTTTTTTCAGGTCCGCGCTTGGCGGCGAGACGCATCATCGTCTCATCGATTTGATGGTCGTCAATGGTACTGCGCCTCTTATCCATGATCCTGCTCGATCATCATGTTGCCTGTCGAGGGTAACTTGCGTGCATGACCGTCCTGACAAGTTGGCGCCTCGCTGAGGGCTATGCTGTTCGTTCGCTGCGGGCCAAGAGGACAGCCGCGATCCCCATCAGACCTGAAGATGCACGGTTGATGATCCGTCGTCTCAAAGGCGTCAGAGCGTGAACGCCGAGAAGCGCACCTGCCGACACCCAGAGCAAAGCGGCCACCCCTTCGGCCACCAGGTAGAGCGCGCCAAGGGCAAAAAGCTGCGGCATCATCTGCGCAGTATCGGACACGAATTGGAGCAGAAAGGCTGTCAGGAGAAGATAGGCTTTTGGATCGCCCATCAAGGTCAGGAATTCGCGGCGCATGAGAGTGGATACGTCCGGTGCCTTCAGCTCGGCCGAAACATCCGCTCGCCAGAACTGAACGGCCAGAAAGAGCAGGTAGGCGACCCCGATCCATTTCAGAATGAGGAACGCGACCTCGGATGTCCGCAGGAGCACGTCCAGACTCAAGGAGACCAGGACGACAAGCACCGCCCATGCAGCGAGCCGGCCTAAGATACTTTTTGCCGTCAATCGCCAGCCGGCCTTGGTCGCTGAGACAAATGCCAGAAGGTTGTTCGCCCCGGGCGATGCACCGAGCAGAAGCGCCGCCGGAAGGAAGATCAGAAGCTGTTCCAATGTCATTAACTCAGGTCTCCAGCGTGAAACGTAGATAGACCTCGATGCTAAGCACGATGCCCCGGTCGGCAAAGCTCGTTCAAGAAAAACCCGCCGTGAAGGCGGGTTCCTCTCTTGCACCTCGGCAAAGAGCGTCAGAGCGACCGCTGCCAGCGATCAACCTCTTCTTCGGCCTCTTCCTTGGTCTTGCCATACCGCTCCTGAACCTTACCGGCGAGCTGGTCACGCTTCCCGGCAGCGACGTCGAGATCGTCATTCGTGAGCTCGCCCCACTGCTCCTGAGCCTTGCCTTTCATCTGTTGCCATTTGCCTTCGATCTGATCCCAGTTCATGGTCTCCTCCTTGGTTTACATGGATCGACGCCCTGACGAATAGCTCGTCCGAGCGGAGACGCGAGATAGCGTCGGAGCAAGTCTAACGTGCCGGCACGCCACTGGTTTCAAGGCAGGTTGATGCTCCTGAAGTCGCAACCAGCTCGTTGATCTGTGTTTGAGATGCCGATTAATGAGCGCTACAACAAATCGTGCGGCATGCCGTCCGGCACATCGATAGATGTTCCATCCCGGATGATCACATAGATCCTCGGCGATCTGCGTTTTTCATGGCAAGATCGGTTCTGAGTGACGTTCGGGACGGAGTGCAACCATGCTGATCCATCTTCACAAGCAGGCGACGACGACGCCCAAGATAAGGGCTGCAATCCAGGCGAGCGATGAGCCTGCATCGGCCCTGGCGTCACGCTTCGGCACGACTGAACAGACGGTGTATAAATGGAAACACCGCGACAGCGTTCACGACCGCAGCCATACGCCGCACCGCCTGCAAACGACGCTGACCCCGGCCCAGGAGGCCGTCGCCGTGGCGCTGCGCACGACGCTGCTGGTGTCGCTGGACGACCTGCTGGCGGTGGTGCGCGAGTTTCTCAATCCGAATGCCTCGCGCTCTGGGCTGGACCGCTGCCTGCGTCGGCATGGCGTTGGAAACCTGCGCGATCTCAAGGCGAAGGGACAGAAGCCGAAGCACAGCGCCTTCAAAGCCTATGAGCCCGGCTACATCCACGTAGACGTGAAATACCTGCCTCAGATGGCTGACGAAACTTCACGCCGCTATCTTTTCGTGGCAATCGACCGAGCGACGCGTTGGGTCTTCATCCGCGTATTCAGGGCCAAGACTGCGGCCAACGCCCGGCGCTTCCTGCGTGACCTGGAGCGCGCTTGTCCGCTGCGCATCCGCACGGTCTTGACCGATAATGGCAAGGAGTTCACCGATCGCCTCTTCGGCTTGCGCAGGCGCGTCGCGACCGGCGCTCACGAGTTCGACACGCTGTGCGCCGCCCTCGACATCGAACATCGCCTTACTCCGCCGAGGTCGCCTCAGACAAACGGCATGGTCGAGCGCTTCAATGGCCGCATCGAAGACGTGCTTCAAAGCCACCATTTCAAATCAGGTGAAGAACTGGAGACGACGCTGCACCGCTACGTCTGGCTCTACAACCAGCAACTGCCGCAGTCAGCCTTGGGCAGCAAGACGCCCTTACAGGCGATGAAGGACTGGCACAAACTCAAGCCGGAACTGTTCAAGAAACAACCATATTACCTGCCGGGATGTGACAGATAGACACAGTCTTTCTCTTCGCCCAATTTTCCAACCATTCTACTGCTCCCGGTCGTTTGCGGATAGCCCGGTCGGATTTCGGCGGCACCCAGCCGTAGATTGGCTGTTCGCGGTAGCTCGGTTTGGACATGCCAAAAACCCATCGCATATTGCCGTAGGTCGCCGGGTCCCGTCCGTCGAGGGATAGGCGGTCGTTGAGATAGCAGGCGGTTTTCCAAGCGGTCTCCGGATCCCGCGTCCACTTGATGATCTGCTTGCCCCAATACATACGCAGATTGTTGTGCATGTACCCGGTCTCAAGCCACTGGCGCTGCGCCGCGTTCCAGGTTTCGTCCTCGGTGCGTCCGTGTACGAAATCAGTGAGGGAATAAAGAACAGGGCGTTCGTCATCGGCGTGGTCCAGCAACGATTGGCGCGGGCGCTCCGGTACCGTCTGGAAACTATCGGGGTGGTCTGCCTGATAGGCCAGATAGTGAAAATATTCGCGCCAGGTCAAAAGCTCGTCGAGATATTTCCACTTCGCGTTGGCTGGCACATCCGCCGCGCGAACTGCCGCCGTGATCACGCGCGGCCCGATCACGCCGAAATGCAGATAGGGTGACAAGCGGGAGACGCCGTCCTCTTCGGCCGGGTTGTTGCGGCGATAAGGATATGTCTTCAGCGCATGGTCAATGAAGTCTGTGAGTGCTTTCTCAGCGGCCGCAGCTGTCGGCGGAAACCCGGCGCAGGGGGGCAGGGTGTGATCGATCGCACATGCGGCGATAATCGACCCAATCTCTGCGTCGGACTTGGCGGCCAAGCCTTCATCCTCAAAACACACCTCTCCATCATACAGAGGGCATTGGCTGTCGAAGTCGGCAGCATGAGCTTCGTAGAGCGACCGCAGTTCGCCACTGGCCTTGCGGAACGCCGGCGTCGTCGAGAGTTTATCGGGCAGCAATTGCGTCGGCACCAAACGGGCAGTGTCCACCGCAAAGACCGCGCGTTCACAGCGGTTTGCAAAGCGTTGCGCCTGCATCCGGGCGACGAAGACAGGATGATCGTCGGTGACGACGGCTGCGGCGCTGTCGGCCAACCGATAGACCAAACCTTTCTCGCGTTGTCCGTCACGTTCCACATAGGTCACGCAGCGTAGCCCACGCGTTTCGCAGTTCTTCTGTAAATCGCTGCTCGCGCCGAGTAGAAATGTATGCAGGCGGTCAGAGGCGTAAGGGTAGTCTTCGCGAATGCCATGATACACAAGAACTGGCAGGCCCAACTGATTTCCAAGGTCAATCGCGGCATCAATGGCCGGGTTGTCCCAAGCCCTTAACGTCTGTTGCAACCAGCAAAGGACGTAGGCGGTCTTGGTCCTTTCAACCGATCGCCCATTAAGTGACCTCACGCGGTCAGCGATGTCAGGCGACCAGTCAACCATTTTGGGCTGCCTTTCGCGAGCGACGTTCGCGGAGTTCACGCGGTTTTCGGCTGCCATGTTTTTCAAAGACTTCAGCAGCCTCCGACTTCGCTTCACTCGTGCGCCGCAGCGCATAGATGCGCTGCTTTGCATCCCTGGTAGTTTCGCGGTAATCGACAATCGGTGCAGGGTAGTTTGAAGGGGGGTTGTCGAGCGTCCAGGGTTCCTGCAGCTCCGACCCGTCCAGAGCCGCAAGTTCGGGTACCCAAGCGCGCGTGAAGTCGCCGGTCGGGTCCTGATCGTAGCCCTGTTTTACCGGCGAATAGATCCGCACCGCATTTATCCCTGTCTCACCTGACTGCATCTGAGTTTGCGGCCAATGAATGCCGGGCTCGTAGTCCGTGAAGAGCCGCGCCAGAACCTCGCCCGATTGCTGCCAGGGGAGCCAGAGGTTATAGGAAGCAAACGACATGAGCATCGCGCGCATGCGGAAATTGATCCAACCGGTCGCCTTCAGGTAGCGCATGCAGGCATCGACGAAGGGATATCCGGTATGGCCCGTGGCGAAGGCCGTTAGTCGGGCGTCGTCATTCGGCGGCGGTCGCAACCCTTCATAGATGCGCGCCATCGGCAGCCATTCGATCTCAGGCTCCGCCTCTAGTTTTTGCATGAAATGGCAGTGCCAATGCAGCCGACCGATGAAGGATTTGAGCGCGCCTGGCCACAGGCCGCGTTCGGATTTGGGCAGTTCCGCAATCTCGGCCTGCCGTTTAAGAGTTGCCTGGTAAATCTCTCGCATGGAGAGGCTGCCCGCGACAAGATGCGGAGAAAGCCGCGAGCACGCCGTCTCTCCGGTCACCGGGCTCGACATCGCTTTCTGATATGGTTCGCCGCGGTCGTAAAGAAAGCTTTCAAGCGTTTTCAGAGCCGCCGCCCTCCCGGGCGGTTGAAGATCCTGAATGCCATCATGCTTAAGGCCTAAGTCCTTCGCCTCCAGCAGCTTCTCATCTCCGAACGACACCCAGTCGATCTTCTCCGGCACTGGGCGGATCGATTCGGACATCATGGCGTCCCAGCGTTTCGCCCATTTGTTGCGATCGAGCGCAGGACCACGCCAGATGCCGTATTGTTGGAACTCATCGAACGCGATGTCATGATCACGGCACCAGCAATGAACCTGTTTGTCCCGTGCAAAGGTCCAAGCATTGCCGGTTTCCATATGAGCGACCAGCCGAAATGGGCCGTGGTCGGAACGAATTTCCTTCAAGGCGTCAACAACCGCTCCGATATGGATGGTGAGGCGGCCGCCATGGTCGGCGATCTGATCCCGGAGGCTCTCGACGGCGCCTCGGAGTAATCCCCATTGCCGGTAGCTGGTATCCGGAAGTGCCCAGTAGTCCGGTTCGACGACGTAAAGCGGAAGCACCCGTCCGGCCGCGCTCGCGACACAAAGCGCCTCGTGGTCTTCCAAACGCAAATCCTTCTTGTACCAGACAACGGTCAGGGCCGGTTCATCGATGTGCTTTGATGATCGTGTAGACGTCTTCACAAGGGCAAATGACTTTCCATGGTTCGCGGCGATGATCCGGGTCTGTGGCCCAGGTCCGACAATCCCAGCTTATTGGCTGTGAACATGGTGCGGCGTCGCCATGCTTCAATCTAGCGGAACGCCAGGTCCCATGGACAGTTCCATACTAGACGCGACTCCGCAGCGCCCTGCCCACGTAGCGACCAGCCGGAGTAATCGAACAACCTTGGATCAAAAAGGATGCCCACGATGACCTTAACACTGCCCTCCGTTCGAGAAATTCCGACCGATCAGGAAACGGTCTATGCTTTTGAAATCAGCGGTCACGTCTCCGACGACGATGCCGAGGAGCTGGCGAAGTACATGAACGACGCCTTCGACCGGCACGAAAAGGTCAGCATGCTCATGAAGCTCGACGGCTATGAAGGCAGCGACAAGGATGCGATCTTCGATGGAGACGTTCTGGAATCGCGCTGGCGTTCGCTGTTCAACGTTGAAAAATACGCCGTCGTCGGCGCGCCGGACAACGCGGAGAAGATGATCGGGTTCATGGATAAACTCATCCCGGTCGATGCCCGAACCTTCAAATCTCTTGAAGAGCACGCCGCCTGGGAATTTATCGGAGCCAACCCGAGAACTTAACGACCGCAGCGTCTTTGCCCCGCGACCAGGTGACGGCTGAGTTGCCGTGTAGCGCGGTGCCGATGCCGCGCGTTGTATCAAGCTAGCTTGAAGAGGGTTCAGCCAATGGAGGCTAGACATCCGACCAGAGCACATCCGTGTGGGAGCACTCAATGGACAAGATCAAAACTGTCGAAGGCGCAAATTCCGACCTTCAAAATCTTGAGAAGCAGCGGATAAAACATGCCCTTGTGGAGGGCGGTTCGGTCTCGGAAGAAGGATCATTCTACGCCCAATCATTGGCCGACGGTGACAGCGGGCTTGCCCGGCTACCCGTTTCGAAACGCCCGCCAACGGATTCGGAAACCGCCCAATAGGCGGCGGGAGTTCATAGCTCGAGCACATTGGCACATAACTGAGGTGAGTTCGATGATGTTCAGACGGTCCTAAGAAGAAAACGCGCTTCCCCAGGGACATAGGGAAGCGCTTGAGCACTCGTTACAGAGTACAATGTGGACCAATCGATCCACGGGGGGACTATCGCCTCAGCCGTCGTATTCCGGCTGGGCTTCGAGTTCTTCCTTGGTCGCGTTGACGTAGACGCGGATATCGCCACCATCCTCGCTGCGCATGATTTTCAGCTCGTCCATCGTGACCGCGATCCGATGCTCGCCAAGACCGAGGAAACCACCGATGTCGAGGACCGCCTCTTTGATTTTGCCACTGTCATCCAGGAGCAACTCATTGACCTCACCGATGTCTTCGTCGTTAGCGCCGTAGACGCGCGCGCCAGTCAGATCTTCGGTTGTCATCTGATCCGGCGTGGCAACCGCGTAGCCGTCGCGTTCGATCTCAGGGGTCGCAAGCATCGGACGGGCCGGATCCTGCGTTGCCGTCTCAGTCTGCGCAGCCGCAGTTTCGGTTTCCTGCATCGCCGCTTCGCGCTGGCGCTCATAGGCCGGCGCGTCGGTCAAGGCATCCTTGTTTGTCTTCACGACGAGAAAGAATTCGTCTGGATCATCGTCCTCATTGACGAACTTGATGCTCTTCATATCAACGGCGACATCCTTCTCGCCGATCCCAAGGAACCCTCCGACACCAAGGATGACAGCCTTCACCTGACCGTCCCGGGCGAGGATCACCTCGTTGACCTCGCCGATATCGTCCCAGTTCGCTTCAGAATCGTCCGGCACGACCGTATCGGCGTTGAAGGAATCGAAGTCCTGTTCGGCCGAATAGACGCGCATACCGATCAGCTCGGAAGCGTAGAGGTCCTGACCTTGGGCAGAGTCGTAGGTGGCCATCATCCCGGAATGGGCATCGGCAAAGGCAGCGGTGCCAAGCGCGAGACTTATGGCTGTGGCAGCTAAAAGTTTCGTAATCGAAAATCGCCCGATTTTGGCACCCGTATGAACCGGATCCCGTACGCAGGGATTTCCACAGCAGCTGCTTTAGGCCCACCCGTTCGCAGTTGGAAGGTTAGAACCGGGCGCAAATCAAACTTCAATCTGGATTGACGCCCTGACACACCAAGGTCCTAGTCTGGACGTCTGCCTGACCGCTCTTGAAGGAGTTCCCATGTCGCGTCCGTTTGTTTTTTTCGTGCATCATCAGGGACGCGGCCATGCACGGCGCTGCGAAGAAATCATAAGGCATCTCGATGACCGTCCGATCACGATACTCAGTGCGGATCGCACGATCTTTGGCGATTTCGACGAGCGCATCTTCTTCGTCGAGCTGCCCAACGCCATCGGCGATCCGAGTGCAACGGGTGCGCTGCATAACCAGCAAACGCCCGATGTCACACAATGCGTGCCTCTTGGCTCACCGGCCTTGAAGGCCAATGCAGAAGCAATCGTCGGTGCTTTCAAACGCGACAATCCCGGGCTAATGATCAATGATGTTTCGGTCGAATGGGCGTTGCTGGCGCGGCTATGCTCGGTGCCGTCCGTCAAAATCCGCATGCATGGCGACCGGTCCGATGCAAGCCATACTGCGGCCTATCAGGCTTGTGTTGGCATGATCGCGCCCTTCCATGCTGATCTCGAACAGCCCGACTATCCGGACTGGGCTCGTGCCAAGACGTTCTATTCTGGCGGTTTGTGCACCAGTCTTGATGCGGTGCCGGAAAAGGCGAAGGCACGGACGAAACTCGGGCTCCCGGAGGATCGTCAGATCATCCTAACTCTTTCTGGCGGAGGCGGCAGCGGTGCAAACTATGCCTCACTGACCATGGCCGCCCGGGCGTTACCGGACGCGCTTTGGCTGACCGTCGGGCCAGTACAACTCGAGGGCCATGAGACCGAGTTTACCAATTTGCGGCAATGCGGATGGGTAGAGAATGTCCTCGATTATCTTGCCGCTGCGGATGTCGTCGTCGCCTCGGCGGGCGACAATACATGTCATGAGATTGCCCGGGTCGGGCGACCGTTTCTCTGCATCCCGGAATGGCGTTATTATGATGAGCAAGTGGCGAAGGGTAGGGAGCTTGCAAGGCTTGGCTCGGCCCACGTCCTCTCCAAATGGCCGGCAAGCAACCGGCAATGGCAGAATGCAATCGTGGCAACGCTCGAACTGGGCACGGGTCAGCTCATACCGCTGTTCGACCCCAAGGCTGCAAACAAGATTGCGGACCATCTGATCGCGCTCGACGCGCATCTCTGGGCGGATGATTCAGCTGTAGCGGACCGAGCCGTCGCAGAGAGCAGCCTGTCGCTCGTCGGCTGACGGCTGTCGGATAATTTCGATTAGGTCTTCGCCCCAGACGATAAAACCAGCCTCGACGAGCTGGTTCAGCCAATAGTCCATGCACCACGACCCATGCTTCTGTCGAAACAGATTGGCGTTTCGCATGATGTCCTCGAGATGGGTGAGCGGGGGTTTTTCGACCGCATGCCATTGATGGACGGCGCGGGCGTTCGGCACCCAATGGAGGCCAATATCCGATTGATCGAGACGCACTGCAAAGTCAGTATCCTCACCCCCATACCCTTCAAAAATCTCGTCAAAACCACCAAGCCGCCAGAAGGTTTCAGCCTGGAGTGCGAATGACAGGCTCCAGAATTCCGTCGCCATTGGTATCCGTCGGATACCGCGCCCCAGGACGTCTTCAAACCGTCGCGCCGGATGTTGTTCGCTCACCCCCCAGAGAGCTTCAGACGTCATGGTGCCGGGTCGATGGTCTTCGGCCAGATACCGTGTCTCTCCCATGAGACAGCGGTCGACCGCCATAGCGTCCAGATAGGCTTCGACCAGACCGGGCAGTGGAATACAGTCCACGTCGAGAAATATCAGAGCCTTGCCCTTTGCGGTACTCGCGGCAGCATTGCGCGCCGCCGCCAGTCGGGGGCGAGACCCGTCCACCTGCACTTGGCGGACGGGAAAATCCGTGTCTGGAAGCTCGGCGAACGGGTCGGGCTGCATATGAGCGATGACCAGTTCCGTTGGTGCTACCGTTTGCCGGGTCATGCCGGTGATGAGATGGCGCAGATGCGACTCTCTCCCCCGCGCAATGGTGCAAATGCTCGCGGTCACGACATCCCCCGGGTCCAGTCATGCGCCAGACCTTCTAGAACGCCCGCCGCGAAGTGATTTTTCGCGAAATAACTCGCCTGATGCGACTTTAGGTGGGCAAGTTCCGAAGAATGATTGCCGACGATGATCGGTTTGCCGACCATTTCGAGCATGTGGATGTCGTTGCCGGAATCCCCGGCGGCCCAGATGTCGGAAGGTGAGATGCTAAGCCGGTTCGCGACATGGTGGATCGCATGGCCCTTCGACACACCACCCGGCAGCAAGTCCAAGAACCGGCCATGCGAATATATCAGCTCGAATTCGAGCCCGGCCTCCTCCAGTGCTTTTCGAACGTCGCGGCATCGGTCGATCTCATACAGGTAGTAGCTGCGCTTGAAGCTGCGTTGTTCCTGCTTCGGTTGCGGCTCTAGCCAGTCAAATCGCTCAAGAGTAGTTTCGATACCATCCGGATCCCAGGCTCCGCGACCAAGTGGGGGCCAGCCACTTTCACGTTCGATCTCACGAAACGCGTTATCCTGGATCCAGTAGATTTCCGAGCCGACCGAGGTAATCAGAAACTGCGGTGTCGGAATGTCCCACTGCCGTATGATGTCGATCGCACTATGGAGCGACCGGCCGGTCGCGATCCCGAAAGCGGTATCGGAGTGAGACCGCAACCAGGTTTCCAACCGGTGAAGGGCCGCTCGATCTCCCGTCAGCGTATTGTCGATGTCGCAGACCAGCATGGTGTCGAACCGGCGCTGCGATCGAGAAAGTCGAACGGTTTCTTGGGGGGCGACAAACGGGGCGAGTTCTGCCAGATACTCCGTTGCGTGACGATCCCAGGAATAGAAATCGCAGGCCGACAACCCATTGCGCGCCGCCCGGTCCCACACGTCGTTATCACTGAGAAGGCCCAAGATCGCCTCTCCAATTGCATGCGTGTTTATTGGATCGACGAGAACCCCATTGTGGCACCGCGCAAGGATATCGTTGGACCCGCCACTGTTCGTCGCGACGACCGGCAGGCCCGACGCTGCCGCTTCCAGGAACGTCAGGCCGAAAGGCTCGTTCAGCGCAACATTGGCGAACACACCACGCCGCTCCGCTGCATCGCGATAAATTCCGGCCACATCCTCCTCCCGGTGCGTTTTGGGAAAGGCGACCTTTCCCCAAAGATCATAGTCGTCGATAAGTGTGAGCAGTTCCGTCAGAACCTCGCGCGGTTCCGTATCCTCCTCGGCGATTTTCTCGCGGGTTCCGGCATAGATGATCAGGTTTGCCGCGTCCTGCAGCCGGAGGTCCTCGCCAAAGGCGCGCACCAACCCTGCGAGGTTTTTCTTATGGACGGGCCGTGCCAGCGCGAGGATGGGCCGTTTGTCGGGATCGATCAGGAATTGGTTGTGCGCTTCTCTGCAAATCCGGCTCCCATCGCAGCAGCTTCTGAACCTCTCAAGATCGCAACCGGGCGGGTTGACGCGAACGCGTTCTGGCCGGACCGAAGAGTAGAAGCCGTACTGCAGTTCCGCCTCGTCCATCGAACTTGTGATAATCCGATCAGCCGCAGCAATCACGCGTTCTTCCATGTCGATGCGGTCTCGAAGCGTGCCGAAGAGACCATCGCTGCCAAGAGTCCTGGCTTTGACATGGCCAAGGGAATGCGCGGTAAAGACGACCGGTATGCCGAGACGGCGCTTCATCTCGACGGCGAGCTCTCCCCCATCGGCATAGTGACCGTGCAGGACGTCAGGCTGGCGAGGAAGGGTGCGGATGTGCGCTTCGAGATGGTCTGCGAGAACCGGCAGTTCGAACCGCAGGTCCTCCTTGGCGACATACTCGTCGCTCGCGCCGTTGATGCGAATGATCGATGAGCGGGCTGAAATCTGCTCCTCCCGCTCTGCGTAGTGCGCGCCGAGTTTATCGTTGACGAATCGCCGGACGATAATTTGCTGCTCCAAAGATGGCGATTGACGTTCCGCCGCATCCACCAATTCGAGCAAATACTTGATATGCCCACCCGTATCCGGCGTCACCCCATAGGGAACGTTCCGAGCCCGAAGGCAGCCCTGCAATGCCACATGCATGATGAACATGCCACATGACTAATCGTGAACAGACGATCTGACATTGCGCTATATTGATGTTAGACTGCGACAATATGGTTTGGTCGCTTCGACCGGCTGATACCAAAACATTGTGCGGTCTACGAACGTCTGTCCTAGACCGGAATTCGAATGCACATGGAGACCACGACTGAACCTGGTCTTGTGAGAAAGGACCAGAATGTCGGACGATTCCCAAAGCTGCCTTGTCGAGAAGCTCTCGTACTACATCGATATCGACGATACCGCCGAAGACCAACTCGCGTCGCTTGAAGAACATGAGCGCGGCTACCACCGTCATCAGGAAGTCTACAGCGAAGGGGACGAGCTCAAATACCTCTATGTTGTGAAGGAGGGCTGGTTCTATTCCTATACGGACATGCCCGATGGGCGTCGGCAGATCGTGCGCGTTCTCCATCCTGGTGACATCATCGGCTTCCCTGACATCGCCTTCACCGAAGCCACATGCAATGTTCGCGCCTCGGAAGACGGTTGCCTATGCCCGTTCCCAAAGCGCAAGCTTGACGCAATCTTCAAGGAATCGCCCAAGCTCACCGCGCTGATGTTCTCGATCGCCAATCGCGACCACGCCTGTGTCATTGACACGCTACGCGCCATGGGACGGATGAGTGCTCGGGAGCGTCTTTCTTACTTCTTCCTCGACCTGATCTCACGGCTTCGGATTACGAACAAGCAGATGACCGATATGATCCGCATGCCGATGAACCAGCATGAGATGGGCGACGCGCTCGGCCTGACGCATACCTATGTCAGCAAGACGATCCGCGAGATGGAAGACGAAGGTCTCATCAGCCGGGATGGGGACACGCTGACGCTCGAGCAGGAGGACAGGCTCAAATCCATGGTCGATTTCTCCGACCGCTACGCGAAACTCGACACCTCCTGGTTCCCCAAATGATCCACGTTCAATCCGCGCCACTAAACACGGTTCTATCAAGATAGATTGACGCACATACGGCACGCGCAGTGCCTACTGCTCCTCAACCTTGTCGTCTGCCCGCAGCCGACCGTTCAGGAGGGTGCCTATGTTCGTGCAAACCGCCCAGGATCTCTTCTCCCGGCGCCTCGGGGACGTCTACTCCAGCGCCTGCTTTCTGGCGCAGCACATTCCTTCAATGGTGACCGCCACCCAGAATGAGGACCTGCGCAAACTTCTGAACCTCTATCTCGATATCGTTCGCGACAACGCCGATCGCAGCGAGGCCGCATTGCGGCAATTGCCACGCGCGGTCGGCCAGCGCGAACCGACAGCGGTTCCAGCGATGGTGGACGACTTTTTCGATCTGATCGAGGGGCTCGAGGAGCCATCGCTTGTGGATGTGGCCATCATTTTTTCCAGCAGCGAGATCGGGATTTACGAAGCGCAGCGCTTCCATCTTCTCTCCGAATTTGCCGATCAACTGGGCCGGGCCGACGCGATCGACGCGATGAGAAAGAGCGGCGAGTCCTTAAGTGCGATTTGCGACCAGCTTCGCGAAATCGTCGGTAACGGCAAAGTGCAACCCCGCCCGAATTGATCCCATCTAAAGAAAGGTACAGAACGTGAATTCCGAAACCGACGCACTGAAAGAACTCTATACGACCGTGATCGATAGCCGGGACGGTTACGAAAAGGCCGCGGAGGTTGTTGATAGTCCACGCCTTCAATCTTTGTTCGAAGAGCTACAAAAGAGACGAGCGCGCCATGCTTCTGAGCTACGCGAGTATCTGACCTCGGCCGATATCGACCTCGAGGATGACGGCACGATCCTCGCATCCGCCCACCGTCAGTACCTTGGATTGAAGGACAAGGTCTCTGACGACGACGCCGCCGTGGTGGCCGAAGTCATTCGCGGCGAGCGGCAACTGCTCGATGCCTATGACCAGGCCATCCGACCGATGGATGCCTCGAGCCCCGCCTTCTCTTTTGCAACCGAGCAGCACAGGAACCTCGAAGCGCATATCGAGGAGCTTGAGCTGTTCGCTGAAGACAACGATACCCCCTCGACACGAAGGGAAATCGCATGAGCATGGACAGCCTCAAAGACGTCTATATCGACCAGCTGCAGGATATCTACAGCGCCAACAAGCAATCTGCCGATGTCACAACGGAACTTGCCAAGGCGGCGACCAACGAGGAATTGAAGGAAGCGTTGAGAACCGGCGTGAAAGGTATTCGGGACGGCATGGACAAGGTCGCCGGGATCGTGCGTGGCCATGATGAAGACCCCGATGGAGAACATTGCAAAGGGATGGAAGGGCTTGTCGAAGAGGCGAAGGCCCATGCATTGGAAGAAGAGTTCGGTGACGATGATGCACGCGATGCGATGATCATCACGCAATATCAGCGCATGGCGCACTACGCGATCGCAGGCTATGGATGCGTTGCCGCCTTTGCGGGCCGTCTTGATCTTAACGAAGATAAAAGTACGTTGGAGCAGTGTCTCGACGCCTGCTATGGCGGCGATCGCCACATGACTGAACTGGCAACCTCCGGCATCAACGAAGCGGCGGCATAAGGTTGCGGATCGCGCAGATCGCCCCTCTGATTTTTCCGGTGCCGCCATCCGATCATGGCGGCACCGAACGGGTCGTTTGCGATCTGACGAACGGACTCGTTGCCCGTGGGCACGACGTCGCCCTCTTCGCTGCCGAGGGTTCGAACACGGAGGCCGATCTTGTTTCGCAAGGTTTGCCTGTCGCTGCGATCAAAGATGCGCCGCCCTCGATGCCCTCTGCGAAGGAATGCGTGATGCTCGACCAAGTCGCGGCGCGGGCGGGCGAATTCGACATCATCCATTGCCACACCGAGCTTTACCACGCCGCCGTGTTGCGGCCTTGGCGGCACAAGACCATCATGACGATCCACTGGCGCGCCGACGAGCTCGACCGGCAGGTCTATTTCGATCATTTCGGAAATCAAAAGGTGGTGGCGATCTCCAAGGCGCAGGCGACTGCGCTGCCAACGTCCAACTGTCTCGATATCGTTCACCACGGTATCCCCGCAAATCAGCTTCAACTCGATGACGGGGCCGGTGGCTACTGCGCGTTTCTCGGCCGCATGACCGATCAGAAACGGCCTGATCTCGCCATCGAGATTGCCCGCAGGGCGGGGCTGCCGATCCGGCTCGGCGGCACCGTGGATGTCGGCAATCCGGATTATTTCGTGACCGAGGTCGAACCGCTTCTTAACGAGTCCGCGACCTATCTGGGTCCAATCGCACAGGATCAGAAACAGGCCTTTCTGGGCGAAGCATCCGTGTTTGTCTTCCCCATTGACTGGCCGGAACCGTTTGGGTTGGTGATGATCGAAGCCATGGCTTGCGGAACGCCCGTGGTCGCTTGGCGCAATGGCAGTGTCGAAGAGGTCATCGATGACGGCGTCAGCGGCTTCATTGTTGACTCGGTGGAGGGTGCGGTCCGGGCGGTCGCGCGCGCCCAGACACTCGATCGCCGCAAAGTGCGGCAGGCCTTCGAGCGGCGCTTTACATCCGAGCACATGGTAGACGGGTATCTCAACGCATACCATTCCCTGCTTCAGAGGCCGGAAAGACTGCGGGCGTGATCGCGGCGCACTTGCCAGTCTCGTCAGTGGACACCCGGTGCTTCTGTTGCGGCGCCCGGTCCTGGACCGAAGATTTTCCCGGCTGGAGACGTTGCCGATATTGCGACATGCGGCTTCCTATCGACGGGTCGCTGTGTCACGCGGACGAGTCAGACTTGCTTCAGTCTGCGGTCCAGTCGTTCCCTACAGGACGACGACCTGTTGGACATGGCCATTGGCGTGCGACAGTCCGTACTCTCCGGATCGCAGGAACAACGCATAATCGGTGGCTGACAGGCAGTTGGCATTCACAGCATTGGCTTGCGGATGACCCGCGCGATGTTCCTGAATTCAAACCGTTGGAGAGCTTCGTACAGACCTCTGTCAGCCTGGTCGTTCTGGCCCGGGCAGGCGATCCTGCGGTGCCGGGCCTCCGTGATCGCTACGAACGTACGTTCACCGATATCGTTATCGTTCTGGACAGCAGTACGAAATGCGACCGTTCGGATGACAAAGTCCGTCTTTTCGGACGGCCTCTCGATGGCAATTTTGCAGCTCAGCGCAATGTGGGAACTTCGGCTGCAAAGGGTTCATGGGTGTTCCATCTCGACACGGACGAAGACGTCTCGGCCGACTTCTGCGCAGTCCTGCCGCATCTTGCGAGCGCTGCCCAGATGTCAGGCTATCTTGCCGTTGGCTTCCCGCGGCGCAACTATGTCGATGATCGCCTCAGCGATCTCTTTCCGGATATCCAATATCGTCTGATCCGGCGTGACGTGCTTTTCGAAGGCCGCGTTCACGAGCGGCCCAGTGTTTGCGGGCAAGGGGATCGTACCATTGTCTCACAACACGGCATGATCGATCATCAGATGGAGCGCGATCGGGTCCAGGCACGGTCCGAGCGCTATGACCAACTGGGTCAGGAGGCGGCGCGGCATCAGGACGATGTCGCATTGTTGTCAGCCTTCGCACCTTAGTGGGCCCTCTCGTTTTCGCTGCGCTGAACGCCCGCAAGCAGACGTTCATCCAGCGTATCGCTGCGATCGTTGTGCAGGACTGAAATATCTCCGGTAGTCTCGAAGACCACCGCGAGCACCTGATCGAACTGCGTCACATTGGCCTCGCGCAGCTTGGCGTGCAGATCGCTTTCGCTAACCTTGGTTCGTTTCAGGTTCTCATGCAGGACATTGGATCCGTGCATCAGCAGCACCGGATCGTTGATCACCAGCCGTTCGAAGCGATCCGATCGTGTGATAAGGAGGGACATCACCCATTGTAGGCTAAACAGCACCGCGATGGCGGCGAGAGGAATGAGGAGTGGCGTGGAGTTGGCCAACGCGGCGCTAGCTAGAACCGAGCCGATCGCCACCGTGACCGCAAAATCATGCGGTGCCATTTTTGCGAAGCTCCGCAGGCCGACCAGACGTACCGCGATCAGGATCGCGCCATAGGCGAGAATACCTCCGGCAATCGCCTGCCACAGATCACTCCAGCTTTCGGGCAAAATGGTCATCTCGTATCTCCAATCCGGTTTCTTGGCCGCCAAAAGGTCTGGGCCTCCCAACGCGACGTACGGTGCCGCGTACCAGATTGCCAGTTGATCCGGGAACGCCTTGTGAAACGGGCATGAAATCCTGGCTGCTTCTGAGCTGCATCCGCGAACTGGCGATGATGATGGCACAGGACGAGGGAACCGCCGGGCCGAAGGCTTCGCTCGATCTCTCTCATGACGAAGGCCAGGGTGCGATCGTCGAGATAGTAAAGCATTTCCGCAATGACGATGGCATCGTAGGTCGATCTGGGAAAACGGCTGGGCAGGGGCAGGTGATGCAGCTTAACCCGCGAAAGGCCGCCCACGGTTTGGTCGGCGCGGCGAAGCGCGGCTTTCGATCCATCGCAGGCATCGAGCGATAGTGCTCGGCTGGCTAGGACCTGACTGTTGCTTCCGTTGCCGCAGCCCAGTTCAAGGACGCGACCGTGTGTCTGGGTCCCCAGCATCCGAAGAACAACCCTTCGCTTATGAGCTTCGTCGCGGGACGTGCGGGTGCCCCAAGGGTCTGCCGCGCCCGTAAACAACCGATCGAAATGATCGAGCGTGGCGCGTTCCCTCATCAACATGCGAACCGCTCACAGGGCTGGCACATCCGCGCGATCATCTCCGGGGTCAGGCAAAACCCGTCCGGATCGTCGCGTATCAATTCCGTCTGGCTGCGATATCGGCGAAGCGCTGCGCGTTTCGCTGCCGCGGAGCCATAGAGTTCAGTTTCGCTTCCAAAAGTGTTCACTGAAGAGCTTTGCGACGGCCAGACAACGTAGCGCAACCGTCGAATGGCGGTAGGCCAGGAGCGGTCACACAGACCAGCGACGGTGCGGTGGTCAGGATGATCGTCATGTTCCGAGGGGACGATCAGAAGATCGGGCCGCGGGCGCGCACGTAAGCGGCGCAGTGCGTAATACTGTTCCTCCCTCGACAGGTCCCGCAGCCCACCATCCGGTAGACCGAGAAAGGCAACATGTGCAGGGGACACACCTGCCAATTGCATGGCCGAGCGCGTCTCCGCTTGCCGAAGGGCAACGAGCTTTTTCCTAGGGTAGGCGCGGCTGTTGCGGTGCGAGGCCGATCCATCGGTCACGACGATAATATCGACCCGCACCCCACGTCGGCGCAGCGCGGAGATCGTAAAGAACGCGCCGATCGTCTCGTCATCGGAGTGCGGAGCCACCACGACCGCATGGTGCACACCGTCGAGGTTCAGGGCGCGCAAGGCCAAACATCCAGCGAGCCGCTCGCGACCGCCGCTCCGACTTTTGCCAGCTGCGCATCGGGCCCAGGCTGACGAATATACATACCAAGATCCTGTGCGAACCGGCAGACCGGACTGTCCTCGAAATAAGCCGCGGTCCCACAGGCCTGTTGCGCCAGAGCGATCCCCCGCTCGCAAGCCGCGTAGACCACGTTGCGCAGGTTCGCGACGATCGTCTTGTCGAAGGCGTCACCTTCTAACATCCATGTGTGACCGGCGGAAAGCGCCAATGCTAAAGCTGCGCTCGCTTCGCCATGGAGTGCCGCAAGTCTCCGCTGCTGAACGATATCGTCCGCGCGGTTCAGTCGGGTCAAATGATCGCGGACCGCGTCCAGCAACCCTGTCAGGCCGCCGATCTGCACGGTTGCAAAGCGCAGTGCGCCAGCACTGAACCATGGCTCGCATTCGTAGTCGCCGGGGTTCCCTATTGTCAAAGATTCTGTTTCGCGCCATTCAACGCGATGGGTATCGGAGTGTCGCATTCCCGAAACACGCCACCAAGACTCATCAACACTGCCCGGGTTCTGTTCAAGATCGATCAAGTGGAGCTGTGTCTGCGGCGTTCCAGCGGCGCTCGTGACAAGCGCATGGGTCAGAATACCGGCACCGGAAGCGTAGCTCTTGCCGCCCGTCAGGCCCTTTTCGGACGGTTCAAGCGTGTAGCCCGGGCCCTCGGCATTCCACACACCCAGGATGGTATGGGAGCCATCTCCGCGTTCCAGCGCTTCGAACTGATCACGGCCGCCATACCGATACAGAATTTGCCACGCATCCACATGGCCTTCGAAAAGACGTCCAAGCGCGATGTCGTGCCGACCCGCACGAAACAGGCGGTGAAGAAGATCGGCCATCTCTTCAAAAGTACCGGGATCTTGCCGGGATCGGCCTGCGTCGAGCTGAGCGACGCACTGGCGAATGAATTTGGCATTGTCCGGGCACTCCGCCCGGTTCGGAAGGTCGGCGGCTCGGGCCGCTGTGGCGCATCTCTCACACACGGAACTGATTGGCGTTCAGAGTTGTGAGTATGGCCGCAGCCTCTGACAGCGCCACATCACGCGTCGTCTCGTGAGCGGGAACCGCCTTCATGGCAAAAGCGTCGGCGTTGGGTGCCTCCTTCGCCAAGGGTCGCAGTTCCTGGGTTGCTCCGAGAGCTTGTTCTGCCCGAGTCCAATCGCATTGACCCTTTCGCTGTGCATAGACCTTCCGCGCAAACGCATGGCGGGCATATTGCCGCGCGGCGTCGGCGGGGTGTTCGACCCGAGGTTCCTCGACCTCGTCCGCCATGAAGCGCAAGGCGTCGGCCAAACCCCCTTTCGCTCGACCGTTCATGCGAGATGAGGTCACGACCCGCATCGCCCTGTCATGGCGTACGCGTAGACCCAAGTGGCGCGCACGATCCACGATATCCTTGTCCTCTCCGCTCGCGATTGGCGCAAACCCGTCAAGTTGTCGGTAGGCGTTCACGCGAAATCCCAAATTGGCCCCACCAACCCACGGATGGGATGGTGCCGGATCGTAGGGAATGACGTCGATTTGACGCCGCAGGCAGTGCAGGTCTTCGAGATAGGTCTCCAGCGCGTCGCGCGCTGGCAGCACCGCCGCACGATCCCGGGCCGTATAGCCGGCAACGACATCGACCTCACGCAGAGCTGCGACTGCGTTTCGAACCCAATCGGCGTCGGGGACCGTGTCCGCATCCGTTGTCAGCAGAATCGCGTCATCCTCTTGCTCGCTGCCCTCTAAGGCATGTTCCACCGCCAAGCGCCGCGCACGACCGGCATTCGGTGACCCAGCCCGAGAGACCAGCGATGCTTTGCCCGCAAGAGAACCGGTCTCGAAAACGTGCCGCGCAAACGCGAGTCCACCATCCCGGCACCCATCGAAGAGAAGATGCACAGTTAGCTCGATCGCATCGCATCCGGCCTGGCAAGCCAGCGACTGCAGCAGGCCTGGCAAACCAGCCTCCTCGTCACGAACCGGTACGGCGACATGGACACGTATCAAAGCATTCTCCTGCAACTGCCGCCGAGTATCGCAGGATGGACCGGCGCGCCCTCAATCTAGATTGATGCCAAATCCATTTCTTTGCTTATTCATCAAGACGGTCCCGTCAGAAGGTTTGGTATAATTATGCCATATCAAGCCCTCGTTTGACTGCTCGCTTTTGCTGCTGGTTGGGATCTTGCCTTAGCAACGAGAAGGCGAGGCCGACTGATGGAGTGACAAGATATGCCAAACCGCATCGCCATCGTTGGAAACGCGCCGACTGAAGAGGACCGGTCTTCGCTCATTGATGGCGCGGATTATGTGGTGCGGTTTAACAATGCGTTCGGCTATGGCGATGTGACGGGCACGCGGATCGACGAGCTCTATCTCATCAACTGCGGGGGTCAGCCTCTGGAATGGTTGCGTTCGGAAGCGTTCTGGTCGCGCGATTATCTCGCACGGACATCCTACATCACGCTGCCTTTGGCCGCCCCAAACCGGCAGCCATCTCTCGCCATCATGGACAATGGCATTGGCCAATCCGTCAATTGCTTGAACTTCGAATGGGATATGCGTGCCGCGCTTCGACCCCTTGGCAAAATCGTTCGCACGCTTGCTTCAGAAACCTTTTCAGCGGCAACAAATGCATTGTGCGCCCAGGGAGCCAATGGCGCGCAGATCAACCCCAGCACCGGGTACCTCGCGGCATTTGCCTGCCTGGAACGCTGCGCGCGGGATACAAGTGTCGATCTCTATGGGTTTACCTTTGCCGGGTGGGGCGGACATAGCTGGGACGCTGAGAAAGCCTGGGTTCTCGATCAGCAGACTAAGGGGCGGCTCAACTGGCATCCGACTTAGCGGGCCGTCTTCGTCCGCGCGGCTGTCGCCAAGATGTACTGACGACCAGCGAGGACTGAGCGATAGACTTTCAGCGTTTCTTCGCCCAGCCGACGGCGGGTCAGGGTCGGGGCATGCTGACGCCCATTCGCGCTCAATTGTCTCTGCAGTTCGAGGTCTGCTGATAGCAATTCAATCGCCGTCTGAATGGACTGCGCAGAACAGTCTTTCGCCAGAACACCACAATTGGCCCGCTCGACGAATTGTACTGCGGCTGGGTCCTCTGCGCATGCGACCAGTGGTCGGCCGAAGGCCGCTGCTTCGCGGTAGACCAGACCGTAGGACTCATAGCGCGATGGCGCGAGAACAATGCTTGCCTCTTCATAGAGATCATGCAGCGTTTCGTCGGCAACAGCTGGGAAGCAACGAATATAGCGACAGGCATGATGGCCTTCGGGATTGCGGGTCAGGAGTGCACTGACCGCATCCTCGTCGACGCCAACGATTGTAAGGCACGGAGCGGGTCGATCGGCGCGCTTCTGTGCGCTGACAATCCGGACAAAGGCCTCGAGCATCTCCCGAAACCCCTTGCGCCGCTCGTCGCGACCAATGAACAGGAATCTGGGCGCAGTTACGGGATCAAGACCGACGTCTCGGCTGCGCGCCAAGAGTGTGGGATCGAGGGCCAATTCGACGACAGAGTGCGGCTTTGCGGAAGGAATACGATAGGTTTGTTCGATCATGCGGTGATGCGTCACCGTGTTCGAGATGAGAGCGCTGGCGCGCCTTGCGGTCCACGCCTCTAAGGCGTGAGCAAATCGGAGATCGATCAAATTGCGCACGCCGATGGCAGAGGACCCTGTGTCGATCGCTGGCGTGCTGTTGCGGATGACAATTGGCGTCTCGTGGCTCGTCAGGAGCGCAGCCGGCGCGTACCAGTTCGTTGCCTCAATGATATCGAAGGGTTTTTCCTGACGTAAATCGCGCACCACTTTCTGAAAATGCCACGGTGCCACAAGATGCCCGCCGCAGGCCCGCCGACGCAGGAAGCCGCCGACCCCTTTCTCTGGTGGAGCGCAACCGATGATTTCGACGTCTGTGTCGTTTTCCCGAAACCCAAGGGGTTTCGACGCGGTGATGACGCTCACCGAACATCCGGTCTCGCGCAAGCCGTGCGCGATCATATGCGCTGCGCGCCCCAAGCCAGACCCGCCGGGTGGGTAAAACCACGTGAGCAGCGCGACCCTCACGAGAGGGGTCCCGAAGGGATGCAATGAAGACTGTCCATTCGGACGGCATCACAGAAATCCTTATCTGCCGCTTCAAGGTAGCTTGAAGCATCCCCGAACATCCCACCTAAAAGTCAAATGGAGTGAAACAACGACGGTCCGTGCTGGTCTGCTGACAGCATGACCCTAAGCGTCGCGCGGTGGTCTATCCAAGGAGCTGAGAAACGATGCAGGATATGGTTCAGTGGTTCGCGACCCTCACCGGAATAGCTGCTGCAGTCATTGTCTCTCTGAATCTCGGTCGGAAGCTGACAGGATACGGCTTCATCGTCTTTACCGCATCCTCAATCGCCTGGGTCTGTTTCGCGTTGCAGGCGGGAGAAACCCCGTTGGCGATACAGAACGTCGTCCTGACTGTCATCAATATCGTAGGCATCTATCGGTGGCTTATCTTGAAAGGACAAACCAACAACGCTGAGGCGTAGTCAGCCGCTCTCGATTATCCACCGATAAGATCTCCACCATTGGGATGCAGAACCTGTCCGGTCATGTAGCTGGAATCCTCACATGCCAAAAACAGGAAAGACGGTGCGACCTCTCACGGTTGCCCGGGTCGGCCGAAAGGACTATCGGTCCCGAACGCGTCAACTTTGTCCTCCGGGAACGAGGCCGGGATCAGCGGTGTCCAGATCGGACCGGGGGCCACGCCATTGACGCGAATCTTCTTCGGCGCAAGCTTTGACGACAACGCGCGCGTAAACGCGAGGATGGCACCTTTTGTCGAAGCATAGTCCAGCAACAGGTCCTGACCACGATAGGCCGTGACCGATGTAGTGTTAATGATCGTCGAACCTTCGGTGAGGTGCGGCAGAGCTGCCTGTACGCAGAAAAACTGTCCGAAAATATTCGTTCGGAACGTCCGCACGAGCTGCTCTTCAGGGATATCCTCGACCTCGTCGCGTGCGTGCTGCTCGGCGGCGTTGTTGATGAGACAGTCGAGTTGGCCGAACTCGGACACTATGCTCTCGACTGCATCCTGACAGAATGACTTGTCGCCAACATCGCCTGCGACGAGCTTGGCTTCTGATCCTTCCCGCTCGACCAAACGTTTGGTTTCTTCTGCGTCAGCGACTTCATCCTTGTAGACAATTCCAACTCGCGCGCCTTCACGCGCAAAAAGCACGGCGACAGCGCGACCAATACCGGAATCGCCGCCGGTGATGATCACAACTTTGCCGTCCAGCCGACCAGAACCCGGATACCGGGGGTCGTAGTCGGGTTCAGGGTGCACTTCAAATTCGTCGCCCGGCTGATGATCCTGCGTTTGACCAGGGACACTCGAAGGAAAATTGCGATCTGACATGGTCTACTCCAAACTCAATCCACCCTTGCTCAAAGAACGACGGGCGAACTCTGGTTGTCGCAAAATGGCCTGGGGCGGAGCGTCCGGCATTGAGATAGATTGAAGTGTCGGTGAGAAACTTGCTGGGTTCGGACAACGAGTTCGAAAGGTATGCTCGACGGAGCAACTATCTCTTACGTGGGCAGCTTGTACGTAGGGTTCAGATACTTCCCGTTATCGTAGCTGGGATTTAAAGTGGCGAGTTGCGCTAGGCACGTCACGCTCTTGGCAAACCGGCAGTGGCTTATTTTCGGCCCGATGTCTGTCGGCTTCACTCCCATGACCGTGATCACGTGTCAGTCGTATCTGGAGCAGGTCCACTCCTACGCGGATGTGCGAAACAGCTCGCTAAGGATCTCTGTTTCCATCTGGAGCATCATAGAGTGAAGAGGAGAGTCCGGTCGCAAGTAAAGATGATTGCAGGCTCCCGCAACCATGTTTACTTGCTCGGGGCGCAAGTTGTGATCAGATCCAGCCCCCGCAACCAACGATACTTGCGATGCCTCCGCCGGTCCTGCCGCGGAGGTTTTTGCTTTTGTGGGCCCCGCCCGACGGGATCGTCGGTTGCGCCCTCCCGCAACCATGTTTACTTGCTCGGGGCGCAAGTTATGATTTGATCCTGCCCCCGGCAACCAATTTTAACATCAAAAATCCATCTAACTCAATTGGTTAGCGATAATCTAATCTTGACTGTACAGGTGATTTGACGCGCGAATTCGCGTAAATCAATGACTTAGCCCCACAGGTACAAAACAACGTCGTGTACCCAGCAACCAAATACGCGCCGTTTTTGAGAAACGGGACCCATCCACGCCGAAAGTCAACTTCTGCGTTCGCTATCCTTCGGCCATCAAAACCCGCAGTCGATCGACGACCAGCTTCCGCTTTGCCGCCGTCTGGCGGGTCGGGAAGGATGAGAGGTTGCGGACAACTACTTGGATAAGGGGTTCGGCGGTGCCAGTATCCTCAGCGGAAATGGAATAATCCCCCTGCTGGAGATGCTAAGGCTCAACGCTTCGACATTCTTTGTTCGCAAGCGCTTGATCGAATCTCTTGGGATCAGGAAGACATTACGCATATCTGCAGGCGTTTGCGTGTCGCAAGGGGGTACTCTGCTTACAGCTGCTGAAGGTCATTTCGATGGAATGCATATCGGTATGGCGGGCACAATGAACGTTCGCTTCGTGAACGATCCGGCGGCAACATACGTCGCGGGTTATGCGGCCGCGTCGAAATAGGTACGCCCCGGGGAAGGCTCGCCTACGAATATGATGTGATCACCGATCACGAAGCGGGCTGGAAATGGCCGGGCGACTGTGATGGCTAAACGTCTGATAAGGCGAACTTATTGGACATAGCGAAGACCTGCAGAGTGGGGCGGTTTGCACATCATATTGTGGACGAAAGCGCCGCGACAGGATAGTCTTGTGGCATGACTTATGCCCGACAAAGCTTCGCCGACGACAGCGAGACCCTACCTCGGATGCCGTCCTGGGTCACCTCGACGCGGGCGGAAACCCCTGAAGATGTGGCGTTTTTGTCCGGGGCGGCGTTGAGCCACCTGCATCTGGTGTTGAGCCGGGATGACGTCCCCCAGACCTTGCTGCGGGCGCGGCTGGCGCTGCACGCCGCAGAGGTCTGCGTGACGCATCAGGGACGACCGGAACAGGCTGCAGAGTTGCGGGATGCCGTCGGGTTTTTGCAACCCGGCGACAATCCGGGCCCTGCCGGCGAAGTCTATTTCTCTTGGCGACGTGCGGTGGAGCGGCCGATCTCCGTGAAGGCGCTGCACTGCGCACTGCCCCAGATCGACGCAGAGCAAATTGCCAGCTGGTTGGATGCAGGGCAGGGGGCGCCGGTCGCGCGGGCCGCAGCCGTGTTTCAAGCCGTGATGGAGGAGCGTCCGCGAAACCACATCGCGTCCCTGCTGCTCGCGGATGCTACTCTAGCATAAGCGCTTGGGTGGAGCCATGTCCTGCCGCTCGTCGCGCTTGGTCTTAAGCGGGCCGATCTGCGGAAATCGGGTGAAGAACTGCGCCTGACCTGCCATCGGGCGATCGCGGCGGCAGCGGTCGAGGTAACGCGGGAGGCCACCGACCTTGCCCGACGTGCGGCCCGCCTGAAAAAGGTCGCGCCGAAACTCCGAGCAAAGGGATCCGACGAGGCTTTGGCGCTGTTCCTGAGCCGGGACGCTGTGGCTCCGACGGCGCTGACGTCCCTGCGCTCCGATCGCGCCGCACGCCGGTTCTGTGACCGGCTGGTCGCGCTCGGCGCTGTGCGCGAACTGACCGGGCGCGACACCTTCCGGCTCTACGGGATCTGACGATGGCGAAAGACCACACAGACCAGGCGCTGGACCGGGAGCTGGAGGATCTGCCCGAGGACCTGCGATGGCGCGAATGGATGCGCCGGATCGAGGCCGTGCTCTTCGCCAGCGCCTCGCCGGTGCCGCGCGAAGATCTGGCGCGGGTGGTGGGGCAGGGGATCTCTGTTGATCTTCTCATTGACGATCTCGTCACCGATCTCGAGGGGCGGTCCTTTGAGCTGGCCAAGGTCGCCGGCGGTTGGATGTTGCGGACCCGACCGGCTTATGCGACGGCGATCCGGATGGCCGCCGATGTGGCTGACCAGGATCTCGATTTGCGGGAATACGACGTCGCGGTACTGGCCGCCATTGCCTACCACCAGCCGGTCACACGTGATGGACTCAAGGATATCTTCGGAAAGGAGATCAGCCGAGACCTGATTGGCCGCTTGCATGCGCGGGGACTGATCGGGACGGGGCCAAGGTCACCGCGGCGCGGCGCCCCCTACACCTACGTGACGACAGAGCAGTTCCTGGTCGCCTTCGATCTGGAGTCGCTTCAGGACCTGCCGGATCAAGAGCAGCTCGAGGATGCGGGGCTGACGGAGACGTGACACACAGTTCTATCGCTCAAATTTGGGGCTTTAATGAGTTATAGAAATGAAGTCTATCACTCACGGGCGCGTCGCGGCGAAGCGCACTAGCTGGGCAACAAAGAAGTCACGGCGCGTGGTCGGCCATGTCTGCCAGCTTCCGATTGACATGTCCGAATACACAAGCTGAGGTCTGGTTTCCTCAGGTCGCACCACCGACGCGCGCGCAGATCGGTTCAAGCGTCGCCCAAATATCACTGACGACGTCCGCAAGGCTCATGCCTTCGATCTCGGTCGCCTCGGAATAGGCGCGCCACTGAGCAGACTTTGTTGGCTCGGTAGCGAACTCCTGGGACAGGCCCGGCGGTCGCTCCCTCGGGACTTCCGTTTGACGCCGCTCAAAGGTCTTTTCGATGCTGGCCAGCAAGTCCTCCAGATCGAGATCGACGGCCTTCGGCAGCGCCCAAAGATCGTAATAATCCTTCATCCGACCATTGATGACACCAAGAGCGACGACCGCCTGGAACTTCTCTGCGATGACGGTCTCCGGGGAGTAGGCGCGCACCGATGCCGAGGGAAAGTCGAGCAGAGAACCGTAATCGAGCGTGTAGTCGGGGTTTCCAAGCGCGTCTCCGAAACCGACATCGATCGTGATCGGGATCCGTGTCTTCTCGAGATACGCGACCGTTTTGAGGCGCATGCCGCCGTAGACCTGATCTTCTCGGATCGGGGCCGCCGTGAGACTGGCACCATCGAAAACCAGTCCGTCGCCGGCGTCGATTTCGAGGATCTCCACGATCGTCTTTGTCAGGATCGCCTCATCCTCTGCGCCGAACGACAGGAAGTCGACGTCTCGGGTGAACCGGCCTCTGTCCTTCGTCCAGAGAGTCACGAGCATGCCGCCCTTCAAGACGAAGCGATCGCGGTGCGCCGACACTGACAGGCGGTAGATGAGCCGTTCCAGTCCGAACGCGACCAAAACCACGTCGAAGGCCTGTCCCTCCGCGCGTGCGAGGTTCAGCAGTCTCTGACGCACAGACGCGGCGATGTTCCTGGGCTTGTCAGCCATTCGACGTCACGGCCTCGAGGTAGGGACGCATCTGGTTCCAGGCGCCGTAGGTGCGCGCAGCCTCGGCAATCGCTGACGGCGTGGTTTTGCGCTGCTCGATCGCGGCCTTGAGCGCCTCAATGGCGACCGATCGATCGACCAGGCGCTGGTTCCGGAACGCGTCGGCCAGCGTCTTGGGTATCGAATACATCCTGATCGTCACCCCGCCCATCTGGTGCTCCTCGACACCGCCGGAGAAATAGGGTTCGCGGAACCGGACGGTTCGGATCTTCGGATAGGTGATCTTTGGTTCCCAGTCCTTGGCGCCAATGGCGATCCAGACACGACGCGGAAGTTGATCAGTCAGGCCGTGGAACGCCAGTGCCGATGTGAGGCAGATGACGGCCTTGGGCGCGCGCTTGGCGACTTCGATGAGAGTTTCATGCGTATCGGGGGTGCTGTCGGGCAGGCCATAGAGCCCTCGACCAAGCCGGAGGATGTCTCCGGACTGCACCGAGCGGGAGATTGTTGCCGCTGACACGCCCACCCCCTCAAGATCCCTTGCGCGCGCCGGCGCATGGGACTCCAGATATTCAAGGAGGCGCTGCCTTTGTGTTGGATCGCGCGGCACTGATGGGTAACCTCGGACAATTTCGCATTCAGTCCGAGGTTTCCTAACATATCATGGTTGCGACTGCCAAGACTGCAGAACTTCCGCCAAACAGCCATCTTTCTGCAGGGACGGCTTATTTCGTTGAAAAACTCATCGTTGATTGAGACGTAATTCGCTGGTTCAATCGCCTCAACGAGCCGGGGCATTGGCGATGATGGGACCTAAGCAAGAAGCGCAGGCGGCACTGTTCTACGAGTTCTCGCTGGAAGATTGAGCTGGTCCCGGAAAACTGGACAGTGAGCTAAGGTGTATCCCAACGACGAAGGGATATGACGATGGCGCGGAAGCGACGGAAGTTTACGGATCATTTCAAGGCCCAGGTGGCGCTGGAAGCGCTGCGTGGTGACAGGACGGTGCAGGAGATCGCGGGCGCGGCACGGGCTGCTGCCGACACAGGTGAGTGCCTGGAAGAAGCAGGCAATGGAGGGCCTGTCGGATGTGTTCGCCGGAAAGGCGGGTGGCGCGGTGGACCGAGAAGCGGAGCTGAAGGATCTGCACGCCAAGATCGGGAGGTTGGCGGTGGAGAACGATTTTTTAGCCAAAGGGCTCAAGACATGAGCCCCTGCCGTCGCAAGAATATCGTCCAGCCCGATCATCCGCAGCTCAGCCTGAGCGCGCAGTGCCGCATCCTGGGGATCAGCCGGTCGTCGCTGTATTATCGACCCGTGCCGGTTCGCGACGACACGCTGGCATTGATGAAGTCGATCGACCGGTTGTTCACGGCCTATCCGTTCTTCGGTAGCCGACAAATGGTTGCGATGCTTAAGCGTGACGGCCTGTCGGTCGGGCGGCACCGGATCCGGCGGCTGATGCGTCGAATGGGGTTGGAGGCGGTCTATCGCAGGCCAAAGACCAGCCAACCTCACCCGGCGCATCCGATCCATCCCTACCTGCTGCGGACCATGACCATCGACCGCCCGAACCAGGTCTGGTGTGCTGACATCACGTTCGTTCCAGTCAGCCGTGGCTACCTTTACGTTGTGGCGATCATGGATTGGGCGACGCGCAAGGTGCTGTCTTGGCGGCTTTCGAACACGATGCACGCGGACTTCTGCGTCGAGGCGCTGAACGAGGCGATCCGTCGCCATGGCCCGCCCGAGATCGTGAATACCGACCAAGGTAGCCAGTTCACCGGGTCAGCGTGGATCACGACTCTGACCGAGGCCGGGGTGCGGATCAGCATGGACGGCCGCGGCCGCTGCATGGACAACATCTTCATTGAACGGCTTTGGCGATCGATGAAATATGAAGCCGTCTACCTTCAGGATATCGCGGATGGCTTCGAGGCTGGGCGGGTCGTCGACAGTTGGATCGACTTCTACAACCGCCAGCGCCCGCACTCGGCACTTGGTCTGAGGACCCCCGATGAGGCATACTTAGTGAGGATCGAACTGACGAAAGCGGCCTGAGTACACAACCCGATATACCTTAGCAGGGCCGAGAAACTGTGCAGGATACTAGGACCAGCTCAATATCCGGGATTCCAACGATTTCCTTCGGGTGGATCCTTGCCGCCCTCATCGTGTTTTCCGTTCTGGCGCGGGTTTATGTCCTGGCCAACCCAGGTTGAGGCCAGCGGAGCCTGCCCCCTTACTTCAATAGCGGCCCGGTGTGATCAAGATAGGCAGGATCGAAATCTGCCAGTGTAACCAGACGATCATAATCGTCAAACGTCACCTGACCATCCCGGAATGTGACATATCCGGCCTCTCTCAGCTTTCGCAGGACACGATTGACGTGAACAGCGCTCAGCCCCAATGCATCGGCGAGATGATATTGCGTCAATGGACAGGCATAGCCCGCTTTGCTTCCCATCCCGACCAGCGCCAACCTGGCACCAAGCTCGAGCAGGAAATGCGCCATGCGCGCGTCCGCGTCGCGTCGTCCAAGCCCAACCAGATGTTCGACCACCATCGCCTCATCCCGGGACACGGCCCAGAGGATGGCTGTGGCAAGCCGCGGGGTCTGCTCGAAAGCCTCCAGAAGATCGCTGACCAACACTTCCGCTGCCTCAATCTCGGCGATGGGCTCGATGCTATGGTCCGAGGTATGAAGCAGAACACTGCGCAACCCCAGGAAATCCCCCGGTATTTGAAAATCGACGATCTGGCGCGACCCATCGGGCTGGATCTTGTAGGAACAAACCCAGCCTGCTGCCAGGATATAGGCCGCCTGTTCCGACTGTCCTTGATGAACAAGGTCGCGACCGCCGACGAAGGACCTGCGGCGCTGGTGCAGACGTTCCAGAACACCAAGCTCCTTCTCCGACAACGCAACGAAGGCGGAGAGCTTTCGGGTGAGTGGACTGCTTTCGATGGCGTTCAATGGCCCCTCCCGAAGCGGCGAGGAATTCTTGACGAAGACGGCGCAGGGACTGCTTTCGATCAGTCCCGCATACCGCGATTCCTGCGAGGATGGTTTAGCTAATCAGGCTCGCGCTTCATCCTGATCGAATATCTGCAGGAAGGAAGGCCCGCAATGTCCAACCAAACAGATTATTCAGGAATGGCAGCCCTTTCGATCTGCGAGGCACTTCTGCTTGCCATCAACGATCACAAGCTGCTTCCGGAACGCGAGACAGTTGGGGTTCTCCGCGACGCAGCGGCGACCCATGAGAACGCCGTCGGGTCTGATGCAGAAAAGGAAATGCATCAGGTCGTCGCCGGGCTGATCAACCGGATCATTGTTGGCGGCAACTTGGCGCGTCGCTCGTGATGGAAGCGGTTGTCGCCCGTCAAGACCCCTCCGAACGGGGCTCTGCCGCATATGCGTCGATGACTTAGCCGTGTGACCCGTTTTTCAGGAAGGATCACCTCGCAAGCGGGGCCAGATCTGATGATCGGCAATTGCGTCGGCCACCAAACCGACAACTTTTATCCAGGGAGATGAGAAAATGTCCAAAGGTGACAAAAGACGCGGCAACCGAGAAGTGAAGAAACCGAAAAAGCTCAAAGAAAAAATCGTTGCTGCGGTCGACTTTGCCAGGGGCAAAGCACCGGTCAATATCGGCCAGACCAAGAAGAAGTAATCTTATTGAAAGCTTAGCACAGAGTTCTGGCAATGGCGTGGCGTCTCAAGTTCAAAGACCGGTTTTTTTGAATGGTACGCCGCTGCGTCCAGCGTTTGGGCCGCAGGGATGCCTGCTCAGCTGGTTTTCTGTTTATTCGGTGAAACACTTGGAGACCTGCTCTCCGCGCATCGCGATACATGCCCGCCAGACTCAGATGTTGAATGGTCATTGTCTTAGGGGCCTGCACATCACGTCACGAGGCCAGCGCCCTCGCATCCGAAAACGACAGCAGTCTGTGGCTCCCCAGATAGTGTCTTCGAACTGATGTTGGACGGAGAAAAACCACATCCCCGCGACCGCGGCCAATAGCATCGTTGGCAGGAACACGAACAGCAGCACATCCCAGCCGCCCAGCCAGCCGTTCGCGCAAAGCACAGCTGCGATAGAGGTGTTGGTCGCCATCGCGCTGAACCAGTATCGCCAGCCCGATCGCATCACGCTGACCGGCAGCCGATTCCGCAGAAAACGTGCAGAAAGGGACCATACCTTTTGAAAGAGTGGGATGGCCGGTGACCCTGGGGCACCGGCCATTTAAATCAACGACGACCGTTCATCATCCAAGCGGCGCATTCCTCGCCCAATTCGGCAATGGACCGGGCCTCGTAGGCAGCACTGTCGGCGGCAGGCAGGCTTGCTTGCCAACGGCCATTCGTGCCCTTGTTGATGAAGGTCGCCCCGCCGCCCTCCCAAAGTGCCCCTCCCATCGGGGCCATGGCATCGGCGTTCGCCTTCATGTGATCGAATGAGCAATGATCAAGGATCGCGTCCCAGTTGGTCGGGGCTATATCCAGAAAGCCGGCCATCCGCCGGATCTCGCCGTCCATATCGGCCTTCAGGTCGTTGAAATGCACCATCAGCACATTGGGCAGGTCGCGGACCGCCCACCAGCTACGCATGTTCTCCCAAAGAGACCAGAACGGATAGCCATCCCCATCAAGCCATTCGCGGAAGTAGGCGACCGGATCTTCGGGCGCGCGGTCCAACGCAGGGCCGACGCGGCCGGGCGTGTCGTTGATGACGGAAAAGAACTGGTCATTCGCGTTGTAATGGTGGTTGTGCAGGCTCCACATCAGGTCACGACCGTCGCGGGCGACATAAACGTATTTGACCTTGGGCGAGAAGACGAGCGCATCGACGGGCAGATGCGTTTTGAGAAACCGCCGATGCGTCTGTGCCTCAAGCATCGGTAACTTCACTTCCGGCGGAGGCACACGCAGATCGACCCAAGGACTGACTTGTCCCATCGCAGGTTCGGTGCGCCCATCGAAAATGAGCTGGCCGATGATCTGCTGTGTCCACGTCGTGCCTGCCTTGGCGTAGCTTGCCACGATGATATCATCATCACGAAAAGTGAAACTGTCCCAGATTGTTGAATCCATGTGGTGATTTTGAATATCGCGGATTTTGTGTGGGGCTTTTTGTGTGGTTATTGTGTCCATCTTCCTTCTCCCTGTTTTTGGAATTCCGAGGAATGACCACTACGATATTGAGCGGGCCACCTGCGGCCTATCCATCAAGGTTGAGAACCATTCTGCATTTTTGCAGAGCCATGCTATTCTTGGGTTATGTATGACTGGAGTGACATCCGCATCTTCCTGGCAGTGGCGCGCGAAGGCTCAACACTGGCTGCGTCCCGACAGCTGAATATCAACAACACAACCGTCAGCCGACGTATTCAGGCGCTGGAGCATGGGTTGCAACTGACCCTGTTCATGCGTGACACCCGTGGATATTCCCTAACGCCGCAAGGCAAGGCATTGCTGGCAAGGGCGGAGACGCTGGAACAGGCCTCTCTCGACATTGCAGCCGAAGCCGAGCGTCTCAATCGCGATGTGTCCGGTGTCATCCGCGTGACTGCACCCGAGGCGCTGATGACGCATATTATCAGCCCAATCATGATGGCGTACCGAACCCTCCACGCCGAGGTGAGGTTCGAGAACCTCTCAGCAGAAACGCAGGTCAGTCTCGAACGCGGGGATGCGGACATTGCCTTTCGGGCGACAGATGCAGTGGCCGGCGATACGCTGATCGCCCGTCGCCTGCCGGATATCACCTGGTCTGCCTATTGCTCCACAGACTATATCGCGACCCATGGTATGCCGGAGAAAATGGAAGACCTACGAAGCCACGCGATTGTCAGCTTTGGCAAAGAAATTGCGCATTTGGGGTTCGTCAAATGGTTCGTATCGCATACCAGCGAAGACAAGATCGTAGCCACCTGCAATTCTGTTCCCAACATGGCTGGTATGATCCGAGCCGGCGTTGGAGTCGGGCTGCTGTGGACCGGGAGCGGCGACCCGTTACCAGATCTTGTCCGCTGCTTCCCGCCACCCCCGGAACTCGACACGCCGTGGTGGTTGGTTGCATCGCAAGAGGCGCACAGCTTGCTTCGCGTGCGCAGTTTCATGGACTTCGCCGCCGACAAAATCGATGAAGAGCGTTACGGATTACGCAAAAAAGGTGAGGAACGCGGCGGCTTGCATTGAGCAAATCCGGCGGTGGTCCATCGAGTTAGTTCCTGAAGTCAAACGCCGAAACCAGTCGTTGGCGCTGGTGCAGCGAAAGCCGGCTTCGTCTCGCATCCTGTGAGTTCACGCAGAGCGCGGCGAATGCTTGGTCTCGCACATCGGGCGGCAAAAACGGTTCTCTGATTGCGGCTATGTCAAGTGGGATAGCGATCTGTCCGTTCGGGATCATGGTTCTCTCCGAGGTCGTGCTTTGCGCCTCATGATGGTGTTCGGTGGTGGATCGTCTCCAATGTCGTTTGCGGGGTGGGCAAGCGAGCCTGCGCCCCAACCGTTTTTACGAGATCGATCTACCTCCGTCCTGTCGGGACTTCGCTTCCCGCCTTCTCTGCGGCGGAAATACAGATCAGGCAGCGGCCTCCTTTGTCCATTGATAGTCCGCGCCAGATTTCCAGATCGTCAGCATCAGGACTGCAATCTTGCGCGCTGTTGCGACTGCGGCCTTTCGGTACCCGCGTCGTCCGGCCAGTCGTACTGCCCATGATTTCAGTGGTGAGAAACGCTTCACTCGCCGGATCAAGCAGGACGCCGCCTCGAACAGCAGTCCGCGCATCGTCCCGTCTCCGCACTTTGACACCCGTCCCGACCAATCCATTTCACGAGATTGATGCCGCTTTGGTGTGAGCTCGAGGAACGCGCCAACATCAGATGCCCGGCTGAACCGGTTTGGATCATCGACCAAGGCAATGAAACTGAGCGCGTTCACCGGTCCGACGCCCGGGATGGTCATCAAACGGCGCGCGACGGGGTGCGCCTTAGCTTTTCTCTTCACGGCTTTGTCGAGTTCATCAGCCGCTTGGCACAGGGTCGAAGGGGCCGCGATGAAGCCATCAGCGATCGTGCGCAGGATCGGATCAGTCTCTCCAGCTGCTGCGAGTTGATCGCGGAACGCCTGTCTCTGTCGACCCTGACCAATGCCGATCATGCGGATGCCGAAGGTTTTCAGGACGCCCCGGATGTGTCCCTCCAAGTCCTTGCGCAAACGGATCAGACGCTCGCGCGCGCCAATCAGGCTGCTGAGCCGATCGGCTTCTTCGCTACGGATATGGACCGGGGTAAACCAGTTGGTGCGCGCAAGCTGCGCCAAGCCTTCGGCATCGGCGGCATCGGACTTGTTGAGCCGCGCCGACAGGCTCTTGTGCGCTTTGCCGGCATCGATGCATGTGGTGGGAAGGTCAAGCCTCGTCATCGCGCGTTGCAGCCAGATCGAGAGCATCCCGCTCTCATGCACGATCCGGTGCGGAGTTAGCGATCGGTTGCGAAACCAACCTGCCACGCCTTCCGGGTCCGCAGGACAAGCCCCGCGCGTAATGGTCTTGCCATCATGATCGACAACGCAGATCGAAATTTCTTTCAGGGGCACATCCAAACCGGCATAATGTTCCATAGGTCGCTCTCCTCACGGCTTATATCCATGAGGCCAACATACCGGACCTCGTTCGCCACTGGAGAGCGACCGCCGCAATCAGAGCAAGTCATTTATGCCGCCCTGCCTTGCCTTACATGAGATCAGACACATAACCCGGTCAAAAACCCCCGGCAAAATAGAAGGGGTTTTGTCACGTTTTGCGCCTGCTGGTCGTAAGGAGCGGCGAGGTCTACAACGCAGGACGAAGTTGCTGTTCGTTACGTGAAACAGGATGTCTGCTATGAAGTGGGATAGCAAGTAAGCAAGTCAGACAAGAACAATGAACATCAAACGCATTTTGAGCAACGCACGAGGGCGGAGCGATGCCGTCGCGTTTATCCGTACCTGCTGCGGTTCGATTGCTCTATCTGAGCGCCGCTCCTTGCTCCTGCCACCCGACTGCCTGTGCCACCTCACCGGCGTCGAGGTCGTTGCAGGTGCCGGGGCGGCGGGTCTTTATCGGTTCCAGAGCCACGTGGACTGTCGTCGTGCCCCCCGGCAGGCGCACCGGCGCGGACCATGCGCCGTCCGCGCCGTTCGGATCGCCCGCCACCATGCCGCCCATGCGCCGCGCCGCGGCTTCGGCTGCGACGGCGGCGGCCTGGGCTTCGGGCGGCAGGTGCGAAGGACCGCGCCATGCCGGGAGGAACGGCCTCCCGGCGGCCTCGTCGGCCGTGAGCGCAGCGGCGTCGGCCGGCGACAGACGGCCGTACTTGTGCAGGTTGGGCAGGGTGAGCGCGACGGCAGACAGGCGGCACCCGCCGAGATGCGTACTCTCCCAGACCTCCGGCCCATCCGCTGCGCGCTCAAGCGCTTTGTAGAGCGCAAAGCCATACTTTGCGCAGCATCGGTCCTTCACACCGTGCGTGCAGGCAAGCATCACGGGCCGCACCTGCGCCTGCCAGCCCGACAGGTCGCCGACGTCGAGCGCACGGATCACGTCGGGCAGTTCCTCGGTCGCCACCTCGCGGGTCAGTTGTTCGGGATAGAGGAAGAGCCGGTGCCGGCCGGTCGCCTCTCCCTTGCGGTCGATCAGTTGGACGCGGCGGCCGCTCCCGTCCTGCCTCAGGTCGGCGATGGCAGCGGCGAGATCGTCCGACATCCCCGGCGCCTGGAAAATGCGCCGATCCCAGCCGGCCTTGGGCCAGCGCAGCAACAGAATGCGGGACTGGTGCGCCCCTGTGCCAGCCAGCGGTTCGCCAGCGGCGCGCGACAGATCGGTGCAGAAGCTGCGCGGCATTTCTCAGCGAAACCTCGCGCGGAATCTGAGCGGGCCGTGCCGGGCGGCGGCGCCGCAACGCTTGGCCGACCCGATGACTACATGCTGTTTCATGTGGGTCACTCCGTTGATCCCGAGCGGGGTAGTGCCATCATGATCTCTTCCTTTCATAATTCTTTACTAAAGTAGTCAGATATGGAAGGTTCGACAAGATTGGTCAGCCGTCGCCAACCGATTCACGATCCGTATGAGGAAGGCGACGTATGTCGGAGGCGTGCCGGGACGGCATTCAGGCAATCAATGAAAAGGCGTATGGTGAGATCGCGGCCCCGCGTTTGGCCGTCCGCGGCGTGTCCATAGGCTATGGCGGCCCGCCTGTCGTTCGGGGGCTCGACCTTGAGGTGCCCAACGGCGCATTGACTGCCATTGTGGGTCCGAACGGGTGCGGTAAATCCACGCTCCTGAAGGCCATGGCGCGCGTGCTGCCCGTTACGAGGGGTGAGGTGCTGCTGGAAGGGAGACCCGTGCACCGCAGGCCGACGCGCGAGGTGGCGACGCGCATGGCGTTGCTGCCGCAGGGGCCTGTTGCGCCAGAGGGGCTGCGCGTGCGCGAACTGGTCGCGCAGGGACGTTTCCCGCACCAGACTCTCCTGCGCCAATGGTCGCGAGAGGATGCGAGCGCCGTGGCCACGGCGATGAAGGCGGCGGACGTTGATGTCTTCGCGGACCGGCCCGTGGCGTCACTCTCGGGCGGTCAGCGCCAACGGTGTTGGATCGCGATGGTGCTGGCGCAGAACACGCCGATCCTCCTGCTCGACGAGCCGACGACCTTCCTCGACCTTCGTATCCAGGTGGAGATTATGGGGCTGCTGACGCGCATCTCCCGCGAAGAGGGGCGAACTCTCGTCGTCGTGCTGCACGAGCTGAACGTGGCTGCCGCCTTCGCTGACCGCATGGTGATGATGAAAGACGGCGCGATCCACGCCGAGGGCCCGCCGTCGGAGGTTTTTACCGAACGCAACCTCGCCGAGGTATTTAGCCTTGCGGCACGCGTCCTCACCGACCCCGAAAGCGGCCGTCCGGTCTGCGTGCCGTTGTTGCCTGGCGTGCCGAGCCTGCGCGCTGCTGCCGAATGATCGCGCTTGTTCGACACGGTCGGGTGCCCGCTTACGGGCTCGCGCTGGCACTCCTTGCGCTTGTTTTCGGCTGGCACATCTCGGTGGGCGCCAAGGCGATTCCGCTTGGTACCGTGGCCGAGGCTTTGCTCACCTATGACAACACCACATTCGATCATGTCGTGATCCGCGACCTTCGCCTGCCGCGCGCGGCCATCGCGGTTATGGTCGGCGCGGCGCTGGCGGTCGCGGGCGCGTTGATGCAAGGGGTCACGCGCAACCCGCTGGCCGATCCCGGGCTGTTGGGGCTTCTGGCGGGGGCCTCCTTTGCCGTGGTGATCCTGCACGGTTTCCTCGGCATCGGGGGGCCGGGCGTCATCCCTCTGTTCGCGGCGCTCGGCGCGCTTGCAGGTGCCGTTATCGTCTGGGGAATCGCCATCTCTGCCCCCGGCGGAGCGACGCCGCTGACGCTGGTTCTTGCGGGCGCGGCGGTGACGGCCTTTTTGGGCGCACTCATCTCGATGGCGCATCTCATCGACGAGGACTCGTTTGAGAACCTGCGCGTCTGGCTGACCGGTACATTGGCCGGGCGCCGCACCGAGACGGCGCTCTGGGCGCTGCCCTGGACGCTGGCGGGGCTGGCCGTCGCTTTCGGCGCCGCGCGGCAGGTTACGGTACTGGCCATGGGCGAAGAGGCGGCGACCGGGCTGGGCGTGGATGTGCACAAGCTCCAGGCCGCCATCCTCTTCGCCGTCGTCGCGCTGACGGCATCGGCGGTGGCGGTTGCTGGGCCGCTCGCCTTCGTGGGCCTGGTGATTCCGCATGTCGTCCGGTTCTTCGTCGGCCACGACTACCGCGCGGTGGTCCCGTGGTCGGCGCTGGCGGGGGCGATCTACATGCTGGTGGCGGACATCGCCGCGCGGCTGGTGCTAGCGCCGGTGGAGATATCCACGGGCCTCGTCACCGCGATCCTGGGCGCGCCGGTCTTCGTCTGGCTGGTGAGGGCCCGGCTATGAGCGAGACCGTGATCGAGCGGCTGGACGGCTGGGTCACCTACCGCCTGCCGGTGCGCGCGCTGACCATCGTCACACTCCTGCTGCTGGCGAGCCTCACGGTGCTGCTGGGCGCGCTCATGTCGGGCAGCTTCCCGTTGACCGCATGGCAGTCGGTCGCGACGCTCTTCGGCGCGGCCCCGTCGGATACGGCGACGACCGTGGTGTGGGAGTTCCGGTTTCCGCGCGCGCTGGTCTCTGCGCTGTCCGGCGCGCTTTTGGCGTTGTCGGGGGCGGTCCTGCAGACGGTCACGCGCAATGTGCTTGCTGACCCCTCGCTGGTGGGCGTGAGCCAGGGCGCGGGCCTCGCGGTCGTCTCAACCATGATCGCCTTCCCCCAGACCCCCATCGCACTGCGCCCGATCCTCGCCTTCGGCGGCGCGCTCGTGGTCGCGGCCCTGATCCAGTGGATCGCCATGCGCCGGACGGGTGGGGCGACGATGCGCTTCATCCTGACGGGGATCGGCGTCGCGGCCTTCATCTCGGCCTGCACCCAGGCGTTGCTGACCTATGGCGACATCGACCGGGCGCTGGCGGCCCTGGGCTGGCTCGCGGGGTCGGTCCATGCGGCGGGCTGGGGGGAGGTTGCGTATCTCACGCTGGGCCTTTTCGCCATGACGCCGGTGTTGTTCTGGGCCGCGCGCCCGCTCGCCGCGCTGCGCATGGGGCCCGAGACCGCGGCGGGGCTCGGCGCAGCCGTCCGGCGCGACCGGATGATCCTCATCACCCTTTCTGTCGCGCTCGCCGCCTTTGCGGTGGCCGCCGTCGGTCCGCTAGGCTTCGTCGGTCTCGTCGCGCCGCATGTCGCGCGCCGTCTCGCCCGCTCGGGGCCGGGCCTGCATCTCGCCCTGTCGGCCGCCGCCGGTGCCTTGATGGTGAGCGCGGCCGACCTTCTGGGCCGCACGGCCTTCGCCCCCGTACAGCTTCCGGCGGGCCTTGTGACGGCGGCCATCGGCGCACCCGTGTTCGTCTGGCTTATCCTGCGCGCGCAGGCGCGCTCTCAGATCTGAAAGGATTGCTCATGAGAGGCCTTCTGGCGATCCTTCTCCTTGCCCTGCCAGCGCATGCGCAGGAGATGCGGCCTTATATCGACGACGCCGGCCGTACCGTCGAAATTCCCGTCGCCCCGCAGCGCATCGCGTCGCTGCGGGGCGAGCAGTTCACCACGCCGCTGTGGGAGCTGGGCGCGAACCTCGTGGCTTCGTCGGGCCGTCAGGACGGTGACAAGAATGGCGGCGATCCCTATCCGCGCGGGGCCTTCGACATCTTCGGCATCGACTTCGAGAACACGGATCTTGCCTTTCTGGGCAATCCGAACGCGCCCGACTTCGAGGCGATCGCGGCGGCCCGACCCGACCTCATCCTGATCCCGGACTGGCGCGAGGATGACATCGACCGCCTCAGCGCGGTCGCGCCCACCGTCGTCATCGGTATCTGGAGCAACCCGCTTCTGGAACGCTACCGCAAAATCGCCGACGCAGCCGGAGTGCTGGACGTGTACGAGGCCCGGCTCGCGCAGTTCGAGACGAGCCTGAGCGATGCCCGTGCGGTCGTCGCCGACACCATCCCCGACCCCGCAGACGTGACCATCACCGTCGCCGATGTGTTCGATCGTGAACTCGTCGCATATCGAGACTACGCTGCACTCAGCCATGTCATCCGGGAGCTCGGTTTCGCTACGCCACCCTTCATCCTTGCGCTGGAGGACAGCAACGCCCGCATCAGCCCCGAGCTGCTGCCGGAGATCGATGGGGACTTCCTGATCGGCACTTACAGTATCGCCTTCGGCCAGACACCCACTTCACAGCGCGCGCAGTGGGAGGCGTTGGTCCCGGTCTGGGACGAGGTGCTCCACGCGCCCCGTCACAACCAGCATTTCTTCCTCGACCGTGAGCGTATGCGCGGCGTCAGTTTCGCCGCGCTGGAGACGACCCTCGCGATCCTGCTGAGCCAGGTCGCCACGCGCGACTTCGTCCCGCTCGGCGCCGACTGAGTTCCGAGATCCCGGCAAGCAAGGGCCCCGGTCGGGCCCGAGCCAGCCTCCCAAACCGATGGAGGCACGACATGCTCCGAATTCCCCTCGCCGCGATCCTCGCGGCCCTTGCACTGCCTGCCCTAGCGCAGGATTGCGCCGACGGCCAGCGTGCCTTCGCGCACGGCGCCGGCACGACCTGCATCCCCGAAAACCCGCAGCGGATCGTCACGCTCCATGATCAGAACGGGCTGTTGCCGCTGATGGAGCTGGGTGTCACGCCCGTCGCCAGCTTCGGGCACGTCCAGTCCGACGGTACCCGCATCTTCCGCCGCATGGAGGGCTACGACACGTCGGAGGTCGAATGGATCGGCTCTTATCGCGGCCCCTTCGATGCCGAGGCCGTCGCCGCCATGGAGCCCGATCTCATCGTCGCCGCACCATGGCCGCCGGAGGCGCCGGAGTTGATGGGCGGGATCGCGCCGGTCGTGGTGATCGACATGTTCCAGCAGCCGCTGGAGGACGCGCTGATGCAGTTCGCCGACCTCGTAGGCCGCACCGACCGCGCCGAAGAGCTGCGCGCCGGGTTCGAGGCCAAGGCCGCCGAGACGCGCGACGCGCTGGGCGACAGGCTGGCCGCCACGACCGTTTCGGTCCTCACCTTCGACGAATCCGGGGGGCGTTTCTATCCTGCAAACCCGACACAGGCGCTGGGCATGGTCCTGCGCGCGCTCGACCCCGTGCGCCCCGCGCCGGAACGGGGTCTTGGCTCCGAGCGCGAGTACCGCGCCATGGAGACCGTGGGCGGGCACGAGGCGGATGCGATGCTGCATCTGGTCTACGACGCGGATGACGGCGGCGCCTCTGACAGCCACGCGGCCTTCACCGCGCACCCGCTGGTGCAGGCCATGGCCGTGACGCGGGCCGGTCAGGTCTATCCGCTCGACGGCATCGCCATGGTCGGGTCCGCCTGGGGCAAGGCCGAGAACGGCCTCGACCAGATCGCGACGATCCTTTTGCGCGAGGATCTGGACCGCGACCTCGTGACCGAATGAGCCGCGGCGGCACTTTGGCCAGGCACGCACCAGTAACAGGAGACACCGATGATGCGCATTTCCATCCTTCTCGCCGTCCTCATGGCCCTTCCCGTCACCGCGACGGCGCAGGATTGCGCGGCGGGCACCCGCCCTTTCGACCATCTCGGCGGGATCGCCTGCATCCCAGAGGAGCCGCAACGCATCGTCGGCCTGCACGACCAGCAGGTCACGCTCAACCTGATCGAGATCGGCGCGCCCGTTGTCGGCAGCCATGGCCGCCTTGATGATGGCGGCACGCCCTTCATGCGCTCGGTCGACATCCTGACGGGCCTCGATTTCGAGAACTCAGGCATAGCCTATGTCGGCAGTTTCCAGGCGATGGATTTCGAGGCCATCGCGGCGCTGGCGCCGGACCTCATCATCGGCCGCGAGGTGGATCTGGAGGATCTCGCGAAGTACGAGGCGGTCGCGCCCACGGTCCTCATCGGCTCGGACCCCGCCAACCTCCTGGGGTTTTCGCGCGACGTGGCCGACGCCGCTGGACGTCTGGAGACATGGGAGCGGCTGAGCGCCGCCTACGAGGCGAATGTCGCGCGGGCGCGCACCCTCCTGCCGCAACTCGACGGCATGAGCTACGCCAAGATCCAGGGTTGGGACGGGCAGCTGAACGTCTTCGCGGGGTACGGCGGGCTCACGCATGTCCTGCATGACCTGGGGATGGAGCGCGTTCCATTCGCCCAGACCATGGCGGATCGCGGCGTCGTCTGGGGCGAGGAGGTCAGCGCGGAAATCCTGCCCGAACTCGAGGCGGACTACATCTTCGATACGTACACCATTGCCTATGGCGATACGCTGGCAAGCCCGAGGGAACGGATGGACGGCATCTTTCCCGCCTGGTGCGACGTGCTCACGGCCTGCGCCGAAGGCCGCTACGTGTTGCTGCCGCGAGAGGTCGCAGGCGACACGGCTTTCGCGCAGCTCAACACGCTGTTGCACCTCGTGACCACTCATGCTGCGCGTAACTTGCCGGACCGCTGATCTCGGTGGGCCAGCGCGAGCGGCCCCCCGGTGCATATACTCGAAAGGAGAAACTCATGCTTCGTCCCGCCCTCGCCGCCGCTCTCCTCGCGGCATTTCCCGCCGCCGCAGAGGAGCCCCGCACCGTCACCGACGATCTCGGCCGCACTGTGGAGGTTCCCGCCGACCCCGAGCGCATCGTGGTGCTGCACGACAAGAATCTGGGCACGCCGCTGATCGAACTGGGTGTGATCCCCGTGGGCAGCCACGGGCGCACCACACCGGATGGTACGCCCTTCATCCGCGGCTCGATCCGCGTGACGGGCTACGACTTCGACAATTCCGGGATCAGCTATCTCGGCGGCAACCCGGCCGACGTGGAGGCCGTCGCCGCCGCAGCGCCCGACCTCATCCTCACCTCCACTTGGCAGACCGCGGATGTGGAGCAACTCTCGGCCATCGCGCCGACGGTTGTTCTCGACACGACGGCGCGGCAGACCATCGACGTCTTCCCGCTCCTGGCGGAGGCGACAGGGACGCAGGACGTACTCGACCGGCTCCAGACCCGCTACGAGGCGCAGATCGCACAGCTGCGGCACCTCGTGCCGACCGAAGAGATCACCGTCGCCGTCTTGCAGGGCGTCGAGGGCGAGATCTATGTGCAGCATACCTACTCCGCGCTGGGAAAGGTGCTGCGCGACGCGGGCTTCTCCTTCCCGTCGGCGGTGGACGCGATCCCCGAGGGCACGAGCGAGACCTGGAGCGCCGAGCGCCTGCCCGATCTAGACGCCGATATCGTCTTCCTGACTTACCGCAACGATGCCGGCCAGACGCCCGCCGATGCTGTCGCCGCCATGGAGGCGGTTCTGCCGTCCTTCTGCGAGGTGCTGCATGCCTGCCGTGAGGGACAGATGGTGATCCTGCCGCGCGACGAGGCGACATCGGCCTCCTACGATGCGCTGATGGCGCTCGGCCTTGTCGTGCTTACCGTCACCACCTCGGACGAGATCGTCCGGCGGCCCGAATAGGGGCCGGACGGTGGCCGACCTCCTCATGTCGGCCGCCGCCGCCGTGCCCTTCGTCGGCGACCGGCTCGACCGTGCGCGAAACCAAAAACGGAGACGATATATGAGACACATACCTCTCCTGCTCGTGGCGCTGTCGCTCGCCCCGACCGTCGTTCTGGACATCGACGCCGGTACGATCCTCGACGACGTGGCCAAGGGGATGTTCGGGATGGCGCCGGACGGCGGATCCCAGCCCAACTCCTTCGCTGACCGGCTCGCGCGCGAATGACCGGCTCTGCTCTACCTGCGCCGCCCGCAGGCGCCGCCATCCGCCCGCTCCTCGGGTATCGCGCGCTTGCGCCATTGCGACGGTACCGGCGCATCGTCGCCGTCGTCGCGGGGCTGATCGCGGTGCAGACGGCCGGCACGCTCGCCGGTCCCATGATCGTGCGCGAGATAATCGGCCGGGTGGAGCAGGGGGCCGTAGCCGGGATCGGGCTGCTGGCGCTCTCCGTCGTCGCAGCCTATGCGCTGCGCTCGGCCGCGGCATTCGGCATCTTCCACTACGCCCATGTCGCCGCCTTCCGCACCTGCCACGACACACGCCTCGCGCTCTACGCCCACATTCAGCGCATGGCCCCCGCGTGGTTTGCCCGCCGTCCCTCCGGCGAGGTGGTCGCACGCGTCACCGAGGACAGCTACCGTATCGAGCCGCTGCTGGCCGACAGCGTTGAGGGCTTCGTGACCTCGGCCGTGGTGGGCTTGGGCGTACTCATCGTGATGCTCTTCATCGACCCGGCGCTGGCCTTCGTCGCCGTGGCTCCTCTGCCGGTCGCACTGGCCTATGTGCTCTGGCAGGGCCGCCAGGTCGGGCCGTCCTTCCGCGAAGAGTCCGAACGCGGCGCGGCGCTGGCCGGCACGGTGCAGGACCACGTCGGCGGCATGATCGAGATCCAGGGCTTCGCGCGCGAACGGGCCATGCGCACGCGCCTGTCGCGCGGGTCGCGCGCGCTCGCCCGGCGCGAGATCGCGAACCGCACGCTGATCGGTCGCTTCGATCCGGCCGTGGACGGGGCCACGGGCCTCGCCATCGCGCTTGTCGTCTGGGTGGGCGGCACCGGCCTCGCCTCCGGACGGGTCGAGGTCGCGGACCTGATCGCGGTCCTTCTCTTTGTCACCGCCATCTACCAGCCGCTTTACGTGGTCGTCGGCGCCTCCGAGGCCCTGCACAAGGCGCTCACGGCGATGCGCCGGATCGAGGACGTTCTGGCGACCGCGCCCGAGATCGCCGAGGCGCCCGGTGCTGTGGACCCGCGTCCCGTCCGCGGCGCCATTGCCTTCGAGGACGTGCGCTTCGGCTATGAGGAAGGCGGCGCGGTCCTGCACGGCCTCTCCTTCGCCGTCGCCCCCGGTGAGACCGTCGCCATCGTCGGACCCACCGGCGCGGGCAAGAGCACCGTTGCCGCCCTTCTGTCGCGCTTCCACGATCCGCAAGGGGGCCGTGTCACGCTCGACGGACGCGACCTGCGCGACCTCGCGCTGCGCCCCCTGCGCGAGAGCGTGGCGCGCGTCAGCCAGGACGTGTTTCTCTTCGATGCAACGGTGCGCGAGGTCGTCGCCATGGGCCGCGAGGGGGCGTCGCGGGAGGAGATCCGCGCCGCTCTCGCCGCCGCTGAAGCGCTGTCCTTCGTTGAGGCGCTGCCACAAGGTCTCGATACCCGGGTGGGCGAGCGCGGCGTGCGCCTCTCGGGCGGTCAGAAGCAGCGCCTCTCGGTCGCGCGCGCCGTTCTCAAGGATGCGCCGGTCCTGGTGCTGGACGAGGCGACCTCCGCCATCGACGCCGCCACCGAGGCGCGGCTCCAGGCCACGCTCGACCGGCTCATGGAGGGCCGCACCGCAATCGTCATCGCGCACCGCCTGTCCACCGTGCGCGGCGCCGACCGCATCCTCGTTCTCGACGGCGGGCGCATCGCGGAAGAGGGCACACACATCGACCTTCTTGCTCGCGGGGGTCGCTACGCCGCCCTGGCGCGGGCCCAACTGGGGACAGCGGCGTGACGAGCGCCTGGGCTATCTCTGCTGCTGATGGTCTTGGGAGTGAAAGCAATTGAATGCGGACACTGCATGCTCCCCACCGCACTCGGGGATCCATACCTCCTCATCGAGATATTTGGCCAGATCCGCGCCTCGAAGAACGAGCTGCGATCCCCGAGAAACCTGGACTTTCCCACTATGGTTGCATCTCGACTTCCGAAGCCTCACCGCTCTAGCCGTTCCATCACCTTTTGCGTCCTGTGGTCGGCGGGGAAGTAGCTTTCGACCCTGAGGCCTCCCGCAATCGCATCCATTGCCGTGCCCAACCGGGTCGTGACGGCAAAGATGCTCAGCATCTGATGCCCGATCCTGTAGCGCTCGGCGAAGATGGGTGCGGGCGACGGTCCCCAGCCGGGACTTGCCCAAGCCGGATCGATGGTGCCCCAGCCGACGATCTCCTTGATCAGGGCTGCCAGGCGCGGACCTGCTTGCCCCTCGCGGGCCATGCGCTGCAGGGTCGCGCGGGCGACGTCGCCGAAGTTAACCAGCGCTGCGGCCGTGCCGGCGGGATGGAGCGTCAGCCGGTAGAGGTTCTGTTGCCTGCCCTCATGGGTTCGGTCCCAAAGCTCCGCTGGATCGCCGAAGAGCGACAGGGCGGCGTCAAAAGCCACGTTGGCATCGAGAACGTCACCCACCGCATCGACCAGCACCGCCGGGTACGGCATGTGGCCCTGCAGCACTTGCGCGGCGGCGCTCCGCACGGGCGCCATGGCGGCATCGGTGATCGCTCTTGCCGGGAAGATCGGGGCGAAGCCGGCCTCCGCCATGAAGGCGTTCGCCAGCTCCGGCGCCAGCCGCAGAGCCCGTGCGAGCCGAGCGGCGACGTCGCGGCCGGGCTTCGACCGCCCGCTTTCCAGGAAGCTCAGATGCCGCTGACTGATCCCGGCCTCCATGGCGAGGTCGAGCTGCGACAGACGGCGTTCATGACGCCGAGATTTCAGCATGATCGCGAAGGGCGAGCGCCTGTCCATCGGTTCGATAACCTGGGGGTAATTGCATCCATTACCTTCAAGCTGTGAGATCGGGAAAGATCCGTCAATGGCCGAAGACCGCTCTGCGGTCAGGGCTTCAACAGTTGTCAGAAAGGTACGCAAATGGAGATTGAGCTGAACGGGGCGACCTATCACGTCAGGGAGCATGGCGCGGGGGACAGGACCGTCATCCTCATCCATGGCTGGCCCGACGATGGCGATCTATGGCGGCACCAGGTGGCCGCTCTGGTCGAGGCCGGCTACCGCGTGCTCGCGCCGGACCTTCTGGGCTTCGGCAAGAGCGAGCGGCATCCGGACACTGGCCGCTATACCGGCGCGCGCCTTGCCGCCGATCTGCTTTTGATGATGGACAGGATGGACATTGCCCGCGCCCATCTGGTCGCCCATGACTGGGGCGCGGTGGTCGGGTGGGAGATGGTGGCGTCGGCCCCGCAGCGGTTCGCGTCCTATGCTGCCCTGTCGGTCGGCCATAGCGGGGCGCTGTTCGATCTCGACCATGGCAAGCTGAGCAACCTCTGGTACTTCCTGCTCGCCCAGACCGAACTGGCGCCGGAACTGTTTAGGGCGAGCGACGGGGCTTTCATGCGGTTCTTTCTCGCCGGCCATCCGCAGCGCGATGCCATCGCAGATCGCATGGTGGCCGAGCCGGACTATCTGCAGGCCATGCGGCGGATCGAACTGGCGCATCCCGTGGCCGAGATCCTGCTCGCCGCGCTGACGGGCCAGCTGCCGGAGCCGGTGCCCGTCACCGTGCCCACGCTCGGCCTCTGGGGCGCGCAGGACGAGCTCATGTGGCGACCGCAGATCGCGGACTCCGAACGGTTCATGGAGGCGGAATGGCAGTTCGAGCAGGTCGATGAGGCCGGCCACTGGCTGATGCTCGATCAGCCCGACAGGGTGACCGGGCTTCTGATGGACTGGATGGAGGGGCACGCCTGATCTGCCCTCTCGCAAGCGACTTGTCGCTAATGACCTGCAACAGCCAACCACTTCCGAGAGGCAGCCCGAAGTAGCAACGGAGCGGCGTGCGCAATCGAGCTAGGCGAGAAACAGCATGCCCTGCCTTTCCACGCAACGGCATTGCTATGCGATCGCCTTTGTTGATCGGCAGCCAATAGCGGTCTTCCTGGTTGTGCCCAGTATTGCCGACGGGCATGGCGCACCAGCCTTTGTGATTGGCGAATCGGCCGTCGCGAGGCGTACCTTTAAACCGCAGGTGTCATGCAATCCTGCCGCATTTTCGAGTGATCGGGAGGCCACGGAGCTTGTCCGAAGATGCATGCAGCCCAAACCAACCGACGCTCGGCGCATCGCTTCGACCTCGGAACCGGTCGACGGATCATGCCAGACGAACCGGCCCCACGGTTTCAAAGATTGCCGGCAAATCACTGGCCCCTAGGCAACTCATTCACGCGTGTCGCTCAAACACCTCGGTCGTCCCGTCACGCAGGACCAGCAGCGTATCGAACGCCTCGCGTTGATCGCCCATCTCCATGCCCGGCGACCCGATCGGCATGCCCGGAACCGTCAGCCCGAGCGCGTCCGGGCGATCGGCCAGCAGACGCTGGATATCGCGGACGGGCACGTGGCCCTCGACCACATATCCGTCCACAAGCGTGGTGTGGCAGGAGGCCATTTCGGGCGCGATCCCGAGCCGCGCCTTGAGCGCATAAAGCGTGTCCTGATCGAGGTTTTGCGCATCGACGGCAAATCCTGCGCGCTCTGCATGTTCGATCCAGGCCGAGCAGCATCCGCAGGTCGGCGACTTGTAGACCTGCATCCGCGGCGCCAGCGCTTGCGCGGCACCTTTGCCGGCCAGTCCGGCGGCCGCAGCGCCCGCGAGAAGAAAAGCACGTCTGTTCATCTGACTATCCATTCCAAAACTCCGTTCATCAGCGAAAGCCTTTTGCACCGAAGGATCGTTTCATCCTGTCAAACCGGGGTGGCGGGATAGCCGGCCTCTCTGAGAGCGGCCTGAAGCGCAACGGCATCCTTGTTCGACACGACCGTGAGCGTCTTTGAAGCCAGATCGGTATCGACCCGGGCATCGGGGTCGATCGCCTTGAGGGTCTTGTCGATGGCGTCCGTGCAATGGCCGCAGCTCATGTCGGGGACGTGAAACCTCATTTCAGGTTCTCCTTTTCATGCTGATTTCTAGAGGCTCGCGCGCAGGAGGCAAGCCCATTGGAAGACCGTTGCGCGGGGCCACAACACCTTGCGGCCGATTTCCCGGCGGGTTTGAAGGCGCTCCAATCCATACCCGTCAGAGGTCCAGCCGCCGAAGTCTGAGCGCGTTCGAGATCACCGAAACGGAAGACAGGCTCATCGCGGCCGCCGCAATCATGGGCGACAGCAACAGTCCGACGAAGGGGAAGAGAACCCCGGCTGCAATGGGCACACCCGCCGCGTTATAGGCAAAGGCGAAGAACAGGTTCTGCTTGATGTTGCGCAGGGTGCCCTTGGCCAGCTTCCGGGCGCGCACGAGCCCCACGAGGTCGCCGCGCATGAGGGTGATCCCCGCGCTTTCGACGGCCACATCCGCGCCGGTGCTCATGGCGATGCCCACATCCGCCGCCGCAAGGGCGGGCGCGTCGTTCACGCCGTCGCCCGCCATGGCGATCTTCGCTCCCTTGGCGCGGAGTTCCTCCACAAGGTTCTTCTTGTCCTCCGGCAGGACGCCGGCCCGCACCTCGTCGATCCCGAGTTTCCGTGCCACCGCTTCTGCTGTGCGCTGGTTGTCACCCGTCGCCATGATCACCGTCAGCCCCAGGGCATGCAGGTCGCGGATCGCGGCTTGCGTACTTGCCTTGATCGGGTCGGCCACGGCCACAATCCCCGCCAGCGCCCCGTCGACGGCAACGAACATCGCCGTTTTTCCCTCGATACGAAATCCGTCAGCCGTCTCCTCGGCGGCATCGGTCCGAATGCCCAGTTCCTCCATCATGGCGCGGTTGCCGAGAGCGACGGGACGGGCGCCGACGATGCCGCGGACACCCTTGCCGGTGACCGCGTCGAAGTCGTCCACCCGTCCGGGCTCCAGGTCGCGCGCGCGGGCGCCCTCGACGATGGCGTCGGCCAACGGATGCTCCGAGCCGCGTTCCAGCGCGGCGGCGAGTGACAGGACCTCGGTCTCCTCGTGCCCCTCAAGCGCCAAGACATCGGTGAGCTTCGGTTTGCCTTCGGTCAACGTGCCGGTCTTGTCGACGATCACCGTATCGACCCGCGCCATCCGTTCCAGCGCCTCGGCGTCCTTGATCAGCACACCGGCCAGCGCGCCGCGCCCGGCCGCGGTGGTGATCGAGATCGGCGTGGCGAGCCCAAGCGCGCAGGGGCAGGCGATGATCAGCACGGAGACGGCCGAAGCGATGGCGTAGGCCAAAGCGGGTTCGGGACCGAAGGAGAGCCAGGTGAAGAAAGCGACGATGGCGATGACCACAACGGTCGGCACGAAGACCGACGAAACCCGATCGGCCAGCCCCTGTATCGGCGCCCGCGACCGCCGCGCGCCGGCGACCATCTCGACGATCTGGGCCAGCACCGTGTCCGCGCCGACCTGCGTCGCGCGGATCGCCAGCGTGCCGTTCTTGTTGATCGTGCCGCCGGTCACGCGCGCGCCGGTTGTCTTCTCCACCGGCACGGGTTCGCCCGTGATCATACTCTCGTCGACGGAGGACCGGCCTTCGATCACCTCGCCGTCCACCGGTACGCTGTCGCCCGGCCTGACCCGCAAAAGGTCGCCTTCGACGATGTTTTCCAGCGGCGCGTCGTATTCGCTGCCGTCCGGCAGTATGCGCCGGGCGGTCTTGGGCGCGAGATCGAGCAGCGCGCGGATCGCGTCGCCGGTGCGTTCGCGCGCGCGCAGTTCCAGCACCTGTCCGACGAACACCAGCGCGACGATGACCACGGCGGCCTCGTAATAGGTGCCGACGCCATAGCCCATCTGGTATTCATCGGGGAACACGCCGGGCGCGAAGGTCGCCACCAGTGAGTAGAGATAGGCCGCACCCACGCCAAGCGCGATCAGCGTCCACATGTTCGGCGAAACGTTGCGGATCGAATCGATACCACGGCGGAAGAACGGCAGCGCCGCCCAGAGGATGATTGGGGTTGCGAGAGCGAATTCCGCATAGACGGATACGCGGTGCCCGAGCCAACCGCGCAGGTCGAGCCCGACGAGGTCGCCCATGGTAATGGCGACAAGAGGGACCGCCGCCGCCGCGGAGATCCACATGCGCCGCGTGAAATCGACAAGCTCGTGGCTTGGTTCATCGGAGGGCACCACCGGTTCCAGCGCCATGCCGCATATCGGGCAGCTTCCCGGTTCATCGCGGATGATCTCGGGGTGCATCGGGCAGGTCCAGACGGCGTCGGGGTTTACGATGGCGGCGCGGCTGGACGCGGAACCGGACGCGTAGAAGTAAGGATCCGCTTGGAACGCATCTTCGCAGGCCTCAGAGCAAAACCAAAACGTATCGCCGCCATACTCCCGCGACCGTGCGCCGTTGCCTATCTCGACCTGCATACCGCAAACGGGATCTGCCGCGATCTCCATGCCCGGAGCGGGTTCGGCGGTATGATGTCGATGAGTGTGATCGGTCATTCAAATTCTCCTTAGGCGGACAATGTAGGGATTCCAGTTACTGGAAGGTCAAGGGGTGGGCCTTCCATTGCCTTGGGCCCCTTCATGGGCTGCACGTTGGCGCGGGCAGGGCTCGGTCGGCTCTGTTTGCCGCTCCGGGTCGCGATTGGATTTGCCCTTGCGATGCGACCGGCGCAGGGCAAGCATCAGGATCGGCAGCGCCGTCGCCAGACCCAGCCCTGCAACGATCCATGTCATGCCCAGGCCGCCATCGACGGCGACACTTCCGAAATGCGCGAGAACAAAACTGGCGGGGAGGATACCGGCCATCGTCGCAAGCGCGAACCGCCAGAGTTGGAGCCGGCTGAGGCCCGCGGCATAACTCATGCCATCGAAGGAAACGAAGGGCAGGAGACGGCTTGCGAAGACGACAAGCGTCAGCGCGTTTTGGGATCCGAGCAATCCGTAGTCGGCTTTGTCGCCAAGCCATCTTTCGACAGGTCCGCGCCCGACGCCCCTTGCGACCAGAAACGCGATAAGCGCGCCCGCCTCGGCCCCAAGCGCCACATAGACGGCGCCCGCGTAATGCCCATAGGCTGCACCGGCGGCCAATGCGATCGGTGCGCTGGGGATCGGGCTTGCCACCACGGCGATTGCCATGAGGCCGATCACGGCAAGCGGTCCCCAGGCCCCCGCGCCTGTCACCCATGCATCGACCATGGCGCGGTCGATGTCGAGCACGCCCATAGCGGCGGCCGCGATCCCGATCACGACGGCAAAGGCCAGTATCCATGTCACCCAGGCAGAGATGCGGCTGACGCCGGAACCTGGACGTCCCTCCGCCCTGCCGAAGCCTTGCGCAGAGCCTTCGCCCGTCGGCTGGCGATCATGTGAATAGGGCATCTCGGGCATCCCCTCCGCCAAGGACGGTTCCGGGCCGGAGGATCACTCCGGCCCCGGATTGCGATGTGTCCTGACAGAGATGTCAGTTATCCTGCATGCGTCCGCCGCCGCCCATCATCTGGCCCGGTGTGCTTCCGCTGCCTTCCGTCATATGCGCGCGCCCGCCCTGCATAAGTTGAGTCTTCAAGGCCGGCGCCTGCATTTCTTCCTCCGTAATCGCTCCATCGCCATCGGCGTCCAGATGCTGGAACCGGTCGACCACCATCTCGCGGATGAGTGCGCTGTGCAGCGTTTCGAACTCTTGGATGGACAGCGTTCCGTCGCCGTTCGCATCATATTCGGTGAGGAAATTGCCAAACGCCGCGCGCGCCTCTTCGGGCGTCACAACGCCGTCGCCATCCCCATCCATGTCGGACATGATGCCCATGGGGCCCATCATTCCCATTCCGGGAGACATGCCCATTTGGCCGCCCATCATGCCCATGCCCGGCATCATGCCGCCGCCACCCATCATGCCATGCATGCGCATCATCATCTGCATCATGTCGCCATGCATGCCCGTTCCCATCCTGTCGCCATCGCCATGATGCGGCCCGCTATCTGCGGCGGCGGCCCCGGCTGTCAGCACAACCGCCACTCCGGCAGCCGCCATCTTTCCACGCAAATTCATTCTGTGATCCTCCGTTTGCCTTGCCCGCATCATGTCGGTAGTCACACCGGAAATCGGAACCGGCGTCATGGACGGATTTGTATCCGCGTGTCGCAGGCGGCCGGTCTGATACAAACGGAGACAAAACTGGCTCTGACCGGGAAACGCCGGTTTGTTAGACAGGGAGATGATGTCCGCAAGCCCCCATATCCTGGTCGTGGACGACCATCGTCAGATCCGGGAATCGGTGACCCGGTTTCTGGAAAAGAACGGCATGCGCGCAACTGCGGCCAAGGATGCGATCGAAATGGATCTGCGCCTTGCCGGAGGTCACTATGATCTTCTGGTGCTCGATGTGATGATGCCGGGCGAGGACGGGCTTTCCGTTTGCCGCAGGCTGGCGCCGCAAATGAAGCTCCCGATCATCATGCTGACCGCGCTCGGAAAAGAGACGGACCGTATCGTCGGGCTGGAACTCGGCGCCGATGACTATCTGCCGAAACCGTTCAACCCCCGCGAACTGCTGGCGCGGATAAAGGCCGTGCTGCGGAGGAGTTCGACAGTTGAAAATCACGCCGGCGCGTTCGCGGGAAAACGTGTTCGCTTCGCGGGCATGACACTGGAAACGGATGGGCACGCGATCGCGACGCCGCGCGGCGATCGGTTGGCCCTGACGACAGCGGACTTCCGGTTGCTGACCGTGTTGCTGGAGAGACCGCGTATCGTTCTCAGCCGGGATCAGTTGCTCGATCTGACCTCGGGCCGTGCCGCCGGACCCATGGACCGGACGATCGACAATCAGATCAGCAGGCTGCGACGCAAGATCGAGCCCGACCCGCTGCAACCAAGGATCATCACCACGGTCAGGAACGGCGGGTATTGTCTGGTTGCCGATGTCGAGGTCATCGAATGATCCGTCCCTTCCGAAGCCTGCGATCGCAACTCCTGATCCTGATCATGGCCGCGCTCGTCGTCGCACAGGCCATCAGCCTGTGGCTGTTCGTGGACGAGCGAAGTCTCGCCATCCGTGCGGCGCTCGGCTTCGAGGCTGCGGGCCGGGCCGCCAATGTCGCCCGGCTTCTGGAAGAGGCGCCGCCCGATCTTCAGGCGTCGATCCTGCGCGCCGCGGACTCCCCGCTCGTCCGGTTCGATTTGTCCGACACACCCAGTGTGACCGAGCCCGATCACCATCACGCGGCAGCGGTGGAAGCGCGTGTGCGGGCACTTCTGGGCGACAGCTACAGCCGCGACATCCGGGTCAGGCTCGACGATATCGAAACGCCGGTCCTTCCATTGCCGAACCTCTCGCCCGAGATGGCGGAAATGCACCGTTCCATGATGCAAGGCGAGACGGCGGCACTGGAAATGACCCTGTCCATCGCGCTTGCAGGTGGCCGGTGGCTGAATGTCGGGACCCGGTTTGAGCGTCCGCCGCTGCAATGGCCACTTTTCTCGACACTCACCTTCGCCCTTACGGCCGCGCTCATGCTGATCACGATGTGCTGGTTTCTGGTCACGCGGCTGACGGGGCCGTTGCGGAAGCTCGCCGGTGCGGCAGAGCGGCTCGGCCGCGGCGAGGACGCGGTGCCTTTGCCCCTTGTCGGTCCCGAAGAGGTGGAGGATCTGACGCGGGCCTTCAATCAGATGCAGGATCGTCTGACCCGTTTTGTGGCCGACAGGACGCGTGTGCTCGCCGCGGTGGGGCACGATCTGCGGTCCCCGCTCACGGCGCTGCGCGTCAGGGCCGAGCTGGTCGACGAGGAAGAGACCCGCGAAAGCCTGATCGAGTCGATCGAGGAAATGCAGACCATGGCCGAGGCCACGCTGAGCTTCGCGGAGGACCTGACCGGCACCGAGGAGCCGAGAACGGTCGATATTGGTCCCTTTCTGCACGATCTGGTCGCGGACATGATCGACCCGCCCGATATCGTTGGCGGCCCGGGAGTTGAGGCCCGCCTCCGGCCCGTCGCGTTCCGCCGCGCTCTGCGCAACGTGGCCGAGAATGCAACCCGGTACGGTCGTGATGCGCAGATCACATGGCGAACCGACGACGACACCCTGCTGATCGAGATACGCGACCGGGGGCCAGGCATACCCTCCGACAAGCTGGAGCAGGTCTTCGACCCGTTCTTCCGGCTCGAAGGGTCGCGTTCACGCGAGACCGGCGGGCACGGGCTTGGGCTGTCCATCGCCCGCTCCATTATCCGGGCGCATGGTGGCGAGATCCGTATGGCGAACCGTCCGCAAGGCGGGCTTGTGGCGACCATGGTCGTCCCGCTGGCGGGTGTCCTGCCCCGCATCGGCTCTTCGAAGGAAAGAAGCGTTGAGAATGCCGGGACAGACAGCGGCGGTCGCCCCGGTCCCCTCGGTCCCGATGGCCGCGGCCGCGGACCCGAACTGGCGGGGGAGATATGATTACATGATCCGGGGCCGCGATTCTGGAATGTCGAATGGACCGACACGGATCTGTTTGGCTTGTCCCTGTCCGCCGACCTGACGCGCGGGACGAGCGGGGGATACATACCGATACAAAAATCACTGCCTTGTCATGTTGCCGGATGGCGCGATGGGGGTATGAGGATGTCGTGTCAAAGAGAATGCGCGCGAAACTGTAGAAAGCGGAATGAACACAAGTAAATCCATTACCGCCATCGTGTTGATTGCAGGGATCGCGGGAGCCGGATGGTGGCTCTCTTCTCCGAAGGCGGGCGATCCGGGGTCGCCTGCGCAGCAAGAAACCGCTGCGATTGCACAAGGCGCCCCCATGGTTGAGGTGCGGCTTCCCGATAGCCTGTCGGGTCGGGCCCAGATCGGCCAGCGGGCCTTCGAGGTGACCTGCGCGGTATGTCACGGCAGCAATGCCGCAGGTCGCGAAGGAATAGCGCCGCCGCTCGTCCATCGCATCTATGAGCCCGGCCATCATGCGGATGAGGCGTTTCAGCGAGCGGTTCAATACGGCGTGCGGGCACATCACTGGGAGTTCGGGAACATGCCGCCGGTGGAGGGCGTCACGCGTGCCGATGTCATGGCCATCACCGCGTATATTCGTGAGCTTCAGCGCGCGAACGGGATAAATTGATGCGAATGGCCGGCAGCATCCGGTGTATGGCGGTTCTGCTTGCCTGCGTCGTGCTGGCCGCCATCGTGTCGTCCTTGCCTGATGCCGTAATGGCGCAGGGCGCAGTTTCGGAGGAGGGTGAGCCGTACAGTCATGCGGGCGATCAATCGGGCCGTGCTGACGGTTGGCCGGCGGCAGTGAGCCGGCATTGCCATCCGGGCCTCCAATGTCAGGTGGCGGCCGTGCTCGTCCACGATCCCGGATTTGAACGTCAAACCGCGGAATTCGGTGGCGCATCCTCTCTGGCACGAACCGGTGGCCCGAGCCGAACCGTTCCTCCTGCGCTGCCACCACCGAGAGGCTGAGTCGGACGACAGTTGCACCAATGCAGACAGGAAACCGAGCAAATGGAACGTTGAGATGAAAACCACAAATATGCTTACCCCACTCCTCGCCGCAGGAATTCTTGCGATCTCTTCGGCGATCGCACTTGCCGATCCCGGCCACGGCCTCCCTGGAGAGCCGGGCACCGCCGAGAACGTTGATCGTACGATTGAGATCGACATGACCGAGATGGCCTTCGATCCGGACGTGATCGAAGTTCAGGAAGGCGAAACGATCCGTTTCGTCGTCACGAATTCCGGCCGGTTCGTACACGAATTCAATCTCGGCACCCGCGAAACATGGCGCTCGCACGCCGACGAGATGCGTCAGATGATGCAGTCCGGCATGATGACGACCCGGGAAATCCGGCATGACCGGATGCGGGAGGCCGACATGATGCATGAAGACCCGAACAGCGTCCTGCTGACGCCCGGGGATACCGGCGAAGTGATCTGGACGTTCTCCGGCTCTGGCGAAATCGGATTTGGGTGCAACGTGCCCGGCCATCTCGAAGCGGGCATGGTCGGAGATATCGAAATTCAGGGCTGAGCGCAGCAAGATCCAATGGACCTGCGGCCGCAGCCGCAGGTCCGCTTTCCTCAAAGGTGGAACGACCATGCAGACACGGCGCGACTTTCTGATGCGGGCAACATCCTCGGCCTTCCTGACCACGGTCGCATCCCGCACCTGGGCCGAACCGGAGCCCCCTCAAAGCCGACTTGTCGCCCGTCAAGCCAGCGTGCAACTGGCTCCACCGGCTTACCCCCAAACAGAGATCTGGGGCTATGACGGCACCATGCCCGGCCCGTTGATCCGGGTCCGTCAGGGCGGACGCGTGGTCCGGCGGCTGCTCAACGACCTGCCTCAGGCCACATCACTGCACTGGCACGGCTTGCGGATCGACAATGCGATGGATGGGGTCCCGGGCCTGACGCAGCAAGCTGTCGCCACCGGCGCCTCTTTCGATATCGATTTCGTCGCTCCCGATGCCGGTACCTACTGGTATCACGCGCATAATCGCTCGATGGAACAGGTCGCTCGCGGTCTCTACGGCGCGCTTGTGGTGGAGGAGCCAGAAAGGCCGGATGTGGACCGCGATGAGGTGCTGATCCTCGACGATTGGCTGCTCAACCAGGACACCGCGCAGATCGACGCGGACTTCTCGCGGTCTCACGACCGAAGCCATGCGGGCCGGCTTGGCAACTTCATCGCGACGAATGGACAATACGATCACAGCCTCGATGTGCGGCGTCATGAGCGGTTGCGGCTCCGTCTTGTTAACGCGGCAAATGCCCGGATCTTCGAACTGGCCCTGTCCGGCCTCAACGGCTGGGTCATGGCGCTCGACGGGATGCCTCTGGAGAGGCCGCAGCCATTGTCGGACACTGTTCTGCTCGGTCCGGGCCAGCGTGCCGACCTCTTCGTGGATGTCGTGGCGGAAGAGGGCAAGACGGCGTATCTGGTCCGCGTCGACAATGGCGAGGGGTTCGTCCAGTCGGCCTTCCCGGTGATGCCGGGCTCGTCCAACGCGCGGGCGAACATGCCCGATCCATTGCCGCCGAACCCCGACATGGGCGCGCCGGATCTTGCGCAGGCGCGCCGCCTGCGCCTTCACATGGGCGGCGGTGCGATGGGACGGCTCCGGTCCGCGGTGCTGGACGGCGAGCGCAGAACCTTCCGTGAAATGGCCGAGGCCAACCAGTTCTGGGCCTTCAATGATATGATAGGTATGACGGCCGCGCCGTTGGCGGAGTTGTCTCTGGGCGAGCCCGTCCGTCTGGAAATCGTGAACGACACAGCGTTTCCGCATGCGATGCATCTGCACGGTATGCATTTCCACGAGATTGCGACGGACGGCACGCTGGGGCCGCTCCGCGACACGCTCCTGAGTTATGGCGGCCAGACGCGGGAGATCGCCTTCGTCGCACATAACCCGGGCGACTGGCTGTTTCATTGCCACATGCTCTCTCATGCCGAGTCGGGCATGATGACGTGGATGAGGGTGGTTTGATGCGGCATGCCGCCACCAACGCCTCCGTCTCGGTTGCTCGTTGGCGGGCAGATGAAATCTCTGGGGCCGAGGCGCAAGCCGCCTCCTCTCCCATGGGCGCGACTTTGGACGGTCTTTCCGTCTATCTCCTGCGGGCACCTGTCCCCGAGACGATCCCGGACAACCCCGGCATCAAGAGCCTGCCTGCCTCCGATCCGGGCCTTCGCCTCGTCCGTAGCGGATGGCCCCTTCATCGATCAACCAAGCGGAGAATGCCAAGATGCTGACACGCCGCCACTTCATCATGACGACCGCCACCATGTTCTCGGCCCCCATCGTCGCACCACTTTCGGCAGGCACCTGGCCAAGCGAGGCGCAGAAGGCTGAATGGGATGCGCAAGTCACCCCGCCGTATTACGACCCTGCCACGTCGAACCCGTGGGGTCTGCATCCGCGCTTCCTGCCGACCCGGGTCTTGGCGAAAGACGGGTTGAGGCCGGGTGACATCCATGTCGACGCCGTGGCGCGCTATCTCTACCATGTCGAAGAGGGCGGGACGGCGATGAGATATGGTGTGGCTATCGGGCGGGACGATCTGTACGAACCCGGCATCTACACGATCCGTCGCAAGGTCCGCTGGCCGCACTGGACGCCGACCCGTTCCATGATCGAGCGCGAACCCGATCTCTATGCGCAATACGAAGATGGAATGGAGCCCGGCCCTGACAATGCCCTGGGGTCTCGCGCCCTTTACCTCTATGTCGGTGAGCGTGACACCTATCTCCGCATTCACGGCACACCCTTTTCCCGATCGATCGGATCAAGGGCGAGTTCCGGCTGCGTCCGCATGGTCATGGCGCATATCAACGGTCTCTTTGAACAGGTCGACATCGGTGTGACAGCGCGCCTTTATCCGGCCTGACGTGCGATGGGGTCGCCTCCGCGACCGTTCTGGTCTTCGGATTGACGGGCGCGATCCCGCTCGTTGTCTTCAACCTCCGGTTCCTGTTCATCGAACCGGTGCTGACCCAGGTGAGGCTGCCCGATGCCGCCGGCAATCCCGGGATCGTGGTCATAGGGCTCTGGGGAGGGCGGTCGGCCCGACGCGAGGAAACCGCCTGACCGCCACATCATCCAAGCCCCTTTTCAGAAAAGAAGACACGTTTGATAACACCCCTAAACCCAGACCATATCGCTTGACCGAAAACAGGGGAGTAAAACCTGCAGATTTCTCTACCGCTATCCCAGCTTTCTCAACGACCCCGCCAATACGGACCGATGCCGTCCTGCCTGTGCCTTCCCTGGGCGTTTCAGATCGTGATGCCGCCATCGATATTGATCGCCTGGCCGGTGATGAAGCCGCTTTCCTCGGATGCAAGATACATCGCGAGCGCAGCCACCTCTTCCGGCCTTCCCAGACGGCCGGTGGGCTGGCGGCTCAGGAAAAACTCCCAGGCCTTGTCCATATCTCCAAATTCTTCTGCAAGATCGGCGACGCGCTCGCGCAGTGACGGGCTGTCCACGGTGCCGGGGCAGATCGCGTTGGCGCGGATGCCGGCGCTCAGATAATCAGCCGCAACCGATTTGGTCAGCCCGATCACGCCCGCCTTCATCGCGCCATAGGCGGCCCGTCTGGGAAACCCCTTGATCGACGAACAGACCGAGGCGATGGTCACGATACTGCCGCCCGCCTCTTTCATTCTGGGAAGGCCCGCGCGCAGCACGGTGTAGCAACTGTCCAGCGTGATCCGGCTGGAACGCTGCCACTCGTCGGGCGTGCATTCCTCGATTGTGCCCTGATGGACATAGCCTACGGCATGAACGAGAATGTCGATCCGGTCCAGCCTGGCGAAGGCGGCTGCGACCTCCTCCTCGCACGTCGCGTCGAATACCGTGCGTGTTGCGCTGTCCAGCGTCGAAAGGGTCTCGGCATTTATGTCCGAGGCGTGAACCTCGGCCCCCGCCGCGATCAGAGCGTCGGCGCAGGCGCGGCCGATGCCTTGCCCGGCCGCCGTGACCACGGCGATCTTTCCTGCCAGTTTTCCGCTCATGATCGTTTCTCCGAGGCAATGACGGTCTGTCTTTGCTCGCCAAGCCCCGATATCGACAAAACCACCTCGTCGCCGATGTCGAGATAGCGTTGCGGGGATTGGCCCATGCCAACTCCGGGCGGCGTGCCGGTGCAGATCAGATCCCCGGGCTCCAGAAGGCAGAACTGGCTGAGATAATGCACGATCTCGGCGACCGGAAAGATCATCGTTCGTGTCGAGCCGTTCTGGAAGGTCTCGCCGTTGACTGCGAGCCGCATTGCAAGATCGCCCGGATCGCCAAGCTCGTCGCGTGTCACCAGCAGCGGACCGGCCGGACAGAAATTCGGATAGCCCTTGCCCTTGGACCATTGCCCGCCCCGCTCCAGCTGCCAGGCCCGTTCCGACACATCATTCACCACTGTGTAGCCGAACACATGATCCATCGCCGCGTCGGGCCCGATTTCCAGCGCGGCCTTGCCGATCACAACGCCAAGCTCCACTTCCCAGTCGAGCTTGGTCATGGCGGGCGATTTCAGGATCGGGTCATTCGGCCCGCAGACCGTGCTGCCGGATTTGGTGAAGAGGATTGGCTCGGTCGGGACAGGCATACCGGCTTCGGTGGCGTGATCTGAGTAATTCAGCCCGATGCACCAGACATTGCGGGGCCGGGCAAAGGGCGCGCCGATGCGGGCGCCGTGTGTCGGCACTTCGGGCAGATCAGACAGGGTGACCGGCGCCATGCGGGTTTCGAGATGTGGCAGCGTCTCGTGCCCGATATCGGAAACGATCTCCGAGATATCGCGCGCAATCCCGTTTTCGTCCAGCACCGCGGGCGTTTCGGCGCCGACCGCGCCAATTCGCATGAATTTCATCCCGTATCCTCCTTCACGCTCCGCCCGGCAGGGTGCCTGCGGACATTTCTTCGGCCTCCGGCACCCGCACGATCACGGGGCAGGCGCTCATTTGCTCCAGGGCCGCGCCGATTGTCGTGGCGTCCGCCACGGGCAGGCGGCGCAGAACGAACCTTGCCGGCGCCTGATCTGTCACGCGCACCGGGAAATTCGTGTCCCAGTGGGTGTTGATCGACCAGATCGTGCCGCCATCGGCGGTTTCCGGGGCCGTATGCGGGTTCCGCCAATGCGGCCCGCCCGGCTGGTAAAGCGGGGCGTCGAGCGGGGCGACGGCCACGCCCGAGCCGTCGCCGAAACGAAACCCGAGGCCGGACTGCACGCATTGCCAGCGCAGACAGGAGCTTGGCACGTGGTCTGCCAGCGCATCGATCATCCCATCGCCGGTGTCGATCAATGTGGTCTCGACGGGTTGGGCGAAGCGGAGCGGCCAGTGAACCGAATAGGGCAGATCGGTCGGCTCTGTGCGCTGAAGCGCGGTCACGACGAATGTGCCGTCCCGCCCCTGTGGCGCAAGGCGCAGTTCGGCGGAAAATCTGCCCGGAAAGCCGATGGTCCAGCGCAGCGCCCCGGACCCGGCACCGTCGTGGAAGGAAATCTCGGGCCGAACGTCATAGTCGAAGACCGGGTCGGGGCTCCATTGCATCGGCCGCTCCGAGCGCTCCCAATAGGGGGCGTGGAAAATATCCCGGCGGGATACGCCCGGCCGCATCCGCTCGAAAACCGGCGCAAGAAGGGGCCTTGCAGGCGCGACCATCTCCACCCCGCTCTCCTTGTCGAGCCAGCGGGAGAAACCGCCGGTCTGGGGGCAGATCTCGATCCTGGCAAGGGGTATTTCGATCCAGCCGGGGCCGGTCTCAACCCCGGTCGTCTCGACCGGCGTGGGTCGCAGAAACCGCACTTCACCCGGCGCCAGTTGCGCCTGTAGACGGTGCTGCCCGTCAGGTCGAAACCGGCTTTGCGCATCGGTCCAGCCATCGGCGCCGAAGCCCGGGAAAAACGCATCGCAGCCATAGGCCTGCGGGATTGCGATTTGCGGGCCGGCCCCGCGGTCGAACGGCACCGGCCAGTCAAGCGCCATCGGCTGGGTCGAGGGGTTGGCGACCATGTAGCCCTGCGCATCGGCGCTCAATTCGGGATGAGACTGCGCCGTGAAGCCCGGATCCCCTTCGACCGCATGTCCGCCCCCGCGCGCTTTTGCCAGATGCCGCGACGCCCCGGCCACCGCATGCAGGCTTGCGGCGAACGCGCCATAGGCGAAGGAGGATTTTTCGATCCGCTGCATGGTTGCGAAAATGTTGTCCGGTGCGGTTGCCGCGCTGTGCGCCCCCCAGGTGTGTTCGTCGTAAAGCACAAGGCGGTCGATCAGTTCCTCGAACGATCCGTCCTCGGGCGGACCCAGCCTTTCGATTACGGGCAGGAGCCGTTCGGCGCTGCGTGCGGCGGCGGTTTCAAGCGGGCTTGACGCGACACCGTCGCACCAGCTGTCCATCCACTCGCCACTCTGGACGGGCAGGTCCGGAACCCGAGCGAGAATGTCCCCAAGCTGGTCGAGCGTCACGATCTCCATTTGCAGATCGTTGCGCGCGTTCCACGCCTGCACCGCTGCTGACAGCTCGGTCTGGGGGAAGGCATTGTCGCCGTTCGCAGCGTTCGTGATGGTAAGAACGGAGGCGTCGAGCGGCCAATCGGTACTTGCCGCGTGGCGCGCCAGCATCGCTCCGAGAGTGTCTGCGTCCTGTTCGCCCGGACGCCCCAAGCGCAGGAAGTTGCCGCCCCATCCGTAATGCTCCCCCTGATGCACGAGGATGCGCCCGCCAGTCCGGTTTTCCCAGTGCCAGAGCGATGGCTGCCTCGGCCCGAAATAGCCGCGATGCGGGTTTTGATGGGTGGACAGGAAGGTCACGCCCCGCGCGGCCAGCAGGTCGTTCCAGAACCAGGCAAGCCCGTTTACGTCGCATTGCATCGCCGAGCGGATTTTCACCCCGAATTCGTCGCGCAACGCGTCGATATCCCGCAAGGTGCGCAAGGCCAAGCTTCGGCTGACCAGAGGCGTCCAGTGATAGCGCAGCGCCCCCACGGCGATGCGCCCTGCCTGATGAAGCGCAAGAAAACGGTCGACCTGCCGCGTCGAGGCGTGGCGCAGGAAATCGAGCGTCGTCGAGGTCAACTCGCAGGTCCAGCGATGTTGTGCGCCGTCGGGAAGATCGAAACTCTCCTCGCAAAGCGTGATCGCCCGGTCGAGGATGTTCCGGTGATGCCGACGCACGGCAGAAACATGGTCGGTATAGCCGAAATCCGTGTGGGTATGGCTCAGCAGATAGAGCTTGGTGATCGGTCGGTCGGCCATGGAGAACTGTCCTTAAATCCGGCCTGCGCCGATTTGGTAGCTGGTGGTGAAAACCTCCCCCTCGGTCAGCTCAAGCGCGGTCGGAATGCCGGAGCGGGCGATGGGATTGGCGGGGTTGGAGGAAATCTCTGGGCCCAGATCGAAGGCGCCGCGCAAGGGTTCGATCCCGACCGCCGTGAACCGGCCGTTCCACGGGTAGGCGCGGCGACCGCGGTTCGAAACCCAGAGCAGCACGGAGGGGAACACCGTCTGATCGAAGGCGATCCACGCCTCGTAGGCTTCGGCATGGTTGCAAAGCGTGACCCTGCCCGCCACGCCGAAAAGCTGCACGAGTTCTTCGGTGTCGACAGGCAGCGGCAGGCGCGACAGCGCGATTGGTCCCTGATGTGTCGGCACCGCCTCAAGGCTTTCGAAGGTGAGATCCGGGGCAAGCCGGGAAACCCCGGGCTCGACCACGCCGGGGAATGTATGCCCGCCGGTCATGCCCTCGGCCACGATCTCCGCCTCGCCGGGCCTTCGCGGCAGGGCAAAAACCGGATGGAGCGCGATGGGAAGGCACGTGGCGGTGCGGGCCGTGATCATCAGAGAAATCTCAAGTTCGGCCTTCCCGGCAACGCCGCGGATCTCCCGCCTCAGGCCGGCGATGGCGTGGTCTTCGGGGTAGGTGATTTCAAGCACAAGGCGTCCGGGGCCGTCTTCGACGCACTCCCAGGCGTTGTGCGACCCGTATCCGTGGAAATCCGTGCCCGTTCCCTTGGACGGAACGCCGCGCCATCTCTCCGGCAGGTCCGGCGGGCAGTCGGGCGCACCGAAGGGCACGCAGGGCCATTCCCCCCGTAGCCGTTTCAGAATGGGGGGCAACGCATCATGGTCTGGCCCTCCGTCCTCGCCCCACGGGCCAACGGCCAAAGGGGAAATGGTACGGCCATCGGACAGGTGAAGCCGCACCGGCCCCAGCATCGCGCCGACAGCCTCGACCTGCGCGATACCCCGATCCCAGACCAGCTCGAAGGGCGCCATCCGCTATACTCCGAACAGATAGGGGGCGGGGCCGCGCACACCCGGCTCGACGGCAAGAAGCGCCCCTTGGAAGGGGTCCGAGAGCATATCTTCGGAAAGCTGGTTGGCGGCTGTCGTCACATAGAGCGTGCTCAGATCCGGGCCGCCGAAGCAGCAGGCCGTGATGTTCTCCGCAGGCATTGCGATGCGGCTGGCCACCTCGCCCGTCGGCGCGATCCTGAGCAGACAGCGGCCGGCATACCGCGCATTCCAGAGATATCCGTCTTCGTCGATGCAGGAGCCGTCGGGATACCCGTCGGTCGTCACCGCAGAATGAGGCCGGAGCGGTGCAGGCTTCGCGTCGTTCACCGGCCAGTCGGTGGCGAACAGGCTCTGCGCCAGCGTGTCGCCCAGATACATCCGCCCCCGCGCCACATCCCAGGCCAGGGTGTTCGTGATCCCGAAGCACGGATCGGTGACGCGTTGCACGGAACGGTCCGGTCCGACCCGATAGAACGCCCCGCTGCTCCGGTCCATTTTCCGCATGGAGCCATCGGGGTTGAGATTGGTTTGCATCGTGCCGACCCAGAACGCGCCGTCCGGCCCGACGGCCCCTTCGTTCAGGCGGTTGCCCTCGGGCTCCCCGGGCAAGGTGGCGAAGGGTATGACAGCGCCTGTGTCCAGATCCACCAGCGCCACACCGGCGGCGAAGGCGACAACCGCCTGACCGGGTGTCTGGCAGAGACCGATCGCGGTTGGAAAATCCTGCGTCTTGAAGGCCCGCGTGACGCCGGTGGCCGGGTCCAGCGCGCGGATCACCCGGCCGATGATGTCGACCCAGTAAAGCCACCCGCTGCGCGGATCCCAGACCGGGCTTTCGCCGACAAGATCCCGGACGCCCGGGGCGGCTATGACGACCTCGCGCATCTCAGCCTTCCAGTGCCGGATCGACATCATCGAACAGCTCGGGCGCGCGGGCGCGGGCACGTGTCAGGCTCTCCAGCACACGCCGGAGATGTTGCTGCATCGCCTGAACCGCGCGGGGTGCGTCGCCGGCGGCGATCCCGTCGAAGATCGACCTGTGCTGATCGACCAGCAGGCCCATCACCTCTTCCATCTGAAGATCGGCCTGGCGCACGCGATCAAGCTGAGCATGGGAGCTTTCCAAAGCTTCCCAGACCCCTGCGACACCGGACTTCTCGAAAATGAGCTGATGAAAGCGTTGATCGGATTCGAAGAATCGGGCCCATTGGCCGGCCTTGGCATAGGTGTTCTGCACCTCAAGCTCTGTGTCCAGAGCGCGCAGCAAGCCGGTATCGCGGGCGTCCACGGCGCGCCGGACCATCTCCACCTCCACCGCCTCGCGGATCAGTTGCGCCTGATGCACCATCGGCACCGAGATCCGCGTTACGACCGAGCCGCGCTGCGGATAGATCCGGACGAGGTTTTCGACAGACAACCTGAGCAATGCCTCGCGCACGGGTTGGCGGCTGACCTCGAAGTAATGGCACAGGTTTGCCTCGGACAGATGCGTGTCGGGCTCGATCCCGCCGCGCAGGATCTCGTAGCGCAGGTATCTGTAGACCTGCAGGGAGGCCGGCTGTCCGGTGCGCAGAGTGAACCCTTCACCAGTGGCATCAGGCGTGAAATTCTTCTGTTTTTTCATTTGCCTGCCCCCTCTAGTTCGAACTCACCTGAAGACCCTGCATGAAGTGCCGGCGCAGGACAAAGAACAACACGACCGTTGGCAGCGACGCCAACAGGGAGGCCGCCATGACAACCGTCTGTGACACGTCTGCATAGGCGCCCTGAAACACCTGCAAGGTACTCATCACCGAACGGACCTCGACCCTTTGGGTCAGGACGGTGGAAAAGATCAGATCGTTCCATATCCAGGTGAACTGCAACAGGAACAGCGCGATGAACGGACCCTTGCAATTGGGCAGGATGATCGAGAAGAACAGCCGAAACTCCGAACATCCGTCCATCCGCGCCGCCTCGTCCATTTCGGACGACATCTGCGTGAGATAGTTGCGCATCACCAGAACCGGAAACGGGATGCAGATCGCTGTGTAGAACAGGATCATCCCGATCCGCGTGTCGAGCAGGCCGAGTTCCAGATAGGTGAAGAAAAGCGGGATCAGATACATCTGGAAGGGGAAGATCGTGCCGGCGAAGATCAGCATGAACCAGAAGGTTCGCCCCGAGAACCGGTACCGCGCGAGCCCGTGGGCCGCCATGATCGCGATGAAGACCGCAACGCCGGCGCCCACGACCCCGTAAAGGAGAGAGTTCAGCACGCCGAAGCCCATCCGCGCCTCCACCCAGGCATCGGTGACATTGGCGAAGAGCGGCATGATGCCCGAGGGCAGGGCGAGCGGATGCGACGCCACATACTCTGCAGGTGATTTGAGAACCGACACGATAAGGTAATAGAAGGGCGCGAGCCAGGCGATGCTCAGCACCATCATGAGGACGAAGACGCCTTTGTTCTCGCGGTTGCGGCGCGCCTCGGTCCGGGCAATTGCGCCATAGTCGAGGGTGCTGAGATCTACGGCCATCCTCATGCCCTCCTATTTGGTCATTCGGTCGATCCGGTCCTGCAGGATCACCTGCAGCCAGGTCACGCTCAGCACGATCACCCCAAGCACCACCGCGATGGCGGAGGCATAGGCCCATGACGACCGGTCGAAGGCTTCCACATACATGTAGACGGTCAGCGACAGCGTGCGTTTGCCCGGGAAATCCCGCGCCATGACCCAGATGTGGTCGAAAACCGTGAAGCCCGCGAGAACCGACAGGATCACCACCACCAGAATCGTCGGCAGCAGAAGCGGCAGCGTCACGTGCCGGAAGATCTGCCAGCGCGTGGCGCCTTCGACGGAAGCGGCTTCCAGCGGGTCTTTCGGCACGGCCGCCAGACCAAGCAGCAACAGCACCATCGCCAGACCTACAGTCTGCCAGAGATAGGCCACGATGATCGAGGGCGTGATCGTGTTCTCGTTGTAGAGCCAGCCGATGCTCACTGGCTCGGCGGCAAACAGCGACAGGATCGAGTTGAGCACCCCGTCGGGAGCATAGACATAGAACCACATCACCCCCGCCGCGGTTGGGGCCAGAATGCGCGGCAGAAAGAAAATGCTCTTGGCGGTCTCCTCCATTTTCTGGCCACGCAACATGACGGCGATGAAAAGACCGATCGCCACCGGCAGGACCAGCGAGACCCCGACCCAGATGATGGTGTTCGCCATCGCCTCGGAGAAATTCGGATTGCCCAGAAGGCGTTGGTATTGAGACAGTCCGCCCCATTCGTCGAAGCCGGTAAAGCGGCGCCAGCGGGTGAAGCTGATATAGACATTGTAGGCGACCGGGTAGAGCAGGAAGAAGCTGACAAGCACGATCGCGGGCGACATGAAGCCGAGTGCGGTCCACATGCTGCGGCGGCGCTCGCGGCGTTCCTGTTCGGCATAGCGCGAAAAATCGAGCTTCTGTAGATCCGCGTCAGGCATGTTGTGTGGTGACGTCATCGGTCCGCTTTCCTGCGTCTATCGCGGCATTTGTGGTCCCCGCCGGAGGGGAGAACTCCGGCGGGGGCCGGATCAGGCCAACCTGGTCAGATCACTGATCAGCCCAATAGTCGGCGTTGAAGGCCTGCATGTTGGCCATGGCCTCCGCCGCCGTTTCCGGCGTTGGATCGAGCATGAAGCTCGACAGTTCCGCCACGATATCCCCCTGAAGGTCGGATGGCACGGCCTCCCACCAGCGGGTGATGGCGGTGTGGCCGCCGGCCTCGATGTCCGAGGAGATTTCCTGGATGATCGCGTTGGGCGCGGTCGCGGCGAGGTTGCCGGTGTAAAGGCTCTGTGTTTCGGCCCAGACATTCGCGCCTTCGGTCGAGGCCCAGAACTCGTAGACCCGCCGCGCCTCGGGGTTCTCCCACGCCTCCTGCGAAATCAGGATCGGGGCCCCTTCGACGATCACGCCCGGCGCCTGGGACGGATTGGCGTTCGGCATGATGAAGACACCAAGATCTTCACCGATGGTCATGCCGTTTTCCAGCAAGGTGCCGGCGGCCCATTCGCCCATCAGATACATCGCGGCTTCGCCGCGGGCGAAATCCTGCGCTTCCTCGTTCGAGCGGGGGTCTGAGAAGTAACCGGCCTCGTACCATTCCAGCCACTGATCGAAGACCGCCTGCACCTCCGGCCCGTCATACGGAACCGAGCCGTCATGAAGGCCGTGATACGCCTCGACATTCTGCCGGATCATGATCTCCGAGAACCAGATGAAGCCGCGCCATCCGTCCTGAACGGTGGCATGGAACGGCGTGATACCGGCGGCATGCAAGGTTTCGGCGGCCTGTTCCAGCTCTTCCCAGGTCGTGGGCTCGCTCAGCCCGTGCTCTTCGAACATTTCCATGTTGTAGAACACGACCCACCGCGCCAGCAGCATTGGGATCGCATAAGTCACGCCATCCACGGAAAAGAGGTCGCGCGTGCCTTCGGAAAACTCCCCCGCGGCGATGCGTTCATCCCACAATTCACCCACATCGGCCACTTGCCCGGAGGCCACGATGTCGGCCAGGGCGTTGCCTGTCCACCATGTGAAGATATCGGGCGGGTTGTTTGCCGACATCGAGCTTTGCAGGAAGGCGCGGTACTGCTCGGTGACATAGCCGGTATGTTCGAAGTCGCCGGCCTCGGCCATCACATCCATGCCGTCGCGCCAGAAATCCTTGTCATGAGCCATCAAGACCTGAGCCTCCGCGGGGACGCTCATCGCCGCCGACAGGATCAGCGCGCAAGCGGCCGTTCCCAGTTTCCAGTTCTTCATCTCGTTCCTCCTCTGATATGTCTTCAGTCCGGGTCCCTGCGAAGGGTGGACCCGCTGTCCTGGTCGAAAAGATGGATCTTGCCGGTGTCCGCCTCGAAGGTCAGGATCTCGCCCTCGGCAACCGCTCTGGGTTGCTGCATCCGGGCGGCGAAACTGACGGTGCCTGTTTCGGCGAACAGAATGCTCTCATTGCCGAGCGACTCGCTGAGCGGCACGCTTGCCTCAAACTCGACGGGCCGTTCCGGCTGAACGCCATGGCCGAACGGCACGATGTCCTCGGGTCGCAAACCGATGGTCACGGGCCGGCCCACGGCGGGAAGATTGAACCGCGCCGGATCGATCGGAAAGATGCCGTCGAACCCGTTGATCGTGACGCCGCCTGCGACCACGGTGCCGTCGAAGAAATTCATCTGCGGCGCCCCGATGAAACCTGCGACGAACTTGTTGGCCGGGCGGTTGAAGACATCCAGCGGGGCGCCCACCTGCTCGATATAGCCGTCACGCATGATCACGATCACATCGGCCATGGTCATCGCCTCGACCTGATCGTGGGTCACATAGACGATTGTGTTGTGCAGCCGCTGGTGGAGCTTCTTGATCTCCACGCGCATCTGGTTGCGGAGCTTCGCGTCGAGGTTCGACAATGGTTCGTCGAACAGAAAGACCTTGGGTTCGCGCACGATAGCCCGGCCCATGGCGACGCGCTGGCGCTGCCCGCCCGACAGGTTCGCCGGCTTGCGGTCCATATAGGGGCCCAGTTCCAGCACATCGGCGGCAAAGGCCACGCGCCGCTCGATCTCGTCCTTCGCGACGCCCGTGATACGCAATCCGAAACTCAGGTTCTTGCGCACGGTCATATGCGGATAAAGCGCATAGGACTGGAACACCATCGAGACACCGCGCTTTCGCGAGGGCAGATCGTTCACGACCTCGCCACCAATGGAGATTTCGCCGTAGGAGATGCTTTCCAGCCCCGCGATCATCCGCAGGGTCGTTGACTTGCCGCAGCCCGAAGGCCCGACCAGCGCCACGAAAGACTTGTCCTCGATCTTGAGGTTGATGCCCTTGACCGCGGGGTGGGTGCCATAGGCCTTCACGGCATTCTTCAGAACGACCTCTGCCATCTCAGGTCTCCGGCATGGTGAGAGACGCGGTTTTCACCGAAGGGTCCGCGTAGCGGCGTTCCGGAAACACCGAATACCAGTCCGGACGGGCCGGGTCCCGATCATAGGGGTAGCCGCCGACCCGTTTGTAATGCTCGCCGTATTCGGCCAGCTTCTCGCGGTCGACCTCCACCCCAAGCCCCGGCCCCTCGGGAACCGCGATCGCGCCGTCGCGATAGCGGAGCTTGCCGCCGATGATGATGTCGTCGCTCAGATGGTGGTAATGGGCGTCTGCCGCAAAACTCAGGTTCGGCAGCGCCGCCCCGAGATGCAGCATCGAGGCCAGCTGCACGCCAAGCTCTCCCGAGGAATGAACCGCCGCGCCGTATTGGAAAGTTTCAAGCACCTGCCCGGCTTTGTGCGCCTGCCGCAGGCCGCCCCAGAAGGTCGTGTCCAGCAGGATCACATCAACCAGATCGTGGCGTATGCATTGGGCCAGTTGCTCGAAATTGACGACCACGGCGTTGGTCGCCGTGGGGATGCGCACGAACTGACGGACCCGGCGCATCCCCTCCAGCCCCCAGGTCGGATCCTCGAAATACTCGTTGTTGAGGCCCTCGATAGCCTGGCCGACGCGGATCGCCTCCTCCACCGACCAGACGGAGTTTGGATCGAGCCTGAGACCGTCTTCGGGAAATGCCTCCGCCAGAGCGCGGAACACTTCGAGGTCATGGTCGGGGGTGAAATGGCCGCCCTTCAGCTTGTGCGTGCGGAAGCCGTATTGCTGCTTGAGCGCCTTGGCATGGGCAACGATCTCGTCGGCATATGTCTCGCCGCCTTTTCCGGTTTCGGCGTTTTCGTAGCGGTAGAAGATGTAGCTTGCGAACGGCACCTCCTCCCGCAAAGCGCCGCCAAGCAGATCGCAGGCGCGCAGGCCCAGTGTCTTGCCGGCCAGATCCACGCTTGCCATTTCAAGGGCGGCATGGAGCTGCACACGGTTGTTGTAGAGGGACCCGACCGGGTTCATGATCTTCCAGCGCATCTGCTCCAGCTGCAGCGGGTCATGGCCCTCCAGGTAGGGCTTCAGCGCCAGAATGGCGGCCTCCGCCGAGGCACCGCCGCCCCCCATTTCGCCAAAGCCGCTCAAGCCGTTGTCGCCCACCACCTCGACGATGGTGCGCACGAACCGGCCCCAATGGGCCCCGTTCGAGTGCCGCAGCGGGGCCTCCAGCGGGACGGCGACGGTGTAGGCCTTGAGATCGACGATGCGCGTCATTTCGGATCCTTTGGAGTGCCTGCAATCTGGGTGAGAAGGCCGCCATCCACGCGCACTGTCTCCCCGGTTATGAAAGAGGCGTCGTCGGACAACAGGAAGGAAACGACCGCGGCCACCTCTTCCGCCCGTGCGACGCGCCCAAGCGGATGCATGCCGTTCAGCACATCCCGGACCTGGTCGGGCGCGTCGGCCAGCGATACGGCCCAGTCGAGCATCGGCGTCTGCACCGCACCGGGGGCCACCATGTTCACCCGGACGCCCCGTTCGGCGAAATCCATCGCCATCGACCGGACAAGTCCCAATAGCCCATGCTTCGAGGCCGTGTAGGCCGCCACGTTCCGTTGCGATGCGAGGCTTTGAACAGACCCCATGAAAACAATGGCGCCCCGCGTGTCCAGCACCTGCGGCAGGGCGGCCCTTGCGATGTTGAACGCACCCGTGAGGTTGACGGAAAGGACTTCGTTCCAAAGCTCCGGATCGGTATCGGCGGCGGTGCCGTAGCGCTGGATGCCTGCGTTGTGAGAGACACCGGAAAGCCCCCCGAAGGCCGCGATGCCTGCGCGGACGGCATGTTCGCACGCGGCGGGATCGGTCACCGACCCTTCTACAAGAATTGCGCGGGTCTCCGACCCTGGCGGAAGCATGTCAGGGTCGACAGGCCGGGTATCCAGCAACACGGCATGTCCGCCATCGTTCAGGATGCGACAGGCCACTGCCAAGCCTATGCCGCTTGCTGCGCCAGTAATCAAAACTGCTGTCATCCCGAATCTCCCTATTAGTATTACTACCATACCAGTTTGATTTGTAAACCCGCGGCTTGTGCTCGGATTAGCCGCTTTGTCTCGCCCCTTTCAGACCGGAAGCATGGATGCAAAGTCCGAGTGGTTTTCGGGCTCCGGCTGTTGTCTGCGAACGGCGGGAAACCGCATGGCGCTAGGTAGATGTTCTTTATTTGTTCCCTTTCATGCGATAGGGTCTCCGGGCCATGCAACTCTTGCTTAACCTTGATGATCGAACCCATGAGCTGACGGATATCCACCAGCGTCTGAAGCGGCATTTCGGCCTGCAAGGGCCCTATCGGGCGCTCGATCCGGTCAGTCAGCTGGTGATGGCACTTATCGGAGGAAAGACCCGGGGCGAGGTTTCGCTGTCCGCTTTCGAAGGTCTTGTCGCCCGGTTCGGGCATTGGGAGGCTGTGAGGGACGCGCCCGTTGCCGAAATCTATGAGGTAATCCGCGGGGTCACTTTCGCGGAACTCAAGGCGCCGCGCCTCAAGGCATCGCTTCTGGCGGTGACCCGGGCCCATGGTGCACTCACGCTCTCACCTCTCGAAGACATGGCTGTCTGCGACGCGCTTGCATGGCTGGAACGTCTGCCTGGCGTGGGGCGGAAGGTCGCGGCTGCAACACTCAACTTCAGCACATTGCGCAAGGCGGCTCTGGTCATAGATTCGCACCATTTGCGGGTGCTTCGGCGGCTTGGATATGTCGGCCCGCGGACCGGCATCGCGCAGGCCTATGACCTTGTCATGCCGCTGCTGCCCGAGAGCTGGACCGCGAGGGATTTCGATCAGCACCACCAGCTCATGAAGGTTCTTGGTCAGGAGATTTGCCGAAACGGCGTTCCGATCTGCGAGCGTTGCCCGCTCCGGTCTGTCTGCGCGACGGCGCAGCGCGATGGCCGCCGCCGTCATGATGCGGGGCAACGGCGGCAGGCGTGACGCTCTACTCCGGCTTCTCCAGGATCCGGTTCACCAGCATGATCATGTCCCGCATGTTGAGCGGTTTCGCGGCTTCCCCGACCTCCTCGTCGAAGGAGAGGCTGTTAACACGATAGGGGTTCTCCCGGCCGAACCGCGCGAAAAGCGCGTCATTCTTCGCCTCGAATGCCGCGATGATCGAGGCCCGGTCTTCCGTCGGGATGTCCAGCTTGGGCCGACCGGAAAAGAGGTTGAGTGCAACCCGGAAGAGACGCGCCTGCCGTTCGGCGGGCATGTCGATCATCTTCGAGAGGCGTATGATCTCCCCGACGATACCGGGAACTCTCGGGTTGTCGCGTTGGAGCGGCGGCGCAAGGTGACCGGCCAGCCCGAGATGATCGATAATGACGTCGACGGGGGATTTCGACTCGTAGTCGAGAAGGGTCACGTTGTCCTGGCCGAACAGCTCGATCCAGTTGCCGATACATGTATTGGCATGCATGTCCGGATCGATCTCATGCGGGTTTTCAAGGAAGTATCCGATGGGCCGGCGAAACGAGTTTCCCGGATGCTTGATGTTCTGGTTGTAGAGGGAAAGCAGCATGTCGTCCGGTCTGCGCACGACCGCGATGATCCTGACCGGCCATTCGCCAAGCCGCTCGGCCAGAAGGCGCAGTTTTCCAAGGGGGATTGAGAACAGTTCCTCGCTGGAAACGAAGACCTTTTCGGCTTTGGTCTCCGAAATCGCGCGGCACAACAGGTCGAGCTGGGCACGCGCTTCGGCACATCCGCCGGCCACATCGAAGGACTGGGCACGGAGCGCGAAGGCGAGACGGTGCTGCGCGTAATGATACCAGTTGGTGTCGGGATACAGCACCCCGTGGTTTTCCAGCAGCTCCCGGTTTTCCGCGAACAGCCGTTGCAGGGTTGTGGTGCCGGTCTTGTGAGCGCCGATATGGAGGATCACTTCGGGCATTGTTCGGTCATCCCCCTCACGCCTGTCTCATCAAGGCCGCATTGCTCGGCGCCATGCCAAGCCTATCGGCAAGATGGTTAACGATGGCTTGATGTCGATTCGATTTGGTCACTCCGAGGTTCAATCCAGAAAGCACAGTCCCGTTCTGCGGGCAACGCGGCTGCCTTGTCATGGGCCGGGATCGGGGGATGCCCGCCGATTGCCGGGGACCGTTTCAGACCAGGCGCGCGGCAACGCCCTTGCCCCGTTCTGCGGGTCACGGTCAGCGGGCGAGGCCCTCCGCCTCCAGAAATCGCATCGATGCGGGGATTTTCGAGGCGTCCCGCAATTCCATCAACAGACGCGGGCGCACCGGCAGCGCCGCGATGGCTTCGAAAACCTGATGCCATCGGATCGTGCCCTGACCGATGGGCCAATGCCGGTCTGCATAGCCATCGGCATCCTGAAGATGGACGTGGTCGAGCCGCGCGCCGGCCCGGGTGACGAAGAAATCCACAGGCGGCGCGCCGGTGGCGTGATGGGCGTAATGCGCGTGCCCGGTATCAATCGAGAGCTTCACCGCATCCGAGCCAAAGCTTTCGGCCAGCTCCGCCCGATCATCGGGTGCGATGTCTTCGATGTTTTCGATCACCAGCGTTACGCCCTGCGCCTCGGCGCGGTCGACCACCTTGCGCATCACCGCATGGGTCTGCGCGATCTTGCGTTCCCGTGCCGAAGGGGCGTTGCCCACCCGGGGATTATTGTCGAAATTGTTGTAGTCCCAGGTGGTGTAGGGCGAATGGACGACCATCTGCGTCGCCCCGAGCGCGGCGCAGATATCCAGCCCGATCATGAACCGGCGGGTGATGATCGGGGCGATTTCGGGGTCATCATTGTCGATCGGCACGCCGATGAAAGGCCCGTGAATGCCAAGCCGCCCGTCGAAGCCGTCCAGAAGCGATTTTGCTTGATCGACAGGGGATTGCCAGTCGCCAAGAAGGATCTCGGTGTTCAGGAAATCCTGCAATTCCAGATCGCGCTGCCCGTCGATCAGCCAGTCGCGAAAGGTGGGCAGATCGGCCGTGGTGAGGGCTGCGCCGACTGTCAAAGGGGTCGTCATCTGCGGGGCCTTTCGTTCAGAACACGCGTCGGCCGGCGCGCCATACCGCGCTGACCTGAGGTTGCTGCCCGACCAGCCGTATCGCGACCAGATCGGCGCGCAGGCCCGTGGCGATACGGCCCCGGTCGGTCAGTCCCGCAACCCGCGCCGGTGCATCCGTCACCATCGCCACGGTCTGTGGCAGGTCGTATGGCAGGGCCGGGTCGCTGGCGATGGCGAAGGCTGCGTCAAGCGGGCTGCGCGGCACGTAATCCGACGCCAGTACATCCACCAGCCCCTCGGCCAGAAGCTCGCGCACGGCGACATTGCCGGACTGGGATCCGCCGCGCAGATAGTTCGGGGCCCCGGCAACGATTGTCTGGCCGTGGCCGCGGGCGCGCCGCGCCGCCCCGATCGTCGTCGGAAACTCAGAAATGGTGACACCTTCGGCCTGGGCCTGATCCACATGGGCAAGGGTCCGGTCGTCATGAGCCATCAGCGGGATGTCGTGGCGCTGGGCGGCGGAAACCACATGGCTGCGGACCTTTGGTCCGAACCGCGCGGAGCGTTCCAGCAGTTCGGCCATCCGCTCGCGGCCTTCGGCCTCGCTCAATTCCATATCGCGGATCATGTGCCAGAACCATTTCTCGATGTTCGGGCTCTGCCTGTCGCCCGGCGTATGGTCCATGACCGAAATCAGATGGGCGATGTCGCGGGTCACATTCGCGTCGACCAGAGCAATGGTCGCCGGGTCCGAGACCTCGCAGCGCATGTGCAGAAAATGCTCTGCGCGGAACATGCCCTTGCGCTGGCCATGTTCCAGCGCGTCGATCAGGGGCCCGAGTATCGTCCTGCGCTCGGGCCGCTGCATCGAGGCGCCGACGGACAGGCTGTCGAACACCGTTGTCGTGCCGCCGGATATCACAACCGCATCATGGGCCATGAGGGCGGGCAGAAAGGCCCACTGCACGTGGCTTCGCGGGTGAATATGGGTCTCCACATGGTCGGTGTGCAGATCGACGATGCCGGGGATCAGGATCTGACCGTCCAGATCGACGCCGCCGGTGATCCCCGGGCCGATCTCGGCAATCGTCCCGCCCTCCACCGCCACACCGCCGGTCACGCACCCGGTCGGGGTTACCAGAGTGGCGTTGCTGATCAGCAGCGGACGATCGGCGGGGGCATCGAACATCGCGTTGGTCCTTGTTCGGAGGTGGAGGGAAGGGCGTTCGGGATTCGGCCTTTCTTGACAATGCTAGTGTAACGGATCCGTGCAAGGGCGGTGACAGTTTCATGACAAGCCCGGCTTTGTCTTTCGGCGGACGGGATATCGCGATTAGGGTCGCCCCAGACACGCCATATCCCGCGAGACTTGCCGATGGACCAAACACGCCTGAGCCCCAGCCCGAGCATCCACCCCGAGGCGGAGGTGGCCGACGACGTCACCCTCGGCCGGTGGACGGAGGTAGGCCGCCGGACCCGGATCAAAGCCAGCGAGATGGGCGATTACTCCTACATCACCGAGGATGGCCACGTGGTCTGGACCACGATCGGCAAGTTCTGTTCCATCGCCAATGGCGCGCGGATCAACCCGGGCAACCATCCCACGTGGCGGGTTTGCCAGCATCACGCGATCTACCGCGCCGAAGCGTACGGTCTGGGAGAGGATGACGCGGAGTTTTTCGAATGGCGCAAGGACAACTGGGTGACCCTGGGCCATGATGTCTGGATCGGTCACGGCGTGACCGTGACCGCGGGTGTCACCATCGGCACCGGGGCGGTGATCGGCGCCGGCGCCGTCGTCACGCGCGATGTACCGCCCTACACGATCATGGGCGGCGTTCCAGCCCGGGAGATCCGGCCGCGCTTCTCCAGATCGCAGGGCGAGGCGCTGATGGACATCGCCTGGTGGGATTGGTCCCATGATCAATTGCGGGACGGTTTGCCCGATTTTCGGGCACTCGATATCGATGCCTTCATCGAAAAATACGGTGCCTCCGCATGATGCCCGACGAGGTGTCGCATTGGAAAGCGCGCGCGCGCCAAAGGCTTGCGCGCGCAAGCGGCGGATTTGTCTAGACGCGGTTTACAGAGGTTTAACAATTCCGTCGCCAAACCGTCACGACAGGCCCCTACGCAGCCCTTGCACCTAAGGGGACCGGGGCCACAAGGGACGGCCCTGGCTCTGAACATAGAAACGTTCAGGACAGGACAAACCAAATGCTCAAGATGACATTGACCGCCGCGATTATCGGCGCCACCGCATTGACCTCCACCGCGGCACTTGCCCAGGCTTCTGACTGGCGTGAAGAGGTTCCGGTTTTCAGGATCGGCATTCTGGGCGGCGAGAACGAGGCCGACCGCCTGCGTGAACATGCCTGCCAGCAGGCCTATCTGGAAGAGCGTCTCGGCATTCCGGTCGAGCTTTATCCGGCATCCGACTACGCGGGCGTGATGCAGGGCCTTCTGGCCGGCCAGCTGGAATTCGCCGGCCTCGGCTCCTCGGGTTATGCGGGTATCTCCCTGCAGGATCCCGACGCGGTCGAGCCGCTTTACACCACGATGCAGATCGACGGCTCGCTTGGCTATTACGCGGTGATGTATACCCGCGCCGACAGCGGCATCACCTCGCTTGAGGAGATGGAAGGCCACTCCCTTGCCTTTGCCGACCCCAACTCCACGTCCGGCTATCTGGTGCCGTCCTACGAACTGGCCGCCGAAGAGGGGCTCGTGCTGGAGGCGTTCTTCTCGGAAACGGGTTTCGGCGGTGGTCATGAACAGGCCGTCATCGCGGTTCTGAACGGGCAGTACGACGCCGGCGTGACCTGGACCTCGGGCGTGGGCGATATCAACGAAGGCTACAGCCGCGGCAACCTGCGCTCGATGGTGGACAAGGGCATGCTGGACATGTCCGAGATCCAGATCATCTGGCGGTCGAACCTGATCACCAATGGCCCCCGCGTGATCCGCTCCGACCTGCCGCAGGAACTGAAGGATCTGGTCATGGGCGCGATGATGCAGTTGCAGGTCGCAGATCGCGACTGCTTCGATGCGATCAATGACGGCGAGTCCATGGGCTACTGGCCGATCAACCATGAGTTCTACGAGCCGATCATCAACATGCGTCGCGAGCTTCAGGGCGAGCGCTAGGCGGCATCTGTCCATACCGGGGTCGGGCCAAGTGCCCGGCCCCGTTTTCGTATCTCGCCTGTGTGCCGATCGGACCGGGACGGTCACGGCGCAAGGTCCACTTCTTCAGGGGGCACCTTTAGATGCTGAAGCTAGACAACCTGACCCGCCGGTTTGGCGATACCGCTGCCGTCGACCGGGTGAACCTTGAAATCGCCGAGGGCCAGATGGTCGGCATCATCGGCCGGTCGGGGGCCGGCAAGTCGACGCTCCTGCGCCTGCTGAATCGGCTGACGGACCCTTCGGAGGGGCAGATCCTGTTCGGGGACAGGGACATCGCGCAACTGAAGGGGCGCGATTTGCGCCAGTGGCGTTCGGACTGCGCGATGATCTTTCAGCAGTTCAATCTGGTGGGTCGCCTGGATGTGTTGACCAATGTGTTGACGGGCCGGCTTTTCGATCTGCCTGCCTGGCGGGCGCTGGCGCAGATCTACACCCCGGCGGAGCGCGCATTCGCGGTTCAGGCGCTGGACCGGCTGACCATGGCGCATACCGCCTTGCAGCGGGCCGAGACGCTTTCGGGCGGTCAGCAGCAGCGTGTGGCCATCGCCCGCGCCCTTGCGCAGGAGCCGAAGATCCTGCTGGCCGATGAGCCGATCGCCTCCCTTGATCCGCTGAATGCGAAGATCGTGATGGACGCGCTGCGCACCATCAACCAGCAAGACGGCATTACCGTCATCTGCAACCTCCACACGCTGGATACCGCCCGCGATTACTGCGACCGGATCATCGGCATGCAGGCCGGGCGGGTGGTGTTCGACGGCACGCCCGCGCAGCTCACGCAAGGCATGGCGCGGGAAATCTACGGGGCCGAGGCCGATCAGGCCTTCAACGAGGCCGCGACCTCCACTAGTCTGGCGCCCGGTCCCCGACCGCGCGCCAAGGAAGCGGTGTGAGGGCCCCCGGGATGAGCGATCAGACCGCAGACAGCTCCGTTGCACTCTTCGAACGGCACCGGGCCGAGCTGAAGGCCTCCAAACGCACCATGAACCTGATCATGCTGGCGGCCTTTCTGGTCTGCCTCGCGCTGTCGGTCTGGATCAGCCAGTTCTATCCCGAGCGTCTGGCCAACGGGATCCCGCGTATCTTCGAGTATTTCGGCACGATCATCCCGGATCTGCAATGGGGCAACCTGCTGGAGGGCAGGACGGAGGAAGGCCGCGCTGTGCCGGGCTCCATCACCTACTGGTACACGGATTTCTGGCTCTATCTGGAGCTGATCTGGGAAACGATCCTGATGGCCATCACGGCAACGCTGATCGGAACGGCGGTGGCCTTTGTCCTCAGCTTTCCGGCGGCGGCCAACCTCGCCCCCAACAGCTGGATCTACTGGGTGTCACGTCGCTTTCTCGAAATTTGCCGTGGCATCCCCGAGATCCTCTTGGCGCTTGTCTTCGTCTTCATGATCGGGATTGGCCCGCTTGCCGGGGTGATCGCCATCGCGATCCATTCGGCCGGCGCATTGGGCAAGCTTTTCGCCGAGGTGAACGAGAACGCTTCGTCACGCCCGGTGGAGGGGATCACGGCGGTCGGCGGCACATGGGTGCAGAAAATGCTCTACGGTGTGGTGCCGCAGGTCACGCCGAATTTCGTAAGCTACGCGCTGCTCCGGTTCGAGGTGAATGTCCGCGCCTCCTCCATCATCGGCTTCGTCGGCGCGGGCGGCATCGGTCAGGAACTCAACCGTGTGATCAGTTTCTATTCCGATGACCGTGTGCTGGCGGTCCTGATCTTCGTCGTGCTGACCGTCACGATCATTGATCTGCTGAGCGAGCGGCTGCGCCTTGGCTATATCGGGCGGGAGAATTTCGCATGACCCTGGCTACCGTCACGGCGGTCTCCGATGCCGAGATCGCGGAAATCCGCGCCCGCCACCCCGGCGTTTTCGACACACCCGGCAAACTCGTCAGACGCTGGGCGCCCTGGGCGGTTGCCGTCCTCTACGTGTTCTGGTCGCTCTGGTACTTCGACATCGCGCGGTTCTTCGAGACGTCCGACCGTGTTCTGTCGCTTCTTCGGGCCTTCGTGGTCTGGGAGGACATGGCCAACTGGCAATATGCCAATATCTATCGCGGGATTGCCGAAACCTTGGCGATGGCCTTTCTGGGCACGCTTCTGGGCACGATCGGCGCCTTGTTCGTGGGGTTCATGGCCGCTCGCAACATCGTGACCTTCGCGCCGCTTCGGCAAGTGGTGCGACGGTTTCTCGACATTCTGCGCGGCATCGACCAGCTGGTCTGGGGCCTTGTCTTCGTGCGGGCCGTGGGGCTGGGGCCGCTTGCCGGCGTGCTAGCGATCTTCGTCAGTGACGTGGGCACCTTGTCCAAGCTCTATTCGGAGGCGATCGAGAACATCGATCGCAAGCAGGTCGAGGGCGTGAAATCCACCGGGGCCGGGCCGCTTCAGGTCATCCGCTACGGCTACATTCCCCAGGTTCTGCCGGTATTCATCTCTCAGTCGCTCTATTTTCTGGAAAGCAACACGCGCTCGGCCACGATCCTCGGTATCGTCGGCGCGGGCGGGATCGGGATGATCATCATCGAACGGTTCCGGGCGTCGCTCTACGATCAGGTCGCCTTCGTCGTTCTGAACGTGCTGATCCTTATCTTCGCCATCGACTGGTTGTCGAAACGGGTGCGGGGCTGGGCCATCGGGACGCAGGAACGCTAGATCTTCCGCCGCTCTGACGCGGTCGCCCCGACCGCAGAACTTGCGCCTGCCCATAGTTGCATGCTCAATCACCCCCGATCCGAGGGGGAGGAGAGCATGAACACGGCCCATTGGTTGTTGCGAACCGCCGGCGTGGCGGGTGACCGCCCGGCCTTGATGCGGGGCGCGAAGCCGGTGGCGAGCTATGCCGAGTTTGCCGCGCGCGCCGGGGCTCTGGCCCGCGCGCTTGCCGATGGCGGGCTGATGCCGGGGGACCGCATCGGTATTTTCATGACCAATTGCCCGGACTACCTGATCGTCTGCTACGGTGTCTGGATCGCCGGTGGCGCCGTCGTGCCGATCAACGCAAAGCTGCATGCGAAAGAGACCGCGTGGATCGTCAAGGACAGCGGCGCGCAGAGGGTCTTCGTGACCCCGGATCTGGCGGAGGCCCTTGCCGCCGAAACGGATACCGACCTGATCGACATCTCTGGCAGCCGCTTTGCGCGCATGACTTCGGGCGGCCGGCTGCCGCCCGTCAGCCGGAGTTCGGACGATCTGGCATGGCTGTTCTACACTTCGGGCACGACCGGCAAGCCCAAGGGTGTACGGATAACCCACGGGATGCTGGCCGCGACCTCGCTCTGCTACCCCGTCGATGTCGATCCGGTCAGCCCGGAAGACGCTGCGTATTACGCGGCCCCGATGAGCCATGGGGCGGGCTTGTACGCCCTGATCCACGTGCGCATGGGCGCGCGGCATATCTGCCCCGTCGGCGGCGGGTTCGACCCGGCGGAGCTGCTGGAGCTTTCGGAACGTTTCGGCCCGACCTCGATGTTTCTGGCGCCGACCATGGTGCGCCGTCTGACGGATGCCGCCAAGGCCGCGGGTCGAGACGGCCGCGGGATCAAGACCATCGTTTATGGCGGCGGCCCGATGTATCTGGCCGATATCGAAGAGGCGGTGGACTGGTTCGGCCCCAAATTCGTTCAGATCTATGGGCAGGGCGAGTGCCCGATGGCCATTTCCGCCCTGTCGCGCGGGGATGTCGCGGATCGGGCGCACCCGAACTGGCGGGCGCGGCTGGCCTCGGTCGGGCGGGCCCAGTCCATGGTGGAAATCGCCATCGGGGATGACGCCGGCACGCCCTTGCCCCAAGGCACCCCCGGCGAGATCATGGTGCGCGGCGCGCCTGTCATGCCCGGATACTGGAATGACCCCGACGCGACCGCGAAGACCCTGAAAGACGGCTGGCTGATGACCGGCGATATCGGGCAGCTGGACGCCGACGGTTACCTGACATTGCAGGACCGGTCGAAGGATGTGATCATTTCCGGCGGCAGCAACATCTACCCCCGCGAGATCGAGGAGGTGCTTTTGCAGCATCCGTCGGTGCATGAGGTTTCGGTTGTCGGGCGAGCCTCCGCGGAGTGGGGGGAGGAGGTGGTCGCCTTCGTGGTCAGCGCGCCGGGTGACGAGATGGACCCGGCCGTGCTGGAGGCCCATTGCATCGAGCATATCGCCCGGTTCAAGCGCCCGAAACGCTATATCTCGATGCCGGACCTGCCCAAGAACAACTATGGGAAGATACTCAAGACCGAACTGCGCAGATTTCTGGAGGAGGAGAGATGACCGATCTGAGAGGGAAGACCGCGCTGGTCACCGGCTCGGTTCAGGGTATTGGACTGGCGATTGCCGAGGCGCTGGCCGGCGCCGGCGCCCGGATCGCGGTTCACGGGCTGGCGGGCGATGCGCAGATCCATGAGGTTTGCGAGCATCTGCGCAAGCTTGGCGCGCCGCAGGCGGAGTTTTTCAACGGGGATCTGCGCCACCCCGACCGCATCGTGGAGTTGATGGAGGCGGTGGAGGCATGGGGCGGCGCGGATATTCTGGTGAACAACGCAGGGATCCAGCATACAGCACCCCTGACCCGGATGCCGCGCGAGGCATGGGAGGCAATCCTTGCCGTCAACCTTTCCGCCGCGTTTCACACGATGCAGGCGGCCCTGCCGGGCATGGCGGAGCGGGGCTATGGCCGGGTCATCAACATCGCCTCCGTTCACGGGCTGGTCGCTTCGACGAAAAAGGCGCCCTATGTGGCGGCGAAATTCGGGCTTGTGGGGCTCAGCCGCGTCGCGGCCCTCGAATATGCGACGGCGGGTTCCCGGGCATCGGGCGGGGTGACGGTCAATTGCATCTGCCCCGGCTGGACCGAGACCGCGATCATCGGGCCGCAGATCGAAGCACGCGCCAGGGCGCATGGCGATGACCGCGACGCGGGGATCGCCGATCTTCTGGCAGAAAAGCAACCGACACTCCGGATGTCCGATCCGGCTGAAATCGGGGCGATGGCGCTGTGGCTCTGCGCGCCCGTCGCCCATAACATCACGGGGACGTCAATTCCGGTGGACGGGGGCTGGACCGCGCAATAGCGGCTACGCCGGGCCGACACGTTCCTGCGTGACCGACATGGATTTCACGATGGCATGCAGCGCCAGCCCGGGTTTCAGATCAAGCGCGCGGACGGATCGTTTGGTGACCCGCGCGACAAGGGTCTGACCCTGATGATCCAACCTGACCAACGCGCCCGAGCCGGGTCCCGCCGCGATGCCCAGAACCGTCGCGGGAAGGACGTTCAGCGCACTGATCCCCTGCGGCACCTCGCGCATCAACATCACGTCGCGCGCATCCAGCCGCAGGCGCAGCCGGTCGTCCATCGCGCCGATACGCCCCGGCAGCCAGATCGGATGCTGACCGATGCGCGCTTCCGTCAGGCCGTCCCGCTCATCATATCCGGCGACCGTCACATGCAGGATCGCGCCGGCCACATCCCGGCTGATCTGGTCCCCGGTCTCGCCGCCCGCGAACACATCCGCCGCCGGGCCGATTGCGCGCATCTGTCCCTTGTCCATCAGGATGACGGTATCTGCGAGACGGGCAACCTCGCTCACATCATGGCTGACATAGAGGATCGGGATCCCGACCTGATCGCGAAGCCTCTCGAAATAGGGCAGAAGCTCCGCCTTCCTCCGCGTGTCGAGGGCCGAAAGCGGCTCGTCCATCAACAGAAGATCCGGGGCGGACAGCAACGCGCGGCCAAGGGCGACCCGCTGGCCTTCGCCGCCGGACAGCGTGGCGGGACGGCGGTTCAGAAGCTCCCCAAGGCCAAGCAGAGCGACCAGCGGGTCGAACCCGAGCGGCAGGGCGCGGCCCTTTGCGCGCGCCTCGCCATAGCGCAGGTTGGCGGCAACGGTCATATGCGGGAACAGGCGCGGTTCCTGAAAGACATATCCAATCTGGCGATCCGCTGTGGCCATGCTGATGCCTGCGCCGGTGTCCAGCAGCAGGCGCTCGCCGATCCGGAGCCGCCCCTGATCGGGATGCAGCAAACCGGCGACGGCGCGCAGCACGCTTGTCTTGCCCGCGCCGGAGGGGCCGAAGATGGCCGTCAGCCCGCCCTCCAGCGTGCAATCGATGGAAAGCTCCATATCCGGAAACCGGTGATGCAGGCTCAACTGGATGCTCATGATCCGCGCACCCGTTTCGCCATGTTGCGCGCCAGCCATTCCGAAGCGACGAGTGCCGCCGCCGACAGGGCGATGGACATCACGATCAGCCGCAGCGCCGCGTTCTCCTGCCCGGGGACCTGCAACAGGCTGTAGATTGCCGTGGGGATGGTCTGGGTCTGGCCGGGGATGTTGGAGACGAAGGTGATCGTCGCACCAAACTCGCCCAATGCTTTGGCGAAGCCAAGGACGGTACCGGCCAGTATGCCCGGCAGCATCAGCGGTAGGGTAACCGTTGCAAAGATGCGCAGACGGGAGGCCCCGAGGGTCGCCGCGGCCTCCTCCAGCTTCGGGTCCACCGCGTCAAGTGCCAGACGGATCGCACGAACCATCAACGGGAAGGCCATGATCGCGCAGGCCAGCGCCGCCCCGGTCCAGCGGAACGCGAAGGTCAGGCCAAGTGTGGCCTCGAAAAAACGACCCAACGGCCCCTGGGAGCCGAAGAGGACAAGCAGAAGATATCCCGTGACCACGGGCGGCAGCACCAGCGGCAGATGAACCGCGATGTTCAGCGCCTCGCGCCCCCAGAACCGGCCGCGGGCCAGCGCCATCGCCGCAAGGATGCCAAAGGGCAGGCTTGCCAGCGTCGCCCATATTGCGACCTGTAGCGACAGGGCGACCACCTGCCACTCCGCCGGGCCAAGTCCAAATGTCATTCCGGCACCTCGAACCCGTGGGATCGAAAGATCGCCATGGCCTGCGGCGAGGTGAGAAATGCCAGAAACGCGGCCGCTTCCGGGTGCGTGCTGGCCGTCATCAGGGCGGCGGGATAGCGGATCGGGTCATGCAGCGTATCGGGGATCAGCACCTCGATCGCGACGCCGGGCTCTGCCAGCGCGTCGGTGCGGTAGACAATTGCCCGGGCGACCTCCCCCCGCGCGGCGAGGGCGAGCGCGATGCGCACATTTTCGGTCTGGACGATGCGGGGTATGAGATCTTCAAGCAGATCCGAGGCCTCAAGCGCCTGGCGCGCATATATCCCGGCAGGGACCGCCTCCAGAAATCCGGTCGCAATCCGGGCATCCCCGGGCAGCGCGGCCAGTGCGGCGGCAAGATCTTCGACCGGATGAACGGCATCTGCCGGCCCGGCGAGGACCAGCCGGTTGGCAAGCAGTGCGATAGTCCGTTCGGGGGCGGAGATGCCGCGTTCGGCCAGATGCGCGATCCAGGCCATGTTGGCGGACAGGAACAGATCCGCCGGTGCACCAGCCTCGATCTGCCGGGCAAGGGCGGAACTGCCTGCGTAGGACACCGACAGCGGCGCGCCGGTCCAGACGGCGGCCACCTCGTCCAGCGCCTCGCGCAGGCTGGCCGCCGCGAAGATCAGAATGGTGTCGGCGCGCGCCTGACTCACCCCGCCAAAGGGGGCGAGGCTCAGAAAAAGCGCGGCCAGTGCCGGCAGAAGCCGGCTTGAAAAAGCTCTGGGATGCAGACGGCTGGAAGGTTGGGATCTTGTACTCATCTGCGCAATTGCGCGTCAGTTTCGGGCTAAAGTCCAGCGCCGATGACGGTTTTTCCGGCCCCGCTGCCACATGACGGGCACAGAGACCCTATTTCTTGGGGCCGTGCCTTGTTCGGACCCGACCCGCAGGCTACATGCCGTCCCATGAAGCGCTTCATCCCATTCATGAAAAATGATCCTCTGGTGGCGGTCGTGCGCCTTCAGGGTGTGATCACCGGGGCAGGGCGGGGCCCGGTTCTGAGCGATGTGGCGATGGGCCCGATACTCGAAAAGGCCTTCGCCCGAGGCAAACCTGCGGCCGTGGCACTATCGATCAATTCGCCCGGCGGGTCGGCGGTGCAATCCTCGTTGATCGCGGCCCGCATCAAACGACTTTCCGAGGAAAAAGACGTGCCCGTCCACGCGTTTGTGGAAGATGTCGCGGCATCGGGCGGGTATTGGCTCGCCTGCGCGGCCGAGAAGATCTGGATTGATGCAAGCTCCATCGTCGGATCGATCGGGGTGATTTCGGCCAGCTTCGGGCTGCATGAATTCATCGGGCGCTTCGGGATCGAACGGCGGGTTCATACCGCGGGCAAGGACAAATCCATGCTCGATCCGTTTCGCCCGGAGCGGGAGGAGGATGTGGCGCGCCTGCGGGCCATCCAGGAGCAGATCCACGAGGCCTTCATCGCCCATGTCAAGGACAGCCGCGGCGCGCGGATCGGCGAGGGCGAAGACCTTTTCACGGGTGAATTCTGGGTTGGCCGCAAAGCGGTCGATCTGGGGCTTGCCGATGGTCTGAGCCATTTGCGGCCGAAGATGAAGGAGATCTACGGCGACAAGACCCGGTTTGCCGTGTACGGGCCCAGGCGCGGCCTTCTTCAGCGCTTTGGGGTCCAGATCGTGGAAGAAGCGGCGGGCGCCCTCGATACCCGCGCGGCCTATGCGCGATACGGTCTGTAACCCATGGTCAAGATCGTCACCCTTTTTCTGATCGGCATGGTGGTTCTGGCCTTGTTTGGCCGGCTGCGGCTGCCGCGGATCGGGCGCGGCGGTCGGCCCGGCGGTCTGCCGAAACCACGGCTGTGCCCCGAATGCGGGCGTTACAATCTCAAGGGCGGGCCGTGCCGCCACTGTTCCGAAGGGCAAAGCTAAGCGATGGTCATCGAGTTCTTGCTGGCGGGCCTTGGCCTGGTCATCCTGCTCTTGGCTGGTGACGTCCTTGTCCGCGGCGCGGTGAATCTCAGCCTCAGGCTCGGTATCCCGGCGCTGATCGTCAGTCTGACCGTGGTGGCTTTCGGCACGTCGGCACCCGAACTTCTGATCTCGATTCAGGCGATTCTTGACGGTGTGCCGGGTCTGGCTCTCGGCAATGTGGTGGGCTCCAACACTGCGAATATCCTGCTGGTTCTGGGGGTGCCTGCCCTGATCTCGGGGCTCGATACCCGCAAATGCGAGACCCGGCGGACCTATCTGATGATGATCGCGGGCACGTTCCTGTTCATTGGTCTCGCCTATGCCGGGCCGTTTCTCTGGTGGCACGGGCTTGTTCTTCTGGCCGCGCTCGGGCTGGTTCTGGGCGACGCGTTTCGCGATGCGCAGGCCCATCGCGCGGCGGCGAACGGCGTGCCCCCCGAGGAAGAGCTTGAAGAGGCCGACCCGTCGATGCCCGGCTGGAAGATCGGCCTTTATCTGGTTCTGGGTCTGGTCGGGTTGCCCTTGGGTGCCAGCCTGTTGGTCGACAGTTCGACCGCGATTGCCCGTGCCTACGGTATCAGCGAGACGGTCATCGGCCTGACCCTCGTGGCTGTCGGCACCTCTCTGCCGGAACTGGCGACAACGGTGATGGCCGCGATCCGCAAACATGCGGAGGTGGCGCTCGGCAATGTCATCGGGTCCAACATGTTCAACCTTCTGGCGATCATCGGGGTTGCCACGCTGGTCGGTCCGATCCCGGTCGACCCCTCGTTTTTCGCGTTCGATTTCTGGGTGATGCTGGCGGCCTCGCTCGTGCTGGCGCCGTTCGTCTTCCTGAAGCTGGGGATGGGGCGGGTCGTGGGGCTGGTATTCGTGGCACTTTACGTCATTTATATCGCGATGCTTTTGGCCTGAGGCGGGGAGGCGGCGACATGGCTGCATTGGTGACCGGAGCCGGCAAGCGTATTGGCCGGGCCATGGCCCTGACGCTTGCGGAGATGGGCCATGACGTGGCCGTGCATTTCGCCAGTTCGCACGCGGAAGCCGCCGAGACGGTGAACGAGATCAGGGCTCTTGGCCAAAAGGCCGTCGCCCTGCAGGCGGACCTTTTGTCGGAAGAAGAAACGGTCGCCTTGGTCCCCCGCGCGGCGGATGCTTTGGAAGCGCCGATTACCGTGCTCGTCAACAACGCCTCGATCTTCGAGTACGACACCTTGTCGAGTGCGACGCGCGAAAGCTGGGACAGGCATATCGGATCGAACCTGCGCGCACCGTTTCTGCTGACACAGGCCATGGCCGCACAGATGCCCGTCGCCCTCGGGCAGGAAGGTGGCCCCATGGCCGACGGGCTCGTCGTCAACATGATCGACCAGCGCGTGCGCAAACTGACGCCCGAATTCATGACCTACACCATCGCGAAAATGGGCCTCTGGGCCTTTACCCGAACCGCCGCGCAGGCGCTGGCGCCACGCATCCGGGTCAACGCCATAGGCCCCGGGCCCACGATGCAAGGCGTCCGGCAGTCGGCGGAGCATTTCGCGGCGCAGCGCGCGGCCACGCTTCTGGAACGCGGCGCAGACCCGGCCGATATCTGCAATGCGCTCCGGTATCTCATCGGTGCCCCGGCGGTGACCGGGCAGCTGATCTGCGTTGATGGGGGGCAGCATCTGGCATGGCAGACGCCGGATGTGCTTGGGGTTGAATAAGGCCAGATCCGCCGTACCTGGTGCGTGATCGGCCAGTTGTCCACCGCCCTAGACAGTGTAACAAGGCGATCACGCTTTTATGACGGGGCTGTGACCCGACGGCAAACGGGAAAAATTATCGTTACAAAACAAGTAGTTGATAATGCGCCTAAAAAATAGGCAAATCGATGAAGGGGGCCAAAAACAAGGAGAAAATCGTCCTGACCAAGATTTATCCTGAGGCTTGTCCACAGGAACCGTGGAAAGCTTTGGGGTTGAACCCTGCCTGCTCTCATTGCAGCGAGGCAGAGAATCGCCGAGACCTTTGAGACATGCCTGAAAACCGTGCAGAAGCCGTGCCGACCGGGCACACCGTGATCCAGTCCTATCTGAAGACGCTCGACAACTCGCCGGGCGTCTACAGGATGCTCGATCCGCAATCCCGCGTGCTTTACGTGGGAAAGGCGCGCGCGCTCAGGAAGCGGGTTTCGAGCTACGCCAAGCCCGCCGGTCACGATCCGCGGATCGCCAGGATGATCCGCGAGACGGCGTCGATGATGTTTCTGACCACGCGCACGGAAACCGAAGCGCTGCTTCTTGAACAGAACCTGATCAAGCAGCTCAAGCCGCGCTATAACGTGCTGCTTCGGGATGACAAAAGCTTCCCCAACATTCTGGTCTCCGCCGAACATCCCTTTCCCCAGATCAAGAAGCATCGCGGGGCAAAGAAGGAAAAAGGCAGCTATTTCGGGCCCTTCGCCAGCGCGGGGGCGGTCAACCGGACGCTGAACCAGTTGCAGAAGGCGTTTTTGCTCCGCAACTGTTCGGATGCGACATTCGACAGCCGGACGCGGCCCTGCTTGCTTTATCAGATCAAGCGCTGTTCCGCGCCATGCGTCGGCTATATCTCCGAACAGGACTACGCCGCCTCGGTCAAGGATGCGGAACGGTTTCTGTCGGGCAACAGCACAAAGATACAGGAGGCGCTGGCCGGTGAGATGGCCACCGCATCCGAGGCGATGGAGTTTGAGCGTGCCGCGGCGCTTCGCGACCGGATCCGCGCCCTGACCAACGTGCAGTCGGCTCAGGGCATCAACCCCAAGGGCGTGACCGAGGCCGATGTCATCGCGCTCCATATGGAAGGCGGGCAGGCCTGCGTGCAGGTCTTCTTCATCCGCGCCAACCAGAACTGGGGCAATCGCGATTTCTATCCGCGGGTCTCAGGGGCCGAGGCGCCCGAAGTTCTAGAGGCTTTCATCGGCCAGTTCTACGGCACCAAGGATCCGCCGCGGCAATTGCTCCTGTCGCACGGTATCGAAAACGACGATCTGATGGCCGACGCGTTGAGCGAGAAACTCGGCCGCAAGGTGGAGATCCTCGTGCCGCAACGGGGCGAGAAGATGGAGCTTGTCGCAGGCGCCGCGCGAAACGCGCGCGAGAGCCTTGCGCGCAAGATGGCCGAGACCGCGACCCAGTCGAAGCTTCTTGCCGGGCTGGCCGCGGCCTTCGGTCTCGATGCCCCGCCGAAACGGATCGAGGTCTACGACAACTCCCATATCCAGGGCAGCAACGCGGTCGGAGGACTGATCGTCGCGGGGCCGGACGGGTTGATGAAATCGCAGTATCGCAAGTTCAATATCAAGGGGACCGATATCACCCCCGGCGATGATTTCGGCATGATGAAAGAGGTTCTGACCCGCCGGTTCCAGCGCCTGCTGAAAGAGGATCCCGACCGCGAGAGCGAGGCGTGGCCCGATCTGCTTCTGATCGACGGTGGGGCCGGGCAGATCAGTGCCGTAGCCGAGATCATGGGCGATCTGGGTGTCGATGACATTCCTTTCATCGGCGTCGCGAAGGGGATCGACCGGGATGCAGGGAAAGAGGAGTTCCACCGCATCGGCGCCCGACCCTTCGCGCTCAGGCACAATGATCCGGTGCTCTATTTCATCCAACGTCTTCGCGACGAGGCGCACCGCTTCGCCATCGGCGCACATCGCCAGAAACGGGCCAAGGCGGTCTCGGCCACGCCCTTGGACGATGTGCCCGGCGTCGGCAGCACCCGCAAACGCGCCCTTCTTGGCCATTTCGGCAGCGCCAAGGCGGTGGCCCGTGCCGGTCTCTCCGATCTCAAGGCGGTGGACGGGATCTCCGATGCGATGGCGGAAACGATCTATGACTTCTTTCACGAGCGTTGAGGCGGCCATCCGCAACAAGGGCCCGATCGCGGTTCCGCGCGGGATGCTTCCGCCGGAGGTGCAGGGCCGGTTCCGAGATCGGATGCGCGGCCCGCGCCCGTCACGGCCCGAGCCGTTAACTAGGTGATGGCATTCGGGCGCGGCGGCATTTACACCTAGCTTCATGACTTGGACATTGCCCAATATACTGACTGTCTTCCGGCTGATCGCGGCGCCGGCCCTGGGCCTTGTTTTCCTGCTTTTTGCGCGGCCTTACGCGGACTGGCTGGCACTGATCCTGTTCATCACCGCGTCACTCACCGACTATGTCGACGGATATCTGGCGCGCAAATGGGGCCAGGTCAGCAAGTTCGGCGCGATGCTCGATCCCATTGCCGACAAGGCCATGGTGGTGATCGCGCTGGCGGTGTTGCTGGGTATTCTGGGCGTTAGCGGCTGGCTGATGATCCCGGTCGTGGCGATTCTGTTCCGCGAGGTTTTCGTGTCCGGCCTGCGGGAGTTTCTGGGCGACACGGCAGGCACGCTGAAAGTGACGCAACTGGCGAAATGGAAGACGACGGTGCAGATGGTGGCGATCTCGCTGCTGTTCGCCTGGGGATTGTTCGAGCATTTCTTCGGCATGCAGACCTATGGCATGGACGGCGAGATCGTCCGCGATGTCCTGGGCGGCCTCGTGGAAGACGAGTTCGGGCTGATCTGGAAGTATTACGGTTTGCTTCTGACCTCATGGGGCGGGCTGGCGCTGTTATGGCTGGCCGCTGGCCTTACACTGATCACCGGGGGGGACTATTTTCTGAAGGCGATGCCCTATCTGCGGGAGGAATGACCGGATGGACCTGCGCTATTTCGCTTGGCTGAGAGAACGGATCGGAACCGGCCATGAACAGGTCGAGACCGAGGCCACGACGGTTGCCGAGCTGATCGACGAGTTGAAACGACGGGACGAGGCCTATGCCTTCGCCTTCTCCGATCTCACGGCGATTCGGGCCGCCGTGGATCAGGATCTGGTGGAACTGGACGCGCCCATTACCGGCGCCCGCGAGGTCGCGTTTTTCCCGCCGATGACCGGAGGCTAGGGGCGATGATCCGCGTTCAGGCCGAACCATTCGACATGGGGGCGGAGCTGACCCGCTTCACCGGATCGGTATCCGGGGCCGGTGCGGTGGTCAGCTTCTCAGGTCTTGTCCGGGATGTGGCCAGCGGTGATCTGGACCGGATGGTGATCGAACACTACCCGGGCATGACCGAAAAAGCCCTGGCCGGGATCGCGGATCAGGCGCGTGCGCGCTGGTCTCTGGCCGGTGTCTTCGTGCTGCACCGTTATGGCGAGATGCGCCCGGGCGAACCGATCATGATGGTCGCCACCGCGTCCCGGCATCGGGCGGATGCCTTCGCGGCGGCCGAGTTCCTGATGGATTACCTGAAATCCCGCGCGCCCTTCTGGAAACAGGAAATCACGGCTGATGGCGGCCAGTGGGTCGCGGCGAAAGACGAAGACGAAGCGGCACTCAAACGCTGGTAGTGGGCTCCTGTTTCGGCCTCGCTGGCCTCTCAGCCCTGTCCCTGATTGACGCGTTCCACATAGGCGCGCAATTCCTCGGCCTCGTGGCGCGCCTCGCGCAATCCTTCCATCGCGGCACGCAGCTCCGCCTCGGTCTGGCTCAGCTGATTGGTCAACTCGGCCTCCCGCTGCTGAAGATAGATGATCGCCTGATCGCGGGTTTCCTCCGCATCGTGCAGCGCTCTGGCCATCTCGTCCATTTCACTCAGATCCGCGCCGGTCACGCGGCTGAACCTATGCACCAGCCAGTTTGCGAACCAGCCAAGGGCAAAGGCCACAAACAGGATGATCGCAATGGCGACGATAAACTCAGTTCTGTTCATCCGGGTCCTCTTCGGCGGGCGGTTCTTCCGCCTCCGCCGGGGCGGTTTCGACGGGTTCCTCTGTATCTGACCTCTGGCTAGACGGCACACCGCCCGCAAGCAACCGGAATTCGATGCGGCGATTGCGCTCGCGGCCTTCCTCGGTCTCGTTGGTGTCGATCGGTTGCGTTTCGCCGTAGCCCTGCGCCGTCAGGTTCGAAATCAGAACACCGCGCGCCAGAAGACCGTTCAGCACCGCATCCGCCCGCGCCTGGGACAGGTTGAGGTTCATGGTTTCGCGGCCCTGGCTGTCGGTGTGCCCACCGATCTCCATCCGCGCATGGCGGCAATCGGGCAGGATCTCGGCCACGCGATCCAGAATCGCGCCGGATTCCTCGTTGATCTCGACCGACCCCGGATCGAAGGTGATCTTGCGTTCGGAAAGCAGCGTGCGAATCCGCTCCACGCATTCCTCCGCTGTCGGGATATTGGCGGTCGGGTCCAGCAGTTCCTGATAGGTCACGTCGATCTCGAAATTCTGGGCCTCGCCCAGTTTCTCCGACAACAGCCGGGACAGGTCCGACACCGCGTTCTGGCTGCCGGTATTGCCCCGAACCGTGACCAGCCCGGGTTCAACCGTCACGCTGCCGTTGTTCAGCATCGCCAGAGCCTCAAGCCCAGCCAGAACCCGGACGGCCCAGCCATTGGGCAGATTGTCGTCCCTCCGGGTGGCCAGATAGGTATCGTCGCCGCCAAGCGTGGCGCGGGCATAGGCGTAGACCACGCGCTCCACCTGATCGTCCGGCAGACGCCCGCGCAGCTGGACATAGCCCTCGGGGCTTCGTGTCGCGACAAAGCTGGGCGGGCCGTCATTCCCGCCGCCATCCGGCGGATCGGGCAGGACACCGTGAAGCGAGAAGACCGCGGGAAGATCCGCGTCCAGCTCTCCGACGACGCGATCGAAAAGACCCTGCGGCGTGCCTTCGGCCGCGATCAGCGTCACATCGGCATCTGAGAAGGTCAGGGTTCCGGCACCCAGTGCGGTGAGCGCCTGCATCCCGGTTTCCACCGCCTGCGCCCATTGAGGCGACGGAACGCCGATGCCGATCTCGCAGTCCTCCGGGCCGGTCAGCCCGGCGCTGCGCGCGGCACGCAGAATGACGGTGCGCGCCATTTCGGTATCGGCGGAACAGGCTTCGAACCGGGCTCCGTCGAGGCTGCGCACGAACCGCAAAGTGAAGGGTGTGATGACCGGGCGGGGGGCCGAGATGTCCATCTCCACTTCTATGCCCTCCGGCATCGCGCGGTTCAGAGCGGCTTCGAAGCGCGCGCGTTGCTCGATGCTTTCGCTGACGGCGGTGATCGTCACCCGCCCGTCAAAGACCGAGATCTGGGACCGGGGCAACTCGTTCAGTGCGCGCAGGCCGAAATCCATCGCCGCCCGCCAGTTCGGCGGCACGGGGTAGCTTGCGGTTTCCACCATATTGGCGACCTCGACCCCGTTGCGGATACCCGCGATGCCCTCGGCCACGGCCTCCCGGCCGATGTCTTCAGGGATCAGGCCGATCAGCGAAATCCCGTCGCCGTTGCGCAACATCTCAAGCGAAAAGCGCGGCGGGGCCACGCTGTCGGGTTCGGCCACGTCCAGCGCGTCGATGATCCGGTCGGCATCCACAACGGCGCCCGCCCGGCTCAGCGCGCGGAAGCGGGCGGCTTCATCGGGTGCGGTGCCGGTCAACTCCACCTGCAAACCGTTGGCGGTGACGGTCACCCAATCCAGGCCCTCTTCACGCATGGAGAACGTGACCGCCTCGGTCGAGCGGTCCTCGATCGTGTTCGCCGCCATCACTGCCACGCCCACAAAGAGCAGGCCGGCGATCAGGAATGCGAAGACAGCGACGAGGGTGGAGGTTTTGCTCATGTCTCAAGGTCCGACTTTGCCCAAGGGAGTGGCCTTGGCCTTAACGCCTTGGCGGAGGGCGTTCAATCAAAGCAACGCCGACAAGGCGAAAAACAGCGCAACAAGCAGCCCGGCATCCCGGTTGCTGCGGAACAGGCGCATGCAGGTCTCGGGCTCGTCGATCTGAAGCCGGCCCAGTTGCCACGCCATGTGCCAGCTGAAGGCCCAGGCGCCGGCGAGTGCAAGTGTCAGCGCCAGAAAGTTGCCGCCCGGGATCAGCGCCAGAATGATCGCAACGGCCATCAACACTACCGACGCCACCATGAAGCCGCGCAGCCACGCCTTGCTGTTCTCCCCGAACAGGCGCGCGGTGGATTTCACCCCGATCAGCGCGTCGTCTTCGCTGTCCTGATGGGCATAGATCGTGTCGTAGAACAGGGTCCAGGCGATGCCCGCCAGATAAAGCGCCACGGCGGGCCAGGCCAGGCTGCCGGAATGTGCCGTCCAGGCCAGAAGCGCGCCCCAGTTGAAGGCGAGGCCCAGAAAGACCTGCGGCCACCAGGTGAAGCGCTTGGCGAAGGGATAGATTGCCACCGGCAGAAGCGAGAGAAGCCCCAGCAGGATGGCGTTGAGATTGAAGGTCAACAGAATCCCGAGGGCGAGCAGCGACTGGATCACCAGCCAGACAAGGGCCTGTCTGACGCTCACCTGACCCGACGGGATCGGGCGCGATTTGGTGCGCGCCACCGCGGCGTCGATGTCGCGGTCGGTGATATCGTTCCATGTACACCCGGCCCCCCGCATCAGGAAAGCACCGATCGCACATCCGACGATGATCCACAGATCCAACAGGCGCAGGCCGTCCGGATCTGCCGAGGCTGCCAGCAACACGCCCCACCAGCAGGGCAGGAGCAGCAACCATGTGCCGATGGGCCTGTCCGCCCGGCTGAGCCTGAGATAGGGGCGCGCCGCGGCGGGCGCGAGCGTATCGACCCAATTACCGCGAACGGCATCGGCCACTTGCCCCTCTGGCGTTTCCCTGGTCCCGGCCATAGGTTTTGCTCCATGTCGACGCATGCGAAAATCAGGCTTTATGTAGAGCACCCTTTGGCTGCAGGGCAAACGGTCCCACTGTCGCGGGACCAGGCGCATTATCTGTTCGGGGTGATGCGGCAGGCCGTTGGCGGTGCGGTCCTGCTGTTCAACGGAGAGCACGGCGAGTGGCGCGCCGAAATCGTCGAGGCGGGCAAACGCGGCGGCATGCTTGCCTGCGTCGAGCAGACGGCCCCGCTGCGCCTGCCGCCGGATCTGTGGCTGCTTTTCGCCCCGATCAAGAAGGCGCGCACCGATTTCATCGTCGAAAAGGCCGCAGAGCTCGGGGCGGGCCGCATCTGCCCGGTCCAGACCGAGTTTACCAATGCCGAGCGTATCCGTCAGGACCGGCTGCAAGCCCATGCCGTCGAGGCGGCGGAGCAATGCGGCGGGACATATGTGCCCCCTGTGGCCGCCTTACAGCGTCTGGAACGGGTGCTGTCGGACTGGCCCGGGGATCGCCGGTTGATCTTCGCCGATGAGGCGCTCGTCGGTGCCAGGGCCGCGCTTGAAGCAGCACCGCGATCCGACAAATGGGCCATCCTGATCGGCCCGGAAGGCGGGTTCAGCCCCGCCGAGCGTGACCGTCTGCACGATCTGCCATTCGTCACCCCGATCAGCCTTGGGCCCCGCATTCTGCGGGCGGACACGGCTGCGGTGGCGGCTCTGACGCTGTTTCAGGCCACGCGGGGGGATTGGGAATGACGCCTGCCCACCCCACGGACCGGGACGCCATCACCGATTTTCTGAGCCGGCATATCCTGAGCTCCATGTTCCCGCTGTCCAACCTGACGAGATACGGGATGGGCGGCGGGCACCCGCATGCCACGCGGTTCTGGGTGATCAGACGGGCGGGGCGGATTACCGACGTGCTTGGTCTGACCGGTAGCGGTATGGTTCTGCCGCAATGCCCGACCGAACCCTGGCAGGCCGCCCGCGATACCCTGAGCGGTGCGCGCGTGACCGGGATTGTGGGAGCTGCCGATCAGGTTCGCCCGCTCAGCGAAGCGCTTGGTTTATCGCGCCACAAGATGTCGATCAGCGCGGACGAACCGCAATACGCGCTTGATCTTGAGCGTCTTGTGATCCCGGACGGTCCCGGACGGCTGATCCCGGCCACGGCGGCGCATCTTCCGGTTCTGCTGGACTGGCGCGCGGCATATCAGATGGAGACCCTCGGGCAGAGCGCGGAAACCGCGAGGGTCGATGCGGCCTCCACTGTTTCGGGCTGGATCGAAGAGGGATCGCACATGATTCTGACCGACGGAAAAGATCCACTGGCGCTGACCGGGATCAACGCATCGGCGATGTCGGTTGTGCAGGTCGGCGGAGTGTATACGCCGCCCGCCCTGCGGCGGCGTGGGCATGCCCGGCGGGCCGTAGCCCTGCATCTGGCCCAACTGCGCGATGCGGGCCGGGCGGATCGGGCAACACTCTTCGCTGCGAGCGAGGCCGCGGCACGGGCCTATATCACGATCGGATTCCACCACATCGGGACCTTCACGATCAGCTTGCTGAAGGAGCCGGCCCATGTCTGATCATCCCTGTCCGAAGCCGCGCGGGCGATGCGGCGCATGCGCCGGTGATCCGGCATGACCGCGCCGCGCCTGCATGTCATACCCGCGATCGGCTGCCACAAGGCCCTTGTCCTCAGACGCGGGCCGACCGATCAGGTCGCCAGCCTGTTGTGGGACAGGGACAGCGGCGCGGTGACGCTTGGCCAGTGGCTGCACGGCCGGATCCATGAATACCGGAGCGATCTGTCGCCGGATGCGCGGCATATGATCGTCTTTGCGGCCACCGGCGCGCGCTGGTGGACCGCGATTTCGCGGGCCCCCTGGCTGACCGCGCTCAGCGTCCGGATGCAAGGCGATGCCTGGCACGGGGGCGGCGCGTTCACGCCCGAGGGGCGGATATGGCTGAACGGGGCCGAGCCGCTGTCGGACCCGCCGGACGGGTTGCGCGCGGCGAAGGTCGATGCCTATCCCCACGCCACCGATGGCATCCATATGGGCGGGCTTTACCTTGCGATGATGGGCGCGCGGGGTTGGACGCATGCCAAGGGCGACGCATATCAGGCCGAACTGGTCAAACCCTTTGCGGATGGGTGGCAGGTTATCCTGCGCTTCGAGATCGGGCAGAAAAACCGGGCGCTGATCAGCAACCGCTATGCCCTGATGCGAAGCGACGGGGTGGAGATGCCTCAACCGGACTGGGAATGGGCCGAGCCGTGGGGTGGCGGCCTGCAACTGGCGCGTGACGGCGCGCTGTGGTTTGCGAAGCCGGGGAAAGACGGCTTGGAAGAGCTTGCGCAGATACACGATTTCAAGGGCCTGAAATTCGTGGCGCGCCCCGCGCCCTATGTCGGGGTCAACCGGTGATGGGCGGGTTTCTTCGCCCCGAGATCCGCCGCATGCTTTATCGCTGGCGCGAGGTGCTGGCCGCGGTCGTGGTGGCGGCACTCGGTCTCTGGATCGCGCTCGATCAGGGGCGGATCGTACCGGGATTCGGCTGGATTCTGGTGGCGCTTGCCGTGCCTCTGGGCGCCGTCGCGCTGCGCCGGGCACGGTTCGCCGGTTCCGGGGACGGTCCGGGCGTGGTCGGCCTGATCGAGGGGAAAGTCACCTATATGGGCCCTTACTACGGGGGTGCGGTTTCGCTGGACGATCTGACGGCCCTGTCGCTGCGCCGGGGCGCGGATGGCAAATCCTTCTGGGTCATGGCCGAGGCGGAGCAGGTTCTGGTGATCCCCACCGATGCCCATGGTGCGGATGTGCTTTACGATGCGTTCACGCGCCTCGACGGGCTTTCCACCTCCCATCTTCTGGCAAGCCTGCGCGGGACCGGGCCCGGAACCGTCACGCTCTGGCGTCGCGACACTCTCCCGGCCTTGACTTGACCCCGCGCGCGGGCCAGTCCTTGCCCCCACGATCAGCCACAATCCCGGAGCCAGTCCCCATGTCCATCCCCCAATCCGGCGGCGGCCCGATCGAACGGCATGAACAACTGGCGGAGTATCTCGCCGAGGGGTGCAAACCGAAAGCCGCCTGGCGCATCGGTACGGAGCACGAGAAATTCGGCTATTGTCAGGACACTCTGAAACCGCTGCCCTATGAGGGCGATCGGTCGATCCGGGCCGTTCTGGAGGGGCTGCGCGACCGGTTCGGCTGGTCGCCCGTGACCGAGGGCGGGCACATCATCGGGCTGGAAAAGGACGGCGCGAACGTGTCTCTGGAACCCGGTGGCGCGCTTGAGCTGTCCGGCGCGCCGCTGGAGACGATCCACCAGACCTGTGACGAGGTGAACGACCATCTGCGGGAGGTCAAATCGGTCGCCGATGAAATCGGCGTCGGCTTCATCGGGCTGGGGGCGGCCCCGATATGGACCCACGATCAGATGCCGCTGATGCCCAAGGGGCGCTACAAGCTGATGGATGCCTATATGCAGCGCGTTGGCACCATGGGCACCACGATGATGCGGCGGACCTGTACGGTTCAGGTGAACCTTGATTTCGGGTCCGAGGCGGACATGGTCCAGAAATTCCGAGTCGCTCTGGCCTTGCAGCCGGTGGCAACCGCACTTTTCGCCAATTCCCCGTTCTTCGAGGGCAAGATCAACGGCCACAAAAGCTGGCGCAGCCGGGTGTGGCGGGATCTGGACGCGGATCGGACCGGCATGTTGCCCTTCGTGTTCGAAGACGGCTTCGGGTTCGAGGCCTATGCGGAGTATGCGCTCGATGTGCCGATGTATTTTGTCTATCGCGATGGCGTCTATGTGGATGCTCTGGGGCAGAGCTTCCGCGACTTCCTCAAAGGAGACCTCCCGGCGCTGCCCGGCGAAAAACCCACGCTGAGCGACTGGGCAGATCACCTCACCACGATTTTCCCCGAGGCCCGGCTGAAGAAATTCATCGAGATGCGGGGCGCCGATGGCGGGCCCTGGCGCCGGCTTTGCGCGCTTCCGGCCTTCTGGGTCGGGCTGACCTACGATCAGGGCGCGCTGGATGCGGCCTGGGATTTGGTGAAGGGCTGGGACGCGGAAACGCGGGAGGCGCTGCGCGTTGCGGCGTCGGTCGAGGGGCTTCAGGCCCAGGTCGGCGGGATCAGGATGCACGATCTGGCGCGCGAGGTCGTGCAGATCGCCGAGGCGGGTCTTGCCGACCGCGCGATGCCGGGCGCGGGCGGGCTGATCCCGGACGAGACCCATTTCCTGAATGCCCTGAAGGAAAGCGTCGACAGCGGGCAGGTCCCCGCGGACGAGCTTCTGGCGCGGTATAGCGGAGATTGGGGCCGTGATCTGACCCGTATCTACAAGGAATACAGCTACTAGTCGTCAGCGATCGGATTGGGCCCGTACTCGTTGCTGCCATCCTGACTTGGCTGGATATACCAATAGATCAGGATCAATCCGCCGATCAGCGGGATAAACGCTATAAGCAGCCACCAGGCCGACCGGCCGGTATCGTGAAGCCGTCTTGCGCCGACCGCGATAAAGGGCAGCAGCACTGCGAGCGAATAGAGTACCCCGAAGACGCTGTTGGTCACACCGGTTGTCATCGAGGTCCCGAAAATCGCGCGGTCGATGATGTTGAGGATGGCGCTGACAATGATATTGAACAGAAAGAACCACCAGAATTCCGATCGCCGGGCGCGGCCCGAAAAGGTGGCGTATTTTTCCAGAAGAACGGTACGGACGGCTGTTTGAAAACTCATAATGAACCTCGTTAACAGGCCCTTACCTTAATAGAATGGGCCTATCAAAACAAGGTCACTTGCCTATTCTGGGTTCGCTGCCGTCCCGGATGCGTTCGATGTTCTTCTGATGCCTGACAAAGATCAGTGCGGCCAGCGCGACGGTGACCAGATTTGCCTCGGGCATGCCAAGAAGCGTCATCCAGACCGGGGCCAGAAAGGCCGCGACCAGAGCCGACAGCGATGAGATCCGGCTGATGGCGGCGGTGGCGGCCCATGTCAGGCAAGCGGCGATACCCGCAGGCCAGAAGAGCGCCAGAAGCGTGCCAAGAAATGTGGCCACGCCCTTGCCGCCCTTGAACCCGAGGAAAACCGGAAAGCAATGGCCCATGAAGGCCGCGAAGCCCGCCACCTGCGCCGCGTCCTCGGCAAAAAGCCATCTGGCAAGCAGAACGGCGATGCCGCCTTTGCCCGCATCGAGGATGAGCGTCAGAAACGCCGCCGGTTTGTTGCCGGTGCGAAGCACGTTTGTGGCCCCGATATTGCCCGAACCGATCCGCCGGATATCGCCCAGCCCGAAAAGCCGCGCCATGACCAGTCCGAATGGAACCGATCCCAGAACATAGGCTGCCAGACCGACAAGACCGAGAACCGCCATCGGGGTCTGGAACTCCGGGATCATGATGCGCCCCTGCTGTAGACAATGTTGCCGCCGACCAGCGTCGTCTCGACCCGGCCTTGCATCCTCTGCCCGTCAAACGGTGTGTTTTTCGATTTCGACCGAAGTGTGGCCCGGTCAAGCACGAAAGGCACATCCGGGTCGAACAGGACCAGATCGGCGGGGGCCCCCACGCCGAGCCGCCCGCCCGGCAGGCCCAACCGGCGCGCAGGGTTGAGGGCCATGGCGCGAAACAGAACGGGCAGCGTCAGTTGTTCCGCATGATAGAGGCGCAGCGCGGCAGGCAGAAGCGTTTCAAGCCCGACGGCCCCGCTTGCCGCGGCCTCGAACGGCAGACGCTTGCTTTCCTCGTCCTGCGGTGTGTGCATGGAGCAGATCACATCGATCAGCCCGTCGCGCACCGCGTCGATCATGGCGATCCGGTCCGTTTCGGCACGAAGCGGCGGCTTGATCTTGAAGAAGGTCCGGTAATCGGCGACATCCAGCTCATTCAGGGTCAGATGGTGGATCGAAACGCCCGCGGTCACGTCCAGCCCCTCGGCCTTCGCGCGCGCAAGGGCGGGCAGGGCGGCGGCGGTGCTGATCTGGTCCGCGTGGTAGCGGGCATCCGTCATCTGCACCAGGGCGAGATCCCGTTCCAACCCCATCCTCTCCGCCATGGGAGAGACCGCCGGCAGCCCGCGCAGCGATGCGAACTTGCCCGAGGTGACGGCCGCCCCCTCGCTCAGGCCGGGATCCTGTGGGTGACCCACGATCAGCGCGCCGACGGATCGCGCATAACTCATGCAGCGGCTGAACACCTTTGTGTTGCTGACCACGCGATCGCCATCGGTGAAGGCCACGGCGCCCGCATCCAGAAGGAACCCGATCTCGGTCATCTCGCGGCCCGCGCGGCCCTTGGTCAGCGCCGCCATCGGGCGGAACCGGACCGCGGCGGCCTCCTGCCCCCGCCGGCGCACGAAATCGAGTACTTCGGGCGTATCGATCGGCGTTGTGGTGTCCGGCCGGGTGACGATCGTCGTCACCCCGCCCGCGGCGGCCGCGGCGCCCGCGGTGCGAAAGCTTTCCTTGTGGCGTTCGCCGGGCTCGCCAACCTTGACGCCAAGATCGACGATACCTGGGGCCAGACACAGCCCGCCACAATTCACGCCGCCCGCACGGTCGCCGTCGCCGATCTCGGCAATCACTCCGTTTTCGATGCGCAGCCAGCCATGGGTTTCGGTCTGGGCCTCGGGATCGATCAGCCGGGCGTTGCGGTAAAGCGCGTTGGTCATGACGACGGCCCGGTTGCGACACCGCGCGCACGGTCGATCTCGGCAATGACGGCGGCGGGGTCCGCCTGATACTTCAGCAGATGCTTGTCGCCGCCCTCGGTCACCACCTGTACCGCGCCGAGCAGGCTGCGGGTCACGGCGATCTCTTCCAGCGGGATGCTGCGTGTTCCCGGGCCAAGCAGGCGCCGATTGGTCAGATCCCACCGCGCCTTGACTTCGTCGCTGGCAAGATAGAACGCGCGCACAGCGATGGCGGCAAGCCCGCCGATGGCCCCCGTCCAGATATGCGCGTTTCCAAGAGCGGCCAGAATCGCCATCCCGAGCGCCATGGCAATCGCGGCCATCCAGGCATGGGCCCGCCAATAGGTCGCCGTATCCCCGGTGAAATGCGCGATCACACGTTCCCCTTCGGCCAGTTCGGAGGTTGGCGCCATCGGAGTGTGCGTCTGAAGCGCGTCGCTCATGTCAAAACCCACCAGATCAGCACGGCCAGTGCCGCGGCCAGCAGCAAGCCCACAAGAACGGTGCCCGTGGAACCGGCACGGCCGGTCGCGGCGGGCGTGGCCCCGGCGGGCGGTTTGCGCGCAAGGCTGGCCGCCGGCATCTCGGCGGCGTGATCGGCCCGCGCCATGGGCAATGAGGCGATCAGCGTGGCCTTGGCACCCGGTTCGGGCGTTCGGTCCACGGCAGAAGACGGGACGAGCAGGACCGCGCCCTCCAACGCATCCATCCTTGCGGCGGCCCCGGCCATGGCACCCTCCTCCAGATCGAAGGCCTCGGCGGCATAGGTGCTGAGTGGCATGCCCGCCAGATCCTCAAGCGGAAACATCTCGATCCGGTCGGTGTCGAGATCTGCGACCCCGATCCAGTCGGCAAGCGGCGGCAGATCGGGGTGCGCGCCCTGCTGCCGGGTCAGATGGGTATGCCGGGTGTCGACGGGCAGGTTCAGCGCGAGGATATGAAGCGTTGCGTCCGTCACGCCATCACCCCTTCCGGCGTCCGGCTGGCGCGCAGGTTCCGGGCCAGAAGGTCCATCGCCGCCATACGCACGGCCACCCCCATTTCCACTTGTTCCTGAATCACGCTTCGGTTGATGTCATCGGCCAGCGTCCCGTCGATTTCCACGCCGCGATTCATCGGCCCCGGATGCATGACGATGGCATCCTCCTTGGCTGCGCCCAGCTTCTCGGCATCCAGCCCGAAGCGATGGTAATATTCGCGTTCCGAGGGGATGAAGGCACCGTCCATCCGTTCTTTCTGAAGCCGCAGCATCATGACCACATCGCAACCTTCAAGCCCTTCGGCCATGTTGTCGTAAACCTCCACGCCCCACTCGGCCACGCCCGACGGCATCAGGGTGGGCGGGCCGATCAGCCGGATCCGGTTCTCCAGCTTGCCAAGCAGCAGGATATTCGACCGCGCCACCCGGGAATGGGCGATATCGCCGCAAATCGCGATGTTGAGGCGATGCAGACGCCCCTTCGCACGGCGGATCGTCAACGCATCCAGCAAGGCCTGCGTCGGGTGTTCATGTCGTCCGTCACCGGCATTCAGGACGGCGCAATTCACCTTTTCGGCCAAGAGGTTGACCGCCCCGGAATGCGGATGCCGGACAACCAGAAGGTCCGGATGCATCGCGTTCAGCGTCAGGGCCGTGTCGATCAGCGTTTCGCCCTTTTTCAGCGAACTTGCCGCCATCGCCATGTTCATTACATCCGCCCCAAGGCGCTTGCCCGCGATCTCGAAACTGGCCTGGGTCCGGGTGGAGGCCTCGAAGAACATGTTGATCTGGGTCAGGCCGGTCAGCGCGTCGCCATGTTTCCGGGTGCCGCGTTCCATTTCGGCATAGCGGTCCGCAAGATCGAGAATTGTGGTGATCTCCTCCGACCGCAGAGGCTCGATTCCAAGCAGATGCTTCTGGCGAAAACTCATCGGACCCTCGCAGCTTCGGCCGGTTATAGGCATCCGGACCGCGTGCTGGCAAGGCTCCGGACATCCGGAGATGATGGCGCATTCCGGCGCTGTCGGAAAAGGCGGACCGGACCGCGTGGCGGGGTGCTGCGGCCCGGGGCCGCAATGCCGAATGGAGGCGCGATAGCCATTTACCTTGGTCGCAGGCGGGCCTAGCTTGGACCCATGGATCAGGCACTGGATTTTCATACCGCAAAGGCTCTTCTGGAGTGGCAGGTGGAGCTTGGTGCCGATGAAGCGATTGGCGATGTTCCGATCAACCGCTATGAACTTGAGGACACGGCTCCGAAGCCGGCCCCGAACGCCGATCCGGGGCCCGTTGCCGTCGGGGCGCCGCCGAATCCGGCAAGCCCCCGAGCCAGACCCGAACTCGGGCCGGCCGATGCGGTCGCCGATGCCGAGCGGATGGCGGCGGCCGCGGCTGATCTGGGTGCCCTTCGCGACGCCATGGCGGAGTTTTCCCATTGCGACCTGAAAAAAGGCGCGCGAAGCCTCGTCTTTGCCGACGGTGACCCCGCGGCGCGGGTGATGATCATCGGCGAGGCCCCGGGCCGCGACGAGGATGTTCAGGGCAAACCTTTCGTGGGCCGGGCCGGGCAGTTGCTGGACCGGATGTTTGCCGCGATCGAGATGGGCCGGGCACGCGAAGATGACGGCGCACTCTACATCACCAACATTCTGCCGTGGCGCCCGCCGCAGAACCGCGACCCGAGCCCGGACGAAATGGCGATGATGCTGCCTTTCGTGAAGCGGCACGTGGCGCTGGCCGATCCCGATATCCTGATCCTGATGGGCAATGTGTCCTGTCAGGGGATACTGGGCCGCAAGGGGATAACGCGGATGCGCGGGCAATGGACCGAAGCCTTGGGCAAGCCGGTCCTGCCGATGTTCCATCCTGCCTATCTGCTGAGAAATCCGATCATGAAGCGGGAAGCCTGGGCCGATCTGCTGAGCCTCCGGGCGCGGTTGGAGGGGGAGGCATGAAGATCCTGGCCTTCTCGGACCTGCATCTGGACATTGCCGCGCGCGATGCGATCCTCGCAGCTGCGCCGGAGGCAGATGTCATCATCGGCGCTGGAGATTTCGCGCAGCGCCGGGAAGGGCTTGAGAGTTTCATGACTGGGTTGTCCGCCATCGACGGCAAGGCGATCTACGTCGCCGGCAATAACGAAACGGTCGCCGAACTGAAGGCGGCAACCGTGGCGCCCGTGCTCCACGGCGGTGCGGTCGACCGCGACGGCATCACCTTTGCCGGCATCGGTTGCGCGGTGCCGCCTTTGCCGCCCCTGCCATGGGGATCGGCCGATTTGACCGAGGATGAGGCTCGCGCCCTGCTTGATCGGATCCCCCATGCCGATGTGCTGATCTCGCACTCGCCGCCGAAAGGTGTGGCCGACACGCACAGCCGGGGCGGGCAGATCGGATCGGTGGCGTTGAGAGAGGCGGCGGCGCGTCTCCAGCCCGGGCTTCTTCTGTGCGGGCACGTCCATGATTGCTGGGGCGTTTCCGGAATGATCGGCGCGACGCGGGTGCACAACCTTGGACCCGCGCCGACTTGGTTCGAGGTTCATGCATGAGCAGGATTGACGAAAGCAAGGAGTTCGTTCCGGTCAGGATCGCCGTTCTTGCCGTATCGGACACGCGCGGGCTGGCCGAGGACAAATCGGGGGATGTTCTGGTGGCGCGCCTGACCGACGCGGGCCACCATCTGGCCGCGCGCCATATCCTTCGGGACGAGAGGGACCAGATCGCGAACCAGTTGCGGGTCTGGTGCAACGATCCCGAGATCGACGTGATCATCACCACAGGCGGCACCGGACTGACGGGCCGGGACGTGACGGTCGAGGCGCATCGCGACGTCTATGAAAAGGAGATCGAGGCGTTCGGGACGGTCTTCACCATCGTGTCGATGCAGAAGATCGGCACCTCGGCGGTGCAGTCGCGGGCCACGGGCGGCGTTGCGAACGGCACCTATCTGTTCGCGCTGCCCGGCAGCAGCGGGGCCTGCAAGGATGCCTGGGACGAAATCCTGCGCTGGCAGCTCGATTACCGCCACCGCCCCTGCAACTTCGTGGAGATCCTGCCGCGTCTGGATGAACACAAGCGACGGAAATGACCCGAATCCACGTGAAAGCCCCCATAAGGCCATAGACTTGGACTGTTTCCGCCCGAACACTACCTTTCTGTGCAACGGCACCTGATAGGCACCTTAATGCGATTTTTCCGACGCTCCCTGGTGGGCCTGTTTCTGATCTCGCTGACCGTGGGTCTTCTGGCTCTGGCCGGCAACGCCGTCTATTCCGGGCTGCAATCGCGTTGGGCGGAGGAAAGCCGGCCGGGCGACGTGCGCGAGCGGGTGTTTACCGCCGAGGTCGGCGTCATGGCGCCGCAGACGATTACCCCTGTTCTGACGGCCTTCGGAGAGGTGCGGAGCCGGCGCACGCTTGAATTGCGCGCGCCCGCAGAGGGGCTGGTGATCGAACTGGCAGACGGGTTTGAAGATGGCGGCGCGGTGGAGGCCGGGCAGGTGCTGCTCCGGATCGACCCTGCGGAGGCGCAATCCACGCGGGATACCGCCGCGGCCGATCTGAGGGAGGCGGAGGCGGAGTTGCGCGATGCCACCCGCGCGCTGGATCTGGCGCGCGAGGATGTCGCCGCCGCCCAGGCCCAGGCCGATCTGCGCCTGCGCGCCCTGACTCGGCAGCAAGATCTGGCGGAGCGCGGGGTCGGCAGCGCGTCTGCGGTGGAAACCGCCGAACTGGCCGCCGCAACGGCGACACAGGCCGTGTTGTCCCGCAGGCAGGCTCTGGCCCTCGCGGAAGCGCGTTTGGACCAGGCGTCCACCGCGATCGACCGACGCCGTATCACCTTGGCCCAGGCCGACCGGGGTCTTGCCGAAACCGAACTGACCGCCGGGTTCTCCGGTGTGCTGGCAGAGGTGAACGTGGTGGCCGGGCGTCTCGTCAACCGGAACGAACAGATCGCCCGGCTGATCGACCCCGATGCGCTGGAGGTCGCGTTCCGTGTGTCGACCACGCAGTATTCGCGCCTGCTGGATGCCGACGGGCGCCTGCCGCGTCTGGATGTGACCGTGGTGCTGGATGTGTTCGGGCTGGACATCACCGCGCCGGCCGTTCTCACACGCGAAAGCGGCGCCGTGGAGGAAGGGCAGTCGGGCCGGCTGCTGTTCGCGCAATTGCAGGAGGTGCGCGGGTTTCGCGCGGGCGATTTCGTCACGGTGCAACTGGAAGAGGCCCCGTTGAGCGGTGTCGTCCTGCTGCCATCGACGGCTGTCGATGGCGATGGCCGCATCCTCGTTCTGGGGGAGGAGAACCGGCTTGAGGAGGCCGACGTGACTGTGCTGCGCCGACAGGGCGACGATGTGATCGTCCGTGCCCCCGATCTTCATGGTCGGGAGGTCGTTCAGGCGCGCACGCCGGTTCTGGGGGCGGGCATCCGCATTAACCCGCTGCGCCCGGCGGACGCGGAGGAGGAGGCCGCCACCACGCCCGAAACGCTTGCGCTTGACCCCGAGCGCCGCGCCCGGCTGATCGCTTTTGTCGAAGGCAACAGCTTCATCCCCGCGGATGTGAAAGAGCGGATGCTGCTTCAGCTCAATCAGGACGAAGTTCCGGCCCGCATGGTTGCGCGGATCGAAGCCCGGATGGGGAGCTAGGGCGGTGCGGCGGCTTCCCGGGCGCGCGGGCGGGATCCTGTCCTATTTCACCCGTCACCGGACAGCCGCGAACCTGCTGCTGGTCACGCTGATCGTGCTTGGTCTGGCGGCGTTTCCGAACATGCGCGCGCAGTTCTTTCCCGATGTGGTGGTCGACGAGGTCACCGTGACCGTCGACTGGGACGGGGCGGGAGCCGAGGATGTGGATGAGGCGATCATCGCGGTGATCGAGCCACGCCTGCTGGTGGTCGAAGGGGTGACGCAATCCAGCTCGACCGCGCGCGAGGGGCGAGCCTCGATCGAGCTGGAGTTCGAACCAGGCTGGGACATGGGGCGTGCCGCCGATGACGTGCAGGCGGCGGTCGATGCGATCTCCGACTCTGCCCGATGATGCCGAGGATCCGTCCGTGAGGCGCGGCGCGTGGCGTGACAGGGTTACCGATGTGGTGATCACCGGGCCCGTCGGTGTGGAGCAGATCGGGCGCTTTGCCGATGAATTCGTCGCGCGCCTTTTCGCGGAGGGGGTCACACGGGCAACGATCCGCGGGGTGGCCGCGCCCGAAACCGTGGTGGAGGTGCCGTCGGCATCGTTGATCCGGCACGATATCTCCATGGCGGAGATCGCCGAAGCCATCGCGGCGGAAGCCGAAACCGCCCCCGCAGGCGACGTGGACAGCGCCAATGCGCGGGTGCGCACGGGGACCGCGCGACGCAGCGCCGATGAGATCGCGGGCATCGTTCTGCGCACCAATGCGGACGGATCGACCCTCACCATCGGCGAAATCGCCGCGATCACCACCGAAGGGGTGGACAGGGAGCGGGCCTATTTCGTGGGCGAGAACCCGGCCATTTCGATCCGGGTCGACCGGACAGATCAGGGCGACGCCATCGGCATCCAGGAGATCGTGCAGTCGGTGGCCGACGAGATGCAGCTGACGCTTCCCGAAGGCGTCACCATCGATCTGATCCGCACCCGGGCCGAATCGATCTCCGCCCGTCTGAACATCCTGCTGGATAACGGGTTGGTGGGGCTCGGTCTCGTTGTCCTGCTCTTGTTCCTGTTTCTGAACGCACGCACCGCGTTCTGGGTGGCCGCCGGCATCCCCGTGGCGATGCTGGCCGCGATCGCGCTCATGTATGTGGCGGGGCTGACATTGAACATGATCTCGCTCTTTGCGCTGATCATCACGCTCGGGATCGTTGTGGACGACGCGATCGTCGTGGGGGAACATGCGGATTTCCGGGCCCGAAACCTCGGGGAATCGCCGGTGGTCGCCGCCGAGAATGCGGCGAAGCGGATGGCTGCGCCGGTGTTTTCTGCGACCATCACGACCATTCTTGCCTTTGCCGGGCTGGTGGCCATCGGCGGCCGGTTTGGGGAGTTGATCGCCGATATTCCGTTTACCGTCATCGTGGTTCTGGCGGCCAGTCTGGTCGAATGCTTCCTGATCCTGCCCAATCACATGGCCCACGCGTTGGCGCATTCCGCCAAGGAGCACTGGTATGACTGGCCGTCGCGGCAGGTGAACCGCGGGCTTCGAATGGGTCCGCGATACGCTTTTCCGACCGGCGATGCGGCTGGTGATCAAGGCGCGCTATCCGGTGCTGGCCGCTGTGATCCTGGTGCTTGCCACGCAGGTGGCGGTATTCGTTCGCGGCGATGTCACGTGGCGCTTTTTCAACGCGCCGGAACTGTCCAGCGTGTCGGGCAACTTTGCGATGTTGGACGGGGCCACTCGGGAGGACAGTTTCGCGATGATGCGCGAGATGCAGCGCGCAGCGGATGCGGTCGCCGCGCGCTATGAGGCGGAGCATGGCACCAACCCGCTGCTTTATGTGCTGGCAGAGGTCGGCGGCACCACTGGGCGCGGCCTGACCGTGGCCGACAACAAGGATTCGGATCTTCTGGGCTCCATCGCGATCGAGCTGATCGATGCCGATTTGCGCCCCTATTCCTCGTTCCAGTTCGTGGCCGATCTGCAAGATGAGGTGCGCCAGTTGCCCCTGACCGAGGCGGTGTCGTTCCGCGGCTGGCGCGGCGGGCCGGGCGGCGATGCGCTGGACGTGCAGTTGTTCGGGGCCGACACGGATGTGCTGAAGGCCGCGGCCGAGGCCGTGAAAACGGGCCTGATCGGGTTTCCCGAGGTTTCGGCACTGGAAGACAGCCTCGCCTATGACCGGGAGGAGTTGAGCCTTGAGCTGACGCCCCAGGGTCAGGCATTGGGGTTTGACATCGGCACGCTTGGGCGGGTCTTGCGCAACCGGCTTGGCGGGATCGAGGCGGCGAGTTTCCCGGTCGGCATCCGCACCGGTTCGATTCGCGTGGAACTACCCGAAGGGGAACTGACTGCCGATTTTCTGGACCGGACGCTGTTGCGTGCGGAAAGCGGCGAATACGTGCCGCTGGCCGATATCGTGAGTGTCAGTTCCCGCACCGGATTTTCGACCATCACGCGGGAAAACGGCCTGCGCGTCGTCTCGGTGACGGGCGATCTTTCCGAAGACGATCCCGCCCGTGCAGAGGCCATCATGGACGAGCTGCGAGATGTGATCCTGCCGCAGGTGGAGGCCGATTACGGCGTGGCCTGGGTGCTCTCGGGCCTGGCCGAGCAGGAGCGTGATTTCCTGAGCGACGCGGCGGTGGGCTTTGCGCTTTGCCTGATCGGCATCTATCTGGTGCTGGCCTGGATCTTCGCCAGCTGGACACGGCCGGTCGTGGTGATGGCGATCATTCCGTTCGGCCTGATCGGAACGATTTACGGTCATGCCGCATGGGATGTGCCGCTCAGCATGTTCACCGTCGTGGGCCTGATCGGGATGACCGGCATCATCATCAACGATTCCATCGTCCTGGTGACCACGATCGACGAGTATGCGGAGGACAGGGGGCTGATCCCGGCAATCGTGGATGGCGCGACGGACCGCCTGCGGCCTGTCCTGCTGACCACGCTTACCACCGTGCTTGGCCTGGCCCCGCTGCTGTTCGAAAGCTCCCAGCAGGCGCAGTTCCTGAAGCCGACCGTGATCACGCTGGTCTATGGGCTGGGGTTCGGGCTGGTAGTGGTCCTGCTCGTCGTTCCGGCAATTCTGGCGATGCAGCAGGATGTGGGCAAGCAGGTCCGCGCGCTCCGTCGAGTGTTCGGTGGATTTGCCCGGGCTCCGGGACTTGGGGCGGTCATGCTGGCCCTGAGCCTGGCCGTGGCCGCCTGGTTTGCCGCGACATTGGGCGCGGTGGTGATGACCGGAGAGGTCGTGGGCCCGGTGGCCGCCCTGATCCCGCTTGGCGAAGGCTCGCCTCTTGGCGCGTTGATAGGCTTCGTGGCCGGAACGGCGGCCCTATGCGTGGTTGCGTGGGTTGTCGCGGCGGTCGCACACGGCCTCTCGACCCGCAGGCAGGCCTGATCAGCCGGTACAGCCCAACAGTTCCACCGCCATGCGCGTGCCAAGAACGGTGATCCGCAAATCGGATCGGTTCATGGCAAACGGGCCTGCATCGGCCGGCACCACATCGGCTGTTGCCGTGACCGTATTGCCGTCCCGCCGCATCGAAGCGCCGGAAATCCAGATGCCCGGATCGGGCAGTTCGAACACGACGGTTTCGTCATTGCCCACGGGCGGCACGCGCATCTGCGCCTCGACCCTCAGCCCATCGGAGATCGGTGTGATCCGGCAGGTCGCGGCGCCCGCGCCAGCCTCGGCACGGGTCAGCGGGCGGTCCGACAAGGCTGCCGCGATCAGCGCATCGCGACTGCCCTGGGGCGGCAACAGCCCGTCAAGGTCAAGCGTTACCGGCATGCACACATCTTCGCAGACACCCAAATCGATCCGGCCGTCAATCTCGATGGCGCCGCTATCCGACACCGCAAACTCGATCGGCAGGATGACATCGTCGCGATAGCCGATACTGCGGATGCCATTGGCAAAAAAAACCTCTGGGCGGGGCCAGTGGATCTGCATTCCCGTGACCCCTTCGGCCCGATCCAGCCGCACCCGGGGCGGAATGCCGCCTTCGCCGGGCGCGCGCCAATATGTTTTCCAGCCCGGCGCGAGCGTGATCTGGATCGCGGCCATGTGGCGGCCGTTTTCGATCCGCCAGCCTTCCATCAGACGGACCTGCACCACATCGTCGGCCGACCGGCCGAGAAACTGGGCCTGTGCGGCACTGCCGAGCGGCAAAAGAATGAGGGCGGCGGCGAGAAAGGCGCGGAGGATCGGTCGGTTTTTCATACCCATGCACCTAGGGGCTGGAACCTGAAATGGAAAATCACGTTTCGGCGAAACCTTGCTGTCATGCGGCAAAACCGGTCTTGAACGAAACCGCCATCGGCCACATGGTTGGCGGATGACCCCTGAAACGGTGCCCAGTGATCTGACCGGTCAACTTCTTATCGCGATGCCCGGCATGGGCGATCTGCGCTTTCATGGCAGCGTGGTCTTTCTCTGCGCGCATTCGGAAACCGGCACGATGGGTCTGATTGTCAACAAGGCGATCACCGAGCTGACCTTTGCAGAGATGCTGGACCAGCTCGAGATCCCGGTGGATGCGGCGCCCGATTTGCCCGTCTGCTTCGGTGGGCCGCTCGAAACGGGCCGTGGGTTCGTTCTGCATTCGGCGGAATATGCGCCGCGCACCCGCGATGCCGCCGAGGATGGCACGCTGCGCGTGGATAACCGGTTTGCAATGACCGCGACGCTGGATGTGCTGCGCGATCTTGCCGACGGCCACGGGCCGAAACAGGCGCTCCTGGCGCTTGGCTATGCAGGCTGGGGGCCCGGACAGTTGGAAAGCGAGATCCTGCGAAACGGATGGCTGACCTGCGCGGCCTCTCCCACACTGGTCTTCGGCCGGCGAATGGACGGGAAATGGGAGGCCGCACTGGCCAGTCTTGGGATCGATCCGCTGATGTTGTCCTCCGAGGCGGGGCACGCCTAGGGTGCGGCTGCGCGGCGCAGCCGGTCATTTATGGCCCGGCCAAGCCCGGTATCCGGTACGGGGGCGACATGGATGGCCGCTTTCTGCCCCGCGCGCGCCATCGCATCGGCGAGGTGCAGGATATGAAAGAGCGCGGCCGCCGCCTCGACCAGATCGCCGGAGTGAGACAGATACAGATCCCCGCCATCGGCCTTGGTGAAGCCGACGCGCACCGCCGACGCGTCATCCAGCGCGCTGTTGAGCGTCACCGGGACCGAGGGGGCATAGTGGCGGCTCAACTGGCCGGGCGCCTCGATCCGGCCCGGCGTGGTGTCGACGATCAGCGGCCCTGTCAGCGGCTCGATGGCTTCGCGCGGCAGGCCGCCCTCACGCAGCAGGCGCGTGCCTGCCTCCGACGGAGCGAGAATGGTGGATTCCACCCCCACCGCGCAGGGCCCGGCATCGAGAATAGCGGCCACGCGGTCGCCAAGCTCCTCGGCAACATGGGCCGCCGTTGTCGGGCTGATCCGGCCGGAGGGGTTGGCCGACGGTGCGGCGACCGGCCCGCCAAACGCCTGCAAAACGGCGCGCGCAGTCGGATGAGCGGGCAGGCGGATGGCCACGTTGTCCATCCCGGCGGTCACCAGTGGCGACAGGCCGTGGCCGGGCTTCAGCGGCAGAACCAGTGTCAGCGGGCCGGGCCAGAAGGCTTGCGCGAGATCGCGGGCAACGGGCGACAGCTCGGCGATCTGCGCGACCTGGGAGATGTCGGCGAGATGCACGATCAGCGGGTTGAAACGGGGCCGGCCCTTGGCTTCGAATATCATCGCGCAGGCGGCATCGTTCCGCGCGTCCGCGGCCAGGCCGTAGACGGTTTCGGTGGGAAGCGCGACCAGCGCACCGCGTTTCAAAAGCGCGGCGGCGCGGGTCACCCCATCGTTTTCTTCTACAAGAAATTCGGGCTGGCGTTCAGGCATCCGTGACGTAACGTATCGGTTGAAGGGAGCGGTGCTGGTTTCCTAGCTACCGCAAGAGCAAGGCCGCCGGGACATAGCGTGAAGCGCCCGCCGGCGCAATGCGCCGCCCGCAGTTGGAGGATCTGATATGCCATATCGCGCCCCGGTATCCGAGTTCGCGTTTCTGATGGACCACGTGGTCGGCATGGACCGCGTCGCCGCAACCGAGAAATTCGCCGAGGCGACGCCTGACACGGTGCAGGCCGTTCTGACCGAAGCCGGCAAGATGGCGGAGGAGGTTCTGGCCCCCCTGAACAGGACCGGCGATCTGCAACCGGCCCGGCTTGAAAACGGTGTGGTGCGCACATCCCCGGGTTTCGCCGACGGCTACCGGGCAATTGCCGAAGGCGGCTATGTCGCGATTTCCGCGGACCCGGAGTATGGCGGGCTTGGTCTGCCCATGTCGGTGACCACGGCGGTCAACGAGATGATCGCCTCGGCCTGTTTGTCGTTGCAGCTCAACCCGTTGATGACGCAAGGCCAGATCGAGGCACTGGAAAACCACGCCTCCGACGAGATCAAGGAGCTGTATCTGCCCAAGCTCGTCTCCGGCGAATGGTGCGGAACCATGAACCTTACCGAGCCGCAGGCAGGATCGGACGTGGGCGCGCTCCGCAGCCGGGCCGAGCCGAAGGGGGACGGGACCTACGCGGTGAGCGGGCAGAAGATCTACATCTCCTGGGGCGACAACGACTTCACCGAGAACGTGGTTCATCTGGTGCTGGCGCGCCTGCCCGATGGCGGACCGGGCACCAAGGGGATCAGCCTGTTTCTGGTACCCCGCAACCTGCCGAACGCAGACGGATCGGCCGGCGTGGGCAACAGCCTGAAGGTGGTGAGCCTTGAGCACAAACTGGGCCTTCACGGGTCTCCCACGGCGGTGATGCAGTATGACGGCGCGACCGGCTGGCTGGTGGGCGAACCCCATCAGGGAATGGCGGCCATGTTCACGATGATGAACAATGCGCGGCTTGGGGTGGGCGTGCAGGGCGTGGGTATCGCCGAAGCCGCTTATCAGCATGCGCTGAATTATGCGCTGGAACGCAAACAGGGCCGGGTGCCGACCGATGAGGGTTTTGGCACCATTCTGGACCATGCGGATGTGCGGCGCATGTTGACCGGCATGAAGGCCGAGGTGTTCGCGGCGCGCGCGCTGACACTCGATCTGGCGGTGTCGATCGATCTTGCCCATGCCACAGGCGATGCGGATATGACCGCCCGCGCGGCGTTCCTGACGCCGATCTGCAAGGCCTATGGCACCGATACCGGCATTGCGGTTGCCGATATGGGCATTCAGGTTCACGGCGGCATGGGCTTCGTGGAGGAGACCGGTGCCGCGCAATATCTGCGCGATGTGCGGGTGACCGCGATCTACGAGGGCACCAACGGCATTCAGGCCATGGACCTCGTGGGACGCAAGATGATGGATGGGGGCGCTGCCGCCAAGGCATTGCTGGCGGAGATCGCGGCGACCGCATCGGCCAGCGATATCGGTGGCGCGCTGACCGACGCGGTGGCGGCGCTCGGCGAGGCAACCGATATGCTGACGGGTATGGAGATGAATGACCGCTTCGCCGGATCCGTGCCCTATCTGCGGGCTTTCGCGCTGGCACTTGGCGGGCATTACCACCTCAAGGCCGCCATGGCCGAGCCGGGCGGCGTCCGGGCCAAACTGGCCGAGAGCTTTCTTTTGCGGCAGCTGCCTGAACTGCACAGCCTGCTGGCGCAGGTGCGGCTTGGCGCAGAAGACCTCTATGCGCTACGCGACGATGATTTCGCCGCGTGATCCGATACCCGTTCGACAGCCCGCCTGAAACCGGCGCCGCGACGGAGATCGCCGATGGTATTCTCTGGATCCGGCTGCCGCTTCCCATGGCGCTGGATCATGTGAATATCTATGCGCTGCGCGATATGGCGGGGTGGACGCTGGTCGACACAGGCTTCGACAGCCGCAAGGCGCGGGGGATCTGGGCCGATCTTCTGGCAGGTCCCCTTGGCGGCGACCCCGTCACGCGTGTCATCGCCACCCATCATCACCCCGATCATATCGGCCTGGCCGGCTGGTTCGTGGAAAACGGGGCGGAGCTGCTCACGACGCGCACCGCGTGGCTGATGGCCCGGATGCTGGTTCTGGACGAACAGGACCGGCCCACAGTGGAAACCCTGCGGTTCTGGCGCAGCGCCGGGATGGAGCCCGGGATACTGGCACAACGGGCGCAGGAACGTCCGTTCAACTTTGCCGACATGGTGCATGCCCTGCCGCTTGGCTATACCCGGATCGCCGAGGGCGACGTGATCACGGCGGGCGGACGCGACTGGCATGTGCGGATCGGTCACGGCCATGCGCCCGAACACGCAACGCTCTGGTCAGGTGAGGACGATCTCGTGTTGGGTGGGGATCAGTTGCTGCCCTCGATCTCCCCCAATCTGGGGGTTTACGCGACCGAACCCAATGCCGACCCGGTGCGTGAATGGCTGGACAGTTGCAGGGCCTTTCAACCGCACGCGACCGGGGATCAGTTGATATTGCCCGGCCACAAGCTGCCCTATAGCGGTTTGCCCGACCGGCTGCGGCAGATGATCGACAACCATCACGGCGCGCTGGACCGTCTGCGTGATCACCTGCGTGTCCCGCGCACGGCAGCGGAGTGTTTCGCACCGCTGTTCAAGCGGCAGATCGATGCCGGAACTTATGGTCTGGCTCTGGTCGAATCGCTCGCGCATCTCAACCATCTGCTTGCCCTTCAGGAGATCACCCGCGAAAAGCGCGGGGACGGTGCGTGGGTCTGGCAAGTGAAAGGGTAGGTGATGGGCGACGAAATCATGACATCCGCAGAGGTGATGGAAGGTTCTGCCCTGCCCGATGCCGGTGCGGTTCATTGCGACCCGAACGCCCCCAGATCGGCCGAACAGATGCCTTTGCCCGTGGCGGTGACGCAGAAACCGGTGGATCAGAAATCCCCCGCCGAATGGGCCTATGAGCGGATTATCCTATATATCAAGAGTTTCGAGGAACAGCTGGATTCGGAGCATGAAGCCGCGATGGGCTTTGCGGGCAGCGACGCGGGCCTGCTCCGGATTGAGGGAATGGGCTTTTTCGCCCCCGATATCGTGACCTTCTACGGGACCGACACGGCCGGGCTCAAGACGCAGCTTATCCAGCATGTCAGCCAGTTGAACGTGACCTTGCGCGCCCTTCCCAAGGCGACCGACGCCCCGGCGCAGCGCATCGGGTTCCGGCTTGTGGCGGATCTGGAAGAAACGTGACACCTGCGGCGCTTTGCGGCCCGTGACAGCCTGTGTGAAATCGGGTATCGCGAAAACAACGAATTTGACCGGATCTCTGGAGACAACGAATGGCTGAGAAGCAGCACAAACAGGGCGAAATGGACATCACCGAGCAGGAGAAGACCTTCAGCGGTTTTATCCGCTGGTCCGTGAACGTGGCGATTGCCTGCATCGTGATCGTAGTATTTCTGGCGATTTTCGCCCGATGAGCTTTCGCAGGGCGTGCGTGCTGCTGGCCGCGCTTGCGGCCTTGTCAGCCTGCGCGGCAGAGTCGGTCTGGGCGCCGGATGAGGCCGTCGCACGGGCAACCTACGTGCCGCCCGGCCCGTCGACGGTGACCTTGCTGACCGCGATCAACAACAGATCCGGTTCGGGCGGGCATTCCGCGCTGCTGATCGACGGGGCCGAACGGCTTCTGTTCGATCCCGCGGGAAGCTGGCACCACCCCAACGTCGCCGAACGCAACGATGTGCTGTTCGGCATGTCGCCGCAATTGTTCGATTTCTACATGGATTACCATGCGCGTGAGACCTACCACATGGTGGTGCAGGAGATAGAGGTGTCGCCGGAGATTGCCGCGCGCCTGTCGCAGGCCGTGCGGGAGTACGGGCCGGTGTCGCAAGCGCAATGTGCCCTGTCGATCTCGCGGATCCTGTCGGAAACGCCGGGTTTCGAGAGCATCGGCACCGGCTGGTTCCCGAACCGCATGATGGACCGTTTCGAAGAGCTGCCGGGCGTGCGGACCTCCCGGGTCTATGACGATGATTCAGACGACAATCTGGAGCTGTTGCAGGCCCAGGGCCGTGCGCAGCTTTACCTGCCGGACGAATTCCGACGGGATTAGGAGCGGGCCGGAAAAGATAAACCCCCGGGCCGGTCGGCGCGGGGGCATCTCATGGGCGGTCAAACCCGCCGGTTCGCATATCGACGGATGACTTACATCATCCCTTCGCGCTGCGCTTTTTTCCGAGCCAGTTTGCGGGCCCGGCGGATCGCTTCCGCCTTCTCGCGTGCTTTTTTCTCGGAGGGCTTTTCGTAATGTTGCTTGAGCTTCATTTCCCGAAAAACGCCTTCGCGCTGCAGCTTCTTCTTCAGGGCACGAAGCGCCTGATCGACATTGTTGTCGCGAACACTAACCTGCATGTGGTGTCACCACCTTCCTAAGTTTGAGTTGCAAGAGATTGCAGGAGGTGGCCGTATAGCAAAGCCCCCCTAGCTTGTCCAGCAATGCACATCCATCCAATTCGCGGAGAGTTCCATGACCGATCCAAGCAACAGACTGATTGATGCAGCGCTGGACCACGTGCCGTTCGACGGCTGGTCCGAGGTTACGTTCAAGGCCGCGATGCAGGACACGGAGATCGATGAAGCGACCGCCCGGGCGTTGTTTCCGCGCGGTCCGGTCGATCTTGCGCTGGCGTTTCATCGCCGGGGGGACGAGGCGTTGAGAGAGCTCTTGCGCACGACCGATCTCAGCGAGATGCGCATCCGCGAGCGGATCACCTTCGCGGTCCGCAAACGGCTGGAACTGATCGAGGATCACAAGGAGGCCGTGCGCCGCGGCTCGACCCTCTTTGCCTTGCCGCCTTATGCCGCAGATGGTGCGCGGGCCGTCTGGGAAACCTGCGATGCCATCTGGGACGGGCTGGGGGATCCGTCGGATGACATCAACTGGTACACGAAACGCGGCACGCTTTCGGGCGTCTACAGCGCCACAGTGCTCTATTGGCTGGGCGATCAGTCCGAGGGCCACGCGGCGACATGGGCCTTTCTGGATCGGCGGATCGAGAATGTGATGCAATTCGAAAAACTCAAGAAACAGGTGAATGACAACAAACTGCTGAAGCCGTTTCTGGCCGGGCCGAACTGGCTGTTGAGCCAGGTGAAGGCACCTGCCAAGATGCCGCGAGTGGACCTGCCCGGCAGTTGGACCGGGCGGGGAAGGACCGACACCTGACAAGGAACCGCCAATGCCCCTGCCTTCCGTGATGCGCGCCGTCGAGATCAGCAGCCCCGGAGGGCCGGAGGTGCTGCGCGTGACCGACCGCCCGGTGCCCGAACCGCTGGCGGGGCAGATCGTGATCGCGGTCGATTTCGCAGGCGTGAACCGCCCCGATGCGTTGCAACGGGCCGGCAATTACGCGCCGCCCCCCGGTGCCTCGGACCTGCCGGGTCTGGAGGCTGCGGGCGTGGTTGCCGCGGTCGGGCCCGGTGTGACGAAATGGGCCGTGGGAGATGCGGTTTGCGCGTTGTTGCCCGGGGGAGGCTACGCGGAATTTGCGCGGACCCATCAGGACCATGCGTTGCCTGTGCCGGCGGGGATGTCGATGGACCGGGCGGCGGCACTGTGCGAGACGTTTTTCACCGTCTGGTCTAACGTATTCATGCGCGGTCGCCTGTCCGGGGGCGAGCGGTTTCTCGTACATGGGGGGTCGAGCGGGATCGGGACGACGGCGATCCAGCTTGCGAACCATTTCGGAAACAGGGTGTTCGCCACGGCGGGAACGGCCGAAAAATGCGCCGCCTGCATGGAACTTCGCGCCGAACGGGCGATCAATTACCGCGAGGAGGATTTCGTGGAAATCCTGCGCGCGGAGGGCGGTGCGGATCTGATCCTAGACATGGTTGGGGGCGACTATATCCCGCGCAACATCAAGGCCTTGGCAGATGACGGGCGGCTGGTGCAGATCGCCTTTCTGCAGTCGCCCAAGGTCGAGATGAATCTTGCGCCTCTGATGGTGCGCCGTCTGACGATCACCGGATCGACCCTGCGCCCGCAAAGCGATGCGGCCAAGGCCGATATTGCGGGCCAACTTCTTGAAAAGGTGTGGCCTTTGCTGGATGCGGGCCGGATCGGGCCGGTCATGGACAGTGAGTTTCCGCTTGACGATGCGGCGGGTGCTCATGCGCGGATGGAAAGCAGCGCCCATATCGGGAAGATCGTGCTCAAGGTTCGATAATGCAAGCATGCGCGGGTGACATCGCCCTGCCCAGGTGACCCATGCGCCCCCGGGTGCCGCCTTGGTCAACCGTCGTCGAAAGCCTGCCAGCCCTGCACCCATCTGGTGACGGTCGTCACCACGCAGGCGGCGGCGAAGACATAGGCGAGAAGCGGGAAAAGCGCGGGCCAGAGGCAGATCAGAATGAAGAGCGTGATCGTCTCGAACCCCTCGGTCAGGCCGCCAAGGTAGTAGATCCCCTTGGAGGGGTAGTCTTCGGCCTTGAGGTCGCGCTTGGCGGCAATGATCGAAAAGGCAAGAAAGCTGGTGCCCGAGCCGACGAAGGCGGCGATCAGGACGGCGGCGGGCAATGCGTTTGCAGCCGGCTCGGCAAGGGCGAAGCCAAGCGGGATCAACGCATAGAAAACGAAATCGAGCGCGATATCCAGAAACGCCCCCCGATCGGTGGGGGCGCCAAGCCGCGCGACGGCACCATCCAACCCGTCGGCAAGACGGTTCAGCAGGATCAGCACAAGCGCCGGACCGTAGAGGCCGAATGCAAGCGCCGGAAGGGCCAGGACGCCGATGAGAAAGCCCGCAATCGTGATCTGGTCGGGCTCCACGCCGTAGCGGTGCAGAACCCGCGCAGGGCGCGTCAGCAGGCGGTGTTGCAGGGGCTGAAGGGCAGCGTCGATCATCAGGCGTCCGGGTGAGAGTTACCCCCGGGGCGGAGGCATTGCCGGATACCCTGACGGGCGGTTGTCATGTGCGCAAGACACGATGCTGCGCGGAACCTGTGAGGCGACCGGTCGCCTCCTGGCCCCCGGAGTGGCGGGGCTACATCGGCAGGATCTCGGCAACCTCGACCGTTCCGCCATCGTCGAGGATCGGGCAGCCTGCGGCCATTTTCGCCGCTTCGTCGTGATCTGCGGCCTCGACCATGGAGTATCCCGAAATCGGATTGGCGCCGCCGCCGTCACTGACACCGTCTTTGGTGACGGTTTTCGACTGGCCCACAGGCGCACCGCCATCGGCTAGCTTGGGCCCAAGCCCGTCCATCCAGGCCCCCCATGCGGCCATCACGCGCTGTTGCTCGGCCTCGGTCTCGGGCTTTGCGCCACCGTGATAGACATAAATGTATTTCGGCATCGGTCGGATCCTCCAGGTTGGGTCAGGTTGCAAAGAGCGTTTCGAGCTTGTTGAGGGACGAGGTCCAGCCATCGTTGTGATTGGCCGCCGCCGCTTCATCGGCCAGATCGCGATGGTGAAGCGTGAGAGTGGTGCCCCCCTCGGGCGATGGCTCCACCGCGATGGTGACATGGGTTTCATGGCCGCGCCGGTCATCCTCGTCATGCCAGGCCCATGTGAAGCCGACCGAGCTTCCGGGCGTGACATGGGTGATCTGACCGGAGACCTTGAACCGTTTGCCCTCGGGCGAGACCATGGTGGAGGTCCAGGGGCCGGTCTGGCGGAAGTCGAGCTGTTCGTCGCGAATCGTCACGCCCTCCGGTCCCCACCAGCGCAGAAGCTGTGCCGGATCGGTGATGGCGTGGAAAACCCTGTCGGGCGGGGCGGGGATATGGCGTGTGAGATCAAGATCGGGCACGGGCGGGCTACTCCTTTGGCGATAGATGCGTGGCGAGGCGGTCCAGGCTGGCTGTCCAGAACTCCTCGCGCCCGATACTCCAGCTGCCGATGGCTTGCAGGGCTTCGGGCTCCACGGAATAGATCCGGCGCTGCTTGTCCACGTCGCGACGGACAAGACCGGCCCTGTGCAGCACTTTGAGGTGCCGGGACATGGCGGGGGCGGAGATATCGGCCAGATCGCCCAGATCGCCCGCGCTTTGCGGGCCGTGCTCCTTCAGGCGGTTGACGATGGCGAGCCGGGTCGGGTCGCCCAGGGCCGCGAACCGGATGGCGAGGGGATCGATACTTTCGCTCATTGTTAATTAACAAGCATGTTAATTTAATGAAGTCAAGCGCGTCGACAACGGGTGGCCAAACGGTCCCGGGGGAGGTCTAGAGGCTGCGAAGAAGTTCCACCGCCTCGCCCAGATCCGCAAATTCGCGGTATCTTTCATGGCCGACCGGCGGTTCGGCATGTTCCAGCTCCCATGTGAGGCCATGGGGAATGTAGACGCCCCAGGCGCCTGCTTCGAGTGCTGGAATAACATCCGATTTCAAGGAGTTGCCGATCATCATTGCGTGTTCCGGCCCCGATCCGTGCCGGGTGAAGGCCTGCATGTAGATTGCCGGGGTCTTCTGCGAGACGATCTCGACCCCGTCGAAGAAATCCCCCAGACCGGACTGGGCAAGTTTGCGTTCCTGATCGAGCAGATCGCCCTTGGTTATCAGAACCAGAGTGTGGGTTTCCGAAAGCGCGCGAACGGCCTCCATCGCGTGTGGCAGGAGGTGAACGGGTTGCGCCAGCATCTCCTGCCCTGCGGAGAGCAGTTCGGCGATGACGCTGGCGGGAACCTTCTGGTCCGTCACTTCGATGGCGGTTTCGATCATCGACAGCATGAAGCCCTTGATGCCGAACCCGTAGCGGCCCAGATTTCGGCGTTCGGCCTCAAGCAGCTTGCGGTGAAGATGGTCGCGGTCGGTATAATCGGCCAGCAGATCGGCAAACCGTTCCTGCGTCAGACGGTAGAAACTCTCATTCTGCCAGAGCGTGTCATCCGCGTCGAAACCGATTGTTTGCAATCCCTGCGGCATAGTTCCTTGTCCGACCCTCTTTTCTGTTGCGGCAGACGCCTTATATATTGCGGCCTAGCACGAGGCATAAACCCCCGTGGGAGACCGAATGCAAACTCAAGCCTGGACGATGATGGCCGACAAGTCCGATACGGATGACGAAACCGCCGTCATAACCAAGACAAAGCCGAAGACCCAACGGCCGCCTTTGTACAAGGTGTTGTTGCTGAACGACGATTATACGCCGATGGAGTTCGTCGTCCATGTGCTGGAACGATTCTTCGGCATCACCCATTCCCAAGCGGTGGAGATCATGCTGACCGTTCACAAGAAGGGTGTGGCGGTGGTTGGGGTGTTTTCCTATGAGATAGCCGAGACGAAGGTGGCGCAAGTGATGGATTTCGCGCGGCGCAATCAGCACCCGCTGCAATGCACGATGGAGAAAGAGGAATAGGCCGCGCGGCCTGTTCCGGCTCATGACCCCTGACAGATGGACCCTGGCGCTGGAGAGCGGCATCGTGACCCTGCCCGAGGAGGCGCGGACCCTGGTTTTGCGCGCGCGGGGGACGGCGGATTTCGGCGGCCTGGGCGAGGTGACGGCGGTGCAGGGGTTTTATCCCGACCACCGGCTTCTGGCGGAGCGTGGTATCGCCGTCTCGACCGCGGCCGAGGGCGTTTTTGACGCGGCGCTGGTGCAGATCGTGAAATCGAAGGCCGAAAGCCTGTCGCTGATTGCCGAGGGGCTGGCCCATCTGCGCGTCGGCGGCGTGCTGATGGTGGATGGGCAGAAGGCCGAGGGGATCGAGAGCGTTCTGAAGACGGTGCGCGGCGTGCTGCCGGTTGAGCATGTTCTGTCGAAGGCCCATGGCAAGCTTTTCTGGCTCACCCGGCCCGCGGATCTGCCCGAAACGGTGTTGACCTGGATCGCCGAACCGCAGGAGGTGGAGGGCGGGTATGTCACGGCGCCGGGCGTGTTCTCCTCCGACGGGCCGGATCCGGGATCCGAATTGCTGATCGCGCTGGTCCCCGCACTGAAAGGCAGGGTCGCCGATCTGGGCGCGGGCTGGGGCTATATCGCCGCGGAACTGCTGACCGAGCAGAACGATATCGCGCAGCTGGACCTGATCGAGGCGGAAGCCGCGGCACTGGACGCCGCGAGGGCCAATATCGACGATCCGCGCGCGCAGTTCATCTGGGGCGATGCCACGACCTACCGACCCGACGAGCCGTATGATGCTGTCGTTGCGAACCCGCCCTTTCATACCGGGCGCAATGCCGATCCCGGGCTTGGGCGCGCCTTCATCGCCGCGGCGGCGCGCATCCTGAGACCCTCGGGGCAGTTTTTCATGGTGGCCAACCGGCATCTGCCCTATGAGGCCGCGCTGAAAGACCATTTCACGGCCGGTGCGATGCTGGCCGAGATCCATGGCTACAAACTCTATCAGGCGTCCAAGCCCAAACGGGCCAGGCGCTGATCATCAGGAGCGAGACATGTCTCTTTCGATCCAAGGCAAGACGGCGATCATCACCGGCGCGGCCAATGGCGTTGGCCTGGCGATCGCCCGGCATTTTCTGGAACGCGGGGCGAACGTCATGATGGCGGACCGGGACGAAGCGCGTCTGGCCGACGAATGCGGCAAACCCGATGAGCAGACCGAAAACGCCAAGTACTTCGCAGGCGACCTGCGCGAGAAACTGACGGTGGCCAATCTGCTGTCGGCCACGCTGGATGCCTTTGACCGGGTGGATATCCTCGTCAATGCAAGCCGCCAGATGATGGAGACCGACCCGCTGGACCCCGACGAGGGCTCGGTCGAGGCGCTGTTGGACCAGAACATGTTCACCGCTCTGCGCCTGAGCCAGGTGGTGGCCAAACGCATGATCGCCCAGGCCGAGGAGGATGGCGTGGAAGAGGGCTCGATCGGATCGATCGTGAACATCTCCTCCATCGCGTCGCGGCGCACCCACCCGAACCTGTTGGGCTATTCGATCAGCGCGGCGGCTCTGGATCAGGCCACGCGCAGCCTCGCGGTGGCGCTGGCCCCGCACCGCATCCGGGTCAATGCGGTGGCGTTCGGGTCGCTGATGTCGGCCAGTCTGAAGAACTCGCTTTCCGAAACCGACGGCCTGCGCAAGGAAATCCGCGAATGCACGCCCCTTGGGCGGATCGGATCCGCCCGTGAAATGGCGGGCGCGGTGCAGTTTCTGGCCTCCGACGGGGCCGGGTTCGTCACCGGCGAGGTGTTGACCGTGGATGGCGGGCGCACATTGCTCGACAGCGTAACAACCGCTGCCCATTAGGGGCGCGCGCCATGCCGTTTCATCCCTTCGCCGTCGAACAGTTCCTGTCGGAGATGGAGCACGGGGTGCGCTTCAACTTCTCGGAAAGCGGCGTGCATCCGATGAGCTATGCCGCGCTTTTCGCCATGGCGCAGATCGATACCGAGGCCCTGTTCGACACGCTGGTCGATTATCCGCAGGTCAACGGATTCCAGACGCTGCGCGAGCGGATCGCGGCCCTTTACGACGGCGCGGCTGCGGAAAACGTGCTTGTCACCGTCGGCGCCACCGAAGCCAATACACTGGTCGCCAATACGCTGCTTGAGCCGGGCGACAACATGGTCGTTTTCCGCCCGACCTATGAGCAGATGGCCGGCAACGCTCGCAATCTGGGTATCGAGCTGCGCCTCGTCGACCTGATCGAGGCCGACGGCTGGGCGGTGGATCGTGAGGCGCTGGCCGCATCCGTCGATGACCGCACCAAAATCATTCATGTGGTGAACCCCAACAACCCCACCGGCGGCGTCCTGTCGGACGCGGACCGGGCGGCGATACTGGCGGCGGCGGAGCGCGTCGGCGCATGGATCGTGGCCGACGAGGTCTATGCCGGAACCGAGCGCGCGACCGACACCCCGACAGCCAGTTTCTGGGGGCAGAAGGCGCGGGTGATCGCCATCAACTCCATGAGCAAGGCCTATGGATTGCCGGGCCTGCGGCTGGGGTGGCTGGTGGCCCCGGAAGATATGATTCCGGCACTGTGGCGGCGGCATGAATACGCGTCGATTTCGGCCAGCATGATGTCGATGAAACTGGCGGAACATGCGCTTGCCCCGGCGACCCGCGCCAAGTTGACAGAACGGGCGCGGGGCCTGATCCGGCGCGGCTTCGAGACCCTGACCGAAGCGCTGCAGGAGCATCAGGGCGTTTTCTCCGTCGTGCCGCCACAGGCATCGGCCATGTCCTTCGTGAAATTCGATTTACCCCTGGGGGCCGAGGCTTTCGCCCTGCGCCTGCTGCGGGAACAGGATGTTCTGGTCATTCCCGGCGACAAATTCGGCCTGGAGGGGCATTTCCGCTTCAGCTCCGCCCTGCCGGAGCCCCATTTGCGGGAAGGTCTGGCGCGGCTGAACGGTCTGACCTCCGAGATCATGGCCGGCGCGGGCTGATCGGGCGATCAGTCGGTGGTCTCCGCGCAGTCGATGCCGCCCGGAAGGTGAAGCCATCCGTCCGATTGGGGGATCACGCCCTGGCCTGACGTGACCGTCACGTAATGCCAGTCGCCTTGCGGCTCGTGGGCGAACACCACCCGGTCCCCCTCCATCACGCTGCCGACAGGGTCCGCCTCGTCATCCGGTGCGGCGCGCAATTGCACGGTTTGACCGAGGTATCCGGTGCAGGTCGTCTCCGTCCCGGCAGGGGTGGGCAGCACCGTGAGCAGCCCGAGCGTGAAGGCCGGACCCTCGCTCACCTGTGCGGCAACCGAGCCGGTCAGGGAGAAAGCCAGAATACAGGCCAGAACCGCGCCAAAGGCGCGCCAGGCCGGAATGATAGGTCCGGAGCAGAAAGTGGGTCGTCCGGTTATCATGTCCGGGCCGCGATTGATGTGTCTGGCCGTAGCCTATCACCCCCCGCGCCGAGCGCCAGTGCAAGTGGCTTTTCAGCGCTGTTCATCCTCATCGTCATCCTCGGGATTGTCCGGGAGGTTGAACAGACTGTCGGCGTCGACCAGTTTTTCCTCGGGCTCGTCCTCGTCATTGCCGCCGAGGGAGAAGGTCTCCAGCCCCGAGATCGCACTCGGGATCTTCGGTTCCGGGTCCATGCCAAGCGATTGCTCGGTGGAGACCAGCTTGCGGCGCTCCTCGTCGCTCATCACCTCGCCGTCCTTGGCTTTCTTGGCGTTGGCCTTCTGAACCGCGGCGTCAAGTTCCGACTGTTTGCACAGGCCAAGCGCGACGGGGTCGATGGGCTGGATGTTGGAGATGTTCCAATGGGTCCGTTCGCGGATCGACTGGATCGTCGGCTTGGTGGTGCCCACCAGTTTCGAGATCTGCCCGTCGGTCAGTTCGGGGTGGAACTTCACCAGCCATAGGATCGACGCGGGCCTGTCCTGCCGTTTGGACAGAGGTGTATAGCGCGGCCCGCGGCGCTTTTCCTCGCCCACGGCGGCGGGGTTGAACTTCAGCTTGAGATCGTAGCTTGGATCGGCCTCGGCCTTGGCGATCTCCTCGGCGGTCAGCTGATTGTTGGCGATCGGATCGAAGCCCTTGACGCCTGCTGCGACATCCCCGTCCGCGATCCCCTGAACCTCAAGTTCATGCAGGCCGCAGAACACGCCGATCTGGCGAAAGTTCAGCGTGGTATTGTCGACCAGCCAGACGGCGGTGGCTTTGGCCATGATCGGTTTGTTCATCTCGGGGCTCCTCTCAGATGCACTTCGGACGTGCCGGGAAAATCGGCTGCGGGGGCTGGCCCTCGCGGTTCCTCGATTTCGGGGAAGTTGGCCGCTATATAAGCCCGCAGGCCGTTGGAGGGAAGAGGCAAATGATCCGGATGCTTTTTGCGCTTGTCCTCATGGCGGGTGCGGTCCGCGCCGACGGAGAGCCCGCGGGTGCGTTCGACTATTATGTCCTGGCGCTGAGCTGGACCCCGTCATGGTGCGCGATCGAGGGGGACGCGCGCGGATCGGATCAATGCGATCCGGGCCGCGGGTTCGGCTTCACGCTGCACGGGCTTTGGCCGCAATTCGAGCGGGGCTGGCCCAGTTACTGCCCGACCACGGAGCGGATGCCGTCCCGCGCGATGACAGGGGATATGAGCGATATCATGGGCTCCAGCGGTCTGGCCTGGCACCAGTGGCGCAAGCACGGGGTTTGCTCCGGGCTTTCGGCGCGGGATTATTTCGCGCTCTCCCGGGAGGCTTACGGGCGTATCTCCCGCCCGGCCCTTTTGCGGCAGCTGGACCGGGAGGTCCGATTGCCCGCGGCCGTGATCGAGGAGGCGTTCCTGGAGGCAAATCCGGCGCTGGAGCCGGACATGCTGACCGTGACCTGCCGGGATGGCCGCGTGCAGGAGGTGCGGATCTGCCTGACGCGGGAGTTGGAGCCGAGGCGGTGCGGCACCGATTTGATGCGGGATTGCCGGATGCGGGACGCAGTTTTCAGCCCCATACGCTGAACAGAGGCGCGGGCGAGAGCCGGGCTTCTCGCGCTCGCTCGGGATAGTATTTGATCAGAAAACGCGGCGGGGCGAATTGTGTGCTTGTCGGCTGAAAATGGAGCCGGGCGCGCGTCCCCGGAGCGTCGGTCAGAAGGTTTTGCGCGCCTTGAGCGCGGCCGAGATGGTCCCGTCATCGAGATAATCCAGTTCGCCCCCGATGGGCACGCCCTGCGCCAGAGAGGTGACCTCTACACCGGTCCCCTCCAACTCCTCGGCGATGTAATGCGCCGTGGTCTGGCCATCGACCGTGGCATTCAGGGCAAGGATCACTTCGGTGATATCCTCCCGGGCGACCCGTTCGCGCAGCTTGGGTATGCGAAGCTCCTCCGGGCCGACCGCATCGAGCGCCGAGAGTGTGCCGCCCAGCACGTGATAGCGCCCGGAAAAAACCTGCCCGCGTTCCATCGCCCAGAGATCGGCCACATCCTCCACGACACAAAGCTGCCCGTTCTGGCGTTTTGCGCTGGTGCAGATCCCGCAGAGATCAGATGTGCCGATGTTTCCGCAGTTCAGACATTCCCGGGCAGAGGTCGCAACACCGGCCATCGCCTCGGCCAGAGGCCGCATCAACGCCCCGCGCTTCTTGATCAGATGCAGCACCGCACGCCGCGCGGACCGGGGGCCAAGCCCCGGCAGCCGCGCCATCAGGTCGATCAGCGCCTCGATCTCGCGCGTGGCGTCGGACACCGGGCTTACATGCCCGGCATCTGCATGCCGGGCGGCAGGTTGAGCCCTTCGGTCAGCTTGGCCATTTCCTGTTGCGACCGGTCCTGCGCCTTGGCCTGCGCATCCTTGATCGCGGCCAGGATCAGATCCTCGACCACCTCTTTTTCATCCGGGTTGAAGATCGACGGGTCGATCTCCAGCGCCGTCAGCTCGCCCTTGGCGGTGGCGGTCGCCTTCACAAGACCCGCGCCGCTTTCGCCGGTCACAAGGATCGAATTCAGGCTTTCCTGCATCTCGGCCATCTTGCCTTGCATTTCCTGCGCCTGTTTCATCAGCTTGGCCATGTCGCCAAGCCCGCCCAAACCTTTCAGCATGTATCAGTCCTTTTCGGTCAATCGTCCTCAAACGGGTCCCATTCATCGTCGACTTCCGGCAGGGCCTCGACGGCAGCTTCCGCGGCGATCTCCGCGTGGGTGCGTATCTCGGTGATCTGCGCGCCGGGAAACGCGGCGCGCACGGCCTGCATCATCGGATGATCCTCGGCCCGGGCCTTCAGCGCCGCCAGTTCGGCATTTTGCTGCTCCTCGATCGTGTCGCCGCCGCCTTCGTTGACAACCGAGATGGCCCACCGGACCCCGGTCCAGCCCTTGAGGTTCTGGCCAAGCCGCTGCGCCAGATCGGCCGGCGCGCGCTCCGTCGGTTGGAAGCTGATCCGCCCGGGCTGGTAGCTGACCAGCCGCAAAGCGGTCTTGACCTCGATCAGAAGCTTGATGTCGCGATTGGCTTCGATCAGGGCCACGATGCTGTCGAAGGTCGGGTAATGGGCAAGCGCTGTGTCGGGGATCTCCGCCAGCATCGGCTGCGCGCCGCCACGCGCCGTGGGCGCGGACATGCCGGAGGCGCCGGATGGGCCCCGGCCCTGCGGGGCCTGCGGCGGGGTCGTCGCCGGTGCACCAGAGGGTGCCGGCGCGGGGCCGTTGGACAGTTTGCGCAGCAGGTCCTCGGGGCTCGGCAGATCCGCCACATGGGTCAGCCGGATCACGGCCATTTCGGCGGCCATCATCGGATTGGGCGCCAATGTGACCTCTTCCAGCGCCTTGAGGAGCATTTGCCACATCCGCGACAGCACCCGCATCGCCAGCTTTTCGGCCATACCCTGCCCGCGGGCGCGTTCATCTGGGCCGATCGTCGGGTCGTTGGCCGCCTCGGGCGTTATCTTGATCACGCTCAGCCAATGGGTGATTTCTGCCAGATCCCGCAAGACCGCCAAAGGGTCCGCGCCATCGGCATATTGCGCGCCGAGTTCGTTCAGGGCGCCGGGCGCATCGCCCGACACGATCATGTCGAAGAGATCCAGAACCCGGCCCCGGTCCGCAAGGCCGAGCATCGCGCGAACCTGATCCGCGGTCGTGGCGCCGGCGCCATGGGAAATCGCCTGATCCAGAAGAGAGGTCGCGTCGCGGGCGGACCCTTCGGCCGCACGGGTGATCAGCGCAAGCGCATCATCGGCGATTTCGGCATTCTCGGCGGTTGCGATCCGGCGCATCAGCGCGATCATCTCTTCGGGTTCGATCCGCCGCAGATCGAACCGCTGGCACCGGCTCAGCACGGTCACCGGAACCTTGCGAATCTCGGTCGTGGCGAAGATGAACTTCACATGGGCCGGGGGCTCTTCGAGCGTTTTCAGCAGCGCGTTGAACGCGCTGGTGGAGAGCATGTGCACTTCGTCGATGATGTAGATCTTGTAGCGGGCGGACGCGGCCCGATAGTGCACGGAATCGATAATCTCGCGGATGTCACCCACGCCCGTGCGGCTGGCGGCGTCCATTTCCATCACATCCACATGGCGGCCCTCGGCGATGGCCACGCAGGGCTCGCACCGGCCGCAGGGGTCGGTGGTGGGCCCGCCCGTCCCATCGGGGCCGAAACAGTTCAGGCCCTTGGCGACGATCCGCGCGGTCGTGGTCTTGCCGGTTCCGCGAATGCCGGTGAGGATGAAGGCCTGTGCGATCCGGTCCGCGGCAAAGGCATTTTTCAGGGTCCTGACCATCGCCTCCTGACCGACGAGATCGGCAAAGGTCTCGGGGCGGTACTTCCGCGCCAGAACCTGATAGCCGGTGTCGGTCGTGTCGGACATGTGAGCCTGGATCCCCCAATTCGGGGAGAGACTATTGAAGCCTGACGGCAAGGTCCACCACTGCTATAGCGCCCAGAGGATGACGCCGGTCGCCAGCGTACCCACGGTCAGCGCGCTGGCGGTGAAGGTCATCGCTTTCGGGCTGGTCGGTTCGGCGTCGTTGCTGTGCAGCCGGTCGAGGGTATGGCAGGCCCGCGCACGGGCGGCCCAGTAGATGAAGATGGCCACCACCAGAAAGATGCTGGCCGTGGCCTTGGCAACCCATGTGGGCTCGAACGGGCCGAAGACGGCTTTGAGGCCGATGGCGATCGCAACCGTTCCCAGCCCCGTGCGCATCCAGCCCGCGAACGTGCGTTCATTGGCCAGAACCGTGCGGTCTTCGGCCCAATCGGTGCGCTCCTGCGCGAGGTCGTTCTTGTCTGACATGGGTCCGAGCTTATCCGCAGGCTTGCCGATGTCGAGCCGCTAAAGCGACCCGCCCAAAACCTGAATCGCGGGGATTCCCACACGCATGATTTTGTGATTCATCCTGTTTGGGAGGATGGATCATGTCAGCACCTTTGCCAGACGCGCTTCGGGTGCGGTTTCAGCGATACATTGAGGAAGGGTTAAGCGGTCGCGCGGCGGCATTTCGTTTGAAACTCTCGCCCGCCACGGGAGCGCGATGGGCGCTTGCGATCCGGCGGACCGGCCGGGCGGAGGCCGCTCCGCAGGGCCGACCAAAAGGCCGAGGCAAGCTGGACCCGCATCGGAGCTTCTTTGCTGAAATCATCGAGCAAGATGGAGACATCACGATGCCCGAGCTGAGTGCAGCCCTGGTTGACGCAACGAGTGTTCAGGCGCACCCCAACGCCATCGGCAAGTTCCTTCGCAAGCTGGGCTATACGTATAAAAAAAATCGCTGGTCGCCACCGAACGCCGCCGTGCCAAGGTAAGGCGACAGCGCGAAGACTGGTTCAAGCAGCGCGTCCCAGCCGTATCGAAGCACCCGGAACGCGTTGTCTTTATTGACGAAACATCCGTGAAGACGAACCTGACGCGGCAGCGGGGATGGGCCCCTTGCGGCAACCGCCTGATCATGGACGCCCCCTTCGGCTCATGGGGCACCCAGACCTTCATAGCCGGACTGAGTGCCGACGCGATGATCGCCCCCTGGGTGATCAAAGGGGCCATGGATGGCGCGGCCTTCGCCGCTTACGTTGAAAAGGTGCTGGTGCCGGAACTCTCACCCGGAACCGTCGTCATTCTGGACAATCTCGCCACGCACAAGAATGCCGAAGCGGAAAAAGCATTGCGTAAGGCAGGGTGCTGGTTCCTGTTCTTGCCGCCCTACAGTCCCGACCTCAACCCCATCGAAATGGCGTTCTCAAAGCTCAAAGCACACCTGCGCCGGATCGGAGCGCGAACATTCACCGACATGTTCAACGCAATCGCCGAGATCTGCGACCTCTACTCTCCCGACGAGTGCTGGAATTACTTCACGGCTGCCGGATATGTCGCAGGTTAAAGGCGGGACGCTTTAAAGTAACATATCCGTGCTGCAAGGGGCGGCATCCAGGTTCGCGGAAAGCTGTCATCGGCACCCCTTCTGAAGACCATATGACAGACCTTCTCGGTCTTTCTCATGCCCGGATAAGCGAACCGGCGGGCGCATATGATGAGGAAGCCGATGACCAAATCCATCGAACAATTGCGCCGTGATGCGAAGGCGCTGAGGAAAGCCCATGCCTCCGGGGACCGCGCCGCCGCCGCCCGGATTGCCGCCTACCGTCCGCGCCCCGAAGGCACGGACCTGAAGCTTGCCGATTACCTGCATGTGATCGCTCGGGAGAACAGCTTTGCCAGCTGGCCGCATCTGAAGCTTGCGGTGGAAAGCCTTGGCATGGACAGGGCCGCCAAACGCCAGCGTCTGAAGATCGCCGTCCATCACGGGCAGACCCATGTGGTCGAGCAACTGCTGGACGATACTCCCGATCTGGCGGAGGGCGATCTGGGGCTGGAGATTGCGCTCTATCGCCGGGATGCGGTGGCGGCGGCGCTTTCGGCCGATCCGGGGCGCGCCATGGCGAACCTCGGGGTCGCCCCGCCGCTTCTGCATCTGGCGCAATCGCGGATGATCCATCTGTGGCCCGAGCGCGAGGCCGATATGCTGGCCATCGCCGAGATGCTCGTGGCCCGCGGCGCGGACGTGAATGCGGGCAGGCCTGCGGGCGAAGGCAGCGATCACATGCTTTCGCCGCTCTATTTCGCGATCGGGCATGCCGACAACATGCTGCTCGGCCGCTGGCTTCTGGAGCATGGGGCCGACCCGAACGACAACGAATCGCTTTATCACGCGACCGAGCTTGGACACCGCGAGGGTCTGAGGATGCTGCTGGACCATGGCGCCGATCCGCGCGGGACCAACGCATTGCTGCGGGCGATGGATTTTCACGATCACGAGGCGATCCGGCTGTTGTTGGACGCAGGCGCCATGGCCGATGATTTCAACGATGCGGAAATTGGCGGCGAGGCGCCTTTTGTCGTGCCGGCCCTTCATCAGGCGGCGCGGCGCATGTCGGACCGGCGCATGATCGAGATGCTGCTGGAGGCGGGCGCGGATGCGTCGCGCGTGTTCGAGGGGGCCACGGCCTACGGCTATGCGCGGGTGTTCGGCAATGCCGAGCTTGCCGCGGCGATCCGGGCGCGGGGCGATGTGCCGGAGTTGAGCCGGGAGGAGCGGATGCTCGCCATGGCCGCCGATGGCGAGCTGCCCGACGGGGTCTATATCGACCCGGCCAGACTGCCGGAGGCCTATCGGAACATCATCCGAATGATCCAGCATCTGCCCGGCAAGCTGGAGCATGTGAAACGGCTGGTGGCGATGGGCGTGGAGTATGATCGCCCCGATACCGAGGGGCTGACGCCCGTGCAACTGGCCGGATGGGAAGGCCTGCCGGAGATGCTGGACTACTTTCTCAGCCTCAAGCCCGATCTTGCCCATATCAACAATTACGGCGGCACGTTGCTGAGCACCATCATCCACGGTTCCGAAAACTGCCCCGAACGGGCGGAGCGGGACTATCTGGCCTGTCTGGAACTGGTGCTGAAGGAGGGCGTCGCACTGCCGAGGCGGGCGATCGAGCTGGCCGGCGACCCGGATGTATCGGAGTTTCTAGCCGACTGGGCGCGGGCGCATCCCGGCCAGGTTGTGGAGGGCGGCGTCGTCTGAGCGCTCTGGCGACGCGCCGCGACCGGTCCGGCGGCGGGGTCATCCCTGCGGGGCCGGGCCGTCAGCCGGACCCCGACCCGGGTGCAAAGCCCAAAAGTCGTGGCAACCGCTTGATTGGGTCCGATGTTTTCAGGGCGCGGGCCAGAACCCAGGCCCCTTCCAGCCCGATGAACAGCGCCTCGGCCCGGTCGCGGGCGATGTCCCTGGGCAGTCCGGCGGCGCGCCCGTATTCCGCGATCTGGTCGATCCAGACGGTGAAGACCGATGCCGCCTTTTCCCGGAACGCCTGATTCTGCGGCCCTTCGAAGAGGGTGGAGGAGACCGGGCAACCATCCCAGTGACCCGAGAGATCGAAGAGCTTTGCCAGCTTGAAACAGAACGTCGTGGCCCCGGTATCGAAGCTTTCGGAGGTCTCGAAAGCATCCGCCGCGACGCGCTGCATCTGCGCCGAAGCCCAATCTGCGGCGGCCAGGGCCAAGTCCGCCTTTCCATTGGGAAAATGGTGATAGAGGGAGCCTTTGGGCGCCTCCGCCCGGGCCAGTATCTCGGCCACGCCGACCCCGTGATAGCCCTTCTGGCGGAACAAGAGCGCCGCATTCAGGACCAGACGGTCACGGGTCGAGGGGATCGAGGAGGTCACAAATCTTCTTTTGACAGAGATAGACCGATTGGTCTAGCTTCCGTGTAGACCAATCGGTCTAGTCCATGGAAGGGCCTGTGCATGTCCATGAATATCCGCACCCTGAATGCCGGAGAGCCGGTGCCGACGCCGGTTGAATTCCGGTCCGGTGTGGCAAAGCTCTCGGGCACCTTGTTCCATACCGCGCGCCGGCCCCGCGCGGTGGTGGTTCTGCACGGCGCGACCGGCGTGCCGCACGGGTATTACCGGCATTTCGCGACATGGCTGGCATTGGAGCGGAACATCGCCTGCCTGACCTATGATTACCGGGATTTCGGCGCATCGGCGCGGGGGCCGCTGAAAGCGTCGAAGGCGACGATGGGGGATTGGGGCGTGCATGACCAGTATGCCGCAAGGCTGGCCGCCGCGCGGATGCTGCCGGATGTTCCGATCTGGGTTGTCGGCCATTCCCTCGGCGGCCTGATGTTGCCATTTCAGCCGGACCCGGAGCAGGTTGCGCGGGTGATCACGGTGGCCAGCGGGCCGGTTCATTTCCGCGATCATCCCTGGCATTTCCGGCCTGTGGCCGCGGCCCTTTGGTATGGCGCCGGTCCTGCGGCGACGGCGATGCTGGGCTACCTGCCCGGCCGGGTGCTCAGATTGGGCGAGGATCTCCCCTCGGGCGTTTTCTGGCAGTGGCGGCGCTGGTGCACGACGCCGGGGTTCAACGCGGGCGATTACGGGCGGGCCCTGCCCTTGCCGGACATACGCGGGGTCAGGGCGCCGGTGACATTCGTCGCCATGGCCGACGACCAGATGGTTCCGCCCGAAGCGGTCTGGCGGCTGATGCCCTATTATGTGGAAGCTCCGAAGCGGCAGGTCACAATCCGGCCCGAAGACTTCGGATTGGGCCCGATCGGCCATATCGGCTTTTTCCGCCGCGGAAATGCGCCGATCTGGGACAGGGTTCTTGCCACCGAGCCGGGGCACTGATCCCCCTCCGCGGCAGGAGAGGGGCCAGCCTGCCTGAGCCTAGCGCCCGGTCAGATCGCGTTTGCCTTTCTTTATGCTGCGATACAGCTTGCCCCGGGCGCGGTCACGTTCCCGGGCCTCGTGAAGGGTGCGGCTGTTGCGGGCATCCTCGCGCTCCAGCTTGCGCCAGCGTTCCAGCCGCGCGGGCTCGATCTCGCCGCGACTGATGGCGGCCTGAACCGCACATCCGGGTTCTGTGTCGTGGTGACAATCGGAAAACCGGCACTCCGCGGCGAGATCGTTCAGATCGGAAAACACCGCGTCGATCCCGTCGGCCGCATCGGCGAGACGCAGGGCGCGCATGCCCGGCGTGTCGATCAGCCAGCCACCGTGAATCGTCCGGTCGAGACCCCGGGCCGTGGTGGTGTGGCGGCCCTTTGCGTCATCCTCGCGGATACCCCGGGTTGCGGCGGCCCCACCGGTCAGCGCGTTGGCAAGCGTGGATTTCCCCACCCCGGAAGAGCCGAGAAGCGCCAGCGTCTGCCCGTTTCGGCACCACGGCGCAAGGGCTTCGGTATCGCCGGCATCGGTTGCATTGAGCGTGATGGCGGTCACCAGCGGAGACAGGCGTTCCGCCCGGGTGCGATAGCTGCCCGGATCGTCGCAGAGATCGGCCTTCGTCAGGATCACCAGCGGCAAGGCCCCGGCGGACGCGGCCAGCGCCAGATAGCGTTCCAGCCGGGCCGGATTGAAATCGGCGTTGCAGGAGGTGACGATGCCGAGCGTGTCCACGTTGGAGGCGATCAGCTGCCTGTCCGATCCGGTGCCCGCGGCGCGGCGGGCGAGTTCCGTAACCGGATCGAGCCGCCGCATCACACGTGCAGTGGCGGCATCGAACAGCACCCAATCACCTGTGGCGTAGGCCCCGCTTGGCGTATTGGCGGCGGGGATCAGCGTCAGGGGTCCGTCGGGTGCAAGCGCGCCAAGACGGTCCCGTGCCACCGTGGCGATGCGGGCAAGGTTGCAGGTTTCCGCTTCCTCAGGCGTCAGTTGCGCAAGAAGGCGGGCCGACCATCCAAGGTCGGAGAGAGAATATTGGGTCAATGGTTTGAAGTCCCGAAAACACGTCAGAAGGGGCGGACGCCGGTGAAGGGGTCTGCTCAGATGCGTGCCGGGCTGGGGCGCCGTCTGTTCAGGCGGCGCGGGCCCGGAGGGGGGATGCAATCTCCATGATGCCTCCTGTCCGGTTTTCGTCTCGGCCTGTATGGGCCGCGCTGTGGTGAGAGGCTGGACTGCGACCCAAGCGGGTCTCGTTATGGCTGCTTCCTTCCGGACCTGACCAGGTTGGCGAGGTGCTTGCCCGCGCCAACCTCTCGGTCGGAGAGATAGGGATTTTTCGCGCAGGCTGCAACCCATTGTGCGATTGTCGCGTTCCAGTGTTAGGATCGTGCAATCTGGAAGAGGGAGGAGGCCCATGCGTCTGAGAGGTGTCCGCCGCAGCAGGAATGTCGTCGACCGCCGGGGGCGCCGGGGCGGCACGACCGCCGGGATCGGCGGGCTTGGCCTGATCGTGGTGCTGGCGATCGGCTATTTCGCGGGCATCGATGTCACCCCGTTCCTGCAGGGCGCAGGTGGTCCGCAACAGCAGGAGGAGCGACCGCTGACCGCCGATGAGCAACAGGCCGGTGCTTTTGCCGCGCAGGTTCTGGCCACGACCGAGGATGTGTGGGGCGACATCTTCGTGCAGGAATTCGGCCGGCCCTATGACGCGCCGCAACTGGTGCTGTTTTCCGAAGTGACGCAAAGCGGCTGCGGCGGCGCGTCGGGCGCCTCCGGACCGTTCTACTGCCCCGCCGATCAGCGCGCCTATCTGGACACGGCCTTTTTCGCGTATATGGCGGACCGTCTGGGCGCCGAAGGCGATTTCGCGGCGGCTTACGTGATCGCCCATGAGGTCGCCCATCATGTGCAGCAGGAACTGGGCATTCTGAGACGCGCCAATCAGGCGCGCGCGTCGATGAGCCGGGCCGACAGCAACCGCGTCTCGGTGATGATCGAATTGCAGGCCGATTGCCTGTCGGGCGTCTGGGCCGCCCATGTTCAGGACCTGCTGGAACCCGGCGATCTGGAGGAGGCGCTGACCACGGCGGAGCGGATCGGCGACGATTACCTGCAGGCCCGCGCGGGGCGCCAGCCGAACCCGCACAGCTTCACCCATGGCACCTCTGCCCAACGGGCGAGCTGGTTCCGTCGCGGGTTTGAAAGTGCCGATCCCAACCAGTGCGACACCTTCGCGGCCGAGCGGCTTTAGCCCGCCGCCTTCCGGATTGCGGCCCAGAGGCCGGGCTTCCGGGCGAACCCATGGCAAACCGCCGGAATGATGGCCGCCTCCCGTCTCCTCCCGAACCGATGCCGGGGGGCACCCGGTTGCCTAGTTCGGGGCGCGTTCGGCCCAGCCCGCGAAGATGCGTTCCAGAAACACCACGATATAGAACAGGAAGATCCCAAGCGCCGCGAGCGCGAACAGCACCGCGAACATCAGCGGATAGTCGGCGCTGATCCGGCCGCTGTCGAACAGGTCGCCCAGCCCGCGGCCATGGGGGGAGACGATTTCCATCAGATTGGTGCCGATGAAGGCCAAGGTCACCGCCACCTTCAGCGCACCGAAGAACTCGGGCAGCGTTTTCGGCAGGGCGATCTTCCAGAAGATCGTGAAATTCGACGCCCCGAGCGAGCGCAGGATGTCGCGATACTCGGGCTCAAGCGTGGACAGCCCGATGGAGACCGAAACCGCGATCGGAAAGAAGGAGATCATGAAGGCGATCAGGATCGTGTTGAAATCGTGCTGACCCACGAACATCAGCGCGACAATCGGCACCACAGTGGCTTTGGGGATCGCGTTGAAGCCCACGAGGAGCGGGTAGAGACCTTCGCGCGCGACGCGCGAAAAGCCCATGATCATGCCCAGAAGAGTGCCGAAGACGACGGCAAGTCCAAGGCCCACCACCGTGCGCCAGAGTGTTTCCCAGGACTTGATCAGGAACAGGTCCCAATAGCGCACGAAGGCCGGGATCAGGTCCGACGGTGAGGCCATGCGGAAATTCGGCAACTGGTAGAACCAGACCAGAAACTCCCAGATCGCAAGCACCGCGACAATCGTGATGACCGGCGCCGCGATCTTGCGAAGCGTTGCGGTGCTCATGCGCCGGCTCCGATCTCGGCCTTGGTCGGATGGCCGTCGAGCGGGGCGTCGATGCTGGTGGCGCGGCCCTGGGCGACCTGAATCTGGTGACGTAAAATCGCAAGCATTTCAACGGCTTTCGGGGTGTATAGGTCGTCAAGCGTGCGCTTGCCGGAGATGTCTACATCCATGGTGTATTGCGCGTGCGCGGGGCGGCCGGACATCACCACAACCTGGTCGGCGAGAAACACGCTTTCGCGCAGATCATGGGTGATGAGCAGGCAGGTAAAAGGTTCGGTCTCGCGCAGATCATGCATGGTCTGCCACAGATCCTCCCGCGTGAACGCATCGAGCGCGCCGAAAGGTTCATCAAGGATCAGCACTTCGGGATTGTGTACCAGAGACCGGCAGAGGGAGGCGCGCTGGCGCATGCCGCCGGAAAGCTCGGAGGGGCGCTTTTCCTCGAAGCCTTCCAGTCCGACCAGCTTCAGCAACCCCATCGCGCGGTCCACCTGTTCGGATTTGCTCATCCCGGTGGAGACGATCTCCAGCGGGAGCATCACGTTCTGCAGGATCGTGCGCCATTCCAGCAGAACCGGGTTCTGGAACGCCATGCCGACCGTGGGGCGGGGTGAGGTAACCCTCTGACCGGAAAGCCAGACTTCGCCCTCATCGGGGCGCATCAGGCCCGAAACGAGCCGCGTGAGCGTCGATTTTCCGCAGCCGGACGGGCCGACCACGGCGGTGAAACTGTTCTTTTCCATGCGGATCGACAGCTTGTCGAGAACGGGCAGGGGGCCCGCATCCGTGCGGTAGGCGTGGGTCACGTCACGCAGTTCGATCTGGAAGGAAGAGGTCATGAAGCGCCCTGATCAGGGCGCGGGCCCGCCGGAACCGGCCCGCGCAAGGTATATCAATTGTATATCAATCCGACCCTATTCGGGCGCGATCATCCGCAGCTCGGCATCGGGCAGATAGGCATCGGTGAAATAGAGTGCGGCGTCGGGCTCGCTGGTGAACTCATAGGTCAGCCGAAGCTGTTCGATGGCCCGGTCCATCCGGTCGGCATCGATCTGCCCCATGCCGTTTTCGCGAACATAGTCTGTGAGCACATTGGCTTCGATGGCAAGTTCCAGCCGGCGCCCCTCCAGGTCCTGATCGCCGGCGGGGTTGCGCTCGATCACCGCGGCGGCGGCGGCCAGCGGATCGGCGATGGCGTCCGACCAGCCGCGCGCGACCGCGGTGAGGAAGCCGGTCACGATCTCGGGGTTTTCGGCGGCGAAATCCGTGTTGACGATGATCGCGTTGCCGTAGAGTTCGACCCCGTGATCGGCGAAGAGGATGGTGGTGATATCCTCCTCGGGGATGCCGAGGCGTGCGAGGCTGAGATAGGAGGAGAAGTTGAACCCGGTCACCGCGTCCACATTGCCTTCGGCCAGCATCGGCTCGCGGGTCGGGAAGCCGACCGGTTCGATCGTGATGGTGGACACGTCGATGTCGTTCACCTCGGCCAGGATCGGGAACTGTGCCCATGCGCCGTCGGGCGGCGGTGCGCCCAGAACCGAGCCTTCCAGGTCCTCGATGCCGGAAATGCCCTGACTGACCCGGCCGACGATGGAGAAGGGCGGGTTGTCATAGACCATCATGACGGCGGTCACTGGCGCGCCGGGGTTCTGATCGAGAAAGCGCACGAGGCTGTTGATATCGGCAAAGCCGAGCGGGAAGGCCCCGGAGGCGACCTTGGGGATCGCATCGAGCGAACCCTGGCCCGCGGTGATTTCGACGCTTAGCCCCTCGGCTTCGAAATGGCCGTTGTCGATGGCGAGAAAATAGGGCGCGGACGGCCCCTCGAAGCGCCAGTCGAGCGCGAAGGCGATATCGGTATCGGCGGCCAGCGGGCTGGCGGCAAGCAGACCGGCGGCAAATGTCGGCAGAATTCGGGTGAACACGGGCGCTTTCTCCTCTGTTGGGCAGCGTTTTTGTGACCTGTTACCTCAGGCAGGAGGCCCCCAGGGTCAATTGGTGCACGCTCTGCCGGATATGCTGACCCGACATTTGCCCAAAAAACAAGCATTGCGATGGATATTGCAGCGATACTGTGCCGGAGACGCAGGCGTCAGAGGGTGATCCCGAACCGGGCAAATCCGTTCCCGGACCGGCCCAGATAGTCCAGCCCGTGTTCGGCGACGCGATCCGGATAGTTGAGGGCGCCCGGGCCGATTTCGGCGATGGCGCGAATGCCGCCGGCGGGCGCGAACCGCCATGTCTGGTTGGTGATCGCGCGAAGCTTCTCGTAATGCCTGAAGTATCCGATCAGGATATCGCGGACGGGCATGCGCCGTTTCAGGACCGGCTCGGCGGCCGCAGGGGAGGCGAAATGCCCGCCGCCTGCCGCCCGGTAGCTGTTGGTGACCACCAGAAACTCCTGATCGGGCTGCACGGGCTGGCCGTTATAGCGCAGGTCGCGGATGCGCCCGGGCGATGGAAACCGGTCTTCGCCATCGGCGCTGTAGCAGGGCGGGGCGGTCACATCGATTGCATAGGTCAGCCCGTCGATCACATCGAAGTTATAGGCCGCAAAGGCGTGGTCGATCAGCAACTGCTCGTCCCGGCCCGGCACAAGCTGGTGAAACGCGCAGGCGGCTCGTTCAAGCCAGTCGGTCAGTTGCGCGCCATTGGCCCGCAGGATGACGACCGTGTTGGGGTAGATGTAGAGATCGGAGGCGTTCTTGATAGCCAGAGGGCCCGCGGGGACATCGGTGTAGTTCTGCGGCCCGCCCCGCCCGCCGGCCTTGAACGGCGCGGCGGCGGACAGAAGCGGCAGATGCCCCAGTTCATGGCCCCGCATCATCCGCTCGGCATAGTCGCGCTGGGCGTCGGCGACCACCTGCACGGAGGCGGAGTTTCCAACAAGGGCGAAATAGCTTTCCAGCGGGACGAGGGTTTCGCCGACCCGCTGGCGGATATAGCCAAGCGTCGCGATATGGTCCTGCGCGGTGACGTTCATGACGTCGGAATTGCTGAGGACCGGGGGCGCCGGGATTGCGCGGCCCTCCCCGCCCGAACAGGGCTCGGACGCGATGACGGGGACGAGGTGGCTTTGATTGGCGCTCACGCGCCAGCGGTCCTTGCCGACCTCCGACAGGGTAAGGTCGATCACGCCCAGATGGGAGCCTTCATGCCCCGGCTGCACGACCGGCGTGCCGTGGATCGTGCCGATGTCGGGATCGATCCAGTCGGGTCGCGCGGGGCAGGGCCCGGGAAACAGTTCATGGGTGTGCCCGGCGACAAGCGCATCGACGCCGTGGAGCGCGGCCAGCGGCACGGCGGCATTTTCCATGTCGGGATATTCATGGGCGGGGCCGACGCCGGAATGACAGAGCACGATGACCAGATCGGCCCCGGCATCGCGCATCGCGCGGATCTCGCGGCGGGCCGCGTCGAGAATATCCTCCGCCTCAAGCTGGCCATCCAGCAGGCTGCGATCCCATTTCAGGGTCTGGGGTGGCGCCAGACCGATCAACCCGATCCTGAGCCGTCTGAGCCGCCCGGTCGTGTCGTGCATGTCACGGTCGAGGATCACCCAGGGCGGCAGCAGCGGGGTGCCGTCCGCCCGCCTGATATTGGCCAGAACCGCGGGGAAGGCGGCGCCCGAAAGCGTCGATTGCAGAAAATCCAGCCCGTAGTTGAAATCATGGTTGCCGAGCGTCATCGCGTCGTAGCCAAGCACGTTCATGGCCGCGACCATCGGGTGCGGGCGGCCATCGGACGTGCGCACCTGTGCGGCGAAATCGCCGAGCGGGGTGCCCTGCAACGTGTCGCCGTTGTCGACCAGAATGCAGTTGTTGGAGGCGGCGCGCAGCTGCGCGATGATGCGGCCCAGACGGGCAAGCCCGCCGGTGTTCTGGGGCCGGTCGGTGTAGTAGTTGTACGGGTGGAGATTTGCGTGAAGATCGGAGGTCGCCAGGATACGCAAACTCAGACTACACAGTACTTCCGCTTCCGAACTCGCATCGGCTGGCATCAATTGGTCCCTTCCCGAACTGGGCGATGATGTTTACTCAACGGCACTGCGCGATTATAGCCTGATCCTGTTACGCAGTCAGCAATACATGCGTGCAACGCGCCGGGTTCGGTTCGCTTGCATACGTTTGCGACATTCCTGCCATACCGAATGGCAGGTGACGTTAAGTCAGGTAGGGCAGATACGACATGATGCGAGCAGAAACCGTCACCTTCGGAGGCTCGGGCCTCGATCGCGCGGCCCATTTGCGGGGGGATGAGGCGGCGTTGGCGGCGGGTCCGGAGGCCGGCGCGGAGTGTATCCTGCCGCTTTGGCGGGGCAAGCCGCTGATGCAGGGCGAGGGTGGCGCGGCGCGGCTGATCTGGCTGCGGAGCGATCATCCGGTTCTGGCGCAGGCGGCGCGTGTGCGGGTGTTTCTGGGGCTGGATGAGGGGCGGATGCGCCATGCCGCCGATATCTCGGCCTGGGTGCCCGCGGATGTGGACGAGGCGCAGATCGGCGCGTTTCTGGACCCGACGGTGCAGGCCCATCCGGCGGCGCCCGCGGGGGCGGTGTTCCGCGAGCTGCGCGGCGCGATGACCTGGCTGACGCCGCGCGATGCGGAACTGGCGGCAACGGCCAAGGCGGTGCTGGACTGGCACCGGACGCATCGGTTCTGTTCGCGATGCGGTGCGGAAAGCGCGCCCGTTGAGGGGGGCTGGCAACGGGAATGCGGGGCCTGCGGCGGGCGCCATTTTCCACGCACCGACCCGGTGGTGATCATGCTGGTCACCCATGGCAATGACGTGCTTCTGGGCCGCTCCCCCGGCTGGCCGGAGGGGATGTATTCGCTTCTGGCCGGGTTCGTGGAGCCGGGCGAGACGCTGGAGGCGGCGGTGCGCCGCGAGGTCTATGAAGAGACGCAGGTGCGGATCGGCGCGGTCGGCTATCTGGCGAGCCAGCCATGGCCTTATCCGGCCTCGCTGATGTTCGGCTGCCGGGCGGAGGCCACCAGCCGCGAGATTACCGTCGACCCGGTGGAGATCGAGGATGCGGTCTGGCTGAGCCGGGAGGAGGTGACGGATGTTTTCGCCGGGCGCCATGATCGGGTTCTGCCGGCCCGCAAAGGTGCAATTGCGCATTTTCTTCTGGAAAACTGGCTTGCGGACCGGCTGGATTGAGCGGAGATTGCCGCGCGCAATGCCGGCTGCAACAAGGATGAGAGCAGAATGAAGTTCAAGGTCGCCGAAGATGTGGACGCGCCTGTCGGGTTTGTCTTTGAACGGATGATGGATTTCAGCCAGTTCGAGGCCGATATCCGCGGCCGCGGCGCCGATCTGCGCCGGGTGGACAACTGGACCCGGGCCGAAAAGGGCGTGCGCTGGCGCGGGTCGGTTCAGGTGCGCGGCAAGATGCGCGGGATCGAAGCCGAGCTGGACGAGGTGATCCGCGACGAGATGGTGGCGATCCAGATCACGGTGGGCGGCATGGAGGCCCGATACCAGATGACATTCATCGCGCTGTCGGCGCAGGTGACCCGGGTGGCGGCCGAACTGGATCTGAAGCCGCGCACGCTGACCGCACGGCTGATCATCCAGACGATGAAACTGGCGCGCGGGCGGGTGTTGCAGCGGATGACCGGAACGCTGGCGCGGCAGGGCAACCAGATCGAGGCGGACTGGCGGCGCGGAGCGCAGGGCTAGCGCGCGGCCCGTCAGCCCTGCGGCGTCATCGCCTTGCGCTGGCGGGCGCGTTCCATACCCAGCTGGCGTTCGCGCCAGATGATCAGGATGCCCGCAAGCACGATGATGGCCGCGCCGCCCATCATCGGCCATGTCGGCACCTCGTCGAAGATGAGATACCCGACGCCGAGCGCCAGCAGCATGGACGTATATTCGAACGGCGCGATCAGGGACGCGTCGGCATTGCGATAGCTGGAGGTGAGCAGGATCTGCCCCAGCCCGCCGAAGAGACCGGCGAGAACCAGCTTCGTGATCTCTGCCGGGCCGGGCGTGACCCAGCCCCAGGGCAGGGTGAGCAGGGACAGGGTGCTGGCGGTTACCGAGAACCAGAAGACGATGGCGGCGGTGCCCTCCGTCCGGACCAGTTTGCGGACGAAAACCTGCGCCAGCGCGGCGCAGATCGCGCCCATCAGCACCACGACCGCGCCGAGCGTCTCCCGTGTATCGGCGCTGCCGACGCCGACCTGAAGGCGCGGCGACAGCACGATGAGGACCCCGACCAGCCCGAGGGCCACGATGCTGAGCCGGAAGGCGCGAACCTCTTCGCCCAGAAACATCGCGGCGAAGATCACCACGAGAAGCGGCGCGGCATAGCCGATGGCGGTCACCTCGGGCAGGGGCAGAAGGCCCAGACCGGCAAAACCCAGACCCATCGCCATGGTGCCGATCAGCCCGCGCCAGACATGCCCCATGGGGTTCTGCGTTTTCAGGCCGGTCCGCAATTCGTGCCGCCAGAGCAGCCAGACCACGATGACCGGCAGGGCGCAGATCGATCGGAAGAAGACGGCCTGCCCGGGCGGTACAGTGTCGGACACCGATTTGATCAGGCTGGCCATCGCCATGAAGATGCAGACAGATGCGATTTTGAGGGCAATGCCGCGCAGCGGGTTCATCGGGTCGGGCTTTCGGTGACCGGGCCCGGGTCGGGGCGGCCTTGGCACCTGATTAACGCCTGAGTGAGGGTGCGGGCAAGGGGCCAGTCAGTTCAGCGGCAGCAGGTCTGCGGTTTGCAGCAGGTGGATCGCGAAATCCTGCCGGAAGCTTTCCAGCTCGGCATAGCTGTCGGCGCGGGTGTAGAGCGAAAAGACCACCGGTTCGGCGTCGGGGCGCAGGACGAAACCGGTGTACCAGCCTTCGAACGGGCCGCTCATGTCGCCCCGGATGACCGGGCCCGAACCGGTCTTGCCGTGCAGCGTGGCGGGCCCGAACGTGCCCGCGCGGCTGACCGAGATCAGGGCATCGGACGTGGCGACCGAGAGGCCAAGGGTGCCGGCGAAGAAACGTTCGAGGAAGGCGACCTGTTCGGAGACGGAGATTTGCAGCGTGTCGCCCAGCCAGAAATCATCGGAGCCATCGGGAACGCTTGCATTGCCATAGCCCCATTCGCCAAGCCGCTGACGGTACCGCCCGGTGCCCACCTCGCCCGCGATATCGCGGAAGACCCAGACCGCGGAGCGCTGAAAGGCGGTGCCGAGGGTTTGATCCTGACGCCAGGCGGGGGGCCAGAAGCCGCGCGCGGGGCGGCGCGCCCGATCCCAGATATAGGGTGTCTCAAGCGATGCGGCGGCGCCGGTTTCCAGCGCGATCAGCAGATTCGGGATCTTGAAGGTGGACCAGGGCGGGTGGCGGAGAGACAGATCGCTGCCTTCGAGGACATAATCGGTGTCTGTTTCCAGATCGCGGGCGAGAAAGGACACCTCCCGCGTCCCGATTTCGGAGGCCAGCGGCGCGCGGGCGATATCCATCCGCGATTGCGCGGCGATTGGCGATGCGACGCCGCACAGGCAGGCCACGGCAAAAGCGGTGCGCATAATCTGCTTGAGCAACGCAAACATCGCGCCTCTTCGATCTTGACGGCCATGGCCGGAATGGGGAGTGCCGAACGTTGGCCCAAGATCAAAAGCATCTGGTGATCGAGGTCAAGCGCGGAGCGGTCCGGCGCGGGCCGAAGGGGGCTGCAGGCCCCGCCATGGGTATACAAGAACTTCACACCCCCGGAAAATGGACGTGCGCAGATTTAGAATTGAGAAAGAAATATAGAGGAAATCTTGTTTCCCTTATGATATATAGAGTGGAGAATTCAGAATAAAAATCGGTGGAGTGTATATCTCCAATTTAAAAATCGAATTGAAGGAGGCCGACCGGAGTACTCCGGCCGGCCGCTTCGAGAGAAGTGTATCAGCCCTGATATTCGGGCTGTGCCTCAAGCGCCTCCTGGGTCGAGTCGATGTAGACGCGGAAGCTGTCGCCGGCTTCGTTGCGCAGGATGCTCAACTCTTCGAAGGTCACGGCGATCGGCTTTTCGCCAAGGCCGAGGAAGCCGCCCACGTCGATCACCACACGGTCGATCTGGCCGTCTTCGGAAAGCAGCAATTCGCTGATCTCGCCGATATCCTCGTCATTGGTCCCGTAGACGCGCGCACCGGTAAGGTTTTCGCTGGTCAGGTCGACCGGCTCGGGCGCCATGTAGCCTTCGCGCTCGACCGTGGGGGCGACGAGCATCGGGCGGTCTTCGGCCATGGCCATGTCGGTGGACGTCGTCTCCGCGTCGGCCTGGGCTTCGGTTTCGGTCGTCATCATTCCGGCGTCACCACGGGTGAACTCGGGCGCGGATTCCAGCATTTCCTGGCTTGCGTTTATGACAAGGAAGAATTCCCCGGTGCCGCCATCCTCTTCGACGCGGTTGATCTGCGACATGTCGACAGCCACATCCTTTTCGCCGATGCCGAGGAAGCCGCCAACGCCGACGATCACAGCGGCAACGTCACCGCCATCGGTCAGGATGACGTCGTTGATCTCGCCGATATCGTTCCAGTCGCGCTCGCCATCGGCGGCGACGGTCATGCCGGCCTGCATCTCGGCTTCGGTCGCATAGACGCGCATGCCGATCATCTCGGATGCGTAGAAATCCGATCCCTGGGAAAACTCGTACTCGATAATCGAGGTGGAATGCGCATCCGCGAAGGCGCCGGTGCCCAGCAGGATGGCGATTGCGGTGGTGCTCACAAAACGTTTCATCGTGGTCTCCTATGGTCGTCGGGCGCAACAGGCGCCTTATGATCCAAGAACATCCCTCAGGCCGGAATGGTTCCCGAAAGAGACCCTGAATCGAACAGAATTTCGCAGTGAATAAACATGCGGTCGGCGGGGAAATGCGGGGTTACCCGGAAGACGGGTCGGAGTAGCTGTGTACTAAGACATAGTCATTCCGGGCAGGGCGAAGCTTTGCCTATTGGGGTTTCCTGAAAAACGCCGGTATTGGGGCCCTTGGGGCTATGTCTAAGATTGTAGCCGTTTTGCCGATGCCGCGCGTCAGATGACGTTGGGTCAGCGGGTGGCGTGAGGAGGGGCGGCAGACCAGGGGTCAATCGCGGGCGGGGTCCGCCGGGTAGGTGCCGAGGATGTGCAGCATGGAGGTGAAATAGCGCAACTCCTCCATCGCGCGCTGAACCGGCGGGTCATCCGGGTGGCCTTCGATATCGGCATAGAACTGGGTGGCGGTGAAGGAGCCGCCGACCATGTAGCTTTCCAGCTTGGTCATGTTCACGCCATTGGTCGCGAAGCCGCCCATCGCCTTGTAGAGCGCCGCCGGGATGTTGCGCACGCGGAAGACGAAGCTGGTCATCATGTGATCGGCGCGGCGGGTCATGTCGGCCACGGGCGACATGATCAGGAACCGCGTCGTGTTGCGGTCATGGTCTTCGATATGGCGGGCCAGCACGTCGAGGCCGTAGATATCGCCGGCCAGTTCCGAGGCGAGCGCGGCTTGCGCCTTGTCGCCCCAGTCGGCCACGTCCCGGGCGGCGCGCGCATTGTCCGGCGATACGCGCCCCTTGATCCCATGCTGACGCAGGAACAGCGCGCATTGCGGCAACAGGACAAGATGGCTCCAGGCGTCGGTCACATCGGCGAGCGTCGCGCCGGGAACGGCGAGCAGATTGATATGCACCCGCACAAAAGCCTCGTCGACGATATGCAGGCCCGATTCCGGCAAAAGGCGGTGAATGTCGGCCACCCGCCCGTAGGTGGAGTTTTCGACCGGCAGCATGGCCTGATCCGCGGCCCCGGACTGGACCGCCTCGATCACGTCTTCGAAGGTCGGGCAGGGCAACGCCTCCATCCGGGGGCGGGCCTCGTGGCACGCCTGATGGGAATAGGCGCCGGGTTCTCCCTGAAAGGCGATACGGGACGTCATGGGCGAAAATCTCTCGGCAGGTCGTTTCGTCGCGCTCACTACACCTTGAAAGCCATGCAGGAAAGCCGATACATACCCGCGAACCATATGTGAGAACGGGACATCCATGTTTGACACAATGACCATCACCAAGATCGGCGGCGCCGTCTGTGGTGCGCTTTTGATCTTTCTGCTGGCCGGATGGGCGGCGGACGGCCTGTATTCCGTGGGTGGCGCCCATGACGAGGATCACCGCGCCGGCTACGTGATCGACACGGGCGAGGGCGAGACCGAGGTTGCCGAAGAGGTAGTCGAGGTCCCGTTCGCGGAGCTTTATGCCGTGGCCGATGCCTCTGCCGGGGAACGGCTGTGGCGGCAATGTTCGGCCTGCCATTCGGATCAGCCGGGCGTGAACGGTGTCGGCCCCTATCTGCACGGTGTCGTCGGACGGCCGAAACACACGGTCGAAGGGTTCAACTATTCCGACGGGCTTCTGGCCACCACCGGGGACTGGACGCCCGAGAACATCTCGGCCTTCATCGAGAACCCGCGGGAATACGCACCCGGCACGGCCATGGCCTATAACGGGATGCGCGACGCCGAAGATCGTGCGAACCTGATCGCCTTTCTCGACACGCTGGATGATTGAGCGACATCCCGTCGATTGCCGAAAAGACCGCCTCCCGGGGCGGTCTTGTTGCATTCAGGGTGGACTTGAGCGCGCAAACCGGGGCTGATCACGATTTCTCAACTTGATGAAAAGGGGGGCTGCCCCGTAACGTGATTCAGCGCAGATATGCAGCCTGTGAGACCAAAACAGCAGTGGAGGGCGCCCATGCGCGACCGTTTATCCCGAGTAAAGACCATTCCATGCCCGAACTGGGGGCATCTGACAGGATGGCTTCTTGTGCCGGCGATCGTGCTTCTGCTTTGGGCCGGGGCCGCGCGGGCGCAGGACGACCTGATCGTCACGCATGGAGTGTCGACCTTCGGGGAGCTGCGTTATGGCCCTGATTTCCAGCATCTGGATTATGTGAACCCCGATGCGCCCAAGGGCGGTGAGATGTCCTTCGCATGGTCGTCGGGATCGTTCGATTCCATGCACCCCTTCACGCGGGAGGGACGCCCGGCGGTCTTGTCGTCGATCTTCTTCGAAAGCATGCTGGAGGGCACGGCCGACGAGATCGGCTCCGCCTATTGCCTGCTATGCGAAAGCATCGCTTATCCCGAAGACGTATCCTACGTGATTTTCACCATCCGCGAAGAGGCCCGGTTTTCCGACGGAACGCCGGTGACGGCGGATGACGCGCTCTTCTCCTACGAGATCATGCGCGACGAGGGTCTGCCGAGCTTTCGCGCCGCGATCGGGCGGACCCTTGCCGGGGCCGAAGTGCTGGACGAGCGCCGCATCCGCTTCGATTTCAACCCCGAAGCGCCGATCCGTGGCCGTATCGTATCGGCCGGTGGTCTGACGGTCATGTCGCGGGCCAGCCACGAGGCCTCGGGCCTTGGGTTCAGCGAGGCCCGTCTGGAGCCTCTCGTAGGCTCGGCGCCCTATGTGTTGCACGAGGTGGAACCGGGCCAGCGCGTCGTATACGCCCGCAACCCCGATTACTGGGGCGCCGATCTGCCGATCAATCGCGGGCGGTACAATTTCGACCGGATCCGGATCGAGTATTACGGCGATGCTGTCGCCGCGTTCGAGGGGTTCACCGCGGGCAATTATCTGTTCCGGCAGGAAAGCAGTTCGGCGAACTGGGCCACCTCCTATGACTTTCCTGCGCTGGAGCGCGGCCATGTGGTGAAGGCGGAACTGCCCGACGGGACGATCACCTCGGGCCAGAGCTTCATCATCAATCTGCGGCGCGAGAAGTTTCAGGACGTGCGCGTGCGCGAGGCCATCGCCCTGATGTTCAACTTCGAATGGACAAATCAGACGCTGTTTTACGGGCTCTACGAGTGGAACGATTCCTTCTGGCAGAACACGGATCTGGCCGCGGAAGGCTTGCCGAGCGAGGCCGAACTGGCCCTGCTGGAGCCGCTGCGCGACCTGTTGCGCCCGGAGGTATTCACCGAAGAGGTGTTCAGCCTGCCGGCATCCGATCCGAACCGGACACTGGACCGGCGGCAGGCGCGGCGCGCCTCGGCGCTGCTGGAAGAGGCGGGCTGGCTCATCGGCGATGACGGGCTTGCCCGCAACGCGGCCGGACAGACGCTGGATGTGGAGTTTCTGAACTCCGGCCCGCTCTTCGACAGGGTGATCAACCCCTATGTGGAGAATTTGCGCGCCATCGGGATCAACGCACGGCTGACACGGGTCGACAGTGCCCAGATGACGCAGCGCGAACGCGACTACGATTTCGACATCATCATCGACCACCTGCCCATGGGATACGAGCCCGGAAGCGGCCTGCGTCAGTATTTCGGGTCGCAAAGCGCGAATGACAGCGTGTTCAATGCCGCCGGGCTGGCCGACCCGGCCGTTGACGCGCTGATCGAACATGTGGTGAATTCCGAGACGCAGGAAGAGCTGAATGTGGCCGTGGCGGCGCTGGACCGGGTTCTGCGCTGGGAAAGGTTCCGTGTGCCGCAATGGTTCAACAATACCCACTGGGTGGCCTATTACGACATCTATCGCTATCCGGAGCCGCTACCGCCCTATGCGCTGGGCTTCCTTGATTTCTGGTGGAGCGATGCCGAGGCCGAGGCGGCGCTTCGCGAAGCGGGCGCGTTCTAGAGCGCCATGGGCCCATATATCCTCAGACGGCTGTTGCTGATGATCCCGACATTGTTCGGGATCATGGTGATCAATTTCGCGCTGACGCAGTTCGTGCCCGGCGGGCCGGTCGATCAGGTTCTGGCCCAACTTGAGGGCGAGGGCGACGCCTTCGCCACGATCTCGGGCGGCGGCAGCGAGACCGGCAATATCGAGATCGAGGGCGCCTATCAGGGCGCGCGCGGCGTCCCGCCCCGGTTTCTGGAAGAGTTGGAGATCCAGTTCAACTTCTCCCGCATCGTTTGCGCGGAAGGATTTACCGGCATCCCCGATCTGGACGCGGAGGAGTGCGTTTCCGAACGTATCCCCGCGCTGGACCGCTTCTTTCTGATGCTGTGGGATTACGTGCGGTTCGATTTCGGCGACAGTTTCTTCCACTCCGAAACCGTGATGGAACTGGTGGTCGACAAGCTGCCGGTGTCGATCACGCTGGGCCTGTGGTCGACGCTGATCGCCTATGTCGTGTCGATCCCGCTGGGCATCCGCAAGGCGGTCAGCGACGGGTCGCGGTTCGATACATGGACCAGCGGCGTGATCATCGTGGCCTATGCGATCCCGGCGTTTCTGTTCGCGATCATGCTTCTGGTGCTGTTCGCGGGCGGATCCTACTGGCAGATCTTCCCGCTGCGCGGGCTGACCTCGCCGTCGGATGTGTGGAACACGCTGACATGGTGGGAGAAGATCGTGGATTATCTCTGGCATATCGCGCTGCCGGTCACCGCCTCCACCATCTCCGCCTTTGCAACGCTGACGCTGCTGACCAAGAACAGTTTTCTGGACGAGATCAAGAAACAGTATGTGGTCACGGCGAAGGCCAAGGGGCTGGCCCAGAACCGGGTGCTTTACGGGCATGTGTTCCGCAACGCCATGCTGATCGTGATCGCCGGCTTTCCCGCGGTGTTCGTGAGCGTCTTTTTCGGCGCATCGGTCATCATCGAGACGATCTTCTCGCTGGATGGTCTGGGCCGGCTGGGCTTTGAGGCGGCGGTCACCCGCAACTATCCGGTGATCTTCGGCACCCTGTTTGTCTTCGGGTTGATCGGGCTCTTCGTCGGGCTTTTGTCGGATCTGATGTATGTCTGGATCGACCCGCGCATCGACTTCGAAACGCGGGAGACCTGAGAATGGCGCTGCGGGAAGAGGAGATCGCCCCCAAGCCGCCGGCCGGGACCACGGTGCCCGAACCGCCCACGGGGTTTTTCACCCTGTCGCCCCTGAACCGGCGGCGCTGGCGAAACTTCAGGTCGAACCGCCGGGCCTATTGGTCCTTCCTGATCTTTTCGGTCCTGTTCGGCCTGTCGCTTTTTGCGGAGCTGATTGCGAATGACAAACCGCTTCTGGTCAACTTCCGGGGCGAGCTTTACACGCCCGTCTTCAACTTCTACCCGGAAACCCAGTTCGGCGGCGATTTCCGGACCGAGGCCGTCTACCGCGACCCGGAAGTGCGCTGTCTGATCATCTCGGGCGGGCTGGAAAGCTGCTGGGACGACCCCGAGGGCGTGATCGAGGACGCCCAGGAGGACGGGATCGTCGATGGCGAGGAGATCGAACAGGGCTGGCTGATCTGGCCGATCGTGCCCTACGCCTACAACACGATCAACGATATCGGCACCTCCGCCCCGTCCGCGCCGGACGCCAATCACTGGCTGGGCACCGACGACACCGCGCGCGACGTGCTGGCGCGGGTGATCTATGCCTTCCGGCTGAGCGTGATGTTCGCGCTGATCGTCACCGTGCTGACCTCGGTGATCGGGATCGCGGCGGGGGCGGTGCAGGGCTATTTCGGCGGCTGGCTCGACCTGATCTTCCAGCGGATCATCGAGATCTGGGGCTACACGCCGGGGCTGTTCGTGATCATCATCATCGCGGCCATCTTCCGGATGGATTTCTGGTTGCTGGTGTTTCTGATGGTCCTGTTCGGCTGGACGTCGCTGGTGGGCGTGGTCCGCGCGGAGTTTCTGCGCGCGCGGAATTTCGAGTATGTCCGGGCGGCGCGCGCCCTTGGCATATCGAGCCGGGTGATCATGTTCCGCCATGTGCTGCCCAATGCGATGGTCGCGACACTGACGATGCTGCCCTTCATCGTCACCGGCACGATCGGCGGTCTGGCCAGCCTCGACTTTCTGGGCTTCGGCCTGCCCTCCTCGGCGCCGTCGCTGGGGGAGTTGACCCTGCAGGCCAAGAACAACCTGCAAGCACCATGGCTGGCCTTCACCGCGTTTTTCAGTTTCGCGATCATGCTGTCGCTTCTGGTCTTCATCTTCGAAGGGGTGCGCGATGCGTTCGACCCCAGAAAGACATTTCAATGAGCGTTCTGGAGGTCAGGGATCTGCGGGTGAGTTTCACCCAGGACGGGGCCACGACCGATGCGGTGAAAGGCGTCAGCTTCACCATCGAGAAGGGGGAGACCGTGGCGCTGGTCGGCGAGAGCGGATCGGGCAAATCGGTGACCGCGCTGTCGACCGTGGCGCTCTTGCCCGACAGCGCCAAACTGTCCGGATCGGTCAAGTATCGCGGAACCGAGATGATCGGCGCGCCTGAGTCGGAGTTGCGCCATGTGCGGGGCAACGATATCAGCTTCATCTTTCAGGAGCCGATGACCTCGCTGAACCCGCTGCACACGCTGGAAAAGCAGATCGCCGAAAGCCTTGGCCTGCATCAGGGGCTGCGGGGAGACGCGGCGCGGCGCCGGATCATCGAATTGCTGATCAAGGTCGGCATCCGCGACCCGGAAACCCGGCTGGGGGCCTATCCGCACCAGCTTTCGGGCGGGCAGCGGCAGCGCGTGATGATCGCCATGGCGTTGGCCAACGGGCCCGATCTGCTGATCGCGGACGAGCCGACCACGGCGCTGGACGTGACCATTCAGGCGCAGATCCTGGAACTTCTGGCGGAGCTGAAACGCGCCGAGGGCATGAGCCTTCTGTTCATCACCCATGATCTGGGCATCGTGCGCCGCTTCGCGGACCGGGTCTGCGTGATGCAGGGCGGCGAGATCGTGGAGGCCGGGCGCACGGCGGAGATCTTCGACAACCCGAGACATCCCTATACGCGCAAGCTTCTGGCGGCGGAGGCCACGGGCGGGCCCGACCCGGTGCCGGAAAACGCGCCCGAGATCGTGAACACCCATGACCTGCGGGTCTGGTTCCCGATCCATCGGGGGCTGCTGCGCAGGACCGTCGGCCATGTGAAGGCGGTCAACGCTGCGTCGATTTCCGTGCGCGCGGGCGAAACGCTGGGCGTGGTGGGCGAAAGCGGGTCGGGCAAGACCACGCTGGCGCTGGCGGTCATGCGCCTGATCTCGTCCCAAGGGCCGGTGGTGTTCATGGGGCAGGATGTGCAGGGCTGGAAGTCGGGCGCGCTTCGCCCGCTCCGGCGCGACATGCAGATCGTGTTTCAGGATCCCTATGGCTCGCTCTCTCCGCGGATGACGGTGGAACAGATCGTCGCCGAGGGCTTGGGCGTCCACGGGACCGAACCGGGCCAGAACAAGCGGCAGATGGTGGCCGATATCCTGACCGAAGTGGGCCTTGATCCGGCGATGATGCACCGCTACCCGCATGAGTTTTCCGGCGGCCAGCGGCAGCGGATCGCGATTGCGCGCGCGATGATCCTGAACCCGAAACTCGTGGTGCTGGACGAACCCACCTCGGCGCTGGACATGACCGTGCAGGTGCAGATCGTGGAGTTGCTGCGCGATCTGCAGCGGCGTCATAAGTTGGCCTATCTGTTCATTTCCCACGATCTGAAAGTGGTCCGCGCGCTGGCCCACAAGATCATCGTGATGAAACAGGGCGATATCGTCGAGACGGGCCTGAGGGAGGAGATCTTCACCGCTCCGAAATCGGAATATACACGGGCGCTTCTGGCCGCGGCCTTCGATCTTCACGCGGAGGGCAGCGCGGCCTGAGCCGGTCGTGCCGGAAGGCATGTGTCGGGAGAGCCGCGCCGCGCAGTCCGAAGCCACCCCGCCCGCGCGATCTGTTCAGATCGCGGAGGAGTGCCCGTCGGCCTGCATCTCGTATTCGTCGAAGGCGCGCGCGATGATCCGCGACAGCGGGCGCCCCTCGGGCAGGATATCGAAGCCGTCGGCATCGAACCGCACCATGCCGGGAAAGGCCTCCGCCGCGTCGGCATAGAAGGTTTTCAGCCGCTGGGGCGTGAGGTCGAACCTTTCCAGCAGTTCGGCGCTTTCGATGCGGAAACCGCACATCAGCATCTCGATCATGCGGCTGCGCAGGATATCCTCGCCCTTGAAGACATGGCCGCGCCCGATCGCCAGCTCACCGGCCCGGACCGATTTCTGATACGCCGCCGTGCCGGAGGCGTTCTGCGCGAAGCCCTGCGGGAAGCGGGAGATCGACGAGGCCCCGATGCCCAGAAGCACATCGCAGGTGTCGTCGGTATAGCCCTGGAAATTCCGCCGCAGATGACCGGTGCGGGCCGCGATCTCCAACCCGTCGCCGGGGCGGGCGAAATGGTCGATCCCGATTTCCGAATACCCGTCCCACATGAAAAGACGCCGCGCGGTGTCGAACAGGCTCAGCCGTTCCTCGGGCGTGGGCAGCGTGTCGGTCGGGATCATCGCCTGCCGCTTGGCCATCCACGGGACGTGGGCATAGCCGTAAAGCGCCACGCGGTCGGGCGCGAGCGACAGGAGCATCTGCACGGTTTCGGAGATCCGCGTCTGGCTCTGATTGGGCAGGCCGAACAGGATGTCCGCGTTGAGAGACGTGATGCCGCGGGCGCGCAGCATCTCCACCGCGTCGCGGGTGACGTCATAGCTCTGGATGCGGCCGATGATCTGCTGGATGTCGTGGTTGAAATCCTGCACCCCGATCGAGGCGCGGTTCATGCCGGCGGAGGCCAGCGCGTCCAGCCGGGCGGCGTCGATCTCGTTGGGGTCGATCTCGACCGAGAATTCCGCACCATCGGCCAGCGGGAGGACATCGGTCAGTGTCGCGGTCAGATCGCTGAGCATATCGGGCGCCATCAAGGTGGGCGTGCCGCCCCCGAAATGCAGCCGCGCAAGCTCCACACCTTCGGGCAGGATGTCCCGCAGAATGGCGATCTCGGCCTTGACGCTCCGGAGATAGGCTTCGATCGGCTCGTCGGAGCGGACGCCCTGAGTCCGGCAGGCGCAGAACCAGCACAATCTGCGACAGAAGGGCACATGCACATAGGCCGAAATGCGGGAGCCGGGGCGGATTGACCGTATCCAATCCGCGAAAACCCGCGGTGTCACGTCGTTCGAGAACTTCGTGGCAGGCGGATAGCTCGTGTACCGAGGCACTTTCGAGTCGAACAGACCCAGGCGGCGAAGTTGCGTCAGATGATCCATTAAGTTAACCTAAAAGTCGAACGCCCCGCTGTAATTGATCGAGATCAATACAGTCAACTGTTGCTCCTATTGCGGTGATAAACATGCCCAATCGTCAACTGGCCATACCGCAGCAGGACTGTGCAGACTGCCCGATCAGACACAGGGCCGTCTGTGCCCGGTGCGAGACCGATGAGCTGACGCATCTGGAGTCCATAAAATACTACCGCAAATTCGATGCCGGGCAGACCGTCGTCTGGGCCGGCGACAAGATGGATTTCGTGGCTTCCGTGATCGAAGGCGTCGCCTCGCTGACCCAGACGATGGAGGATGGGCGGCGGCAGATGGTGGGGCTTTTGCTGCCGAGCGATTTTCTGGGCCGGCCGAATCGCGACACCGCGCCCTATGACGTCGTGGCCTCGACCGACGTGACGTTGTGCTGTTTCCGGCGCGCGCCTTTCCAGAAACTGATCGCCGAAAATGCGAATATAAGTCAGCGGCTTCTGGAAATGACGCTGGACGAACTGGATGCGGCGCGGGAATGGATGCTGCTTCTGGGCCGCAAGACCGCGCGCGAGAAGATCGCGAGCCTTCTGTCGATCATCGCCCGGCGCGATGCCAGCCTGAAGGACCTGCCGTCAAAGGGCGAGGTTTCCTTCGATCTGCCGCTGACACGTGAAGCGATGGCCGATTATCTGGGCCTGACACTGGAAACGGTCAGCCGCCAGATGTCCGCCCTGAAACGCGATGACGTGATCCGCCTTGAGGGCAAACGCCACATCACCATCCCCGATTTCGACCTGTTGATGGACGAAACCGGAGATGACGCCGATGGCGGAATGCTGGTCTGACGGGCCGCCTTGCCCGGCTGTTGCAGCGGGCAGGTGGCGGTCTGATCGGGCGGGCGGGATACCGGCCTGAAAGCTAGCCGTGTTCCGCGGCCATCATCGCCCTGAACTGCGCCACCTTGTCCGTCTCCACGCCGACGCTTTCGAACACCGCCGCCGTGAAACTGGCCGGTGCGGTGCCGGGCGCGGTGATCACGCGATCTTCGGAAATGGCGGCGGGGGTCGCGACATAGAGCGCGGAACCTTCATAGTCCGCAGCATTCCGGGTGAGGAATTCGGGATCGTTCGAGGTGTGGCGCCGCGTGTCGAGCAACCCTGCGCGGGCAAGCGCCAGCGTGCCGCCACATATGCCCGCGACGACCGCGCCGCGCGCGTGCTGGTCCCGCAGCAGATCGCGCATGTCAGGCGCCTGATCGGTCTCCCAGGTCATGCCGCCGACGACGATCACGGCATCCGGGGTCCATCCCGGTAGCGCGCGGAGGTCTTGCGAGACACGGGCCGTCAACCCGCCCTGCGACCGGATTTCGCCGACCGCGGGCGCGAAGAACTCCACATCGAGCCCGTAGAACGGCAGGCCGGTTCCGGCGATCAGGGCATATTCCCAATCGGCGAATCCTTGTGAAAGAACGATCGCGAGCTTTGCCATCTGTGCTGTCCTTCAGGCTGGGGGCGGGCAGGCCGGTGGTGGGGCCGCCACCTTTGCGGACGGAGGCCGCACACAACATGTGACTGGGATCGCCGGAGGTGCAAGGGTAAGATGCAGGCGCCGCCGGTCCGCGTCGATGCGGACCGGCGGCGGATCTTGTCCGTATCCGGACGGGTCAGTCCGTCAATGGGCCATCAGAACCGGCACCACGGCGTTTTCCAGAAGGTTGCGGGTGGCTCCGCCAAGGATCGCCTCCCGGAAACGGGAATGACCATAGGCCCCCATGACAAGGAGGTCGGCGTTCTGGTCCTGGATATGGCGGTTGATCACGTCGGAGACGCGCGGCAGGGTCTGGGCCACGATGGAAACCTCAACCTCCACGCCGTGACGGCTGAGCATCTTGCTGAGCTCGGCGCCCGGATCGGACACTTCGGCGGCATGACGCTGCGGATCGATGATCAGGATGTTGACCAGCTTGGCCGCCTTCAGCAGCGGCAGCGCGGCGCGCACGGCGCAGAGCGCCTCGGCGGATTCGTTCCAGGCCACCACGATCCGGTCCAGAGCCTCCTTGACCGGGACATCGCCGGGCAGCACGATCGCCGGGGCCTGACCCTGGAACATCGCCGCCTCGACCACGACCGGTGCATCCGAGGCCTGGTTCTCGCCATAGGGTTTGGGCAGCACCACGAGATCGGAGAAGCGCGCGCGGCGCGCAACGATACCGGCCACGCTGGCGGTCTGGGTTACCAGCGCCTCGATCCCCCAGGAGATATCCGTCCGCTCAAGCAGGGTACGGGCCCCGGTTTCGATCTGCGTCGCCAGAGCCTGCGCCTGGGCCAGGGTCTCGTCATGCATCAGCGCGGTGGCGCCGGCGAAGTAATATCCGGTCTGGGTGCGGTCCACCCCCATGCAGAGCACATCCAGATGCGCCCCTTCGGCCCGCGCGAACGGCAAGATGGCCTCCAGCACCGGGCCAACTTCATCCGTGTCGGTCAGAACCGTCAATATGCTTTTATAGGCCATGTTGAACCTCCTCAGTTGCAAGCTTTTTTCCGGTCTAGACCGGGACGCTTCGTCGCGCTTTGACCTGCGTCAACACAATCCCGGGGCAGGTTTGACATGGATCAAGGCCACAATGCGCCACCTGCGCGATGTGGGGTCAGATGGAACAAGTCCGGACGGCTCGGTGTGAGTCGAAAAACCGGTGAAAGACGAAGGGACGATCTATGCTTGATTACGTAAAGCTGTTGATCCTTGGCCTGGTGGCGCTGTGCGCGGCCATCGCGGCCAGTTACGCCCGGGATATGGTCTATATGGTCCATATGATCCTGGTGATGGTCACGGCAGCGGGGCTGTTTATCTGGCAACTCCGCCGTACCGGTGAACCTGTGGTGCCGGTGCCGACCCATGAATACATGGACGGGCCTGTGCGCGCCGCCGCGATTGCCACCGCATTCTGGGGATGCGTCGGGTTTCTGGTCGGTGTGGTCATCGCCTTCCAGCTGGCCTTTCCGCAGCTCAACTTCGAGTGGACCCAAGGTTACGGCAATTTCGGGCGCCTGCGCCCTCTGCACACATCGGCGGTGATCTTCGCCTTCGGGGGCAACGCGCTTCTGGCGGCGTCCTTCTACATCGTGCAGCGGACCTCCGCGGCGCGGATGTGGGGGGGCGGACTGACATGGTTCGTCTTCTGGGGATACCAGTTCTTCATCGTGCTGGCCGCGACGGGTTACGTGCTTGGGGGCACGCAAGGCCTCGAATACGCGGAACCCGAATGGTATGTGGACCTGTGGCTGACGATTGTCTGGGTGGCCTTCCTCGCGGTGTTCCTTGGCACGCTCCTGAAGCGCAAGGAGCCGCATATCTACGTGGCCAACTGGTTCCTTCTGAGCTTCATCGTCACCGTGGCGATGCTGCATGTGGTCAACAACCTGGCGGTGCCGGTCTCGATCTTCGGGTCCCGCTCCGTATCGGTCATGTCGGGCGTCCAGAGCGCGATGACCCAGTGGTGGTACGGCCACAACGCGGTGGGCTTCTTCCTGACGGCGGGCTTCCTGGGGATGATGTACTACTTCATCCCGAAACAGGCCGAACGCCCGGTTTACTCCTACAAGCTGTCTATCATTCACTTCTGGGCGCTGATCTTCCTGTACATCTGGGCGGGTCCGCACCACCTGCACTACACCGCGCTGCCTGACTGGGCCTCGACGCTCGGCATGGTGTTCTCGGTCGTGCTCTGGATGCCCAGCTGGGGCGGGATGATCAACGGCCTGATGACGCTTTCGGGCGCCTGGGACAAACTCCGGACCGATCCGGTCCTGCGGATGATGGTCACGTCGCTGGCGTTCTATGGCATGTCGACCTTCGAAGGCCCGATGATGTCGATCCGCGCGGTGAACTCGCTGTCGCACTACACCGACTGGACGATCGGGCACGTGCATTCCGGCGCGCTTGGCTGGAACGGCATGATCACCTTCGGGATGCTCTACTACCTGTTCCCGAAACTGTGGAATCGCGAGCGGCTCTATTCGCTCAGACTGGTCAGCTGGCACTACTGGCTCGCCACCGTCGGCATCGTGCTCTACGCGGCCTCGATGTGGGTGACCGGGATCATGGAGGGCCTGATGTGGCGTGAAGTCGACGCGCAGGGCTTCCTGGTGAACTCCTTCGCCGACACGGTCGAGGCCAAGTTCCCGATGTATGTGGTCCGTGGTCTGGGCGGGACGCTGTTCCTGGCTGGTGCGCTGATCATGGTCTACAACCTGTGGATGACTGTGACGCGAGGCCCTGCGAAAGCAGCCGCCCCGGCCGCCGCAGCTCCGGCAGAATAAGGAGGGTCGGACAATGGCAGCTCTTGACGGACACAAGAAGATTGAAACCAACGCGACCCTTCTGCTGACGCTCAGCTTTCTGGTCGTGACCATCGGCGGCATCGTGGAAATCGCCCCGCTGTTCTATCTCGAGAACACGATCGAGGATGTGGAGGGGATGCGTCCCTACTCGCCCCTCGAACTTGCGGGCCGGGAGATCTACATCCGGGAGGGGTGCTATGTGTGCCACTCCCAGATGATCCGGCCGATGCGGGACGAGGTGGAGCGGTATGGCCATTACTCGCTGGCAGCGGAGTCGCAGTACGACCATCCGTTCCAGTGGGGCTCAAAGCGGACCGGACCCGATCTGGCCCGCGTGGGTGGCCGCTATTCGGACGAATGGCATGTGGACCACTTCACCGATCCGCAATCGGTGGTGCCGGAATCGGTGATGCCGCCCTACGCCTTCCTCGCGGACAACGTGTTGCGGCCCACCTATATCGCCGATCTGATGGAAACCCATCGGTTCGTCGGCGTGCCCTACACCGACGAGATGATCGAGAATGCGGAGCTGGACTTCGTTCAGCAGGCAACCGATTTCGGTGATGGCGGCGTCGTGGAGCGTTACCCGGGGGCGCAGCAGCGCGATTTCGACGGTCAGCCGGAAGTCACCGAGATGGATGCGCTGATCGCCTATCTGCAGATGTTGGGCACGCTGGTCGATTTCTCGACCTTCACGCCCGACGAGAGCCGGTAAGGGGGCGCGTGGGATGGAAGACAGCTATACCATCATGCGGGTTTTCGCGGGCAGCTGGGGGGGTGTGTTTCTGTTTGCCTCCTTTGTGGCCGTGATCCTTTTCGCGCTCCGGCCCGGCAGCCGGAAAGTGCATCGCGACACTGCGAATATCCCGTTTCGTTATGACGACAAGCCGGCAGCTGATGACGACGCTGCTCCCGCCCAGATCAAGGAGGCGCGGCAATGACCGACGACAAGACCAAGCACCCCGAAGAGCAGATCCTGCAGGAGGGTGACCCCGAAACCACAGGGCATATCTGGGACGGTATCAAGGAGTTCAACAACCCGATGCCACGGTGGTGGCTGTGGACCTTCTACGCCACGATCATCTGGGGCATCGGCTATACCATCGCCTATCCGGCATGGCCGCTGATCCAGGGCGCGACGCCTGGGTTGCTTGGCTACTCCACCCGGGCGGAGGTGCAGGAGGACATTCAGACCTTCGAGGAGATGAATGCCCCGATCCTAGCCCGGATCGCCGAGGTGGAACTGGCCGAGATCACACCGGACGCCAACCCCGACCTTTACAGCTATGCCGTTCAGGGCGGCGCGGCGATCTTCGCCACATGGTGTTCGCAATGCCACGGGTCGGGCGCGGCGGGGGTTCAGGCCTCCGGCTATCCGAACCTGCTGGATGATGACTGGCTGTGGGGCGGCACGATCGACGACATTCATTTCACGATCTCTCACGGGATCCGGAATGACGACGACCCCGATGCGCGGTACTCCGAGATGACGGCCTATGACGAGATCCTGACCGATGAGGAGATCGCCAGTGTCGTGCAATATGTGCGCAATATCTCGGGGCAGGAGGCCGATGCGACATTGGCCGCCGCGGGCGAGGAGGTGTATCTGAACAACTGCGCCGCCTGCCATATGGATGATGGCTCGGGCGACCAGTTCCTCGGCGCACCGAACCTGACCGACGCGATCTGGCTTTACGGCGGATCGGAAGAGGCGATCGAATACACCGTGCGCTATTCGCGGTTCGGCGTAATGCCGCCATGGTCTGCGGAAGCCTCCGAAGCCGGTCGTCTGAGCGAAGCCGAAGTGCGTGCGGTTTCGGTCTATGTCCACTCTCTGGGTGGCGGCGAGTAGACGCCACCTTCAAGATATCCGGTGGCCCCTCCCGGCCGCCGGATTGGCACCGGTCCTGGTCCTGTTCGCGCGTTTCCTACAGGACCGGTGCCCACTTACCCCCCACACCCCGTTCCTACAGATATCCGGCCCCGGCAGAGGCCGGTTTCCGCATTGGTGGACCGTCGCGTCGCGGCTCCGCCTCTCCCGGCCGTGCTGTCGAGACAAGGACGGATGTGCCCCGCGCCGTGGATCTGGACCCGAGACCGGCCGGGCCGAGCGCCTTCGCCCGCCCCCGGAGCCGGGGTGCGGCGCGTCGTCCGGTTGTCGGCGCTGCGCCGGGCCATATGTGGAGGGGCATACCGCACCGAGCCCCGGGTTTTTCGAGCCGGATCAATGGGCTGGGCGCGGATCGGGGCGCTGAGGCCAACGCAGATAGGCGCATTCGTCGCAGCGTTTGGACCCTTTGCCACAGATGATCTGTTGGCCGGGTCAATTAAATGAAGATCAGGGTTTGATCCACGTCAAGGAGCCTGTGCCAGTCAGACCCTAGAACCGAAGATGCGCAGGACCGACACAACCTAGGAGCGATTCCCGTCATGAGTGCTACGGAAGAGCCGCAGAAGCTCTACGCTGCCCACGAACCTGTGTTCCCGAAGCGGGTTTCGGGACCATTCCGCAATCTCAAATGGATCATCATGATCGTCACCCTGGGGATCTATTATCTGACCCCCTGGATCCGCTGGGATCGTGGCCCCTCGCTGCCGGATCAGGCGGTGCTGATCGATATGGCGAACCGGCGTTTCTTCTTCTTCTGGATCGAGATCTGGCCCCACGAATTCTATTTCGTGGCGGGCCTTCTGATCATGGCGGGGCTTGGCCTGTTTCTCTTCACCTCGGCGCTTGGCCGGGTGTGGTGCGGCTATACCTGCCCGCAGACCGTCTGGACCGATCTGTTTTTCACCGTCGAGCGCTGGATCGAGGGCGACCGCAACGCGCGCCTGCGACTCTGGAAGGCCGAGTGGGATTTCAAGAAGGTCCGGCTGAGGCTCACGAAATATCTCGTCTGGCTGGCCATCGCCGTGGCGACTGGCGGGGCCTGGGTCTTCTATTTCGCCGATGCGCCCACATTGCTGGTCGATCTGGTGACGCTTCAGGCCCATCCCATCGCCTATACGACCATCGCGATCCTGACCGCGACGACCTTTGTCTTCGGCGGGTTCATGCGCGAACAGGTCTGCATCTACATGTGCCCATGGCCCCGCATTCAGGCGGCGATGATGGACGAACACACCATCACCGTGGCCTATCGCGACTGGCGCGGGGAGCCGCGCGGCAAGCATCGCAAGGCCGAAGGCGCGGAGCTGCTTGGCGATTGCATCGACTGCAATGCCTGCGTGAATGTCTGCCCCGTGGGGATCGACATCCGCGACGGCCAGCAGATGGAGTGCATCACCTGCGCGCTGTGCATCGATGCCTGCGACGACATCATGGACAAGATCGGCAAACCCCGCGGGCTGATCGACTACATGGCGCTGACCGACGAGGCCAACGAGCGGGCGGGCAACCAGAAGGTTTCCATCTGGAAGCACATCTTCCGGCCGCGCACGATCCTCTACACCGTGTTGTGGTCGGCGATCGGTGTCGCCTTGGTGGTGATGCTGTTCATCCGCTCCGAAATCGACGTGACGGTCGCACCGGTGCGCAATCCGCAATTCGTGACGATGAGCGACGGGTCGATCCGCAACACCTATGACATCCGCATTCGCAACATGAGCCATGACGACAGCACTTTCGACATCTCGCTCACCTCGGAGGTTCCGCTTGAGGTTGCGCTGGAAGGCACGAATGAACTGACCGTCGATGTGCCCGCCGACACCACGTATCTGCAGCGGGTCTATGTCACCGCGCCGGCCGGGTCGGTGCCGGCCACCAGCGAGCGGTCGGAGTTCCGCTTCTGGGTCGAGGATCTGCGCAGCACGGCGCGGACCCATCAGGACACAATCTTCAACGGAAGGGCAGATCAATGAGCTCCGAAAGACCGGATGGCGGCAAGGAACTGACAGGCCGCCATGTGCTGGCGATTTTCATCGGCGGTTTTGGCCTGATCATCGGGGTCAACCTGTTCATGGCCTATAACGCGATTTCCACTTTTCCCGGGCTGGAAGTATCGTCGAGCTATGCCGATAGCCAGGATTACGACCTGCGCCGCACGGCGCAGGAGGCGCTTGGCTGGAATGCCTCGGTTTCGGTCGAGGGCGATGTGCTGACGCTGAACATGGTCGACAATGACGGAGAGCCCGTATCTCCGGCGGAACTGACCGCGCTTCTGACCCGGCCCACGAACCAGACCGAGGACCAGTTGCTGGAACTCACGCGGGTCAACGGCGCCTTCACCGCGCCGGTTTCGGTCAGCGAGGGGCGCTGGCGCCTGCGGCTGACCGGCACCGCGCGCGACGGCACGGATTACCGCCATAACATCACCTTCACCTTGCAGGAATAGGCGCAGGGATGTCCGCCACCTACGAGCATGCCGGCCCCGCCGCCTGCCCGGCCTGTGCGGGCGCCCCGGCGGCGGAGGCCCTGGCGGACCTGCCCAGGAATGCGCGGCTGATGCTGTCCTTGCCCGGTATCCACTGCGCGGGCTGCATCTCGGGGGTGGAGCGGGCGCTGATGGCGGTGCCGGGCGTTCAGGATGCGCGGGTGAACCTGACCCTCAAACGCGCTGCGGTGGAGGCGGATGCGGCTGTCAGCGCCGCCGATCTGGCCGAGGTGCTGGAACGCGCGGGCTATGAGGCCCATGAGCTGGACCCCGGCGTTCTGGCCACGACCGAAAGCGACAGGCGCGGCCGCGATCTGCTGATGCGGCTGGCGGTCGCGTTTTTCGCGATGATGAATGTCATGCTGTTGTCGGTCGCGGTCTGGTCCGGGGCCGAAGGCTCGACCCGCGACATGATGCACTGGATTTCGGCCGCCATCGCGATTCCGGCGGTGATTTTCTGTGGACGTCCCTTTTACGTGTCGGCCTGGTCGGCGCTTCGGGTGCGGCGGTTGAACATGGATGTGCCGATCACGCTGGCTATTCTGCTGGCCGTGGGCACGTCGCTTTATGAAACGATGCATTCGGGCAAACATGCCTATTTCGATGCCGCGATCGCGCTGTGCTTCTTTCTGCTGGCCGGGCGGTATCTGGATTATCGCACCCGCGCCTCGGCCCGCTCCGCCGCGCAGGAACTGGCCGCGCTTGAGGTGCCCCGCGCGCTCCGCCTGCGCGACGGGCAGGAGGAGACCGTATCGGTGTCCGAGCTTGCGGCGGGCGACATCGTGCGCGTGAAACCGGGCGGGCGCATTCCGGTCGATGGCCGGGTGACCGATGGCGCGTCGGAGATCGACCGTGCACTGATGACGGGGGAAAGCCTGCCGGCCTATGCGGGCCCCGGTTCGGTGGTGAGCGCAGGCGAGGTGAACCTGACCGGCCCGCTGATGGTGGAGGTGACCGCGGCGGGCGAGGATACCGCCCTGCACCGGATCGCCGATCTGGTCGCCGTGGCCGAGGCCGGGCGGAACAACTATACCTCGCTGGCCGATCAGGCGGCCAAGCTTTACGCGCCGGGTGTGCATATCCTGTCCGTGCTGGCCGCGATCGGCTGGTGGATCTACACGCAGGATCTGCGCGTGTCGCTGAACATCGCCGCCGCCGTGCTGATCATCACCTGCCCCTGCGCGCTTGGCCTTGCGGTGCCTGCCGTCACCACGGCGGCTTCGGGCCGGCTGTTCCGCAAGGGCATGCTGATCAAGGACGGAACCGCGATGGAGCGGCTGGCAGAGGTCGACACCGTGGTTTTCGACAAGACCGGCACCCTGACCCTTGGCGCGCCGCAGCCCGTGGGGCTGGACCGGCACCCGGCCGAGGCGATGCAGGTGGCGCTCGGGCTGGCGGAGGCATCGGCCCATCCGCTTGCGGAGGCGTTGAGCAAGGCGCTGCGGGACAGGGGGGTGCGCCCGGCGAAGCTGGACGATCTCCGAGAGGTGCCGGGCTATGGCGTGGAAGCGCGCTGGCATGACCAGCCGGTGCGGCTGGGCCGGGCGGGCTGGGTCGGGGCCGAGCCCCCGGACATCACCGCGACCTTCCTGCAGATCGGTTCGGCCGCCGCGCTGCCGCTGACCTTCACCGACAGCCTGCGCCCCGGCGCGGCCGAGGCGGTTCAGGCCCTGAAGGCGCAGGGCAAGCGCATCGTCCTGATATCGGGGGACACCAAGGGTGCTGTTGCCAGTTTCGCCGCCGAGATCGGCATCGACGAGGTGATTGCCGAGGCGCTGCCTGCCGAGAAGGCCGGGTTCGTCGCCGGGCTTGCCGCGGAAGGCGCGCGGGTTCTGATGGTGGGCGACGGGCTGAACGACACCGCCGCGCTGGCCGCCGCGCATGTCTCGATCTCGCCGGCCTCGGCGCTGGATGCGTCGCGCGCGGCTTCCGACATGGTGTTGCTTGGCCGCGACCTGTCGCCGATCGCGGATGCGGTGCGTATCTCGGTGGTGGCGCGCAAGCGGATTTCCGAAAACTTCACGCTGGCCACCGTCTATAACGTGCTGGCCGTTCCATTCGCCATCGCGGGCCTTGCCACGCCATTGATCGCGGCCCTTGCCATGTCGGCGTCATCGCTTACGGTGTCGTTGAACGCATTGCGCCTGAAATAGGGAATTCCATGGACGTCCTCGGCATCCTCATTCCCGTTTCGCTGTTTCTGGGTGGCGTCGGCCTTGCGGCGTTTTTCTGGATGCTGAAGCGGGGCCAGTTCGACGACCCCGACGGCGATGCGCACCGGATCCTGAGGGATGACTACGACGACGCGCCCAAGGGCTGACGCGCGCGCAGCTGTCTAGGATCGCGACTTGAGCGCGGCGATCAGGCGGGCGGCGCGCCGAAGGACCGTGACCAGGGTTCCAAGGATGACGATCCAGAGCGCCGCTTTTAGGCTGAGGCTGCTGCCGATCGCGGCCAGTTCGATCGCCGCCGCAACGACGCCAAGCGTGACCGCCGCCATGCGATGCGGTTTGGCCATCGGCCCCGAGAAATCCGCAGGCGCCCCTTCGGCGCGGCCAAGCTCCCGCAGATAGGCGGTGAGCACGGCAAGGGTGGCGGCGACAAGGCCGAGGCCAGGGGCGCCTGAGGCCATCCCCAGACCCGCCAGTATCAGGATATCGGCCAACCGATCGGGGGCTTCGTTCCAGAACGGGCCATCGGGCGCGGATTTGCCGCCTTCGACAGCGACCATCCCGTCCAGCAGGTTGCACAGAAGGCGCAGTTGCACCGCAAGGGCTGCCAGAAGCAGCATCGCGATGGCCAGCCCGGTGCCGCCGATCCCGGACAGCCAGAACGCAACTGCGGCCAAGGCGGCAAACCCGATGCTGGCCTGCGAGATCTGGTTGGGGGTGATATCGGTCGCGGCGAGCCGGCGGGCGGCACCTTGAATGATCCGCGCATTGCGGCTGGCGATGGGACGGCGGCTTGTCATGGGCGTCGGCTCCAGAGCCTGTAGGTGTAAAGCGTTGCGTAGAGCGTGGCGACGGTGGTGGGCACGGCCAGCGTTGCCAGCACCTCCGGCGTGCCGGCGGCGGTATGGATCGCGCCAAGCAGCGTGAGCGAGAGCGCGAAGGCCGCGACAGGCGGCAGGATCAGGCCAGCGAGCCCCGGCAGCCGCCGGCACAGCATTTCGAGCATGCGTTTCATGACCAGCGTGATGGCGGCGGTGAGGCACCCCTGAAGAAGGCCGGCGATCAGCGGGGCGGGCATCGGATGGGCGACATTGGCATAGGCCGCCCAGGCCCCCATCAGGCCGAAACCCACACCCATATGGACAAGGGAGTTGTCCGCAAGCGCCATCAGACCGACGACCAGTAATAGCGCACGAGATGAAAGAAGATCGGCGCCGAGAAGACGACGCTGTCCAGCCGGTCTATGAACCCGCCATGGCCCGCGATCAGGTGGCCCCAGTCCTTGACGCCCCGGTCACGTTTGATCGCCGACATGACCAGCCCGCCGAAGAACCCGCAAAGGGTGATGGCAAGCGACATGGCCGCCGCCTGCCAGACGGTGAAGGGCGTGATCCACCACAGGGCCGTTCCGACCAGCGTGGCCGAGGCGACACCGCCCAACAGCCCTTCCCATGTCTTGGAGGGGGAGAGTGCGGGCGCGACCTTGTGCTTCCCGATCAGCTTGCCCCAGGTGTATTGCAACACGTCGCTGAGTTGCACGACCACGATCAGGAAGGCGATCAGCAGGATGTTCCGGCCCTCGTAGCCCTCGATCTGCAGGGTCAGGAGGGCGGGCACATGGCTGGCGCAGAAGACGCAGATCATCAGCGCCCACTGGGTTTCGGAGATGCGGATGAAGACGTTGCGCGTATCCCCCTGCAGGACCGTGATGATCGGCAGCAGCAAGAAGACATAGACCGGGATGAAGATGGAATAGAGCCCGTACCAGTCGATCCATATCAGATAGTATTGCACCGGGAGCACGACGAAGAAGGCGACCGCGATGGGCCAGTGATCGGCCGCGGATTTGGTGGTGAGCGTCATGAACTCGCGCAGGGCCGCGAAGGAGCAGAAGGCGAAGAGAATGATCACGCCGGTGCGCCCGGCCAGAAAGGCGATGGCCAGAAGCGCGGTCATGCCCCACCACGCCATGATCCGGGCATTCAGGTTTTCGATCGTCGGGTTCGAGCCGTCCGGCGCGATGCGGTGTTTCAGAACGGCGCCGATGGTTGTGGCCAGCACCAGAATGCCGCCGATGCCCAGAAGCAGGAACAGGAAATCGCCGTTTGCGCCGGTCATTGCGGATCCTCCGCCGGTCGGGGGGCAAGGGCCAGGACGGCCTCCTGCGCCCGGGTCAGGAACGCCTCGCGCGGTTCATCCGGTTCCGCCCGGATGGGCGCCCCGAAGGTGACGGTGCACAGCAACGGGATCGGGATGATCTTGCCCTTGGGCATGACGCTGTTGAGGTTTTCGATCCAGACCGGAACCAGATCGACCTGCGGCCGGGCGGTGGAGATGTTGTAGAGGCCGCTCTTGAAGGGCAGTAGGGGCGCATCCGTGGCGTTGCGCTGACCCTCGGGGAAGATGATGAGCGAGGCGCCGTCATCCACCGCCTCCAGAATGAGAGCCATCGGGTCATGGTTCCGCGCCTCCGGGCGACGGTCGATCAGGACGGTGTTCAGCACGTCCTGCCCGATGAACCTGCGCAGCGGCGATTGCAGCCAGTAATCGGCGGCGGCCACCGGGCGGGTGCGGGCCCGTATCGCGGGGGGCAGAACCGTCCAGATCAGGATCGTGTCACCATTGGATGCGTGGTTGGCGAAATAGATGCGTTGGCGCGGCACCGGCTCGATACCGTCCCAGATGGCGCGGACGGCGGTGATGAACCGGGCGAAGAGGATGATGGCTGCGCCCGTCAACCGGGCAAGGACTGAAATCATTGGGTCGTCAATCTGCTGTAATGTCGGGAGCTTAGACTAATCCCGCGCCCGGGAAAGGGAGGTTTGCCTTACCCCTGGCCGGGTGCGGGGGATGGCGGCCTGACGGGTCCATATTGACCATTAACACCTTATTAACTAATTAATTGCACATGAAAATAATTTCGATATCCGCGATGAGCCTCTCCGTTCTGGCCATCGTCGCGCTGGCCGCGCCCGGGCCTGCCCGTGCGCAGGCCTGCCATCCGAGCTATCAGGGCGCCTGCCTGCCGGTGAACGGGCCGGATGTGGATTGCGCAGGCGGCGGTGGAAATGGTCCGCTCTATGTGTCGGGCCCGATCCGCGTTGTCGGCCCGGACCCCTATCGGCTTGACCGGGACGGGGATGGCGTGGCCTGCGAGCGCTAGAGGGCCCGCTCCGTCTGCGCGATGAACCTGACCTCGACCACGGCGCCCGGACGGCGCAGACCTGCGACCTCCACCGCGGTCCAGGCCGGGTACGGTTCGGACAGAACCTCCCGGCGCAGGGTATCGAACGCCTCGAAATGATCGCGCAGGCCGATGTGATAGCTGGTCATCTCCACCAGGGCATCGAGCGTGAGACCGGCCGCATCCAGAACCCCGGCGGCCTTTTCGAAGACGGCGCGGAACTGGGCCACCGGATCGGCGGACATCGCGCCATCGGGGCCGCTGCCGGTGATGCCGGTCAGAAACAGATGGGTGCCGGAACAGATGGCGGGCGACATGCCGGCCGCGCGTGCGGCCTCCGCGACCCCCTCGGGGAAAATCGCGCGGCGGCGGGGCGCATCGCTCATGCCGGAACGCGCAAAACCCGCGGCACCTTGAACTCCACGTTTTCGACGGCGGTTTCCACCATCTCGACCGTCACGGAATACTTTGCCCGGAACGCGTCGATCACCTCGTTGATCAGAACCTCGGGCGCGGATGCCCCCGCGGTGACGCCGATGGAGGAAATCCCATCGAGCGCGCGCCAGTCGATATCGTCGGCGCGCTGGACCAGCTGGGCATAGCCGCAGCCCGCGCGTGCGCCCACCTCGACCAGCCGTTTCGAGTTGGACGAATTCGGCGCGCCCACGACCAGCATCGCATCGGCGAGGGGCGCCATTGCCTTCACCGCCTCCTGACGATTGGTGGTGGCATAGCAGATGTCTTCCTTGTGCGGCCCCACGATCGCCGGGAACCGGGCCTGAAGCGCGCGGACGATATCGGCGGTGTCATCGACGGACAGCGTCGTCTGCGTGACAAAGGCAAGGCGTTCGGGGTCACGGACCCGGACAGAGGCCACATCCTCGACCGTCTCCACCAGAAGAACCTCGCCCTCGGGAAGCTGGCCCATCGTGCCCACGGTTTCGGGATGTCCCGCATGGCCGATCATGATCATCTGCAAGCCGTTCTCATGGTGGCGCGCGGCTTCGATATGGACCTTGGAGACGAGCGGGCAGGTGGCGTCCACGAACAGCATCTCGCGCCGCGCGGCCTCGGCAGGCACGGCCTTGGGAACGCCATGGGCGGAGAAGATGACGGGCCGGTCATCCGGGCATTCGTCAAGCTCTTCGACGAAGACCGCCCCTTTGGCGCGCAGGTCATCGACGACATATTTGTTGTGCACGATCTCATGGCGGACGTAGACCGGCGGGCCCCATTTCTGCAGCGCCATCTCGACGATCTTGATGGCGCGGTCGACGCCGGCGCAAAAACCGCGCGGGGCGGCGAGATAAAGGGTGAGGGGCGGCTTGGTCATCGGCATCTCCGGCATGGGCCCAAAGGTAGGACCGGGGACCGGTGGCGTCTAGGGGCGGATCGGCAGAACCGGACTTGTCATTGCGATTTCAGCCTGTAGAGAGCAGGTTTGACGCGCGCGTGCCCCCGAAAGCCATGAGATGAGCTTTCAGATCATCGCGTGTCGAGGCATGCACGGCCGATTGCCCCGGCCGCGCCATGCGGGTACGGAAGACGATTTCGAGACGACGCTTCGAGACAGGCAGGAGAGACGACCAGATGCTGATGCCCCGCCAGAAAACACCCGACCTGATCGTGCCGCTTCTGGGGGGTGGCCAGTTCGATCTGGCCGATCAGGCCAGCCCGCGCGGAACCGTTGTCTGTTTCTACCGCGGGCTCCACTGCCCGCTTTGCGCCACCTATCTGGCCGAGTTCGAGAAGCTGGTGGACGATTTCGCCGAGCGCGGCGTTGCAAGCATCGCCATCAGTTCGGACGGGCTGGAGCGCACACGCGGCATGGCCGAGAAGATCGGCGCCGAAAAACTGCGGTTCGGTTATGACCTGAGCCTGGGCAAGGCGCGGGAATGGGGGCTTTATATCTCCACCTCGCGCGGCAAGACCTCGATCGGGATCGAGGAACCGGCCCTGTTCGCGGAGCCGGGGCTGTTTCTGGTCAACCAGGACCAGACGCTTTACTTCATGAGCGTGCAGACCATGCCCTTCGTCCGGCCCCATTTCCGCGAGCTGCTGAGCGCGGTCGACTTCGCGATAGAGAAAAGCTACCCGGCGCGCGGAGAGTATCAGGGCCCCGTCTGAGCCTCACGGTTTCGTCAATTGACCTTCCCGCGCGGGAAGGATGCAGGGCTGCATCCGGCCCGATTTGCAGGATATGGAGAAAGCGTGATGAAGCGAGTGATTGTCGGTGCGGTGCTGCTGTCGATCCCCCTTGTGGCATGGCTGGTGCTGGCCGAACCTACCACGGAAACGGGCCCCGGATTGCTGGAGTGGCAGAATGCCGAGGTGGTCGACCGGGGTGCCGTGCTTTACGCCGAGAGCTGCGCGGTCTGCCATGGTGCCGCGCTTGAGGGCGAGCGGGACTGGCAGATCCGCGGTGAGGATGGCCTGATGCCTGCCCCGCCCCATGACCAGACCGGGCATACCTGGCATCATCCGGACGAGATGTTGTTTGCGATCACCAAATACGGCTCCGCCGCGGTGATCGGGAATGGATATCAAAGCAACATGATCGGTTTCGGCGACGTGATGACCGACGAGGAGATCCTGGCCGTGCTGGCCTATATCAAGAGCACCTGGCCCGAGAATGTCATCGAGATCCACAATGAGGTGAACGCGAACGCGGCCCGATAGCGCCGGTGTACCCTTTCACCCGGCCCGTGAGGGCGGGCGCTTCGGTGCGTATGGTCACACGGGGCAGAGATGCCCTGGTGAGCCTGTGCCCTTGGGGCCCGAAAGCGGGGTGTTCCGACCGCGATGCCGCTGGGGGCACCCCGCCGCAGGCTCAGGTTTCGAGTGTCTCGACCTCGGGCTCGTCTATCTCGCGGGGTTCGCGCGGGGGGCGGCCGATGACCTCTTTCAGCTCGTCCAGCTCGATGAAATTATCGGCCTGACGGCGCAGATCGTCCGCGATCATGGGGGGCTGGCTGCGAATCGTCGAAACGACGGAAACGCGCACACCCTTGCGCTGGAGGGCGGCGACCAGCGGGCGGAAATCGCCGTCGCCGGAAAACAGCACGATATGGTCGACGTGAGGCGCGATTTCCATCGCATCCACCGTCAGCTCGATATCCATATTGCCCTTGACCTTGCGGCGCCCCTGACTGTCGGTGAACTCCTTGGCCGGTTTGGTGACCATGGTGAAGCCGTTGTAATGGAGCCAGTCGACGAGCGGCCGGATCGGCGAATAATCGTCGTTTTCCAGCAAGGCGGTGTAGTAGAACGCGCGTAGAAGCTTGCCACGCTGCATGAATTCCTGGCGCAGAAGCTTGTAGTCGATGTCAAACGCCAGCGCCTTGGCGGCCGCGTAGAGGTTCGATCCATCGATGAACAGCGCAAGCCGTTCGTCTCTGTAAAACATTGGGGTGGTCCCGTGAGTAGCTATGGCGCCAGCCGCATGGAATGATAATGGAGTGAAGCAATATCAACAGCCAGCAATGAAAAGGAAAATAGTTGAACTGCCGGCAACCGCAAGGACCGATCCGTCATAACTCTGTTACGCGCGCGCTGATTGCCGTTGGGTCAAATGTTTCACATGAAGGAAACGCCCCGATTTCCGTGGTTTGTGCGGCGATGTCCGAATTGGTCGATGGAGAAAATGCCGCGGCAGTTTTCAGCCGACTTTATCGGACGCCTGCGTTTCCTCCGGGCGCGGGGCCGGATTTCATCAACGCCGCTCTGGCGATCGACTGGCCGGGCGATGCACTGGCGCTTCTGGCGCGCCTGCATGAGATCGAGCGGGGCTTTGGCCGCACCCGCCGGACGCGATGGGAGGCCCGGGTGCTGGATCTTGATCTGATCGCGCTGGGCGAGAGCGTATGGCCCGACCCGGAGACGCAAACCGCGTGGCGGACCCTGCCTGCCGATGTCGCCGCGCAGAGGGCGCCCGAGACGCTGGTCTTGCCGCATCCACGCTTGGCCGAACGGATTTTCGTTCTGGCCCCGCTTGCCGATATCGCGCCGGAGTGGCGGCATCCGGTGACCGGACGGACGGTGCGCGAGATGTTGAATGCGCTGCCGCAGGCCGATCACGATGCGATTGAGGTGGTCGAACCGCCCGCTGGGGCCTTGCCTTTCCCGCCCTTGAGCTATAAGTGACGGGTTTCTGACCCCTCCCGAAACAGGATGCTGGAGTTTCTTGAATGGCCCGCGTGACGGTTGAAGACTGCGTTGACAAGGTTCCGAACCGGTTCGAGCTGGTGATGCTGGCGGCCCACCGGGCGCGCGAGATCGCAGCCGGCAGCCCCCTGAGTATCGATCGGGACAATGACAAGAACCCCGTCGTTTCGCTGCGCGAGATCGCCGAAGAGACCCAACGCGCCGATGATCTGCGCGAGCGTCTGATCGAAAGTCACCAGACCCAGATCGAGGTGGACGAGCCCGAAGAGGATGCCATGGCGCTGTTGCAGGGTGTCGAGCAGGACAAACCTGCGCAGGACGACATGACCGAAGAACAGATGTTGCGCGCCCTGATGGAAGCGCAAGGCCAGAAATAAGCGGCGTCCGGGCGCGGATGGAGGATCGATGATCGAGGCCTCTGACCTGCTGAGCCTGGTCAAGAACTACAATCCGAAATGCAACGAGGCGCTGCTGGTCGGCGCCTATGACTATGCGCGCGCCATGCATGAGGGGCAGACGCGTCATTCCGGCGAACCCTATTTCACCCACCCCGTGGCGGTGGCGGCGATCCTGACCGAACAGCGGCTTGACGACGCGACGATCGCGACGGCGTTGCTGCATGACACGATCGAGGACACCAAGGGCACCTATTCCGAGATCGCCAGGCGCTTCGGCACGGATGTCGCCGAACTGGTCGATGGCGTCACCAAGCTGACCAATCTGGAACTGTCGAACCGGGAAAGCAAACAGGCGGAGAATTTCCGCAAGCTTTTCATGGCGATGTCCAAGGATATGCGCGTGATCCTCGTCAAGCTGGCGGACCGGCTCCACAACATGCGGACGATCCGGCACATGGCCTATGAGAAACAGGCGCAGAAGGCCCGCGAGACGATGGACATCTTCGCGCCGCTTGCGGGCCGCATGGGCATGCACTGGATGCGGGAGGAACTGGAGGATCTGTCCTTTCGTGTACTGAACCCCGAGGCGCGCAATTCCATCATCCGCCGGTTCCTGACCCTGCAGAAGGCCAGCGGCGACGTGATCCCGAAAATCACCGACGATATCGAGGCGGTGATGGAAAAGCACGGGGTCAGCGGCGAGGTTTTCGGCCGGGCCAAGAAACCGTTCTCGATCTGGCGCAAGATGCAGGAAAAGGAGCTGGCGTTCTCGCGCCTGTCCGACATCTACGGGTTCCGCGTGATCACCGGGTCGGAGGATGACTGCTACCGCGTTCTGGGTGCGATCCATCAGCGCTGGCGTTCGGTGCCGGGGCGGTTCAAGGACTATATCAGCCAGCCGAAATCCAACGGCTACCGCTCGATCCACACAACCGTCAGCGGGCGGGATGGCAAACGGGTCGAGGTGCAGATCAGAACCCGGCAGATGCACGAGGTCGCCGAAAGCGGCGTGGCCGCCCACTGGTCCTATCGTGACGGGGTGCGGGCGGAAAACCCGTTTGCCGTGGACCCCGCGAAATGGCTGGCCAACCTGACCGAACGGTTCGAGATGGCGGAGGATCACGACGAGTTCCTCGAACATGTGAAGCTGGAAATGTATTCCGATCAGGTGTTTTGTTTCACACCCAAGGGCGATGTGGTGAAACTGCCGAAAGGGGCGACGCCGCTTGATTTCGCCTATTCGATCCACACGCGGATCGGGCATTCCTGTGTCGGGGCCAAGGTCGACGGGCTGCGCGTACCGCTATGGACGCGTCTGAAAAACGGCCAGTCGGTCGAGATCATGACCGCCGAGGGGCAGACGCCGCAGGCGACCTGGATCGATATCGCCGTGACCGGCCGGGCCAAGGCGGCGATCCGCCGCTCGCTGCGCGAGGAGGACCGGGGGCGCTACATCAAGCTGGGCCACGAACTGGCGCGGGTGGCGTTCGAGCATGTGGACAAGAAGGCGTCCGACAAGGCGCTTGCCACCGCGGCCCGCACCCTCGGGCTGGACAGTGGCGACGAGCTGCTGGCGCGGATCGGCAGCGCCGAGCTGTCCGCGCGCGACGTGGTCGCGGCGCTTTACCCCGAACTGGTCGCCCGCAGCGACGAGGGGGAGGTGGAGGCCCGGCGCGCCGTGATCGGCCTGCCCCCGGGCGCGGTCACCCATCGTGCGCAATGCTGTCAGGCGGTTCCGGGGGAACGGATCGTCGGCATCACCTATCCCGGGCGCGGGCCCGTGGTGCATGCCATCGACTGCCCCGCGCTGGCCGAACTGGACGACCAGCCCGACCGCTGGATCGACCTGCACTGGACCGAAGGGCGGCACGCGGCGGTTCATAATGTCACCATAGATGTGACATTAAGCAATGATAACGGTGTTCTGGGACGGATATGCACATTGATCGGGGAACAGAACGCCAATATCTCGGACCTGCATTTCATCGACCGGAAGCCGGATTTTTACCGGCTGTTGATCGATCTGGATGTAAGAGATGCCGAGCATCTTCATGCGGTGATGATGGCGGTTGAGGCCGATAGCGACGTGGCCACGATGGAGCGGTACCGCGCCCTTGAGCGCCGCCCCTGACCCGGCCCGAACGGGAGGAGGAGATCGAAGCTTGGTTTTCAAGCGACGCGATAATCGCCCCTGGGGGCAGGTCGTGGCCGAGTGGATTTATCCACGCGGCGGCTGGACCCGTGCGTTCCACTACATAAAGCACCGGCTGCGGCGCCTGCCGGGCACGCCGGAATCCATCGCGCGGGGCATTTTCGCGGGCGCCTTCACCGTGTTCACGCCATTTTACGGGCTGCATTTCATCGTGGCGGCGATCATCGCAAAGCTGATGCGCGGCAATATCCTTGCAGCCCTTCTGGCGACCTTTCTGGGCAATCCGCTGACCTATATCCCGATCGGGCTGATCTCGCTCCAGACCGGACATTTCCTTCTCGGCACGCAGATGCGCGGCAATATGGAGGGGAACCTCTTCTCCAAGTTCTATCGCGCCGCGGGGGATCTGTGGAACAATTTCGTGGCGATGTTCACCGACGACGTGGCCCATTGGGACCAGCTTGCCGCCTTCTATCGCGACGTGTTTTTCCCCTATCTGGTGGGCGGTGTGATCCCCGGGCTGATCGCCGGCACGGTCTGCTATTACCTGAGCGTCCCGGTCATCCGCGCCTATCAGAAACGCCGGGCCAACAAGCTCCGGGCGAAAATGAAAAAGCTGCGCGAACAGTCTGGCGTCTGACCGCCAAAACACTAGGGTTGGCCCGAGGAAGGACCGGCTATGGCAGAGCGACTCAGACTTGGTGTGAACATCGACCACGTGGCGACCTTGCGAAACGCGCGCGGGGGCGCCTTGCCCGACCCGGTGCGTGCGGCGATGGCCGCCCAGGGCGCGGGCGCCGACGGGATCACCGCGCATCTGCGCGAAGACCGTCGGCATATCCGCGACGACGATATCGCGGCGATCCTGAAGGCGATCGAGATCCCGCTCAATTTCGAAATGGCCGCGACCGACGAGATGCAGGAGATTGCCCTGATGCACAGGCCGCACGCGGTCTGCCTTGTTCCCGAACGCCGCGAAGAACGCACGACCGAAGGCGGGCTTGAGGTTGCGGCCGATCAGAACCGGCTGGCCAGTTTCATCGGCCCGCTGGCGGATGCCGGATGCCGGGTGTCGCTGTTCATCGCGCCCGACCCGGCGCAGATCGAGGCCGCGCATCGGATCGGCGCGCCGGTGATCGAGCTCCATACGGGCGCCTATTGCGATCTTGATGCGGAAGGCGCTTACGAGGCGCGGGACGCCGAGTTCAACCGGCTTGCCGATGGCGCCAGGCAGGCGGCCGATCTGGGCCTGGAAGTGCATATGGGCCACGGGCTCAGCTACACCAATGTCATGCCCATTGCCGCACTGCCCGAGGTCAGGGAGCTGAATATCGGCCATTTCCTGATCGGGGAGGCGGTGTTCGTGGGGCTGCCGGCCGCGCTGGCGGAAATGCGGCGGCTGATGGACGAGGCCCGGGAAGGATGACCGGGCCTGTCACGACCCCTCTGGCTGCGGGCCTGCCGAACGCGAGGATCGGCCGGGCGGCGGCGCTGCTGACGAGGACAGGCCCATGAGTCTCGAAGCGTTGGTGCCGATCCTTCTGATCGCGCTGGTGGCGTCCGGCAGTCCGGGCCCTGCGACGCTGGCGATTGCCGGCACGTCGATGGGGGCGGGGCGCCGGCACGGGCTGGCGCTGGCGGCGGGCGTCGTTCTGGGCAGTTGGACATGGTCGCTTGCCGCCGCTCTGGGACTGGGCGCGGTGATGGCCGCCCATGGCTGGATTTTCGAGATCATGCGGTATGTGGCGGCGGGCTATCTGTTCTGGCTGGGCTTGAAGGCCGCGCGGCGGGCCTGGGCCGGATCGAAGGCCAGGCCGATCGCGCAGGCCGCCTGCACCAGCCTGCGCGGCGCATTCGCCAAAGGGCTGGCCCTGCATCTGACGAACCCCAAGGCGATCCTGTTCTTCGGCTCGCTTTATTCCATCGCCTTGCCCGCAAATGCCCCGTGGCGCGATTTCGCGATCATCGGCGGCTCGGTCGCTGTCCTGAGCCTGCTGGTCTTTCTGGGATACGCGCTGCTCTTCTCCCGCCCGCCGATCGTTCGCGCCTATACCCGGCTGGGCCGCTGGTTCGATGCGGCCTTCGCGCTGCTGTTCGGCGCAGCCGCCCTGCGTATTCTGACGGCGCGGATCTCGTGAGCGATCCCGCGATCCTCGCGGCGCTGACCTCCGTCGCCACATTCATCGTCGCTGCGGGGTCGCCCGGTCCGGCCACGCTGGCCGTTGCCGCCACCTCCATGGCAAGGGGCCGCGCGGGCGGCATTGCCCTGGGCCTTGGGCTGGCGCTTGGCCTCGCGATCTGGGGCCTTGTTGCCGCGCTTGGCTTTGCCACGCTGGTGGCGAGAAATGTGCAGGCGCTGACGGTGCTGAAGCTTCTGGGCGCGGCCTATCTTTTCTACCTCGCGTGGAAATCCGGCCAGTCCGCCCTGCGCAGGGAGACAGAAGACGCCGTTCGGGTGGCTACCGATCTCTCCCGCGGGCAGCTTTTTCGACGCGGCCTGACGCTCAATCTTGCCAACCCCAAGGCGGTTCTTGCCTGGGTCGCGGCGCTGGCGCTTGGCGGCGGCGGGGAGCAGACCGTGTCCGTCCTCGTGGTCGCACTCTGCGCGGCGCTTGGGTTTGCGCTCTATCTTGGCTATGCGACGATCTTTTCGGTCGCGCCGGTCATGGCCGCCTATGCCCGCCTCCGCCGCGGGTTCGAGGCCGCGTTCGCGGTGTTCTTCGCGGTGGCCGGTCTGCGGCTTGTGTTCTGGCGGGCCGCGGAATGATCCTCGGGATCGGCACCGATCTGGCCAATATCGAGCGCATTCAGGGCACGCTGGATCGCTTCGGCGACCGCTTCCGCAACCGTGTCTTTACCGAGATCGAACAGAAACGCGCCGAGCGGATGACGGACCCCGCCGCCGTCTATGCCAAGCGCTGGGCCGCCAAGGAGGCGTGTTCCAAGGCGCTGGGCACGGGTCTGCGGATGGGGATCGCCTGGAAGGACATGGCCGTCAGCAACCTGCCGACGGGCCAGCCGGTGATGCATGTGACAGGCTGGGCCGCCGAACGGCTGGACCGGATGACGCCCGAGGGTTACGACGCGGTGATCCATGTGACGCTGACCGACGATCACCCCTGGGCGCAGGCCTTCGTGGTGATCGAGGCGCTGCCCGAGCGGGAGATGTCGGCGCGCCCGCCGATGCCCACCCGGCCGCGCCGGCTTGCTTGACACCGGGCGGGGCAGCGATCATGACACGCGGAACAAATTGGCCCTAGGCGAGGCAGGATGAATGGCGGCAGAGGCAAAGACGGACACCATCTGGGAAACGGTGAAAACCGTGGTCTACGCCCTTCTGATCGCGGGTGTTTTCCGCACCCTGTTCTTTCAGCCGTTCTGGATTCCGTCGGGCAGCATGAAAGACACGCTGCTGATCGGCGATTTCCTGTTCGTGAACAAGATGGCCTATGGCTATTCGCAGTATTCCTGCCCGTTTTCGCTTTGCCCGATCGAGGGCCGGATTTTCGGCTCGGAGCCTGAGCGCGGCGATGTGGTCGTGTTCCGCCACCCGGTCAATGGCAGCGATTTCATCAAGCGCGTGATCGGCCTGCCCGGCGATACGGTGCAGATGCGCAATGGTGTTCTGTTCGTGAACGGGGAGCCGTCGCGGCTGGAGCCGGAAGAGCCGTTCCGCGAGATCTTCGGGCTGCAAGGGCCGGTCGGGCACACGCCGCGTTGTTCCAATGCCCCCGTGGGCGTAGGCGGCGATTGCCTGAAAGAGCGGTTTACCGAGACCCTGCCGGGCGGCGTTTCCCATTCGGTTCTGAACATCGAGGACGGAACCTTTGGGGATGACACCCCGGTCTTCACCGTGCCCGAAGGCCATTTCTTCACCATGGGCGACAACCGCGACAACAGTCAGGACAGCCGCTACCCGCAATCGATCGGGGGTGTCGGCATGGTGCCGATGGAAAACCTGATCGGTCGGGCGGATCGGGTCATCTTCTCCTCCGCCGGTCGCCGAATGGTGTATTTCTGGACATGGCGCGGCGATCGTTTCTTTCAGGCGATCGAGTGAAGCTGTCGAAGGATCTCAGCGCGTTTTGCGCCCGTCTGGGGCACGAGTTTGACGACCCCGCGCTGTTGATCCGCGCGCTGACACATTCCTCGCTGTCGTCGGAAACCCGGCCCGACAATCAGCGGCTGGAATTTCTCGGAGACCGGGTGCTGGGGCTGGTGATGGCCGAGGCCGTTCTGGCACAGGACCCGCACGCGCCGGAGGGGACGCTGGCGCCCCGGTTCAATGCGCTCGTCCGCAAGGAGACCTGCGCCGATGTGGCCCGCGCGATCGATCTGGGCGCGGTGCTGAAGCTGGGAAAATCCGAGATGATGACCGGCGGGCGGCGCAAGAACGCGCTGCTTGGCGACGCGATGGAGGCGGTGATCGCGGCGGTCTATGAAGATGCCGGGTTCGATGCGGCGCGAAAGCTGGTGTTGCGGTTATGGGCCGACAGGATCGCGACGGTGGACACCGACGCGCGGGATGCCAAGACGGCCTTGCAGGAATGGGCGCAGGCCCGGGGGCAGATGCCGCCCGATTATGTCGAGATCGCGCGCAGCGGCCCCGACCATGCGCCGGTTTTCGTGATCGAGGTGCGGCTGGCAAATGGTGAAAGCGCACGGGCCGAGGCGCGCGCGAAACGCGCCGCCGAACAGGCCGCCGCGCGGGCACTTCTGGAGCGGATCGATGGACCGTGACCGAAGGCCGACGCGATGGGCCGCTTGCTTCAAATGAGGATCGTCAGATGACCAAACGCGCCGGATTCGTCGCCCTGATCGGAGAGCCCAATGCGGGCAAGTCCACGCTGCTGAACCGCATGGTCGGGGCCAAGGTCTCGATCGTGACGCATAAGGTGCAGACAACGCGCGCGCGCATCCGCGGTGTCGCGATGGCGGGCGACAGCCAGATCGTTTTCGTCGATACGCCGGGTCTTTTCCGCCCGCGCCGCCGGCTGGACCGCGCGATGGTGGCCGCCGCATGGTCGGGCGCGGCGGATGCCGATGTGGTGGTTCTGCTGATCGAGGCGCATCGCGGCCTGACCGAAGGTGTTCAGGCGATCCTGGACGGGCTGGCGGAGCGCGCGGAGGGGCGCCGGGTGGCCCTTGCGATCAACAAGATCGACCGGGTCAAGGCCGAGGTTCTGCTGGCCCTGACCGAAAAGATGAATGCGGCCTTTCCATTCGAGAAGACCTTCCTGATCTCGGCGGAGAAGGGCCATGGCGTGGACGATCTGAAAGCATGGCTGGCCGGGGCCATGCCCGAAGGCTCGTGGCTTTACCCCGAAGACCAGATCGCCGATCTGCCGATGCGGATGATCGCGGCGGAGATGACGCGGGAAAAGCTGACCCTGCGCCTGCATCAGGAGCTGCCCTATCAGCTGACCGTCGAGACCGAGGCGTGGGAAGAGCGCAAGGACGGGTCGGCGAAGATCGACCAGATCGTCTATGTCATGCGCGACGGGCACAAGGGCATCGTTCTGGGCAACAAGGGCGAGACGATCAAGGCCGTCTCCACCGCGGCGCGGGAGGAACTGGAGGCGTTTCTGGGGCGCCGGGTGCATCTGTTCCTGCAGGTCAAGGTGCGGCCCGGATGGCTGGAAGAGGCGGAGCGGTATTCCGAGATGGGGCTGGATTTCAAGGACGGGGCATGACCCCGCGCCTGACCGCGGAGTTCTGGGTGCATGCCTATCTGGCGCGGCTGCGGCTGGCCGATATTCCGGCCTTCGTGACCGCCAGGGGGGATGCCACGGCGGGAACGGTTCTAATCAAGGTGAACACGCTGGACGGGCAGGCGAAAGCGTTTCAGCGGTCCTTCGATCTGATGACCGGAGAGCGGGCCTGGATCGTTCTGGCGGAAGGCGCGGATGCAGAGGTCGAGGCCGCGCTTGCGCGTCAGCGGGGCTATGATCCGGATCTCTGGGTAATCGAGGTCGAGGACCGGGCGGGGCGGCATCTGCTGGACGAACCCGGCCTGACCTAGCGCCGGGCGATCCGGGCCAGCCCGTGCAGCAGCGCGCCCAGAACAAGCAGGACCATGGCGATATAGACGAGGTTCTGCGCGACCTGCGGCCAGCCGATCAGCGAAGGGTCGAGAAACGGGTAGGGGTAGCGCCCTTCGGCAAGGCCGCGCAGCACGGCGTATCCGGTGTAAAGCGCGGGCCAGAGCAGCGGCAGCCAGAGGCGGCGCAGGGCCGGCGGGCCCCAGGGCGCAAAGAAAAGCCACCACAGAAACGCACCGGCCGGGACCGCGCTGTGCAGCCCGTGATCAGCGATCAGCCCGATCCCGTCTGGCGACCAGAGATCGCTGAGAAGAAGGTGATAGACACCGCCCACAAGGATCAGCGACACAACGAGGCTTTGCAGCCAGCCCGGGTGCCGGGAATGCGGGCCGCAGGCAAGTGCCGCGAAGGTTGCGGCGGCCAGAAGGTTTGTGAGTGTCGTGAAGTAGAGGGCCATGAGCCACAGCGTCTCCGCCCAGCCAAGGGCGAACCGGTCCCGAAGGTAGATTGTCTGCAGCACCAGCGCCCCAAGGGCCATCAGCGCAAGGACGGCGGCCGTCGACCGGGCAGGCACGGATGTGGGATCAGCCATGGGGCAAGTCTGCCATGATTGCCCGGCAATGGACAACGGGCCCGCGGCATGGAAAATGGCCGGTATGGAATGGCGCGACGAGGGCGTTTTGCTGGCGGTCCGACCGCATGGGGAACATGCCGCGATCATCGAGGTCTTCACCGCCGCCCAGGGGCGGCATGCCGGCGTGGTGCGTGGCGGCACGTCGCGGAAAATGACGCCCGTGCTCCAGCCCGGCGCGCAACTGGACGTGACATGGCGCGCACGATTGCAGGATCATCTGGGGGCCTTCACCGTGGAGCCCTTGCGTGGCCGCGCGGCGGGGCGCTGTCTGACCGGCTGGCCTTGGCCGGGCTTGCGTCGGTCTGTGCGCTCTTGTCCTTTACCCTGCCGGAACGGGAGCCTCACCCCGCGCTTTATGCGCGCTCGGTCGCCCTGTTGGACGGTTTGGGTGCGGAAAACTGGGCGCGGGCCTATCTGGATTGGGAAATAGGGCTGCTGGAGGAAATGGGGTTCGCGCTGGATCTGAGATCTTGCGCGGTGACCGGTTCCTATGAAGATCTGGCCTATGTGTCCCCGCGCACCGGGCGGGCGGTCAGCCGCGAGGCGGCGGGGGAGTGGGCGGAGCGGTTGCTGCCCCTGCCGGTCTGTCTTTTGGGGCAGGGCCCCGCCGAGCCGGGGGATATTGCCGATGGCCTGCACCTCAGCGGCTATTTTCTGGCCCATCATCTGGCCCCGTCGCTGGGGGAAAAGCCGCTGCCCGCCGCGCGGCAACGTCTGATCGACCTGATTGCGCGTCAGTCGGCGGAGTGACGGGTGACGGCATGGCCCCGGTCGCAGCAAGATGGATGCGGCGTGGCGACGGTGCCCCCGCATGGGCGCGGAATTATCCCGCATTATCGATTTTGGGATAATTGGCCGTCAGGTGAACTCCCTCTCCGGTCTCGCGATGACCCAGGCTTTCAGAAGCGGATCGGTCAATTGCCAGCGGCCATCCCAATTGTCGATCAGATGACGCTGCGCCAGCGCTTTCTGGGCCTTTTGCCGTTGCGAGGCGGTCAGGCTTTCTCCGGTCAGATTCTGCAGGAAGTCATGGCCGGTCTGGCCCGTCGGTTGGGCGATCTCCTCGGCCAACAGCCGCAGCATCGCGCGCTGTGCCGGGGCAAGCTCCAGCCACATCCGGTCATAGCCGCCGGTTTCCGCCATTTGCTGCGCGACCTGACGGCGGGCGGCCGCATCGTCGAAGCCGTTGAGCGGCAGTGCATTCAGCCAGATCTGAAACATCAGCGGATTACGGTCGAAATCGTGAAAGACGGCCAACGCGGTGTCGGTCGCGACGGTTCCGCGATAGGTGTCGTGGAACGCGCGCAACTGCTGGGTGACGAAGTCATCGGGCAGCGGCGGCAGGGTGATCTCGGTCGCGAAGTTGAAAAACGGCGCATCGCGCTGCGAAAAGACCCGCTTCAATCCGCTCTGCGACGAGCCGGTGAACACCACGGACAGGCCGGTTTTGCGCTTGTCGAGCGCAGTGCGGAGCGCGGCCATGATCGCGGTGGCCTCCGGCGCATAAAGGATCTCCTGAAACTCATCGAACAACAGGATCGCCGGGCGCGTCTCATTGGCGAGTTTCTCGCAGTACTGGTCCAGAAGCAGGAGATGATCTTCGGGCGCCTTGCCCTTCAGATCCGACAGGTCGATCTCGATCTCCCCCCGCCTTGTCGGATCCCGGAGGCGCAGCTTGGGCGACAGCGCCAGTGTGCCGCGCGCCAGACGTTTGGCGATGGGCTCCGCCCGAAGTGCCTGATCCAGCTCATAAAGCAGGATCGCAAGCGGTGACGTGGGCATTTGCCAGAAGGACGCATAGGCGACCTGATGGCCATACATTTCGGCCCTCGGGGCAAGATCGTATTGCAGGAACTGGGTCTTGCCGATGCGGCGCGGCCCGAACAGGGAAATCGCCTGAACCGGGCCGCTCACCAGCATGGTGAACACGGTATCGAGGAAATCGGTGCGGGTATAATGCCAGTGGGCTTTGGTCATTATCCCCCTTTATCACGTTTCCGATATTTATCCAAACGGGGATAATAGCGGATAATCCGGCACCGGGCTGGCGGGCGGCCCCGGCTCTCTAGCCCAGAAGCCGCCGCGCGATGACCTGCGCCTGGATCTCGGCCGCACCTTCGAAGATGTTCAGGATCCGCGCGTCACAGAGGATGCGCGAGATCTTGTATTCCAGTGCGAAGCCGTTGCCGCCATGGATCTGCAGCGCGTTATCCGCCGCGGCCCAGGCCACGCGGGCGCCAAGCAGCTTGGCCATTCCCGCCTCCAGATCGCACCGGCGGCCATGGTCCTTCTCGTCGGCGGAGAAATAGGTAAGCTGCCGGGCCACCATGATTTCCACGGCCATCATCGCGAGTTTGGAGGCGACACGGGGGAACGCGATCAGCGATTTTCCGAATTGCTTGCGATCCTGCGCGTATTGCAGGCCGACATCCAGCGCCGACTGGGCCACGCCGATGGCGCGCGCCGCGGTCTGGATGCGGGCGCTTTCGAAGGTTTCCATCAGGTGTTTGAAGCCCTGGCCCTCGACCCCGCCCAGGAGGTTCTCTCCCTTCACGCGGAAATTGTCGAAGCCAAGCTCATATTCCTTCATGCCGCGGTAGCCCAGAACCTCGATCTCCCCGCCGGTCATGCCCTCCGTGGGGAACGGGTTGGCATCGTCACCCGGCTCTTTTTCCGCGAGGAACATGCTGAGGCCCTTGTAATTGCTGGTGTCCGGGTCGGTCCGGGCCAGCAGCGTCATCACATGGGTGCGTGCGGCGTGGGTGATCCACGTCTTGTTGCCGGTAATCCGGTAATCCTCGCCGTCCTTCACCGCGCGGGTGCGCAGACTGCCAAGGTCGGAGCCGGTATTGGGCTCGGTGAACACCGCCGTGGGCAGGGTTTCGGCCGATGCGATCCGGGGCAGCCATTTCTGCTTCTGTTCGTCGGTGCCGCCGGTCAGGATCAGCTCGGCCGCGATTTCCGAGCGGGTGCCGAGGGAGCCCACGCCGATATAGCCGCGCGACAGTTCTTCGGAGACCACGCACATCGACGCCTTGGACAGCCCGAAACCGCCGTATTCTTCCGGGATGGTCAGGCCGAAGACGCCCATTTCGGCCAGTTCCTCGATCACCGTCATCGGGATCAGTTCGTCCTTCAGATGCCAGTCATGGGCGAAGGGTTCGACCTTCTCCACCGCATAGCGGCGGAACTGGGCGCGGATCATCTCCAACTCGTCGTCGAGACCGGTCGCGCCGACGGTGATATCTGCCGTCTGTTCCTGCATCAGCGCCACCAGCCGAAGCCGCGCCGCCTGCGTATTGCCCGACTGGCACAGCGTCATGACGGCGGGGGCCATCATGCCGCGCTGGTCGTCCTGGCTGAGCCCGAGATCCTGCATCCGCAGGATCTCCCCCTGGCTCATCGGGATGCCGCCATAGATCTGCCAGAGATACTCGCCGAAGGCGATCTGATGGAGCAGCGCCTCGGTCTCGCCGAACTGCCCCTCTGCCTGCAGGCGCTCGGCCCAGTTCTGCATCTGGCGAAGCGATTCCACATAGGTGGCCAGCCATGCCAGCCCGTGGGCCGCGGTCTGGTTCTGTTCCAGCGCGGGGGCGGAGAGTTTGCCGTCCTCGCTGACCATGGCGCGAACGCGGTCCGTAGCGGTTGCCAGCAGCGCCTCCACCGGCGGGATGGCCGCGCCGGTCAACGCCAGCAGATCGGGCAAAATCGCGCTTTCAGGGCTGTCACTCTGCATCGGCTGTCCATCATGGGGCATGGGCGCTCTCCTGTCATCACGGGTCTGGACCGGAATTAGGGATTTTGCAGGTGCAGCGCAAGAAAAATACAACAAACGTTACGTGAGAGACCGAAAATGTCTCACTTGTTTTGCAGTGCAGCGGCGCTATAGGAAGGGCGCGAGGGGAACCCGGCCATGGAAGACACGCTGAATCTGATGCCGCTTTGGGCCTTTGTCGCGGCATTGGCGGTCACGTTTCTGGCCGGCTTCGTCAAGGGCGCGGTGGGGTTTGCGCTGCCGCTGATCATGATCTCGGGTCTGAGCCTGTTTCTGGAGCCGCAACTGGCCATCGCCGGTATTCTGCTGCCGGTGGTGCTGTCGAATTTCCTGCAGGCGGGCCGTTTCGGCCCGACGCAGATCCGGGCGGTGGTGATCGAATACTGGCGCTACATTCTGATCGTCTGCATCATGATCCTGTTCGTGTCGCAATTCGTTACGGTCATTCCGGCGCAGGTGTTCTATCTGATTCTGGGCGTGCCGGTGGTGATCCTGTCCCTGATCCAGCTTTTCGGCGTTCGGTTTCATGTGCCCCCCGCGCGGCGGTGGATCGCGGAATGGGGCATCGGGGCCTTTGCCGGCGGGCTTGGCGGGCTTACCGGAACCTGGGGCCCGCCGACGGTGCTGTACCTGATCGCGCTTGAGACACCCAAGGCGAAACAGATGCTCGTGCAGGGGGTGGTCTACGGCCTGGGCTCGGTAAGCCTGCTGATCGGGCATCTGCAATCGGGGGTGTTGAACACGGTCACCGCGCCGTTTTCGGCGGCCCTGCTGATCCCGGCCTTTCTGGGCATGCAGGTGGGTTTCTGGCTGAGCGACCGGCTGGACGCGGAGGTGTTTCGCAAGATCACCCTGATCGTGCTGGTGGTGGCGGGTGCCAATCTGGTCCGTCGCGGTCTGTTGGGTTAGCGAATTTCCGAACTCATTGCCCGAACCCTTCAAGACCGGAGTAATCGATGCCTTCCAGGATGCGGTCGAACCGGTTCTCCCGGGAACTGTTGATCGCATTGATCGCGGCCGCTGACCGCATCTGACGGTTCACGGCTTCCTCCCGGCTTTCGCATTGCCGGAAGGCATCGGACCAGCCCTGCGCATATTCGGGGTCAAAGTTGAACCGCTGCTGGTCCTTCCGGAACTGGTCAAACAGCGATCCGGCCGCCTGACGCCCCGAATGGCACCCGTCATCGAAGCCCTGCCGGTAGGATGGCGAGGTGTTGGACTGGGATGCGATCATGGTTTCGGACGGTTCGGGGAAATTGCAGGCGGTCAGAACGAACAGGCTGAGCGGAAGAAAAGCAAAAGCAGATTTCATGCCGGATAACTCCCTGTGAAACTGGCAAACTGGCACTGGGCACCACAGCCTAGGGTAGTGAGCGGTGCCCATGAGTCGAGCGGAATGCTGTTTTCACGCGGGTCTTGGCATGTTCCCGCCGCCTCCGGTTTCCGGGGCAGCGGGTTGGATGAGGCTCAGCCGATGGCGGCGGCTTTCACGTCCTCGTCGATGAACGGCACGTATTGCGCGAAATTGTCGGCAAACATCTGCACCAGCTTGGCGGCCTGGGCGTCGTATTCCTCGTTCACAGACCAGGTGCGGCGCGGGTCGAGCAGAACTTCGGCCACGCCCGGTGCCTCCGTGGGCACCTCGAAGCCGAAATTCGGATCGCGGCGGAACGCGCCCTTGTTCAGGGTCCCGTCCAGGGCCGCGGCGAGCAAGGCCCGTGTCGCGCGGATCGGCATGCGGGCACCGGTCCCGTAGGCGCCGCCGGTCCAGCCGGTATTGACGAGCCAGCAGGTCGCGGCGTGGCGGTCGATCTGTTCCCGCAGTAGGCTGCCATAGACCTCGGGCCGGCGCGGCATGAAGGGCGCGCCGAAACAGGTCGAGAAGGTCGGCTCGGGCTCCGTCACGCCGCGTTCGGTGCCGGCCACCTTGGAGGTGAAGCCGCTCAGGAAGTGGTACATTGCCTGCGCCGGGGTCAGCCGGGCGATGGGCGGCAACACACCGAAGGCATCGCAGGTCAGCATGATGATGTTGCTCGGGTGTCCGGCCCGCGCGGTCTCGCTTGCATTCGAGATGTAATGCAACGGGTAGGCACAGCGCGTATTGGCCGTCAGGCTGTCATCCTCGAAATCCAGATCGAACGTGTCGGGGTCGAAGACCATGTTTTCGATCACCGTGCCGAACTTGCCGGTGGTGGCATAGATCTCGGGCTCAGCGGTCGGGCTCAGGTTGATGGTCTTGGCGTAGCAGCCGCCCTCGAAGTTGAAGATGCCGTTCTCGGACCAGCCGTGTTCGTCATCGCCGATCAGAACCCGGCCCGGATCGGCGCTCAGCGTCGTCTTTCCGGTTCCGGACAGACCGAAGAAAACGGCCGAATCCCCAGGGTTACCGATCGCATGATTGGCCGAGCAGTGCATTGCCATCACACCCTTGCCGGGCAGGATGTAGTTGAGCAGCGTGAACACCGATTTCTTGTTTTCGCCGGCATAGGCGGTGCCGCCGATAAGGATGAGTTTCTTCTCGAAATTCAGGGCGATAACCGTTTCGCTGCGGCATCCGTGGCGGTCCGGGTCGGCCTGAAAGCCGGGGCAGTTCAGGATCGTGAATTCCGGCGCGAAACGGGCAAGCTCTTCGGCTTCCGGGCGGCGCAGCATGTGGCGGATGAACAGCCCATGCCAGGCCAGTTCGGTCACCAGACGCACATCCAGCCGATGATCCGGGTCGGCGCCGCCATAGAGATCCTGGACGAAATAGTCGCGGCCCTGCATGTGCTTGAGCATGTCGGCGTGAAGCCGGTCGAAGGCCGCGGGTTCCATCGGGGCGTTGTTGTCCCACCAGATCGTGTCTTCGACCGATGCGCTGCGCACCACGAACTTGTCGTTCGGCGACCGGCCCGTGTGCTTGCCTGTGGTCACCAGCAACGCGCCGCCCTGGCCAAGCGTGCCCTCGCCGCGTTTCAGCGCCTCTTCGATCAGGGCGGGTTCCAGCAGGTTGTAGTAGACGGTGCCAAGCCCGGTGATGCCTTGCTGGTCCAGCGTCTGGGCTGGGTTCACGCGCCCGATTTTCATATGCAAGCTCCTTGTCCGGATTGGCCCGGTCCTAGGGTGGAAATCCCGTCGGTGAGTGCGTCAGCCCACCGGTGCGTGGCCCATATAACATGACGATTTTGGCGGTGAACAGGACAGAGCCGCACAGTTAGCGCAACCAAAGCGAAACATTTTTGCACCATTAGGGCGGCTTTAACGCCGAAAAGGTCTGAATTGCAGCGCGCCGCCCGCGCGATTCGCAAGTTAGAGATTGATTCTAAAGCGCGAAGACCGGAGAATGAGGAAAAAATAAGGCAACCGAGCAGTATAAGGATGACAGCATGTCACGGATCGCGCTTGTCGATGACGACAGGAATATCCTGACCTCCGTTTCCATGACCCTTGAGGCAGAGGGTTTTGAGGTCGAAACCTACAACGATGGCCAGAGCGCGCTGGATGCGTTCACCCGGCGGATGCCGGAGCTTGCCGTTCTGGACATCAAGATGCCGCGTATGGACGGGATGGACCTGTTGCAGCGCCTGCGGCAGAAATCCAAGGTTCCGGTCATTTTTCTTACCTCCAAGGACGATGAGATCGATGAGTTGATGGGCCTGCGCATGGGCGCGGACGACTATGTGAAAAAGCCCTTTTCGCAGCGGCTTCTGGTCGAGCGGATCCGCTCGATCCTGCGCCGGCAGGAAGCGATCGCATCGGATGCGACCGACACGCCCGAGGAAAGCCAGGTGCTGGTTCGCGGGCAGTTGTCGATGGATCCGCTGCGCCATGCCGTCACCTGGAAAGGCAACGATGTCTCGCTGACCGTGACCGAATTTCTGCTGCTGCAGGCATTGGCACAGAGGCCGGGTTTCGTGAAATCCCGCGATCAGCTCATGGATGTCGCTTATGACGAGCAGGTCTATGTCGATGACCGGACCATCGACAGCCATATCAAGCGGCTGCGCAAGAAGATGCGGCAGGCGGATGACGAATTTTCCGCAATCGAGACGCTTTATGGCATCGGCTACCGCTACAACGAAGAGTAGATGACTCTGGCTTCGGATCTTTCCATGACCAACAGGCGCGCCCGGGACAGGGCGGATATCGTGCTTGGAGAGGACTGGGATCGGCCGCAGGGTGCGGTCGAATCCGAGTTGCGGGCTGCGCGGCAGCGGCGCGGCATGTTCTCGCTCAAGCGGTCGCCTCTGGCACGCAAGATCATCGTCTTCAACCTGCTGGCCATCGTGGTTCTGGTCGCGGGCGTGCTCTATCTGAACCCGTTTCGCGACAGCCTTGTTCTGCAACGCGAACGCGGTCTGGCGATCGAGGCGCAGTTGATCGCCGATGTGTTCGAGGCGAGCCTGCCGCGCAATGCGCCCGCCGACCTCATCACCGGCGACGGCATCAACCCCGAGGAGGTCCTGAGCCGCATCGGCTTGACTGAAGGTGTGGATGTCTTTGTCTATGCGTCCTCCGGGGTTCTGGTCGCCTCCACCGACACGGTTGCGCGCAACCCCGTGCGCCCGGTGCAGGGTCTTGACGATGACCGGCCCCCACGAACGCTGCTGATCACCGATTTCCTCAATACGGTCTGGGACGGTATTGCGGCACTTCTGTCCAACGAAGACGAACCCTCGGTTCCACCGGATGAAGAGCAACTGGCCCGCGCGCTGATCGATTATGCGCTGAATGGCGGTACCGTGATGCGGCGCGGGGTGGAGACCACGGGCACCGTCTATACCGCCGCCACCCCGATCGAGGGCAGCAACGGCATGATCGGTGTGGTCGCGGTGACCACGGCCGCGGGCGAGATCGATCAGCTTGTGCGGGCGGAACGCGAACAGCTTCTGCAGATGTTCGTGATCGCGCTTCTGGTCTCGATCGGTCTCAGTCTGGTTCTGGCCTCGACCATCGCCAATCCGCTGTCGGATCTGTCCGCCGCCGCCGAGCTTGGCCGCGACAAGAATGCCCGCAAGATGAGCCCCACCCGCGTTCGCATCCCCGATCTGACCGGGCGGCCGGACGAGATCGGGCGGCTGTCTGGAGCGCTTCGCGGAATGGTCGGCGCTCTCTATGACCGGATCGATTCAAACGAGCAGTTCGCGGCCGACGTCTCCCACGAGATCAAGAACCCTCTCGCGTCACTGCAATCGGCCGTCGGCACCATGCGGCTTGCCAAGACCGAAGATCAGCGCAACCGCTTGCTGGAAGTCATCGAACATGACGTGAAACGACTGGATCGGCTGGTGTCCGACATCTCGAATGCATCCCGGCTGGACAGCGACCTGGTCAAGGAGGAAGAAGAGGAGTTCGACCTGATCCGCATGCTGGACAGCCTGAGCGGCTATCACGGCGAAGAGGCGGAAAAATCGGGTGTGGACTTCATTGCCGATCTGCCTCCGGAACCGATCCTCATCAACGGTCTGGAGGGGCGTCTGGCCCAGGTGTTCGTCAATCTGATCACCAATGCGATTTCCTTCTGTCAGCCCGGCGACGCGGTCCGTATCTGGGCGCGCAAACGCCAGAACCGCGTTCTGATCGTTGTGGAGGATACCGGCCCCGGCATTCCCGAAGAGGCGCTGACCAAGGTGTTCAACCGGTTCTATTCGGAACGCCCGGTGCAGCAGTTCGGCGATCACTCCGGGCTTGGCCTTGCAATTTCCAAGCAGATTGTCGAGGCACATGGCGGAGTGATCTGGGCGGAGAACATCCGCCCGACCGAAGCCGACGTGACCTCCGAACCGCTTGGTGCGCGTTTCGTGGTCGGCCTGCCGGTCTGACGCCATGGATCGGGATGCGGCCGATCTTGTCCGCGCTCTGGAAACCTACGGCACCGCGTTCGAGGATCACCTGCATTGCCATGGGACTGCCGTCAGCCTGCAAGGGCAGGGCGTTCTGCTGCTTGGCCCGTCGGGCAGCGGCAAATCCGCTCTTGCGCTGATGCTGGTGGCCCATGGCGCGGATCTGATCGCGGATGACGGCGCATGGGTTTCGGTGCGCGACGGGACCCTGATGCTGAGCGCTCCGCCCGAGGCGCCCGCGATGATCGAGGCGCGGCATGTGGGCCTTCTTGCCGTGGATTGCGCGCGGGCCCCGGTCCCCCTGCGGCTGGCCGTGGACCTTGGCCGTGACGACACCCGGCGCCTGCCGCCGCGACGGAAGGTCGCTTGGGCCGGTGCCAGCGCGGAGTTGATCCATGGCGCCGGTCAGCCCACGCTCTGGGCGGTGCTGATCCAGTATCTGCGCGGCGGGCGCGTGGCCTGAGCCCCCGGCACCCCTTGGTGGAGAACCCGATGCCTGAGCCCGACAGATCCCGACAGGAAGACGGTGCCCGGAGTTCCATGGCGGAAGAAGGCGCGCGGGTCGTCTTTGTCTCCGGTCCTTCCGGGGCTGGCCGGTCCACGGCCATCCGCGCGCTGGAGGATCTGGGCTTCGAGGCGATCGACAATCTCCCGCTCAGCCTCCTGCCGCGGCTGCTGGAAGGCCCGCCGATCACCCGCCCGCTGGCGCTTGGCACGGATCCCAGAAATCGCGATTTCAGCGCGCAGGCCCTGATCGCCGCGGTCGACAGGCTTGCCGTGGATCCCGAAATCCTCGCCGATCTGGTCTTTCTCGACTGCGCCGCCGAGGTGTTGGAGCGGCGCTATTCCGAAACCCGGCGTCGTCACCCGCTGGCCCCGGAAGACCAGCCGATGCTCGGCATCCGGCTCGAGCAGGATCTGCTGGCCCCGGTGCGGGCCCGTGCCGGTATCCTGATCGACACGTCCGAGATGACGCCCCATGACCTGCGCGCCGAGATCAACCGCTGGTTCGCCTCGGGCGGGCAGCAGAAGCTGGCGCTGTCGGTCCAGTCATTCTCCTACAAGCGCGGGCTGCCCACCGGTGCCGATCTGGTTTTCGACTGCCGGTTCCTGCGCAACCCCTACTGGCGGGACGACCTGCGCGCACTGGACGGCCGCGACCCGGCGGTGGCGGCCTATATCGCCGACGATCCCCGGTTTCCGGCCTTCGCCGATCAGGTGACGCAGCTGATCGAAACGCTGCTGCCCGCCTATCGTGACGAGGGTAAAAGCCATCTGAATGTGGCCTTCGGGTGTACCGGCGGGCAACACCGGTCGGTCGCAATGGCCGAAAACCTGGCCGCCCATCTTGCGCGTGCCGGATGGCAGGTGTCTAAAAGACATCGGGAACTGGAGAGGCGTGGCGTGATCCAGACGCCGTAAGCCGGAAAGCACAAGAGTTGATCGGTATCGTTATCGTTGCACATGGAGGCCTGGCGCGGGAGCTTTTGAACGCGACCGAGCATGTTGTGGGCCAGCAGGCAGCGGTGATCGCGATCCCGGTCGGTGCCGATGACGACCGGGCCGCGCGGATGTTCGAGATCTGCGAAGCCGCGGATCAGGTCGATACCGGGGATGGCGTGGTCGTGGTGACCGATATGTATGGCGGATCGCCCTCCAACCTGTCGCTGAAGGCCTGCCGGCCACAGAACCGGAAGATCCTGACCGGTGTGAACCTGCCGATGCTGATCAAGCTGGCGAAATCCCGGCATCTGCCCGTCGAGATCGCGGTCGACCGCGCGGCCGAGGCCGGACGGCGCTACATCGACAGCTTCGATGGTGCCCCTGAATGAGCGACCCGGTCATCCGCGATCTGAAGATCGTGAACGTCAAGGGGCTGCACGCCCGCGCCTCGGCCAGATTCGTCGAAGTCGTCGAGGAATTCGACGCCACGGCGACCGTTCGGCGGGATGGGCTAAGTGCTGCCGGGGACTCGATTATGGGCCTTTTGATGTTGGCAGCCTCTCAAGGAACCTCTATTGAGGTTGAAACATGTGGCACGGATGCCGAGGCCTTGGCCGATGCATTGGAAGCCCTGGTGGCCGACAAGTTTGGCGAAGGCAACTGACCCCGTGCCGAGGGAAGCCCGAGGGGACAGGGTGCGTTGACCGATATCACCACGCCCAGTGTGAAACCCAGAAATCGGCCGGTTGGCCGGCGCTCTTCCATTGTCTACGATCACCGCACGCTGACCTATGCCAATTCCTTTGACAGCGTTCTGACGCGGCATTCCATCAAGGCCATCGAATGGATGACCGGAAAGCTGACGATCATGCGCCGCGTGCGCGAGTTCGAGCGTCTGGGTGCCCCGTCCGGTCAGGCCTTCTGGCCCGCGACGATGAAAGCCATGGGGATCGAGTTGCAGACCCCGCAGGCGCAGCTTGACCGCATCCCCGCCACGGGCCCGGTCGTGTTCGTCGCCAACCACCCTCACGGGCTTGTCGATGGCATGATTCTGGCCGATCTTATCGGGCGGCGGCGTGACGATTACCGCATTCTCAGCCGCTCCATTCTCACAGGGATCGACGACAGCGCGGCCAGCTACATGATCCCGGTCCCGTTCCCGCATCAGCCCGACGCGCAGAAGATGATGATCGAGATGCGTGCCCAGGCCATGGACCATCTGGAGCACAAAGGGCTGATCGCGCTGTTCCCCTCGGGCGTGGTGGCGGCCTCGAAAACCATGATGGGTCCCGCGATCGAGGCGGAATGGAACGTCTTCACCGCCAAGATGATCCGCAAATCCGGGGCCACGATCGTGCCCTGTTTCTTCCAGGGGTCCAATTCACGCTGGTATCAGATCGCCAACCGGATTTCCCCGGTTTTGCGGCAGGGCATGCTGATCCATGAAGTCGTGCATGCGTTCGACAAGCCGCAGGCCCCGATCATCGGCAACCCGATACCGCCTGCGGATTGGGAAGAGCGGATCGGAAACCCGCGCCAGTTCATGGCGTGGCTGCGCGCGCGGACGTTGTCGCTGAAAGAGAACCCCGATCAGGCCTGACCTGCGCCTGGCGCCGCCGGTTTCGCGCAAACGCTGCGAACCGGCTTCTGTCCGCATTCACCGCGTGGGGACGGGCGTGTCGCCACGGTAGTCGTAGAACCCGCGCTCGGTCTTGCGGCCAAGCCATCCGGCTTCGACATATTTGGTGAGCAGCGGGCAGGGCCGGTATTTTGTGTCCGCCAGCCCGTCGTGAAGCACGTTCATGATCGCCAGGCAGGTGTCCAGACCGATGAAATCCGCAAGCTCCAGCGGCCCCATCGGATGGTTGGCCCCCAGTTTCAGCGATTCGTCGATCGAGCGGACATTGCCGACGCCTTCATAGAGCGTATAGACCGCTTCGTTGATCATCGGCATCAGGATCCTGTTGACGATGAAGGCGGGGAAATCCTCCGCCGTGGCGGCCGTCTTGCCCAGCTTGTCGACCACAGCCTTGCAGGCGGCGAACGTCGCCTCGTCGGTGGCGATACCGCGGATCAGTTCGACCAGTTGCATCACCGGCACCGGGTTCATGAAGTGGAAGCCCATGAACTTTTCGGGTCGGTCGGTGCGGCTGGCCAGCCGTGTGATCGAGATCGAGGACGTGTTCGATGTGAGGATCGTTTCAGGCTTCAGGTGCGGCAAAAGATCTTCGAAGATCGCCTGCTTGACCGTCTCGCGTTCCGTGGCGGCTTCGATAATCAGATCCGACGGCCCCAGTTCGGTCAGAACCAGCGTCGTGGAAATCCGCGCCATGGCGGCCTGTTTTTCTTCATCGCTGATTTTTCCGCGACTGACCTGGCGTTCCAGATTGCGGTCTATCAGGGCCAGGGCCTTGTCGAGCATATCCTGGGAAATATCATTCAGAACAACGTCATAGCCCGCAAGCGCACAGACATGCGCGATGCCGTTGCCCATTTGTCCCGCGCCGACGATACCGATCTTCTGAATGTCCATGCCCGGCATCCTTTCCGCGTCCGATTTCCGCCGCACCATAGGCCTCGTTCGCGCCTGCGCACAAGGGCCCTGAACCGCGACGGATTCTGTGAAAAAGCTCCTCAATTTTGCCGTTTAGCCCTTTGGAAACGGCTCCGCGCGAGATTGGGCTCGGGTGAGTCGAAATAAGGTGGGAGCCAAGCGATGAGCTTTGCACAACCGGGGCATGGGCCTCTTGAATATCAGCCGGTACAGTATCCCGGCTCGCAAATGATGTTTCGCGGTCCGGCGCAGGATCTGAGCGGACCGTACATACTCTGTCTCGGTGCGTCCGAGACCTATGGAAAGTTCGTCAGTGCGCCATTTCCGGAGCAACTGGGCGACCGGCTGGATCGGCCGGTGGTGAATATGGGGGCGATGAATGGCGGGCTGGATCTGATCCTGCATGACAAGGCGATTGCCGGGGCCATCGAAGGCGCCGACGCGGTGGTGCTGCAAATCACCGGGGCCCAGAACATGACCAACCGGTTCTATCAGGTGCACCCGCGCCGCAACGACCGGTTCCTGAAAGCCTCAAGCCTGCTGCAGACGATCTATCGGGACGTCGATTTTACCGAGTTCCATTTCACGCGGCACATGCTGTCGACCTTGCAGGTGCTGTCCAAAGACCGATTCCGGATCGTGGTGGGCGAACTGCAACAGGCCTGGCTTGCCCGGATGCGCCAACTGATGGGGCGGATCAAGGTGCCCGTGCATCTGCTCTGGATCGCCGATCATACCCCTGAGCAGGAGCCAAGGGAGAATGCATTGGGCAGTGACCCGCTGTTCATCACCGCAGACATGCTGGAGGAAGTGGCCGCGGAGGCCGCGTCGCTCAGCCTGGCGGTCACGGCGGAGGCGGAGCGGCAGACGCCCACCCGCGGCATGTTCTTCGCGCTTCGGGAGGAGGCGGCGGCCAGGGTGCTGCCGGGCCCGATGGTTCACGCCCGCGCGGCGGAGGAACTGGCGCAACGTCTTGCCGGATAGAAAAAAAGCCCGCCGATCGGACCGGCGGGCTTTTTCAGCGTGAAACGATGGCCCCGGGGTCAGCCGAGTTTTTCGGTCAGCTCCGGCACGGCATCGAAAAGGTCCGCAACAAGGCCGTAATCGGCGACCTGGAAAATCGGCGCTTCCTCGTCCTTGTTGATCGCGACGATGACCTTGCTGTCTTTCATGCCGGCCAGATGCTGAATCGCGCCTGAAATGCCAACGGCGATGTAAAGATCCGGGGCCACGACCTTGCCGGTCTGTCCCACCTGCCAGTCGTTCGGAGCGTAACCGCTGTCGACCGCCGCGCGGGAGGCCCCGACCGCGGCGCCCAGTTTGTCGGCCAGACCTTCGATGATCGCGAACTGCTCTTCCGAGCCCACGCCGCGCCCGCCGGAGACGACAATGCCGGCGGAGGTCAGCTCGGGCCGGTCGGAGGCCGCGACCTTGTCTTCCACCCAGGAGGAGAGACCGGGATCGCCTGCGGCACCGATCATCTCCACCGGAGCGGCGCCGCCGGTGGGGGCTGCATCGAAGGTGGAGGTCCGGAAGGTGATGACCTTCGTGGCGTCGGAGGATTTCACCGTCTGGACCGCGTTGCCCGCATAGACCGGGCGCTCGAACGTATCGGCATCGACCACGGCGGTCGCATCGGAGATCACCATCACGTCGAGCAGCGCCGCAACGCGCGGCATGATGTTTTTCGCATCCGTCGTCGCGGGCGCGGTGATGTGGGTGTAGTCGCTCGCAAGGCTGACGATCAGATCGGCGACCGGCTCGGCCAGGCGGTGGCCGTAAAGCGGGTCTTCGGCGCAGAGCACCTTGGCCACACCGTCGATGGTGGCGGCCTCGTCCGCGGCGGCTTTGGCCGATGCGCCGACGCAAAGCAGCGTCACATCGCCAAGCGCTTTCGCGGCGGTCACGGCCTTGGCGGTGGCATCCATCGCCAGCGCGCCATCGGTCACTTCGGCAAGAACCAGAACAGCCATCAGATCACCCCCGCTTCGTCTTTGAGTTTCGCAATCAGCTCGTCCACCGAACCGACCATCACCCCGGCCTTGCGGCTTTCGGGCTCGGCGGTTTTCAGGATCTCCAGCCGGGGCGTGACATCAACGCCGTAATCGGCGGCCGTCTTTTCATCCAGCGGCTTCTTCTTGGCTTTCATGATGTTCGGCAGGCTGGCATAGCGTGGCTCGTTCAGGCGCAGGTCGACCGTGACGATAGCGGGCATCTTCACGTCGATGGTCTGCAAACCGCCATCGACCTCACGGGTGACCTTCGCACTGTCGCCGTCGATCTCGATGCCCGAGGCGAACGTGGCCTGAGACCAGCCCAGAATGGCGGCAAGCATCTGGCCGGTGGCGTTCATGTCGTTGTCGATGGCCTGTTTGCCGGCCAGAACCAGCCCGGGCTGTTCCTCGTCGATCACGGCTTTCAGGATTTTCGCGACCGCCAGCGGCTCGATATCCTGGTGAACATCGTCGGCGGCGATAACCAGAATGGCCCGATCGGCGCCCATGGCCAGCGCGGTGCGCAGGGTTTCCTGCGCCTGTTTGACACCGATCGAAACGGCGACGACCTCTTCCGCCTTGCCGGCTTCGCGCAGGCGGATGGCCTCTTCGACGGCGATCTCGTCAAACGGGTTCATCGACATTTTGACATTGGCGAGATCGACCCCGGACCCGTCCGCCTTCACACGGACCTTCACGTTGTAGTCAATCACGCGCTTCACAGGCACCAACACCTTCATCTGCACGTCACTCCTGTTCTTGGACCGGGCGGAATGGCCCAGACACATCCTTCATTCCCGAGGTGTGTTATCGTTCTTGGGCAGGTGAAAACAGTCCAAAATCGACGCAGGAGGGTTTTGCGACGCCGCGTTACGTTGGTCTGATGTTACGTCAACTGCCGGCGGCGTGGGCCAGCTCGACGAGGACAGCGGCGTAAATCACGCCGGACGCGACCAGAACGAAGACGTGCCAGATCGTGTTGTGAAAGGGCAGGTTTTCCCACACGTGGAAGATGACACCGGCGGTATAGGTCAGCCCGCCGATCAGCAGGAGGATCAGCCCGGCCTGGCTGAGACCTGCAAGGATCGGCCCGCCAAAGGCGACCCCGGCCCAGCCCAGACCCAGATAAAGCGCCAAGGCGAGGTAGCGGTGGCGCCGGGCGCTGAACAGGATGATCGAGGCGCCGGCCAGCGCCACGCCCCATATGCCCGCCAGAAACCACCCGGCATGGGCCCCGGTCAACACAAGTACCGGCGTGTAGGTTCCGGCGATCTTGAGATAGATCGCGGACTGGTCGATGCGGCGCAGCTGATCCTGCCAGCTTGGCGTCAGGATCATGTTGTAGAGCGCCGAGCAAAGCAGCATCGCGATCAGGCAGACGGTGTAGATGGCCGTGGCCGTGATGATCGTGGCGTCACCGATCCAGACGGCGGCCAATGTGATCATCACCGGCCCGCCGATCATCGCTGCCGACAGTCCCGACACATGCACCACCGCGTCCGAGACATATTCGGCGCGGCTATAGGCATCTGGCTGACGGCGTGGCAACATGGTGCGGCCCTGATTTGTGTATCCCTTTAGAGTATATCAAAATTCCCACCCGTCAATTGGCGATCCCGTAACGTTACCCCCGGGTCCGCAGGGCCGTGCCGTTCCGCCGAAACGGGAGAGGGGCGGTCACAGGAAGGCGGTTCTTGGGATAAGCGGGGTTGTCTTCGGGGCGAAACGGGTTGAGGCGACAGCCCCCTGATATCAGGGGGCTTCCGGCCCGGATAACGAAGAAACGCTGTGGCCGCAGCAGGGTGCCGGACCCACGCTCTTTGCGCCTTCAGACGGGATCACGGATTGTTTCGCGGGGAAAGAAAAACCGGTCATGCCGAATACCGGAGTGTGAGATCTGGATGCGATGACCGCGTAGGTGAGCGCCGCGGGGATCGACTGGCACCCTGATCGAGCTTTGAGAACCGGCATGAGCGGGGCCGCCACCCGGCCCCAGGAAGAGGGCATGCGCCCGTCCGCGCCTGGTCCGTTCGTATGGTGCTGGCCCCGAGATGACCGCCGCCCGTGTTCAGCGGTTGGCCCCCGGCACCCACAAGACATCGTCCTTGCCGTCATTATTGGCGATACGCCCGGCGACGAAGAACCAGTCGGACAGGCGGTTGAGATACTTCACGCCCTCTGGATTGACCGACTCCATCGTTGCCAGCTCCACGCTGATGCGTTCGGCGCGGCGGGCCACCGTCCGGCAGACATGCAGATGCGCGGCCAGCGCAGACCCTCCCGGCAGGATGAAGCTGCGGAGCGGTGTCAGTTTCGCGTTCATCCCGTCGATTTCGGACTCGAGCCGCAACACCTGGCTTTCGGCGATGCGAAGCGGCGGATACTCCCGGTCCGCGTCCTTTTCCATGCCGGGCGTGCACAGGTCGGCGCCCAGATCGAACAGATCGTTCTGAATGGCGGCCAGCCTGTCGTCCAGCTCGCCTTCGGCGGCCAGACGGGCCATGCCAAGCGTGGCGTTCAGCTCGTCCACCGTCCCGTAGGCCGCCACCCGCATGGAGTGCTTGGCCACCCGGGTGCCATCGCCGAGGGCGGTTTCTCCGGCATCGCCGGTTTTTGTGTATATCTTGTTCAGAACGACCATCTGGATCAGCCCCCTGCCTGACGACGGAAAAGCACGAAAACGAGGATGAGCAGCACCGCGACGAACTGCGCCAGCAACCGCCAGCGCATGAATTTATTGGCGTTCTTGCGGTTGTACTCGCCGCCTATGCGGAATGAGTTGATGCCCATCAGCAGCACCACCAGCACCCCGAAACAGGCCAGCGCCACGAGAATGAAAAGCGGGTCGGAAAGCATGGCACGTCCTTTTCGTTGATTGCGGGCGATGTAGCCGGTTTGTGGCCCATGACTAGGCCTTGGCGACCATCCAGTCAAAAACCCGCTGCGGCAGGATGCGCCGGGCGATCTCGACAATCCAGGTTGCGGTGGTGATGAAATAGCGCGCGCGGGGGCGCGGCGCTTCCAGTGCGTGGATCAGTTTCGCGGTCACGGCGGGCGGCTCCAGCTGGAAAGGCGCCTTGCCGGTCGTCTCGTAGAGATGGCGCAGAAGCTGATCGCGATACAGATCCGCGATGGCGGAGGTCTCCCAGTCGATCCATTTCTCGAAGCCCGGGATCGAGTTCACCCGGAATTTCGAACTGACCGGCCCGGTATTCAGGGTCGACACATGGATCCCCGTGCCCCGCAATTCCAGCCGCAGCGTGTCGGTCAGCCCCTCGACGGCGTGTTTGCTGGCGGTATAGGCCCCCCGCCAGCGGATAGGCACCCGACCGAGCGCTGAGGAGTGCTGAACGATGCGGCCATATCCGCCCTGCGCCCGCATCACGGCAACGGCGCGGCGGGTCAGATCGTGAAGCCCGAAGACATTTGTCTCGAATATCTCGCGCAATGCGGCGGGCGGGACATCCTCCATCGCGCCCGGCAACCCGTAGCCTGCATTGTTGAAGAGGGCGTCCAGCGTTCCGCCCGTGCGGCGCAGAACCTCGGCCATACCCTCGGCGATACTCTCCGGGTCGGCCACATCCAGCGCGAAACTCTCCAGCCCTTCACTTTCCAGCCGCGCCACATCCCGGCCGTTGCGACAGGTCGCGAACACGCGCCATCCGCGCGCGGCGAGCGTCCGCGCCGCGTCCTCTCCCAGACCGGATGAACACCCGGTGATCAGGATGGATTTTGCCATGCAGTCCTCTTGCCCCAATGCATGTCGATGCCTAGGGCAGGGGCGGTGCGAGGGCAATGGTCAGGGTTGATCCGGCGACAGGAAGCGCCCGGCCATGTATCCGACGCGGCCGGACTCCGTGTGGCGGATCTGCACCCAGCCATTGGGCATCTCTTCGATAAGCTCGGCTTCCGCACCGTATCCAAGCGCCATAAGGACGGGGTTTTGCGTCGACGGGCCTGCGCGCATGTTCACGCGGCTTCCGGTGACATAGACCATCTCTTTCGCGGCGGGCGAAGCTGCGTCGGATTGCACCGGGACCGGAGTTGCCGCCGCGACACTGACCACATCCGGCGCATCGATCAGACCGGGGTTGATGACAGCGTCCACCTCGATCCGCTCGCCATTCGCAGTCTCTATGATCATTGCCGACTGTGGCGCAGGTTCGGAGAGGATCGGCACGTCCGTCGTGGTGTTGAGCGATGCGGTCATCAGCATCGGCTGAGGGGTCGCCGGTTCGTCTGCGGTCATGGCCGCCGGCACCAGCAAGCCCTGGGCCACCAGGTTCACGGACGCGTCGACCGCCGCGCTGTCCGCTGCCGTACCGGCAGTCAGGCCGGCGGAGGCGTTATCGTGCCGGTCGGCGGGGTCGAGAGCTTCCGGAAGAATGATCATTCCGGCGTAAAGTGTGGCGCATAACAAGACAGTCAGGCGGATCATGGCAGTAATCCTCAAAAACGTTACTCATCAAATGACGTCGGCATCTTATTGCCGAGTCACCGATTCTGATATGGAGGAAAAACGCCGTTTGGACGCTTTTGGTTCCTTTACGGGTGACCGGTCCTTGCGTATCAGGGGGATCAAATGAGCGAGCAGAACACGCCAGAAGACAAAAAAGACCTGACCGAGTCGCTCAGCCGGGCGATCGGTTCCCGGTATTTGCAATACGCGCTCAGCACGATCATGCACCGCGCGCTGCCAGATGCGCGCGACGGGCTGAAGCCTGTCCATCGGCGGATTCTGTTCGCGATGCGGGAGTTGCGTCTGGCGTCGACCGGCGGCTTTCGCAAATCCGCGAAGATCAGCGGCGACGTGATGGGGAATTATCACCCGCACGGGGATGCGGCGATCTACGACGCGATGGCGCGTCTGGCCCAGGATTTCACCATTCGCTATCCGCTGGTCGACGGGCAGGGGAACTTTGGCAATATCGACGGCGACAACCCTGCCGCCAGCCGGTACACCGAGGCGCGCATGACCTCGATCGCCGAGGCGTTGCTGGAAGGGCTGGCGGAGAATGCGGTCGATTTCAGGGACAATTACGATGGCACCCTGCAGGAGCCCGTGGTGCTTCCCGCCGCGCTTCCGAACCTTTTGGCGAACGGTTCCTCCGGCATTGCCGTGGGGATGGCCACGAACATTCCGCCGCACAATCTGGACGAACTGATCGAGGCCTGCCTGCATCTGATCAAGACCCCCGATGCCCGGGACGACACGCTTCTGAACTATGTCAAAGGGCCCGATTTTCCGACCGGCGGCGTGATCGTCGAGCCGCCCGAGAGCATGGCGGAGACCTACCGCACCGGGCGCGGCGCCTTCCGGTTGCGTGCAAAATGGGAGGTGGAGGATCTGGGCCGGGGTCAGTGGCAGATCGTCGTCACGGAAATCCCCTATCAGGTGCAGAAATCCAAGCTGATCGAGAAGCTGGCCGAACTGATCCAGACCAAGAAGATCCCGATCCTCGCCGATGTGCGGGACGAATCCGCCGATGATATCCGCATCGTTCTGGAACCGCGCGCCAAGACCGTGGATCGCGACCTGCTGATGGGCATGCTCTATCGCAATTCCGATCTGGAAACGCGCTTCAGCCTGAACATGAACGTGCTGATCGACGGGCAGACGCCCAAGGTCTGTTCGCTGAAAGAGGTGCTGCGCGCCTTCCTCGATCATCGCCGCGATGTGTTGATCCGCCGGTCGGAGCACCGGATGGAGAAGATCGACCACCGGCTGGAGGTGCTGGAAGGGTTCATCATCGCGTTTCTGAACCTCGACCGCGTTATCGACATCATCCGCTACGACGAGGATCCGAAGGCCGCACTCATGCGGGAGGATTGGGGGCGCGACTTCGTGCGCGCAACTTCCGAGGCGGATTACGTGACGCCCCCGCCCGGCGAAGGGGAACTGAGCGAGGTGCAGGCCGAAGCGATCCTGAACATGCGCCTGCGCTCCCTGCGCCGGCTGGAGGAAATCGAGCTGCTGCGCGAACAGGAAGCCCTGATGGAGGAACGCGCGGGGCTTGAGGATCTGCTGGAAAACGACACCATTCAGTGGTCCACGATCGCCGAGCAGCTTCGCGAGACCCGCAAGCAATTCGGCAAGGCCACGGATTTCGGCGCCCGCCGCACGCAGTTCGCCGAAGCCGGCGAGGTCGAGGATGTGCCGCTGGAAGCGATGATCGAGCGGGAGCCGATCACCGTGGTCTGCTCCAAGATGGGCTGGATCCGCGCGATGAAGGGGCATATCGACCTTGGCGCCGAGCTGAAGTTCCGCGACGGCGATGGCCCGCGCTTCGCGTTTCATGCGGAAACCACCGACAAGTTGTTATGTTTCGGAAACAACGGCAGGTTTTACACGATTTCTGCCACAAATTTGCCCGGAGGCCGTGGGATGGGGGAACCCGTCCGCCTGATGGTGGACATGCCCAATGAGGTCGAAATCGTGGATCTGTTCATTCATCAGCCTGACGGCAAGCTGTTGGTCGCCTCTTCGGCGGGCGACGGGTTCGTCGTGCCTCAGGCCGATGTGGTGGCGCAGACCCGCGCAGGCAAACAGGTGCTGAATGTCAGGGGCGATGTGACCGCGAAGGTCTGCAAGCCCCTCGCACCGGGCGACGATCATGTCGCCACTGTGGGAGAGAACCGCAAGGTTCTCGTTTTCGCGCTGGAGGAGCTGCCCGAGATGGGTCGCGGCAAAGGCGTGCGCCTGCAAAAGTACAAGGACGGGGGCCTGTCTGACGCCCGCGCCTTTGCTCTGTCCGAAGGTCTGAGCTGGTCCGATCCGGCCGGCCGCACCCGGACGGAGGCCGATTTGACCGAATGGACGGGCAAGCGCGCCAGCGCGGGCCGGATGGCCCCGCGCGGCTTTCCCCGGGATAATCGGTTTACGTAAAGGGACGCCATGCCGGCACTGAAGACGGAGTTTGCGGGAGACAGGGGCGACCTGTTTCAACTGGCGTTCAGGACCGGATTGCTGACGGTCATCACATTCGGGCTTTACCGCTTCTGGCAGACCACGCGCTTCCGGCGCTGGTACTGGTCGTCGGTCCGTCCCGGCGGTACGCCGATGGAATACACCGGCACCGGTCAGGAAAAGCTGATCGGCTTCCTTTTCGCGATCATCCTGCTGGCGATCTATCTGGCGCTGTTCAATGCCCTGGCCATGCTGGCCGCGATCTTCACGTCGCAGGGCGCGTCCGCCTTTCTGATCTATGGTCTGACGCTCGCGCCGCTGTCGCTGATCCCGGTCATCTTCGTGGCGCGCTATCGGGCGCGGCGCTATATCATGTCGCGCTCGCGCTGGCGCGGCATCCGGTTCGCGATGTCGCCGGGGGCCTGGGGCTATGCCTGGCGCGCCTGTCTCTACGGGCTGCTGGTGCTTCTGTCATTCGGGCTGCTGCTGCCGCTCAGGACCTTTCAGCTTGAAAAATACCTGACCGACCGAAGCTGGTTCGGCACCGCGCGCTTTACCCAGTTCGGCCATTTCGGGCAGCTTTACGGCCCGGTCATCCCGTTTCTGTTCTGCCTTTACGGCACCGTCGCGATGATGGTCTACGGCGTTCTCAACTCCAGCTGGACGCAGATCGGAACGGACCAGAACGGGATGCCGCTTTTCCATATCTCGGGCACCACCTGGCCGTTTCTGGCGATCTATCCCGCAGGCCTGCTGATCCTTCTCTTCGCCGCTTACTACCGGGTCGCGTCCTTCCGGATCATGGCATCGATGAAGACCCTTGGCGACGGGCTGGAATTCGACATCCACCCCCGCACCCGCAGCCTGGTGCGGATCCATATCCTGGGCAGTATCCTGACCGGCGTGGCCAGCGGTCTTGCCGCCGCGCTCATCCTGGCCCTGGCGTTCGGCGTCATGGCTGCCGTCGGGGTTACATCCACCGATCTGGTCGAAAACCCGCCGGTGACGCTGATCGTGCTGACCACCGCGATGGCGGTGATGCTGATCCTGGTGTTCTACAATGTTTTCCGCCAGCTTTTCCTGACCTTTCCCATGGTCCGCCACGTGGCCGAGACGCTGGAAATTCATGAACCCGAGCTTCTGGAGACGATCCGCCAGCGCGACCGCGAGGACACGCGCGACGCCGGCGGCTTTGCGGACGCGCTGGACGTGGGAGCTGCCTTCTGATGCTGCAATCCATTGGCAACCCCGAATTCGCCGCGAAGACCGCTATGAGCTATGCCGAGCTTTATGACGGGATCAGCCCGGTGCAGCAGCGCGTCAGCCTGCGGGTGTCGGGCGAGGGGCCGCAGGCGGTGCTGGAGCTGAAGAATGTCGAAACCCACGCCGTGCTGCGCTGGTCCCTTGCCGACATGCGTCAGGTTCCCGATCAGGCGCGGGACGATACGTTCATCTTCACGCCCGACGACACCGATCCGGCGCGTCTGGTGATCCGCGAGGCCGAGGCGCTGCGCGTCCTGGTTCTGGCGATCCCCGAACTCAGGCCGCTGCGCCCCGCCAACGGCTCCCTGCTGAAGGTTCTGGGCATGATCGGTGCCGCGGCGGCGGCCTTCGGCGCGATCCTGTTCGGTCTGGTTCCCTTCATGGCCGACCGTGGGGCCGAGATGATCCCGCCCCAGACCGAGATCGCTTTGGGTCAGACCTATTTCGAGCAGGTCTATCCAGCACGGGGCGCCCATGAATGCAGCAGCCCGGCGGGCGATGCCGCGCTGGCGGCCATGCAGGCCCGGCTGACCCGGGGGGTCGCGCTGCCCTTCCCGCTGCGCACGCGCGTCGTGTCCGATCCGTCATTGAATGCAACCGCGTTTCCGGGCGGACATGTCACGCTTCACCGCGGCCTGATCGAAGCCGCGGAAAGCCCCGAGGAGGTCGCCGCCGTGCTCGCCCACGAGATCGGCCATGTGGCCCATCGTGACGGGATGCGGGCGGTGTTGCAGGGCATGGGATCCTTCGGGATCATCGGGTTGCTCTATGGCGATTTTCTGGGCGGTTCGGCCGCCGCGGTCGTGACCCAGCAACTGATCACCTCGTCCTACAGCCGCGATGCCGAGGCGCGGGCCGATGCCTATGCCCACGAGCTTCTGGCCAATGCCGGCGTCTCGCCTGGGGCTCTGGGCGTCTTTTTCGAACGGCTGCAGGATCAGGGCCTCGATATCGAACTGGGCGTCTTCCAGCATCTGAACACGCATCCCGAGCTTCTGAGCCGGATCGAGGCCTCCGCCGCCGCCGCCGGTATCGGGTTTGTGGAGGCGGGGCCGATCCTGTCCGACGCGGAATGGGTCGCCCTGCAAAACATCTGCGGCATGGCTGCGCCCCCGGCGGGCGGGGTCAAAGGCTAGACGCCGGAGGTCCGTTAGATCGCGGACCGCCCCCCGCGCTCAGGTCTGCAAAGGGCCTCTCAGACCGGCGTCACCTCCAGCCACACGCCGCCCTCGGGCCTCAGCGTGAGGATCATCACCGGCTTGGGCGCACGTCCCCTGATTGCGGCAAAGCGAAACCGGGTGAGCAGCGTCGCGAGGATCACCACCGCTTCCTGCATCGCAAAACTGGCTCCGATGCAGATCCGCGGACCGTCGCTGAACGGCAGGAACTGGTAGCGGTCGATCTTGCTGCGCCCGTCGAAACGGGCAGGGTGGAAGGCGTCCGGCCTGTCCCAGAGGCCGCGATGACGATGCAGCGCGTAGACCGGGATCATCACCGTGTCGCCGGGCCGGATCTCGGCATCGCCCAGCCGGTCGGCGGCTCTGGCGGTGCGCGACAGGAACCCGCCGGCGGGGTAGAGGCGCAGCGTCTCCTCGACGATCTGCCGGGTCAGGGGAAGCGCCGCGACATCCCCGGCCCCGGCGGGACGGGCGCCCAGAACCTCCTGCGCCTCCATGCGCGCGGCGCTCTGTATCTCCGGGTCGAAAGCGCAGAGATAGAGCGCCCATGACAGGGTCAGCGCGGTGGTTTCATGGCCCGCCACGATGAAGGTCAGCAGGTTTTCGCGCAACTCCTCGGTCGTCATGGTGCGGCCCGTCTCCGGGTCGGCGGCGTCCAGCAGCAGATCCAGAAGGTCCATGTCGGTCCCCGGCCCGTGCTGCCGGCGGCGGGTGATGGCGGCATCCGCATCCGCCTGCATCCGGGTCAGGCTGCGCGCGGCGCCAACCCGCGCCGGCCGTGGCAGCCAGCTCGGCAGCCCCAGAACATCCAGAACGCTGACCCGCGCGGCCTGATCGATATAGGCCTCCAGCGCGCCGTGAACCTCTGCCCGGTCAAGTCCGCCATCGGCGCCGAAACAGACATCCGAAATGACATCGAAGGTTGCCGCGACCATCTGGTCGAGCAGGTTGACCGCCCGCCCGGGTCTTGCCAATGGCGCGATCCGCCTGGCGGAGGCCTCGGCCGCGCGGGTCATGACCGGGGTCAGGGCGGCCACGTTCCGGGCGGAAAACGCAGGCGCCACCGCCCGGCGCTGCCAGCGCCAGTCGGCCCCTTCGGCAATGAAGAGGCTGTTGCCGATGGCCGGTTTCAGGATCGATTTGGTCGCCTCGGATTTGGGATAGTTCTCTACCGCTTCCAGCAGCACCCGACGGATCGCCAGGGGCGACATCAGCATGTGCCAGCGCTGCGGCCCGGTCCGGCCCGAGATCATCGGCTGATGCAGGGCGGCAAGCGGGATGATCTCCAGAATGTTGCGCCGCGCCGCGCGGTAGCTCTCAAGCACGCCCAAGGGCCGCGTGGTCAGGGGAACCGAAACTGGATCGGGCATCGCAGCGCTCCTTCACCGGTCATCTATGCCGGGCTTGGCCTGCGTCAATCGCCCGTGTCGTTGCGTGCTGGGGCGCGCTGCGCTATGGCTGGGCCGCTGCTGTTTTCCGGGGGAGCCCTCATGCGTCTTGTGACCCGTATCGCCGCCATTGCCATGGCTGGTTTGCTGTCGGCCTGTGCCGCGCCCGATCCGCTGGAGGAAGATCTGCCCGACATGGGCGACTTCCGGCTCGCCTTCAACATCGTGGTTGCCGACAACATGCAGCAGGTCCCCCCGTCCCGGAACGCGACGCCGGAGGAATGGGAAGCGGTGCTGCAGGCCGAGATCGACCGCCGTTTCGGCGCCTATGAAGGGGACCGGCTGTATCATATCGCGATCAACGTGGATGGCTATGCGCTGGCGATACCCGGGATCCCGGTGTTGTTGTCGCCCAAATCCGTTCTGGTGATTTCCGCCAATGTCTGGGACGACGCGGCGGAGGCGAAGCTGCATGAGGAGCCAAACCAGATCACCGTTTTCGAAGGCACGAGTCCGCAATCGATCATCGGATCCGGCCTGACCCGCTCGCGGGAGGAGCAGATGCAGATCCTTGCCCGGAACGCGGCCCGCCGGGTACAGCTCTGGATGCTGGAAAACCCCGACTGGTTCAATATCGACCCCGATGTTGCCGCCGCCGATGCCGCCGAGATCGCCGCCATCGCCGAGGCGGCGGAAATCGATCCGTCGGAAGCTGTCGCCGAAGCCTCCGCCGCCGAGGGTGTGCCGGAAGACTGCGTTCCGACCGGCACCACACCCTGCCCGGTGCCAGCCAGCAACTGACGCTTGATTTTCCCCCCGCATCTCGGGTAACGAGCGCGCGGATACGGAACCGGGGTCGAAACGGCCCCCTAGATCATGAGGCGTCAGGGGTATGGCGAAGGAAAAGTTTGAGCGTTCGAAACCGCATGTGAACATCGGGACGATTGGGCATGTTGACCACGGCAAGACGACGCTGACGGCGGCGATCACGAAGCAGTTCGGCGATTTTCAGGATTACGCGTCGATCGACTCGGCGCCCGAGGAGCGGGCGCGGGGGATCACGATCTCGACGGCGCATGTGGAGTATGAGACCGACGCGCGCCACTATGCGCATGTGGACTGCCCCGGCCATGCGGACTACGTGAAGAACATGATCACCGGCGCGGCGCAGATGGACGGCGCGATCCTGGTGGTGAACGCGGCCGACGGCCCGATGCCGCAGACCCGCGAGCACATCCTTCTGGGCCGCCAGGTGGGCATTCCCTACATGGTCGTGTTCATGAACAAGGTGGACCAGGTCGATGACGAGGAGCTTCTGGAGCTCGTCGAGATGGAGATCCGCGAACTGCTCAGCTCCTACGAGTACCCGGGCGATGACATCCCGATCATCGCGGGCTCGGCGCTGGCCGCGCTGGAAGGCCGCGACCCGGAGATCGGCGAGCAGAAGATCGCCGAGCTGATGCAGGCGGTGGACGACTACATCCCGACACCGGCGCGCGCGGTGGACCAGCCCTTCCTGATGCCGATCGAGGACGTGTTCTCGATCTCGGGCCGGGGTACGGTCGTGACCGGCCGGGTCGAGCGGGGCGTGATCAATGTGGGCGACGAGATCGAGATCGTGGGCATCCGCGACACCACCAAGACGACCTGCACGGGTGTGGAGATGTTCCGCAAGCTGCTGGACCGCGGCGAGGCGGGCGACAATATCGGCGCGCTGCTGCGCGGTGTGGACCGGGACGGCGTGGAGCGGGGCCAGGTACTCTGCAAGCCCGGCTCGGTGACGCCGCACACGAAGTTCGAGGCGGAGGCCTATATCCTGACCAAGGAAGAGGGCGGCCGTCACACGCCGTTCTTCGCGAACTACCGGCCGCAGTTCTACTTCCGGACGACGGATGTGACCGGCACGGTGGAGCTGCCTAGCGGCACGGAAATGGTGATGCCGGGCGACAACCTGAAGTTCACGGTGGAGCTGATCGCGCCGATCGCGATGGAAGACGGTCTGCGCTTCGCCATCCGCGAAGGCGGCCGCACCGTCGGCGCCGGCGTCGTCTCCAAGATCATCGAGTAACAGACCCAAGGGTTCGAAGAGGGGCGGCCATGCGGGCCGCTCCGAATTGAAGAAAAGGGCGCCCGCCGGGGCGCCCTTTTTCGTAGCTCCCCGGCGATGGAGCCAAGCGGTCCCGTTGAGGCGATGCGTGACCTGACCCCCTGATCGCCACGATAAGGCCGCCGAATGGCTGCCGCGGCGGCGGAAATGCGTCTCGACAAGGGCCCCTCAACCGGGTTCGGCATGTTGTCCGACCGGGGTAACATCGGCACGGTGTCGGTTCAGGCGGCCCGGCCGGGGGAACAAGTGCGCGGCCCGTCCGGATGCGCCTATAGCTGGGGGGCATCATGCCCGGCGCGCGCATCGCATTCCGCGCTGACCGCGTTCATGAACCGTCCCAGATCGGCGGCCAGCGCATCGGCCTGATCCGCGTTCAGCCGGCGGGGAATGTCGCGGTCCCAATGCCGCCACATAAGCTCCAGCCTTGTAAAGGGTAACGGAAACATCAGGCGATCCCAGGTGGGCCAGGTCAGATAGCGTCTTGCCGAAAAGGTGAAGACGAAGACCGGGATCTGCGTTGCCCGCGCCCATTGGATCGGCGTTACCTTTGCCACCCGCGCCGGCCCCTGCGGCCCATCCGGTGAAATTCCGATGGAGATCCCGTTTTGCAGGCCGCGCAGCACTTCACGGATCGCGCCCGCGCCCAGCAATCCGCGCTTCATCGGCATGGTCTCGTATCCAAAGGCGCGGTGAATCCAGCCGACCAGCCGCCCGGCCCGGCCATCCGATGTAAGACTGCGGCAGGGGGCCTGGGTCAGGTCGAACATCCAGGGCGTCAGCATCAACCGCTGATGCCAGCACACGATCAGCACGGCCCCGTGGCTCTCCAGCGCCTGCGATACGGCGTCCCATCCGTCTTCGTTGCGGCGTGAACTGGCCCGAACAAACCGCATGTACCCTCCGAAAAGCGCGGCCACCGCACGGTTGGTGCGGGGGGCGTCGGCGATGCGTTTGCGTAGGCTCATCTCGGGCGCTCTGGATCGTGCAACGGGTTCGGCTGGAATGGGCGATCCGGTCGCGCGGGTCAATCCCGTCGCGGACCGGTCAGGGCACTGGCGGGCCGCGCGCGGCCTCGATAGAGTGCAGCCAGGAACACAAGGAGCAAGGCAGGGACCATGGCGGAGCAAGCGGAAATCGGGCTGATCGGCCTTGGCACCATGGGCCGCAATCTCGCGCTGAACATCGCCGAGAAGGGCCACCTGCTCGCGGTTTTTAACCGGACCTTCGCCCGAACGGAGGAGTTCGTGGAGGAGGCGGGCGCGCTGGCCCGTCGCATAACTCCCGCCGAAACGCTGGAAGACTTCGTTGCCGCGCTGCAATCGCCGCGCCGGATCATCCTGCTGGTGCCGGCGGGGCAGCCAGTGGACGACCAGATCGAAGCGCTGAAACCGCTGCTGGATGCCGGTGACCTGATCATCGACGGCGGCAATTCCGATTGGCGCGACACCAACCGCCGCGTGTCCGATGCCACGCCGATCCTGCATATGGGTCTGGGCGTATCCGGCGGGGCCAAGGGTGCGCGCGAAGGCCCCTCGATGATGGCGGGCGGGCCGGATGCGGCCTATGCCATGGTGGCCCCGGTTCTGGAGAGCATCGCCGCCGATTTCGACGGCGTGCCCTGCGTGGCGCATCTGGGCCCCGGTGGAGCGGGCCATTACGTCAAGATGGTCCATAACGGCATCGAGTATGCCGATATGCAGATGATTGCCGAGATTTATGGCCTGCTGCGCGACGGCCTTGGCATGGCGGCCCATGACATGGCGCCGATTTTCGCGCGCTGGAACGAGGGCGTTCTGCAATCCTACCTGATCGAGATCACGGCGAAGATCGCGGCGACGGCCGATCCCGATACGGGGCAGCCGATGCTGGATGTAATCGCGGATCGCGCCGGCCAGAAGGGCACCGGGCGCTGGACGGTGATGGATGCGCAGGAGCGTGGCGCGCCCCTTCCGGCGGTGGAGGCGGCGGTGACGGCGCGGGTCCTGTCCTCCCGTTACGAGGATCGCGCCTCGGCGGAGGCGCTTTTCGGTGCCGGCCCCACATCGCTGCCCCGCGATGCCCTGACCGAGACGATGATGGAGGGCGCGCTGATCGCCGGCAAGGTGCTGGCCTACGCTCAGGGGTTCGAGCTTCTGGCTGCGGCAAGCGACGGGGAAGACTGGGCCATACCGCTGCCGCGCGTGGCAGAGATCTGGCGCGCGGGCTGTATCATCCGCTCCACGATGCTGGACGATATGGCGTCCGCGCTGGCCGAAGCGTCCGATCGCGCACTGATCATGGCGCCGCATTTCGCGGGGCTGCTTGCCCGGCATCATGGTGCGCTTCGCCAGACGGTCAGCCTTGCCACTGCGCATGGCATTGCGGTGCCGGCATTGTCGTCGGCGCTGAACTTCTTCGATATGATGCGTACCGAGCGGGGCACGGCGAACATGCTTCAGGCGCAGCGTGATTACTTTGGCCAGCACGGGTTTGAACGGCTTGACCGCCCGGATGAGAGCGGGCTGCACGGGCCCTGGGCCGGGTAGCGCCCTACCGGATCAGCCCTTCCCGGCGAAACACCGCTTCGATCTTCTGGCGTTGTCCTGCCGAGTGCAGGCCGAACCTGTCGGGATCCACATCAAGCAGGAAGAAGACCTGCACGATGCCGTTGCAAGACAGATCACGAACGTCCAGCCCCTCGCGCAACCACGGCAATCGCTGCTCGACGCTGAGCACCAGTTGTTCGGAGCATCGATCGGTCTGTGCCATCGCTGCGGGGGCTGCAACCGGGGTGGCAAGGAGGAGGGCGGCGAGACAGGCACGGATCATCGGGAGGTTCCTTTCCCACTGCTGGATGAGACAATCCTTATCTGGTTGCTGTGCCCGCCCAATTCAAACCGGCACCGTCCGGTGCAGCCCTCGCAACAGAAAATCCCGGGCCCTGAGGCCCAGGATCTGATGGGACAGGTCTGTCACATCACGAGTTGAAGATGCCGTCCAGGGTGGATCTGATCTCCTGTTCATCTTCCGAGGTAAAAGCCAGGTACAGTTCAGCCGTTTCGGCTTCGGTCAGGGCGTCGATCTGGGCCTGCTCGAAGCCGCGCTGCATCAGGCGGTCCGCGACGACGCGTTCGATATTGTCATCTGTCGGAACTTCCCAGTCGATCTCGAATGTCGTCTGACCTTTGACGAGGTTCATCGCGCTCAGCACACCCTCGACATCGGCATACTCTTCCGAGGTGGCCGTGGTGTAGATCAACGCGATTTCCCCGTCACTCAACGTGTTCACCAGCACCGGCATGTAGCCGTGCTCTTCGAGAACGCCCGCCACATGGCGCTCGACATCGGAAGTCCGCGTAACGAGAGCGTAGTCGGTCGGTTCGGTTTCTGGCAGATCCATTCCCCGCAGCGCACTGCGTACGGCCATCGAGTTCTCGGACGTGGCGGCGAGATAGATCTCGGTGATTTCGGCGGCCGTCATGGTTTCCACGGCGGCAGCGTCATACCCGTACTGGGTCAGCACATCGCGCACGAACTCGGTGGGGCCGTCCGCATCCTGAGCGACAGCGGGCAGTGCCAGGGCGATGGCGGTTGTCAGTGCCAGAAGAGAGCGTTTCATGGTTGAAATCCTTTCTTTTCACGTGGTCGTTGCGATCCGGCACATCGACGTTTTCGCCCCGCCTCTGGTTCCCGCAAATTTTGCATATGTTCCGAAATTTGTCGGTAAATCTTTGCTTTATAAGGGGAAATTATCAGACATTTGGGGGACCGGAATCTCTTCTGGGCTGATGCACCCGCGCCAAAAACGTGCGCATCAGCGCTCCGGTCTCCGGGTTTTGTGTTGCGCAGGATCGCCTTTCTCCTTGTCTCGACGCGTCGGATTATGACAAGCCTTTCATAATCGTTTCATTCTCAACCAAGTCGATTGTGATCCATGCCTTTTCCCAGCCCTGACACGGCCCTCCCGGTCCGCTTGCCCGATGGCACCGCCTTACCCTTCAACGTGTTTCTCTCCGCCGTCATAAAGCATCCGAGAGTCGAGATCGGAGACTATACCTATTACAGCGATTTCGACCCGCCGAGGGATGCGCTCGGCTGGCTTTCCCGCATCGCGCCTTACCTCATGCCCCATTCCTCCGAGCGTCTGGTCATCGGCAAGTTCGGCCAGTTCGCCCAAGGGACGCGCTTCGTGACCGCCTCTGCCAATCACAGGATGGACGGGATCTCGACCTATCCTTTCTCCATCTTCGATCCGGCGCGCATTCTGGGATATCCGAAAAGCCTGCCGCAGGGGCGGGACACGGTGATCGGCCATGACGTGTGGATCGGGATGAACAGCATCGTCCTGCCGGGCACGCAGATCGGCAATGGCGTGATCGTGAGCGCGGGCTCGGTCGTTTCGGGCAACATACCGGATTACGCCGTCATTGCCGGCAATCGGGCGGAGGTGGTGCGGATGCGGTTCTCCCAGGACCAGATTGCGCGGCTCAACGCCATCGCATGGTGGGATTGGCCGATCGACAAGATCCTGGAAAACGAGGCGGCGATCACGGGTGGCGATATCGAGGCGCTTGCGCGCGCCTAGCCGGACCCGGGCGGCCTCCCCCGGCGGCCTCCATTGTCGCTTGCAATGGTATGGCCCTGCGGCTAAACGAGGCTCCGGTCGAGGGGTGTAGCTCAGTTGGTAGAGCATCGGATTCCAAATCCGACGGTCGGGGGTTCGAATCCCTCCGCCCCTGCCAGACCGGTCCGGGGATATCGTCCGGTCCGCTTGCTGCGGCTCCATGATATGGCCCGGAAGGGTGGGGCAGCGCGCGGAACCGCGATCATCCGCGACCTTTCGTTTCACGCCCGCACGCTTGCGCAGCCTGCATCCGGTGCGTATATGCCCCGCAACACCCGCGAAGGATCGGACGTATATCCATGGCCATGACCAACCCGTTTCAGTTTCTGCAACAGACCCGCGCCGAGGTTGCCAAGGTCGTCTGGCCCGGCCGGCGGGAGGTGCTTCTGACCACCGTGATGGTGTTCGTGATGGCTGTTCTGGCAGCAATCTTTTTCGGCCTCGTCGATTGGCTGATCCGCCAGGGCCTGGAGTTGATCCTGACCGCGTTCGGCTGAACACGGCCAAGGGGCAGAAAACCCGGCCCGGCCCCTTGATTTTCCGGGGCTTGGGCGGTAGGTGACAGCTCACTTCCCCAGTATGGCGTGCGTCGATTCGTGATGCGCGCTGTTTTTTGTTCGGGGAACGCGGCGCAAGCCTTTGAGATGACTGGAAATTACCGGCAGCAAGACATGCCGGGGCGAGGAACGGGCGAGACATGGCGAAACGGTGGTATTCGGTCAGCGTGCTGTCGAATTTCGAAAAGCGCATTGCCGAGCAGATCAGAACCGCCGTGGCGGAGAAGGGCCTCGAGGATGAAATCGAGGAAGTTCTGGTCCCGCCGAAGAGGACGTGATCGAGGTGCGGCGTGGCAAGAAGGTGACCGTGCCGCGCCGGTTCATGCCCGGCTATGTTCTGGTGCGGATGGAACTGACCGACAGCGCCTATCATGCGATCAACTCGATCCCGCGGGTCACCGGGTTTCTGGGCCCCCAAGGCCGTCCGATGCCGATGCGCGATGACGAAGTGAACGCGATTCTGAACCGCGTCGAAGAGGGCGAGGCCGCACCGCGGTCCACCATCACCTTCGAGATCGGGGAGAAGGTCAAGGTCAATGACGGTCCGTTCGAGGATTTCGACGGCATGGTCGAGGAAGTGGATGACGACAACCAGCGCCTGAAGGTGACGGTGTCGATCTTCGGCCGGGCGACGCCGGTCGAACTCGAATACACGCAGGTCTCGAAACAGATCTGACGTGAAGCGGCCGACGTCTTTCCGAGAGGGAGCCGCGGCGATGTGGGAGGTGCGGCGCGCGCGCGTGTCCGGCCGGACCACAACAACGAAGAACCCGATGGGCGCGCCCGGAGGGTGTTGAAATGAAGGAGAGGCCATATGGCCAAGAAACTCGCTGGAACGATGAAGCTCCAGGTCCCGGCCGGTCAGGCCAACCCGAGCCCGCCGGTCGGCCCGGCATCTGGGTCAGCGCGGCATCAACATCATGGAGTTCTGCAAGGCGTTCAACGCCAAGACCCAGGATATGGAACAGGGCAGCCCGTGCCCGACCATCATCACCTACTATCAGGACAAGTCCTTCGCGATGGAAATCAAGACGCCGCCTGCGTCTTATTACCTGAAGAAGGCCGCCGAGCCTGAAACCCGTCGGCAAGCGCAACCGCCCGCGCGGCGCGGAGACCACCGGTCGCGAGACCGTGGCCACGGTCACCGTGGCGCAGGTGCGCGAGATCGCCGAAGCGAAGATGAAAGACCTCAGCGCCAACGACGTCGAGGCCGCCATGAAGATCATCGTTGGCTCTGCCAATTCGATGGGCATCGAGGTAAAGGATAACGCATGGGCAAAGATTGGAAAGCGCGCCAAAGCCGCCCGTGCGGCCTTTGCCGGAAAAGAGAACCTGAGCGGTCGAAGAAGCGGTCGACCTGATCAAGTCCCATGCGAACGCGAAATTCGACGAATCGGTCGAGATCGCGATGAACCTGGGTGTCGATCCGCGCCACGCGGACCAGATGGTGCGCGGTACGGTGACCCTGCCGAACGGCACTGGCAAGACCGTGCGTGTCGCCGTGTTCGCACGCGGCCCGAAGGCGGAAGAGGCGCAGGCCGCCGGAGCCGACATCGTCGGCGCGGAGGATCTGATGGAAACCGTGCAGGCCGGCACGATCGAGTTTGATCGCTGCATCGCCACGCCGGACATGATGCCCATTGTGGGCCGTCTGGGCAAGGTGCTTGGCCCCCGGAACCTGATGCCGAACCCGAAGATCGGCACGGTGACCATGGACGTCAAGGAGGCCGTGGAGGCCGCCAAGGGCGGTCAGGTCCAGTTCAAGCGCCGAGAAAGCGGGCGTCGTGCATGCGGGCGTCGGCAAGGCGAGCTTCGATGCCGACAAGCTGGCGGCCAATATCCGCGCTTTCGTGGATGCGGTGAGCAAGGCCAAACCTGCGGGGGCCAAGGGCTCCTACATGCAGAAAGTGTCGCTCAGCTCCACCATGGGGCCGGGCGTTTCGGTGAGCGTGGATAGCGCGACCGGCAACTGAGAGATTTGCCCGGTTCGCCGGGCGAATGGCGGGGCCGCAAGAACCGGCTCCGGTCTGTCCGAGACGGAGGGTGTGGCATCCGCCACATAATTCCTTCCCGAGATGGGACGCGAGAGACGATTTCCGGGGGTCGACCTCGGGCGATCTGGTCTCGGGACCCTGACTTGGACCCGAAGTGGCGGGGCAACCCGTCAAACATGAGCCGGGAGGGAGACCTCCCAATTTGGAGTGAAACTGTGGATAGAGCCCAGAAAGAGAAAGTGGTCGAGGAACTCGGCCAGATCTTTGAAAGCTCTGGCGTCGTCGTGGTCTCGCACTACGAAGGCCTCACCGTTGCTCGAGATGCAGGATCTGCGCGCGCAAATGCGTGAAGCGGGCGGGTCCGTACGTGTCGCCAAGAACAGGCTCGCCAAGATCGCCCTTGAAGGAACGCCTGCCGCTGGCATCGCTGACCTGATGACGGGGATGACAGTTCTGTCCTATTCCGAGGATCCTGTGGCTGCGGCCAAGGTCGCGGATGCCTATGCCAAAACGAATGACAAGTTTGTCATTCTCGGCGGCTCGATGGGGGAGAATCTGTTGGATGCCGACGGTGTGAAGGCCGTTGCGAAAATGCCGTCGCGGGAGGAGCTTATCGCTTCGATCGTGGGCTGCATCGCCGCACCTGCCTCGAACATCGCCGGGGCCATTGGCGCACCTGCTTCGAATATCGCGAGCATCCTGTCTTCGATCGAAGAGAAGGCAGAAGCCGCGTAAAGCAACTTTGAGACCTGTCGTAGGGCCTTGCCCTTGCGATGTTGGAACACAAACCTACATACGGAAACCGTACAAATGGCTGATCTGAAAAAACTGGCTGAAGAGATCGTGGGTCTGACCCTTCTCGAAGCACAAGAACTGAAAACCATCCTGAAAGACGAATACGGCATTGAGCCCGCAGCCGGTGGCGCGGTCATGATGGCCGGGCCCTGCTGGCGACGCCGGTGGCGCGGCTGCTGAAGAGCAGACCGAATTCGACGTAATCCTGAAGGCCGCAGGCGCATCCAAGATCAACGTGATCAAGGAAGTCCGCGCCATCACCGGCCTGGGCCTGAAAGAAGCCAAAGAGCTGGTCGAAGCCGGTGGCAAGGCCGTCAAGGAAGGCGTTGGCAAAGACGAAGCAGAAGAGATCAAGGGCAAGCTGGAAGCAGCTGGCGCCGAAGTCGAACTGAAGTAATCCGCGCCCGCCTGCGGGCGGGAGGCGCTGATATTGGCTGGATCCGGGGCAAATCCGGGTCCAGCCGAACCTGTCTTAGCGAGGGCCCGTTCGAAACGGGCGGGTCTTCCCTAAGGCGCGGTTCGATGGATCGGGAGCTTGCCGGTGGGACGGTGGGCATGAATTGGTCCGAACCCGCTTGTTTCAATGTGTGGCCATGTCGGTGCCCCGACGACATGTGCGGCGCGAGGAAACCAAAAAGGTGTTTGAGAGCATGGCTCAGACCTACGCAGGCCAGAAACGTATCCGCAAATTCTACGGCAAGATCCGCGAAGTGCTGGAGATGCCGAACCTGATCGAGGTTCAGAAATCCTCCTATGATCTGTTCCTGAAATCCGGTGACGAACCGCAGCCGCTGGACGGCGAAGGCATCAAGGGTGTCTTCCAGTCGGTCTTCCCGATCAAGGATTTCAACGAAACCGCCGTGCTGGAGTTCGTCAAATACGAGCTTGAGCACCCGAAATACGACGTCGAGGAGTGCCAGCAGCGCGACATGACCTATGCCGCGCCGCTGAAGGTCACGCTGCGCCTGATCGTGTTCGATGTGGACGAAGATACCGGCGCGAAATCCGTCAAGGATATCAAGGAGCAGGATGTGTTCATGGGCGACATGCCCCTGATGACACCCAACGGCACTTTCATCGTCAACGGCACCGAGCGGGTCATCGTCTCCCAGATGCACCGGTCCCCGGGCGTGTTCTTCGACCATGACAAGGGCAAGACCCATTCCTCGGGCAAGCTTCTGTTCGCCTGCCGCATCATCCCCTATCGCGGCAGCTGGCTGGATTTCGAGTTCGACGCCAAGGACATCGTGTTCGCACGGATCGACCGGCGCCGGAAGCTGCCGGTGACTACGCTTCTTTATGCGCTTGGGCTGGATCAGGAAGGCATCATGGATGCCTATTACGACACGGTCGATTTCAAGCTGAAAAAGAACAAGGGCTGGGTCACCAAGTTCTTCCCCGAACGTGTGCGCGGCACGCGCCCGACCAGCGATCTGGTCGATGCGAAGACCGGCGACGTGATCGCCGAGGCGGGCAAGAAAGTCACGCCCCGCGCGGTCAAGCAACTGATCGACGAGGGCAAGGTCACCGAGCTTCTGGTGCCGTTCGAGGGGATCATCGGCCGGTTCGTGGCCAAGGACATCATCAACGAGGAAACCGGCGCGATCTATGTCGAGGCGGGTGACGAGTTGACATGGGAGCTCGACAAGGACGGCGAGGTGACCGGCGGCACGCTGAAAGAGCTGCTGGATGCGGGCGTCACCCACATTCCGGTGCTGGACATCGATAACATCAATGTCGGCCCCTATATCCGCAACACCGTGGCCGCGGACAAGAACCTGAACCGCGAAACCGCGCTGATGGACATCTATCGCGTCATGCGCCCGGGCGAGCCGCCCACGGTTGATGCGGCATCGGCGCTGTTCGATCAGCTGTTCTTCGACAGCGAGCGTTACGATCTCTCCGCCGTTGGCCGGGTCAAGATGAACATGCGTCTGGCGCTCGATGCCGAGGACACACAGCGCACGCTGCGCAAGGAAGACATCATCGCCTGCATCAAGGCGCTGGTCGAACTGCGCGACGGCAAGGGCGATATCGACGATATCGACCATCTGGGCAACCGTCGCGTCCGCTCGGTCGGCGAATTGATGGAGAACCAGTATCGCGTGGGTCTTTTGCGGATGGAGCGCGCGATCAAGGAGCGGATGTCCTCGGTCGAGATCGACACGGTGATGCCGCAGGATCTGATCAACGCGAAACCCGCCGCCGCGGCGGTGCGCGAGTTCTTCGGCTCCTCGCAGCTCAGTCGCAGTTCATGGACCAGACAAACCCGCTCAGCGAAGTCACGCACAAGCGGCGCCTGTCCGCGCTTGGACCGGGCGGCCTGACCCGCGAGCGCGCCGGCTTCGAGGTGCGCGACGTCCACCCGACCCATTACGGCCGGATGTGCCCGATCGAGACGCCGGAAGGCCCGAATATCGGTCTGATCAACAGCCTTGCAACCTACGCACGGGTGAACAAGTACGGCTTCATCGAGACGCCGTACCGCAAGGTCGTGAACGCCAAGGTGACCGACGAGGTCCACTATATGTCCGCCACCGAAGAGATGCGGCATACCGTGGCGCAGGCCAACGCGACGTTGAGCGACAAGGGCGAGTTCATGAACGATCTCGTCTCCACCCGCCAGTCCGGCGAGTACACGCTCGCCCCGCGCGAGAATGTCGACCTGATCGATGTCAGTCCGAAGCAGTTGGTCTCCGTCGCGGCCTCGCTCATCCCGTTCCTTGAGAACGATGACGCGAACCGCGCGCTCATGGGCTCCAACATGCAGCGGCAGGCGGTGCCGCTCTTGCAGGCCGATGCTCCCTTCGTGGGCACCGGTATCGAAAGCGTGGTGGCCAAGGATTCGGGCGCTGCGATCATGGCCAAACGCGGTGGCGTCATCGACCAGGTCGATGCGCAGCGGATCGTTGTGCGCGCCACCGAGGATCTGGAACTGGGCGATGCGGGGGTGGATATCTACCGCCTGCGCAAATTCCAGCGCTCCAACCAGAACACCTGCATCAACCAGCGCCCGCTGGTGAAGGTCGGCGACAAGGTGTCGAAGGACGAGGTGATTGCCGATGGCCCGTCCACGGATATGGGCGAACTGGCGCTCGGCAAGAACGTCGTCGTCGCCTTCATGCCGTGGAATGGCTACAACTACGAGGACTCGATCCTGATCTCCGAGCGGATCGTGCGCGATGACGTCTTCACCTCGATCCATATCGAGGAGTTCGAGGTTGCCGCCCGCGACACCAAGCTGGGGCCGGAAGAGATCACCCGCGATATTCCCAATGTCGGCGAGGAGGCGCTCCGCAATCTCGACGAGGCGGGGATCGTCTATATCGGCGCCGAAGTGGGGCCGGGCGATATCCTTGTCGGTAAGATCACGCCAAAGGGCGAAAGCCCGATGACGCCGGAGGAGAAACTGCTCCGCGCGATCTTCGGCGAAAAGGCGTCGGATGTGCGTGATACATCCCTGCGCCTGCCGCCGGGGGATTTCGGAACGGTCGTGGAAGTCCGCGTCTTCAACCGCCACGGTGTGGAGAAAGACGAGCGGGCCTTGCAGATCGAGCGTGAGGAAGTGGAGCGTCTGAGCCGCGACCGCGATGACGAGCTGCACATTCTGGAGCGCAACATCTACGCGCGTCTGAAGGGGATGATCCTTGGCAAGACGGCCGTGAAAGGCCCCAAGGGCGTGAAGTCCGGTTCGGAAATCACCGAAGAGCTGCTTGGCACCCTGTCGAAGGGGCAGTGGTGGCAGCTGGCCTTGGGGGAAGAACAGGATGCGGCCCATGTGGAAGCGCTGAACGAACAGTTCGAGGCGCAGAAACGCGCGCTGGACCACCGGTTCGAGGACAAGGTGGAGAAGGTGCGCCGGGGTGACGACCTGCCGCCGGGTGTGATGAAGATGGTCAAGGTCTTCATCGCGGTGAAGCGCAAGCTGCAGCCGGGTGACAAGATGGCCGGCCGTCACGGCAACAAGGGCGTGATCTCCAAGGTTGTGCCGATGGAGGACATGCCGTTCCTTGCCGATGGCACGCCCGTCGATTTCGTGCTGAACCCGCTTGGCGTGCCAAGCCGGATGAACGTGGGCCAGATCCTTGAAACCCATATGGGCTGGGCCGCGCGCGGTCTGGGCATCAAGATCGACGAAGCGCTTGGGGAATACCGCCGTACCGGCGACATGACCCCGGTGCAGGACGCGATGAAGATCGCCTATGGCGAGGATGTCTATGCCGAGGCGACCGCCGGAATGGATGACGATCAGATCATCGAGGCGGCGTCCAACGTCACCCGCGGTGTGCCGATCGCCACGCCGGTCTTCGACGGGGCGAAAGAGGCGGACGTGAACGATGCCCTGACCCGTGCAGGGTTCGACACCTCCGGTCAGTCCGACCTGTACGATGGCCGCACGGGGGAGCAATTCTCCCGCCAGGTCACCGTGGGTGTGAAGTATCTGCTGAAACTGCACCATCTGGTCGACGACAAGATCCACGCACGCTCCACCGGGCCCTACAGCCTGGTCACGCAGCAGCCTCTGGGCGGCAAGGCGCAGTTCGGCGGACAGCGCTTCGGCGAGATGGAGGTCTGGGCGCTGGAAGCCTATGGCGCGGCCTACACCTTGCAGGAGATGCTGACCGTGAAGTCGGACGACGTGGCCGGCCGGACCAAGGTCTATGAGAGCATCGTCAAGGGTGAGGACAACTTCGAAGCCGGCGTGCCGGAATCGTTCAACGTTCTCGTCAAAGAGGTCCGCGGCCTGGGCCTCAACATGGAACTCCTGGATGCGGAGGAGGACGAGTAGAGATGCGCGCAAGCGCGTGGCCTACCCGCAGGGTGCGTGATGTCACGCACCCCTCCCCGCACCCTCTGATCGTGAGGAAATAGAATGAACCAGGAACTGACCAACAACCCGTTCAACCCGCTGACGCCGCAAAAGGCTTTCGACGAGATCAAGGTCTCGCTGGCGTCGCCGGAGCGGATCCTGTCGTGGTCCTATGGCGAGATCAAGAAGCCCGAGACCATCAACTACCGGACGTTCAAGCCCGAGCGTGACGGCCTGTTCTGCGCCCGGATCTTCGGACCGGTGAAGGATTACGAGTGCCTTTGCGGCAAGTACAAGCGGATGAAATATCGCGGCGTTGTCTGCGAGAAATGCGGTGTGGAAGTTACGCTGCAGAAGGTTCGCCGCGAGCGCATGGGCCATATCGAACTGGCCGCACCCGTCGCCCATATCTGGTTCCTGAAGTCGCTGCCGTCTCGCATCGGCCTGATGCTGGACATGACGCTGCGCGATCTGGAGCGGATCCTCTATTTCGAGAATTACGTGGTGATCGAACCCGGTCTGACCGATCTCACCTATGGGCAGCTGATGTCCGAGGAAGAGTTCATGGACGCGCAGGACGCCTATGGCGCCGATGCGTTCCAGGCCAATATCGGGGCCGAGGCCATCCGCGAGATGTTGCAGAACATCGACCTTGAGGCCGAGGCCGCGCAGCTGCGTGAGGACCTGAAGGAAGCCACCGGCGAGCTGAAGCCCAAGAAGATCATCAAGCGGCTGAAAATCGTCGAGAATTTCCTGGAATCCGGCAACCGTCCGGAATGGATGATCCTGACCGTCGTGCCCGTGATCCCGCCGGAACTGCGCCCGCTGGTGCCGCTGGATGGCGGTCGGTTCGCAACGTCGGATCTGAACGATCTCTATCGCCGGGTGATCAACCGGAACAACCGTCTGAAGCGGCTGATCGAGCTGCGCGCGCCGGATATCATCATCCGCAACGAAAAGCGGATGCTGCAGGAATCCGTCGACGCTCTGTTCGACAACGGCCGCCGCGGCCGGGTGATCACGGGCGCCAACAAGCGCCCGCTGAAATCGCTCAGCGACATGCTGAAAGGCAAGCAGGGCCGGTTCCGGCAGAACCTCCTGGGCAAGCGCGTCGACTTCTCGGGCCGGTCCGTCATCGTGACGGGGCCGGAGCTGAAGCTGCATCAATGCGGCCTGCCCAAGAAGATGGCGCTGGAGCTGTTCAAACCCTTCATCTATTCGCGGCTTGAGGCCAAGGGTCTGTCCTCCACCGTGAAACAAGCCAAGAAGCTGGTCGAGAAGGAGCGCCCCGAGGTGTGGGATATCCTCGACGAGGTGATCCGCGAACACCCGGTGCTTCTGAACCGGGCGCCCACCTTGCACCGTCTGGGTATCCAGGCCTTCGAGCCCGTGCTGATCGAAGGCAAGGCGATCCAGCTTCATCCGCTGGTCTGCTCGGCCTTCAACGCCGATTTCGACGGCGACCAGATGGCCGTGCACGTGCCCCTCTCGCTGGAAGCGCAGCTTGAGGCGCGTGTCCTGATGATGTCCACGAACAACGTGCTGTCGCCCGCCAACGGCGCGCCGATCATCGTGCCGTCGCAGGACATGATCCTGGGTCTCTACTATGTGACGCTGGAGCGTGAAGGCATGAAGGGCGAAGGCATGGCCTTTGCCAGCGTGGAGGAGGTGGAGCACGCCCTGAACGCGGGCGAGGTGCATCTGCACACCAAGATCACCGCGCGGCTGAAACAGATCGACGAGGAAGGCAACGAGGTCTACCAGCGCTTTGAAACGACCCCGGGCCGGATCCGGCTCGGTTCGCTTCTGCCGCTCAACGCCAAGGCGCCGTTCGAACTGGTCAACCGCCTTCTCCGGAAGAAGGAGGTCCAGCAGGTCATCGACACGGTCTACCGCTATTGCGGCCAGAAGGAGAGCGTCATTTTCTGCGACCAGATCATGACCCTTGGTTTCCGTGAGGCGTTCAAGGCCGGGATTTCCTTCGGCAAGGACGACATGCTGATCCCCGACACCAAATGGGAACTGGTCGACGAGACCCGGAGCCAGGTGAAGGAATTCGAACAGCAATACATGGATGGCCTGATCACCCAGGGTGAGAAATACAACAAGGTCATCGATGCCTGGTCGAAAGCCAACGACAAGGTCACCGATGCCATGATGGCGTCGATCTCGGCCAAGGTCACCGATGAGAACGGAGCCGAACAGGAGCCGAACTCGGTCTACATGATGGCGCATTCCGGTGCGCGTGGCTCGGTCACGCAGATGAAGCAGTTGGGCGGCATGCGTGGTCTGATGGCACGGCCCGACGGATCCATCATCGAGACGCCGATCATCTCGAACTTCAAGGAAGGTCTGACCGTTCTTGAATACTTCAACTCGACACACGGCGCCCGGAAGGGTCTGTCGGACACCGCGTTGAAGACGGCGAACTCGGGCTATCTGACCCGTCGTCTGGTGGACGTGGCACAGGATTGCATCGTGCGGATGCAGGATTGCGGCACGGACAACACGATCACGGCGGAACCTGCCGTGAATGACGGGGAGGTCGTTTCCTCGCTCAGCGAGCGCATTCTGGGCCGGACCTCCGGTGAAGACGTACATGTCCCCGGCAGCGACGAGGTGCTGCTGGTCAAGGGCGAGCTGATCGACGAGCGCAAGGCCGATGCGGTCGAGCAGGCCGGTGTCGTGTCGATGAAGATCCGCTCGCCGCTGACCTGCGAGGCCGAGGAGGGCGTTTGCGCGGCCTGCTACGGTCGCGATCTGGCGCGCGGTACCCGGGTCAACGTGGGCGAGGCCGTGGGCATCATCGCGGCCCAGTCGATCGGGGAACCCGGTACGCAGCTGACGATGCGGACCTTCCACATCGGCGGTGTGGCCCAGGGTGGCCAGCAATCGTTCCAGGAGGCCGGCGCCGAAGGCAAGATCGAGTTCCGCAATGCCAACCTGCTGGAAAACGCAGCCGGTGACATCATCGTCATGGGCCGCAACATGGTTCTGGCGATCATGGACGAGCATGGCGCGGAGCGGGCGAGCTTCAAGCTGGGCTACGGCACCAAGGTCCACGTGGCCGAAGGTGCTCAGGTCAAGCGCGGCGACCGTCTGTTCGAATGGGATCCCTATACCCTGCCGATCATCGCCGAGAAGGCCGGGACGGTGAAATTCGTCGATCTGGTTTCGGGCATCGCCGTCCGGGACGAGACCGATGATGCCACCGGCATGACCCAGAAGATCGTGACCGACTGGCGCGCGGCGCCCAAGGGCAACGAGCTGAAGCCCGAGATCATCGTGATCGGCGACGATGGCGAACCGGTCCGCAACGATGTGGGCAACCCGGTGACCTATCCGATGTCGGTCGACGCGATCCTGTCGGTCGAGGATGGCCAGAAGATCGAAGCGGGTGATGTGGTTGCCCGTATCCCGCGCGAAGGCGCCAAGACCAAGGACATCACCGGTGGTTTGCCCCGCGTTGCGGAATTGTTCGAGGCGCGGCGTCCGAAGGATCACGCGATCATCGCCGAGAAGGACGGCTATGTGAAATTCGGCCGTGACTTCAAGAACAAGCGCCGGATTTCCGTGGTGCCCGCTGACGAGAGTCAGGAGCCGGTGGAATACATGGTGCCCAAGGGCAAGCACATCCCGGTGGCCGAGGGCGATTTTGTCCAGAAGGGCGACTACATCATGGATGGCAACCCGGCGCCCCATGACATTCTGCGGATCATGGGTGTCGAGGCGCTGGCCGACTACCTGATCGACGAGGTGCAGGATGTCTACCGGCTGCAAGGCGTGAAGATCAACGACAAGCATATCGAGGTGATCGTTCGCCAGATGCTGCAGAAATGGGAGATCCTGGATTCAGGGGAAACCACGCTGCTGAAGGGCGAGAACGTCGACAAGGCGGAGTTTGACGAGGCCAATGAAAAGGCGGTGGCCGATGGGCGTCGTCCGGCCCAGGGCGAGCCGATCCTGCTCGGGATCACGAAGGCCAGCCTGCAGACCCGGTCGTTCATCTCGGCGGCGTCGTTCCAGGAAACCACCCGCGTGCTGACCGAAGCCTCGGTGCAGGGCAAGCGCGACAAGCTTGTGGGCCTGAAGGAGAACGTCATCGTCGGCCGTCTGATCCCGGCGGGTACCGGTGGGGCCACGCAGCGGGTGCGGCGGATCGCAAGCGAGCGCGACGCGGTCGTGATCGAGGCGGCCCGTGCGGAAGCGGAAGCGGCGGCGGCTCTGGCAGCCCCTGAGGAAACCGATGCCAGCGAGAGCGCGGCGGAGTAATCCGCCGCGTCTTGTCCGGTAACCCGGTCTTGTGCGGTAAAATGCACCCCCGCCGAAGGAAATCTCGGCGGGGGTTTTTCGTGGCGCTGCCTGTGCCCGGCGTGTCCTTGCCCGGCATCGCAGCCGGTCGGCATCTGATGTGGGGATCGGTCGGGTCTTTGCCGAAACACGCGCGCCATGCCTGCGCCAGACGGGTTGCAAGATTTCGAAAATTGGGCAATCTTCGTAACCTTTCTTCGGTTCGCCCTCAGATAGTCAAGGTTAATGATTTGTTGCCGTTGCGCGGGGGTTTCCCATGGGACGGGTATTGTCCTAGGGTCGGGGCCTGAGGCTGGATCGAAAGACGACATGGCGGGCACAATCAGCAATCAGATCGTCGGCGTCTGCCGGTTCTCCTATCTGGGCGATGGCGGGTTCAACGCCTCCAACCGGTCGCGGGAAGAGCAGGCGGAGCTGCTTTATGCGCCGGACCGGATGCGGGAGCGTTTCGTGTTCTTCGAAACGATCTGCCTGCCGTCGCTCGCGGCGCAGACCGACAAGGACTTCACCCTGATCGCTCTGGTCGGCGATACGATGCCGCAACGCTGGCGACGGCGGCTGAAAGACCTGATGACCCCCTATCCCTTCCTGCAGGTCTGCACGCTGGAGGCGGCGGGGCCGCTCAATTCCACGCGCCGGGCCTTCAAACGGGGCTGGGACAGACAGTCCGACTTCATCACCGGCTTCCGGATCGACGACGATGACGCGGTGGCGGTGGATTACATCGAGAAGACCCGCGCCACGGCGGACAAGCTGTTGGAGATCGGGTGGTGCGATGCGGAAAACCCGGTGGTGATCGCCTATCATCGCGGCATCTACTGGGATCTGAAGGACGTCGAAAACCCGTTCTACGATTTCAGGGAAATCCAGCCCCTTGGGCTGGCCAGCGCGATGATCACGCCGGTGGAAACGCAGACCAATATCTTTCGCTGGAATCACAGGCGTCTTGCCGCATATGCGCGCTGCTGGCTGGACCCGAGCGAACAGATGTTCGTGCGCACGCTGCACGCCCATAACGACAGCGACCGGTCGATCCCGCCGGGCGCCGTGCCGATCCCGCTTCGGCAGGCGCGCAACCATCTCAGGGAGCGGTTCGGACTGGACCCCAAGCGGGTTTTGCCGGTGATGCGGCGGCTGACGGGGCCTCGGACCGGAGAAAGTGCCGAGGAATGAGCCCGAACCTGAAAGGCGCGCTGTTCATGATGGCAAGCATGGCAGGGTTCACACTCAACGACGCTTGCGTGAAACTTCTTGCCGAAGATCTGCCGCTTTTTCAGATCGTGTTTCTGCGCGGCGTGGCGACCACGGCGATGATGGCGGCCATGGTCTGGGCAATGGGCGGGCTTAGCTTTCACATCCCGCGCGGGGACAGAGGCCGCGTGATCTGGCGCACCATCGCGGAGATCGGCGCGATGGTGGCGTTCCTGACCGCCCTGATCAACATGCCCATCGCCAATGTGACGGCGATATTGTCGGCCCTGCCGCTGACTGTGACGCTGGCCGCATACGTGTTTCTGGGCGAGCCGGTGGGCTGGAAACGTCTGTTGGCCATTCTGGCCGGATTTGGCGGTGTCCTGCTGATTGTGCAGCCGGGCGGCGACGGGTTCAGCCTCTACGCGCTGGCGGCGCTTCTGGCCGTGGCGCTGGTTACCGCCCGCGATCTCATCACCAGACGGCTGAGCCGCGACGTGCCGTCGATGGGGGTGGCCGTGATCACCGCGGCGGCGGTGGGCCTGTTCGGGGGCGTGATGTCGATGGGCGAACCCTGGCGGCCGGTCGACCTTGAGGCGGGCATCCTTGTCCTTGCGGCCTCGACCGTCATCATCGCCGCCTATCTTTTCTCGATCATGGTGATGCGGGTGGGCGAGATCGGGTTTGTGGCACCGTTTCGCTACACCTCGCTGGTCTGGGCGCTTTTTCTCGGTTGGCTGGTTTTCGATGAATGGCCGGACAATCTGACGCTGTTGGGCAGCGCGATCGTTGTGGCGACAGGGCTTTTCACGCTATGGCGCGAACAGGTGGCCGCGAAACGGGCGCTGCGGGTCGCGCAGCCTGCAAAACCTGCCCCCGGGCGCTGTTGACAGCCTATCCGATTCCTCCTATACCGCGCGCCACTTGGCAGGGCTGCGTGTAGCGCCCGGATGCCAGACATACAGATTTGAGTGGCCATGATCCGGGCGGTTTGAATGCCCCGATCCTCTGGGAATTCCACCGCGGCGTCCTCCAGGTAGGGAAAGGGCGCATGCGGTTTTGGTGTTTTCGTCATGTGACGTGGCGCCAGTTGACATGAACGAGCAAGACGGGGAACCGAATGCCGACGATCCAACAGCTGATCCGCAAACCGCGGCAGCCGAAAATAAAACGCTCCAAGTCGCAGCACCTGGAAGCCTGTCCGCAGAAACGCGGTGTTTGTACGCGCGTCTACACCACGACCCCGAAGAAGCCGAACTCGGCGATGCGGAAAGTGGCCAAGGTGCGCCTGACGAACGGCTACGAGGTCATCAGCTATATCCCCGGTGAGAGCCATAACCTTCAGGAACACTCGGTGGTCCTGATCCGTGGCGGCCGTGTGAAAGACCTTCCCGGTGTGCGCTACCACATCCTGCGCGGTGTTCTGGATACCCAAGGTGTCAAAGACCGCCGTCAGCGCCGTTCGAAATACGGCGCCAAGCGCCCCAAGTAAGAGGAAACTGCGATGTCCCGCCGTCACGCCGCCGAGAAGCGCGAAGTCCTGCCCGATGCCAAGTTCGGCGATCGGGTCCTGACGAAATTCATGAACAACCTGATGGTCGACGGCAAGAAATCCGTCGCCGAACGCATCGTCTACAACGCGTTTGACCGGGTTGAGGAAAAGCTGAAGCGCGCGCCCGTGGAAGTGTTCCACGAAGCGCTCGACAACATCAAACCCGCGTTGGAAGTTCGCTCCCGCCGGGTGGGTGGCGCCACCTATCAGGTGCCCGTCGAGGTGCGCCCCGAGCGCCGTGAGGCGCTGGCGATCCGCTGGCTGATCAATGCCAGCCGCTCGCGCAACGAAAACACCATGGAAGAGCGTCTGGCGGGCGAACTGATCGACGCCGTGAACTCGCGCGGTTCCGCGGTGAAGAAGCGTGAAGACACCCACAAGATGGCAGATGCCAACAAGGCATTCTCCCACTACCGCTGGTAATCTGCCGGCTCCGCCCGGCGTATGCACAATTTCTGTCTGAGGACTGAACCAAATGGCTCGCGACTATCCGCTCGACCGCTACCGTAACTTCGGGATCATGGCCCATATCGATGCAGGAAAGACGACCTGCAGCGAGCGGATCCTGTATTACACGGGCAAATCCCACAACATCGGCGAGGTGCATGACGGCGCCGCGACGATGGACTGGATGGAGCAGGAGCAGGAGCGTGGGATCACCATCACCTCGGCGGCCACCACCACCTTCTGGGAGCGGACCGAGGACGGCAAGACGCCGGACACCGAAAAGCATCGCCTGAACATCATCGACACCCCTGGCCACGTGGATTTCACCATCGAGGTGGAGCGGTCGCTGGCGGTGCTTGATGGGGCGGTCGCGGTTCTGGACGCCAATGCCGGCGTCGAGCCGCAGACCGAAACCGTGTGGCGCCAGGCCGATCGCTACAAGGTTCCGCGGATCGTCTTCGTCAACAAGATGGACAAGATCGGTGCGGATTTCTTCAACTGCGTCCACATGATCCAGGATCGCACCGGCGCCATTCCCGCCCCGGTCCAGATCCCGATCGGGGCCGAGACCGAGCTGGAAGGCATCATCGACCTGATCACCATGGAAGAATGGGTCTGGGCCGGTGAAGATCTCGGCGCATCCTGGGAAAAGCGCCCGATCCGCGACAGCCTGAAGGCGACAGCCGAAGAATGGCGCGGCAAGCTCATCGAGACCGCGGTCGAGATGGATGACGACGCGATGATGGCGTATCTGGAGGGCGAGGAGCCCGACGTGGAAACGCTTCGCAAGCTGATCCGCAAGGGTACGCTCGGCATCAAGTTCATTCCCGTGCTCTGTGGCTCGGCCTTCAAGAACAAGGGTGTGCAGCCGCTGCTCAACGCGGTCATCGACTTCCTGCCGAGCCCGCTCGATGTGGTCGATTACATGGGCTTCAAACCCGGCGACGAAACCGAGACGCGGAACATTCCGCGCCGCGCCGATGACGACATGGCCTTCTCGGGCCTTGCCTTCAAAATCATGAACGACCCGTTTGTCGGCTCGCTGACCTTCACCCGGATCTATTCGGGCAAGCTCAAGAAGGGCGACACGATGCTCAACTCCACCAAGGGGAAGAAAGAGCGCGTGGGCCGGATGATGATGATGCATTCGAACAACCGCGAAGAGATCGACGAGGCATTTGCCGGCGACATCATCGCCTTGGCGGGCCTGAAGGACACGACGACCGGCGATACGCTGTGCGACGTGAACGATCCGGTCGTGCTGGAAACCATGACCTTCCCCGATCCGGTGATCGAGATCGCGGTCGAGCCCAAGACCAAGGCCGATCAGGAGAAGATGTCTCAAGGTCTGGCCCGTCTGGCCGCCGAGGACCCTTCCTTCCGGGTGGAGACCGATCTGGAATCCGGTCAGACCATCATGAAGGGCATGGGCGAACTGCATCTCGACATTCTGGTCGACCGCCTAAAGCGCGAATTCAAGGTCGAGGCCAATATCGGTGCGCCGCAGGTGGCCTATCGCGAGACCATCGGCCACGAGGTGGAGCATACCTATACCCACAAGAAACAGTCGGGTGGGTCTGGTCAGTTCGCCGAGGTCAAGCTGATCATTTCGCCGACCGAGCCGGGCGAAGGATACTCCTTCGAAAGCCGGATCGTGGGCGGTGCGGTGCCGAAGGAGTACATCCCCGGCGTCGAGAAGGGCATCAAATCGGTCATGGACAGCGGTCCTCTCGCCGGGTTCCCGGTGATCGACTTCAAGGTCGCGCTTGTCGACGGCAAGTTCCACGACGTGGACTCCTCCGTTCTGGCCTTTGAAATCGCCGCCCGCATGGGCATGCGCGAGGGCATGAAGAAAGCCGGCGCGAAGCTTCTGGAGCCGATCATGAAGGTCGAGGTCGTGACGCCCGAGGATTATACCGGCGGCATCATCGGCGATCTGACCTCGCGTCGCGGTCAGGTGACCGGGCAGGAGCCCCGCGGCAACGCGATCGCGATCGCCGCGATGGTGCCGCTGGCCAATATGTTCGGCTATATCAACACTTTGCGGTCGATGTCTTCGGGCCGCGCGCAGTTTACCATGCAGTTCGATCATTACGACCCGGTCCCGCAGAACATCAGCGAAGAGATCCAGTCGCAATACGCATAGACCCGGGATGGCGGGGAGTTCCCCGCCCTACCGACCACCCGTAGGGCGGGGTTGACCCCGCCACCCAGACAGAAAGACAGGAGGCCATCATGGCGAAGGAAAAGTTTGAGCGTTCGAAACCGCATGTGAACATCGGGACGATTGGGCATGTTGACCACGGCAAGACGACGCTGACGGCGGCGATCACGAAGCAGTTCGGCGATTTTCAGGATTACGCGTCGATCGACTCGGCGCCCGAGGAGCGGGCGCGGGGGATCACGATCTCGACGGCGCATGTGGAGTATGAGACCGACGCGCGCCACTATGCGCATGTGGACTGCCCCGGCCATGCGGACTACGTGAAGAACATGATCACCGGCGCGGCGCAGATGGACGGCGCGATCCTGGTGGTGAACGCGGCCGACGGCCCGATGCCGCAGACCCGCGAGCACATCCTTCTGGGCCGCCAGGTGGGCATTCCCTACATGGTCGTGTTCATGAACAAGGTGGACCAGGTCGATGACGAGGAGCTTCTGGAGCTCGTCGAGATGGAGATCCGCGAACTGCTCAGCTCCTACGAGTACCCGGGCGATGACATCCCGATCATCGCGGGCTCGGCGCTGGCCGCGCTGGAAGGCCGCGACCCGGAGATCGGCGAGCAGAAGATCGCCGAGCTGATGCAGGCGGTGGACGACTACATCCCGACACCGGCGCGCGCGGTGGACCAGCCCTTCCTGATGCCGATCGAGGACGTGTTCTCGATCTCGGGCCGGGGTACGGTCGTGACCGGCCGGGTCGAGCGGGGCGTGATCAATGTGGGCGACGAGATCGAGATCGTGGGCATCCGCGACACCACCAAGACGACCTGCACGGGTGTGGAGATGTTCCGCAAGCTGCTGGACCGCGGCGAGGCGGGCGACAATATCGGCGCGCTGCTGCGCGGTGTGGACCGGGACGGCGTGGAGCGGGGCCAGGTACTCTGCAAGCCCGGCTCGGTGACGCCGCACACGAAGTTCGAGGCGGAGGCCTATATCCTGACCAAGGAAGAGGGCGGCCGTCACACGCCGTTCTTCGCGAACTACCGGCCGCAGTTCTACTTCCGGACGACGGATGTGACCGGCACGGTGGAGCTGCCTAGCGGCACGGAAATGGTGATGCCGGGCGACAACCTGAAGTTCACGGTGGAGCTGATCGCGCCGATCGCGATGGAAGACGGTCTGCGCTTCGCCATCCGCGAAGGCGGCCGCACCGTCGGCGCCGGCGTCGTCTCCAAGATCATCGAGTAACAGACCCAAGGGTTCGAAGAGGGGCGGCCATGCGGGCCGCTCCTCCTATCAACTCCAATTGCCTCGAAAGGCTGATAACATGGCAGTCCAAAGCCAAAATATCCGCATCCGGCTGAAGGCCTTTGACTATCGCGTGCTTGATGCAAGCACGCAGGAGATCGTCAATACGGCCAAGCGGACCGGTGCGCAGGTGCGCGGGCCGATCCCGCTGCCGAACAAGATCGAAAAGTTCACGGTCCTTCGCGGGCCACATGTGGACAAGAAAAGCCGCGACCAGTGGGAAATCCGGACCCACAAGCGTCTTTTGGACATCGTTGACCCGACTCCGCAGACCGTGGACGCGCTGATGAAGCTCGACCTGGCCGCCGGCGTCGATGTCGAGATCAAGGTATAAGGGGGGTGACGAGCATGTTGCGCTCTGGAGTGATCGCGAAAAAGGTGGGAATGACCCGCCTGTTCATGGAGGATGGCCGCCAGGTTCCGGTGACTGTTCTTCAACTGGATAAATTGCAGGTGGTGGCGCAGCGCACCCCTGAGAAGGACGGCTATTCGGCCGTTCAGCTTGGCGCAGGCGCCGCCAAGGCCAAGCGCACAAGTGCGCCGATGCGGGGGCATTTCGCCGCCGCCAAGGTGGAGCCCAAGCGCAAGGTGGCCGAGTTTCGGGTGACCCCGGAAAACCTGATCGACGTTGGCGAGGAAATCACCGCCAATCACTATTTCGAAGGTCAGTATGTGGATGTCTCCGGCACCTCCATCGGTAAGGGGTTCCAGGGCGCGATGAAGCGGCACAACTTCGGGGGGCTGCGCGCCTCTCACGGCGTGTCGATCTCTCACCGGTCCCATGGCTCCACCGGGCAGTGTCAGGATCCGGGCCGCGTCTTCAAAGGCAAGAAGATGGCCGGACATATGGGCGCCGCCAAGGTGACCACGCAGAACCTTCAGGTTGTGCGCACGGATGCCGATCGTGGCCTGATCATGATCAAGGGTGCGGTTCCCGGTTCCAAAGGCGGTTGGGTGACGATCAAGGATGCGGTGAAGAAGCCGTTCCCCGAGAACGCCATTCTGCCCGCCGCTCTGAAATCCGCCGCCGCCGAGGCCGCGAGGCTGGCTGAAGAGGCCGCGGCTGCCGCCGCTGCGGAAGAAGCCGCCGCCGCCGAGGCTGCCGCAGCCGAAGCCGCCGCCGCGGAAGAGGCCGCACTGAAAGCCGCCGAGGCGGAGATTGCTGCCGAGAAAGAAGGCAACGCCCCCGCGGCCGAGCCAGAGAAGAAGGACGGTGAAGAATGAAACTCGACGTGATCAAACTGGACGGCAAGAAAGCTGGTTCGGTCGATCTGGGCGAAGACATCTTCGGCCTGGAGCCGCGTGCCGACATTCTGCACCGTGTGGTCCGCTGGCAGCGCAACAATGCGCAGGCCGGCACCCATAAGGTGAAGACCCGGTCCGAGGTGAGCTATTCCACAAAGAAGATCTATCGCCAGAAAGGCACCGGCGGCGCCCGCCACGGGGCACGATCCGCGCCGATCTTCCGGGGTGGTGGCGTCTACAAGGGCCCGGTTGTCCGCAGCCACGGCCACGACCTGACCAAGAAGTTCCGCAAGCTCGGCCTGAAGCATGCGCTTTCGGCCAAGATGGCGGAAGGCTCGCTGGTCGTGATCGACGCCGCCGCACTGGACGCGCCGAAGACATCCGCGCTTGCCAAACAGGTCAAGGAACTGGGCTGGAAGCGCGCGCTGATCATCGACGGGGCCGAAGTGGATGAAAACTTCGCACGTGCGGCGCGGAATATCGAAGGTCTCGATGTGCTGCCGTCCATGGGCGCAAATGTCTATGACATCCTCAAGCGTGACACGCTCGTGCTCACCAAGGCGGGTGTCGAAGCACTGGAGGCACGCCTGAAATGAGCGCTGAAGCATCCCATTACGACGTGATCCGCAAGCCGATCATCACCGAGAAAGCGACAATGGCGTCCGAACAGAACGCCGTGGTTTTCGAAGTGGCAATCGACGCCAATAAACCTGCGATCAAACAGGCCGTTGAGGCGCTGTTCGGTGTGAAGGTCAAAGCGGTCAACACCACGATCACCAAAGGCAAATCCAAGCGGTTCCGGGGCCAACTCGGTCGCCGCAAGGACGTCAAGAAGGCCTATGTGACGCTCGAAGAGGGCAACACGATCGACGTATCCACCGGTCTTTGATTATCACTACAGAAGCATGAAGACCCCAGCCTTGTGAAAGGCTGGGGTCTTATTTTTTTGAGTATCCTCTTTTTTTTTGAGAAAAATTTCCTCGGCCGCCTTTTTGTGGGAATATAGCTTCGCACTTTGCGGATTTCGCTACTAACCAGCGGTTGGCCTCGCCCCCAATATCTAGATGCTAATTGGCTATTTGGGCGCGTTCTCTGCTATAATACTTCAGTGGCGCAATACTGTTTGGGTAATACATCGATGGTTTTCCGAATTCGAAAGAGCTTCAAAGTAGCCCCAGGCATTCGCCTAAATGTCTCGAAGAGCGGGGTGAGCACCAGTTTAGGAGGACGTGGCAGTACCGTGAACCTAAGCTCAAAAGGCGTGCGAACGACAGTGGGTTTGCCAGGGACCGGACTATCCTGGAGCAAGCAACGCGGCTGGTCGGGGAGTGCCGGGCTGTCAACACAGGAGGAATTGCTACAACTTGGCAAGCTCTTAGATGAAGTGGCGAAGAAACTGAACTTGGCCTCGCCGAAAGCCAATAAGATCACAGCTAGTTGGAACAAGGCGCTCGGAACGTTCAGTGGCGGGCGTGGACCAAGCGCCTCGAAGTTTCAGACGCTTCGGAAGCGGTTTGAAACGGCAATCGACGCATATGAAAAACTGGGTCGCTCGACGTATGATCAAGAGGCCACCTTACAGGCTATAAAATCAAGATTAGACAGTATGAGTTTCGGATTGTTCGCCGGCAAGTTGAAGTCTGTACGATCAGATCTGCTTGCCTTGGCACGAGAGCACGAAGCAGGTGTCAAGAAAGTGAATCAAGCAATCAGTAACCTGCGTGCAGAACTACACGACGAACTGGCTGAAGCTGAGGGCTCGTTTTGAGCCTTTTCCGCCGGAATCCCGAGAGTTTTACATGCCTCCTACCTCTTGACCCCCACACCCCCATCCCTTAACAGACCCCATCGGTAAGGCCCCGGATTCGTCCGGGGTTCTGCTTTTGGTCGCAAGGCCAGTAAATTCAGGGACCTCCGGGGCCCTATACATCAAGAGACGGGATCAACCTCCCGCAAAGCAAACGGAAGACAGAAAGCATGGCACTCAAGTCGTATAAGCCGACGACGCCGGGCCAGCGTGGGCTGGTGCTGATCGACCGTTCGGAGCTTTGGAAAGGTCGTCCGGTCAAGTCCCTCACCGAGGGTTTGACCAAGAATGGCGGCCGGAACAATACCGGACGGATCACGATGCGTCGCAAGGGCGGTGGGGCGAAGCGCCTCTATCGCATCGTCGATTTCAAACGGAACAAGATGGATGTCGCGGCAACCATCGAGCGGATCGAATATGACCCGAACCGGACCGCGTTTATCGCGCTGATCAAATATGAAGATGGCGAGCAGGCCTATATCCTGGCCCCGCAGCGTCTGGCGATTGGTGATCAGGTGATCTCGTCGACCAAGGCCGATATCAAGCCGGGTAACGCGATGCCGTTTTCGGGCATGCCGATCGGGACGATCGTCCACAATATCGAGATGAAGCCCGGCAAGGGTGGCCAGATCGCGCGCGCCGCGGGCACCTACGCCCAGTTCGTGGGTCGTGACGGCGGCTATGCGCAGATCCGGCTCTCCTCGGGCGAGTTGCGGCTGGTGCGGCAGGAATGCATGGCCACGGTTGGCGCGGTGTCGAACCCCGACAACTCCAACCAGAACCTCGGCAAGGCGGGCCGCAACCGGCACAAGGGCATCCGCCCGTCCGTGCGCGGTGTCGTGATGAACCCCGTCGATCACCCTCATGGTGGTGGTGAAGGCCGGACATCCGGTGGCCGCCATCCCGTGTCGCCCTGGGGCAAGCCGACCAAAGGCGCCCGGACCCGCAACAAGAACAAAGCGTCGTCGAAGCTGATCATCCGCTCGCGTCACGCCAAGAAGAAGGGGCGCTGATCCATGTCGCGTTCTGTTTGGAAGGGGCCTTTTGTCGACAGCTATGTCCTCAAGAAGGCCGAAGCCTCCCGCGAAAGCGGCCGCAACGAAGTGATCAAGATCTGGTCGCGTCGTTCCACCATCCTGCCCCAGTTCGTGGGCCTCACCTTCGGGGTCTATAACGGCCACAAGCATATCCCGGTGAATGTCACCGAGGACATGATCGGCCAGAAGTTCGGAGAATACTCGCCCACGCGGACCTATTACGGTCACGCCGCCGACAAGAAGGCGAAACGCAAATGAGCAAGGATAAGAATCCCCGCCGTGTGGCGGAAAACGAAGCGATGGCCAAGGCCCGCATGCTGCGCACAAGCCCGCAGAAGCTGAACCTGGTGGCGCAGATGATCCGCGGCAAGAAGGTGGAGAAGGCGCTGGCCGATCTCACCTTCTCGAAAAAGCGGATCGCCGCGGATGTGAAGAAATGCCTTCAGTCCGCCATCGCCAATGCCGAAAACAACCATAACCTGGATGTGGATGAGCTGATCGTGGCCGAGGCCTATGTCGGCAAGAACCTGACCCTGAAACGCGGGCGTCCGCGGGCGCGGGGCCGGTTCGGCCGCATCATCAAGCCGTTCAGCGAGCTGACCATCACGGTCCGCCAGGTCGAGGAGCAAGCGTAATGGGTCATAAGGTCAATCCGATTGGCATGCGCCTGCAGGTGAACCGCACCTGGGACAGTCGCTGGTATGCCGATACGAAGGATTACGGGGATCTTCTTCTGGAAGACATCCGTATGCGTGAGTTCATCAACGAAGAGTGCAAGCAGGCGGGCGTGTCCCGAGTGATCATCGAGCGTCCGCACCGCAAGTGCCGCGTCACGATCCACACCGCGCGCCCGGGCGTCATCATCGGCAAGAAAGGCGCGGATATCGAAACGCTCCGCAAGAAGCTTGCCGCGATGACCGACAGCGAACTGCATCTGAACATCGTCGAGGTGCGCAAGCCCGAACTGGATGCGCAACTGGTGGCAGAGTCGATCGCGCAGCAGCTTGAGCGCCGCGTTTCGTTCCGTCGTGCGATGAAGCGCGCGGTTCAGAACGCCATGCGCATGGGCTCGCTCGGCATCCGTGTGAATGTCGCGGGCCGTCTCGGCGGCGCCGAGATCGCGCGGACGGAATGGTATCGCGAGGGCCGGGTGCCGCTGCACACGCTCCGCGCCGATATCGACTATGCACATGCCGAAGCGAAAACCGCTTATGGCATCATCGGCATCAAAGTCTGGATCTTCAAAGGTGAGATCATGGAGCACGACCCGTCGGCCCGTGATCGCAAGCACCAGGAGCTTCAGGAAGGTGGCGGCCCGCGTCCCCGCCGCGACCGTTGAGGAGGAACTGAGATGCTGCAACCAAAGCGCACAAAATTCCGCAAACAGTTCAAGGGCCGGATCAAGGGAGAGGCCAAGGGCGGCTCCGACCTGACCTTCGGTACCTTTGGTCTGAAGGCGCTTCAGCCTGAGCGTGTGACCGCGCGCCAGATCGAAGCCGCTCGTCGTGCCATGACCCGTCACATGAAACGTCAGGGCCGGGTCTGGATCCGGATCTTCCCCGATGTGCCGGTGACCTCCAAACCCACCGAAGTCCGGATGGGTAAGGGTAAAGGGTCGGTCGATTACTGGGCCTGCAAGGTCAAGCCCGGCCGGATCATGTTCGAGATCGACGGCGTGTCAGAGCCCGTCGCCCGCGAGGCGCTCCGCCTTGCGGCGATGAAGCTGCCGATCAAGACGCGCACCGTGGTCCGCGAGGACTGGTAAAAGGCGACGTTGCCGCCGAGGGGGGCAAGGGCGATTTCGAAGAAATCGTCGGGGCCTCATCCCGGTTGAGAATTCAAAACCCCCGGTCATCGCCGGGGGCTTTTACCGTTCAGGCATGCGAGGAGCCGCGCGACATCCCGGTGCGACCTGAGGGTTGCCACGGGCAAGGCGGGCGCAACGCGGTCGAGCGTTGCCAGAAGCCGCGGCGCCTGTCGGCGCTCGAAGGTCCAGATCCATGCGAGGAATTCCCGATCCGGAAGCTGTTCCGGGCAGCCCGGCGCCATGTCGGGCCGGGTTCTGCCATGGCTGGTGATCACCCGCCGGGCAATTCCGGCAAGCGCCACCCGCCGCGGCATCCGAAGCCAGATCAGGAGGTCGGCACGGGGCAGGCGGGTGTCCATCATGCCGATGGAGGTTCCGTCGATCACCCAGTTCTCTTCCGCGACGAAGGCATCATGCCTCTGGCGCTGCTGCGCACGTGGCCGCACCTGCCATCCGGGAAGCCAGCGCATGTCCCGGTCAAGCGAGATGTAACGCAGCCCGAGGCGTTCGGCGATCGCCTGAGACAGCGTCGACTTGCCCGCGCCGGAGATCCCGGCAACGGCGATACGCCGCGCTCGTGCGAGAATTCGGCCAGCCTCGTCAAGATCAACATCGTTGGGCATTGTCGCACTCCCGGGACGGTGACCGGATATCGCAGGCCGCCGGGTCTGTCGCGTAAAAACGCGCTCTGTTATAGGTGCTCCATGTCAAACATCCGCTCCCTCTTCGCAACCCGCCTTTACCACGCCCGCCTGTCCGAGCTGGGCAAGACTGCCGTCGATCAGGAGGAGCTGGAGACCTCCTGCTTCGCCATCGCCGAAGAGGACGGTGCGGGGCAGGACTGGTGCCAGGAGAACGGGTATCCAGGCTACACGTCCTATGCCTCGCTGACCGATCTGCCGTGGCGGTTTCCGATCTTCAAGGATCTCAGGAAGACGCTCGACAAGCACGTGAAGGCGTTTGCCAAGGATCTGGAATTCGATCTGGGCGGCAAGAAACTCAAACTCGACAGCCTGTGGATCAACATCCTGCCCGAGGGTGGCATCCATACCTCCCATATCCATCCGCATTCGGTGGTTTCGGGTACGACCTATGTGACCGTCCCGCCGGGCGCCAGCGCCATCAAATTCGAAGACCCGCGCTCGGCCATGATGATGGCCGCCCCCACACGGCTGCCGGAGGCGCGGGAGGAACTGCGCAGTTTCATCTATGTCACGCCCGAGGCGGGGGATGTGCTGCTCTGGGAAAGCTGGCTCCGCCACGAGGTGCCGATGAACATGGCGGAAGACGACCGGGTGAGCGTGAGTTTCAATTATGGGTGGGGGTGAGGCCCGGTCTCTTCCACATATTTTGCGATCTTCGCGGCGAGTATCTGTGACTTCTCGATGTTCTCAGGCGATGGGTTTGCATACGAGAAACGATGCACTCCAAACTCACATCGGTCGGAAAAATTTCTCAAACGTCCACCAAGATACATAAGGGTTGCTGCGCTCAGGCACTGCCCATCGCCTCGCTTGCGCGGAGTGACAAATCCCTCGCCGTTAGCCTGCTCAGGAGTGTATCGACCAACTGTTGTAGACAGAGAGGCTTGCCGAATGGATCTGCCGATTTCTAAAGCTGCTTCTACATCGCCACCTGATGAATCGATATACACTGCTGTTAACGGTGGCGGACCAGTAACTTGAAGAAACTTTCCGAACTTGGGTCCGTCTCCGATTTCAATTCGGCCAAAGGCATTTATGCAGTAGAAGCCGCCCCACAGCTTCTCCAGCTCCGTTTGTGGCTCGGTGTATTCGAACTGCATAGAGATTTGGTCCTTGCCTTCTTGAGCGTCACTTCTTATACGGCCCCTTCATTCACCTACTCCACCAGAATCACGGTGACCCTGAGCGGGGCCGTCTGGTGATGTTGAAAGGAAGACAGGGCGATGAACGCCAATGAACTGCGTGACAAGACGCCGGATCAGCTTCGCGATGAGCTTGTCCAGCTGAAAAAGGAGGCCTTCAACCTCCGCTTCCAGCAAGCCACAGGCGCGCTGGAGAACACTGCCCGCATGCGCAAGGTGCGCCGGGATGCGGCCCGTGTGAAGACCATCTTGAACCAGAAAGCCGCTGAAGCGGCCAAGTCGGAGGCGTAACCGATGCCCAAGCGTATTCTGACCGGCACCGTGACCAGCGACGCCAACGAACAGACCGTGACCGTATCCGTGGAGCGCCGCTTCAAGCACCCGGTCATGCAGAAGACGATCCGGAAGTCCAAGAAGTACCGGGCGCATGACCCGGAGAACAGTTTCAAGGTCGGCGACACCGTCCGCATTCAGGAATGTGCGCCCGTCTCGAAATCCAAACGCTGGGAGGTGATTGCCTCCTGAAGGTATTCACCAACCGGTTTGAACGAAACCCTGGGGCGCAAGGTCCCCAAAGGTCGGGAGAAACCAAATGATCCAGATGCAGACCAATCTGGATGTGGCTGACAACAGCGGCGCGCGCCGTGTTCAGTGCATCAAGGTTCTGGGTGGGTCCAAGCGGAAATACGCAAGCGTCGGTGACGTGATCGTCGTATCCGTGAAGGAAGCCATTCCGCGCGGTCGCGTGAAGAAGGGCGACGTCCGCAAGGCCGTCGTCGTGCGCACCGCCAAGGAAGTCCGCCGCGAGGACGGCACCGCGATCCGGTTTGACCGGAATGCCGCCGTCATTCTCAACAACAACAACGAGCCGATCGGCACCCGGATCTTCGGGCCGGTGGTGCGTGAGTTGCGTGCGAAGAACTTCATGAAAATCATCTCGCTTGCGCCGGAGGTGCTGTGACATGGCTGCGAAGTTGAAAAAGGGCGACAAGGTCGTCGTGCTGGCCGGCAAGGACAAGGGCAAGGAGGGCGAGATTTCGTCCGTCGACCCGAAATCCGGCAAGGCCATCGTGGATGGGATCAACATCGCCATTCGCCACACCAAGCAAAGCCAGTCGAGCCAGGGGGGGCGCATCCCGCAAGCGATGCCCATCCAGCTGAGCAATCTGGCGCTTCTGGACGCCAACGGCAAAGCCACCCGCGTCGGGTTCAAGATGGACGGCGACAAGAAGGTGCGGTTTGCCAAGACCACGGGGGACGTGATCTGATGCTGGACACTGCAAACTATACCCCGCGTCTGAAGGCGCTCTACACCGAGACGGTCAAGCCTGCGCTGGTCGAGGAATTCGGCTATTCCAATCCGATGATGGCTCCCCGCCTGGACAAGATCGTCTTGAATATCGGCGCCGGTGCCGAAGCGGTGCGGGACAGCAAGAAGGTCAAATCCGCTCAGGAAGATCTGACCGCCATCGCTGGCCAGCAGGCCGTCGTGACCAAGGCCAAGAAATCCATCGCGGGTTTCCGGGTGCGCGAAGAGATGCCGCTTGGCGCCAAGGTCACGCTGCGCGGCGATCGGATGTACGAGTTTCTGGACCGTCTGATCACCATCGCCCTGCCACGCGTCCGCGACTTCCGCGGCGTGTCCGGCAAGTCCTTCGATGGCCGTGGCAACTACGCCATGGGTCTGAAGGAGCACATCGTGTTCCCCGAGATCAACTTCGACAAGGTCGATGAGGTCTGGGGCATGGATATCGTGATTGCCACCACCGCGAAAACCGACGCGGAAGCCAAGGCGCTGTTGAAAGCTTTCAACATGCCCTTCAACTCGTGACGCGCGGGAGAGGATAGACACATGGCAAAAAAAGCAATGATTGAGCGCCAGAAGAAGCGCGAGGAACTGGTGGCGAGATATGCCGCCAAGCGCGCCGAACTGAAAGAAATCGCCCGGGACGAGAAACGCCCGATGGAAGAGCGGTTCAAGGCGCAGATGAAACTGGCGAAACTGCCGCGCAACAGCTCGGCCACCCGCCTGAACAATCGCTGTCAGCTGACCGGGCGCCCGCGTGCGTATTACCGCAAGCTGAAGATGTCGCGGATCAAGCTGCGTGATCTGGCCTCCAACGGTCAGATCCCCGGCATGGTCAAGTCGAGCTGGTAGGGGAGATATAGATTATGACTGATCCTATCGCAGACATGCTCACCCGGATCCGCAATTCGTCGATGCGCGGCAAATCCACGGTGATTACGCCCGCGTCGAAACTGCGGGCCTGGGTTCTGGATGTGCTGGCCGACGAAGGCTACATCCGCGGCTATGAGAAGGTGACCGGGCCCGATGGGCACCCGGCCATCGAGATCAGCCTGAAATACTACGAGGGCACCCCCGTCATTCGCGAACTCAAGCGGGTCTCCAAACCCGGACGTCGCGTCTATATGGGTGTGGATGACATTCCGCAGGTCCGTCAGGGTCTGGGTGTGTCGATTGTCTCCACGTCCAAGGGCGTGATGTCGGATGCAGCTGCACGCAACGCCAATGTCGGCGGCGAAGTGCTCTGCACCGTATTCTGAGGAGGGAAAGATGTCTCGTATTGGCAAAAGGCCGGTTGATCTTCCCTCGGGCGTGGATGTGCAGATCTCGGGCCAGAAGATCGAAGTGAAGGGCCCCAAGGGGACCCGCAGCTTCACCGCGACCGACGATGTGACGCTTGCCGTGGAAGACAATGCCGTGACGGTGACCCCGCGCGGCAAGTCCAAGCGCGCGCGCCAGCAGTGGGGCATGAGCCGCACCATGGTGCAGAACCTAGTCACCGGTGTGACCGACGGGTTCAAGAAAGAGCTCGAGATCCAGGGTGTGGGTTACCGGGCGCAGATGCAGGGCAACACCCTGAAACTGTCGCTTGGCCTGTCCCATGAGGTGAATTTCGAGGTGCCCGCCGGTGTGACCGTGACGGCCCCGAAAGTCACCGAGGTCGTGATCGAGGGCAATGATGAGCAGCTCGTCGGCCAGGTTGCGGCCAACATCCGCGAGTGGCGCAAGCCCGAGCCCTACAAGGGCAAGGGCATTCGCTACAAGGGCGAGTATATCTTCCGTAAGGAAGGCAAGAAGAAGTAAAGGCGACGACAATGGCAAACAGCAAGAGACAACTGTTCCAGAAACGCCGCCTGCGCGTTCGGAACAAATTGCGGAAGATGGCAGATGGGCGTCCGCGCCTGTCGGTACATCGGTCCAACAAGAACATCAGCGTTCAGCTGATCGACGATGCAAACGGCGTGACGCTCGCCTCCGCCTCCTCGCTGGAGAAGGATCTGGGCGTCGTCGGCCGGAACAATGTCGAAGCGGCTGCCAAGGTGGGCGAGGCGATTGCCACGCGCGCCAAGAAGGCCGGCGTCGAAGAGTGCTATTTCGACCGCGGCGGTTTCCTCTTCCACGGCAAGGTGAAGGCTCTGGCCGACGCCGCGCGTGAAGGTGGTCTGAAGTTCTGATCCCTCCGGGGTCACGCAAATGAAGGCGGCGTGAAAGCGCCGCCTCGATGATCGGGGGGCATGAAGGCCCACTGCGATTGGATTTAAGGGCGCGCAGCGCGCCGCTAGGAAAGGATGCCTCTTATGGCAGAACGTGAAAACAGAGGGCGCGGGCGTCGTCAGGACCGGGACGAGACGCCCGAATTCGCCGATCGTCTGGTCGCGATCAACCGCGTGTCGAAAACCGTCAAGGGCGGCAAGCGCTTCGGCTTCGCAGCCCTGGTGGTTGTCGGTGACCAGCGCGGCCGTGTGGGCTTCGGCAAGGGGAAAGCCAAGGAGGTGCCCGAGGCGATCCGCAAGGCGACCGAACAGGCAAAGCGTCAGCTTATCCGCGTGCCGCTGAAAGAAGGCCGGACGCTGCACCATGACATTCTGGGCCGTCACGGTGCCGGCAAGGTCGTGATGCGCACCGCGCCGGAAGGAACCGGGATCATCGCCGGTGGTCCGATGCGTGCCGTGTTCGAGATGCTGGGTGTCAAGGACGTCGTGTCGAAATCGACCGGGTCGCAGAACCCCTACAACATGATCCGCGCCACGCTGGACGGGTTGAAGAAAGAAAGCTCGCCCCGTCAGGTTGCGGCCCGTCGCGGCAAGAAGGTCGCCGATATCCTGCCCAAGCGGGATGACGCGCCGCAGATCGACGGCGAGCAAGCGCCCGTGTCCGAGGAGGCCTGAGACCCATGGCAAAAACCATCGTCGTCAAACAGATCGGCTCTCCGATCCGTCGCCCCGCCAAGCAGCGTGAAACGCTGATCGGGCTGGGCCTGAACAAGATGCACAAGACCCGTGAGCTTGAGGATACCCCCGCCGTGCGCGGCATGGTCCGCAAGATCCCGCATCTGGTGGAGATCATTGAAGAACGCGGCTGAGAGCAGGCCCGCTTCTGACGAAAACAAGGACGCCCCGGTCGCCAGATCGGGGCGTCTTGCGTTATGGGGCCGGACGGCCCGCGGGCAAATCGCCCTCCCTGGTTTTGTGATATACTTGTCTTGCACAACTAAAGGAGGGGCCTATGTCCATCACATCCGCAGAGCTTGCGATGGTGCGGGGTAGCCTGGACCGCCTGCGCAAGGATTTCGAAGTTCATTCGACCAATTTCTATGACGCGCTGTTTCGCCGCGCGCCTCATCTGCGCCAGATGTTCCGCGAGGATCTGACGGGGCAGGGGATGAAGTTCATGACGACGCTCGATGTAATCGTCCACAAGCTGGACAACGAGGAGGAGCTTGCCAGCCGTTATCAGGGTCTTGGCCGGAGCCATGCGATCATGGGCGTGCGCACCGCCGATTTTGCCCCGATGGAGGATGCCCTGATCGAGACGATGCGCAACGCCTTGGGCGATGAATTCACGGTCGAACTGGAGCAGGCCTGGCGCAAGGCATATGCGGTCGTGAGCCGCAACATGATCCGGCGGGGCGGGATCGAGGCGTGAGGCGACAGGCCCCCTAGAACGTCAGGCCGCGCCCTAAGGATGGGGCCGTTTGCCGAGACGGGAGGCTATGGGAGCTTGCGGCCAGGGATATGAACCGGGCCTTGAAAGGGCTGCCCAACCCGTCTATACGCCGCCAGTGGTCTTCCATAGACCCGATTCAAAACTCAAGAAACGCCGCGTCTGCCCATCTCGCTTCGGGGGCAGTTCCGGCCAAGGAGAAGCGATATGAAACTGCATGAGCTAAGCGACAATCCCGGCGCCACCAAGAAACGCAAACGCGTTGGTCGCGGTCCGGGCTCCGGCACCGGCAAGACGGCGGGCCGGGGTATCAAGGGCCAGAAATCCCGTTCGGGCGTGGCGATCAACGCCTATGAGGGCGGCCAGATGCCGCTTTACCAGCGTCTTCCCAAGCGTGGCTTCAACAAGCCGAACCGGAAGAAATTCGCTGTCGTCAATCTGGGCCTGATCGAGAAATTCGTCGAATCCGGGAAACTGGACGTCAAGAAAGAGATCACCGAGGACGTGCTTGTCGAGGCGGGCATCGTGCGCCGGAAGCTCGACGGTGTGCGTATTCTGGCCAAGGGCGAGGTTTCCTCGAAACTGAAGCTGACCGTCACCGGCGCATCCAAGTCGGCGATCGAGGCGGTTGAAAAGGCGGGCGGCAGCCTGACCATCGCGGCAGCACCTGCGGCGGAATAACCCGTAACGGGGGGCGTGACCCCTTAGGTGCTTGTGGGGGGCGAGCCAGCCCCTTACATCTACACCCAAGGTTTTTATCCGCGCCGCGCGATCGAACCCCGATCTCGCGGCGCGACTTGCATAAGAGAGACAGCATGGCATCTGCGGCAGAGCAAATGGCAGCGAACATGAGCTGGAGCGCGCTTGGCAAAGCGACAGAGCTGCGCCAGCGTATCCTGTTCGCCCTTGGTCTTCTGATCATCTATCGGATCGGCACCTACATCCCCGTGCCGGGGATCGACGGCGTCGAACTGCAGCGCTTCTTCGAAGATGCGGCGGCCGGGCTGGGTGGTGTGCTCAACATGTTCACCGGCGGCGCGCTCAGCCGGATGGGCGTTTTCGCTCTCGGGATCATGCCCTATATCTCGGCCTCGATCATCGTGCAGCTGATGGCCGCGATGGTGCCGCAGCTGGAAGCGCTGAAGAAAGAGGGTGAAGCGGGCCGGAAGAAGCTCAACCAGTATACGCGCTACGGCACGGTCGTTCTGGCGACCTTTCAGGCCTATGGCATCGCGGTCTCGCTTGAATCCGGCGGTCTGGTGACCGATCCGGGCTGGTTCTTCCGCGCCGCCTGCGTGATCACGCTTGTCGGCGGCACGATGTTCCTGATGTGGCTGGGGGAGCAGATCACCGCCCGCGGCATCGGCAACGGCATCTCGCTGATCATTTTCGTCGGTATCATTGCGGAACTGCCCGCCGCGCTGGCCCAGTTCTTCGAGCAGGGCCGTCAGGGCGCGCTGGCCACCCCGGTGATCCTGGGTGTGATCTTCATGCTTCTGGCGACGCTGACCTTCGTGGTCTTCATGGAGCGATCCCTGCGCAAGATCCATATCCAGTATCCGCGCCGTCAGGTGGGGATGAAGGTTTATGATGGTGGCACGAGCCACCTGCCCGTCAAAGTGAACCCCGCCGGTGTGATCCCGGCGATCTTCGCGTCGTCCCTTCTGTTGCTGCCGACCACGCTGACCACCTTCTCCGGCGGGGAGGCCAGCGGGCCGTTCATGTCGTGGCTGTTGGCGAATTTCGGGCCCGGACAGCCGCTTTATCTGCTGTTCTTCGCTGCGATGATCATCTTCTTCACGTATTTCTATACGCTGAACGTTTCCTTCAAGACCGATGATGTGGCCGACAATCTGAAGAACCAGAACGGCTTCATCCCGGGCATCCGCCCCGGCAAGAAGACATCGGAATATCTGGAATACGTGGTCAATCGCGTGCTGGTTCTTGGCTCTGGCTATCTGGCGCTGGTCTGTCTGCTGCCCGAAATCGTGCGCACCGAACTGGCGATCACGGCCTATTTCGGGGGCACGTCGATCCTGATTATTGTGTCGGTGGGGATGGACACCGTTCAGCAAATCCAGTCTCATCTCTTGGCCCACCAGTATGAAGGGCTGATCGAGAAATCGCAGTTGCGCGGCAAGAAAGGCCGCAGCGGCAGCGGACGCAAGGGACCGGCACGTAGATGAACATCATACTTCTGGGGCCGCCAGGCGCCGGCAAGGGGACGCAGGCCCGCCGGTTGGTGGAAGAACGCGGCATGGTGCAACTGAGCACCGGAGATATGCTGCGTGAGGCTCGTGTCTCCGGTACGGAAATGGGCCAGCGCGTGGCCGCAATTATGGATGCGGGCGAGCTGGTGACCGATGAGATCGTCATCGGCCTAATCGAAGAGCGACTTCGCGGCGATATCGGCGGCGGCGTGATTTTCGACGGCTTCCCGCGGACCCTCGCTCAGGCCGATGCGCTGGCGGACCTGCTTGAGCGGAACGGCCAGAGCCTGGACCATGTCGTTGCCATGGAAGTCAATGACGACGCGTTGGTGGCGCGCATCACCGCAAGGTCGACCTGCGGGAATTGCGGCGAGGTCTATAACGACATCACCAGCCCGATCCCGGCGGATGGCAAGTGCCGCAATTGCGGCGCGTCCGATTTCAGGCGTCGGGCCGACGACAACGAGGAAAGCCTCAAGACGCGGCTGATGGAATACTACAAGAAGACCTCTCCCCTCATCGGGTATTACCACGCCAAGGGGCAGCTCAGATGGGTGCCGGGTTTGGGCGAGATCGATGAAGTCGCGGCATCGATCAAGGAAATGCTTGACAGGGCCTGACCGGCTCTTGACGGCAGGTTTAAAAGGTCCTAACTGCAAGCCTTCCTTTTAGGGAATCGTGAGGTGCGCCGGGGAATCAGACCTCGAAACCCTCGACCAGATATGACAGGGCCCGCAGGACCATATCCTCGGGCCTTATGTTGTGAAAAAAGGTTCTGGAACAACGGAACCGCAACGAAGAAGGATCTAGATACGTGGCACGTATTGCCGGGGTGAATATCCCAACCGCAAAGCGCGTTCCCATCGCGCTGACCTATATCACAGGAATTGGCCACAGCTCCGCGACGCAGATCTGCGAAGCTGTCGGTATCGACGCCGCACGCCGGGTCAACGAGCTTTCCGATGCGGAAGTTCTGCAGATCCGCGAGCATATCGACGCGAATTTCACCGTTGAGGGTGACCTGCGTCGTGACACGCAGATGAACATCAAGCGTCTGATGGACCTCGGCTGCTATCGCGGCCTGCGCCATCGCCGCAACCTGCCCGTGCGCGGTCAGCGCACCCACACCAACGCTCGTACTCGCAAAGGCCCCGCGAAGGCCATTGCCGGCAAGAAGAAGTAAGGGGGCAGATCGATGGCACGGGACAAGACGCGCACCAAGCGCAAGGAACGCAAGAACATCGCCGCCGGTGTGGCGCATGTGAACAGCTCGTTCAACAACACCAAGATCCTGATCTCCGACGTGCAGGGCAATGCGATTGCATGGTCATCGGCCGGAACGATGGGCTTCAAGGGCAGCCGGAAATCCACGCCTTACGCGGCCCAGATGGCAGCGGAAGACGCGGGCAAGAAGGCGCAGGAACACGGCGTGAAGACCCTCGAGGTCGAAGTGCAGGGCCCCGGTTCGGGCCGTGAAAGCGCATTGCGCGCCCTTGCGGCCGTCGGCTTTTCGATCACGTCCATTCGCGACGTGACCCCGATGGCCCATAACGGGTGCCGCCCGCCGAAACGCCGCCGCGTGTAAGTCAGGTTATTTCGCGACGGGCTGCGTTTGTGCGTGGCCCGTTGCCGTCATTTTTGATCCTCGAGCGTTCGGGGCCACGGATCCAGGCCCTGAACAAGAATGGAGGCGACACCATGATCCATAAGAATTGGCAAGAACTTATCAAGCCCACACAGTTGGTTGTGAACCCGGGCAATGAACCCGCGCGTCAGGCAACTGTCGTGGCCGAACCGCTGGAGCGTGGCTTTGGCCTGACGCTCGGCAATGCTCTGCGCCGCGTGCTGATGAGCTCGTTGCAGGGCGCGTCGATCACGTCGGTCCAGATCGACAATGTGCTGCATGAGTTCTCCTCCATTGCCGGCGTCCGCGAGGACGTGACGGACGTGGTTCTGAACCTCAAGGGCGTTGCGATCCGGATGGAGGCCGATGGGCCGAAACGTGTGTCGATCTCGGCCAAGGGCCCCAAGGTCGTGACCGCCGGAGATATCAGCGAAACCGCCGGCATCGAAGTGCTCAACAAGGAGCATGTGATCTGCCATCTGGACGATGGTGCGGATCTGTTCATGGAACTGACGGTCAGCACCGGCAAGGGCTATGTCGCCGCTGACAAGAACCGGCCCGAGGATGCGCCGATCGGGCTGATCCCGATCGATGCGATCTATTCGCCGGTCAAGAAGGTCAGCTATGACGTGCAGCCGACCCGCGAGGGGCAGGTGCTGGACTATGACAAGCTGACGCTGAAGCTGGAAACCGACGGATCGGTCACGCCCGACGATGCGGTGGCCTATGCCGCGCGCATTCTTCAGGACCAACTGTCGATTTTCGTGAATTTCGACGAACCAGAAAGCGCGTCGCGTCAGGATGACGAGGATGATCTGGAGTTCAACCCGCTTCTGCTGAAGAAGGTGGATGAACTGGAGCTGTCGGTGCGTTCGGCGAACTGCCTGAAGAACGACAACATCGTCTATATCGGCGATCTTATCCAGAAAACCGAAGCCGAGATGCTGCGGACCCCGAATTTCGGCCGCAAATCCCTGAACGAGATCAAGGAAGTTCTGTCGGGCATGGGGCTGCATCTGGGCATGGATATCATCGACTGGCCGCCGGACAATATCGAGGATCTGGCCAAGAAATACGAAGACAACTTCTGACGGTTCAGGTGGGCGGGTATCGCCCACCTCTCCGCCAATCGCGACCCGGGCGCAGTGCCCCAATAGGTGAGGGATCCGCACGCACGGATCCCCGGACAAAGCAAAATGTAAGGAGACCAACCCATGCGTCACGCAAGAGGCTACCGCCGCCTGAATCGCACCCATGAACACCGCAAGGCGTTGTTTGCGAATATGGCCGGCTCGCTCATCGAACATGAGCAGATCAAGACGACCCTGCCCAAGGCCAAGGAATTGCGGCCGATCATCGAGAAGCTGATCACGCTTGGCAAACGCGGTGATCTGCATGCCCGCCGCCAGGCCGCCAGCCAGTTGAAGCAGGATGCCTATGTGGCAAAGCTTTTCGATGTTCTGGGGCCGCGCTACGCGGAGCGTCAGGGCGGTTATGTCCGGGTTCTGAAAGCCGGGTTCCGCTATGGCGATATGGCCCCGATGGCGATCATCGAGTTTGTCGACCGCGATGTCGAGGCCAAGGGTGCCGGAGACCGCGCGCGAATCGATGCAGAAGATTTCGCCGACGACTGACGACACATTTCGAACACAGTTTCGAAAAATCGAAACCCCGCCGGAAGGCGGGGTTTCTTCATTTATGTGGGTTTCAGCGGGCCGTCCTTATTGGCAGCGTCTTCAATTAAACGCTCCAATTCGGCCTCGGCAACCGGGGTTTCACCTAAAAACTCTAGCAGATCATTACGCGCCGGCTGCGGCAAACCCATCAATCGTGCAAAAAGATCCGGGTCGATCTTTTTAGACATCACGGACACCTATACTCATACCGTTAACATTTTAAGGTTGACCGACTTTCTGGCAACCTATCTAAAAAGACATGTCTTTTCGCTGGAACCATGTCAAAAACACCTGCCCTCGATCTGCTTCTACATGAGCTCGCCCTGGCGACGCCGGGCGGCTACGCGGTCGGATTGCATATTCGTTATGTCTCACCGTTGATCATGGTGAACACATATCCCGAGGAATGGCAGGAAATATATACAGCGAAAGTTTACGGGCTGAGGGATCCGACCCTGGCCTGGGGGCTGAGCCATACGGGAACCCGCCGCTGGAGCCAGATCGGCCTTCCGGACCCGTTTGGAATTCTTAAAGAGGCGGGTGAGTATGGAATGCACTACGGGATGATCTGTTCGATCGGCCCATTATCTTCGCGGACCATAGCTGGGGCTGCTAGGGGCGACCGCGAATATACAGAGGAGGAAATGGAGTACGTGCATCGGATCGTGCAACGCATGCACGATCTGTCTGTGCCGCCGACACGTTTGTCCAAGGCGCAGATCGAAGCTTTGAGATGTATCGCGGATGGGGACCGCCATGCAGCCGCCGCAGCCAAACTTGGCATATCCGAAAGTGCCTTCAAGGCACGCCTGACCTCTGCCCGCCAGAAGCTTATGGCCCGTACCACGGCCGAAGCGGTTCAGCGGGCACGGGAATATGGCTTGATCTGAGGGGGTTAGGATAATGGTGCGCCGCTGGAACACTCCTCCGCGAACGAGGTTTTTCACTCGAACCCTAAGGAGGCCGACCTATGCAGTCTACGACCCTCTCTTTCAACAATATGCATCGGCATGGGCCGCTCTTTGCGAACATGCTTCGTGCAAGGCACTCGACCTTTATCGACCATATGCATTGGGATCTGCCCAGTGCCAACGGCATGGAGTTCGATCAGTATGACACGCCGCAAAGCAGGTGGGTCTGCGTACATGAAGGTGGCAAGGTCCTGGCCGGGGTCCGGCTGACGCCGACCACCGCGCGTTGCGGCATCTACAGCTACATGGTGCGCGACGCGCAGCGTGGGTTGCTGGAGGAAATCCCCTCCAACCTGCTGGACGAGCCCGCACCGATCGCACCCCATATCTGGGATGCAAACCGTCTGTTCGTTGCCGAGGGGGTCAGCACGGACATAAGGCGCGAGGTGCAGATGTCGCTGATGGGCCATATGGTGCGGTCTGCAAGGGCGTTGGGGGCCACCACGCTTCTGGGGCTGCTGCCGATCGGTATTCCGCGACTGGGTCGCCGCCTCGGGATCACGATGGAACCCGGTGGCCCCTTGTTGAAGATCGGCGGCGTTGCCCATCGCTGCTATTTCGTCTCGATGGCCTCGAAGATGCATTGAGATGGATTGTGTCTTCATTGCACGCACACGATCGCGACGGGCGGGGTCTATGCACTCGCCCGCCGTCCCCTTAGATATGGGGTATGGCCGACCTATTTGATACAGCTGCATCCAATGCGCCCGCGTCCGCCGGGCCTCGCCCGCTCGCGGACCGGCTGAGACCTCGCAATCTGGAAGACGTCATCGGCCAATCCCATCTTTTGGGGCCTGAGGGCAGCCTGCGGACGATGCTCGACAGTGGCGCCCTGTCATCGCTGGTTTTCTGGGGGCCGCCGGGCGTCGGCAAGACCACGATTGCCCGCCTTCTGGCCGATGAAACCGATCTCCATTTCGTTCAGATAAGCGCCATTTTCACCGGCGTGCCGGAGCTTCGCAAAGTGTTCGAGGCGGCCAAGATGCGCCATGCCAACGGGCGCGGCACCCTGCTCTTCGTGGACGAGATCCACAGATTCAACAAGGCACAGCAGGACGGGTTTCTGCCGCATATGGAAGATGGCACCATCCTTCTGGTCGGCGCCACGACGGAAAACCCGTCCTTCGAACTGAACGCCGCCCTTCTGAGCCGGGCGCAGGTTCTGGTTCTGCAACGGCTTGAGGACGCGGAGCTGGAGCAACTTTTGCTTCGGGCCGAGGCCGAATTGGACCGCAAGCTGCCGCTTACATCGGACGCGCGGGTCGCCCTGCGCGAGATGGCCGATGGCGACGGGCGGGCGTTGCTGAACCTTGTCGAACAGGTGGCGGCCTGGAAGCCGGAGCATCCGCTGGATACGCCTGCCCTCGGTGCACGGCTGTCGCGCCGCGCCGCGCAGTATGACAAATCCGGCGACGCCCATTACAACCTCATCTCGGCCTTGCACAAATCGGTTCGCGGCTCCGACCCGGATGCCAGCCTTTACTGGTTGGCCCGGATGCTGGAAGGCGGCGAAGACCCGCGCTATCTGGCGCGTCGCATCACCCGGATGGCGGTGGAGGATATCGGCCTGGCAGAACCGCAGGCGCAACGGGTCTGTCTGGATGCGTGGGAAACCTACGAAAGACTTGGCTCGCCCGAGGGAGAATTGGCCCTGGCGCAGGCGGTGCTCTACCTGGCACTCGCCCCGAAATCGAACGCGGCCTACACCGCATATAAAGATGCGCGTAAATCGGCGAAATCCACCGGCTCGACGCCGCCGCCCAAACATATCCTGAATGCCCCCACGGGCCTGATGAAGGATCAGGGCTATGGGGCCGGATACGATTACGATCACGACGCCAAGGACGGGTTTTCAGGGCAGAACTACTTTCCCGAGCATATGGGGCGCGCGCAATTCTACCAGCCCGTCCAGCGCGGCTATGAACGCGAACTGGCCAAGCGGCTTGCCTATTTCAACAAGCTGCGCGCCGAACGTCAGCACAGTTGACATCGCGACCCGCAGGCCCGAAACCCCGCCCCATGATGACAGCGGTTTTTCAGGTGGCCCTTGGCGGGGCGGCGGGGGCGGTTCTGCGCTATCTGACGGGTTTGGGCATGATCCGGATCGTCGGACATACGTCTTTCCCCTATGCGATAATCACCGTCAATGTTTTGGGTTCGTTCCTGATGGGCCTCTTTGTGGTCGCCGCGGCCCATCGCGGGCTGACCCATCTGTCGCCTCTCGTGGTGACCGGGTTTCTGGGCGGATTCACGACATTCTCGGCCTTCTCGCTGGAGGCGGTCACACTCTATGAGCGGGGCGAGATGGCCTCCGCGGTAATCTATGTGCTGGCTTCGGTAGGTTTCTCGATCCTCGGGTTGGTTCTCGGCCTGTGGCTCGCGCGGGGGATATTCACATGAGCGGCGTACAGACCCTTGAGGTGGCGCCGGGTGACGGCGATCAACGTCTCGATCGCTGGTTTCGGCGTCAGTTTCCGCAGATCAGCCAGGGGCGTATCGAAAAGATGTGCCGAAAGGGCGAGATCCGCGTGGATGGTGGCCGCGTGAAGCCCGCGACGCGCATCGCAGCCGGGCAGAAGGTGCGCATCCCGCCGCTGCCGGATCAGGCCGCGCCCGCGCCCGCGATCGCCCACATGACGGTCTCGGACGCCGACGCGGAGATGATCCGCGCGGCGGTGCTTTACCGGGACGACCATCTGATCGCCCTGAACAAGCCGCCCGGTTTGCCGTCGCAGGGCGGAAGCAAACAGACCACGCACGTGGACGGGCTTGCCCAGGCATTGCGGTTCGGCTTCGACGACAAGCCGAGGCTGGTGCATCGGCTGGACAAGGACACATCCGGCATTCTGCTTCTGGCCCGTACCCGGCAGGCGGCAGCCGCCCTCACCAAGGCGTTTCGGGCCCGAGATACGCGGAAGATCTACTGGGCCGCCGTGGCTGGTGCGCCCTTGCCGCGCATGGGGACGATCAAGTTCGCTCTGGTGAAGGCGCCCGGCCATGGAAAAGGCGGCGAGGGCGAGAAGATGCTGTGCCTGCACCCCGGTGAGGTGGACGCGACGTCAGGGGCCAAGCGGGCGACCACCGATTATGCGGTGCTGAGCAATCTGGGCACCCGCGCCGCGTGGGTCGCGATGGTGCCGGTGACCGGGCGCACCCATCAGTTGCGCGCCCATATGGCCGAGATGGGACACCCGGTGATCGGCGATGGGAAATACGGGGGCAGCGGCCAGGAAAATCTGGGCGATGGCTGGGGTGCGCAGCTTGGCGGACAGATCAGCCGGAAGCTGCATCTGCATGCCCGCTCCCTTGCGCTGACCCACCCGATGACAGGCGCGCGGCTGAACCTTGTCGCGCCCTTGCCCGATCATATGGCGCGGACATGGGAGACCCTGGGCTGGGACGCCCGCGACGTGCCCGCCGACCCGTTCGAGGAGGCCGCTTCGTGACCGGCGCGGCCCCGAAACTGGTGATCTTCGATGTCGATGGCACTCTGGTCGACAGCCAGGCGCATATCCTCGCCTCCATGACCTGGGCATTCGAGGCTCTGGAGATGGCTCCGCCAGGCCGCGAGGCGACATTGTCGATTGTCGGGTTGTCGCTGCCGGAGGCGATGGCGCGGCTGGTGCCCGACGCCTCCGATGGGCTGAATGCACGACTGGTCGAGGCCTACAAGGACAGCTTCGCGGCGCTGCGCCGGTCAGGCAATCAGGTGGCCCAATCCCCTCTGTTTCCGGGCGCGATGGAGGCGTTGCACGCGCTGGCGGCGCGGGAGGATGTCTTGCTGGGTGTGGCCACCGGCAAATCCCGGCGCGGTCTGGATCACCTCTTCAATCTGCATGGGTTCGGGCCTTTGTTTCACACCGTGCAGGTCGCAGATGACCACCCGTCGAAACCGCACCCCTCCATGGTGTTGACCTGTCTCGGCGATACCGGCGTGGCCCCCGAGAATGCGGTAATCCTGGGCGATACCACCTACGATATCGAGATGGGCCGCGCAGGCGGCATTCACTCGATCGGGGTGGGGTGGGGGTATCACGCGGGCGCGGCGCTGAAGGCGGCGGGTGCGACCGAGATCCTGCCGGATTTCAAGGCCCTGCCGCAGGCGCTGTCCGGCATCTGGGGGACGCGATGAGCGAATGGTCCGTCAGGCGTTTCTGGACCAGGGCAGAGGTCGTGGAGGGCGATGGCGCATTTTCCGTCTCGCTCGATGGTCATCCGGTCCGCACCCCGTTCAAATCCGCGTTGACGCTTCCAAGCCGGGCCATGGCCGAGGCCATCGCCGAAGAATGGGCGGCCCAGGGTGAGAAGATCGACCCGCTGAGCATGCCCGTGACCCGTTCAGCCAATTCCGCGATCGACAAGGTCGCGCCGCAGCAGGCGGAGGTCGCGGCGATGCTGGCGGCCTATGCGGAAACCGACCTGCTGTGCCACAGGGCCGGGAGCCCCGAGGCGCTTGTCGCGCGGCAGATCGCGGGTTGGGACCCGATACTGGACTGGGCGGCGCGCCGCTTTCAGGGGCCGCTGATCGCGACCGAAGGGGTGCTGCCGGTGGATCAGCCGCCCGCCAGTCTGCGGGTCTATTCAGAACTGGTCGGCTCGATCAGGCCGTTCTCGCTAACGGCGTTTCACGATCTGGTCACGCTTTCGGGGTCGCTCCTGCTGGCGCTGGCCGTGACGGAGGATCGGATTGCCCCGGAAGAGGCATGGCTTCTGTCGCGAATCGATGAGCTTTGGCAGGTCGAGCAGTGGGGCGAAGACGACGAAGCCACCCGTTTTGCCGCGCAGAAAGAGCAGGCGTTCCGTCATGCGGCGCGGTTCTGGAGACTGTCGGACGGGTCCTGATTGCACCAACGTCATATAAGCATCCGTTATGCTTGTCATTTAAGCATCTACTGAAATGACGCCATCGGATATGTCCTGACCCCGCGGAAACAAGGCTCCCGCCCCTTGACCTCTCGGCACATATTTGCCCAATTTAGAGGCGATGAGGGGGTGGAAGCCTCTCATGAGCTATGCCAAGGCACTCTTGGCCATCGGAAACTGTCCTCAAAGGCAGTCCATCAGGAAGAGGTAAACAATGAAAAAATCCGTACTTTTCGGCACTCTGGCTATTGCTGGTCTCGCCGCCGGGTTCGCCTCCGCGCAGACGCTGGACGAAGTCCAGGCGCGCGGCAGCCTGAACTGCGGCGTGACAACCGGCCTGGTAGGTTTTGCTGCCCCCAACGCCAGTGGCGAATGGGAAGGCTTCGATGTCGGCCTGTGCCGCGCGGTTGCCGCCGCCGTCTTTGGCGACGCAACGGCCGTGAACTTCGTGCCCACCACCGGTCAGACCCGCTTCACCGCGTTGGCTTCTGGCGAGGTGGACATGCTGGCGCGGAACACCACCTGGACCTTCAGCCGCGATGTCGACCTGCGCTTCGAGTTTGTCGGTATCAACTACTATGACGGTCAGGGCTTCATGGTTCCGCGTGAACTGGGCGTGGCTTCGGCCATGGAACTGGACGGGGCAACCGTCTGCATCCAGACCGGCACCACGACCGAACTGAACCTTGCCGACTTCTTCAGCTCGAACGGAATGAGCTACGAGCCCGTGCCGATCGAAACCAACGCCGAAGCGCAGCAGCAGTATCTGGCTGGCGCCTGCGACGTTTACACGACCGACGCTTCGGGTCTGGCCGCGACGCGCGCCACCTTCGAAGATCCGTCGGCGCATGTGGTTCTGCCCGAGATCATCTCGAAAGAGCCGCTTGGGCCGCTGGTCCGTCATGGCGACAACGAATGGGGCGACATCGTCCGCTGGACGCTGAACGCGCTGATCGCCGCCGAAGAACTGGGCATCACGTCGGCCAATGTGGCCGAGTTGGCCAGTGGCACCGACAACCCGGAGATCAACCGTCTTCTGGGCACCGAAGGTGAACTGGGCGGTATGCTTGGTCTGAGCTCCGACTGGGCCCAGAACGCGATTGCAGCGGTTGGCAACTACGGCCAGCTGTTCGAGGACAACATCGGTGAATCGACGCCGATCGGCCTGTCCCGCGGCCTGAATGCTCAGTGGACCGATGGCGGCCTGCTGTACTCGCCACCGTTCCGGTAAGCAGAAACCTCGAAGGGCGCGGTCATTCCGCGCCCTTCGTCTATCTACACAACAACCATAGACCGAACCGGGCAGCCGATATCGCGCTGTTACAGAGTTCGGCATACCAACAGTTGCAGGGGTGCCCGATATGGCAACGATGACGGAACCACCCGCCGAAGCCTTCCGACTAAGCCAATTGATCTACGATACCCGCTACCGGTCGCTGACGATCCAGGTGGTGGCCTTCATTCTGATCATGGCGGGGGTGTTCTGGCTGGCGAACAATACGGTCCAGAACCTTCAGGATTTGGGCAAGGACTTCAATTTCGGCTTTCTTGGACAGCGGGCCGGATATGATATCAACCAGCGCCTGATCGAGTATTCCAACGACTCGACCCATGCGCGCGCCGCGCTGGTCGGCATTCTCAACACGCTGCTTGTTGCCTTTCTGGGCTGCATCCTGGCCACGATCCTGGGTGTGATCGCGGGCGTTCTGCGCCTGTCGAAGAACTGGATCGTGTCGCGGCTGATGGGCGTTTATGTCGAGGGCTTTCGCAACATTCCCACGCTTCTGTGGATCCTGATCGTTTTCGCGATCATGACCGAGGCAACGCCTCAGCCGCGGGATTTTCGCGGCGAAAACCCCGAAGCCAGCATGATCCTGTTCGACACCGTCGCCATAACCAACCGCGGCATCTTCATTCCCGCACCGGTCTGGGGCGAGGGGGCAACGGTTCTGATCCTCGTCTTCCTGGCCTCGCTCGCGGGTATCTTCGCCTTTCGGCGCTATGCCCGCAAACGTCAGGAGGAAACCGGGGTTATCCTGCCGGTTTTCTGGGTATCGCTTGGGTTGTTCTTCATTCCGTCGATCCTCTTTTACTACATTCTGGGCCGACCGGTGACGCTTGAATACCCGGAACTGGCGGGGTTCAACTTCGCGGGCGGCACACATCTGAGAAACTCGCTTATCGCGCTCTGGCTCGCGCTGTCGCTTTATACCGGAGCGTTCATCGCCGAGAATGTGCGATCGGGGATCCTGGCCGTTTCGAAAGGCCAGACTGAGGCGGCATTTGCCTTGGGCCTTCGTCCGAACCGGACGATGAATCTCGTGATCCTGCCACAGGCTCTCCGGGTCATCATTCCGCCGCTGATCTCGCAATATCTCAATCTCACCAAGAACTCGTCGCTCGCGATTGCCGTTGGATACATGGATGTCCGATCCACTCTTGGCGGTATCTCGATCAACCAGACCGGTCGGGAACTTGAGGGGATGCTGCTTCTTGGGCTGTTCTACCTTGTCACGTCGCTGATCATCTCGGGGCTGATGAATGTCTACAACCAGTCCATCAAGCTGAAGGAGCGCTGAGATGAGTGACGTTCATGCGCAAACCGTCTCATATGTGCGCGAGACCATGCTTCCTGAGGCCGAACCGCCGGTCACCGAACGCGGCGCTATCAAGTGGCTCAGGGAAAACCTGTTTTCCTCCTGGTTGAATGCGATCCTGACGATCCTGTCGCTCTACGTGATCTATTACGTGCTCAGCCACACCCTTGGCTGGATGCTTTACGGCATATGGGACGCGGGCTCGCTGACCGAATGCCGGGAGATCCGGAACGAGCTTTACGGAGAGGATGCCAGCGTGGCCTGCTGGGCCGTCCTCGCGGATCGGTGGGACCAACTTCTGTTCGGCTTCTATCCGCAGGATCTGTACTGGCGACCCGTAGCGGCGCTGCTGGTCTTCTTCGTGGCCGTATCCCCGATCCTGTTCGAGGGCGTCCCGCGCAAGCTCTTCTATCTGACGGCTGCCGCGCCGTTCATTTGCTTCTGGCTGATCTGGGGCGGGACGATCTGGGGGCCGATTGTCGTTGCCTTGGGATTTGTGATCGCCGGCGCGGTCTTCAGATACGGGGCCGAGGTGGTTGGGCCGCTGCTGGCAATCATCGGGGCGTTCGTTGTACCGATCCTCTACTGGCTCCTGCTGGCCGGTCCGCTTACCGCGATCCTCAATTCCATCGCGCCGATTGGGATGCAGTATGTCTCCTCCGACGAAATCGGCGGCTTCATGCTGGCCTTCATCATCGGGATAACAGGTATCATCCTGTCCTTCCCTCTGGGCATCCTCCTGGCGCTTGGGCGGCAATCGGATCTGTTCATCATCAACAAGACCTGTGTGACCTTCATCGAGGTGATCCGTGGCGTGCCCCTGATCGTCTGGCTGTTCACGGCCTCGCTGCTGCTGAATTACTTCCTGCCGCCCGGCACCAATTTCGACCTGCTTCTGCGGGTGATCATCATGGTGACCTTCTTCGCATCCGCGTATATGGCGGAGGTCATTCGGGGCGGTCTCGCCGCACTGCCAAGGGGGCAGTACGAGGGGGCCGACAGTCTGGGGTTGAATTACTGGCAATCGATGCAGCTGATCATTCTGCCTCAGGCGCTCAAGATCTCGATCCCGGGGATCGTGAATACCTTCATCGGATTGTTCAAGGACACGACGCTGGTGGTTTTCGTGGGGCTGTCAGATCCGATCGGCTTCTCGAACCTGATCCGCGCGACCACCGACTGGAATGGCATCTATTGGGAGCTTTTCATCTTCATTGGGCTCTGCTTCTTCATCTGCTGTTTCTCAATGTCGAAATACTCGCAATTCCTGGAGCGCAAGCTCCGCACCGAACATCGCTAAGGAGACGTCCATATGACCGACGCTCAGACTTCGCCCGTCGCGGATCGCAAAATCGACCGCTCGAAAATGGCTATCTCCGACGAGGTGGCGATCGAGATCCGGGACATGAACAAATGGTTCGGCACATTCCACGTGCTGCGCGACATCAACCTGACCGTCAATCAGGGTGAACGGATCGTTGTCTGTGGCCCTTCCGGCTCGGGCAAATCCACGCTGATCCGCTGCATCAACGCTTTGGAGGAGCATCAGAAAGGCACCATCTCCGTGGATGGCACGCTGTTGTCGAACGACCTGAAGAACATCGACCGGGTCCGGTCAGAGGTCGGCATGGTGTTCCAGCATTTCAACCTGTTCCCGCATCTGACGATCCTGGAAAACTGCACGCTGGCGCCGATCTGGGTGCGGAAGACCCCCAAGCGGGAGGCCGAGGAAACGGCGATGTATTTCCTCAACAAGGTCAAGATCCCGGAGCAGGCGGACAAGTACCCAGGGCAGCTTTCGGGCGGCCAGCAGCAGCGTGTCGCGATCGCCCGGAGCCTGTGCATGCGGCCCCGGATCATGCTCTTCGACGAGCCGACATCGGCGCTCGATCCGGAGATGATCAAGGAGGTGCTTGACACGATGATCCAGCTTGCCGAGGAAGGCATGACGATGATCTGCGTGACCCATGAGATGGGCTTTGCCCGACAGGTCGCAAACCGCGTGATCTTCATGGATCAGGGCCAGATCGTGGAACAGAACGAACCCGAAGAGTTCTTCAACAACCCGAAATCCGAGCGGACACAACTGTTCCTGAGCCAGATCCTCGGCCACTGATCCGGTAGCGGGTTTTCTACAGATCGTGCAGGCCGTCCCTCGGGGCGGCCTGTGTCTTGCAAACATACCGGCGTTTCCCGGGGTCCGCCGCGCTCAGGGTAAATCGTGCGGCGTGGCGAAGTCGAGCACCGTGCCGGTTCCCCAATGGATATCGGACCAGTTGGCCGCATCGAAACGCGCCACCAGCGTGGCGCAAGTGGGATAGTCGGAGAAACGGCCATGATCGGGCGGGTGCGCCAGCAGTCTTTCGGCGCATTCGGCGATACCGGGATTGTGACCCACCATCGCGACCACGGGTGCGTCTCTGGGGGCTGTGGCGAGGGTACCCAGCATCACTGGGGCTGGCGCGTGATAGAGACGCTGGTGATAGCTGGCCTGCACCGTATCGAAACCCAGCCGCGTCCAGGTCTCGGCGGCGCGGACGGCGGTCGAAATCATCGCCGCCACGGGCACATGGCCCTTCGCCCGCAACCAGGCGCCGATGCGCGGCGCATCGCGCTGCCCGCGTTCGTTCAGCGGGCGGTCGTGATCGTCCAGCGTGGGGTCGTCCCAGTCGGATTTCGCATGGCGGATCAGGATCAGGGTCAGGCTCATGGATGAAAATTTCTCATATGGAAGGCGGATTGGGCGGGCTGTCGGCCATATGACTGGCTGAGCGGGCAGGCGCGGCGCACGGCGCAACCCGCGCTCAGGCATGCCTCTCCGGGGACAGTATCCAGATAGGCATGGCACACGATGGTGTCATAGCCCTGTGGCGTGAGGGCGGAGACGGGGCAGGCCGTCAGGCAGGGTTTGTGGCAGGTTTCGCAAGGCGGCGCGGCCGGAGGCTCCGGCAGCGCGATCCGCTCCTTCAGCGCCAGCGCTCCGCGGTAGGACACCATGAGCCCCGCCACGTCATGCACCAGAATGCTCACCGGGCTGGTCCAGGCCCGCCCGGTGCGCGTGGCCCACCGGATGAAGGGCGCGAAAGGTGGCCCGCCGAAGGGAAACCTTGCCTTCACACCGAGATCGCAGGCCAGCCGCCCGATCACCCGGCGCGACCAGCGATCCATCGGGTCGGGCTTGCGGTCGGTGAATTCCGGCTCGGCGGTGACATGCGCCCAGAAGCCCGGCTCCCGCGGGCCGAGGAGCACGAGCGTTTCCGTGCCCGCCGGCGCGTCGTCTCCGGGGCCGGGGTGGAACGCGCCGAATATGTCCAGATGGTGCGCACGCACGCGCGCGCTCAGTGCGGAGTACTCCATCGCCCTACCTTGTCGGGCCGCGCCCGGTGGCGCAAGCGGTCAGGCGCGTATGATGCTGCCCGCGCCGTGATCGGTAAACAGCTCCAGCAGCACAGCATTGGCCACGCGCCCGTCCACGATGGAGCATGCCCGCACCCCGGCGCGCACGGCGTCCAGCGCGGTCTGGGTCTTGGGGATCATGCCGCCCGCGATGATGCCTGCGCGGGTCATCTCTTCGACCTCGGCGGCGGAAAGCTCGGTGACCACGTCGCCGGTAGCGTTCTTGACGCCGGAGACATCGGTGAGCAGCAGCAGCCGGTCCGCTTTCAGCGCGGCTGCCACGGCACCTGCGGCGATATCGCCGTTGATGTTGAAGGTCTCGCCGTTGCGGCCCGTGCCGATGGGTGCGATCACCGGGATCATCTCGGCCTGAAACAGTTGCTGCAGAAGGTCCAGGTTGATGTCCGTGGGATGGCCGACGAAGCCCAGTTCCGGATCCGCCTGATCGCAAACGATCAGATCGGCATCCTTGCCTGACAGGCCCACAGCCTTGCCGCCCGCGGAGTTGATCGCCTGCACGATGCGTTTGTTGACCCGACCCGACAGAACCATCTCCACCACCTCGACGGTGGCTGCGTCGGTCACCCGCTGGCCATTCACGAAATCCGACACCACGCCAAGCCGGGCCAGAAGGTCGTTGATCATCGGGCCGCCGCCATGGACGACGACGGGGTTTACGCCCACCGTGCGCATCAGCATCACGTCCCGGGCGAAGCTGGCCATGCCCTCGTCACTGCCCATGGCGTGGCCACCCAGTTTGATGACCACGATCGCATCGTCGTAGCGTTGCAGATAGGGCAGCGCCTCGTTCAGGGTCCGGGCGGTGGCAACATAGTCACGGGTCATGGCGGTCTGTTTCTTCATCGGATCTGGCCTCTCGCGTCGCGTCTTGTTACGGGCGTCGCACGGGCGAGGCAAGCGCGAGGCTCAGTCGAGCGTGGCGATGATGCTGCGCAGGCTGGCGATACCCTCACCCTTCTCCGACGAACTCAGCACCAGTTCGGGATAGGCGGCGGGGTGACCGGCCAGCGCACCGCGGACCTGCGTCAGGGTTTTCTCGCGGTCCCTGTCCTTGACCTTGTCCGCCTTTGTCAGGACGACCTGAAATGTCACGGCGGCCTTGTCCAACAGCGCCATGATCTCCTCATCGACTGGCTTGACGCCGTGGCGCGTGTCGATCAGCACGAAGGCCCGGCGCAGCGTGGCGCGGCCCGCCAGATAGGATTTCAGCAGGCGTTGCCATTTCTCGACCACGGCCACGGGCGCATTGGCGAAGCCATATCCCGGCAGATCGACGAGATAGTGGCTGTCGGCCAGGGTGAAGAAGTTGATCTCCTGCGTGCGTCCCGGCGTGTTCGAGGCACGCGCAAGCGCCTTGCGCCCGGTCAGCGCGTTGATCAGGGTGGATTTCCCGACATTGGAGCGGCCGGCGAAGCAGACCTCCACCCGGTCGGCGGGCGGCATGCCATCCATCGCGACCACACCTTTGAGAAACTCCGCACCGGTGGCGAAAAGCCTGCGCCCCCGCTCAACTGTGGCGTCGTCCGGCGGGTCGGCGATCGGAAAGGGAAGCGCGTTCACGGCCTGATCCCGGCGGTGTCGCCAACGGCGATCTCGCCGCCCAGAACGACGCTGGCATAGACGCCGAAATTGGTGTGGCCCCAGCCCGCCTCGAGCGCGTCCAGCGTTCTTGCATCCCGCCGTCCGGTTTCCGGGTTGGCTTCGGTGGCGGTGCAGCGTCCGATGGGCTCCACGATCTTCAGTTCAACGCGCCCCATGTGAAGCGTCTTGCCGACCAGATCGAACTCTTCCCATGGGGCGAGCCCGTCGAGCCACAGATTGCCGCGGAACCGGCGCGGGTCGAGCGATTGACCGAGTCTTTGCGACAGGGCGCGAAGCGAGGCGGCGTTCAGGACGGAGACCGAGGCGAAGGGCGCATCGCTCATGCCCTGCTCCGGCGACTTCACCAGCCTTGCCGGGGCGGGCCGGTTTTCGGGGTAGATCGGGCGCAGCCAGTCCAGAAGCGGGGCTGCGTCGCCATCCGGGTCCAGCGCCAGATCGGGCCGATCCGGGTGGCTTAGATGGATCAACGCCCCGTCGACCCGCGCGGTTATGGCCATCAGACCCGGCCCCTTGGCGCCGCGCAGATAATTCCGGCAGGAACTCCAGCTGCCATCGAACTCTCCGCCGTCCTGAAGCACGGCCCAGGCACGATCCAGCGGCAGCGGGCGGTCAGGCGCCAGCACGACCCGCTCCAGCGCCTCGGCCCCGATGGCCTTGATCGGATAGCGCCAGATCGAGGTCAGGCGCACAGTCATTTCTCTTCAGGCTTCTTGCGCTGGAACCCCGACCGGATGTTCCCGAATACGTCCGGCTTGAAGCCCTGACTGCGCATGATGGTGTATTGCTGCGCGAAGGTGATCGTGTTGTTCGCGATCCAGTAGACCAGAAGGCCGCTGGCGAAACTGCCGAGCATGAACATGAAGACCCATGGCAGATAGGCGAAGATCATCGCCTGCGTGGGGTCGGTCGGCGCCGGGTTCAGCTTTTGCTGCAGCCACATGGATACGCCCAGAAGCAGCGGCAGGATGCCGATGAACAATAGCGCCATGATCGAGCCGGGTTCCGGTGCCGCCCATGGCAGCAGCCCGAAGAAGTTGAATATCGACGACGGATCCGGAGCGGAAAGGTCATTCAGCCAGCCGAAGAACGGAGCATGGCGCAGCTCCAGCGTGACGAAGATCACCTTGTAGAGCGAGAAGAAGATCGGGATCTGCAACAGGATCGGCAGACAGCCCGAGGCGGGGTTCACCTTGTTCGTCTTGTAAAGCTCCATCATGCCCTGCTGGAGTTTCTGCCGGTCGTCGCCCGCGCGTTCCTTCAGCTTTTCCATCTCGGGCTGAAGCTCTTTCATCTTCGCCATCGAGACATAGGATTTGAACGCGAGCGGCAGCAGAACCGCCTTGATGATCAGGGTCAGCGCGATGATCGCCACGCCCATATTGCCGATCAGGGCGTTCAGCGTGTGCAGCATCCAGAAAATCGGCTTGGTGAGGAAATAGAACCAACCCCAGTCGATCGAGTCGAGGAACCGTGCGATGCCGCCTTCGTTCTGATAGTCGCGGATGGTCTCCCATTCCTTCGCTCCGGCGAACAGCTGCGTCGTGATCTCGGTGGTCTGGCCCGGTGCGGCGGTCATCGTCGGAAGGCGCGCCTCGGTCTGGTAGATGTCGCTGGAGGGCACATAGCGGGTCACCGATGTGAACGGTTGCTGCTCACCCGGTATCAGCGTGGTCATCCAGTATTTGTCGGTAAACCCGATCCAGCCGTTTTCGGTGACGTCGATCACCTCGGCGGGTGTGCCTTCGCGCTGGATGAAATCCAGATCCGGCAGATCGTCATAGGCAATCTCATCGAGCGTGCCGTCGATCTTGCGCACCACACCTTCGTGGAGGATGAAGAAATTCTGCAGATCCGAGGGCAGTCCGTGGCGCGCGACGATGCCATAAGGCGCCATGCGCACCGGTGTTTCGGTCGTGTTCTCGACCGATTGCGTGATCTCGAACATGAAATCTTCGTCGATCGAGACGGTGCGGCGAAAAATCAGACCGTTGCCATTGTCCCAGATCAGCGTCACCGGAGTTTCGGGAGTGAGGGTGTCCCCGCTCTCGATCTGCCATGGGGTATTGGCGCCGGGCACGTCTTCGAAACCCAGATCGCCGGCCGGGGCCCATCCGTAAAGCGCGTAATAGGCCTCTGACTCGCCCACGGGGGACAGAAGCGTAACGGTCGGGCTGTCGTCCTCCAGCGTCTCGAAATAGTTGTTGAGCGACAGATCATCGATCCGCCCTCCGACGAGGGAGATCGAGCCGGACACGGCGGGCGTGTCGATGGTGATCCTCTCCGCTTCGGACAGGATGCTGGCGCGCGTTTCGGCATCGGTGGCAAGTTGCGGCGTGTCCGACGCGTCCGCAACCGGAGGGGTCAACGCCATTTCGGTGCCGTCTTCGTTCAGCGCGGTAACGGCGGGTGTGTTCGGGTCTGCCACCTGCGGTTCGGGCGGCGGGAACAGCAAGAACCAGACCAGAATGACCAGAAAGCTCAGCGCAGTTGCCAGGATCAGGTTTCTGTTCTGATCGTTCATTGTTGCGGACCACCCCTTGGTTGAAGTCAGGGAGGTTCAACAGATTGGGGCTGGAAAGGTCAAGGGCTTTTCCCCGTGGCGCAAGGCTTCCGCGCGGTTTCGTCTCGCCCTGGCGGTGCGGCGCGACCGCGGCGGGCATGTGGCGGAAAGGCAGGGTGCGGCAGAGCCGGGCAGCCAGGGCCGGCACATGCGGGTGCTTCGCGGGCGGTTATCCCGCCTGGCGACCGATCCCGGCGGTGTCAGCCAGTTTGGCGGTATGCGCCGCGGCCCAGGCGATGGTGTCCTCAAACGGCATCGGGCGGGCTATGCCGAAGCCCTGCACATGGCCGCAGCCGAGCTGCGCCAGCATGCTGTACTCGCCCGGGGTCTCGACCCCTTCTGCCAGCGTGGCGACGCCCAGATGCTCGGCCAGCGACAGGATTGCGGAGACCATGGATTGCTGCTTTGGATCCTTGTCGAGTCTGGTCACGAAGCTGCGGTCGATCTTGATCCGGTTCACATTGAACCGCTGGATATTCGCGATCGAGGCCTGACCGGTGCCGAAATCGTCCAGATCCAGATTGAAACCGTGGCTTCCCAGCATCTCGATGTTGCGAATGATGATATCGTCTTCGGATTGCGCGGCGACGGTTTCGAGGATTTCGACCGTCAACCGGCCCGGGCGCAGGTCGAACCTGTCCACATCCCATTTGATCCGGTCGGCAAGGCGCGGGTCGCGCAGCTCCTCGGCGGAGAAGTTCACAGCGACCGAGGGGATGGACAGGCCCGCCCTGTCCCAGCTTCGCAGGGCCGCCAGCGCATTATAGAGCATCACCTCGCCCAGCCGGGCCATCTGCTGCTCAGCTGCGACGGCTTGCAGAAACTCGCCGGGCGGCAAGACGCCATGTTCGGGGTGGTGCCATCGCGCCAGCGCCTCGAAACCGCTGATGATGCCGGTATCGGTACAGATCTGCGGTTGGTACCAGGCCCGGATCTCGCCGGAGGCCAGCGCCGGTTTGACCCTGTCGGCCAGATCTGAGCCTTTGCGCCGCCGCTGCCCGAGTTCCCCTGAAAAGGCGCGAACTGCGGACGGGCCGTTGCCACGCGCTTCGGCAAGCGCGGCCTCTGCCGCGTCCAGCATCGACTTCCCGGTGGGTGCGGGCGCCATGTCCAGCGTGCAGTAGCCGAAGGACGCGGAGATATGCGCCGAAGAGCCGCCGATTGCGAACGGCTGCCGCAAGGCCGTTTCCATGCGCTCGATCACACCCAGAAGGACATCGGAACTTGCCCTGCGGACCGGATGCAGCACGATGCCGAAGCCTGCTTCGCCGATCCGGGCGATCATGTCGTCATGTCTGAGCACCGCGCGCAAACGGTCTGCCGCCCGAAGGAGGATATCATCGACCGTTTCGCCGCCCCAGCGCTCGGTCACGCTGGCCAGTTCGTCGATATGGACCATGATGGCCGCGGTGGCTTCGGCCGGCGATTGTGCCGCGATCCGGTCAAGCATCGCCATGAGCGAGGCGCGGGTCGGCAAGCCATGCGTCCCTTCCGCCCCGGCGGGGCGACCTCCGTCCCGCCGGGCCCGCGGGGCGCGCGCGAAGGCCTGCAAGGCAAGCAGCGCCGGCAGCAGGAATGCGGTGACGAGAAGAATCTCGATTTCGCCGAACCCCACGGCGATCAGCGCCAGTATGGGGTAAAGCACCAAGACGTCGATCCGCAACAGCCCGCCCCGCAGTCCTTCGAGCAGGCCGGAAAAACGCAGAAACTCAAATCTCGGCATGATCGACCCTTCGCAACACCGCCCGGCAGACATCGCCGGTCAACGCCTCATCGCTAAGTCAAACTGCCTGACAGGCCCTTAACGCTGTGCCGTTAGTCGGTGGAATTTTGCTCAAATGCGACCGATCTGGTGAGTCCGGCAAAGTCGAACAGGTCCGGATCCAGCAGATGGGAGGGCCGTGCCGACATCAGCGCGCTGAACATCTTCTGCCGCCGACCGGGGGAGGCGGTCTCCCATCTGTCGAGCATCTGCTTGATGGCCTGACGTTGCAGCCCGTCCTGACTGCCACACAGATCGCAAGGGATGATCGGATAGCCCATGGCACGGGCGAACCTGTCGCAATCGACCTCCGCCACATGGGCGAGCGGGCGATAGACGAAGAGATCGCCTTCGTCGTTCAGCAGCTTGGGGGGCATTGTGGCCAGTTTGCCGCCATGGAAGAGGTTGAGGAAAAAGGTTTCCAGAATGTCGTCGCGGTGATGGCCGAGCACCACGGCGGAGCAGCCCTCCTCCCGCGCGATGCGGTAGAGATTGCCCCGCCGCAGCCGGGAACAGAGCGCGCAATAGGTCCGGCCCTGAGGCACCTTGTCCATGACGATGGAGTAGGTGTCCTGATACTCGATCCGGTGCGGCACGCCCATCCGCTTCAGGAACTCGGGCAGGACCGTGGCGGGAAAGCCCGGCTGGCCCTGATCCAGATTGCAGGCAAGAAGATCCACGGGCAGGAGCCCGCGCCATTGCAACTCCACCAGAGCGGCCAGCAGGGTGTAGCTGTCCTTTCCGCCCGAAAGGCAGACCAGCCATCGGGCGCCGCGTTCGATCATGCCATACCGCTCAATCGCCTCGCGGGTCTCGCGGATGATCCGCTTGCGCAGTTTCTTGAACTCCGCCGTCTTCGGCGCGCCGTTGAAAAGCGGGTGGATGTCGTCGGTATCGTCCAGCATGGGGCGGGGCCTTTGTGATCTGGATTTGGCATAGGGGCCGGGGCAGGGCGGCGTCAAGCGGGCGCATCATCTGACCGCCGGTTCGGGCCCCTCCGTGCGATTTGCAAAAGGACATGGCAACTCTCGCAGGCGCGTGCCGGCCCGGCAGCTGCGGGCCGTTCAATCCGGCACGTTGTCGATGCCCGAGGAGCCCCAGGGGTGGCAGCGCCCGATCCGGCGGAGCGCCAGCCAGCCGCCTTTCAACCCGCCATGTTTCTCCAGCGCCTCCAGCGCATAGGCCGAACAGGTCGGATGATAGCGGCAGTTGAACCCGACCCAGGGAGAGAAGATCAGCCGGTAGGCGCGGACTGGCAGAGCAAAGATACGGGCAAGAACGGTCATCGGTGGACTTTTTTCAGCGCGCGGGAAAGATCGGTCTTGAGCTGGTCGAAGGGCAGGGCGGCGGTCGCCGCGGGCCTGCCCACCAGAACGTAGTCCCAGCCGGGGCGTCCTTCCAGTGGAAGGACCAGCCGGGCGATTTCCCGCAGGCGCCGCTTGGCGCGGTTCCGCGCGACGGCATTGCCAACCTTTTTCGAACAGGTGAAGCCGACGCGGATTGTCCCCGGCGTGGTCTCTTCGTCCGCGTGCCGCTGCCGGCCCTGCAGCAGAAACCCCGGAGCCGGCGCGCGCGCCGCCTTGGCCGCGCGCAGGAAATCGGAGCGTTTGCGGAGCCTTTCAAGCAAAAAAGCCCCCGTCGACGGGGCCGTCGGCGGAGGCGCATTCGGTGTCATGGCACCGGCCTTTCGGGTAGGATCAGGCGCTCAGCGACTTCCGGCCACGGGCGCGGCGGGCATTGAGGATCTTGCGGCCTGCCTTCGTGGCCATGCGCGCACGAAATCCGTGGCGACGCTTGCGCACCAGGTTGGACGGCTGAAATGTGCGTTTCGACATTGTATCGCTCCGTAGTGTTGCCGGACGGCACCCCGGATGGGCGCGTCAAACGGCACGGGAATCTCTAGAAGTCCGGGCAATACGGTCTTGCGGGCCGCATGTCAACAAATCCGGGCGAGGAATCTGGGAGCTTGAAACATGGCGCTGCCGGATATGCTGGAAAGGGCGGATTTCCTGACATAAAAGCCCTCTTTCCGTCACGGTACATCAAGCAGCCGTGAGGCGCGCTATCGCCCTTGCACGCGATCCCGCATTTAGGGTCCAAGTTGAGCATGAAGGACAATCCAGATGACGGACATCGTGAAAGAGCAAAGCAAATCACCCATCGCGCGCTATCTGCCGCTTGCCGTCATCGTGATCGGCGCGGGTCTGTTTGCGTGGGTGTTCCGGTCGTATCTCGGCTTTGACGCCGCCTTTCAGGCGCTGGCCGACAATCGGGAGGCGCTGATCGCATTCCGGGATGCCAACTATCTTCTGACGGTTCTGGCCTTCATCTGTATCTATGCGCTGATCGTCGCGTTTTCGCTGCCGGGAGCGACGGTCGCGACGCTGGCCGGAGGCTTTCTGTTCGCCACGTTCCCAGGCGCGTTTTTCAACATCACCGCCGCCACGCTGGGGGCGACGGCGATTTTCCTTGCGGCGCAGACCAGTTTCGGTGCCCGGATGGGGGCGCGGCTTGAAGGCTCCGAAGGGCTCGTGAAGCGGATCAAGGACGGTATCGACGAAAACCAGTGGTCGATGCTGTTTCTGATGCGGCTGATCCCGGCGGTGCCGTTTTTCGTGGCCAATCTTGTTCCCGCCTTCCTTGAGGTGCCCACCCGGCGCTATGTCATCTCGACCTTTTTCGGGATCATGCCGGGGGCGGTTGTCTACACATCGGTCGGGGCCGGGCTGGGCGAGGTCTTCGCCCGCGGCGAGACACCGGATCTCGGCATCATCTTCGAGCCCCGGATCCTGCTGCCGATCCTCGGGCTCTGCGCGCTGGCATTGCTGCCGATCCTTCTGAAGGCCGTTCGCGGCAAAAAGGGACTTTGAGCCATGACCCGGATCGAAACGGATATCTGCATCATCGGCGCGGGCTCGGGCGGGTTGTCCGTCGCTGCCGGGGCGGCGCAGATGGGAGCGAAGGTGGTTCTGCTGGAAGGCCACAAGATGGGGGGCGATTGCCTGAACTACGGGTGCGTGCCCTCCAAGGCATTGCTGGCCGCCGGGCACAAGGCGCATGAAACCTCCGTTTCCGCCTTCGGGGTTGGAGGTCATGCGCCCGAGCCGGATTTCGTCGCCGCGAAGGACCACGTGCAAGGCGTGATCGAAATGATCGCGCCGGTCGACAGCCAGGAGCGGTTCGAAGGTTTCGGCGTTCATGTGATCCGCGAGTTCGGGCACTTCATCTCGGAAAGGGAAGTGCAGGCAGGGGACCATGTGATCACCGCCCGCCGCTTTGTCATCGCGACCGGATCGCGCCCGTTCGTGCCGCCGATCCCGGGGCTAGAGACGGTATCGCATTTCACCAACGAAACCATCTTCGACCTGCGCGCGCGCCCGCCCCATCTGATCATCATCGGCGGCGGCCCGATCGGGATGGAGATGGCGCAGGCTCATCGCCGTCTGGGCTGCGAGGTGACCGTGCTGGAAGGCATGACGGCGCTGGGCCGGGACGACCCCGAGGCGGCGGCCATCGTGCTGGAAAAGCTCAAGACCGAGGGGGTCGGGATCGTCGAAAACGCGCAGGTCACGCAGGTGGCCGAAACCGGCGGCGGCATCCGGGTGACAACCGAGGATGGCCGCGGCTTTGAAGGAAGCCACCTGCTTGTCGCGGTTGGCCGCAAGGTCAATGTCGACAAGCTGGGGCTGGAGGCGGGCAATGTGGCCCATACCCGGCGTGGCGTGGAGGTGGATGCGGGCCTGCGCTCGACCAGCAACCGGCGCGTCTATGCCGTGGGCGATGCCGCGGGCGGGCTGCAATTCACCCATGTCGCGGGCTACCACGCGGGCGTCATCATCCGGCCGATGCTGTTCGGGCTGCCCGCCAGGGCACGGACCGATCATATCCCCTGGGCCACCTATACCGATCCGGAACTTGCACAGGTCGGCCTGACCGAGGCGGAGGCCCGCGAGAGGCATGGCGACAGGCTGGAGGTCGCGCGCTTCCCCTATCACGAGAATGACCGGGCGATCGCCACGGGCCGGACTACGGGATTTGTCAAAGTCATGGTGGTGAAGGGCAAGCCCGTGGGCGCCACCATCGTCGGCGCACAGGCCGGAGAGCTGATCCAGATATGGGCGCTTGCCATTGCCAACGGTCTGAAAATGAGCGCTGTTGCAGGCATGGTCGCGCCCTATCCCACCCTGGGGGAGATTAACAAACGCGCCGCGGGGGCGTATTTCTCTCCCAGATTGTTCGAAAACCCTTGGGTCAAACGGGTTGTGCGACTGGTGCAGCGGTTTTAAACCGCACGAATTGTTCAAGGAAGAGAGCCGACCGTGAATTCTCTCTCAGGCAGATTCTTGATCCTGACCGTGATTTTCGTGATGATCGCGGAAGTCCTGATCTTCGTGCCCTCGGTTGCGCGCTTTCGCGAGGATTATCTGCTCAACCGGCTGGAGCGCGCGCAGATCGCGTCGCTCGCCCTGTTGGCCAGCGACGGAATGATCGATGACGATCTGGAATACGAGCTGCTGGAAAACGCGGAGGTTCTGAACGTGGTGTTGCGGCGCGATCAGGTGCGCCAGCTGATCCTGTCGACGGATAACATTCCGCCGGTCTCCTACAGCTTCGATCTGCGCGACGCCCCGGCCTGGCAGTTGATCCGCGACGCAATGGTGCGGATCGCCACACCGGAAAACCAGACCATCCGCGTGATCGGAGAGCCGGTGCGCGAGGCGGGCCTGCTGATCGAGGTCACGATGTATACCGAGCCGCTGCGGGCGGCGCTGATCGATTACGGGATCCGCATTCTCTGGCTTTCGGCGGTGATCTCGGTGGTGACGGCGACGTTGCTGTTTCTGGCGGTGCGGCGCTTTCTGGTGACCCCGATCAAGCGCGTCGTGTCGCACATGATGTCCTATGCCGAGGCCCCCGAGGATACCCGCCGGATCATCGAGCCGACCGCCGGCGTCACCGAACTTCGGGATGCCGAAATCGCGCTGCAATCGCTCCAGACCCAGCTGACCGGCGCGCTGCGACAACGCGAACGCCTTGCCCAGTTGGGCGAGGCGGTGGCCAAGATCAGCCATGATCTGCGCAACATCCTGACAGTGGCGACGCTTATGGCGGACCGGCTGGAAACCATTGACGACCCGGCGGTGAAACGCACCACGCCGAAGCTCGTGGCATCGCTCGGGCGTGCGGTGAACCTCTGCGAGGGCACGCTCGCCTTCGGCCGCGCCGAAGAGCCGCCGCCCGCCCTCGACCGGGTCGATCTGAACCATCTGATTTCCGATCTGATGGAAAACGAACAGCTGACCCTCACCGACGAGGAGGTTGAGCTGATCGCCGATATTCCCGCCGGCATCATGGCTCGCGCGGACCCCGAGCAGCTTTACCGCGTGCTGGGCAATCTGGTCCGCAACGCGCGCCAGGCCATCCTTGCAACGGGGCAGCCGGGCAAGGTCTGCGTCAGCGCGGGCGAGACCGCCGAAGGCTGGTGGATAAAGGTGCAGGACAGCGGGCCGGGGCTGCCGAAAAAGGCGCAGGATCACCTGTTTCAGCCGTTTCACGGGGGTGCGCGCGCCGGGGGCACCGGTCTGGGTCTGGCCATCGCGTCCGAACTGATCCGTGGCCATGGCGGCAAGCTGGAGTTGCAGGAAACCGGACCTGACGGGACCACCTTCTGCATTCACCTTCCGGCCAGCATCGCGGCCTGAATTGCCCCTTGCACTGATCGGGGCGGGGCGATAAACCCCGGCCTCACGCGCTGGTAGCTCAGTTGGATAGAGTACTTGACTACGAATCAAGGGGTCGGGGGTTCGAATCCTCCCCAGCGCGCCAATAAAATCAAAAGCTTACGCTTCGGTCACTGACACTGCCATTCAGTGTAGTCTCTCTTTAGTCACATGAATCTCGTTCGAGCAGGTCGACGCACAGCGCAAACGGCTCTGGATTGAGCCGAGGCGCTGATGCTCCAAGTGGCGTGGGTTAGGAGCAAGGGAGTGAGGATTGAAAATCCTCGTGTCGGTGGTTCGATTCCGCCCCCGGGCACCATTAAATCAATGACTTAGCTGAAGAGATGTTTTCTTAGGCTCGCTATAGGCTCGAAAATAGCTAGCTCACTGCCAACTGCAGTGAGTCGTCCTACTGCGATCTCAACTAATCAAAAGAATAAGCAGTTTTAGTTTCCGGCCGGTCGCACATGCTGCCGTTAACCTGAGGATATTTCTACGTCGCTTACGATGCCGTTCTGAGGCGGTCTGTACCCGAAGTAACCAGATTGCCGATCATCTCCTACGGGATAAAAATCTGGGAGATGGCTAATCGTATCAAAAAACTTTTTTCTAATGTGCCTATAGATATCAAACATGCTTTCGGTCATGAATGCTGTGAATGAATAGTCCTCGTTATCGAGCGCATGCTGATGAATGATTTCTTCAAGTGCCTTTATCGCAGTAATATTCAAAAAGGGCGCTCTCTTCGTGTCCAACGCAAAAAGAAGGATGTGTAGTCTTTGGAAAGCGACGTGTCTTTCAAAGATACACCATGCAAACGCAACATCCGCAGCGTCTCTAAGGACATGACACTCCAAGCGCTCCATGTCTTCTTCGGAGGAGAGCTTGATCCTCGACAGAATTTCGTCAAGAAGTTTTGTGGGCACTCCGTCCTCATTGCGGAGATGGTCAGGAAAAGAGGCAAATTCTTCCCTAGCTTCGGATGTAGAGAGACGCTTAAAGAATCGAGTTGCCCTAAACTTCTTTTTCTGAGCTTGACGCATTTCTACTCTCCAGAGCCTATCTTGGCTATGCCAAATGATGGCTCTACGCGCCACCCTAATCCAACTACAATCAGAGATACAAAAAACCCGGGAATGAACGCAATTGTTGCATCACCCGTAATGGCGAGTGTCGCTATGGCTGCCATCGCTCCAAAGATGATTGAGATGACTTTCGAGTATATCAAAGGCTCTTTTATTAGGACCAAGGCACCGAGCGTTGGCAAAAGCAACGCTCCGGCGGTGGACGCCAATAACACAACGGAGCCCAAGTCAACGTCGTTCAAGATCAAGAAAAATATACAAATAAGGATGAGCGCCAAGGAAACTATGTAGAAGATATAGGCTTTCTGTGGCGCTCGATTGCCCATAATGGCTTTTCGAATGTTTAGTGCAGCAACAGCGGTGAGATTCAAACTACTATCGGCTGTCGAAACTAGAGCTGCTAGGATACCAGTTACGGCAAGCAACGATACAATGGGGTTAGAGCTATCTAGAACGGTATATGCAGCGTTGTTATAATTGGAGAGGTCAGGGTTAAGTGAGAAAATAGTAATTCCAACTACACCCATAAGCGCATAAATAAACGCCATAACAATCATGAGGCGTGAAATTGCTCCTTGAGCTTGCTCGTGAGAGGAACACGAGAAGCTTCTTTGCCAGAGATCAGACCTCGCAATGGCTGTAAGCGGAAACAATATTAATGCTAGCATTAGAACTACGGGGCCATTAGCAAGGCCTGAGAGATACATGATATCGAGTTGTGCTATTGATTCAACGCTTGAAAACCGGAGGCAGTAAGCAATTAGAACAAGCAGCCATGCACAAACTGCAACGACTTGAATTTTTTCTGTTAAGAACACACCTCGAAGGCCATAGGCAACGTAGCTGCCAGCAATTGCCATCAGAATAATTAGTAGCGGGATGCGGTAATCAATCCCAAGCCAGTCGAACAATAAGTATGCTGCAGTAAACTGAGCCGTGGTGAGCAAAAAGAAAATGAAGAAGTTTACGCACGATACAAAAAACAATAAAACTGAGCTTTCGCAGGACAAATATTCTTCAAATGATGAAACGTTCGGGTTACTATGGAACCGTTCATACACAACCGGCAGGATTGCTCGATAAATTAGAAGTCCGAGGATGAATGAAATCCCGATTGCAAGCATGAAGGTGCCATCGCGGTATATAAGTCCGATAAATGAGATGGTTACTGCACCACCCAAGCTAGTAGCGACATGTGTCCAAGTCACTGTCGCTTGGGAGGCGTTTCTTACTAGTGAAATTTCATCTTGGGTTTTGGGGGGCTTCGCGCTGCCAGTGTCTCTTCGATATGCCAAGATTGCCCACACAGCCGAGGCTATAATTAGAAAAATTGGTACAATCGCGTAAATATCTGTCATCATAATTGAGCCTTACCGTCTTGGGGGAAATACACCTCTTTGCAAAGGCCGTTTATTAGCATCGATCTTGCAAGTAGATATCCCCCTAATAAGAAAATTATAACACTATCTGGAACCAGCCGCCCATCGCTTGCGAAGCCGCCAGCGATCCCAGAAGTCGCCAAAACCAAAATAAGGGCCCAAAACAGGAAGAAGTTTATCATTATTCCAAATACCCAGGATTGTTTGTTCATTCTTTGAACCGTCTGAAGGTTTGGTCCACCAGTCAAAAGGCTCCAAAATTCAAAAAACCAAATCGCGAGGATCATAAAGAAAAATCCAACTTGCACTTCATTGACGGCGCACCAAGCCACAGCAACGATTGAAAACGTTTTAAAAAGGTTAGCGATCAGTGGGTGTTCGGTTGTGGACGCTTCAAATAAATGAAAGTTCTTGAAGAAGAATAGTGTTTTTGAGATAACAAAGGAAACTAAGAGAAATACGATTCCAGCCAAAAGTGACGGGTCTTGTATTGCGGGCCTGCAGATTATGGAGCCCATTTCGTTGGGCAAGCTTATACAATTTTCGTCAAATAAAATAACGGCAAACGGAATAGAGGTAAAAATCAGACTCAGGTCAACGTAGGCCACCTGCCTGGCTGCGATACGATGCCGCGCGAGTCTACTTGTCACATCCCGGCAGGTAATATGGTTGTTTCTTGAACAGTTCCGGCTTGAGTTTGTGCCAGTCCTTCATCGCCTGTAAGGGCGTCTTGCTGCCCAAGGCTGACTGCGGCAGTTGCTGGTTGTAGAGCCAGACGTAGCGGTGCAGCGTCGTCTCCAGTTCTTCACCTGATTTGAAATGGTGGCTTTGAAGCACGTCTTCGATGCGGCCATTGAAGCGCTCGACCATGCCGTTTGTCTGAGGCGACCTCGGCGGAGTAAGGCGATGTTCGATGTCGAGGGCGGCGCACAGCGTGTCGAACTCGTGAGCGCCGGTCGCGACGCGCCTGCGCAAGCCGAAGAGGCGATCGGTGAACTCCTTGCCATTATCGGTCAAGACCGTGCGGATGCGCAGCGGACAAGCGCGCTCCAGGTCACGCAGGAAGCGCCGGGCGTTGGCCGCAGTCTTGGCCCTGAATACGCGGATGAAGACCCAACGCGTCGCTCGGTCGATTGCCACGAAAAGATAGCGGCGTGAAGTTTCGTCAGCCATCTGAGGCAGGTATTTCACGTCTACGTGGATGTAGCCGGGCTCATAGGCTTTGAAGGCGCTGTGCTTCGGCTTCTGTCCCTTCGCCTTGAGATCGCGCAGGTTTCCAACGCCATGCCGACGCAGGCAGCGGTCCAGCCCAGAGCGCGAGGCATTCGGATTGAGAAACTCGCGCACCACCGCCAGCAGGTCGTCCAGCGACACCAGCAGCGTCGTGCGCAGCGCCACGGCGACGGCCTCCTGGGCCGGGGTCAGCGTCGTTTGCAGGCGGTGCGGCGTATGGCTGCGGTCGTGAACGCTGTCGCGGTGTTTCCATTTATACACCGTCTGTTCAGTCGTGCCGAAGCGTGACGCCAGGGCCGATGCAGGCTCATCGCTCGCCTGGATTGCAGCCCTTATCTTGGGCGTCGTCGTCGCCTGCTTGTGAAGATGGATCAGCATGGTTGCACTCCGTCCCGAACGTCACTCAGAACCGATCTTGCCATGAAAAACGCAGATCGCCGAGGATCTATGTGATCATCCGGGATGGAACATCTACTGTGAACGTGTCGCATGCCGTCATTTCAGCCTTGTTGGACTTATTCGTCGGGACCACGCTAAGTGGAAGATTAGGTCAGGACAAGTGCTTCAGCGCAGGCTTGGGGCGCGGGGGAAGGTTCTGGAAGTCCAGATAAACAGTCACATTATGTCGGTGAGGTGTCCGTTCTGGTTGCCAGTAGAGTACAGACCGGGACCTTAATTGATGCTTCTACAGCTTTTGCTTATGCAGCTTGTTCTTCACGCTGGCGGCGGGTCTAGTGAACTTTTTTGTGCGGCAACGATCCATTTAGAGTTGGCTGACGCAGCACTCTTCGTGGCTATGCTGTCTATCTTGTCGCCTTCGGCTCAGCCACATCTGCGGGAATGTGTGGCAGAACCGTTGTGGCGCGTCACTACGGTTTTGTCCTCTTGGAGAGCGGTTCTGACACGCCTACTTAACAATGCATTGAACGGGCTTAGACGTCACTTCATGACTACATGCTCGGAGATGAAAGATGTTCGAAGAGGTCATTTATTATGCGCGCACCATAGATCATGCCGCGAGTTTAGAAGTCGCTGGATCTCCAGAGTCGATGTTTGTTCGAGAAGTGACTCAGAGATGCCCGCACCACAGATGTTGTGACGAGTCTAGAAGTCGCCACATATTTTATGGCGATAAAAGTTCGAAGAGTGACTCGGACATGCCCGCAAAGTGGGATGCACCCCCCAGATTTAGCGATTCTACGGCTCAACAGAGCCTTATTCTGCGGTTCGAACTTCCCTTTTTGGGGATTTGTGCCTGAACCTCCCAGGTTGGTCATCTCATGGCTTAGGTAAGCCACATTCTAAGGTTCGAACTCTTGCAGGCGGGCAGCAACATTATTGTCGATTCTCGGAGGAAAAAACACGCTAGGGCTACGCGTGTGAATGCATGTCCTTGCCAACCCGCCGCTCACTTTTTGGTCGCTATGGTGGCAGGAGCCGATTGCGCGTCCTGGGCGGCTGGAAGACTCACAGGTGTCGGGGGCGTTCCCACTGGATCGTTGAACCAATCTGCCGGGGTAAGAATGCAATTGCCTGCAAGTGTTCGCCTGGTATCAAACACATGCTTGAGCAATCGTCGCTTCTGGCTTGGCATGGAAGCTGCGTAGAGATCAGGTAGCGAGCTCACGAACACGATCAGATCATCGAGTGATCCCTGACGCTTCTTCAACTCCCCCAGTTCCACGCGCTCTTCATCAATCCGCGCCAGATCGAGCTTCAACTGTCCTTTCCGCATTTGGTATTCAGCATCGCTGATACTGCCATCAACGAAGAGATCCGTTAGCCTGGACTGGCGGGTCTGGATGTCTGCGGCTCTAAGATTGAGCGATGCCCCCAGGGCGTCTTGGTCCGCAAAGAGGTCGCGCGAGGCAAGCTTGCGGCGGAAGGATGCAATCTGGTCATCCGTCCAACGGATGCGAGCGATGGCAGCGCGTATCGCCGTTTCCAGAATGTCTTCGCGATAGCTCCGTTCTGGGCAATCCCGGCCATGGCAACGGTAATATATGTGGGCCTTTTGTCGTTCGCCGGTAAGAGTGCGCCCGCACAGGCCGCAACTGATGAGATTGCGAAACAGGTAGCGGTGCTTGGTCTGCTTTTTCACGTGCCGACCGGCTTTGATCTTCTGGACCGCCTGAAAGGTGGCGACTGTGATAAGCGGCTTGTGCACGCCCTGAAATACGCCACGGCTACACTTCAGCTGGCCGCAATAGTAAGGGTTGCGCAGAATTTGCTCGACGTTTCGCCGGACGAGCGGTTGGCCGTAGTATCCGGTCAGCCCACGGTCGCGCATCACTTCGGTGAGTGAGGTTATGGAATAGTCTCCGGTTAGATAGCGGTCGAAGACTTCTTTCACGAGGGGCGCTTTCTTAGGGCAGAGCGTCTTGAGCTGACCTTCCCCCATATCGATGTACCCAAGCGGCGCGCGCCAGGGCCAATAGCCTTGTTTGAGCCGTTGATTTTGTCCTTTTTGTACCTCGATGCTCAGATTGCGGCTGTGGTCCGCAGCAATAACCATCTGGATGTCTGCCATGAGGCGGCCACTACGGCTGTCGAAGTCGATATTATCTCCGGCACATAGGATCTTGATGCCCTGATCAGCCATTTCGCTGATGCTGGCCCAGTCCATAAAGTTACGTGCTATTCTGTCCCAACGGTGGACGATGATGCCCTGTGCCTTGCCAGCCTTCAGCTGGGACATCATGTCGTCGAAGATCGGTCGCCCTCTTTTGGATGCCGTCTCAAGCTCTTCAAACCAATCCCTGATCACCAATCCCTGATGACTCGCAAAACCCGTGATTGCATCTTTCTGGGCCTCAAGAGACGCGCCGTCTCCCTGTTTCAAGGTCGAGACCCGCACATAGCCGAAGCATTGGGTCATGGTTGGTTTGGGTTACCTTCGGACTCTACCAAATCCTCAGAATTTTGCGAATCCGGCCACGGCCATTTCCCCTCGCGAACCAGGGTGCGATGCACCTCCAAGCATATGTCCAAGTATTGATCGAGCGGGTCAGGTTTTGCCATGACCTTATCCTATTTGAAGGGGCACATGGTGCCTAGCGGGCACGCTATGCCACCCACCGATGAGGTGGATACATGGACGCCGTAAAGGGCTTCACGCGCTGGCCTTGATGCAGGAGCTGGACAACTGATCGATGGTTGGGCTGGTTTTGCAGATCATGGGCGGAGAATGGTGGCAGCAAGCGCTCAAAAAACGGCGCGTCATTCGCGCCAACACGAAACACCACCATGCTCCCCACATTGCCCAAGGTCGCATCCCGCACCTCGGGGTCGGTCTGGGACAGGTGTTGATGGGCCAGCGTGAGCCCCAACCCGTATTTTCGAGCCTCAGAAAGCAGCCCGGCAAAAGACTTGGTCGTGAAGTTGTGGAACTCATCGACGTAGAGAAAAAACGGCCTTCGGGCTGGCTCAGGCAAGCCGTGGCGGGTGAAAGCCGCGTGCATCACGGTTGTGGTGATCAGACCACCCAGGACGTTGGAGACATCCGCCCCCAACCGCCCTTTGGCCAGGTTCACGATGAGGATTTCGCCGGTATCCATCATCGATCGGAACCTCAGGGGTTCCTGCGGCTCACAAAGCGCTCGTCGAACCGTTGGATGCGCGAGGAAGGCGCCGAGTTTGTTGGCGATCGGTGAGACGCCATCGGCGCTGGATTGGTAATTAAGGGCTGGGAACTCGTACTTCCAAAAGGACCGCACCTGCGCGTCGGTGAGGGTCTCGGTAACCTGCCTTCGGAACCCCTTGAAGACGAAGAGCTTCATGATGTCCCGCAGATCGGCCTGTGGTTGCTCCAGGAGGGCCAGGATGGCGTGACGCAGGAGATGCTCCATGCGCGCCCCCCAGGCGTCCGGCCATTGCTTCTTGAGCGTCTCGATGAGGCCGGAGGCCACCAGCGGTCGGTACGTTTCTGCCACGCGTTTCAGCGGGTTGTATCCGTAGGGACAGGTCGCATCGGCCACATCCCAATAGAGATGCGGCTGGCCCAGATTGCGATGCAGTGCCTCGGCCAGATCGCCATGGGGATCGATGAGACAAAAGCCACGACGGCACTGCGCGTCCTGAGAGGCCAGGTTGTAGAGCAAGGTAGACTTGCCAGTACCGGTTTGCCCGATGACGTACAGATGCAGCAGGCGATCAGGTTGCAGGATCCCGAACGGAACCGGCTCAGTGTAGCGCTTGTATGCGAGGCCAAGAATGGAAGGAGGCATGACGCCATTTTCGTGCCTCGCCCGCAATCCGCCTAGCAGACGGAGCATAGCGCCTGTCGATATCGTGCCTGCTTTTCTGCTTGGCGGTGTCTTGGGACAATGAAGCCAGAGCCGTTCATACCCACATCGCCTGCCGCCAAGAGCGCGAGACTTCCTTGCGCTCTTGTCCGGAAGGAGATGTACCATGAATGTTCTTAGTGAAGATATCGAAGGCGATATCGGCTCTGTGCCTCGCTGCCAGAGCTGCGGTTCGGAACGGGTCGTGAAAGACGCCTGGGCCTGCTGGAACCGGGACTATGGTCTTTGGGAGTTGGAGGCAGTGTTTGATTGCGCGTATTGCCATCAGTGTGAGGCGGAGACCAGGCTGGTTTGGTCTCAGCCAGAGGTTCCCCAGAACGGTCGTATCCGCGAGTTGAACGACGCGTTCCGGCGCGACGGGCAGGGGCGTGGCTCGGTTATGCTGACCGTTGGTATTCAGGGCGAAGGCCAAGAGTTCCTGGAGGCTGCAGTCGCCGCGGTTCAGGGCTTCGATGCCTTTGGCGAAGACAACGATCCGTGGGGCGAGCATGATTTTGGCGCAGTGGAGGTCCGAGGCCAGAAGGTCTTTTGGAAGATCGATTACTACAACCCAGACCTCACCGCCGGGAGCGAAAACCCCGCCAATGAAGCCGTGACTCACCGAGTCCTGACCATCATGCTTGCCTCCGAATACTGAGCAATATCGCCCTCACCTATACGCTGCCTGCTAGTCAGGCGGCGTTTTTTGTACCCAGGTGCGAATTGCTGAAAGAAATCGGCCCCGAAAAACGTCATAGCCATCAAGGCTTCGGTAGCCATTCCCGACACTCCAAGGGCGGTTTGGATCGTTTGATGATCTGGGCCACTCGACTCGCGTCCGCATTGCAGAGACGAACACCTGTGCCGCCAGTGTTCGTTTGATGCCGGACCCTTAATGGGTCCGGTCCACGCGCACCCGCTGCTCGAGTGCTGTTCATCGTAGGCACGCGATGCAGTCACGGCATCGTAGAGCACTATGTCGTGCCTGCTATGTCTCGCCGCGATTGCGCCATAGACTGACCCTCTATCAGTTTAATCATACACAAACCTATGACGACAGAATTTGCCCTCGACCTGCGCCTGGCACGGCGCAAGGCGGGCTACACCCAAGGCGATGTGGCGCATCTATTGGCGAGCCATCAATCTGCGGTGTCTGATCTGGAGCTTGGCAAGATCCGGCCATCGCTTGAACAGATCATCGAATTATCCCTCATCTATGGGCGCTCGTTTGAGAGCCTGTTTGGCGAGCTGATGGCGGAACGCCGGAAGCAGTTGAAGAAGCGGTTGTCCTGCCTGCCGGACCTCGGCAAACAGACCGCCCATACCTTTAACCGTCCTGCCTCGCTGGAGCGCCTGAAGCGACGGCTGGCCAAACCATCGAAGAATGGCGGCGCTTAGGGTGCTCTCGATCGCGGTGGCGTCTGGGCGCGCAGGGTATGTCTACCTGCAAGGCGCGCAGCTGCTGGACTGGGGCATTGCGGTGAAGGCGGTGAAAACGGGATCTGATCTGGTCGGCTTTGTGCAGGAGCTCATCAATGAGCTGAAGCCGGATGTGGTCGTGACCGAGAAGTTGGACGCCGGGTGCCGGAAGGGCAAACGCACCAAGGAACTCATCCACTCCATCGCGGTGCTCGCCAGCCACAACACGGTCTTGGACGTATCGGTGGAGCGCCCCCGGACATTCCCCTCAAAGTATGAAGAGGCTCATTACTTGGCCGGCAAACATCCCGAGTTGGCGGGCTACCTTCCAAAACGCAAACGGCGACTGTTTGATTTTGAGCCGCGCGGGATGGTGATCTTCGAGGCGATTGCGATGGCTGAAGCGGTCATTAAGGGCCCACCAGAGAACCTGGCTGCTGCTCTCGGGTAGGTCCTCCGCAGTCAACAAGACTCAGAAAATGAAAACGCCACCGCTTGCGGAAAGCGGTGGCATTTTTGAATGCTATAAGCGGCTCCCTTAAATCGCGAAGTCGCCCAAAGACTTGCCGGCCGCCAGGCCTTCTTTGATCCAATTGGGTTGCCGACCGCGTCCGGTCCACGTCATCGCCGGGTTCTCAGGGTGGCGATATTTTGCAGGCGAGGCCGTTTTGGTAGCCTTCTTGCCGCTCACAAGATCAGAGAGTTTGTAGCCGTGCTTCTGGGCCACGGCTTCCAGCTCTGCAATGGCTTCCGCCCGCTTGCGATCCTCATAGCCTGCGATCGCCTTCGCGGCGTCCCGTTGCAGTTGTCGCAACTCTTTGACAGTGAGTTTTTCCAGATTTAGCTTCGACATTTTTGCACGTCCTGTTTCTTGATGACTTGGTCTATCGCTCCGCTAAAGCCGTCGCAATCCCATTCGCACATTCCGGCATGGGGGCCAGTCTCGCCAGGAACGTGTAAACGAGGGGCCGGGCGTCTCGTCTTTCATACCCGATGAAAGACATGCATCGCTTAAATCATTTGACAGGCTGCAATAGCAAATTGCAGCCTGTTTTCTGTATTTCTGGATTGGGGGCAATCATGGTTGTGAAGACATCGAGTTATGGAGCAGCCCGAGGTGTATTGGGTTTTGCGGAACTTGCGCTCTGGTGCGGAATTGGCCTGGGTGTCATTATCGCGATTGTCGCCGGTGGTGCAGCCTCCCGCGGGTTTGGGTCATCCGGGCTGCTAGCAGCGGTGCCCGGCATCTCGATGGCAATTTTTTGTTTCGTCGGTGTGGTGCTGGTACAGATGGGCAAGGCCGCCGTGGACACGGCGGACTATAGCTTTCAGATGCTTGGCGTCGCGCGCCAACAGTTGGACGTGTCTAAACAAGCCTTGGCACATGCCAGCCGTCCGACCTCTTTTGCGGATCAGCCGTCTGCAAATCCGAATTCGACCAGTTCGCGCGCGCCGGACTCTCGACAGTCTGCGGAGACACCTGCGCCGCCGACCAAAGCACTGCCGGGCGCAAGTCGCGGTCCAGTCACGGGTCGGCGGGATTGGGACTATCGGGGAATGCGCATTCACAAAAATGATCTCGGGTTTCTGGTCGAAGGCCATACCTTCGCCACGCTTGATCAGGCCAAAAGCCATGTGGATCAAGACGCGGCTCGAGCAACTACCACCAGCTCAACCAAGGGCACTTCATGACCCCCATACACACCCCCAACCTCTATGGGGGTTGCCTGTGGGGGTGGCGCAGGTTTCATAGCTGCACATACCGACACCAGAACGGGCCCAGGTTATCCGTGACATCTCTCCTTTACAGGAGAGAATTGTGGCGCTCGCCAGAGCTCACGCCCCAATCACCCTATTGGACCTGATCCAATGCGGGTCTCCATCTCTCACCACACCGAACGAAAGGGGTTTCTCTTCAAGACAACCTACTATGAGGTACATCTGGATGTGGTCTTCAGCCATGAAGAGATACAGATCATTCGCCAACGCAATCTGGCCAAAACCAAGCTCATGGATCGCCGTCCGGCTGACGCACGCGTCGATGATCGTGATGAGCTCTTTGAGCTGCGCTTGGAACATCTGATGCAGGCCACGCCGGATCGGTTTCTGTGTCCCACACCATCAGCAGCGAAAATCTATGAAGACGAGTTGCTGATGGCGATGCGGCAGGTGAAACTCTGGCTGTCTGACAACGCCGAGCTTGGCGACCGTACCGTGGTTGAGTTCTGATGGCGGGACGCCCGTTTGCGGACAGCCTTGAAGGCGCTATCCTGTTCACAGCTCTGGTGATCGGCGGCTTTGTTGTCGTGGCCATTGTCCTGACCCCCGTCGCGTTGGTCGGCATTCCCTCATACATTGGCTACCGGCTATGGCGCGATAGCCCGGGTCGGGCCGAGGCCATCGCCAGGCGGGAGACCGAGGCCCTATACACTCATGCGTTGAATGGTCGGGTAGAGATCACTCAGGCTGAGATTAATCAGGCGCTGACCCAACATTGGCCCGCAGATACCCCTGAGGCGCTCAAAATCCAATTGCTGGGGATCGGTCGGACCCTCTACGCGCAGGAGGGCCTGACGCCGGAGGTGCCGCCTCCTCCGGCGCTGTGCAACACGTTGGAAGGTGGCCGATATCGTGATCAGTTGGCGCGACTGGGCCAGGTCCGCCATGATCGAGGAATGGCGCTGGCCGCGCTCGGGATCCTCTCTCGCAGCCTGAAGCCAATCGCTGCCGCCGCGCCGCCATTGCGCGGGGAGGTTCTGGTGGAAGTGACCCAGTTCCTTGAGCCTCTGGGATCTGCGGTTGAGGCGGTGGTTGCCCCTTTCTTCGACGAAAGTCCGTATCAACTCTTCCGATCCATCCGAGATCAGCTCGACGCCAATCTGCATAGCACCAGCCGCAGCGGCACGCCGATCTTCCCCCGCGACTACAAAGGCGCAGACCTGATCTTCACCTACCTCAAAGGCACGCAGCTCCTTGATCTTTTCAAGCTGCGAACACCGTTTTCCATTCCCGACGAACGCCGCTTTGAACATCTGCATATGGTGGCGGGCAGCGGTCACGGAAAAACCCAGACCCTGCAATATCTGATCGCGCAGGACCTGGCGCATATCGAGGCTGGAGATCGGTCGGTTGTGATCATCGACAGCCAGGGCGATTTGATCAACACCATCCTCAAACATGCCGGTCTGCCACCCGAGCGGATCGTGCTGATCGATCCGGAGGATATTGAATGGCCGGTCAGCTTGAACCTGTTTTCGGTCGGACAAGAGCGCTTGGCCGGATACGACGCCCTGGAACGCGAACGCCTCTCCAACTCCATCATCGAGCTCTATGACTTTGTTCTGGGGTCGCTGCTTGGTGCCGGGATGACCGCCAAGCAATCGGTGGTGTTCCGCTATGTGACACGCCTGATGTTCCATATCGACGGCGCGACCATCCACACCCTTCGCGATTTGCTGGAGCCCAATGGCACCGCGCAGTTCCAGGACGAGATCGGGCAACTGGGCGGGTCCACCAAACGCTTCTTCGAGACCGAGTTCGACGGTAAAGAGTTCGCCGCAACAAAATCTCAGGTGCTGCGCCGGCTCTATGGCGTGCTGGAAAACCAGACCTTCGAGCGGATGTTTTCAAACTCGGATACAAAGTTCGACATGTTTGCCGAGATGAATGCGGGCAAGCTCATTCTGATCAACACGACCAAATCCCTTCTGAAGGAGCAAGGCACCCAGATCTTCGGACGGTTCTTCATTGCGCTGATTGCCCAGGCGGCGCAGGAGCGGGCCACGATCGCCGACCGGGCTCGGCTGCCTGCCCATATCTATATCGATGAAGCTCAGGACTATTTCGATCAAACGCTTGGCGTGATCCTGAGCCAGGCACGCAAATACCGCGTCGGCATGACTATGGCCCATCAATACCTTGGCCAGCTCAACCACGGCCTCCAGGAAGCCTTTGAGGCCAATACCTCGATCAAACTGGCGGGCGGTGTTTCTGCGCGGGACGCACGGGCGATGGCGGGCATGATGAGCTGTGACCCAGATATGATCACCTCGCAGCCTAAAGGCACCTTCGCCACCTACATACGCGGAACCACGAATCGCGCCGTGCCCCTGTCCTTTCCCTTCTTCGTTTTGGAGAAACGACCGCCCGCCAGCACCAAAACCTTGGCAGATATCCGGGAGTTCAGCCGAAAGGCCTATGCGGCCCCATGGCAGGATATGGGTGGCCATAAGCAATCTAGAGAACCTCAAAACACTGATAATGGTGAAGAAAATCCTGACGATGATCCACTAAGACCTTCTTCTGAACTTTGATTGATCCTATCTTCGGCGCATGCTTGAGACAGATACCCTTGGCCGCGCCACCTTCCATGCCATCGCTCCGCGTGCAGACATTGCGCCGAATGAGCGGGACATCCGATGGATGAAGCATATCGAGCGGCACGGGCCGCTGTCTTCGGTACATTTATTCGAGGTCACCCGTGACACGCATCGCTGCAAAGACACCGCGCTCCGGCGCTTGCAGGCGTTGCGGGCAGCGGATTTTCTCTATCTGCCCAAGCAGCAGCGGGCGTGCGAGCGGGCGGAGTTCAAGCCCTATGTTTATGACTTGGCCCCAAAGGGGCACCTTTTCCTAAAAGATGCAGGCCTGGCGGAAAACACAGTCCGGCCAACCGGCCATTGGTGGCATATCGCCGAAACGGCAGCCTTCACCGCCAATCTCGATCTGGAGGCGCGCCGTCGCGGATTTCGCTACATTCCAGCCCATGAGATCCTCGGTCGCGCAGGAGCCTCGCTTGCTGTCCCTCTAGGGCCGCGCAAGCTGATCCCGGATCAGCTCTTCGCCATCGACTATGGCGGGTTGTTCCGAGCGTTCATGGTGGAGGTAGACCGTGGGACCGAACCGATTGCTTCCACCGCCGCCCGAAAGAGCTGGCGGTCGTCATTGGCGCAGTATGATGCAGTGTTCTCGGGAGGACTGGCCAACAAACACTACGGTCTGAACGCGCCGATCGCGGTGCTCTGGGTGCATCGTACAGACGCGCGGCAGAGCGCATTCCAGCGCTTGCTTGGAAAATCACACCGCAGGCTTGCCAATCGGCATCTTGCCTGCGCGCCAGCGGAAGGCGAGCCGCGTTTCGTTGGAGCTCACAGCACCCCATTTGATCTGTGGGACCCCACGTGAACGGCGTATTTCGTTGAAAAACTCAAGCTTGATCGAGTTGTCGGTCGCTGATTCACTTCTCTCTAGGAGCGGGAGGATCAGTCATGATGGGACCTAAGCAGGAAGCGCAGGCGGCGTTGTTTTACGAGTTCTCGCTGGAGGATCATGTTCCCCAAGATCACCTGCTGCGCTCTATTGATCGGTTCGTTGATCTGGGCAGCATCCGGGGACATCTGTCGGAGTTCTACAGCCATACCGGTCGGCCATCCGTCGATCCTGAACTGCTGATCCGGATGCTGCTGGTTGGGTACTGCTTCGGCATCCGCTCAGAACGGCGGCTCTGTGAAGAGGTGCATCTGAATCTGGCCTACCGCTGGTTTTGTCGTCTCGATCTGAACGACCGCGTGCCGGATCATTCCACATTCTCGAAGAACCGGCATGGGCGTTTCCGCGACAGCGAAGTGCTCCGCCATCTGTTCGAGACGACGGTGGCGCGGTGCATCGCGGAAGGCCTCGTCAGCGGCCAGCGCATGGCCATTGATGCCAGCCTGATCGAGGCGGACGCGAACAAGCAGAACTCGACGCCGAAGGAAGAGTGGGACACGGCCCGCATTGATCCAAAAGATGCACCCCGCGCGGTTCGCGAGTATCTCGAAACGCTGGATGAAGCAGCGTTTGGTGCGGCGAGCGAGGTGCAGCCGAAGTTCACCTCCCATTCTGATCCGGCCAGCCAATGGACGGCGGCACGCAAAGGCCCTGCTTTCTTTAGCTATTCCGACAATTACCTGATCGACACGGATCACGGCGTCATTGTTGATGTCGAAGCAACCCGCTCAATCCGGCAGGCCGAGGTCGGATCAACAAAAACGATGCTGAAGCGTGTGAAGGATAAGTTTGATCTGCATCCCGAACGCCTGATCGCGGACACGGCCTACGGCACGGGGCCAATGCTGGGCTGGCTGGTCGACCGCAAGATCGCGCCGCACATTCCGGTCTTCGACAAGTCCGGACGCAATGATGGGACGTGGACCCGGGCAGACTTTGAATGGGATGCCGAGAACGATCAATACATTTGCCCCGAGGGGCAGGAACTCAAGCAGTTCCGTCGCAATTATTCCGACCCAAACAGAGGACCGACCGGCAAAGGCACGGCTCGATATCGCACCCTGAAAGACGTCTGCCAGGTCTGCCCGTCCAAAGCCAAGTGCTGCCCGAACGCCGATGCACGCAAGATCACCCGCGAAGAACACGAAGACGCCCGCCAGGTTGCCCGCGACATCGCCAAGACCCGTCAGTACGACATCTCGATGAAGTTGCGCAAGAAGGTCGAAATGCTCTTCGCCCACCTCAAGCGCATCCTTGGCCTGGGACGGCTCCGATTACGTGGGCCATGCGGCGCAAACGACGAATTCCTCCTCGCCGCCACAGCCCAGAACCTCCGCAAACTCGCAAAGATCTTTCCTGCACCGCAGCAAACGCGCAAAGCCTGATCAGAAAGGCACTCGCGCTCGGTTCAGCGCGTCACTTTCTGCGCTCGCAACACGTTGTTTTTCAACAGATTCGGCGGATAGCTGCCGTTCGCTGCAGGTGCAAAGTCGAGACGGTCTGTGTGAAAATTACCTACACCTTCTTGAGAGGCGGTAGTTTCCAACGATCCGTCCGCACGGTATGGCTGCACAAAGAATGCACTGGAGAACGAGGTCGGCAGAGTGACGAAAGAAGGTAAATTAGCTCAGTTGATTATCGATGGCGACGCCGCCGGACGCCTTATCCCAATCATTCTTGAATTTGAATACAAAGACAGAAAACGCGAACTAGGCGGTTTCTTGGCTGAATTGCACAACTCGGGTGATATCGCTCTGCTCTCGGACGCCAACCTTGAGGCTATACGACGGCTTGAGCACAACGACTTTTGGATGGTGTTCGGCGCGTTGTCTGACGCAATTGAGCATGTGACAGATGACTATCCCCCTGTTCAGCGTTTTGCTGAATGTATGGTTGAAAAAGCAGGCAATGATGGGGCTTCAAACACACCATTTTTGTCATTCGTTCGCTGGTGCGAAAAACATCCCTCAAAGGCCAGAGAAATCATACTAGGCGCAAAAGACGGCCAAGCAGATTGCCTACGCTCCTGTGTGTTTGCTTTGCAAGGTCTCAATGACTTTGGGTGCTTGGTAGACTTTGTACGGGACGACAGAGCAGAAATCCGTTCCATTGGTTTTCGCGCCTTGGGAAGGCTCAAAAATATGACAACACAGAATGACCAAACCGGCATAGATGCTTGTCTGTCGGAAATTCAGAAACCGTCTTCGGATGATGCGAGAAATGCCGCAATTGAAGCTGCCTTTCGCGTTTGGGATAATGACGCGACCGAGGAAAAATATCGGCAAGACGAAGTGATGAAGTCACTACTCGACAAACCGACCGATGAAGACTTGGTGCGTCTAAGCGCGATGCTTTTTTATCACAAGAATGCATCCACAGAGAAAACCATCAGTGCGATATTGAGGAAGTTGCAAGGAATATCCTCAAGATACGAGGCAGCAAGTCACTGGATAGAAAGCGCCCTAACTTGGAAAGATGACCGCTGGTCGTTCAAGCAGGTAGTTGCATTCATGGAAGTCATGGTTCCGCGCTTTGAGCAGCCCGCAAAAAGCAAGCAGTTCCATAGCTTCATCGAATGGGTTTTTGTTGAACCTGCAAACGCCTCTTATCTATTCGCCCGATGGCTTAATTCTGGCGACTTTTCCTTGTGCAGCTTCTTGGCCGAGATGGTCAGCGGCGGAGATAAGGGAGCCGCGCTACCTCTGCTGCCAAACGACCTACCCCCCAGAGCGGTCGATCAAGCCTTTATAGCCCGAAAATGTATCGGGTTCCTTTGGCTCCATGAGATCAAAGCGGCGTCAATTCTGCTCAGTCTTGTGGAAAATGGACATCCAGATGCCGTCCCTGAAATCGAAGCACTTCTTTGGGAGCCACTTCTGCTTAGCTACTCCAGTGAGCTTAGGCCGTATCTTGAACAACAGGCATCGAGTGCATCCCCGACTGGGGCCAAGGCGGCTCAAGAGCTGATAGCGAAGCACGCAGCATACATTGAGGGGCTGGAAAAGGCGCATGACCTTAGCGAACTTGAGCCCTCAAATGAAGCGAGACGAGCCGCTGCCATCAAAGATCACCAGAGGAACACAGATATTCAAAAGCAGGCGCGCAAGATGTCAATCTTTGGCGATATGTTTCATACTGCTACGATGCTCTACGGTAAAAAGAGCTTCAGTATGATCACGGGTGCTGATGGCAAGAAGTTTCCAAATATTACCCCGCTGAGCGAACACTCCTATAGCTTTGAATTTCCACGCTTGTCTGTGGTTGACCCGGTTGGATTTAATGCGCTTCTCACAGTTTGTAGGGTCGAGCAGAGAAAAACAAAATGAAACTGATACTCAAAGAATATCTCGCGTCGCTCAAGGAACGCGGCGACCTTGACAAAGCGTTGTTGCCCAACCTGCTGTCTGCGATGGGGTTGCAGGTGCTGAAAACTCCGATGATCGGAACTCGCCAAGACGGAGTTGACATATCTGCCGTAGGTCAGCTGCCAGACGATGATCGGAAGTACCTTTACTTGCTCTGCGTCAAGGCAGGAGACGTAGGGCGCAACGATTGGGATGCAGGGCCACAGTCAGTACGTCCAGAGTTGCAGGAAATACTGGATGTCTACATAGGTTCGAAAATTGCAAAAGAGCATCATGATTTGCCGATCAAAATATGTTTGTGCATGGGGGGCGAGTTAAAAGAAACTGTGGAGGGCAACTGGGCTGGCTTCACGCAGAAAAACGCGACTAGCGAAGTGTGCTTTGAGCTATGGAACGGGGACCGCCTAGCTGGATTTATGGAGAGGTCTTTGTTGGCGCGGGAGTTATTGGACGAAGCGGCGCGCAGGCATTTCCAAAAAGCCCTTGCAATGGTGAACGAACCAGAGGCTTGCTACGAGTATACCAGAAGTTTTGTCGCCATCGTTCTCCCTCCAGAGGAGATGAAAGACAAAGAGCGACTATTGAGGCTAAGACAAGCGTATATTGGCCTCCACGTCATATGCGCCTGGGCCATTGAAGCTAGGAGCCTCGATGTCGTCTATCGGATATCTGAATTGGGCTTGCTGTTCTGCTGGGATGCAATGCGAGAACAACCAATCAAGCCGAAGCCCACTAAGCATCAAGCGGCTTTGACAGAAATTTTGGATCAATACGTTCGGCTCTATCTGATGATGTCCGAGTTGTATTTTGAAAAGGTACTGTATCCTCATGCCGAGACGCTTCACGCGCTGACGGTTTCGGTGAAGTCACGGGAGGCGGTCGATGCCAATCTTGCGATGTTCGACCTGCTCGGGCGTGCGGCCACCCGTGCAATCTGGACGGACTTGTTTGGAAAGGCTCTTTCAGAAGCGAACCCCGAATTTGCTCGCAGCCTGAGCGAGCAGACAGCGAAAATGCTCGACGTGTTGGTAGCTCTGATCAACAACAACCCGACTTTGGGGTCTCCGTTCAAGGACGATCACATGATCGAGGCAGCCTTGGTCATGTATCTCGCACAACAAACATCGTCAGGCAGGCGATTTATGCCATGGTTTCATGCTATGGCTGAGAACACATCGTTCGCGCTACTAACCAATGCCAGTTACCCGACGTGCTTTCGCGACTACAACGATCTGCTTGCGCATCCTGCTAGCAATGAACAGGAATACCGCGACGAGGCATGTGTTGGCAGTATCCTGTATCCCTACCTGTTCGTATGGCTTCAGTACGGGGCCGAACAAAGTTTCATTGAGGAATTTTCCAGACGACTTTCGGAAAAAATACCGAACTGCACACATCAGGCGTGGTTCCCCGATGAGGAAACGGATCAGAAAGTCTGGCGTGGGGATACCTACAATGGGATTTGCGTGACTGACCTGTCGCCATCACGTGGACATGCGGAGATAGCAGATACCTTGAACCTAGCAATCAAGGAGTGCGGGGCAATTTTTGAAATGACAGCGATGAAACGAGGACTGGTTCCACTTTTCTTGACGGCCTGTAGGCACTACCGCTTGCCTATCCCGCCGACACTTTGGATGCCGCCGCAAAGCGATTCAGATGTGGTTCAGGTCGAGCCCCATTCAGAGTAGAGCAAGCCGCTTCTTTGTCCTTGGGCGCAAGCTGCGCCGCAGCACCGTCGGGGTCCGCCAATGTCCGCTGTGGGCCGTTTGCGACACGGCTCGATGGCCCTACTGGTGAAGCATTGAAGTGCAGCCGATGTCTGCAGCGAGCCCAATACGTCCGATGCTGCCAAACGCAAGAACAGCTGTTTTCGCGCTTTCTCACACTATCGGCCATCCCAAGCCAAACGTAGGCAAAGGAAAAGGAGAACGCTGCCGAAAAACTGATCAACGCACTTCGAAACCGAGATGTACTGAGTCTGAACACGGCAGCAGAGGTCGTCAGAATGAAGTTCGGGCAAGGACTGACCAGCGCCAGAAAATCCACACACAGGATCGCGGCGATGATGGGCAGAGATTCCGTGGGCTTTTCTCAAACGGTCATCTTGAACCTGAGCTCAACACCGCTCCCGCTATCGCAAAAAGCGCTCCGATGATCGTGACGATGCTCACAACACCAAGGCCGAACAGGGCCAGCAACATCATGGCAACCAATGGTGTTAGAAAAGCCAGGCTGGAGATCGTCGCAGCGGAACCTTCTCTCGTGGCCTTGTCCCAGAAGATATTTGCGACAGTGAAGGGACCAATACCCATGAGAACGATGGCAAGCCATTGACCTGTGGTCGGCCAGTAGGCCGGTTCGAGAATGAAATGTGCAGCCAAAGCGACAACGCCCGCCACTCCCAACGAGGGACCAACGACGTTCATCTCGACTTTGGCAAGCGACCGACCGACCGAATAGATCGCAAATGTGAGGGCGCCACATGCGCCAAGAAGAACCCCGGTCAGATCAAAGCCGTGACCCATCTGTGGAGACAGGGCGATAGCGACACCGGCAAAGCCGAAAGCGATACCCAGGGTCTGAAGCAGAGAGGGTGCGCGCCGGTGCAAAGCAGACGCCAACCCGACAAGAAAGACCGGCCACAGATAGTGCACCACATTGGCCTCGGCAGGACCGATCCGGGCGATTGCGGCCAGATAGAAGGCATTGTTGCCCATCAGGCCGATGGCCACAAAAGTGAGGGTCTTGATCGGCACAGCTGCAAAGGCCGTGAGCGTCTTTTGCCTGGCTGCCAGCAGAAACGAAAACAGGAAACCAATCAGTGCCGATGCCCCCAAAACCAGCAAAGGCGGAGCTGGATAGGCGATTACAGCAAGCGCAGGCCAGCTTGCCCAAAGCACCACGGCTCCTCCGACAAGAGCAAATGTCCTGGTCTTTGGCCCACCGGGAAAGTTCGAACGCACCCAGGCTTCAAGCTGGTCAAACCTGCGTTGGTGCGTGGCAGCTAGCGTCCCGTCGATCTGCATATCAGTAATGTCCTGTCTCACTTGTCAGAACGATGCAGTCTCGCGCCAGATTGTGCAATCAGTTCAAGAGCTAGAGCCGATATTCCGGGGAAGGCACTGAACGCACATTATGTGCTAACGGGCGGCTGTGAACGAGATTGCCCGCTGTCCATCCTGGAGGTCACGGCAGATGCAAGTCTTTCCGAAAGCCATTCAACCGCGGGATCGGATGCCCGGGAGGTTGGCCATGCCAACGAGGTCGTGACCTTGGGCACGTCGAAAAACAGCGGCGCGATCTCCAATGCATGCGTTGACACGGCACACTTGGCCGTCGATTCCGGCACGACGCTCAAATAGCTGGAACCCAAGACGAACTGGGCGACATCAGAAAGCCTGGGAACGCGAAAGCAAATCCTGCGGCGCCGACCGAGGCGGCGCAGGTATCGGTCGATCGCGCTTGGACCGGAGCCCGCGGGCGAAGCAAGAACGAAGTCTGCCATTGCAAAAGTCTCAATATCGACCGGCCGCCTCTGGTGCTGCGGATCGAACAGGATAACGTAAGACTCTGACAGTATGGAGCGGACTTCAAACCCTGAGGTGTCGGCAGCATTGACCTTGAATGCGAGGTCAAAGCCCATTTGGCGGAAATCCTCCTGCAGCGTACCGATCGGGCTGATGAACTCGAAACTCAGGGACGCACCAGCGGACAGGGCCGCTTCGTGCAGCGTTGGGCCAAAGGCGGAAAGATGATAGTCCGAAGCCCGGATCACGAAGTGTCGCCTGGATGTGCCAGGCACGAACTCGTTCCGCATCGAAAGCAGGCCGTCACCCTTCCGCCGCCAGGATGCAAGCGCCTCCATCAAGCCTTTGGCGAAGGGTGTGGGCACCAGACCGCCGCCCTCACGGACGAGGAGTGGATCGCCGTAGAAGGCGCGCAGGTCGCCGAGTGCCTTGCTGACCGAGGGCTGCGTCCGATTCAACCGACTGGCGGCTACAGAAATGCTCCCGCAGGCAAGAATCTCATCCAACATGAGCAGCTTATTGAGGGATATCGGTGCTACTGGCATTGAAATTATGCATGTGTCGGATTGATGGAATAGATTTCTTCTAATGCATCAAGCGTGCGATGTCAGGTCAAATCAAAACTCGAAAGGACCGACCTATGACACGAATATCGACCGCTGTCGTGGCGCTGTCTGCGCTATGCCGCATGACCTCCCCAACCGAAGCCGAGGAATTCCAGCTCAATGGCACCCGGATCTTCGGCTCCGAACCGGCGCAAGCCGCTGCACTCCAGTCAGTCGACGGTATCCTGCGGATCGTCAACGCCTTCGAATCTGCCAACAGCAGCGGCGAGATGGCACCGATCCTGGCGCTGGCCAATAGCGTCTATGCGGCGCACGCCGACGTGTTTCGCAGCCAGGACTTCATCACCGAAACTGATATGGGCGGTCCGGCATTCCTGAAAGCGCTTGGCTTCATTCATGAGGTCTTGGGCGGCGGGACGGAGTACCTCGTACCGCAGCAGGTCTGTGCGATCTACGCCTTTCAGCCGGACGCCGACGCTTTCGCCGTGGACATGGCAATGGCAACGGCAGCGGTCGTGCCGCAGTTCGGACTGGTGCTGAACACGGTTCTGGTCAGAACCGAGGTGATCGGCGGGATTCGCCAGATCACCTACCACGAGTATCTCGCGGCGCCCGCCGGCGGTGAAGACTGCACCGGTCCGGCGGCAGCGGCGTTCAGTGCGGAGTGGTTGGCCAGGGTAGAGTGACCCTCGGTTGGTGCAATCCAGTTAGCCGAAACAACGAGTCGACGAGGATTGCCAGTTTTCTAAGGTTCCGAGAGCTTTCGCAAACCGCTATCTCGTCCACCTTGCAAGCCATCGAGCGGCCCGCTGAAGAGCGCCGATATCATCCCTCGGAAACTGCGCGCCTTTGAACGATACCATTTGCCCGACCTCGTCGACAGATTGAGCTACCTGATAGACCATAGCATAAAAGTTTGTGACAACACCCCTACGACGCTGTTGGGATAATGCACTGCAGTCGGTAAGCTTTATTTGATCAGCGCTGTAGGCCTGTCCATCCAAGGAATCGTGCCTTTGAGGAAGTGAGCGAAATCACCCGCGGCTATGGCCTTAGCGGATTGCAGGAGCAGAGGCGAGAAGATATGTGCCAATTGCTTGCTTTGGAGAGCGTTGTTTCTCGCCGCCCATATGTTCGATTATCGCAAGCACATTACCTAATGGAAGGGTGTCTAGGAAATTCTTCGGACACTCCCACCATTCCGAGGTTAGAAGGGCGTGTATCACATCATCCGGAAATCGGTAACGGAGGATCTTGGCCGGGACACCAGCCACCACTGCATAAGGCGGAACATCTCGTGTTACAACGGCGTTTGCCCCTACAATGGCGCCGGTTCCAATCGTCACGCCACTGCTCACAACGACTCCATCGCCGATCCAGACATCGTTTAACACAACAGTAAAGCCGTGTTCGCCGCGCGGTTTCAGGTTCAGGCGCTCCCTTTGGTCCGGAGTGTATGGTATGGTTTCACTTGTGTTGCTAAGCGCCGGCGAGGTGGACAGGCCCTGCATCGCGTGCGTGCCGGCCCCCAGCGTTACGCGCCTGCCAATGCTCACGTATCGGCCGATAAATACCCTGTCACGTACGTATCCACCATTGTTCATGTAGCTGTAGCTTCCGAAGAAGCATTCACCTCGGCTGCAGATCAAACCTGACTGTATCGATACTGACGGTTCGACATAGGCCAGATCCACGAGCCCAATGTATGTACCGGCTGCTGTTCGCAAGTGATCAATCGCATGTCTTCTGGAAGTCGCTGATATGTATCCGGCCTTTGTATCGGCTTCGTTGTTTGCCGTGGCCCTGTTGGGAGTGCGCACGCGCCGCTGTCTCATTACTTACCAGATCATTGATGACCATTTGGGCTCTCAGACTTTGGGTGCGTCTTTATTCCGTTCCATGCAGTTGAGGTTTACGAACGTCGTTTACGGTATTGGCCTGATCAGACCGCAGCCGCTATCTCTTGTCCTTTCCAATCAAAGTCTTTGCCGGAGCTGAGAACGCTCCAAGCGATCCGGGCGAGCTTGTTGGCCAGCGCCACACCAAGTTTGTTGTGCTGCATCCGCATTGACGCCGCTTCCAGCCACGGGCCAAAGCTGAACTTGTGCCAGTTCTTCGGCCTCATCATGATGACTTGTGCGGCTTGCACAAAGAGCATGCGCAGATAACGACTGCCACGTTTTGTGATGCTCCCCAGTATCGTGCGCCCGCCCGTGCTGCTCTGTCGCGGAACCAGTCCGAGCCAGGCTGCAAAGTCGCGGCCACGGTCATAGGCCTCGCCCTCGCCAACGGCAGCAACCATCGCCGTTGAGATCAACGGGCCAATACCTGGGATGGTCATAAGCCGCTGGCACCCCGGCTCAGTTTCACTGACCTCCTTGATTTCAGCCGTGGTCATCTCGATCCGTTTGTCCAGCCAGATCCAGTCCTGCTGCAGACCTAGGATTAGTCTCCGCATGCGCAGTGACATCTCGCCGCTGCGATTGTCGAGGATGGCTTCAAGCGAGTTGCGTAAGGCAGACACACTGCGCCGGACGGTGATACCCTGTTCGATCAGAAAGGCCCGAATCTGGTTCATCGCGGCCGTCCGCCGCGACACAAGGCGAGACCGGACGCGATGCAGCGCTTGCAGGTCGAGCTGGTCCTGCGTCTTCTCAGAAACCGTCTTGAGATTGGGACGCAATGCGGCCTCTGCAATCGCCTCGGCATCGTTGTAGTCGTTCTTTTGACCCTTGTTGAAAGGCTTCACATAAATCGCGGGGATGATCCGGGGCTCGAACCCCATTTCGCGTAGCGTCCGGCTGACAAAATGCGCACTCAGGCAAGCCTCCATACCGACAATGCAGCGCGGCAATTGTTCAAATGTCGGCATCAGCGCCAGCCTTTTGATCTTCTTGCGCAGTACAAGCTGACCATCGTGATCAAAGCCAACCAAGTGAAAGACATTTTTGCCAATATCGATGCCCACCGACATCAGCTTATCAAAATCGTGCGTCGCCATGCTACTTCTCCATGTTGCAGAAATAGGCCAAGCCTAACCTGCTGGGTGAAGCAGCCGGTACATCCCATTACTTACCGATCTTCAACTTGACGAGATCGGCCTTGGAGATATGCGACGCGGTCAACCGGCCTTCGCGGAACGCGGCAAGTTTCTGGGAAATCCTCACGTTCGCTCTTTCCTGAATCTCTTCCAGATGCGCCTGGACTCACTCAACAAAGAAGTCGCTTTGCACCTTGCAGCAATCCTCGTTCTCGGCATGGCGGGGTTCCGATCAGAGAACGAGGTCAATGTTCCAAAACCTCCGAATTTGCTGCTCGCAATCAGAGCGCGCCTTGGGCGTGTCACCCGTGATCCGCTCGCAGCGAAATCCAAACCTTTCAAGCCCGCAGTAATCAAGATGAGCAAGGACGATTACATCCACTTCGTGCTCCATGGCCAGCATAGCTAGATGGAATGCTGCCTGCGGTATGTCGTCCCGCGGTTCGGTGATCCGGAAGCCGATGGCGCCCATCTCCTCAGTCTTGAACGGCAGCTCCGCCAAGGCCGTATGTATGCCATCGGGGAATACTCCCTTGCCGACGGGATTTCTGCGCGGGTCTGTGGGACCGGCAACATCATCGATATTGACCGCATCCCTCTTGCTGATGCGCAATATTACGTCTTCCCAGAACTCAGCGTTCATTCAACCATCTCCTCGATTGCCGAAGCTGCGGCGCGATTGCCAGGCTGTGGCAAACTGAGATCTATAAGCCGCTCCCTGATCTCTCCGGATCGGCCGTCGTCGAGAAAGGTTTCGATTTCCTTGCGGAGCGTCATAACATCTTGCGGCATTACCATGGCAGCAAGACCGCGCTCGGCCGCAGCCTGAGCGCGTGCGGCTTGGTCGTCCATGAATGCGCCAGTTTGCGGTATAAAAACTGTGGGTACCGCATTGTAGAGTGCTTCGTGAAAGGAGTTGTATCCTACGGCAGAGATGTACAGGTCGCTCGCCGCTGCGATCACGCTTGCATGGTGCGTCTTGACCACCCGGGTGTTCTCCCAGGCAAAAGTCGTTGGCTCAACTGTCGAGGTCGGCCAGACAACAACGAGGTGGAGAACGTCAGCGCGCGCCTCCATCATGCCGCAGATCGCTTGGATCTGTACACTGCGCTTTGCAGCCACCCCACCGCCGAGCATCGTGACAACAAGCTTGTCGAATGGCTTCTCAAATTTTTCCGATAGCTTGGCACGAACGCTCTCCCGCCTCGGCTCGTCGAAATCGAGGGGCTCGACGATCGGGCCGACTTCGCGAATGTGATTCCCGGAGGAATAGACATGGTTGAGCTCCTCGAAGGCCTCCATGGGAACGATAACACGGCCGAAAATCTTCTCGCGATCGAGCGGCAGAGAGTTATTCTGCCGTTTCTGCCACATCCCGCGACGAACCCATACAGCGTTCAGGCCATGATCGAGGACCGTTCGGTAGATGGAATCAAATACATAGCCACCGTCGAAAACCAACGTAGAGGCTTCCCGGGACAGAGCGTGCAATCGCAGATAATTCACCAAGTCGTTGGCGTGCGCTTGCTCGTGATGGCCACTTCGACCGACCAGAGGCATGGCATCGAAGCCGAACGTATTGATTAGCCTGATACATGAGGGGAACGCTGCGAAAACCGGAGTGGCTCGGTCGCGGTCAAGTTTCGAAGCTATGAGGGAGGTGCGTTGTGCATGTCCGAGACCGACCCCGTTGGTCGGCACGATAACAACGCGCTGGGGTCTGGAACCCGGTGCTGATGGTGCGACCTGCGCAGCCGTAGCGTGGGCATGGTCAGCGAGATGAGCGGAGACCCGTGCATACTCCGCGACCACACCCTGTGTTTCGTGGCGTACGGTTGCGCGAATTGCCTCAAGATTTGGAACAATATCGCCCTTCAAATGGCTCTGAAGGCCTACCGCGTCGCTTGGCCCCTGAATGAAGCATTTGCTTTCCGAAGCATGCTCGAGCTTTTCCGAGCAGTCCACAAGGGCCGCTCCCTCAGCAATGACATTCGCAATAAGGCTTCGTACTCGATAGTTCGAAGAAATTCCGTGAAAGGTCACAAAGACATCCGCCATGGCGGAGATGTGGGCGGGCAGGAGTTCGCCATAATGATAGATCGGCACGGAGTTTCCGTTTCTGGCGATCCATTCCTGCTTTTTCTTGCCGCTTGTCAGGATGATGACATCGAATTGGCGCGAGGTTGCGACATGCTTCAGATTTGGATCTTCGATATTGGGGTCGAAGAGCAGAACGGCGGGGACCTTACGGGCCGCGCGATTTGGGCGATTACCGCAAACGCCAATAACGGGCAGGTCCAGCGACGCGCCATTACTACGCTTCTGGGCCGTGGAATCAATCTCCGGGTCATATCCAAGGACATATGAAAGCTTCGCCCTTGCCCCGATCTCGGACTGAGTTGTCTCAAACCGACCCACCGCAAGACAAGACTGCGTTTTGTCGCCATGCCTTCGGCGCAAGTCTACGAGCGCTGCATCGTTGAGTTGGTGAGCATCGATCAGAACCAGCCGGTCGCCCTCCCCGGGTGAGGCTTCGGTGATCAGATGGGCCAGGTCGTACTGCTGATAGAGGGAAGCACCGGGTGGAATACTATCGGCCGCTATGGCTGCATCGTAACCCGCCAATCGCATCTGATGAACGAGAACCGCAAGCGAGTCGATGCTTTCGGGTCCAGTGCCTATAGTCTCAAAAAAGATCATGCGCACGCTCCTGGGCTGCCCGAAACTCTGTCAGGGCCTGTTCGACAAAGGGTTCAGCGGCAAAGCGAGCGATCGTTAATTGAGCTGCCGATACAAAACGCTGGTATCGTTCGGGGTCGGCAACGAAACCAGCTATGATTTCGTCCAGGTCGTGACCATGTGAGGCAATGACTGCATCCCCGAACGTCTCTGCTGTCTTGTTATCCGTGATAACGACCTTGCCCGCGGATATGGCCTCGGCGATGACCCGGCCGAAACTTTCCTGAAGCAGCGGGTGTGTATAGTAAACAAAGAAATCAAAACCCTCAAAGAACTCTTCCACGGATGTCGCCCCGAAGGGAAGGACTTCCCAATGATCCGGGATCTGGGAGGGGTCGAGAAGGAAGCTATCACCACCAAGTATAGAGCATTTTTCCGCATGTTTGGGGAAGTGCCGTTGCATGGTCTCAAGATCTGGGAACTTCTCGAACCCTGCGCGCGATAAGCGCCCGCGACGGTCCCGAGGGTTAGCCGTTGGGGCGAGCATCGGAAAGTCGCAGATGTTGAACCAAAAAAACTCCGTCAGATGCCAACGGGTTCTGAGATCCATGTTGTCACGCACCCAATTGAGAACATTGCGGCAGTTGTAGCCCGAGACAGGTGCGAGGAAGCGTCGGCGGCAGAGCAAGGACCTTTCCAGAAGGCCAAGGCAGAGTTGCACGTCAAAACCCTCTCCTCCTAGAGGACGAGTGAAGTTCTCGTGGGTCACTACATAGGCTGTATCGCAGATGATCTTCAGGTCGAGTTCATGATTGAATTTAAGGCATGAAGGATTGTGGATAACGACAAACTCGTCCCGAACGGTCTTGGGATTCCAAACCAGTTCGAGTCCAAGATCGTCCATCGCCGTTTGCAGTCTTGGGTTTACAAAGCGCCCTTTGAACATCCGTGTTTCGAGTGCGAACACCCGCAGATCCACGTGATTTGCCAGAGCGTAGAGCTCCCGCGCGACGGCTGCCGATGTGCCACCTGAAAAACGCGGATCGACCAAGATCGAAAGCCTAGGCCTTCGAGAATGAAGCCGATGGCTCATCTTCTGCCCTTCATGCCTGTTGAACGCAACACTCCCGCAGGCACCCATGTGCTGAGTGTTCACTGACGCCTCCAACAGACTCGTCAGTAGATGCTGGCCTGCTCGAAGAGATTGTCGATCGTGCTTAGCTGTTCCATCCCGGATGATCACATAGATCCTCGGCGATCTGCGTTTTTCATGGCAAGATCGGTTCTGAGTGACGTTCGGGACGGAGTGCAACCATGCTGATCCATCTTCACAAGCAGGCGACGACGACGCCCAAGATAAGGGCTGCAATCCAGGCGAGCGATGAGCCTGCATCGGCCCTGGCGTCACGCTTCGGCACGACTGAACAGACGGTGTATAAATGGAAACACCGCGACAGCGTTCACGACCGCAGCCATACGCCGCACCGCCTGCAAACGACGCTGACCCCGGCCCAGGAGGCCGTCGCCGTGGCGCTGCGCACGACGCTGCTGGTGTCGCTGGACGACCTGCTGGCGGTGGTGCGCGAGTTTCTCAATCCGAATGCCTCGCGCTCTGGGCTGGACCGCTGCCTGCGTCGGCATGGCGTTGGAAACCTGCGCGATCTCAAGGCGAAGGGACAGAAGCCGAAGCACAGCGCCTTCAAAGCCTATGAGCCCGGCTACATCCACGTAGACGTGAAATACCTGCCTCAGATGGCTGACGAAACTTCACGCCGCTATCTTTTCGTGGCAATCGACCGAGCGACGCGTTGGGTCTTCATCCGCGTATTCAGGGCCAAGACTGCGGCCAACGCCCGGCGCTTCCTGCGTGACCTGGAGCGCGCTTGTCCGCTGCGCATCCGCACGGTCTTGACCGATAATGGCAAGGAGTTCACCGATCGCCTCTTCGGCTTGCGCAGGCGCGTCGCGACCGGCGCTCACGAGTTCGACACGCTGTGCGCCGCCCTCGACATCGAACATCGCCTTACTCCGCCGAGGTCGCCTCAGACAAACGGCATGGTCGAGCGCTTCAATGGCCGCATCGAAGACGTGCTTCAAAGCCACCATTTCAAATCAGGTGAAGAACTGGAGACGACGCTGCACCGCTACGTCTGGCTCTACAACCAGCAACTGCCGCAGTCAGCCTTGGGCAGCAAGACGCCCTTACAGGCGATGAAGGACTGGCACAAACTCAAGCCGGAACTGTTCAAGAAACAACCATATTACCTGCCGGGATGTGACACTTAGCTCAAGGCGGACCACCCCGAAGGAATCAAGAGTTGTCACCTGGGCATAGAAGTCCCGAAGTGCCCTTGCAAGGGCACCGTTTCCGTCCAGGAGTTGAGGATTATCAGCAATGTAGTCGCGTAAGGCAACGTAGCTGCCATCGTTGAGGAGTCCGACAATTGCTTGTGCGTCCGCGGGCGTGGCAGCGGCCTCAGCCGTGGCAATCGATAACTGCGACGCGACAATTATCGCAGAAGCAAGGACGCAAATCTTCTTGGTGTTTTTCATGGAGTCTGCCTCTCTCTCCGTTTTGGGTGTCTTCCGGCTCAGGTTGAGGCACCGGTCAGTATACTCAGTTCTTGGCAGGCCAATTTGTCATTTCTATGGCGATGCTTAATCCTCCCCGCTGAAGTGTGAGATGCTCCAGGTTTGTAGACGCTTTGCCCTCTAACTCTGAGGCGAAGAAGCCGACGCGGGAACTGCCACGACAACGCCGTTGCCGAGGGCTTGTTTCAACTGCTGAAAAGAGAAGCATTCCTCGCCGGACCTATCCAACCCGCGACGACGCAAGGCGAGACATGTTCGAATACATCGAAATGCTCTGCATACCGAACCGCGTTACGCTGATTGGGCGAACCGCCTCGGCCACAGTCTGGCCTTGCGACGACTATACGTCGGTCTGTCTGAGCTTCGCGACGAAGCTCTCCGGGTTTGTGCGCTCAGCCCGGTGATCAATCCACAGAATCGGCGGGGGCAAGACGCTGATTATCGACCAAGCGCCCACCAAACGCTGCAAGTTCCATGGAGCGGTCAACTTGAAAAATGTGGTCGAATGCCGTGAAGGCCCATGATTTTGCTGCATAAAAATTAGACGCGCTCCAAGGCTTGGTCCCGAAGAACTCCATCCTGTGTATTAAAGTTGACGGTCGACAACCTGCATGAGTACAATTTTGTGAAGGGACAAAGGAGTATTTTCAGAACAAGCAGCGGCCCAGCTGGGCGGCCCTATCCACAATGTCCGGTTGAATTAGAGGGGAACCAGAATGACCAGAATGAGAATAGCGGCCCTACGCAGTGGCGTAGCATCCTTGGCTTTGATCGCGTCGGTCGGTGCGTCTGTCGCCGCGGGCGATCTTATTATCGCGATGCCCGCCAACAACGAGCCCGCATCGCTCGACGGCCATATCGATCCGTATCAGTCCACTTGGCTGATCAACTCGCTGATTACGGACCCATTGGTGATTTTGTCTCCCGACGGTACTTACATTCCAGGGCTCGCGACGGATTGGTCGGTGAGCGACGATGGCACGACATGGACCTTCACCCTGCGCGAGGGCGTGACCTTCCACGATGGTAGTCCGTTCAATGCCGACGCGGTCCGGGCCAATCTGGAGCGTGTCTTGGCACCGGAAACCGCGTCGGCCCAACTAGCCAGCGACATCGGTCCGATCGCATCGATCGAAACGGATGGCGAAACCAGCCTAACCATCATCTACGACACACCTTGGGTCACGCTGCTTGATGCGCTGCGTCGCGCGCCGCTGTGGTCACCCGCAGCCCTGGCCTCGGCGGAGCCCGGCGATATGGCCGCGACCCTGATCGGGACCGGTCCGTTCAGATTCGTAGATTGGGTGCAGAACGACAATATCACGATGGAGCGGTGGGACGATTATGCCGGCGTCACCGCGATCTCGGACGCGCCGGGACCCGTCGGCCTTGACTCCGTGACGATCCGCTTCATCGGCGAGAGTGCCGTGATGGGGCAGGTCCTTGCCACCGGCGAAGTCAATATGGTCTATACGCTGCCGCCCTTGTTCTCGGACCAATATGTAGACAATCCCGATTACATCCTGCTCAGCAAAGGACAAGCGGGCACCGGTCTTCAGATGGTGATGAACATCCGGAACCCACCGCTCAACGATATCCGGGTCCGTCAGGCGTTGCTCTTTGGCAAAAACTCTGCTGCGGCCAACGACATCTTGTATGACGGGCTTTACCAGGCCTCGGATGGTCCTTTGAACAATATCCACCCGTGCTATTGGGAAGGGGCGACCGATATGTACCCCTTCGATCCGGACCGGTCGGCGGCGTTGCTGGATGAGGCAGGTTGGGTTGTCGGCGACGACGGCATGCGTGTTGCACAGGACGTCGAAGGTGTCGAAGACGGCACACCTCTCGTGATCCGCTACTCCACCCTCCACCATCAGGAAATCGGCGAGGTGTTTCAGGCTCAGTTGCGGCCGCTTGGTATCGACCTGCAAATCGAGGTCGTTCCCGGTCCCGTGCAACTCGATATGGTGCAGCGCCGCGACTTTGAGCTGATGTATGAGCGGCAAAGGTCGCCAAGCCCGCTGATCCTCGATCAAGTCTGGAATTCTGCCTATGACGAACCCGGTGGTTGGGCATGGACGGGGTACGCTGACGCAGAGCTTGATGGCATCCTTGAGGAGCTTCGGGCGGTGTTCGACGATGACGAACGCTGTGATCTGGCCCGTGAGGCGCAGCAAATCATTATGGAGAATGCGCTCATGATGCCGACTCTGAGCCAGCCGATCATCGTCGGTCTGCAGGCCTCGGTTCAGGGATTCCAGATGGGTGCCGAAGGCAATTGGTTCTTCCTGCACAACACATCAATCGAAGAATGATTTGTCGGCGGCCGCTCAACTAGGTGGCCGCCATCCAATCCTCGAAAAGGAAACTTGATGGGCCGGTATGTGTTGGGCCGCCTCTTGCAACTCGTCCCCGTGTTGATCCTGGTTTCGCTGATCGTGTTCGCGGTCATGCGTCTGCTGCCAGGCGATCCCGCGCTATTGATGCTTTCTGGTGCCGAGGGTGGGGCGATCACGCCTGAACGGCTGAATGATCTGCGTGAGCAGATGGGGCTGAACCAGCCATTGGCCACGCAGTATCTGAACTTCGTGTTAGGCGCGGTGCAGGGCGATCTTGGAAGCTCAATCCGGTTTCAGGTCCCGGTGATCGAGCTTATTCTTGATAGGTTCGGCAGCACGTTGGAGCTGGCCGTGGCGGGTTTGTTCCTTGCCATCGCGATAGGGATGCCGTTGGGGATGATTGCCGCTGCGCGCCAAGGCGGTTGGATTGATACACTATGCATGACGATGTCCTACATTGGCTCGTCGATGCCGGTCTATTGGCTGGGATTGCTGTTGGTGCTGGTGTTCTCGTTCACGTTTCGATGGTTGCCCTCGGCTGGTGGCGGGTCATTCGAAGCACTGATCCTGCCAGCCTTCACCCTTGGCCTGTTGTCGGCCGGGGTGCTGGCGCGGCTTATCCGGTCTTCGATGCTTGAGGTGGGGACTGAGGACTATATGCGTACCGCCCGCGCTAAGGGCCTGCCCCCGCGCTTGATTGTTCTGCGCCATAGTTTGAAGAACGCGATGATCCCGGTGCTGACAATGATGGGCCTACAATTCGGCGCGCTTTTGGCCGGCACGGTGGTTACTGAGACGGTGTTCAGCCGTCCGGGGTTGGGACGACTGATCGTCGATTCGATCTTGGCTAAGGATTACCCACTGGTGCAGGGGGCGATCCTGTTTTTGGCGGTAGTCTACCTGCTTGTGAACCTCGCGGTGGATATTGCATACGCTTGGCTTGATCCCAGGATCAGATATGGCAACTGAGCCTCTGGATATTGGCGTGCGCGGGCAATCTTGGAGATTGGCGGTAGCGCGGTATCTGGGTCACCCCGGTGCGGTGATCGGCCTAATCGTACTGGTATGCTGGATCCTGGTGACAATCCTGGCGCCCGTCCTCGCACCTTACGACCCCGCAGGTCTGGTGGGCCGGGCCCGTCTCCCCCCCTCCGCCGAGCATTGGCTTGGCACAGATATGCTAGGCCGCGACGTGCTGAGTCGGGTGATCTACGGATCCCGTATTTCGATCTCCATCGGGCTTATCGCCGTCTTGCTGGGTGGCATCCCCGGGGTGATCCTTGGCCTGCTGGCCGGCTACTTCGGGGGCTGGGTGGATACGATCATCTCTCGGTTCGTCGATGCCTTGCTGGCGTTCCCGTCGATCTTGTTGGCGTTGGTGGTGATCGCCGCTCTGGGAGCGTCGATCCAGAACATGATGATTGCCGTTGGCGTTGCGACGCTGCCGGATTATGCGCGCCTGGTGCGTGGCACGGTGCTGTCGATCAAGTCGCAACCCTATGTTGAGGCGGCGCGTCTGGTAGGCAACAGCCACCTACGGACTATGGCGCGACATATTCTGATCAACGCAAACGCTCCGATCGTGGTGTTGGCGACCCTGCAGATCGGCTCGGCAATCCTGATCGGGGCTGGGCTATCTTTCCTCGGGCTTGGTGCACAACCGCCCACGCCGGAATGGGGCCTGATGTCGGCCGAGGGTCGGCAGATGCTGCAACGCGCTTGGTGGATCAGCACCTTTCCCGGCATCGCGATCCTGAGTGTCGTGATCGCCTGCAATCTGGTCGGCGACGGCTTGCGCTCGGCCCTTGATCCAAAGATGCGGATGGGCTGATGCCACTGGTTGACGTCAAAGATCTGCATGTCACTTTCTCCACCGACCGAGGCGAGGCAAAGGCAATCAACGGGATCGACCTGACCTTGACGGAAGGCGAGACCTTGGCCGTTGTTGGTGAGAGCGGTTCTGGCAAGTCAGTCACAGCGCTGGCGATCCTTGGACTGCTGCCCAAACGGACTGCGACGGTGCAAGCTGATGCTCTTAGGTTCGATGGGCGTGATTTAATGGCGCTTTCGGAAGAGCAGTTCCGCAGGGTGCGCGGCAAAGAAATTGGGATAGTCTTCCAGGATCCCATGACCTCTCTCAATCCCGTGCTGACAGTCGGGCGGCAACTGTCAGAAATCGGCGAAGTACACCTCGGTATGACGCGTGCAACGGCGCAGTCGCATGCGGCTGATCTGCTCGATCAAGTAGGGATACCGCAGCCCAAGGCGCGACTACGCGACTATCCGCACCAGTTCTCGGGTGGGATGCGCCAGCGGGTCGGGATTGCCATGGCCATCGCCTGCAAGCCAAAACTGTTGATCGCAGATGAGCCTACGACCGCGCTTGATGTAACCGTTCAGGCGCAGATCCTGGAGTTGCTGGCCGAGGTTCAATCCGAGATGAATATGGCGATCATGCTGGTGACCCATGATCTTGGTGTGGTGGCGCGGACTGCAGACCGTGTGCAGGTGATGTATGCGGGTCGCATTGTCGAAACGGGACCGGCTGAGGCAGTTTTTTTGCGAACGGGCATGCCCTACACCCGCGCGCTTTTACGTTCAGTTCCTCGTCTGGATGTTGCGGATGAGGGGCCGCTTCGTCCGATCCAGGGCAGTCCGCCCGATGTCATGCGGCCGTCCAAAGGGTGCAGCTTCGCGCCTCGCTGCGATCTGGTTGCGGCGCGTTGTCATCATGAGCAGCCACCGCTTGTATCTTGCGGACCAGGCCATCGCGCGGCCTGCATTCTCGTGGGGAAGACACCATGAACCCATTGATACAACTTCGCGATCTCGCTGTGCATTTCCCGGTAAAAACCGGCTTTCTGTCGGGTTCGAGCGGCGTCATCAAGGCCGTGGATGGGGTGACATTGGAGATCCCACGCGGCCAAACCCTTGGGCTGGTGGGCGAAAGCGGTTGTGGCAAGTCGACCCTGGGCCGCGCCGTGGTCGGATTGACCGAACCAACAAGTGGCACAATTCTGATCGACGGCAAACCCCTGACAAGGGATCGACGCGTGCAGATGATTTTTCAGGACCCATCGGCCAGTCTGAACCCCCGGATGACCATCGGCGCCACGATCGCGGAGCCGATTGGCCTGAATGGACTGAGACAAGGGCGCGCGGCAATCAAAGCCCGGATGCACGAACTGCTAGACCTGGTGGGCTTGCCCCAATCAGCCGCTCACCGCTATCCGCATGAGTTTTCAGGGGGGCAACGGCAGCGCGTCGGTATTGCCCGTGCGCTCGCGTGTGAGCCGGATATCATCGTTTGCGACGAAGCGGTGTCTGCCCTCGACGTGTCAATTCAGGCGCAGATCGTGGCCTTGCTTGAGGATCTGCAGGTTCGGCTCGGGCTGACTTACTTATTCATTGCGCATGACCTTGGCTCACTGAAGCATATTTCGCACCGGGTGGCGGTAATGTACCTGGGCAAGGTTGTGGAAGTGGCACCAAAGGCAGAACTATTCGCCAACCCGCGCCATGCCTATACGCGCGCCCTGCTCAGTGCGATCCCTGTGCCCGATCCATCCATTGAGCGGCAGAGGCAGCGGATCATTCTGAACGACGATATTCCGAGCCCCGCTAACCCGCCCTCAGGATGCCGGTTCCACACCCGATGTCCTGTAGCGATTGATCTTTGCCGCTCCGAAGTGCCAAATTGGCAAGAAGTGTCGCCGGGTCATACCTCGGCCTGCCGGCGAGCGGAGGATCTGGTAAAATTGATGCCTGATCCAGTGACGTCGGCGGCCTACATGTGACCCGGCACCAGGTGTTTAGGGTGCGGACCCAAAGGAGGCTCTGCAGCTGAGCGAAATAGACTGGTCGCGATACTCATCGATCTCATCGCGACGCTGTTTCAATCCGATGCCGATACTTTTGAAGGCCTGCTTTTGCCGATCCAGATTGATAGGACAGCATCAAGAGTGGTCTTTCTTGGGCCGGGCATCGGCAGGACTAGCCCGGTTCAACTGGCTGCACTGCGTAGGTGGGCCTGGCAACTGCCCCGCCCTGGCGGGCGAGGCCGCGTCGCATCACAGCGCTCAGAATCGATAGTTGATGCCCAACGAGACAGCATTGCTGCGCAGGTTGAGGTCGGTGTCGCGATAATCGAAGATGACACGCTCAAAGCTGAGATGCGTGAACACATTTTCGGTCAGCGCGTATTCGGCCCCGATGGCGAACTCTCTGGTGTCGAAATCCAGCGAACCAGTGCCGAAATCATCCGTGCCGCGCCCGATGCGTGCCGCCATGTATGGCATCGTGCGTCCGACAGGGTACCCCAGCCGCAGTCCGAAAGCCGTGCTGGTCGCGGTGCCGCTGATGGCAGTGGCCGTGGTTCTCTCAGTGCCGGAATAGCTGTTGCGCCGGTAGCTGATTTCACCGCCGAGCAGAACACCGCCCATGTCGAACAGGTAGCCTGCGGTAAGGGCCGCACCGTTGGAGCTGGCATCAATGTCGGACGCTGAATCAAAGGAGCTGCTGTCCGTCCGATTTACGCTCAAGCCCACATAGGCACCCGAAAAGTCGGTGGCGTCTTGGGCGTAGACCGGCGTCATGAGCAGCGCGGCAAGCGCCGCCGGAAGTAGGGATTTCATGTGGTCTCTCCATCAATAGTATGGTGTAGACCGTTGTTTCCAAGACGCTTTCCCTGCCGTTACCCGAAACACTATTGCGAATAGTGTACTATCATGAAGGTCCAAGGTGTTGACGGGCTTGTGGTTGCGCACCGCATCGGCTAGCGTCTGCGCACAACCAGCTAAGCCGTTGTAGATGAACGCTTAATGGGCCGCTGAAACACTATTCGCAATTCTGTTTCACTGCGGCCACACCTCACACCTTGCGGCGTAATCAACCAGTCCCATGCTGTCCCCACATCGCGACGCGCCATCGGCCTCATTGATGAGGCTCTATGATGACCGCGCCCAACGCCTCTACATCAACACCGAGGAGCGCGCGCGGTTTATTGCGGCCGCCCAGACCGAAAGCCCGCAGCAGCGCGCCTTTGCGTTGACGCTTCTCCATACCGGCTGCCGCTTGTCCGAAGCGCGCGCGCTCACCCCGGCATCGCTGCAACTGGACGCCAGGCTGATTTCCATTCGCAGTCTCAAAAAGCGTGCGATCCATCATATGCGTGAAGTGCCCATTCCCGATGAGCTCGTCACGGTGCTTGGGGCGCTGACCAACACCCCCGACTGTCCTCTCTGGCATATCAGGGGCGCACCTGTGCCCCGCGTCACCGCCTATCGGTGGGTCAAATCCGTCATGGCCACCGCTGACATCACCGGCGCACAGGCCTGTCCCAAAGGCCTCCGCCATGGCTATGGCATCCATGCGATCAAATGCGGCGTGCCGCTGAATATGCTGCAAAAATGGCTCGGCCATGCCTCGATGAGCACGACTGCCATCTACACCAATGCCTTAGGCGCGGATGAGCTGGCGATTGCAGAGCGGATGTGGTGAGGAATGTAGCTGTTTGGCAGCGATGATCTGAGCGCCAATAATAGGGTGGCCAGACTGTGCACGCCTGACCACCCTGCTCCTGAGATCAGGAGTGCCGTTCGGGAACTTCTCGACAGTCCAGGCGCTTCTGGAGCCAATCCAGCACTTCATCCTCAACCCAGCCCACCCGGTTCGGGCCCAGCTGTACCCGCAATGGGAATAAGCCTGCCTTCTCCAAGCGTGCGATATGTTGTGGCGAGTACAAAACCAACTCCTTCAGCTGGCGTTTTGAAAGCATCCGCATCACGATCTCTCCATGATTGAAGAGCATCGCGATGCCCTAGGGTTGACAAAAACCTAGGCAATCGAAGTCTAGCGGGCTGCGTGCAGTTTGGCGAGAAGTTCGCCATAGAGCTGTGTCGCCTCCTTCATTTCTCCAAGATACGAGTGACGGTTGTAGATTGCAGCCACTCCGCTGATGGTGCCAGAGCGGTGGTTGAGCAGTCGCTCGGTCACATGGATGGGTGTGCCGATATCGGCATGCAGTGTGGCGAAGGTGCGTCGTAGGTCATGGAGAGTAAAAGGCGACAAGCCAGTCTCGTGCAACAGCCGTCGTTGGGCTCGGGCCCACCCGTTGAACGGTGTGTCAGCTTCCGGAGTGCCAAAAACGTAGGTGCTGCCACCTTCTATCGACTCGAGCAGGTCAACCGCTAATGCCGGGATCGGCACGTCATGCCGGTGCTTGTTCTTGGTGCGCTGCGCATCGAATGAAAGCTGACCTTGGTCAATTTCACTCCATTGCAATCCGGCAATTTCGCCCCGGCGTTGTCCAGTCATTAGCAGCAAGCTAACGATGTCGTTGAAGCGGTCTCGGTTGCCGAGGGTGTATTGGAGTAGTTGGGATGTTTCATCACGCGAAAGCACGCGATCACGGCTCGTTGGTGCGTGGGGCCGGTTCAGCCCATCTAACGGGTTCGTCTGGAGGTATTGGTACCGCACGAGCCAGTTGAAGAAGACTTTTAGGGTAGTGAAGGCATAGTTCTGGCTTGAAGGACTCTTTGTGTACTCGCGAATCTTGCGCATGATGTCCTGGCGTGTGACCTGATCGACCGGGCCGGAGAAGTGGATAGCGCTCAGATACAGCGTGTATCCGTCTATCGTCGATGGTCGCAGACGCTGTTCACAGTCTACGAGGTACTCGGAAAGGACCATTTGGTAGTCGAAATTGCCGATGTCGTCGCTACGAGATTGATGTTGCACAAGTTGAAGTTTCGCCCGTTTGCGCGCGTCGGCCAGGCCAAGTTCAGGGTGTCTGCCCAATGTCTTCAGCCGCCGTTTCGGGCCGTACATAACAACGTAGGACTTGGATCGGGTAGAACACCGAACGCCAAATCCGGGCGTTGTCGCGTCCCAGTACGTCTGTTGTCCCGATGACGGCAGGGCGAGCTTGCGAACGGCGATGTCGGTTAGCCTGAGGCGCATTTTAGTCTCTTTTAGTCACATGAATCGTGGGCATAAGGGCGAGTTTCTATGGTCAACCATGTTCACCGAAATGGATAAAAACACAATATAATCATACGCTTTAGTTCTGCTATGTGAAGAAGTGATTCGAGTTCAGAATTGACTACGAATCAAGGGGTCGGGGGTTCGAATCCTCCCCAGCGCGCCATTTCAGTTCCAAAGTGGGCACGGCCGTGGCCTCCGTTTGTGCGCTGGCGGCGGTAAGCGTTTTGAGAAGCGCGGTGCGCGATCCCATGATGCGGGCCTCTGTCTTGTCGATCACTTCGATACGCTGTGCGACGGCACGCAGATGATCGCGGCGATAGGTGCCGTCGCTCTTGCGCAGACGCTTACGCGCCGCGCTGGCGAACGCCTTCACTTTTTCCTCTGTCAGGTCAGGACCTACGCGTTGGATCGTACCCGCCGCCCGCTCGGCATCGGCGTGGGCCTGATCGCGGATGGCGGAGAGTTCGGCGACGCGGCCCTTCAACGCGGGATCGTTGAGGTCGGCAATACCGTTTTCGATCGCCTCGTAGAGCCGTTTGAGCTTGGCGTCGGCCTCCGAGGCGCGCTGGCGTAGCTCGGTGATGTGAGTGCGCCGCCGGGCGATGTAGTCATCCCTGCGGTTTAGAACTTCGGACAAGAGCGCGGTGAGCCGGCGTGGATCAAGCCGGCGCTTCTCGATGTGAGCCGTCACCGCCGTGTCGAGCTTGCCCATCGGCACGGTTAGGCCGCCGCAGCCGTTGCTGCCCTGCCGGGCGCGGGTGGAGCAGGTGTAGTAGCGATAGCGCCCGCCCTTGCCGGTCCTGAGCGTCATCGCGCCGCCGCAGGAGGCGCAAAAGGCGATGCCGGTCAGCAGCGTCGGTCCGCTGACCGTGCGGGGCGGCGTCCATTTGGGATTGCGAGACTTGAGATGGGCCTGAACCGCCTGCCATTCGTCTTTGGTGACGATGGACGGCACCTCCATGACGACATGCTCGGACTCGGGCTTCGGGCGCTTGGCCTTCGAATCGTAGGTGTTGAAGCGATGCTCGCCGACATAGGTCGTGCGGGTCAGGATTTGGTGGACGGCGGCGATGCCCCAGCGCCCGCCATCGCGGGTGCGGATGTTGCGTTCGTTGAGATGCTTGGTGATCGTCGTCAGCCCCATCGGGCCGCTGTCGCCGTCGCCACGCAGCGCGAGTCTATAGATCAATCGCACGGTGTCGGCATGGATGGGATCGATCTCCAGCTTCTTCTTGATCTTGGCGCCGCGCTTCTCGGCCTCGACGGTGCGATAGCCGATGGGCGGCAGCGCGCCGTTCCAGAAGCCCTGCCGCGCATTCTCCTTCATGGCCCGCAAGACGTGTTTGGCGTTCTCCTTCGACTGATATTCGTCGAACAGCGCCATGATCTGGCGGATCATGTTGCTCATCGGATCATCGCCCAAATCCTGTGTGATCGAGACAAGCCGCACATCCGCCTTGGCGAGCTTGCGGACGTGGAACTCAAGCTGGAACTGATCGCGGAAGAACCGGCTGAACGAATGGACCAGCACCACGTCGAAGGGCGAGCCGCCGTGGAGTGCCGCGTCCATCATGCGCTGGAACTCGGGGCGCTTGTCGTCGGTCGCCGACTGGCCCGGCTCGACATACTCCGCGATGATCTGCCAGCCTTTGGCTTTGCAGTAGCGCTCGGCTTGGCGACGCTGGTCGGGGATGGACAGATCATGCTCGGCCTGCCGGTTCGTCGAGACACGAAGATAGAGCGCGGCGCGAACGGAGCGGCTATTGGGCACAGCCTCCAGTGAGCGAGAGGCTGTGTCAGTCATGGCATGATCCTCAGATTAGGGAAGCGGCCCGAACAGTTCGTCGAGCACGTCGCCGAAATAGGCTTCGACGATCCGGACCTCGAACTCGGTGATCGGCACAATCTCCGGCCAGTCGTCGGTGATGGTGATGCGCTTTTGCGCGCGGCGGCGCTTGCCGGATGGTTCGACGGGGCGGAAATAGTCGTAGAGATCGGCTGGCCCGGCCCCCATAGCCTGGGGCCGGCCGATCGGTGTGCGATGTAGGCGCCGGGAACGATCCATCCGCTCACGATGCAACTGGACCGCCCGGCGCGGAATCGCCTGTCCGCACGCCGGAGTGCGATGCGTGCTTCGACGCGCAAAGACAAGCGCATGACGGTCAAGGGCGGGAAAGGTGTGTGAAGGGCGGTCGTCATGCGGCGGTCGACAGCGGTTTGGCCCGCTCGATCCGGGCCTGTTCCTTCGGATCGTGCATCGCCTCCCAAAGTTCGGTGCGCCGCTGGACGTTGAGCCAGAAGTCGGGGCTGTTACCGAATACCCGCGCCAGGATCAGCGCGGTGGCCGCCGTCACATTGCGGCGGTCGTTGCACAGCTCGTTCACATGCTTACGCTGCACACCCATCGCTTCGGCCAGTTGGGCCTGGGTCAGTTCCATCGGCTTCATGAACTCCTCGATCAGGATTTCCGACACCGGGGCCGGTTTGCGCTTGGTCGTCAACATGGGTCTCACCTCATCGGTAGCTATGGTTGTCGAGATAGACGTCGCTGGCTTCACCCTTGCCGCCATCCCAGGCGAAGATCAGGCCTGCTGCCGGTTTTGTGGAGGCCGAGATAAGGTGTTTATGAAACTGGAGAATCTATATGACGAGAAGGATGTTCAGCCGCGAGTTCAAGCAGGAGGCGGTGGAATTGGTGACGAAGCGTGGTGTCAATGCGGCACAGGCTTCGAGGGATCTTGGAATACATGCCACCGTGCTTCGGCGGTGGGTGCTGCCGAGGCTGATGGCCCCGCAGCTTTCCCCGGAAATGGCAAGCTGACGCCAGAGCAAGAAGAGCTCAGGTCTCTTCGACGTGAGGTGTCCAAGCTGAAGGCGGAGCGTGATATCTTAAAAAAGCGGCCGCCTACTTTGTCAAGGACCAGCTGTGATGTTTGGGTTTGTGCATGGCCTGGCAGGCGATTTGCATGGCAAATCTGCCGAGATGGGCGAAGCACCGAAGGGTCTGGCCGGTAAGTTGGATGTGTGACACGCTCGGTGTGTCACGAAGGGCTTTCATGCCTGGCTGACGCGGCCACGTAGCGACCGGTCTATCCGCGACGAAGAGCTGTCGACGGCGATCCGTGCGAGCTTTCTGCGATCGGACCGAACCTATGGAGCCCGACGGGTCTGGCACGATCTTCTCGAAGAAGGTTACGCCTGTGGCCTGCATTGCGTTGAACGATTGATGCGGAATGCAGCCTTCAGAGCTCGCCCCAGGCGTCGGCAACCACCGAAAGACCAAGGCAGGAGGTCGGTCATAGCTGCGAACGTGCTTGAGCGAGAGTTCGAGGCGAATGGCCCGAACCAGAAATGCCCTCTCGGCGATGCAAGCATCGCCCCTCAGGTAATAGGTGGCAGACTTCACATATATCTGGACCGCAGAAGGCTGGCTCTATGTTGCTGCCGGCATCGACCTGTTCTCGCGGCGCGTTGTTGGCTGGTCTATGAGCGACCAGATGACCTCGCAGATGGTCACGGATGCGCTGATCATGGCAATCTGGCGCAGAGGCAGGCCGCAGGAACTGCTGCACCACTCGGACCAGGGCAGCCAATACACCAGCGAACCATTCCAAAGGCTGATGGCCGATCAGGGCATCATCTGTTCAATGAGCCGGTCCGGAAATGTCTGGAACAACGCTGCGATGGAGAGCTTCTTCTCTTCCCTGAAAACCGAACGGGTCAGGCGAAAAACCTACCGGACGAGAAAACAGGCGCGCGCCGATGTGTTCGATTACATCGAGCGGTTCTACAACCCAACGCGACGTCACTCGACCATTGGCTATCTAAGTCCTATGACCTTCGAGGAGCGAGCTATGAAAGCTTAAGTTGCCGTCTACGAAACCGGCAGCAGGCCAGCTCAGTTGGTCGGGCTTTCAGCATGCGTAAACTCGTATTGGAGTTGTTCCAGCGTGGAGGGTTATGGCCGAGCTATGCATCCCTCAACACCGGGCTCCTGAAATCCGGGGATGTCATTCGAGGGCTCTTAGGCAGCCCCTCCTTGAGGCCGCTCAACGGCTGCGTCTGACCTGGCAGGTTTCGCTTGGCGTGTCTGACCCACAACGGAAGCGACAGAGAAAATCGGGACCGGCTTTTACATCTGACGAACACAGATCAGCGGTAATGTCATGTCGGCCCCGGTCACAAGGCCTTGGTGAAAACGGCAGGCCGCGACGGCGCGCGGCCGGACCACCCTGCCGACAGCTGTTTCATTGACGAACATCGCACCCGCGGTCCCCGGCAAGCGCCGTGCCCTGCACTTGCCGGCGCCGCTGGGCGTCTACCTTGCAAATTTCTTGTATTTCACCCGTTTCGGTTCCAGCGCGTCCGGGCCGAGGCGACGCTTCTTGTCTTCCTCATAGGCCGAGAAATCGCCCTCGAACCACTCCACATGCGCCTCGCCTTCGAAGGCCAGGATATGGGTGCAGATACGGTCGAGGAAGAACCGGTCGTGCGAAATGACCACCGCGCAGCCGGCGAATTCGGTCAGGGCGTCTTCCAGCGCGCGCAGGGTCTCGACGTCCAGATCGTTGGTCGGTTCGTCGAGCAGCAGGACGTTGCCGCCGGACCGGAGCAACTTGGCCATATGGACCCGGTTGCGTTCGCCGCCCGACAGCTGTCCGACTTTCTTCTGCTGATCGCCGCCCTTGAAATTGAAGGCCGAGCAATAGGCGCGGGAGTTCATTTGCGCATCCCCGAGCTCGATGATCTCGGCCCCGCCCGAGATTTCCTCCCAGACGGTGGCATCGGGGGCAAGCGCATCGCGCGACTGGTCCACATAGGCCAGATCGACCGTATCGCCGTATTCAAGCGTTCCGGCATCTGGCTCCTCCTGCCCGGTGAGCATCCGGAACAGCGTGGATTTGCCCGCGCCGTTGGGGCCGATCACGCCGACGATCCCGCCGGGCGGAAGCGCGAAGCTGAGGTCTTCGATCAGCTGTTTGTCGCCGTAATGCTTGGCAAGCCCGTTCACCTCGATCACCTTGCCGCCAAGCCGGGGACCGTTGGGTATGATGATCTGTGCGCGCGAAAGCTTCTCGCGCTCGGACTGGCTGGCCAGATCCTCATAGGCGTTGATCCGGGCCTTCTGCTTGGCCTGACGCGCCTTTGCGCCCTGTCGGATCCATTCCAGTTCGCGCTCAAGCGTCTTCTGGCGGGATTTGTCCTCGCGCGCTTCCTGAGCCAGCCGCTTGGCTTTCTGTTCCAGCCAGGCGGAATAGTTTCCTTCGTACGGGATCCCGCGTCCACGATCCAGCTCCAGGATCCAGCCCGTGATGTCATCCAGGAAATAGCGGTCATGGGTGACGATCAGGATCGTGCCCTTGTAGTCGATCAGGTGCTGCTGAAGCCAGGCGATGGTTTCCGCGTCAAGGTGGTTGGTGGGTTCGTCGAGCAGCAGCATGTCGGGGGCTTCGAGCAGCAGTTTGCACAATGCCACGCGGCGGCGTTCCCCGCCCGAGAGATGCTCCGGCATCGCGTCATCCGGCGGGCAGCGGAGCGCCTCCATCGCGACGTCGATCTGGCTGTCCAGATCCCACAGGTTGTTGCTGTCGATCTCGTCCTGAAGTGCCGCCATCTCGTCGGCGGTCTCGTCGGAATAGTTCATCGCCAACTCGTTGAAGCGGTCGAGCTTGGCTTTTTTCTCGGCGACGCCGAGCATGACGTTGTCGCGGACCGACAGGCTCTCATCCAGTTGGGGTTCCTGCGGGAGATAGCCGACCTTGGCGCCCTCCGCGGCCCATGCCTCCCCCGAGAAGTCCTTGTCGAGCCCGGCCATGATTTTCATCAGCGTGGATTTGCCCGCGCCGTTTACGCCGACAACACCGATCTTCACCCCGGGAAGAAAGCTGAGCCGGATGTTTTCAAAGCATTTCTTGCCGCCCGGATAGGTCTTGGAGACGCCATCCATGTGATAGACATATTGGTAACTGGCCATGGGTCATGCTCCACTCGGAAAATGGGGTTTCGTCGTTCTTTACTTGGGCCGGCGGGAATGGGCAATCGCACGGGCGCGAATTCGCGGTAACCCGGATGCCACGGTTTTTCGCCGAGCGGGGGCATCCGCGAGATTTGGGGTTGCAGCGACTCAGGCCGCCCGCTAGGCACCCCGCACTTGAACCCCTCGACGAGGAAAACCCATGGACTTGATGATCGTGACCCGCACGGCCCTACGCGGCCTTGACCCGTAAACGCGGCACGATCAGCTAATCCTGTTCGAAGGCCGCCCATGACGCGGCCTTTTTCTATTTTCCCGACCTCATGCGGCGGCTTTCCATTTTGATTGGAGAGCACGAAATGACACCTCAATCCGTTCATCCCCGGCGCCGGAGCCCCGGCGCGGTGTTGCGTATCCTTGGCCGCTTGCTGGCCCGTCTGAAACCGGCCAAGCGGGATCTGCCGCCACCGGCCGATATCCCCGACTATCTGCGCCATGATGTGGGCCTGCTGCCGCAGGCCCGGCCGCCGCGGTCGGTCGACCCGCCGCCCCGGATCAACATATTCAACCTCTAGCGCGCATCCCCCGCCGGCCTCGGTACCGGGGCCGGCGACCCCGGCCGGGCGGCTTCCTGCCGGTTTCATTCAGACGTGTCCGTTCTGACATGGCAGCGTCATCCGGCGGGTGCAGGCTTGGGGCTCCGGGGGGATGCATTCCTCGGGCACGTTTCATTGAAAACTGAAGGTGACCCATGACTCCAGGACGTTTCACGGGCCGCGCATGTTTGCTCGCGGCGGTTTCTTTGAGTGTTGCCGCGCCAGCGCTGGCGCGGACCGATTATGTGGCCGATATTCACGTGGTGCCGGGCAGCGGCGGCACGACCGAAACGGTGACAGGCGTGGTGTTCCACGATCTCAGCCGCGACGGTGTGCGCCAGGATGACGAACCCGGTGTGGGCGGTGTGATTGTGTCGAACGGGCGCGACGTGACCCAGACCGGGCCCGATGGCAGCTATCGCCTGCCGGTATTCGACAACATGACCGTCATGGTCAGCGAACCGGCCGCGTGGGACGTGCCGGTAAACGCCCATGGCGTTCCGCAGTTCTTCTACCATCACAAACCCGAGGGCACGCCCGAGACGTTGCGCTATGGCGGGCTGGCACCCACCGGTCCGCTGCCCGATGCGATCAATTTCCCGATGATCCGCACCGGTATCGACGAGGCGTTTTCCTGCGTGATGATGGGCGATACCCAGCCCTATTCGAATACCGAGGTCGGCTATGTCCGCGACGGCGTGCTGGACAGCCTCCTGGACCGCGATCTGAGCGACGCGGGGTGCATGGTGATGCTGGGCGACGTGATGGGCGACGATCTGAGCCTGCTGCCGCGGTTCATGGATGTCTTTTCGGTGCTGGACCTGCCGCAATACTATATCCACGGGAACCATGATTTCGACTTCGATGCCTCCAGCGATGTGCATTCCGCCGATAGCTGGCGCCAGATCTACGGCCCCAATTACTACAGCTTCGAGATGGGCGAGGTGCTTTTCGTGGCGCTGGACAACGTGGTCTATCCCTGCGGTCCGGAAGACAGCGGCCCCGGCGGGCGCGATGCCTGCGCCGACCCCGAGCGGACAGTCTATAACGGCCGGGTGACCGACGACCAGATGGCCTGGCTTGAGGCGACGCTGGCACTGGTGCCGGAGGACCGTCTGGTGGTGCTGATGCATCACATTCCGTTCGTGTCCTTCATCGACAGCAACACAGGACGGCACCAGACGGACAATCTGGCCCAGATCCACGAGATGCTGGCGGGGCGGCCCGAGGTCTCCTTCTCGGGCCACACGCATACGTTCGAATATCTGGCCGCCGGCGAGTGGTACCAAGGCTGGGAAGAGCAGGTGGGCGTCACCCGGCTGCCCTTCGACCATGTGGTGGGCGGCGCGCCCTCGGGCAACTGGTTCTTCGGCGATCTGAGCTTCGATGGCACTCCGATGTCCTTTGCGCGGGGCGGTACACCGCCGGGCTACATGATCGTGGAGTTCGACGGTTCGGATTTCGTGGTGAATTTCCATGCCGCGAACCAGAGCCCCGACCGTCAGATGGCGCTCAGCTTCAACACGCCTCAATTCCGCGACTGGTTCACCGAGCTGTTCGCCTGGACCGAGGCGCGGGACGACACAAGTACCGACGCCCCGCCGCTAACCGTGAACGATCTGGCCGATGTGAAACTGTTCACGCCGGAGGAACTGGGGGAGGGCGTCTATCTCACGGCCAATGTCTGGAACGGAACGCGGAACAGCCGTGTGATGGCCCAGATCGGCGACGGCCCGATGATGGAGATGACACGGACGCAGGCCGGCAATGGCGAGGATGTTCTGACAGGGGCGGAGTATGCCGATCCGTTCTCGGTCCCGCGGCAGATGACCGTTGGGCGCTATGCATGGCAATCGCAATCGGGCGATGCGCGGGCGCAGGGCTTCGAGATCTGGCAGGGCCGGCAGTTCGGCCCCGCGGTCCCGCAATCGGCTGAGGCCTGGATGATCGCCGACAGTTCCTCTCACCTCTGGCGGCTGGAAATGCCCGCCGATCTGCCCGAGGGCGCCCATGTGATCACCGTGACCGCCACCGATCAGCACGGGCGCGAATGGCGGGACCGGATCACCTTCGAAGTACGCAGCGAACGGCCCGTGCCGCTATGGGACAACAGCCTCTGGGAAGACCCCACGAACTGACATGCCCCGGACATTGCGAGGGGGGCGGCGCATCCGTGCCGCCCTTTTCTTTTGCGCCCAAGGGGTTGGGCTGCTACCAGACCGCTTTGACAGGTATGCAACGGGGTGAGGCCCTTGCGAAGCGGTTTTCCCAATGCGCGGCCCGGCATGCGGGTGGGTCTTTTCGGCGGGTCCTTCGATCCGCCTCATGCAGGCCATGTGCATGTAAGCCGGGAGGCATTGAAGCGGTTCGAGCTGGATCGGGTCTGGTGGCTGGTGTCGCCCGGCAATCCGCTCAAGGCCGAAGGGCCCGCACGGCTCGACCGTCGGATGGCGGCGGCGCGGGCGCTTGTGCGGCACCCAAGAGTCGAGGTGACGGATATCGAGGCCCGTCTGGGCACGCGGTACACCGGCGCCACGCTGGAGCGGATGTTTGCGCTTTACCCCGGTGTTCGCTTTGTCTGGCTGATGGGCGCGGACAACCTGGCGAGCTTTCACCGCTGGCAGCGGTGGGAATGGATCATGCGCAACGTGCCTGTTGGCGTGATGGCCCGACCGGGACAACGCATTTCGGCACGGACCTCCAAGGCGGCGCAGGTTTTCCGCCGCCACAAGCTGCCGGCTGCCGCCGCCTCGCGCCTGGCGATGTCGGAGCCGCCGGCCTGGTGCTTTCTGAACGTGCCGATGCTGGATGTATCGTCCAGCGAGATCAGGGCGCGGGGCGACTGGGTGCGCTGATCGCACACGGCGCGCCGCGCGCCGCGTTCCGGATGTCATCCATTCCGGATATGAGGTTTTTGTGAGCATCGAAAGGGTTGAGCCGCCCGCCGGGCTGCGGTTTAGTTGAATACGGCGACAGGGCTTTTTTTGAAATGGTTTCTCGGCGGGTTTTCTTGAGTGGCGTATTGGCCGGGCTGGCGCAGCCCGGCTTTGCAATGCCACCCGAAACCTCGTTGAGGCCGCTGGTCCGTCCCAGCGGGCTGTGGCAGCGCGCGATCCCGTCACCGTCCGAGTTGATCACCCAGGCGGGGCTGGGCGGGCGTGTGGGCTATGCGGTTGCCGATGCGCGTACGGGCGAGATGCTGGAGGTGGAACGCCCGCTTTACGGGATGCCGCCGGCAAGCGTGGCCAAGGCGATCACCTGCGCCTATGGATTGGACCGACTGGGGCCGGGTTACCGGTTCCAGACCCGTCTGGTCGCCGGCGGGCCGGTCACCAATGGCCGGCTGGAGGGTGACCTGTGGCTGGTCGGCGGTGGCGATCCCCTGCTTGGAACCGATCAATTGAGCGCGATGGCAATCGCACTGAGGGAGGCCGGCCTGCGCGAGGTGACGGGCCGCCTGATGCTGGCCACCGGCGCGCTGCCCTATGTGAGGGAGATCGACCCGGAGCAGCCGGATCATGTGGGCTACAACCCCGCGATTTCGGGGCTCAATCTCAACTTCAACCGGGTGCATTTCGAATGGGCGCGGGAGCAGGGGGAGTATACCGTCCGGATGGACGCGCGTTCGGAAACGCTCCGCCCTGCGGTCAGCCTTGCCCGGATGCGTGTCGCGGATCGCGATGTGCCCGTATACACCTATGAGCAGCGCGAAGGACGGGAGAACTGGACGGTCGCCCGCGGCGCGCTCGGCAATGGCGGCAGCCGCTGGCTGCCGGTGCGCCAGCCGCATCTCTACGCGGCCGAGGTGTTCCAGACATTGGCCCGCTCGAACGGGATCGTTCTTGACGGGCCGGGCGAAGGCCCGCCCCCCGAGAGCGGGAGCGTGTTGGTCGAACATGTCAGCGAGCCGTTGCAGGACATCCTGCGCGGGATGATGCGCTGGTCCACCAATATCACGGCCGAGGCGGTGGGGTTGAGTGCGAGTATCGCAGGCGGTGCGGCGCCCGGCTCGCTCAGCGCTTCGGCCGACGAGATGAGCGCCTGGATGAGATCCCGGCTTGCGGCGCGGAACTCCAGCTTTGTCGATCATTCCGGGCTGGGGGAGGCCAGCCGGGTCCGCCCGCAGGACATGACCCAGGCTCTGGTGGCGGCGGGCGCCGATGGCATGCTGCGCCGCCTGATGAGGGCGATCCCAATGCGCGATGCCGAGGGCAACCTGCAACCCGATCATCCGGTGGAGGTCGTGGCCAAGACCGGAACGCTGAATTTCGTCAGTTCGCTGGCGGGATATGCGCGCGCGCCCACGGGCCGTGACTTCGCCTTCGCCGTATTCTGCGCCGATCTGGATCGGCGCGGCGCATTGAACCCGGCACAGATGGAACGCCCGGAGGGCGGGCGCGACTACACCCGACGCGCAAAGCGGTTGCAGCAGCAATTAGTCGAGCGATGGGCCGCTCTCTACACATAAAGGCCTTCGGATGGGGAAAACCCGGCTCGGAGAAGCCCGGACCGGGTTTGTCTCTGCGCGAAACGGATGGTTTACACCCGGGCGCTTGCGTCGCTCTTGGGCCCTGCGATCAGCCAGGCGATGAAGCCCAGAACCGGCAGGATCAGAATAACCAGCGTCCAGACGACCTTCGCCGCGGTCGAGGCGCCGGAAGTGACGATGTTGTAGATCGCGTAGATGTTGGCGATCAGGACCAGCAGGCCCAAAATACCATATTCCATGATGTTTCCTTTGCGAGGTGGACAGAAGCCTGTCTGCGGAAACAACGCGGCGCCCCCGGGTTTGGGTTCCAATAATAATTTGGGGAACCAATTTGTGCGCCGGCTGGTTGAGAGCCCGAAGATTGAAAAGGAGTATCTTATGAAAACCGGTGGATACATCGCAATTGGCGCTGTCGCGGCTGTCGCAATCGTGGGCGCGATCTACATGATCGATATCGATCAGACGCAGGAAGCCCGCTTGCCCGATGTCGACGTCTCCGTCGAAGGGGGGCAAATGCCTGAGTTCAACGCCGATGTGGGCGAGATCGCAGTGGAGAGCGAGACCGTCGAGGTCGAGGTTCCCGAAGTGGAGGTCACGACCGAGACTCAAACGATCGAAGTGCCGACGCTGCGCGTGACGCCGCCCGAGAATGACGGATAACGACCGACAGGTCTGAGTAGCAGCTAACGTCAGCTGGCATTCCCGGGGTGGTTCGAAAGAACTGCCCCGTCGCCGTTCATGGCCTGATTACAGTACCATATGCCTTGCCCGCGCACCGCGTTCGATCGCGGCAGCATGGAGCCGGTCGATATCGAGCTGGTAGCGGATTTCCATCAGGAATTCGAGCTCGGTCTGCCGCAGCAGGCCGTCCGCGGCGGCAACGTCGCAGGCCAGCGCATAGGCCGTCTCGAACAGCCGGTGGGGCAGGGCGTTCTTGATCAGCCCGAAAAGCGCGTCCAGCCCGTCCTCCTCCTCGAACAGGTCGAACACGGTCTGCGACACGCGCTTCATCCTGTCGGTGTCGTAATCCGCGAAAACGGGCAGGTGATTTACCAACTCCTCGATGGTGACAAGCTCGGCGGTTCGGATCGTTTCATCGGAGACCGAGACGGCGACCATGACGGCAACCAGCGCGTCCTGCGCGGAAAGGGAGGTATCATCGGTCACGTTGGGGGCTCCTGTGGGCATTTGCGTCATTGGAATTTATTGACCCTGAGCCCGCGGGGCAATAGGTGCAGGCGGCGCGCGGCAAGGTGGCGCGGCTAAACGATGGAAGATGAAAATGACCGATCTGCGCGAGACCGCACTCAACTCCAAGGCCTGGCCTTTCGAGGAGGCGCGACGTCTGGTCAAACGCTATGAAAACGGCCCGCCCGGAAAGGGCTATGTGCTGTTCGAAACCGGCTACGGGCCAAGCGGCTTGCCCCATATCGGCACCTTCGGCGAAGTGTTGCGCACGACGATGGTGCGCCGCGCGTTCGAGATCCTGTCGGACATCCCCACCAAGCTGATCTGCTTTTCCGACGACATGGACGGGATGCGGAAGGTACCCGATAACGTGCCGAACCAGGAGATGCTGGCCGACTATCTGCAGATGCCCCTGACGAGTGTCCCCGATCCGTTCGGCGAGCACGAGAGCTTCGGCCACCACAACAACGCCATGCTGCGCCGGTTTCTGGACACGTTCGGCTTCGAGTACGAGTTCTATTCCGCCCGCGAGTTCTATCGCTCCGGTGCCTTCGACGAAACGCTTTTGCGCGCGGCCGAACGCTATGATGACCTGATGGCGGTGATGCTGAAATCCCTGCGCGAGGAGCGCCAGCAGACCTATTCGATCTTCCTGCCGATCCACCCCGAAACCGGGCGTGTGCTGTATGTGCCGATCAAGCAGGTGGATGCGGGCGAAGGGACGGTCACCTTCGATGACGCGGAGGGGCGCGAATGGACGCTCCCCGTGACCGGCGGCAACGTCAAGCTGCAGTGGAAGCCCGATTTCGGAGCGCGCTGGGCCGCGCTTGGCGTCGATTGGGAAAGCTATGGCAAGGAGCATGCCCCCAACACGGCGATCTATTCCGCCATCTGCTCGAAACTCGGCGGCAAGCCGCCCGAAGTGTTCACCTACGAGCTGTTCCTGGATGAGAACGGGCAGAAGATCTCGAAGTCCACGGGCAATGGGATCAGCATCGACGAATGGTTGTCCTATGCCTCCACGGAGAGCCTGAGCTACTTCATGTATCAAAAGCCGAAAACCGCCAAGCGGATGTATTTCGACGTGATCCCGAAGGCGGTAGACGAGTATCATCAGCAATTGCGCGCCTATGCGGGGCAGGACACCGCGGCGCGGCTGAACAACCCCGTGTTTCATATTCACGGCCACAACGTGCCGGCCTCGAACATGGTGGTCAGCTTCGCGATGTTGCTCAATCTGGCATCCGTCGCCCATGCGGAGGACAAGGAGGCGCTTTGGGGCTTCATCCGGCGATATGCGCCCGATGCCAGCGCCGAGACCCACCCCGATCTCGATCAGGCTGCGGGCTTTGCGGTGCGGTACTACAACGACTTCGTGAAGCCGCATAAGGTGTTCCGTCTGCCCGATGAAAAAGAGGCCGCCGCGATGCGCGATCTGGCCGACCGGCTGGCCGCCTATGATGGCCCGCAGGACGACGAGGCGTTGCAGACGCTCGTCTTCGCGGTGGGTAAGGATCACGGCTTCGAGCCGCTGCGGGACTGGTTCAAGGCGCTTTACGAAGTGCTTCTGGGCGCAAGCCAGGGGCCGCGATTTGGCGGGTTCGTGGCGCTTTACGGCGTCACCGAGACCATCGGGCTGATCGAGGACGGGCTGGCCGGGACCCTCGCCGTCTGACCGGCGTACCGGGCGACGGGCCGCCATGGCGGGTTTGACCGGATCCCTGCGCGGTCTATCCTTTTTCATATCCGAAGACGGTGCGGGAAGGACGGACCCCATGCGGCGATTTATTCTGACGCTCGGCCTGATCTGGGCCGCGGCCTGGGCGCAGGCGCAGGAGGTTCTGGCCCCGAACCCGGCCATCGAATCCACCATCCAGAGCCAGTTCGAGGCGTTTCTGGCAGATGACCTCGCCACCGCATGGCAATATGCCAGCCCCAATATCCAGCGCCTGTTCCAGACGCCCGAGAATTTCGGGCGCATGGTTCGCGAGGGATATCCGATGGTCTGGCGCCCGGGCCGGATCGACTATCTCGATCTGCAGACGCTTGGCGGGCTTGTGGTGCAGCGCGTTCAGGTGACCGATCGTCAGGGCCGGGTCCATGTCCTTGGCTATCAGATGATCGAAACGGAGGCCGGATGGCAGATCAATGGCGTCCAGTTCCTGCGCGCGCCGGAGGTGGGCGCGTGAAAACGCCGCCGCATTAAAGCTGCCTTAACTAATCTGCGCTAATCCTTGAAGCGTATCCGGCCCTGATTTGCGGGCCGGTCTCTCCGGACATGTGAACAATCGAGGTTGCCTTTCAGGGCCCCTTGGTCCTGCGGGGCCAGATGCGTGCGCGTTCCGCGCGCAGGAAAGGGTTTGATATGAACAAGGTGATCACCGACGGGCTGATGCTGATGCCGCCGGAATTCGGCGATGGGCTTGGGGTCTGGTCGCGCCAGGACGGCACACCCGGCAGCGACACCTATGCAACCGCAACCAATGCCGCGCTGGTGCCCGCGGATCAGGATTTCGGCACCTGCCTTGAGATCCTGAAAACCGACAGTGTTACGACCCTGCGCTACATGGGGCAGACGCCGATGCTGCCGGGCATGTATCTGCGCATCTCGGCCCGCCTCAAGGCAGTCGCGGGCAACCTGCCCGATGTGCGCATCGGGGGCTGGGCCGGCACCGCCGCGGATGCGAATGTGGGTGGCGTGCCGCAGACCGGGCCATCGACGAGCCTGACCAGCTATGGCGAGGTGGTGACGATCTCGGCGATTGTCGGGCTGGGCGACCGGGGCGGGGTGGACATGCCCTGGGGCGAAACGGCGGCCTATGGCTATTTCGGTCTCGATCTGACCGGGCCCAATGGCGGGATTGTACGGATCGAGAGCATCCGTATCGAAGACATCACCCATGTGTTCCACCGCAAGCTGATGGATTGGGTCGATGTCCGGGATTTCGGCGCCATGGGCGACGGTACAACCAATGACCGGGCGGCGTTTCTGGCCGCCGATGCCGCCGCCGCCGGGCGCGAGGTGCTGGTCTCCGAGGGCGATTACCGCATTGTCGGCAACCTGACGATGAACAGCCCCGTCCGCTTCGAGGGCCGGCTGATCATGTCGGACACGGACCGGCTCGCACTGACCAAGAACTTCGATCTGGATGCCTATTCCGACGCATTCGGCGACGATGTCATCGGCTTCAAGAAAGGTATTCAGACGCTCTTCAACCAATCCGATCACGAGGCGTTCGACATGGGCGGGCGCCGCGTGCTGCTGAGCGAGCCGATCGATGTGCAGGCGGTGGTGGACAACAAGAACTCCTATGCCAATCGCCGCGTCATCAGAAACGGACAGATCAGCGCGGATAACAGCACCGGCTGGGAGGACGAGGTTCAGACCGGAACCGGCACTTGGGTCGTTACCAAGCCGTCCGAGCTGTCCGACGTCGCCAATGTGGCGAATATCGAGATCGGGTCTCTGGTGACGGCGGCGCAAGGCGTGGGCCGCGAAGTATATGTCTCGGGCAAGAATGTCGCGGCGGGGAAGGTGTTTCTGTCGAACCCGCTCAACGTGCCGCCGCAAAGCCAGACCTACACATTCCGGCGCTTCAAGTATCTTCTGGACTTCATCGGGTTTCAGAACCTGCAACGCTTTGTCATCAGCAATATCGAGTTCCTCTGCGCCGGACGCTCCAGCGCGGTGATGTTGCCGATCAACGGTCTGACCTTCCAGTTCAGCGATTGCTTCTTCACCGGCCCCAAGGACCGCGGCATCACCTCGGCCGATAGCGGATGCCAGGGTCTTCAGGTCGACCGTTGCCAGTTCCTGTCGAACGAACAGTCGGCCCGGGCGCAGGATCGCACGACGATCTGCATGAACGTCAATCGCAACGATCCCAAGATCCGAAACAACCGGGCGGTGCGTTTCAAGCATTTCGCGGTCCTGACCGGGTCGGGCAACATGGTGATCGGCAATCACTACTTCCAGGGCGATGCGGAAACCGACGGATTGCGCAGCGCCGGGATCGTTCTGACCAATACCAATGTCAAATCCACGATCACCGGAAACTACATCGACAACAATTTCCTGGAATGGGTCAACGAGCATGATCCGAGGCCCGAGCTGCAAAACGAGCTGAGTTTCGGCGGGCTGACGATCAACGGCAATATCTTCACCTCGAACGGGGCGGCGCCCTGGATCAAGTTCATCATCATCAAGCCGATGGGGCCGGGGCATTACATCAACGGATTGTCGATTTGCGACAACGTGTTCAAGCAGCTCAACGGCCAGGCGCTTGACCGGGTCGACGGCGTGGATGAAAGCGTGGCTCCGCTGGATACCAGCCGGACGCGGTCCTTCCTGATGACGGGGAACACGTTCCACGGGATCATCAAGGATGCCCAGAACCCCGTCACCGTCAAGATGACGGAAAACACCGCGCAGCAGGTCTGGGAGATGGATCTGCGGAACTGGCTGCCCTTCGGCACCGAGGCGCGTGTGGTGACCTCTGTCGTGCCAGAGGGGTCAATCCGTACTGCATCCAATGTGGCGGTCTATACCACGCCATTTGCGACCACCCGGCATGGCGTTGACCGCGGCTCGATCCGGCTGAACTGGTCGCAGGCCGTCAGGGGGTCCGTGCAGCTGACCGCGCGCTGCGACACGGTCTGACGCCTGCTTTTTCGCCAGGGCCATGACAGACAGGCAAGCCCCCGCCGATCCAGATCGGGGGGGCTTGTTCGATGAGGGCGCTGTGTTAGGTCCCGGGTCGACGGAGGGGCGGGGGCGTTCCCAAGTCGGAGAGCGCAATGAACGATCTTCCCTCTGAAAATGTGCAGGATTATCCACGACCTCCTGCTATCGAACAGGTTGCGCAAAGGCTGCGAGTCGTGCTTGGCGGGGTGGTGATCGCCGATACGACCGCCGGGCTGCGGGTTCTGGAAACCCACCACGCGCCGACCTATTACTTTCCGCCACAGGATGTGATGGCCGGTGTCCTGAAGGCGGCGCAGGGGAGCAGTTATTGCGAATGGAAAGGGGCCGCGCGCTACTGGACGGCGCAGGCGGGCGGCGAGATCCGGCCGCGCGCCGCCTGGAGCTTTTCGCGCCCGTCGAAACCCTTCGCGTCGCTCGCGGGGTATCTCGCGTTTTACTCCGAGCCGATGGATGCCTGTTTCGTGGGCGATCAGCAGGTTTCGCCACAGCCCGGCAGTTTCTATGGCGGTTGGGTCACCCCGAACCTGCGGGGCCGGATCAAGGGCGCGCCGGGAACCGAGTTCTGGTGAGCGTCACAGCCTGTGATAGGCCGCGCGTTTCTTCCAGCTTGTGGGGTCGAGCAACGTCCAGATCCCGTCGCTTACGGTGTAGCCATAGGGTTGCGGGCCGCCGCCGATCAGGTGGAAGACGACATTGGCCCCGTCGGTCGTCAACTGGGCCAGCTTTTCGCGTGTCCAGAGCCTGCGGCCATGATCGTGCAGGGCCCAGATGCCGGTTGCCGGCGGGCGCGTGTCGCCCCATCCGACCTGATAGGACCCATCGGCGGTGAACACCCAGTGCTCGGCGCCGTCGCGCGCGCGCCACGCGCCCTCGACGCCGATACCGGGTGCGCCTTGCCTGTCGAAAACCTGACCGTCCCAGGTCATTTCCGCCGCATCGTCCGAGAAACTCAGCGGCGCCGCGGCATCGGCCACGTGATAGCTTCCGTCGGGCAGAACCTCGTAGGTGAAAGGTTCGCCCGGCAGGCCCCAACGCCCGGGCAGATCGGGGTCAATCGCTCTCATGGGGATAGCATGGCACGGAAACCGGCCATCGCCTAGGGCGCAAGGTCATCCGCTGTCAGATGGAAGGCCTTGCCGAATCCGCCATTGAGAAGCGCGCGGTCGATCTGAAACCGGATCATCCGGAAATCGCCGAAATCGTAATAGAGCTGCGCCTTGGGATAGAGGCCGAGATAATGCTCGCGCCACGCCGATTTGTCCGCGCGCTGCGCCCGGCATTGCAGGGTGATCCGCGGATGGGTCAGCGGGTCGCCCTTTGCCTTCGGTTCACCCAGCAACAGCGAACAGGCCTGATTGGCCGCAAGCGCCGCGCTATGGCTCGACAGATCCGAGATCAGGCTCATCGGTGCCCGGTCCGGGCCCGGCACCACGGCGATCCGCGTGACCATCGGAAGGCCGGTTTCGGGCTCGATCACGGCAAGCGCCCCGTAGCGCGCGGCCGCGATCAGGCCCCGGGCCAGCGCGCGGGCGTCATCGTCGGTTTCGCGGATCGGGTTGGGGGCGTCGGCCATGAGGTCCGGATATCACAAGGCCGACGGCCCCGCCAGAACCGGGGCACCCTTGCACGTGGCCGCGCCCCGCCCTAACCACGGGAATGCCAGCGGAAAGGGCGGGACATGAACACCAGCGAACTGAACCGCGCCGTGCGCGACGCGCTTGCGGACCGGGGGGATCCCGTCAGCCGCCTGGGCTATTTCTGCGCCCCGTTCCGCCCCCGGTCGGGGCCGCTGTCGGACCGGGTGATCAAGACCTATCGCGGCGGGCGCGACCCCGAGGTGTTGGAGCTTCTGGCGCGCCGCCATGACGCCTATGCCGCCTGTCTGCGCGATGCGGGCGTCACTCTGCCCGAGACGCAGTTTCTGCTGCTGGAGGAGGCGGGCTTCCAGCGCCCGGTAATCCTGCAAAAGGCGTTGCCGCCGGAAACCATGCTCCGCGACATGCTGCTGGCCGCGGATCTGAAAACGGCGATCGCACTGCTCGATCAGGCGGCGATCAGCATCGCGGGCTTCTGGGCGGCGGTGGCGCGCCGGCCCGAACGCATCGGCTATCATCCGTCGATCCGCAACTTCGCCATGGGGCAGGAGGGGCCGATATTCTTCGACACGTTCCCGCCGCTGATCGGCTATTCGCGCGAAGAGATGGGCCGGCTTCTGCTGCGGTTTTCGGAATCCCGGCTGATCCGCGGTATCGGTCCGGTCCTGCCGGAACGGATCCGCGCCATCCAGGACGAATGGTATTCCCCCGCAGGCACCATCGTCGGCCTGATCGGCAGCGCGGTGCGGCTCCGCCCCGATGACAAGGCCGATCTGCTTGACTGGGCGCGGGGGTTTGCCGAAACGCATCTGACGGGCGCACTGAAAGACGAGGTGATGGCGGAACTGGACACACCGCCGCGCCTGCCCGCGATCTGGACCGCCACCCGCCGGATACTGGGTCTGGAAGGCAAGCCGAATGTCTGACGCGGGCACCGGACCCGCCGACCGGCCGGCCCCCCGGATGAAGGTCGTGCTGGTCACGCCGGAGATACCGGGCAACACCGGCACGATCGGGCGCACCTGTGTGGCGCTGGATCTCGAATTGATCCTGATCCGCCCCTACGGGTTCGATATCTCGGAAAAATCCGTCCGGCGGGCCGGGCTGGATTATTGGCGGCATGTCCGGCTGAGTGAGTATGACAGCTGGCCCGAATTTCTGCAGGCGCGGCAGCCCGGTCGTGAGCGGCTTTTCTTCTTCGAAGATCATGGCGCGGCATCGGTCTATGCGCCGGACTACCCCGCCGATGCCTATCTGGTCTTCGGGCGCGAAACGAAAGGTCTGCAACCCGAGATACTGGACGGGATGGAGGACCGGGTTTTTCATCTCCCGATGCGCAGCCCGCATATCCGCTCGCTCAATCTCGCCAATGCGGCGACAGCGGTGGTCTATCAGGCGATGCGCCGCCATTTCGTCTGAGCCGTTTCGCCGCCTGGCCATGATGGCGCGGGGAACTCGGCACGATGGGCCGCCGGTAAAACATACCGCCCGCGCCCCGCGACCTCTTTTTCTTTGCTCCGGCCCGCGTTGCGGCGTTACCCTTGCACAGCAGAAAGGACAGCCTGATGCCATCCATCGTCAAGGGTGCGGCCCTGCAAACCGTGATCACCACATTCGAAACCACGCCCGGCAATTGCCGCGACCTGATCGAGGCGCTGACCGATGCCTATGACCAGTTCATTTCGCATCAGCCCGGGTTCATCGCGGCGGGGCTGCATGTGAACGATGCCCAGACCCGGGTGGCGAACTACTCCCAATGGGACCGGCGCGAGGATTTTCAGGCGATGCTGCGCAGCGATGAAATGGTGCGCCGCAACAAGGCGATCACCGAGCTTTGCCGCAGTTTCGAACCGGTGATGTATGATGTCGCGGCCGTGTTCGACACCTAGCCGGCGGTCCCGGCGATGGCGGATATGAAGGGGGCCCATGTGATCGATAGGCTTTCCCTATCGGCATTTGTCAGGCCGCCTGATGACGCCTACCTGTATGAATGAAACCCTCAGGAGATCTGCCCCATGCAATGCCCCATCGACGGAACCCAACTGGTAATGACCGACCGACAGGGGGTCGAGATCGACTATTGCCCGCAATGCCGGGGCGTCTGGCTGGACAGGGGTGAACTGGACAAGATCATCGAACGCTCCACGGCGGATGCGCCGGCCGCGCCGCAACCCGCGCGCCGTGGCTATGACGACGATTACGATCAGGGCCCGGACCGCTCGTCGAGCTACCACAAGAAAAGCGGCGCGGGTCCTTCCTCGACGATATCTTCGATTTCTGAGCGGACCTAGCGGCGGCGCGGGCAGATCACGACCCGTTGCCGGGTGCAGTCCGCATCGGCGCAGCTGACGCTTTCCACGATCATGCCATTGCGCAGGCGGACCGTCCCGCCTGTCTGCACCGTCCTGATCTCGCATGTGCGGGCGTTTCGCGTCCCCGTGCCAAGGCTCAGGCTGAACGGGCCGTCCGACAGGCCGATGCTGAAGGATTGTGCAAGGGCCGGACCGGTGAAGGCCAGTTGCCCGGCGGTGCAGATGACGGAGACGAGACGGCGCATGGGGAGGCTCCCGGACAGGATGGTTCGGGGATAGGTCGCGCGGGGCCGGGCGAAGGTTCAATCTGCCCGGCGTCCCCGGGGGGCGCATCTGGCCGATGGTGGGTGGCGGTCCGTTCAGCCGACGGGCAGGGGAGCCCTGCAGGCGCGGAAATCCGCGACCTTGGGTGCGGCGCCGTCAAGCGGGATGCGCAGCATCTCGTCGCCGATGATCGCGGTGGCCCAGTCATTGAATTGCAACCCGTCCAGCACGTTTCCGAACCCTCTGTCGGTCACCATGAGCTGTGTGTCGCTATCGCTCAGCACGTGCCGGCTGGTGGAAATCGTGTTGGGCTGCGCGCCGTCGAAGCGCAGGGCGAAGACCGGTGCCCTCGGCCACGGGGCGCCGGGGCGGGTCAGACGGATCGTGTATTCGGGCAGGCCCGAATCATAGGTCAGGCGGATCGTCGTTTCGGCCGTTCGATGGGTCAGCGTGCAGCGAGGGCCATCTCTGCCGACATCCCAGGCCAGCGCCGGCAGGGGAAGGAGCAGAACGGCGATCATCAGCAGGCAGCGCATGACACGAAGTGTGGCGCGTTTCCGCCCGTTGGCAAGAGACGACCGGCGCAGGCCGGCGGGCCTTCCGTATCTGCGGCCCGCCGATCCGGACCCTCAATCGCGGCGGATGTGGCGAAGTCGGAGCCGAAGGCGCACGCAGTCACCGGCCCCGCCCGGGCATGCCGGACGGAGCCGCCGGATCGGGGCGCCTGCATGCCCCCGCGCCGTCAGGTGCTGGGATCCCGGAAGTCGCTTGTTCCGCCGGAATGCGTGCATTTCACACCCGGAAACGAATAGCTCTGCCCGTTATGCTTGCCGGTTATGTTGTAGAACCCGTCGATCGCGGGGCGGTCATTGGGCGGAAACGGGCCGCAACTGAACACCTTGATATTGCTGTAGGTGCCGGTTGCACCCGAGATGTTGCCGCCATGGCCCTGGATCGCGACCACGCGGACATCGGTGTATTGGCCGGTTGGATTGGACATCTGATCTCTCCTATCTGTTCTGAACTGGACACTGCAGGCCGGGGAGCCGTGCCCGAAACGGTCTAGAGCGTCGGAGAGACCCGCGCTGTGCTCTGGCGCACGGAGCCGGGGAAAAGACCGGGCAGGGGGCCACCGCGGGCGGCCCCCGTGCCGCAAGTAGCCCGGCGGCGCTTAGCGCAGCACGCGAACCTGATCGAACGTATGGCCAAACCGGCTCAACTCGCCGGTCGCTTCGAAGATATCGCCGGGCGCCAGTTGATCCGTGAACGCGCGGTCCATCCCGCAATGCAGCATTTCGTCTTGGGGCGCGTCGACCGGGGCCAGGCGCACACAGCCGCCGAGCCCGGGGTCCGTCGCCATATCGACCAGCTTGTAGTGCAGCGTTTCGACGGGGTTTGCGGTGGCCATGTTCCACGCCTGCGGCAGCCCGTCATGGGGCAGCACCGCAAGAAGCAGACCGGTCGTGACCGGCAGGGCGAGCATGGGCAGGACCAGCCGTCTGCCAAGCCCGCGCCGCGCCCCTTGCGGGGTGGTGGGCGCGCGCAGATGGCGGTTGAGGAGGGGCGGCAACACGATCAGCACCGCAATGCTCGCAAAGAGCATCACCGCGTTCGCCTCCACCCATCGGTCCAGTTGGGCTGTTTGCAGCGTGTCGCCAAACCGCAAGGCATAGAGCGACCAGACAAGCGTCAGCCCCAGGGGGAGGGGGGCGAGCACATCGCCGATGTCGCGCTTGCGAAGCGGCCGGTCAGGTTGGGAGCCATCCAGCACGCCCGCCGCGCGCGCAGTGATATCCCGGTCCAGCCGCTTGAGAAGCCGGGCCCGGTTCAGCTCGGCCCTGGCATCGCCATAGGCAAGGCCGAAGGGGAAAATGGTCAGCGCGAACAGCCCCAGAAGGGCGGCGATTGCGTAGATATGGGCCTGCCGCCCGAACTCCATCGGGATCACCCTGTGCCCGCTCTCCGACGCGAAGGTCAGAACGGCCATGATCAGGACAAGCCAGAGCGCGTTGATCAGCAGGAAGGGGATGCGGGCCAGCAGGCGCACCGTGCTGCGCAACACCCTGTCATGAAGCCCCGGCACAAGATAAAGCCCGGTCATGGCCAGCGAAAAAATCCCGAGACCCAAGACGAACTGGCCCGTCGCCTCCGGCAAGCCCGCGTTCCGGGCCCAGACCAGAAGCAGCAGCACCGTGCAGTAAAGCCCGAAAAGCCCGATCAGACGGGCCGAGATATCGGTGAAAAGCAGGCCCCATCGCATGTGTATCTGTCCCGGTCTGTTTCGCTTTGGCTGGAATTAGGCGCGATTTCGGGCAGGAATGGGGTGGCTTGGGGGAATTGGAAGGGCACGGCCGGTCCATTGGCAGGGATGCGGGTGCGCGCGCCTGCGAAGACCGCTTGCCTCCGCCGGCGGGGCTGGGCAGGGTCGGGCCATGACACGCGATCAGTTCAACCGGTTCTGCGCCGGTCTCAAGGCAACCTCCCACGTGGTCCAATGGGGCAATGCGGATGTTTGGAAGGTGGGCGACAAGGTCTTTGCGATCTGCGGCTGGAACGAGGGACAGGATGCCTTCACCTTCAAGGTTGGAGAGATCGCGTTCGAGGTGCTGGGTGGCGAACCCGGCATCCGCCCCGCGCCGTACCTGGCGTCGCGGGGGATGACATGGCTTCAGGTCTACGAGGACGGGGCGATGAGCGACGAGATGCTGCGCGAGCATGTCGAGGAGAGCTACCGGCTGGTCGTGGCGGGGATGACGAAGAAGAAACGGGCGGAGTTGGGGGTGTGAGCGGCCTCGGCCGAACAGATCGGGCCGGTCCGTTTTCTCCTCCTCATGGCCGCAGAAATGCCATCTGCGGATGTGATCCTGCCCCGACGCCAGAGAAGAACCGGTTTCCATGCGCACACCGTTGATATTGCTGCTTTTGTCCCTCGCCAGCGCCGGGGGAATCCTGATGACCGAGGGAGCGACCCTGACGCTTCCCCTCGCCGTGGCATCGCTCTCTGCCGTCGCCGCCCTGTTGATCCTCGGCGTGGCGCTTCTCCGCGGTTTTGGTGCAGATGCTCCCGATGGCCGCAGGCACATCCCGGGGCGCCGGTCGCGCAAGTGCCCGCACGTGGTGATCGACGGCTCCAACGTGATGCACTGGAACGGGGAGACGCCGCATCTCGACACTCTGCGCGAAGTGGTCACCACGCTGCGCGGGCGCGGCTTTCAGCCCGGCGTCGTCTTCGATGCCAACGCGGGTTACAAGTTCAGCGACCGCTACCTTGATGACCGCCATTTCGCAAAGTTGCTGAACCTGCCGAGCGACAGGGTATTGGTGGTCGGCAAGGGCGAGCCGGCAGACCCCACGATCCTCGCGGCAGCACGTGATCTTGGGGCCAAGGTCCTCACCAACGATCGCTACCGGGAGTGGACGGCCGATTTTCCCGAAGTCGCGACGCCGGGCCATCTGGTCCGGGGTGGTTACCGGGACGGCAGGTTGTGGCTGGATGAAACGGCGTTGGCCGCCAGCCTTTCAACTCGCTAGGTGTCCTGCCAAAGCAGGGCTTTCTGTGCCGATCAAAGGCAAGGATGGCCAAGGCGTCACCACGCAGAGCGCCACGCTTGATCCGCGAACAACGCTCTGACAGAGGGCGATTTCGCAAAGATCGGGCTCGGGCGTTCGGCAGTCCGGTTCGTCTGCGCGCGGGGCAGGATCATTCTGGAAACTTCAGTTCAATCCGTGACGCAAGGGACCATTGCACGGCTCCTGCAGGATGCCATTGAGCATGACCCGCCCTTCACCTCCCCCGTCTTGCCTTCCCACCCCGTTGCCCGGGCCGTCCCGCCGTGGAGCGCCCGGCCATTCTGGTCGCTGAATCCACCGCCTGCTCCACAGCGGTCTGCCGTGCCAGCGGGTCGTCCGAGATCACGAGATCCACGGTTTCCAGCCGTTTGATCTCGTCCCTCAGCCGAGCGGCCTCTTCGAATTCCAGGTTCTCGGCGGCCTTGCGCATATCCGTGCGCAGCCCGTTCAGCACCGTCTCCAGATTGGCCCCGTGGAGGGGCTTTTCCACCTTCGCGGTCACCCGGTTCATGTCCACGTCGCCCTTGTAAAGGCCCGCCAGAATGTCCTCGACGTTCTTTTTCACCGTCGCGGGCGTGATCCCGTGTTCCTCGTTATAGGCGATCTGCTTGGCACGCCGCCGGTCGGTCTCGCCTATCGCGCGCTCCATCGAGCCGGTGATGCGGTCGGCATACATGATCACCCGCCCCTCGGCGTTCCGCGCCGCGCGCCCGATGGTCTGCACCAGCGAGGTTTCCGAGCGCAGGAAGCCTTCCTTGTCCGCGTCCAGAATGGCCACCAGCCCGCATTCCGGAATGTCGAGCCCCTCGCGCAGGAGGTTGATCCCGATCAGCACGTCGAACGCGCCAAGCCGCAGGTCGCGCAGGATCTCGATGCGCTCCAGCGTGTCGATATCGGAATGCATGTAGCGCACCTTGATGCCCTGCTCGTGCATGTACTCGGTCAGATCCTCGGCCATGCGTTTGGTCAGCGTGGTGACCAGTGTGCGGAACCCGTCCGCGGTGACGCGGCGCACCTCGTCCAGCAGATCGTCCACCTGCATCTCCACGGGCCGGATTTCCACCATCGGGTCCAGCAGCCCCGTGGGCCGGATCACCTGTTCGGTGAAGACACCGCCCGCCTGTTCGATCTCCCAGGCCTGCGGCGTGGCGGAGACGAAGACCGATTGCGGGCGCATCGCGTCCCATTCCTCGAATTTCAGCGGGCGGTTGTCCATGCAGGACGGCAGGCGGAACCCGTGCTCGGCGAGCGTGAATTTGCGCCGGTAGTCACCACGATACATCCCGCCGATCTGCGGGACGGAGACGTGGGATTCGTCCGCAAAGACGATGGCGTTGTCGGGAATGTATTCGAACAGCGTCGGCGGCGGTTCCCCGGGCGCGCGTCCCGTCAGGTAGCGCGAATAGTTCTCGATCCCGTTGCAGACGCCGGTGGCCTCCAGCATCTCCAGATCGAAATTGGTGCGTTGCTCAAGCCGTTGAGCCTCAAGCAGTTTTCCCTCGCCGACAAGCTGGTCGAGCCGGGTTTGCAGCTCCGCCTTGATGCCCTTCATGGCCTGCTGCATGGTCGGGCGCGGCGTGACGTAGTGGGAGTTCGCGTAGACGCGGACCTTTTCGAACGTGTCGGTTTTCCCGCCCGTCAGCGGGTCGAATTCGGTGATGCTTTCCAGCTCTTCGCCGAAGAAGGAAAGCTTCCACGCCCGGTCATCCAGGTGTGCAGGCCAGATCTCCAGACTGTCGCCGCGCACCCGGAAGCTGCCGCGCTGGAATGCCTGATCGTTGCGGCGGTATTGCTGCGCGATCAGATCGGCCATCACCTTGCGCTGATCGTACTCCTTGCCGGCAATCAGGTCCTGGGTCATCGCGCCATAGGTCTCGACCGACCCGATACCGTAGATGCAACTGACCGAGGCCACGATTATCACATCGTCGCGCTCCAGAAGGGCGCGGGTGGCCGAGTGGCGCATCCGGTCGATCTGTTCGTTGATCTGGCTTTCCTTCTCGATATAGGTGTCGGAGCGCGCCACATAGGCCTCGGGCTGGTAGTAGTCGTAATAGCTCACGAAGTACTCCACCGCGTTTTCAGGGAAGAAGCCCTTGAACTCGCCGTAGAGTTGCGCGGCCAGCGTCTTGTTCGGGGCCAGGATGATCGCCGGCCTCTGGGTCTCCTCGATGACTTTCGCCATGGTGAAGGTCTTGCCGGTTCCGGTCGCGCCGAGCAGCACCTGATTCTGGTCGCCCTCGCGAATCCCCGCCGCCAGCTCCGCGATCGCGGTGGGCTGGTCGCCCGCAGGCTCGAATTCCGTGTGCAGAATGAACCGTTTACCCCCCTCCAGCTTGGTCCGCACGCGGACTTCATCCACGGAGCGGTTCAGGACGGGCATCTGTTCGGGGGAGTTGTTATGCATCACGGACCTCATGGGACAGCCTTAGAATGGTCTTATTTTGTTCCTGTTCAAGGGGCTGCTCGCCCCATGCTGACACCCGCCCGGCAAACCTTGCCGGACGGTTAACAAAACTCCTTGAGTTTGAGACAAATAAACACAACCTTAAGGAGAATTTTTGATTGCAATGACCCTATCGGCGTCATAATCTTTTCCCGCAAGCAGCAGAAGCGGTTGCCAACCGGGTTCGTGCACCCACCCCACCCCTCGCTCCCTCGAGCCGGGTTGGCAACCCACTTCTCCTCCTTCCAGATATTCCGCCGCATTCCGCCAGTTCTCGACGCATGCCCTGCGCGAAGCTCTGCTTCACGCGGCCGAATTGCGGATCCGGCGATCCGGGCCGGGACGTGCCGCGGCTTCCGGTGCCGCTCTGCGCGGAAGGAAGACTGATCGCCGCGAAAAGATGGCGCATTGCGTGACAGTCCGGAATTTCCGATAAGAGCGCGAGACATCCGGAGAAACGCCCATGCGTGCACGCATCTACAAACCTGCCAAGACCGCCATGTCCTCGGGCACGGCCAAGACGAGGCAATGGGTTCTGGAATTCGCGCCTGCCTCGGCCCGTCAGGTGGATCCGCTGATGGGCTGGACCAGTTCCGACGACATGAACAGTCAGGTGCATCTGCATTTCGAAACGCTGGAGGCGGCGCGGGATTACGCCGCCGAAAACGGGATCGACGCGGTGGTGATCCAGCCGAAGACGCGCAAACCGAATATTCGCCCGCGCGGCTATGGTGAGAATTTCGCCACCGACCGGCGCGGTGCCTGGACCCATTAGGGTCCGGCGGCGGTTCCGGTGGCGTCCTGCGGCGAACCGGTCGCGGGGCCGCCGCCCGCATGTCGCCCGCATCTGGACCTTGGCCCCGTGAAGGCGTAACTGATCGTCGAGCGGTCCCTTAGCTCAACTGGATAGAGCAGCTGACTTCTAATCAGCAGGTTGAGGGTTCGAGTCCTTCAGGGATCGCCAGACAAATTCCTGCCCGTCCCCGGCCCCATGCCCGGCCGCGCCGATCCGCCGAATCACGAAATGGTGAGAGGTGAGGCATATCCCCCACCGAAGGCGGCGGATTGCCGATCATCGGTGATTTCCCCGTCCAAACAGGGCGATACCGGCAGAGTTTCGCAAATCGGACGCGGCTTTTCAGTTCCGCCGCGCGGCCAATCGGCCTATAGTCATCAGAATTGCTGCGCACTACCTGGGAGGGACAGGATGATACGCTCGGAGCTGATCACCAAGCTTGCGGAGGAGAACCCGCATCTCTACCAGCGCGATGTTGAGCGCATCGTGAACGCGATTTTCGAAGAGATCATCGAGGCCATGGCCAAGGGCAACCGGGTCGAGCTGAGGGGGTTCGGTGCGTTTTCGGTCAAGAAACGCGACGCCCGCGTTGGCCGGAATCCGCGGACCGGCGAAAGCGTCGCGGTCGAGGAGAAGCATGTGCCTTTCTTCAAGGCCGGCAAGCTGCTACGGGATCGGTTGAACGGGCATGACGGCTGAAAGGCTAGGGTGACGTGATCCGCTATCTCAAATACGCATTTCTGGTGCTGGTCGCGCTTGGACTGGTGGTGCTTGCACTGGCCAATCGCGAGCCGGTTCTGCTGGAGGTGCTGCCGGAAAATCTGGCGCTCTGGTTCGGCTGGTCCTACGCGGTCGAGCTGCCGCTTTTCCTCGTCATCTTCGGCGGTGTCGTTCTGGGCCTTCTGGTGGGCTTTGTCTGGGAATGGCTGCGCGAGCATCGCCACCGGGTCGAGGCGAAGACGCAGCGCCGCGACAAGCAGCGCCTTGAACGCGAGGTTGAAGGCCTGAAAGGCCGGGCCAACGAGGGCAAGGATGACGTGCTGGCCCTGCTTGAGGATACCGGCTCGTCGCGCTAAGTGCCGGTGATGGACATTGCAATCAAATTCTGCGGTCTGCGCAGGCCCGAAGATGTCGCGGCCGCGGCCGGGGCCGGCGCGCGTTACGTGGCCTTCAATTTCTTCGCCAGATCTCCGCGGGCGGTCACGGTGGCCGAGGCGCGGGAGCTGGCTTTGGAGGTGCCGCCGGGCATCGCCAAGGTGGCGCTGGTCGTCGATGCAGAAAACGATTTTCTGGACCGGATCGTCGATCAGGTGCCGCTGGACATGCTTCAGCTTCACGGTGCCGAAACCCCCGCCCGCGTGGCCGAGATCAAGGCGCGATACGGTTTGCCCGTGATGAAGGCCGTGGGGATCGCGACGGAGGCGGATTTGCCCAAGCTGGAGGCTTATGGCCGCGTTGCCGACCAGCTTCTGGTCGATACCAAGCCGCCGGATGATGCCGGTCTGCCGGGCGGTAACGGGCTGGCGTTCGACTGGCGGCTGATCGCGGGCCGGCGCTGGCCCGTGCCGTGGATGCTGGCCGGCGGGCTGACGCCCCAGAACGCCGCGCTGGCCGTCGAGATGACCGGGGCCACGCAGGTGGATGTAAGTTCCGGCGTCGAAAGCGCGCCGGGGGTGAAGGATGCCGCGAAGATCGCGGCCTTCGCCGAGGCGCTGAGAGGAGTGGTCTTGCCGCGCTGACCCGCGCCGGCCCGCGGGGGGGCGTTGCCCCGCGGGGCCTGCCGCGATATCTCAACCCCACAGAAAAGGAACCGGTAAGCGCGACAGCGGGACCGGGACCCAAACCGGAGGTCGGCACATGCCTGACGACAGACTGAACAGTTTCAAGAGCGGCCCGGACGAAGATGGGCGCTTCGGCGATTTTGGCGGGCGGTTCGTGTCGGAAACGCTGATGCCGCTGATCCTGGAACTGGAACGGCAGTATGAATACGCCAAGACGGATCAGAGCTTCTGGGACGAGATGCAGGATCTCTGGACCCATTACGTCGGACGCCCGTCGCCGCTCTATTTTGCCGAGCGTCTGACCGAGCATCTGGGCGGCGCCAGGATCTATCTCAAACGCGACGAGCTGAACCATACCGGTGCGCACAAGATCAACAATGTGCTGGGCCAGATCATTCTGGCCCGCCGCATGGGCAAGACCCGGATCATCGCGGAGACCGGCGCCGGACAGCATGGCGTGGCCACGGCCACGGTCTGCGCCAAATTCGGGCTGAAATGCGTGGTCTACATGGGCGCCCATGACGTGGAGCGGCAGGCGCCGAACGTCTTCCGGATGAAGCTTCTGGGCGCAGACGTGATCCCTGTCACCAGCGGGCGGGGCACGCTGAAAGACGCCATGAACGACGCGCTGCGCGACTGGGTGACCAATGTGCGCGACACGTTCTATTGCATCGGCACCGTGGCGGGCCCGCATCCCTATCCGGCGATGGTCCGCGATTTTCAGGCGATCATCGGCAAGGAGGCCAAGGAACAGATGATGGCCGCCGAAGGCCGGCTGCCCGATACGATCATCGCAGCGATCGGCGGCGGCTCGAACGCCATGGGCCTGTTCTTTCCGTTTCTCGACGACAAGGATGTGCAGATCATCGGGGTGGAGGCCGGCGGCAAGGGTGTGAACGACCGGATGGAGCATTGCGCATCGCTGACCGGCGGGCGGCCCGGCGTGCTGCACGGCAACCGCACCTATCTGTTGCAGGACGATGACGGCCAGATTCTCGAAGGCTATTCGATCTCCGCCGGGCTCGATTATCCCGGCATCGGGCCGGAACATTCGTGGCTGCACGATATCGGGCGCGCGCAATATGTGTCGATCACCGACCGCGAGGCGCTGGAGGCGTTTCAGCTCTGTTGCGAGCAGGAAGGGATCATCCCGGCGCTGGAGCCCAGCCACGCGCTGGCCCATGTGATGAAGATCGCGCCGGAACTGCCCCGGGATCATCTGATCATCATGAACATGTGCGGGCGCGGCGATAAGGACATTTTCACCGTCGCAAAGGCGCTGGGCTGGGAGATGGAGGCCGGCTAGGCCGCCCCAACCCCTGCCGGTCTCATAGATCAAAGGTTGAAAGCGGCGCTCCCCCGGGGCGCCGTTTGTCTTTGCGCGGTCCGGGGGCGCATAAACCTGCGGTCTATGGGGCTGCGGAATGCCCCGGCCTATTCTGGGCCTGAAGTTTAATCGGCGGCGGATAAACCTGCCGCGGATCGAAGGGTGCCGGTGGAAAGGCCATCCTGTCTGCATGCCATGACCGTGCACCGGTCAGGCCGAAACCCGACAAAAAGGAGACAGACCGATGACCAAGACCGCCAAGTTCATGACCGCCTCCACCGCCGCCCTTCTGATCGGCGCAGCACCCGCACTTGCCGTGCCGCAATCGGTGATCGACAGCATTGTCGCCGAGTTGAGCGCGCAGGGCTTCCAGCGCATCGAGATCGACATCGAGCGCAACGAAATCGACGTGGATGCCTATGGCGCCGGGTTCGAGGGCGATTTCACCTATTCGCGCGACGGCCAGTTGCTGGATTCCGATATCGACGAATACGCGGATGATGACAGCGGCCGCTGGAACAGCGATGACAGCTATGACGACGACGATGATGATGATGACGATTATGATGATGACGATTATCGCGACGATGATGACGACGACAGCAGCTACGACGATGACGATGATGACTATGATGATGATGACGATGGTGATTATGGCGATGACAGCAGCGATGACAGCGGCGATTACGATGACGATGACGACGATTATGACGACGACTAAGCCCGTCGTCCGGCGCTAAGATCATTGCGGATCCCCCCGGCGTCCCGGCGTCGGGGGGATTGCATCAACGGGATCGGAGGCAGATGATAACGCGAAGAGAATTGCTTGCGGCCGCGAGCGCGTTCCTCCTTGGAACCGGGGCGGCGATGGCGCAAGCCAGCGCGGCCGATCAGGTCGTCGCCCAGTTGAGAGCGCTGAATTACAGCATCGAACAGGTGAGCCGGACCCTTCTGGGCCGTGTACGGATCGTTGCCCGCAGGGGCGATGAAGTTCGTGAAATCGTGCTGGACCCCCGCAACGGCGCGATCCTGCGGGATTACGCCTCGCGTCAGGGCGACGATTCCGACGATCGCGGGAGCGGCGGCACCGGTTCCGGAAACGACGGCGGTGACAGCGGCGGCGATGATGACGATGATGATGACGACGACGATGATGACGATGATGGGGGGGATGACGATGACGGCGGGGATGATGACGACGATTGACCCCACCGGATCGGAGCCCGCGGCATGCTGAAACGCCCTGGTGTTTTTGTCATCATCCTGGTGGTGCAACTTGTCTGTGCGGTTTTCTTCGTGTCCGAGATCATGTTGACCGTCCTCGGGCTGCCGTTCGCGCCGATCCCGTGGCAAGTGCATGAGTTGATCGAGATCGGGGCCGCGATCGGGCTGATCATGGGGGTGGTGCTGGGCGCGCTGTTGCTGCGTTCGGCGCTACGGCGCACGCGCGCTGCGGAACAGGCCCTGCGCGCCGCATCGGGTGCGTTCATGGAACTGGTCGAAGACCGGTTTGACGAATGGGGCCTGACGCCGGCGGAGCGGGATGTGGCCCTCTTCGCGCTGAAGGGCATGAGCCTTGCCGAGATCGCCCGGCTCCGCGCCACATCCGAGGGCACGGTCAAGGCTCAGACCAACGCGATCTATCGCAAGGCGGGCGTGACCGGGCGGCCGCAACTGCTCAGCGTCTTTGTCGACGATCTGATGAGCGACGGGGTGCTGCCCGATGGCGGCAGCACCGGCTAGCTACGCTTCCTGGTTCAGGTCGTAAAGCTGGAGTACCGAAAGCGGAACGATTTCCAGAGCCGCATGATGGGTGGCGGCCAGATTGACCAGCGGGGCCACGCCGTCCTCATGGGCCTGCATGAAGCGAGAGGCGCAGAGGCACCACTGATCGCCCGGTTTCAGCCCCGCAAACCCGTATTCGGGCCGCGGCGTGCTCAGATCGTTGCCCACATATTTCGAGAAGGCGAGGAACTCGGCGGTCATCACGGCGCAGATCGTGTGTGATCCCTGATCGGTGGGCCCGGTGTCGCAGCAGCCATTTCGGAAAAAACCGGTCACCGGATCCTGCGAGCAGCTTTGCAGCTCTCCGCCCAGCACATTCACCGATGGTGCCATCTCTAATCCCATAGCGTCGCCCCTTGCCGTTCCGTTTTTCCTACACCTAGGGCAGGTCTTATCGAATGCAAAGATTATATGCTACAGGCGCCAGTCGATCCATCTGCCGTGAAAATCCACGCGCCCGGCGTTGATCTCGGTGCCGTCGGGCCAGATGCGCAGGGTCATCCCCGCCCCGCGCCCGCGTCCGTCCGCCTCCATCGAGAAATGGGCGACTGGAGCGTCTTCCGTGGCGCGGGCGCCCGCGTCCTCGATGGCTCTTGTGCAGGCCTTCTGCGTTTCGGGCGGGAAGTACTGCCACGCGACCGTGTGATAGACCAGATGGGTGGTGCCGGGGCAGGGTGTGGCCAACCTGCCGTGCAGCCATGCCGCGGCGTCGCCCGGCTCGGGCCGTGTCGTGGCCAGATCCATCGCAAGCCGGGTCAGGCGCAGCCGGTCGGGCTGATCCGGCCACAGATAGGCCAGAAGCCGCAGGGCCTGATCGGGCTGGCCGGGGTCCAGAGGGTGCAGATCGACGCCGGCGCGTTCCGCGATGCGGAGCGGAAGATCCGGCGGGCTTCCGCCCGTCCACTCCGGCGTCAGCGTCACCGGGCTGCCCGCCGCGCCGCGCGGCCCCGCCCCTGTCTCCAGCATGAAGTGGTCGAAGGCAAGGTTCAGGCCCGCGCTCGCCCCCAGCTCCGACAGGGTCAGCGGCAGGCCGAACCTTTCGGTCAGATGCAACGCCGCGGGGATCAGGGCGACGCTGCGGCGCACTTCGTTGGTTTGCGGCGGCAGATCCAGCCAGCTCATCAGCCGCGTCTCGTGCTCGCGGAACGCCCGGGTGATCTCGCCCCAAAGCGCGTCGTCGCTGGCCTCGTTCGGGGGATAGACCCGGGCGAGGCCTGCATCTTCGCCATCCAGCACCAGCCCGTGCAGGCTACCGGCGGTTCTGAGCGGGACGGACTGCCCCGCAGACGTCAGATCGCCGGGCCACTCAAGCAGGCGATCGGCCACCGCGCCGCCCGGTGCCAGCCGCTTGGCCATCAGGGTCATCAGCCGCTCCATGAAGGGCGAGCCAAGGATGGCGCAGCTTTTCGCCTGCCCGAGAAAGGCCTCTCGCAATCGCTCGCTCATCTGAACCGGTCCATGAGTTTTTGCAGGGGGGTGCGGCTATCCGGCTCCGCTTCGGTGCGCGGGGCGGTATCAGGCCCGGACTTGGCCGGGGACGTGGGCGTGGGGACTGGCGCGGGTGCCGATGGGGCCATAGCCGGTCGAGGTTTGGCATCCGTTTTCGACGATCTGGGCGGGGCCGTGTGCAACGCCACGGCATTCATGAACTTGCCCGGGTCCCCAGCGGCCAGCTCGCCCGCGCCATCGCTGACACCTTGCAGCAGGCCGGCCAGCCAGTCCTGATCCGCCTTGGCGAAATCCGACAGGACATAGCCCGAAACCCGGTCCTTGTGTCCGGGATGTCCGATGCCCATGCGCACGCGGGTGAAATCGGCACCGATATGGGCATTGATCGACCGCAACCCGTTATGCCCGGCCAGCCCGCCGCCGGTCTTGACGCGCAGCTTGCCGGGGGCCAGATCCAACTCGTCGTAGAACACGGTCACGTCGCCGGGCTCGAGCTTGTAGAACCGCATGGCCTCGCCGACCGACTGGCCGGACAGGTTCATGAAGGTTTCCGGCTTCAGCGCCAGAACCTTCTCGCCGCCAAGACGGCCTTCGGCGATCACGCCCTGAAACTTGGATCGCCACGGGCCGAAGCCATGATCTTCGGCGATCTTGTCCAGAGCCATGTAGCCGATATTATGGCGGTTCCCGGCGTATTTGCCGCCCGGATTGCCAAGCCCGACAAAAAGGCGCATCGCATAATGCTCCCGATCTGGTGATTGGGGGTGGTGATGCCAGCCCCCGCGCCATTTGCCAAGCTGGAATGCTGGCGCGGCGCGTGTCAGGATCGGGCCAGAAACACGAGGAGACGCCGATGCCAGATCTGCCCGAGACCATGCAAGCCCTTGTGTTGACCGCGCCCCGCGCCGCGCTGGAACTGCGCGAGGTGCCCGTGCCCAAACCCGGCCCGGGCGAGGTTCTGGTCAAACTCGCCGCCTCGCCGATCAATCCCTCGGATTTGCATTTCCTTGACGGCGAATACGGTCTGGCCTGGCCCTATCCGCTGATCCCGGGGCTGGAAGGAAGCGGGCAGGTCGTGGCCGCCGGGCCTGGGATCATGGGGCGCTATGTGCTGGACAAACCGGTTTCCTGCACCGCGGATACGCAAGGCTGCTGGGCCGAATACATGGTGACGCAGGCGGGGCTGTGCCTGCCGCTGCCTGCCGATCTGCCGCTGGGGCTGGCGGCGATGGGGGTCGTCAATCCGCTGACAGCCGTGGCGTTTCTGCAGATCGCCAAGCAGGACGGGCACAGGGCGCTGATCAGCACCGCCGCCGGCGGGGCGCTGGGCGCGATGATCCGCCGGATGGGCGAGGCGCAGGGCGTCGATGTGATCAACGTGGTGCGCGGCGCGCAGCAGGTCGAGCGGCTGAAAGCCGAGGGCGCGACCTATGTTCTGGATCTGACGAATGCCGATTTCGACGCGGAACTGGCCGCCGCCTGCAAGACCACCGGCTGCCGCCTTGCGCTGGACGCGATCGGCGGTGTGATGACCGGCCGGCTGGTGGAGGCGCTGAGGCCGCGCGGCGAGGTGCTGGTCTACGGCGCGCTTGACGGCGCGGCCTCGCAGATCAACCCGGGAACGTTGCTCTTCAGGGAAATCGTGGTGCGCGGCTTCTGGGTGTCGAAATGGATCGCCCGGAAATCCCTGCCGCAGAAAATGCTGATCATGCGGCAGGTCGTCAAAGCGTTGCAGGACGGGGCCGCCCAAAGCCATGTGGCCCATATCATCGACCTGGCCGAGGCGGCGACGGCCCCCGCCGCCTATGCCGCCGATATGAGCGCGGGCAAGACGCTGATCTCGACCGGGGCGTTCCCCCTTGGCGTCGAGCCGTCGCAATAACCCGGCCCTGACGCCCCGATATCGCTGCAAGAAAGGCCGTGTCGCCGATGCCCGAATTCACCGTCCATGGCGTGAAACTCAGCCTGCCGTCCGATCTGGCCAAGCCCGGCCTTGTCGGAAAACTTGAAAACGGCACGTATGAATACGATGAGGGCAATGCCGCGCGGCGCTGTATCCGGCCCGGATTCCGGGTGCTGGAGCTGGGTGCGGGCATGGGCTTCGTCACCGCGATCTGCGCGATGCGGGCCGGTGCGGAAAACGTGCTGAGCGTGGAGGCGAATCCCCGGATGCTGGATGTGATCCGCGCAAATCTGGCCCTGAACGGGCAGGAGGGCGTCACGCTGATGCACGGCGCCGTGACCGGCCATGCGGAGCCGGGCCAGACCGCGCGGCTGCGTCTGGGGGATGCGCTCACCAGTTCGCGCCTCGCCCGGAAAAACGTGCGGGCCGACACGATCGAGGTGCCGCTGGTGCCGATCGCCGATCTGATCCGCATGCAACGGCCCCATGTGGTGATTATGGATGTCGAAGGCGCCGAGGCGCATCTGTTCGCCCAGCCCTGGAAATGCCCGTTGCGCTTTCTGGTGCTGGAACTGCACCCCAAGCAATACGCCCCGCGCGTCATCAAGAAGATCGTCGATTGGGCCTCCGATATGCATATGACCTATGACCCGAGCACGTCGCGGGGCAAGACGCTCGGCTTCCGCAGGGTCTGGCACGAGGAGGAGGGGCCGGCCCCGTGATCGACCGCAATCCCCGGCCCGCATCGGGAGGCGGAGAACGTCGTTTCCGCCAGCGGGGTCTCGGGCCTTGGTCTGCACCACTCGCCCGCAATGGCCGCGGCAAGGGCGAAGTATCTGACCGATGCGCCCTGTCGCAGCCGCGATCTGACACCCGTCCAATACCACCGCACCGTCCAGGGCACCCCTTCGTTGAAAAGGCAGTGATATGAAAAAGATCGTTCTGACCGGCGCCGCAGGCCGCCTTGGCTCCTACCTCAGGGAGCCCCTGACGAAGCTGGCCGGGACGCTGGTCTCCTCCGATATCGCGGAGGATATCGGCACGCTTTATCCCGGCGAAAGCTACATCCGCGCCGACATCGCCGATTATGATGCGGTCCACGCCCTGCTCGACGGGGCGGATATGGTCGTCCATTTCGGGGCGATCGTGGATGAGGTGCCGTTCGAAGAGATGCTTGGCCCGAATTTCTTGGGTGCCTACAATGTGTGGGAGGCGGCCTTCCGGCAGGGTCTGAAACGCGTGGTCTATGCCAGCTCGATCCATGCGGTGGGCATGTATCCACGCAATGAATTCATCGGCATCGACGTGCCGCACCGGCCCGATACGTTCTACGGGCTCGCCAAGTGCTTCGCCGAGGATCTGGGGCGGATGTACTGGGAAAAGCGGCAGCTTGAATCGGTCTGTCTGCGCATCCTGTCCTGCGCGCAGGTCACCAGCCCGCGTGCCTTGGGAACATGGCTGAGCTATGACGATCTGATCCAGCTTGTCACCCGCGCCATCGACACGCCGACCACCGGGTTCAGCATTGTCTACGGGGTGTCCGACAACGACCGGACGCCGGTGGACAACAGCGCGGCCAGCTACCTTGGCTACCGGCCGCGCGACAATGCCGAGCGGTTTGCCGAACGGATCCTTGCCGATGCGCCGCCCGCCGACACCGGCGATCTGGCGCAGATGCGCCATGGCGGTCCCTTCGCCTCGACACCGCTCGGTCAAAGCGGACTGGCGGGAATGAACATCGTGGACGACCGCAAGAAAACCTGATGCCCGCGCCGTCGGCGGTGTGCACCACGGCTCTTTGCACCGCCGGTAGGGGACGGATTACGCCGCCGCACCGCTCCGCGTCACGCTGCTCCCTATCGGGTGCGGGGCCGACATGAGCTTCCACGCGTCCCGGCGCGCCCTAGAAGCCGAAAGCGGATCTTCCGTATTTGGCCGAGACCGGAGGCCCGGAAACGGTGGCTCCGATCGGGATGCAGCCCGGAGCGGCACCTGCGCGGCGGCTGCACCAGGGTCTCCATTCGATGGGCCAAATCAGATTGCAAACGAGCGCGCAAATGCTGCAATCTGACGCCGTGGCTGTTGTGAACCGTTCAAACGCTCCGCACGATAAATGGGCAGAAGTCTGCGACGGCTGGCGTCTGCTGGACGGAGACGATTTGAGCGTGATTGAGGAATGCATGCCACCCGGCGCAGCGGAAGTGATGCATGTTCACGACAGGCGAACCAGTTGTTCTTCGTTCTCGATGGAACACTCACGATTGAGGTCGACGGACGCACAGATTGGCTCGGCCCGTCGGACGGGTTGAATGTGCGGCCCGGTCAGATCCATCAGGTGCGAAACGAGGATGCCGCGAGCGATGTCAGATTTCTCGTCATCTCGTGCCCAACGACAAGAGGCGACCGAAAAGCCGTGTAGAAAGCCGCCATCCGGCTCGTCCTCCGGCGATCGGTCGCGGGGTTACGATCTCAAATGGAAAACTCTGCCCCGTCGGGGGGGCGGTCTGAGGACGGTCCGACACATTGCGGAATTCTTATAGGAGTTCCGATCACGGGGTCGAAGAGCGCGAATCCAAGAGACACTTCCAGTTCGGCAGTGCTTGTGCTGACTGCAGGCTGCGTGATCTGCATTGACCCGGCCCCCTGAAATCGGGACGCTGAGATTTTGGCAATCAGTCCAAGTGGGGTTCACCCTGTTTTTGGTCCGGTCTTCATGCGACCTTTCGGGTTTCCTTCAGTTGGGCCGTAAATTCGTTCGGCGTCAAGTTTCCGAGCGACGAATGCGGCCTGGTTTCGTTGTAATCGGTTCTCCAACTGTTGATCCGGGTTCGAGCGTCGTCCATGGAAAGAAACCAAGACGCGTTGAGGCATTCCTGCCGAAGGCGGCTGTTGAACGCCTCGATGTAGGCATTGTCTGTTGGTTGCCCGGGTCTTGAGAAGTCCAACTCGACCTTGTTCAGGTAGGCCCACTGGTCGAGCAGCCGGCCGGCGAACTCCGGTCCATTGTCTGAGCGAATGCTTCGAGGTTTGCCCCTGATCCGCGCGAGCCGGTCCAGTTCGTCGATCACCTGGTAAGCCCGGAAGTTCGTCCTCGCAGAGGTCGCGAGAGCTTCTCTCGTAAAGCAATCCACGATGGTCAGAATCCGGAAGGGTTTCTCGTCGAACAGCCGGTCTGACATGAAGTCCATCGCCCAGACATCGTTCATGCCGTCGGCATTCGATCGGCCGGATCGGTATCGGCAGGCACGTCGTCGTTTCGGGCTTCGCGTCCGGATCGACAGGCCTTCTTCACAGTAAAGGCGATACAGGCGTTTGTGGTTCACCTGCCAGCCTTCGCGTTGCAGCAGGATATGCAGACGACGATATCCATACCGCACGCGGCTCTCGGCCAGTTCTTTCAGGCGCATCCGCAACTCCACCGCCGGATCACGCCTGGATTGATATCGGTGAGAAGCCCGCCCAAAGCCCATGGCATTACACGCCCGGCGCTCCGACACCTCAAACACGTCCTGATAGTGCCGGACAACCTCGCGACGGCGGACAGGCTTCACCACTTTTTTCGCAGCGCATCCTGAAGCATAGTCTTGTCCAGGGTCAGATCCGCGACCAGACGTTTCAGCTTGCCGTTCTCATCCTCGAGCTGCTTTAGCCTTCGGATCTCCGACACGCCCATGCCCGCATAGACCTTCTTCCAGCGATAGAACGTCGCTTCCGCAATCCCCATCTTTCGGCAAATCTCACCAACCGTGGTTCCGGCTTCCGCCTGCCTCAAGGCAAAGGCAATCTGCTCATCGCTAAAGCGTTTCTTCGGCATCGGTACACTCCTCTGTTGCCAGAAATGTACCCAAAATTTCGCACTCAGCTCGGACCAGTTGCAGGGGGCAAGACCAAGTATTGGCGCTACGGCTGGCGTGGCCGGCGAAGCGGCTCCGGATGGCGGAGCCGGCCACTGCACGACCTCGGGAGCCGGCGGGCGATAGCCCAGGGATGAGTGTGGGCGCTTCGTGTTGTAATGTTTGCGCCAGTTCTCGATCACGATCTTCGCCTCGGCGAGGCTGTAGAAGATCTCGCCGTTGAGGAGTTCGTCCCTGAGCTTCGCGTTGAAGCTCTCGCAATATCCGTTCTCCCAAGGGGACCCTGGCTCGATGTAGGCCGTCCTAGCGCCGACGGCGGCGATCCACTCTCTCACGGCCTTGGCGACGACCTCCGGACCATTGTCGGATCTGATATGGTCGGGGACGCCCCGCAGGATGAACTGATCCGACAGCACGTCGATGACGTCCGCCGATCTCAGCCGACGATCGATCCGGATAGCGGTGAAGGCGCGCATCGTGAAGCTCAACCCGCAGCGTGGCGGCAGGCGCGGAAGGCAGTTCGTGAGCGCCAAGGCGGTGGATGCGCATCTGCGCTATCTGAAGCACGACGGCGTGACCCGCGACGGCGAGAAGGGCCAGGTCTACTCCGCCGAGCGCGATATGGAGGACGGCCGCGCCTTCCTGGAACGGGGTCGCGAGGACCGGCACCAGTTTCGCTTCATCGTTTCGGCCGAGGACGGCGTCGAGCTGTCCGATCTGCGCGAGACCACCCGCGATCTGATGCGCCAGATGGAGGCCGATCTCGATACCAAGCTCGACTGGATCGCGGTCGATCACCACAACACCGGTCATCCGCATACCCACATCCTGCTGCGCGGCGTCACCGACCATGGCAAGGCGCTCAACATCGCGGGCGACTATATCGCCCATGGCATCCGCGAGCGGGCGAGCGAGATCGTCACGCTGGAACTGGGTCGCCAAGCCGCTATCAAGGACGAAGGGTGCCTCGAAGTCCAGACCAATCGCAAGTTCGGTTATCGCAATCGATTGCTCGGGAACCAAATTCGACAGACTGTCGATATAGGCATCCTGTCGATCTTCCACATGGCTCAAAGTCACGTTGGGCAGGACTGTCAAGAAGTCGGTTTCATACTCGCCGGTCACACCCAGCATCGCCAACCACCTTTCTCCCGAGAACTGGTCGGTGAAGGTTCCAACCGGTGAGACCTCGTTGTCGGTCCGCCCCCAAAGCAAACGGGCCTCGAGATAAAGCGGTTGGTCCCGCAGCTTTGCTACGAGATAGGGTGAGCTGGTCCCGGAAAACTGGACAGTGAGCTAAGGTGTATCCCAACGACGAAGGGATATGACGATGGCGCGGAAGCGACGGAAGTTTACGGATCATTTCAAGGCCCAGGTGGCGCTGGAAGCGCTGCGTGGTGACAGGACGGTGCAGGAGATCGCGGGCGCGGCACGGGCTGCTGCCGACACAGGTGAGTGCCTGGAAGAAGCAGGCAATGGAGGGCCTGTCGGATGTGTTCGCCGGAAAGGCGGGTGGCGCGGTGGACCGAGAAGCGGAGCTGAAGGATCTGCACGCCAAGATCGGGAGGTTGGCGGTGGAGAACGATTTTTTAGCCAAAGGGCTCAAGACATGAGCCCCTGCCGTCGCAAGAATATCGTCCAGCCCGATCATCCGCAGCTCAGCCTGAGCGCGCAGTGCCGCATCCTGGGGATCAGCCGGTCGTCGCTGTATTATCGACCCGTGCCGGTTCGCGACGACACGCTGGCATTGATGAAGTCGATCGACCGGTTGTTCACGGCCTATCCGTTCTTCGGTAGCCGACAAATGGTTGCGATGCTTAAGCGTGACGGCCTGTCGGTCGGGCGGCACCGGATCCGGCGGCTGATGCGTCGAATGGGGTTGGAGGCGGTCTATCGCAGGCCAAAGACCAGCCAACCTCACCCGGCGCATCCGATCCATCCCTACCTGCTGCGGACCATGACCATCGACCGCCCGAACCAGGTCTGGTGTGCTGACATCACGTTCGTTCCAGTCAGCCGTGGCTACCTTTACGTTGTGGCGATCATGGATTGGGCGACGCGCAAGGTGCTGTCTTGGCGGCTTTCGAACACGATGCACGCGGACTTCTGCGTCGAGGCGCTGAACGAGGCGATCCGTCGCCATGGCCCGCCCGAGATCGTGAATACCGACCAAGGTAGCCAGTTCACCGGGTCAGCGTGGATCACGACTCTGACCGAGGCCGGGGTGCGGATCAGCATGGACGGCCGCGGCCGCTGCATGGACAACATCTTCATTGAACGGCTTTGGCGATCGATGAAATATGAAGCCGTCTACCTTCAGGATATCGCGGATGGCTTCGAGGCTGGGCGGGTCGTCGACAGTTGGATCGACTTCTACAACCGCCAGCGCCCGCACTCGGCACTTGGTCTGAGGACCCCCGATGAGGCATACTTAGTGAGGATCGAACTGACGAAAGCGGCCTGAGTACACAACCCGATATACCTTAGCAGGGCCGAGAAACTGTGCAGGATACTAGGACCAGCTCAGCTTGTTGAGTTTCTTCCGATAATGTTCACGCATGTGTGTGAATTACCGAACTTGCTTCACCGCGTCCCGTACGGACTTGGCGAACCACTGATCCAGCCCAATATCCAAAGCGAGCCGATAAAACTCTTCCTCGTAGCCCCGTAGACGCTTCTCGCGAACCAGCTTTCGCGTACCCTTGGTAATCTCAGTCACGTCGCCGGAGGTGACCCATTCGGGATTGCCGACGATGCGTTCAAACTCCGCAATCACATCCGCCGGTAGCTGCGCCCCAAAGAGGAAATAGCGTAGGTATTTCAGAAAGTGGGGGTGCGTGTAGATATCCTGCCCCATGGTGCCGTTTCTTTCGAAAAGGCCTCTGTGCGAAGCCTTCACCCGACCGATCTGATACTCAGGGTCTGACCAGTATCGGAGACGGTGTTCTGGAATCGCGTTACGCTCCGTCAGGGACTTCAAGAGGCGCAGCACAAGCGGACCTTGGCGCTCATAGGCTTCATGGTCGAAACGCAGCTTGTCGGTGTCCAATTCGATGCCGGATAAAAGCTCAGACTCTTCTTTAGTCAGCTTGATTGCATACCCCATACTTCGCCCCAAAGTTCATTGTTTGTTCTAATTCTTATTGTGTACTCGGCCTCGGATCAAGATGCGTTGGCAATCGCAGTCAGGGCACCGGCTTGGACAGACAAGCTATCGGACCTCAGTTCGGCAGGAGTTCAGCAGGGAAGTCGATTAATGTCCCCGTTAAGGGGGCAGGTTCGCGCTCGGCTATCACCTAAAGCCATACATGACCCGCCACGCGGACCAGCTATGGGTCCAATAAGGGGTCCAATAAGATGATTCGAAAGTCCACTAAGCCTTTGAAAATGATATAAAATCATGATGGCGGAGGAGGTGGGATTCGAACCCACGGTACGCGTTCACGCACGCCGGTTTTCAAGACCGGTGCATTCGACCACTCTGCCACTCCTCCGCGGTGCAAGCCCATATCTCCTGCCCATCGATTCTGAAAGTGTGATGCAGTTTGCCGCCGATCCGCGTAGGATGGGTTTTCAGATGCGTCTCTTGGCTGTATCTTGCCGCCACGGGCGCGTCACATCGCGCCAACAGGCATGAAAAAAACCAAAGACAGGCGTGTGAACATGCGCCAGGGCGGAGCGGGACAGTATCCATGACAAGCCGATTTCGGATGACATCAGGCGCCCGGATGGTGCTTGTTCTGGCCAGTTTTCTGGGGCTGGCCGCCTGTGAGGACGGGTTTCAGCTCCCGTTCGGGCAAGGCGCCGGTGACGCCGGTGCCGCAAGCGAGGACGGGCTGACCCCGTCGGGCGCCACCCGGCTGGTGGAGCGCGATGTCGAGGCGCCGGAGGTCTTTCAGGTCACCGAGAACGGGCTCTGGGACGGGCGGCCCTCGCTCGGCGGCGTCTGGGTGGCCCATCCCGATGCGACGGATCCCGAGCGTGTCATCATTCGCAACACCGAAACGGACCGCTTCGTGATCGGGGCGCTGTTCCGCCGCGAGAGGGACAATCCGGGCCCCGCCCTGCAGATCTCGTCCGATGCGGCGGCGGCCCTGAACATCATCGCGGGTCAGCCGACGCCGCTGAACGTGACCGCGCTGCGCCGGGCGGCGGAGCCGGAGCCGCTGCCGGAACCCGCCAGTGAGGAGATGGCCGCCGCCTCGGGCGCGCCGGAAAGCATCGAGACGCAACCGCTGGACACGATTGCGGCCGCCGCCGCCGCGATCGATGACAGCGCGCCGAGCGTGGCCGCCCCCGCGGCACCGGCTCCCGCGCCCGCGGCTGAGCCCGCATCGGCCTCCAATCTGGACCGACCCTATATCCAGATCGGGATATTCAGCGTCGAGGCCAATGCCAACAATACCGCGCAGGCCTTGCGCACGGCGGGCATGGTGCCCACGATCTACGATCAGACCAGCAATGAGCGCCGGTTCTGGCGGGTTGTCGTGGGGCCTGCGCGCACCCGTGCGGAACGCCAGCAATTGCTGGAAACCGTGCGCGGCCTCGGTTTCCAGGACGCGTATTTCGTGACGAACTGATCCGAAAAGGAACCCCATGATCGCATTTGCCCGATCCGTTCTTGCCGCCATCGCCCTTCTTGCGCTGACGACCGCCGGCCTGGCCTTCGAGACCGAGGCCGAGGCGGCCTATGTCGTGGATCACAATACCGGACAGGTGCTGCTGAGCCATAACGATCAGCTGCCGCTGCCGCCGGCGTCGATGTCCAAGCTGATGACGCTCAACATGGTGTTCGAGGCGCTTGAGGATGGCCGTCTGAGCCTTGAGACGCGCCTGCCGGTCAGCGCCCATGCGATGAGTTTCGGCGGGTCGACCATGTTTCTGACCACGCGGGACCGGGTGAGCGTCGAGGATCTGATCCGCGGCATCGTGGTGCTGTCGGGCAATGACGCATCCGTGGTTTTCGCCGAGGCGCTGTCTCCGGACGGGACCGAGGAAGGCTTCGCCACGATGATGACCGAGCGGGCGCGGCAGCTAGGGATGGAAAACTCGACCTTCCGGAACGCGTCGGGCTGGCCCGCGCCGGGCCATGTCATGAGCATGCGCGATCTGGGCATGCTGGCCGAACGGCTGATCACCGAGTTTCCGCAATACTACACCTATTTCGCGGAGACCGAGTTTCCGTTCGATGGCCGCGCGCCCGACAACCGCTTCAACCGCAACCCGCTTCTGACGCTGGATATCGGCGCGGATGGGCTGAAGACGGGCCACACGCAGGAGGCCGGCTTCGGGCTGGTTGGCTCCGCGGTGCAGGGCAACCGGCGGGTGACCTTCGTGATCACGGGCATGGAAACCGCGGGTGCCCGCGCGCGGGAGGCGGAGCGGATCGTGAACTGGGCCTTCCGCCAGTTCGCGGAACGCGAGGTCGTGGCGGCGGGCGATGTGGTGGTCGAGGCGGAGGTGTTCATGGGCGCGGCCCCGACCGTGGGCCTGACACCTACCGAGGATGTCACGATGCTGGTGCCGGCCGTGCAGGACGGCGGGATCGAGGCGGAGGTCGTCTATCAGGGCCCGATCGCCGCCCCGGTCGAGGCCGGTACGGAGCTGGGCACGCTGGTGGTGCGGATGGAAGGATTTGACGACCGGCGGATCCCGCTGGTCGCCGCCGAAACGGTGGAACGTGGCGGCATCGGCATACGGCTTGGAACCGCCGCCCGCTCGGTCCTGCGCAGCATTCTGGGTGACGGCCCGGCCCCGGCGCCAAGCTGATGAGCGCAGGGCAGGGGCTGTTCGTCAGCCTGGAAGGCATCGACGGGTCGGGCAAGTCGACCCAGGCAAAGCTGTTGGCGGAGGCGCTGAAGCGGGACGGCCACGAGGTCGTGCTGACGCGGGAACCGGGCGGGTCGCCGGGGGCCGAGGAGATCCGGGCCCTTGTCCTGCAGGGCGACCCCGACAGGTGGTCGGCGGAAACCGAGATCCTGCTGTTCACCGCCGCGCGCCGGGATCATATGGAGCGTCTGATCCTGCCTGCGCTGGAGGCAGGAAAGATCGTCGTCTGCGACCGTTTTGCCGACAGCACCCGCGTTTATCAGGGCCTGTCCCGCGGCGATCTGCGGCGACTGGTCGATCAGCTTCATGACCTGATGATCGGCCGGGAGCCCGATCTGACCGTGCTGATCGACATGGAGCCGGATGCGGGGCTTGCGCGCGCCAAGGGACGGCAGGGGGCCGAGGAGCGGTTCGAGGATTTCGGCCTGTCCCTTCAGGAACGCATGCGGGCGGGCTATCTGGATATGGCGCATGCCGCGCCCGACCGATTTCGGGTGATCGACGGCGGGCGCGACATCGAAACGGTGGCCGGCGATGTTCATGCCGCCGTCGCCGCCGCGATCCGATGAGCGGCGAGGGCGACACGCCACCCGAGGCCGACCGGCTGGAGGGCGCGCCCCATCCGCGCGAGACCGCGCGCCTCTTCGGCCAGAGCGCGGCGGAGGCCGCGTTTCTTGCGGCGTTCACCTCCGACCGGCTGCACCATGCGTGGCTTCTGACCGGCCCGCGCGGGGTCGGCAAGGCCACGCTGGCCTGGCGCATCGCCCGGTTTCTGCTGGCCACGCACCCGGATCCCGGCGATGCGCTGTTCGCGGCCCCGGTGCCCGAGACGCTCGATATCGCCGCCGATCACCCGGTGGCGCGCAGGGTTCTGGCCCTGTCGGAGCCCGGGCTGATGCTGCTCCGCCGCCCGTGGGACGAAAAGGCCAAGCGCCTGAAGGCGCAGATCACGGTCGACGAGATCCGCAAGCTCAAGGATTTCTTCGCATTCTCGGCCAGCGATGGCGGCCGCCGCGTGGTGATCGTCGATGCCGCCGACGAGATGAACACGAATGCCGCCAACGCGCTTCTGAAAGTGCTGGAGGAGCCGCCCGCCAATGCGGTCCTGCTTCTGGTGGCGCATCAACCCTCGCGGCTGTTGCCGACGATACGGTCTCGGTGCCGCACCTTGCGCCTTGCCCGCCTGTCCGAGGAGGATCTCGCCTCCGCGCTGGCCCAGGCCGGGGTAGACAGCCGGGCCAGCGGCGCGCTGTCCGAACTTGCCGAAGGCTCCGTGGGCGAGGCGGCCCGGCTGAGCGATCTGGACGGGCTTGCGCTCTATGCCGATCTGGTCGCGCTGTTCGCCTCCATGCCGGGGATGGACCGGGCGCGCGCCAGCAAGATCGCCGAAGCCGCGGGTGCCCGCGGGGCGGAGGCGCGGTTCGACCTGACGCTGGCCCTGATCGACCGGATCCTTGCGCGGCTTGCCCGCAGCGGCAGCACTGGCACCCCGCCCCCCGAAATCGTGCCGGGGGAGGCGCAGATGCTGACCCGGCTAGCCCCCGATCCGCGCGCTGCGCGGGACTGGGCGGATCTTGCGCAGGGCCTGTCGGCCCGCGCGCGGCGCGGCAAGGCGGTCAACCTTGACCCTGCCGCGCTCATCCTCGATATGTGTCTGAGCCTAGAAAAGACGGCGGCGCGTCTGCCTGCCTGAGCCTTCGGACACCGGATTTCATGCCCGCCACGCCACAGATCGTCGACAGCCATTGCCATCTGGACTTCCCCGATTTTGCCGAGGAGTTGCCGCAGGTTATCGCGCGCGCGCAGGCCGCCGGCGTGACCCGGATGGTGACGATCTGCACCCGGCTTGCGAACGCGCCGCAGGTTCGCGCCATCGCCGAGGCGCATGACCCGGTCTTCTGGGCGGGCGGCACCCACCCGATGAGCGCGGCCAAGGAACCCATGGCCAGTGTCGAGGATCTGGTCGCCCTTGCGGAGCATCCGAAATTCGTGGGCATCGGAGAGACCGGCCTCGATTATCATTACACCTCGGACAGTGCCGCCGTGCAGCAGGACAGCCTGCGCCGGCATATCGAGGCCGCGCGCCGCACCGGGCTGCCGCTGATCATCCATGCCCGGGCCGCCGACGAGGATATGGCCCGCATCCTGACCGAGGAACACCGCGCGGGCGCCTATGGCTGCGTCATGCATTGCTTCTCCTCCGGCGCGGCGCTGGCCGCCGCCGCGCTCGACCTGGGCTTCTACCTTTCCATGTCGGGTATCGCGGCCTTCCCGAAATCGGCCGAATTGCGGGAGATTTTCGCCGCCGCCCCGGTGGACCGGATCCTTGTGGAAACGGATGCGCCCTATCTGGCTCCGCCGCCCCATCGCGGCAAGCGCAACGAGCCGGCCTATACCGCCCATACCGCCCGCGTCGGCGCGGAGCTTTTCGGGCTGAGCGAGGCCGAATTCGCCACCCGGACCAGCGCCAATTTCGACCGGCTGTTCTGGAAGGCCGCCCGATGGCAGCAGGCGGCCTGAATGGCTGAGCTTGTCGTCACAATCCTGGGCTGCGGGTCCTCGGGCGGGGTTCCGCGCCTTGGCGGCATCTGGGGCGACTGCGACCCGGAGGAGCCGAGAAATCGCCGCCGCCGGTGTTCCCTTCTGGTCCAGCGGTTCGATGGCGGCGCCGACACGACCGTGCTGATCGACACCTCCCCGGACCTGCGGCAGCAATTGCTCGATACCGGCATCGGGCGGCTTGATGCGGTGCTGTATACCCATGCCCATGCGGATCATGTGCACGGGCTCGACGATCTGCGGATGATCGTCTTCAACATGCGCCGCCGCCTGCCGGTCTATGCCGACGGGCCTACGCAAAACGACCTGCTCAGCCGGTTCGGCTACGCCTTCGTGCAACCCCCCGGTTCGGCCTATCCGCCGATCCTCGATCTGCATGCCATCGGCGCGGAGGATCTCACCATCGACGGCCCCGGCGGCCCGATCACCTTCACCCCGTTCGAAGTGACCCATGGCAATATCGACAGTCTCGGCTTTCGCATCGGCGATCTGGCCTACCTGCCGGATGTCTCGGATATTCCGGCGAATGTCTGGCCGGTGCTGGAGGGGCTGGATTGCTGGATCCTCGATGCGTTGCGCCGCACGCCCCATCCGTCCCACGCCCATCTGGACAGATCGCTTGAATGGATCGCGCGGGCCGCACCCCGCCGCGCGGTGCTGACCAACATGCATATCGATCTGGACTACCGGACCGTGGCCGATGAAACGCCCGCGCATATCACGCCCGCCCATGATGGAATGACCATCCGGTACGAGCTCTGAATGGGCGATCTCATTGCAATTGTCCTGCCGGTCTTTCTGGTCATAGGGGCGGGGTATGTCGCCGTGTGGCGGGGCCTCTTCTCCGACAGCGGCGTCGAGGGGCTGATGAATTTCACCCAGAGGTTCGCCATTCCCTGCCTGCTTTTCATGGGAATAGCGACGCTGGATCTGGGCCAGAATTTCGACTGGCGGCTGCTTGTCTCCTTTTACACCGGCTCGACGGTGTGTTTCTTCGCGGGGCTTTTCGGCGCGCGGCTCTTCTTTGGGCGGTCATGGCCGGACAGTGTCGCCATCGGGTTCTGCGGGCTGTTCGCGAATACCGTCCTGCTTGGCCTTCCGATCATGGAGCGCGCCTATGGCGCCGACGCGCTTGGCCCGAATTTCGCGATTGTCGCATTGCATGCGGCCTTCTGCTTTCTGCTCGGCATCACCACGATGGAGATCGTGCGCGCCGATAGCGGGTCGCCCGCGCGGCTGATCAACACGGTCGGCCGGGCCATGTTCCGCAACCCGCTGATGATCGGTGTGGCGCTTGGCTTCGTGGTGAACCTGACTGGCCTGCCGATGCCCGGTGTCCTGACCGAAGCGATCAATCTGATGATCCGCGCCGCGCTTCCGGCTGCATTGTTCGGTCTGGGCGGGGTCCTTTACCGCTACAAGCCCGAAGGCGATGCCAAGGTTATCGCGTTTATCTGCGTGCTGTCGCTGGTCCTGCATCCGGCCATCGCCTTCGGCATGGGCAGCGCGGTCACCGATCTGTCGGCGGAACAGCTTCGCTCCGCTGTCATCACCGCGGCGATGGCGCCCGGGGTCAACGCCTATCTGTTCGCGAACATGTACGGCACGGCCCGCCGGGTCGCGGCCTCGGCGGTTCTGATCGGCACCGCGCTGACCGTGCTTACCGCATCGGCCTGGCTTGCGATCCTGCCGTAAGGCCGCCGCGTCGGGCTTGTCGCGCGGGCCCGGTTGACCGCTCGGGGCGCGGGCAGGGCGCCCGCGCCTCACCCCGGCGACATGCCCCGCAACCGCTCGGACCGGCGCCGCAGCAGCTCCACGACGGTCAGAAGCGCGACCGAGATCACCACGAGGATCGTCGCCACGGCCAGGATTGTCGGGCTGATCTGGTCTCGCAGGCCCGTGAACATCTGCCATGGCAGCGTCTTCTGCCCGGCGGAGCCCACGAACAGCACCACCACCACCTCGTCGAAAGACGTGATGAAGGCGAAAAGACCGCCCGAGATCACGCCCGGCAGGATCAGCGGCATCTGCACCTTGAAGAATGTCATGACCGGATTGGCCCCCAGAGAGGCGGAGGCCCGGGTCAGCGAACGGTCGAAGCCCACCAGCGTGGCGGTGACCGTGATGATCACGAAGGGAATGCCAAGCGCCGCATGGGCCAGAACCACGCCCAGATAGGTGCCCTGAAGACCGACGCGGGAATAGAAGAAATACATGCCCGCCGCCGAGATGATCAGCGGCACGATCATCGGCGAGATCAGGATCGCCATGATCGCCCCCTTGAAGGGGACATGGCTTTGTGACAGGCCGATCGCCGCCAGCGTTCCCAGCACCACCGACAGAACCGTGGCCGCCGGCGCGATCCGCACCGAGTTGCTCAAGGCCTGTTGCCAGTCCGGATTGGTGAAGAAATCCTCGTAATGCTGAAGCGAATAGCCCGCCGGATCGAGGCGCAGCATCTCCGGCGTGAAGGTGAAGAAATCCTGCGCGTTGAAGCTGAGCGGGATGATCACGAGGATCGGGGCCATCAGGAAGAAGAAGATCAGCCCGCAGATCACACGGAACCCGTAATACCAGGCCCGCTGACCGGTGGAGGCATAGGGGGGAAGTCCTGACATGATGCGTTACCCCAGCTTCACGTTGTCGATGCCCACGATCCGGTCGTAGAGCCAGTAAAGCGCCAGAACCAGCGCCAGAAGGATCGAGCCGAGGGCCGCCGCAAGGCCCCAGTTGAGGCTTGAGGAGATGTGAAACGCGATCCGGTTCGAGATAAAGGTGCCGGTGCGCCCCCCCACCAGTTCCGGCGTGATGTAATAGCCGATGGCCAGGATGAAGACGAGGATGCAGCCCGCCCCGATGCCCGGGACCGATTGCGGGAAATAGACCCTCCAGAACGCAGTCCAGTCGGTCGCGCCAAGCGATTTCGCGGCCCGCACATAGGAGGGCGGGATGGTCTTCATCACCGAATAGAGCGGCAGGATCATGAACGGCAGCAGGATATGGGTCATCGCGATGATGGTGCCCAGCTGGTTGTTGATCAGCTGCAGGCGCGCGTCATCGGCCACCAGCCCGATCCAGACCAGAATGTCGTTGATCACGCCCTCCTGCTGCAGCAGCACCTTCCAGGCCGAAGTGCGGACAAGAAGCGATGTCCAGAACGGCAGGAGGACGAGGATCAGCAGAAGGTTGGATGTGCGCATCGGCAGGTTCGACAGCAGATAGGCGATCGGATAGCCCAGAAGGATGCAGCTGAAGGTGATCATCAGCGACATGAAGATGGTGCGCTGGAAAAGCAGGATGTAGAGTTGCTGTTCCTCCGGCTGCGTCTCGATCCCGTCGGGGGTCAGCTGCATGTCGATCGCGGTCAGGAAATAGCCGGCGGTGTACGGATCGGAAAAGGCCTCGATCGTTTCCCAGACCTCGGTATCGGCCCAGTCTTCGTTGATATCCGCGAATTGCGCCTGCACCGAAGCGGCCTCGAAACCGGGCACGGCCGCCGCCGCCTCGTTCAGCAGCGCGGCCTGTGGCCCGTCATACCCGCCCGTTCCGGCAAGCAGATCGCGGTAAAGCGCAAGATAGACCGTGTTCCACGGCTCTTCCGCGCGCGGGTCGTCCTCATCCTCGGACATGATGGTGCGCGCGAAGGAGCGGTAGGCATCCGCCGTTTCCGGCAGCGCCTCGGCGATGCCCGGGGCCAGCTCGAACCGGGGCAGAGCGGCGTCGGTCTCCGCCTCGGCGGCCTCGTCCTGCCAGCGCTCCGACGCCATCAGCGCGACCCAGGTCGCGGGCTCTTCCCAGGCCGGGTTCAGCGCCACGAACTGATCGGCATAAATCTCTCCGACATCGTCGATGCCGCGGCCGGACTGGCGAAAGAGCGACGACATGCCGGTGGTTTCATAGTTCAGCCGGGAGCCGACGCGCGTATGTTCCCGCCGCTCGGCCGCCTCCATGAAGTCATAGGCCAGCGCCGCATAGGCGTCCTCTCCGGGCAGTTGGCTCGTCTCCTGCCAGTCCTCCAGCGCGATCACCGTGCGCGGCAGCGTCTCGGACACGATCTGGTTCTCGACCGAGCGGAACAGCATATCCGCGATCGGCGCGATGAACGTCACCAGAATGAACAGCAGCAGCGGCGCGATCAGCGCCAGCGCGCGCAGTTTCTGCGCCCGAAGCGCGCGGTTCAGGCTGGCCTTGAGCGGGCGACCGTCGGCGGCCAGCATCGGCCCCGTGGCCGCCGCGTCAAGCTTGCGCGCATCGGATGCCGCGCGCCCCATGCCGGCCGCCGCATCGGTCATTCAGACACCTTCCACAACGATGATGATGCTGTCCGCGGCGTTTCGGCGGATATTCGCAACCTCTTGATAATCCGGGTCGTTATAGGCGGCCAGCGCCTCTTCGTAGGACGGGAACTCAATCACCACATGGCGCTCGAACGTCTCACCCTCGACCACTTCGGACCGGCCGCCGCGGATGATGAACCGGCCGCCCAGATTATCCAGGATCGGCGTATCGCGCCGGACGTATTCCGGGTAGGCCTCGGGATCGGTGACCGTGATATGGCCGATGATATAGCCTTTGGGCATGGGCGTGGTCCTGTCTTGGGGTAGGATGGGGGCAGGCGGATCTGCCCGCCCCCGGGGGTCTTCGGTTACTGCGCCAGCCAGGCCTGGAAGCGCGAGTCCAGATCATCGCGGTAATCGGCCCACCATTCGTAGTTGTTGACGAAGGTGTTTTCGGCATTGGCCGGCTCGGTCGGCATATGCGGGGCCATCGGGATGCCCAGATCGGCATGGTTGCCCACCAGCGGCGCCGAGGATGCGCGCGCCGGACCGTAGGAGATGTAAAGCGCCTGATCGGCCAGACGCTGGGTGTCCGTGGCGAAATGCAGGAAATCCATCACCCGCGCCAGCCGGTCTTCGGGCAGCCCCTCGGGGATCACCCAACCGTCGATGTCGAACATCTGCCAGTCCCAGGCCATCCCGATCGGCTGGCCCTGCTCCTCGATTGCCGAGAACAGGCGCCCGTTGAAGGACGAGGCCATGAACACCTCCCCGTCGGCCAGAAGCTGGATCGCCTCGGCGGCCGAACTCCACCAGATCGTTTCGTCCTTGATCGTGTCCAGCATCGCGAAGGCCTGCGCGATGCCTTCTTCGGTCTCAAGCGTGTCGTAGACGTCTTCATAGGCGACGCCGGAACACAGCAGCGCCCATTCCATGTTGGCGATGGGCTGCCGGTTGAGACCGCGGCGGCCCGGATAGGTTTCCAGATCGAACACATCGCAGGCGCCGGTCGGCGCGGCGACGCCCTCGGGCACCTGATCGGTCCGATATCCGAAGGTGGTCGAGAACACGATCTGCGGGATGAAGCAGTCGCTCACCAGAAGATCGCCGAAATCCTCCGAGGCGGGCGTGCCGTCGGGGGCGGGCGCCAGCACCTCGTCATGGTCGATCTCCATCGCCAGACCCTCGTCACAGAGGCGGATGGCGTCGGCGGCTTCCACATCGACCAGATCCCAGGTCACGTTTCCGGCCTCGTTCATCGCCCGCAGACGTGACACCGCCTCGTTCGAGCTTTCGTCCCAGATCACCTCGACGCCGGGGTTCATCTCCTGATAGGGGTCGGAATAGGCCCGGATCTGGCTGGTCTGATAGGCCCCGCCCCAGCTTACCAGCGTCATCGAATCCGACATGTGACCTTCGGCCAGAACCAGTGCCGGCACCGCGATGACGGCACCCGTGGTCAGAAGCATTGCTGTCTTGAGTTTCATCGAGAGTCTCTCCTTTGTTGGACGTTCGTCTTTTTTGTTTCAGCCCGCTGCCCCAAGGCGCGCGGCAGATCGGGCTGGCTTTGCTCAGGCGTCGAGCGCCCGGCAATCCTCCGGCCGCCAGCCGATCTCGATCATCTCGCCGGGGTTCAGGCGGCGCTGATCGGGGGCATTGCGGGTCTTGATGATGAAATCCTCGTTGCCCGCCACGCTCAGGCGGGTCCGGTAGATATCTCCCATATAGATGAATTCCTTGACCTCGGCCTTCAGCGTATGGGCGTCGGGGTGCAGCCGGTCCTTGTTGAACTCCACCCTCTCGGGCCGGATCGAAACCAGCGTGCGTTCCCCCACCTGGCTGACATTGACGGGCACGGTGTCGATCACCTCGCCGCCATCCAGCGTCACCTCGGCGACACCGCCCTCGATCTTGCTGACCGTACCCATCAGCGTATTGTTCTCGCCGATGAACTGGGCGACGAAGCTGTTCTGCGGCTGCTCGTAGAGCTGATCTGGCGCGGCAAGCTGCTGGATGCGGCCATCGTCGAACACCGCGACCCGGTCGGACATGGTCAGCGCCTCGGTCTGGTCATGGGTGACATAGACCGTGGTGATGCCCAGTTCATGGGCCAAGTTCGTGATCTCGAATTGCAGCGTCTCGCGCAGTTGCTTGTCGAGCGCGCCAAGCGGTTCGTCCATCAGAACCAGTTCCGGCTCGAACACCAGCGCGCGGGCAAGCGCGATCCGCTGCTGCTGCCCGCCCGACAACTGGGCAGGGCGCCGGCCGCCGAACGCGCCCATCTGCACCATGTCCAGTGCGCGGGCGATCTTCTCCTCGCGCTCCGACCTGCCGATCTTGCGCACCTCCAGCGGGAAGGCGAGATTTTCGGCCACCGTCATATGCGGGAACAGGGCGTAATTCTGAAACACCATCCCGATGCCGCGTTTATGGGGCGGAATATTGTTGATCGGTTTGCCGGCAAGCGTGATCTCGCCATGGGTGGCGGTCTCGAACCCCGCCAGCATCATCAGGCAGGTCGTCTTGCCGGAGCCCGACGGACCCAGCATTGTCAGAAACTCGCCCTTGCCGATGGACAGGTTCAGATCTTTGACGACAAGCGTCTCACCATCATAACTCTTTTGCACGCTGTCGAACGCGACGAATGCGTCGGTTGTATCCGAGGTCAAGCCCCACTCCCTGTTGTAGACCGCGATGTAGTCCCGCAATTCAGCAGCCACTAAAACAACCCTGAGATGATATTTCAACTGATTAGATGCAGGCCCGGGCCGAGATCTTGCGGCTCTGCGGCGCGGCGGGCGGGTTGACCCCACGGCAGTGGCCCGGGCCGTTGTTTGGCGATGATCTTGTTCCCATCCGGTGCATGGCGTAATCAGCAGGCCCGATATCTGAAAAGTGTTCCCGCCCGATGACTGCGCCTGACATGTCCTCAGCCCTGACATCCTCGCAGCCCGGCGCCGACCCGGAGATGCGCGCCAAGCGGCTGTTGGGGCGGCTCTGGCGCGAACATGTATCGGATTACTGGAAGCGGATGCTGCTGGCGCTTGGCCTGATGACCATCGAGGGCGCCACCCTTGGCGCCGCCGCCTATCTGATCCAGCCGCTGTTCGACGAGGTTCTGGTCACCGGCGACGGCACGATGATCACCTGGGCGGCATTTGCCATCGCGGGCATCCTGTTGCTCAAGGCGATCGCCGGGTTCGGACAGCGGCTGATCATCGTCTCGATCGGCCTGAAGGTCGTGATCGCGCTGCAATCGCGGCTTCTGAACCATCTCCTGTCGCTCGATGGGCGGTTCTTTCAGGATAACGCGCCCGGCGCGCTGATCGAGCGGGTGCGCGGCGACACCTCGGCCCTTCAAAGCCTCGCCTCCACCGCGCTGATGTCGGCCGGGCGCGACACGATTTCGTTGATTTCGCTTCTGACGGTGATGTTCCTGAACGACTGGACATGGACGCTTCTGGCGCTTGTGGGCGTGCCGCTGATGTTCTTTCCCGTGGTTCTGCTGCAACGCCTGATCCGGGGCTTCACCATGTCCGCGCGGGAGGCCGCCTCGCGGCTCTCGACCCAGATGGACGAGATTTTCCACGGCATGCAGTCGATCAAGGTGAACCGGCTGGAGGCGCATCAATCGCGGGAATTCCGGTCCGAGGTCGGCCAGTTCCTTGGCCAGCAGATGCGCGCCGAACGCAGCAAGGCCGGCACCCCGGCCATGGTCGATGTGATGGCGGCGCTGGCCTGCATGTTGGTCTTGCTGGTGGGCGGTGCGGAAATCGTGGCCGGCGAAAAGACCGTGGGGCAGTTCATGTCCTTTTTCACCGCGCTGGCGCTGGTCATGGATCCGGTCCGCCGGTTGTTCAGCCTGTCGGCCAGCATCCAGGCTGCGCTTGCCTCGCTGCAGCGTATCTACGAGGTGCTGAACGCCCGGCCCACCATCCTGAACCCGGCCACTCCGAAACCGCTCAGCCCCGGCGATATCGTGTTCGACGACGTGCATTTCGCCTATGGGGATGCGCCGGTCCTGAACGGGCTCAGCTTTCGCGCCGCCGAAGGCAAGACGACTGCCCTTGTCGGCCCGTCGGGCGCGGGGAAAAGCACGGTCTTCGGCCTGATGACCCGGCTGATCGACCCGGTATCGGGCCGGATCACCATCGGCGACACGGCGACGACCGAGGCCGAGCTGGACCGGCTGCGCGACAGTATCGCCGTTGTCGGGCAGGAAACCGCGCTGTTCGATCAAAGCATCGCGCAGAACATCCGCCTTGGCCGGCTCGATGCCAGTGAGGCGGAGATCCGCGCCGCCGCCGAGGCCGCTTCGGTCACCGATTTCGCCGATGCCCTGCCGGGGGGGCTGGAAACCACCGTCGGTCCCCGCGGCTCGACGCTCTCGGGCGGGCAGCGGCAGCGCGTCGCGATCGCCCGCGCGATGCTGCGCGATGCGCCGATCCTGCTGCTGGACGAGCCGACCTCCGCCCTCGATGCGAAATCCGAACAGCTTGTTCAGGAGGCGCTGACCCGGCTGTCGCACGGGCGCACCACCCTTGTCATCGCGCACCGTCTGTCCACCATCCGCGACGCCGATCTGATCGTGGTGATGGACAAGGGCCGTGTCGTCGAAGAGGGCACCCATGCCGGTCTGATGGCGGCGGAGGGGGCCTATGCCCGTCTCCATGCGTTGCAATCGGCCGGTGTGACGACCGCCCTGTGACGTAGGGGCAGGCGGGCGGGATGCTGCGCTGCCGCAAAAGCTTGATTTGACTTTCGCGGAATCGCTCCCGAACTTGGGTGGGCGTGCATGGGCTGCTGGGTGCCCGTTTGCCGTCCTCACCGGGCGGCCTGACTGCGAAGGGATTTGTCTTGTCCTGTCTTGCCAAAGCGAAGAGATCGCCGTGGACGGTATGGCTGTGCTGTATTCTGGGCATGGCATTCGGATGGGGGGAGGCCGCGGCGCAGCAGGTGACCGCCTCGACCGCGACGCCCGCCAATATTGCCGCCCGCTCCGCCGATCCGACGGGCTCCCGGCTGGCGGCCTATTATCGCCAGCTTGAGCAGCAGCTGGTGGGGCAGGGCAGTCTCCGGCAGGATCGCCGCCCGCGCGGCGCGCGGCTTGGCGCCAGCGAGCTCAGTGCCAGTTTCATGCAGATCGCCATGCGGTCGGAATACAGTCTCCGCGGCGGCGGCGTCTCCAGCACCGGCCACGCCGCGCCGTTGCGGCGATGGGTGGCACCGGTGCGGCTTGGGGTGCGCTTCGGCATGTCAGTGGGCGGGGCCCAGCAACGCGCCGACATGGCCACCGTGCGCCAGGTGGCGCACCGGTTGCAGACTGCGTCGGGCCATCCCGTGGCGGTCACTGCCAATTCACCCAATTTCCACGTCCTGATCGTCAGCGATGCGGAACGCGCGGGCCTCGGGCCGACATTGCGCCAACTGGTGCCGGGCCTCAGCCGCGCCGCGGTCAGCGCGGTCACCGGCATGGGTCGCAATACCTTCTGCATGGTGGTGGCGGTGCCCGGCCGCGATCTGGCGCAGGGCTATGTTCAGGCCATCGCCATCGTGCGCGCCGAACACCCGCCGCGCATGCGCCAGTCCTGTATCGAGGAGGAGCTTGCGCAGGGCATGGGGCTGGCCAATGACAGCCCGAACGCCTGGCCTTCGATTTTCAACGATGACGAGGAATTCGGCGTGCTCACCCGCCATGACGAGTTGCTGCTGCAGATCCTCTATCACCCCGCGCTGCGGCCGGGCATGGCACCGCATCAGGTGCAATCGGTGCTTCCCGGCATCGCGCAGCAGGTCGCCGCGCGGGGCTAGGCGGCGGCCGTCGGCGCTCCGGCCCGCGACGCAGGCTGCGAGATGGGGCGGTGGTCCGCGCCGAGCGATATCAGCCAGTCCTGCACCGCCAGCACTTCCGGCGCATCGGCGCGCGGCGGGGCAAGGCGCAGCGTATAGAACCAGTTTTCGTCGATCGCGATCTCCGACAGGCGCACCAGCGCGCCCCGATCCAGATCGGCCTGAATGGTGGCCGTCCGGCAGATCGCCGCGCCCAGACCGTTCAGCGCGGCCTTCTGCAACAGGAACGATCCCTCAAGGATCAGTTGCGGCGCGTAATCCGGCGCTCCAATCCGGTCTTTGGCCAGATCGCGCCAGCGTTGCCACATGCGAAAATCCTCATCCGCGATCAACGGGCCCTTTTCCAGCAGCCGGACCGGATCGCCGCCCAATCGCGTCAGAAGCGCTGGCGCGGCCACCGGCACCGCCGTTCCGGGCAGCATGATCGTCTCCTCGGGCAGTATCCGACCCCGTTCGCGGAACATGAGTTCGATGTCGGGGGCCGGGGTCTTGGGCCGGTCGGTCTGGGCAAGGCTCAGATGCAGGCTGATCTCCGGATGCTGTTCGGTGAAGCGGTGCAACTGCGGCAGGATCACGGTTTCGGCGATGATCGGCAGGGCCGACAGGCTGACCGAGCGTTCGAACCGGATCGGCAGGCGGTCCAGCTCGTGCCGGATCGCATCGAAGGAGGAATGCACGACACCGGCAAGGCTTTCGCCCGCCTCGGTCAGGGCGATCGTGCGCCCGCGCCGGGTGAAAAGCGGCTGCCCGACCCATGCCTCCAGCTGCTTCACATGATGGCTGACGGCGGAATGGGAGACATGCAATCGCTTCGCTGCCGCCGTGACCGAACCGGTCTCTCCGATGGCCTCCAGCACGCGGAGACCGTTGAGCGGCGGGAGGCGGCGGGCGCGGGTCATGCCCAAACATGTTAGGAAATTCGACGATACGCAAGTTTATTGCGCTTTTTCGGGCGGGTTTTTCTGCATATCGTTGACATATAAGGCTAGCTTCCGGGGTGAGTGATGACATCAGACCTGCGCGTTTCGATGCTGCAAATGACATCCGGCAACCGCCATGCGGTCAATCAGGTGACGGTCGATGAGGCCGCGCATCGGGCTGCGGCGGACGGGTGCCATCTTCTGGCCCTGCCCGAGGCCGCGGGGCTGATGAACAAGGACAAGGAGGATGCGCGGCGCCAGATCACGACCGAGGCGGAGGATCCGTTTTTGCTGACCTGCCGGGGGCTTGCGGCCAAATACGGGCTCTGGATCCAGCCCGGTTCGACCCCGGTCAAGGCCGCCGACGGCCGCTATCTGAACCATGGAACGCTGATCGACCCGTCGGGGGCGATCGTCGCGCGCTACGACAAGGTGCATCTGTTCGACGTCTTTCTCGAAGGGCGCAAGCCCACGGGCGAATCCGACCGCTACGCGCCCGGCACCGAAGCGGTGCTGGTGGACACGCCCTGGGGCCCCTGGGGTCTCAGCATCTGCTACGATCTGCGCTTTCCCCATCTTTACCGCGATTATGCCAAGGCCGGGGCGACGGTTCTGTTCATCCCGTCGGCCTTCACCGTTCCCACGGGCCGCGCGCATTGGGAGGTTCTGCTGCGGGCCCGCGCCATCGAAAACGGGGCGTACGTGGTGGCGGCCGCACAGGTTGGCGATCACGAGGATGGCCGCACCACATGGGGGCATTCCCTCATCATCGACCCCTGGGGCGAGGTGATGGCGGATCTGGGCGGCGACACGCCCGGCCAGATCTCCGTGTCGCTCGACATCGCCAGGGTCGCGGCGGCGCGCCAGCAGATCCCGTCGCTCGAAAACGAACGCGACTACACATTCACGCGCATCAGCGCCCATGAAACAGCGTCCGCCTGATACGGGCGCAATCCGACAGGAGACCCCACATGCCCCAGTTCCGCAGATTTCTGCTCACGACCGCCGCCGCGCTTGTTACCGCCGGTGGCGCCTTCGCCCAGGACCGCCCCGATCTGGTGATCGCGGTCGACAATCTGTGGCCCACCATGGACCCGGTGATCGGCATTTCCACCTCCGGGGCGCGGGTGCATTCCAACATCTTCGACACGCTCGTGCGGCGGAACCGCTGGGAAGACCCAGACGGGACGGAGCTTGTGCCATGGCTGGCCGAAAGCTGGGAACGCCTGTCGCCCAATGTCTGGCAGATCAATCTGCGCGAGGGCGTGCCGTTCCATGACGGGCATATCATGGATGCCGAGGATGTGGCGTTCTCCATGTCCGCCGAACGGCTCTGGGGGGAGGAGCCTCTGGCCCCGCGCGGCACCCGCTATGCCCGCGGCATCATCCGCGTGGAAGCGACCGGCCCCCTGACCGTCGAGGTGGAGACGAGCTATCCCGATCCGAACTTCATCTACCGGCTTGTCACCCCGCTCGGGTTCGTGTTGCCCGCCCATTATTATCAGGAGGTCGGCACCGATGCCTTCGGCCAGATGCCCATGGGCACCGGGCCCTACCGGATGGTGTCCTTCGATCCCTCCGTCTCGGTCGTGGCGGAGGCGTTTGACGACTATTGGGGCGGCGATGTGCCCGCCGACAGCCTGACCTTCCAGATCGTGCCCGAGTTCTCCACCCGCTTCGCAGGGCTGGTTGCGGGCGAGTTCGATGTGGTCGTGTCTGTGCCGGCCGACCAGATCGGCCAGGTGGAGGGGACACCCGGGGTGACCGTCATGACCAAGAGCATCGAGAACTACCCGATGTTCGCGTTCAACATGCTGGAAACGGAGGATCTTCCGGACAATCCGCTGACGGATGTGAACCTGCGTCAGGCGATGGTGGCCGCCGTCGACCGGGTGTCGATCACCGATGCGATCTGGGGCGGGGCGACCTTTGTGCCGGCGCCGTTCAACTTCCCGGAATATGGCGCCTATTACGACCCCGACCGGCAGCCGCGGATCACCTACGACCCCGACCGCGCCCGCGAGTTGCTGGCCGCCAGCGACTATGCGGGGGAGGAGCTTAGCTGGCATATCGTGCGCGGATTCTACCCGAATTACGAAATCGCCGCCGAGTTCATGGTGGAGCAGTGGCGCGAGGTCGGCATCAACGTGGCCATCGAGATCAAGGACAACTTCTCGCTGGCCTATGAACGCCCGTTCCATCTTCTGAACATGTCCATGTCGAGCGAGTTTTCCGGCGATCCCTATCGTCCGCTCTGGATGGACTGGGGCCCGGAATCGAGCCGGGTGCGGGCGGCGCATCGCACATGGGAGGCGTCCGAACGGTTCTACGAACTGGGCGAGGCCTTCGAGCAGGCGCAGGAATTCGAGGAGCGCAACGCCGCCTATCTGGCTCTGGTGGAGGAGTGGGAGAACATCACCCCGGGCATGTATCTGTGGCGCAATGTGGTCAGCTATGCCGTGGATGCCGATCTCGACTGGGATCCGGGCAATTCCGCCGTCACCATCTTCGACAGCCTCTACATGGGCGGTGGCGAATGACGAAAACGCCGGGCGGGGATGCGTCAGCGCCCCCGCTTTTGTCGGTGAACGGCCTCGGCATCGGCCTGCCCCCCGGCGGGGACCGCGCCGAGGCGGTCACCGACATCTCCTTTCAGATCCATCCCGGCGAGACCTTGTGCCTTGTCGGCGAAAGCGGCTCGGGCAAATCGGTGATCGGGCAGGCCATTCTGGGCATGCTGCCGCGGGCGCTTCCGGTCACGAGCGGCAGTATCCGGTTGCAGGACAAGGTGCTGCCGTCACAACGCGATGCGGCCTATCAGGCGCTGCGTTCGGTCAGGATGGCGATGATCTTTCAGGATGCCGGCGCCAGCCTCAACCCGGTCAAACGCGTCGGGCGGCAACTGGAGGAGATCCTGAAGGTCCACGGCGTGCCCGCGGCGGAGCGGCGCGACCGGGTGCTGGACATGTTCGAGGCCGTGCGCCTGCCCGATCCGGCCCGGATTTTCGCGGCCTATCCGCATCAGTTGTCCGGCGGGCAGGCGCAGCGCGTGGTGATTGCCGGCGCGCTCTTGCTGAAGCCCGCGCTTCTGGTGGCCGACGAGCCGACGACGGCGCTCGACGTCACGACGCAGGCCGAAATCCTTGATCTGATAGCGGCGCTCAAGGCCGACACCGGCGCGTCGGTCCTGTTCATCACCCATGATTTCGGCGTGGTGGCCGAAATCGCCGATCGCGTGGCGGTGATGAAGGATGGCCGGATTGTCGAGGCGGGGCGCGCGGGGGACGTGCTCGATCGCCCGCAACACCCCTATACGCAGCGCCTTATCGCCGCCTCGCGGCCCACCGGCGCCAAGCCGTCGCGGGCGGAAGAAGCCCCGATTCTGGAGGCGGACGGGCTGCATCTCACCTACCGCTCCGGCCCGGTCTTCAACCGGCGGGTCACGCAGGCCGTGCGCGATGTCTCCCTGTCGCTGGCGCCGGGGCGGACATTGGCGGTGGTGGGCGAAAGCGGCTCGGGCAAATCCTCCCTCGCGCGCTGCCTTCTGCGGCTGGAGGAGGTGGAGCGCGGCACGATCCGCTTCAAGGGCGCGGACATCACCCATCTGGCCGGCCGCGATCTGCAACGCCTGCGCAAATCGGTGCAGGTGGTCCTGCAGGATCCGTACAGCGCGCTGAACCCGCGCCAGACGATCCGCTCGGCCATCGCCGAGGGCCCGATCATCCACGGCATGCCCGTGGCCGAGGCCCGCAGGAAGGCCGAGGATCTGCTGGAACTGACCGGCCTCACCGCCCAGTCCGCAGACCGCTACCCGCATGAGTTTTCCGGCGGGCAGCGGCAGCGGATCTGCATCGCGCGCGCGCTCGCGCTGGAGCCCGAACTGCTGATCGCGGACGAGGCCGTCTCGGCGCTCGATGTCTCGATCCAGGCGCAGATCCTCGATCTCTTCCGCGACATGCAGGCCCGGTTCGGCTTCGCGATGGTCTTCATCACCCATGATCTGCGCGTGGCCCGCGCCATCAGCGACGACATTCTGGTGATGCAGCAGGGCCGCGTGGTCGAAAGCGGCGCGACCGGGCAGGTTTTCGACCGCCCGGCCCATGCCTATACCCGCGCGCTGCTTGCCGCCGCGCCGGGCCTTGGCCTCGCGATGGAGGAGGGCGCGGCATGACCGGCTACATCCTCTCCCGCGTGCTTCGCGCCATCATCACGCTGCTGATCACGGTTTCGCTGGTCTTCATCTTCATCCGCTTTTCGGGCGATCCCGCCGCCGCGCTTGCGCCCCCCGATGCCCCGCAGGAGGTGATCGACCAATACGCCCGCGCGATGGGGCTCGATCAACCGCTCTGGCAGCAATACACCAGCTATATCGGCGGCCTGTTCCGGGGGGAGTTCGGCTATTCGATCCATACCGGCCGCCCGGTGGAGGCGCTCTTTCTCGACCGTCTGCCCTATACCCTGCATCTCGGGCTCACCGCGCTCTCCATCGCGCTTGTCCTCGGCATCGCCCTTGGGGCGATTGCCGCGATCAACCGGGGCCGGCTGCTCGACCGGGCGGTGATGGGGTTTTCGGTCTTTGCCTTCGCGATGCCCAATTTTCTCTTCGGTCTTTGCCTGATCCTGATCGGCGCGCTGGTCTTTCAGGTGTTTCTGGCGGGCGCGAGCGCCAATGTGCTGTTCCCGGCGCTGACCCTCGGGCTGGCCGCCATGGGCAGTTTCGCCCGCTTCGCCCGATCCTCCCTGCTGGAGACCATCAACGCGCCCTTCATGCGCGCGGCCGAGGCGCGCGGCATCCCCTTCGCGCGCCGCCTGATCCTACATGCCGCGCCCAATGCCGCGATCCCGCTGGTCACCCTCGTGGGCCTGTCGCTCGGCGCGCTGATCGCGGGCTCCGTCGTGACCGAACAGGTCTTTGCCTGGCCCGGTGTGGGCCAGCTTCTGGTGCGCTCGGTCGCCACGCGCGACATCGCCACCGTGCAGTTTCTGGTTCTGGCCGTGGCCTTCACGATGATCATGGCCAATCTCATCGTCGATCTGCTCTATCTGGTCATCGACCCGCGGATCCGGGTGAAATGAGATGAGCGGGGTCGCCACATATCGCCCGCCGCCGATGCCGTGGAGCGTCCGGCTGTCGCTGGTCTTCATCGCGGCCTTCGTGCTCTTCGCGCTTTTCGGCCAGTTTCTCAGCCCGCATGAATTCCGCGCGACCTCGATGTTCGACCGGCTGCTGCCGCCGGGCTCGCCCGAGTATCTCCTCGGGACGGATGCGCGCGGCCGCGATGTGCTTGTCCGCCTTGCCGTGGGTGCGCAGATCACGCTGATCGTGGCCATCGCGGGCACGTTGATCGGGGCCATTCTCGGGTCGCTCCTCGGTATCCTCGCCGCCGCGCGCCGCGGCCCGACCGAAGCGGTGATCGTCGCCGCGATCGACGTTCAGGCCTCGCTTCCGATCATCGTGGTGGCGCTGTTCGTGCTGGCGATGTTCGACAACAGCTTCGTGCTGTTCCTGCTCCTGATCGGTCTGAACGGCTGGGAGGTCTATGCCCGCCTGATGCGCGGCGCCACGCTGTCGGCGAAGGAGCATGGATATGTCACCGCCGTCCGCGCGCTCGGCGCCTCGCCCATGCGCATCTATCTGCGCCATGTCCTGCCCAACATCCTGAACGTGGCGCTCGTGCAGTTCACCGTGAACCTGCCGCTGACGGTGCTGCTGGAAACCGCGCTGTCGTTTCTGGGCCTCGGCGTGCAGCCCCCGCTCACCAGCCTCGGCCAGATCATGAGCGAGGGGCGCGACCGTCTGTTGACCGCGTGGTGGCTGACGCTGTTTCCGGGCGCGATCATTTTCCTTCTGGCGCTGTCGGTCAGCCTGACGGGCGACTGGCTGCGCGACCGGTTGGATCCGACATTGAGGTCAGAAAGATGAACCAGAGTTTGCCGTCGCCGCCGAAATACCGCATCGGGCCCGCGCCCGCGCCGCTTGCCGACAGCCTGATCGACACGCTGATGCAATGCGAAACCACGATGCTGGGCCATATCCTCTACTGGGGGGCGATGGATACGGGGCTGCGCCCCAATGCCGGGCTGGCCCCGCGCGTGGCGGGCCGCGCGCTGACCGTGCAATGCCCCGGCCCCTGTTCCACGATCCTGCATCACGCCATCGGGCTGGCCCGGCCCGGCGATATTCTGGTGATCGACCGTCTGGGCGACACCCGCCATGCCTGTCTGGGCGATGGTGTGGCCGGCGCGGCCATGCGCGTGGGCATCATCGCCGCGGTGATCGACGGGCCCTGCACGGACACGGCCGAACTGGCCGATCTGGGGTTTCCGGTCTGGTGCCGGGGCACGTCGCCCATCACCACGCGGCTGCTCGATCTCGGCGGGCGGGCCCGGGTGCCGGTCTCCTGCGGCGGCGTGGCGGTCTCCTCCGGCGATGCGGTTCTGGCCGATGCGGATGGCATCTATGCGATGGCTCCGGCAGAGGCGGAACTGATCGCGGGCATCGCGCTGGAACGGGGGCAGATCGTGGCCGGGCGCCGCGCCGCGCATCAGGGCGATGCGATCCCGCCCCTGGGCGAGATGACGGGCGCCACCGCGATGGTGGAGGCGGGGGCGATATCCGTCGATTGAGGGCGCGCCTGCTCAGCTGGCCCGCGGGTCCAGCAGTTTTTCCAGCACCCGATCCTTGGTGACCTGCCCCAGAACCTTGCCGTCCTGCTCCACGCCCACCGGGTGATCCTCCCCGCCGATCATCTCCATCACCTGGCGGATATCCTCATCGGGGCCGACCCACAGCGTCGGTTCGCCCTCCACCGGCACCATCACGTCACGCGCGCAGAGCACGCCAAGCGGGTTCATATGGGCCACGAAATCGGACACATAGGCATCCGCCGGGTCCGAATAGATCTCCTTGGGCGTGCCGCATTGCACGATCCGCCCGCCCTCCATGATCGCGATCCGGTCGCCCAGCTTGAACGCCTCGTCCAGATCGTGGCTGACGAAGATGATCGTCCGCTTCAAGGTCTGTTGCAGCTCGATCAGCTCATCCTGCAGACGGGTCCGGATCAGCGGATCAAGCGCGGAAAACGGCTCGTCCATCAACAGGATCGGCGCGTCGGTCACGAAGGCACGGGCCAGACCCACGCGCTGTTGCATGCCGCCCGACAGATCGCCCACCTTGCGCTCCGCCCAGTCGGTAAGACCCACAAGCTCCAGCTGCGCGTCGACCTTCTCGCGCCGCGCGGCGGCGGACATGCCGCCGAGTTCCAGACCAAGGCCCACGTTTTCCCGCACACTGCGCCAGGGCAGCAGGCCGAATTGCTGAAACACCATCGCGATCTGGCTTTGCCGCATCCGGCGGAGCGTGGCGGCATTGGCATGGGTCACATCCACCATCTGCGCCCCGTCATTGACCCGCACAGCGCCGCGCACCACGGGGTTCAGCCCGTTGACCGCCCGCAGAAGCGTGGACTTGCCCGAGCCCGACAGCCCCATCAGTACCAGGATCTCGCCTTCCTCCACCGACAGATCGCAATTGTGCACGCCCAGAACCTGCCCGCAGGCCGCCTGCACGTCATGGCGCGATTTTCCCTCGTCCATCAGCGGCAGGGCGCTCTCCGGCTTGTCGCCGAAGACGATGGAGACATTTTCGAATTCGACCGCAACGCTCATTTCCGCTCCACCCGCAACATGCGGTCGAGCATGATGGCCACGACCACGATGATGAACCCGCTTTCGAACCCGAGCGAGGTGTTCACCGAATTGAGCGCGCGCACGACCGGCACGCCCAACCCGTCCGCGCCCACCAGCGCCGCGATCACCACCATCGACAGCGACAGCATGATCGTCTGGTTCAGCCCCGCCATGATCTGCGGCAGCGCATAGGGCAGTTCCACCTTCCACAGCTTCTGCCGCGGCGTGGCCCCGAACGCCTCCGCCGCCTCGATCAGCGGCTGCGGCGTCGACGAGATGCCCAGATGCGTCAGCCGGATCGGCGCCGGCAGCACGAAGATCACCGTGGCGATCAGGCCCGGCACCATGCCGATGCCGAAAAACACGATCGCCGGGATCAGGTAGACGAAGGTCGGCAGCGTCTGCATCAGGTCAAGCACCGGCCGCATGAACTGATAAAGCCGGGGCCGGTGCGCCGCGGCGATACCGATGGGCACACCCACCGCCATGCAGACCACGCAGGCCGACAGAACCAGCGTCAGGCTCTCGGTCGTTTCCTCCCAGTATCCCTGGTTCAGGATGAACAGAAAGCCCGCGAAGATAAGTGCCGGAACCTGCCAGCGGCGATGGATCAGCCAGGCGAGCGCGGTGAAGATCAGGATAATCAGGAACGGATGCAGATCGGGGCTGTAAAGCGGCTGGTAATCCTCCGCCCCCGTCGCCCAGGAGATGTCCAGCGGGTCCTGCAACACGGCCAGAATGCCGTCGATCATCGCCTCCAGCAGGATCGACAGCCCATCGAAGAACCATGCGCCGTTTTCCTGCAGCCAGTCGAACGCACCGCCCGCGACCCGCCCGACGGGGATCTTGTTGTCTTCTATCCAGTCCAGCATCTCGCCCCCGGTCTCGCAAAAACCGGCCCGGCCCCCAAGGCGGGGGGCCGGGACCGGCTGGGCGGGCGCAGGTCGTGCGCCTGCCCGAATGTCGGTTTACATGTCCAGCGCGGCGTTGACGGCCTCAAGCGCATCGCCGCCATCTGCGGTGGTCACGCCGTCCAGCCAGACGGGCAGGACATCGCGATTGGCCGAAAGCCACGCCTCGGCCGCATCGCGCGGGTCCTCGCCATCGTTCAGGATCGCCCCCATGATCTCGTTTTCCATGGCCAGCGTGAACTCCAGGTTCTGCAGGAGCGCGCCCACATTCGGGCAGGCCTCCACGAACCCGGCGGAGGTGTTGGTGTATACCGTCGCCCCGCCCAGATTGGGGCCGAACCAGTCGTCGCCGCCCTCCAGATAGGTCAGGTCGAAATTCGCGTTCATCGGGTGCGGCTCCCAGCCCAGGAACACGATCGGCTCGTCGCGGTCCGATGCCCGGGCAACCTGCGCCAGCATGCCCGCCTCGGAGCTTTCCACCACTTCGAACCCGCTCAGCCCGAACGCATCCGCCTCGATCATGTCAAGGATCAGCCGGTTGCCGTCATTGCCGGGCTCGATCCCGAAGATCTCGGCCTCCAGCGCGTCCGCATTGGCGGCGATGGCGTCGAAGCTGGTGATCCCGAGGGCCGCCCCGGCCGCGTTCGTGGCCAGCGTGTATTTTGCGCCTTCAAGGTTCGCGCGGACCGTGTCCACCGTGCCCGCCTCGCGATAGGGCGCGATATCGGCCTCCATCGTCGGCATCCAGTTGCCAAGGAAGATGTCGATATCGCCGGCGGCCAGCGCGGTATAGGTCACCGGCACCGACAGCACCTGAATATCCGTCTCGTAGCCAAGCGCGTCGAGCACATAGGTGGTTGCCGCCGTGGTCGCGGTGATGTCGGTCCAGCCCACATCCGAGAACGTGATCGTCTCGCAATCGGCGGCCGCAAGGCCCGCACCCATCACCAGCGCGATGGCGGAGGTTGTCGTCAGTTTCAGCATTGTGTTACTCCCTGTTTTTGATTGACTCGTCAGTCAACATTAACGAGTCTCACGTCCTGTCCTGTCAACGGAGATGAGTGTGCCCAAAATCGGAATGGAACCCCTCCGTCGATCTGCTTTGGTCGAGGCAACGATCGTGGAGATCGGCCGTGTAGGCACGTTAGACATCACCGTGGCGCAGATTGCAAAGCGTGCGGGCATGTCCAGCGCTCTGGCCCATCATTATTTCGGCGGCAAGGAGCAGATGTTCGCCGCCGCCATGCGCCATGTGCTGACCCTTTACGGCGCCGAGGTGCGCGGTGCGCTGAGCATGGCCAGAACCCCGCGCGCGCGGGTGGAGGCGGTGATCCGCGCCAGTTTCTCCACCAGTCACTTCCGGCCCGAGGTCGTTGCCGCATGGCTGAATTTCTATGTGCAGGCGCAACGCTCTGACGAAGCCGCGCGGCTCTTGCGGCTTTACCACGCGCGGCTGCGCAGCAATCTCCATCACGATCTGCACAAGCTTGCCGGGCCCCGCGCCGCGCAACTGACCCGCGGCATCGCGGCCATGATCGACGGGCTCTACATCCGGCAGGCGCTTGGGACTGAGCGGTTGAGCGGGGAGGACGCGATCACGCTCATCATGACGTATCTCGACACCGCGCTCGACCGAGGGGTCGGCGAATGACCCAAGCCGCCGCAGACAGGCCCGCGCCCGCCGCCCCTGTCAGGCGGCACTCCCGCCACCGGCGCCCCTGCACCCAAATACCTGATTTCAAAGATAAAACGCAGTCCCGGCTGCAAGGAGGATAAGGACCCGCCATGCGCTTCACCCCGCCCGAAGCCAGCCATTACATCAACGGCGCCTATGTGGAGGACACCTCCGGCGACCCGATCCCGGTGATCTATCCGGCGACGGGCAAGACCCTTTGCACGCTTCACGCCGCGACGCCCGCCATCGTCGATCAGGCGCTGGAGGCCGCGCAGGCGGCGCAGAAGCTCTGGGCCCGGACAAGCGGGGCGGAGCGGTCCCGCATCCTGCGCAGGGCCGCCGACATCATGCGCGCGCGCAACCGCGATCTCAGCGTGCTGGAGACCTATGACACCGGCAAGCCGCTTCAGGAAACGCTGGTCGCCGACGCCACATCCGGCGCCGACGCGCTGGAATACTTCGCGGCCCATGCGGCCACCATGACGGGCCGGCATATCCCGCTTCCCGGCGGCGATTTCGCCTATACTGTCCGCGAGCCCCTGGGCGTCTGCGCGGGCCTTGGCGCATGGAACTACCCCACGCAAATCGCCTGCTGGAAAACCGCGCCCGCGCTTGCCTGCGGCAATGCGATGGTTTTCAAACCGTCCGAAACCACCCCGCTCTGCGCCCTGAAAATCGCCGAAATCCTGACCGAGGCGGGGGCCCCGCCCGGTCTGATGAACGTGATTCAGGGCTACGGGCCCGTGGGCGCGGCGCTCTCCACCGATCCGCGCGTGGCCAAGGTGTCGCTCACCGGTTCCGCGCCGACCGGCACCCGGGTCTATGCGGCCGCGGCGGCGGGCATGAAGCACGTCACCATGGAACTGGGCGGCAAATCCCCCCTTGTCATCTTCGACGACGCGGATCTGGAAAACGCCGTTTCCGGCGCGATCATGGCCAATTTCTATTCCTCCGGGCAGGTCTGCTCCAACGGCACGCGGGTCTTCGTGCAATCCGGGATCAGGGATGCGTTTCTCGCCCGCCTGACCGAGCGGCTGGCCGGTGCGGTGATCGGCGACCCGCTGGACGAGGCCACCAGCTTCGGCCCGATGGCGTCCGAGGCGCAGATGAACATCGTGCTCGGCTATATCGAGAGCGGCAAGCAGGAAGGCGCGCGACTTGTGACCGGCGGCCACCGGCTTGATCGCGAGGGGTACTTCCTCGCGCCCACCGTTTTCGCCGATGTCACCGACGGGATGACCATCGCCCGGGAGGAGATCTTCGGCCCGGTTCTCAGCGTACTCGATTTCGAAACCGAGGAGGAGGTCATCGCGCGCGCGAACGAGACCGAATTCGGCCTCGCCGCCGGTGTCTTCACCCGGGATATCACCCGCGCCCACCGTGTGGTGCAAAGCTTCGAGGCCGGAACCTGCTATGTGAACTGTTACAATCTGGCCCCGGTGGAGGCGCCGTTCGGGGGCGTCAAGGCCTCCGGCCTCGGGCGCGAAAACTCGGCCGAGGCGCTCAATCATTACTCCCAGACACGGACCGTCTACATCGCGATGAACGATGTGGAGGCTCCTTTCTAAGGCACTGACATGGAAGCGGATTTTGTTATCGTGGGCGCCGGCTCGTCTGGCTGCGCCATGGCCTATCGCCTGTCCGGGGCGGGCGCCAGCGTTCTGCTGATCGAAGCGGGCGGCACCGATGCGGGCCCGTTCATCCAGATGCCCGCCGCGCTCAGCTATCCGATGAACATGGCCCGCTATGACTGGGGCTACCGCTCCGAACCCGAGCCGCATCTGAACAACCGGCGCCTCGCCACGCCGCGCGGCAAGGTGCTGGGCGGCTCCAGTTCGATCAACGGGATGGTCTATGTGCGCGGTCATGCCCGCGATTTCGACACTTGGGCCGAGATGGGGGCAGAAGGCTGGAGCTATGCCGACGTGCTGCCCTATTACAAACGGATGGAGCACTGGCATCCCGGCCCCCGCGATGGCGACCGGGCATGGCGCGGCACCGACGGCCCGCTGCACGTCACCCGCGGGCCGCGGCGGAACCCGCTCTACCACGCCTTTGTCGAGGCCGGGCGGCAGGCCGGCTATCAGACGACCGACGATTACAACGGCGAGAAGCAGGAAGGTTTCGGCCCGATGGAGCAGACCGTCTGGCGCGGGCGGCGCTGGTCGGCGGCCAATGCCTATCTGCGGCCGGCGCTGAAGCGTCCCAACTGCGATCTGATCCGGGCCGAAGCCCGCCGGGTCGTGATCGAAGAGGGCCGCGCCGTGGGCGTGGAGGTGGCGCGCGGCGGCGCCATCGAGCTGGTGCGCGCCCGGCGCGAGGTGATCGTCGCGGCCTCGTCGATCAATTCCCCCAAGCTTCTGATGCTGTCCGGCATCGGGCCGGCGGCGCATCTGGCCGAACACGGGCTCCCGGTTGTCGCCGACCGGCCCGGCGTGGGCGCGAACCTGCAGGATCATCTGGAGGTCTATTTCCAGATCGCCTCCCGCCAGCCGATCACGCTTTACCGCTATTGGAACCTGATCTCCAAGGCGGTGATCGGGGCGCAATGGCTGTTGACGAAAACCGGCCTCGGGGCGTCGAACCAGTTCGAATCCGCGGCGTTCATCCGCTCGGGCGCGGGAATCGACTACCCCGATATCCAGTACCATTTCCTGCCCATGGCGGTCCGGTATGACGGGCGGGCGGCCTCCGAAGGCCACGGGTTTCAGGCCCATGTCGGTCCCATGCGCAGCCGCTCCCGGGGCCATGTCCGGCTTGCCTCCGCAGATCCGGCGGAGGCCCCGAAAATCACCTTCAACTACATGTCCCATGAGCAGGATTGGACAGAGTTCCGCCAATGCCTCCGCCTGACCCGGGAGATCTTCGCGCAGGAGGCCTTCGCCCCCTTCGTGCGGCACGAGATTCAGCCCGGCGCCGCCCTGCAGACCGACGAGGAGCTTGACGGGTTCATCCGTGAACACGCCGAAAGCGCCTATCACCCCTGCGGCACGGCGCGGATGGGCCGGGCCGACGATCCGATGGCGGTGGTCGACCCGGAGACCCGCGTGATCGGGGTGGATCGTCTGCGGCTGGCCGACAGTTCGATCTTTCCGCAGATCACCAACGGCAATCTGAACGCCCCGTCGATCATGGTGGGTGAAAAGGCGGCCGATCATATCCTCGGCAAGCCGCCCCTGCCGGCCTCCAACATGGTGCCGTGGATGCATCCGGACTGGACCGGTTCGCAGCGCTAGCTGCTCGCCACGGCGCCTTATGCGCCCCAGTAAGGCTTTGCGCTGTCGTGAAAAACCGTCCTCTTCCGCCACGGCCGGGGGCAGGGGCTCTGCCCGGGCATGCGAAGCCGCCGGGCGCGCAAGGCGCGGCTTCCATCCCCCGCGCCGCGGCGGTAACGTCGCCGCAGCAAGCGGAGGGGCAGGCATGGATCGCGCCGAGATCGTTCATCAGAATTTCCTGAACCGGGTCGGCTCCGGCGATCTGCCGCCGGGGGCCGCCCCCAACGGTGCGCTCAGCGGGCCCGACGCGGTCCGCCTGTACCGCGCGCAGGTGCTCAGCCGCGCGCTCGACCGCACCAGCCGCGCGATGCAGAAGGCCGGGCAGGGCTTCTACACCATCGGCTCGTCGGGCCATGAAGGCATGGCCGCCGTGGCCCATGCGCTGCGCCCCGACGACATCGCCTTCCTCCATTACCGCGATGCGGCGTTTCAGATCGCCCGCGCCGATCAGGTGCCGGGCCAGTCCATCGCCTGGGACATGCTGCTCAGCTTCGCCTGTTCCTCCGAGGATCCGATTTCGGGCGGGCGGCACAAGGTTCTGGGCTCCAAGGCGCTGATGATCCCGCCGCAGACCTCGACCATCGCCAGCCATCTGCCCAAGGCCGTGGGCGCCGCCTATGGCATCGGGCTGGCCCGCCGTCACCCGCCGGAACACCGGATGCTGGCCGATGATGCGATTGCCATGTGCTCCTTCGGCGACGCCTCGATCAATCATTCCACCGCGCAGGGCGCGATCAACACGGCTGGCTGGACCGCCATCCAGTCGGTCCCGCTGCCCCTGCTTTTTGTCTGCGAAGACAATGGCATCGGCATCTCCACCCAGACCCCCAAAGGTTGGGTCGCGGCCTCGATGATGCATCGTCCCGGGATCCGCTATTTCGCCGCCGACGGGCTTGACCTCTACGACACCGCGCAGGTCGCCGCGGAGGCTGCGGCCTATGTGCGCCGCCGCCGCAAACCCGCCTTTCTGCATCTGAACATGGTCCGGCTTTACGGCCATGCGGGTGCCGATCTGCCCACGACCTATCTCCCGAAAGCTCATGTCGAGGCGGAGGAGGCGAACGACCCGCTGCTGCATTCCGTCCGCCTGCTCGACGCGGCGGGCGCGCTGACCCGCGCGGATGCTCTGGCGATCTATGAGGAGACCTGCGCCCGCGTGGACGCGGTCGCGGCCGATGCCGTGACCCGCCCCCGGCTTGAAACCGCCCGCGATGTGATGGCCAGCCTGATCCCGCCGAAACGGGCCTGCCGCCCCACCAACGGCCCCACGCCGGCGGCGCGCGCCGCCGCTTTCGGGGCCGATCTGAAACAACTCGACACGCCCCAGCCAATGTCGCGCCTGCTCAACTGGGCGCTGACCGATCTGATGCTGGAGCACCGCGAGATCGTGCTGATGGGCGAGGATGTGGGCCGCAAGGGCGGCGTCTATGGCGTCACCCAGAAGCTCCACCAGCGTTTCGGCGCCGACCGGATGATCGACACGCTGCTGGACGAGCAATCCATTCTGGGCCTCGCCATCGGTCTTGGTCAGAACGGCTTTCTTCCGATGCCCGAGATCCAGTTCCTCGCCTATCTCCACAATGCCGAAGACCAGCTCCGGGGAGAGGCCGCGACGCTGCCCTTCTTCAGCCGGGGCCAGTTCACCAACCCGATGGTGCTGCGGATCGCGGGTCTGGGCTATCAGAAGGGGTTCGGCGGGCATTTCCACAATGACAATTCGGTGGCCGTTCTGCGCGATATCCCGGGGCTGATCCTCGCATGCCCGTCGAATGGCGAAGATGCGGTGCAGATGCTCCGCGAATGCGTCCGGCTCGCCCGGGAGGAGCAACGGGTCGTCGTCTTCCTCGAACCCATCGCGCTCTATCCGATGCGGGATCTGCACGAACCCGGCGACGGGGCATGGATGGGCACCTATCCCGCGCCGGATCTGCGGATCGGTCTGGGCCTGCCGGGGCAGCATGGCGCCGGCACCGATCTGGCCATCGTGAGTTTCGGGAACGGCGCCTATCTGTCCCTGCAGGCCCGCAAAAAGCTTCTGGATCAGGGCGTTGACGCGCGGGTGATCGATCTGCGCTGGCTTTCGCCCCTGCCGGAAGCCGCCCTGGTGGAGGCGGTTGCCGATTGCGCCCATGTACTCGTCGTCGATGAAACCCGCCGGTCCGGCGGCGTGGCCGAGGCGCTGATGGCGACCCTGGCGGAGGCCGGAACACCCTCCTTCGCCCGACTCACGGCGGAGGACAGTTTCATCGCCACCGGGCCCGCCTACGCCGCCACCATGCCGTCCGCCGACGGGATCGTCAGGGCCGCGCTCGCCCTTGCCGGAGCGGCCCGATGACCCGGCGCGCGGTGTTGGTCTGCCCCGGTCGCGGCACCTACAACAAGGCGGAGCTTGGGTATCTCGCCCGCCATCACGGCGACAAGGTCGGGCTGCTTGCGCGGTTCGATGCGATCCGCGCCGAAGCGGGGCAGGCGCCGGTCACCGCCCTTGATGGCGCGCCCCGCTTTCAGCCGGTGACACACACGCGCGGCGACATCGCCTCCCCCCTGATCTATGCCAGCGCCTATGCCGATGCGTTGTCGCTGGCACCCGATATCGAGATCGTGGCGGTCACCGGCAATTCCATGGGCTGGTACATCGCGCTGGCCGCGGGCGGTGCGCTCAGCGCCGAAAACGGCTTCCGGGTGGTCAATACCATGGGCCGGCTGATGCAGGACGCGTCGATCGGGCTGCAACTGGTCTATCCCGTCGTGGGGGAGGACTGGCGCCCGGATCCCGCGCGCAGGGCCGAGCTTCTGGCTCTGGTATCGCGGATCGACGGGCGCAAGGGTCATCGGCTGGCGCTGTCGATCGATCTGGGCGGCATGCTGGTTCTGGCCGGAGATGCCGATGGCCTCGCCGCGTTCGAGGCCGCCGTGCCGCCCGATGGCCCGGCGCCCCTGCGCCTGCCCAATCACGCCGCCTTCCATACCGACATGCAGGCGCCGGTCGCCGAACGGGGCCGAGCGGCCCTGCCCCCTGATATGTTCACCCAGCCCAGCGCGCCGCTGATCGACGGGCGCGGCGCGATCTGGTGGCCGAAGGCGACCGACACCGCCGCGCTCTGGTCCTACACACTGGGCCACCAGATCACCGAACCCTATGATTTCACGCGCGCAATCACCGTCGCAGCCCGGGAGTTCGCCCCCGATCTCTTCATCGTCACCGGGCCGGGGACCACGCTTGGCGGGGCGGTCGCGCAATCGCTTGTCGCGTGTGACTGGCGCGGGCTCACCGACAAGGCGGCGTTCGAGTCCCGGCAGGCCGAAGCGCCGCTGCTGATCGCCATGGGCCGCGAGGATCAGCGCAAACAGGTGGTCTGACCCCGAAAGCAGAACTGGACAATTCTGTCTAGACAGGGTCCCGATCCCTGCGTAGCGTCGTTCCGGACAGCGGCGCGAGGGGGAGATGTGCCCATGAAATCCCATTACAGGGTCGTCGTCATCGGCGGCGGCGTGGTCGGCGCATCGGTGCTTTATCATCTGGCGAAATTCGGCTGGTCCGATGTTTGTCTTCTGGAACGCTCGGTGCTGACGGCGGGGTCGTCCTGGCACGCGGCGGGCGGCTTTCACGCGCTGAACGCCGATCCGAACATGGCGGCCCTTCAGGCCTATACGATCGACCTGCTGGAGGAAATTCAGGAGGAGAGCGGCCAGAATATCGGCCTGCACATGACCGGCGGTCTGACCATGGCGGGCACGCCCGACCGGTGGGAATGGCTGCAATCGGCCTATCGGGTGTTTCAGTCCATCGGCATCGAGGATTGCCGCCTCGTGACACCCGAGGAAGCGGTGGCGCTCAATCCGATCATGTCCGCCGAGGGCCTTCTTGGCGGCATGTGGGCCGACCGCGAGGGGTATCTCGACACCACCGGCACCGTGCATGCCTATGCCGGCGCGGCCCGGAAACGCGGGGCCGCCGTCTTCGAGCACACGAAGGTGGAGGATCTGATCCAGACGCGCGACGGCTGGCACCTCGTCACCGACAAGGGCACCGTGACCTGCGAACATGTGGTCAATGCGGGCGGGCTCTGGGCCAAGCAGCTTGGCCGGATGGCGGGCATCGACTTGCCGGTCAGCCCGCTCAAGCACCACTACCTGATCTCCGATACGATCCCGGCGCTGGAAGATCTCGCCTTCGAGGTGCCGATGACCGTGGATCTCGAAGGGTTCACCTATCTCAGACAGGATCAGAAGGGTGTGCTGCTGGGGATCTACGAGATCGACCATGAACACTGGGCGATGGACGGCGCGCCGTGGGATTACGGGATGGAGCTGTTTCAGGAAGACACGGACCGGATCGAACGGGAACTGACACTGGGCTTCGAACGCTACCCCGTCCTGCAGGAGGTGGGCGTGAAGACATGGGTGAACGGGGCCTTCACCTTCTCGCCCGATGGCAACCCGCTGGTCGGCCCGGTGCCGGGCAAACCGGGTTACTGGTGTGCCTGCGCGGTCATGGCGGGCTTCCTGCAAGGGGGCGGCGTGGGCAAGACGCTGGCCGAATGGATGATCCACGGAGAGCCCGAGGCCGACGCCTGGCCGATGGATGTGGCGCGCTATGGCCCCTACGCGCAGAACCGGCGCTATATCCGCGAAACCACCGGGCAGTTCTATTCCCGCCGGTTCGTGATGACCTACCCGAACGAGCAGCTTCCGGCGGGCCGCCCGCTCAAGACCGCGCCCGCCCATGACGCGATGACCGCGGCGGGCTGCCAATGGGGCGTAAGCTGGGATCTGGAGGTGCCGCTCTATTTCGCGCCCGCCGGGTTCAGCGAAACGCCCAGCCTTAAGCGCTCCAACGCTCATGACATCGTGGCCGCGGAATGCAGGGCCATCCGCGGGGCCGTGGGCCTGATCGATATCACCGGCTTCGCCCGCTACGAAGTCACCGGGCCGAATGCCGAGGGCTGGCTCGACCGCATGCTTGCCGCGAAACTGCCTGCGCCGGGCCGGGCGCGGCTGGCGCCGATGCTGTCGGAAACCGGCAGGCTCAAGGGCGATCTGACCGTGTTCAACTGGGGCGATGGCAGCTGGTGGATCATGGGCAGCTATTACCTGCGCGCGTGGCACATGCGCTGGTTCCGGGACCATCTCGCCGAGGGTGTGGCAATCCGCGATCTGGGGGAGGAGATCTGCGGCTTCGCGCTTGCCGGGCCGCGGTCCCGCGCCGTGCTCGGACAGGTCGCGGAAACCGATATCTCCGGCCTGCCGTTCATGGGCTGCATGGCCGCCGATATCGGGCTGATCCGGGCCCGCGTCGCACGGATGTCGGTCACCGGCGAACTGGGTTTCGAGATCAACTGCCGCTATGGCGATCATGCGGTGCTGCGCCGGACGCTTCTGGAGGCGGGCGCCGGGCAGGGGCTCCGCGAATGCGGCTTCAACGCGATGCTGTCCACACGGCTGGAAAAGAGCTTCGGCATCTGGAACGCCGAATTCACCCAGGGCTACACCCCTGGCATGACGGGCATGGACCGCTGGATCGATTGGGACAAGCCCGGTTTTCTGGGCCGGGAGGCCGCGCTTGCGGAACGCGATGGCAACGGCCCGGCCCAGGTGCTGGTGACCCTTGAGATCGACGCGGCGGATGCCGATGCCAGCGGGTTCGAGCCGGTCTGGACCAGGGGAGAGAAGGTGGGGTTCGTCACCTCGGGCGGCTACGGTCACCATATCGGCAAATCGCTCGCCATGGCCCTGGTCGACTGCGACAGATCCGGTGTCGGAACGCCGCTGAGCGTGCATGTGGTGGGCGCCGAACGCCCCGCACGGGTCATCGCGCCGTCGCCCTACGATCCGGCCGGCAAGGCGATGCGCGGATGACCCGCAGGGGCCTCAGGCGGGGGCGGGAGGCCGCCCGCTCGGACCCGCCGCGGCGCAAGGTTGACTATCGCCATCTGAAAAACCCGTTCCCGCCGATGCGCGTCTTTTCCGACGACCGGATCGAGGCGATCCACGAGGCCGCGCTGACGGTGCTGGAAACGCTTGGCATGAAGGTCCTGCTGCCCGAGGCGCGGCGGGCCTTCGGCTCGGGTGGGGCCAAGGTCGATGACGCAACCGAAATGGTCTTCATCGGGCGGGATATCGTGGCTGCCGCGCTGGAAACCGCGCCCCGGTCCATCCCGGTCAGGGCCGGCCACCGCGACCGGGATCTGACACTGGAACCGGGCAATCTGATCTTTCAGCCCGGCGCGGGGGCGCCGCACGCCACCGACCTGCTGCGCGGCCGGCGGCCCGGTACGATCCGCGACTACCGGGAACTGACGATGCTGACACAGGCCTTCGACGTTCTGCACATGATGCCGCCCCTGATCGAGCCGCAGGACGCGCCCGTCCATCTGCGCCACTACACCACGATGGAGGCGCAGCTGACGCTCAGCGACAAGCTGCCCTTCGTGTTCTCGCGCGGCAGTCCGCAGGTGGACCAAAGCTTTGAAATGCTGCGTGATTTCCGGGGTCTTTCCGATGACGGGTTCCGCGCGATCCCGCATTGCTACACGATCATCAACACCAATTCCCCGCGCACGCTCGATACGCCCATGGCCCAGGGGCTGATCGACTTCGCGCGCGCGGGTCAGGTCTCCATCGTCACGCCCTTCACGCTGATGGGGGCGATGGCGCCGATCACCGTGGCGGGCGCCATCACCCTCAGCCATGCGGAGGCGCTGGCCGCGATCACCCTGACGCAGCTCATCCGGCCGGGCGCGCCGGTCTGCTACGGCACATTCACCTCCAATGTGGACATGAAATCGGGTGCGCCCGCGTTCGGAACGCCGGAACATGCCAAGGCCTCGCTCGCAGCCGGTCAACTGGCCCGGCGGATCGGGCTGCCCTGGCGCTGTGCCAGCGGTTCGGCCGCCAATGCCAACGATGCGCAGGCCGCCAACGAAACCCAGTTCGGCCTCTGGGGCTGCCTGCTGGCGGGGGCCACCGTGGTGATCCATGCCGCGGGATGGCTTGAGGGCGGCTTGACCCTGTCCTACGAAAAGCTGATCACCGATCTGGAGGTGCTGCAAATGGTGGCCGAGATATGCGCCGAGACGATGGCGGGCGATGCCGAGATCGGGCTGGACGCCCTGGCCGAGGTGCATCCGGGCGGCCATTTCTTCGCCGCCGGCCAGACCATGGCGCGCTACCAGACGGAATTCTACGAACCGCTTCTGGCCGAGCGGTCCAATTTCGGGACATGGCGCGACCGCGGCGCGCCTGACGCCAATACCCGCGCCACGTCGATCTGGCAGGACCGGCTCGCCGGTTTCACCCCGCCCGCGACGGATCCCGACAGGCTGGCCGCGATGCAGGCCTATATCCGCCACCAGAGCGCCCTGGGCGGCGCCCCGCCGGAGAGTTGAGCCATGGTCCGTGCCCGTCCGCTGCACCGCGACGATCCAAGCAAGGAACCCCTGATCGGCAATGTGAAGGTCACCCGGGAGGATTGGCTGAACGTCGCCCTCGACGCGCTGGTCAGCGACGGGGTGGAGCAGGTGAAGGTGTTGGCGCTCGGCGACCGGCTCGGCGTGTCTCGGTCCAGCTTCTACTGGTACTTCACCTCCCGTCAGGATCTGCTCGATGCGCTTCTGGATCACTGGGAAAAGACCAATACCGCGGCTCTGGTGGATCTCGCGGGTGCCGAGGCCGCCACGATCACCGCGGCGGTCTGCAATGTCTTCCGCGCGGTGGTGAACCCGGCGCTGTTCGATATCGCCTTCGACTTCGCAGTGCGCGACTGGGCCCGCCGCTCCGGTGCGGTGCGCCGGGTGCTCGACCGCTCCGAGGCGCTCCGCCTCGATGCGCTGACCGCGATGTTCACCCGCCACGGCTACGACCCGCTGGAGGCGCTGACGCGCGCGCGCGTGCTCTATTACATGCAGATCGGCTATAACGATGCCGATCTGCGCGAACCGGTGGAAGACCGCCTGCGCCTCGTGCCGATGTACCTCTATGTGTTCACCGGCCGCCACGCGCAGCCCGCGGAGATCGCCGATTTCACCGCCTATGCCCGCCGGATAGATCAGGGAGAGACCTCATGACCGAACGCCAGCCCGACGCGATCATCATCGGCACCGGGGTGATCGGCGCCGCCATCGCCTTCGAGATGTCCAAGGCCGGCTGGAAGACGCTCTCGCTGGACCGCAACACCCAGGCCGGTCACGGCTCCACCGCCGGATCCTGCGCGATCATCCGGATGCATTATTCCACCTTCGACGGAACGGCCTTCGCCTGGGAAGGCTACCACTACTGGCGCGACTGGGCCGCCTATCTGGGCCTGCCCGAGGGCACCGATCTGGCCCGGTTCCGCGAGGTGGGATGCCTGGTGATGAAGACGGAGGCGAATGGCCATCTGGCCCGGCACATGCGCTACTCCGCCGAGCTTGGCTGCCCGTTCGAGGAACTGACCGCCGAAGAGGTCCAGCGCCGTCTGCCGATCTATGCGATGGACAGTTTCGCGCCTGCCAAGCGCCTTGACGATCCCGGTTTCGGGCAGCCGAACGGCAGGCGCATGGACGGGGCGGTCTTCTGGCCCAATGGCGGCTATGTGACCGATCCGGCGCTCAGCGCGCAGAACCTGCTGGCGGCGGCGCGCCTGCACGGGGCGCAGGTGCGGACCGGGGTGGAGGTCGCGGGGATCGCCCGGAAGAACGGGCGCGTCGCGGGGGTGACGCTTTCGGATGGGGGCCGGGTCGATGCGCCCGTGGTGGTCAATGTGGCGGGCCCGGGCTCCGCCCGGATCAATGCGATGGCCGGCGTGCTTGACGACATGACGATCCGGACCCGCCCGCTCCGTCAGGAGGTGGCCCATGTCCCCGCGCCCGCCGGGTTCGATTTCGAGACCGCCGGCTGCATCGTGTCCGACAGCGATATCGCCTGCTACGTGCGCCCCGAACAGGGCAATCACATCCTGATCGGCTCGGAAGACCCCGATTGCGACCCCCATGACTGGGCCGACAGCGACACCGATTACAATCGCGCCTTCACCGATCAGTGGACGACGCAGGCCATGCGCTACGCCCAGCGGGTGCCCTCGCTCGGCATCCCGTCGCGGACCCGCGGCGTGGTCGATCTCTACGACGCCTCCACCGACTGGATCCCGATCTACGACCGCTCCTGCCTGCCGGGCTTCTACATGGCCTGCGGCACGAGCGGAAACCAGTACAAGAACGCGCCGATCGCGGGCAAGATGATGGCGGCACTCGTGGAGTACTGCGAGGGCGGGGCGGATCACGACGCCGCGCCGCTCCGCTTCACGCTGCCCTATATCGGGCGCGAGATCGACGTGGGCTTCTACTCCCGCAAGCGCGACATCAACGCCGAAAGCAGCTTTTCGGTCCTCGGCTGAGACCGCCCGCCCGGCCCGCTGGAAACCGGCGGTATATATTGAAAGGGGAGGCAATGCGGGACTTTGCTGCCATTCGCTATCTGCCTGTTTTTAGGAGCAGGGCTTCCTGATCCGGTGTCATGCCACACTTGAGGTTTACATCTCTGCGCGCCCTGTCCCAATCAAGAAGAGGCGTGATCGTATCGGGAAACGGTCGACAAACGAGGCCAGCCGCCTGTGCCTTTGTTGTCCCGATTGAAAGGAAGTACTTAAACTGAGGTGTCGGCGGCGCCATGAGAGGAACATCCGTCCAAGGCGAAATTTCCGCCTTCACAATCCTTTCCTCCTCAACGGGAACAAACTCTGCTTCTGACCCAATTACTCTCGCAATTTCGATAAGCGCTTCGTGAAGCGAAATCGGCTTCCCTGTAACATTCCAGATGCCCGAAAGATCGTCACTTGCGCACCGCAATGCAAAGTTTGCCGCGTCTCTGACATCAATCATCTGAACGAGGCGATCTAGAGGAGCCGGTACAGGCACTTTCTTCCGTTCTCCTTTGGCTTCGTCCAGCCTCCGTACCCACCAAGTCAAACGATCAGTGTAGTCGCCTGCACCAACCAACAGGCCAACCCTAAGGGACGTTGCACGCTCACCTAACTGCTCTTCAGCCTTTTGTTCACAAGCGCGCTTTAGTGGCCCATAAGAAGTCCCGTAGGCAAACGCGGAAGCACGGTTTTCACGTGGCAGACTGGCAGCTTTTTCATGATCCTCCGCCGATGCATCTGGCACGGTGGCTGTCTCGCTGAGACCGTCTTCGGCAAAGGTCCCGTAGACCGATACAGAAGAAATCAGAATGTAGCGGCTCAGATCTTTGCCAAGTGCAATCAAGAGACGTTCCACGGATGCTGGGGTGTAAGCGCACGTGTCGAATGCCCAGTCAAACTGCCGGCCCTGCACAGCCGTCAAGTCTTCATATCGATCTGCCCTGATAATCTCGACGTCCGGGGCGACGTTGGAAACCGTTTTGCCCCTCGAGAGTATCGATACACTGTGACCATCTGAGGCCAAGGCATTCACAATTGCACCGCCCAAGAATCCAGTGCCGCCGACGACGAGGCATCGCATTTTGCAATCTCCAACAAATGGTAAGTGACAGCTTACCATTGCTCGATGACTAGGTCAATTTTGGGCTCGTACCAGACCTAGGAGCGGGCGCAGCATCCTTTAGCATCAAGGCCCAAGGGGCTGCCGCACACGGCCCATTCCTGCCATTCATATTGCCAGACCGCGCCGCAGTGCAGCTTCACCGAACCTGATGGGGTGGATGGCTCCTGCTCCAACCGGCGTCGCAATGCGCCATAGTGCAGGTGTCAAAAATCTGCTTATGAGAGGAGCCACCCCATGCAAGTTACCACAATCGGCGTTGATCTGGCCAAGAACGTTTTCCAAGTCCATGGGATCACTGCGACTGAAGCGGTGGTGTTCAACAAGCCCCTACGGCGGACGCAGTTTCTGCCTTTCTTCGCGAACTTAGAGCCTTGTCTGATTGGTATGGAGTCCTGCAGCAGTGCGCATCATTGGGCCCGTGAACTCACCGCTTTGGGTCACGAGGTTCGACTGATCCCACCGATATATGTGAAGCCGTATGTCAAACGCGGGAAGTCAGACGCTATTGATGCTGAGGCGATCTGCGAAGCCGTAACCAGACCGACAATGCGTTTTGTGGCTATCAAGACGGTTGAGCAACAAGCATTGCTGTCGCTGCACCGGGCGCGTGACCTTCTTGTTCGTCAAAGGACGCAATTGATCAACGGTTTGCGTGGTCTGGCCGCCGAGTTTGGCGTTTACATTCCAAGAGGGCTGGCCCGCGTGATCGGGTTTGCCGAAGACATCACCCTGGGCGAAATCCTCGACTTGCCAGACATCGCCAATGAGGTGGTCTGCAACCTGTCCGAACAGCTCATGGCTCTTCACAGGCGTGTTCGGTGGTACGAAGATCGCCTGAAGCAGGTCGCTAAAGAAGATGCGCGTGTCCGCTTGTTGCGCACGATCCCTGGCGTTGGGACGGTAACGGCTTCCGCGATCATTGCTAGTATCGGCGACGGGCATCAGTTCCGAAACGGCAGAGAGTTTGCTGCCTGGCTGGGTCTGACCCCCGCAAACAAATCCAGCGGCGGCAAAGAGAAGCTGGGGCGGATCACAAAGATGGGCGACCAGTATTTGCGATCACTGCTTGTCGTGGGCATGACATCACTTGTCCGACAAACACGGTCGCACCCGGAACGTGCCAGCAAATGGCTGACGTCATTGCTTGAACGCAAACCAGCCCGCGTTGCCACCGTAGCCATGGCGAACAAGACGGCCCGGATCGTCTGGGCGGTGCTAACTCGCAACGAACCTTACAACCCGCGAACAGTATAACGGCAGAAGGAACAAAGAGTTAGCAAGACCTGCGATGTGATGGTGCATAAGTCAGCCGCCAAAACCAGGACACCCGGCCGAATGGCCCGGGCATCATAGCCCGCGAAGCTGTTAGGGACCTGGGTTGCGGAACCCATCAGGGCCAGCGGTCAAAACCGCGCAAACAGGCCGGACACATGACTGCTTCTGACAAATGCACAAATCAGATCAAAAAGGACTTGCTATGCAGGAGCCATCCACACAAGCCGTTCGCCGCGCCCGCGAGATCGATGCGCAGCCCGAGGTCGGCAGAGCGGGACGAAGCTGCCTTTCGAATTTTTCCGTCAAATGTCTGCTTGAGACTGGTCGAAAATGTAGGTGCCACGCGACTAATTCGCTTCGCAGCGCTCCACTGCTTTTTCCCCCGACGTTGCCGAGAAGAACGATCCGTCCGGCGAGAATGCAAAGCTATTACTTACGATGCACCCGTTTGGGTTCCTGTCCAACAGAAGGAATCCGGCGTTTACGACAGGCGGTATTGGCGAAAGCATCCTGTCGATCTCGTGAGTCCCGGCACTGATTAACTCTACTTGCTTCAACAGAAACCGTCGAAGTAGCAGCGCTTGATCAACTGGCCCCAGCAAAAAATACTCTTCGGCAAGTCTAACACTACAAAGGTGCCGTACAGTACCGTCTTCAGAAGTCCATTCAGTGAGAACAACGTACAAATCTGACCCCGGTGAGAACCAACCCGTCTGTGCCGAAGACACGCCCCAATCACGTGCGTGATTATCTGCTACATCACGCCTCTGAAGACCTCCGCTATCAAAAGCCGAATTTGTTTCGACGTAAATGCGGCAACGCTCAAAAAGATGCTCAAAGTCTTGGACCAAACTCTGTGCTTGAATAGGATTACTCCAAATCCAAAACGCCGACACCAACGCGGCAACATATCCGGTGCTGAAACTCTGTGAACCCATCCGACAACCCTGGAACGTAAAAGCCGACATTGGCTGCATCGCGAAGTGAGGTCAACATGGGCTCAAAGCCGACCTCGGATTCGGCGCCAAGCCCCCGCACAGCCGCCTGCCGGACGATACCGCCATCGGACATGCGGAGCAGGCGCGCCCACCCGCCGCGTTTCACGCCGGGGCCGTTCCGTCCGAGCGCCGGGGAGGGGCCCGTCTCCCCTGATCGGCCGCGCCGGGGGGCGCGGCCCCGCGTTCATCCGGCGATCAGCCGCAGGGTCACGATCTCATAGGGCCGCAGGGTCAGTTCCACCCGGCCACCGGCCAGCGGGAGCGGCTCGCACTCCTCCTCCAGCAGGCCGCAGCGCTCGACCGCGCCGATCGTGGCGTCCAGGTCCAGCACCACCGGCCCGCGCCGGCAATGGCCCTCGTAGAGCCGCAGGATCACGCCGCGCCCGTCCTCTGCCGGTTTCAGCGTCTCCAGAACCACATTGGGCGCCGCGCTGCTGACCGGCATCCGCGCGGTCCCGCCGCCCGGCAGCGGCAGAACCCGCAGCGGATGGTTCAGCGCATAGGCCTCCGCCGGGACATGGTCGCGCCAGTCGCCCGGATGCGGCAGCAGCGCGTAGGTGAAGCGGTGATGCCCCTGATCCGATCCGCTGTCGGGCATGGTGGCCGATTTGATCAGCGACAGGCGCAGCACGTCGTCCTGCACGTCATAGCCGTATTTCCCGTCATTCAGCAGGGCCACGCCGTATCCCGCCTCGCCGAGATCGGCCCATTTCTGCGCCGGTACCTCGAACCGCGCCGCGTCCCAGGAGGTGTTGCGGTGGGTGGGCCGCTCGATCTGGCCCCACTGGATGTCATAGGTCGCCTGCGCCGCACGGATCGCCACCGGAAACGCGGCTTTCAGAAGGAAATGGGTCTCGTTCCAGTCAACATCCGTCTCGAAATCGATCCGGCGGCTGTCATGGCGCAACACGATGCGCTGGCGGATCACGCTTTGCCGCCAGCGCCGTTCCAGCGCGATGACCGCGCGCAGCGGGCCGGTCTCGACGATCTCCAGCCGGGTCAGGTCCGCCACCACCTCGCCACGTTCCTCGAAGAAGATGTCGATATCCCAGGCGTCCCATGAAATCGGCCGGTCCTCGAAGGCCTGAAGCTGATTGCCCCGCGCGCCCTCGCGCAGAACCTCGCGGTCGGCCTGCCGGTCGCGGATGCCGTGCAGCATCCCGTCCGGGCCGATCCTGAGGCGGAGAAAGCGGTTTTCCATGGTGAACCAGCCGCCCGCCTCCGACACGGTGAGCCCCGTCTCCTCCACGCGCGCGGCCGGGCCGGGCCGCACCGGGGTCAGCCGATAGCCCCCCGCCGCCGGCAGCGAGACGAGCAGCCCGTCCGCCACCCGCTGGCAGGGCAGGGGCGTGCCCGTCGCCGCATCCACCGCGCCTTCCATACCGTCCAGAACGATCTGGCGCGGCGCGGGCAAGGGCGCGCCATCGACCAGCAGATACCCCGCCCCGGTCCCGGTTTCTTCCGCGCCCGGGCCAAGCCGGCGGGCGGCCTGCCGCAGCGCCGCGCCCGCCAGATCCCGGATCCTTGCGTGATCCTTGCGGGCATCGACGAACACCTCCGGGATCGACGTGCCGGTCAGGATGTCGTGGAACTGGTTCAGCAGCAAAAGCCGCCACGCTTCGGACAGGTCGGGGGCGTCGTGGCCCGCCAGCACCGCCAGCGCGGCCAGAAACTCCGCATCGTGAAGCAGCGCCTCCGCCTGTCGGTTGGCGCGCTTGATCCACCCCTGGGAGGTCAGCACACCCCTGTGCCCCTCCAGATAGAATTCCCCCCGCCAGACCGGCAACCGGCCCGGCAGCGCCTCGATCGTCTCGAAATAGCCCTTCACGGTGCCGGGGGTCAGCCGCGGCGCGCCGGGGATCGCGCGATAGGCCCGCGCCTTGCGGATCAGCCCGTCGGTCGGCCCGCCGCCGCCATCGCCGTAGCCATAGCAGATCATCAGATCGTGCACGCCGTCCTTCGAGGTGCTCCGCCGCCAGGTCCCCAGCACCTCGGCCGCGCTCAGGTCGGATTTGTAATTGGTGGGGAAGGGCAGATGCTGGACCTCCCGCGGGGTGGTCAGAAACTGCGCCAGCACCCGGCTGCCGTCGATCCCCTCCCACCACGTGGTGGAGGAGGGCATCTGGTTGTACTGGTTCCAGTTCACCTTGTTGGTGACGAACCATTTCAGCCCGGCCTGTTTCATCAGCTGCGGCAGGCAGGCGGGAAAGCCGAACGTGTCGGGCAGCCACAACACCGGCGTCTCCGCGCCGGGTCCCAGATGCGCGCGTACCCAGGCGCGTGCCAGCATGATCTGGCGCACCAACGCCTCCGATCCCGGCATGTTCGCGTCCGGCTCCACCCACATGCCGCCCAGAACCTCCCACCGCCCCTCGGCCACGCGGGCCTTGATCGCGGCGAACATCTCGGGGAAATCGGTCTCGGTCCACGCGTAAAGCTGCGGCTGCGAGTGGGAGAAGATGAACTCCGGATGCTTCTCAATCAGGCGCAGCACATTGGCATAGGTGCGGGCATTCTTCTGCCGGATCTGGTCGATGGGCCACAGATAGGCCACATCCATATGCGCATGCCCGATCCCGTGCAGGCGGACATCGAGCGGCGCGCCCGCCCGCGCGATCCCCTCGGCAAGCCGGGCTAGCGCGGCGGGGACCGAGGCGCGAAACGCCTCCGCCATCGGGTCGCGCGTGTCCAGCTCCAGAAACGCGCCGTCCAGCGTGCTCAGCAGCCCGTGTTTCTCGGGTCGGTCGTCATGCAGCTCGCGCGCCACCTCCAGCGCCACCTCCGCCAGGGTCACGAACTCCTGCAGGGCCGGGTCCAGATCCACAACCGCGCAGTCGCGCATGAACAGTTGCGACCGGTCCGTGGGGTCGGGCGGCCACCCGGTCAGCCCGGTCCAGCCATGCAAGAGCAGGTCGTGAGGCTGCCCGTCGGCCAGCCCGGGGGCCAGATCGATCGTATGGTGATACCGGTCGGCCGAGGCGACGGGCCGCCCGTCCACGTACACCAGCGCCTCGGGATGGGTGAAGATATCGCCCGCAACGCCCAGCGGCAGATGCAGCGCCGGATGCGTCCAGCCCTCCGGCACGGTGAACCGCGAGCGCAGCACGAAATGCAGATCCTGCCCGCCCCAGTAGCTGTGCCAGTCCAGCACCGGCCCCTCCGCCGCGCAGGCCATCACGCCGGTATCGGGCATTGCCGCCGCATCGGGCAGGGTTTCCATCACGAACCGGTCGATCGGCACCCGCGCGCGCGCCTCCTTGGCCCGGATCAGGCGCAGCCGCTGCGCGATCTTGTCTGCGGTCAGGCGCAGGCTGTGGGTCATCCGCCTAGGCCTGCGCCAGATGAAATCCCGGCACATCGCCGCGATACACGGTTTCGGGCCGCTGGCTGATCCGGTCCAGCTCTTCCAGATCGGCGCGCGCATCGGCGGCCGAGCCCCAGTCGCGATCCATGTCCGGCCAGGGGATCGAGTCGATCAGCAGCCGCGTATAGGCATGCTGCGGGTGGCCGATCACCTCCTTCGGCGGGCCCGCCTCCACCACATGGCCGTGATAAAGCACCATCACGTAATCGCTCACATGATAGGCCGTGGCCAGATCATGGGTGATATACAGGATCGAGATGCCGTGCTTGTCCTTCAGGTCATGGATGTTTTTCAGGATCGTCGCGCGCAGGCTGGCATCGACCATCGATACCGGCTCGTCCGCGATCAGCAGCTTGGGCGACAGCATCAGCGCCCGGGCCACGATCAGCCGCTGCCGCTGCCCGCCCGACAACTGGTGCGGATAGCGGTTCAGCACCAGCGACGGATCAAGCCCCACCGCAACGCAGGCCTCCTCCATCGCGGTGGTCACATGGGCCTCGTCGCGGGCAAGCCCGAAGCGCTTGAAGGGGAATTTCAGCGCGTGGTTGACCCGGTAGAACGGGTTGAAACAGGCATAGGGGTCCTGAAAGACCGCCTGAACCTCCTTGCGGAAGGTCAGCGCCGCCGCCCCGCCCAGCGCGTTGATATCCTGCCCCTTGAACAGAACCTCCCCGGTGGACGGCGTGTTGAACCCCAGCATCAGCCCGCCCATCGTCGATTTGCCCGAACCCGACTGGCCCACGATGGAGATGATCTGCGGCACCGCCCCGTCCAGCCGGAACGACATCGGATGCAGCGCCGTCACCGCCCCATAGCGGCGGGAGACGTTCCGGAATTCCAGAAGCGGCGGCGCGCCGGTGTCGGTCTGCACCTCCGGTGCGCGCGGCGTGCTGTCCAGAAAGCTGTCGCCGCCCACCAGCGGAACGCTTGAAATCAGCTCTCTGGTATAGGGATGGCGCGGGTTTTCAAGGATCTGGCGCACATCTCCGAACTCCACCAGTTCGCCCAGCCGCATCACGGCCAGATCGTCCACCGATTGCGCCATCAGCCCCATGTCGTGACCGATCAGGATCAGCCCGGCGCCGATCTTGTCCTGCACCTCGCGCAGGGTCTGCATCACATGGCGCTGGGTGATCACGTCCAGCGCGCTGGTGGGCTCGTCGGCGATGATCAGATCGGGTTGCAGGCAAACGCCGATGGCGATGCAGACCCGCTGCTTCATGCCGCCCGAAAGCTCATGGGGGTAAAGCTGGCCCACATGGGGCTCCAGCCCCACACCGGCCAGAACCTCGCGCGACCGGCGTTGCAGCTCGCCCGGCTCCACATGGCCCTCATGGGCGACGATCCCGTCCCAGATCTGGGTCTCGACCCGCATCACCGGGTTCAGCGAATTCATCGCGCCTTGCGGGATATAGCTGATCTTGCGCAGGCGCACGCGGCGCATCTCCTCGTCGCTCAGGCCCAGCAGATCGGTGCCGCCGACCCCGTTCAGCCGGATCGATCCGCCCGCGACGAACCCCGGCGCCGCCAGCATCCGCATCGCGGCCAGCGCGGTGGTCGTCTTGCCCGATCCGGATTCGCCGATGAACCCCACGCGGCGGCCCTTCGGGACCGACAGCGAGAAATGCGAGACCGCGTGAACCACCCCCTTGGAGGTGGGAAAGTCGATGGAGAGATCGTTGATGTCGAGCACGTTCATGACCGTCTCCCTCACAGTTTCCGCAGGCGCGGATTGGACACCTCGTCGAGGCCCAGATTGATCAGCAGAAGCCCGATGAACATCAGCGCCAGCAGGATCGTCGGGATGCCCCACCACCAATAGAGGTTCTGGATCAGCGCGCCGGAATTGATCGCCTCGTAGATCGTGCGGCCAAGGGTCGGAATGCGCTGCGGGCCAAGGCCCAGAACCTCCAGCCCGACGGCCGTCACGATGGAGGTGGTGACATTGGCGATGAAGGAGCCGAAGAGATAGGGCACGAGGTTCGGCATCATCTCGCGGAACATGATATGCATGGTAGACGCACCCGACAGCCGCGCCATCTGCACATAGCCGCTTTCCCGCATCGACAGCACCTGCGCGCGGATCAGGCGCGTGGGCGACTGCCAGACGAAGCAGGCGATCAGGATCGCCATCATGGTCAGCGATATGTCTCCATAGGCCGCCTGAAAGACGACAAGGATCAGAAGCGGGGGGATGGTGATCATCACGTCCGACAGAACCCGGATCACGTCATCCACGCGGCCCCGGATGAAGCCCGCCGAGAAGCCGAGGAAAATCCCGATGCTCATCCCGATCAGCGAGGCCAGCACACCCACGAACAGCGAATTGGGCGCGCCGATGATCAGCAGCGCCAGCACGTCCCGCCCCGCCCCGTCGGTGCCGAGCGGATGCGCCCATGTGCCGACCTGCCCGCGCAGGTTCTCCAGCCCCACCGGCGGTTGCCGCGTAAGCCCCGACCCGGTGAAGACCAGATCGGGATCCCAGAAGATCCGCCCCAGAATGCCCATGGCGACGATGCCAAGCAGCAGACCGGCGCCCCAGATCAGCTTGGGGTTCCGCCACGGGTTGTCGAAGCGCTTCATCCGCCGGATCTGCCGGGCTGTCAGGTCGGGCGTCTGCGCGCCGGCGGCATTGGGTGTGGAATGATCAGCCATGTCTCATGCCGCCTCGTGCCGGATGCGCGGATCGATCAGCGGATAGACCAGATCGACGATGAAGACCGCCAGCGCCGTCATCAGGATGATCACGAAACTGACCCCCTGGATGACCGGGAAATCCTGATCGAGGATCGCGTCGTAAAGCAGCTTGCCCATGCCATTGTAGGCAAAGATGCGCTCCACCAGCACCTGTCCCGCGATCAACAGCCCGATCTTCAGCGCGAAGGCGGTGATCTGCGGCAGGATCGCGTTGCGGATCATGTAGCGGTAGAGGATATAGCGCGGCCGCAAGCCCTTGGCCTTGGCAAGTGTCGTGTAATCCTCGCCCTGCACGGTGATCATCAGCCCGCGCATGCCCAGCGCCCAGAACCCGAACGTCACCACGACGATCGACAGCGCGGGCAGAAACCCGTGATGAAGCACCGAACCCGCGAAATCCCAGCTCCAGCCGGGCTCCACCGTCAGCCCGTAGGCGCCGGTCAGCGGGAACCACTGAAGCTGCGCCGAGAAGATCCACATCAGAAGCAGCCCCGACAGGATCGGCGGGATCGAGGTGAACACCATCGCCGCCGGGATCGCCACCTTCCACAGCCGCGGGGTGTGCTCCCACACCATCAGCGCGCCCAGCAGATTGCCGATCACGAAGGTGATCACGATGGAGATCAGCATCAGCCCGATGGTCCATGGCAGCGCATTGGCGATCAGCGTGGAAACCGGCGTGGGAAACGAGGCGGTCGACAGACCGAAATCCAGAAACAGGATGTTGCGCATGTATTTCGCATATTGAACGAGCAGCGGATCGTTCAGCCCGAACCGCTCCTGCAGCGTGGCGAGGATCTGCTCCGATCCTTCCACCGTACCGGCCCCGGCGGTCATCCGGCCCAGCATGATCTCGGCAGGGTCGACCGGCGACAGCCGCGGGATCAGCCAGATCAGCGTCGCCGCGATCACGATCGTCAGCACCAGCGTGATCGCGCGGTTCATCAGATAGCTGGCGGGTATTCGGCCCATCATATGGCTCCTTCCCGGATTGCGGGGGGTGGCCGCGCGCCCGCCGGGGGGGCAGGCGCGCGGCACGCTCGGCGCGTTACTCCGCGCGTTCCAGATTGTGGATGATCTGATGGGTGTGGTTCCACCAGAAGGCCGGATGGTTGTAGTTGTTCTCCGCCGTGGGCCAGCCCGTCCAGTAGGTGGTGTTCATCGGGATCAGCTTGGCCGCCTGCACCAGCGGGATGAACGGCAGTTCCCCGGCCAGATGGCCATAGGCCTCGGCCACCATCCCCGGCAGCGCCGGATCGTCCAGCGCCATCGTGCCCATCTCGTCCACGATCGCGGTATAGGCCGCGGCGGCGTCGCCATCCCACCGGGCGGTGTTGTTGAACCCGGGGCTGCGCTCGCCCACCGGCACGACCGAGGCGGTGGTGTACCGGCTCATCGAGGTCCATGGCTCGTTCACCGACCCGCAGGACAGCCAGCTATAGGACATCTCAAAGGCGCCGAACGGCAGCACCTCGCCCCAGAACACGCCGTTTTCCACCGGCACCGATCGGGCGTTGATGCCCGCCCGGTTCAGTTGCTCCACCACCATGTCGATGGTCCGCGTGTATTCGGTGGAGGCCGAGTTCACATGGATCGACACGGCCAGATCCTCGCCGTCCCTCTCGTAGATCCCGTCGGATCCCATCGTGTAGCCCGCAGCCTCGATCAGGGCCTGCGCGGCCTCCGCATCGCCGGTTGCGGGCAGGCCGTGCCCGGCCGCCACCACGGCGTCGATGAAGGGCCGCATGGAGCCGTATTCGGCGAACATGGTCGATGACGGCACGGTGGTGCCCTCATAGGCGATGTTGACGATCTGCGTCCGGTCGATGATCAGCCCCACGGCGCGGCGCATCGCCGGGTCGTCCCACGGGGCGACGGTGGTGTTGATCTCCAACTGCCGCGCGCAGGGGTCCGGCCACGCGAACGGATAGCCGTCATGCCACGAGATCACGTTGGGGTTCTGCGCCTGGATCGCCTCGAACGTCCCGATGGAGACCGAATGGGCGATATCCATCTGGTTGGCCAGCATCAGCTGTGCCCGGCTTTCCTCGCCGCCGGTCTCCAGCCAGATCAGCCGCGCGGGCTCGGGCAGGTCCATGAAGCCGGTCGCCGCACCCCACCAGTTGTCGTTCCGGTCCCAGATCGCGCGGTTGGTGTCGGCCGAACTGTAGGTATAGGGCCCGGTGCCGATCGGTGGATAGAAGGCGAAGGTGGCGGGGTCCTCTCCGGCCCAGACATGCTCGGGCATGATCAGGAAGGAGCCGAAGATCCGCACCCCGAAATTCTCCACATGGAACCGCGGGTTGGGGCTGTTCAGCGTGAAGCGCACGGTCAGATCGTCGATCTTCTCCACGGTGGCGACCTGCGCGCGCATCGTGGCCGCTTCCCGCTCGCTCAGCTCCTCGTTCTCCAGAACCATGCCGACGGTGAACACCACGTCATCGGCATTGAACGCCTCCCCGTCGGACCATTCCACGCCCTCCCGCAGGCTCAGCGTCCACTCGCTGAAATCCTCATTCGGCTCCATCGCCGTCGCCAGCCACGGGTCCATCTCGCCGGTTTCGTAATTCAGGATGAACAGCGGCTCCCACATCGCCTGATGCGCGCCGTGCTGGCGTTTGGTGCCCGAGGTGAACCAGTTGAAATTCTCCGGGTCTCGGATGGTCCGGTCCAGATCGAAAATCACCGTATCCTCCCGGGCCACCTCCTGCGCGGGCGCCATGCCGGTCAGCGCCAGCGCCATCGCGGCGGAGGACAGCAAAAGTCTCGTGGTTGGTTTCATTCGTCTTCTCCCTGTTGTCGGTGCAACGGTTGCGTATCCTGGGGCATGCGGGGCCTAGCGGGCATGGGTCATCACCAGCACGCGGGGATTTTCCGGGATATCCTCCCTGTCCAGCCTGATCGTGCTGGCGCAGGCGAAATCCACGTCCTTTTCCTCGAAATAGCTCAGGAAACTCTCGATCCACATCGTGTTGCGGGGTTTGTAGGTGAGCGTGCGGAAATGCATCGGAATGATCAGTTTCGGCCGCACCTTGCCGATCAGCGCCATGAGATCCGGCAACTCGATGGTCAGATATCCGCCCGCCAGCGCCAGAAGAACGTCCACATCCTCGAAAAACGCCATCTGCGCGGGGGTCAGCGGGTTGCCCACATCGCCCATATGGGCCACGCGAATGCCGTCCATCTCGAACCGGTACATGCCGTTCTGCCCGGGCACCTCATGCTCCGGGTGGTGGTCCCATTCCGCCGCCTCGATGGCGCGGACGTGCAGGCCCGCGGCCTCCGCCGCGCCGCCCGTCTGCGCGACCGTCAGCGCGTTCAGCACCGCAGGCGCGCCGGGGATCAGATCGGCCCGGCAATGGGCGCTGTCATCATCCGACGAGATGATCACCAGATCGGCGCTTTCCCCGATCGGCCGATAGCCGACGCCCTCGGGCGTGTAGGGGTCGCAGATGACGCTCGGGCCCGTGGTGTCCGGGGTCAGCCTGAAGGCCGCATGGCCGTACCATGTGATCTGCATCCGGTCATTTACCCTTTCGAAACACATGTGCGGATTTGATCTTCGCCGCGCGGGCGGCGGCGGGGTTCCGCGTTTGTGGAATTTGCGAATTGATATACCATTGTTATAGGTGGCGCCGGATCGGGGCGCCGATTTTCCGTTAACTTTCTGTTAGTTATTGCCCACCACATGGGGGCTTTGCGTCTTCGTGATATCGTCGTTGTCGGGTCTCGCATGGTGGCGCCAGTGGCCCGACGGGTCGCGTCCCCGGCAGATGATCGCTTCCACCCCGCGGGCCCAGTCCGGGTCGGTGATCCGCACCTCCGGCGGGCAGTAGCGCAATGTCAGCCCGCAGCGGCGGCGGTCCGATCTGTTGGCCTCCGAACCATGGACCAGCATATCCGCATGAAGCGAAATCTGCCCGGCTTTCAACGTGTTGGTGAAAGGCTGGCCCAGCCTGTCGGCATCCGCGATCCCTTTGTGGAACACGGCCGTGGCCCCGGTCTGCGTCGTTTCCAGCGCGCCCTTGTCATGGCTGCCGGGAATGAACCGCATCGCGGAATTCGCGGCGTCCGCATCGTCGATGGCCAGCCAGACGGTGACCGTACGGGCCGGGCTCAGGCTCCAGAAGCTCGCATCCTGGTGCCAAGGTACTTCCTTGGGATCATGAGGTTTTTTCGACAGGATGGCGCTGGCCCAGCAGATGATGTCGGGCCCGATGATGTCGGCGACATGGTCCAGGATGCGGGTGTCGGTGGCGATGTCCCAGATCCCGGCCATCCGGGCCTGATAGCAGTTGATGCCATAGGCGCCCGCATCGCCCAGCCGGGTCATGAGCCGGTCGAAATAGGCGCGGATGCGGGCGATCTCGGGGCCGGTGAAAATGTCGAAGGGCTGCACGAACCCGTCGCGGTTATAGGCCGCGATATCGGTTGCGCTCAGCCGTGACAGACCCATGGCCGCAGCCGGGCAAAACCGCAGATCCAACACCATATCCAACCTCCCCATCCCCCAGCATAGGCAGCAAGGCGGCGGTTGTGGCAGACCCCAACTTGACATTTTTATGTGGGAATTTGATATTCTTGTTAAGATTTCTGCACTTGCAAACAAGGGATTTTGGCATTTCATGCGAAAATCACTGTTCAGAATTGATACATATCTCAAACCGGACGAGGCCTTCCATTATGCCCGCAAGGACCTTGATCCGTCCCCGCCGGAGATCGTGCATACCCATGACTATTTCGAGCTGTTTCTGGTCGAGCAGGGGCGCACGCGGCACGCGATAAACGGGGTGGAGGAAACGCTCGGCGTCGGAGACATGGTGTTCATCCGGCCCGCCGATATCCACGCCTTTCAGGCGGATGCGGAGCTTGGCTGCCGGATCATGAATGTGATGTTCCGGGTGGAGACCGCCGAACATATCGTGACCCGCTACGCGGAGGATTTTGCCGGGCGGTTGTTCTGGTCCGACGGGGATCTGCCGGTGACGGTTCACATGACGGGCGCGCAGCGGGAGCGCGCGATCAACTCGATCCAGTCCATGCGCAACACGCGGCGCAGCCTTGCCCGGATCGAGCATTTCCTGCTGTCGGTCATGACCCATGTGCTGGACGAAGCGGCCACCATCCATGACCGCGCGCCCACCTGGCTGGTGACCGCCTGCCAGGAGGCCCGCCGGCCCGAGATTTTCCGGCGCGGGGCCGCCGGTTTCGTCGCCTCCGCCGGTCGCGGTCACGAACATGTCTGCCGGCAGGCGCGCCGGTATCTGGGCGTCTCGCCCACCGAATACGTCAATCGCGTGCGGATGCAGCATGCCGCGATGCTTCTGGGCACGACCCGGCTCACGATGCAGGAGGTGGCGCAGGAATGCGGCCTGGAAAACCTCAGCCATTTTCACCGGCTGTTCCGGGAGATCTACGGCACGACTCCCCGGCAGTATCGCCAGCGCCGCAAGCGCGATCCGATCCAGTCGGGCGCGGTCACCGCCTGAGCGCGCGGTTGGATGTCAGCCCGGTGCGGGGCCGGTTTTCAGAGCATCAGAAAAACGCCTGCAACCCGGTCTGGGCGCGGCCCAGGATCAGGGCATGCACATCATGCGTGCCTTCATAGGTGTTCACCGTTTCGAGATTCTGCGCGTGTCGCATCACATGGTACTCCGCCATGATGCCGTTGCCGCCATGCATGTCGCGCGCCGCCCGCGCGATATCGAGCGCCTTGCCGCAATTGTTGCGCTTGATCAGGCTGATGACCTCGGGCGCGCAACTGCCGTCGTCCAGCATCCGCCCGGCACGAAGGGCCCCTTGCAGGCCGAGCGCGATGTCGGTCTGCATGTCGGCCAGCTTTTTCTGGAACAACTGCGTCTGCGCCAGCGGCCGGTTGAACTGCACCCGCTGCAGCCCGTAGCTGCGCGCCCGGTGCCAGCAATCCTCGGCGGCGCCCATCACGCCCCAGGCGATGCCGTACCGCGCCCGGTTCAGGCAGCCAAACGGCCCCTTCAGGCCTTCGACACCGGGCAGAAGCGCCTCTTCACCCACCGCCACGTCCTTCATCACGATTTCACCGGTGACGGAGGCGCGGAGCGACAGTTTCCCGCCGATCTTGGGGGCGGAAAGACCCTTCATGCCCTTTTCCAGCACGAAGCCGCGGATCTTGCCGCCATGCGCCTCGGACTTGGCCCAGACCACGAACACATCCGCGATCGGAGAGTTCGAGATCCACATCTTCGCGCCGTTCAGAACATAGCCGTCGGCGGTCTTTTTCGCGACGGTTTTCATTCCGGCCGGGTCGCTGCCCGCATCCGGTTCGGTCAGGCCGAAGCAGCCGATCAACTCGCCCGCCGCCAGCCCGGGCAGGTACTTCTGCCGCTGCTCTTCGGAGCCGTAGGCGTGGATCGGGTACATTACCAGCGACGATTGCACCGACATCATGGAGCGATAGCCGCTGTCGATCCGCTCCACCTCGCGGGCGACCAGCCCATAGCTCACGTAGCCCGCTCCGATGCCGCCATATTCCTCGGGAATGGTCACGCCCAGCAATCCCATCTGCCCCATCTCGGCGAAGACCTCGGGGGCGACGAGTTCGTTCAGATAGGCCTCCGTCACCCGCGGGGCGAGCTTGTCGGCGGCATAGGCCCGCGCGCCCTCCGCCAGCATCCGTTCTTCCTCGCTCAACTGGCTGGACAGCTGAAACGGATCCGCCCAGTCGAATGGCGCGAGCGAAGGGCCGGTATGGCGTGTGTGACCGTCAGGCATGGACTCTCTCCCAGAAGATATCGGGCGCAAAACATCGCATTTGCACCGATTGTGCAAGATCGATGCGCCGAACCCAAGCCCCCATCTGACGCAGCGTTCCGTGTTCCGGTACGTCTTGCCGCCATCCGGGCGCGGCTCTAGGCTCTGCCGCTGAACGGAGGGCCGTGCCCCATGTCCAGACGAACACAATCCGCCGATGCGTGATGACAGCCATTTGCCGGCAGCCCTGCGGGGTCTGCGCATTCCCGCCGTGGCCGCGCCGCTTTTCATCGTCTCGGTGCCGGATCTCGTGATTGCCCAGTGCAAGGCGGGGATCATCGGCAGCTTCCCGGCGCTGAATGCACGGGAGGCCGACGGCGAGCCGCCGATGCTGGAGGCGTGGTTGAAACGGATCACCGAAGAATTGGATGCGTTCAATCAGGCCAACCCCGACAGGCCCGCCGCGCCCTTCGCGGTCAACCAGATCGTGCACAGGTCCAATGCGAGACTGGAACGGGATCTGGAGATTTGTGCCGCGTGGCGCGTGCCGATCTGGATCACCTCGCTCGGGGCGCGGGTGGAGGTGAACGAGGCGGCTCATAGCTGCGGCGGCGTCGCGCTGCATGACATCATCAACAACACCTTCGCGCGGAAGGCGATCGACAAGGGCGCCGATGGGCTGATTGCGGTGTCCGCAGGCGCCGGTGGGCATGCGGGGCCCCAGAACCCCTTCGCTCTTGTAGAAGAAATCCGGGGGTGGTTCGACGGCCCGCTTCTGCTTTCGGGCTCCATCGCCACCGGGCATGCACTTCTGGCGGCGCAGGTTGCGGGAGCCGATCTGGGCTACATCGGCTCTCCCTTCATCGCGACGGAAGAGGCAAATGCGGTGCCCGATTACAAGCAGATGATCGTCGAGGCCGGAGCGGAGGATATCGTCACATCCTCGCTTTTTACCGGCGTGTCCGGCAATTATCTGAAACCGTCCGTGTCCAGAGCCGGGATGGATCCCGACAATCTGCCCGCAGCGGATGCCTCGTCGATGTCGTTCGGCAGCGGCGCGTCGAAGCCAAAGGCCTGGAAGGAAATCTGGGGGGCGGGGCAGGGGATCGGCGCGGTGAAGGCCATCGAGCCCGCCGGCAGGCTGGTCGACAGGCTGGCCCGGGAATATGACGCCGCGCTGGCGGGCGTTCTGGCCTACGCAAAGGGGAGATCGTAGATGGATCTGGGAATGAGCGACCGGGTACGCCCGCTGGTGGAGCAGGTCCGCCAGATGGTCATGGAAGAGATCGCGCCGCTGGATCTCGTCTACGAGGCGGAGGTGGGCCGGCACCCGTCCGGCGACCGGTTCCGGCATACGGAGCGGCAACTGGAAATCCTGTCCTCCCTGAAAGCCAGCGCCAGGGCACGGGGTCTCTGGAATTTCTGGCTGACCGACAGCGAGAAGGGCTTCGGCCTGACGACGGTGGAATATGCCTATCTGGCCGAGGAAATGGGCAAGGTCGGGATCGCCGCGGAGATCTTCAACTGCAACGCGCCGGATACGGGCAATATGGAAGTGCTGGAGCGCTATGGGACCGAGGCGCAAAAGGCGCGCTGGCTTCCCGACCTTCTCGACGGGGCGACCCGTTCCGCCTATCTGATGACGGAGCCCGACATCGCCTCATCCGACGCGACGCAAATCAGCCTGTCGGCGGTTCGCGACGGTGACGCGTATGTGCTGAACGGGGAGAAACACTGGGCCTCCGGCGCGGGCGACCCGCGTTGCGCGCTCTACATCGTGATGACCTGCACCGACCCGCAGGGGGAGAAACACGCCCGCCACACCATGATGCTGGTGCCCGCCGACGCGGACGGGATCGAGGTTCTGCGCCCGATGCATGTCTACCACACCGATGATGCCCCCCATGGGCATATGCACATCCGGTTCACCGATGTGCGGGTGCCGGCGGCGGATGTGGTTCTGGGCGAGGGGCGCGGCTTCGAGGTGGCGCAAGGCCGGTTGGGCCCGGGACGCATCCACCATTGCATGCGGGCGATCGGGCAGGCGGAATACGCGCTGGAGCTCATGTGCCGACGGGCGCTGACGCGGGAAGCCTTCGGCAAGCCGCTGGCGCAACTGGGCGCGAACCATGACATCATCGCCAATGCGCGGATGGAAATCGAAATGGCGCGGCTGCTGTGTCTGAAAACCGCATGGATCATGGACACGCAGGGTGTCCGTGCGGCGCAGCCCTGGATCTCGCAGATCAAGGTGGTCGCGCCGATCATGGCGCTCAAGGTCGTGGATGAGGCGGTGCAGATGCATGGCGCCTCGGGCATTTCGCAGGATTTTCCGCTCGCCGCCATGTGGACCCGGCTCAGAACGCTGCGGCTTGCCGACGGGCCCGATGCCGTGCACCGGCGGCAGGTGGCACGCGCGGAGTTGCGCAAATACTCCAATCAGGCGCGATGAGCGGGCTGGACATCAAGGCGGTCGCGGACTGGATGCACGCCCATGTGGCGGGCGTCGACGGCCCCTTGACCGCCCGGAAGATCGAGGGCGGGCAGTCGAACCCCACCTATCTGCTGGAAACGCCGGCCCGGCGCTTCGTGCTGCGCCGCAAGCCGCCCGGAAAGCTGCTGAAATCGGCCCATGCGGTGGAGCGGGAATTTCGGGTGCAACAGGCGCTGGCGGGCTCGCAGGTGCCGGTGGCCGGGATGCTGGCCCTCTGCGAGGACGACACAGTGATCGGATCGGCGTTTTACGTGATGGCGTATGTGGAGGGCCGGATCTTCGATGACCCGCGTCTGACCTGCCTGCCGGTGCAGGACCGGGCGGCGGTGTTCAAGGAGATGAGCCGGGTTCTGGCAGCGATCCATTCCGTCGATCTGGATGCGGCGGGACTTGGCGACTACGGGCCGCGCAGCAACTACTATCGCCGCCAGATCGACCGCTGGACGGGGCAGTATCGCGCGTCCGAGACCGAGGATATCGCCGAGATGAACCGGCTGATCGGCTGGCTGGACGAGGCCTGTCCCGAGGATGACGGACGGGCCTGCCTCGTGCATGGCGACTATCGGATCGACAATCTGCTCTTTGCGCCGGACGGCGCGCATATCCTTGCGGTTCTGGATTGGGAGTTGAGCACGATCGGGCATCCGTTCGCGGATCTGGCCGCCGTGATCATGCAGTGGCAGATGCCGCCCGGCGCCGTCGGGCGTGGTCTGGCGGGGGTGGATCGGGAGGCCGAGGGCCTGCCGAGCGACGAGGCCTTCATTGCGGCCTATTGCGCGCGAACGGGCATCCCCGACATCCCGGATTTCGGCTTCTATCTGGCCTTTTCCTTCTTCCGCATGGGCGCGATTCTGCAGGGCGTGAAAAAGCGCGCCCTGGACGGCAATGCGTCGGATCCCAAGAGGGGGCTGATGCTGGGGGCATATGTCCCCGAATTCGCGCGCGGCGGATTGCGGGCCGCGGGTCTGCCGGGCGGATGACGGACCGGGGGCGCTGCCCCCGGACCCCGGCATATTTGAAAGGCAATGAAGGGTGCGGCCCGTGTGGCGGGCGATGCTTACCGCGCCGGTCGAAGATCGGCCATGACGCGTTCCAGGTGGAATTCGGTATCCCCCAGTTGATGGTCGATCATGACGAGCCGTTTGGCGTAATGCGAAGCCGGGTATTCCCAGGTCATCGCGATGCCGCCCTGCATCTGGATCGACTCTTCTGCGACCAGTCTGGCGGCCCGCCCGATCAGGTTCTTGGCCATCGAGACGCTGCGTGACTGTGCCTGCGTGCCCATGCGGGAGGCGGCGAGGATGGTGATGGACCGGGCCTGTTCGATCTCGATCCCCAGGTCGACCGCGCGATGCTGCAGCGCCTGAAAGCCCCCGATGGGGCGCCCGAACTGTTTGCGGGTCTTGAGATAATCGATGAGCATCGCATTTGCGGCGTCCATTGCGCCGACGGCTTCGGCGGCGAGTGCGAGAGCGCCCCAGTCGAGCGCGTCCTGCAGCATCGCGCCGGCGTCGCCGGCCACGAGAATGGCCTCGCTCTTGTCGAGGAACATCTCGCCCGCGCCGCCCCCGTCGATCATGCCATAGGCCGTGATATCGGCGTTGCCCGGGGCAATCTCGAACAGGCCGATGCCACCCGCATGGCGCGCCGCAATCAGGATCCTGTCGGCGGCCTCGGCGCCGTAGACCACTGATTTCCTGCCGGTGAGTCTCCATCCACCGCCGGAATCCGTTGCCTCGGTGGTGATATCCTCCACCGCGTAGGGCGCATCGATCTCGCCGATGGCTACCGCGTAACTGGTCGCGCCCGACAAAAGCGGCTCCAGATCCGCGCCGCTTGCCATCAGCAGCCGCGTTGCGAGCAATTGCGGCAGGACCGGTTCGGGACAGAGCGCGCGGCCAAGCTGTTCGAAGACGGTGACCACATCGAAGCCGGCGCCGCCGAAGCCGCCCCTGTCTTCCGGCGCGAGCGCATAGAGAACGCCCAACTCGGCCAGGTCGCGCCATTTCTGCGCATCGTGAAAGGGAGCGTCATACGCAACCGCATTCCGGTGCTCGATCCCGTAATGATCGCTCAGATAGCGGCCGAGACTGTCGGCCAGCATCCGGCGGTCTTCGGAAACCTCGAAATCCATCAGCCCAGCATCCCCTTGGCCAGAATGTTCTTCTGGATCTCGTTCGACCCGCCATAGATCGAAATCTTGCGATTGTTGAAATAGCTGGCCGCGTTCGCGGCATGGTCTTCGGGCACGAGGGCCGCGTTGCCGTCCAGCGCCTCCGACGGGAAGGGTGCCGCGGCGGGGCCGAGTGCCCGGCGGGCGAGATCGTTGATCGCCTGCCGGATGACCGTGCCCTTGATCTTGAGCATCGAGGTCTCGGGCCCCGGCGCGCCCTTTTTCTGGGCGTCGGCCAACATGCGGAGATTGGTGAGCCTCATCGCTTCGAGATCGATCTCAACCTCGGCCAGCCTGGCCGCGAAAAGCTGGGTGTCGATCAGGCGCTTGCCGCCGCGTCTGACCTGTGTGGCCAGCGATTTCAGCTGTTCCAGCGCTTCGATCGAAAACCCGACGCCGGCGATATTCGTGCGCTCATGCAGCAGCAGATACTTGGCGATGGTCCAGCCCATGTTTTCTTCGCCCACCAGATTTGAAACCGGTACACGCACATCGGTGAAAAAGACCTCGTTGACCTCGTATCCGCCTTCGATCAGGCGGATCGGACGCATCTCGATCCCCGGCGTATCGAGATCCACCAGCACGAAACTGATGCCCTCCTGCGGTTTGCCGTCGGTTTTCGTGCGCACCAGACAGAAGATGCGATTGGCGTGCTGGCCAAGTGTGGTCCAGGTTTTCTGGCCATTGATGATGTAGTCGTCCCCGTCGCGGACGGCGCGCGTCTTGAGCGAGGCCAGATCGCTGCCGGCGCCGGGTTCGGAATAGCCCTGACACCACCAGTCGCGCCCGTCGAGGATGCGCGGCAGGTATTCCTCCTGCTGCGCCTTGGTTCCGAACTTGAGCAGGACGGGCCCCAGCATCTTCAGCCCGAACGGCACGATCCGCGGCGCATTGGCGCGACAGCATTCCTCTTCGAAGATATGCTGCTGGACGGCCGACCATCCGGTGCCGCCCGCCTCCACCGGCCATGTCGCGGCAAGCCAGCCTTTGGCGTTCAGGATCGCGTGCCAGCGGTCCATGTCGTCTTTGGTCAGTTCACGGCGCTTGCGCACCTTCTCGGCCAGTTCCGCGGGTAATTCCGCGTTCAGAAAGGCCCGAACCTCGGCCTCGAACGCCTGTTCCTCGGGTGAATAGGTCAGGTCCATTTATCCCTCCCGGTTCAGATCGGCGAAGGTGGTCTCCTCGGCCGCCATGCGCCGCAGGATAGCGGGAACCTGCCAGAAATGCGCGTCTTCCGTTGCGTAGGTTTCGATCCGCTCCACCAGCCGGGCGGCGCCAAGCGTGTCGGCGTGGTGCAGCGGGCCACCATGGTGTCGCGGAAAGCCGTAACCGAAGAGCAGAACCGCATCCACGTCGATCGGCCTGAGCGCAATACCTTCGTCGTAAACGCGCGCGGCCTCCGAGATCATTGCCGTCATGTAGCGCGCCACGATGTCCTCGTCGGTGAACGGTCGCGGGCTGACCCCGTGGCGGGCGCGCTCCGCCTCGATGATCGGTGCGATATCCGGGTTCGGGCCGGTGTCCGCGCCATGAAGGTAGAACCCCTTGCCCGTCTTTCGCCCCAGCCAGCCGGCCTCGACCAGCCGGTCGGCGACCGCCACGTAGCGTTCGGCCTCGGGGCGGGTGGCGTCCAGCCGCCTGCGATTGGCATGGCCGATGTCGAGACCTGCCAGATCGGACATCTCGAACGGGCCCATGGCAAACCCGAAACCGCGGATCGCGGCGTCGATCTGCTCGGGGCTTGCGCCGTCCAGCATCAGGTGATCGGCCGCCTTGCGATAGTGGTTCATGATCCGGTTGCCGATGAACCCGTCGCAGACGCCCGCGCGCACCGCGATCTTGCGGAGCCGTTTGGCCAATGCGAAACCGGTCGCCACGACCTCCGGCCGGGTCGCATCGCCAACCACGACCTCCAGCAGCCTCATCACGTGGGCGGGGGAGAAGAAATGCAGGCCGATCACATCCCCCGGCGATGCGGCGGTCGCGGCGATGTCGTTCAGATCCAGATAGGAGGTGTTGGTCGCAAGGATCGCGCCGGGGCAGATCTTCTCCACCTGTTCGATGATCTGCTTCTTGACCTCCATATCCTCGAAGGCCGCTTCGATAACCAGATCGACGCCATCAAGCCGGGCCATGTCTGTGCTGGCGATCAGGTCAAGGGTGTCGCGTTTTTCGGATGTGAGCTTGCCGCGCCTGACCGCGCCGTCCAGATTGCCGACGATCGCCGATTGCCCCCTTCCCAAGGCGTCCGCATTCTTTTCCACAAGCGTGACCGGAAATCCGGCCAGCAGGCATGCGGTTGCGATGCCCGAGCCCATGGTGCCCGCTCCGATCACGCCGATGCGCCCGATATCACGCGGCCGGGCCGCTGCTTCGGGGATCTTGGCGACCGCGCGTTCCGCGAAGAAGGCATGGATAAGTCCGGCGCGTTGCGGGCTGTCGAGGCAGTCCTGAAAGAGCGCGCGTTCCCGCGCAAGGCCCTCCGGCAAAGGCAGTGTGCTGGCCGCCACCGCCTCGACGCAGCGATGCGGCGAAAAGAGATGGGCCCTGGTCTTGCGCAGCTCGGCCGCCGTCTTGGCGAGGGCGGCGTCATCGGGTTTCGTGTCCAGATCGCCCGTGCGCCGTGTCGGCAGGTCGCCGCGGCGCATGTCGCTGGCCGCTTGCAGGGCCAGATCGCGCGGATCGCCCGTGACGACGCGATCGACCAGCCCCAGAGCCAGCGCCTGCTCCGCGTCGATATGGCGGCCCGTGGTGATCAGGTCCAGCGCGGCGGCTATCCCCGTCAGGCGGGGGGTCCGTTGGGTGCCGCCCGCACCGGGGATGATGCCGAGGGTTACCTCTGGCAGGCCGATGGCGACGCCGGGGACCGCGATGCGCGCATGGGTGGCAAGCGCAACCTCCAGGCCGCCCCCCAACGCCGCGCCGTGGAGGACCGAGATGACCGGCTTGGCGCAGGCCTCCAGCCGGTTGCAGAGCGCGGGCAGCCAAGGGTCTTTCGGCGGCTTTCCGAACTCGCGGATATCGGCGCCCGCGATGAAGCTGCGGCCCTTGCCGTAAAGCGCGATGACGTCGATCTTCGGGTCGGCCTCAAGCGCCTCCACCGCCTCCAGTATCGCCTGCCGCAGCGCGTGGCTGGCGGCGTTTACGGGCGGGTTGTTCAACCCGATCAATCCGGTCGCGCCGACCCGCTCCAGATGCACCACATCGTTCATGTCGCCCTCCCTTTTGCGCGCCATCCCGCCTGCGGGACATACAATTGTCAACCGCTTGGTCGGGAAAGAATTGCCAACCCACCGGTCGCAATCTAGGACATTGATCAGTCACAGCGAGGAGACCGGGATGCCAGAGGCCTTTATTTGCGATTACATCCGCACGCCCATCGGGCGGTTCGGCGGTGCCCTTTCCGGGGTGAGAGCCGATGATCTCGGTGCGGTCCCGCTGGCCGCGCTGATGGCCCGGAACGAGAGCGTCGACTGGGCGGCGGTGGACGAGGTCATCTATGGCTGCGCCAATCAGGCCGGAGAAGACAACCGCAATGTGGCGCGGATGTGCACGCTTCTGGCGGGGCTGCCGGTGGAGGTTCCGGGGGTCACCGTCAACCGGTTATGCGGATCCGGGATGGATGCGGTGATCGGGGCGGCGCGCGCGATCCGCGCGGGCGAGGCGGAGATGATGATCGCAGGCGGGGTCGAAAGCATGTCGCGCGCGCCTTTCGTCATGCCCAAGGCCGACACCGCGTTTTCGCGCAAGGCGGAGATCCACGACACCACAATCGGCTGGCGCTTCGTCAACCCCGTGATCAAGGCGCAATACGGGATCGACAGCATGCCCGAGACGGCCGAAAACGTGGCCGCCGACTATGCCATTGCCCGCAGCGATCAGGATGAATTCGCGCTTCGCTCCCAGATCAGGGCGGCGGCGGCGCAGGATAACGGGCGTCTGGCGCGGGAAATCACGCCCGTGACGATCCCGCAGCGCAAGGGCGCTCCCGTGGTTGTGGACCGGGACGAGCATCCGCGCGCCACCACGGCGGAGAAACTGGCCGCCCTTCCCACGCCCTTCCGGGCCGATGGCAGCGTGACTGCCGGCAACGCCTCTGGCGTCAATGACGGCGCGGCCGCGTTGATCATCGCGTCGGAGGAGGCGGCCCGCCGACATGGGATGACGCCCGTTGCGCGCATCATGGGCGGGGCTACGGCGGGCGTGCCGCCCCGGATCATGGGGATGGGGCCGGCGCCGGCGACGCAAAGGCTTTGCGCGCGTCTGGGTCTTGCCCCTTCGGATTTCGACGTGATCGAGCTGAACGAGGCCTTTGCCGCTCAGGGGCTGGCCGTCCTCAGGGCGCTTGATCTGCCGGATGACGCGGTGCACGTGAACCCCAATGGCGGGGCGATCGCCCTTGGCCACCCTCTGGGCATGTCGGGGGCCCGGATTGCCGGCACCGCGGCGCTTGAATTGCAGGCGCGTGGCGGCCGGTACGGGCTTGCGACCATGTGCATCGGCGTGGGGCAAGGTATCGCCGTTGGGCTGGAACGGGTGTGATCGGCCGGCAGTTTCCCCCGCGTGCGCCATGATGCGGACGGGCTCCGGGGTGCTTGATGCGGACAGGTCCGCCGCGCCCCGCTCTCAGGCGCGGGCAAGCGGCCTCATCAGCCCCTCCTGCGCGGTGGAGGCGACCAGCGTTCCGTCGGCGGCATAGATCAGCCCGCGGTTCACGCCGCGTCCGCCGCCGGTCCATGGGCTGTCCATCACGTAAAGATGCCAGGCTCCGAAATCGACGGGCGCGTGGAACCACACCGCGTGATCCAGACTGGCGGTCATGATGTCGCCGGTGAACCAGCTCTGGCCATGGGGCCGCAGCCCCGTGCCCAGAAGATGCAGATCGCTGGCATAGGTGAGCAGGCAATGCTGCATCCATGCCGACGCATCCGGCACCGGGCGGGTCAGCCGGAACCAGACGGCATGGCCATCCGGGGCGGGCGTGGGCGCCATCAGGTCATATTCGTCGGTCGGCCGAAGCTCGATGGGAGAGGGCCGCAGGATATCGTCGCGCCGCGCGGCGGGCGCGCGGGCCGCAAGACCGGCCTTGGCCTCGGCGCGGGACGGCAGGGTTTCGGGGTCGGGCGCCGCCGGCATCGGGTGCTGATGGTGAAACCCCGTCTCCTCGATATGAAACGAGGCCGACATGTTCAGGATTTGCCGTCCATTCTGGATCGCGATCACCCGGCGGGTGGTGAAACTGCCGCCATCGCGGGCGCGGTCGACCTCGTAGATCACCGGGCGCGACGGATCGCCGGGGCGCATGAAATAGGCATGAAGCGAATGGCAGCGGCGGCCATCCACGGTGTGATAGGCCGCCGACAAAGCCTGCCCCACAACCTGCCCGCCGAAGATGCGTTTGGAGGTTTCGCCGCCCGAACCCTTGCCGCGATAGAGGTTCATCTCCAGTGGTTCGATATCCAGAAGATCGAGAAGTGCGGCAACGGGATCGGTCATGTGCGGGTCCTTCGGCGTGGTCCTGTCGCGGTCTCTACGCCTTTGACGGGCAGGGCACAAATCCTTCGCCTTGCGCTTCTGCGCCGATCGGGGGCAGTCTGCCGCCAAAGAGGAGGGGCCCCATGAGCAAACCTTGTATCATCTGCGTGGCGATTACCGGATCGGTGCCGCGCAAATCCGACAATCCGGCCGTGCCGATCACCATGTCCGAACAGGTGGAAAGCACACATGCGGCCTATGAGGCCGGCGCGAGCATCTGTCACGCCCATGTCCGCAACGACGACGAAACCCCCAGTTCCGACCCCGAGAAATTCGCGCGCCTGAAAGAGGGGCTGGAGGCGCATTGCCCCGGCATGATCCTTCAGTTTTCCACCGGCGGGCGCTCGGGCGCTGGCAAGGAGCGGGGCGGAATGCTCTCCCTGCGGCCGGACATGGCGTCGCTTTCGGTCGGGTCCAACAACTTCCCCACGCGGGTCTATGAAAATCCGCCCGATCTGGTGGATTGGCTGGCCTCCGAAATGCTGACCTACCAGATCAAGCCGGAGATCGAGGCTTTCGACCTGTCCCATATCCATCAGGCCGCGAAAATGCAGGCTGACGGTCGCCTTGCCGCGCCCGCCTATGTGCAATTCGTCATGGGCGTGAAGAACGCAATGCCCGCAGACCGGGATGTCTTCGATTATTATGTGCGCACGATGGCGCGACTTCTTCCCGACAGCGAGTGGTGCGCCGCCGGGATCGGGCGCCACCAGATCGAGGTCAACGAATGGTCGGTCGCCGCGGGCGGGCATGCGCGCACGGGACTGGAGGACAATGTGCGGCTGAACCGCGAAAGGCTTGCCCCGTCGAACGCCGCGCTGGTGACACGGGTCGCCGAGATTTGTGCAGAACATGACCGTCCTGTGGCCACGCCGTCCCAAGCCCGCGAAATCCTGGGCCTGCGCCCGGCCTGATTGCTGCTATATGTCGGGGGAGCGGGCCGGGGGCAGGGCGGGCGCCGGGGCCTATCCCGTTTCTGCCCGAATTCCGGGCGATCGCGGCCTCTTCCTTGGACAAGCGCGCAGGGATTGGCTTCTATGTGCCAAAGATCGAACGGAGATCGCCCATGACCCGACCCAAACGCTTCTGGCGCGAGATGACCACGCGGGACTTTGCGGCGGCAGGGACGGGCGACTGGATTGCCGTCCTTCCCGTCGCGGCCATCGAGCAGCACGGCCCGCACCTGCCGGTCGGGGTGGATGCGCTGATCGCGGAGGCGATGGTGGCGCGCGCGGCGGACGCCCTGCCCGAAGACAGCCCGGCCACGTTTCTGCCGGTTCAGCAGATCTGCAAGTCCAACGAACACACTGCCTTTCCCGGCACGCTGACGCTGGACTGGGAGGTGGCGATCAAGTCATGGCTTCAGATCGGAGCGAGTGTAGCGCGCGCGGGCGCGCGCAAGCTGATCCTGATCACCAGCCACGGCGGGAATGTCCCCCCGATGGAGATCGTGGCGCGCGAATTGCGCCAGAGCCATGGCATGGCCGTCGTCACCACCGCCTGGACCCGGTTGCGCGATGCGTCGGTTTACGACTATCCCGACGGGCCGATGGTGGATATCCATGGCGGGCTGTCGGAAACATCGATGATGCTTGCGCTCTGGCCCGATCTTGTGGCGATGGAGCATGCGGAGGATTTCGGCTCCGCCCAGACGGCGCTTCGGCAGGGATCGGCCAGGCTGGGCTATCACATGGCGGAGGCGAACATGGCCTGGCTTGCCCATGACCTGAACCCCACGGGCACCGTGGGCGACGCCTCCCGCGCCACCGCAGCGCTTGGCGCGGCCGACGTGGCCGGCCAGATCGCGGGGTTTTGCGCCCTGATCGAGGATCTGGCCCGCGTCACCCCGCCCGACCACGGCGGTTAGGCCCGGCGCGTCAGGCTGATCAGCGTCGAGGCAAGGAAGACCAGCGCGGCGGCGCAGACGATGCTGGGTCCGGTCGGGGTGTCGAACTGGAAAGACGCCCACAGCCCGGCCAGCGCCGACGCGGCGCCGATGCCGCCGGCGGTCAGAGCCATCGCCTCCGGCGATCCGCTGAAAGGCCGTGCCGCGGCGGCGGGGATCAGCATCAGTGCGATGATCAGCAACGCCCCGACCACCTTGATCGCCACGGCCACGACCGCCGCCAGCGCAAGCGTCAAGACAAGCTGTTCGCGCCGCGGGTTCACCCCCGCCGCCTTGGCCAGATCGGCGGAAAGCGTTGCGGTCAGCAGTGGCTGCCAGCGCCAGCCGATCAGCATCAGAACCGCCAGCGCGCCGCCCCATATCACGGCCAGATCGGCACGGGTCACGGCAAGGATATCGCCGAAAAGATAGGCCGACAGGTCAACCCGCACCCCGCTCAGAAGCGACACGGCGACAAGGCCGAAGGCCAGTGCAGAATGCGCAAGAACCCCCAGAAACGTGTCGATGCCGTACCCACGTTCGGACAATGTGGAAACCGCAAGCGCCATGGCCAGGCATACGGCCAGAACGCCCGCGAAGATCGAGATCGAGAAACTGAGGCTCAGCGCCACGCCCAGCAATGCCGCATGGGCCGTCGCATCGCCGAAATAGGCCATGCGCCGCCAGACCACGAAGCAGCCAAGGGGGGCCGCGGCGATGGCCACGCCGACGCCCGCCAATGCCGCGCGGATCAGGAAATCATCCAGCATCACTCTGCAACCTCATGGGCGTGGTCGTGATCATGTGCATGGTCGTGGCTGTGACTGTGTTCGTGCCTGTAAAGGGCAAGCGCGCCTTGCGTCCCGGTGCCGAACAGCGCCCGATAGGCCGGTGCGGAGGCCACGATTTCGGGCTTGCCTTCGCAACAGATATGCCCGTTCAGACAGATCACCCGATCAGAGGCGCTCATTACGACATGAAGCTCGTGGCTGACCATCAGCACAGCGCAGCCCAGGTCGCGGCGGACCTGTTCGATCAGCCGGTAGAACGCTGCGGAGCCGGGCTGATCAAGGCCCTGGGTTGCCTCGTCGAGGATCAGGAGATCGGGGTGGTTCAGCAAGGCGCGGGCCAGAAGAACCCGCTGACGCTGGCCGCCGGACAGATCGGTCATCTGACGGGAGAGCAGATCGGCGGCCCCGGCCTCTTCAAGTGCTGCACACATCGCCTTCCGGGTCTGGCGTTGCGGCAGCGACAGAAACCGCGCCACGGTCAGCGGCAGGGTCCGGTCGATATGCAATTGCTGCGGCACATACCCGATTTTGAGCCGGGGCGCGCGGTGGATACTGCCTGCGCTCGGCTCCAGGACGCCGATCAGCGCTTTCAGGAAGCTCGACTTGCCCGAACCGTTGGGCCCGACGATGGTCACGATTTCGCCCGGTTCGATGGCGAAATCGACATTCTGGAGCACGGTTTCCCGCCCCAGGCGCAGGGCCAGATCCCGGGTTTCGATCAGGCTCATTTTTCCGCCCCTGCACAGGCGGGGCAAAGCCCCTCCAACTCGACCACGGCATGTTCCATGGCAAACCCCATGGCCTCGGCCTCCTGATCCAGCGATCGCTCCACCGGTCGTGCCCCGGCTTCGGCGACGGATTCGCATTTGCGGCAGATCAGAAAGGTCGGACGATGCGCGCCGCCCGGATGGGTGCAGGCGATATAGGCGTTCAGGCGTTCGACGCGATGGGCGAAACCATGGCTCACCAGAAAATCCAGCGCGCGATAGGCGATGGGGGGCTGCGCGCCCAACCCTTCGGCCTGAAGCCGGGCGAGGATATCATAGGCGCCATGCGCGCGATGGTCCTCCAGCAGCAGTTCCAGAACCCGCCGGCGGGCCGGCGTCAGGCGCAGGTTTTCCTCCGCGCAGCGCTTTTCCGCCGCCTGCATCGCGTCCCGGATGCAGCTTGCGTGGTCATGGGTTTGAAAGCCGGGCTGGGACATCGGGCAGGATCCGTCACGTGAGGTATTGATATGTTATAACATACCATATAGGAGTTCTCCGACTTCTGACAGGAGAGCCATGCCATGTCCATCCAAATCTTCCCCTTTTGCGCCGTTGTCCTTTCGGTTTCCGTCGGTGCCGCTTGGGCGGATACTCCCCGAATCGTCACCGATATTCCGCCTGTGCATTCGCTCACCGCGCGGGTGATGGAGGGGGTCGGAACGCCCGATCTGCTGGTGGATGGCGCCACCTCGCCGCATGACTTCGCGCTACGTCCATCCCAGGCCGCCGCTCTGGCGGAGGCGGACCTTGTGATCTGGGTGGGGGAGGCGTTGACCCCGGCCTTGGCGGGTTCGATGAGCGCACTGGCAGAACGGGCCGAGTTAGTGGAGTTGATGGCTGTGGAGGGGGCTGTGACGCATGCCTATCGCGAGAGCGTGGGCGGCGATCATGACCATGACCATGACCATGACCACGATCATGACCACGATCATGCAGCGGATCACGGTGACGATACCGCACATGACCACGACAGCCACGCGCATGACGACCATGGTCACGACGCCCATGAAACTGCAGCCCATGAAACTGCAGCCCATGACGACCATCACCATGATCATGACCATTCCGGCATGGACCCCCATGGCTGGCTCGATCCGGCCAACGCGATCCTCTGGACCGGTGTGATCGCGGACCGGCTGGCGGACATGGATCCGGCCAACGCCGCCGTCTATCAGGCAAATGCCCGCGCGGCAGAAGCGGAACTCACACAGTTGCAGGCAGAGATCGCGGAGCGGTTCGGCGCCGGCGTGCAGCCGCAATTCGTGGTTTTCCACGATGCCTATCAGTATTTCGAGACCGCCTTCGGTCTTGCCCCGATCGGCGCGATTTCCCTGTCCGAGGCGGAGGCGCCGTCGGCCGCGCGGGTGGCCGAGATCCGCGACCGGATTGGCGGATTGGGTGCGATCTGCGTCTTTGCCGAGCCGCAATTCGACCCCCGGATCGTGGCGGCGGTCACAGAGGATACACCGGCCAGAACGGCGGTGATCGACCCGTTGGGGGCGCAGCTGGAACCGGGCCCCGAGCTTTATCCGGCGCTGATGCGCGCCATGACCGAAAGCTTCGCCTCCTGCGGCTAGGCTGCGCGTTTCCGGCATGCGTCGCCGTAGCAGGCGCAAAGCACATGGTCCCATCCGGAGCGATAACCAAGCATGGTCTCGGTCGCGGCACTGGCCAGCATCTCGAACCCGGCATGGGTCAGATCGACCCGCGTGCCGGGCCCGTCGGCGGTGAAGACGACGGTGATCTGTGTCGCCTCGGCCGGGTCGCGGCCGACATACCAGTCAAGCGCGAGCTTCGCGCCCGGTTCCCATGCGGTGACGGTCGCCCATGGGTCGGTTCGGCCATCGGGATGGGTTTCGAGGATACGGCCGCCTTCGTGCGGCTCGACCACCACATCCGCGGCGGGTTTCCCGTCTCGGGCGGAAAGGGAATGGCTGTCCAGCGGCCACCAGCTGGCCATGTCTTCGGTGAAGAGATCGAAGGCCTTGTCGGGCGGAAGCGGGACATGAACGGTCTTGTGGATCGGGTCGGTCATTTGGGTGTCTCCGTATCAGGGGGGGATGTGCGGCGCCCGGCCTCCGCTGCGAAAGCGGTGAGCGCGTCGTCCCAGAGGGCATCGAGATAGCGGCGCAACGCGGCCACGCCCTCCGGCGCAAGCGCATAGACGCGGCGTGTGCCCTGCGGCATGACCTCCAGAAGCCCCGCATCGCTGAGTACCTTGAGATGCTGCGATACGGCCGGCCGGCTGACGGTCAATCCGTGCGCCAACTCGCCCACGGGCAGGGCGCCATGGCGGAGCCGCTCGACAATGGCCCGGCGGGTCGGATCCCCAAGAGCGGCAATCGCGGTTTCGGGGTTGGGGCTTGTGTAAGTCATAACTTACCGTAAGTATCTGCTTACGATTCTGTCAACCGAGAGCTTCCGGCAGGCCGGCAAATCGGTCGATATGACCATCGGCAACACGGAAGAGGGACGCGAATGTCAGATGTGATGCAGCAGAACGCGGGCTATGGCCGCTCAGGCCGCGCGGTTCCGACCCATCCGCTTGCGAATGCTGCGCCCGTGCTTGAACAAGCGCTGCCGCAACCTCGCGCGGATCAGATCCCGGTATCTGACGGCGGGGGACGTCGCGGCCCTCCAAACTCGGGAGCCTTTTTCCCCAAGCCGGAAGTCGTGTCAACCAGGCGCCTCTTGAAGCCCAGGTGGCCCACAACTAAGACTCTCTTAACCGTAAGCACATAAGACATCTCCGAGATCAGACAGGCAGGACCCGATGCAAGACCCCGTAGACTATTTCCAGAACAACCTCGTGCCCATGGTGGTCGAACAGACCAGCCGGGGCGAACGCGCCTATGATATCTTCTCGCGGCTCCTGAAAGAGCGGATCATCTTCGTCAATGGCCCGGTCCATGACGGGATGAGCCAGCTGGTGGTGGCGCAGCTTCTGCATCTGGAGGCGGAGAACCCGTCCAAGGAAATCTCGATGTATATCAACTCCCCCGGCGGGGTGGTGACCTCGGGCCTGTCGATCTACGACACGATGCAGTACATCAAGCCCAAGGTGTCGACCCTTGTTGTCGGGCAGGCGGCCTCGATGGGATCGATCCTGTCCGTCGCCGGGGAGGCCGGGATGCGGTTCGCCCTGCCCAACGCGCGGATCATGGTGCACCAGCCCTCGGGCGGTTATCAGGGTCAGGCCACCGACATCATGATCCATGCCGCCGAGACGCAGAAGATCAAGGATCAGATCAATGCCATCTATGTCAAACATACCGGCAACGCGCTGAAAGACGTCGAGGCCACGCTTGAGCGCGACAAGTTCATGTCTCCCGAAGAGGCCAAGGCCTGGGGCCATATCGACGAAATTCTTGAAAATCGTCCCACCGACGACGCAAAGAGTTGATAATATCACAATGCCGCGGGGTGAGCGCCGCGGCTGACATTTTGGCGTTGTGGCTGCCGGGGGGCTGTTCTAGGCTGCTTGGAACGGCATCCCAGACAGGGCCCATATCCGGGTTTGGGCGGGCCTCCGGACACAACCCGTTGAGGTAGATGACATGGCGAATTCCTCCGGCAATGACTCGAAGAACACGCTTTACTGTTCGTTTTGCGGCAAGAGCCAGCACGAGGTGCGCAAGCTGATTGCCGGGCCGACCGTCTTCATCTGCGATGAGTGCGTCGAGCTTTGCATGGATATCATCCGGGAAGAGACGAAATCGGCGGGATTGAAAGCCACCGATGGCGTGCCCAGCCCGAAGGAGATTTGCGAAGTCCTCGATGACTACGTGATCGGGCAAAGCCACGCGAAACGGGTTTTGTCGGTCGCTGTGCACAACCACTACAAGCGTCTCAACCACGCCGGCAAAACCGATATCGAACTGGCCAAATCGAACATCCTGCTGATCGGGCCCACTGGCTGCGGCAAGACGCTTCTGGCGCAGACGCTGGCCCGGATTCTGGACGTTCCCTTCACCATGGCCGATGCGACCACGCTGACCGAAGCGGGCTATGTGGGCGAGGATGTGGAGAATATCATCCTGAAGCTGCTGCAGGCGTCGGAATACAATGTGGACCGCGCGCAGCGCGGCATCGTCTACATCGACGAGGTCGACAAGATCACCCGCAAGTCCGACAACCCGTCGATCACCCGCGACGTCTCGGGCGAGGGTGTGCAGCAGGCGCTGCTGAAGATCATGGAAGGCACCGTGGCCTCCGTACCGCCGCAGGGTGGCCGCAAGCATCCGCAGCAGGAGTTCCTGCAGGTCGACACGACCAATATCCTGTTCATCTGCGGCGGCGCCTTTGCCGGCCTTGAAAAGATCATCGCCCAACGCGGCAAGGGCTCCGCCATCGGGTTCGGCGCCGATGTGAAGGAGAACGACACCCGCGGTGTGGGAGAGATGTTCGGTGAGCTGGAACCCGAAGACCTTCTGAAATTCGGGCTGATCCCGGAATTCGTGGGGCGTCTGCCGGTCATCGCCACACTGACCGATCTGGACGAGGATGCGCTGATCACGATCCTGACGCAGCCGAAGAATGCCCTTGTGAAGCAGTATCAGCGGCTGTTCGAACTGGAAGACGCCAAGCTGAAATTCACCGATGACGCCCTTGGCGCGATTGCGAAACGCGCGATTGCCCGCAAGACCGGTGCACGGGGTTTGCGCTCGATCATGGAGGATATTCTGCTTGATACCATGTTCGATCTGCCGGGTGCCGACGGGGTCGAAGAGGTTGTGGTGAATGAGGAGGCCGTGACCTCCGACGCGCAGCCTTTGCTGATCTATGCGGAACGCTCGAAGGAAGAGCCGGCCAGCGCCGGATGATCCGGCGGATCCGATCGGGAAGCGCCTTCGAAGACAGGTTCTCCTATTGCCGTGCCGTCGTTGCCGGCGGCACGGTCTACGTTGCCGGATCCTGCGCCCATAGCGACGACATGCCGACGGATATCGTCGGGCAATGCGCCTCTGCGTTGCGGGTCGTCGATGCGGCGCTTCGGGACGCGGGGACAGACCTGCAGCATGTGGTGCGCGTCGTATATTACCTGACCGATATCCGGGAACTCGAACATTGCGCGCCGCTGCTGCGCGACGCCTTTGGCGCGCATCCGCCCGCCGCCTCCATCATCGAGGCCAAACTGATCGACCCGGCGGATCGCATCGAGATCGAAGTGACGGCCGTTTTGCCGAGCCAGGCGCCGCTCAGCGCAGCCAGAGATTCTCGCGCTTGAGCGTGTTGCGAATGGCCTGTTCGCGGCGCGGCAGGTTGTCCCGGTCGAAGAGCGCCCGCGCCTTCTGTCCCTTGCCCTGATAGATCATCCGTTTCATCGGCTCGTAGGATTTCAGCACCTTCTTGATCCAGTTCGGGGCGGAGACATCCTCCAGCGCGTCGATGACGAATTGTGGCTCGCGCGCATAGAGAAGGGGCAGAAGCCGGTAGTGGCAGCTGGTCCTGCCGTCAAGCCAGCCCGGCTCAAGCGCCTCGCGCCCGCCGCCAAGCGCATGAATGACAAGCGGCAGCGCCACCTGATCGAGCCAGGGCCAGAGTGACTGGCAGACCAGTTCGCCGGGCGGGTCGTTCCGTATGGCAAGCGCATATTCCAAAAAGCGGTCACCGAATTTGTGCGGACATTCATAGAAGAAAAAGCCCGCGTTGAAATAGAGATACCGCCGCCAGTATTCATCGGGCTCCGTCAGGTCGAGAGAGCTTTCGAAGTCGAGACCGAATTTCTCGTAAAGAGCTCTCCAGATCTGTGTGTAGCCGGGACCATACAGCTCGATCTGCGGCCATGTCCCCTCCCGTCGGAGCGAGGCCGAGGGTCTGGTGAAATCGAACGGCACATCGGAGAGATCTCCGGTGATCAGTGTATCCGTGTCGAAAAAGACAAACGGCTGCCCCCCGGGCAGCGCGGCCAATGCCTCGATCTTGTTGCCATAGGGGTAGCTGTCGCCGAAATGCCGGCTTTCAAAGGGCAGTATCTCCACGTCGAGCCGCGTGAACAGCTGTCGCACGGCCTCGTCATTGATGCGCGGATCCCTCGGCCATAACGCGCCCGGCTGCGGTTCGGCCACGAAAAGCCGGCCGCTGAAGCCCGGGCTGTACTGGCGAAGGGACGCCGCAAAAAGCGCAGCCTCGTATTGCAGCCGGCCCGCTTGCGCGACGACGATAACGTTGAAGGGCTGATCTGAAGGCATGTCCGCTCGCTGGCCGTTATGGCATCAGCGCAGTCTAGCCGATCGGCAGGTGTCATTCCAACCGCCGATCGGCATATCCGTGGCCGTCAGCTTTCCGCTTCGGCGACATGGGTCTTGACCGCAAGGAAACTGTCCGGCGTCACCGAGATCGTGTCGATACCCGCCTCCACCAGCAGCCGGGCAAAGGCCGGGTCGTTGCTGGGCGCCTGACCGCAAAGTCCCACCTTCGCTCCGGCGGCGTGGGCGCGTTCGATCAGTGTCTTGATCATCCAGATCACGGCGGGGTCATCCTCCCGGAACAGATCGGCCAGTTCTTCGCCGTCACGGTCGATGCCAAGCGTCAGCTGGGTCAGGTCATTGGACCCGATGGAAAACCCGTCGAACCGTTCGGCAAATTCGTCGGCCCGGATCACATTGGACGGGATCTCCCCCATGACATAGACCTGCAGACCGTTCTCGCCGCGCGCGAGCCCGTTTTCGGCCATCACCGCCAGCACGCGGTCGGCCTCCTCCGGTGTGCGGCAGAACGGGATCATCACGATGGCATTGTCGAACCCCATCTTCTCGCGCAGCATCTTGATGGCCCGGCATTCCAGCGCAAAACCTTCCCGATACCGTGGCGAGTAGTAGCGGGAGGCGCCGCGAAAGCCGATCATCGGGTTTTCTTCCTTGGGCTCAAACGCATGCCCGCCCAGAAGCTCCGCGTATTCATTGGTTTTGAAATCGCTCATCCGGATGATGACCGGTTTCGGATAGGCAACGGCGCATATCCGCGACAGACCGCGCGCCAGTGTCTCGACAAAGAACTCCGGCTTGACATCGTAGGCCTGTGTCAACTCCTCGATCTGCGCCTTCACCTCGTCATCGGGCAAAGTGTCGTAGTTCACCAGCGCCATGGGGTGGACCTGAACGGCGCTGTTGACCACAAACTCCATCCGCGCGAGCCCCACCCCCTCCGACGGCAGCCGCCACCAGCGGAAGGCGGCGGACGGGTTGGCGAGGTTCAGCATGATCCGGGTCCTGGTTTCCGGCACATGATCGAGACGAAGCTCCTCCACCTCATACTCCGCGATGCCGGCATGGATCAGGCCCGCATCCCCGCCCGAGCAATCCACCGTCACCTCCTGTTCGTCATGCAGCACATGGGTCGCGGTGCCGGTACCGACGATGGCGGGCAGGCCCAGTTCACGGCTGACGATCGCCGCATGCGATGTCCGCCCGCCGTGATCGGTGATGATCGCCGCGGCGCGCTTCATGATCGGCACCCAGTCCGGGTCGGTGGTGGACGTGACAAGAATGGCTCCATCGACGAAGCGGTCGATATCGCTGGCATGTTCGATCAGGCAGATCCGGCCCGCCGCAACTGCCGCCCCGACACTCAGGCCTTTCAGAATGACCGGGCCGGCCTCTCTTATTGTATAAGATTTCATCGCGCCGGTGTCCGCGCGCGACTGCACAGTTTCCGGACGGGCCTGAACGATGAAAAGCTCGCCCGTCTCGCCATCCTTGGCCCATTCCATGTCCATCGGCTGACCGTAATGGTCTTCGATCGTGGCGGCCTGACGACCCAGTTCGAGGATTTCCGCATCACTCAGCACGAAGGAGGCCCGTTCCGCCCTGGAGGTGGGAACGTTCTTGATGTCGCCACCGGTCCGCCCCGCATAGATCATCTTCTTTTCCTTCGCGCCCAGTGTCTTTTCGACGATGGGCACCAGATCGGGCTGATCCAGAAGCGGTTTGTAGACCATGTATTCGTCCGGGTTCACCGCGCCCTGAACGACGTTTTCGCCAAGACCCCAGGCCGCGTTGATCAGCACAACCTTGTCAAAGCCGGTTTCCGTATCGATCGAGAACATCACGCCGGAGCCGCCGATATCCGAGCGCACCATGCGCTGCACCCCGATCGACAGCGCAACCTGGTTGTGATCGAACCCCTGGATCTGGCGATAGGTGATCGCCCGGTCGGTAAACAGCGAGGCATAGCAGCGCGAACACGCCGCCAGCAACGCCGCTTCCCCGCGCACGTTCAGGAAGGTTTCCTGCTGGCCGGCAAAACTGGCGTCCGGCAAGTCCTCGGCTGTGGCGCTGGAGCGGACGGCAACGGGAATGTCCGAATGGCCGGAGCGTTCCGACAGTTCGTGATATGCCGCGACAATCGCGGCGCGGCTCGCTTCGGGCCAGTCGCCTTTGACGATCGCGGTGCGGATCGAGGAGCCGGCCTCCTGCAACGTGATCTTGTGGGCGGCCAGATCCTCCATGGTATTGGCGATGAGCGCATTCAGCTCGTTGGCGCGGATGAACTCGCGAAAGGCATCGGATGTGGTCGCAAATCCCGGCGGCACCTGAATGCCCTTGGCGCCAAGCTGCTGCACCATCTCGCCAAGGGAGCTGTTCTTGCCCCCGACCAGTGCCACATCTCCGCGGGACAGTGTTTCGAACCAGATCACAGTCTTGAGTTCAGTCTGCATTGCGCCCTCCTCGGCGTTTTGAATGTGCTGTCCGGCGTACTATGGCCGGATGTGGAGACACGCGAATTGAGGTGTGTCAATTTCACCTGCAATGAATTCAGATAGAAATCCGGAGCCCCGGGGCTGACCCGGACCGATTTGCAAGACGAGGATGCGCATGACCAGAAATGATCAGATAGACAGCTTGTTGGCCCGTGTCGAAACGGCCGGCGCGGTGGATGAAGCGTTGCTGGAGGAGGTCTCGGCGGGAATCGCGGCAGAGTTCCCCATGGCCGCCCAGATCGATCACACAGGTCACGCAGGCACCGATGCGGCGCTGCATCTGGTCGATACCTGTCTTCCGGGTTGGACGATTTCCCTCCGCGGCAAGGCGACCGAGCCGGACGGGCATTGGCGCTGCTCCCTGCGGGAGACGTCATCGCGCGACAACGACGCGTTTGTGGGCGTAGGGCTGGGCCCGACCGTCGGCCATGCCTTGCTCATGGCGCTGTTGAAGCTGATCAGAAGCGGCGCCCACGCCCCCTCCGTCTGACCCGCGCCGCGCCCCGGCTCCGGGTTACTGCGCCCTGCCGCTACGGCCGCAAAGGCCCGGGGCAGCCGATCGGGATAGAGGGCCTCCGGAGCTGGATCCCCGCCCCGTTGAAGGCCGGGGCGCCTTAAGAACGAGAGTGCTGCATCGCGTGCGATGGATCGAGATCGCGGGGAACGGCAAGTGGCGCCCCGGTTGCGGCTGCAAGAGCGCCGAAGCGTTATGTGCGCCGCCAGAATGAAGCCGATCGGAAAAAAGACTTGTGCGGATAGACTGCATGATCGCTGAGCGGCGGCCTGGAATTGGCAATCCGCCGCCCCGGCTCTTAAGATCAATCCTTGGCGTTTTGAACTGGAATTGCCACTTTCTGTGATGCCTTCCGGCAAAGCATATGCATGTTCCTTACTTCCGCCCAAGATCGGTTTGGCGGGAAAGCAAAGGGACGCGACCAAGTCACTGCTTTGGGTTCAATCGCGTATCCAGGCTTCAACGCCGCGACGGCAGTATAGGGGATCGGGACGCAAACCCGCTGTGCTCAGCGCTGCCCGGCATCTCTTCATTCCATCGCGCCCGTAAATGTCGCGATGCAGCTCGACAACCACGACCCGAAAGCAGGACAGGTCCGCGCTCTCCAGCAAGGTCAGTTCCCCACCCTCAATATCCATCAGGAGGGCAGTTGGACGAAACTCTTCTACGATCTTGGAAAAGTCTACAGTCGGCACAGTTTCCAGCCGCATTCCGGGGATCGCGGCTCTTCCGTCATCCACGACCATCGAGCCGAGGTAGTCTTCGGCGACGGCAAACGCCATTTCGGCCGGCGCGTCACTGCCTGCCACGACAATACCGTGGCGGATTTCAGCCCTTTCCTCCAGGCCGTTGCGTGCATAAAGCTTGCGGGCTACCGGCACCATATCCGAATTGGCTTCGAAACTCAGAAGTGCGTCGACATCGCAATTCAGAGCCACTGCACTTCCCACGATTCCGGATCCTGCGCCAAGTTCCAGCAACCGGTCGCTGTTTCGAATGTGTCCGAACGCACTTCTAACCTCCTGGCGCTCATAAAAGCCATCGCGGAGTGATCTGAGTTTTTTCCTGTCGAGATGAGGACCTGCCGGAACTTCCACGCCCCAGTAATGCGCCAGGGCTGCTGGTTTTCGCAGTGGTTCGCTACGTTTAACTGGCAAGTAGCCGTGACCTTTCATGTCCTGAGCAATTGATTTTGAAGATGGCAGGCCAAGACTGGCATGCGTGTCGCCATCCATAGCTGCACCAAACCCCCGAAGCGCCTCAAAAAGATGCTTTGGATCTAGCTCCCCATGACTCTTTGATGTCGCGCGATCGAGTTTTTCTGGGCGCCATTCACGCAGGACTGCGTCGAACACCTTCAAATCAACCTCGGCCATGGCACGAAGCTGGCGCTGACCGACGGCCACGGAACCCGGTCTGAAACGGCGCTGGATCGAGGCCGCAACCTGTCCGGGTCGGGCGACGAGGCCAAACAAGTGAACAGCCGAACCATCATCGAAGATGATCCGCTTGGCGCCTCTGTACAAGCTGATTTGCTCGGTAAGGCTCAGCCGTTCGGGCCGCAGAACTCGAAACCCGCGATCGGAGAGATATTGCTCAAGTGCGACATCGCCTAGAATGCGCCCCTTCTTCGTTTTGCTGAGCCCTGCACGGGAAACATACAGTCGCTTTGGCGAGTTCGCTTCGGGTTCGGGCCAAGTCCGGCTCTGCAGGAAAAGGCGGAATTCGGGAGTGCCCGTTTCCAGCGCGCCGGTGCCAAAACCCTGCTCCGGCACGATCAGGCGATCGACACGTGTGGGCCGCGTCAATACCTGTCTGCGCACCCCCGGCGACAGGATATCAAGAAACTCTGCCTGAAAGCCTGTTTCAACTCGATCACGATCAGCGGGCCCCTTTGGCACGAACAACAGTGAGTCAAACGACTCGGGTGGGGCGTGAATCGGCCAAAGCCGGGAAAGGCTCTCGACCAGAAAATGGCCGAAATGCCAAGACATGATCCCGGCAAAAAGGTGAGTTCCGGCGATGTGCTCTACAGGCTCGATGGGAGCCGGCGGCGAAAAGAGAGCAACGTCTCCACGAAAGATCGTGCTTTCAGGGACGAAACGTCCCTTCGCATCCAAAACCCCCAGACCGCCGTCACCCCTTGCATTGGGCACAATCACTGCGTCATCGATAATCCGCATACAACGCACATCCCACTACTCAGACGAAATTGCCGGGCCTGACACTGTCCGCAAAGGTTGTAGGTGCGTTCGGTCCGGCGTTCAACGCATGTATCGTCTGCATGAACGATATGCCGCCGGAAGGGCAGAGCGAACGATTTATCGAACCGCTTTTCGGATTTTTGGCAAACCCTTGGGATATCTACGAAAAGTGAGGCATTCTCCAAAAACGCATAGTGCTGAAACTGGCCTTCGCAGGGCCTCTTCGGTATAACCGTGAAACTGATATCGAACCGCCAAACCCACCTTTCCATTCAAGGTGTTAGCGGAATTTTCAACGCAGAAGTGCGGAATGGTGGACCTAACTGGAGAAGAATCGAACCATCTTCTCCAGGTTCTCGAAGACTGGAGCCACCATCTCGCACCATATGATCTAGACGATCAATGGTGCGACAATGACAATTTCGCGCCATAATTTCAACGATATAGCCGCTGGCAAGGCGGACGCTAATCCCAAGCGCGAAGCGCCATTTTCGCTGCGCTTGAGCTTTGAGGAACGGGCAGCGCTCAAGAAGATGGCCGGGGATATGCCCCTCGGGGCGTACATCAAGGCTGTGCTCTTCGATGGGGCAACGGCCGGAGTGCGGCGCAGCACTCCGAAGGTGAGCGATCCCGAAGCGCTAGGCCGTGTGCTCGGCGCGCTCGGGTCCTCGCGGCTGTCACAGAACGTCAACCAGCTCGCCAAGGCGGTGAACACGGGCACGCTGCCCGTGACGCCGGAGACGGAAGCCGAACTCAAAGAGGCCTGCCGCGCCATCGCAGAAATGCGGGCTGATCTCATGCGCGCCCTCACGGATCGGGGGCCGTCATGATCATCAAAGCCAAAGAACGCGGGAACGCGCCCCAGCTTGCCAGCTATCTGCTCTCGATGCGGGAGAACGAGCATGTCGAGCTCTACCAGGTTCGCGGCTTTGTCAGCGATGATCTGAAGGAAGCCTTTGCAGAAGCCGAAGCGATTGCCTCGGCGACCAAGTGCAAGAAGCATCTCTTCTCGCTCAGTCTCAACCCGCCGCAAGATCAGCATGTGAGCCGTGAAGCCTTCGAACAGGCGGCAGATCAGATCGAGGTCAAAGTTGGCCTCTCCGGCCATCCGCGCGCGATTGTCTTCCATGAGAAGGAAGGCCGCCGCCATGCTCATGCGGTCTGGAGCCGGATCGATAGCGAGGCCATGCGCGCCAAGAATATGGGCTTTTACAAGCACAAGCTCATGGATGTCTCGCGCGATCTCTTCCTCCAGCACGGATGGGACATGCCCAAGGGCATGCTCGACCATTCCCTGCGCAACCCTCTCAACTTTACCCATGCGCAGTGGCAGCAATCCAAGCGGACCAATCAGGACCCGCGTCTGATCAAGGCCGCGATCCAGCATTGCTGGAAGGCTTCAGACAACCACGCCACGCTCAAAGCCGCCCTTGAAGACAAGGGCTTCTTCCTCGCCCAAGGCGACCGCCGCGCCGTGGTCGCCATCGATGTGCGGGGCGAGACCTATTCGCTCTCCCGTATGGCGGGGGTGAAGGTCAAAGACGTGCGCGCCCGGATCGGAGATACCAAGACCCTGCCGAGCGTCGATCAGACGAAGCAGCGCATCTCGGACCGGATGACCGATACGCTCAAAGGGTATCTGCAAGAGGTGCGCGCTGGCGCGAAGACCTTGCCGCCTGGAATCGCCTTCAAGCTGGAGCAGATGGTTGCCCGCCACCGCGAAGAGCGCAAGACCACCTGGGCTCGGCATGAACAGCGTGACCTGCGCGAAAAGCAGCTCCGCGCCGCCCGTTTACCCAAGGGCTTTAGCGGCATCTGGAGCCGGATAACAGGCAAGTTCTCCAAGATCAAGAAGACAAACGAGATGGAAGCGCTGCAATGTTGGCAGCGTGATGTGAAGGAGCGCAACGCGCTCTACCACCGCCAGCTTGATGAGCGGGTGAAAATTCAAAAGCTGATCCACGAACGGCGAAAGGAACGCGCCGAAGAGATCGTCAAGATTCACAAAGAGATTGCGGCCTATATCGCCATGAAGCGCGGCGATGTGCCGAGCTTGTCTGCGCTCAAGCAATCCCCTGAAAAAGCCAAAGCGAAGATGAAGCTTCGGGCGCGTGAGCGCGGTGATGAAGCCCGCGCCCGTGACCGCCAGCGAGAGCGGACGCGGGGGTCCGACCATGATCGGGGACCACGATTTTAACGAGTAGAAAGGAGGTCGCCATGCGACACACACTCATGCTGAACCTGGACGAGAACCATGCTCGTCTTCTTGAAGACCTGCGCCAGCACTTTCATCTGGCCGCCGAAGACACGGTGCGGCTGGCCATCCGGCTCACCCATGCCCGGCATAAGGAAAAGCCGGACGTGCTAGTGCCGGAGTTCAAGCCGCGCGCTGCTAAAGCGCGCTGGCTAGACGATGATGACAATGGGCCGTGCTAGTGTCCGGCGTTCTGGAATGCTGTGACAGGTTCTAGGTCAGACTTCCAAGACTCCGGCACTCTATCTAAATAATCCACGCCAAGGATGCCTTCTTCTCCCTCCTTTAAGGCCGCGAGAAGTTCTCTATGGTTGCTTCCGCTCACGCTGAGGCTCACTCTGCCGATTGTCTTTCCATCTATGAGAAACATTGGTGATAGAAGCGAGCCTTGGCAGCATTGCCAAGCAAGTTCGTAAGCGTCACATAGACCAGAGTATGTATCATGCCACCATTCATTGTCTGGCGCGATCCAAGCATTTCTGGCGTGCAGGAGATCACCAAGGCGCTCGGCGTATTTTCTCAAATCTGGATGCAGCGGTACGTAATACGCATCGAAAATAACTTTCTGTTGCGCGCTCCAAGTAATGTGTTGAATGCGATTGCTCTCGAAAATCGCTTCAAGCGCCTTTCCTTGAGCGCCAATTTTATGAGCCTTGGGGATTGAACGGGCGTATTCGCCTTGGGCTTCAAGATAAAGGCTCTGCCTGCTCTCAACAAAGCAGCGCAGCTCAAATGCTGCGTAGAAAAGAGATTGAGGTGTCCCTTGCTCAAGCTGCTCTTTCACGCGTGCTAAATAGGCTTGCGGGGAAACCGAGTAGTCATCATCCATCGCAGCTATCGTGTCACGTCTTCAGGCCATAGTCAAAAGACAACCGGCTCATAGCTTTCACCCTTGCCAGCCTCGTAATCTCCAGACCATTCAAGCCGTCGCGGATGATCCACCTTCATACCGAAACAGGCGTTTCAAGCGCATCACTCCTTCCCTTCAAGACCGTCTCCCGACCGATCAGGGGCCTTCATGGGCCAATGATGGTGTGCGCGGGCCGAAAGGCCCTGAGCGGTTCGGGGCCTCCTTGAAACAAAGGAGGATAACGATGAAACTCGTCTCCAGATTCGAAGCGGCATCCCGCAGCACGGCAGAATTGCATGGCCTTCTGAGCGAAGCCTTCAATGCCTTCGCCGCCGCTCCGCGCGGCAGCCAGCAACACCGCGATGCTCTTCAGAGTATGCGCAACATCGAAGCTGAACTGGCGACACGCGCGCCCAAGCTCTAACCGATCAGCGGTCAGCCCTCCGGCTGGCCGCTTCCTTTTTTTGCGATTGATAGAATTTAGTCCGCATGCAAAAATACCAAATGAGCACGCTCGAAGACCTAGCAAAAAATGATCCTAAGAAATTGGAAGAGTTGGCAGCCTTTCATTGGTTTAGTGTGGCGGCAGGCATAAAATATGATCAGCTATATTCGACGGAGCGCCCAGATTTTATTTTTGCCCAAGATGGAAAGACTATTGGTGTTGAAGTCACATGTTCGCATCGGCCTGTCGAAGGACGTTTTCAAGCGCAACAGATTGAGGAAGCGCAGTGTGAATTTGCGACAACACTTTATGAGCGCGTAAAGCCGAAACTCCCAATCGATATTGGATTGATACTTGAAGATAACGTACCTGTTGATAAGCGTTTATTAAATGCCGCGCTCGAAGAAATTATAGCGCGTATTGAGGAAGTTTCTGAGACCATGGAGCCGCACTCAGTTGTTCTGCTGGTACGCTCGGAAAGTGATCTTGAACATTCACGGCAGCGAAAAGTTATATGCCCTGAAATCCCTTCATTTCTACAGCACATCCAGTTATTCAATGATGGTCATAAGAAAACGCTCGTCACCGGATCGCGTGGGTGCATTGTAGAGAATTTCACCGATGCCGATCTGACGCCAATCCTTGAACGGAAGCATAAAGCTCTTGCTGGTTACAGACCGTGCGATGAGCATTGGTTATTGGTGGCTTTCGGCGTCATCCCGGCGATTTTGCTTCCAAACGAGCGCCCCGACACCATGATAGCGACAATTTCGAAAAGCTATGGGGATATCAAGATTTCAAGGCCTGTTCAGTCGGATTTTGATCGTGTCTACCTGTTCAAGGGACCGAGTGAGGTCGTACTCATCACTGAGTAGGCGTACTGCTAATCGGCTGGCCGCCAGGCCAGCCAAGAATTTTCCGTGATCGGAACCGCCTAGGCGGCGGCTCCTTCAGTTTGTTCATGGATCACAGGCTGGAGCCCGTGCAGGAAGTCGGCGGCGCGCTGTGCATGCGCGGCGGCGGCAAAGATCGCGCGCTTATCCTCCTTCAAGACTTTCAGCCAGCTTTGAATGTAGGCGGCATGATCCACGCCAGGCTCGGGGGTCAGTTCCAAATCAGCACATAGGAACGCCGCGCCAAGCTCGGCCACCAGCTCTTCGCGGGCGTAACCTTCATCGCCCCAGCGCTTACGGTCAAAGTCACGATCAAGGCGGGTTTTGTGCTTTGTCCAGTGGGTCAGCTCATGGGCAAGCGTGGCGTAGTAGCTCTCGGGGCTGCGGAATGTCTCGAAGGCTGGCATCTGCACATGATCGCTGCCGCCGCTGTAATGGGCGCTGTTCCCGCCATGGCGAATGTCTGCGCCAGTATGGGCGAAAAACTCTTCCGCGTGGCTGATCCTCAAGGCGGGATCAATCACAGGCTCGGGCCTGGTGTAGTAATGTTCGGGCAAGCCTTCGATCTGCTCGACATTGAAGACGCTATACCCCTTCATGAAGGGGATTTTGCGCTCTTCCTCTGATCCGTCGTCCTGCTCTTCGGTTTTGGTGATGGTGTTGGCATAGACCACCAGATTGCCGCGCTCGCCCTTCTTCACATGCGCGCCAAGCTCCTTGGCCTGTTTGAAAGTCATCCAATACGGGGAGAGATAGCCCGCCTCAACGCTCGCCCCCCAGAGCATCAGCACGTTGATTCCGTTGTATGGCATGCCATTGTGGCGCAGCGGCTTGGTGATCTTGCCTTCTAGGTTGCCGCTGCTCCACGGCTTTAGCCAGCTCAGCTCTCCGGCTTCCAGATCGGCGATGATCTTGTCGGTCACTTTCTGATAAACATCTGCTTTCATGACTTTTTCTCCTATGTTCGGTTGCACATGCAACCGAACTGCCCCTCTGGCGAAGAGAGGGGGGAGACCGTCCAGATCGAAGGCTCTGGGGGTGGTGCGGGCGCAGCCGCAGGCGAGCCACGTCCCATGGCCTTCGCCCGTAGCTTTGCTACGGGCTTGGTCTTGACGGGTGATGGGCCGTTAGGCCCCAATGAAAGAAAAGGATGTCAGCCGTTCACGGCTGGCTTCGACACGCGCAAGGGATGGACGCCGAAAGGCGGAGACTGACCTGTCAGGCTCCGTTCACGACAGCCCGGCCCGAAGGGCGCGCCAGAACTTCCCAGATCAATCGCTCGTACCCTCACGATCAACGCTGCCGTGCTCTTTGTACGCATCAAGCAACGCTTGGACGTATTCTCTGGTACTGGAGGTCATGTGTCCCAAATCCGGCCAAGCAAAGGGTGCCGTCATACAGGTGCCCTCCAACTCAAGCTCCACACCCAGCATATTCGCCACTGCTATTGCCTCTTCGAGCTCTTTGCCTTCCGGCCAAAGGTCCTCATCAAGAGTGATCCAGGCATCATTATCATCGTCTACGGAAATCTCCGCGAGCAAAGCGCCGAGCCTTTCGCCGGGGGTACTGGCATCTTCTACCAGCGCTGCGCGGAGGAGCAGGACAATGTTCTCGTTGCTCAAGGCAAGCCTGGGCCTTGAATCCACAACATCGATCCTCGGCTCGGGACGTTTCTGAGTCTTTGACCACTCAACAGGTTTTGGTTCATCAGCGCGCTCTCCTAGCCAAAAAGGCGACGAGAAGATATCAATGGGGGATGCACCGCACCCTGGGCAATGCCAAAGGCTTTCAGCAAGCTGCACGCCACCGATCTTGCTTTCGCAATGCAGGCAGTACCATTTAGCAGCTCGATCACCATGTATGGGGTGAACAATTTCGCCGTTCACATCCGGCTTGGTGGCGCGCCTCGGCCAGTCTGACGCAATCCGCGCCCGCATCTTTGTCGCCTCTTCATCGGCGATTGCGAGCGCTTCGTGTAAGAAGTTACGCTCATATACAGGCGGTCTACTGGAGTGGCTTTTCTCAACTTCAACAATGGGCTGGGAGAACTGCGCTTCCCCGATCAGGATACGCCATCCGTTACCCTCCATGAGAACGTCGCCGAACGACTCGAAGACGCGATATGCGTGGCCCTCTATTCGACCCTGACGTATCGGCTCACCGAGATGCCGTAACATCAGAGTCTCAATTCCGCCCGCGTTTTCGCCTGAGCTCGGATGAGATTTCTTCACAAAATCCCGGACGGTTGCCAATTGCTCAGCGCTTGGCACCCAGCCTTGTTTCTCCTTTACTGCTAGGCCCGCCCAATGGGGAAAGTCCAGCAGCTTGGCGATCTCGTTGAGTGCTTCATGTTTTGGAAGACGGTTTGCGTGCGCATACCGTTTTGCCAGGTGTTTCAATTCTATTATTGCGTTATTATTGGTCATGATCCATTTCCAAAAATGGGATCTGACTAGGTGTCCGCTACTAACCAGATCCCACAAGTGGACTGGAGTTGATAAAATTTTGTATGAGGGTGCTGCATCGCTTTGCGTGGCGGACACACCGGCATGCACCAAAGGCCGACTTAAAAGATGCCCCAAATTCTGAGGCGCGTCAAGCCTGTAATCAGGGTCCCTGCAAGCCGCGCCGCGAGACTGCCGCCAGGATTTTCTGGTTGATTTTGACCCGTGTCGCCATCTGCTTCGCGCTCAAATTGCGCTTGCGCATTGTATCTTGCAGAAATCCATACTCCCAATCACTCAGCAAGTTTTTTTGGCGGAAGAAGGCAATGCAATCGGCGTTCAACCCTTTTTCCGGGTCCTTCCTTACACGCTTCACACCTGCAAATATCAAATCCGAACGGAAGCCCAAGAACCGCTTGACGCAAACATTGCCGACTTCCGCGCTGTGCCCTGTAACGCGGTTATGAATTTCACAAATTTTAATAATCGGATAATGCCCGCATAGGCAGGTTTCTGGCTCATCGGCTTCGATGATATCAACAAGCACCCACTCTTTGCGCGCGGTCTCCCAATCGCTCGCATCACTTAGGGCGAGGATTTTCTGGCTAAGCTGCTTGAAATTGTACCCTTCACTCATCTTATGCAGGCTCCTGTATCAGGCCAGCCTCGGCAATGAATGGCGTGCGCACGTTTCGGTAGTCCATCTGATCTGAGAAGACCATCAAGTGCTGCTTGGCGCGGGTTAAGCCAACGTAGAACAAGCGCCGCGCTTCATCGAATTCCTCTTGAGTGTCAGCCGTCCAATGCGGGATTTGGCCTTGGTTCGCGTGAACGATGGCCACAGCTTCAAACTCCCGCCCCTTGGAGTTATGAAGCGTGATAAGCTTGATTGCTGATTTCGGATCGGCGAACAGGCCAAGATCAGAGATTTGGAGATTGGCGATATCGATATTGTTGCGCTCCATATCGGTGCGCATCTCGCCAACGGAGCGGATGATGGCTTGCGCGGCCAGCTCATTGATCCACTCGCCATCGCGCAATATAGTAGCGACCGCCTGCGCGCTCACCTCCAGCCAGTCCATCCCGCCAGGATGAAGGAGAGCCAGACGCTGAGCCTCGTAGACAAGGGCCAGAGCCGTGCAGCGCCCGGTATAGGTGAAGATATCAAAGCGCGGCGTACCCATGGCTTCGCTGGCCACATGGAAGATGGCCTTCTCAACGCCGGGCAGAGCATCCAGTGTCTCGGATGCCACGCATGCGCCGAGCTGCTCGGCCAGATGGGCATAAACCCGGCGTCTCTGATAGGGCCGCGCACCCGGACCAAAGACGGGGATATCCATCTCGCGCAGCCTTCTGGCGATGGGGATCAGATGCCGCCACCATGGAGCAAGCACGGCAGCACTCCCGAGAGCGATGCCCCTTGCCTCTAGCATGGGGATGAAATGATCGGTGATCGCTTCCCTCGGGTTGGCAACATGGCGGTACTCGACCCTGCCTGCGATCAAAGCCGCATCTCCGGCAGAGACCATTGGCGGAACCCGCGCAATCAACGCCTCTGCCGGGACGATAATCTGCGGCGCACAGCGAAAATTGCCGCTCAGAGCGATGTCCTGCCGCGCCCCGATATCATTCGAAAACCCGCGCGCCAGATCAGGCCGCGCGCCAGCGAAGGCGTGAATCGATTGGTTCTCATCACCGACCAGGAAGAACTGCGAGTTGATCTGCTCTTGCAACCTTCGCAGAATCTCAATTTGAATGTCGGTTGTATCCTGAAATTCATCAACCAAAAGCCATGCGAAGCGCGCCGAAAGTCCTGCGGTGACGAAGGGGTGCTCTTCCAATATCCGCAGCGAATAATAAAGGATCATCGAAAAATCGATGAAGCCGTTGCGCAGCATCAGCTCCCAAAAGCGCCGCGCTGAGCGCTCGTTCACAATGCCGCTTTCGATCCCGACGCCGACGGGGTTTCCGCCAATTCCCATCCTAAGCGATGCATAATCTTCAAAGGTACGAAACTGAACGGCGCGGTTTTCTTCTTCCTCGACCGCGCGCACCAGGCGGTCAAAGAAGCGCATCTCCCTTGTTAAGATTTTGAAGTTTTGAGGAAGTTCAGGCAGCATCCAGACGAAAGGTCGCAGGATAAACCGGATGCAAAATGAGTGGATGGTCGCGATCTCGCAGCGATCAACAAGAGCGTTGGTGCCGAACTGCTTGATCCGGTATTCGATCTCATCAACGGCGGCGTTGGTGTAGGTGATGCAGCCGATTGATCTTGGCGTGCCTTCCACCTGTTCTGCAAGTTTGAGGAGCTTAGTGATAATCACACGGGTTTTGCCGCTGCCGGGGCATGCCGAGAGCATGATATTGCCCTGGTGTTCGACGGCGCGGCGCTGATCCGGGGTGAGCGAGATCATGCATCCAGCCAGTCTATGGCGGCTTGAATATAGGGCGGAAGCTCGGTGCACTGGTCCGTATAGCGGGCAGCAACTTGCGCAAAGCGCGCTTTTCCAAAGCGCTTTGCCGTGTTCAGCACCGCTCCACCCAGATCGACCAGCAGGGCCGCGCGCTCGTCGGCACCTAGCGCACCGCCTTGAAGGCTGGCCAGACCATCCCGAAGCCGCTGGGTAATTTGCGGTGCGCCAAGCGTCTCGGTCGCGGCAATGAGCATGGGAAGCGTGCCCTCGCTGACAAGCTCACGCTCAAATGTGGTCGCCCCTGCAAAGACGCGGACATAGTCCCCTTCAAGCGCTGCAAGGTCAGGCGCATCACCTGCGACGTTGAACTCTTCGCCCGCATCGGATGGCTTGAGATCGGCATCGGCAACAATGGCGCACTTCTTTTCAAGAGAGCCTTCCTTGAAGAGCGCGGCATAGACATCGAAGTGGACACCGTAGATGGCAGTCACGGAGATGCCGCGCCGCTCCAGGTCCGATCCGTGCACTGCCTTGACCATCGCCGGGATGAGAAAGAGCTCAGCCGGACCCTCGACCAGCATGACTTTCCGGGCGAAGAGCAGATTGCTCTTGGTGGCATCCAGGTAGCGCTCAAGATCGGCGATAGCGCCCGCATCCAGCGCGTCGTTCTTCGCAAGGTTGGAGGATACGACGCTCGCATCATGGCGTTTCGTAAGGGAGATCAGCGTGTTGAACGGGGCCAGCGAGGTGATCTGCGTGGAGTGACTGGTCAGGATCACTTGCACGCCCTTATCGCGCAGCGCGATCAGCAAGGATGCCTGGAGCTGCGGGTGAAGATGCGCCTCTGGCTCTTCCAGAAGAATAAGCTGGCCAGCCGATTGCGCCTTGGCGCGGCGGCGTTCCAGATATTCAAGCAGGATCGCAATATATAGAATATTGTTCATGCCAAGCCCGTTCCGTCCGGGCTCAAAGTCGGTAAGCGAGAGATCGGAGAGCAGGATTTTTAAGTTCCGGATGATGGCCTGAAACGTTGCCGCCGAGAGGCCAAGCCTTGATCCCATCTCGAAGGCCGGACCGGAGACGCCCCTGAAGGATGTATCAATCGCATTCGATACTGCCGCAATCGTCGCCGAGGCGGCGATCCTCTGGTTCGCATCATCCAAGATGTCGATCAGAGCATCCTGCTCGGCCTTATCGATATCAAAGGCCTCAATCAGGCGCGAAAGCGGAGATGTCCGGCTATTCCGAAGCTCGGTTTCAACATCGCGCAAGGCGGGAAGGTTTACAACGAGGTAGGATTGAAGATCGGCGAAGCGCACAGACTCGCCAACATTTTCATCATTCCAGGCAATATCGGCAAGATCGATGGCAGGATTACCGCCGCCTTTAAGCTCCCACGCATAGTCTTCTAAGGTGAGCGTGCCAGGTTCAATCTCTCCGTTTTCAAGTTGCTCGCGCACGCTCGGCTTGGGCCGGAAGCGATAGAAGATGCGTGCGCGGTTGGCCTCCATCTTCCAGGTCGCAACCAGCGCCTCTTCGTTGACAATGCCTTGGAAGCCAACGAGTTCTATGCCTATGAGGACTTGGCTTGGATGCGAGATATCAACTGATGTGTGGATGTCTTCGCGGATCAGGTTGCGGAAGACGGATGGCAGGGTAACATCGACGCACATTTGGATGGCGCGCAAGATAGCCGTCTTGCCCGTATTATTTTCGCCAATGATGCAAGTCAGATCGTCCTCGACCGCCATGTCAACATCACGCAGCGCACGAAAATTCTTAACGACGATCCTTGATATTTTCATTGCGGAAATCCACTAACTGTTATTCCAGTGACTTAAGTATACGGTTGCAGGCTATAAGCTCCAAAGCAAGCAGAAGGGCCACGGGAAGCGCTGATGCTTGGGGATAAGGCATATCCTGCATACGTCGTCAGTATGCTAGGCGCAAACTTGGCTACTCCTCCCAGTTAATTCGCGGCTCATAATCCAGCTCCGGTACTGCTTCATGTTCGGCGAGAAGGTCGCGGTCGAATATCTGGGAAGCGTCCATCACCGCAGGAGGGATCAGGAAGGCGGTCATCGGGAGAGCGGACGGCCCAGCTCAGCAGCGAGCGGACAACAGGATCAGGGGTGTAATATGCCCCCTTTTCTTTCGCTCCGTCTTCGGCGCGCGAGCGGTATCCTCCGTGGGGTCTGCCTGCATCGTTGGAAACTGCCCGTTGCTTGGTGTTCTAGGGATGGGGGATACAAGATGCGGTAGATTCAGTCCAGAGGCCCAGTGCGCCAGAGATCATGCGCCGCAATAGCTTACAGGGCGGTTCAGCCCTGCGCGTGGTGAAGGCGTCAAAGCGCGCTGAGCGCTCCGTTGGTCGGTGGGATGGTTCCAAGGCAAGGGATGCGGCGATCCGCTCCCTTCCTGGTCTTGGGTGAAGCCCGTCTCCATGACATGGCGCGTATCCAATCTGAGGAAGGTTGGTCTCCATGAAATGGTCAGGATGACATCCTCATGGGGGTATCGGTGGGAGCAGGAACGCTCCCCTGATTGGTGATCAAACGGACAGCCGTTTGTGCATGGTTCGGTGCAGGTGGAGAGGCACGTCTCCAAGCGCTGCGACTGATTGAACGGGGATACGTTCTACTGGCTCTGGAACGGGCTCAATGCCCTGATCTGAGCCACGGGGCCGGGGGGATGCAACGGGGGCGCGCAGGAACGAAGTTCTGGAGCGGGCCCCCTTGCCAAGATGTGTGTGGTACTACCACGCACACATCTTGCACATCAGGTTTCAGCCTCGCTGGGACACATCTCGCACATCAGGTTTCAGCCTCGCTGGGACACATCTCGCACATCAGGTTTCAGCCTCGCTGGGACACATCTCGCACATCAGGTTTCAGCCTCGCTGGGACACATCTCGCACATCAGGTTTCAGCCTCGCTGGGACACATCTCGCACATCAGGTTTCAGCCTCGCTAAGACACGTCTGTACGTTAGATTCGGGTCCACGCGGAGCTATCTCGCTTGCGGTCAAGGAGGTTCAGTAATTACGGCAAAAAATCCATTGCGGTGTTATAGTCAACAAATGAAATTGATTCGGTGGTTTGGAAAACGAAAGATGCCTCAGGTACATCCGGGATTCTCCCTCGCCCAACTTATTGAAACGACTGCCAATGAGCTTCGGGCAGTGCGTGATAGAGCTCCTGATGACACAGTAATCCAACTTACAGATTGCGAGCTAGAGCTGGCCGTCACTGTTGGTGCCGAAGCTGGTGGCGGGATCAAGTTTTGGGTCGTGGATACGAGTGCTAAAGGAAACCTTGAAAGCGTTAGTCGAGTCACATTGAAATTTGGGCCGGTCCCGGGGAAGCCAGGTATCGCAGCGAGAGCTGGCGAGCAAACTAGTGGAACTGATCCCGACCCCAATGTGCTCGAAGGAGACGATTCTAGTGGCGACGGAAGCTGACAGCAGAGCACTCGCAGAAATCTGGCACCCTGAAGCTCTCGAAAGTTGTTTGGGACTATGGATAGCATTTACAGCTAGCGACGGCGTCATTACGTCCGCCGACTCCCAGGCATATTTACTGGAACAATTTGAGCATGCGATTTCTGAAGGAAAGGCTCCGCTGTTCGCCTTTGTTGATTTTCGGGAGCGAGTATGATGGCTCCAGCCAATGTTCGGTATGCTGGAAAAGACTATTTTGGAACCCAGCTCACGAAGAATAGGCTCCTACCCTTTACAATGATAACCTTGCACGGGAGCGGCAACGTCGCGATTCCAATATGGGGATTGCTAGATACTGGGGCCGATCACCTGATGCTAAATTCAGGAGAAGCAAAGTACTTGAATATCGACTTAAACCAATGTCCAAAGCGGAAAATGCTTCTCGCAAATGGATGTGAAGAGGAATACTCTTTGGCGACAATTCAAGTTTCGATTAAGGGGTATCGCAATAAAGTTGATGCATTATTCGGGGTTGTTGGAACGCCATTGATTGGCAGAACTACGATCCAACGAACACTGAAGTTTGGTCTTGATGAGCAGGGATGGCTGTACGCAAAGTCTGCCTTAGCCTTACCCTAGCAACTCAAATGGGGACGGCCCGGCAGTGGGGCGATCTGCCTCAATTATTCCGTCGCCCGAAATTACCATCTGTCTCGACACTTGTGCGAATCCGCCGATTTTTGCCCCATCTTTAACTGTTGCGCCACCAAAAATATGTGCATGTCCGTAAATGAGCGCATCGTCTTCAATTCTTGAATCATGCTGAACTATTGCTTCATCTGCAATCCAGCATTCACCATCGTGAGACAAATTCGTTTCACTTTGAACATAACCTCCCAAATCACCAGATGCTGCATTGGCAAAATCAACAAGTGCGCGAATTCTGTACAGTGGTTCACCTGAGACGTTAATGCAATCTTCTAATACCAATTCGTATTTTTTCATTTAGCCCTCACTTTTAAGAAAGTAAGCACGCTAGCACATTAAAAATACTATGGTCAATAATGCTGACCTAAGTGCGATTTGTCTTTCTGAACTAGTTGGACGCAATACCAGCTTTCAAGAATATGTCGGCATTCTATTTACGCTGCAATTACACGATAAGATTGTCAGTCAGGTTGGCTGCGTATTTTGTGAGGTTGAGGATGACCCCAGCACATTGCTCTTGATGAAATCATAGGTCTGGCCTGTTTCAAGCTGGATGAGCAGTACCGCCAAAGCATGCGTGACACAAAGCAACCAATATTCAGCCGTTTCCATCTGATCATATTTGGGCAGGGCTTTGTTGTGGATGTATCCTTCATGGATAAACAACATATCAGCGCCTTGGCGGATCGACATCTGATGAGCCACATGCGAACTCATGCCTGAGGGCTTGTACCCTCTGAAGCGCCTATATCGCTCCCGCATCTTCTCTATTACAACGTGGTTTTCAAATACATCGGCTGGTACCATTCCGGGAATCTTCCTGATGTCATCGTAAGGGATCGTATTAGAGCTGATCTCTAATACTCTGTTGGCGATGGGTTTTACGTATGCATTGATGTTAGTGTCTCGCATACTTTTTACAAACCTTAGTTTTTCTGCCTGCGTCGTGGTTTTTCCCAAGGCTGGCATAAGCCATTTTCGTCCATTCAAGACATCGGGAATTTCGCCTTCCATCATCTTGGTGAGACTGTTTCGTCGGTCATAGAACTCCCTCACAATTATCTTGGTAGACACATCCTTAATAATGCGATGCGCGGCTTGGCGGGAGACTTTTCGATCTTTGCTTTTTGCGAGTTTGAACCGGGTTCCTAAGGTTTCCTGAAGCTTGGCCATGCCTAGATCAACATAACCGCCATCCTCAATCACAGCCTTTGGGATGGCCGAGTATGTCATGCCATGGAGCCAACAAAACAGAACTCGCACAAGCACATCTTCTGAGACGTGCGTGCCCGTAAGAAAACGGTTTTTAGGTTTTTTGCCCCTGGTGTCCATGTTGCTCAGCTTGGCCCGACTTCCCTAAACCTGACAAGTTCCAAGTCGGCTCCGTGACAGATTTATGGCCCGAGGTTATTCACTGTTCATGCGCAGATCATGGCGCTGAGACGACGAAAACTACAAACGAAGCCAACACCCTAAGCGCTGAAAACCAATTTTCAGCGGCCACTAAAGCTGTGTCTGACGCAGCGAAGGAAAAGAGAAAGGACGTATATAATGTATCCACCTCAACACCCAGGCCAAGGAGGCCGAGGACCTGGTGAAGACCTGAAAGGCGGCTTTGCAACATGCGCCGCTGCGATGGTCTCCATCGTGGTCAGCCCGCCATTCCACGAGTTCACAGCTCCCTATGTCTGGCATCTGTCTTCAAAAAGCTACGGGCCCGAAATGGTCAACTTCATCATGGCGATGTGGATGATTCTCACCTGGCCGCTGACTTTTTTCGCGGCACGCGCAGCAATCAGCGCAGCACTGACTGTGGCAGGCGTCTACATCGCCTACCGCCTCATCTGAAACCAACACGAAAGGAAACCAAATGCCTAAGATCATTGAAGAACAAGTCGGAACCATCATGCGTCGCCGTAAGGTCAAAACCTTCGGGGACAAAGTCAAGGAGGTCCTGCAAGGGATCGCATCCGTCGCCTTCGTTCTGATGCTCATCGGCCTCTTTATCGGTGGCCAATAATCGAAGCGGGATGGCCGCTCTTTAAAAGCGGTCATCCCACCCCAAACCAAAACTGAAACATGAAAGGAGACCCTCATGCGATTTGAGGAACAATACCCCTATGGCTCGGCGCGATTTGCACAGGACCTCGAAATCCAGCGCGCCTTCAAGGCCAAGGGCGGCGTGCCCTTTGGCTTCGCGGGTGGGCGCAAACTCTTCCACTCGAAGAATGCGGGCATGCTGCTGATCGGCGGCGCTGGCTCAGGCAAGTTTACATCCGTCCTAGCACATCTCATGGATGCCCCTGGCCGGGGCGGCGAGCCCGCACGCTATGCCATCTTCGATCCCAAGCGCGAGCTGCGGGCCGTCATGGAGCCATACTTTGCCTCCATCAAAGCGCGGGTCTACGAGATCAACCCGTACTTTACCCATGGAGTTCAAGGAAATCGGCTCTCGCTTCTGAGCCATCTGACGCCCGACAGTCCGCGTCTGGTCGCTGACGCGCGACGTGCGGCGCGGACATTCCTGCCCGAAAGCGGCGGCGGCGATTCCCAGTTCTTCGACCAGAAAGGCCAAAATTGGCTGGATGCTATGATGCGCGGGCTCGTCCACATGGATGGGGGCGTGTCTCCAACCTCTCTCTATGAGCTGATCGGCATGGTTCGCTCGCAGCCGGAGGCCTGGGAAGAGACGGCCTACAAAATGGCGATGCTGGGCGAGCAAGACCTCATCGTAACTTTTGACGAGATGCTGGATATGGCAGCCGAAAGCCGCCGCACCTTCGATTCTGTCATGGGCGGCATCAGCAACGCTCTAGCCTTTATGAACGATCCACGGCTGCAAGCTGCGCTCGTTCGAAGTCAGGAAGCCGACTTCACGCTGGATGTGCTCTGCGAGAACACATCCGATCCCGTCTTCGTCTTCTTTGTCATGCCGCCGGAGATGACGCAGCAGAACGCGGCGGTCATTCGCCAGTTCTTCTCGACGCTGCGCACGATCAAGCAAATGCGGCCTGATGCACCAACGCTCAATCTGGTCATCGATGAAGCGGCCCAACTCGGGCGCTTCCCCGAGATTGCCGAGTTCTACTCGATTGGGCGCGGCTTCGGACTTTGCCCCGTCTGCGTCTATCAGGACATCGGGCAAATTCGAAACAACCTGGGGCCCACAGGCGCGATGACGCTCTCGGCCAGCGCCGATCTCGAAGTCTATCTCGGCGGCGGTATCTCGGACCTAGAAACCGCGCGGCACCTAAGTGCCAAGCTGGGCAACCAAACGCTGGAGCTGGAGGATCATCTCACCCAGCACCGCGCCGAGCGCGCCATGCGCGAAGCGATGCACGATGCGCTCTTCGGGCGCGGGAATGCTACGCGCACGGGTCTGGCTATGAAGACACTGGACTATGAGCGCGGACACAAACGTAAACAGGCGCGCGCGCTCATGACGCCCGAGGAAATTCTCGGGATGAGCCACAAGCAATCTCTCGTCATGGCTTCGGGATACGGCATCCCGCCGTTCCTTGCGGACAAAAGTCCGTACTTCGCCATGCCGCGATACACAGGCCTCTACGGGCCGAACCCTTACTTCGACCGTGATCTCGGATCGGTCAAAGTGCCTGGTCGCTTCAAGCGGACGCGATCCCTCAAGGTGATCACGGAAGCCGTGCCTTCGGCGCTCGCTGATCTGCCGCAATACCAAAACGGGATGTGGAGCTTCATTGAAGGCCACCGCCCCAAATACTGAAAACTGAAACAAGCAAAAGGAAAACGACATGAAACAGGAAATGATCAAAAGCCAAAAAACCGCAGAAATTTGCGGGGTTGGCCCGAAAAGTGGTAAAATGAAAGTAGAGCAAGGTTCGGCTTATGCCGTACCACTTTCCGCCTCGGCTGTTCAGCGCGCGGCACCTCAAGGGCATGACGGCATTGATGCACATCCGCTTGGAGCGGATGCGAGCACACGCACGCCTAAAATCGGAAAGGAGGGTGCGGCCATGAATGAACACGATGAAGACCAAGGCTTCCGCTTCGCGCTGAATGCGGCAGCCAAGCCCAGCCTCGGGATCGATACGGCGAAGTATCAAGCCTATCTCGATGATCCCGCTCTGACAGATGATCAAAAAGAAGAGATCGTGCAGGCGCTCTGGGGTATCATCGTTGCCTTTGTGGACCTCGGCTTCGGCGTTCACCCTCTCCAAGAGGTGCTAGGCCAAGAAGCCTGTGGAAAAACTGAGCAAGAGCTTGATGTACAAGGCAACAAGGATTCTAATGAATCCAAGCCTGTAAACACACTGAGCAACAAATTTGAGCGCGCCAGCGATGATACGTGATCGCGGCCCGCCAGAGATTGAAAGGAGGCCTCATGGCCATTGCAAACAAAAAAGAGGAGACCCAGCTTAAAGCAGTGATTTACTGCCGGGTCTCTTCGACCAAACAAAAGCTGGAAGGGAGCGGGCTGGAAAGCCAGGAGCACCGCTGCCGCGAGTATGCGGTGGCCAAGGGCTATGACGTCGAAGCCGTTTTCCCCGATGACGCATCGGGCGGCGGCGACTTCATGAAGCGCCCTGGTATGGTCGCGCTCATTAGCTATCTCGATGCGCAACCCAACAAGAATTACGTTGTGATCTTTGACGATCTCAAGCGCTTTGCGCGTGAGACCGAAATGCATATTAAACTTCGTCAGGCATTCAAGACGCGCGGTGCGCTTGTCGAATGCCTAAACTTCAAATTTGAAGATACGCCGGAAGGCAAATTCATCGAAACTATTATCGCCGCTCAAGGTGAACTTGAGCGCGAACAAAACCGCCGTCAGGTGGTCCAGAAAATGAAAGCCCGCGTGGAGAAAGGCTACTATGTCTTTCATCCGCCTGTTGGCTACCGCTATTCCAAGAACCGTGAGCACGGAAAGCTCCTTGTGCGCAATGAGCCTGTGGCCTCGATTATTCAAGAAGCGCTCGAAGGCTTCGCCAGTGGGCGTTTCCGCTCGCAAGTCGAGGTCAAACGCTTCCTTGAGAGCCAACCCGACTTCCCCAAAAGCGGGGCATCGGGTTATGTGCATCCTTCAAAGGTCAAAGACATTCTACAGCGCGCTGTCTATGCTGGCTGCGTTGAAGCGCCGGATTGGGGCGTCACCATTCGCAAGGGGCATCATGAAGCTCTGATTAGCTTCGAGACCTTTGAGCGCGTTCAAAACGTCCTAAATGGCGTGGTGTATGCGCCTGCGCGAAAGGACATCAACGAAGACTTCCCGCTGCGCGGCTTTGTTGCTTGCGATGATTGCGGCGAGCCCATGACCTCCTGTTGGTCCAAAGGCCGCAACAAGCTCTATCCATACTATCTCTGCGATACCAAAGGTTGCGCCTCCAAGCGCAAGTCGATCCGCCGTGACGAGATTGAGCATGGGGCAGAAGGCATTCTCCGCTCGCTTCAGCCAGCCAAGCAGCTTGTGGCGATGGCACGGGCAATGTTCACCGATCTTTGGGAGATGCGCCTCTCTGAGGCCAAGAACGCGAAAGAGACGCTCAACAAGCAGCTCAAGTCTCTGGATAGCGAAGTGAAGTCGCTGCTTGGGCGCATTGTCCAATCATCCAGCCCGACCGTGATTAGCGCTTATGAAGCGCATATCGAAGAGCTGGAGCTTCAACGTCTGAAACTGGAGGATAAGATCGATTCCGCGCTCCCTGCAAAGGGACACCTGTCTGAATTTATCGAACCGGCCATTCAGTTCCTGACAAACCCTTGGAATCTTTACAAGAAAGGCGACTTTGCGATGCAGCAAACAGTGCTGCGTCTGACCTTCGCAGAGCCACTTCTCTATAGCCGGAATGAAGGTTATCGAACCGCCAAAACCACCTTTCCCTTCAAGGTGTTAGCGGAATTTTCAACCCCAAAGTGCGGGATGGTGGGCGACCCTGGAATCGAACCAGGCGTGCGTCTCCGCGAGGGAGTTACAGTCCCCTGCCACACCTTGCGGCCTGTCGCCCAACGTTGCGCGAAATATCGGGCGGGGACGGGGGCGTCAAGGGTCAACTCGCGCCATGATCTTCACACCGTTCCCGTCGGGGTCGCGAAACTCCAGAGATTGGCTGCCATCGGCGTTTTCATGGATCTCCGCACCAGTTGCGTCCTGTTCGATACGGTCCTTCAGGGCCGGCAGGTCAGGGGCGAAAAGTTGAAAATCGAGGTCATGGCCGGGTAGGCCGGCGCCGCCGCCCTTGCCGGGGATATACAGCGCGACCGGCAGGCTTCCGAGCATGAACTGGGTCCAGCCGAACTCCGCGCTGTGAAAGACCGGGGTCGCCTCGAACAGCTTGGAATAGAACGCCTTGGCGCGGTCCAGATCGGTGACCGGAATCTTCAGAAGCGCAAGCGACAGCATGGGGGACCCTTTCATGGGAGCCGCTTTAGCTTGCACTCCCGTTTGGCGCGACGCAAGGTCTGCGCCGGAGGTGAGCGGATGGCCAAGAAACCCACCTGGGTGATCGAGAAAGAGCAGGCGAGACGGGCCGCGGCGGCGGAAACCGTATGGCTTTTCGGCCTGCATGCCGTGCGTGACGCGCTTGCAAATCCGGCGCGGATCAAATTGCGGCTGGTGGTGACCAAGAATGCGGCCGACAAGCTGGCGGAGGCGATTGCGGCAAGCGGCGTGACGCCGGAAATGGCCGATCCGCGCAAGTTCGCGGCACCTCTCGATCCGGGCTCGGTTCATCAGGGCGCGGCACTGGAAGTGAAACAGCTCGACTGGGGGCCGCTGTCGGACATCGCGGTGTCGGGGGACGGGGCCGCGCGGCTGCTTTTGCTCGACCGCGTGACCGATCCGCACAATGTCGGGGCGATCCTGCGCTCCGCAGAAGTGTTCGGCGCGCGGGCGGTGATCGCACCGGCCCGCCACTCGGCGCCCGAAACCGGGGCCCTGGCCAAGACCGCGTCGGGCGCGTTGGAGCGTCAGCCCTATTTGCGGGTGAAGAACCTGGGCGACACGATGCTGGAGCTGCGCAAGCTGGGATATGTTCTGCTCGGGCTCGATGGCGCGGGCGAGGTCGAGATCGGGGACGCGGCGGCGACGTTCCGGGACCGGCCCATCGCACTTGTTCTGGGCGCGGAGGGGCCGGGCCTGAGAGAGCGGACGCGGGAGCTGTGCGACCAACTGGTCCGCATCCCGGCGGTTGGCGATTTCGGGTCGCTGAATGTTTCAAATGCGGCGGCCGTCTCCCTATATGCAGTGGCGAGAGGATAGCGCCATGCCCAACGGAACCAAGATCGCGACCTGCTGCTATTGCGGTTCGCGCACGATGCTGAAGCTGACGGCGCGTGGCGGGCATGAGCTTGCCTGCGGGTCCTGCGGGGCACCGCTGCACGAGATGAAGGCGTTGAAACAGACCGAAAGCCCCGCGGTCAAACGCAGCCCTTCGCAAGCCGGGCCTTATGTGGAGTATGTGCACGGCCCGCCCCGCCGGAAGACGAAACGCAAGCGCCGCAAGCCGATGTGGAAGAAGGCTTTCGAGGAAGCGTTCGATCTGGTCGAGGATATCTTCGACTAGACCGGTCCGGACACGGTCGGTCACGCTTGCGTCAGGGGGGATTTCGCCGCCGGGCCCGACAGGCATAGTGGGAAGATATACCCATTGACCGAGCACACGGAGCCATTTCCCATGCTGACCCGACGGACCACCCTGCGCCTTTTCGCCGCCACACCGCTGATCGCCATGGCCCCCGCCGCCATGGCCGGCGAGCCTCCGATCTACGCGGAGGGGGGCATTGCCATCGACGGGACGGACGCGGTGGCGTATTTCACCCGGAATGCGCCCGTACCGGGCACGGCCGATCACAGCCATGACTGGATGGGCGCGCGCTGGCAGTTTTCCAGCGCGGTCAATCGCGACATGTTTGCGGCCGATCCCGAACGCTATGCTCCGGCCTTTGGCGGATATTGCGCCTTTGCCGCCTCCCGCGGCTATCTTGCACCGACCATTCCCGAGGCCTGGACCGTCTACGAGGACCGCCTGTATCTGAACGCCAATCTGCGTGCCCGGGATCTCTGGCTGGCCGAGTTGCCGGACGTCATCGCCGCAGGTGAGGCGAACTGGCCCGCGGTTCTGGGCTAGGGTGCCGTCATCACAAAAATGTGCTTGGCCTTTAAAAGCTTCAAGCGTTGCCTAAATACAACGTATGACGCGGCGGTTCGGAACACCGCCCGTCCATCACTGTCCCTCGTTCCGTGACTTGCGCCCGCTGCGTTTTTGCTGCGGGCGCTTTTTTCATGTGCTAACCCATGGCCATGACCGAAACGCCATCTGACGACCTGTTGCGAAAAATTCTCAAGGAAAGCAAAAGCTTCGCCTGTGTCGGCGTGTCTCCGAACCCGGTGCGCCCAAGCCATTACGTGGCGCGCTACCTGTCGCTGAAGGGGTATCACGTGATCCCGGTGAACCCCGGCCAGCTTGGCAAGGTGTTGTTCGGGGCCGATGTCGTGGCCGACCTTTCCGACATCGCCGAACCGGTGGATGTGGTGGATATCTTTCGCAGACCCGAAGCGGTTCCGGCCATTGTCGAGGTTGCGCTGGCGATGGAGCCGCGCCCGAAAACCATCTGGATGCAGATCGGGGTGACCCATCCGGAGGCCGCCGCGCGGGCAGAGGCGGCGGGTATTCAGGTGATCCAGAACCGCTGCCCCAAGATCGAGTACCAGCGCTTGTTCGGAGAGCTGCGGATGGGTGGATTCGCGACAGGCATCATCAGTTCGAAACTCTGAGCCGCGTGAGGCCGCACCCCTGCGCAGCAGCCGGGCATCTCCGTTGGGGGCGGGATCTGCGTGTTGAGCCTGCGCGATCTCCGCCGGGTTTCCGCGCCAGACGGCATGCCCCATGAAGCGGGCGGACTTGCCGGCTCGGTCACCGTTTCAGGGTCTCGTGGTTCGCCTGCCGGCGGTATGTCAGATCCGGGAGGCCTTTTCGTCGAGGCCCGAGCGATCCTCCCGATGCTCCAGCTCGGCAAGCACATCGGCTAGCGTCAGGTCCGACGCCGCCAGCATCACCAGAAAATGATACAGGACGTCCGCCCCCTCGCTGGCCAGCGCGGCACGGTCGCCCTTCACCGCCTCCACGATCGCCTCTATCGCTTCCTCGCCGAACTTCCGGGCGCAGGCCTCTGGCCCCTTCGACAGAAGCTGCGCGGTCCAGCTTTTTTCGGGATCGGCCAGCTTGCGGGCCGCGACGGTTTCGGCCAATCGGTCCAGTACGCTCATGATAACCTCATCGGAATGCCGGCCTTGGCCATATGGGCCTTGGCCTCGGCGATGGTGTAGTCGCCGAAATGGAAGATCGAGGCGGCCAGAACGGCGCTGGCATGGCCCTCGGTCACCCCTTCGACAAGATGATCCAGTGTGCCGACCCCGCCCGAGGCGATCACCGGGATCGGGACCGCATCGGCGATGGCGCGGGTCAGTGGCAGGTTGAAACCCGCCCGTGTCCCGTCGCGATCCATCGAGGTCAGCAGGATCTCGCCCGCGCCCTTTGCGGCGACGGTTCCGGCGAATTCGACCGCGTCGATGCCCGTTGGTTTGCGCCCGCCATGGGTGAAGATCTCCCATTTGCCGGGTGCGACGGTTTTCGCGTCAATCGCCACGACGATGCATTGGGAGCCGAACCTGTCCGCCGCGCGCGCCACGACGTCGGGGTCCGCGACAGCGGACGAATTGAAACTCACCTTGTCCGCGCCGGCCAGCAGCAGCGCGCGTACATCGTCCACCGTGCGGACCCCGCCGCCGATGGTGAGGGGCATGAAACACTGCTCCGCCGTGCGGGTTGCCAGATCATACATCGTGCCGCGGTTTTCATGGGTCGCATGGATGTCGAGAAAGCAGAGCTCATCGGCCCCCGCCGCGTCATAGGCCCGCGCACTTTCCACCGGGTCGCCCGCATCGACCAGATCGACGAAGTTCACGCCCTTGACCACGCGCCCGTCGGCCACGTCCAGGCAGGGAATGATCCGGGTTTTCAGCATGAAGGCGCCTTTCCGTCAGTGACACGGCTTTGTTTATGGCCAAAGCGCGGCACAGGCCAGAGGCGCGTGGAGACCGGGCGGGACGAAGCGGCGCTAATGGCCCGGAGGCCGCCTGCGACCGGAGACCGCCAGCCAGATGAGCGCCAGGGCCGCACCGATGCCCACCGGCAACGACAGGAGCAGGATCCAGGCCGCGTTGAACGCTCTGGTCAGGTCCGGTCCCCGATCCACCCCGTCCACGATACAGGATGTGGCAAAACCGCCATGGACAGTGCAGCCGTGGCGCGCGGCGAAGGCCTCGGCCCAGAACGGCCCGGCAATCGGCAGCAGGCAGGCGACCAGCAGCAGGCTCAGCAGGATATAGGCCAGTTTGCGCATCTGAATGTCCTTTCGCGACGTGGAACGCTACCGGTAGGACGGGTCGGTCCCGGAAAAGGTTCAAGGAAGATGTGGCGCAGCACCCCCCCGCGAAAGGCCCCGGATCGGCGGTATGAGCCTTCGCCCGGCCTAATGGGTCAGCGCCGTCAGTGCCGCACCAAGATCCAGAGCCCCGTCATAGAGCGCGCGGCCCGAGATGGCACCGGCGATAACGCCCGTATCCCGCAACGCCACCAGATCGGCGAGGGAGGAGACCCCGCCCGACGCGATCACCGGGATCGTCGTGGCGCGCGCCAGATCGGCGGTGGCAGCCACGTTCGGGCCCTGCATCGCGCCATCGCGGTTTATGTCGGTATAGATGATCGCGGCTACGCCCGCATCTTCGAAACTACGCGCCAGATCGGTCACCATCAGGTCCGTCTCCTCGGCCCAGCCCCGCGTGGCCACACGGCCCTCGCGCGCATCAAGACCGACCGCGACCTGCCCCGGGAAGGCCTTCGCCGCGGCGCGGACAAGATCGGGGTCTTCCACGGCCACGGTGCCCAGGATCACCCGCGCAATCCCGCGCGCCAGCCACATCTCGATGGTCGCCATATCCCGGATGCCGCCGCCCAGTTGCGCGGGCACCGTGGTTTCCGCAAGGATCTTCTCGACCGCCGCGCCATTCACGGGCTGGCCTTCGAACGCGCCATTCAGATCGACCAGATGGAGCCACTGACATCCGGCATCCTGAAAGGCCCGGGCCTGAGCCGCGGGGTCGTCATTGAACACCGTCGTCTTGTCCATATCCCCCTTCAGCAGGCGCACGGCCTGGCCGTCCTTCAGGTCAATCGCGGGGTAAAGGATCATCTGTGCGGCCTTTCACGGGTCGGGATCGGCACCTTTTGGCCCAGACATCGCCGATTGCCAAGCCGGCCCGGCAAGTGCCCCTTACGTCAGGCTTGCCTTGAGGCCCGGCCTTGCCCCAACATCGTGCCAATCTGCGGGAGGAAACCATGATGAAACATATGATTTTGGCCGCCGTGGCGAGCCTTGCACTTGCCGGAATGGCGCATGCGGACGATTTGATCGGCAATTGGCGCACGGCGCCGGACGACAACGGAAATACCGGGATCATCCAGGTCCAGCAATGCGGCGCGGCGCTCTGCGGCACGCTGATCGAGGCTTTTGATGCCTCGGGTTCGACGATGACCTCGGAAAATGTCGGTCGTCAGATCATCTGGGATACGGTGCCCGAGGGTGGCGGCGAATATCGCGGGCGGCTCTATTCGCCGGACCGCGACCGCACCTATCGCTCGCGCTTGCAGCTCTCCGGCGATCAACTGGTCGTGTCGGGCTGTGTCATGGGCGGGGCCGTGTGCCGTGAAGGCGGACGCTGGCAGCGGGTGAACTGACGGCGGGGGCCTTCTTGGCCCCGGCAATATCCCCGGCGGAGGCAGTTGCGGCCGACGCCCGGCGTCTCTTCCGGACCTGGTAGGCTAGCCTCCACAAAGAGGGTAGTTGGCGGGTGTGCCACGGTTCTGCAAGAGCCGGGCGCAATCCGTCAGGGCGTCCAGCCCAGAAAGTTGGAAATCAGGCGCAAGCCCGCGCGCTGGCTCTTTTCCGGGTGAAACTGGGTTCCGACCACGTTGCCGCGCCCCACGATCGCCGTTACCGAACCGCCATAATCGACATGGGCCAGAAGATCCTCCGCGGCGGCCACCTGCATATGGTAGGAATGCACGAAATAGGCGTGATCGCCGGTTGCAAGCCCGGACAGGACCGGGTGAGCGCGGTCGATCACCAGATCGTTCCAGCCCATATGCGGCACCTTCATCCGCGGCTCTGCGGGTGCAATCCGCACAACTTCGCCCGGCACCCAGCCAAAACCCGCCACATCTTCGTATTCGCGCCCCCAGGAGGCCAGCATCTGCATGCCGACGCAGATGCCCAGGAACGGCACGCCGCGGGTCTCCACCGCCTCGACAATTGCCTCCTCCAGACCGTCGATCGCCTGCAACCCCCGGCGGCAGGCCGGAAATGCCCCGTCACCGGGCAAGACGATCCGCGATGCGGCCGCCACATCCTCGGGCCGGTCCGTGACGATCACCGGGGCATGACTGCCCTCGCGCGCCATGCGCTGAAACGCCTTCTCCGCCGAATGCAGATTGCCGCTGTCGTAATCGATCAGAACGGTGGTCATCCGGTCACAGGGAGCCTTTGGTGGAGGGCACGGCATCGGCCTTGCGCGGATCGATCTCCACGGCCTCACGCAGCGCGCGGGCAACTGCCTTGAACGCGGCCTCCGCGATATGATGGCTGTTGATCCCGTGCAAGCCGTCCACATGCAGGGTGATCCCGCCATGAGTGGCCAGCGCCTGAAAGAACTCGCGCACGAGCTCGGTATCGAAGGTGCCGATCCTGGCCGTCGGCATCTCCAGATTCCAGACCAGATAGGGCCGCCCGGAGAGATCGAGTGCCGCGCGCACCAGCGCGTCGTCCATCGGCAGAAGACAGGCGCCGTAGCGCCGGATGCCGCGCTTGTCGCCAAGCGCCTGCGTCAGCGCCTGACCAAGTGCGATGCCCACATCCTCCACACTGTGGTGGTCGTCGATATGCAGATCGCCCGCGCAGCGCACCTTCATGTCGATCAGCGCGTGGCGCGCCAGCTGGTCCAGCATGTGATCGAAGAAGCCCACGCCGGTCTGATTGTCATAGGCGCCGCTGCCGTCGAGATTGATCTCGACGTTGATATCGGTTTCCGCCGTCTTGCGAGTGATCTTTGCGCTGCGCATCCTGCGCCTCCGGTTGCGGTGTCGGCGCGGTTATAGGTGGGCGCGGGCGCGCTGCCTAGGGGCAGGTCTTCGCTGATGCCGAAAAGGTTGCAATTTGAACAGTATCCACCTCACAGCGCGGAATGCAGGAGGTGCCCGGGCCGGTGGCTGAGCCGGACTGTGGTCACCGCCGCCGTATGATCCCATGTGGTGCGGGTCAGAACAAGGCCAGCCTCGCCGGCAGCCACCTGCAAGGCGGCCGCGGCCTGCGGCGGCAGGGGTTCCGCCGCGATGGTCAGATCGCCATGGGTATAGGGCGCATGGGTCAACAGCCATTCATTCGCGCTGATCCGGGTGAAATCGGCCGTCTCCGCACCTGGAACGACAGCCGGATTGATCCAGCGATCCTCAAGCAGATAGGGCCGCGCATCGGCCAGATGACACGCGAGCAGATGCACAAGCGGCGTGCCGGTCTCGATCCGCAACGCAGCGCGGATCGAGGGCGGCGCCGGGCCGATCTGTCGCGAGATCAGGCGATAGCCGTACCGGGCGCCCCGGTCTTCGATGTCCCGGCGGATCAGCGGGATCTCGATCAACGCCTTGCCGACCGGATGCAGGGTGACCCGCGTGCCGGCCTTTCGGCGCCGGTCCAGAAGCCCGGTTTCCGCCAGGGTGCGCAGGGCCCGGTTGACCGTCGCTCGCGCACAGCCGAACTCCCGGGCCAGATCGGTCTCGTTCGGGATCAGATCGCCTGGTTTCCACTGGCGGGTGTGAATGCGGCGCAGCACCTCGTCATGGATCTCCTGCCATGAATTCATCGCCGTTCCGGTCACAACGCGGCCCGCAGATCGTTGATGGCCCGCATGTAGGCGGTGGTGATCCGGTCGCGCTCCACATGCCGGCCCGCGCGCACCATGTGCCGGCCTGCGGACCAGACGTCGCTCACCAGCCCGTCACCGCCCGCGAAGACATAGCTGTCGAGGATCGTGTCCCCCGAAAGACCGGCCAGATCCGGCGCGATCAAATCAAGCGCCAGCAGATCGGCCCAGTCCCCGGAGCGAAGCGCCCCGGTCTTGCGCCCCGCCGCTGTTGCGCCGCCCGCCAGCATCGCATCGAACAGCCGCCGGCCGGTGGAGTGCGTGGGCGTCGCCAATGCCGCGCGCGACCGGTCGCGAAGGCGTTGGGAATACTCCAGAACCCGCAACTCCTCGGCCAGGGCGATGCGGATGTTGCTGTCGGACCCGATGGCGAGGCGGCCATCGTTCTGCATCCAGTGAACGCAATCGAAAATGCCGTCGCCCAAGTTGGATTCCGTGATCGGGCACAGAACGGCGGTGGCTCCGGATCGCGCAAGAGCGGCGGTTTCCGTGCGGGTCATCTGCGTGCAGTGGATCAAGGACCAGCGGGCATCCAGATCAAGATGGTCCAGCGCCCATTCCACGGGCCGCTGGCCCCATTCGGCCTCGACCTCCTCCACCTCGGCGATCTGTTCGGCCAGATGCATATGGATCGGCCCGCCGCCACCGAGCCCCGAGGCAAAGGGAATATCCGCGCGCGCCACGGCCCGAAGGCTGTGCAGCGCCACACCCATCTGCCAGTCCGCCGGCCCGCTCGCCATTGCGTGATGGCTGGCATCGTGCAGGGCCGCGAACCCGTCCAGATCGTTGCCGAAACGGATTTGCCCGCGTCCAAGCGGGCGCTGGTCGCAGCCGCCATGCTGGTAGAAGGTCGGCAACAGCGTCAGGCCGATCCCGCTTTGATCGGCCGCCGCCCCGATGCGGGAGGCCATTTCCCCCAGAAACGGATAGGGGTGCCCGTCGGGCTGATGGTGCAGGTAGTGAAACTCCACATTCGTGGCATATCCGGCCTCCAGCATTTCCATCTGCACGAAGGCGGCGATTGCCTGAACCTGATCGGGGTCAAGCTGGTCCAGAAACCGGAACATCAGCTTGCGCCATGTCCAGAAACTGTCTGCCCCGTCGGGGCCGCGCGCTTCGGTCAGCCCGGCCATGGCCCGTTGAAATGCATGGGAATGCGCGTTCACAGGCGCCGGCAGCAGGCAGCCGACGCGGGTGCCGGCGGGCGGCGTATCGGCCCTCACGCCGGTAATCGCCCCGCTATCGGCAATCGTGACGGTGACGTGGTTTTGCCAGCCCTCCGGGGTCAACGCCTGTTCGGCCCAGATCTGTGTCACGGCAGTGTCCTGTCTTGACAGTATATTATGTGCAGACATAATAAGCCAAGGATCTCGACGAAAACAAGGGCGGATAATACGGATGCTGCTGACGCGTGCGACCCTGGCGACCATGACAGGCGATGCGCCCTACGGTCTGATCCCCGATGGCGCGCTGGCCCTCGCGAACGGGCGGATCGAATGGGTCGGCCCGGCAGAGGCGATACCGGAGGTCTATCGCGGCGGGCCGGTGCACGATCTGGGCGGGCGGCTGGTTACGCCCGGCCTGATCGATTGCCACACCCATCTGGTTTTTGCGGGCAACCGCGCCCGCGAGTTCGAGATGCGGCTGACCGGGGCCGGCTATGCCGAGGTGGCAAGGGCAGGCGGCGGCATCGTGTCCACCGTGGCCGCCACCCGCGCCGCCAGCATGGACGATCTGCTGGCCGATGCGCTGCCCCGCCTTGATGCGATGATTGCCGAAGGTGTGACAGTGGTCGAGGTGAAATCGGGATATGGTCTGGACCGCGAGACCGAGTTGAGGATGCTGCGGGCGGCACGCGCGCTGTCGGATCTGCGCGGGATCCGCGTCGTCACCAGCTATCTGGGCGCGCATGCGGTCCCGGCGGAGTATCAGGGCCGGGCGGATGCCTATCTGGACGAGGTCTGCCTGCCGGTGCTGGACGCCGCGGCGGCCGAAGGGCTGGTCGATGCGGTCGACGGGTTTTGCGAAGGCATCGCCTTCGACACGGGCCAGATGGCGCGGGTGTTCGACCGGGCGCAGGCACTTGGCCTGCCGGTGAAGCTGCACGCGGAACAACTGTCCCATCAGGACGGCGCGGCGCTGGCTGCGCGCTACGGGGCCCTGTCGGCGGACCATCTGGAACACGCGACCGAGGCAGATGCGCAGGCAATGGCCGCGGCGGGCACGGTTGCGGTGCTGCTGCCGGGTGCGTTTTACACGTTGCGCGAAACTCAGACCCCGCCGGTGGAGGCGTTCCGCGAGCATGGCGTGCCGATGGCTCTTGCGACGGATGCCAATCCGGGCTCGTCGCCCATGGTGTCGCTGCTTCTAGCGATGAATATGGGCTGCACCCTGTTCCGGCTGACCCCCGAGGAGGCGCTGGCCGGCGTTACCTGCAACGCGGCCCGGGCGCTCGACATCGCGGATATGGGCGTTCTGGCGCCCGATATGCGGGCCGATCTGGCGGTCTGGAATGTGGAAAGCCCCGGGGAGCTGGCTTACCGGATCGGGGTCAACCGGCTTCACCGGCGTATCGTGGGGGGCATTCTGTGAGCGTGGTTCTGACACCGGCCGCCGCCAGTCTTGGCGATCTGGAGCGGATCTGGCGCGGGCGCGAACCGGTGGATATCGCGGAAACCGCCCGCGCCCCGGTGGAAGCCGCCGCAAGAATGGTCGAGCAGGCGGCCGCGGGCGACGCGGCTGTATATGGCGTCAACACCGGCTTTGGCAAACTGGCCAGCATCAAGATCGCCCCTGAGGATACCGCAACATTGCAGCGCAATCTGGTGTTGTCCCACTGCTGCGGCGTGGGCACGCCGCTGGATGCGCCGACAACCCGGCTGATGATGGTGCTGAAACTGCTGTCTCTGGGCCGCGGGGCATCGGGTGTGGCCTGGAGCACCATCGCGCTGATCCGCGACATGGTGAATGCGGGCGTCACCCCCGTGATCCCCGATCAGGGATCCGTCGGGGCATCGGGCGATCTGGCGCCGCTGGCGCATATGGCCGCCGTGATGATCGGCAGCGGCGAGGCGGTTTTTGACGGGACGCGGATGCCGGGCGCCAAGGCGCTGGCCGCGGCGGGGCTGCGCCCCGTGACTCTGGGCGCGAAGGAAGGGCTGGCGCTGATCAACGGCACCCAGTTTTCGACGGCCTGCGCGCTTGTCGGGCTGTTCAAGGCCTGGACCAACGCGGCGGCGTCGATCGTGACGGGGGCGCTTTCGACCGATGCGATCATGGGCTCCACCGCGCCGATGCTGGCCGAGTTGCACGCGCTGCGCGGCCATGCCGGGCAGATTGCGGTGGCCGCGGCGCAGCGGGCGCTCATGGCGGGCTCGGAAATTCGCGAAAGCCATCGCGACGGCGACACACGGGTGCAGGATCCGTACTGCATCCGCTGCCAGCCGCAGGTGACCGGCGCGGCGCTCGATCTGCTGTGGTTCGCGGGCCGAACGCTGGAGATCGAAGCCAATGCCGTGACCGACAACCCGCTGATCCTGCTTGATCAGGGCCGGATCGTGTCGGGCGGTAACTTCCACGCCGAACCCGTGGCACTGGCCGCCGATCAGATCGCGCTGGCCCTTGCCGAAATCGGCGCCATCGCGCAGCGGCGGGTGGCGCTCATGGTCGACCCGACGCTCAGCTTCGATCTGCCGGCCTTCCTGACGCCCGCGCCGGGGTTGAATTCCGGCCTGATGATCGCCGAGGTGACTACAGCCGCCCTGATGAGCGAGAACAAGCATCTGGCGAACCCCTGTTCCACCGACAGCACGCCGACCTCCGCCAATCAGGAGGATCATGTGAGCATGGCCGCCCATGCGGCGCGGCGGCTCGACCGGATGAATGCCAATCTCAACACGATCCTGGGTGTGGAGCTGATTTGCGCGGCGCAGGGCATCGAGTTTCGCGCGCCCCTGCGGACCAGTGCGGCGTTGCAGGCGGTGATGGCGAAAACCCGCGCGGTCATCCCGACCATCGGCGAGGACCGGTATCTGGCAGATGATCTGGCCCGGGCCGCAGGCCTCGTGGCCGACGGGGTGCTGGCCGACGGGGCCGATCTGCCCGGCTATGCGGATCGGGGGCGGGAATGACGCCGGTCGACGTGCTGCGCGGCGACGGGCCGGTCGTTCTCGGCATGCCGCATGCGGGAACGTGGCTGCCCGATGGCGTGGCCGATGCGCTGAACCCCCGCGGCCGCGCCCTGTCCGATACGGATTGGCATATCGATAAGCTTTATCAGGGCCTTCTGCCCGATGTCACAACGGTTCGCGCAGTGTTTCACCGCTATGTCGTCGACCCGAATCGTGATCCGGCCGGCGGCAGTCTCTATCCCGGGGGGAACACCACCGGGCTGGTGCCGCTGACGGATTTCGACGGGAAGGCAATTTGGGACAGGCCCCCGGACGAGCCGGAGATTGCCCGGCGTGTGGCCCGATTTCACGCGGCTTATCATGACGCATTGGCGACCGAGATCGGGCGGGTGAAGGCGATCCACGGGGTGGCCATTCTGTACGATTGCCACTCGATCCGCACGACAATTCCGCATCTTTTCAGCGGCGTCCTGCCGGATCTCAATATCGGAACCTATGACGGCGCGTCCTCGGCCCCGCAGGTGGAGGCCGCGGTGGCGGGCATCTGCGCATCCGCCGGGGGGTATTCCAGCGTGGTGAATGGCCGCTTCAAGGGCGGCTGGACCACGCGCCACTACGGGCGGCCCCGGCACGGCGTTCATGCAATCCAGATGGAACTGGCCCAATCGACCTATCTGGCCGAGGAGGCGCCGCCGTGGATCTTCGATCGGGACCGGGCCGCACGGTTGCGCCCTGTCCTGCAAGACATCCTTGAAACCCTGGCCGATCTGGCCCCCAGGCTCAGGAGCTGACCCCGATGACCAATTCCCGCCACAACACGCGCGACATCTACCCGCCCACAGGTCCGGAGATCACCGCGAAATCCTGGCTGACCGAAGCCCCGATGCGGATGCTGATGAACAATCTGCACCCGGATGTGGCGGAAAACCCGCATGAGCTTGTGGTCTATGGCGGGATCGGGCGCGCGGCGCGGACATGGGAGGATTTCGATACGATCGTCGCGTCCCTCAAAGAGCTGGAGGAGGATGAGACGCTTCTGGTGCAATCGGGCAAACCCGTGGGCGTCTTCCGCACCCATGCCGATGCGCCCCGCGTCCTGATCGCAAATTCCAATCTGGTGCCGCATTGGGCGACATGGGACCATTTCAACGAACTCGATAAGCGGGGGCTGGCGATGTATGGCCAGATGACGGCGGGCTCGTGGATCTATATCGGCACGCAAGGCATCGTGCAGGGCACCTACGAGACCTTTGTCGAGGCCGGGCGCCAGCATTACGGCGGCGATCTGAGCGGTCGATGGATCCTGACCGCAGGGCTTGGCGGTATGGGCGGCGCGCAGCCGCTGGCCGCGGTCATGGCGGGGGCCTGCTGTCTGGCCGTGGAATGCGACGAGACCCGCGCCGATTTTCGCCTGCGCACCCGCTATGTCGATGAAAAGACCCGTGATCTGGACGAGGCGCTGGCGATGATCGACCGCTGGACCAAGGCGGGAGAGGCCAAATCCGTGGCCCTTATCGCCAATGCCGCCGATGTCTTCCCCGAACTGGTGAAGCGTGGCGTGCAACCGGACATCGTCACCGACCAGACAAGCGCCCATGACCCGATCCATGGCTATCTGCCGCAGGGCTGGAGCGTGGCTGAGTGGCGCGCGCAGCAGGAAAGCGACCCCAAAGCGGTGGAGCGGGCGGCGCGGGCAAGCATGAAAATCCATGTGGCCGCGATGGTCGATTTCTGGAACGCAGGCGTGCCGACGCTTGATTATGGGAACAATATCAGACAGGTGGCGCTGGAGGAGGGGCTGGAGACGGCATTTGCCTTTCCGGGGTTCGTGCCGGCCTATATCCGCCCGCTGTTCTGCCGTGGCGTGGGCCCGTTCCGCTGGTGCGCCCTGTCCGGCGATCCGGAGGATATCTACAGGACCGACGCCAAGGTGAAGGAACTGGTGGACGACCCGCATCTGCACAACTGGCTCGACATGGCGCGGGAGCGGATCAGTTTTCAGGGCTTGCCGGCTCGGATTTGCTGGGTCGGGCTGGGGGTCCGCGACAAGCTGGGGCTGGCCTTCAACGAGATGGTGCGAACGGGCAAACTCTCGGCGCCGGTCGTGATCGGACGCGACCATCTGGACAGCGGATCGGTCGCCTCCCCCAATCGCGAGACAGAGGCGATGAAGGATGGCTCGGACGCGGTCAGCGACTGGCCGCTGCTCAACGCGCTCCTGAACACCGCCTCGGGCGCGACATGGGTGTCGCTCCATCACGGGGGCGGCGTGGGCATGGGCTTCAGCCAGCATTCCGGCATGGTGATCTGTTGCGACGGGTCGCCGGACGCGGACCGGCGGATCGCCCGGGTGCTCTGGAACGATCCGGCCACCGGTGTCATGCGCCACGCCGACGCGGGCTATGATATCGCGCGGGACTGCGCCCGCGAAAACGGATTGCGGCTGCCCGGTATCCTTTAGGCCGCCCGGGCGGGCAGGTAGGTCTCGATCCAGGTCAGGATCGTGTCCTGCACGGGGGCGAGCGGTACGGCAAGGCCATCGGTGAAATCAAGAAAGGCCTGCCGGTTCAGCCGGTTGACGCCAACCAGTACGGGCAGCCCAAGCGCAAGCGCGTCGGCAATGACGGGGCGGTAGCCGCGCCCCTCGGCCTCGTGCTTGCCGAACTTGTTGACGACAAGCAGATCGGCGCCCGTGGCCAGATCGGCCTGCACCTGCGCCACCGCCGCTTCCAATGCCGCGGGGTCCAGCCGGCACCCGCGGGACGCGCGCCCCAGGGCCTGGGAGATACGGATGACCGGGCCCGCGGGCAGCACGCGCACATCCATGTCGCAACGATGATCACCCTTGCGCCCGGTATTGATCTGGACGGTGCCGCAGGGCGTTCGACCCCGGGCCAGAAGCGTTTCGGCCACGCCTGCAAGCAGCAGGTCGGTATCGCCGCGCCCGGCGGCCATTGTGTACGCGATATTCATGTTCAAGCCTCGGTTCCGGGTTCCGTTGGATGGCGAAAGATATGTCGGCTGCGTGCGGTGTTGCGGGGGCATGGGGCCGGTCATGTCCCGCCTCTGGGTCTGGCGTGGTCTTTCGTGATCGTGCAGGAGAGATCCCGCAAAAGCCCGTCTTTCAGCCCGTGGATCGCAATGTCGTCGCTCCGTTGCCAGGCCCGGTGCAGGATCGGCGTTTCCGCGACCCGTCGGACGCCTTCGATCACGTTCAGCTCGGCAAGCTTGTCGCGCCGGCCTTCGATCGTTGCGATCCGCGACAGGTCGATGGTGTAGGCCCGCGCCAGCCGCCGGATCGGCTCCAGCCAGTGATCGGCCAGACCATGGGGCAGATCCTCGGTCGCGGCCCGGACACCGCCGCAGCCGTAATGGCCGCAGAGGATGATCTCGCGGCCGTTTCGGTCATCCGACCAGCGCCGTTTTCGGGTCAAGAGACGGGCAAGCATCACGGCGTATCCATCACCCGGTCCAGCCCGCGCCGTTGCAGCATCCGCAGGCGGAGCGAGCCAAGGTCGCCCCCGCCAAGACGCGCGCGGGCAATAGGCAGAACGATCCCGGTTTCCACGATGAGAACGCGCCGTGCCTGCCTGCTGAACGCGCTCAAGGTCTCGCGCCCGGATTTCGACAGGGGGGCGGGCCGTGTCCGCGCTCCGGCGCCGCCAAGGATGTCGATGACGCCCGGGATCATCTGCCGCAGCGCGCCGTGATCGGCCTGCAGCCCGTCAAGCACGCGCGCGATCCCGTCCTCCTGCGGGCAGCGGCGGCGCATGAGCGGGTGCAGATCATCATCGCTGTCGACCAGATGCGGCGGGAAGATGTGGGTCAGAAAGGCGATGATCCTCTGCGCAGCCGGGCCGTCCACGGCCCCGATCCGCACCAGCCCATCGATCTGATCGCAGATCTCCCTCGCCTGCCGGTGATCCTGCTCCAGAAAATCCAGCGGGTTTCCAAGCCGCCGGAATGTGCGGGGCGGTTCGGACGGGGATGGAGACGGACCGGGCGGCATGGGTCAGACCGGACGCATGTCGGTGCCGGTGATGCGGGCGGCCTCGACAAGGTTGGTGACAAACGCCCGTGCTGCTTCGGTCCACGCGGCTTTCTCCATCGCGTCGGAGATTTTCTGCCTGACCGCCGAATAGGGCAGCACCCGGCGCGGGCCAAGCGCATCCATCCGGATGACATGATATCCATGGCGGGTCAGAACCGGCTCGGGCGTGATCTCGGCCTCTGCAAGGCGGCGCAGGGCCGCTTCGAACTCGGGTACGGTGTCGCCGGGGCCAAGCTGGCCGAGCGCGCCACCGTTCGATCTGGATCCGCAGTCGGAGTTGTGGCGGGCGAGCTTGGCAAAACTATCCGGTGTTTCCAGCGCCAGAGATGTCAGGCCGGTGGCGCGGCTTCGCGCGCTCTCGCGCGCCGCCTTGTCGCGGGGGTCGCAGGCCACAAGGATGTGGGACACCTCCCAAAGGGGTGGGGTCCGGAACCGCGCCGGGTCCTTGCGCCATTCCGCGTCGATGGCGGCCTCTTCGGGCGGAGCGACGGCGATGACCGCGTCGAGAAGGCCCCGGATCAGGGCCTCCTCCTCGGTTTCGAAGCGGCCCGGCCCGATCTCGGCAGGATCCGCGACCAGCCCCCGCCGCGTGGCCTCCTGCAGCATCAGGGTGCGGATCGCGAGGGCCTGGGCGGCCTTGCGCCATGCGACGCCGGGTTTGCCTTTCGGCGCCTCGTGGTTCTGCGCTTCGGCGGCGATGCGGATCTGGGGGACCACCTCGCCATTGACGACCAGATCGGGGAAGAGCGCTGTTGCCATGTCGCCTACTCCGCCGGGGTCGATCCGGCCCGCTTGGGCAGGGGAGCCCGCCGCCGCGACCGCACGATCTGATAACCGGGTCGGAGCAGGAACCGGAATGGCGCGGCGAAGCCCGAGATCATATGCACCAGCCGTGTGAACGGGAACAGCGCCGTGATCAGGAGACCCAGGAAGATATGCGCCCGGTAAAGCCAGTGAACGTCGATCATCGTGGACCAGGCGTTGATGTTCCAGGTCAAGATGCTCTGGGACCAGGTCATGAAGCGGACCATTTCGGAGCCGTCCATATGTTGCAGCGTCTGCGTGATGGTCAGCAGTCCGATCGCCAGCTGCAGCCAGATCAGCACCATGATGCCGATATCGGCAAAGCTGGATGTGGCACGGATGCGGGGGTCCACCAGCCGCCGGTGCAGAAGGATCGTCGAGCCGATCAGCGCGGCAATCCCGGCCGGGCCGCCGATGACAACCGCCATCCACTGCTTGAACCAATAGGGAATGCCCACCGCGTCCAGCACCCAGACCGGCGTGAACAATCCGATCAGGTGCCCGAGGAACACGGTGATGATGCCGACATGGAACAGGATCGACCCCCATATCAGCTGCTTGCGGCGCAAGAGCTGGCTGGAGGAGCTTTTCCAGGTGAAGGGATCGCGTTCATACCTTGCGATGGAGCCCACCACGAGGATGGTCAACGCCGCGTAGGGCATGATCCCGAAGATGATGAAGTCGATATCGAGATTGGAAAACATGGGTCTTCCTCCCTATTCGGCCGCGTGATGCGGGGCGGGGGTGACGGGCGTATCGATGCGCGACAGCATTTCGCGCACTTGCGGGCAGCCGGCGTTGGGGTCTGGGCCGAAAACGACCTCGCTTTCTTCCCAGACGGCATCGAGCGCCTCCAGATCGTTCGGATCCGTCTCGGGCTCGTTCAGAAGGTCGCGCACCGCCTCGATATCGGCGGTTCGGCCGGAAAGCTGTAAAAGAGCGGCGAACGCGGCGGCATATGGGCTTTCCCGGCGGTCCAGCCGTTTGGCCAGAGCCTGAAAGATATGCGCCGCGTCCGCCAAGGTATCCTGAGCCTCCGCGAAGGGTTGGGTGGCCAGGAATTCCAGCAAAACCGGAAGGTGATCGGGCAATTCGGAGGTGACCGGTTCGAAACCCGCGTCGCGGTAGGTTTCCATAAGGCTGACCATTGCGCCCCCCCGGTCCCGGCTTTCGCCATGGACATGCTCGAAGAGGTTGAGCGAGAGGGTGCGCGAGCGGTCGAACAGCATCACGAACCGTTCTTCCAGATCGTAGATGTCGCTTTGCGCGATATCCTCCACCAGCGGGCGAAGGGCCCTGCGGGTGGCCGCGGTCAGCCGGGTGTCGGAGGCGAGCACGCCGCCGATCTCGGGCATGGCCTCCTGCAGCGCCCGGGTGGGGTAGCTGAGGATCAGCGAGAGAGATTTCAGCGTCCGGTCCATTACATCGCCTCCGGCATTTTCAGGGGTTTCTTCTTGCCGCCGAACAGCGAGCCCTTGCTGATGCCCGGAGAGCAGCCATTGGTGTCGGTGAAGCCGCAGCCGCCCCGCAGATCATAGGCCTCTTCGACCTGTTCGCGGTGCGTGGTGGGGATCACGAAACGATCCTCGTAATCGGCCAAAGCCATGATTTTATACATGTCTTCGATCACCCGGCCGGACAGGCCGACACGGGCGGCCACGCCTTCGTCGATCACGCCGTCCACGGTCTTGGCCCGCATATAGGCCCGCATCGCCAGCATCCGTTCAAGCGCGGTGACCACGGGCGCTTCATCTCCGGCGGTCAGCATGTTGGCGAGATACCGTACCGGAATGCGGAGCGACTGAACATCCGGCATGTCGCCATCGGTGCCGATCTTTCCGGCCTCGGCGGCGTTCTGGATCGGGCTGAGCGGCGGGATGTACCAGACCATCGGCAGCGTGCGGTATTCCGGATGCAGCGGGAAGGCGACTTTCCATTCCATCGCCATCTTCCAGATCGGGCTTTCCTGCGCGGCCTTGATCCAATCCTCGGGGATACCGTCGGCGCGGGCCGTTTCGATCACCACCGGATCGTTGGGGTCGAGGAAGACGCCAAGCTGCGCGTCATAGAGATCCTGCGTGTCCTCCATATTCGCCGCTTCCTCGATCTTGTCGGCGTCGTAGAGCATCACGCCCAGATAGCGGATGCGCCCCACGCAGGTTTCCGAACAGACTGTGGGGTTGCCGCTTTCGATCCGCGGGTAGCAGAGCGTGCATTTCTCGGATTTGCCGCTTTCCCAGTTGTAATAGACCTTCTTGTAGGGACAGCCGGAGACGCACATCCGCCAGCCCCGGCATTTCTCCTGATCGATCAGAACGATGCCGTCTTCCTCGCGTTTGTAGATCGCCCCGGACGGGCAGGAGGCCGCGCAGGTCGGGTTGAGGCAATGTTCGCACAATCGCGGGAGATACATCATGAAGGTGTTTTCGTACTCGCCGTAGATCTCCTTCTGGATGCCCTCGAAATTGTAATCCTGAGACCGTTTGGCGAACTCGCCCCCAAGGATCTCCTCCCAGTTGGGGCCCTTTTCGATCTTTTCGATCCGCTCGCCGGTGATCTTCGAAAACGGCCGCGCGGTCGGAAACGCCTTCATCTCGGGCGCGGATTTCAGGTGGTCATAGTCGAAATCGAACGGCTCGTAGTAATCGTCGATCTCGGGCAGGTCGGGATTGCCGAAGACGTTCGACAGGATCCGCCATTTGCTGCCCTGTTTGGGATGCAGCTTGCCCGATTTCGACCGTTCCCAACCGCCGTTCCAGCGGGCCTGATTTTCCCAGTCGGTGGGGTATCCGGTGCCCGGCTTGGTTTCGACATTGTTGAACCAGGCGTATTCAACGCCCTCGCGGCTGGTCCAGACGTTCTTGCAGGTGACCGAACAGGTGTGACACCCGATGCATTTGTCCAGGTTCAGGACCATGCCGATTTGTGCGCGGATCCTCATGCCTTTGCCTCCGTTCCGGTGGCGGGAGCGTCGAGCCAGTCGACCTTCCGCATTTTTCTGACAATCACGAATTCATCGCGGTTCGATCCGACGGTGCCGTAGTAGTTGAAGCCGTAGGATTGCTGCGCATAGGCGCCGATCATATGGGTCGGTTTCAGCGTCGCGCGGGTGACGGAGTTATGAATGCCGCCGCGGTTTCCGGTCTTTTCGGAGCCGGGCGTGTTCACGATCTTCTCCTGGGCGTGATACATGAAGATCGTGCCGTTCTTCATGCGCTGAGACACGACCGCCCGCGCCGTCAGCGCGCCGTTGACGTTGTAGGCCTCGACCCAGTCGTTATCGGCGATGCCCACGCTTTTGGCGTCCGCCTCGCTGATCCAGACCACCGGGCCGCCCCGGTTCAGCGTGAGCATCAGCAGGTTGTCGGAATAGGTGGAATGGATCCCCCATTTCTGGTGGGGGGTGATGAAGTTCAGCACCAGATGCGGCTCGCCCGTGTCGGTGTTCACCTCATCGGTGATCGTTTTGAGGTCCACCGGCGGGCGGTAGGACATGAAGCCCTCGCCGAAGGCCCGCATCCAGAGATGATCCTGATAGAGCTGCTGGCGCCCTGTCAGCGTGCGCCACGGGATCAGCTCGTGCACGTTGGTGTAGCCAGCGTTGTAGCAGACCTTTTCGCTCTCAAGACCGGACCATGTGGGCGAGGAGATGATCTTGCGCGGTTGCGCCGCGATATCGCGGAAGCGGATTTTCTCATCCTCCTTGGGCAGCGCCAGATGCGCGTGCTCGCGGCCCGTGGCTTTCGACAGCGCCTCCCAGGCCTTCACCGCCACCTCGCCATTGGTTTCGGGGGCCAGCATCAGAACGACCTCGCTGGCGTCGATATCGGTGAGGATTTTCGCGCAGCCCTTCGCCGGGCCGTCCTGCCATTCGCCGTTGAGCTCGCGCAGATGCTGAACCTCGGTCTCGGTGTTCCAGCTGATGCCCTTGCCGCCGTTGCCGATCTTGTCCATTAGCGGTCCAAGGGCGACGAAACGGTCGTAAAGCGCCGGGTAGTCCCGCTCCACCGCCACGAAGTTCGGGGCGGTCTTGCCGGGGATCAGGTCGCATTCGCCCGCCTTCCAGTCCTTCACCTGGTCCTGGGCGATCTCGCCCGGCGTATCGTGCAGGATCGGCACCGCGACGATATCGGTCTCGCGGCCCAGAACCTCGGGCGCCACCTCCTGAAACTTCCTGGCGATCGCCTTGAAGATCTCCCAGTCCGATTTGCTTTCATAGGCCGGGTCCACCGCCGCCTGCAGAGGGTGGATGAACGGGTGCATGTCCGAAGTGTTGAGGTCGTTCTTCTCGTACCAGCTGGCCGTGGGCAGAACGATATCGGAATAGACCGCCGTGGTGGACATTCGGAAATCGATGGTCACCAGCAGGTCGAGCTTTCCGCGCGGCGCCTCCTCGTGCCATTTGGCCTCCCGCGGCAATTGCTTGCCTTCCTCGCCCAGATCCTTGCCCAGAACGCCGTGATCTGTGCCAAGCAGGTGCTTGAGAAAGTATTCGTGGCCCTTGCCGGAGGACCCCAGAAGGTTCGAGCGCCAGACAAACAGGTTGCGCGGCCAGTTCTCGGGCGCGTCCGGATCTTCGCAGGACATCTCAAGCGCGCCGGATTTCAGCTGTTCGCTGACATAGGCCGGGATCTCCTTGCCGGCGTCCTTCGCCGCCTTCGCAACCTCCAGCGGATTGGTCTTGAGCTGCGGGGCAGACGGCAGCCAGCCCATCCGCTCGGCGCGGATATTGTAGTCGATCATCGTGACATCCCAGTCGCCATCCGGCGCCGTGGGCGAGATGATCTCGTTCGCCGTCAGTTGCTCGTAGCGCCACTGATCCGTATGCGCGTACCATGCGGAGGTGGAATTCATGTGCCGGGGCGGGCGTCCCCAGTCCAGCGCGAAGGCGAGCGGCAGCCAGCCGGTTTGCGGGCGCAGTTTCTCCTGACCCACGTAATGGGCCCAGCCCCCGCCGGACTGGCCCACGCAGCCGCACATCACCAGCATGTTGATGACGCCGCGATAGTTCATGTCCATGTGATACCAGTGGTTCATCGCCGCGCCGATGATGACCATGGATTTGCCCCTCGTCTTTTCGGCGTTCAGGGCGAACTCGCGGGCCACATGGATGATCTTGTCGGCAGGGACACCGGTGATTTTCGCCGCCCAGGCCGGGGTGCCCGGAACCTCATCGGCGTAGTCTGCGGCGACCCAGTCCCCGCCAAGTCCACGGTCAAGCCCGTAATTGGCGCAGAAGAGGTCGAATACGGTGGCCACAAGCATCTCGCCGTCCGCCGTCTGCACCTTGCGGACCGGGATGTTGCGGGTCAGCACATCGGGATGGTCCGCGTCGGTGGCAAATTCCGGCGTGGCCTCGCCCCCGAAATAGGGGAAATCGACGCCCACGACATCGTCATGATCCTCATCCAGGATCAGCGATATCTTCAGTTCGGTTTCCGTCGCGCCGGCGCGTTCCTCAAGGTTCCATTCACCGTCTTCGCCCCACCGGTAGCCGATGGAGCCGTTGGGCGCGACCATCCTGCCGGAGATCGCGTCCAGCGCGACGGTTTTCCATTCCGGGTTGTTCTCTTCGCCCAGCTTGCCGTCCAGATCGTCGGCGCGCAGGAAACGGCCCGGGATCAGGCGGCCGTCTTTCCGGTCCAGCTTCACCAGCATCGGGAAATCGCTGTATCTTCGGGTGTATTCCTCGAAATACTCGGCCTGACGGTCCAGATGGAACTCGCGCAGGATCACATGGCCGAAGGCCATGGCGAGGGCCGCATCGGTGCCCTGTTTCACGTTCAGCCAGACATCGCCGAACTTTGCGGCTTCGGAATAGTCCGGGCAGATCACCGCGGATTTGGTGCCGCGATAGCGCGCCTCGGTATAGAAATGGGCATCTGGCGTCCGGGTCTGTGGCACGTTCGAGCCCCAGATCAGCAGGTAGCCCGCGTTGTACCAGTCGGCCGATTCCGGCACGTCGGTCTGCTCGCCCCAGGTCATCGGCGAGGCTGGCGGAAGGTCGCAATACCAGTCGTAGAACGACATGCAGACGCCACCCAGAAGCGACAGGTAGCGCGAGCCCGCGGCGTAGGAGATCATCGACATCGCGGGGATCGGGGAGAAACCGAACACCCGGTCGGGCCCGTAGGTCTTGGCGGTGTAGGCGTTGGCCGCCGCCGTGATCTCGGTCGCCTCGTCCCAGCTTGCGCGGACGAACCCGCCCTTGCCGCGGGTTTCCACGTAGGAGGCGCGCAGGATCGGATCGGCCTGCAGTTTGCTCCACGCTTCGATCGGGCTCAACGTCTCCCGCATCTTGCGCCAGACCTTCATCAGCCGACCGCGCACCAGCGGGTTTTTCACCCGGTTGGCGGAGTAGAGATACCAGCTGTAGCTTGCGCCGCGCGCACAACCCCGCGGCTCGTGATTGGGCAGATCGGGCCGGGTGCGCGGATAATCGGTTTGCTGCGTCTCCCAGGTGACGATCCCGGATTTGACGTAGATCTTCCAGGAACATGACCCGGTGCAGTTTACCCCATGGGTCGACCGGACGACCTTGTCGTGCCGCCAGCGGTTCCGGTAGGTCTCCTCCCAATCGCGGTTTTCGCGGGTGACCTGTCCATGGCCGTCCGAAAACTGCTCCAGTTCCTTGGATTGCAGGAAGTTCAATCTGTCGAGCAAGTGGCTCATTTGGCTGTCTCCTAGAAGCGGGGGCCGCGCCGCCTGAACGGCGCAGCGGATGTTTCATTGGTTCAGCAGGGAACCGGCGCGTTCTTGCGGCTGTAGTAGATCCAGCAGATCACCGCGCAGATCGCGTAGAAGCCGAGGAACGCCCAGAGCGCGCCGTTCGGGGCCCCGGTCATCGAGATCGACGTGCCGTAGAGCTTGGGGATGAAGAAGGCGCCGTAGGCGGCGATGGCCGAGGTGAAGGCGATGATCGCGGCACTCTCGCGCTCGATCATCCGCTGCGACGCGGTGGCATCGAGTTGCGGTTCAACACGCGGGATCTCCTGTTTCATGATCGAGGGGATCATCTGGAAGGTCGACGCATTGCCGACGCCCGTCAGGAAGAACAGCGCCATGAAGCAGGCGAAGAAGCCCCAGAAGTTGCCGCTTGGCGAGGCCTCGGACGGCAGGAACTGCAGCACGCCGAAGACCGCGACGATCATGCCGAGGAACACCCAGAAGGTCACCCGTCCGCCGCCGAACTTGTCCGACACCCAGCCCGTGGCCGCGCGGCTGAGCGCGCCGACAAGCGGGCCGAGGAAGGCGAATTGCAAGGCGTCGACTTCCGGAAACTGGGTCCGCATCAAGAGAGGGAAGCCCGCCGCATAACCGATGAACGACCCGAACGTGCCGGTGTAGAGGATGCACATCACCCAGTTGTGGTACCGCTTGAGGATCGAAAGCTGGTCGCCGAGCGAGGCCTTGGCATCGGCGATATCGTTCATGCCGAACCAGGCGGCGATGGCGCTGACCGCCAGGAACGGGACCCATATGAAGCCCGCATTCTGCAGGAACAGCTGCCCGCCGTCGCTGAGTTGCTGCGGTTCGCCGCCGATGGCGCCGAACACGCCCATGGTGATGACCAGCGGAACCACGAACTGCATGACCGAAACGCCGAGATTGCCGAGCCCCGCATTCAGCGCCAGCGCGTTGCCCTTGGTTTTCTTCGGATAGAAATAGGCGATATTGGCCATGGAGGAGGCGAAGTTGCCGCCGCCGAAGCCGCACATCAGCGCCAGGAGCAGGAAGGTGACATAGCTGGTGTCCGGGTTCTGGATCGCGAAACCGATACCAAGCGCGGGCAGGAGCAGCGACGCGGTGGAGATCGCCGTCCATTTGCGACCACCGAAGATCGGCACCATGAAGCTGTAGAAGATCCTGAGCGTGGCCCCGGACAAGCCGGGCAGGGCGGCCAGCCAGAACCTCTCCCCCACCGAGAAATCGAACCCGATGGCGGGCATCTTCGCGACGACGACGGACCAGACCATCCAGACCGAAAAGGCAAGAAGAAGGTTCGGGATCGAGATCCAGAGATTTCGGGTGGCGATGGCTTTGCCGGTCGTCTCCCAGAACTGGGGATCCTCCGGGCGCCAGTCGGTCAGCACTGGGCCGCGATTGGCTGTTGGTGTCGAGGTGCTCGCCATTGGAAAGGTCCTTTCGGCGGTTGTCGGTTGGTGGGCAGGCCGCATCGGGTACGGCCCCTTGGAAGATGTGTTACTGGGCGGGTGTCCGGCCCTCGCGTCTGGCAAGGGCGATCAGGCCCTGATCCAGCGCGGCGTTGGCTTTTTCGGCCCGTCTGCGCAGGGTTTCGATATTGGCCGCGGCAAAGGCCGCCCGCTCCTCGTCTTCCTGCCGGGTCGAAAAGCGCACAAGGAAGGCCAGGAAAGACGCGCAGGTCACGATCACGCCGAGGATGAAGAAGGCCTCCGACCAGTCGATGACGTTCTTGAACAGAAACCCTGCCAGAACCGCGCCCGCATTGCCGCCCGCGCCCACGACGCCGGCCACGGCACCAAGGGCCTTCTTGTTGATGAACGGGACCACCGAATAGGTCGCGCCCTCGGCCATCTGCGTGAAGAAAGAGAAAACGATCAGCGAGGGCAGCGCCAGGAACAGCACGCTCATCTGGCTGAAGACCATCAAAGCGCAGCCTTCGAAGAACAGGCAGATGAACAGCCAGAACGCCCGCCCTCTCAGGCCCCAGAGCGAGCCGAAATTGTCGCCGAAAATACCGCCGAGGGTCCGGGCGAACAGGTTCATCAAGCCGAAGGAGGCCGCAACGAAGCCCGCAGTCACGAGGTTCAGATCGAAGTAATCCATGAAGTAGAGGGCGGCGACATTGTTCACCGTCAGTTCGATGCCGAAACAGGCGCCATAGATCACGAAGAGAACCCAGACGCGGGGGTCCTTCAGCGCATGCATGTAGTTGCCGGTGACTTTCTTCTTCTCTTCCATCCGGCCCTGCGCGCGCAGGTCGTCGAAATTGCCGTCAGGTGCGTCCTGCGTCAGAAAGTAATAGGCGATGCCGGTCAAAAAGATGATCACGCCGACCACGACCATCGACAGCCGCCAGCCGACCGCTTCGGAAAACCCGAACCCGATGACCATGACGGAGAAGAGAAGCGGCATGACGAACTGCGTGACGCCGCCACCCAGATTGCCCCACCCCGCCGAGGTGGCGTTTGCCTGGCCGACCACGTTGGGCGCGAACATGACGGAGGTATGATACTGCGTGATCACGAAGGCCGCTCCGATGCCGCCGATCAGCACGCGGAACAGCAGGAAGGTCTCGAAGCTTTGTGCAAGGCCGATGCCCATCACCGGAAGCGAACCAACCAGCAACAGCCAAGTATAGGACTTGCGCGGTCCGATCCGGTCGCAGAGCCAGCCGATGAAGAGTCGCGCGAAGATGGTCATCGAGACCGACCCGATGATCGCCCATCCGATCTGTTCCGGGGTCAGTTGCAACTCGTCGCGCACGACGCTCATCAGCGGAGCGATGCCGAACCAGGCGAAGAAGCACGAGAAGAAGGCGAACCACGTCATGTGGAAGGTCCTGATCTGCACCATCTTCACGTTGAGGAAATTCGACCATAACGCCGTGGCCTTGTTCTGTAGCTCCATCTCGGTCCCTCCAAGCGTCTGGCACATATGCGCAAGCGCCGTATCTGGGGGGCACAAGGGCGCCGGATTTCTGCGTTACGGCTTGATGCAGATCAAGAAAGGGGATTTTTCCGTTTAAAATAAATGGACTAGGGAAATACTTCATGCCCTCCGGATGCGCGTATCAATTGCGGGCGAAAGAGTTGCATGGGATCTGTTTGACATTTATCAAGTTTGCTGAAAGCAATTGTTATGTGGCACCTTTGGGGGACCGATGCGCGACAACGACGTTCCGGAGATTCGCTCCCTGCCGCTGTTCCAAGAGATGGAGGACGAGAATTTCGAGGCGCTGATCCGCGGCGCCTATGTCCAGACCTTTCCGCCACAGGTCGAATTGATCACCGAGGGCGATCCCGCGGATTTCCTGCATGTGGTGATTTCCGGCAGTGTGGAGCTGTTCGCGGCCTGGAACAGGCGACAGACGACCATGGCGACCGTGCGCCCGATCTCCACCTTCATACTGGCAGCGACGATCAAGGATGCGCCCTACCTGATGTCGGCGCGTACCATGGAGAAAAGCCGGCTGGTGCTGATCCCGTCGATGGATGTGCGCGACGTGTTCGAAACCGACAGCCGCTTTGCCCGCGCCGTCGTCAGCGAACTGGCCCAATGCTACCGTTCGGTCGTGAAGAACACCAAGGATCTGAAGCTACGCAGCTCCATCGAGCGGCTGGCGAACTACATCCTGCGCATTCACATGACCCATGACCGCGCGATGCAATTCGATTTGAATCTTGAAAAGCGCCGTCTTGCGTCTTTTCTGGGCATGACGTCGGAAAACCTGTCTCGGGCCATCAAGTCCCTGCGACCCTATGGCGTTGAGATTGACGGCCAGAGGGTCACCATCACCGATCTGGCGGATCTGGAGCAATTGGCCAAGCCAAGCCCGCTGATCGATGATTACTCGATCTGACCCGGGTATCGCATCCTGTCAGGCCCCGGGGCCCGTCTGACCGCTCAAGACGCGAATCGATGGCCCGGACGATGTTTCGGGGATCTCGACTGTGACTTGCCGTTGAAATCATTGTCGCGCTTCAGGAAACGAACGACGGCGGGGCGGAGCGATCAGCGGAAAAAAGTTAACGCCTTGCTCGCCTTGGATCGACTGGTTTCCGTTCTCGGGACAGTGGTCGCGCGATTGAAGCGCATTACTCGAAAACTTGACTAAAAGTCTTTTCATTACAGGTGATTGCCTTTCCGGTTTTCATTGTGCGGTTGCGCGCGCCGAAACAATTCGGAGGGGTCGCGGAGCTTCCCGGCGGGTATTGCGACCCTCCGAATTCCGGCTTCGCAGCGGTTTCCATAGCACCTGTCGAAAAAGGGGGCTTTTCTGGAAACGGTTCCGGTTTTACCCAAGTCTCGTGCGCTTGAGGGTTAGAGGGACAACTGCCGTGGAGCGCATGGCCGGCCATCAGAACGGTGCCCGGCGACGGTGCGGTTCCGGGGGCGATACCTCGGCTTGCAACCACATGTGACGAACCGGGGCGGCGTGCGCCTCATGTAGTGGCGGGCATCTTCGGAGCCTGCGTAACAGCTCTGTCTGCGGCGTGCACCCGTGGCCCGAGATGGTAGAAAGTAGGCTTGGTATGAGCGGCAAGAAAGACGGCGTCGTCGGCGGGACGAATGGCAGCGATTACATCTCCTCCTATTACACGGATCGAAACGGCGACCGCATCGACGGGCGCGATGCGATCAGCGGGCGCATCGGCTCCGACGACGACAAGGTGGTTGCCGGAGACGGCAATGACACCGTCCGCGCCGGCAGTGGCGATGACACGGTCTATGGCGGGCGCGGCAATGACGATCTCAGAGGCGGCAGTTCGGAGGATTCGCTGATCGGCGGTTCCGGGAACGATCGCATCTACGGCGAAGACGGCAATGACGTGCTGAAAGGCGATACGACCGACGTCAATATCACGCCGGGCAGCACCAAAACCGAGATCTTCCGCTGGAGCCATCTGGGATATCGCGACGAGCAGTCCATCGAAGGCACGACCGTCCATCAGGACACGGGCGATGTGGATGTCTGGGTGTCGACGCCGTCGCGGTCCTCCATCGAGACGGAATTCGAAAGCCAATCGATCAATACCGGCGGCATCTCGGGCCTTGGCGGCAACTCCAGCCTCGAATCCGATGCGACGAACGGTGACAACGGCACCTACACGATGACGTTCTCGAAGGATGTATCGAACGTTCAGTTCACCATCTCGGATATCGACCAGGACGTGGAGTTCGTCAAAGTCTGGGCGGTGGCCGCCAATGGCAGCCGGGTCGAAGTCGATCTGAACCTAGGCAGCAACCTGTATCGGTACGGCGACCAGATCAGGGCCTATAACGACAACGATACAAGCTCCACCTCGGGCCCCGGCACCGCCGTTGTGACCATCGACGGCCCGATCCGCGCGCTCTACATCCAGCATGCCGATGACGATTCAGGCTTCTTCTCGAACTCCAAGATCTACATTTCGGACGTGAAGTTCGACCGGATCATCGATGACACATACACCTACAGCACGGCCCGCTCGGGCGACGACACGCTTTACGGCGGCGATGGCAATGACACGATTTATGGCGACGGCGGCAACGACCGGCTCTACGGCAATAACCACGATGACAAGCTCTATGGCGGAAGCGGCGACGATACGCTGATCGGCGGCAGCGGGGCCGACCGGGTTTACGGCGGCAACGACCGCGACGTGATCCATGGCGCCCAGGGCGATTACATCGATGGCGGTTCGGGCGGCAACGACCACGATGTGCTGGACTTGACCGGTCAGGGCAAATTCTATCTCGCGGGCCCCGACGGAACCGGCCAGCCGGTCGCGGATGCCAATGGCAACGGTCTGAACGGGCGCGTCATCTTCGTCGATGCGGAGGGCAAGCCAACCGGCGCGAAGATCGATTTCGTCGAGATCGAGGAGGTGCGAGACGAAAATGTCGGCACCGGGCCCGATGCGAACGACGATGCGTTCGGCACGGGCGAGGATGATGCCGCCGCGGTGCTGGGCAATATTCTGGGCAATGACAGCAATCCGCTGAGCACCTCGCTCAGCGTGACGGCGGTGAACGGCGCCGCCGATGGTGTGGGCGCCGAGATTGCCGGTGGTGACGGCGGCGTTTTCACCGTCAATGCCGACGGAACCCTGCGGTTCGACCCGAAGGACGATTTCAACGGTCTGGGCGAAGGGGAGACCGCCACCACCTCTGTCACCTATTCCGTCGATGACGGGAATGGCGGCACCGATACGGCCACAGTCGTGGTGACGGTCAAAGGGGCCAATGACGGCCCGGTCGCGGTCGGCAATGCCTATACCGTGGAGCGGGGCGAGGGCGCGGGCGATGTAGACGGCAACGCGCTGACCGATGATACGGGCGCCGGGATCGACAGCGACGCCGAAGGTGACGTGTTGAGCGTCGTCGGCGTGGGCGCCCCCACGGGCAATGTGGGCGCGCCGGTTGCGGGCGACAATGGCGGCCTATTCACCATCAATGCGGATGGCAGCGTGGATTTCTCCGCCGACGGAGAGTTCGACGGTCTTGGCCTCAACCAGACGGCCACGACCTCCGTCACCTACACCGTTGCCGACGGGACTGGCGCAACCTCGACCGCGACGGTGAGCTTCACCGTCAAAGGCATCAATAACGGTATCGTCGAAGGCACCGATAGCGCCGACACCATCGTGCCCGGCTACGTCGACAGCGATGGCGACATCGCCGATGGCAACGACGCGATCCTGCCCGGCGATACGGGCGACGACGATCTGATCCGGGGCTTCGGCGGGAACGACGTGATCGATGCGGGCGCGGGCGATGACCGGGTCGAGGGCGGCACGGGCAACGATACCATTGATGGCAATGTCGGAGATGATGCGCTTCAGGGCGGTGCGGGCGATGACAAGATCACCGGCGGGGAAGGCAGCGACGAGATCGCGGGCGATGACGGCAACGATGTGATCAATGCCGGCAATGACGTGGACCCGGCCTTCGACACGCCCTATCCGGGCTTCGGCACGCCCGACGCCGACCCGAATGACGACAAGGACACGGTTTTCGGCGGCACCGGCGACGACACGATCACGACCGGCGACGATGCCGACAGCATCGATGGTGGCGCGGGCAGCGACGTTATCGACGCCGGGATCGACGATGATACGGTAACCGGCGGCACCGGCGATGACATAATCACCGGCGGTGAAGGGTCCGACCTTATCGACGGGGGCGAGGGCCACGATCTGATCTATGGCGGTCTCGACAACGATCTGTTCGACATTCCCGATGATAGCGACCTGTTGCCCGGCAACAATATCGATACGATTACCGGCGGCGCGGGCAACGATACGATTTTCGGCCGCGATGACGACGATGTGCTGTCTGGCGGCACGGGCGACGATTTGATCGACGGCGGCGTCGACGAAGACAGCATCGATGGCGGCGAGGGCGACGACCGGTTGCTTGGCGGTCAGGGCGCCGACACGATCAGAGGCGGCGCCGGTGACGACACGATCACCGGCGGGCAGGACGCCGACCAGCTTTCCGGCGGTCTGGGCAACGATCTGTTCGTCGGCGGCAGCGGCGGCGACCATGTGGTCGGCGGTGAAGACCCGGATCTGGACGGTGACGGCTTTTCCGACGACACCGATGTGCTGGACGTCTCGGGCGAAAACGTGGAGCGTATCGAGTACGATCCGAACAATTCCGAAAAGGGGACGGTGTTCTTCGCGGACGGGTCGACCATGACCTTCGAGGAGATCGAGAAGGTCATTCCCTGCTTCACGCCGGGCACCACCATCATGACCCCGTGCGGCGAACGGCTGGTGGAGGAGTTGCAGGTCGGTGACCGGGTCATCACCCGTGACAACGGCATTCAGAAAATCTCCTGGGTTGGGCAGAAGGGTCTGAACGGCAAAGCCCTTGCAGCCAATCCGCATCTCAGACCGATCCTGATCAGGGCCGGCTCTCTGGGAGGCGACCTGCCCGAGCGGGACATGCTGGTCAGCCCGAACCACCGGCTTCTCATCGCGAACGAGATCGCACAGGTCCATTTCGACAATCGCGAGGTTCTGGTGGCGGCAAAGCATATGGTGGGTGCCAATGGCATCAAACAGGTCCCCGTCGCGGAAACGACCTATATGCACTTCATGTTCGAGCAGCATCAGGTGGTGTTGTCCAACGGCGCATGGACCGAGAGCTTCCAGCCCGGCGACTACACGCTGAAGGGCATCGACCAAAGCCAGCGGAACGAGATTTTCGAGCTGTTCCCCGAGCTTGCGACGAAAGATGGAGTGTCGGGCTACCACGCGGCGCGCAAGACCCTGAAGGCTTTCGAAGCACGCTTCTTGCTGGCAGAGCGCTGAAACCGGGACCCCCCAGCCCACAACGCCTTTGCCGGCAGAACCCCGGCCCCGCCCCCTGATCTGTTGGGGGCGCGGGCCGGGATCCTGCGTTTCCGCGCGATCCTCCTCCAAGGACCCCGCGCCACAGCGCGCGCCTGTCGCGGCATTTGCGACACAGCCGGCCCTGCTAGAGGCAGTTCAGCAGCAACTGGCGCGTGTTCTCCGCCGTGAGCGGGATCGGATTTCCGCCGCAGCTTGGATCCGCGAGCGCCAACTCGGTCAGCCTGTCGAGTTCGGTGTCGTCGACGCCGAGTTCGCGCAGGCCGCGCGGGATGTTCATGCTGTCGTTCATCTGCTGCACGAAGGCACAGAACCCGGCAAACCCGCCGGATATGCCCAGATATGCGGCGGCCATGTCGAAACGCGCCTCTATCGCGGGGGCGTTGAATTCCAGAACGGCGGGCATGCATACCGCATTCGTGGTGCCGTGATGGGTGTCGTAGATCGCCCCGATCGGATGGCTCAGCGCGTGGATCGCCCCCAATCCTTTCTGGAAGGCCGTGGCGCCCATCGCGGCGGCGCTCATCATGTTGGCGCGGGCCTCCAGATCGGTGCCATCCGCATAGGCCCGTGGCAGATAGTCCTTGACCAGACGCATGCCTTCGAGAGCGATGCCCTGGCTCATCGGGTGGTAATGCGGGCTGCTGAAGGCCTCTACGCAATGAGCGAAGGCATCGAGGCCGGTCCCGGCGGTGATGAAACCGGGCATGCCGATGGTCAGTTCCGGGTCGGCGATCACCACGCTCGGGAGCACTTTCGGGTGAAAGATGATCTTCTTCACATGGGTTTCGGAATTGGTGATGACGCTGGCGCGCCCGACCTCGGAACCGGTGCCTGCGGTGGTGGGCACGGCCACGATCGGGGCGATGGCGTTGGTGTCGGCGCGGGTCCACCAGTCGCCCACATCCTCGAAATCCCATACCGGCCGGGTCTGGCCCGCCATGAAGGCGACCATCTTGCCAAGGTCGAGCCCCGAGCCGCCGCCAAAGGCGATCACACCGTCATGCGCCCCGGCATTGTAGGCCGCGATGCCGGCATCCAGATTCTTTTCGTTCGGGTTCGGATCGACCTCCGCGAACAGCGCGCGCCCCAGCCCGGCAGCATCGAGGATGTCCAGCGCAGCGGCCGTGATCGGCAGACGGGCAAGACCCTTGTCGGTCACGAGAAGCGGCTTGGAGATGCCAGCCTGACGGCAGGCCTGAGGCAGTTCGGCGATACGCCCTGCACCGAATTTGATCGTCGTGGGGTAGGACCAGTTTCCTGTCAGGTTCATCTCAGGTGACCTTCTTCAGATGGTAGGACTTGGGTCGCGTCAGGTTATGGTATCCGATGATCGACAGCCCGCCGCCGCGCCCGGTGTTCTTGCACCCCGTCCAGCAGAGGCCGGGATCGAGGTAATCGGCGCGGTTCATGAAGACCGTGCCGGTTTCGATCCGGTCGCCCACCCGCACCGCGCGGTCGAGGTCGCGGGTCCAGAGGCTGGCGGTCAGGCCGAAGGCGCTGTCATTCATCAGGGCCACGGCCTTGGCGTCGGAGGAGACTTTCATGACCCCGACGACGGGCCCGAAGCTTTCCTCCCGCATCACGGTCATCGCGTGATCCACGTCGATCAGGATCTGCGGCGCAAGATAGGCGCCGCCGTCATCGTCGAACCGGCCGGTGTCGATGACCGGGGTCGCGCCGCGGGCCACGGCCTCGGCGATCTGGTCGCGCACGACGTCGGCAAAGCGGCTATGGGCCATCGGCCCGAGTGTCGTGGCCGGGTCGAGCGGATTGCCGAGGACATAGGCTTCCACCACCGTCTTGGCCTTTTCCAGAAAAGTGTCGAACAGGTTTTCATGCACATAGATCCGTTCGATCCCGCAGCAGCATTGGCCGGAGTTGAACATTGCCCCGTCGATCAGTGTGTCGACCGCCGCGTCGAGATCTGCATCCTCCATGACATAGCCGGGGTCCTTGCCGCCAAGCTCCAGCCCAAGGCCGGTGAAGGTGCCCGCGGCCGCCCGTTCCATCGCACGCCCGCCGCCGACCGAACCGGTGAAATTGACGAAATCGAAGGCGTTTTCCGCGATCAGGCCCGCCGTCGTGTCATGATCAAGAAAGACATTGACGAACACGTCTTCGGGCATACCGGCCTCGCGGAAGGCGCGGACCATTCGTTCGCCAACCAGAAGCGTCTGTGTGGCGTGTTTCAGGACAACGGTATTGCCCGCGATGAGCGCCGGGGCGACGGTGTTGATGGCCGTCATGTAGGGATAGTTCCACGGCGCCACGACGAAGACGACCCCATGAGGTATGCGCCGGATGTACCGCTTGAAACCGGCATCCTCGCCCACGTGGATATCGCCAAGCGCCGCCTCGGCGATCCCGGCCATATGGCGCGCGCGTTCGTCGAAGCCGCCAAACTCCCCGCCATAGCGAACGGGGCGCCCCATCATCCATGCCAGTTCCGGGACGATATCGTCATTCATCGCGCCCACGGCGGCGACGCCTGCCATGACCAGATCGATACGGTCCTGCAGCGGGCGCGCCGCCCAGGCGGATTGCGCGGCGCGGGCGCGGGCGATGCGGGCGCGGGCCGTGTCCATGTCGAGCGTCTCCCGCTCGGCGAAGACCGACCCGTCGATGGGCGATAGGCAGGTGAGTGTCTTTGTCATGTTGGCGCTTTCAAACTGGCTTGCGGCTTCCGGACGGCCCCGATGCGGTGCCTTCATTCAGGCGCGTTCGAACCCGCGCGCGATCTCGTAATCGGTCACGACACGGTCGAACTCCTCGATCTCCCAATCGGCGGCGCGCACATAATGGTCGACCACCTCGTCGCCCAAGGCCTCGCGGAGCATGGCGGAGCGGTGGAGCGCGCACCGCGCGTCGCGGAGGGTGCCGGGGATATGGCTGAGATCGCCTTCATAGGCATCGCCCTTGAACGGCGGGCTGAGCGGCAAACCCTGTTCGATGCCCCATATCCCGGCCGCCAGCAAAGCGGCCATCGCAAGATAGGGGTTCATGTCGGATCCGCCGATCCGGCACTCGACGCGCACCGAGCCGGTCCCTTCGCCGCAGAGCCGGAAACCCGCGGTGCGATTGTCCACCGACCAGACCGTGCGGGTGGGCGCGAAGCTGCCCCTCTGGAAGCGCTTGTAGCTGTTGATATAGGGGGCCAGAAAATAGGTGTAGTCACCCGCATGGGCGATCAGCCCGGCCATGTAGCTTTTCATCAGATCCGACATGCCGAGCGCGTCGTTCGGATCGTGGAAGGCGTTCTGCCCATCCATCCGAAGCGATTGATGCACGTGGGAGGAACTGCCGACCTTGTCATGGTGCCATTTCGGCAGAAAGGTCACGGCATGGCCCTGCTGAAAGGCGATTTCCTTGATCGCGTGTTTCGCGATGCTGTGGTGCTCCGCCGTTGCCATCGCGGACGCGTATCTGATGTTGATCTCTTCCTGTCCGGTCTCGGCCTCGCCCTTGGAGTTCTCGACGGGAATGCCGGCGGCGAACAGGTGATTTCGGATCGGGCGCATCACATGTTCTTCCTTGGTGGTCTGAAGCATGTGATAATCTTCGTTATAGCCCGAAATCGGCTCCAGATCGCGGAACTTCTCCTTGCGGATCTGGTCGAAGCTTTTCTCGAACAGGAAAAACTCAAGTTCGGTCGCCATCATCGCCTGATAGCCCATCGCCTCAAGCCGTTTGACCTGTTTCTTCAGAACCGCGCGCGGGGAATGGGGGACTTCCTCATGGGTGTGGTGATCCAGCACGTCGCAAAGCACCATCGCCGTGCCGTCAAGCCATGGCACCGGCCGCAGCGAGGACAGATCGGGCTTCATCACGTAATCGCCATAGCCCTTTTCCCAACTGGTGGCGGCATAGCCACCCGGCGTCGCCATCTCCAGATCGGTTGCCAGAAGATAGTTGCAGCAATGGGTCTCCTCCCAGGCCGAGGCAATGAAATGCGCCGCGTGAAAGCGTTTGCCCATCAGCCGGCCCTGCATATCGACAAGGCAGACCAGCACGGTGTCGATATCCCCTGCGGCAACCCGCGATTTCAGATCGTCAAAACTCAAAGGCGCTTGCATGATACGTGTTCCGTTGCAGAGGATTGGGTGGCCCCGGCACCCTGGCGCCGGGGCCGCCGGATCAGGTGTAGCGATAGGGCCGGCCTGCGGCTTCCATATCGGCATTGTACTGGCGGATGATCTCGACCACACGGGCCTTGGTGGGCGACTCCGCCGCGATCTCCTCCCAGAATACCTGGGCCGCGGCTTCCACCTGGGCCCATTCCTCGTCCGGTATCGTGGTCAGTTCGAGGTCTTCGCCATGAACCCGCAGATGGGCCTCTCCGCCCCAGTACCACCACTGACGGTAGTAGTGCGACTGATCGGTGCAGACCCGGAACAGGGTTTGCAGATCGTCGGGCAACTCGTTCCAGCGGTCCATATTGGCAAAGAACGATCCGGCCCATGCGCCGGAGATGTTGTTGGTCAGGAAATAGTTGGTCACGTTCGACCAGCCGACGGTGTAATCTTCGGTGATGCCGGACCACGCGATGCCGTCGAGTTCGCCGGTTTGCACGGCCACCTCGATATCCTCCCATGGCAGCGTCACCGGCACGACCCCGAACTGGGTCAGGAAGCGGCCCGCGGTGGGGAAGGTGAAGACCCGCTTGCCCTGCAGATCGGCCAGTGACCGGATCGGGTCGACGGTGGCGAAGTGGCAGGGATCCCAAGCGCCAGCCGAGATATGCTTCACACCCACGGCGGAATAGGCCTCGTCCCAGATCTCATTCAGCCCGTACTGGTTGAATAGCACCGGCACATCGAGCGAATACCGCGACGCGAAGGGAAAATACCCGCCGAATACGGTCACCTCGGTTGGCGAGGCCATCGAGTCGTCATCGGACTGCACGGCATCGATCGTGCCCTGCTGCATCGCGCGAAACAGCTCCCCGGTGGGGACAAGCTGATCGGCGTAGAACAGCTCGATCTGCATCCGGTCTCCGGCGATCTTGTTGAACATGTCGATCGCAGGCGTGATCACATGCTCGGCCAGGGCCGCGCCGGCATAGGTCTGCATGCGCCAGCGGATGGTGGATTGCGCGATTGCCGGGGCCGCAAGGGTTGCGGCGGCGGCGCCCACCGTGGTTGTGGTGAGGAACTTACGTCTGGTGGTCATTGGTTTTCTCCTTGTTGAACATCGCGCCCCGGTTCACGGGATCTGTCGAATTATTGGCCGTATACATATCCGGGCAGCCACAGTGCGATCTGCGGAAAGACCATCACGAGGGTCAGCGCCAGCGCCATCACGAGCACGAAGGGAATGATCGAGCGATAGATGTCGCCAAGGCTGATCTCGGGCGGGGCCATCGCGCGCATCAGGAACAGGTTGTAGCCGAATGGCGGGGTCATATAGGCGATCTGCGTCGTGATCGTGTAAAGCACGCCATACCAGATCAGGTCGAAACCAAGCTCGCCCACCAGCGGCACGTAGAGCGGCGCCACGATCACCAGCATCGCCGTGTCGTCCAGAAACGTGCCCATGATGATGAAGCTGAGCTGCATCAGGATCAGGATCGTCCAGGGGCTCAGATGCAGCTGTTCGGTAAAGAGCGCATCAATGGCCCGAACTGCGCCGAGCCCGTCGAAAACGGCGCCGAAGCCGGTCGCGGCAAGGATGATCCACATGAACATGCACGAAATCATCAGCGTCTTGCGGACCGAATTTTCGAAAACCTCCCGCGTCATGCGCCCCTTGACCACGGCCACCAGAAAGGCCGTCGTCGCCCCCACGGCGGCGCTTTCGACCAGCGACGTCCAGCCATTCACGAAAGGCACCATCATCGCGACGAAGATGCCAAGCGGCAGGAGGCCGGCGCGCAGAAGCCGGAGCTTTTCGGCCAGGGTGACCTTGCTCAGTTCCTCCCTGTCGATCGGCGGGCCCAGATCGGGCTGCAACCGGCAGCGGACATAGATGTAGAGTATGAACATGCCTGCCATCATCAGCCCCGGAAGGACACCGGCGAGCCAGAGCTGTCCCACCGGCTGCCGGGCGATCAGCGCATAGAGCACCAGCACGACCGAGGGCGGCACCAGAATGCCAAGCGACGACCCGGCCTGGATTACGCCGGTGACCATGATCTTGTCATATCCCCGGCGCAGAAGTTCGGGCAGGGCGATGGTCGTGCCGATCGCCATGCCCGCCACGCTCAGCCCGTTCATCGCCGAGACCAGAACCATCAGGCCGATGGTGCCGATGGCCAGCCCGCCGTTCAGCGGCCCCATCCAGACATGGAACATCCGGTAGAGATCGTCGGCGATCCGGCTTTCGCTGAGGACATAGCCCATGAAGATGAACATCGGCAGCGTCAGCAGCACATACCATTGCATCAGTTTCATGGCCGAGGAGAACGGGATTTCGACGCCACCCGTCCCCCAGAGCAGGACGCTCGACAGGGCCGCCACGAAACCGATCGCGGCAAAGACACGCTGCCCGGTGAACAGCATCAGCATCATCGATGCGAACATGAGTGTGGCGATCATCTCGTAGGACATCAGAGCGCCACCCCGCGAATGCGGCCGATATCGCGGAAGAATTCGGCCAGCGCCTGCAACAGCATCAGGAAGACACCGATGCAAAGCGTGACTTTGATGGGCCAGAGATAAGGGCGCCAGGCCGTCGGGCTGCGCTCCAGAAAGCCGAGCATCTCCGCCGCGGCACCGGGCCCGCCGGTCACGAAGGCGACCAGCAGATCCCGGAAGAACCCGAACGGCTCGGTGCCGAAATAGCCAAGAGAGTAAGCGGTGGAGCTGACCGCGCCGGTGAAAAGGACGCCGAGGTAGAAGATCAGGAACATCACCGTGAATGCATCGACCCAGGCCTTGGTGCGCAGCGACCAGTTGCCGTAAAACAGATCCATCCGGACATTTGCGCCAAGCTGTACGGAGTAGGGGCCGCCAAGCACATAATAGGCGACCATCACGAATTGCGCCGTCTCCAACGTCCAGTGCACGGGGGTGAAGAACGTCTTGGAGATCGAACTCCAGAGCAGGATGCCCGCCAGCACGAAAATCAAATACATCGCGATCCGTCCGATAAACCGGTTCATGCCGTCGATGGCGCGGATATAGGCCAGGATGATCCTAGGCATGGGGCGGTCCCCCGGCTTGCAGCCCCACCTCTGTCAGGGCGGGGGCCAGGATGCTGTGAAGCTCCGCGGCGATCCGGCGCTGTTCCGCCGGGGTGCCAATCAGGTCATTTCGGATTTCGATCATGACATTGGGCAGCGATCGGGCCATCCCGTGGAGTTTGAGCGAATGGGTCACCCCGTCCTCGGGGCCATAGGGGTCGTTGCGGCCGATCTTGCGATGTGACAGCGACGGCGCCCGCTCAAGCACCGCATTGGCAAGCCGCGCGTCGGCGTCATGCACGATCCCGATATCGACATCGCGGGGCCGGCCGTGGAAAACGGGCGCGAAACTGTGCACCGTGACCAGCGCCGTATCGGTTCCGGCCTGCCGCCTGCGGTCAAGCACGGTGTCCACCGCCGCCAGAAACGGGCGGTAGATCGACCGCTCGCGCGCCAATCTGTCTTCGGGCGTCAGGTTGCGATTGCCGGGGATGTCGATGGCTTCGGACCGGTCGGGCATCGCGGAGACGGCCTCCGGCGGACGATTGCAGTCATAGACAAGGCGCGACACCCGCCCGGCCACCAGCGGCGCATCAAAGAGCTCGGACAGGTTCAGCGCCACGCCAACCGCGCCCGGATCCCACGCCGCGTGGCTGTGGCGGGACGCCTCGGTAAGACCAAGGTCCTGAAATTGCGCGGGGATATGGTGGGATGCATGTTCACAGAGCAGCACGACGGGCCCTGACCGCGTCGGGTTGAAGGTTTCGACAACCTTGTCTTGTTCTGTTTCGACGAGGGCGGACATGGAGGATTCCCGGCAGTTGGAAAAATCTTTCCTCACCAATATCTTTGTGTCAATATATTTTCAGTCGTGACCGGACGGGCCGGGCAGAGCATCTTGGACCGGGGCAGTTTGCCTGAGAATACAGCAGAGAAAGGATGACGGATCGGTGCCGAAACCCGATGTCACAGTGCGTGAACGGATCCACGAGCAATATGCATCGCTGACGCAATCGGAACGGAAGTTCGCCAAGGCGCTGCTTGAAAACTATCCGTCTGGCGGGCTGGCCTCGATCACCGCCGTGGCGGAAAACGCAGGCGTTTCAACGCCAACGGTCACGCGGATGGTTCAGAAACTGGGCTTCAAGGGATTTCCGCAGTTCCACAAGGCGCTTCTGCGCGAGCTTGAGGCGCGCGCCTCTGGCCCGACGCAACGCCGTGCCAACTGGGCGGCTGCCGCGCCCGACTCCCATATTCTGAACCGCTTCGCGGAAGCGGTGACCCATAATCTTGAACATACATTCGCCAATGTGGATCTGGGTCAGTTCGATCAGGCGGTCGACATGCTGTCGGATACCGATGGCCGGCTCTATGTGGTGGGCGGGCGGATCACGCGGGCCCTGGCCGATTACGCCTTCACCCATTTTCAGGCCATTCGAAAACGTGTCACCCACATGACCTCGTCTTCGGCCACATGGCCGCACTACGTTCTGGATATGGAGCCCGGCGATACGTTGCTTGTCTTCGACGTCCGCCGCTACGAGACAAATGTCGAGCGTCTGGCCGAACTGGTGGCGCCGCGCGATGTGAACATCATCCTGATCACCGATCAGTGGGCCTCGCCCGTGTCGAAAAGGGCGAAGCTCGTCTTCAATTGCTGGGCCGAAATCCCCTCAGCATGGGACAGCAACATCGCAACGATGATGCTTGTGGAGGCCCTGATCGCCGCCACGCAGGAAAACTGCTGGCCCGACACGAAGAAGCGGTTCGACCAGCTGGACGAACTGTTCGACATGACGCGGCTGTTTCGGAAGTTCAGTTGAGGGGACGGGCCGCGGGCCCATCCCGGCATGCACGTCCCGCTTGCCGGCGCCAAAACGGCGCATCCTGCGTGAGGCGCCGCCGCCTCAGGCCTTATCGGGTGATTTCGGCAGGCGGGGAAGCGCGCGGGTCATGTCGCCAAACGCGTCAGTATCTTCCGCGCCCTCCTTGCGCATCCCGAAAAGCTGCAGGATCAGGCCGCCCTTGGCATCAAATGCCTCGATGCTGAGAGCGGGCCCGCGTTTCGTGGGCTTTTCCACCAGCCATGTCTCGGCAACATGATCCAGCCGCAGATGCAGATTGAACCGTGGATCAAGCACGTTTTGCCATGGCCCCATTGCTTTCAGCGTCTCGATCCCGCCGCTGTGGATCTGAATGCAGCCGCGGTTTCCGACAAAAACCATGACCGGTATGGCGCTTTCGGAACACGCGATCAGCGCGTCGTTCAGGGCACCGGGGGCCAGCGCTTCGGCAAAGGGCGCGCCCGCGATGTGATAGGCGCCAAGACGGTTCATCTTCATCCTTGAAACGAGACGCAGGAATTGATGTGTGTCGGTCATTCTGGCCCAGGCAGTGCGCAGTTCCTCCGCCTTCTCCGGTCGGCTGCGCGGAGGCTCGACATCCTGACGTGCCACCGGCATGAGCCGGTCAGAGGGATCGCCGGTGGCAAGCGCGGTCACCAGACGGTCCCACGCGGCCAGATCGGTCCCGTCGCGCGGGTAGATCTTGTGAACCGCGTCGCCGCTTGCATCGAACACCTGCAGGCTTCGCGATGGGCCGGTATCGCCTTGATTGGTGACGGCAAAGGCATGAACCCAGCTTGATGGAAAGATCCGCAGGTCGATTTCGGCGCCCAGAACCATCGCGGCATGGGCGCCGGGATGAAATGTTTCGTAGCGGCCCGTTCGTTCGTGCACCGCGCTGTCATTGCGGGTGAGCGCCATAGCCTCCCCGAGGGTGCAGACCGCCGGCATCAACCTGTCGGGATGCGCCTCGATCCGGGTTGCGCCGTGTCCAACTTGCGCCGCGACCAGTTCCGCCTCCGTGACGCGCAGCTTTGTTGCCAGATCGCGGGCGCGCAGGCCGGTGTTTTCAGCCATCGCGTCGCGAAGTGCTGCGGGAGACATCGAGACGTCGATCGTATCGGGGGAAGCCATGGCCGTATCCTCTTGCATGAAAGTCGAAAGATGCGGGGTGTCGGTCTGTGCAGACCGGGCCTGGCTATTCTTGACAGTTTTTATCGGTTTTCGTAGGAGGATCAAGTCGGGATATGAAAACCCCGACCCGATCGACCCGAAATCGCGCAAGCCCGTTTGGTGCCAGCCTGACCATAACCCTGTTTCCAGATGCAGGAGCGGACATGCTCACCCGGCTTTCACCCTATTCTCCCTTATCGTTCGCTCTGGCGCTGTTTGCGTCCGCGACATCCGCGCAGGCACAGGACGCAGCCGCCGATGTCCTGCTTGAGCTCAACCGCGTCGACCAGATCGACAGCGCCTGCCGGTTGACCTTCATGGCCCGGAACGGTCTTGCGGAGGATATCGGGAGCTTTGCGCTGGAAACGGTCCTGATCGATGCCGAGGGCCGGGTGGCGCAACTGACGGTGTTCGATTTCGGGGCGCTGCCGGCCGGCACGCCGCGTGTCCGGCAATTCGATCTGGCGGAGCTGCGCTGCGATACGCTTGGCCGGGTGTTGATCAACGGTGTCGCGGAATGTGCCGGGCCTGCCGATTGCGCCGAACGGTTGCGGTTCGAAACACGCACCGAGCTGGAGCTGATCGGATGACAGGCCTGCAATTCACCACCGACCGTCTGACCGATCTGCTTGATCTGGGCGGGCCGGTCATCGCGCTTCTGCTGGCCCTGTCGGTTCTGGTTCTTGCGGTGATCTTCTACAAGCTGTGGCAGTTCATGACATTGGGTGTCGGACGGCATCGCGCGATAGACGGGGCAATGGCCGCGTGGGATGCGGGCCAGAGGGAACAGGCCGCGATGCTGCTGTCGGAAAGCCGCAACCATCTTGCCCCCGTTCTGGCCGAGGCACTGGCGGGCGACCCGGAGCTCAAACCCCGGCTTGCCGCCATGGCGGAGGCGCGGCTGGCCAGGGTCGAAAGCGGCTTCCGTCTGCTCGACAGCATCGCTCAGGTCGCGCCGCTTCTGGGCCTTTTCGGAACCGTGCTTGGCATGATCGATGCGTTCCGTGCGCTGCAGGCCGCCGGCAATGCGGTCGACCCGTCCGTTCTGGCCGGTGGGATCTGGGTGGCGCTCCTGACCACGGCGGCGGGTCTGGCTCTTGCCATGCCGACGGCGCTGGCACTCACCTGGCTGGAAAGCCGCGCGGCGCGGGATCGGGCCCGCGCGGATCTGGCATTGGAGGCGTTGTTCAGGCCGCTATCCCCGCGCAGAAACCCCCAACCCGCGGTGCAGGGCCATCACGGGCGCATGGACTTCGCCGATGCCCATTAGGGGGGCCGCGTTCCGGCGGCGACCGGCGGCGCTGACCCCGTTGATCGATGTCATCTTTCTGCTCCTGCTGTTCTTCATGCTCAGTTCCACCTTCACCCGCTTTGCCGAACTGCCGTTGCAGAATGCAGGCGGCGGCGCCGAGCCGGGGGCATCACCGCCGGTTTTCCTGCGGCTGGAGCCCGACAGGCTGAGCCTGAACGGTGATGCGGTCACATTGGACACGTTGCCCGCCGCGCTGTCCGAGCGCAGACCGCCGGGCGAGACCGTCACCCTGCTTCTGGCCGTGAGCGAAGAGGTCTCGTCCCAAGGTCTTGTCGATCTTCTGGTGCTGCTCCGGGCAGAACCCTGGCTTGCCGTCAGCGTGTTGGGATAGCGGCCATGGCCCTTGCCCCACCCCGCAGACGACGCCGCGCCGAACCGATGATTGCGCTGATCAATATCGTCTTCCTGATGCTGATCTTCTTTCTCGTCGCGGCCTCCGTCGCGCCGCCCCTTGACCGGGAGGTCCGGCTGGCGAAAACCGATCAGCTTGAGGGGCGTTCACCGCCCGACGCGGCGGTTATCCGGGCCGATGGCACGCTGATGTTCCGGGGCGCCGAAATCACCTCGGAGGCCTATCTTGCCGCGCGCCTGTCGGAGCAGGAAGACGCGGTCGCGCTGCGGCTGATCCCCGATCGCGACCTGCCCGCCATCCGGCTGATCGAAATCGCGGGCGAACTCCGCGCAGCCGGGGCATCGGATATCCGGATCGTGACCGAACGGGGGCTCAGATGAGGGGCCGGACGCTTTGGGTGGCGGGGCTCGCGGGCGCCGCGTCGGTTTTTGTCCACGGTCTGGGGTTGCTTGTCGCGCCGGCCGCACCTGTCTCCATGCCGGGCGGCGGCCCGGCACAGATCGCCATGATCGGCGACAATTTCAGGGATGCCGCAACCGGGATGGCCCATCGCGCTCCGGATCGGGCGCAAACGATCCCGATGGGACCCGTGGCGGATCGTATCAGGGCGGCGGCTCCCTTGCCGCTTGCGCGTGCCGCGGTCCAGTCAGCGACCCCTCAAAGCCCGACCGCGCCGGAACAGGTCGCGCGCGCACGCTCTGCTCCGGTTGTCCCTGAGGCAATCCCGGTTCTGCCCGTCACGCCGGTCACAGCCCCCCGTCCGGAAACGGTGGTGGCGGCTGCGCCTTCGTCAGAGATGATGGTGGCGTCTGCGCCGGTTCCGGACCGGGTGACTGGCCGCATCGCGCCGGTCGGACAGACCCCAGGCGCAGACACACCGCGTCCGATCCCGCGCGCCGAACGCCCGCCCATACCGGCCCCGGCGGCCCCGGAGCCTGCACGCACGCCGCCGCCCGCGGCAATGGCATCGCCAGGTAATGCCGACGCCAATGCCCGGGCCGGTCAGTCCGCCGGCGAAGCCCGGGGCCGTTCCGCGCAAAGTCGCGAAGCCGGCACCGGCCAAAACGCGCGGCCGGGCCAGGGGGCCGCTCAGTATCCGCTCCTCATCAACCGCCATCTGAGCCAACTGCGCCGGCCCACGACGGGGTTCGAAGGAACAGCGATGATCGTCTTCACCGTGGGCGATACCGGCGCTCTCTCGGCTATCTCGGTGCGGCACAGTTCCGGCAATGCGGAGTTTGACAGGCTGGCGCTGAACCTTGTGCGCAATGTGACCCCTTTTCCCGCCCCGCCGCCGGGGGCGCAACGCACATTTAACGTCCTGATCGGAAGGCGTTGATCGGAGTAGGCTATATCATCACTCAAATACTTGACTTAATCTGTCGGGATTCTTTAAAGGACAGACAAGGCTCGCGACCCACCCCATGGCAGGTCCCGCGACAGGGACAGTCAACACATGGGGGAATATGATGCATCGCGGCATATTGACGATGACCACCGCACTTGTGGCAACCGGGATCACCTGGCAGGCACAGGCGCAGGACGACGGTTTCACACTCGATCCGATCCTGCTGAATTCCGCTTTCCGGGACGAACGCGCGCTTCTGGATACGCCCGTGTCCGTATCGGTCGTGGAAGGCGAGACGCTGGACAACCGGCAGGCCGGCGATTTTCAGGAACTGATCGGCGATGTGCCCGGCCTGTCGATAGATGGTGGCCCGCGCGGCATCTCGCAGGAGCCGAACATCCGCGGGTTCCGTGACGAACAGATCGTGCTGCGTTTCGATGGCGGGCGGTTCAATTTCGGGCAGGCCCATCGGGGGCGGTTCTTCATCGACCCCGATCTGGTGCAGCGGGTCGAGGTGATCCGCGGCGGGGGCTCGACCCTGTTCGGATCGGGGGCGCTTGGCGGCGTCATCTCGGTCGAAACCCGCGATGTCTCGGATCTGCTGGCGCCCGGGCAGACCATGGGCGGCCGCCTCAGCCTTGGCTATTCGTCGAACGGGGATGCGGTCAACGCCAGTTCGACCGTCTTCGCGGATTGGGGCGCATGGGACGCGATGCTGTTCCTTGGTGCGCGCCAGCTTGGCGAAAACATGGAGTCCGGCGGCGGCGTTGAGATCCCGTTTTCGGAGATCGACCTCGTCAATGGCCTGATCAAGGTCGGGTTCGAGCCAAGCGCCGACAGCCGGATCGAACTGAGCTTCTCGGCCTTCGAGGACGAGGGACTGACGCCGGCCAATTCCAGTGGAAATCCGGGCCTTGGCAACCCCACCGTAGAGCGGGAGGCAAGCGTCCGGAGTTTTCGGCTGAGCTGGGATTATGCACCTTCCGGCTCGGATGCCGTCGACCTGTCGGTTCTGCTCTATGGTGAACAACTCGATATCACCGAAAACCGTGTCGACGTCTCGCGTCTGGACGAAACGCGCTATGACACGATCGGGCTGGAAGTCACCAACCGATCGCGCCTTGATTTCGGTGTGCCCGTCGATCTGGTTTACGGTTTCGAAGTGTTCCGGGATACGCAGGAGGGGCTCCGCGATGGCGCGCCGCGCGGGTCCTTCCCCAATGCGGAGGCCACGACCATCGGCATCTTCACCGAAGCCACGATGGAACTGAGCCCGCAATTCGACCTGATCGCCGGCCTGCGATTCGACCAGTACGAACGCGACCCGGATGATCCGGCGCTGGCCGAGGTGTCCGAGACATTCTTCTCGCCGCGGATCGGGTTCAGCTATCGGCCGGTCGAAAACTGGCAGGTTTACGGAAATCTTGCCCGGGCCTTCCGTGCGCCGTCGCTGAGCGAGCTTTACAATTCGGGGCTGCATTTTCCGGGCCGTCCGAACAACTTTTTCGTGCCGAACCCCGATCTGAAGCCGGAGGAGTCCACGCAAGTGGAGCTTGGCGCCCGGTTTGAGCGTGGCGGCGTCTGGCAGTCAAACGACCGGCTGAGTTTCGCGGCGAATGTCTACTTCGCGGATGTGGAGAACTACATCGAGCAGATCGTCGATGTACCTGGCGGCACGACCAGCAGCAGCAATGTGGATGCCCAGCTTTGGGGCTTCGAGGCGGAGGCTGAGTATGACGCTGAAACATGGTTCCTTGGCGCGGGCATCGGCATCGCACGTGGCGAGGGCGATGACGGTGACTGGCTCGGCTCGATCCCGCAGGACCGGCTTACGCTGCATGGCGGCTACCGGCCGAATGATGCCTGGGAACTCGGCGCGCGCGCGACATTCGCCGCGGAGCAGGACCGGGTGCCGGCGGGCGGGTCGGTAGGACCCTCCTACGAGGTGCTGGATCTCTATGCGACCTTCTCTCCCGACCGCGGCCCGCTGGCCAATGGCACGTTCCGCATCGGCGTCGACAACCTCTTCGACGAGACCTATCAGATCTATCCCAACGGCCTGTCGCAGCCCGGACGGACGCTTGAGATCTCGGCAACCTTCACCTTCTGACCAACGCGCCCGAGGCGCGCGAAACCGGCTTTCCCCCCGCGGCCATCACACCGGCTGCGGGGCGGCGTGATCTCCCGAGCCCTTGCCCGCGGCAGCCTGAAGAAGAGTAAAACGGGGTGGGCCGCACCGATTGGTCCGCCCCCAACAGCCTCTGTTTCCCGACCCAAGCCTAGCCCTGTCCGTCGTCGCGCCACCGGTTGACGATCGGATACCGCCGGTCGAGCCAGAAGGCGCGCTCGGTCAGGCGGGCGCCTGGTGCGGACTGGAACCTCTTGTATTCGCTGATATAAATCAGATGTTCGACTTTCTTCACCGTCTCCCGGTCATGGCCCTTGGCCACGCAATCGGCGACGGAGGCTTCCTTGTCGATCAGCATCTCCAGAATGTCGTCAAGCACCTCGTAGGGCGGCAGGCTGTCCTCGTCCTTCTGGTTCTCGCGCAACTCCGCCGTTGGGGGCTTCTCGATGATGCGTGGCGGGATCACCTCGCCCTCGGGGCCCTTCATCCATGGCCGGTGATTGGCGTTGCGCCATCGGCACGTCTCGAACACCCGCGTCTTGTAGAGATCCTTGATCGGGTTATAGCCGCCCGCCATGTCGCCATAGATCGTCGCATAGCCCACCGCGACCTCGGATTTGTTGCCTGTGGTCAGCAGCATCTCGCCGAACTTGTTCGACAGCGCCATCAGGATCACGCCACGCAGGCGGGATTGGATGTTTTCCTCTGCGATGCCCGGCTGTGTCCCGTTGAAAAGCGGGCCCAGGGCCTCGGTCACTGCGGCGCGGGGCCCCGAGATCGGAACGGTGTCGAGTTTGGTGCCAAGCCGTTTCGCCAGATCGGCGGCGTCTTCCAGCGAGGTTTCGGAGGTGTATTCCGAGGGCAGCATGACGCAGCGCACATTCTCCGCGCCAAGCGCATCGGTGGCGATGGTCGCGACAATCGCACTGTCGATCCCGCCCGAGAGCCCGAGGACGACCTTGGAAAACCCGGCCTTGGCGAGGTAATCGCGCGTCGCCTCCACCATCACGCGGTAATCGGATTCCCAGGCATCGGGAAGCTTGGCCTTGTCTGCATCCAGTGCGCGCCAGCCTGCATCGGTTTCTTCGAAATCGACGTGGAAGAGCCCTTCCTCGAAGGCGGGCATCTGATGGGTCAGCACGCCCCCGGGGTTCAGCACGAAACTGGCGCCGTCGAAGACCTGATCATCCTGGCCACCAAGCAGATTGAGATAGACAAGCGGCAGCCCGGTTTCGACCACGCGGGACACCATCAACATCTGACGGAGCGCGAACTTGCCGCGGTGGTAGGGCGAGCCGTTCGGGACAAGCAGGATCTCGGCCCCGGTTTCGGCGAGCGTCTCGGTGACATCCTCGAACCACGCATCTTCGCATATGGGCACGCCGATCCGCACCGGACCGATCCTGACCGGTCCCGCCGGGTCGCCGGCGTGGTAATACCGCTTCTCGTCGAAGACATTCGAATTCGGCAGGTGATGTTTGAGCACTTGGGCGCTGATTTGCCCATCCTGCAGAATGAAGTAGGCGTTGAAAGGCTTGTCGGCAGCCGGCAGCGGGCCGCCGATGCCGATCGCCGGGCCGTCGGCGCAATCCTCGGCGAGCTGCTGCAGCACGCGCTGCACATCCGCGGCGAAGGCGGGTTTGCGCACCAGATCCTGCAACTGGTAGCCGGTGACGAACATCTCGGGAAAGGCGATCATGTCGGCGCCGGCCGTCTTTGCCTCCTGCCATGCCGCGCGCGCCTTGGCGGCGTTGCCGTCAAGGTCCCCCACGGTGGGGTTCAGTTGCGCCAGGGTCAGGCGGAAGGTCTGGGCCATCGGGGTCACACTTTCGGCAATCTCTATGGGGCTGGTTTAGCAGAACGGCGCGCAGGGCCAAGCCATGGTGCAGCTCTTGCCCGTGAAATGCATTGCGAGGCCCCGGGTCCTCACCTAGGTTTGGGACGGATCAGGACAACAAGATCGAAACGGGGAGAGCGTAACGTGCATAAGCCGGGGTGGGGCATGATCCGACATTTGGCCGGGGCAGCAGCGTTTGGTCTGGTGCTGTCTGGTGCCGCCGCCGCGCAGGTGGATATCGAGATCTACGACAATGGCGGGATCTACGAGGGCGAGTTCCGCAACGGCGTTCAGCACGGGCAGGGCACCTATCGGCTGCCCAACGGGTATGAATACACCGGAGAATGGGTCGACGGCGAGATCCGCGGCCAGGGGCGCGCGGTTTTTCCCGACGGGTCGATCTATCAGGGCACCTTCGCCGCCGGACGGCCCGAAGGCTTCGGGATGATCACATTTGCCGACGGGTCCACCTATGAGGGGGAGTGGTCGGACGGCCTGATCAACGGGCAGGGTGTGGCGCTTTATGCAAATGGCGTGCGCTATGAGGGCGGATTTCAGAATGCGCTGCATCACGGGACGGGCGTGATGGAAAGCCCCAATGGCTACCGGTTCGAGGGTCAATGGAACAACGGCCTGAAGGAGGGCCGCGGAACGATCACCTATCCCGATGGCGCGGTCTATGAAGGCGAGTTCGAGGCCGGACAGCGGGCAGGAACCGGCCGGTTGGAGATGGCCGATGGTGTCGTTTACGAAGGGGAATGGGCCGGCGGGCAGATCAACGGCGAGGGTGTGCTGACCCAACCCAATGGAGATGTCTACGAAGGCACGCTGATCAATGGCCAGCGACAGGGCCGGGGCGTGGTGCGGTATTCCAACGGCGATGTCTATGAAGGCGAGTTTGCCGATGACCGCCGCCACGGTCAGGGCACGTTTACCGGGGCCGACGGATATCTTTACGTGGGTGAATGGACCGAAGGCCGGATCGAAGGCGAAGGGCAGGTTACCTACCCGGACGGATCGATCTATCAGGGTATGTTCCGCAACGATCTGGCACACGGGCGCGGCACCATCACCTATGAAGACGGGTCCAGCTATGAAGGAGACTGGGTCGACGGCGTCATCCAGGGGTTCGGGATTGCACGCTATGCCAACGGGCTGGTTTACGAAGGTCAGTTCCTGAACGCCCGTCAGCACGGGCAAGGCGTGATGACGCAGCCCAATCCCGAATATGATGCCGAGGCCGCCGCGGCGGCGGGGCCGGGGTATGACGTGCCCGAGTTTCTCTACCGCTACGAAGGCGCGTGGGAAAACGGCCTGCGCCACGGGCAGGGGATCGCCACCTATGGCGACGGCACCATTTATGACGGCGGGTTTGCCGAAGGTCAGCGTTCGGGTACGGGAACCCTGCGGATGCCCGACGGGTTCTCCTACACCGGGGAATGGGCGGATGGAGAGATAAACGGAACCGGTGTCGCGACCTATGCCAATGGCGATGTCTATGAAGGCGTGTTCGTGAATGGCCGGCGTCAGGGGATCGGCACGATGACCTATGCAACCGGTCAGGTGGTCGAAGGCGAATGGCAGGATGGCAGGTTGTCGGAGGCAACCGAAAACGCCGCCACGCCCGCACCGGCACCTGCCGCCGAGCCCGACACGACCGAGGCCGCGCCGGAGGGCACGACCGAGCCCGCCGCAGACCAGTAGCGGGGAGCCCCCGGTCCGCCGTCTGCCGTTTGGGATTGCGCGGCCCACGGGAGGTGCCGAAGGGTGATTGGGGGGGCACCCCCGCCTTCTGCGGTCAGCCCGCGATCAGACCCATGCTTTCCAGCTTCAGCAAAACCTGCTGCGCGCAGAAATCGACTTCCGTCCCCTCGGTGTCGACAACAAGTTCGGCGGCCTCGGGGGCTTCATACGGGTCTGAAATTCCGGTGAATTCCTTGATCTTGCCTTCCCGCGCGAGCTTGTAGAGCCCCTTGCGGTCGCGGCGTTCGCATTCTTCGAGGCTGGTGGCCACATGCACCTCGACAAAGGCGCCGTAGGCTTCCACCATTTCCCTGACGGAGCGGCGCGTTGCGGTGTAGGGCGCGATGGGCGCACAGATCGCGATACCGCCATTCTTGGTAATCTCCGACGCGACATAGCCGATCCGGCGGATATTGATATCGCGGTGCTCCTTCGAAAATCCCAGTTCGGAAGACAGGTGTTTGCGCACCACATCGCCGTCGAGAAGTGTCACCGGGCGTCCGCCCATTTCCATCAGCTTCACCATCATCGCGTTGGCGATGGTCGATTTGCCCGACCCGGAAAGCCCGGTGAAGAACACGGTGAAACCCTGTTGCGATCGGGGCGGACGGGTGCGGCGCAATTCGGCCACAACGGCGGGGAAGCTGAACCAGTCGGGGATTTCCAGCCCCTCGGCAAGGCGACGGCGCAACTCGGTGCCGGAGATGTTGAGAACCGTGGAGTCCTCGGCCACTTCGTCCGCGGGCTGATACTCGGCACGCTCCTGCACAAACACCATGTGCTTGAAGGGGACCATCTCGATCCCGATTTCGTCGGCATATTCCTTGAACAGATCCTGCGCGTCATAGGGCCCGTAGAAGTCCTCCCCCTGGGAGTTCTTTCCGGGGCCCGCGTGGTCCCGCCCGACGATGAAATGCGAACAGCCGTGGTTCTTGCGGATCAGCCCGTGCCAGACGGCTTCCCGCGGGCCGGCCATGCGCATGGCCAGATTGAGAAGGCTCATCGTCGTGGTCGCGGAGGGGTACTGATCCAGCACCGCCTCGTAACAGCGGACCCGCGTGAAATGGTCGATATCGCCCGGCTTGGTCATGCCGACGACCGGGTGGATCAACAGGTTTGCCTGCGCTTCCTTTGCCGCGCGGAAGGTCAGTTCCTGATGCGCGCGATGGAGCGGATTGCGGGTCTGGAAGGCAACGACACGGCGCCAGCCAAGCTTGCGGAAATAGGCGCGCAATTCGTTCGGCGTATCGCGGCGGGCGCGGAAATCGTAATGCACAGGCGGCTGGATGCCGGTGATCGCGCCGCCCAGATAGACCGGGCCCGCGACGTTGTGCAGATAGTTCACGGCCGGATGCGCGATATCGTCGGCTCCAAAGACCATCTCGGCCTCGCGGGCCTTGTCGGGCGTGTATTTGTCGCCGACAGAGAGGATGGCGAGGATCACACCTTCCTGATCGCGCAGCGCGATATCCTGCCCGGGTTCGATGCCATCGGCGAAACCCTGGCTGACATCCAAGGTGATCGGCATTGGCCACAATGTGCCATCGGCCAGGCGCATCGTCTCCACGACGCTTGTGTAATCCTCCTCGGTCAGAAAGCCCTTGAGCGGGCTGAACCCGCCATTCATGAGCAGTTCCAGATCGCAGATCTGGCGCGGCGTCATATCCCAGCTTGGCAGATCGGCCGCCTCGTTTTTCAGTTTCAGGGCGGACTCGTAGGAGACAAAAAGCTCGGGGATCGGGGCAAGCGGTTGGATGGGCATATACTCTGGCTTCCGAATTTGAACGGGACAACACACGTGAGACGGCCCCGGAGCCGCCCCTGACCCCGCTCTCTAGTGCTGGAATATGGCCATATTCAAGCGATCCGGTGTCGCGTCGGCGAAATCGGGACGAAATGTGTTGTTTTAAACCCGCCGGGGGGACGTGCGTTCGCCTATTCGGCCGCGTCGGTCGCAACGGCGTAGACACCGGCGTCGGTGACGGTCTCGCCATCCTGCTCGGCCAGAAATTTCTCGGCGTCCAGGGCCGCCATGCAGCCCATCCCGGCGCTGGTTACCGCCTGACGATAGATGTGATCGGTTAGATCCCCGGCGGCGAACACGCCGGGAATGGAGGTGCGGGTGGAGCCGGGCTCCACCTTCACGTAGCCGCCATTGTGCATCTCAAGCTGATCCTTGACCAGTTCGGTCGCGGGCGAATGGCCGATGGCGACGAAAAAGCCCTTGCACGGGATCTCGGTGATCTCGCCGGTCTCCACGTGTTTCGCGCGCACGCCCTCGACGCCCCGCGGCTCGTCCGTGCCGACAATCTCCTCGACGGTATGGTTCCAGAGCACCTCGATCTTGGGGTTCTTGAACAGCCGGTTCTGCATGATCTTTTCCGCGCGCAGGCTGTCGCGGCGGTGGATCAGGGTCACCTTGGAGGCGAAATTGGTCAGAAACAGAGCCTCTTCGACCGCCGTGTTCCCGCCGCCGATCACCACGATCTCCTGCCCACGGTAGAAAAACCCGTCGCAGGTGGCGCAAGCCGACACGCCGAACCCCTTGAAATGCTCCTCAGACGGGAGGCCAAGCCATTTCGCCTGTGCGCCGGTGGCCAGAATGACCGCATCGGCGGTGTAGGTCGTGCCGCTGTCGCCGACGGCGGTGAAGGGCCGGGCCGACAGATCCAGAGACATGATGTGATCGCTGACGATCTCGGTTCCCATCTCCTTGGCGTGGTTTTCCATCCGCACCATCAGATCGGGGCCCATCACACTGCTGTCGCCGGGCCAGTTTTCCACATCCGTCGTGATCGTCAGCTGTCCGCCGGGCTGGATGCCCTGCACAAGTACCGGCTTCAGCATCGCGCGGGAGGCATAGACCGCGGCGGTATAGCCTGCAGGGCCGGAACCGATGATCAGAACGGGGGAATGGCGGGTGTCGGACATGGGATGGCAGCTTTCGACAGAGGATGGCACGAGCCTTGGTTCCCGCGATATAACGATCACCGCGGGTGGAATAAAGGGTTTGCCAATGCCGCCGTGGAAAGCCTTGCAATTGGGTCTGGGCTCTTCCATATGTTGCGCAGATGCGAAATATTGTTGCGTCACCTGTCTTGAATCGGGATGATTCTGACATCCGGCGAAGCGAAAAGGGGCGTTATCCATGGCAGGCAGCAAGCTCGACCCGATCGACAGGAAGATTCTGGCCGAGCTGCAGGACGATGGCCGCATGACCAATGTGGAACTAGCAAAGCGCGTCGGCATCTCCGCGCCGCCCTGTCTGCGCCGGGTTCGCACGCTGGAAGAGGCGGGGTACATCAAGGGGTATCACGCCGATGTCGATGCCCGTCAACTGGGCTTCGAGGTGCAGGTCTTCGCGATGGTCGGGCTGCACAGCCAGGCGGAGGCCGATCTGGTCGCCTTCGAAAGCCTGTGCCGGTCCTGGCCGCTGGTGCGCGAATGCCACATGCTGAATGGCGAGATCGACTTCATCCTGAAATGCGTGGCCCCTGATCTGAGCAGCTTCCAGACCTTCCTGACCGAGCATCTGACCTCGGCGCCCAATGTCGCATCGGTCCGCACGTCACTGGTGATCCGCGGTGCCAAGGACGACCCGGGTGTGCCTTTTGACGTCATGGAGGATCGGTTGAGCCAGTCGGCATGAAGAAGCCGGTACTCCCGCCGAAGCAACCGTCCATATCCGAGGCGTATCAGGCCGCGCTCAAGGCGCAGCAGGCCGGGCGGCTCGCCGACGCCCGAAAAGGCTATCTGGATATTCTCAAGCAGAAACCGCTGGCCGAGCCGATGTTCCAGATGGGCGAGATCAGCGCCAGAACGGGCGATCTGCCCGGTGCAGCCAAATGGTATCGGCGCGCGCTCAAGCTGAAGCCAAGGGAGCCCGCGCTTTGGCAGGCTCCTGCGCGGGTCAGCCGCGAGGGGGAACGCGAAAAGGTCTTGCGTCAGGCGAAGGCGGCGGGGGTGCCCCTCAGATCGACCGCGGCGGAGCTGGTGGCCAGGGCCGACGATCTGCTGGCCGCCGGGCAGGGCGAGAAAGCCAGACAGACCTATCGCGCCGCGATCAAGGCGGGCGGGCCGGCCCTGCAGGTTCTGACCCATATGGGAACACGGCTTGGCGATGCCGATGACCATGACGGCGCCCTGTCCGTCCTCACCGAAGCCATTGCGCTGGCCCCGACGGCTGCGGTGCCCAGGGTTGCCCGCGCGGCCTTGTTTCAGACCCTGGGCCAACTGGACAGGGCCGAGGCCGACCTGCGCGCGGCGCTGCAATCCGCACCCGCCCATGGCGGCGCGTGGCTGGCGCTCATGCGCGGGCGCAAGCAGGCAAAGGGTGCCCCGGATGTGACCGAGCTGGAGGCGCGGCTGGCCGACGGGGTCAGCGATCCGGAAGCCAGGCGGCTGATGTGTTTTGCCCTGGCCAAGGCGCTGGAGGATCAGGGGCGTTATGACGAGGTTTTCGCCCATCTCAATGTCGCCAACCGGATCACGGCGAGGAAGTTTCCGTATGGATTTGACAGCGATCTGAAAACGGCGCGGTCACGGCTGCGGAGCTTTGGGCCCGATCGATTCGACGGGTATTCCGATATCGCACCGATTTTCGTGACCGGCCTGCCCCGGTCGGGGACAACGCTGGTGGAGACGATTCTGGGTGCCCATCCCGGTGTCACCCCGGGCGGGGAAATGGCTTTGTTCAGGGATACGATCACGCCATTGGTCGAGGCGCAGAGCGCCGGGCGACACCCCTCTCCGGAGGCCTGGGAAAAGGCGGGCGCAGCCTGGGCCGAGAAGGTGCGGGCCAGGCTGGGCCCGAGGCGCCCGACGGATAAATCCATCTCTACCTTCGCGCAGATGGGCCATGTGGCCCGCGCCCTTCCGAACGCAAAATTCATTCTGCTGGACCGCGACCCGCGCGATGTGGGCCTGTCTATCTACAAGAACCTGTTTCCCGACGGGTTGCATCGTTACGCCTATGATCTGGCCGAGATCGGCCGGTACATTCGGCTTTTCGAGACGGTAACCGCCGCCTGGCAGGAGCGATTGCCGGGCCGTGTGAAAGTGATTTCGTACGAGGCGCTGACAGACGATCCGGAGCCGCAGATCCGCGAGCTTCTGGATTTCTGCGGGTTGAGCTGGGACCCTGCCTGTCTCAATCCCGAGCGGACCGGGCGGGCCGTCAAGACCCTGAGCGTGGCGCAGATCCGTCAGCCGATCAATCGCGGCTCCGTACAGGCGTGGCGACGGTTCGAGAACGATCTGCAACCTCTGATCAAGGCGCTGGAAACAGAGATCACGCTCTGACCCGGCCGCAGAACAGAGAAAAGGCGGCCATTCTAGCCGCCCTCTCTTGCAAGCATTCCGCTCGATGGTTTCAGCTGGCTTTGTCGAGCAATTCGCCCGTCTCCGCCCGCTTTTCTGCCCGGACCTGTCGTTCCCAGGGCATCCGGATCAGGTCTTTCCGGCTTTCAGCCAGAACCGATGTCATCCAACGCCGCGTTTCCATGTCCCAGTTCCTTTGTGCAGATCTTGTGGCTTGCCCGGGCGCGCTGCCCGTCTTGCAACAATCTGCACATTCAATGGGGCAGTCTTGCGACTTTTATCCTAATTCCCCGTAAAAATCCGTGGCGAAAATGTGGCCCCGTCGCCGTGCGTTTCAACTCGGTTTTCATGAAATTCGATGGATCGCTCTGGCCGGTTTGAGGCAGAGCCGCGGCAGGGCCTGCCCATACCTTGCCCAAATCGGCGATGCCTGGCCGCCAAAAGAGATGGGCCGATGAGGTCACTAAGGGCTAAAGCCGAATCGCCGAGATAAGGCGGCCGTAATCGGCCGCGCCCTCATGGGTCGCCCGGCGGTAGGAGTAGAAATGCGAGGGGTCGGAATAGGTGCAATGCCGCGTCCATTCCGCCTGCGCAATGCCTGCCGCGCGCAGACGCATCAGCCCGTAGGCCGGAAGATCGAACAGATACCTGTCGCCCGGCCCGTTGATGAAGAAGCGCGCGGTTTCCGGATCGTCGTCAAGAAACCGGTCGATGAACTCCGGACCGACCTCATAGGCGCGTTGGCTGATCGTGGGGCCGATCACCGCGCGAATATCCTCGCGCCGCGCGCCGGTCTCCACCATGACCTCGATCGTGCGTTCAAGCACACCGTCCAGGGCGCCTTTCCACCCGGCATGGGCGGCCCCGATCACCCCCGCGATTGGGTCCGCGAACAGGACGGGCTGACAATCGGCGGTCAGCACGGCAATCGCGGTGCCCGGTGTCGCGGTAACGATCCCGTCTGCGCGGGGGACCGGATCGGGGCGCCCATCGGTGACCAGAACGGCATCGCTCGAATGCACCTGATAGATCGTCACCAGGCGGTTCCTGTCGACGCCCATCGCATCGGCCACCCGGTCCCGGTTCATGGCGACGATTTCCGCCTGATCCGAAGACCCGCCGCCGCAATTCAAGCCCTCGAAAACACCCGAGGAGGCTCCGCCCTTCCGGGTGAAGAAGCCATGTCTCACGCCGTCCAGCAGGCTGGAGGTCAGAGGCTCAAGGCGTGTCGTGACCGGGGACATCGGGGGCAGCGGGCTCCAGGGCAGGCAATGGCGGGGCGTCGGGCGGGCAAAGGCCCATGACTTTGAACAAGGTTCCCATTTCATCGGGGTGCGTCAACCGCTTGTGGGCGGCGATATGCTGTTCGCGCGCCGGGCCGCTCAGTTTCGCGGCGAGTCTTTCGGCGCGCATGCCGATCCCCAGGCGTTCGAGAAACATGCCCTGCGGGACAAGCGTGGTGGCGCGCGCGGGCGCCGCGGCGCGGGCCAGCGGCCCGAATGCCAGATGTGCGGTGAGATCGGCGGTGCCCGGATCCTGCAGCGGGTCGACCGTGCCGTGCCCGGCAACCGCCTGAAGCGTATCGCCCCGGCTTTCCCAATCGCCATAATCCACGATCAGTGCAGCGCCCCCGTCCTTGGCGATGCGCCTGCCGATCTCTTCGGCCAGCGGCAGGGCGGGGGCGTTCAGTTCAACCAGATGGCCGGGCGGGCTGGTCTGCAGAACGTCATCCAGCGCCGCGATCCCCCGTTCGGGGCCAAGCCCCCAGAACAGGCGGCTGCCATCGGTCCCGATCTGGCGTTCATACCACCCGGTGTCCGCCCGCAGAAACTGGCGGATCGGCAGGGCATCGAAGAACTCGTTCGCGACAAGAAAGAGCGGACCGTCCGGGAGATCGCCGACATGGTCGCAAAAGAACGGCTCCTGCCCCCGCAGGGCGGCCTTCTGGCGGGCCCGCAAAACCGGCGAAGCCTCCACCAGTGCCAGTCGCATCGCGGCGTGAAACCCTTCCACGATCGCGGTGGCGCGCAAGATATCGGCCATCAGCGTCCCGCGCCCCGGCCCCAGTTCGGCCAGCACGAAATGGGGGGGACGCCCCTGATCCAGCCATACCTGCGCCAGCCACAGGCCAAGGATTTCGCCGAACATCTGGCTGATTTCGGGCGCGGTGATGAAATCGCCCCTGGTGCCGAGCGGATCGCGGGTCGTGTAATAGCCGTCGCGCGGATTGAGCAGGCATTCGGTCATGTATTCCGAGACGGAAATCGGTCCTGTCCGGACGATCCGCGCAATCAATCGACGCCCAAGCGGTGTCACGCGGCGCGCCTGCGGGCGAGGACGATGATGGCAATGCCGATCAGCAGCATGGGCAGCGACAGGAGTTGCCCCATGCTGAGCCCGATTTCAGGGCTGAGCGAGATCACGTGGCCAAGCGGATTGTCCGGCGTGATGAATTGCGGGTCCGCCTGACGGAAGTATTCGACGATGAACCGGCCAAGCCCGTAGCCCGCCAGAAACAGGCCCATGATCTGCCCCGGGATTTTCAGCCAGCCGCAGCGATAGATCAGCCACAGGATCACGGCGCCCAGAAGCAGGCCTTCCAGCCCGGCCTCATAAAGCTGCGAAGGGTGGCGCGCGCAAAGCGTTTCCCAGGCGCGTTCCACCAGACCGACCGGGCCGGGGCAGCTTTGCGCGTACTCTCCGGGAAAGATCACCCCCCATGGCGCGTCCGTGGGCCGCCCCCAGAGTTCGGCATTGATGAAATTCGCGATCCGCCCCAGAAGCAGCCCCGGCGGCGTCGCCATCGCCATCGCGTCGCCCACGCTGGCCATCGGCAGCTTGTGGACCCGGCAGAACAGCGCCCCTGCGATGACCACGCCCAGAAGCCCGCCATGGAAGGCCATGCCGCCCTGCCAGATCATCGGAATCTCCGCCGGGTTCTGCAGGTAATAGCTCGGCTGGTAGAACAGAACGAAACCGAGCCGCCCACCCAGAATGACCCCGATGATGACCCAGGTGACCAGGTTTTCCACATGCTCCGGCGTCATCGGCGCGGTGTTGCCCGGCCAGAGTGCCGGACGCCGGACCGCCATTACCACCAGACGCCAGCCGATCAGAAGGGCCGCGATATAGGCCAGGGCGTACCAGCGCAGTGCCAGTTCGAATCCTCCGATGGTGAACGAGATCAGTTCCGGCGAAATGTCGGGGAAGGGAATGGCGGCCTGCATGGGGTCTCCGTTGCCTGTGATTGGCCAGTGGATGGGGTGTGCCTGCGGCGAAGTCAACCTTGATCCAGGCGCCTTGCGCCGCCATATCAGTCCTTGGCGACATGGAGGCTCTGATGCAGACCCGCAACAAGATCATGGAAGATATCTCTCAGCTTATGACCAACGCGATGGGCGTGGCTCAGGGCGCGAAGGACGAGGCCGAGACGGCGATGAAGTCGATGATGGATCGCTGGCTGGCGGATCGCGATTTCGTGACCCGCGAGGAATTCGATGCCGTCCGTGCCATGGCGCAGAAGGCAAGGGAAGAGAATGAGGCGCTGAAAGCGCGGATTGAGACGCTTGAGGCCGGCAAAGCCAAAAAGTAATCCCGGCATGACCATCCTTTTGGCCAATTAGGCCTCTAAACCGGGTGGCATGATCATCAATCTGCCCTCGCAAGACCCGGTTGTTTCCGTCGCTCATACGGTCTTCCGCGCCGCCTTTGTCGGCGCCGTCTGGACCGGGGTGATCGTCGCCGCGCAAATGTTCATCCTTGCCGTCTTCTACGGCTCGGGCGCTGTGCTTTCGGCCTTTTTCGGCCTGATCCTCGGCACTGGCATCAGTTTCGTCATCTGGCTTCCGGGGCTTACGGTCGCGGTCCTTTTCGCCCGCCACCTGATCCGGCGGGACCTGCTGGCGCATCCGCGGTTCTGGCCGATCTGGACCGGCGCCTCCGCCTGTCTGGCGGCATTCCTGCTCAGCCTGCTGTCGACCCAGGGCATCGGCGTGCTGATATCGTATCTGCCGATCCTGTCTCCCGCGCCTTTGGGCGGTGCCTCCGCAGGGCAGTTTCCGGTCTGGAACTCGCTGCTTGCCGCGGCGATCTGCGGGTCGGTCGGGATATGGGTCGGGGCAAGCCTGGGGCGGGGCCTCAACCACGAAAAACTGGCCTCCTCCGCGTGATACGATCGGCCGGACCCGGCCACCTGACCGCAGCCTGTTGACCACTTTCAGATTTCTGTGGATAGAGCCGCATCGCGGGGCTTTGCGCGCGAATTCACGAAAATACTGCTTTACAGGCCCGGCTCTACGGCCCACCATATCTTGTATGGGGTCGGGATCAATCCGGCGACCCATAGGTTAGACACCCAGCTTCTAGTGGGCGTCATGGTCGAAAAGACCAGACCCCGCCGAGGCTGCTAACAAAAAAGAGGCCTGGGCAATGTCACTTTCCGAGCAGTATTTCGAGACCGACGAGATCCACCCAATCGACATCGTGGAGACGATCGCCACGCATCACGATTGGGATTTCGACCGTGTCGCCGATGACCAGATTGCGATGGCGATCGAGGGTCAGTGGCGCACCTATTCGGTCACGCTTGCCTGGTCGTCCTATGACGAAACCCTGCGGATGATCTGTACCTTCGATATGGAGCCGCCCGAAGAGATGCTGGGCAAGCTGTACGAAACGCTGAACCTTGCCAATGACAAATGCTGGGCCGGGGCGTTCAGCTACTGGCATGCGCAACGGCTGATGGTGTATCGCTACGGGCTGGTTCTGGCCGGGGAGCAACTCGCCTCGCCCGAACAGATTTCCTGCATGGTGGAAACGGCGGTTCTGGCGGCCGAGCGGTATTATCCGGCCTTCCAACTGGCCTGTTGGGGAGATTCAACCCCGTCCGAGGCGATGCAGGTCGCCATTGCGGAGAGCTTTGGCCGGGCCTAGTCTCACCTGCGGCGAATGCCGGAGGGATGATGGATTTCACTGATGTAAAGCGCCGTGGCCTGGTGATGCTGGGCTGTGGCAAGATGGGGTCGGCGATGCTTGAGGGCTGGCTGGCCAAGGGCTTGCCGTCCGGCAAGGTGTGGGTGATTGACCCGCACCCATCCGACTGGTTGAGCGCGCGGGGCGTACATCTGAACGCCGATCTGCCTGCCGATCCCGCAATCGCTCTGGTCGCCGTGAAGCCGCAGATGATGGACGACGCCCTGCCGCGGCTCGCCCGCTACGGCGGTGGAGGTACGCTGGTGATTTCGGTCGCTGCGGGTACACCGGTTGCAACCTTCGAGGCCGCGTTTGGGGAGAACACCCGTGTGGTTCGCGCGATGCCGAACACGCCTGCCGCGATCGGCAAGGGCATTACCGCGATTATCGGCAACGGGGCATCCGACGCGGACGACATGGATCTTGCCGCGGCCCTGCTGGAGGCTGTGGGGCAGGTGGTCCGGCTTGAAACCGAAGACCAGATCGACGCGGTAACGGGCGTGTCCGGTTCGGGCCCCGCTTATGTGTTCTACATGATCGATGCGCTGGCCGCCGCCGCCCGGGCCGAAGGTCTGCCCGATGAGATGGCGATGGATCTGGCCAAGGCCACGGTGGCCGGGGCTGGCGCACTCGCCATGGCCGCCGGGGAAACCCCCGAACAGCTTCGCGTCAACGTGACCTCTCCCAATGGCACAACCCAGGCCGGGCTGGAGGTTTTGATGGATCCTCGAACGGGGCTCGGCCCCTTGATGCGGGCCACGGTCACCGCCGCCGCCGACCGTTCCCGCGCGCTGAAAGGGTAGGCCGGTGCCAGAGATCAGTTTCGATGAATTTTTGAAGGTCGATATCCGCGTAGGCACGGTCACCCGCGCCGAACCCTTCCCCGAGGCCCGGAAACCGGCAATCAGGCTCTGGGTCGATTTCGGGCCGGATCTGGGCGAGAGGAAGTCCTCGGCCCAGATCACCGCCCACTATACGCCCGAGGCGCTGGTCGGCCGGCAGGTCATGGCCGTCGTGAACTTTCCCCCCCGCCAGATCGGCCCCATGCGGTCGGAGGTTCTGGTCCTCGGTGTTTCCGACCCGGAAGGTGGGATCGTCCTTTTGGCGCCCGATATCCCGGTCGAGAACGGGCAGAGGATGCATTGATGAAACTGCTGATCTCTCGCCGGCTGCCCGACAGTGTCATGGCCGCGGCGGCGGCGCGCTTCGATGTTACTGACCGTGCCGGGGACGGTCCGATGACGCAGGCGGACTGCATCGCGGCACTGACTGAACAGGATGCCGTGATCCCGACCCTTGGCGATGCCTTCGGCGCGGAGGTTTTCGCTGCCGCCGCATCGCCGCGATGCAGGCTTCTGGCGAATTTCGGGGTGGGGTACAATCATATCGACACCGCCGCCGCAGAGGCCGCGGGAGTCGCGGTCACCAACACGCCCGGCGCGGTCACCGACGCCACCGCAGATATCGCGATGACGCTGATCCTGATGACCGCCCGTCGCGCCGGTGAAGGCGAGCGAATGGTGCGGGCGGGCCGGTGGACGGGCTGGCACCCGACCCAGATGCTGGGCCTGCATGTCACCGGGAAGACCGTTGCGATCATCGGCATGGGCCGGATCGGTCAGGCGATTGCACGGCGTTGCCATTTCGGGTTCGGCTGCCGGATCGTCTATGCCAACCGTTCCGCCAAGACGCTCGATTTTCCGGCCGACCGCCTGTCTCTCCCTGAGGCTGTGAGCGCGGCGGATATCGTTGTGATCGCCTTGCCGGGCGGCGCGGAAACCCATCACCACATAGATGCCGATGTGCTGGCGGCGATGCGGCCCCACGCCATTTTGGTGAACATCTCGCGTGGCGACGTCATCGACGAGACGGCGCTTGTCGCCGCGTTGCAATCCGGCCGGATCGGCGGGGCGGGGCTTGATGTCTACGAGTTCGAGCCTGCGGTTCCCGAAGCGTTGACACGGATGGAGAACGTCACCCTGTTGCCGCATCTCGGCACGGCGGCTTTGGAGGTGCGCGAGGCGATGGGGCGGATGGCGCTGGCCAATGTCATCGCCCTGGCGGATGGCCAGCCCTTGCCGAACCCGGTTTAGACCGGCTTGATCATCGGCGTGACCGACGAGAAGCCGAAGACCCATTTCAGGGCTCCCAGCTTTTGCGGTGTGCAGGCGACGAAGCCCTTGCGCACGTAAAGCGCCTTTGCCCGCGGATTGGAGTCGATCACATCCAGACGCACGCCCGCCAAGCCGCGCGCTTTCGCCTCCTCGACGATGCCGTCAAGGAGCGCCGAGCCGACGCCCTGCCCACGGGCTTCGGGCGCCACGAAAATCCCGTCCATCACGAGGATCTCCGTCGATCTGGGCCGGTCCAGCATCTCCAGCAGCAAGCCGCGCCACATCGCCCCGAAACGTCCGTAAACCTTGCAAAGGTCGGCTTCGGTTCCGGCGACAAACGTGTCCTGAGGGGTCGAAAACCCGGCGACACCCACAAGCGCGCCGTCTGCATTCAGGGCGGATATGGCATGGGAACCATGCAGAACCGGCGTCAGAAACCGCAGCGCCTTGTCATCCGGCCCCAAAACCCGGCCCAGCTTGCCCCGGAACGCCTGCCAGTAAAGCCGCGCGACCCGCTCTCTCTGATCCTCGGGAAACCCGGAGACGAGGGTCAGCTCAGCCACGATCCCCGGTTTCCTCGCGCCAGTGCCGCCGGCAGAGCGATACGTATCTGTCATTCCCGCCAACCTCGATCTGGGCCCCGTGGGTCACGGCCTTGCCGCTTTCGTCGACGCGGATCACCATGGTCGCCTTGCGCCCGCAATGACAGATCGTACGCACCTCGCGCATCTCGTCGGCCAGCGCCAGAAGTGCCGCGGAGCCGGGAAACAGCTGCCCCTGAAAATCGACGCGGAGCCCGTAGCACATGACCGGCACACCGAGATCGTCGACCGCGCGCGCCAGCTGCCAGACCTGGTCGCGGGTCATCCACTGCGCCTCGTCGATCAACACGCAGGCGCATGGCCCCTGTTCCAGGCGGGTCGCGATTTTGGCATGCAGATCATCGGTTTGCGTATAGGTGTCGGCCTCGGCGGCAATCCCGATCCGGCTGCCGATGCGGCCAGCCCCGGACCGGTCATCGAAGTTTGCGGTCAGAAGATAGGTCTGCATTCCGCGTTCGTTATAGTTGTAGGATGCCTGAAGCAGCAGGGTCGATTTGCCCGCGTTCATGGTTGAGTAATGGAAGTAGAGCTTGGCCATTTGACAGATTTGCCCCAGCCCGGGCGGCGGTGCAAGACATGGCGGGTGGGGGCGCCGGCATCGGGCCGGTTCCGTGAGCCCGGTCGGACCCTGCCGGTGTCACGGGGGATGGACACCGGCGACAGGGTTCGCCGCACAATGGCGCGAACCCCGGCCAGACCGGATCGGCCATGGCGACGAACCCCCACCCGATCGGCCAGGTACAACGGCCGATTACTGATTAAGCACCTCCCGACTTGGGAGGCGGGATCACCCTGCCATCCGACGCGATTGACCATCATGGGAAAAAGCGATTTGATTTCCCCCGGATAATCAGTTTCGAGCAAGGACGGATCCGTGGGAAGTTACCTGAAGAAACATACCGAGGCGTTAATCAAGGATGTGGGCTTTGCCGCCGCATGCGACGTCACGGGCAAATCCAAGGCAACGCTTGGCCGCTACTTCTCGGACGCGCCGGAACACGCGGACCGGTTCATCCCGATCGACGCGGTGGCGGCGCTGGAAACGGCCGCGCGGTTCCCCCATGTGACGACCGCCCTGGCGGAGTTGCAGGGCATCACGCTCAGCTATGACGAACCACGGCCCAACGAGGGCCGTGAGGGCGGGGTGAATTCCGACGTGGTCGCCCTGAGCCAGCGGTTCGCGATGCTGATGGCGGAGTATCACCAGTCAATCGCGGACGGCGTGATAACCATCAACGAGGCCAAACGCCTGCTGCGCGAGACGCTGGAGATCCAGAAGGTGCTATTGGAGATGAAACTGCACCTGGAAGACGAGACATCCTCCTAGCACGGCAGAGGTGAACGGCGCGTCAAGCACGTTCCAGGATCACCGAGCCCACCGAATACCCGGCGCCGAAAGAACAGATCAGGCCGGTGTCGCCGGGCTGCAGGTCTTTGGAATACTTGGCAAAAGCGATGATGCTGCCTGCGGATGACGTGTTTGCGTAATCCTGCAGGATGTTGGGCTGTTCGCCGTCGGCAGGGTCGCGCCCGAGGACTTTCTTGCCGATATAGTCGTTCATGGTCTTGTTTGCCTGATGAAGCCAGAGGCGTTTCAGGTCGGTCGCGGCGACGCCTTCGTCGGCCATGTGATCGGCGATATGCTTGGAGACGAGGGGCAGGACCTCCTTGAAGACCTTGCGCCCGTTCTGCATGAACTGCATGTCGCGGCGATCTTCCATATGGTCCTTGCGGGTGCGGCGCAGAAAGCCGTTATTGTTGCGGATATTGTTGGAGAACTGCGTCGCGCAGCGCGTGGATTTTATCAGGAAATGCAGGCCCTTGGCGTCCTCGGCGCGTTCGATCAGGACCGCCGTGCAGACATCGCCGAAGATGAAATGGCAATCGCGGTCGCGCCACTCCAGATGGGCCGAACAGATTTCCGGGTTCACCACCAATGCGCTTCTGATGCTGCCGGAGCGGATCATGTCGGCGGCGGCCTGAATGCCGAAGGTGGCGGAGGAACAGGCGACGTTCATATCGAAGGCAAAGCCCTGAATTCCAAGGAGATCCTGTATCTCGATGGCCACGGCGGGATAGGCGCGCTCGTGATTGGAGGCGGCGCACAGAACGGCATCCACATCGCCGGCGGTTTTCCCTGCCATCTCAAGGGCCTGGGTGCAGGCTTCCAGCGCCATTTCGGCCATCTGGCCGGGTTCGTCGTCGTCCCGCTCCCGCAGCCAGGGATGCATCACCTCTGGGTCGAGAACGCCTGTCTTGTCAAGCACATAGCGCTGCTCGATGCCGGAGGCGGCGTGAATGAACTCGGAGGAGGAATAGGGCTTGGGCTCAAGCAGGCCGGCGGCGATTTTCTCTGCGTTTTCAGCATTGTAGAGGTCCGCATGGGCGTTGAACGCGGCCACGAGCTCGTCATTGGTGATGATCTGGCTGGGCGTGAACACGCCCGTTCCGGTGATCGCTGGCTGGTGCATCCTGGCCCTCCCCTGGGCGCCCAGATGGGCCGGATTTTGGCCCGAGGTCAAGATATAGACCCGGTATATCCTCGGTATAGATCCGGTATATCCTCCGGGTATCCACGCAATTTTAGCAAATTTGCGAGAGTCTGGGCCTCCCCCGAGGGTGAGGAGCAGGATCATGGACCCGTTCGACGACAAGCCGCTGACCAAGAGGCAGCGCTACGACCACTATTACATGATGGAGGCGATGCGGAGGTTCGAGTGGGACATGCACCACAAGATCGCCACACATCTGCGCATCCCGCAGGACTGGCACGAAATCAGCCAGCGGCGGGAGCGCAGGAAGACGAAGATCTGCTTCTCGGTCGATGAGGATGTGGTGAAATGGTTCAAATCCATGGGGCCGGGGTATCAGCCGCGGATGAACGACGTGCTGAGGGCCTTCATGCATGCCAAGCTGTCGGGGCTGCTGCACGAGGACGCGACGATCGAGCCGTTCCGGGAGAACTGGCAGTCGCGCCAGCCGATGCCGGACTGGGGCGTGACGGAACGGGAGCGGGAGGAGCGGAAGCGGGCGTTGGGGAGTGAGGCGGGGCCAAGTGTCGTTACAAAGTTATAACGAGGGCGGCACGTGCCGCCCTCGCCTTATGCTCACTTTTCCTTACGAACACCCTTGAAGGGAGTTTTCGAGGACGTCTTCTGGTCCATGAAGCGGCCCGTTTTCGTGTCGCGCTTTGTCCAATTGCCGTTGGGCGCCTTTGTTTGAGACCGCCCGCGCACCATTCCGTTGCGCTTTCCGTCGCCAGAAGGAGGATTGGTAGCCATCGGTTGCGCCCTCAAGACGTATGACATGATGGTGAGCAGGTCGCACACCCGTTGGATTGCCGATGGTGTTTGCGTTTGGCTTCGAAAACCGCATCTCGACACCCGACAAATTCGCCAAGATAGCTCACATTCTTGGCCAACGATAACCAGTAGCAGCCCTGTTGATGGACCTCATGATCACCGTTCGGTTGCGCAGTATTGTTTACAAAATAGGAAGCCATTTTTCGGCCCTTTCAGCATGAGCGAAGGCCGCATGTTGACTCACCACGCTAGAACTGATTCAGTTCAGCTACGATCTGCAGTGCCCGCCGCGACCTTCAATCAATGGCGGCTCTGGATTTAGACGCCGTCGTGGTTGCCGCCGCGACGGCGTCGTCTTTTTATCCAGAGATCACTGCAAGCATGTCTACCACCTGCGGACAGGTCAACGGTTTTTTTACGACTGAAAGGGGATTGACCCCACATCTCGCAGGGTTGCCCATAGGTTCTCACAACATCGGGTAGCCGTCAACAGGAAATGTAGTGCTTATCCACAGGTTCCTTGCCACATTTGGTTGATGCTGTCGCCTAGAACACAAATTGTGGTCCAACGATAGACGCGCGGCCCTCAAGCCGTAGTGGCGCAGTTTGGGCAGCTCGTTCTCACCCCTGCAACGACCTAACCCCCAGCTCGCCTTCGCGCGCGGCTTTCATCGCCAGCGCGGCGGCGTGGCTGGCCGCCAGCGTGGTGAAATAGGGGATCTTGTCGTAAAGTGCTACGGCGCGCATGGAGCGGCTGTCTTCCACTGCCTGCGCGCCTTCTGTCGTGTTGAGGACAAGGCTCACATGGCCATCCTTCATGATGTCGACGATGGTGCGCCCGCCTTCATAGGCCTTGTTCACCACATCGGAGGGGATGTCATGCTCCGACAGGAAGGCGGCGGTGCCGCGGGTGGCGAGGATGGTCAGGCCCAGATCGGTGAGGATCCGCGCGGCCTCCAGCAGTTGCGGGGTCTTGTCGGCGTCCTTGATCGACAGGAACACGGTGCCCGCGTCGGGAAGCGTGGTGCCGGCCCCCAGTTGCGCCTTGAGGAAGGCGCGGGGGAAGGTGCGGTCCCAGCCCATGACCTCGCCGGTCGACCGCATTTCGGGGCCAAGCAGCGTGTCGACGCCGGGGAAACGGGCAAACGGCAGCACGGCCTCCTTGACGGAGAACCAGGGCGTGCGGAAATCGGCAAGCGACATCGGGTCGTTGGGGATGATCGGCGTGGCGTCATCCACGGGCTGATGGGGCGTGGCGATCGGAAAGCCGGACAGTTTTTCGCCCGCCATGAGGCGCGCGGCGATGGACGCGATGGCGCTGTCGGTGGCCTTGGCGACGAAGGGCACGGTGCGCGAGGCGCGGGGATTGACCTCGATCAGGTAGATCTCGTCATCCTTGACCGCGAACTGGACATTCATCAGGCCCACCACGCGGAGCGCCTTGGCCAGCGCCACGGTCTGTTCGGTGATCCGGTCGATGATGCTGTCGGAGAGCGTGTGTGGCGGCAGGGAGCAGGCGCTGTCGCCGGAATGAACGCCCGCCTCCTCGATATGCTGCATGATGCCCGCCACATGGACGTCCTCGCCGTCGGAGAGCGCATCCACGTCGACCTCCACGGCGCCGGAGAGGTAGCTGTCGAGCAGGACGGGGCTGTCCCCCGAGACGACGACGGCTTCGGCGATGTAGCGGTCGAGCTGTGCGGCGTCGCGGACGATTTCCATGGCGCGGCCGCCAAGCACATAGGACGGGCGGATGACGAGCGGATAGCCAAGGGTTTCGGCCGCGGCCCTGGCCTCCGCATCGGTGGTGGCGATGGCGTTCTTCGGCTGCTTCAGGTCGAGACGCTGGACAAGCTGCTGGAACCGCTCCCGGTCTTCGGCGAGGTCGATGGCGTCGGGCGTGGTGCCGAGGATCGGAATGCCCGCGTCATGCAGCGCGTTGGCGAGCTTGAGCGGTGTCTGGCCGCCGAACTGGACGATGACGCCATGGAGCGTGCCGTTCTCCTGCTCGATGCGGAGGATCTCCATCACATGTTCGAAGGTGAGCGGCTCGAAATAGAGCCGGTCGGAGGTGTCGTAATCGGTGGAGACGGTTTCGGGGTTGCAGTTGACCATGATCGTCTCGAAGCCCGCGTCGGTGAGGGCGAAACAGGCGTGGCAGCAGCAATAGTCGAACTCGATCCCCTGGCCGATCCGGTTGGGACCGCCGCCGAGGATCACGACCTTCCGGGCGTCCGAGGGGCGGGCTTCGCATTCCACATCGCCCATGACCGGGGTCTCGTAGGTGGAATACATGTAGGGGGTCTGCGCCTCGAACTCGGCGGCGCAGGTGTCGATCCGTTTGAAGACGGCCGTTACGCCGGCGCTCAGCCGGTCGGCGCGGATGCTGGCCTCCGACCGGTTGGTGAGCCGGGCGAGGCGGGCATCGGTGAAGCCCATCATCTTGAGCGCGCGGAGGCCTTTTTCATCCGTCGGCAGGCCATTCGCACGAACCCCGTCCTCGGCCTCGATGATCTCCCGGATCCGGGCGAGGAACCACGGGTCGAACCGGGTGACCGCATATATCTCGTCGTCACTGAGCCCGAAACGCATCGCCTGCGCAATGACGCGCAGCCGGTCGGGGGTCTGCCGGCTGAGCGCCTTGGTGATGGCCGCGGGGTCGGGGGCGCCGGGGATGTCGATCTCGTCGAAGCCGGTCAGGCCGGTTTCCATCGAGGCCAGCGCCTTTTGCACGGACTCGTGAAAGGTCCGCCCGACGGACATGGCCTCGCCCACGGATTTCATCGCGGTGGTGAGTTCCGGCTTGCTGCCCGGGAACTTCTCGAAGGCGAAGCGGGGGATCTTGGTGACGACATAATCGATGGTGGGCTCGAAGCTCGCCGGTGTGACCTTGGTGATGTCGTTGTCCAGCTCGTCCAGCGTGTAGCCCACGGCGAGTTTCGCGGCGATTTTCGCGATGGGGAAGCCTGTGGCCTTGGAGGCGAGTGCCGAGGACCGCGAGACCCGCGGGTTCATCTCGATCACGACCATGCGGCCATCGGCGGGGTTCACGGCCCATTGCACGTTGGAGCCGCCGGTTTCCACCCCGATTTCGCGCAGCACGGCGATGGAGCCGTTGCGCATGATCTGGTATTCCTTGTCGGTCAGCGTCAGCGCCGGGGCCACGGTGATCGAGTCGCCGGTATGCACGCCCATCGGATCGACGTTTTCGATGGCGCAGACGATGATGGCGTTGTCGGCCCGGTCGCGGACCACCTCCATCTCGAATTCCTTCCAGCCGAGCAGGCTTTCGTCGATCAGGATCTGCGCGACCGGGGAGGCTTCTAGCCCGCTGCGGCAGAAATGCTCGTACTCCTCCCGGTTATAGGCCACGCCGCCCCCGGTGCCGCCAAGGGTGAAGGCGGGGCGGATGATGGCGGGCAGGCCCACATATTCGATGGCGTCGATAGCCTGCTGGAGACCCGCGGCGATATCGTGTTTGCCGTTTTCCAGCTTCGGGGCGGCGACGATGGTGGCCTTGGGGTTTTCCAGCCCGATCCGGTCCATCGCTTCGCGGAAAAGTTTGCGGTCTTCGGCCATCTCGATCGCGGGGCGCTTGGCGCCGATCATCTCCACGCCGAATTTCTCCAGCACGCCCATCTCCTCCAGTGCGAGGGACGTGTTGAGGCCGGTCTGCCCGCCCATCGTGGGCAGAAGCGCGTCCGGGCGCTCCTTCTCGATGATCTTGGCGACGACTTCGGGCGTGATCGGCTCGATATAGGTGGCATCGGCCAGGCCCGGGTCGGTCATGATCGTGGCGGGGTTGGAGTTGACCAGGATAACCCGGTAGCCTTCCTCCCTGAGCGCCTTGCAGGCCTGGGCGCCGGAATAGTCGAACTCGCAGGCCTGCCCGATGACGATGGGGCCCGCGCCGATGATCATGATCGAGCTGATATCGGTTCTTTTTGGCATCTCGTCCCCCAAGGCCCAAGCAAACTGTCGGCGTTATAGACTTGGGGGCCTTGGGCGCAACCCATATCGGTCGGGCGGCGCGGCTTGGGCCCGCGCGCCCCTGCGCGCGAACCGTCGCCGCGCCGCGCGCAGGGCAGGGCCCGCGGGGGCACATGCCTGCCCGGGCCGCGCCGGTTCGACGGGTGGGCAGGGTGGTCCGCGGCCCGATGCCTCCGGCGGGCATATTTGCAAGGCAATGAAGCCGCGTTAACCCCGTTTTCATACCGGACCGGTGACATCGAGGCTGCGGTACAGGCGGGCACGCCGATGACCGCAGGCGATGAAGGCCCCCGGCCCGAAGCCCCGATGCGGGATAGGCTCCGGGGGGCGGCCTGCGCGTCTGGGCATTGGGGGATATGCCTCCGTGCGCGGCGCGGCACCGGAGGGTGCGGTCAGGCCGGGTTGCGAAAAGGCATCCGATTCCCGAAGGCGCTCCGCCTATTCCGCCGCGTGCTGCCGCGCATCGGGGCCGTCGGCATAGAGATAGTCCCGCGTCAGCGGCACGGCCTGCTGATGCTTGGCCAGTTGCAGCTGGAACACGCATTGCCGGTGATGGCGGAAGGTCAGTTCCGAGGCCTTGAGATAGTAGCGCCACATCCGGGTGAACCGCTCGTCGTAGAGCGCTCGCGCCTCCGTCTCGCGGGCGGTGAACCGGTCATACCAATGGCGCAGGGTTTCGGCGTAATGCAGCCGCCAGATCTCCAGATCGGTGGGGTAGAGGCCGGATTTTTCCATCGCTCTCGACATTTCCGACAGCGCCGGCACATAGCCGCCGGGGAAGATGTACTTGGTGATCCATGGCGATGTGCTGCCCGGGGGTGCCGCGCGGCCGATGGTGTGGATCAGCGCCACCCCGTCGGGTTTCAGCCGGTCGTTCACATGGGTGAAGTATTCCCGGTAATGGGGCACGCCCACATGTTCGAACATGCCGATCGAGACCACGCGGTCGAACTGCCCCGTGACCGAGCGGTAATCGCGCAGTTCATAGCGGACCCGGCCGGCCAGCCCCGCCCGGGCGGCGCGATCGGTGGCGATGCGGTGCTGTTCCTCCGACAGGGTGACGCCCAGAACGCGCGCACCGTAATCGCGGGCCAGCGTCAGGCCGAACCCGCCCCAGCCGCAGCCGATCTCGAACACCTCCATGTCCGGTTGCAACAGCAACTTGCCGGCGATGTGGTGTTTCTTGGCCTCCTGCGCCTCTTCGAGGGACATGTCGGGCCGGCTGAAATAGGCGCAGGAATACTGCCGGTCCTCGTCGAGGAAGAGATCGTAGAGCCGGGAGGACAGATCGTAGTGATGGGCGACGTTCTGCCGGGCGCGGTGCGCGGGGTTCCACTGGTCGAAGATGCGCCGGGCGCGGCGCAATCCAAGAGCAGTTTTCCGCCACCAGAGATGTTCTGATGCGACCGCGTTGCGTATGATCAGGGTCAGGAAACCCTCCAGATCATCCTGGGCGATGGTCATTCCGCCATCCATATAGGCCTCGCCCAGAGCCATTTCGGTACTCAGGACAAGGCGCCGGGGAAGGTCTTCATCGTGGAACCGGATACGGACGGGCGAGGCGTCCGCTGCGCCATATTTCCGTTCCTGTCCATCGGGATAGGTAACATCAAGCGCACCGGTGGTGATGAACCCACCGAGCATGTGATCCAGAAGCCGGTCCCACATCTTCTCGCCTCCCTCATCATGACAAGGTCGATCCGAAGCCCTCGGGGATCGGATTGTGCCAGACCCGTGCGGAAAAGAAAAGGTTAACGGGTCGAAACCGGCGAGGATTGATCTGTGTCAAGGCAGATTGACATATTTGCGTGTGGTCTGGGTTGACAGATAAGCAGGGAGACGGGCCATGCGGATTGTGTTGATACATCCGAATTATCACTCCGGTGGGGCAGAGATCGCGGGCAACTGGCCGCCGGCCTGGGTTGCCTATCTGGCGGGGTCGCTGAAATCGGCGGGATTCGACGACGTTCAGTTCATCGACGCGATGACCCATGATCTGAGCGAGGGCGATCTGCGTGTCAGACTGGCGGAGTTGCAGCCCGACGTGGTGGGCACGACCGCGATCACCCCGTCGATCTATGTGGCCGAGCAGACCTTGCAGGTGGCCAAGGAAGTGGTGCCGAACGCGTTGCGGGTTCTGGGCGGGGTGCATGCGACCTTCATGTACAAGCAGGTGCTGAGCGAATGCGACAGCGTGGATGTGATCGTGCGCGGCGAAGGCGAAGAGATCATCGTGGAGCTGATGGAGGCGGTGCGCGACGGACGCTGGCCCGCCGACAGGAACAGGATCAAGGGGCTTGCCTTCAAGGACGGCGAGACGATCAAGGCGACGCAGGCGGCTTCCACGGTGAAGAACCTCGATGCGATCACGCCCGACTGGTCGCTGCTGGAATGGGAGAACTACATCTATGTGCCGCTTGGGCGCCGCGTGGCGATCCCCAATCTGGCGCGCGGCTGTCCGTTTACCTGCTCGTTCTGCTCGCAGTGGAAATTCTGGCGCGACTACCGGGTGCGGGACCCGCTGAAGGTGGTCGACGAGATCGAGCAGCTCGTGAACGAACACGATGTGGGCTTCTTCATCCTGGCCGACGAGGAACCGACCATCAACCGGCGGAAATTCATCCAGTTCTGCGAGGAGCTGATCAGGCGTGATCTGCCGCGGCGGGTGCAATGGGGGATCAACACACGGGTCACCGATATCATGCGCGACAAGGAGCTGCTGCCGCTTTACCGGCGCGCGGGGCTGGTGCATGTGAGCCTCGGCACCGAGGCGGCGGCGCAGCTGAAACTGGATCAGTTCAACAAGGAAACCAAGGTCGAGGAAAACAAGGAAGCGATCCGCCTGCTGCGGGAGGCGGATATATTCGTGGAGGCGCAGTTCATCGTCGGTCTGGACAACGAGACGCCAGAGACGCTGGAAGAGACCTTCCAGATGGCCTGGGACTGGCAGCCGGATCTGGCCAACTGGGCGATGTACACGCCCTGGCCCTTCACGCCGCTGTTTCAGGAACTCAAGGACAAGGTCGAGATCTTCGATTTCTCCAAATACAATTTCGTCACGCCGATCATGGCGCCCGAGGCGATGGACCGCGCCACGCTTCTGGACCGGGTGATGCATAATTACCGGCGCTTCTACTCCCGCAAGGCGCTGTTCTACTATCCCTGGCGCGGGAACGGATATCGGCGGAAATACCTGCTTGGCTGTCTGAAAGCCTTCGCAAAGGCCGGGTTCGCGCGAACCTTCTACGATCTGGGCAAGGCGAATTACTGGGGCCCGCAATCGAAGGACAAGGTGAATTTCAACTTCGACCGGACACGAACGATCGCCAAGGCGCAGATGGACGACTGGCAGTCGACCCAGGACATCGCGGCGCAGAAACGGGCGCAGAAGGTGTCCCGCGATACCTCGTTCAAGATGCCGAACGGGGCCGAGGTAAAGGCCTGCGGCGGTGGCGACAAGCAGATGGATGACGTGATCCCGGCGGAGTGAGCGGATGGCCAAGATCGGCCCCAATGCGATCCTGCAACTGGTTCCGGTACTGGAAGATGCCGCCGGGCCGGATGCGGTGGCGCATATGCTGGCACTGGCGGGCGTGTCCGATCTGCCCGACCCGGAGGCAGGCTTGATGGAGGAGGCGCCCGCCGCCCGGCTGCATCAGGTGATGCGGGCGGAGATGCCCGACGTGGCCCCGATGCTGGCCGACGCCGCCGGGCGGCGCACGGGCGACTACATTCTCGCCAACCGCATCCCGCCCGCGGCGCAGGCGGTGTTGAAATGTCTGCCCGCCAGACTGGCTGCCCCGATCCTTGCGAAAGCCGTGGCGAAGCATGCCTGGACCTTCTGCGGCTCGGGCGTGTTTCGGCTGGTCTCAACCTGGCCGGTGGTGTTCGAGATCGCGGATAATCCGGTCGTCCGGGGCGAGCATACGGCAACGCCGCTTTGCCACTGGCACGCGGCGGTGTTCGCGCGCCTGTTTTCCGCGCTCTGCGGGCCGGGCTGGCGCTGCGTCGAGATGCATTGCTGCGCTCAGGGGGCCGATGCCTGTCGCTTCGAGATGGTCCGGACCGGTTGACCTGCGGCGGGGTTCGCCCGCGTCACGCCCCCGTTCCGGGGGCCCTTCTTGGGCGAAGATGTCTCCGACGGCCATATTTGCGGGATAGAGAAGGGGCGCGTTAACCCTTGGAAAAGATCCCGACCTTAGGATTTTGCCACGGTACAGGCAGCCATGCCGATGACCGTGGATGGAGAAGGCCCCTCCGGTGAAGCCGAAAGGATAGCCGCGGGGGGCCGGTCTCCGCCTGAAGTCCTGTCTTCTCTATCCCGCAAATATGGCCGCCGGAGGCGTCCGGCGGGTACCGGTTTTCCCGACGGTCCCACACCCCGGATACCTGTGCCAGGGGGCTGCGGGCCTCGGCTGGCGGGCGCGCGGGAGACGAGGCCCGGGCGGGGCCGTTTCCTCTTCAGTCGATGAAATCGGTCGGGTCGACCGCTTCGAACCCGCGCCGCACCTCGAAATGCAGGAAGGCAGGGTCGCCCGGGCCCACATCGGCCACGGTCTGGCCCCGGCTGATCCGGTCGCCGCGGCTGACCCGGATGTTCTGGATATTGGCGTAGACCGTCAGAAGATTGTTCGGATGGCGGATCACGAGAATCGGGATCTGGTCGGTATCCCGGGTGATCGCCGCCACCTCGCCATCGGCCGCGGCGCGGACCGCGGTGCCGGTTGCGGCGGCGATATCGATGCCCTCGTTGCTGGAGGAGAAGGGCCGGATGATCGTACCGGCCACCGGGCGCTGCATCTGGGCGCTGGAGGCGGCGGGGGCCGGCGCCGGCGCCGGGGCGGCGGCCGGTTGCGATGTGTCGCGGAGATCGGGCGCATCCGGAAGCGGCGCGGTGGTGATCGGCTCGGGCAGCGGGTCCGCTGCCGATGGCGGGACCGGTGTGACCGATTGGCCGGGCGCGCCCGCGTCGTTCAGCGCGCCGGCCTCCTGGATCACCAGAGGAATGATCAGGAACTGGCCTTCGCGCACCGAGAGGTCCGGGCCAAGCCCGTTCCATTCGGCCAGCGCCCGCACCGAAACGCCGTAGAGGCGGGCCACGGAATAGGCGGTTTCGCCACGGGTCACGCGATGGCGCACGGGTTCCGCGCCGGTCTGGACGGCGACGGGTGTCGCGGGGCGGTTGGCATCGGCCTCGTCGATGGCGGCGGATGCGATGGAGGTGATGTCCGTCCCGATGCCGGTGGGGCTGACCCGGCGGGGCAGGGCGATGATTTCACCCGCGCGCAGCGGGTCGCCGAGGTTGCGCCCGTTGAAGGACGCCAGTTCCTGCGCATCGAGCCCGAGGCGGCTTGCGACGCTGGACAGCGTGTCGCCCCGGCGCGCAACGGCGACCTGATAGGTCGGATAGGTGATCAGCCCGTTTGCATCGGGTTCCGGGCGCGGGGCGGTTTCGGCGTCCAGCGCGCTGTTCGCGATCGCATTGCCGCGAAAGTCGAAATCGAAATCGGCGCTGTTGCTGACGCAGCCGGCCAGAAGCGGCAGGCAGAGGCCAAGCAGAAGAGGTCTTGGGGCGGGCATTGCTCGGGGTGTCCTCAAAAAGATCGGTTCGCCATATGCGCGCGTCTGCGCCGGTTGGCCCGGGGTCTCGCGCGTCGTTATGTCAGGTTTTACACCACAATGGCGGGTCAATGCCAGCCCCGGTGCGCATCAGTCGGGCGCGACACCTTCGATCAGGGGCACGAAGCGGACGGGCAGAAGTTCGTGATACTGCAGCCCGTCGGGGCCACGGGTGACCTTGATCAGGCTCTGGATCGCGTCGGACTGCCCCACGGGCACGACCATGATGCCGCCTTCCTTGAGTTGCGCCAGAAGCGGGCCCGGCGGGTCCTCGGCAGCGGCGGTCACCAGAATGCGGTCGAACGGGGCCTGTTCGGGCAGGCCGAAACAGCCATCGCCGGTCATCACCGTCACATTGTGGATATCCTGCGCCGCAAGGCGTTTCTCGGCTTCCCGGATCAGGGTCCGGTGCCGGTCGATGCTGTAGACCCGTCGCGCCAGATGGCTGAGCACTGCGGCCTGATAGCCCGAGCCGGTGCCCACCTCCAGCACCTTGTCGCGGGGCTGCACGTTGAGCGCCTGCGTCATCAGCCCGACTACGGAGGGTTGCGAGATCGTCTGCCCGCAGGAAATGGGCAGCGGCATGTCGTCATAGGCGCGGGTTTCGAAATGGCCGCGCACGAACTCGCCCCGGTCGACCTTTTCCATCGCGTCGAGCGTGCGTGCATCGGTGACGCCCTTGGAGCGGAGGGCGAAGAGGAACTGCATCTTGCGCTCGGCATCAAGGGTCATCGGCAGGTCATTCCAGGGCGGCCTTCAGATCGTCCAGCGCCTCATGCGCGGTCAGATCGGCGCGCAGCGGCGTGATCGAGATGTAACCTTCCAGATTGGCGTGGGCGTCGGTGCCGGGTGCGGTCGGAATATGCTGCGGCCCGCCCGTGATCCAGAGAAACCGCCGGCCGTTCGGAGCCGTGTGAGGGGCCATGCCGAACCCGGTATCGGTGCGGAACCCCTGCGCGGTGACCTTGCGGCCCCGGACATCGGCGGCAGGCGCGGGCGGGAAGTTCACATTGTAGAAGATCCGGTAATCGGCCTTGTCCCAGTGGCCCTGATCGACAAGGGCGCGGATCACGGCCGCGCCATGGCTGGCGGCGGCTTCGAACGGGTTGTCCAGATGCGCGTTGGCCGGGCCGTAATACTGCGACAGCGCAATGGCGGGCAGGCCTTGCAGCGCGGCTTCCATCGCGCCGCCGATGGTGCCGGAATAGAGCACGTTTTCGGCCGCGTTATTGCCCTTGTTCACGCCCGAGAGGACCAGATCGGGCCGGTTGTCCGACAGGACATCGTAGAGCCCGGCCAGAACGCAATCGGCGGGCGTGCCTTCGGCGGCGTAGCGGCGGGGCGCAAGTTCGGCGATCATTGTCGGGTGGACGTATGAGATGCAGTGGCCGACGCCCGATTGCTCGAAGGCCGGCGCCACGGTCCAGACCTCACCATCGGGGCCGGCGACCTCGGCGGCGATGGCCTCCAGCACCTTCAGGCCGGGCGCGTTGATGCCGTCGTCATTGGTGATGAGAATGCGCATCTGCTGCCCCTGATCCTGCGGTGCCTGTGTTCTGGCCTGCAATAGCTTTTCCGATGGGGCGGGGTAAAGGCCGGAAGGCCGGCGCGGTGGTCGCGGCCGGTGAGGTGTTGCAGTTGAGAGATGCAGGCCGCGCCATCCCGGCGGCCTGCGCCTTGATCAGCCCCGGCGCAGGCCGCGCGCAAAGCCGAGGGCGATGGCGAGAAAGGCCAGGATCACCCCGACCGCGAAGGGCAGGTTGAGCGGCTGGCTTGTGAAGACAGACACCGCGACACCCACGAGGGCCCAGTCCAGCGCCACCGCATAGGTGACCGGCGGGCGAAGCCGCAGGATGGCAAGGCCAAGCGCGCCGACGCCGATCAGGCCGATCCAGCTGGCGGCGTCCGGGCCGAGCCCGGTCCAGCCCGTGAGCGTGGTGGCGCCCGCCACGAAACTGGCCGCCGTGAGCCAGCCCGCGTAAAGCCCGATGGGTGCTGCGCAAAGCCACATATCCGCCATCGGCGCCCGGGCCATCGCCAGAACCGCCCCGCCCATCATCACGAAGATCAGGACCGTTGCGATCAGCGGGTTGAGAAGCGCCACGCCGATCCAGGCCGACCCGACCGCGAGGCTCAGGAAAAGCGGCCAGCGGGTTCTGTCCCAGCCCGGATCGGTATCCCGCTTGATCAGGCCGTAAAACGCCGAGACGATCAGCCAGGCATAGATCACCCCCCAGATCGAAAACGCATATCCCGCCGGTTGCAGCGCGAGGGGCGGCGTCGGGTTGGGGAACTGCTCCGGGTCGAAGCCGGTGAAGGGCTCCGTCATCAGCGGGGCCGCGGCAAAGGCAAGTGCGGCGCAGGTCAGAAGGATCGCCTTCAGCTTGGCGCCGTCCTGCGGGTCGTCGGGGTTTTCCAGTTCAGACAAGATGTCCCTCCGCGTCGATACGGGTTTTGCCGCCCAGATAGGGATGGAGGGCTGCGGGCAGCGTGACGGAGCCATCCTCCTCCTGCCCGTTTTCCAGCACGGCGATGAGGGTGCGGCCCACGGCAAGGCCGGAGCCGTTCAGCGTATGCACGAACTCGGGTTTGCCGCCGCCCGCGGGGCGGAAGCGGGCATTCATGCGCCGGGCCTGAAAATCGCCGCAGGTGGAGCAGGAACTGATCTCCCGATAGGTGTTCTGCCCGGGCAGCCACACCTCGATATCGTGGGTGCGGCGCGCCCCGAACCCCATATCGCCGGTGCACAGGATCACCGTGCGGTAGGGCAGGCCGAGTTTTTCAAGGATGCCTTCGGCGCATCCGGTCATGCGCTCCAGCTCCGCATCGGAGTGATCGGGATGGGTGATGGAGACCATCTCTACCTTCTCGAACTGGTGCTGACGGAGCATGCCGGAAGTGTCGCGGCCCGCGCTGCCGGCCTCGGACCGGAAGCAGAGCGAATGCGCGGTATAGCGGCGCGGCAGATAATCTTCCTCGATGATCGTGTCGTTGACGATATTCGTCAGGCTGACCTCGGAGGTGGGGATCAGCCACCAGCCATTGATGGTCTGATAGCTGTCCTCGCCGAACTTGGGCAACTGCCCGGTGCCATACATCATTTCGTCGCGGACGAGGACGGGGGCGTTGACTTCGGTGAGGCCGTTTTCGGTTGTGTGGGTGTCGAGCATGAACTGCGCCAGGGCCCGGTGCAGACGGGCGACGGCGCCGTTCAGGAGCACGAACCGGCTGCCCGACAGCTTGGCCGCCGTCTCGAAATCCATGCCGTCCTGCGTAGCCGCCAGCTGGTAATGCTCCTTCGGCGTGAAGCTGAAATTGCGCGGGCTGCCCCAGCGTCGGATCTCCTCGTTATCGTCCTCGTCCTCGCCATCGGGCACGCTGCCGTAGGGCAGGTTCGGCAGGGCCGCCAGCGCCTCGGTCAGGGCCGCGTCCCTCGCCTTCGCCTCCTCCTCCAGACGGGCGATTTCCTCTTTCTTTTCAGCTACAAGCGCGCGGAGACGTTCGAACTCCGCCTCATCGCCGCCGGCCTTGGCGCGGCCCACCTCTTTGGAGGCCGCGTTGCGGTCGGCCAGCGCGGTCTCGGCGGCCAGAATGCAGGCGCGGCGCGCCTCGTCCAGCGCCAGAATGGCGGCCGATTGCGGCGCAAGACCCCGGCGGGCGAGGGCGGTATCGAAAGCGTCCGGGTTGTCGCGGATGGCGCGGATATCGTGCATGGGTCGGGCCTCTGGTCGGGCAGGTGGTTCGGGCGGGGTATGCCCGATCCGGCGGCGGGTTTGAAGGGGAAATGGAGCATATAGACCCGGTATATCCGCGGTATATAACCGGTATATCCAAGACGCGGGTCAGCGCGCGGGAGGATCGGGCGGATCGGGCGGGGTGTAGGCGGGGTTGGCAGGCAGTTGCAGATGACTGTGGGCCGTTCTCAATTGGTCAGGCATGCCCATCAACGCCATAGGTCCGGCTGAAGTCGCCCATACTGCGGCCAGCCCGTGAAAGACTGTCCGACCATTCCATCCTTGTATCTATCTCCGAGCCTGCCGCAAGTCTTAAGAGCCGTCCATTCTGAAGTGCCGCTTCAATGGATTTGCTGCGGCTCGTTCCATCTTCTGAAAATATAAATACCGATATACTACAACCATCCAGTAGGCCATTTAAATCATCTAACTGGTTTTCTGGTAGTCTAGAATATGAAAAATCAGCACTATCATAACAGAAGGCATTCTTGAATCCTGCCATAAAAAAATCGGAATCTCGTACGGTGGCGCCGTTGAAGTTGGTTTCTTTAAGATTGCAATACCAAAAGCGTGTTCTTGAAAGATCACATCCAATCACGGTGGCCGCGTCTAGAGTAGATCCAGAGAAATCGCTATCGACAAAATTGCTTTTTCGAGCATTCAATGCTCTGAGGCTTGCGTCAAGGATCAACGCATGAGTGAAACTGCCCTCTAACCAAGCTCCGCAAAGTCTTGCGCCATCAAGAATTGAATGTTCAAAATCGCCAATGAGGCGTGCACGTTGTAGATTGGTGCGACGCAGATTGATGCAGAAATCTGAGTCCGAGGTTGAGTTGACTTTTTCTGCTCGCTTTTGATTGGGTCGACGACGCCCGATCACGGTCAAGGCAGCTTGAATATCTGACCTTAGAGGTGGCAGGTTCTTGGTCCATTCTTTCAAGTTATCCATGGTTAGCTCGGTTGGATTCCAGCCAAAAGGATTAGCTGCCCCGTAGTCCTCATGCGCAAAGGCTTCCTCATCCGTTAATCCTTGCCCCGTTTTGTCGCTCATGGTCAGCCGATCGAAGACCTCATGGGGGCTTTGGATAGCGTCTTGGAGAGGACTGTTCTCTCGGATATAGGCGCAGAGGATCTCCATGATCTGGACGTGGAAATCGAGGTTTTCGCGGGCGATGCGTTCCAGCGCGTAGATCGCGCCGATGCGGACCTCCATATTGGGGACCGTTTCGACCGCATCGCCGGTACCGCGGGTTTTCTCCTCTCCCAGACTGGCCACGGCGGCGTTGATCCGGTCGGTGATCAGGCCCTGTTCGGTAACATCCACGGTTTTCTGCGCCACCACGCTGCGCCAGATCAGGAAGGGCGCGCCGAGCAGCGCGACGAGGAGCGCGCCGATGCTGAAGCTTTGCGCAGGGGTGGTGCCGGAAAAGCCCGCGAGGAAAACCCCGCCCACCACACGGAAGGATGTGAGAAGGGCAAGCACAAAGAGGACCGCGAAGGCGAGGAAGACAAGGCCGAGAATCCTCGCCTGCCATGGCGGAAGGTCGCGGATGCCGATCCAGCCGACGAGGTGGGAGGCGCCTGTCGCATCCGCCCGCGCGCGGTCGGCCCAGATATAGAGAAGGAGGATGACCAGTGCAGTCAGGATGATGAGGGTGGCGATCTGCTCTCCCGAGGACAGGCCTTGCCAGAGCCGGCCAAGGCCCGACGCCGTGGCGGTTTCGCTGTTTCCGTTCATTCAGATCCCCCGATCCAAAACGTCTTTCCCGGTTGCCATCGGTCCCCTCCTTCCCATATGCCGCAGAAGGCCGATGCAGGGAAACCGGAAATCGCGGGGGCGCGGGCCATTGCCTTCGTCCGCGCCCGCCCGTATCGTGCCGCCGATTTCGCGGGATGGCCCGCCAGACCCAAGCGGGTAGCCCCGCATGACCCGACAAGAGGACCGTCCATGGACAGCGCTTTCGCCCAGTTTCTCCCCCTGATCCTGATTTTCGCGATCATGTATTTCCTGTTGATCCGGCCACAGCAGAAGAAGGTGAAGGAGCATCAGGCGATGGTTGCCGGGTTGCGCCGCGGCGATCAGGTGATCACCCAGGGCGGGCTCTATGGCAAGGTGACCAAGGTCAAGGATGACAGCGAGATCGAGGTGGAGATCGCCGAGGGTGTGAAGGTGCGCGTGGCGCGCCCGACCATCGCGCAGGTCGTTTCCAAGACCGAACCCGCCGAGAAGGCCTGATCATCCGTTCTGGGAGCCGCCCGCGATGCTGAACATCCCCATCTGGAACCGGGTGCTGATCTGGGGCGTGGTCGTGATCGGCCTCGCGCTGGCGATGCCGAACCTGTTTTACGACCGGGTGGAGCGGCACAACGATGCGGTGGCCGTGATCGAGGAGACGGGGGCGACCACCGACGCGCTGGAGGCGGATCGGGCCGGCTGGCCCGAGTTCCTGCCCGGGACGCTGGTCAATCTGGGGCTGGATCTGCGCGGCGGCGCGCATCTGCTGGCCGAGGTGCGGGTCGAGGACGTCTATGAGCAGCGGATGGATGCGCTGTGGCCCGAGGTGCGCGACGCGCTGAGGCTGGAGCGCGACGTGGTGGGCACGATCCGCCGGCAGGAGGCGCCCGCGGGCGAGTTGCGGGTACAGATCTCCCAGCCCGAGGGGATGGCGGCGGCGGTGGCCGCGGTGCGCGCGGTGGCGCAGCCCGTGGTCAGCCTGACCGGCATCGCCCAGAGTACGCTGGACGTACGTGGCGAGAACGACGTGCTGATCGTGACGCTGAGCGCGGCCGAGCAGCAGGCGACCAATGACCGGACCATGCAGCAATCGGTGGAGATCGTCCGCCGCCGGGTGGACGAGGTGGGCACGCGGGAGCCGACGATCCAGCGGCAGGGGGACCGGCGGATCCTGATCCAGGTGCCGGGCATCGGGTCGGCGGAGGAGTTGAAGCTGCTGATCGGCACGACCGCGCGGCTGACATTCCACCCGGTCGTGGGGCGTGCGGGATCGGCCGACGAGGTGCCCGGGTCCCGCCAGATGGTCCTGCCGTTGCTGGACGAGGAGGGCGTGTACTACATTCTGGAGCAGACGCCCGTGGTGACCGGCGACGATCTGGTCGACGCGCAGCCCGCCTTCGATGCGCAGACCGGCCAGCCGAGCGTGACGTTCCGGTTCAACCCCAACGGCGCGCGTGCCTTCGGCGAATACACCGCCGCCAATGTGGGCGCGCCCTTTGCCATCGTTCTGGATGACGAGGTGATTTCCGCGCCCACGATCCGGCAGGCGATCACCGGCGGGTCGGGGCAGATCACCGGGAATTTCAACGTGCAGCAATCCACCGATCTGGCGGTGCTGCTGCGGGCGGGTGCGTTGCCGGCGGAGATGACCTTCCTCGAAGAGCGGACCATCGGGCCGGAACTGGGTGCCGACAGTATCGCGGCAGGCGAGATCGCGGCGCTGGTGGCCTTTGCCGCGGTGCTGGTCTTCATGGTGCTGAGCTATGGGCTGTTCGGGATTTTCGCGAGCGTCGCGCTGATCCTGAATGTGGGCCTCATCTTCGGGATCCTGTCGCTGATCGGGGCGACGCTGACCCTGCCGGGGATCGCCGGGATCGTGCTGACCATCGGGATGGCGGTGGATGCCAATGTGCTGGTATTCGAGCGGATCCGGGAGGAGCTGAAGACGGCCAAGGGCCCCGCCCGCGCGATCGAGCTGGGATACAGCCGCGCGCTGAGCGCGATCATCGACGCCAACCTGACGACCTTCATCATCGCCGTGATCCTGTTCACGCTTGGCTCGGGCCCTGTGCGGGGCTTTTCGGTGACCCTGGGCATCGGGATCATGACATCGGTCTTCACGGCCATTTACGTCACCCGCCTGCTGATCGTGACCTGGTTCGACCGCCGGCGTCCCAAGACAATCGAGGTCTGACAAGATGCGCCTGCGCCTGGTTCCCAACGAGACGAATTTCAACTTCTTCCGATATGCCCGCGCGACCTTCGGGGCGTCGGTCGTGGCCATGGTGCTGTCGATCGGTATCTGGCTGGCCATGGGGCTGAATTTCGGGATCGACTTCCTGGGCGGCACCACGTTGCGCGTGGAAAGCAGCCAGGAGGTGGTGGTGGCCGATTACCGCGCCGCGCTGGAACCGCTCGGCCTTGGCGATGTCGCGATCACCGAAGTGTTCGACCCGACCTTCGAGGCGGGCCGCAACGTGGCGATGGTGCGCATCCAGGCCCAGGAAGGGCAGGAAAGCGTGGCGGCGGACACGGTGAACGCCGTGGAGGAGGCGCTTGGATCGGCCTTCGGGGGCGCCCTGTCGGTCTCCTTCGACACCGGAACATGGACGCAGGAGGCCGCGGCCGCCGCGCTGGCGGACGCCGGCATCGCGGCCGAAATCTCCACCGGGGACACCTCCGCCCTGCGGCTTCCGGCGGGTTTGCCGGTGGGAAGCTGGCAACAGATCGTGGATGTGCTGGGCACGGACCAGCCAACCGGATCGGGCGTGTCCTTCGCCTATGACGGGATGACCTTCCCCTCGGTGGAAAGCGTCGGGCCGAAAGTGTCGGGCGAGCTGATCATGACCGCCCTGCTGGCGGTGGGTGTCTCTCTGGCGGCGATCTTGATCTATATCTGGCTGCGCTTCGAATGGCAGTTTTCGTTGGGCGCGGTGGCGGCGCTGATCCATGATGTGGTGCTGACGATCGGGGTGTTCAGCCTGCTTCAGATCCGCTTCGATCTGGCGACCATCGCGGCGCTTTTGACGATCATCGGCTATTCGATCAACGACACGGTGGTGATCTTCGACCGGCTGCGGGAAAACCTGCGGAAATACAAGAAAATGCCGTTGCAGGACGTGATGAACTTGAGCGCGAACGAAACCCTGAGCCGGACCCTGATGACCAGCGGAACGACGCTTCTGGCGCTTCTGGCGCTGCTGATCCTGGGTGGCGACGTGATCCGCGGTTTCGTCTTCGCGATCTTCTGGGGCGTGATCGTGGGCACCTATTCGTCGATCTATGTGGCCAAGAATGTGGTGTTGATGATCGGCGTGAAGCGCGACTGGTCGAAGCCCGACGCGAATGCGGGAACCCAGTTTTCCAACATAGATGCCTGATGCGCTGAGCGCCGTGCTGGCCCTTGACGGGCTGGTATGGATATTGGGGGTGACCGCGCTGGCCGGCGTGATCTATGGATTTGCCGGTTTCGGATCGGCGCTGATTTTCATGCCGCTGGCCACGATCTGGCTGGAGCCCGCCTTCGCGATAGCGGCCTTTTCGCTGTCTGCGGTCGTCTCCTTGTTCACGGTGGTGCCGCGGGCCTGGGGCGTGGCGGACAAACCGGCCACCTTCACCATGATCGGAGCGGCGTTTCTGAGCGCGCCCTTCGGCATCTACCTGTTGCGAGTGCTGGATGTGGACCTGATCCGGGCCGCGGTGGCGGGCACGGTTCTGGGCACGCTGGCGGCGCTGATGGCGGGCTGGCGCTATGCCACGCGGCCGGGTTTCGCCGCACGCGCCGGGGTGGGCGCGGCGACCGGTGTTCTGGGCGGGCTGACCGGGCTGATGGGGCCGATCGTGATCCTGTTCAATCTGGGCGCGGGCAACCGGGCCGATGTGATGCGGGCCAACACGTTGCTGTTTCTAACGATCATCACCATTCTGGTTCTGCCGCAGATGGCGTTTCAGGGCATGTTGAGTGTCAGCGCCCTGTGGTTGGGCGTGCTGATGATGCCGGTCTATGCAATCGGCACCCGGTGCGGGCAGGCGTTGTTCGACCCTGCCTATGATGTCCTGTACCGGCGTGTCGCTTATGGCATAATCGCCCTGGCGGGTGTCATGGGCCTGCCGGTCTGGCAATGAAGGGCAAGCGCGATGCGGCTGAATGAAGTGCATTATGACGACAGCAAACCGGTCGACGGATATGGCCCCGGGTTTTTCCGCGTCGGCGGCGTGGTGATCGAGGGGGGCGTGTTGCTGCTGCCCTCGGGCGTGTCGCCATGGGACGGGTACGAGGCCAGCGCGCCACTGCTGGCGGCGGCGCCGGAGATCGATGTGCTGCTGTTGGGGACGGGGGCGGAGATTGCCCATATTCCGGCCAAGCTGCGCGACGCGCTGGAGGGGGCGGGGGTCGGTCTTGAGGTCATGGCCTCGCCCTCGGCCTGCCGGACCTACAACGTTCTGCTGGCGGAGGGGCGGCGGATCGGCGCGGCAATCCTGCCGGTTCCGGGCGAGACCGGCTGAGCGGCGGCGCGGTCCCGCCGGTCTCGGATCAGGGCTCCAGTTCGCCCAGGATCATGACCCTGAGTTCCCGCTCCAGCTTGCGGCGCATGACCTCTTCGAAATGCTCGTGATTGATCGCGTGCTCGACGAAGGCACCCGGGCCGCGGATCACCTCCTGTTCGTAATAGAGCTCGATTTCCCGGGACGCGCCGCCGATGGCGAGGCCGTTCACGGTGATGTTGTCGAGCGGAAAATGCTCATAGGCGGCCGCCGGGGGGAATCCGTCGTTGTTCTGGCCGTCGCCGGAGATGTCGAGGGTCTGGAACAGGCAGGGCGGCGCCTCGGCGAAGCGTTCGGCGGCATAGCCGATGGCATAGCCGAGCGCGGTCGGGAAATCCGCGTGGCTGCGGGTGGCGGCGGCGATCTGTTCGGTCACGCCGACCAGATCCTCCTGCGTTTCGATCAGCGTCCAGTCGACGAGGATATCCTGCTGAAACCGGCCGCTCCATTCGTAGATGCCAAGGGCGACGGGGCCGGGGCCGTTGAAAAACCCGTTCTGCACTTCGGGCGACAGCAGGGCGGAGACAAGGCCGTTGATCTGCAAAGCATATTCGGCTTCGTCCACTGAGGCGGAGACATCCATGGCCAGAAGCAGCGCCAGCCTGCACTGCTCCTGCGCATGGGCGGGCAAGGCGGTGGCCGCGACAACGGCCAACGTTGTCAGGGCCGGGCGGATCACCAGTGCCCGGTATTGGGCATCGAGGCCCAGGGCTCGGTGGGGGCCAGACGCTCCCCTTCCTGCAACAGCTCGATCGAGATGTTGTCGGGGGAGCGGACGAAGGCCATGTGCCCGTCGCGCGGGGGCCGGTTGATGGTGATGCCCGTATCCATCAGTTTCTGGCAGAGGTCGTAGATGTTATCCACGCGATAGGCCAGATGGCCGAAATGGCGGCTGTCCGAAGGCAGGCCCTCGTCGCCGTCCCAGTTATAGGTCAACTCGATCGGGCATTCCTCCTGACCCGGGGGGGCCATGAAGACCAGCGTGAAGCGCCCGCCCTCGTTTTCCATGCGTTTGGTCTCGCGCAGGCCGAGCTGCTGGTAGAAGGTCATGCTGGCCTCCAGATCCTTCACGCGCACCATGGTGTGGAGGTATTTCAGTCCCATATCGGTATCTCCCTGCTTGCCTTTTGCGACAGCCTAGCGCGGGTTTCATGCAATCACACCCTCTGAGTTCGGTAAACTTCCCGTGCGCGGGGCAAAACCGGGCGGATCGGCGCCCATGGCGGAGGCCGCCCAGGCAGAAGGGCCGCGCCCTGGGCGGGGGCGGCTGGTAGGGCAAGCGGTCGCGGCGATGCGGAAATGGCCCCATGGATCCCTGGCGGCCCCCTTTATCTTGCGTGTTCCGCCCGGGCTGATGCAAGATGTTGTAGATCCCGAATCTTCAGAATGAAAGAGTCCCTCCCATGCCGTTGACCCCCGAGCAATTGGCCGACATCGATGCCAGCCGCCAGAACCCGCAACCGACCCTGCGCGCCGTGGCCCCGGGGATGGAACAGCATCTTTACAAGGCGCAGCCGGTGCTGGACCACGGGTTCGTGCGGGTCATCGACTATATGGGCGACGATGCGGCGATCGTGCAGGCGGCGCGGGTGAGCTATGGCGCGGGCACGAAAAAAGCGCGCGATGACAGCGGCTTGATCCGCTACCTGATGCGGCACTGGCATTCCACCCCGTTCGAGATGTGCGAGATCAAGCTGCATGTGAAACTGCCGGTCTTCGTGGCGCGGCAATGGATCCGGCACCGCACGGCGAATGTGAACGAGTATTCCGCGCGCTATTCGATTCTGGACCGGGAATTCTACATCCCCGCGCCCGAACATCTGGCGGCGCAATCGACGGTGAACAATCAGGGGCGCGGCGAGGTGTTGCAGGGCGCCGAGGCCGCGCGGGTGCTGGAAGTGCTGAAGGCCGACAGCGCGCGCGCCTATGACCATTACGAGGAGATGCTGAGCCAGAAGGGGCAGGCGGGGCTGGCCCGCGAACTGGCACGGATGAACCTGCCCGCCAATGTCTACACGCAATGGTACTGGAAGGTGGACCTGCACAACCTGTTCCACTTCCTGCGGCTGCGCGCGGATGCCCATGCGCAATACGAGATCCGGGTCTATGCGGAGGCCATCGCGGAGATGGTCAAGGACTGGGTGCCCGCCGCTTACGGCGCGTTCGAGGATTACCGGATGGGCGGGGTGAACTTGAGCGGCAAGGCGGTCGAGGTGCTGAAACGCCGGCTCGCCGGGGAGACGGTGACGCAGGAGGCCTCAGGGATGAGCAAGGGGGAATGGCGGGAGTTTGAAGGAGTGTTTGGGTGAACGAATCGGACCTTCTATGCTATGATCCTATTCTTTATTAAGATGAAGATCCGAGGATCTGTATATTGCATAGACTTCTTGTTGCTTCAGTCGTTTTGGCAGTTTCGGCTGGCACCGTTTCGGCTCAGAGTGAGATTCAGCTTGAGTTGACATCTCCCCTCGGGTCGCTTCAAGAGCTGGGCGTGAGTGTTCTAATCGACCTATTCCCGGCAGGCGTTGAGTCGTCAAGTGAGATACCGCCAGACAGATCTGTAACTGAGGGATTTGTCTACTATGTCGACCGCGACCAACTGCGCTCGGCGGCGTCGCTCTGTTTTCGTGTCCAAAATGCTGATTATCGGGTTTACCTAGAGTGTATTCGACCCGAAGAAGCAAGCTTCTTGCAGGAAGCCGAGATCCTTTTCGAACGCACAGTAGTTCCTTACGAGACGCTCCTCTTCAACCTGCGAGCAGATGCGAAGAGTTTGATAGAGACCCCTCAGGACTGGTCCGCGGTTGAAGCGGTTTTCTCCGATCTCTTCCGTGCTCAAGGAGGCATGTTGCACTGGAGCGACCTCGATCTTTGGGCGCAAGCTATCGATGAATACGGGTCGCGAGGCCTCATCGGAAACGCGGATGTATTGATCCTCCCTCTATTGGTGGACGAAGAGAACTCAATCGCAATGCAAGTCGCGTATAACAGCAGCTCGTTTCCCGCGATGATGCATAGATGGTTGTTTTCCGACGCCATGGAGATAGATGATAGTGATAGTGCAACCGGTTCACCGACCGCATTTGTGACACGAATCCGGCAGATTTATCGGGAGCATCTGGGAATCCCTCCAGAGGTCTATGCCGAACGTTTCCCCGCTTTTGAACTCAATGAGTATTACTATCAGCTTCTTAGAGCAGCTGTTGCAATGAGCCTTTGGGATATTGAGCGGCGGGGTTCTGAGAATGAAAGTGTCAATTTGGTATCCATCTTCTTAGGGGCAAATAACACATACTCGACACCAATTCGTGAATACCTTGACAGCTGCATTAATCATCAGACCCAAAACTCAAAATATGCTATTGCTTGTCTTACCGCGTTCGGTGAGTTGAGAGAGCACATACCGCTTTCAAGACTGCCCGAGTTCGAGATAGAGAACATTATTTCCAGAATGGCAGGCATGTTGCTTTGTCGCAGCGTGCCGGAGAACACCGAGCTTCTGAACGCTCGGCTACAGGTCCAGGACTTACTTACACCGATTGCCCAGCAGACTTGCCAGGGCGATATAGCCTGTGGCGTCGAAGCGTCGATCTGTTTTGGTACGGAGGAGTAAAATGACTGATACTACAGCAACAGGCGCAGACGAACAACAATTGCAAACTCATCGTCGCGAAACAGAAAGCAGATTACTTCGCCTTGTGCAACTTCAGGTTCTTGCGTCGATCGCAATAGGTGGCTTTGTAATTGGCGCAGTTGTCTACCTGGGTGCCGATGGGACTGGCGAAGACAGAACAGAAACCCTATCAACCCTCAGGGATTGGGGAGGTATGGTCATGGGGTTCTTCTTCGGTTCGATGTTCACGCAGATGAGTACCATCGTAGAAGCCTTTCGGTCGGATAAGTCATAAGATCATGATCCCCCGTGCTCGGGCGCTACCCTCTGTGACACGCTCCCCCGCGGGCTCCGCCCGTTCGGTCCCGGACTGTTCTGGTGAGGCCGTCGCGAGGCGAGGTTCATTGCATCCACGCACAATCCTCGCCGAGCGGCCCCTTACGCTCTATGTCTTTCGGAACACGCCAACCGGAGCCGCGCCCGATGTCCCTTCTGATCCTCTTTCTCGCCACGTCGCTCATCTTCCTCATCGCCGATGCGATCATGCTGTCCACGGTGATCCAGCCGATCTTCCAGCGCCATCTGGGGGACGGGCTTTATGGCGGGTTTCGGATGGTGCCGGCGATCCTCTTCTACCTCGTGGCGATGCTGGGCATTCTCTATTTCGCAGGCTGGCCCGCGTTGCGGGACGGGACGCCCCATACCGCGCTGATCAACGGGGCGATCCTGGGTTTCGTGACCTATGGCACCTATGAACTGACCTCCTGGGCGGTGATGCGCGACTGGCATCCGCAGATGGTGGTGGTCGACATGGCCTGGGGCACGGTGCTGACGGCCGGTTCGGCCTGGGGCGGGGTGATGGTGGCCCGCGCCTTCGCCGCCTAACCGTCCACGGGCACCAGCCCCCGGACCCGGTTCATCGCATCGGCGCGCATGGCCGCGACGAGATCGGAATTGCTGTCTTCCCAGTCCTTGAAGGCCGCATAGGCCGCGGTCATCTGTGCGAACCGTTCCAGCGTGCCGCGCGGGGCCAGATCGAAGCCGGTGACGAAATAGGTTTTGACCGTATCGTATGTGGCGGTGCAGGCCTGCATTTCCTGCGGGCTCATCGGGCGCGTCGCGGCGGTGGCGTCGCAGGCGTAGTAAAGGGCCAGAACGGCCAGAAATTCGGACATGATACTGCTCCTCTCCCCCTTGGATCGGGACGGGAGGCGGCGGTGCGGCGGAACGGGGCGTCGGGGAGGGGCCGCCCCATAGCGGCCGTCACCTCCCGGTTTTGGTCTGGGACCGAATCTAGCCCGATATGTTCGAAAATATCGTTAATGGCCCGGCCGGCCCCGCCACGGAGGCCCGAAACGGGGGGATCCGCCCGGGAAACGGGCGCCTGGCCGAAAAATGCTGCAAAGCAGAAAAGCGCCGCCCGGGATGGCCCGCGCAGCGCATGAGACCCCGCCCGGGCGGGGGTCGGTTCAGAGTTTTTCCAGCTCCACCGCCGACGCGCGGCCGTCGCGGCCCTCGCGCAGCTCGTAGCTGATCTTTTCATTGTCGGCGAGGCCGGTCATGCCAGCGCGTTCCACAGCCGAGATATGCACAAATACGTCCTTGCCGCCATCATCGGGGGCAATGAACCCGTAGCCTTTGGTGGTGTTGAACCATTTTACAGTGCCTGTGGGCATCGTCGTCGTCTTTCCTTCTCAGTCAGTCCCGCCCGCGGTAGTGCGGCGGCGCGGTGTCGTCAGGGCCGTCCTGTTGGAGTGCCTTCTTGAGAGGGCGGTTCAGCGTAAACCTGTTGTCACGACAAAAATTGTGGGGCGAAATCGGAAAAAGGCAAGGGGTGGGTTGCGGCACCGGGCGCTTTGGCATCAATTCGCATGGCAATCGGGCAAAGGGCGGAAAAGATGATCGTTTACGGGCTGAAGACATGTGACACCTGCCGGAAAGCGGTGAAGGCGCTTGCCGCGGCGGGGCGGGAGCCGGTGTTGCGCGACATCCGCGCCGCGCCGCTGTCGCCGGAGGAACTGGCCCGGTTTCTGGAGGCTTTCGGCGCGGATCTGGTCAATCGCCGGTCGACCACGTGGCGGGGCCTGTCCGAGGCCGAGCGCGCGGCCGCGCCCGACGCCTTGCTGCGGGCGCATCCGGCATTGATGAAGCGCCCGGTGATCGACGCGGACGGGCGGCTTTATCTGGGCTGGGACGCCACGGTTCAGGCGGCGGTCATCTAGAGGCGCGCTGCGCGCGGCCGAGCAGGGCATCGACCGAAAGCGGGCCCGCGCCACGGAACACCAGCACCAGCAGCAGGAACACCCAGAACGCGCGCTGATCGAGGATCAGGCTGCCGGAGGCGCCGTCGAACCAGCGGCCGATATCCTCGGCCCCGATGCCATGGCCGTAGATATCGACCCAGCTTTGCGCGACGACGAAGCCGATCATGCCCAGAGCGGCGAGCCGGGTTAGAAATCCGACGAGGATCAGGAACGGCAGGACGAATTCGGCGATCGTGCCGGAGACCACCATCGCATGGGCCATGATGCCGAGTTGCCCGGGGTCGTAACCCGCCGCTTCGAACAGGCGCGGCGTGATTTGGGTATAGGCCCCGAAATCGACATTGTAGAAGCCGAGGATCCCGTCGCCCAGTTTGGTCTGGCCGGAGTTCCAGTAGTAGATCAGCAGCGTTCCGGCGAAGATAAGCCGCGCGAGCGTGGGGATCAGGGCGGGGGCGAGCGCTTCGAGGGCGCCGAAGATGCGGTGATGGAGCTGGATCAGGGCGGTCATGGGTCTTTCCGTTCGAGGGTGAGGGCGCCGCTGGAGATGAAAAGCGAGAGCAGCGCGGAGATATCGGCCTCGGGTTCGGCCGCGAGGGTTGCCGCCATCGCCTCGGCCAGGCTGATGCGGCCTTTCAGCAGGCGGGCGAGGGCGACGCCGCCCCTGGGCAGAAGATGCGGCGCGGGATCGAACCCCGGCCGCGTGATCAGGATATCCTGCGCGCCGGCTGCCGGTCCGGGGGCTGTGCTGTCGGTATTCGCGCGCCAGATCGCGAAGATCGGATAGCGCGACTGAACGACCAGCGTGGCCGGCGCGACCAGCGGTTTCAGGGCCAGCATCGCATCCGGGTCGAGACCGCCCACATCCAGCGGGGCGGCATCGGCGGCATGGTAGGATTGGCGCAGGCCAAGCTCCAGCCGCGCGATATCCGGCAGATAGGGCAGATGGGCCACGGGCGGAAAGCTTGCCAGAAAGCCCGGCAGGCGCTGGCCGTAAAGCTGAAGCCGGGGGCTGGCGGGCGGATGGGCGCGCACGAACACCCCCGCCATGGCCTTGAAGAACGCATCGCCCACCAGTTTGCGCAGGACCGGAAACCCGGTTTCCAGCGCCTCCGTCAGGGACACGACCACATTGTTGCGATAGACATCGAACCGCTTGCCCGCCGGGCCGCCGAACCCGTCGTTCACCCCGCCGGGCGCGGCGCGGTCCGGATCCAGAACCGCATCGGTGAAGCTGGATTGACGGTGCATGGCCGGGCTCACGCGGTGACCGGCGACAGGATCGCGTCCGCGCGCGCGGCCTCGGCCCGCAACGTGGCGAAGGCGGGCACGTCGGTGTCCCATTCGATCAGCGTGGGCCGCGGGCCCGATTGCGCGATCGTGTAGCGATAGAGCGTCCAGACCGGATCCACGACCGCGCATCCGTGGCTGTCGATCAGCAGCGGGCGGCCCGTATCATCCACATCCGCGTCATGGCCGCCCAGATGCACCTCCCCCACATGGGAGAGCGGGAAGGCGTCGATATAGGCGCGTGCGTCGGTGCCCTGATTTGTGGCGGAGACGAAGACGTTATTGATGTCGAGCAGCAGACCGCACCCGGTGCGGCGGGCCAGTTCGGACAGGAAATCCACCTCCTCCATCGTGGTTTCGTCGAAGGCCAGATAGGTGGAGGGGTTTTCCAGAAGCATCCGGCGGCCCAGCACATCCTGCACCTGCCCGATATGGGCACCGACGCGCGCCAGCGTGGCATCGGTGTAAGGCAGGGGAAGCAGATCGTTCAGATAGCCCGTATCATGGGTGGACCAGGCCAGATGTTCGGAAAAGCTTGCCGGGTCGAGCCAGTCGCACAGATGCCGGAGGCGGTTCAGGTGATCGCGGTCGAGCGGTCGTTCGCCGCCGATCGACAGGCCGACGCCGTGCACCGAGATCGGGAACCGCTCGGCCAGGGCGCGGAGTTGCGCGATGGGGCGGCCCCCGTCGCCCATGTAGTTTTCGGCATGGATTTCCAGCCACCCGACCGGGCCGGGATCGGCGAGAAGATCGGCGTAGTGCCGGGACTTGTACCCGATGCCGATGGCATGGGGCAGACGGGACGGAACGGACATGTCGCGCATGATACACCGATTTCTGGCAGGCGGGCACCCCGGCGCGGTTTGCACGGCGCCGGGGTGCCGGAAGCGGGCCTGATTTCAGACCGGGCGCAGGATCGAGGCGTCGGTGCCTTCGGGCAGGTCGCGGGCCAGGCCTTCGAACCCGTCGGCTTCCAGCGACGCCTCGGTTTCGCCCATGCGGCCATCGGGCAACTCGATATCGGCGCAGGTGCCCGCGGGCACCAGGGTCCAGGCGTTGCCCTGATAATCGACGGTCGAGGTGCCGGCGCAGGTGGTGCCGGGGCCCGCGGCGCAATCGTTTTCGCCCGCAAGGCTTACGCCGAAGCATTTTTCCTGCGCCTGGGCCTGCGCCGGCGCGGTGGCGTGGGCCGTCAGAGCGGCGGCGGCGGCGCCCAGAAGCGCCAGGGATTTCACGTGGGTCGACATGTCGGTAACTCTCCAGGATTGGTTAGACGGCAAGATCGCAACTAGCTGCGATGGGCCAACAGCTAGCGGGCGGGGCCGCTCACTGGCCAATCACAGACCCGTGGCCCACGAGCCCGTGAGCATTTGCGAGACGCCTGTGAGCCCGCCGGGGTCCGGGTGCGGCAGGGGGCAGGGTGCGAAAAACAAGGCGGTTTCGCCGATTGCCGGCGCATGCGCGCCAAGAGCCGCGATTTGCGGCTGTAACGGGGAAACGGGGCAATTGTTTCACCGCAAGCCCGGCGCGCGCCCGCCTTGGATTGCCGGCGATGAGGGGCCATATCGGTGGGGATTCGTGCAGCAGATAGGGTTTGAACATGCGCAATGCGGCCTTGGTCCTTGGGATAATCGGCGGCGTTCTGGGAATGATCGTCGGCTTTTTCGTCTACGGATATGTGGCGTTCATCGAGTATTTCGGGGAGGTGCCGGATCTGGCGCGGCAGGTGGACCGCCCGGAACTGTTCCAGACCGTCGCGATCCTCGCGCCGCTTCTGGCCGTTGCGGGCGGTGCGATGGCGCGCGCCCGGGCGCTGTGGGGTGGCGTCCTGCTGCTGATCTCGGCGGCGGGCATGTATCATGCGTTCGGCTTCAACGTGGCCACGATGTTCCCCATCGCCTTTTGCGGTCTGGGCGGCGTTCTGGCGCTGGCCGCGGGCAGGCCGGACGAGGAGGTGGCGCATTTTGAGCGCCGCGCCCGCTAGACCGACAGCGCGCGGTATTCCCGGACGCTGAGAACCGGGTGGGCGGCCTCGACCGGGGCGTCCGAGAGTTCGGGAAACAGAGACAGAAGCTCCGCCCGTTGCATGGGATCAAGGCTGCGCAAGGCTTCGGGGCCGGGCAGGAGTGTTTCGCTCCAGATGCCGTTGCTGCGGATTATCTCGTGATTTCGGCACATCAGGTGATAATAATGGACGCCGCCGGGCGGAAAGATCTGGCGGATCGTCTCCCCGTTGCAGAGCGCCTTGGCCGGGACCAAAACCTGATTGCTGCCAAAGGCCATCTCCGCCGCGGCCGATCTGTGCAGCACCCGATGCTGGGGCGAGACCATCAGGGTACGGTTCGGCCCGTTCCGGAGACTGTAGGGGCCGATGGAGATCGGGGCCAGATGCGGCGCGCGGTGCAGGTCTTCGGCGCTCAGCCAGCGGTGCCCGATCCAGGTAAGTAACTGGGCGCCGTGCCGCTGTGTCAGGACCTCATCCCAGAGATCGAGGGTTTCAACGGCGCGGGGGCCGTCCGGCGTGTCGATCTGGGTGCCGCTGGCAAAGCAGATGACGTCATAGGGCACTTCGGGGCCGTCGATCCCGTTGTTGCCGAACCGGTAGAGCGTGCCGGGGGTGATGGGTTTGTCGGTGAACACAAGCTGATTGGTGCCGGAATTCGATGCCCCCGTCCCGATGCGGCCGACGTAAAAGGTGATCGGATCGTTCCCGCGGGTGACAAGCGCCAGTTCAAGCTCGATGCTGGCGCCGGCGGGAAAGGTGGTGCCGTTGACCGTAAGCGGCGCGGCCAGCGTGGATATAACCCCGTCTTCCAGAAACGCATCCTGCAACCGGCTGTCGTCGTCGGAGATGCTCACCTGCACCTCGGACGCGTCGGCATCGAGCCTGCTGCGCGTTCCATTCGCAAATCGGGGAGTGGTTTGGGAGGCGTTATCCGGGTCGCCAAGCGGGCCGGAAAAGTCGGAAATCTGCCATGCAGACAAGGAAAAAACGGGCATTGGGCAACCTGATACTACAACACACAGATGCGCAAAAAATTGCGCTTACCCATCGCCCGCGAACACTATAGGGCGCATGCGGGGCCTTGTCACCGGTTGCCTTTGCCGCCCGTTTTGCCGGGCGGGTTCCTGCCTGTCGCCGAAGAGGCGCCGGGGCGATTACCGCAGATCGGGGGGCACGGCCTCTTTGGTGAGATCGTCCAGCATTTGCGGCACCGGCAGCACGCTGGTCTGTTTCTCGCCCAGACGGCGGAGCGTGACGGTGCGGTCCTCCACCTCCTTGCGACCGATGGCGAGGATCACGGGTACCTTGCCCACCGAATGCTCCCTGACCTTGTAGTTGATCTTCTCGTTGCGGATATCGGCCTCGGCGCGGATGCCCGCATCCTTGAGCATCTGCGTCACCTCCTGCACATAGTCGTCCGCCTCCGAGACGATGGCGGCCACGACCACCTGACGCGGGGCCAGCCAGAACGGCAGCTTGCCGGAGTAGTTTTCGATCATGATACCGATGAAGCGCTCGAACGAGCCCAGGATCGCGCGGTGCAGCATGACGGGCCGGTGCTTCGCCCCGTCCTCACCGATATAGTTGGCGTCGAGCCGTCCGGGCAGGTTGAAATCGGCCTGGAAGGTGCCGCATTGCCATTCGCGGCCGATCGCGTCGGTCAGCTTGAAATCGAGTTTCGGGCCGTAGAAGGCGCCTTCGCCCGGGTCGATCTCGTAATCGTTACGGACGCTGAGGATGGCTTTCTCCAGTGCGCTTTCCGCCTTGTCCCAGATCTCGTCGGAGCCCACGCGAATTTCGGGCCGGGTGGAGAGTTTGATGTCGAACTCCGAAAACCCGGTGTCGCGGTAGATGCTGGACAGCAGATCGATGAAGCGCGCGCATTCCGCCTCGATCTGGTCTTCGGTGCAGAAGATATGCGCATCATCCTGCGTGAAGCCGCGCACCCGCATCAGCCCGTGCAGCGCGCCATGGGCCTCGTAGCGGTGGCACGAGCCGAACTCGGCCAGACGCAGCGGCAGATCGCGGTAGGATTTGATGCCCTGGTTGAAGATCTGCACGTGGCAGGGGCAGTTCATCGGCTTGAGCGCATTGGTGCGTTTCTCGTTCGCGTGCTCTTCGTCGATCTCCGTGATGTACATGTTTTCACGGTATTTGTCCCAGTGACCGGAGGCCTCCCACAGCTTGCGGTCGACGACCTGCGGGGTCTTGATCTCCTTATAGCCGGCCTTGGTGAGCTTGCGGCGCATGTAGTCCTCAAGTTCGCGGTAGATCGACCAGCCATTGGGGTGCCAGAAGACCATGCCGGGCGCCTCTTCCTGAAAGTGGAACAGCTCCATTTCGCGGCCGAGGCGGCGGTGATCGCGCTTTTCGGCCTCCTCCAGAAAGGTCATATGGGCCTTCAGCTGCTCCCGGTTCTGGAACGCGACGCCGTAGATCCGCTGAAGCTGCGGCCGGTTTGAATCGCCGCGCCAATAGGCGCCGGCGACCTTCATCAGCCTGAAGGCATCCGCGGGCACCTGCCCGGTATGCTGAAGATGGGGGCCGCGGCAGAGATCCTGCCAGTGACCGTGCCAGTACATCCTGAGCGGCTCGTCGCCGGGAATGCTCTCGATCAGTTCGACCTTGTAGGGCTCGTTATTGGCCTTGTAGAAGCCGATGGCGCGGTCGCGCTCCCAGATCTCGGTGGTGACCGGGTCGCGGCGGTTGATGATCTCTTTCATCTTCGCCTCGATCACGCCCAGATCCTCGGGCGTGAATGGCTCCGCGCGGTCGAAATCGTAGTAAAATCCGTTCTCGATCACCGGGCCGATGGTGACCTTCACCTCGGGCCAGATCTCCTGCACCGCACGGGCCATGATATGGGCGCAGTCGTGGCGGATCAGTTCCAGCGCCGGTTCGGCATCCTTCATCGTGTGGATGGCGATCTCGGCATCGTCCTCGATGGGCCAGGACAGATCCCAGTGGGCGCCGTTCACCGAGGCCGAAATCGCCTTTTTCGCAAGGGAGGAGGCGATGCTTTCAGCAACCTCCGCCGGGGTGACGCCAGCGGCGTAGTCGCGGGAATTGCCATCGGGGAATGTCAGGGAAATCTGGGCCATCGGCCATCTCCTCGTCGGTCTGGCGCCTACAAAACGCCCGGTTGCGGGTTTGGGTCTGTGTGCTATGTGCCTTCCTCGCAGACCCAAGTCAACGCCAGGGACTCTGATGAACGATACATTCGAGGAAACGGTCTTCGAGGCCGTGTTCGATGCCGATGCCTCCGCGTCGGATCTTCCCGAGGGCGCGGAGGGCGCCGAAGCCGGGAACGCGCTGCGCCATGCTGCATCGCTGTCGATGACCAAGGTCGCGGACGGGCTGATCGATCCGAAACTGGTTTTGTCATGGCTGCTGACGACATTGGGGGCGCCTGCGCTCTTTGTGGGGCTGCTGGTGCCGATCCGCGAGGCCGGGGCGCTCTTGCCGCAGCTCTGGACCGCGGACCGGGTTCACGCCCTGCGCGTCCGCAAATGGGTCTGGGTGGGCGGAAGCGCGGTGCAGGGGGCGGCGGCGGGCGGTATCGTTCTGGCCGGTCTGACATTGCAGGGCATGGCCGCCGGTCTCACGATCTGCGCATTGCTGGCGGTGCTGGCGCTGGCGCGCAGCCTGTGTTCGGTCTCCTACAAGGACATTCTGGGCAAGACGGTCGCCAAGACCCGGCGCGGGACGGTGACCGGGCTTGCCTCCTCCGTGGCGTCGGTGGGGGTGGTGGCGTTTGCGCTTGCGCTGATCTGGGAGCCCGCGCCCCGGCTGACGCTGGTGATCGGCGCGCTGGTGCTGGCGGCGGCGTTCTGGCTTTTGGCGGCGACGCTTTTTTCCACCCTGTCGGAGCGCCCGAGCGAGGAGACGGCGGAGCCCTCGGGCAACCCGCTCAGGCATCTGGCGCTTCTGGGGCGCGATGCGCAGCTGACCCGGTTCATCGCGGTGCGCGGCCTGCTGACGGCGACGGCGCTCGCCCCGCCCTTTCTGGTGCTTCTGGGCAGCGGCGGCGATGGCGGCCCCTTCGCGCAACTGGGCGCGCTGGTTCTGGCCTCGGCGGTGGCGTCGCTGCTCAGCTCCTACATCTGGGGGCGGCTGGCCGACCGGTCCAGCCGCAAGGTCCTGCTGCTGGCCGGATGCGCCGGCGGCGCGGCGCTGGTGGCGGCCGTCCTGCTGCATCTGGCGGGCCTCTTCACCCAGACCTGGGCCGTGGCGTCGGTGCTGTTCGTGCTGATGATCGCATATCACGGCGTCCGGCAGGGGCGATCCACCTATCTGGTCGACATGGCGCCCGCGGATCAGCGCGCCGCCTACACGGCGGTGTCGAACACGGTGATCGGGGTGATCCTGCTGGCCAGCGGGGCGTTCGGGGCGCTGGCCTCGGCCCTTGGCGCGGTCTGGGCCGTGGGCGTCTTTGCGGCGATGAGCCTTGCCGCCGCCGCGGTGGCCCTCGGCCTGAACGAGGTGGAACAGGCCGAGGGGTCTTGACGCTAGAGGCCGGCGGCGAACACTGCATAGGCCATGATCATGCAGCACAGCCATCCGGCGGTGAAGATGATGGGCCGGATCGGCATTCCCGCCACGCCGGTGATCATGCCGAGCGCATGGGCGACGCGAAGCCAGAAGAAGGCGATCGACGTCCAGTATGTGAGCGCGGTGAACCCGTCCATCCGGTCGACCAGCAGAACCAGGATGGCGAAGGGAATGCCCTGTTCCAGCAGGTTCAGATGCGCCCGATGGGCACGCTGCACCCAGGGGCGCAGATTGCTGATCGTGGCGGGCCGTGCGAAGGCCTCCTCCTCGGACGGGTCCGAGGAGATGCCGATCACATAGGGGATCCAGAGCGACGCCGCGAGGATCATCAGACAGGTCAGAATGCCCAGTTCGGTGGGGAATTCCATCAGGCCGCTCCTTTCAGGGCCACGCCTGTCTCCAGATAGGACTTGAGCGACGAGGCAAGGCGTGCCCAGCCCTCGCCGAAGCCTTCCTGACCCGGTGCCATATCGTAATGCTCGATCGTGAGCATGCAGGTCTCGCCCTGGGGCTCGATCAGATAGACCATGTGGGAGGCGGGCGCGTCCGGCCCCATGAAGGCAGGCTCGAAGGTCATCGCGATACGGGTCTTGGGATCCATCTCGGTGGTGACCTGACGCAACATCGTGTTGCCGTCGGGCAGGATGAACTCGGTCACATTGTCCGGTTTGGGATCCCCCCGCACCTCGCTGCACATGAAATGATAGGCGGCCATCTGATCGGCCCTGGTCAATGCATCCCATAGTGCATCCTGCGAACAGCGGATGAACGTCTGCATCATGAAGTCGGGTTTACCCATAATTCCCTCTCTTTCCAGCTTGGTTTTAAGATCGCTCAAAGCCCGGGCCTGCGGTCTCAGGAAGGGCGCGACCCAGCGGTCGAGCATCTCCTGCAGGGGCAGGGCATTGAGATAGTGGTACTTGAACCGCCCATGGCGGCGGGTGACGACGAGATGGGCGTCTTCAAGGATCTTGAGGTGCTTCATGACCCCGAACCGGGTCATATCCGGCTGCTCTTCCAGATCGGTCAGGGTTTGCCCGTCTTTGCGCCGCAGGCTGTCCAGCAGCGCACGGCGGGTCGGGTCGTTGAGGGCTTTGAAGATCGCATCCATGAGAGGCTTATACGTGAATAAATAGTCACGTGACAATATGGTAACTTAAAAAATGCTCACGTGGCGTTATTTGCAGTGGAATCAGGGTTTTCCTTGTCTGAAACGGCAGTCCGTGCAGGAATGAGAGCCGGTTTCCGGGAGGATATGCGCCATGGATGACGGGATGTTGACGACGCCGCAGGGCAGGCGGCTGGCCTATGACCGAATCGACGGCGCGGGGCCGGGCGTGGTCTTTCTGGGCGGGTTCAAATCCGACAAGGAGGGGACCAAGGCTTTGCATCTGGAGGCCTGGGCCAGGGCCCGCGGCCGGGCGTTCCTGCGGTTCGACTATTCCGGGCATGGAACCTCTTCGGGCGAATTCACCGAAGGCACGATCGGCGACTGGGCCGCAGATGCCAGTGCTGCGATCCATGCCTTGACGGAGGGGCCGCAAGTGCTGGTCGGCTCGTCCATGGGCGGCTGGATCGCGCTTCTGATGGCAAGGCGGCATCCCGAAAGGCTGGCCGGGCTGGTCACCATCGCGGCGGCGCCGGATTTCACCGAAGACAGCATGTGGGCCGGGTTTTCCGACACGCAGAAGGCCGAACTGGCCGAAACCGGGCAGGTGGCGCTGCCGTCTGAGTATGGCGAGCCCTACATCATCACCCGACGCCTGATCGAGGAGGGCCGGGACCAGCTTGTTCTGCGCGCGCCATTGGAGATCGGTGTGCCCGTCCGCATGCTTCAGGGCACGGCGGATGCGGATGTGGACATGTCGGTTGCGCTGCGCCTTCTGGACCATCTGGAGGGGCCGGATATCCGGCTGCAACTGGTCAAGGGCGCGGACCACCGATTTTCTGACGAAACCTGTCTGGCGCTGATCACGACGGCGGTCGAGGAGGTTATCGGCCATGCGTAGCCTTGGCAGATGGCTTGGCCGGGCGCTTCTGGTGCTGGTCCTGCTGGTTGCGGCGGTCTGGCTCTTCGCCCCGGCAGAACCCGTGGACCGCGCCGGGCCCTTCGCGGGCGATCTGGGCGACCCGGCGGCTTTCTACGCGGCCCGAGAGGCGATGTTCGACGATATCACACCCGGGACGGAGGCGCGGATCATCTGGGCGGGGGAGGCGGGGGCGCGGACCCCGCTGAGCCTGCTTTACATCCACGGGTTTTCCGCCACCTCGGAAGAGATCCGCCCCGTCCCCGACACCGTCGCCGCAGAGCTGGGCGCAAATCTGGTCTACCCCCGGCTGACGGGCCATGGGCGTGGTGGTGTCGTGATGGCCGAGGCGCGTGCGGGCGACTGGATCGACGACACGGCCGAGGCGCTGGCGGTGGCGCGGGCCGTGGGCGAGCGGGTGCTGGTGATCGGCACCTCCACCGGCGCCACCCTTGCCGCGATCGCGGTGACCGAGCCGGACATGGCCGAGGCGATCGTGGGGGTGATCATGGTTTCCGCCAATTTCGAACTGGCCAACCCGGCGGCGGTGCTGCTGGAATGGCCCGCCGCACGGGTCTGGGTGCCGTGGCTTGTGGGCGACACGCGCAGTTTCGACGTTCAGAACGCCCGACATGGCACCTATTGGACCTCCTCCTATCCGACTGTCGCGGCGGTGCCGCTTGCGGCGCTGATGCGGGAGGCGCGGAGCCGGGATTACACGGATGTCACCGTGCCGCTTCTGTCGATCTATTCGCCGGAGGATCAGGTGATTTCGGCCGAGGCTGCGCAGGCCTTTGCCGATGGCTGGGGCGGGCCGGTGACGGCCGTGCCGCTGGACCTGCCGGAGGAAGGCGCCGACCCCTACAGCCATGTGATCGCGGGCGACATCCTGAGCCCGGCGATGAGCGCGCCGGTGACCGACCTGATCCTTGACTGGGTGACGGCGCAGGGCCTCTGATCTCGCCCGTCTTGCCGCGTTGCAGAAACGGGTTTTGATGTTTTCCCTTGCCGAAACCGGTTTCGGAAGAAACTTTATGAGTCGGGGAGAGAGATCAATGTCAGTCGCAAAGCCATCCCGGATGCGCAACCCGCGGGTCACGATCAACGATCTGGCGCGGTCGCTCGGTCTGGCCAAGGGCACGGTCAGCCGGGCGCTGAACGGCTATCCGGATATCGCCGAGGCGACCCGCGTCCGGGTGATGCGCGCCGCCGAGCGGATGGGCTATCGGCCGCTGGCGCAGGCGCAGGCGATCCGCACGGGGCGCGCCCGCGCGCTCGGGCTGGTGCTGAATGCCGGCGGAGACGATGCGCATAAACCGTTTCTCACCGATTTTCTGGATGGCATCTCGCGCGCGGCCTCCGAGGAAAGCTGGACGTTGACCGTGGCCACGGCGCAGGACGAGGCCGATGAGGTCGCGACCCTCGCCCGGCTGATCGACGAGCGGAAGGTGGATGGGTTCATCCTGCCGCGGACCCGGCTTCGGGACGCCCGCATCGCGCTTCTGAGGGCGCGCGACGTGCCGTTCGTTCTGTTCGGGCGCACCGCCGAGCCCGTGGGCTGCGCGTGGCACGATATCAGTGGCGAGAGCGCGATGAGGGCCGCGGTTCTGCGGCTGGCGCGCCGCGGCCATACCCGCATCGGCTTCATCAACGGGGCGCTGGACTACACCTATGCGCATCTGCGGCGCGAGGGCTATCTGGCGGGGCTGGCGGAGGCGGGTCTGGAGATGCGGCCCGAGTTGATGACCAGCGGCGCGATCACGATGGCGCAGGGCGAGACGGAGGGCGAGCGGCTGCTGACGCTGGCCGAGCGCCCCACCGCGGTTGTCTGCGCGCTCGATCTCGCCGCGCTTGGCCTTTACCGCGCGGCGGCGCGCCACGGTCTGCGGATCGGGGCGGATCTGGCGGTGATCGGGTATGACGGCATCCCCGAGGCGGCGACGGCGCATCCGCCGCTGACGACCTATGCCGTGGACAGCCGCGCCGCCGGCGCGCGTCTGGCCAAGCTGCTTTTCGCGCGGATCCGCGGGGTCGACCCGGAGCGTCTGCGGGAGGAAGTGCCGGCGCAGCTGATCGCGCGCGGATCGGATGTTGCGGAGTATCACCCGGACCCGGCCGCCGTGCCGGACCGTGCAGGAACCTGAACACTCACTGGGAGGAAAGACCATGACGATGATGATGAAAGGGACCCGTATGGCCCTGCTGGCCGCCGCGTCGAGCCTGGCGCTCGCTTCGGTGGCGGCGGCGCAGGACACGATCCGGTTCTGGACCACGGAAGAACAGCCCGAACGTCTGGCGCTGCAGGAGGCGATGGCGGCGGAGTTCACCGAGGCGTCCGGTATCTCGGTCGAAGTGATCCCGGTGACCGAGAGCGATCTGGGCACGCGGGCGACGGCGGCCTTTGCGGCGGGCGATCTGCCCGACGTGATCTACCACCCGCTGCAATACGCGCTGCCCTGGGCGGAGGCCGGCATTCTTGATATCGACGCCGCAACCGATGTGATCGAGGAGCTGGGGGCCGAAACCTTCGCCCCCGGCGCGCTGAACATGGCCTCGATGGAGGACGGGTTCGCCTCGGTTCCGGTGGATGGCTGGACGCAGATGATCGTCTACCGGGCCGATCTGTTCGAGGAGAACGGGCTGGAGCCGCCGACCACCTATGCCAATGTGCTGGCCGCCATCGAGGCGCTGCACAACCCGCCCGAGATGTTCGGCTTCGTGGCGGCGACCAAGGTGGACGAGAACTTCATGAGCCAGGTTCTGGAGCATGTGTTCCTTGCCAACGGGGTCAGCCCCGTGGGGCCGGACGGGGTTCAGCCGCTGGACGAGGCGGCCACGACCGAAGTGCTGGAATTCTATGCCGCGATCGTGGAGGCATCGCCCGACGGGGAGCTGTTCTGGCAGCAATCGCGGGAACTCTATTTTGCGGGCCGGGCGGCGATGATCATCTGGTCGCCCTTCATTCTGGATGAACTGGCGGGGCTGCGGGACAGCGCGCCGCCGACCATCACCGACGACCCGACCAGTGGCGAACTGGCCTCGCGCACCGGGATCGTGACCAATTTCGCCGGCCCGTCGAACCCCGATGGCGCGGCCTGGGCCGATATCCGGTATTTCGGGATCACGGCGGATGCCAACACCGATGCGGCGATGGCCTTCGTGGAATACTCCATGGCGGAGGGATACACCCAGACGCTGGCCATCGCGCCCGAGGGCAAGTTCCCGATCCGCCGCGGAACGGCAGATAACCCGACCGCTTTCACCGATGCCTGGGCGCAGCTTGACGTGGGCGTCGACCGGCGCGCGCCCCTGGGTGACCTCTATGCCCAGGAGATGATCGACGAGATTGTCGGCGGCCTCGATGTGGCGCAGCGGTGGGGCGTCGCCGAGGGGCAGCTGGCGCTGGCCAGCCGGATCGTCAACAGCCAGGTCATCAACCGGCTTGTCCGCGAATACATGGACGGCGTGCGCGATGCGGCGGCGACCGTGGCGCTGATGAACGAGGAACTGGCGCGGATCGAGTGACCGGCCCGCACTGAACCCTTCCTGCGAGGCTTCGGGCGGGTCATCCCGCCCGGGGCACCCCGCCCCGATGTCGGAGTGTCGATGATGACAACCGCGATCCCGCCCAAGGGAACCGGCCCGCTGGCCCGTCGCGAGGCGCGTCTGGCCTGGGGTCTGCTGTTTCCCACATTGGCCAGTGTGATGCTGGTGGTGATCCTGCCCCTGCTGGCGATCTTCTGGATTAGTTTCAAGCCGGTGGACCTTGCCGATTTGCGCGCGGCGGCGCCGATGGTGCGGGAAGACCTGCGCGATGCAGATGAAGCAGCACCCTATATTCGCTACCGGATCCGCAATTCCAGCCAGACCGATCCGATTTCCGACATCGTGCTGAGCGATATGATCCCCGATGGGGTGGAACTGCTGGAGGTGCCCGAAGGCTGCGTGCTGGAGGCGCGGGCGCTGACCTGCCGGTTCGACCTGCTGGACCCGGGCGGGCGGTTGACGCTGGAACTTCCCGTGGCCGTGCCGGGGGATATCGAGGCGGCCGAGATCGCGATAGAGGCCGATCAGCCCGCGATCAGCGGCGCGGCGGAAAACGTGCTGACCAGCGGGGAGTTCACGCTGGAGAATTTCGCGGAGTTGTTCGATGCGCGCGAATTCTGGACGGTGATCGGGGCCACGCTTTTCTACACGGTTTTCGGCACCTTCGGCGCGCTGATCGTGGGGCTGTTCGCAGCGCTGCTTCTGAACAAGGAGTTTCGCGGGCAGGGCGTGCTCAGGGGGCTGTATCTGTTTCCCTATGTGGCCCCTGTGATCGCGGTGGCGTTTTCCTGGATCATCCTCTTCGATCCGTTTTCGGGTAGCGTCAACGCGCTGCTGATCCAGATGGGCGTCACCGACGACGCGATCAATTTCTTCGGAGAGCGCCCGCTGGCGCTGATCATGGTCACGGTCTTCGAGATCTGGCGCTATTTCCCGCTCTCCTTCCTGTTCATCCTTGCGCGGATGCAATCCATCGATACGGACATGTACGAGGCTGCGGATGTGGATGGCGCATCGCCGTTCCAGAAATTCCGCTATCTGAGCCTGCCGATGCTGATGGGCATCCTGAGCGTTCTGTTCCTGTTGCGCTTCATCTGGACCTTCAACAAGTTCGACGACATCTTCCTTCTGACCGGCGGCAATGCGGGCACGCGGACGCTGACGGTGAATGTCTACGAGCAGGCCTTCGCGCTCAGCAATATCGGGGCGGGCGCGGCGGTGGCCGTGGTGATCCTGATCTGCCTTTTGTGTTTCTCGTGGTTTTTCTTCCGGTTCATGTCGAAGGAGGAGGGGCTGTGATCTGGCGTTGTGCCGCCCGGCGCGCGGCCCCCGTAGCGGCCCGCCCTAGGGGCGACGTCAAGAGGGAGGCGGGGACATGAAGGTTTTCTGGAACAGTTTCATTACCGGGCCGCTTCTGGGCGTGTTCTGGGCCCTGATCGTGGCGACCGCCGTGGCGGTGTTGTTATCCTTCGTCACCGGCGCGGCGTTTCGGCCCGGATTGAGCGGATGCCTGATACTGGGCGCGCTGGCCGGGCTTGCAGCGCTGGAGATCCGGGCGGGCTGGATGCTGGTGGCCGGTCTGTCGGCGCTGGCGGTCGCGCTCAGCTATACCGGGATCAGCCCGATCCATGTCTCGGGTGATGCCGATCTCGGGGCGCATCTGATGGCGGGCATCGGCTTCGCCCTGGCGCTTGGCTGGCCGATGTCGGTGATCCTGCATGGCTGCCCGAGGGGGCCGCTGACGCGGCATGAATGGGAGGAAGCGGTGATCCGCTTTCTGACCGGGTTCGGGTACATCTTCTTTACCGCCGCGGTCGCGATCCCGTTTTACGTGATGGTGATGACCAGCCTGAAAACGCAGGGCGAACTGATTGCCAATCCGCTGGACTTCACCATCGACCTGAGCCGTGGGTGGGAGTTGTTCCGGAGTTACGACGAGCTGTTCCGGAACTTCAATTTCGGCAGCTATCTCTGGACCAGCTTCTATATCTCGATCCTGACGGTGCTGATCACGCTCGCCTTTTCGATCCCGGGCGCCTACGCGGTGGCGCGGCTGCGCTTCAAGGGGCAAAAGGCGCTCTCCCGCTCGATCCTGCTGATCTACATGGTGCCGATGATCGTTCTGGCCCTGCCGATCTATATCGCGTTCTCGATGACGGGGCTCAGAAACTCCATCGCGGGGATCGTGATGATCTATCCGGTCACCACGATCCCGGTCGCGCTTTACATGCTTCAGGGCTATTTCCGGGGACTTCCGGCGGAGGTGGAGGAGGCCGGTCTGATGGATGGCCTGAGCCGGTTGCAGGTGATCTGGAAGATCACCCTGCCGCTCAGCCTGCCGGCGCTGGCCAGCGTTTCGCTTTACGTCTTCATGATCGCCTGGAACGAGTTCCTGCTCGCCTTCATGCTGCTGGACGATCCATCGAAATTCACGCTGACGCGGGGGATCGCCTCGCTCAACTCCTCGGAGATCCCGCGCCAGCATCTGATGGCGGGCGCGGTGATCGCGACGGTACCGGTGATGGCGCTGTTCCTCGGGCTGGAGAAATTCATGACGCGCGGTCTGACAGCGGGATCGGTCAAGGGATGACGATGATGACGGCGGATCTTTCCCACCTCGATGGCGAGGCGCGCCGCATTCTGCGGCTGAACGACAAGGGCGGCTATACGGTGCCGACGGCGGGGCTCTACCCCTACCAGTGGAACTGGGACAGCGCCTTTGCCGGGTTGGGCTTTGCCTGTTTCGACGTTGACCGGGCGTGGAGCGAGCTGGAAACGCTGATGTCGGGGCAGTGGGAAAACGGCATGGTGCCCCATATTCTGTTCCACCGGCCGGATCCGGGCTATTTCCCAGGTGCGGATATCTGGGGCACGCAGGATGCGGCGGGCAAGGGGGCGGGCCGTGTGGCCTCTTCGGGGATCAGCCAGCCGCCGGTCGCGGCCAGCTTTGCGTGGCGCATCTATCAGCGCGACCCCGAGGCCGGGGCCGAGCGGTTGCGCCGGATGTTTCCCGGCCTGATGGCGTTTCACCGCTGGTTCATGGCGGCCCGCGCCGAAAGCGGCGCCGTGGCGATCACCCATCCCTGGGAGGCGGGCCGCGATAACGCGCCGGATTGGGATGCGGCGATGGCCCGGATCTCGCCCGAGGGCGTGGCGCCCTATACCCGCCGCGATACGGGCCATGTGAACCCGCGGATGCGCCCGACCAAGGAAGATTACGACCGCTATATCTGGCTGGTCCAGTTCGGGCGCGAGCGCGGCTGGGACGATGCGGCCATTGCCGCGGAAAGCCCGTTTCGCGTGGCCGAGCCGACGCTGACCTTCACGCTGATGCGGGCCTGTCGCGATCTGCGTCTTGCCGCCGGGGTGCTGGGCGAGGAGTGCGCGGAAATCGACGGTTGGATCGCCCGTCTTGAGGCCGGGGCCGAGACGTTGTGGAACCCCGAAACCGGCGCCTATGACAGCTACGACCTGCGCAGCGGGCAACTGGCCGGCGCCGTTTCCAACGCGTCCTTCCTGTGCTGGTGGGGCGGGCTGGACGATCGCCGGTCGCGTCCCACGCTGGCGCGCATTCTGGACACGGCGCGTTTTGCCCTGCCCAGTTTCGACCCCGCCCATCCCAAGTTCGATCCGCTCCGCTACTGGCGCGGCCCAGTCTGGGGCGTGATGAACATGATGGCCGCCATCGGGCTGGCCGAACAGGGGCTGAGCGCGGAGGCGGCGCGCATCCGTGCCGATACCGCCGCGCTGATCACGGAAAACGGATTTGCGGAGTATTTCAGCCCGGAAGACGGCACGCCCGCGGGGGGCGCGACATTCACATGGACGGCGGCGATCTGGTTGGCCTGGGCATCGCCATCCGCCGGGGAGGTGTAGGACATGGGCAAGATCGAGCTGAAAGCGGTCGAGAAATGGTATGGCGAGGCGCAGGTGATAAAGGGTGTCGACCTGACCATCGACGACAGCGAATTCGTGATTTTCGTCGGCCCCTCTGGCTGCGGGAAATCCACCTTGTTGCGGATGATCGCGGGGCTGGAGGAAACCTCGCGCGGGCAGGTCATAATCGACGGGCGCGACGCGACGGCGGAACCGCCGAGCAAGCGCGGTCTGGCGATGGTGTTCCAGTCCTACGCGCTTTATCCGCACATGTCGGTCAGGGACAATATGGGGTTCTCCCTGAAAACCGCGGGGGCGCCCAAGGCGGAGCAGGAGGAGAAGGTGGCCGAGGCCGCCCGCGCCCTGCGGCTGGAGGAGTATCTGGACCGCCGCCCGAAGGATCTCAGCGGCGGGCAGCGCCAGCGCGTGGCGATCGGGCGCTCCATCGTGCGCGACCCGACCGCGTTTCTGTTCGATGAACCGCTGTCCAATCTCGATGCCTCGCTGCGCGTCGAGATGCGCTATGAGATCGCGAAGCTGCATCAGGCGCTGGATGCCACGATGATCTACGTGACCCATGATCAGGTGGAGGCGATGACGCTGGCCGACCGGATCGTGGTCTTGAGCGCGGGCCGGATCGAGCAGGTCGGCAGCCCGCGGGAGCTGTACGAACACCCCGCCAATCTGTTTGTGGCGCAATTCATCGGCAGCCCGAAAATGAACATCCTGCCCTGCACCGTGGCGGAGGACGCATTCTCTCTGCCCGGCGGCGGGGGCGGGCCGGCCACCGGGGCCGCGGGGGCCACGCAACTGGGGATCCGGCCGGAGGCGATCGGGATCGGAGCGCCCGGCGGCGGGCATGTGGATGGCACGGTCGATGTGACCGAATATCTGGGCGCGGACGCCTATCTGATCGTCGATTGCGGGGCATCGGGCAAGCTGACCGTGCGCACCGACGGGGAAACCTCGCTGAGACCGGGCGACCCCATCGGCCTGACATTCGAGGACCGCAAGCTGCATTTCTTCGACGCGGACGGGATCGCCCTGCGCTAGCCAGCCGGCATCGACGATGCCGCCGATTGGAACTGCAAACGTATGCAGTTTCCCCTTGTCATGCGCAGGGTCCCCGGTATCCTCATCGACGAAGATCTGAGGGAGGATCAAGATGGCCGAGTACCTCAAGCGTGGCAAGCCTGAGGCGGAGCGCGCGGAGGATGACGCGAGGACCCGCGAGACGGTGGAGGGGCTGCTGGCCGGGATCGAGGCGCGCGGCGACGCGGCGGTCCGGGAGTTGTCCGCGAAATTCGATGGCTACGAGCCACAGGCCTTCCGGTTGACCGCGTCGGAGATCGAGGCGGCGATGAGCCAGGTTTCGGCCCGTGAGATGGAGGATATCCGCTTCGCCCAGACCCAGATCCGCCGTTTTGCGGAGGCGCAGCGCGCCTCGATGACGGATATCGAGATCGAGACGATGCCGGGCGTGATCCTGGGGCACAAGAACATCCCGGTGAATTCCGTGGGCTGCTATGTGCCGGGCGGCAAGTTCCCGATGGTCGCGTCGGCGCATATGTCGGTGCTGACCGCCAAGGTGGCGGGCGTCAAACGCATCGTGGCGAGCGCGCCGCCGGTGAACGGCAAGCCCCACCCGGCAATCGTGGCGGCGATGCATGAAGGTGGGGCGGACGAGATCCTGGTGCTGGGCGGCGTTCAGGCGGTGGGCGCGATGGCGCTTGGCACGGAAAGCATCAGGCCCGTGGACATGCTGGTCGGGCCGGGCAATGCCTTCGTGGCCGAGGCCAAGCGACAGCTTTTCGGCCGTGTGGGCATCGACCTGTTCGCAGGCCCCACGGAAACCTGCGTGATCGCCGATGACACCGTGGATGGCGAGATCTGCGCCACCGATCTGCTGGGGCAGGCGGAACACGGCTACAACTCCCCCGCGGTGCTGATCACCAACTCCCGCAGACTGGCGGAGGAGACGCTGGCGGAGATCGACAGGCTGCTGCAAATCCTGCCGACGGCAGAGACGGCGCGGGTGAGCTGGACCGACTACGGCGAGGTCATCCTCTGTGACTGCTATGACGAGATGCTGGCGGTGTCCGAGGATATCGCATCGGAGCATGTCCAGGTGATGACCGATCGCGACGACTGGTTTCTGGAAAACATGACCAGCTACGGCGCGCTTTTTCTGGGCCCGCGCACAAATGTGGCCAATGGCGACAAGGTGATCGGGACCAACCACACCCTGCCGACGAAGAAGGCCGGGCGTTACACCGGCGGTCTGTGGGTCGGCAAGTTCCTGAAAACACACAGCTACCAGCGTATCGTCAGTGACGAGGCCGCGACGCTTGTGGGCGAATACGGCTCCCGGCTGTGTATGCTGGAGGGGTTCGTTGGTCATGCGGAGCAGTGCAATATCCGTGTGCGGCGCTATGGTGGGCTGAGCGTGCCTTATGGAAAAGGCGCACCTTACCGGGAGGCGGCGGAGTAGGCCGACGAAAACCCCATGCTGGATCTCAAACGCGGCCTTGCCCCCTTGCTTGACCTGACCGACTGGACCGCCGCCCAGTCGGTGTTCGAGGACGGCGCGATCGTGCATCTGGCCCACCCGTTCGGCACGATGGACGGGCCCGGCGCGTTTTTCGAGGATGCGCTTGGCAGGCTTGGTCACGCCTTCCCCGATCTGGAACGGCGCAACACCATCGTTCTGGAGGGGCGTACCGATGCGGGTGCCACATGGGTGGGCGCCTGCGGTTATTACTGCGGTGCCTTCATGAACCCGTTTCTCGACATTCCGCCGACCGGGCGGATGGCGGCGATGCGGCTTCACGAATTCTACCGGATCGAGGCGGGGAATATCGTGGAGTTTCAGGGGCTTTGGGATATCCCGGAACTGATGATGCAGGCCGGTGTCTGGCCGCTGTCGCCGTCGCTCGGGCGGGAATGGCAGGTGCCGGGCCCGGCCACGCAGGACGGCCTGCGCATTTCCGGCGACGGCACGAAAGCGGCCGGGATCGTGGGCGACATGCTGAGAGCGCTCGGCAGGAATGCCGAAGGTGTCGAGGCGATGCGCCTGCCGGACTACTGGCACGATGCCTGTAGCTGGTATGGGCCTGCGGGCATCGGTACCGCCCGAGGGATAGACGGGTTCCGCGCCCATCATCAGGTACCGTTTCTGGGCGCGATGCCCGACCGGGTGGGCGACCCGGCCGGCGGACATCTTTTTGCCGAAGGCAATTATGTGGGCTTCACCGGCTGGCCCGGAATGCACATGACACTGAGCGGCGGTACCTGGCTGGGGATCCCCGGAACTGGGCAGAGGCTCACCATGCGTTCGCTGGATTTCTGGCGGGTCGAGGCCGGCAAGATCCGGGAGAACTGGGTGCTGGTCGACCTGCTGGATGTGTATGACCAGCTGGGTGTCGATGTGCTGGCCCGCATGCGGGAACTGGCGTCATGATATCCGCGCCGATCCGCCCAAGCGCCGAGCCGGCGCCGCCGGGGGCCGCCTTGCCACCCGCGCTGGCGATCCGCGGTCGTGGCGAATGTGGGCAAGACCACCCGCATTGTGCAGGGCGACGGGCGCGCGCCGGTGGGCCGTGTCCTGGGCGGTTTGCCGATCCTTCCCTGTCAGGCGCGGGGGCGTCATGAGCTTGCCGCGGACCCCCTCCTTCCGGCTGGAGGGCCGTCGCGCGCTTGTCACCGGCGGCTCGCGCGGGATCGGCCTTGGCTGCGCCATGGCGCTGGCCGAAGCGGGTGCCCATGTGGTGATCGCCGCGCGCGGCGCGGAGGCCGTGGCGGCGGCGGTGGCGGAGATCACGGGCGCGGGGTACGCGGCCGAGGGGATGACCCTTGACGTGACCGATCAGGCGGCGGTTCGGGGCGCGCTGAAAGGGCTCGGGCGGCTTGATATCCTGTGCAATTCCGCCGGTCTGGCCCGCCATTCCCCGGCGCTGGAGACGCTGCCCGGGGATTATGACGCGGTGATGGATGTGAATGTGCGCGCGGCCTATTTTCTGGCCGTCGGCGCGGCCCGTGCGATGCAGGAGAGCGGCGGCGGCTCGATCATCCAGATTTCAAGCCAGATGGGGCATGTGGGCGGGATCGACCGGGCCGTCTATTGCGCCACGAAACACGCGGTCGAGGGGATGACCAAGGCGATGGCGATCGAATGGGGGCCGCGGAACATCCGGGTCAACACGATCTGTCCCACCTTCATTCGCACGCCCCTGACCGAACCGACCTTCAACGATCCGGAGAAGCGCGCCTGGATCGAGAGCAAGATCAAGCTGCCGCGCGTGGCCGAGGTGGAGGATATCATGGGCGCGGTCCTGTTTCTGGCCTGCGATGCGTCGGCCATGGTAACGGGTGCGTCCATACGGGTCGATGGCGGCTGGACCGCGGGGTAGGGGGAAGATGCCACAGGGCAAGGTAACATCACTGGATGTGGCGCGGCTGGCCGGTGTCAGCCAGTCGGCGGTGAGCCGGGTGTTCACGCCCGGCGCGTCGGTGTCGAAAAAGATGGCGGACAAGGTGCGCGACGCCGCGGCGCAGCTTGGCTATCGGCCCAACGTTCTGGCGCGGTCGCTGATCACGGGCAAATCGCGGATCATCGGGCTGGTGGTGGCCTATCTGGATAACCCGTTCTATTCCGACGCAGTCGAAAAACTGTCCGCGGCGCTGCAGAAGCGGGGCTATCACCTGCTGGTGTTTCTGGCCGGCAATTCCGACGCGGATGTAAATCAGGTGCTCGAAGATCTGATGGATTATCAGGTGGATGGCATCATCACCGCGTCGATCAACCTGTCCGGCGAGCTGACCCGGCGCTGTGCGCAGGAAGGCATCCCCGTGGTTCTGTTCAACCGCTCCATCAACGGCTCCGGCCTGTCGGCGGTCACGTCGCAAAACCGGCTTGGCGGGGCGGAGGTGGCGGAGTTCCTGCTTGCAGGCGGGCATCGGCGGATCGCCCATATCAGCGGCTGGCAGGGATCCTCCACCGGGGTCGACCGGCTGCACGGGTTTCGCGAGGCGCTGGCGACGGCGGGCCGGTCGCTGCATGCGCTGGATGACGGGATGTATCGCCGGGACACGGCCTCGGACGTGGCCCGCCGGATGATGGAGACGGCCGATCCGCCGGACGCGATTTTCGTGGGCAACGACCACATGGCGCTGGCGGTGATGGACACGCTGCGGTTCGATCTGGGCCTGCGGGTGCCCGAGGATGTCTCCATCGTTGGATATGACGATGTGGCGATGGCCTCTTGGTCCTCCTATCGGCTGACGACGGTGCGGCAATCGGTAAACGCCATGATCCATGCGACGGTCGACACGATCCTGGGGGAGATCGAGGCGGACGAACAGCCCGGCGTGCTGACGGAAATCGAGGGGCCGCTGATCGTTCGCGCCTCTGCCAGAATCCCGGAAGGATGGGGCGGATGAAAGGGTTCGACCCGAAATTCAGGGACTTCCCCGACTATATCCTCGGGATCACCCGGGAGATCTGGGAAGACCGGCGGATCGCCACGCTGCATGACTATTACAGCGAAGATATCGTCGTCCGCTCGCCTGCGTCGGTCGTGGTGGGGAACCAGGGCGTGATTGCGGCCACCATGGCGACGCTGGCCGAATTTCCCGACCGGACGCTTCTGGGCGAGGATGTGATGTGGTCCGGCACGCCCGAGGAGGGGATGCTCTCGTCGCACCGTATCCTGAGCCGCGCGACCCATGCGGGCGACGGCGCCTATGGCGCGGCGACGGGGCGCAGGCTCACCTACCGGATCATTGCCGATTGCCACGCGATCGATAACCGGATCGACGATGAATGGCTGATCCGCGACCAGGGCGCCATTGTCCGCCAGATGGGCTGGAACCCGATCGATTTCGCCCGCGATCAGATCGCGCGTGAGGGCGGACCCGACGCCTGCGTGAAACCGCTGACCCCGGCCACCGACAAGCCCGGCCCCTATCAGGGCCACGGTAACGATAACGAATGGGGCCAGCGCTATGGCGATATCCTGGCCCGTATCATGGGCGCGGATATGGCCATTATTCCAGAGGCTTACGACCGGGCCTGCCAGCTGGAACATCCCGGCGGCGTCACCGGCCACGGCCATGGCGATGCCGACCGTTTCTGGATGGGCCTGCGCGCCGCCTTTCCCGATGCCGCCTTCACCATCCACCACCAGATCGGGCGCGACGACCCGATGATGCCGCCCCGCGCCGCGATCCGCTGGAGCCTGCATGGCACGCATTCCGGCTGGGGCAGCTTCGGCAAGCCCACCGGTGCGGAGGTCTATGTGTTGGGTATCAGCCATGCCGAGTTCGGACCATGGGGCCTTCGCCGGGAGTATGTGATGCTGGATGAAACCGCGATCTGGAAGCAGATCTTGCTGGCGGAGATGGGATGAAATGTCCGCCGGCCCTTTGCATCGCGCCAATCGTCGCGTCTTCCCCTTATTTCCAAAGCCAGTCCGTGGTTTTTTTCCGGCGGCCGGATCCATGAGCATGTGAGCATATGACCCCCGAAGACATGGCCTCGCGCATCGTCCGCTATGGCGACCTCAAGCCCTGCAAGACCGCCTTCATCGACGCCCACACGCCCGGCAGCGACCAGAAGGAGAACTTCACGATCATCGGTGGCGGTGTCAGCGAAAGCCCCGATCAGCACGTGCATATCCAGATCCCGCACGGGTTCAATATCGGTGCCGCGGGTCAGCCGCCGAACTGCCGGAACTCCCTGCATTCCCACCGCACGGCGGAGGTGTTTTTCGTCCTGAAAGGCCGCTGGCGGTTTTTCTGGGGCCGCCGGGGCGATGCGGGCGCGGTGGTGCTGGAGGAGGGCGATATCTTCAACATCCCCACGGGCATCTTTCGCGGGTTCGAGAATATCGGCACGGATTACGGAATGGTGATGGCGATCCTCGGCGGTGACGACGCCGGCGGCGGCGTGATCTGGGCGCCACAAGTTATTGAAGATGCAAAAGAACATGGGCTGATGCTGGGTGAAAACGGCAGGCTTTACGACACCAAGCTGGGGCAGCATCTGCCCGATGGCGTGGCGCCGATGCCGGTCCTGAGCGAGGCGGACCTCGCGGCGTTCCCCGAGCCCGAAGCGGCCGATGTGGTGCCCGGATGCGTCGCGCGATACTGGGATCTGACCGCGCTGGCGGACAAGGCGCCCGCGAAGGTGATCGGCGCGCATGGCCGGTTGCGGGACAGGCCGGGCTTCGAGGTGGATTTCATCACCCGCGCCTCGGCCAGCGCGGCGATGCATTCCCATGACAGGCCAAGCGTTCTGATGCCGGTGCGGGGCCATTGGCGCGTGACATGGGAGGGCGGCAGCGTGACGCTGGCGCCGGGCGATACGATGAGCGTGCCGGAGAACCTTGACCATGCGGCGGTGCCGGCGATGACCGGGGAGGCAAGCCTTTATCACGTGGTCGGCACGGATGACCCGGCAGGCGCGACATGGGCCGGGTGAAGGGAGAGCCATGACCGAAAGATCCATCGCACCGGAGGGGTTCGAGGGCTATCTGCGCGACTGGAAGATGTCGCCCGCGCTGGTTGTCGGTGATCTGGTATTTCTGACCGGCATGACCGGGGCGGGGCCGGATGGCACCGTGAACCCGGACCCGGTGGTGCAGATCGAGCTGGCCTTTGAGAGGGTGCGGATCGTGCTGGAGGCCGCAGGCGCCAGGATGGTGGAGATGACCTCGTACCATGTGGGGCTGCAGAACCATATCGCGGCGTTTCGGGAGATCCGCGCGCGCCATGTCTCCGAGCCCTATCCGGCCTGGACGGCGATCGAGGTGCAGGGCTTCGTGACCCCCGGCACATTGGTGGAGTTGCGGGTTGTGGCCCGGATCGAGGGAAAGACGGAATGATCAGGACGACCCATGTGGGCAGCCTGCCCCGGACGCAGGACGTGGTGGATTTCATTTTCGCCCGCGAGAGGGGCGAGGAGTACGACCGCGCGGCGTTCGATGCGGCGATGGCGGCGGCCTGTTCGGAAACCGTGCGCCGGCAGGTGGCGGCGGGGATCGATCTGGTGAGTGACGGGGAGACCTCCAAGATCTCCTATGCGACCTATGTGAAGGATCGCTATACCGGGTTCGACGGCGACAGCCCGCGCAACGCGCCGGCCGATCTGAAACTGTTCCCGAGTTTTCTGGAACGCCTGAAGCGGGAGGGCGGCACGCCCAGCTATGCCCGGCCCATGTGCGTGGGAGAGGTACGTTCGAAAGGGCAGGGGGAGCTGGAGAAGGACATCGCCAATCTCAAGGCGGGGATGGTCGAACACGGGGCGCGCGAAGGATTCATGAACGCGGCCTCGCCCGGGGTGATTTCGCTGTTCCTGCAAAACGACTTCTACCCGACGCGGGAGGCGTATCTGGCCGCCCTTGCCGATGCGATGCGTGACGAATACCGGACGATCGTCGATGCCGGGCTGATGTTGCAGCTGGATTGCCCGGATCTGGCCCTGTCGCGGCACATGCTGTTCGCCGATCTGTCGGATGCGGAGTTCGTGAAAATCGCCGAGGGCCATGTGGAGGCGTTGAACCATGCGCTGGCAGGCATCGACCCGGCGCGGGTGCGGGTGCATATCTGCTGGGGCAATTACGAGGGGCCGCATATCTGCGACATTCCTATGGACACGGTGTTCGCCACTTTCATGAAGGTGGCGGCAAGCCAGTTGCTGTTCGAAACCTCGAACCCGCGCCACGCCCATGAATGGGCGGTGTTCCGCGACCGGGCGGCGGAGATACCGGACGACAAGATCCTTGTGCCGGGGGTGGTGGATACGACGACGAATTTCGTGGAACACCCGGAGCTTGTGGCCGAGCGGATCGGGCGATTTGTGCAGATCGTGGGCGCGGATCGGGTGATTGCGGGCAGCGATTGCGGTTTCGGCACGTTTGCAGGCTTCGGGGCGGTTGACCCGGAGATTGCCTATGCCAAATTGGCGGCGTTGAGCGCCGGTGCGGCCCTGGCCGGGGCGCGGGCCGGAGCCGCGTGAGGCCGAACCCCGCCGGAGCCCCCGGACCGGGGGATTTCAGGCCGGAGGAAGGGAATGCCGGTGACCGAACCGCTGGTCTTGCTGCCGGGAATGATGTGCGACGCGCGGCTGTGGTGGCCGCAGATGGTGGCGTTCTGTGCAGACCGCGCGGTGCATATGGCCCCGATCACCGGCGCCGAGCATATCGAGAGACTGGCCGCGCAGACCCTTGAGACCGCCCCGGACCGGTTCGCGCTGGCGGGCCTGTCCATGGGCGGGATCGTGGCGATGGAGATCTATCGCCGCGCGCCGGAGCGGGTGAGCCGGATCGCGCTTCTGGACACGAACCCGCTGGCGGAAACGCCGCCCGTGGCCGCCGCGCGCGAGCCGCATATTGTGGCGGCCAAGTCCGGCCGGCTGGAACAGGTGATGCGCGACGAGGTGGCGCCCGGCTATCTGGCCCCCGGGCCGGTGCGGCAGGATGTGCTGGATCTGGTGGTGGAGATGGCCCGCAATCTGGGCCCGGAGGTTTTCGTGGCGCAATCGCGCGCGTTGCAGCGGCGATCCGACCAGCAGGCGGTGCTGCGGCGCATTTCGGTGCCCGCGCTGGTGCTGTGCGGCGAATATGACGCGCTGTGCCCGGTGCGGCGGCATGAATTCATGGCCGATCTGATCCCGCGGGCCCGGCTGGAGATTATCGCAGGCGCGGGCCACCTGCCGACGCTGGAGCAGCCAAAGGCCACCACGGCGGCGTTGCGAAGATGGCTGGCTGACGCGGCCTGAGCGGCTCCCCGGGGTCAGGAGCCTGCGCGGCCCGCATCCTTGGGCGCGATCACGGGTGTCGCCACCGGCTCCCCGGTTTCGATGTTGAAAAACGGGGTCTGGCGCCATTTTCCGGTGACGAGCGCCGAGCCGGTGCGCAGCATCATCCCCGCGACCAGACGGCCCATGCCCTGGTGGCGCGTCTTGCCGTTGGGGCCGCGCTTGAACACCTGCCCCACGACCGGCCCGAGCGGGTCGGTGTCGACCATGTTCCGGGTCAGCACGCTGCTGAAGGGGAAGCGCGGCCTTGTTGAGGAGTTGAAGAGCGGGGTGTTGCAGCATGTCGCATACCAGCGGAACAGGCCGCGCGGCGACAGGCGCATGAGGCCGAGATATCTGCGCCCGGTGTCGATGCGGATATTGTCGGGATTGGTCTGGAAAAGCCCCACGCCTTCATCCGCGGGCAGAGGGATATTGTAATATGCCAGCGTGCGCCGGCAGTCTTCGCAATGGCATATGACATGGGCCCCGGCGCGCGGGCTGGCCTCCACGAGGTGGCCCGTCAGCGCCCCGCAGGTGCAGGAGAACCGAAGATCCGACATCGGGTTGGTTCCTTATTCTGCCGCCACGTCCCTGATCGGCGTCTTGGGCACATCGCAATTCGCATCGATGAAATCAAGGACCAGCGGGCGGATGTTGTTGCGCCAGCTCTTGCCTGCGAAGATCCCGTAATGGCCGGCCTCGGGCTCGATATAGCTGGCCTTCTTGCTGGCCGGCAGCCCGGTGCAGAGATCGAGGGCGGCCACGCATTGACCGGGCGCGGAGATATCGTCCTTCCCGCCTTCGACGGTTTTCACGGCAACCGTCGTGATCTTGCCGATATCGACCGGCTTGCCCGCCACGGTGAAGCGGTTCTGAGCGATCTCCAGCTCCTTGAAGATCCGCTCGACGGTGGAGAGATAGAACTCCGCCGTCATATCCATCACCGCGAGATATTCGTCGTAGAACTTGTTGTGCTTGTCATGATCCGAGGCTTCGCCCTTGGCCACGCGCAGGATCTGGTCCGTGAAGGCCTTGGTGTGCTTGTCGGCATTCATCGCCATGAAGCTGGAGAGCTGTTGCAGGCCGGGATAGACCATGCGCCCGGCACCGGCATACTTGAAGCCGACCCGTTGCAGCATGTGGCGCTCCAACTGGCCCATGGTGATGCGGTTGCCGAAATCGGTGACATCTGTGGCCGCCGCGTCCGGGTCCACCGGTCCGCCGATCAGCGTCAGGCTGCGGGGCTGCGCCGCGGGGTCTTCCTCGGCCAGATAGGCGGTGGCGGCAAGGGCGAGCGGCGCGGGCTGGCAGACCGCGATCACGTGACTGTCGGGTCCCATTTCGCGCAGAAAATCAACCAGATAAAGAGTGTAATCTTCGATATCGAATTTGCCCGCGCTGACAGGAATGTCGCGCGCATTGTGCCAATCCGTGATATAGACGTCACAATCGGGCAGCAGGCTGATGACAGTGGAACGGAGAAGGGTGGAATAGTGACCGGACATTGGCGCCACAAGCAGAACCTTGCGGCCGGTGGGCGCGCGCCCCTGCACCTTGAAGCGGATCAGGTCGCCGAAGGGGCGCTTGAGCACGGTTTCGACGATGACCGAATGATCGCGCCCGTCATCGCCCGCGATGGAATGGATGTTCCAGTCGGGCTTGACGACCATGCGGGCAAAGCTGCGCTCCATCACCTCGCCCCAAGCGGCGGTCATCTGGATCGCGGGATTCGCGATGAGCCCGAGTTGCGGATAGGAACACATGGCCCGCGCGGTGGAGCCCAGCCACTGGTTGGTGACACGCATGGATTCCATGAAATCATAGGTGAGAAGGTACTTCATACTGCTCTCCAGCCAAGATGCGCCCGGAACGCGACGGGTTCGGGTCTATTCGTCGCTTTGCCCCCTCACCGCGGCATCGCTATGAATGCACATGCAGCATTTGAGGGGTAAAAGCAAGCAATGTCCGGGATGAACGGGGAGGAAAACGAGATGGGCGAGAACCTGGATCGGTTGAACGCGAACCTCGCGAAAATGGAAGAACTGAGCAAACGCATGGTGGCCGCCATCTCCGCGCGGGAGCCGGCGGATGCGGGGCTGCAGGGCCCGGGGCAGGATCTGTATCTGAAGGCCGGGACCGCATATATGCGCGAAATGATGACCAATCCCGCCAAGCTGATGGAACAGCAGGTGCAGTATTGGGGCCAGACGCTGACCCATTTTTTGGAGGCGCAGCAGGAACTGGCCAAGGGGCATCTGGCGGCGCCCGAGGACGACACCCCAGACGACCGGCGCTTCGCCAACCCGATGTGGAAGACGCATCCCTATTTCAACTTCATCAAGCAGCAATACCTGATCTCCTCCGCCGCGATCGAGAAGGCGGTTTCGGAGCTCGATACGCTGGACGACAAGGACAAGAAGCGGGTGGAGTTCTTCTCCAAGCAGATCATCGACCTGTTCTCGCCCACCAATTATCTGGCCACCAATCCCGACGCGCTGGAACGCGCGGTGGAGACCGACGGCCTGAGCCTTGTTCAGGGGCTGGAGAACCTGGTGCGCGACATCGAAAGCCACCATGGCGAGGTGCTGCCCACGCTGGCGGACCCGAACGCGTTCAAGGTGGGCGAAAACATCGGCACCACCGAAGGCGCCGTGGTGTTCCGCAACCGGATGATGGAGCTGATCCAGTATGCGCCGACCACGGAAAAGGTGCACAAGACCCCGCTGGTCATCTTCCCGCCATGGATCAACAAATTCTACATTCTCGATCTCAAGGCGCAGAACAGCCTGATCCGCTGGGTCGTCGATCAGGGCTATACGCTGTTCGTGGTGAGCTGGAAGAACCCCGACGAAACCTACGCGGATGTCGCCATGGAGACCTATGTCGAGGAGGGGTATCTGGAGGCGATCCGCGTCGCGCGCGAGATCACCGGCGAAAAGCAGGTCAACGCGATCGGCTATTGCATCGCGGGCACGACGCTGAGCCTGACGCTGGCCTATCTGAAGAAGAAGGGCGACAGATCGGTGAAATCGGCGACGTTTTTCACCACGCTGACCGATTTCTCGAATCAGGGTGAATTCAGCGTCTTCCTTGAGGACGATTTCGTCGACGCGATCGAACGGCAGGTGGCCGACGAGGGGATACTGGACAGCTACTACATGTCCAAGACCTTCAGCTTCCTGCGCGCCAACGATCTGGTCTATGGCCCTGCGGTGCGCAGCTACATGATGGGAGAGGCGCCGCCGGCCTTCGATCTGCTGTACTGGAATGGCGACAGCACCAACCTGCCGGGCACGATGGCGATGCAGTATCTGCGCGGCCTGTGTCAGGGCAACGGGCTGGCGGGCGAGGGCTTCGAGGTTCTGGGCGAAACGGTGCATCTGTCGGAGGTGACGGTGCCCGTCTGCGCGATTGCCTGCGAGACGGACCATATCGCCGCATGGAAGGACAGTTTCCGGGGCGTGGTGCAGATGGGATCGAAGGACAAGACCTTCATCTTGTCGGAATCGGGCCATATCGCGGGGATCGTGAACCCGCCCTCCAAGAAGAAATACGGCCATTACACGAACCCCGATGTGAGCGGCGCGCCCGAGGCGTGGCTGGAGGCCGCCAGCTATCATGAAGGGTCGTGGTGGCCGCGGTGGGAAACCTGGCTGAAAAAGCGGTCGGGCACGCAGATAAAGGCGCGTGTTCCGGGTGAGTCGGGGTATGATGTTCTGGCGCCCGCCCCGGGGACCTATGTTCTGGCCAAGACAAATAGCTGATTTCCCTTAAGGAAACCGGGTCCAGCGAAAGCCTATGCTGCAGTGCAGAAAATACTTGCAATGCCGCACTGCAGCATCTATATCATGTTCATCCGCAGCAAAGCGCCCCGCCACAGGGGATGACAGGAGACTAGACCAATGGCAAAGACCAACGATTTCACCAAATACGTCAGCGAAATGATGTCCGCCTACCCGATGGACATGTCCGCGATGAACGACGCGTTCAAAACCTCCGCCGCACTGGGCGAGCGTATGTCCAAAGTGGCTCTGGAAGCCGCCGAGAAATCCACCGAGATTTCCTCGAAATGGACCAAAGACACCATCGCCAAGATGGGTGACGTCGCCGCCGTCAAGGACGAGCCGACCGACTACACCAAATCCCTGACCGATTTCGCTTCGGCACAGGCAGAGATGGCCGCCGAGAACATGGCCGCTTTCGCCGAAGTCGCGAAAAAAGTGCAGATGGAAACTGTCGAGCTGATGATGGCCGCGGGCAAGGAAGCTTCGGAAGAAGCCACCGCAGCCGTGAAGAAAGCCACCGCAGACGTGACCACGGCCGCCAAGAAAGCGACCGCGAAGTAAGCGATCAGACGCGGCAACGCGACACGCCGATGTCCTCCCCATCGGTGTGATCTGGAAGGGTGGGCCCCGAAACGGGCCTGCCCTTTTCTTATACAAGAAATCCGGTGATTGCTTTTCTTCTGCAACTGCGTAGGCTGATCTATGCTGCACTGCAGGGAAGGGACTTGTGTCATGGCAAAAACCGCAGAACCGCTTCTCATCAAGCGCTATGCCAGCAGACGGCTCTACAACACCGAAACCTCGGACTATGTGACGCTGGAGGATATCGCCGGCTTCATCCGCGAAGGCCGCGAGGTCAAGATCGTCGATCTGAAATCGGGCGACGACCTGACCCGCCAGTATCTCCTTCAGATCATTGCCGAACATGAAAGCCGCGGGGAGAATGTTCTGCCGCTTGCGGTGTTGACCGATCTGGTCCGAAGCTATCAGACCCAGGCGCGCAGCGTGGTGCCCGATTTTCTGGCCATGTCCTTCGAGATGCTGAAAGACGGGCAATCGAAGATGGTCGAGAACATGGCCGCGATAAATCCGATGGTGAACATGCCCGGATTCGAGACGATGCGCGCGCAGCAAGAGGCGTTCTTCAAGGCGATGACCGGCGGCTTGGGCAACCAGTGGAGCGGCCCGTTACCAGACGAGGAAGACGAGCCCGACACCGTGCCCGCGGAAGAGCTTGACGAGATCAAGAAGCAACTGGCCGAGCTGCAAAGCAAGCTGTCGAAGATGTAGGGCCATCCTGTTCGGGCGCCGCGCCCTCAGGCGAGTTCCGCGAAAACCTGCTTCAACGCGGCATCCAGTTTCCCGAACATCTCATCCATCTGCGCATCGGTGAGGATGAAGGGCGGGCAAAGCACGACGGATTGGCCGAGTGGCCGGCAGATCAGCCCATGATTGGTGCAGGTATTGGCGATGCGCTCGGAGACGGACAGCTGCCCCTCGAACGGTGTCTTGGTGGCGCGGTCCCGCACCGCCTCCAGCGCCCACATGTAGCCGATGCCGCGCAGCTCGCCGATATTGGGATGCCCGGCGATCTCGCTCAGCCCGGCCTGCATGCGCGGCGCGCCTTCGCGCACCCGGTCCATCAGGCCCTCGTTCAGGATCACGTCGATCGCTTTTAGCGCCACCGCGCAGCCGACCGGGTGGCCGGAGGCGGTGAAGCCATGGGGAAACTCCTCGATCTCGTCTATGGCGGCCTGCATCCGGTCGCTGAGATCGGGCCCGAGGATCACCGCACCCATGGGGAAGTATCCGGCGGTCAGGTTCTTGGAGCTGATGATCGCATCGGGCATGAAATCATAGGTGATCGCGCCCCAGACCTCCCCCGTCCGGCCGAAGCCGCAAATCACCTCGTCCGAGATCAGCGGGATGCCGTGGCGCCGCAGGACCGTCTGGATCGCCTTAAAATACCCTTCGGGCGGGGGAATGACGCCACCTGCGCCCATGACCGGCTCGGCCACGAAGCCCGCGATCGTGTCGGCACCTTCGCGGTCGATCACCTCGTTCAGTTCGGCGGCCAGACGGGCGGTGAACTCCGCCTCGCTCTCGCCGTCGCGGCCCTCGCGCCAGTAATGCGGGCAGGTCAGGTGAATGAACCCGTCAAGCGGCAGGCCGAACACCGCGTTATAGGGTTTGCCGGTCATCGAGGCGGAAACCACCGTGACGCCGTGATAGCCGTTTTTCCGGGTCAGGATCTTGGTCGCCTGCGGCCGGCCTTCGGCGCGGTTGAGGAACCACAGCATCTTGACCAGCGTGTCATTCGCCTCGGATCCGGAATTGGTGTAGAACACCTTGCCGCGCGGGAAGGGCGAGACGTTGACCAGCGTTTCAGACAGCGCGACCGTCTGGTCTGACATGCGCCCGAAAAAGGCGTGATAGCCGGGGAAACGGTCGTACTGGGCCTTCGCGGCCTCGGCCAGGCCCTTGTGGTCGAACCCGGCGACCATATTCCAGAGGCCCGAATTGCTGTCGAGATACTTCTTGCCGTTGGTGTCGAAGATATAGGGCCCCTCGCCATGGGTCACGACGACCGTGCCGCGATCGCGGACCGAGGGCAGATCGGTAAAGCCGTAAAGCGCGTATTGCGCGGCCCGGGCTTCCCAGGAATTGGGTGCGTGATCGTTCATCGGAGCGGCTCCCGAATTGGCGTTTGCGCCACGCTAGACCTGCCCGGCGCGGCCCGCAATCACCCTTGTGACCGCGCACCCCGCGGGGTGCGCGGGCGCGGCGCCGGTTCGGCCCTGCCGCGGCACCGGGCGCCGCGGCGGCCCCGTGCCCTCAGGTGCCATAGGCGCGGCTTTCGCCCATGATATCCTCCGCCGCGGCGATCAGGGCGCTGATGATGAAGTCAAGCTCGGGCCTTTGCAGCCGGGCGGGCAGCCGCACGTCGCAGGCGCGCATCAGCATCGCGCGGGTCTGCGGCAGTTCGGGCGTATCGCCGGGAATGAAGTGCCAGTTCCAGAAGGCGCGCGCATTGTCAGTGCTGAGCCCGAATACCTGCACCTTCACGCCGCGCGCGGCGGCGGCATCGGCAAAGGCGCGGGCATCCGCATCATGGTCGAAGCCTTGCAGGTTGAACTGGATCGAATCGGGCGCGCGCTCTTCCGGCGGCAGGGCGTCGGGCACGTTCAGCCATGGCGAGGAGTTCAGCGCGGCGGCCACATAATCGTGATTGGTCCGGCCATCGCGCACCCGGCGGGCCACCTCGGGCAATTGCGGGCGGATCACAGCGGCGCTGAGATTCTGCATCCGCATGTTGTAAAGCGGCAGCCGGTTCTGCCAGCGGGCGAAGGCCTCGTGCAGGACGGCGTGTTTCTTCCAGTTATGCTCGTATGCGCCCGACATGATGACCGCGCGGGCCACCAGATCGGCATCATCGGTGATCAGAATGCCGCCTTCGCCCGCGTTCACCAGCTTGTAGGACTGGAAACTGAAGCAGCCGACCCGCCCGATGGTGCCGACCTTGCGCCCGTTCCAGAGCGTGCCGAGCGAATGCGCGGCGTCCTCGATCACCGGGATGCCGGCTTCATCGCAGAGCGCCATGATCGCGTCCATATCCGAAGTGTGGCCACGCATGTGAGAGATGATGACCGCATCGGCCCCGGGCAGTTTCGCGGCGAAATCATCCATGCCGATGCGGTAGTTCCGGCCGACCTCGACGAGGACGGGCTGACAGTTGGCGTGGACGATGGCGGAGGGCACGGCGGCGAAGGTGAAGGCCGGGATCAGGACGCGGGCGTCCTTGGGCAGGTCCAGCGCGCAGAGCGACAGGAAAAGTGCGGCCGAGCAGGAGGAGACGGCAAGCGCGTATCTGGAGCCCATGAGTGCGGCGAATTCCTGCTCCAGCAGGGCCACGGGCGCGTCTTCGGGGGCGGTGTAGCGAAAGAGATCGCCGGATTGCAGGAGCCGGTCAATCTCGGCGCGGGCGGCCTCGGGGATCGGTTCGGCGTCGTAGACATTGGGGGCGAGGGCCATCATTTCACCTTTTCGAAAACTCCTATTTCAGTTTTCTTTACATGCAAAGCGCGGGGAAATCCAGCGGGGCGGCGTCCCCGGCGCGATTTTCCGCGATCAGATGCCCAATTTGTCGCGCAGCCCGTACCAGGTCATGGCGGAGACGAGCAGGGGCCATCTGAGCGCCGCGCCACCGGGAAAACGGGGCGATGGCACGCGGGCCATGACATCGAAGCGGTCGGTCTGGCCCTGAATGGCCTCGGCGATCATCCGGCCCGCCAGCGTGGCCATCGCGACCCCGTGGCCGGAATAGCCCGAGGCCGACCAGAGGCCCGGGCGGGTTTGGGCGAAATGCGGCATCCGGTTCATGGTGATGGCCAGCGTGCCGCCCCAGGCATGGGTGATCTCCACATTCGCGAGATGCGGAAAGGTCCGCGCCAGCGGCCTGCGGACCAGCGCGGCGATGTCGCGTGGGAACCGGTAGCCATAGCTTTCGCCGCCACCGAAAAGCAGCCGGTTGTCAGGCGTGGTGCGATAGTAATTGACCACGAAGTTGCTGTCGGCGGCGCAGATGCGGCGGTGCAGGGCCGCGCTGTCGGGCAGCGGCGCGGTGGCGACGATGAAATTGTTGATCGGCATGACGCGGGCCGCAGTCTGCGGATGCAGACCGCCCAGATAGCCGTTGCAGGCCAGAACCACCTGATCGGCACGCACGGCGCCGGCCTCGGTCGTTACATGCCCCGGCGCGACCTGCCGGACATGGCTTTTCTCGTGGATCGTGACGCCCGCGGCGCGGGCCATGCGGGCCAGCCCCGACACATAGGCCAGCGGGTTCAGATGGGCAGAGCCATGGTCGATCACGCCGCCGGCATAGACATCCGTGTTGACGTAGCGGCGCAGGCCCGGGGCATCCAGAGGCTCGGCGTGTGTGTAATCGTAATGCCGCGCCAGATGCGCGACATAGTCATGGCTTTCGGCGACGCCCTTTGCCTGCCAATCCGCATGCAGCGCGCCGGAGTGCAGGTCGCACGAGATGTCGCCTTCCTCTATAAGATCTTGTACGATCCGGACGCTGTCGAGCCCGATCTGCCAGAGCTTCCGGGCGTCGTCCCGGCCCACCATCCGCTCCAGCGCGATCTGATCCAGACGCTGGCCGCCAAGAACCTGCCCGCCGTTGCGGCCCGATGCGCCGAAGCCCACGCGATGGGCGTCGAGCACGACTACGGAGCGGCCCGCGCGGGCCAGATGCAGCGCCGCCGACAGACCGGTGAAACCCGCGCCGACGATGCAGATATCGGCCCGCGTCTCGCCCCGGAGCGCGGGGAAGGGCGCAAGCGGCGGGGTGACCTCCGCATACCAGCTTGGCGGGAGGGTGCCCTGCCGGTCATTGGCGAAAAGCAGGTCCATGGCGTTCAGACGTTGAGCAGAAGATGCTCCCGCTCCCACGGGCTGATGACTTGCAGGAATTCCTTGTATTCCAATTCCTTGACGGCTGCATACACGCGGGCGAAATCGGGGTGCAGCACCTCGGCCATCGCCGTGTTCGCGGTGAACAGCTCCAGCGCGGCGTCAAGCCCGCGCGGGATCGCATCGTCGGCATCATAGGCATCGCCGGTGTATTCGGGACCGGGTTCCAGCCCTTCCGTGAGGCCGAGATAGCCGCAGGCGAGCGAGGCAGCGATGCCGAGATAGGGGTTGCAGTCCATCCCCGGAAGCCGGTTTTCGACCCGCCGCGCGCCCGGATCGGAAATCGGAATGCGGATGCCGGTCGTGCGGTTGTCATGGCCCCATTCGAGGTTGATGGGGGCGGCGAAATCGGGGACGTAGCGGCGGTAGCTGTTCACGTAAGGCGCCAGAAGCGCGATGACCGAGGGCAGGTGCCGCTGCATGCCGCTGATGAAATGGCCGAAGGCGGGGGTTTCGGCCCCGTCCGCGGCGGAGAAGATATTGGCCCCGGTTTCGGCATCCACCACCGAATGGTGAATATGCATCGCGCTGCCGGGTTCGCCCTCGATCGGCTTGGCCATGAAGGTGGCATAGCAGCCATGGCGGTGGGCCGCCTCGCGGATCAGGCGCTTGTAGAAAAAGATCTCGTCGGCCAGCCGCACCGGGTCGCCATGGCGCAGGTTCAACTCGATCTGCCCGGCGCCGCCCTCCTGCAGGATGCCGTCGATTTCCAGCCCCTGCGCCTCGGCGAAATCGTAGATATCGTCGATCACGGGGCCGTATTCATCCACCGCGGACATCGAATAGGCCTGCCGGGCGGCGGCGGGCCGGCCCGAGCGGCCCATGGGCGGTTTGATCGCCTGCCCGGGATCGGTATTGGGCGCGACGAGGAAAAACTCCATCTCCGGGGCCACGATCGGCTGCCAGCCCCTGGCGTTGTAAAGCGCCTCCACCCGTTTCAGGACGTTCCGGGGGGCGTAGGGCACGGGCCGGCCTTGCTGATCGTCGATATTGTGGATCACCTGAAGGGTCCAGTCGGCGGTCCAGGGGGCGGGCGTTGCGGTGTCGAAATCCGGCGTGAGGATCATATCGGGTTCGGTGAAGCCATCGGGGGCGGCATCCGCCCAATCCCCGGTGATCGTCTGGAAGAAGATCGAATTGGGCAGGTAGAAATGGCTTTGCTTGGCGAATTTGGCGCCCGGCATGGCCTTGCCGCGGGCAATCCCGGCCAGATCGGAGACGATGCATTCGACCTCGTCCAGCGTCCGGCCTTCCAGATAGGCCTGCGCGGTCTCGGGCAGCTTGTCGAGGAATTCATGCATCGACCCGGGCCTTCTTGAGTACGTCGGCCAGCATCAGGGCGATATCGCCGGCGTCGTTGGGTTGCGGCAGATCGGCGGCGGCCTGCGCGAGCTGGTCTGCCGGTACGATACCGGGGCCGCGATGGGCGATAAGACCGGCCATGATCGCGGCGTCGAATTCGGGATGGGGCTGAACCGTCAGGATCCGCGAACCATAGGCCAGCACCGCATTGGCGCAGAAATCCGACTGGCCCAGCACCTCCGCCCCTGCCGGCAGGTCGACGACCTGATCCTGATGCCACGCGTTCAGATGGAAGGTTTTCCCGCCGATCCGGTAGCCTTGCCGTCCAACGGACCAGCCGCCGGCGAATTTCTCCACCCGGCCGCCCAGGGCCTGCGCGATGATCTGATGGCCGAAACAGATGCCGACCATGGGCCGTTCCGCCTCCCGGATGGCGCGGATCAGCTCTTCCAGCGGCGGGATCCACGGATGATCCTCGTAAGCGCCATGCTTGGAGCCGGTCACGAGCCAGGCGTCGGCGGCGGCGGGGCCGTCGGGAAACTCCATATCGACCACGTTGAAGACGCGGAAGTCAAAGCCGCGCCCGTCGAGAAGCCGCCGGAACATGCTGTCGAAATCGCCATGGGTTTGCCGGATCTCGTCTGAGGCGTGGCCGGTTTGCAGGATGCCGAGGATCATTGGGGGTGCCCATTCGATATTGTGACGTGAAGCTATGCCTGCGCCGGGGCGGCGGCAAGAGGTGTCACACCGTATCGAGATAGAGCTGCGTCTGCTCTTCGGGGCTGAGTTCGGCCATGTAGTGGCGTTCCTGCCGTTTGGTGGCCAGCAGATTGGTGACCAGTTCGGGCCGGAAGATCCGTGGGATCTGGGGGCAGGTGGCAAAGCTGTCGATCGCGGCGCCCCATGAGGTGGGCAATTGCGCAAGGCTCTGGCCATAGGCGTTGCCGGCCACCGCGGCCGGGGGCATCACGGCATCCTCGATCCCGTTCAGGGCCGCGCCGAGGATCGCCGCGATAAAGAGATACGGGTTGATATCGCCACCGGCGACGCGGTGTTCGATCCGCCGTGCGGCGGGCGCGCCCGCCGGAATACGCAGCGCGGTAGTTCGGTTTTCATAGCCCCAGGCGATGCCGGTGGGCGCGTGCGCCCCGGCCACGAAGCGGTCGTAGCTGGAGGCATGGGGTGCGAAGATCAGCATGGAGCCCGGCATCGCGGCGAGGCATCCGGCAACCGCATGGTGCAATGCGACCGACCCGTCCGCGCCGCCGTCATCGAAGATGTTGCGGCCATCGGCATCGAGCACGGAGAAATGGCTGTGCAGCCCGTTGCCGGAGTAATCCGCATAGGGTTTGGCCATGAAACTGGCGGCGAACCCGTGCTTGCGCGCCAGCCCGCGCACCATCACCTTGAAAAGCCACGCATCGTCGGCGGCCTTCATCGCGTCGGGCTGATGCATCAGATTGATCTCGAACTGGCCCGGACCGGCCTCGGAAATGGCGGTGTCGGCGGGGATATCCATCGCCTCGCAGGCGTCGTAGAGATCGGTGAAGAAGATATCGAACGCATCGAGCTGCCGCATGGCCAGCGTTTCGGCCTGATGGCGGCGTTTGCCGGAAACGGGCGATTTCGGCACCCTGAGATCGGGGCCGCGGTCGTCGATGATGTAGAATTCCAGCTCGGTCGCGACCACCGGGGTCAGGCCCCGCGCGGTGTAGCGCGCCAGCACATGGGCCAGCGCCTGACGCGGATCCCCGTCATAGGGGCGGCCATCCTCGTGGAACATCCAGATCGGCAGCAGCGCCGAGGGCGCGGGGAGCCACGGCATGGGCAGGAACCCGCGCTCGGTCGGCCGTAAAACGCCATCGGGATCGCCGGCCTCGAAGACAAGGGGGCTGTCGTCGATATCCTCGCCCCAGATGTCGAGATTCATCACCGAATAGGGAAAGCGCGTGCCCTCTTCGGCCACCTTGCCCGCAAAGCGCCGGGCGATGCGTTTGCCGCGGGCCTGACCGTTCAGATCGGCGGCGGCGACCCGGATCGATTTCACCTCGGGATGGTCGGCCAGATAGTCGCTCATCGGATCAGGTTCGGGCGATAGCGCAGCTTGCTGCGGGTTTCAGAGGGCAGGTGGCGGTTGAGCCGGGCATTGATCATGCCGAACAGCATGATGATGCACAATGTCAGGATCACGAAATAGCCCGCCACGATCGGGTAGGGGATGAAGGGGTTGAAGGTCCGGTCCGCGAAATACTGCGCGTAATAGAGCGCGTCGCCCTTTTGCTGGAAGGCCGGAAAGCCCGAGAAATAGACCAGCGTGGTGGCGTGGAAGAGGAAAATCGCCTCGTTCGTGTAGGAGGGCCATGCCAGACGCATGGTGGTGGGGAACACCACGCGGCGGAAGCGCGTCCATCCGGTCAGGCCATAGGCATCGGCGGCCTCCAGATCGCCCTTGGGCACGGAGCGAAGCGCGCCATAGAAGATCTCCGCCGCATAGGCGGAGGTGTTGAGAAAGAGCACGATCAACGCCCCCAGCCATGCCCGCGCGAACCAGCGCGTTTCCGCGGTGATCTCCGCAAAGCCGAGATTGATGTCGATGCCGACCCGCGGCAGCAGCACGAAGGTCTCATAGGCCAGAAAGAACTGGATGAAGAGTGGTGAGCCGCGGAAGATGAAGATGAACCATTCCGCCGGTTTGCGCGTGATCCAGGGGCGGCTGTTCTTGGCCACGGCGAGCGCGACCGCGAAGAAAAACCCCGACATCAGGGCCAGCGCGCCGAAATAGACATTCCAGATCATCCCCGAGCCGATCAGGGTGAACTGCTCGCAGAGCGTGATGTCGCCGCGCGGCAGCAGACGTTCCCCGTAGCCGAGCGAGCGGAGGCCGTAATCCTGTATGGTCTGAAGGCAGCTCATCGGCGGACCTTTCCGGCAACGCCCGGGCCAACGGTGCGCGCGCCCGCCGTCGCGCCGGGCCCGCCCGCCCGTGATGCCCGGCCCGGCCCCGTCATGCGAAAGCCTTGCGCTGGTCTTCGCCCGCCATCGTGGCCTGCCCGCGCGACAGCCGGCGGGTCAGACGGCCAAGCAGGATTTCGGAAATCCGCGTCATGCCGAGATAGAAGACGAGCAGGCCCAGAAAGTACCACAGCCGCCAGTCGGGATGCGGATACTGGTATTGCGAGGTTCGGGAGCCGCCAAGTTCGCGGGCCCAGTAGACGATATCCTCCACCCCCAGCAGGAACAGAAGCGGGGTCGCCTTGATCAGGATCATCCAGAGATTGGAGAGCCCGGGCAGCGCGTAGATCCACATCTGCGGGACGAGGATGCGCCAGAATGTCTGCCGGTGGGTCATGCCATAGGCTTCGCCGGTTTCAAGCTGCTCGCGCGGCACGGCGCGCATGGCCCCGAACAGCACATTGGCCGCGAAGGCGCCGAAGACGATGGCGAAGGTGAACACGGCGATGCCGAAATTATACGCCTCGTGAACCCATTGGGGGGCGTTGCTTTGCGGGATCTTGGCCGCATCGCAGACGATGAAATTCGCGCCCTGCCGGATCGGGTCGGTCCAGTCGGGGCAGGCGGCCTGATGGGCCAGCCATTCCAGCGCCTGATCGAGCGCGATCACGAAGAACAGGAAGAACGCGATATCGGGCACGCCGCGCACCATCGCGGTGTAGGTCTTGCCGATCCAGCGCAGCGGCGCGACATGGGAGCGCGACGCCATCGCCCCGGCGAAGCCGAAGGCAAGCGCCACGGGTGCGGTGATGGCCAGCAGGAGCAGGACAGTCAGGAAGCTCTGATAGAAGCGGAAATGCACCCCGTTGGTGAGGTAGCAGGCGAACCATCTGGCGGTTTCCAAAGTGCTGGGATCTTCGCAGAATTCGAACATTGCGCCTCAGCTTCCTTGGTGCGGGCCCTGCGGGCGGGCCGGGCGGATGGCGGTGCGGACGGTCTCGGGACAGGGGCGCCCGGGCGATCAGATCAGCCCCCGGGCACCCCAGTCCCGCCCTTGATCAGAAGGTCGCCGCTTCCTCGCCGAACCACTCGATGATCAGCGCGTTCAGCGTGCCGTCATCCTTCATCGACTGGATGGCGGCATTGAACGCGTCGCGCAGTTCGGTGTCGGTTTCGCGCAGGCCCATGCCGACGCCGCCGCCCAGTTGCACCGGGTCGCCGACGACCATCAGATCGGCATCTTCATTGGCGATCGGCAGAAGGAAATCGCCATCGGCGAACACCGCGTCGGCCTCGCCGTTGCGCACGGCGGCCACGGTTTCGTCAGGGGTTGCGAATTCCAGAAGCGTCGCACCGGTTTCGGCGATGTAGCCGGCCTGGATCGTGTTGGTCTGCGCCGCGATCACGCCGCCTTCGAGATCGGCGTCGTCGCTGAGCGCGACGAAGAGCGACGAGGCGGGGGGGATGTAGTTCTGGGTGAAATCGATCACCTCGTCCCGTTCGTCGGTGATGCTCATGCCGGCGATGATGGTGTCGTAATTGCCCGAGGTCAGGTTGGGGATGATCGAATCCCAGTCGTTCAGGACCCATTCGCAGGTCAGCCCGGCACGGGCACAAAGCTCGTCGCCCAGAACCCGCTCGAACCCGTCCACTTCGCCATCGTCGTTGATGAAGTTGTAGGGGGGGTAGGCGCCTTCGGTGCCCATGCGGACGACCGAATGGGCATCGGCGAGCGCGGCCCCTGCGGACATGGCCAGAAGTGTGGCGGACAGAATGATGTTTCTCATTTTGGTACTCCCTGGTTGATATTGCCTCAGGCGGCGTGGCCGTGACTGAGGAATTGCTGAAGGCGCGTCGATCTGGGCGCGCCGAAAAGCTGGTCGGGCGGGCCTTCTTCTTCGATACGGCCCTGATGCAGGAAAATGACGTGATCGCTGACATCGCGGGCCAGCCGCATGTCATGGGTGACCAGGATCATCGTCCTGCCTTCGTTTGCCAGATCCTTGATAACATTGACAACTTCCTGCTCAAGCTCCGGGTCGAGGGCCGAGGTTGGCTCATCGAACAGAAGCGCTCGCGGCTGCATGCAGAGCGCCCGCGCAATCGCCGCGCGTTGCTGCTGTCCGCCCGAAAGCTGGGCCGGCCATGCCTCGCATTTGGCGCCGATCCCAACCTTGTCCAGCAGGGCGCGGGCGCGGGTCTCGACCTCGGCCCTGTCCTCGCCCAGCACGGTGACCGGCGCCTCCATCACGTTTTGCAGGATCGACATATGCGCCCAGAGGTTGAACTGCTGGAACACCATCGACAGATTGGTTCGGATCCGGGTGACCTGCGCCGGGTTCGCGGGGCGGCGATGGTGGCCGGTGCCGCGCCATTCCACGGCCTCCCCCTCGAAGCGGATCTCGCCCTCCTGGCTGTCCTCAAGCAGGTTCGCACAGCGCAGCAGCGTGGATTTCCCGGACCCCGAGGAGCCGATCAGCGACACGACATCGCCCGCCGAGGCGCGCAGATCGACACCGCGCAGCACCTCAAGGGCGCCGAAACTTTTGTGCAGACCAGTGATTTCGATCACCGGGGGTGTGGCAGAGGTCACGTTTGCGCAGGATCCCTGTTGTTTTGGAGAGTTGTCATGAGAATCAGGGTGATTGCAACGGATTCGTGGCCGTTGACCTTGGGGGAGGCGGCCGATTCTGCGGAAAAACAGGGCAGACGCCTAGGGTTTGGGCGGCATGGGTTGCGCCAGATAGGTCGATTCGGAGATGTCGGAAAAGCCGTGGAGGCCAAGCGCCGCCCGGTCTGCGGGGTCAAGCGCCGCCAATGCGCTGTCCAGCGCGGCGCGGATCGGGGCGGGGCTTTGCGATCCGGCGGTGATGAGCGGCAGGCCGGGCGTCGGTGCGGTGCGCGCTACCTCGACCAGATCGGCGGTGAAGGGGGCGTGGCGGGTCAGCAGCCGCCATGTCTGCGCGTCGATCGCGGCCAGATCGGCCCGGGCTTCGGCCACCGCGCGGGCGGAAGCCTCATGCGCGCCGGTCATCAGCGGCGCGTCAAGCCGGTGGCCGGTCGCCGCGGCCCAGTCGCTCAGCGCGGCCCAGCCCGACTGGCTGAGCGCGTCGTTCACCGCGGGCCTGGGCCCCGGCTTGGTGCTGCGGGCCACGATGACGCTGTTGTAATGGCCGGGCGGGCAGCCGGGCAGCGCGTAATCGGGGGTGGTCACCAGCGTGACATGGGGGGCGAGACGGGCGCGATAGGGCAGCCCGCAGGTCTGCGCGAGGATCAGATCGGGGCTTTGCCAGATCTCCCACGGGTCGGTGTCGCGGGTCAGCGCGGCCGGACGCAGCGAGGCCGAGCCTGCGCAGCTCATCGCGGATCAGGGCCCAGAACCGGTCTGTCGCGTCCCGGATTTCCGCCCGGTCGTACATGGGCAGGGCGGCGATCATTCCCGCCGCGCATCCACCCTTTGGCGGGCCAGGTTGCTGTCCATGTCGTTGACGCCGAGCATCGGGGCCACCAGCCGCATCAGCGCGTCTTCGTCATCGTCGCGCACGCCGTCGGCCAGAACGATTTCCCACAAGGTCTCGACCACTTCCTTGCGGTTTTCATAGAGGACGGCGTCCTTGATCGCGCGGGTGAAGCGGACCGTGTCCGGGGCCTCGGCCTCCAGCGTTTCCGCCTCGGTTCTCAGCTTGCTGGCTTCGAAGGGCGACAGCCCGTAGCGGCGGGCCAGAAGCCTGTCGATGCGGTCGATCTCGGCCTGGGCATAGTCGCCATCGGTGCGCGCGATGCGCACCAGAAGGGCGGCCAGCGCAAGGCTGGCATCGGGTTGTGACATCGGTTCAGGGTCGGGGGCCGTCAATCGGCGCAGAAAATCACCAAACATGGGCCTTCATATGGGTCTTGGCCCGCATTCGTAAAGCGGGCTTTCACCATCGGGCTTAATGCCGTCCTGCCGGAGCGGTCAGGGGGGCAAGGCTCACCCCGGCGCGCGGATCTGACCGTGAGAGATCGGAACGGCCCCGCCCGCGATGCGGATCGCGACGATCCGCGTGCCGGCGATCTCCGTCGTCAGGCGAATGGCGCTGGGGCGGCCCATTTCGACCCCCTGAAGCAGGTCGGTGACGGTTGTGCCTTCCGTCAGCGCGCCATTGGCCAGAAGCTGGCCCGCAAGGATCGCGCTGGCCGATCCGGTGGCGGGGTCTTCGTGAATACCGGCGGTGGGGGAAAACATGCGCGCCCGGTAACCGGGTCCGGCGGCGGTGTAGAGATAGGCGCTGTCGACATCCGCGGCCTCCATCAGCGCGGACCAGTGCGGCTCCACGGGCCGGGCGCGGGCAAGCGCGCCAAGATCGGTGACGGGCGCATAGAGAAAAGCCGGCCCACCCTGCCAGATGCCGGGCCTGTGCGGGCCGATCGCGTCCCGGGGCAGATCCAGCGCGGCGGCGACCCGCGCGGGATCGGCGGTGCCGGGATGGGGGGCGGGGATTTTCGGTGCGGTCAGTTCGGCGGTGATGCTTTGCCCCCGGCGGGTGACGGTGACCGGAACGAGGCCTGCGACCTCCTCCAACGTGATCAGCGTCTCGAAATCGCCGGCGGGCTGTGCGGTGCTGGCCAGATGGATCGCGCAGCCGATGGTGGGATGCCCGGCGAAGGGGATTTCGGCGGTGGGAAAGAAGATGCGGACCTTGGCGGTGTGGGAGGGGTCGTCCGGGGTCTGCACGAAGAGGGTTTCGCTGAGATTGAACTCGCGCGCCAGAGCCTGCATCTGCGCGGTGCCGAGCGCATCGGCCTGCTCCACGATCGCGAGCGGATTTCCGGCAAAGGCGGTGTCGGTGAAAACATCATAGGTGGCGAAGGGGAGCATCATGCGCGTGATCCGGTTGAGGCTTCGGATGTGCAGGATTGATCCGGCGGGGAGAGATTGGCAAGGCCCGGTCGATGTCGCCCGCGCGCCGCAAGCGCGGGAAACGGAGCGCGCGACCGCGCGCCCCGTTTCCATGTGTCCTGTGAGGGCATCAGAAATGGTAGGCGATGCCCATGGTCACGCTGTCGGCATTCACATTCGTGCCCGGCGGGATCGGCCCGCCGCTCAGATCCATATCCGAGCGGATGTATTCGATCCGGGCCGAGATGTTGCTTGTCAGCATCGCTTCGACCCCCAGCCCGAAAATCGCGCCATCCGCTTCCAGCGTGAACGGGGCGCCGGTGAGCGACACATCCGTCTGCGCGTAGCCGAGAGAGCCGTAAAACAGGGCGTTGCCAATGGCATAGCCGGCGCGCGCACGAATGGTGAGCAGCCCTTCAAGCGTCAGATCCACGGCGGGGGTGATCTCGATACTGGTATCGGAGTTGTAGTTCAGCTCGCCGCCGATGACGAAGTGATCCCCCACGGCGTGATTGTATCCGCCGAAGACGCCGACACTCTGACCGCTGCCAAGCGGGATGAAGAGTCCGTCGATTTCGGGACTGATCGAGTTTGCCTGCAAGCCGCCATAAAACCCCTGCCACTGCAGGGCGTCCTGCGCCAGGGATGCGGTGGCCAGGGTCAGGGAACAGGCTGTCGCCAAGCCAAATGTTTTGAGAATTTTTTGCATTAACCAGGTCTCCATTTTGAGCTGGGCGAAACTGCGACAGCTCTGTCTTGGGACGGGCGCGGGGGTGCGAAGGTTCAAAGCGATGTCGCCTGCGCGTGTCCGGGCCGAAAGTTGTTGTATTTATGCAACAGATCGGCGGTTGGATAGGGGGTGGCCGGTCATCCGGCCAGGGGCGGGGCCGGGGGCCGGGCACGGGCAGGAACGATGTTCGGCAAGATCCAATCGCGGGGGGGGGCGGCGGTGGGGTGCCGGACTGGACGGGGCGCGTTGTTTGGGGGAGGGATGCTTCGGCCGCTGTGGCGGCCAAGGCGCGGGGGCGCGTACGCGCTAGACCAGCCGCGAATTGTCCTTGGCGGCGCGCACGAAATCCCGAAACAGCGGGTGGGGCGCGAAGGGTTTCGATTTCAGTTCGGGGTGGAACTGAACGCCGATGAACCACGGGTGATCCTTGACCTCGACGATCTCGGGCAGGCGGCCGTCCGGCGACATGCCGGAGAAGATGAGCCCCTGCTTTTCAAGGGCTTCGCGATAGCGGATATCCACCTCGTAGCGGTGGCGGTGGCGTTCCTCGATCGCGGTGTTGCCATAGACTTCGGCCACCTTGGTGCCTTCGGTCAGAACGGCGTCATAGGCGCCAAGCCGCATGGTGCCGCCCTTGTCGTCGCCGGGCTTGCGCTTGACCTTGTGATTGCCCTGCACCCATTCCTTCAGGTGATAAACCACGGGCGTGAAACGCTTCTTTCCGGCCTCATGGTCGAACTCCTCCGACCCGGCATCGTCCAGATCGGCCAGATTACGGGCCGCTTCGATCACCGCCATCTGCATGCCCAGACAGATGCCGAGATAGGGGATCTTGCGGGTGCGGGCGAATTCCGCGGCCTTGATCTTGCCTTCGGTCCCGCGTTCGCCGAAGCCGCCGGGCACCAGAATGGCGTGAAAGCCTTCAAGCCAGGGGGCGGGGTCTTCACGCTCGAAGATTTCCGCGTCGATCCATTCGGCCACCACGCGGACGCGGTTGGCCATGCCGCCATGGGTCAGCGCCTCGGCAATCGACTTGTAGGCGTCTTCAAGCTGGGTGTATTTGCCCACGATGGCGACGCGCACCTCGCCTTCGGGATTGTGGATCCGGTCGGCCACGTCTTCCCAGACGGCCAGATTGGGCTTCGGCGCGGGCGCGATGCCGAACGCGTCCAGCACCGCCTGATCCATGCCCTCGCGGTGATAGGCAAGCGGCGCCTCGTAGATGGATTCCAGATCCTGCGCGGCGATGACCGCATCGGGCCGCACGTTGCAGAACAACGCGAGTTTCTCGCGCTCCTTTTCCGGGATCGGCCCCTCGGACCGGCAGACCAGAATATCGGGGGCCAGACCGATGGAGCGCATTTCCTTGACGCTGTGCTGGGTGGGTTTGGTCTTCAGCTCGCCCGAGGCCTTGATATAGGGCAGCAGCGTGAGATGCATGAAAACGCATTGGCCGCGGGGTTTGTCCTGGCCGAATTGCCGGATCGCCTCGAAAAACGGCAGCCCTTCGATATCGCCGACGGTGCCGCCGATTTCGCAGAGCATGAAATCGACCTCATCCTCCCCGATGGAGATGAAATCCTTGATCTCGTTCGTGACGTGGGGAATCACCTGGATGGTCTTGCCCAGATAGTCGCCGCGGCGTTCCTTCTCCAGAACGTTGGAATAGATCCGCCCGGAACTGACGCTGTCGGTGTTGCGCGCGGCCACGCCGGTGAAGCGTTCGTAATGGCCCAGATCGAGATCGGTTTCGGCCCCGTCATCGGTCACGAACACCTCGCCATGTTCGAACGGGCTCATCGTGCCGGGGTCGACGTTCAGATAAGGGTCGAGTTTGCGCAGCCGCACCGTGTAGCCCCGCGCCTGAAGCAAGGCACCGAGCGCCGCCGAGGCAAGGCCCTTGCCAAGCGACGACACGACACCGCCGGTGATGAAGATAAAACGCGCCATCTGATCTTGAAACTCCCCGTGAGGATGGACCAAACCCTGCCGTCCGGCGCCCATCCGAATCCGTCTATCACGGGATTTAAGAATAACAGGATTCGCCCGCAAAGGACAAGAAAAACGCTACATGATGTAAACTGACGGGGCGGAAACCCCAGATTTATTCATCTGCGCGGGGTGGAAGGGCCGGTGCTTCGCCGGAACTCGGCGGCAGCAGGGTCGGGGCGGGCGGCAGCAGAGCATCGCCGGCATCGCCGTCGGCGGGCGCTTCAATTCCCAACTGGTCGAGCACCGAGTCGGAGGCCGAGTTCTGCGTCGCGATGATTGTCAGCGTGATCGAGGTGGCCAGAAACGCGATGGCGAAGGCCCAGGTCAGCTTGCCGAGTGCGGTTGCCGCCTGCCGCCCGGTCATCACACCGCCCCCGCCGCCGATCCCCAGACCGCCCCCTTCGGAGCGCTGCAAAAGCACAACGCCGATCAGGCAGATGGCGAGGATCAGGTGAATGACGAGGATGATATTTTCCATGGGCGGGTCTTCTGCCTGATTTTGGTCGGTGCCTACTTATGAGATGCGACAGGCCGCCGCAAGGGCGGATAGCGCAACCATAGGCTGAAAAGCCGCTGATTGCGCAATCATTTTCTGTGCGCGGCACCCATTGGGCGGCAGCTTGCGTGGCGCGAAACAAACAGGTTTCGCCCCCGGGCGCGCGCGGCTATACCGGCACCGGTTTCACGACAACGGGGTTTCGGAACATGGCCAATGTGGTGGTTGTCGGCGCGCAATGGGGCGACGAGGGCAAGGGCAAGATCGTCGACTGGCTCAGCGAACGCGCCGACGTGATCGCGCGGTTTCAGGGCGGGCACAATGCGGGCCACACACTTGTGATCGACGGCGAGGTCTACAAGCTGCACGCGCTGCCCTCGGGCGTGGTGCGCGGCGGCAAGCTGTCGGTCATCGGCAATGGTGTGGTGCTGGATCCGTGGCATCTGATGGAGGAAATCGAGGGGATCCGCGGCCAGGGTGTCGAGATCACGCCCGAAACCCTGATGGTGGCCGAGAACACGCCGCTGATCCTGCCGATCCACGGAGAGCTTGACCGGGCGCGGGAAAGCCAGAACAGCGTAGCCAAGATCGGCACCACCGGGCGCGGGATCGGCCCGGCCTATGAGGACAAGGTGGGGCGCCGGTCGGTGCGCGTCGCCGATCTGGCGGATGACGCGACGCTGGAACTGCGCGTGGATCGCGCGCTGATCCATCACGACGCGCTGCGCCGGGGGCTGGGGCTGGACCCGGTGGACCGCGACGCGCTTCTGGCATCGCTCCGCGCGGTGGCTCCGCAGATCCTGCCTTATGCGAAACCGGTCTGGAAGGTGCTGAACGAGGCGCGCCGTGCGGGCAAGCGTATTCTCTTCGAGGGGGCGCAGGGCGCGCTTCTGGATATCGATTTCGGAACCTACCCGTTTGTGACCTCCTCCAACGTCATCGCCGGGCAGGCCGCCACCGGCGTGGGCGTCGGCCCGGGCTCGATCGATTTCGTGCTGGGCATCGTCAAGGCCTACACGACCCGTGTGGGCGAGGGCCCGTTTCCGACCGAACTGTTCGATGAGGATGGCCAGCGCCTTGGCGAACAGGGCCACGAATTCGGCACCACCACCGGTCGCAAGCGCCGCTGCGGCTGGTTCGACGCGGTGCTGGTGCGCCAGACCTGCGCGACCTCGGGCGTGAACGGTATCTCGTTGACGAAGCTGGATGTTCTGGACGGGTTCGAGGAGCTGAAAATCTGTGTCGGCTACGAGCTGGACGGGAAACGGCTGGATTATCTGCCGATCGCATCCGAGCAGCAGGCGCGCGTGACCCCGATCTATGAAACGATGAAAGGTTGGTCCGACAGCACCGCGGGCGCCCGCTCCTGGGCCGATCTTCCGGGCGAGGCGGTGAAGTATGTCCGGCGGATCGAGGAGTTGATCCAGTGCCCGGTCGCCCTACTGTCCACCTCGCCGGAGCGCGAGGACACGATCCTTGTGACCGATCCGTTTGCCGACTGAAGAAGGAGGGCGACCCATGGCCTTGAGCTACAAGACCAGACGGCGGCTGTCGCTGCTGATCCTGCTGCTTGGCCTGCCGCTCTACATCGCGGCGGCGTGGTTCGTGGTGAGCCTGTTCGAACGGCCCTCGGTGCTGGTCGAACTTGCGATCTATGTGGTCCTGGGAATTCTCTGGGCGCTGCCCTTCAAGGCGGTGTTCCGGGGCGTCGGTCAGGCGGACCCGGACGCGGCCCCGCCCAAGGACCCGTAGGCATCGCGGCGCCATTACGTTTCAGACCCCCATGATCCATGAAGAAACCCCATGCCTCCGGGGAAAGAGGCATGGGGTCTTTCCTGCGGCTCGCAGGCTGGTTCAGCGCTTGAAGTAGCGGGACCGGCGGGTCAGCCTGTATTCGCCACGGCCGACCTTCTTGATCAGACGGTCGCGCAGCAGGATGCCGAAGGCGCGCAGCCCCTCTTCCCGGTCGGCCGCGTCGTCGCCCGCTGCCGACATGTGCCGCACGAGATCGGGGCGGCCGAAAACGCTGCGCCCTTCTTCGTGGGTGATATAGGCGGCGGCCAGTTCCATCTTGTCCTGCACGGTGCTGGCATCGTGTTTGGCCAGATAGGCGGGGAAACCGGTCGCCGGTTGCGCGGGCGCGTCCGTCTCTTCGGTGGCCGTGGCATCGGTGGCGTCCGCCGCGGGCCGGGCAGACGCATCCGTCTGATCCTCGGTCCATGTGCCGGTGTCGGCCAGATCATCGGCCAGGTCGTCGTCGTAATCGCTCTCGGGCTCCGTCGGGCGGGGCGTGTCCTGCCGGGGCCTGTCGACCGGCGCGATCTCGTCGGTTGCGGCATCGGCGTGGTGGGTCTGATGCGCGGCCATGTCCCGCTCCGGCTCCGCCAGATACGCGGTCTCCGCGGCTGTCGCGTCCTCTTCGATGAATTCCGCACGCCTGCGGGAACTGGCCGCGCCGATGATCTGACCGGCGCGGGCGGCCAGATCGGCAAGGCTTGACGCGATCTTGCGCGGTGCGTGCCGGTCGCCGGTGTCGTCGCGGTGCTGCGGTGCGGTGTCTGCGCGGTCGGTCTCGGAAAACTCCGGGGCCGGCTCCGCGCGCGTCTGGGTCTCGGCCCGGTTCTCCTCGTTGAGGCGGAGCGGGCTCTGCATCCGTGCCTCGTCTTCGTGATCGGCCAGCGCAAGGCTGCCGGAGGTCACGCGGCGCGGCCGTGCGGGGGCGGCAGGCGTGTCGCCGCCGGTGTCGCGCGCGGTGTCGATCCGCTGTTCGGAGACAAGCACGAGCGGCGCCGGCCGGTTTTCGGCCCGCGGGCGGCGGGTGCCATCGACGCGCACCCTGCGCGGGCGCATAACACGGGCCAGATCGTCGCGGTAATCCGCAGTATGATCGGAACCGGCGCTGTCACTGCCGCCGAGTTTTTCCTCGGCGCTCCGCGCGGCGACGGCGGCCTTGAGATGTTCGATATTGGCGCGGCGGCGGTTGGTTTCCTCGGTTTCCAGACGGCTGGCGGTGGCCTCGAACAGGCGGCTGACTTCGGCATCCGCCTCTTCGCGCTCGTCGGGATCGGCAAACTGGCGCCGCCGGGAGGCGCGCTGTTCTTCCTGCGCCTGACGTTCGCGTTCGATCGCGGCCAGTTCGGCCTGCAATTCCGCTTCTGCTTCGGCGCTGAGCGCGGCCTCCGCATGATCTTCGGCGGGCATGTCTTCGGTGGCGTCCGGGGCGGCGGCGGTGTCGTCCCGGCTGGCGCGCAGGACGGTGATCTCGGCCCGGATCGCATCTTCCGGCGCGGTGTCGGCCTGCGCCTCGGGGTCGGTGCTTTCGGCACCGGTCTCCGCCCCGTCCTCTTCAGATGCGGCGTCGGCGACTGCCTGCGACTCGTCCTCTGCGGTTTCCGCTTCGGGCAGGTCGTCGGCCATATCCGGTGACGCTTCGGCGAAGGCCTCGGCCTCGGGGACGTCATCGGCGGTACCGCTGTCCTGATCCTCGATGAACCAGTCGGTCGGCGCATCTCCGTCGTCTTCCTCGGCGACGACCTGACGGATCCGCGCCAGTTTGGCGGCGACGCTTTCGGCTCCATCGGCGGGCTGGTCGGCGAAGAACCCGTCATCTTCGGCCAGTTCGGGCTCATCCCCCTCGCCCTCGGCAAAGAAGGCGGCGACGTCGATATCCTCGGATGGCCCGGCGTCGGAGGTTTCGGCGAAGGAGCCTTCCTCATCGCTCTCACCGGCGAAGATATCCGCATCCTGCGCCTTATCATCCGCCCGATCTTCGGAAGCGGTGGCGGCAGCGATGCTGGCCAGCATCGCGTCTTCCGCTTCGGCCCCGTCATCCTCGGTCCCGTCATCCGCGGGCTCTTGATCAAGCTCGGCGGCTTCAGCCGCGGCCTCGCTCTCGGCGGGCTCCATGTCGGCGGCGTCGGTCCCGGACGTGTCCTCCTCCGTGGTCTCCTCAGGGGCGATGGCGGCGATGTCGTCGGATGCCTCGTCGGGTTCTTCGGCCGCGGCTTCGGGCGCCTGCGTGACTGCGACGGCCTCATCGCCGGTGTCCGGCGTGTCCTCGGTCTCTGCGACGATTTCGACCGGGCGCGTGTCTTCCGCGACCGGCTTCTCCTTGTCATCGGCGTCGCCCCGGCCGGCATCTTCGGGGACGCCATCTTCGGGTTCGTCCGGCTGCGGCGTGGCGGTGGCGAGCGGCTCCGTGTCGGGGGCTTTCAGTTCGGCCTCGGGCGCGTCGGCAACCGCATCGAGTTTGGCGACTATGTTGTCTTCCGTGGCTGTCGCCGGGGCGGGCGAGATGGGGGCGCGATCTGCCAGGGCAACTTCATCGGCAGCCGGCGTTTCGACCGCGTCCTCGATCTGCGGGCGCATGATCAGCCCGGTTTCGGACATCCGCGCCTCGACCCGGCGGTTGATCGCCTCTTCGGTGATGCGTTGCAGCATCTCGGTATCGGGCGTGGGGGGCTCGGCGCCGAAATACCGGTCCTCCGCGGCAAGGTCGCGGAAATACTCGGCAATGCCTTTCATCGCACTGAACGGGTCTTCGAAGCCCTCCAGAGTGCAGGAAAATGTGCCGTAGGATACGGTCAAGATCTTGTTTGCGTCAGACATCGCTCAACTTCACTCTGCTCGTCCGGACGAGGCCGGAATTTACCATCTCGTCATTTGGTGTAACAAACTGATTCCTAGGAAACGGGACGGTATTTGGGCCATTCGGTGATCTTTAACCTCAAAAAAGGCGACAATTTGCCAAATCCTTCTGTGATTGTTCGCGCTGACACATTGGTGACATTATTGGGCGGGGGGCAGCATGAACCCGCCGATCTTGCCGATGCGCTGCGCCGCGCACCGGTTCTTGTGGCCGCCGATGGCGGGGCCGATCGGGCGCTCGCCAGCGGTCATCGACCCCGGGCCGTGATCGGCGACATGGATTCGCTTGGATCGGCGGCACGGGCCGCACTGGACCCGCGCAGTATTCACCATATTGATGAACAAATCAGCACCGATTTCGACAAGGCCCTGCGCAATATCGCGGCGCCGGGGGTGATTGCGGTGGGGTTTACCGGCCGGCGGATCGATCATGAGCTGTCTGTCTACAACACGCTGGTGACCCGGCCCGAGAAGACCTGCGTGGTACTGGGAAGCGATGACATCGCCTTTCACGCCCCGCCCGAGATCGCCCTGACGCTGCCGCCGGGCACGCGGGTGTCGTTGTTTCCTCTGGCGCCGGTCCGGGGCCGGTCCACCGGTTTGCGCTGGCCGATCGACCCGGTCGACTTCCGGCCCTGGGGGCAGATCGGAACCTCGAACGAGGCGGTGGCGCCGCGGGTCGAAATGGCCTTTGACGGGCCCGGCATGCTGATCATCCTGCCGCGCGAGATGCTCGATGCCGCGCTGGAGGCGCTGATCTGAGGTCATTTCCTCTCGCATGCCCGCACCGGCTTCTGTAAACAGGCCCCGAAACAACGGACGGATACCAACATGACGGCGGAGCTTTCGCCCATCGACCGAGCGAAATTCGTGGCTGCCAAGCGGGCGGTCGATTATGTTGAGGACGGGATGCGCGTGGGCCTTGGCACCGGCTCCACCGCCGCGTGGATGGTGCGCTGTCTGGGAGAGATCGTCCGGGAGGAGGGCATCCGGGTCACGGGCGTGGCCACCTCGTCGCGGACGGCCGATCTGGCCCGGCAGGTCGGTGTGCCGATCAGAACGCTGGACGAGGTCAAATGGCTGGATCTGACGATCGACGGGGCGGATGAATACGACAGCAACCTGAACCTGATCAAGGGCGGCGGTGGGGCGCTGTTGCAGGAAAAGATCGTCGCCACCGCGTCGGACCAGATGATCGTGATCGCCGATCCGTCCAAGCAGGTGGACACGCTGGGCGCGTTTCCCCTGCCGGTGGAGGTGATCCCGTTCGGCTGGCAGACGACCAAGGCGCTGATCGAGGAAATGCTTTCGAACATTGATGTTCAGGGCCGGAATGCGTCGCTTCGACTGAACATGGACGAGCCGTTTCGCACCGACGAGGGCAACTATATTCTGGACCTGCACCTGCGCCGTATCGGCAACCCGCAGCAGTTGAGCCTGGTTCTGAACCAGATCCCCGGCGTGGTGGAAAACGGGCTGTTCCTGGATATCTGCGACATCGTCGTGATCGGCAATTCCGATGGTACGGTCGAGGTGCGCGACATCAACAACGGCACCGTGGAACATGAACGGATCGAGATCGTCGACACCGATAACCTGTTCGTCGATGTCGCCGACTAAGGGCGCGGGAAGGACCGGCTGATGGCATTTGATTACGACCTTTTCGTCATCGGCGGCGGGTCCGGCGGGGTGCGTGCGGCGCGGGTTGCGGCGGCGGGCGGGGCCCGGGTGGCGATTGCGGAAAGCAGCCGGATGGGCGGCACCTGCGTGATCCGCGGCTGCGTGCCGAAAAAGCTCATGGTCTTCGCTTCGGGTTATCGCGAGATGTTCGACGACGCGCGCAGCTATGGCTGGGATCTGGAGGACGGCGCCTTCGACTGGCCGCGATTCTCCCAACATCTGAATTCGGAGCTAGACCGGCTGGAAGGGGTGTATCGCAACCTCCTGAAGGGCTCGGATGTGGAGATCTACGATACCCGGGCGCGTCTGGCCGATGCCCATACGGTGGAACTGGCCGACGGGGCGAAGAAGACGGCGAAGCACATCCTGGTGGCGACCGGCGGGCGGCCGGTACGCCCGGACATGGCGAATGCGCATCTGGGGATCGTATCGGACGACATCTTCCATCTGCCCGAACTGCCCAAGCGTCTGCTGATCATCGGCGGCGGCTACATCGCCTGCGAGTTCGCGGGCATCATGAACGGGCTGGGCGTGGAGGTGACGCAATTCTATCGCGGCGCGCAGATCCTGCGCGGCTTTGATGACGAGGCGCGCGGGCTGGTGGCCGAGATGATGCGCGAAAAAGGGGTGAACCTGCATCTGGGCACCAACATCGTGGAAATGGCCCGCGCCAGCGACGATCACACGGCCAGCTGGACCGGCACGCAGAGCGATGCGGCGATGGGCGCGCCCGCGGGCGAACGGGTGGGCGAGGATGCGGATGGTGGTGGCTCGGGGCCGGTCTGGGTCAAGGCGACCAACGGCACCGAAGCGGTCTATGACGCGGTCTTGTTCGCGACCGGGCGGGACCCCAACACCGAAGACATGGGGCTGAAGGAGATCGGCGTGGAAATCGGCCGCCGCGGGGAGATCGTGGTGGATGACTACAGCCAGACGGCCGTCCCCTCGATCTATGCGATCGGCGATGTGACCAACCGGGTGCAGCTGACCCCGGTCGCGATCCGCGAGGGCATGGCCTTCGTCGAGACGGTGTTCAACGGCAACCCGACGCCGGTCGATCACCACCTGATCCCCTCGGCGGTGTTCACGCAGCCCGAACTGGGCACGGTCGGTCTGACCGAGGAAGAGGCCCGCGAACGGGAGCCGGTGGAAATCTACTGCACCTCGTTCCGGCCCATGCAATCGGCCTTTGCGGGGCGGCCGGACCGGGTGCTGATGAAACTGGTCGTTTCGAAGGAAAACCGCACCGTTCTGGGCTGTCATATCGTCGCGCCCGGGGCCGGAGAGATGATCCAACTTGCTGGGATTGCGGTCAAAATGGGCGCAACCAAGGAAGACTTTGACAGGACCGTCGCGGTGCACCCGACGATGTCCGAAGAACTGGTGACGATGAAGACACCCATGCGGGTGGCTTGATTTCACGCAGAAAACGCACAGGTTGCCCGTGCAACTGGGGCCATTAGGCCCCATATAGACACACAACAGACGTGATGATGAGGGGAATAGACATCAATGGCTGGCAATAACGGCGGTCCATGGGGCGGCGGAGGCGGCTCCGGAAGCGGCGGTGGCAACCGCGGCGGTGATGATAACCGAGGCGGCGGGCGCAGGCCCGGCGGCGGCGATGGCAGCCAGCAGATCCCCGAGATTGATGAAATCGTCCGCAAGGGTCAGGAGCAGTTGCGCGTGCTCATGGGCGGGCGCGGTGGCGGCAACCGCGGCTCCGGCGACGGTGGCGGTCAGTTCCCGGAGATCGGGCGCCGCGGATGGCTCCTGGGCGGTGCGGCCCTGTTTCTTCTCTGGCTCTTCTCGTCGGTCTACACGGTGCGGCCCGAAGAGCAGTCGGTGGAATTGTTTCTGGGCACGTTTTCCCAGGTGGGCGAGCCGGGCCTGAACTTCGCGCCCTGGCCGGTGGTCACCGCCGAAGTCATCGCGGTGACCTCGGAACGGACGGAAAGCATCGGGACCAACCGGTCCGGCGCCTCCGATACCGGGCTGATGCTGACCACGGACGAGAACATCGTGGACATCGATTTCGAAGTGGTCTGGAACATCAACGATCCGAGCAAGTTCCTGTTCAATCTGCGTGACCCGGAAGCGACCGTGCGCGCGGTGTCGGAATCGGCCATGCGGGAGATCATCGCGGCCTCCCAGCTGGCGCCGATCCTGAACCGGGACCGGGAAGCCATCGCCGATACGGTGCGTGAACTGATCCAGTCCACGCTCGACAGCTATGAAAGCGGTATCAATATCGTTCGTCTGAACCTCGACCGCGCCGACCCGCCATCGGAAGTGATCGATGCGTTCCGCGACGTGCAGGCCGCCGAACAGGAGCGCGACCAGCTTGAACGCCGTGCGGATGCCTATGCCAACCAGGTTCTGGCCGGCGCCCGGGGTGAGTCGGCCCAGCTTCTCGAACAGGCCGAAGGGTATCGCGCCCGGGTGGTGAACGAGGCCGAAGGTGAAGCGAGCCGCTTCCTCGCGGTGCTGGGCGAATATGAGCAAGCCCCGGAAGTGACGCGGCGACGCCTTTATCTCGAAACCATGGAGCGGGTCTTCAGCGATGTCGATCTGGTCATCCTCGACAGCAATGGAGAGGGCGGCACGAACGGTGTTGTGCCTTATCTGCCGCTGAACGAACTGCGCCGCAATAGCGGCGCCGGAGCAACCACCACCACCACAGGGAGCAGCAACTGATGAAACGTATGGTTTATGTCGTCCCCGTGGTGATCGTCGCGGTGATCGGGCTGCTCAGTTCGATCTTCATCGTGGACGAGCGGCAGCGCGCGCTGGTTCTGCAGTTCGGCCAGATCCGCCAGGCCATCGAAGACCCGGGATTGTACTTCAAGATCCCGATCGCTCAGCAAGTGGTCTATTACGACGACCGGATCCTGTCGCTCGACACAGCCGCGATCGAGGTGACCCCGTCCGATGACCGGCGTCTGGTCGTGGACGCCTTCGCACGGTACCGGATCAACGATGTGGAGCAGTTCCGCCGTGCCGTGGGCGTCGGCGGGATGAGCGTGGCCGAGGCGCGGCTGGAGGGTATTCTGAACCCGCAGATCCGGGGGGTGCTCGGTTCCGAGGGGGTGACATCCAACACGATCCTTTCGGCCGATCGGGCCCAACTCATGGCGCGGATCACCGCGCAGGCCCGGGCAAGTGCGCTGCCGCTTGGACTGGAAGTGCTCGATGTGCGTCTGAAGCAGACCAATCTGCCGACCCAGAACCTCGATGCGACCTTCTCGCGGATGCGGGCGGAACGCGAACGGGAGGCGACGGACGAACGCGCCCGGGGTGAAGAGGCCGCGCTCAGGGTGCGCGCGCAGGCGGACCGGACGGTGGTCGAGCTTGTGTCGGAGGCCAATCGCGAGGCGGAGATCATCCGGGGTGAGGCAGATGCCGAACGCAACCGGATCTTCGCCGAAGCCTTCGGTCAGGACCCGGAATTCTTCGAGTTCTACCGGTCGATGACGGCCTATGAGCGCGCCCTGCGGCAGCAGAACTCCACCATGGTGATCAGCCCGGATGGCGAGTTCTTCGAGTATCTGGGCGAATCCCGGGGCACGCTTCTGGCGCCCGCGCAGGAATAGGCCCGTCCGATGCTTGCGACGATCCTTCTGGGGATCGGCATGGTTCTGGTAATCGAGGGGCTGGTGTTCGCACTGGCCCCATCGCGTCTGGAAGACCTGATGCGCGTGCTGACCCAGATCCCGGTGGAGACCCGCCGGCTCATCGGCTTTTTCGCAATCGTGATCGGGGCCGTCCTGGTGTCCTGGGCGACAAGTCTTCTGGGCTGAAAAACGGTGCGGACCGGGGCCGGGGCAAGAGACTCATTGCCGGGTGGATGCCCGGATGCGAGACTGCTTCACGTCTATGTGACACCGAACTGGCGGATATCTGATCCCTGAGCCACACGGCTGCGGTTGATTATAGCCGTCTTCGGTCAAATATTATGGGTCGAAGGGCGGGAGACATCCGCCTACGGCGTGACAGGAGGACGATCCGTGAACATCCAAAAGACCCATCAGCGACAAGGGGCGCGTGCCTACGCCCTGAGCGCCAGTCAGGAGCGTAGCATGGTCTATCGCGTATCGATGATGGCGATGATCCTGGCGATGGCGATCCTAGCCGTTCTGGCCAGCTTTTCCCCGGCAAGCGCCCAGACGGCCCGACCCGCGACATTTGCCGATCTGGTCGATCAGGTGGGCGATGCCGTGGTCAACATCACGACCTCATCGGTGGTGGCCGCCCGCACGGGCCCGCAGCCGATGGTGCCCGAAGGCTCCCCGCTGGAGGATTTCTTCAACGACTTCATGAACCGCAACAATCGCGGGCAGGAAGCGCCGCGCCGCAGTCAGGCGCTCGGCTCCGGGTTCGTGATCTCCGAAGACGGCTATATCGTGACCAATAATCACGTGATCACAGGGGCCGATGAAATCCTGATCGAGTTTCGCGGCGGGTTCGTGCTTGATGCCGAGGTGATCGGGACCGACCCCAGCACGGATATCGCGCTTTTGAAGGTGGAGCCCGATGAACCGCTGCCCTTCGTTCCCTTCGGCGACAGCGATGTGATGCGCGTGGGCGATTGGGTCATGGCCATGGGCAACCCCCTTGGTCAGGGCTTTTCGGTCTCCGCCGGTATCGTGTCGGCCCGCGGGCGTGAATTGTCAGGCCAGTATGACGATTTCATCCAGACCGATGCCGCGATCAACAGGGGCAACTCGGGCGGGCCGCTTTTCAACATGGATGGCGAGGTCATCGGCGTGAACACGGCGATCCTGTCGCCCAATGGCGGCTCGATCGGCATTGGCTTTGCCATGTCATCCACCGTGGTGACCGATGTCGTGGCGCAATTGCGTGAGTTTGGCGAAACCCGCCGCGGCTGGCTGGGTGTGCGCATTCAGAACGTGACCGACGATATCGCCGAAGGTCTGGGCCTTGAGGAGGCACGCGGCGCGCTTGTGACCGACGTGCCGGAAGGCCCGGCGATGGAGGCCGGTGTGGAGGTTGGCGATGTCATTCTGTCCTTCGATGGAACGGATGTGAACGATACCGGCGAACTGGTCCGCAACGTGGGCAACGCACCGGTGGGCGAGACCGTGCGCATGGTGGTGTTCCGCGACGGCGCCACGCAGACCCTGCGGGTGACGCTCGGGCGACGGGAAACCGCCGAAGGGGCCGCAGGGCCGGGTGCCACGCCGCAGACGCCCTCCAGCGCCGATGTGATGGGCATGACGCTGACGCCGCTGACCGATGCGCGCCGCGAGGAACTGGGCGCCCAGGGCGTTCAGGGCGGGCTGGTGATCGAAGCGGTGGATGTCGAAAGCGACGCCGCCGCCAAGGGCCTCATGGCCGGCGACATCATTACCGAGGTGGGCCAGCGCCCGGTCAGCGACGTTGCGGAGTTTGAGACCCGCGTGACCGAGGCCCGGGACGCCGGACAGAAGAGCATTCTGTTGCTGATCCGCCGCGCCGGGAACCCGCGTTTCGTCGCGCTGAGCCTTGAGGACGAGTAACCTCCAGCACCACGTAAACATCGGAAAAGCCCCTCGTGCCTGCGCGCACGGGGGGCTTTTTTTCTGGCGTGGCCACGGGGGCCGACTGGGCCGGACCGGTGGGCGGGCGAAACGGCGCTGGCTTCGCTCAGCGTGTCGACCGGCCCCAGATCGGGAAAGAAATAGATCTTGCCGTCGGTGCTTTCGTGGAAGACGCCGGGCTCCGGTTCATTGGTGAAGGTGGGGCCATTCCATGTGCCCGACCGGCCGCGCGGGCCGTCGCCGTGCGGGTCCTCGGGACGACCCGCCCCGGTCCGGCGGCTTTACGGTGTCACGACAACCTTGCCCGTCGAATTCCGCCCTTTCAGCAGCGCCAGTGCATCGGCGGCCTGATCCAGCGGATAGGTGGCCCCGATATGCGGCCTGAGCCCGCCGTCGCGATACCAGCCGAACAGGGTCGCAAGACTGTCCGTCAGGGTTTCGGGCGCGAATTGCATGTAGCCGCCCCAGTAATGGCCGATCACGGAGATGTTCTTGACCAGCAGGTGGTTGGCCGGAATGTCGGGGATCTCTCCGCTGGCGAAACCGATGACCAGAATGCGCCCTTCGGGGTTGGTGCACCGCATCGCCGCGGTGAATTGCGCGCCGCCCACCGCGTCATAGACCACATCGGCCCCGCCCAACGCCTTGACCTCGGCGCGGATGTCGCCGGTTTCACTGTCGATCGCGTGGGCCGCCCCGGCGGCGCGGGCCGCGGCCAGCTTGTCGGCCCCGCGCGCGCAGGCGATCACCTCGGCGCCCATGCGGGCCCCGATTTCGACCGCTGTCAGACCGACACCGCCCGCGGCACCCAGCACCAGCAACCGTTCCCCCGCCCGCAGATGCGCCCGATGCGCCAGCGCCAGATGGGAAGTGCCATAGGCGATCAGGAACCCCGCCGCATCCTCGAACGGCATCTCCTCGGGGATGGCGATGGCGCGGGACGCGGGGAAAACCCCAAACTCGGCAAGCCCGCCCTGATCGGCAAACACCGCAACCCGGGTGCCGATGGCGGGGCCGGTCACCCCGTCGCCATGGCCGCGCACGGTTCCGGCGATTTCCATGCCCAATGTGAAGGGCAGGGCGGGCGTGTCCTGATACTGCCCCCGGATCATCAGCAAATCCGCGAAATTCAGCCCACAGGCCGCGATTTCCACCAGGACCTCCCCCGGTCCGGGTTGCGGCGGATCCATCCGGGTCAGGGCGGGCGGGGTGTCATGGGCGGTGACGCGAAAAGCGCGCATCTTGTGGCTCCTTCTGGCCGGGATCGGCGCCAAAGCTACTGCGCCTGAAGCGCCTGTACCAGTGCCAAACCCGACCGCGCCGCGAGCAGACAGCGCAGTTGATCCAGATCATTGCCGGACACGCATAAGTAGAGTAGCCTTTTCATGTGCCGCCCAAATCGTGACGAAATCGGCGGTTATCTGAAAGGCCGCGCCCGTCGTGCCATCAGCTTGCGCCCGCGCCGTCCGGAAACGTGGCACGCGCCGTCCGGGACACGCCCGGCGGTGAGCCGGAACCAGGTTTGACAAAGAGAGGATGATTTCGTGAAACACCCCGTTGATGTCCATGTCGGCAAACGCGTTCGGCACCGCCGTTGGATGCTGGGCATGACACAGCAGCAGCTGGCCGAAAAAGTGGGCATCAAATTCCAGCAGATCCAGAAATACGAGACCGGCATGAACCGCGTCAGCGCCTCCCGGCTTTGGGATATCGCCGAGGCGTTGAGTGTGCCGATCAACTATTTCTTCGAAGGCCTTGGCGGCGAGGAGGGCCTGATGGCCCAAGGCGTCGTGCCGGGCGACATTCTGGCGGACAAGGAAGCGTTGGAGCTTGTGCGCTCCTACTACGCGATCCCGGAGAACCAGCGCCGGCGTCTGTTCGAGCTCGCACGCGTCCTGTCGGATACCGCTGCCTGAGATCGGGTTGAGACCGGGTTGACCACGGGGGCCACCCCGTGCGACCTCGGCGCGCGTGCGCAATGACCTGCCAGTGCCCGAGGTGCCCAAGCCCGATGCCGACCACAGACCGATCCGAGTTGCCGATTGATGAGTTGCGGGCGGTAGCCCACAAGCTTGCCGATGCGGCGCGGGCGGCCAGCCTGCCCTATTTCCGCGCGCCCGATCTGCTGACCGAGAACAAGCAGGCGGACGGTTTTGATCCGGTCACCCGCGCCGACCGCGACGCCGAGGCCGCGATGCGCCGGGTTCTGGCCGATCTGCGCCCCGAGGACGGTATCATGGGCGAGGAGGAGGCCGACATCCCGTCGCGTTCGGGCCTGACATGGGTGCTGGACCCGATCGACGGCACCCGGGGCTTCATCGCGGGCACGCCCACCTGGGGCGTACTGATCGGGCTGCAGGCGGACGCGGGACCGGTTTTCGGGATCATCGACCAGCCCTATATCGGCGAGCGGTTCGAAGGCGGGTTCGACCGGGCGCGGGTCATCGGGCCGCAGGGCATCGCGCCGCTGCGAACCCGGGGCACGGCCCGGCTGGCCGACGCCATCCTCTTCACCACATTCCCGGAGGTCGGAACCGCGGCGGAGCGTGTCGGTTTCGAGGCCGTTCGCGACCGTGTGCGGCTGACCCGGTATGGCATGGATTGCTACGCCTATGCGCTTCTGGCCGCCGGTCAGGTCGATCTGGTGATAGAGGCGGGGCTGCATTGCTACGACATCGCGGCCCCGATCGCGGTGATCGAGGCGGCGGGTGGCGTGGTTACCAACTGGCAGGGCGGCCCGGCCCATGCAGGCGGCCGAATACTGGCCGCGGGCAACGCCACGCTGCATGCCGCCGCGCTGGAGTTGCTGAAAACGGCTTCGTAGGGCGCGGACCTGGCGTCGTTCGAGGTGCGGTCTTGCGGTGGCGCGGGCGGCGGAGACGGCATCCCCCGCGAACCCTTGCCCAAGGCATTTTCCACAGGGTTACACACACGTGCGCCCGTTCTGACCTTGGATTCGTGCCACCTTTAACCCGCCCGTCAGGCCCACATCGCGGCCCGTGCTTGCCAAGGTCCGAGCGATCCACATGCCATCCACAGATTGATCCATCCCCTTGTGCAAAAAAGGCGGAGCTTCGCCCCCGTGCCACGCCGGGATATCGTTTTCTTGCCTAAACCCCGCCGATCCCGCATCCTTGGCCGTAACGCTGCCCCAAGAAGCATCCAAGAACCGACGAGGCCCCCGATGATCCGCAGTTCCGCCCTGTTTCTCCTTCTGTCCCTTGCCCTTGCCGCCTGCGCGCCTGCGCCCGGAACCGAGCGGGTGCCGCTTGCCTCCACCGGGATGATCGCGCAGGCCAACACGCTGATCTCGGTCCAGCGCGCAAGCGCGGGTATCCTGCGCCCCCTGGTCCACAGCGCGGCCTTGCAGGGCGCGGCTCAGGCTCATGCCGATGATCTGCAAATCACCGGCGGTCTGGGCCATGTCGGCAGCGACGGCTCGACCCTGTCCGACCGGATCCGCCGCAGCGGCTATACCGCCTGTTTTGCCGCCGAAAACGTCGCCCGCGGCCAGCCCGATACCCGCAGCGCGATCGCCAGTTGGTCGGGCTCGGCCGGGCATCAGGCGAATATGGTCAACCCCAACGCCACGCAGTTCGGTTTCGCGAATGCAGGCGATGTCTGGGTGCTGGTGCTGGCGCGTCCCTGCTAGCGGCGGCCGAAAAGGCTGCGCCACTGGCTGAGCAGGATACCGGCGAGGATTAGGCCGAGCGCCCAGAAAAGCGTGGGGGGCAGGGCCTCGCCCATCAGCGTGATCCCGAAAATGACCGCCCAGACCGGCACCATATAGCTGACGAGGCTCATGAATATGGAGCCCGCGGTGGTGATCACCCGAACCCGGATGATCGCGGCCAGCCCGGTCGGCAGCAGGGCGACATAGATCAGTGCGCTCGTCGGCCAGAGCGGAAACTCGCGCGGAATGCCCTCCACCAGCAAGGCGATGGGCACGATCACGGCTGCGGCCACCACCAAGGTGGCGGTCGCGAAGGCCACCGGCGGCATCGGCGGCGCGCGCCGCGTCATGACCGAACCCACCGCATAACAGGCCGCGGCACCGATGCAGGCCAGCCGGCCCAGCCATTCCGCATCGCGGCCGGTCCGGTCGAAGGCCCCGTCGCCGACAAGCAGAACCAGCCCGACAAAGCCCAGTGCCACGCCCGCGATCCGGCGCGGGCCGATCCCTTCCTCGGGTGAAAAGACCGCGACCAGCGGCAGAACCAGCAACGGCACCGCCCCCATCGCCACGCCCGCAAAGGCCGAGGGGACATGGCTCAGCCCCCAGCTCAGCAGCGAAAAGGGCATCGCAACCGAAACGACGCCGATCACCGAGCTGTAGGCCCAGGCCCGCGCGCCCTTGACCTGCGCCAGGCTCTGACCGATCAGCGGCCCGGCAAGGATCAATGCCACCGCGCCCATCGCCGTGCGCCCCGCGGTCACCGTCCAGACTCCGAACCCCTCCAGCGCGGCGGAAACGCCCATGAACGCGGTGCCCCAGATGACGCCCAGCCCGAGGACAAGCGCCCAGTTGAGCGCGCCGGGCCTCTCAGGCGTGGCGGCCTGCATCAAGGAACCCTGACGGGGGTCTCTGCGTTCTTCACACAAGACCCCCCGCATTCAGCCCGGAGATTGACCATGGATACCTCAGCCCTTGTGATTACGCTCATCGTTATCACCTTTGGTGCCGTTATCGTCCTTGCGCTTCGCTCGAAAGCGAAAACCGAAGAGCGGATGAAGGATGACGACGCCCCGAAATCGACATTGGCCAAGGATGGCCCGGGGCCGAACCCGAATACAAAACCCTGAGCCACCGGTCCAGGCGCGGGAGATACGCCTCCAAAGCGCTCGCAAGGCGGCGTTTGGCGACGCGCTGACCGCCCCGATCTGCCATCGGGACGGCCGTTTTTCTGGTCCGCGGGGGCAGGCATGCCGCCCGCAGCGCAGTCAGTTCTTGGATCTGTCCACCATCTTGCCGGCGGAAATCCATGGCATCATGCCGCGCAGGGTTTCGCCCACCTTTTCGATCTGATGTTCGTCATTCAACCGGCGCGTCGCCTTGAAGGATGGCTGGCCGACGGCGTTTTCCTGCATGAAATCGCGCACGAATTTCCCGGTCTGAATATCGGTCAGGACCGCCTTCATCCGCGCCTTGGTCTCGTCATAGGGCAGAATGCGCGGGCCGGAGACGTATTCGCCATACTCGGCCGTATTGGAGATGGAGTAGTTCATGTTGGCGATGCCGCCCTCATAGATCAGGTCGACGATCAGCTTCACCTCGTGCAGGCATTCGAAATAGGCCATCTCGGGCTCATAGCCGGCCTCCACCAGCGTCTCGAAGCCCATCCGGATCAGTTCCACCAGACCGCCGCACAGAACGGCCTGCTCCCCGAACAGGTCGGTTTCGCATTCCTCCCGGAAATTGGTTTCGATGATGCCCGACCGGCCGCCACCGATGGCCGAGCAATAGCTGAGCCCCAGTTCCAGCGCCTTGCCGGAGGCGTCGTTATGCACCGCGACAAGGCAGGGCACGCCGCCGCCCTTGGTGTATTCGCCGCGCACGGTATGGCCGGGGCCCTTGGGCGCCATCATGATCACGTCGACGCCAGCTTTCGGCTCGATCAGGCCGAAATGCACGTTGAGCCCATGGGCGAAGGCAATCGCCGCGCCCTCGCGCAGATTGTCATGAACGTATTTCCTGTAGGTTTCGGCCTGAAGTTCGTCGGGCATGGTGAACATGATCAGATCGCACCAGGCCGCGGCTTCCGCGATGCCCATCACCTCCAGACCCTCGCCTTGCGCCTTGGCCGCGGAGGCGGAGCCTTCGCGGAGCGCGACGACGACATTCTTCGCGCCCGAATCCCGCAGGTTCAGCGCATGGGCATGGCCCTGGGAGCCATAGCCCAGAATGGCCACTTTCTTGTCCTTGATCAGGTTCACATCGCAATCGCGATCATAGTAAACGCGCATGTCATTTTCCTTTCCGGGGTCGTCTGCGGATACGTTTCAGCGCGACCCTATGGCGTTTTTGCGGCGCTGGCACCTATGATACACGCAGAAAATGATCCATATAGTGGCATAATTATTCTCTATTTACAGATTCTATGGAAAAACCATGCTAACCGATCACGAGCGACGCATACTCCGTTACTGGCAGGACGAGCCAAGTCTGTCCCCGGGTGAAATCGGGGAAAAGGTCGGGCTGTCGGCGGCGCAGGTGGCAAGGCGGATGAAGATGCTGCGGCAGCGCGGTGTGGTGAAGTCCATCGAGGCGCAGATCAACTGGCCCGCGCTTGGCTACACGGTGGAGGTGTCGCTGCGGATCACGCTCGACAAGACGGTGCCGCGCGCCTTCGACGAGTTTCTGGCCGCCGCGCGCGAGGTGCCGGAGGTGATCGAGATCCAGACCTTTCTGGGCCGTGTCGATGCGCGGCTCAACTTGATCGCTCGCAACATGCCGCATTATCAGGAGGTCTATCGCGACCGCATCCTCACGCTGCCGCATATCGCCGATATCGAGGCGTTGATGCATGTCGCCCGGATCAAGGCGGAGGAGGTCTATCCGCTATGAGCGATCCCGATGCCACCGATTGGGAGATCCTGCGCGAGTTGCAGCGGGACGGCACCCTCACCGCAAGCGAGATCGGGCGTCGGATCGGCCTGTCGCAACCGGCCACATGGCGGCGGATCGTCGATCTGCGGAAGGCCGGCATCCTGCATCCGCAACGGTTGCGGATCGATCCGGAGAAAATCGGCTTCGGCGTCACGGTCTTTCTGGGTGTGAAACTGGCCACCAAGGGGCGCGTGAGCCTAGAGGATTTCGAGCGCGCTGTCGCGGCGATCCCCGAGGTGCAGACCGTCGAGCATGTGCTTGGCCTTTACGATTACCGGTTGCGGGTCGTCGCCCGCGACCTGCCCGATTTCGAACGGGTTCTGCGACGACGCATCATGACCCTGCCCGGCATCGGCAATGTGGAGGCCAATGTCCTTCTGTCCGAGGAGCGGCGACCGGGGCCCTTGGGATGACGCCCCGACATTGCGTCGCCGGCGGCCTGCCGCTACCCATGCCCCATGCAATGGGAGCACCTGACATGGCCGCACTTCTCGATCACGTAGACCCGGAGGGGCTTCTGGAATACTCCGTCGTCTTCACCGACCGCTCGCTCAATCACATGAGCCAGAGCTTTCGCACGGTGATGACCGATATCAGCGCCCTGCTGAAGGAGGTCTACAATGCCGACGCGGTGGCGCTTGTCCCCGGTGGCGGCACCTACGCGATGGAGGCGGTCGCGCGCCAGTTCGCGCGGGATGCCAGCGTGCTGGTCGTCCGCAACGGCTGGTTCTCCTACCGCTGGTCGCAGATCCTCGATGCGGGCGGCTTTGCGGGTGAGGTGACCGTGATGAAGGCGCGGGCTTCGGGCAACGCCCCGAACGCACCGTTCGCGCCCGCCCCGATCGAAGAGGTCACCGCACGGATCCGCGCGGAAAAGCCCGATGTGGTCTTTGCGCCCCATGTGGAAACCTCCGCGGGTCTGATCCTGCCGGATGCCTATGTCACGGCGCTGGCCGCGGCGGCCCATGAGGTCGGTGCGCTGATGGTGCTGGATTGCATCGCCTCGGGCTGCGTCTGGGTGGACATGCAAGCCACCGGCGTCGACGTGCTGATCTCGGCGCCACAGAAGGGATGGTCCGCCTCGCCCTCGGCGGGGCTGGTGATATTGTCGGACCGGGCGGTGACGCGGATGGCCGGTGCCGCATCGGACAGTTTTGCGCTCGATCTCGCGAAATGGCGCCAGATCATGCAGGCCTATGAGGAGGGCGGCCATGCCTATCACGCCACGATGCCCACCGATGCGCTGCGCGCCTTTCGCGACACGATGCTGGAAACGCAGAACTATGGCTTTGAGAAACTGAAGGAAAATCAGTGGGCTTTGGGCAACGCCGTGCGCGACCTGCTGGCCGGGAAGGGCGTTCGTTCCGTCGCGGGCGACGGGTTCGGCGCGCCTGGAGTGGTGGTCAGCTATACCGACGACCCGGCGATCCAGAACGGCAGTAAATTCGCCGCATGTGGCATGCAGATCGCGGCAGGCGTGCCGTTGCAGGTGGATGAGCCGGAGGGGTTCATGACCTTCCGGATCGGGCTTTTCGGGCTCGACAAGCTCTATGACGTGGAGGGCGCGGTGGCGCGACTTCGAACGGTCGTGGACAAGGTCTTTCCCTGACGGGCACACCGTTGCAGGGCGCCCGGTTCAGCCGCGGGCGCCCAGACCCGCGCGCATCAGCACACGGCGCACGGGCGCGACCGAGTAGAAGGTGTTCAACGCCTGCATCCGCAGATCGCGCAGCCCCTGCGCCTCCACCATCGAGGCGCGGTTGAGCGCATCGACGCCGGTCACCCGGGCCAGCACCTCGGCATGGCGGATCCGGTTGTACTTGCGAAGCAGGTCGCGCGCGCCCGGATCGCCCGGGGCCGCTTCGATCAACTCCAGCAGTACCCGCAGATCCGCGAGGCTCATGTTCAGACCCTGCGCCCCGATGGGCGGCATGACATGCGCGGCCTCGGCGATCAGGGCGGTGCGTTCGGCCTCCATCCGCTCGGCGACCTGGCTGATGATCGGCCAGACCGTCCGGCGGGAGACCAGCGTCAGCGGCCCGAACAGATGGCAGGAGCGTTCGGACATTTCCGCCTCGAACGCGGTGACATCCAGCGCGGCCAGCCGCGTCACCTCGGGCCCGCGCTCCATCCAGACGATGGCGGAGGAAGGCAGCCCCTCGTAATCGGGCAGCGGCACCAGCGTGAAGGGCCCGCCCGAGCGGTGGATCTCGGTCGAGACATTCTCGTGCGGGATCGGATGGGTGACGGCAAAGGCCAACGCCTTCTGCCCGTAGCGCGTTGTCTTCACGCCGATCCCGACCGCTTCCCGGACGGGGGAGGCGCGCCCGTCGGCGCCGATCACCAGCCTGGCCCGGACCCGCGCGCCATCGCTCAGGGTCACCCGCGCCTCGGTCTCCCGGGTCAGCAGCCCGGCGGTTGCGGTGCCCGGTCGGAACCGGACATTCGGCAGCCCGTCCAACGCGGCCAGCATCTCGCGGCGCAGCAACCAGTTGGGCAGGTTCCAGCCAAAGGGCAGGTCGGAGATATCGGCGGCGTTGAAATCATGGACCGCGCGGGGCTCGGGCGTTTCCCCGCCCGCATCGACGATCCGCATCACCTGCAACGGCGTCGCATGATCGGCCAGCCGGTCCCAGAGGCCGATCCTGTCCAGGAAATCCCGGGACGGTTGCAGAAATGCGGTCGTCCGCAGGTCGGAGCCTTCCGCGTCCCGCTCGGTGACCGGTGGCATGGGGTCGACGCAGATCACCGAGAAGCCGGCGCGGCCGAACCCGACCGCGGCGGTCAGTCCGGCGACGCCGCCGCCAGAGATCAGGATATCGGTGTCGATCAGCTTGGCCATGACACAGAAATAGGGTGCGGAGCCGGACCGGTCGAAGCGTCAAACGCGCACAGGGCGCAGATCAGCCAAGGGTGATCCGGATCAGGGTCAGGAACATCACGAGCACCAGGATCAGGGCCGGAATGATCAGGCCGGGATAGCCGAAGATCATGAAGGCGCTGCCCCAGAGCCCGACCAGCATGGCGATGGCGTAAAAGGGCGTATCCTCGTCGCCTTCCACGATCTCGCGGGCCATGCGGCCGATGAGCGGGATGCGGTATGTGATCCTGCGGGTGAAATAGGGGCGCGGGGCCTCGGGCGTCATTGTCATCTGCGGTTTCTCCTGTTCGCTGGAGCACAGATGGGGCGGGCAGGACCGAAAACGAGAGGCACAATTGCCGCAGTGCGGCATCTATCGAGTATATAGGAGAATACTATCGAATATGCCGAATCTGCTTGGATTCTCCTATTCGCCTCAGCGGGTCAGTACGGTGAGAAACCCGGTCAGGTCATCGGTGTGATGGTCGATAAAGACCTCCTCCACCGGGGTGGCGGCCACATGGACCGTGCGCAGCCCCATGTCATGGGGGGCGGCCAGATTGCGGGCCTCGTCCTCGAACATCGCGGAGCGGGTCGGGGCCAGCCCGTCCGTGGCAAAGACCACTTCGAAGGCGCGCGCCTCGGGCTTGGGGCGGAAATTGGCGTGTTCGACCCCGTAGATCGCATCGAAAAGCCCGGTCAGCCCGCGATGGGCCAGCACCCTCTCCGCATAGGGCGCGGTTCCGTTGGTGAAGACGATCCGGCGTCCGGGCAGGGCGGCAATCCGCCCGGCAAGGTCGGGGTCGGGGCTCAGGACGGTGAAGTCGATCTCGTGGACCTCGTGCAGATAGGGGCCGGGATCGACCCCGTGCAGATCCATCAGCCCCGCCAGCGTGGTACCATGATCCTGCCAGTATTTCCGCCGCAGGCGGTCGGCCTCCGGGCGATCCACGCCAAGGGCCTCCATCACATAGGCCGTCATGCGGATGTTGATCTGGTCGAACAGCGCCATTTCCGGGGGATACAGCGTGTTGTCGAGGTCGAAGACCCAGGTGTCGATATGGTGGAACTGCTCGGCTGGCATGGGAGCGGTTTAGGCCGTGGCGCGGGGCGCGGCAAGGGGTGGCTTGTCTTGGCCCCTGTGCTTGCCTAGCCTCGGGCAGATCGAAAGGACTTTGGATGGCTCAGAAGAAACCCCCGCACAAGGATGCCTATGACCTGATCCTTGAGGCGATCGATGTGGGCATCTACCGGCCCGGCGCGCGGCTGGTGGAGTCGGAACTGGCGGAGCGCTTCGGCGTCAGCCGGACGCCGATCCGCGAGGCGTTGCAGCGTCTTGAGACGCAAAGCCTGCTGACCCGCGATGGCCGCAGCCTGATCGTGGCGTCGTTGGACCACGCGCAGACGGCGGAGCTTTACGCGGTGCGCACCGAGCTTGAGGGACTGGCGGCCCGGCTTGCGGCGCAGCATGCCGCGGCCGAGGAAATCCGTGTGCTGCGCGACATGGTGGAGGCCGACCGCGCGCTTCTGGATGATCCCGACGCGCTGTCGCGGGCCAATCGCCGGTTCCACAAGCAGATCCATCTGGCCAGCCACAACCGGTATCTGGTGCAGCAGCTTGACCTCGTGCATCGCTCCATGGCGCTGATGGCGACCACGTCGCTGGCGGCAGCGGGCCGGGGCGAGGATGCGTTGAGCGAACATGCCGCGATCGTTCAGGCGATTGCCGACCGGGACGGGGACACTGCGGCGAAAGCGCTGAGAAAGCACCTCTCCACGGCTTTCGAAGTGCGCCTGAAGGAACAGGCGCGCAACGTCTAGGGCGCTGTCCCGGTGCCGGGGGTTGCCACCATCCCGCGGCGATGACTGAACTTGCCGTGGGCGGTCTTTGCCCAGTGGAAAGGCCGCAACAGCATCTCGACCAGCGCCAAGACCGCCGCCGCGGAGGCAAGCGGGAAGTAGAGAAGCATCAGCGGCAGCGCCAGCCGATGCCGGCGCAGATGCGGGGCGCGGCAGGCGAGGAAGGACATGGTCAGGCTGAGCACCAGCGCCAGCACGAAGCCCGCCCCGATCATGCCGAAGCCGAAGGGCGTGAGCACCGGGTCAAGCGGGTGGGGCAGACCGAAGGGTACAAGGGAGAAGGTCCACAAAAGCGGGGCCGCCAGAAAGCCCAGAACGGTGCCCAGTATCTGCAACTGGAAGCCGAGAAAGGCCCGGGCGCCAAGCGACCGCCAGAGCGCGACCGGGTCGCGCATATGGGTCACCCAAGTCATCGCATAGCCTTTCAGCCAGCGGGACCGCTGCCGGATCCACGGAAGGATGGCCGAATTCGCCTCCTCATAGGTGGTGGTGGCCACGATTTCCGTGCGATAGCCGTTGCGCACCAGCCGCAGGCCCAGCTCGGCGTCTTCGGTCACGTTATGGGCATCCCACGCGCCCACCGCCTCCAGCGCGGCCCGGCGCAGGAACAGCGTCGTGCCGCCCAGGGGCACGAACAGGCCAAGCCTCTGGACGCCGGGCAGCATCATCCGGAACCAGCTTGCATATTCGATTGTAAAACAACGGCTTATCCAGTTGTGGGTGGCGTTGTAGTAATCCAGGCGGCCCTGCAGGCACGCAACCTCGGGCGGGCATTCCGAGAACCGGCGTACCACCTTCCGGATCTGGTCCGGGTCGGGCCGATCCTCCGCGTCATAGATGCCGATGATCGAGCCGCGGGCGAAATTCAACGCGTAGTTCAGCGCCCTGGGTTTGGTTTGCGGATGCCCGGGCGGCACGGTCACGGCCCGCATCCAGGACGGGAGCGTGGCCTGGGCCAGGGCGGTCTGCGTGGTCCGGTCTCCGGCTTCGAGAACCAGGATCACATCCAGCAATTCACGCGGATAATCCAGCCGTGACAGGCGTTTGACCAATTGGCCCGCGATGTCCTGTTCCCGCAGGAGCGGCACAAGGATGCTGACCACGGGTTGCCGGCGCAGCGGGATCGGCTGGCGGAGCGGGGCAAGGGCCGCCGCGATGCCGTTCGAGGGTTCGGGGACGGGTGCGCGCAGGGCCGCCGCCAGCGCCGCCAGTTTCAGCGTCGCGTTGCAGAAAAAGACCAGTAGCGCGATCCCATAGGCCAGCACGGCCAGCACCACCGGGTTCGTCCAGGCGAAGGCCGCGACCGCCAGGCCCCAGCTTGCCAGAACCGGCATCCAGCGTCTGGCGTTCCAGTTGCGGCAACTGGCCTGTTGCGGCACCCGCGCCTCGGCCAGCCGGGCAAGTTCCGGTCCATAGGCCCGCGTCAGCGCATCGTGCATCTGGCTGCGGCTGGCGATGGCCACGATCAAGGGCTGGTCGGGGTCGAAGGCCGCGCGGATCGCGGCCTCCTGATCGGGTCTGTTGGTGACGACGATCAGCGCCTGACCGGCACGCCGCCACGGCAGGGCGCTGAGCGTGATCGCGGTCTTGGCGGGCAGAAGCGCGGCCAGGGTCGCGTCGGCGGGGTCGGTGGCCAGATTGATCGCCTTGGCGCCGTATTGCGCGCAGAGGCCGTTCAGCAACTGGCGCTCGGATATGTCCCCATGGGCAATCAGGATTTCGCCGATCGGAAGATCCTGATGGCGTTGCAGCGCGATGGCCTTGAGCAGCGTCTCTGGCCCGATAACACCCTGATCCACGAGGATTTCGGCCAGCGGGCGGGGGCGGCGACGCGCCTTTCGGTCCTCCACCCGAACCGGAGGATCACGCAGCAGACGAGGCTCCGGACGTGTCCGGTTGGATTTGAAGACCAGCGTATTCAACGGCATGTGCCCCAGCGGCGACAAGACAATTTGCCGAGAATGCGTTGTACAGTGTTAACAAGCGGTTAACTACGCTTGCGGTCCCCCGGTGGCGGTGCGGGCCGCACCCGGTCGGGTGTCACGCGGGCGTTCCGGCGCGGGTGCGCATCGCCGCCGCAAAGCGCTCGAACAGGTAGTAGCTGTCTTGCGGGCCCGGGCTTGCCTCGGGGTGATACTGCACCGAAAACACCGGGCGGTCCTCCATCCGGATCCCGCAATTCGACCCGTCGAACAGGGACACATGGGTTTCCCTGACACCGGCCGGCAAGGTCTGGCTGTCGACGGTGAAGCCGTGGTTCATGGAAGTGATTTCCACCTTGCCGGTTTCCAGATCCTTGACCGGATGATTGGCCCCGTGATGGCCGTGGTTCATCTTGATGGTCCTGGCCCCAAGCGCGAGGGCAAGCATCTGATGGCCGAGACAGATGCCGAAAACCGGCAGGTCGGCATCCAGCACGCCCCGGATCATCGGCACCGCATAACGCCCGGTTGCCGCCGGATCGCCGGGACCGTTCGACAGGAAAACGCCATCGGGCGACTGCGCAAGCACATCCTCCGCGGTCGCGCTGGCCGGCATCACGGTCACGTCGCAGCCCGCCGAGGCCAGACAGCGCAGGATGTTGCGTTTCGCCCCATAGTCGATCGCCACGACCTTGGGGCCCGGCTCCGTCCGCCGGGTGTAGCCTTCCGGCCAGGCCCAGCGCTTTTCGTCCCAGCGGTAGGATTGGGCGCAGGTCACATCCTTGGCCAGATCCAGCCCCTCCAGCCCCGCGAACCCGCGGGCAGCGGCCACCAGGGCCTCCAGATCGAACTTGCCCTCGGGGTCATGGGCCAGCGCCACATGGGGCGCGCCCTGCTGCCGGATCGCACGGGTCAGCCGCCGGGTGTCGACACCGCCGATGCAGATCCGCCCCTGCCGTGCCAGCCAGCCGGTCAGCTCCGCCTCCGCGCGCCAGTTCGACGGCTCGGTAGGATCCCATTTCACGACCATGCCGGCGGCGACGGGGGTGGCGGTTTCATCGTCCTCGGCGGTGACGCCGGTATTGCCGATATGGGGAAAGGTGAAGGTCACGATCTGCCCCGCATAGGACGGGTCGGTCATGATTTCCTGATATCCGGTCATCGCGGTGTTGAAGCAGAGCTCCGCCACCGTCTGCCCCGTGGCCCCGAACCCGCGCCCGTAGAAAACGGTGCCGTCTGCAAGCACCAGGCAGGCTGTGGCATGGTCGGGCATCGGGGCGACTCCATCAACAGGGGCTTGGGAAAAGTCGCGGCACAGTATGGGCGCGCCCATCCGGGGTCAAGCAGGCAAGGGGTGTTGTTGCGGCGCGGCAGATGACCTATCTAACATCCCTTGGAAAACCACAGGGACATGGGATCAACATGCCACTCAGAGAGCGGATCAATACCGGATTGAAAGAGGCGATGCGCGAAAAGGACGCCACCCGGCTGTCCACGCTGCGTCTGATCAATGCCGCGATCAAGGATCAGGACATCAACGCGCGCGCCAAGGGCAACGCGGATGGCGTGGACGACAGCGAGGTTCTTGCGATCCTGGGCAAGATGGTCAAGCAGCGTCAGGAGAGCGCGCGGGCCTACGAGGAGGGCGGGCGTCTGGAACTGGCGGAGAAGGAACTGAACGAGATCAAGGTGATCGAGGATTTCCTGCCGCGCCAGTTGAGCGAGGAAGAGGTGGCCAAGGCGGTCGACGAGGCCGTGGCCGAGGTCGGGGCGGACAGCATTCGCGACATGGGCAAGGTCATGGGCCTCTTGAAGTCCAGATATACCGGCCAGATGGATTTCGGCAGCGTCGGCCCGGCTGTGAAGGCGCGGCTGGGCTAGCATCGGGCACGATCGGCCAGGCCCGAAGGCTTTCGAAGAGCCGCGACAGATAGCCATCGGGACCGGCGACTAACGAAGCGCCGGTGCCTGACCTCTTCTTCTGTGTGCCTCTGCCAGTGGATTTTGGCTGAGATGAAGGCGCGCGCGTGACCGTGGGCCTATCGGTCGGACAGCGGTTACACCGCGGGAGCCTTGGTTTGGATGCTCTGGCCGCGGCCATGGAGCGGATCGGTCGGCTGATAGGCGGCCCTATAGGCGCGCCCGGTGGCGGTTTGCTTGATCATGAACTCTGCGCGGCCCGGGGCAAGGTCGCGAAAACCCGTCTTCGGGGCGTTCCTGCTGGCAGGTGAAGCCCGGAACGTCACACTGAAACGCTCTCACCCGGCGCGCGGTCGAGACGGCGAATTTCGGCACCAAATCGCGCTCATGACGCGCGAAGCTCCCGCTCCAGCCTGGCTTTCAGCGCCACCCGTTCACCGGGCGTCAGGAACGCGCCAAGCTCGACCTCCCGACTGCCGCCGCTGAGCGTGACGTAATTCGGGACCGGGCCGCCTTTCGCATGCAGGTTCACCCGGACCCAGTAGGGGTTGGCCTCCCAGTCGCGGGGCGGACGGCGGGGTTCGACCCGTTCCAGCCGGATCAGATCGTCCCACAGCACCAGTTCCTCATACAGGGCGCGATCCCGCCAGGATCTCTTGAGCGCCGCCCAGATCGCGGCCACTGTCCCGAGGATGAAGGGCAGCAAGCCCCAGAAGAGCGAGGTGCCGATGACCGCCAGAAGCGGCAGGCAGATCAGCGTGGCGGTCAGGCCGATGAACCAGACGAAGCCGTCGGGCGTGAGCGACCGGTAGGGGGTCAGTACGATACGCAGGCGCGGCACCCCGTGGCCGGAACGCGAAAGGGCCCCGAAATCCTCCGGGGCCCCTGTGTCGACTGTGTCGATAAGAACCGGCATCGCGTCAGTGATGCGGTTGCTTGTCCCACATCTCGCGCGTGGGCAGTTCTTCGAACGTGTGTTCGGGCGGCGGGTTGGGCAGGGTCCATTCCAGCGTGTCCGCATGTTCGCCCCAATAGGCCTTGTCCTCCACCTTCTTGCCGGCGCGGAGCGTGTAGAACACGATGCCGATGAAGAAGATGAACGAGGCAAACGAGATGAACGCACCGATCGAACTGACATAGTTCCAGAGCGCGAAGGCATCCGGATAGTCGATATACCGGCGCGGCATGCCCTGACGACCCAGGAAGTGCTGCGGGAAGAAGGTCAGGTTGGCGCCGATGAAGAACATCCAGAAATGGATCTTGCCCATCAGTTCGGGGTATTGCCGACCCGACATCTTGCCGATCCAGTAATAGATGGCCGCGAAAATGCCGAACACAGCGCCAAGGCTCATCACATAGTGGAAATGGGCCACGACGTAGTAGGTGTCGTGATAGGCCCGGTCGACGCCCGCCTGCGACAGAACGATACCGGTCACGCCGCCGAAGGTGAACAGGAAGATGAAGCCGATGGCGAAGAGCATGGGCGTCTTGAAGCTGATCGAGCCCTGCCACATCGTGGCGATCCAGGAGAAGATCTTGATGCCCGTGGGCACCGCGATCACCATCGTGGCCACCATGAAATAGGCCTGCTGGGTCAGTGTCATCCCGACCGTGTACATGTGGTGTGCCCAGACGACGAAGCCGAGACCGCCGATCGCCACCAGCGCATAGACCATGGGAAGATAGCCGAAGATCGGCTTCTTGGAGAAGGTCGCGACCACATGGGAGATCACGCCGAAGGCCGGCAGGACCACGATATAGACCTCGGGGTGGCCGAAGAACCAGAAGATATGCTGGAACAGGACAGGGTCCCCGCCACCGGCCACATCGAAGAAGGTGGTGCCGAAGTTCCGGTCCGTCAGGAGCATGGTGATCGCGCCCGCCAGGACCGGCAGCGACAGCAGAAGCAGCCAGGCGGTGACGAAGATCGACCAAGCGAACAGCGGCACCTTGTGCAGCGTCATGCCCGGCGCGCGCATGTTTAGGAAAGTGGTGATGAAATTGATCGCGCCCAGAATGGACGATGCGCCCGAGACATGGATCGCGAAGATCGCGAAGTCGACCGCGCGTGACGTGGGCGCATCCTGCCAGCTGAGCGGTGGATAGAAGGTCCAGCCCGGCCCCGCGCCACCATCGACGAAGACGGCACAGAACGCGAGCGCGGTGCCGGCCACATACAGCCAGTAGCTGAGGTTGTTCAGGCGCGGGAAAGCCATGTCGGGCGCGCCGATCATCAGCGGCATGAAATAGTTGCCGAAACCGCCGAAAAGCGCGGGAATGACCACGAAGAACATCATCAGCACGCCATGGCCGGTGATCAGCACGTTCCACAGATGCCCGTCGGGGGTGCATTCGCCCTCCGCCGCGGCGCTGAGAATCCGTGCGCCTTCGGTGCACATGTACTGCACACCGGGCTCCATCAGCTCCAGCCGCATGTAAACGGTGAAGGCAACCGATATCAGCCCGACGAAGCCCGCCGTGAAGAGGTAGAGAACCCCGATGTCCTTATGATTGGTGGACATGAACCACCGGGTGAAAAACCCCGGCCGCTCGTGATCATGTCCGGAAATGGCGGCGTCAGCCATATCACGCTCCCTGTTCAGCTTGTGCGTCGTGGCAAAGGGGTCTGGCCGCCCTGCCATGCGTTCCTTCTGGCTGTTCTAGTGCCGCATCCTGCGGCGTGCAATGCGGAAACGGGGGGCCGCGGGTGGGAAAAATTGCCTCAGCATGTCGACAGGGTGTTTAGGTCCAAATAGTTAACAGAAGCGTAACCGCGCCCGCGACGGGAAGCAGCGCCACCAGCGCCCACAGCCCGTCGCGCGTGATCATCGCCAGTCCCATCAGGCAGATCGCCGCGGCCAGCAGCGACGAGGAGAAGGGCACAAGCTCCAGAAACGGCATGGCCAGCCCGCAAAGGGCGCAGGCCAGTTGCAGCAGGCTCAGCATCGGCTGCCTTGTCAGAAAGCCGAGCCGGCGGCCGCTGTGGCGATCCAGCCAGCGCGCGGGCCGGTGCAGGTGCTCCATCGCGGATCTGAGCCCCTTGGTGCCGACGCTGCGGCGCAGGAGCCAGCCCGGCAGCCAGAGATGGCGGCGGTGTCCGAGCATCTGGATCGAGACCAGAAAAATCATGATGCCGCAGATGCTTGGCAGAATCGGGATGCCGGACAGCGGGGAGACGACAATCACCGCCGGGATCAGCAGCGCCGGCAGAAATCCGGCATTGCCGAAGGCGGCGAGCATATCGCGGACGCTGACCTCCTCCGTGTCGCAAAGCGACAGGACGTCATCGACGATCTCCGTCATGCTGGACGGGGGCGGTCGCAGAGGCGAATCTGTGATGTCGGACGGAGGCATGCTCGGGCCAGTTTGAAAACCGACCCGCAATCTAGCGCGAGTCCGGGGCAGGGACCATGCCGGATCGGCGTGTCAGCGGTAGGACCAGCTTTCATAAACGGCCGGCAGCGCGCCGGCGGTCAGATTCGCGGGCCTGATATCCTCCACCAGCCCGGCGATGGTGACGCCCAGAACGATGCTCAGCCCGGCCATGGCCGCCACCAGAAGCCGAACCTCGACCCAGTCATCCCGGTCGACCCGGCTATCCCGACTTTTTGCAGGAATATTGGTGTCGCGCATCATTACGTTTTCCTTTCGCCACCCCGAAAGAATAGGACCAATTCATAAACAAATTACTTACAGTTTTCCGGGCATCGGCGGGAGGTGCGCGTCGCGCCGGGGCGGATCTAGGCGGCAGCCTGCCGGGGATCAGCGGAAATATGCCTTGGGGCGCCGCCTGGCGGGGCGCGCGTCCCGGAAACAGGCCCGTGGGGCCGGGGACGGGGGCGCGGTGCCCGGCCAGCGCCCGGTCAGGCTTCGCCGGTGGGGAAGGCCGCGGCGAAGGTCCGTTTCAAGGCCACATCCACATCGTCCATCGTGACTGGCAGACCCAGATCCACAAGGCTGGTCACCCCGTGGCCGGTGATGCCGCAGGGCACGATCCCGTCGAAATGGCTCAGATCCGGCTCCACATTGATCGACAGGCCGTGAAAGCTCACCCATTTGCGGATGCGCAGGCCGACCGCGGCGATCTTGTCCTCCCGAGGGGTGCCATCTGGCAGCGCCGGTTTCTCGGGCCGGTCGACCCAGACGCCGACCCGCCCGGGGCGGCGCGCACCGGTGACGTTGAACTCGGCCAGTGTGGCGATCACCCAATCCTCGATCCGGCAGACGAACTGCCGCACGTCGCGACCGCGCCGGTTGAGGTCGAGCATGACATAGGCCACACGCTGGCCCGGCCCGTGATAGGTGTATTGCCCGCCCCGCCGGGTCACGTGGACGGGAAATCGGTCGGGAGCCAGCAGGTCGGCGGGTTTGGCCGATGTGCCCGCGGTGTAAAGCGGCGGATGTTCCAGCAGCCAGATCGCTTCGCCTGCGCGCCCGTCTGCGATGGCGGTGACGCGCGCCTCCATCTCGGTCAGGGCCGTGTCATATGCCACCAGCCCCTGGGATGTCAGCCATTCGACCATGTGTTCTATCTGGGCAGAAGCCCGGCCTCCCGGATCGCGGGCAGATTGGCCCGGCTGACGGGAATGTCATCGCCATGGCGCATCGTCAAGCGGGCGCGGTCCCCCTCGCGGGCGGCGGCCCGCACCTGATCGAGCGCGATCCAATGCGACCGATGCACCCGAAGCCCGCGCGTTTTGCCCACCTCCCGGATCGCATCCGAGAGTCGCAGCAGCACCATTTCCTCCCCTTTGGTGGTGCGGATGCGCACGTAATGGTCCTCCACCGAGAGCGCGACGAGCGGCCCGCGCTTGTGGAGAGGCAGCCGCTCCAGGATCGGCGCAGGGGCAGGCGCGACCTCCTGCCGCCCACCCGGCCCCTCGAAAAGATCGAGCACGACCGTGACGATCAAGGCGATGGCGATGATGGTGCCGGCAAATTCCGGCATCTCGCCCATTTCGGGCACATGTCCGAAGGTCGCGGCATTCACCGCCAGCACCACCAGCATCACGCCGATCCCGGTGAAGAACCCGATCACGCCCAGCAGCGGCCAGCGCGGCAGATGATGCCGCAGCCGTGGCCAGAGCAAAGCGGCCGACAGGACGCCCACCGAATAGGTCGCCACCACAAGAACCAGCCAGTAGACCGTGCGCGGCCCGAGGCGCAGCAGCTCGTCGGTGTCGAACGGGCCGACCAGCCCAAGGATCGCGGCGATGCCCGCAAGCGCGGCCAGCGTCGCGGGGTGGCTCAGATGGGTCCGCATTTCACGAAGCGCGGGATGCGGGGCGGGGTGGGTCACGAAATTCTCACGGGTTTTGCGAAATCGGAGTGGCCGGGGCCGGGGCCGGATGGGCATGACCATGCCACCCGTCCAACCGCTTGCCAAGCAGGGAGATCCCGGATGACCCTCGACCCGATCCTGAATGCCCCTACCGAGGTGCAGGTCCATGTGCTGGCCGTCATTGCCGCCGTCGCGCTGGGGCCCTTTGCGATTTACCGCCGTCGGCGCGATCTTGTGCACAGGATCCTCGGTTATCTGTGGGTTTCGGCCATGGCGGTTGTCGCCGGCTCGGGACTGTTCATCGAAAGCGCCCTCTGGGCGATGCTGGGCCCCTTCGGGCCGATCCATCTGCTTTCGCTCTGGGTGCTGTATACGTTGTGGCGCGGGGTGGAGGCGGCGCGGCGGCGCGATGTGGCGACGCATCGCGTGACGATGCGGGGGCTTTACTGGCAGTCGCTGGGAATCGCCGGGCTCTTCACATTGCTGCCCGGGCGCCGGATCAACCGCGTCGTCTTTCCCGAAACGCCGGAGGCGGGCGGCGTTGTCGTGGTGCTGGGGGTTCTGACGATTGTCACCCTTGCAATAATCGGCCGGACGCGGCGCGGCGGGACGACATGATCGATTGCGCTTTTTTGCCCTTCACAACCCCTGATCCCTCGGGTATTCAGCCGCGGCCTACCGGAGATCACGTGCGCTCGTGGCGGAATTGGTAGACGCGCAGCGTTGAGGTCGCTGTGGGGTAACTCCCGTGCGAGTTCGAGTCTCGCCGAGCGCACCAATCGGTTCCGGCGCAGGCGCCCTCTACCGGGCCCTTTTGCGCCGAAAAGCCGTCGGATCGCCTTGGTGGTTTGCCGCGTGGCCTGCCCGCCTGCACTGTCCCCCAGTTTGATGTGACGACAACGCGCCTTCGGGATCGGCGGGGTGAGGATGTCGGTGGGCAAGCCCGCCGGGGCGGCAAAAATCTTTGGGACGGAGCATTGGACATAGTCAGTTTCTTAACGAAGAGAGCCCATTTACGGCGACAGTCCCGATTTTCCGGATCGGCGGGAGGATGATGCTGAAGGTCAGGAACACGACGGAGAAATGGGTCTTCGTGGCCATTGTCTCGACAATCTCGATCAGCGCGTCGGTGATCCTGACGGGGCTGACTGCGCCGTTCGGTTTGAGGGAGGGCGCGCTTCTTCCTGCGCTGCTGGTGCCTCTCTGCGTCGCCTTGCCCACGTCGCTGTGGACAGCCGGGATGCTGCTGAACATCCATCGCCTGAACCGGCGGCTTGAATATCTGGTATCCCATGACCAGATGACCAATCTGCTGAACAGAAGCCATTTTTTCCGCCGGTTCGATGTGTTGGGCGCCGGAACCACGGGCGCGATCATGATCGCCGATATCGACAGCTTCAAATCCATCAATGACACCTATGGGCATCGCGTGGGCGACGCCGTTATCCACCGGATCGCCGCCATTCTGCAACGCGGCGTCGAACCCGACGGGTTTTTCGCCCGTTTCGGAGGGGAAGAGTTCGTGGGCTATCTTCCGGGGGAGGAGATGGAACACGCACAATTTCGCGCCGAAGCGATCCGCGCCGCCGTCGAGAGCCAATCGATCCGCGTGTCGGGGCAGGATCTGAGCTGCACGGTGTCGATCGGGGTGCAGCTTTATGACGGCACCTGCCCGTTGGATCAGGTTCTGCACGCCGCCGACGAGGCGCTGTACGAGGCCAAAACGGCCGGCCGGAACCGGGTTGTGCGCGCAAGCCCCCGCCGCTAGGGCGGCGGCGGTCATGCGGTGCCATGGCGTACCGGCTGCAACGGCCCCCGGGGGGGAACCCGGTCGAAGCAGGGCCCGGGTGGCGATCGGCGAAGGCGCGCCGGCGCACTGTCTGACCAAGCCGCGCCGCCTTGCCCCTCCCGGCGCCGCGGGCCACAGTCCGCTCATCTGTCAACCGGAGTGAAACATGATGCACATGACGCGGCGCGGGGTGGTTCTGGGCGGAGCGGCGGCGGTTCTCTCGGCATGTCTGCCCGATATTCGCCGGACGGGGATGCGGGAGCCCGGTGCCGATCGCGCGATGCGGCCCTCCCCCAACGCGGCCTATGATGCCTGGGTTGCCGCATTCCGCCCGCGGGTGGAGGCGCGGGGGATCACGCGGGCCACCCTTGATGCGGCGTTTCGCGGGGCGGGCTTTCTGCCCGGCGTGGTGGAGCGGGATCGCAACCAGACGGAGTTCACCCGGAGCCTGCAGGATTACCTCGCCATCGTGGCATCGCCCGAAAAGGTCACGGAAGGCCGCGCCCGTCTGCGCGCGCGCCAGGCGCTTCTGGCCGAGATCGAGGGCCGGTATGGCGTGCCGGCCCATGTGGTGGCGGCGATCTGGGGGGTGGAAAGCAATTATGGCCAGCGCCGGGGCGACATTCCGGTGATCTCCGCGGTTTCGACCCTGGCCTATGACGGACGGCGCGGCGCGTTTTTCGAAAGCCAGCTGATCGCGGCGCTGCGCATCCTGCAAAACGGCGATGTCGCGCCCGGCGCGATGACGGGAAGCTGGGCGGGCGCCATGGGTCATACCCAGTTCATCCCCACCACGTTCGAGGCCTATGCCGTGGATTTCCGCGGCGACGGGCGGCGCGATATCTGGGCCGAGGATCCGACCGATGGGTTGGCCTCCGCCGCGGCCTACCTGTCCGGCTCCGGCTGGCAGCGGGGGCGGCCCTGGGGGCTGGAGGTGCGCCTGCCGGACGGGTTCGATACCGGGCTGGCCGGGCGAGGGGCTGCGCGCGGCGTGCCGGCATGGTCGGCCCTCGGGGTGCGCGATGCCGCTGGCGGCGGCCTGCCGGATCATGGCGCCGCGTCGATCCTCATCCCGGCGGGGCCGGGCGGCCCCGCATTCATTGTGTTCCGCAATTTCAGCGTGATCCTGCGCTACAACAATTCGCAGAATTATGCCCTGGGCGTGGGCTATCTGTCCGACCGGCTGGCCGGTGGGGCCGGTCTGCGCGCGTCTTTCCCGCCCGACCGTTTCGGATTGACGATCGCCGACCGCCAGGACCTGCAACGCCGCCTGATGGCGCTGGGCTTCGACACCGGCGGGGCCGATGGGGTGATCGGGCCGCGCAGCGAGGCGGCGATCCGCGCCTATCAGCAAAGCGCCGGCCTGCCGGCCACGGGGGAGCCGTCGCGCGCGCTGCTGATGCGGCTGCGATAGCGCCGTCGGGCCTGCCCTACACCACTTCCGACAACGCGCCGGGGTTCAGAAGCTCGATCCGCTGGCGGGAGGATTTCAGCAATCCGCGGCGGCCAAGTTTCGTCATCGTCCGGCTGACCATCTCGCGATTGGCGCCGATGCTGGCGGCAATCTCCGCATGTGTGGGCGCGTCATCCAGAATACCGCCGATTTCCAGCCGCCCCCGTTCCATCGCCAGCCCGATCAGGAAGGAGGCGACCCGTTGCTCGACGGAAAAGGTGGTGAGTTCCAGATTGCGGGCGGTCAGCGCCCGGATCCGCGCCACCAGATCGCGCGCGATCCGGGTCCGCAGAACCGGAACCTTGTCGAACAGGTCCAGAAACGCGGCCTGCGGCAGGATCAGGACCTTGGCGGGGCTGCGCGCGACGACGGCGAGCGACCGGTGGCCGCCATCAAGGGCCGAAAGCTCCCCCAGATAGGAGCCCGTGGCGAAGCGCGAGAAAATCACCTCCCGCCCTTCCTTGGTCCAGTAGACCGCAAGAAGCGCACCGGAGAGCAGGAAATAGACATCGCGCGAACTGTCCTCGTGATTGAACAGAAGCTCCCATGGGTCGAGATTTTTTTCCTTGAAGTTCAGAGGGATGCCAGCAAGATCATCATCCTTCAGGCCGGCAAGAAGCGGCAGGCCGTATGTCAGCAGTCTGCGCCCGGTCATGGGGCCAGCAGCAATCTGGCCCGCTGCATTTCCGGCACCTGCGCGCCGGGCGGGAAGGCGCGCAGGATATCGGGCAGATCGACCTCGTTGGGGTCGCTCACATGGGCGAGATCGAGAAGCGCGCGCAGCGTCCAGAGCGTGGCGCCCTGTCGCTTGCTGGTTTCGACCGCGAGTTTCAGGGCCGTTTCGGCCTCTCCGGGGTGATTGTCCCGGCGGCAGATCTGGGCGTGAATCCGCAAGATCTCGGCATACCAGCAATGCAGGCCGCTTTCGCGCGCCTCTTTCACCGCGATGGAGGAGACCTGATAGGCTTCGGTCAGCCGGTCCGCTTCGGCCAGGCGTTCCGCGTAGCAGGCCGCGAAATAGGGTGTTCCCACATTGGCGCCGATCGCCCGCTGCAACTCCAGATTGGCCCTGAACCGCGCAAGCCCCGCCCTGGTCAGGCTTTGCGCCGGATCCATGATGAAGTTCCAGGTCTGGCCGGTGATCTGCCAGAAGACCGCGCCCTGTTCATCGGCCAACGCCATGCCATCGCGCAGCCGGTCCAGCGCTGCCCGCTGATGCCCGGCGTAAAACAGCGGCACCGCGCCCCAGATCTTGGCATAGGGCAGCATCACCGGAATGTTCAGTGCCGCCTGATGGGCATCGGTCTCGGCCACGAGATCGGGCACCTTGTCGACCTCGCCGGTGAAGGCGCGCGCCGGGGCTTCGAACATCTGGGCCGCGGCGAAGATGTCCATCCCGTAGCGGGTGATCATCGCGGCATGGTCCTCGATCCGGTAGAGTTTGCGGATCTCGGCGATCTGGGTGAACTGGGTCCGGAAATCGCCCTGGTAGAAGCAGCCGCAGTTGCGCGTGGCAAGGGCGGCCAGCGCGACCTCGATCCCGTCGCGATCCATCGGCAGCCTGCCGGCAAGGTCGCCAAGCAGGTCGCAGAAACCATCGGCCCTGCGCTTGTCGCCGGCGGTGATCGCATGGGAAAAGCTGCCGAAGAGCGCGGCCGCGCTTTCCGTGCTGTTGGACGGGCTGGACCGGGCCAGTTCATGGACAGCATCGAAGGCCTGCCGGACTGGTTCGGCGGTGAACCCCTGCACCTGCATGAGGATAGAGCCAAGCGTCGTCTGGCAGGCGATCGCCAGATCGACGGAGGCATCCGCCGTGCCCTCGGCCTCCTCGCACAGCGCGATGGCGGCGCGGGCATGGGCCTCGGCATCGGCGAAGGCGCCTTGCAGAAGAGCGGCCTTGCTGACCTCAAGATAGCTCCGGATGGCGGCACCGATCTGGCGCGCCTTCATCTGATGGCGGGCCAGAACGGCGATGTCGCGGGCAAGACGGCCGGGAAACCGCTCCTGCAGAACCTCGACGATCCGAGCATGCAGCGCCTGCCGGGTGCTGCGCAGGACGGAATGATAGGCCGCCTGCGCCAGAAGCGCATGGGCAAAGGCGAATTCACCTTCCGAGCGTCGCACAAGCACACCGGCCGCGACCCCCTGTTCCAGCGCGGCCGACGGATCCTCCCCCTCCGGCATCAGCGCGGTGAGCATATCCAGGCCGAAGCTACGCCCGATGGCCGACGCCCGTTGCAGCACGGGTTTGGCCGGTCCGGTATCGTCGATCCGCGCGGCAAGCAGATCCATCAGGGTTTCGGGGACCGTTTCGCTGGTGCCGAAATCGGGCCCGGCGCGTTTGTAGAGCTGTTCCAGGAACAGCGGCACGCCGCCTGCGCGCTCCACCAGACGCGCCTTGGCCGCGCCGTCGATTTGCCCACCGCTGAGCACGGCCAGCATGTGATGCGCGTCGGTCTCCGACAGCGGATCAAGCGCCAGGATCTCGGTGGCGCCCTCGGCCAGATGCTGGCCCAGTTTCGGATCCTCGCGGCTGGTCAGGATGATCTGCATCCCGGACGGCGCCAGATGGGGGCTGTGCAATATGTGCTGGATCACCCCGAAACTCGCGATATCGAACCAGTGCAGATCCTCGAACACCAGCAGGCCGCCCGACTGGGTGCTGCGAATGGCACGCCACAACGCCGCCTCGATCCGTGCCTTGAGGGCAAGGCTCGACAGTTTGCCGAGCAGCACCTGACCTTCCGGCAGGCCCATGATCAGCGCAAGTCCGAGATGATCCTGTTCGGCAAGCTCGCCAAATCCGCGCCGGATATCCGCAAGGCCCGGGGTCAGTTCACCCAGATGGCGGGATATCCAGTCCTTGAACGGATGATAGCTTGAGCCGCCATTGATGCCCTCTGCATGGAGGATGGTGGCGGGGGGGGCGCGTTCGGCCATATGCCCGACCAGGGCGGTTTTGCCGATCCCGGCCTGACCGATGATCAGAACCGGCTTTTCCGCGTTCATCAGGACCGCGCGCTCGCGGTCGCGGCCCACCAGTTCGCATTGCGAAACGGGGCCGTTTCGGAGGGTGTCCCTGGGGCGATACAGGGTCTGCGGCTCGGCGAAGCCTTTGAGGGTCTGGTCCGGGCGGGACACGAGTTCAAATCGTCCGCGCAGCAGCCGCTTGGTGCTTTCCGAAATCATGACGGTGTTCGGAGCGGCCTTTTCCTGCACCCGCTGGGCTAGGGTCGTCACCATGCCGGTGATCCGCGGCCATGCCTCGCGCTTGGCGCCGGCGCGCACCGCAACCTCGCCGGTGGCCACGCCCGCCCTCAGCGCCAGATCGAAGGCGCCGGTTGCGGCCTCGCGAATTGTCTCCACAACCCGCATGGCGGCATCCACGGCGCGAAGGGCGGCCAGTTCGTCCGCTCGGGAAAGGCCGAACACGGCCACGATCCCGTCGCCCAGATACTCGGTCACTTCGCCGCCATTGGCTTCGACGATCCCGCGGGACATCCGGTAATAGTCTTCAAGCCAGTTCTGCAGGTCTTCCGCATCCGCGGTGCTGGCGACTTCGCTGAAGCCGACCAGATCGAAAAAAACAGCCGTGACCTGTTTGCGCTCGCCCTCGGGACGGGCCACTTCAAGTGACATATGCCTCCCCCGATCCGTTAACCTTTACCTTACGGCAACCTGGTCCTGCCAGCTTCTAGCCGGGCGATCCGAGCACTGTCCAATGGATTCGACAACGTCCAGCTTGTCCAGATCCGAAAAGCACCCGGCAATTTAGTCGAACTATCGGTTTGGCCCCTGTCCATCGCCAGCGGTCGCGCGGTCATCCGGCCTGCCGGGATATCGGCCAGATGTGCATCGCTCACCGTGATTTCCGCAGACACTCCGGCCACATAGGCCGATGTCAGGTTGAAGTCGAAGGAAGAGAACTGCCAGCGGCTGAACTTGCCTTCAGACACCACGATCTGTTCCGATAGGGATTGCACCATGCCGACCTCGGGCGAGGCCGTGAGCGGGCGGGCGAAGTCCTTCTGCTGGTAGCGCCCTGACCAGATCGGCGATCCGTCGGGAGAGGCGACCGAATAGCTGCTGTTGCCCATGCTCAATTGGCCCATCCGCTTGTTGTAGCCATACCACCAGACCCCGGCGAGCCGGGCCCAGTTATTCGTCAGATAGAGGTTGGGCAGATAACTGAAGACGCCCTCGTGCCCGTCCACCTGAACGTAATTGATGGCGATAATCGCCTCGTAGTAATCAGTATAGCCAAGGAATCTGGGCAGGATTGAGGCACGCACCCCGACTTGCTGGTTGGCCAGGATTGCCACCGGATGCGTGCCCTCGGGCGTGAGAGCCTGCGGATGAAGGGTCAAGCCCTCGGGCAGGACCGCCTGGAGCGCCTTGGCGTCGACCGCATGAAAGCTGAACCATCCGTCGATCTGGCCGGTTCCGAACATCGGTGTGAGCGGCCAGGGGGCGGTCTGTGCATAGGGGCTGGCCAGTTTGGTGGCATTCGTCGGCCCGGCATCGGGTGCAAGATCGCCTTCGCCCACCACCTCGATCTCGGCGCCGGTCAGCCCGCGCGCGGCCACCAGCCCCGAGATCGTCGCGGCCTCCACGCAGCCGGCATTGATGCCGCAGCGAGTCCAGTCGCCGGCGAGATAGAGGTTCTCGAACCCCGAGCCATCGGGCGGCAGACGGTACTGGACCGAATTGGGCACCGACAGCACATAGCGTTCGGAGCCATAGAAGTTTTCGCGGAAATACTGCCCCGCGAACTTCGCCTTCGGCGTGTCGGCATCCCTTGCGAACAGGATCGCAGCATCGAACTTTCCGGCCTTTCGCGCCTTGGGCCACATCCGTGTCAGATCCGCATCGGCCCACGCCCTGACCCGGTCGGGAAAGGGCCCGGGATCGACGCCCGCATCATGGGCCGGGCTGCAGAAATAGGCGATGGAGGTCGGGCCGTTTTCGGGCCAGTCCTCCCGCGGCAGAAGGTCGGACATATCGGCCCATGTATCCAGCGGCTCCACAAAGCTGGTGATGACGGTTTGCAGATCGTGCTGATCGCCGGAATTGTGCCTGGCCACCAGCGCGTTCCAGCCAAGCTCCTCGGGCGTGCGGGTCGACCAGAACTGCGCCGCATGGGTGGCGACCGTCGGCACATTGTCCAGCATGCCCTTCCACCGGGTGGAGGCCGCCGCCAGCTCTTGTGTCAGATAGTGCAACGACCCGAGCGAGGCGCCCATGACCACCAGATCGAAATCGCGCCCGCGTTCCAGCCGGTAGCCGCGGCCCGAGGGTGCGTCCTTTTCGCATTCGAAATCGACACCGGAGGCTTTCAGCCGGGCGCCATCCTTCAACTGATCCCAAAGCGGCTCGGACGGCCAGCAGGGCAGGTCCCTGACATCGACCAGCGGATCGTATGTGCCCGAAACCACCTGCGCCTGCTCGACCATGTCGATGGCGGCGATGCTGTTTCGGTCTTCGGACAGGGCCAGATTGGTGGCGGCGTTGAAGAACCTGAACCGAACGCCGCGCGATTTCAGCACCTGATAATAGGGCCCGAAAATGGTGTCGCCCATGCCCGCCTGCATCTTGAAGAACAGCGAGCCCTTGTATGTGAAGGCAAGGCGGAGCAGCCCGCGAATGGCCGTGCCCGCGCCGACGCTGCGATCATCGGTCAGCCCGCCCGGATAGCCGAAGACATAATCGTAGCAGCCGCGGAACACCGCGGAATACACCGCGTCATGGCTGGCCCCGTAATGCAGCAGCCACGCGCTGATTTCCCAATCGTCGATCGCATCGAACCCGGCCCGGAAGACACCGTTGTCGATCGTTCCGCGGAAAAACGCGAGCGACAGGCTGATCAGATACCCCATCCGCCGCGCCTCGTCGCTTTGCCCCTCGGCGGCCAGCATGTCGTGGTGCCAGCCCTGCGCGTGCCGGGCAAGCGCCGCCAGATGGAGCGACTGCCCGGTGGTGTGGTCGAAGGCATTTTCGTCAAGCGACCGGGCATAGGCGTGCAGATGATGGACCGGCGACCGGGCCGTCACCGACAGGCCCCGGCGGCGGAACTCGGCCTGAAACCGGTCCGGCAGCTCGCTTTGCGCATCTCCCAACAGGCCCCCCAGCCAGCCTTCGACCGCTTCCAGCAGCATCCTGAAGTAGGAAAACGGGGTGGGCAGCAGGCCGCCGGTACCCGGTTTTTCCTCGTTGGGGTAGAAGTCGATCCGCCACGGGTGAAGCGCTTTGGTGCCGTCCGGCTGCGGCACCTCATCGGCCAGCAGGAAATGGTTGAGGCCCTTGAAGGCCTTTTCCAGCGTGCCGAGCGGCGCCTCGGGGCTGCGCAGGCCGGTCTTGTTCAGGGTCTCGTAGCAATCGCGCATTAGCCGGAAGCCGTTTTCGTAGAAACCGGCCCAGATATGAAGGCCATGTTCCTCGATCCGCTGGTACTCCTCCGCGTTCCGACCGCTTGCGCCCTTGCCGCCGAGGCGCCAGCCAAGCTGGTAGAAGGTTATCTCGTACCGGTTCTGCCAATCGGGCAGCTGGGTGATCGCATAGGCGGCGGTGACGGCGCCGACGCCGCCCCCGATGATCGCGATTTTCTGGGGTTCGGTTTGCATGATATCTCCTTGTCAAACGGTTTTCGTGAAAATCCTGCGGGTCCGTCCGCTCAGGGCGGGAAAACGACGACACCGCCGATGACATGGGCGGTCTGGTCGATCGGGGGCACGGTGGTGAAGTCCATCGGCGAGGCGGGGCCAAGTGTGATGCTCACCACGTCATCGTCGGTATCTTCCACATCCAGAACGTTGAACCCGGTCGTTTCGCCGCCGAAGCTGACGATCTCGCCCAGATCGAGCTGGGCGGATTGATTGGCCGAGATTTCCGCCGTCAGTTTCGCGGCCCCCGTGTGCGTTCCGTGAAACCGCATGGTCACCGTCGGCGGCTGGCTGATCACGAAGGTGCGGACGCGGGCGAAGCTCTTGTCCTTGCCGAACAGCTCGCCGACGGAAAACTGCGTTCCCTCAAGCTGAAGTCCGGTTATATCCTTTCCGGTCTTGTTCACGATGTCGGTCAGGATCTGGCGGCTGTACCACCCGGTCTTGAGATCGGCGGAGATCTCGACCGGGTCGGCACGCAGCACGGTGATGCCGGTATAGACAATCGACATCTCGATTTTCTGGGCGGCGCTCCAGAGATCGTCGACCGTGGTGCCCTTCGCGGCCCCGTCATGGCCCAGTGTCAGGCGCAGATCGGTCTGCGGGATCGAGCCCAGATCCTGATCGTTGAGCCGGAGGCTGACCGTATCGGCACCGTCGCGTTGCAACTCGAAGGTGACCGTCAGGGTGCGGCTGGCATCGGTCAGGCTGGCCACGATGGTGTTGTTGTCGGGCAGGCCGGAATAGGCCACCGACCACGCGTCCGCGCCAGTCTTCATCCCGCCGTTCAGCGCCGAGGGTCCAATGCTGTTTTCCGTGGCGGCGGCCACCAGATGCAGGGCGTCCTGCTGTTGCCGCGCGACCTTTTCCAGTTGCTGGCCCATGGACAGCCACTGGGTATAGGCGGCGCCGAAGGCCGCCAGGTTGAACGGGATCGGCGGCGGGGAACCGGGGTAGGTCTTCTGCACATAGGCGACGATATAGCCCGCCTTGGTCGCGGGGATGGCGCCGCTTGCCTTGATCATCCGCTGCGTTATCCGGCCGAAGGCGGATTCAAATTCGCCGATCACCTGTTTTTCCTGCTTGGAAAACGCTTTTGACGCCTTGGCGGCGGCCGCCGCGTCGGCGGTCGAGACGTGATACCCGACCGCGCCCAGAACGGAGGCGAACTTGGCGCTGAAACTGGCGCTGGTCAGGCTGGCCGTGCCGTTGCCATGGGCCACGCAGAGCCGGTCGATCAGGTGGAACGTGTGGGGGTTGTAGTAGATCTCGGCGGAGCCGTACTGGACATTGTAGTGAAATCCGGGCGGATAGCGGATAACGGCGAATCCGGGCTCGATCGTGCCGCCAAGATAGGCCCTGATCTCGCGGCTGATGGCCTTGGCCGCCTTTTCGCTCGTGGTCTCCGCCATGTCCCCGAATCCTTCATGCCGTCGTCCGGGGCAACGGCACTGGCTGCCCCGGACAGTTTTATCATTTCTCCGGGAGAAAGAGTTTAACGCTCAGCTGGGCGGCGGGTAGTCGGCGACACCGCCCAGAACCGTGCAGACCTGCTGCTCCGGCGGCACGGTCCCCTTGATCTCCGGCGGCGCGAATGTGACGGTCACGGTGCCCGACGCGGTGTCGGTGTGGACCTTGTCGATACTGTAGCTCTCGTCGAACGAGCCGACGCTGAAGAGCCCGAACAGCTTCACATCCACCGACGCGTTTTCCTTGAAGCTGGAGGTGACCGAATTCGCCTGATCGGCGGAGAACACCATCGTGATGGTCGGCGCCTGGCTGACCACAAGCGTTTTCAGCCGCGAGAACGCCTTGCCCTTGCCGAACATCTTGTCGACCGCATACTGGTTGCTGGGGTCGATCTTGAAGCCCGAGACATCCGCATTGCCGGAGCCCGCGATGATGCTTTGCAGGAGCGATTGGTCGTACCAGCCCTTGGCGTAATCCGCGCTGAGCGGCAGTGGGTCGATCTGCACGATGGTGACGCCCGGATACTCGATCGTCATGTCCAGCGAGGACGACGAGGTGGTGGTTTTCGACCAGTCATAGCTGCTGCTGGCACTGATCCCGATATCGATCACATCGAGGATCGGAATCGAGAACCCGGTCTTGCCGTTGATCGACAGGCTCGCGCTGGTGGAGGAGAAGTTCGACGCTTCCACCTGGATCGACACCTTGCTGCCGCTTTGCAGCCCGCCCTGGATCTGGGCATTGGCCGGCATCGGCGTCCAACCGACATAGTAGTCCGTGGCGCTGATCGGCAGCCCGCCATTGGCGGCGGTCGGTTTCTGGGTATTCGCCATCGCAGCGGCCAGTTCGGCATTCGCCGCCGACTGGGCGCCGAGGATGGTGTTGAGCGGCGACAGGAGCTGCACCGCGCTGGCGATGGCCTGACCAAGGGAGGCGAAGCCCGCATTCGGCAGCTTCGAGGCCGCGGCCGAGATGTTCGACGTCGACCAATCGGTGGCATCGGCGCTGAAATTCTTCAGAACCGCACCCATCACCGTGGGGTAGTTGACCGGCGTGACCGCATAGGCCGCCACGAAGCCGCTGGAGGTTGCGGTGTTCACGACCGAGATCTGCTGGTTGGCGATGTTCGGATCGTTGACGACCTTCTGGTCGGCGCTGGAGTACTGATACGTCGCGTTGGTCAGGATGTTGTAATAAAGGGTGCTGAACTGCTGGTTGCCCAGCGTCAGCATCCCGTTGGTGCCAATCTCCAGTGTGCCGTTGAATGCATCCAGCATGGTTGAGTTGTAATAGGCCGACGCGCCGAATTGCACCGCGGGGTGGAAGCCGGGCGGGTAGGCGACCATCTGGAACGTGCCGGGCAACTGCCCGTCGAGCAAGGTGCCGACCTTGCTGGTGATCCCGTCGACGAATGTCTGCTGGGCGGGGGTCAGCTCACTTGCCGAGCCTTGTTTTGCCATGAGTTCAGTATCGGGCATCGTCTTCTCCATCTGTTGGTCTTGGGGCTGCCAAAGGGCAGGGGGGATGCGCCTTCCCGGAGCCAATGCACGAAAAATGGGCCGTGAACCGGGAAGGCGGCGATATTGGACGGGGTTCCGATATCGCAGGGCCTTTCTAGGTGGCCGGCCCCGAGTCGATATGTGCGGCAGGACACGGACGACGGAAAAACAGGAAACAATGAGGGGGATTTCCCCGCATTTAATCTCAAATTGATAAGTGCGGCGCGCCCACCCCAAGGGACAAAGGAGCCGGCCGAACGCGCCGCGCGGGATATGCCCGATTGTGCCAGAATCGGGTGGCCTGACAGAGACTTAAAACCTCACCTCCAGCGCGGCCGTTGCGCCGAAGGCCTCGTAATCGTTCAGGCCGATCCCGTCGTAGTAGGCGCCGAAGCGCGCTGTCGTGCCACCGCCAAGGGTGATCTCTGCGCCCAGATCGACGCGTCCGCGAAAGCTGTCGCTTTGCTCGGTGGGCGTATCGAGACTGGAATAGATGCCGTTCAGTCCGCCGGTCAGCACAAGCGTGCCGTCGCGCAGCCGGACGAGCCTTTCGAAGCCGAGCCCGAAACTGGCCTCCGTAAGGCGGATCGTCTGTGCCGAGACCGGGTTGGAGAGGCTGTCCACATATCCATCCTGCCGGTCGATGACGCGGGCGAGGTCAAGCGATGGGATCAGCGTCAGACCGTCTGCGACGGCGAATTGCCCTTCGATCCCCGCGGTCACCAGCGTCCGGGTGGAGGAGAAGTCATCCGGCGCTTGCCCGGTCAGGGTCAGCGTGTTGTCGGAGCGCCCATGCAGGACCGAGGCGGAGAAGACCAGCGGCTGATCGGGCAGCCGGGCCACCAGATAGGGCCCCGCAAGCCAGCCCCGGCCCTCGAACGTGCCGGTCTCAAGCGTGGCATCGGCCTGATCCAGTTGCAGCATCGCCCCGATCAGCAGGTTGTCGCCGCGATAGAGATGGCTGCCGAAGGCGAGATTGAAGTAATCCAGATCGGTCGTGCCGCTGGTGGACCATGTGCCTTGCGCCAGCATCCAGAACCGGCTGTCGCCGTTCAGGCCGAAGCGGAAGGTGCCGATGCCGCGGGTCACATCCGCCGACACACCCGAGAAACCGCCGCCGCCGAACAGCGCGCGCAGATCCGGCTGCGCGCCGATCAGGGCGCGCGCCCGCGCGGTCAGCGCCTCGACAATCGCCTCTTCGGCAAGGCCGCTGGTGTTGGGCAGTACCGAAACCGGCGTGGCGGCGGTGTTGAAATTGCCGGCCGCATCTTGGGCGACCCCCGCCGCGACCGAGATCCCGATCGGGTCGGCGGTGCCCGATGGCGTGATTTCGGCGGTATAGGACGCGCCCGACCCGGTCAGCCCGGTGGCCGTGCCATTGGTGACCGAGATATCGCCCGCGACAAAGCCCGTGACCGGCTCGGAGAAGCTGACGGTGATCGTGAAAGGGGTTGCCGGGAGGTAATTCGCGGGCGCGGAGGAAATCGTTGCGGTCGGGCTCGTCACGTCGACCGGGGCGGTCACGGTGATCTGCACCGTGTCTGCCGGTGACGGCGCGATCCCGTCATCGACCACGAGGCTGAAGACCAGCACCGCATCGGGCGCGTTGAAGGCCAGGGTGGGCGCGGTGAAGCCGGGCGTCGCGGTTGTGTCATTCTGAAGCGTGACGGCGGGGCCGCTATCCTGGCTCCAGGCATAGCTCAGCGTCTGGCCGGGGTTGTTCGGGTCCGACCCGCTGCCGTCCAGCGCCACGGTGGCGCCCGATGCGACGGTCTGGTCCGGTCCGGCATCGGCGGTGGGCGTCACATTCGCGGGCGCGGTGACCGTGATCACGACGGTGTCGGGCGCTGAATCCACGATCGTGTCATTGACCACGAGGCTGAAGGTCAGGACGATGTCGGCTTCACCGGGCAGAAGGGGTGGCGCGGCAAAGGTGGGGCTGTCCGTCGTGTCGCCTGTCAACACCACGTTCGGGCCGCCGGTCTGGGTCCATGCAAACACCAGCGGCTGGTTCGGGTTGTTGGCATCCGAGGCGCTGCCGTCCAGCGTCACCGCAGCCCCGGCGGTCACCGTCTGGTCCGGCCCGGCATTCGCTGTGGGCGCGACATTCGCCGGCGCGGTCACGGTGACCGATACGGTGTCCGCCGTCGAGTTCTCGATCCCGTCATTGACCACGAGGCTGAAGACCAATGTCGCGTTCGCGGCCCCCGGCAGCAATGTGGGTGCGGTGAAATCGGGCGTCGCGGTGCCCGGGTCGGCGAGCGTGACATCCGGCCCCGAGGTCTGTGTCCACAGATAGCTGAGCGTCTGCCCGGCATTGTTTGGGGTCGATCCGGTTCCGTCCAGGCTGACGGCGGCCCCCGAGGCGACGGTTTGATCCGGTCCCGCATCCGCGGTGGGGGAGACGTTCGCGGGCGCGGTCACCGTTACCGACACGGTCGCGGGCGACGAATCCTCCACCCCGTCATTGACCACAAGGCGGAAGGTCAGCGTGGTGTCGGGCGTACCCGGCACCAGCGTGGGGGCGGTGAAATCGGGGGTTGCGGTCGTCTCGTCCACAAGGGTGACGGCCGGGGTGCCGATCTGGGTCCAGACATAGCTGAGCACCTGACCGGTGTCATTGGCGCTGGAGCCGCTGCCATCCAGGCTGACCGATGCTGCCGAGGCCACGGTCTGCGGCGTCCCGGCATTGGCGGTGGGGGGAGTGTTGGGGGGCGCGGTGACCGTGATCGTCACCGTGTCCGGCGCGGAATTCTCCACCCCGTCATTGACCACAAGTTGCAGAACGATGGTCGCGTCCGCCGCGCCTGCCACCAGTGTGGGCGCGGTGAAGCTTGGGGTTGCCGTGGTCTCATTCTGAAGCGTGACGGCGGGGCCGCTATTCTGGCTCCAGGCATAGCTGAGTGTCTGGCCCGGGTCATTGGCATCCGATCCCGACCCGTCCAGATTGACGGTCGCGCCGGAGCCGACGGTCTGGGCTGGCCCGGCCTCGGCTGTGGGGGGCGTATTCACCACCTCGCTCCGCGAATTGACCAGCACCGTGGTCGCTGCGCCCGATATCCCGAACACGTAGTCATATGTCCGCCCGTCCGCATCCGAGACGCCGCGGAAGGTGACCCCCATGAAATCGTCTGAGGCATAGGTGCCATTGGCGCCATCGGACACGAAATTGGTGATCCCGCTGATCCCGCATTGCGTTTCGACGGAACTGGCAAGGATATCTCCTCCCGGCCAACTCGTGATCGCGCTGCCCAGCCAGTAGTTTCCGCCGGAAGACTGGCTCTGCACAACGCCAGTTACGGTGAACGACACCTGCGACTCTCCGGTCGGCAAATCATGAAAGGCGGTGAAGGAACAGCTGTGCCCGACAAGGGTGGTCGTTGTGTCGACCGCTCCGGTTCCAAGAGCGGCCGAGGGTGTCGGTATCTGGCCCATGACAACGGCCAAGGCCAAGCCTGCCAGGATAGAACCCGGTCTGATCATCTGCGTGTTCCCCGTATTGGGCATCCTGCGGCGCGCCGAATGCGCCGCAGGATGCCGTTTTGCCGGAATGATTAACGCGGGGATTTCTCCGGCTCTGTGCGCTGGGACACAGAGAGCGCCGGGTGGCGTGAATAACCGTTGCCGGATCAGCGCGGTTCACGACGCGCCGAGCTGACGCGACCCGAAACTCACAGTCTTTGGAGACCAAAAATGGAACCGCTTATTGGGCAGATCATGTTGTTTGCCGGAAATTTCGCACCGCGCAACTGGGCTTTCTGCGATGGACAATTGCTCGCGATTTCAAGCAACTCCGCCCTGTTCAGCATTCTTGGCACGACCTATGGCGGGGATGGGCGCACCAGTTTCGGCCTGCCCGATCTGCGGGGGCGGGTACCGATGCATGCCGGCACCGGCCCGGGCCTGTCGCCGCGCCAGATCGGCCAGCGTGTAGGGGTGGAGACGGTCACGCTGAACACGAGCCAGATGCCCTCTCACAATCACGAGATGGGTGTGGTGAACGCGCCGGCCGACAATGACCGCCCAAGCGGCGATCTGCTGGCGCGCGCGTCGATCTATTCGGCGGTCACCACGCCCGTGGTCGCGCTCAATCCGGCCTCGATTTCCAACGCGGGTGGCAGCCTGCCGCACGAGAACATGCAGCCGACGCTCTGCATCAACTATATCATCGCGTTGCAGGGCATCTTTCCGTCCCGCAACTGATCGGGCGCGCAAGGAAAGGCATCAGCCGGTGGCGACGGGGCAAGGAGCGGGGCGGTCGCCGATATGCAAGCCGGCCCCGCGCCTCCGATGTCACACGGTTTCGGTCACCTTGCGCAGATGGCGCGGGGTGTCCGGGTCGATGCCGCGGTCAAGGGCGATCTGCTCGACCATGGCGTAGAACGACACGATCAGCGCGATCGGATCGGTCAGCCGATGGTCCGTGCGGATATGGGGGAGCGCGGTTGCACGCGCCGCGCGGTCGGAGGTGACGAAAACCCGCGCCCCTTTTTCCGCCAGTGCGTCCGCGACCTGCACCACCGGTGTCTCGGCGGCGTCGCGGGCGGTGAAACACAGCACGGGAAAGCCCTCCTCGACGATGGAGACGGGGCCGTGCAGCACCTCGGCGGCGGAATAGCTTTCCGCGTGGATCTGACAGGTTTCCTTGAATTTCAGCGCCGCTTCGTTCGAAATCGCCCAGGACGGCCCGCGCCCCAGCGTGAACAGGGACCGTTGCGCGCCGATGGCCTGTTTGAGCGGGGACCAGTCCTTGCGGGCCGCGGCATCCAGATGCCGGGGCAGGTCCAGCAATGCGCGGCGCAGGGCGTCATCGCCTTTCCATTCGGCCAGCAGCATCAGCGTGGCGACGGCGGAGGTCACGAAGGTCTTGGTGGCGGCCACGCTGCGTTCCGGCCCGGCGTGAATGTCGATGCAATGATCCGACGCCTCCGCCAGTGGCGAGGCGGGATCGTTGGTGACCGCGACCGAAAGCGCCCCGCCGCTGGTGGCCGATCTGGCCAGCGCCACGATGTCGGGGCTTTGGCCCGATTGCGAGACCGACAGGCAAAGCGCCCCGTCCAGATGCAGCTCGGCCCCGTAGAGAGACGCCACCGATGGCCCGATGGAGGCGACGGGCAGGCCCAGTTCCAGCTCCACCGCATACTTCAGGAAGGTGCAGACGTGATCGGAGGAGCCGCGGGCCACCGTCACCACAAGACGCGGGTCGCGCGTTTTCAGGGCCTCGGCGACCTTGGCGATCTCGGGCTGGCCACGATCCAGTAAACGGGCGACGGCCTCGGGGATCTCCAGAATTTCGCGCCGCATCCGGCTTGTCGTATCGCTCATGCTCTCGGGCATCCTTCATGACGGGTCTCGGTGCGGCGACGTTACTGCGTTGCCGCGGGCTTCGCCAGCCGCCCCGGAGCCGGGCATGCCAGCGGCGGGTTTCGCCGTCTCGAAATTGTGACTGTATCCGGACCGGTCGATCTGGGATGGTGGCCCGATCAAGCTCATGGATATGCCATGCGAATTCTGCCGCTTCTGCTGTTGATCCTCTCCACCGGTCTCGCCGCCGCCCAGTCGGTAACCGAGCGGGAGGGATGGGTCGTGATGGAAACCGGCAAGCCTTTCGCCATGTTGCTGGAGGATCTGCGCACCGCCGTCGCCGATCAGGGGTTCGCGGTCGTCACGCAGGCCGGCCCGACCGTCGCCGCCCGCGCGCGCGGCATCGAGATCCCGGAAAACCGCGTGCTCGGGGTCTTCAACAATATCTATGCTGTCCGTATCCTGAACCTGTCTACCGCCGCCATGATCGAGGCCCCGATACGGTTCTATCTGACCGAAGATGCGGACGGGACCGCGACCCTGTCCTACAAGACGCCGGGGTTCGTGTTCGCGCCCTATCTCGACGAGGGCGGCGCGGATCTGGCCGCCGCCGCGGCCGAGCTTGACGCGGCATTCGAGGCCATCGCCAACGCCGCCATACGCTGATACCTCCGGAGCATGATGACAGAGACTCACTCGATCCGCGCGGCGGATGTTCTGGCCCGAAGGCTGTATGAGGCCGGGTGCCGTCACGCCTTCGGTATGCCGGGCGGCGAAGTTCTGACCGTGATCGATGCGCTGGACCGTGCAGGCATCCGCTTCACGCTGGCCAAACACGAAAACGCCGCCGGGTTCATGGCCGAAGGGGTGCACCACGTGGATGGCGCGCCTGCGATCCTTGTGGCAACCGTCGGGCCCGGCGCGATGAACGGGGTCAATGTGGTGGCCAATGCCGATCAGGACCGGGTGCCGCTCATCGTGATCACCGGATCGGTCGATGCCCACGAGGCGGAGACCTACACCCATCAGGTTCTGGACCATCGCAAGGTGTTCGAGCCGATCACCAAGGCAACCTTCACGCTGACGGCGCAGGCCGCGGATGTGGTGGCCGACAAGGCGCTTGGCATCGCCGCCGAGGGGCGGGCGGGCCCGGTGCATATCGATGTGCCGATCTCGGTGGCCGATGCGCCCGCGCGGGACCGGGGGATCAGGCGCAAGGCCGCGAGCCCCGTGGCGCCCGCAGGCCCCGATCTGGAGACGGCGCGCCGCTGGCTGGGCGCGGCGGAACGGCCGCTGATCCTGGCCGGGCTGGACGTGCTTTACGACGGCAGCGCGGATGCGCTTCGCGGTTTCGCGGAAAGCCACGCGGTCCCGGTCATCACCACCTATAAGGCCAAGGGCGTCCTGCCCGAGGATCATGCGCTGAGCCTTGGCGCGGCCGGTCTGTCGCCGCTGGCCGACCGGCATCTGCTACCGCTGGTCGACCGGGCCGATCTGATACTCCTTGTCGGATATGACCCGATCGAGATGCGGCCCGGATGGCAGCACCCGTGGAACCCCGCGACCAAGCGGGTGATCGACATCCATGCCGCGCCCAACCACCACTACATGCATCAGGCGAGCCTCAGCTTTCTGGCCGATACCGGTGCCACGCTGGCCGCGCTTTCCGATGGCGTGGCCCCGCGCGTCACCTGGCTGGGCGACGAGATCGCGGCGGCCCGTGCCGCACTGGCCGAGGCCTTTCCGGCGGATGACGCATGGGGCCCGGCGGCGGTGATCGACGAATGCCGCAAGGTCCTGCCCGCCGACACGATCGCAACCGTGGACAGCGGCGCGCATCGGATCCTGCTGTCGCAGATGTGGCGCTGCCCGGCCCCACGTCTGTTGCTGCAATCCTCCGCGCTTTGCACCATGGGCTGCGCCGTGCCGCTGGCCATCGGCGCGAAACTGGCCGCGCCCGAGCGCCCGGTGGTCAGTTTTTCGGGTGATGCCGGGCTTTTGATGGTGGCCGGCGATCTGGCGACCGCGGCGGAGCTGGGGCAGGCCCCGGTTTTCGTGGTCTTCGTCGACCGCTCGCTGGCGTTGATCGAGTTGAAACAACGCCAGCGGCAGATGCCCAATCTGGGTGTGGATTTCGCGGGCCACGACTTCGCCGCCATCGGGCGGGCCTTTGGTGGGCACGGGGTCACGGTTGAAACGCGCGCGGACCTGAAGGCGGCGCTGACCGCGGCGCTGGAGGCCGACCGCTTCACCGTCATCGCCGCGGTCATTCCGCAGCACGCCTATGACGGGCGGATCTAGCATGCCGGGCGCTCTGGACGGTCTGAAAATTCTCGATCTCAGCCGGATACTGGCCGGGCCGACCTGCACCCAGTTGCTGGGCGATCTGGGGGCGGAGGTCGTCAAGATCGAGAATCCGGGCACCGGTGGCGACGATACCCGCAGTTGGGGGCCGCCTTTCGCGCCCGGCGCCGGTGGTGCGCCGTCGGATCTGTCGGCCTATTTCATGGCCGCGAACCGGAACAAGCTGTCCGTGGCCGCCGATATCGCCACACCCGAAGGCCAGGCGCTGGCTCTGGCGCTGGCCGCCGAGGCCGATGTGGTGATCGAGAATTTCAAGCCCGGCGGTCTGAACCGCTACGGGCTGGATGCCGAAACGCTCCTTTCGCGCTTTCCCCGGCTGGTCTACTGCTCGATTTCGGGCTTTGGGCAGACCGGGCCCAATGCCGCGAAACCGGGCTACGACCTGATGGCGCAGGGCTTTGGCGGGATCATGTCGCTGACCGGCGATCCGGATGGCCAGCCGATGAAGGTGGGCGTGGGCATCGCCGATGTGATGTGCGGAATGTATGCCTGCGTGGGCATTCTGGCCGCCCTGCGCCACCGCGACGCCACCGGACAGGGGCAGCATATCGACGTAGCGCTGGTGGACACGCAGATCGCGTGGCTGATCAACGAAGGCGTCAATTATCTTACCTCCGGTCAGCTGCCCGAGCGGCGCGGCAACGGGCATCCGAACATCGTGCCCTATCAGGTCTTCGCCACCCTTGACGGGCATGTGATCGTCGCGGTGGGCAATGACGGCCAGTTTCGCCGCTTCTGCGGGGTTCTGGGTGCCGGCGATCTGCCCGATGATCCGCGCTTCGCCACAAACCCCGCCCGGCTTGAAAATCGCGAGGCGCTGATTGCGCTCATCGCGCCGATGCTGGCCGCGCGCCGCAGCGCCCGGATCGTGGCGGAGCTGGAACAGGCGGGCGTGCCGGTGGGGCCGGTGCAGACACTCGATCAGGTGTTCGCATCCGATCAGGTGGCGGCCCGGGAGATGGCGATCACGATGCCGCGCGACGATGTCGAGGGCGGCGAGGTCCGACTGATCGGCAATCCGCTGCATCTGTCGCGCACGCCGGTCAGCTATCGCCGCGCGCCGCCGCGCTTCGGCCAGGACACCGATTCCGTGCTGTCGCGGGTCAAGCCCAAGGCCTAACAGCGGGGTTCTGCTCAACTTTCCGGCAGATCGGCGCGGGCTTCCCTCACATTCCCGTCATTCACCTTACTGTGACGTGTGTCCGTAGATCACGTCCTGTTAAGCCCGATACAGAATACGCGTGCATATCAAAGAAAAAGGCGGCGCATGACCCAGGATATCTTCGGCCAGACCGTCACGCTGGCCCCCGGCCCGGCGCTGAGCAGCTGGAACGCGACACAGATGGCGTTTCTGGCCCACGGGGCGGCGACGCCCACCCATCTGGCCGACACGCTGAACGCGGCGCCGGACTTCGTGCTTGGCCATGCGGTCAAGGCGATGTTCTATCTGCTTCTGGGCCGCCGCGAACTGATCGCCCCTGCCAGCGCGGCGCTGACGCAGGCCCGCGCCGCATTGACCGTGCAGACCGTCACCCCGCGCGAGCGGCGCTATGTGGAGGCGCTGAGCCTCTGGATGCAAGGCCACCCCGTCCGCGCGGCAGAGGTTTTCGCGGCCCTTCTGCGCGCCTGTCCCGGCGATGCGCTGGCGGTGAAACTCGACCATGCCCTGCGCTTTGTGCTGGGGGACAGCGCGGGCATGCGCCGCGCTGTGGAAGGCGCGATGCCGGCCTATGGCGAGGATCATCCGGCGCGCGGCTACATGATGGGCTGCCATGCCTTCACGCTTGAGGAAACCGGCGACTACGCGGCCGCGCAGGCGGCGGGCCGGGCGGCCCTGCAGATTGCGCCGGACGATGCCTGGGGCCTGCATGCGGTGGCCCATGTCCACGACATGACCGCCGATGCCAAGGGCGGGATCGATTGGCTGGCGGGCCGCGAAGCCGCCTGGGCGCATTGCAACAATTTCCGCTATCACGTGTGGTGGCACAAGGCCCTGATGCATCTTGATCTGGGGCAGATCGGCACAGTGCTGGAGCTTTACGACACCGAAATCCGCCGCGAGAAGACCGATGACTACCGCGATATCTCGAACGCGACCTCGCTGTTGAGCCGTCTGGAGCTGGAGGGCGTGGATGTGGGCCATCGCTGGGAGGAACTGGCGGAGATTTCCGCGAGCCGGACGGAAGACGGCTGCCTGATCTTTGCCGATCTGCACTACCTTCTGGCGCTGATCGGCGATCACCGTGATGCCGCGATCCGTGATCTCATGGGGCGTTTGCACCGCGATGCGCAAAACGCCCGGACCGACATCCAGAAGGCGATGGCCAATCCGGGCCTGTCTGCCGCCGCGGGGCTCGAAGCCTTTGGCGAAGGCCAATATGCGCAGGCCTTCCTTGCGCTTGCGCGGGCGCGCAAATCCATGCAACAGGCAGGTGGCAGTCACGCGCAGCGGGATGTGTTCGAACGCCTTACCATCGATGCAGGCATCCGCGCCGGGTTTCTGGAGGAGGCTGAGGGGATTCTGGCCGACCGCATCGCGCATCGTGGCGGCTGCGTTGACGGATATGCCCGGGCAAGGCAGACCCTGATCGCAGAGGGGCGCGACGCGGCGCGGGGCGGCGCGCGTGTTCCCGCTGAATAGACCTGTCGGAAAACAAGCGCGGTGACCATGGTTTCAACCCTCGATGCAGAGCTGCCGTCAAAGGCCAGCAGCCCGGTTTCCGCGCCGGTTGCGCGCGTGCGCGACCCGCGGCTGGATTTCTACCGTGGCATCGCGATGTTCATCATCCTCTTTGCCCATACGCCGGGCAATTTCTTCACCTCATGGATCCCGGCGCGGTGGGGGTTTTCCGACGCGACCGAAATGTTCGTCTTCTGCTCCGGCATGGCGTCGGCCATCGCCTTTGGCGGCGCGTTCGACCGCGCGGGCTGGCGGCTTGGCACGGCCCGGGTCGGGTATCGGGTCTGGCAGGTCTATTGGGCCCATATCGGCATGTTCGTCATCATCGCTGCGATGCTGGCGGCCATCGATCTGGCGGCGGTATCCGACACGGTCTATATCGGCACGCTGAATCTGTGGCGGTTCTTTTCCGACCCGGGGCCGCAGCTGGTGGGCCTTCTGACGCTAACCTATGTGCCGAACTATTTCGACATTCTGCCGATGTATATGGTGGTGCTGGTCATGCTGCCGATCGTGATGGCGCTGTCGCGGGTGAACCTGTGGCTGCTTGCCGGGGTGTCGCTTGCGCTCTGGTTCTTCGCCCAGGGCGCGCTTCTGGACTGGCTGGGGCTTGGCCATCTGCATCTGTCGCTGCCTGCCGAGTCATGGTCCGACCGGCGCTGGTTCTTCAACCCGTTCGGCTGGCAACTGGTCTTCTTCACCGGGTTCGCCTTCATGCGCGGCTGGATCCCCGCGCCGCCGCTCAACCGCGTGCTGGTGGGGCTGGCACTTCTGATCGTGCTGGCCAATGTTCCGCTGTCGAATATCGGTGTGCGGGAGTTCGGGTTCGACTGGGCCCGCGAATGGCGGATGGAAAACCGGGGCTGGTTCAGCAAATCCGATTTCGGCATCCTGCGCTATGTGCAGTTTCTGGCGCTGGCCTATCTGGGCTATGCGGTGGCGGGCGATGGCGGCCGCAACCTCATCGTGACCGGAACCGGGATGCTGGCGAGGCTCTGGGCCACGGTGATCCGGCTGACCACCAAGGTGGGGCAGCAATCCCTGGCGGTGTTCCTGTTTTCCATGGTGCTGGCCCGGTTCACCGGTTTCGTGCTGGACCAGTTGGGCCGGGATGTGGCAACCGTCACCCTGGCCAATCTGATCGGCATGGCGCTGCTGGTTTGCGTGGCCTACAGTGTCGGCTGGTTCAAACGTCAGCCATGGCGAGGCGTGCCCGCAAGATGACCCTGCACCGGCGCACATTTCTGTCCGTCCTTGCCGCCGCGGCCTCGTTGCCCCGGACCCTGCGCGCTGAGCTGATCACGGGCGAGCATCCGTTTTCGCCCGACTGGCTGTGGGCGGAGGCCGAGGCGCTGGCGGCCCGGCCCTACCGGCCCGTGCTGGAGGTGTCCGCGCCATGGCGGGATCTCAGCTATGACCAGTATCGGATGATCTGGTTCAACAGCCAGCGCGGCATCTGGACCGGGACCGACCGGCCGCTGCATCTGGATCTGTTCGCCGCGGGGCTGTACTTTCCGCGGCCCGTCGAGATCAACCTGGTCGAAGACGGTGTCGCGCAGACGCTTGGCTTCGATATCGGACTGTTCGACCGCACCGACCAGTTTCCCGATCTGCCTGTTGACGAGACGATGGGCTATTCTGGCCTGCGCTTGCGGGCCGAGTTGAACACGCCCGGGATCTTCGAGGAGTTCATGGTCTTTCAGGGGGCCAGCTATTTTCGCGCCATCGCCAACGGCCAGACCTACGGCCTGTCCGCGCGCGGGCTTGCCCTTGGCACCGGAGATGCGGAAGGGGAGGAGTTTCCCGACTTCACCCGCTTCTGGGTCGAGGCGCCCGCGCCGGGCAGCGATACCTATATGGTCCACGCCCTGCTCGACGGGCCGTCGACCACCGGGGCCTACAGCTTTTCCATCCGTGCCGGGCGCCCCACCACCGTCGAGGTGCGCGCGACCGTGTTCCCGCGCCGCGATCTGGATCATGTGGGGCTGGCGCCGCTCACCTCGATGTTCCTGTTCGACGAGACCAACCATATCCGGTTCGACGATTTCCGCCCGGCGGTGCATGACAGCGACGGGCTCCTGATCTGGAACGGGGCGGGGGAACGGTTGTGGCGGCCGCTTGCCAATCCGCGGACGCTTCAGATCAGCCATTTCGTCGACGATGGGCCGCGCGGGTTCGGCCTGATGCAGCGGGCCCGCGAGGTGGAGGATTTCGCCGATTTCGAAGCCCGCTACGAAAACCGCCCTTCGCTCTGGATCACGCCTGCGGCGGATTGGGGCGCAGGCTCGGTGCAACTGGTGGAGATCCCCGCCGACCGGGAGATCTATGACAATATCGTTGCCTTCTGGCGTCCGCGGGATGTGATCCCGGCGGGCACGGCCCATGATTTCGCCTACCGCATGAGTTGGGGCGACACGCCCGGGGCGCTGCCCGATGTGGCTGCCGTCACCAACACCCGCATCGGCGGCGCGTTCGACCAGATCCGCAAGGTGGTTGCGGTGGATTTCGAGGATCATCCGCTTTTGCGCGGCGATCCGTCGGATTACACGCATCACATCAGCGCCAGTGCGCTGACGCTTTCCGATGGTGTGCTGGAGCGCAATCCCGGCACCGGCGGTCTGCGGCTTGCCTTCAGCTTCGATCCGGCCGAGGCCGAGACCAGCGAGCTGCGCGCGCAACTGCGCCGCGACGGGGTGCTTGTCAGCGAAGTCTGGCTTTACCGGTGGACCGCATGACCGTTCGGCGACCCGATGACTGGATGCCGCCGCCGGCCCCGCTCAGCCGGCCGATCCAGCGGCTGAACCGGCCCTATCGCGACGAAAACGCGCCGGGGGGCTGGGGCCCGTCGCGGGCGTGGATCTGGCGACTGGCGACGTTCCTGCCTGCGGTCGCGACCACCGTGGCGCTCGTCGCGGCCTTCACCGACTGGTTCGCGATGGATGGGCTGAGCGGTTTCGAGGGCGCGCTGATCGCCATCGTCGCCTTCACGTTCTTCTGGATCGCGCTGTCGGTCAGCACGGCGGTTCTGGGCATTGCGACGGTGATCCTGCTGCCCTCCCGCGCGCGGCCTGCGGACAGCGTGGCCATGGCCGCGCCGATGGACGTGGCCCTGCTGGTGCCGATCTTCAACGAGGTGCCCGCCGATGTGTTCGGCAATGCCGCGGCCATGCTGTCCGGGCTCGGGGGCCTCCCCGGCGGCCACCGCTACACGCTTTTCATCCTCTCCGACACGACCGACGAAGCCGTGGCCGCGCAGGAGATCCGGGCGTTCTTCACCCTGAGGGCCAGCCTGCCCAACGCGACGCTGCATTACCGCCGGCGGATCTCCAACACCGATGGCAAGATCGGCAATCTGGCCGATTGGGTCGAAGGATGGGGCGGGGCGTACAGTGCGATGCTGGTTCTGGATGCCGACAGCCTGATGAGTGCGCCGGCCATCGCCGCGCTGACCGATGCGCTGGCGCGCGACCCCTCGGCCGGGTTGATCCAGTCCTTCCCCCTGCTCTATGGCGCGCGCACGGTGTTCGGCCGGATCCAGCAGTTCTCCAACCGCGTCTATGGCACCCCTCTGGCCGAAGGTCTGGCCCGCTGGACAGATCGGGAGGGCAATTACTGGGGCCATAACGCGATCATCCGCAGCGCGGCCTTCGCGGCCTGTGCCGGGCTGCCCCGGCTGCGCTCTTCGCGGGGTGGGACGCAGATGATCCTCAGCCATGATTTCGTCGAGGCGGGGCTGCTGCGCCGGGCCGGATGGGCGGTGCGGTTCCTGCCCCGGATCGAAGGCAGCTATGAGGAGGCGCCGCCGACGCTGATCGACTATATCCTGCGCGACCGGCGCTGGTGTCAGGGCAATCTGCAGCATCTGGGCCTTCTGGCCACGCGCGGTCTGCACCCGGTGTCCCGCTTTCACCTGTTCAGCGGAGCGATGGCCTATCTTCTGTCGCCGGCATGGTTCGCGCTTCTGGTGGTCTGGGCCCTGATCGGCAATGGCGACGAGGCAAATGTGATCCGCTATTTCAGCGGCCTGAACCCTCAGGTGACATGGCCCGAGATCACCACGGCGAACAATCTGGCGATCCTGATCTTCATGTACGGGATGCTGCTGGCGCCGAAACTCGTCGCGGCATGTACGATCCGGCGGCTTGGCCTGCGGCTGCGCGATCTGGGCGGGCTTCGGCAGTTCCTGATCTCGCTTCTGGCGGAGATTTCCCTGTCGATCCTCTATGCCCCGATCCTGATGATCCACCAGTCGCTGGCGGTTCTGCGTTCGGCGCTCGGGCGGCGGGCGGCATGGCGGCCGCAGCGGCGCAGGGGGGTGCGATACGGGGCAGGGGTGCTGATCAAGTTCCACATCATCGAAACGCTGATCGGCCTGCTGCTGATGGCGGGTATGGCGCTGGGTCTGGTGACGTTCTGGCTCGCGCCGATCGCACTCAGCCTTGCCGCCGCGATCCCGCTCTCGGCGCTCAGCGGGGTGGATCTGGACGCGCGCCGATGGTCGCACCGTCAGCTGGGAACGCCCGAGACATTGAATGCCCCGCCGATCATCCGCCGCGCGCTGATGGAACGCCGCCGGTTCGCGGAGGCCTTGCAGGCCCCTCCCGCCGACCGGATCGCGGCCGAATAGCCGGGCGCGGACAGGGACCTAGCCGTCACGGTTCACGGGAAGACCGCGGGCCAGCCATCCCGGCCCGGCCGAGGTGCCCAGCATGCCTTCGGGAATGTCGATGATCCCGGTGAATCCGGCCTCCGCCAGCCGGTTGGAGAGCCGCGCGGAGCGGACGCCGCGCGCGCAGATCACCGCGATGGGGGTGTCCCGCGCGCCACGCACGTGGCCCGCCAGCGCCTCGATGAAATCCGCGCGCCGCATATCCAGCCGGATCGCGCCTTCGGGCGACCCGGTCGCGGACCATTCGTCGGGGCGGCGGATGTCGACAAGCGTGAGCGCGCCTGCGGCGACCAGCCTGTGGGCGTCCGCCGCATTGAGGGTTCCGCCCGAGATCTCAGGGCGGAGCGCGTCGTAGAGCAGCATCTGTCCGCCGAGCGACCACGCAAGCCCCGTGCCCGCGACAAGTGCCGCCCCGCCAAGGATCAGACCGCGCCTTGTCAGGCCCGCCACCGGCTCAGCCCGCAGGGCCGACATAGCCCTGAACGATCCGGGCGATCTGCCCGGCGGGCAGGATCGGCGGCAGCAGGGTCTGCACCGCCCCGGCCCCGTCCAGCAGGTAGAGCATGCTGCCATGGGCAAAGACGGGGCCATGTTCGGGATCGACGAACAGCTCCTCGCGGTCCACGCCAAAGGCGTCATAGGCGATCTGCAATTCGGCCTCGGTGCCGGTCAGGCCTATGAAACCGGGGTGGATGCGAGCCAGCGGTGGCCCGATATCCGCCACCGTGTCGCGCGCGGGGTCGACGGTGATCATCACCAGCCTCAGGTCCAGATCCCCGCCGGCCAGAATATCGGCCACATCCGCCATGAGCGGCAGCGTGGCGGAACAGATTTCCTGACAATTCGCATAGCCGAAAAACAACAGTTGCGGCAGCCCCTCCGGGTCGGCCTGCGTGCGGGCCATGCCGGATTGATCGGTCAGGCTGAAATCCCCGCCAAGGGCGAAGGGCAGCGCGTCGCCCTCGGCCTGCGCGGCCCCGACAAGCCCGACCAGACAGGCGGCGACCAGCCGGATCACGGGAACAGCTCGGCGCGGATCTCCGCATCGCGGTCCAGCCCCAGACCGAAGTATCCCTCTTCGGCGATTTCGCGCAACACGCGCGGGTCACGCCGGAACCAAGGCCCGCTGCCCGCCGCATCGGGGTTGTTCTCGGCCCAGTCATCGGTCCAGCGGTTGGCGCTCACCCATGTCTCGTCGCCAAGGCGGCGGATGCGTTGCAGCAGGTAGATGTTCACCGCGCCCAGATAGGCATCGTCCAGCATCAGGCCGTCCACCTCCACCTCCGCCCCGCAATAGGGCAGCAATTCGACGGTGGCGCCGGTAAAGGCGGGCTGGCTGTTCTTGTTGGGGTAGACCAGAACGCCGTCCACGCTGCGCAGAAGCCCCAGTTGTCGCCGACCGTCTCCGCAATTCCCGGCGCAATTGCCGGTGACCTCGCACAGGATATCGACAACCGTCGCCTCGAAGCGGGCGGGCTGTTCGGCGAAAAGGTTCCAGCTGCGCGCTTCGGAGTTTTCCGAGAAGTCCTGCGCCGCGGTCGGGCCCGACAGGACCAGCGCCGCCAAGGCCGCCGTCAGGGCACGGGCGATCATGGTGCATCCTCCGGCACGGCGAAGGGCGGGACGACACCGAAATCATCATGGCTGAGCACCTGAATATCGTCATCCTGCACCACCTCGCTGACGACCAGATAATTCAGCCCGTCGCGCTCGTAATGCATGCCGTCGACGCTGACCACATGGCTGGCAAGCCGCATCTGGGTATCGCCGCCCGCGCTTTCGTCGCTGTCTTCGATCTGTAGGACCATGTAGACGGTGCCGTCCTCTGCCAGAAGTCCCACGGGAATGCCGCCCGCCGAACACCAGAGCGCGCAGGTGTGATGGGCAGACCCCACCACCGCCTCGGGCCCGCCCATGACGCCCGAAAAATAGCACCAGGTGTCGATGATCTCGCCCCGCAACTGTACGCGCTGGCCCTCGGCAAATGCGGGGGCCGCGAGGAGAAAGGGGGATGACAGCGCAAGAAACGCCGCGAAAACTCGGTTATGTCGCATGAAGCCGTCCAGTCCGTATCTGCCGCTGGGTCAAGCCTGTGCGCTTCGGCCGGATTTGTCCAATCCCGATTCGGTGATCATGCCCACCGCATGCAGCGCCCGGCGCCCGTCCGGGCCGTTCCCGGCGCTATCGGACGGTGGAGGAGAGATGCCGCGCGGCAAGCATGGCCGTCAGCGCGGGCAGGGCCAGCCCGTCGGCGAGGCGCGTCACCCGGTCGGGGGTGAAAAACCCCTCCCCATCCAGCAGGTTGACGGTCGCCAGGATCTCCCCGCCCGCCACGACCGGCAGATTGAGGACAGATGCGCATCCGAGGGAGCCGATCAACTCATGATCGGGGAAAACCCTGGCGATATCGCTGAGGGTGTTGGCAACGAAGCATTCATGCCGGCCCTGAACGATATCGAACCACTCATTTCGGACAATCGGCTTGGTGCCGGAGACCGGATAGGCACCGGGCATGTTCGTGTAAGCGCGCCGCGCCAGCCCTGCGCTTTCATCTACGGTCATCACTGTCCACAGGCGCACGGGCAGTATCGCGTTGCTAAAGGCATGCAGCGCCGCGAACACGGCCGGCGCATTTCTGGCCGTGGCCAGATCGGCAAGGAAAATGCGCTCGGCGGCGCGATCTGAACCGGGGTCGAATGGCATGCTTGTCTGGTCCTTTGCCTGCTCAGGCGCCGCCGCTGGCGGCATAGAGTTTCTGTGTATAGGGGTCGCGGAACGCCCCGTCGTGCAGGGCCGTGGCGGGCGCGATTTCCACGATCCGGCCCTTGTTCATCACCGCCATCCGTTCGCAGAGGAAACTGACCACCGGCAGATTATGGGTGACCATCAGATAGGTCAGACCGCGCTCCCTGCGCAACCGTTTGAGGAGATTCAAGATCTCGGCCTGCACGCTGACATCCAGCGCGCTGGTGGGTTCGTCCAGCAGCATCACCTGCGGCTCCAGCATCAGCGCGCGCGCAATCGCGACCCGCTGGCGCTGCCCGCCCGAAAGCTGGTGCGGGTAGCGAAACCGGAACCGCCGGTCGAGCCCGACATCGGCCAGCGCCTGTTCGACCCTGGCGTCCTGTCCGCCGATCCGGTGGATCGTCAGAGGTTCCGACAGCACCGCGTCCACCGTCTTGCGCGGATGGAGCGAGCCGTAAGGGTCCTGAAACACCATCTGGCAGTGCCGCGCCAGCGTCCGGTCGGGCCGGTGGCTGCCGGGCTGGCCCAGCACCTCGATCCGGCCGGTCCATTCGGGCGCGAGCCCAGCAATCGCCTTCAGCACCGTCGATTTGCCCGATCCGCTTTCGCCGACCAGTGCAAAGCTTTCGCCTGCCGCGACCTCGAAGCTGACATCGTGGACGACGCGCTGCCCGTCATAGGCGATATCGACATGGCTGAGTGAAATCGCGGTCATGTGCCTGCCCATGCGCTGCGATCCATCACCGGCAGTTCATCGCGGGTTTCATGCATCCGCGGGACCGCGGCCAGAAGCCCCTTGGTATAGGGGTGGCTCGCGGCATGCAGGTCGCCGGCATCGCAGGTTTCCACCATGCGGCCGGCATTCATCACCAGTATCCGGTCGCAATACCGCGCCACCAGCGGCAGATCATGGCTGATCAGGATCAGGCCCATGCCGTGATCGCGCACCAGATCGTCGATCAGGCGCAGCACATCGCCCTGCACGCTGACATCCAGCGCGCTGGTCGGCTCGTCGGCGATCAGAAGGCTCGGGCGCGGGATCAGCATCATCGCGATCATCACCCGCTGGCCCATCCCGCCGGACACCTCATGGGGGTAAAGCCGCGCCACCCGGTCCGGATCGTCGATGCGCACGGCCTCCAGCATATCGCGGACCCGCGCGCGCATGTCGCGGCGCGGCAGGCGTTCATGGACCCGCAGCGCCTCTTCGATCTGGGTGCCGACGGTCATCACCGGGTTCAGCGAATAGCGCGGATCCTGCATGATCATGGAGATCCGCGCCCCGCGCAGCGCCCGCATGTCCCGTTCACCAAGGCTGGTCAGATCCTGCCCCTCGAAGCTCAGCCGCCCCTCCACGCGCCCGGGCGGGCGGATCAGGCGCAGGATCGCCCGCCCGGTCATCGACTTGCCTGACCCGCTTTCGCCCACGATCCCAAGCCGTTCCCGCCCAAGCTCGAAGGACAGGCCATCGACCACATTCACACGGCCCCGCGAGGTGGGGAAGCTGACGACGAGGTTTTCGACCGACAGAAGGGTCATGATTTCCCCTCCGATTTCGGGTCCAGCACGTCGCGCAGTCCGTCGCCCAGAAAGCAGAAGCCGAGCGAGACGATGATGATCGCAAAGCCCGGCATGGTCGCGACCCACCATTGATCGAGGATGAAGCTGCGCCCGCGGGAGATCATTGCGCCCCATTCCGGCAGCGGCGGCTGCGCGCCCAGCCCGAGAAAGCCCAGCCCGGCGGCGGTCAGGATGATGCCCGCCATGTCGAGCGTGACCCGGATGATCATCGAGGAGGTGCAAAGCGGCAGGATGTGCCGCGCGATCAGACGGCTGTGCGAGGCGCCCAGAAGCCGGGTGGCGGCAACGAATTCGGAGTTGCGAATGGTCAGCGTTTCGGCGCGTGCGATGCGGGCATAGGCGGGCCAGGTGGTGATCGCGATCGCAATGATCGCGTTCTCGATCCCCGGGCCGAGTGCGGCGGCAAAGGCCAGCGCCAGGATCAGCTTGGGCATCGACAGGAACACATCCGTGATCCCCATCAGCACCCGGTCCGTCCAGCCGCCGAAATAGCCCGAGACGGCCCCGATCAGAAGACCCAGAGGCGCCGAGATCACTGCCACCAGACCGACGATCAGCAGGGTGATCCGCGCGCCATAGACCACGCGGGAAAAGATATCCCGGCCAAGCTCGTCCGTGCCCATCCAGTGCTCCGCCGAGGGCGGCAGAAGCCGGTTCGACAGATCCTGCCCCACGGGGCTTTCGGGTGCGATCCAGGGGGCGAAGATCGCCGTCAGGATCAGGCCGATGATGATCAGCGCGCCCACCACCGCCAGCGGATTGCGCAGCAGATCCAGCGTCACGCGATAGGCCCGGCCCGCGGCGGCCTGCCCCCGCGATTTCGGGCTGTCATCCAGAAGCCAGGCTTGCACGGTCATCACCGGCTCCTCGGGTCGAGCACGCGGTAGAGCACGTCCGACACCTTGTTGATGACGATGAAGACCGCCCCGATGACCAGCGTTGCCCCCAGAACCGCGTTCATGTCGGCGTTGAACAGCGCCGTGGTCAGGTAATTGCCGATGCCGGGCCAGGAAAACACCGTCTCGATCATCACCGAGCCTTCCAGCAGCCCCGCATAGGACAGGCCGATGACCGTGATCAGCGGCACCCGGATCGCGCCGAAGGCATGGACCCAGATCACCCGCCATTCGGGCACGCCCTTGACCCGCGCGGTGGTGATGTATTCCTGGCTGAGCTGATCCAGCATGAAGGAGCGCGTCATCCGCGCGATATAGGCAAGCGAGAAGACGCCGAGGATCGTGGCCGGCAGGATGATATGCGACACCGCACTGCGGAACACGTCCCAGTCGCCGTCCAGCAGGCTGTCGACCGTCAGAAGACCGGTGACCGTGGGTGTGATGCCGTCATAGAAGATATCGACCCGCCCCGGGCCCGAGACCCAGCCAAGGCCCGCATAAAACACCGCCAGCCCGACCAGGCCCAGCCAGAACGCGGGCACCGAATAGCCCAGAAGCGCGAAGACACGGATCACCTGATCGGTCCAGCGGCCCTGATGGGCGGCGGCCAGAACGCCGGCCGGCACGCCCAGACCGATACCGATGAAAATTCCGATGGTGGCCATTTCGAGCGTGGCCGGGAAGACCCGGGCCAGATCCTCGGCGACGGGCCGGTTTGTCGACACCGACATGCCCAGATCGAACCGCAGCACATCGAGCACGTAGCTGCCGAACTGCACGATCAAGGGCCGGTCGAGCCCCATGGCCACGCGCGCGGCCTCGTACTGCTCGGCCGTCGCGCGGTCGCCGACAATGGCCAGCACCGGGTCGATCGGCACGACGCGCCCGATGAAGAAGGTGAGTGCCAGAAGGCCCAGAAAGGTCAGCGCGACCACGAACACGAACCGCAGGATCGCGGCCACCGGGCCTGCGAATGCGATCTGTCCCTGACGCTCGACAATCATCCTGCACGGCCCTTCGCATGACGGGCTCCGACCCGCTGTTTCATCGCAGGTGCCACATTCCGCTTGGTTTTGGCAAATAGTTTTGCTTAGATCAAAAAAATTATGATCGGGAAGGGGGGTGGCCATGTCGCGGCCGAAGCCGAAGAACGACCCCAATCTGGGCGCCCTGATCCGCAAGCGGCGCAAGCAGCTGGATCTGACATTGCAGGCGCTCTGCGACGATGCGGGCCTGTCCGTGGGGTATCTGAGCCAGGTGGAGCGGGGGCAGGCCACGCCATCGCTCGGGACGCTGGCACAGATCGCGCAGGGTCTGCACGTGGGGCTGGAATACTTCATCGCGACGCCGAAGCCCGCCGACAGCCTGTCCCGCTCGGGTGCGCGGCCGCAATTCTCGATCGATGGCTCCTCGATCCTCTACGAGTCGCTCGGCACGGAGTTCCCGGGCGCGGAGCTGTCCTGCTACCTTCTGCACGTGCCGCCGGGCTATGCCTCCGAAACCGTCAGCCACGAGGGGGAGGAGATCGTTTTCCTGCTGGAGGGGGAGATCACCCAGACGCTCGGCGGGCAGACCTTCATTCTTCAGCAGGGCGACAGCCTGCATTACAGCGGCGCGACGCCCCATTCCTGGTCGAACGAAACCGATCGCACCACCCGCCTTCTGTGGACCGGCACTTTGTCGGTCCTGCAACGCAAAGGTGCCGTGAAACTACCTGAAATGACGCCGGCCAATATCAATGGCTAGAGACAAACAACGGAGGTTGACCCCAATGAAACTACTGAAACCCGCGCTTCTGGCGGCGGTTCTGGCGCTGCCGCTTGCCGTGCCTGCCGCGCAGGCGGACACGCCGGCCGAATTGCTGGTCGTGGCGCAGAACATCGACGATATCGTCGCCATCGACCCGGCTCAGGCCTATGAGTTCACTTCCGGTGAACTGGTCACCAACACCTATGACCGTCTGGTGCAGTACGATGCGGAGGATACCACCGTTCTGGCCCCGGGCCTTGCCACCGATTGGGCAATCGACGCGGAGGCCAAGACCATCACCTTCACCATGCGTGACGGGGTGACGTTCCATTCCGGCAACCCGGTGCGCGCCGACGATGTGGCGTTTTCCTTCGCGCGCGTCGTTCAGTTGAACCTGACGCCCGCATTCATCCTGACGCAGCTTGGCTGGACGCCTGAAAACGTGGGCGAGATGGTCACGGCCGACGGCAATACCGTCACCGTGCGCTATGACGGCGATTTCAGCCCGGCCTTCGTGATGAACGTGCTGGCATCGCGCCCGGCCTCCATCGTCGACGAGCTGACGGTGATGGCAAACGAGGTCGATGGCGACATGGGCAATGCGTGGCTCAACGCCAATACCGCAGGCACCGGGCCCTTCACGCTGACGGCGTTCCGCCCGGCGGAGCTGATCCGGATGGAGGCCAACCCGGCCTATTTCAACGGCGCGCCCGCGATCGAGGGCGTGATCATCCGCCATGTGGCCGAAAGCGCCACGCAGCAGCTTTTGCTGGAATCCGGTGACGTGGATATCGCGCGCAACCTGACACCCGATCAGGTCGCCTCGCTGGAAGGGGAGGGGCTCCGCGTGGAAACCTTCCCGCAGGCCGCCGTCCATTTCCTGTCCTTCAATCAGGCGGTTGAAAGCCTGACCCCGCCCGCCGTCTGGGAGGCCGCGCGGTACCTTGTGGATTATGAGGGCATGACCAACTCGATCATCGCCGGGCAGATGGAAGTGCATCAGGCGTTCTGGCCCGAAGGCTTTCCCGGCGCGCTGACCGATACGCCCTACAGCTACGACCCGGAGCGGGCGGCGCAGATCCTGGCGGATGCCGGGGTGGAGCTGCCGATCACCGTGTCGCTCGATGTGATCAACGCCGCGCCGTTTACCGACATGGCGCAATCGATCCAGGCGAGTTTTGCCGAAGCGGGGATCAACTTCGAGATCCTGCCCGGCACCGGTAGCCAGGTGATCACCCGGTATCGCGAACGCAGCCACGAGGCGATGCTGCTTTACTGGGGTCCCGACTTCATGGATCCGCATTCGAACGCCAAGGCGTTCGCCTACAACTCGGACAACAGCCAGGATGCCTATGCCGCCACCACCACCTGGCGGAATTCCTGGGCCGTTCCCAGCGAGATGAACGAGATGACGACCGCGGCGCTGACCGAACCGGACCCTGCCGCACGGGAAGAGATGTATCTGGAGCTTCAGCGCCGGGTGCAGGAAGGCTCCCCCATCGTGATCATGTTCCAGGCGTCCTATCAGGTGGCGATGGACGACGCTGTCAGCGGTTACGTCAACGGCGCGACCTCCGATTTTGTCTTCTACCGGCTTGTCGAGAAAAGCTGATCTGGAAACCGGTCGCCGGCCTCTCGGGGGCGGCGGCCGTATCTTTGCGGGCCGTCCGGAACGGATGGCTCCGGCCTCGCTTCAGGCGTCTGCCCGCGGGCCGGGCACGCCGCTGGGATCGGCGCAGGCCCCTGGTTCCGCCCGGCCCCGTGCCGCACCGTGCATGGGCCGGCATCCCGACACACACGTCGTTCCCGCAACATCCATCCGCTGCCGCTTCTTGACGTGCACGCGCGTTGCGGTGGCCCTGTCGGCGCGCTAACACTACCGGCCAAGGGCAGGACACGAAGTCTCCAATGCTGGAACATGGTCATAATCCCTATCTGGTTGCCGCATCGCTTGCCATCGCGCTGATGTCGGGGTTCACGGGGCTGTCCCTGACCCGGGGCGCGTCGGGCATGGAGGTCGCGCGCCGCAAGCTGGTGGTCAGCATGTCGGCGGTGGCGCTCGGCGGCGGCATCTGGTCGATGCATTTCGTCGCCATGCTGGGTATGCAACTGCCCGTACAGTTCTACTACGACGCGCTGACGACGATGGTGTCGGCGCTGGTGGCGATCCTCTTGACCGGTATCGCGCTTCTGTTCGTGCATTTCGGCCCGCGCACCCCGGGGCGGATCACGTTGGCGGGGGCCTGTGTCGGCATCGGCATCCCGGCCATGCATTACATCGGCATGTCGGGTATCCGGATCGTTCAGCCGGTCTATTCGCAAACGGGCGTCGGCGTCGCGCTTGCCTCGTCTCTGGTGCTCGGCATCGCGTCCTTCTGGGTCTGCTACGGCAAGCGGGAGGCGCGCAACATCGTCTATGGAACCATCGGGTTCGGGCTCAGCGTCTTCGCGGTTCATTTCATTGCCATGGCGGGCACGCATTTCACGCATGTGGATGGGGCGGAGGCGTCCAGCCTGCGGCTCAGCAACGAGGTGCTGGCCTTCGGTGTCACGCTCTCCGCCTTCGCGATTGCGGGGGCGTTCCTGCTGATGGGGGTGACCTTCGGCCTGCCGTTCAGGGGGGCGGCGCCCGCCGCCCCGCTGCCGGACGTGGCACCTGCACCACCCGCCACCCCGCCCGAAGCGGAGCCGGAGCCGGAGCGGGAGCCGGAGACGCAGGCTCTGGCCGCGGGCCGGATCCCCTATGAGAAAGAAGGGCGGATCTATTTCGTTCCCGAGGAGGAGGTGGCCGCAGTCCGGGCCGAGGGGCATTACACCTTTCTCTATCATCGGGCCGGGCGGCTGTTCTGCCCGTGGTCGATTTCCCAGGTGGAGGAGCGCGTCGCCGACCCGCATTTCCTCAGATGTCATCGCAGCTATCTGATCAATTCGCGCTTCGTGACCGGGTTCGAGCGGAAGAAGGACAATGGCGTGTGTTACTTCGATGAGGGGTTGCCGCTGGACAAGGCGCCGGTCAGCCGGTCCTATCTGAAGTCGGTTCGGGAGAAGCTGGGCGTCTGATAGGCCCGTTCCCGTCGCGGGCAGGGGTTCAACACCGGCCTTGCGCGTTTCGTGCGCCATATTCGCATTTCGTGCGCAGACCCATGCATTTCAGGCCCGGACGCTAGAGCAGTTCGGCCTCTCCCCGTTGTATGCATCCGGATACCGGCGTTTTGGGAGGACCGCACGTGATACCACCATCATTTGAATATCATCGACCGACGGATGTCGCGGGCGCTCTGGCGGTGCTGGCCGAGCATGGCGATGACGCCCGCGTTCTGGCCGGGGGGCACAGCCTGATCCCGATGATGAAGCTGCGCATGGCCGACGTGCCGCATCTGATCGACCTGCAGGATGTGGCGGCGCTGAAAGGGATCGAGATCGCCGGCGATCAGATCACCATCGGCGCGATGACCACCCAGCATGAGCTGATCGCCAGCGACGCGCTGCATGCCGCCGCCCCGATCATTCGCGAGGCCGCCTTGCAGATCGCCGATCCGCAGGTGCGCTACATGGGCACCATCGGCGGCAATGTGGCCAATGGCGATCCGGGCAATGACATGCCGGGCCTGATGCAATGTCTGGACGCGCGGTTCACCCTGGAAGGGGCCGACGGCACGCGCACGGTCGCGGCGCGCAGCTTCTACGAGGCCGCCTATATGACCGACCGGGATGACGAGGAGATCCTGACGCATATCAGCTTTGCGGCGCCCAGGGGCGGCTACGCCTATGAAAAGCAGAAACGCAAGATCGGCGATTATGCGACCGCTGCCTGTGCCGCGCTGATCGAGCGGGAAGGCGACAAGGTGGCGTCGGCGTCGGTGGCGATGACCAATCTCAGCGACATACCCGTCTTCTCCGAAGCGGCAGCCGCGGCCCTTGCAGGCAGCGCGTGCGATGATGCCGCGGTGAAGGCCGCCGTTGCCGCCGCGTTGGAGGATATCGACCCGACCGAAGACAATCGCGGGCCCGTCGAATTCAAGATGCACGTGGCCGGGATCATCATTTCCCGCGCCATCCAGCGCGCCTGGTCCAGGGCGTAGGAGAAACCGAAGATGACAAAACAAATCGTGGAAATGACGGTCAACGGCGAAACCCGGGAGGTTATGGTCGAACCGCGCGAATTGCTGATCTATGTGCTGCGCGAACAGCTGCGCCTGACCGGGCCGCATGTCGGCTGTGAGACATCCCATTGCGGGGCCTGCACCGTGGAAATCAACGGCAAGTCGGTCAAATCCTGCACCATGTTCGCGGTGCAGGCACAGGGCGCCGAAATCACGACGATCGAGGGTCTGGGCTCGCCTGACGGGCTGCATGTCCTGCAGGAAAGCTTCAAGGAACATCACGGGCTGCAATGCGGCTATTGCACGCCGGGCATGATCACCCGGGCGCACCGTCTGTTGCAGGAGAACCCGAACCCGACCGAGGAAGAGGTGCGGTTCGGCATGGCGGGCAATATCTGCCGCTGCACCGGCTATCAGAACATCGTGAAATCCATTCTGGCGGCCGCGGCGGAAATCAACAGCGCATCGGAGGCGGCACAATGAACGATTTGACACCGGATCGCGATGAACGCGTCGCCAATCTCAAGGGTCTGGGCTGCTCGCGCAAGCGGGTCGAGGATGCGAGATTTACCCAAGGCAAGGGCAATTACATCGACGATATCAGCCTGCCGGGCATGCTGCACGGGGATTTCGTGCGCTCGCCTTATGCCCATGCGCGCGTGAAATCGATCAATACCGATGCCGCCATGGCGCTGGATGGCGTGGTTGCCGTGCTGACAGCCAAGGATCTGGAGCCCCTGTCGCTGCATTGGATGCCGACGTTGGCGGGCGACAAGCAGATGGTACTTGCCGATGGCAAGGTTCTGTTCCAGGGCCAGGAGGTCGCCTTTGTCGTGGCGCGCGACCGCTACATCGCCGCCGACGCGGTCGAACTGGTCGAGGTCGAGTATGAGGAACTGCCCGTTCTCGTGGACCCGTTCGAGGCGCTGAAATCCGATGTGGTGCTGCGCGAGGATCTCGATGGCCAGACCGAGGGCGCGCATGGCCCCCGCAAGCATCACAATCACATCTTCACATGGGAAGTGGGCGACGAAGCCGGCACGAATGCCGTGATCGGCGATGCCTATGTGGTGGCCGAGGAAACGATGTATTATCACCGCACCCACCCCTGTCCGCTGGAGCCCTGCGGGTGTCTGGCGAGCATGGACAAGGTGAACGGCAAGCTGACGCTTTACGGGACCTTTCAGGCCCCCCATGTGGTGCGCACCGTCGCCTCGCTCCTGTCGGGGATCGAGGAGCACAACATCCGCGTCGTCTCGCCCGATATCGGGGGCGGTTTCGGCAACAAGGTCGGTGTCTATCCCGGCTATGTCTGCTCCATCGTGGCCTCCATCGTGACCGGCGTGCCGGTGAAATGGGTCGAAGACCGGATGGAGAACCTGATGACCACCGCCTTCGCGCGGGATTACTGGATGAAGGGCCGGATCAGCGCTACCAGGGATGGCAAGATCACCGGGCTGCATTGCCATGTGACGGCGGATCACGGTGCGTTCGATGCCTGCGCGGACCCCACCAAATTCCCGGCCGGGTTCATGAATATCTGCACCGGCTCCTATGACATTCCCATCGCCTATCTGGGCGTGGATGGCGTCTATACCAACAAGGCGCCGGGCGGCGTGTCCTACCGCTGTTCGTTCCGCGTGACCGAGGCGGTCTATTTCATCGAGCGGATGATCGAGGTTCTGGCGATCGAGCTGAACATGGATGCCGCCGAACTGCGCCGGATCAACTTCATCCGGAAGGAGCAGTTCCCCTATCAGTCCGCGCTTGGCTGGGAATATGACAGCGGGGATTATCACACCGCATGGGACAAGGCGTTGGCGGCCGTCGATTATGACGGTCTGCGCAAGGAACAGGCGGACCGGGTCGAGGCGTTCAGACGCGGCGAGACGCGCACGCTCATGGGCATCGGTCTGTCGTTCTTCACCGAGATCGTCGGTGCGGGCCCGGTCAAGAACTGCGACATCCTTGGCATGGGCATGTTCGACAGTTGCGAGATCCGCATCCACCCCACCGGCAGCGCGATTGCGCGGCTTGGCACGATTTCCCAGGGGCAGGGGCATGCGACCACTTTCGCGCAGATCCTCGCCTCCGAAATCGGCATCCCCGCCGACAGCATCACGATCGAGGAGGGGGACACCGATACCGCGCCCTACGGGCTTGGCACCTACGGGTCCCGCTCCACGCCCGTCGCCGGTGCGGCGACGGCCATGGCCGGTCGCAAGATCCGCGCCAAGGCCCAGATGATTGCGGCCTATCTGCTGGAGGTCCATGACGACGACGTCGAATTCGACGTCGACCGTTTCGTGGTCAAGGGCGCGCCGGAACGGTTCAAGACCATGAGCGAGATCGCCTATGCCGCCTATAATCAGGCGATACCGGGGGTGGAGCCGGGGCTGGAAGCGGTCAGCTATTACGACCCGCCCAACATGACCTACCCGTTCGGGGCCTATGTCTGCGTCATGGATATCGACGTGGACACCGGCGTGACCGATATCCGGCGTTTCTACGCGCTGGACGATTGCGGCACCCGGATCAACCCGATGGTCATCGAAGGCCAGATCCATGGCGGCCTGACCGAAGCGCTGGCCGTCGCGATGGGGCAGGAGATCGCCTATGACGACATGGGCAATGTCAAGACCGGGACGCTGATGGATTTCTTCCTGCCCACCGCCTGGGAAGTGCCGAATTACGAGACCGATCACACGGTCACGCCCAGCCCGCATCACCCGATCGGGGCCAAGGGTGTGGGCGAAAGCCCCCATGTGGGCGGCGTGCCGTGTTTCTCCAACGCGGTGCAGGATGCGTTCCGCCCGTTTGGCCTGCGCCACACGAACATGCCGCACGATCATTGGCGGATCTGGAAAACGGCCAATGGTCTCGGCCTGCATGATACATGATGAAAGGGCGGGGCGCCGGATCACAGCGCGCCCCGCACAGACCCGATGACAGCCTGGACCGATCTTCAAGCGGATCTTGCGCGCACCGGCTATGTCGCTTCGGACGATCTGGCCATGGCGCTGCATATCGCCACCTCTCTGGGGCGCCCCCTGCTGCTGGAGGGGGCCGCGGGCGTCGGCAAGACCGAGATTTCCCGCGCCCTGGCCAGCGTCCGGGGGGCGGAGCTGATCCGCCTGCAATGCTACGAGGGGCTGGATGCAAGCCAGGCCATCTACGAGTGGAACTATCAACGCCAGCTTCTGTCGATCCGTGCCGCCTCCGAGGCGGGGGAGACGGGGGCCGTGGTCGAGGCGCGGATCTTCTCTGAGGAGTATCTGCTGGAGCGGCCGCTTCTGAAGGCGATCCGGCAGGCAACGCCCCCGGTTCTGCTGATCGACGAGATCGATCGGGCCGACGAGGAATTCGAGGCCTATCTGCTGGAGGTCCTCTCCGATTTCCAGATCACCATCCCCGAGCTTGGCACCATCGTCGCCACCTCGCGCCCGATGGTCGTGTTGACCGCCAATGGCACCCGCGATCTGTCCGACGCGCTGCGCCGGCGCTGCATCTATTGCCACGTGGATTATCCCGACCGGCAGACGGAACTGGCGATCCTCGCCAGCCGCTGCCCGGGCATCGAGGCGCAACTGGGCGCGCAGATCATCGGCTTCGTGCAGAAGCTGCGCGAGGAGGAGTTGGAGAAGGTGCCCGGCGTCGCCGAAATGCTGGATTTCGCTGCCGCCCTGGGCGGGTTGGGCATCAAGGATCTGAGCGACGATCCGGCGGCGTTGCAGGCAGCACTTGTGACGCTTCTGAAGACCCAGGCCGACCGCGCCGCGATCCCGATCGAGGTGGCCGCGCGGATCGCGGGGAAAGCCGCATGAGCGCGACCGATGAGTAGGATCACCCGCTTCACCGCCGCCGATCCGGGCCCCGCCGCCCGGGTCTCGGGCTTCATGGCGCATCTGCGCGACCACGGCTTTCATCTGGGCGTGGCCGAAACCGATACCGCCCTGCACGCCCTGACCTTCGTCAATCCGACCCGGCCGATGGATGCCCGGCTGGCCCTGAAAGCTGTCTGCGCCGGATCGGCGGAAACCGCGGCCGAGTTCGATCTGCTGTTCGATGCGTACTGGATGGCCGAGGGGCGCGTGCGCCACAAGATCATCCCGTCCGCCCATGCGGAGACCCCCCAGAATACAAGGACGACCCGCACCGACGACACGCGCGGGACCGATGGCGCGGGCCGCATCCATGCGCCCGAAGACGGCGCGGAGGATGGCGAAACCCATGCCGAGGGGACCGGCCGGTTGATCGCGTCCGGCATGCGGAACCTGATGAAGAAAGACCTGCGCGAGATGGTGTCGAGCGACGATATCCGCGCCGCCGAGCAGGTGGCCATCCGGCTGGGGCGCGCGCTCAGGGATCGCCGGTCGCGCCGGCGGAGAGCCGCGCGCGCCGGGCGCGCCATCGACCTGCGCCGCACGATCCGCCACAGCCTGTCCAGCGGTGGCGAGCCGCTTCGCCTTGCCAGACGGACCCGGCCCGACCGGCCCCTGAAGATCGTGGCGCTTTGCGATGTCTCCGGCTCGATGATGAATTACGCGCGGCCCTTTCTGGCCTTTCTGGCTGGCCTCATGCGCGCCGATGGCGCCAGCGACGCCTATCTGTTTCACACCCGGCTGGTCCGGATCACCGAGGCGTTGCGGGACGATGACCCGCTGCGCGCGCTGAACCGGATCACGCTTCTGGCAGATGGCTTTGGCGGCGGCTCCAGAATTGGCGCGACGCTTGAGCAATTCGCCAGAGGATATGCGCGCAAGTTCGTCGATGGCCGGAGCGTCGTTCTGATCCTGTCGGATGGTTACGACAGCGATGCGCCCGAGGTGATGGAGGCCGCATTGGCCCGGCTGAAACGGCGCGGGTGCCGGATCATCTGGCTGAACCCGCTGAAGGGCTGGAAGGACTATGCGCCCGTCGCCCGCGGGATGGCGGCGGCTCTGCTCTATCTGGACGATTTCGCCGCCGCCACGACCCTTGCCGATCTGGCGGCGCTGGAACAGCGATTGGCCCGGCTATGACCTTGTCGGCCACGGAATATGCTCGGCTTGAGGCCAAGATGCAGGCGCTGAAGGCCGCGGGCGTGCCCTTCGCGATGGCCACGGTCGTGCGCACGGTCGATGCGACCTCGGCCAAGCCGGGGGGCAAGGCCCTGCTGGACCGGCAGGGCACGATCCTGATGGGCTGGGTCGGGGGCGGCTGCGCGCGCGGCGCGGTGGGCAAGGCCGCGCGCGAGGCGATAGAGACCGGCGCGCCGCAGCTCATTTCGCTCCGCCCGCAGGAGTTGCTGGAGACCGAGGGGCTGACCGCGGGGGACATGCGCGACGGGGTGCGGTTCGCCCGGAACGGTTGCCCCTCGAAGGGCACGATGGATGTGTTCGTGGAGCCGGTCCTGCCGCTGCCCGATCTGGTGATCTTCGGCACCGGGCTGGTGGCGATGGCGCTGGCCGATCTGGGCGGGCGGCTCGATTTCAAGGTCACGCTTTGCGGGGCCGATGGCGCGGAGATCGACCCGGGCCTTGCCCGGCATGTGACCCCGGATTTCGAGGTCGCCGCCGATGGTTTCGTCGTGGTCGCCACGCAGGGGCAGGGCGATCTGGCCGCCCTGCGGGCCGCCGTGACGGGCGATGCCGCCTATGTCAGCTTTGTCGGGAGCCGCCGGAAATTCGCCTCCCTTGTGGAGAAGTTGCAGGCCGAAGACGCACGTCTTGTGCCGCATCTGGCCCGTGTTCATGCGCCGGCGGGTCTTGATATCAACGCCATCACGCCCGAGGAGATCGCGCTGTCCGTGCTGGCGCAGATCACGTCGCTGCGTCGCAGCCGCGCCGTGCGGAAGGGCGGCGATGTGTAGCGTGCCCGCCACAAGGGCCCCGGCGATGGCCGGGCCTCCCCCGATGACGCCGCCGGTGGCTTGCGACCGCCCGGCCCTGATCCAGCTTCCCTGTTGCCAGACGAAAGAGACCTGAAATGGACCTGAAAGACGAGATCGTTATCAATGCCCCGCAAGCGGTGGTCTATGCCGCGCTGAACGATGCGGAGATCCTGAAAGACTGCATTCCGGGATGCGAGGAACTGATCAAGCATTCCGACACCGAGCTTGAGGCCAAGGTGGTGCTGAAGGTCGGCCCGGTGAAGGCCCGGTTCAACGGCACCGTCACGCTCAGCCCCGACAACCCGCCCGAACGGTTTTCGCTGACCGGGGAGGGCAATGGCGGTGCCGCGGGGTTTGCCAGGGGCGGCGCGCAGGTGGACTTGGCCGAACATCCCGAAGGCACGCTTTTGCGCTACGACGCCCATGCGGATATCGGCGGCAAACTGGCCCAGCTTGGCAGTCGCCTGATACATGGGACGGCGAAAAAGCTCGCGGCGAAATTCTTCAAGAACTTGGCCGACCGGGTGGGCGCCAACGAAGCGGCCTGAAAACACGGGTCTGATCCCGGCCCGGCGCTCGGTCCCGGAGATCAGCCGCCGGGGGCGGAGGCCGCTTGCGGCAGAACGAAGGGGATGTCGCCGTCCGGTGCCACCCCGACCTGCACCCGGCAGCCGTAGGCCGCCGACAGGATCCTGTCGGTCAGCACGTGCCGGGCGGGCCCCTGCGCCTCCAGCCGGCCCTGCACGAGCATCGCGACGGAGCCTGCGAACATCGCGGTCAGGTTCAGATCGTGCATCACCGCCACCACACCGCCGCCGGCGGCGGCGTAATCCGCCATCAGGCCCATCACCTCCAACTGGTGACCGATATCGAGGCTGGAGACCGGCTCGTCCAGAAACAGCCAGCGCGGGCCTTCCGGCCCCACCGGATCCCACACCTGCGTCAGCACACGGGCCAGTTGCACGCGCTGCTGCTCGCCGCCGGACAGCTCCTGATAAAACCGCCCTTCGAACCCGGCAAGGCCGACCCGCTCCAACGCTTCCGAGGCGCGGGTGGGCGGGGGCGGATCGGCGCAGGCCATCATGCCGAAACGTACGATTTCGAGCACCGTGAACGGAAAGGCGATGCGGCTGGCCTGCGGCAGGACCGCCCGGCGCGCGGCCAGATCCCAGCCCGGGATATGCGCGATATCGTCCCCGCCAAGCCGGACTTCGCCCTCATACGGCAATTCCTGAGTCATCGCGCGCAACAGCGTGGTCTTGCCCGACCCGTTCGGGCCGACGATCGCGGTGATCTGCCCCGGCTCCGCCCGGAAGTCGAGCCCGTTCAGAACCGGCGTGCCGGACAGGCTGACGCAGATATCGGTGGCGGTCAGCATCTGGCTCAGAGATCCAGAAGGCTGCGATTGCGCAGCAGGATCCAAAGGAAGAACGGTCCGCCAAGGGTGGCCGTGACGATCCCGATGGGCAGTTCGGCGGGTGCGATGATGCTGCGCGATATCATGTCCGCAAGGATCAGCAGGCTGGCGCCAAGCAGGGCCGCATTTGGCAGCAGATACCGGTGATCCGGTCCGATCATCAGGCGCAGCAGATGCGGCACCACGATGCCGATGAAGCCGATCCCGCCCGAGACGGCCACCGCCGCGCCGACCGCGGCCGCGACCGTCAGAATGGCGATGTTCTTCATGCGCTGAACGGGAATACCCAGATGCGCCGCCGCCGCTTCCCCAAGTGCCAGACCGTTCAGCGCACGGGCCAGAAACGGCGTGGCCGCCAGCGCCAGCACGATCAGCGGTCCGGCCACGAGTACCTTTTCCCACGTGGCGCCCGCAAGCGAGCCAAGCCCCCAGAAGGTCAGATCCCTGAGCTGCGCATCGTCGGCCATGTAGATCAGGATGCCGGACAGCGCGCCGGTCAGCGCGGCAAGGGCGATCCCGCCGAGAAGCATCACCGCCACGGAGGTCCGCCCCCGGCTCGTCGACAGCCGATAGAGCAGGATCGTCGTGAACCATCCGCCCAGAAAGGCCGCCACCGGCACGGTGTAGTAGCCAAGGCCCTCGCGCATCGCCAGCGGCATAAGCCCGCCCAGCACAATCGCCGAGATCGCGCCCAGCCCGGCGCCAGCGCTCACCCCGACCAGCCCGGGATCGGCCAGCGGATTGCGGAAAAGTCCCTGCATGACCGCGCCCGACACCGCCAGCGCCGCCCCCACCAGGATCCCCATGACAAGCCGGGGCAGGCGGATATCGAACAGGATGACGCTTTCCTGCAATGCGATCTGTTCGCCGCGCAGGATCTGCACCAGCGCCGTCCAGAGATTTGCGCCCGAGGCGCCCACCGTCAGGCTGATCGCCGAGATCACAAGCAGCAGGACCGTCAGGCCGGCCAGCATGCGCCCTGCCTGCCGTTGCCGGTCGCCGACCTGCCGGGGCGGGCTGCTCGATCGGGCGGGAACGAAGACCATGGGCGGCTAGCCGCGCGCGGCCTGAAACGCGCCGCTGAGCGCGCGAACCGCCTCCGGCGTGCGCGGGCCGAAGCCCAGAAGAAGCAGCCCGGGCTGCCGCACGATGGCATCCGTGCGTGCCGCCGGCGTCTGGCCAAGGGCCGGGTGGTCCAGCACATCGCGCCTGTCGGCGGCATGGTCGCCGGCGCCGTCCATCATCAGGATCACATCGGGTGCCGCCAGAAGCACGGCTTCCTCGCTCACCTGCCGATAGCCGTCGAACCCCTGCATCGCATTCACGCCGCCGGCCAGTTCGATGATCCCCTGCGCCCCTGTGCCGGCCCCGGCGGCCATGATCCTGCCCCCCTGCAACGACAGGATGAAGAGCACGCGCGGCGGGGTATCCATGCGGGCGGCCTCGATTGCGTCGGTCAGGTCCGCCTCCACCCGGTCGGCCAGCGTCGCGCCCTGCTCGGGCACGCCCAGCGCCTCGGCAATCGTCTCGATCTTGAGCCGGATCGCGGCGGCATCGTAGCCCTCGGGCACGGTAACGAAGGGAATTTCCGCGGCCTGCAAAACTTCGATCGCTTCCGCCGGGCCGCTGCCGTCGGTGGCGACGATCAGATCGGGCGCGACCGACAGAACGCCTTCGGGCGACAGCGACCGGACATAGCCCACGTCGGGCAGTTGCCGGGCTTCGGCGGGGAAGGTCGACGTCGTGTCGCGCGCCACGACCCGGTCCCCCTCGCCAAGCGCGTAGATGATCTCCGTGACGGCGCCGCCAAGCGACAGAACCCGCTCGACCTCCTCGGCCTTGGCCTGCGCGCAAGGCCAGGCCACGGTCATCGCCACCGCAAGCAGGGTTGCCTTCAGACCCGGAGCCATCGGAACCCGGGCGATTCCGGGCCACTGTGGCCCGACCATTCCATGCTGTGCCAAAACACCACCTTTTTTGCAGAAGTCCGGGAGAAACTGGCGCCACATCGGATGTGGTTTGGCTAGCGCGGGAGCATTGTCGCCCCTTTCTCTGAGTCTTTTACTCACCTATGGCGAGAGGAACAAGCGGGCCTTTTCGCAAGCGCGAAAAAAGGGGTGTCTCCGGGCGGTTTCGGCCGTGCGTCCGCTACCATGCGCCACGCGGATTATCGTCGGTTAATGCGGGGCGCGGCCAGCGGTGAGACGCTCGCATATCGAACAGATCGCAGTTCAGATGACGGAGGACACAAGATGGCTGAGAAATCTGAAACCACGGCGCCCGAGGCCCCGGATGCCGGGCAAGCCGCGCCCGCGAAACGCCGGCGCCGCCCGGTCTGGAATGTCCGCGACGAGCTCGAAGACCTGCTTGAAGGCCTTCAGAGCGGGTCGCTGTTCGGGGCCGGCTGGCAGCGGCGGGGGTTGGACATTCCGTTTCGCGGTCTGGCCTCCGTGCGCCCGACGCTCGATATCATCGACAAGGGAACGGAGATCAAGCTAGTCGCGGAACTGCCCGGCATGGCCGAGGAGGATATCGATCTGCGGGTCACCGACCACAGCCTGACGCTGCGTGGCGAGAAGACCGAAGAGGTCGAAGAGGGTGACGAAGATGGCGACTATTACGTCAACGAACGGCGCTTCGGCGCGTTCACGCGCACCGTGCAGCTTCCCGAAGGCGTCGACCATGACGGCATCAAGGCGCATTTCAAGAACGGCGTGCTGACGGTTCATCTGCCGAAGAAGCCGGAAGCGCAACAGACGGGCAGGAAAATTGCGGTCAAGGGCGCAGCCTGACCCGCGCCGATCCGCGTGCCGGGGTGCGGGGCGCACAGACCCGCCCCCATCTCTGATCGGAGGCGTCGCATGAAGGTTCTCGATATCATGACGGCGCCCCTGATCACCATATCGGTGGATTGTCCGGTCTCCCGGATCGCCGCCCGGATGGACGATCATGGCATCGGCGCGCTTCCGGTTGTGCAGGATGGCCGTCTGGCGGGCATCGTCACCGACCGCGATCTGGTGGTGCGGGTGATTTCCGGGTCGGGCTTCGCCAGCACGAAAACGGCGCAGGACATCATGACGCCGGGTGCATTCTGGTGCCGCGCGGATCATTCGGTGGAAACGCTGGCCGCCCTGATGGGCGATCATCAGGTGCGGCGCTTGCCGGTTCTCGACGGGCGCGATCGTCTGGTGGGCATGGTGTCGCTGGGCGACATCGCCGAACACGTGTCCGAGCGTCTCGCGGGCGAGGCGCTGGGCGAGATCGTCGAAGACCGCTAGGCGGCAGTCGGGGTGATCTCCTGTTCAAGCCGCTCCACATCGATCCCGGCGATCTCGGACAAGGCCGCAAGGTCCAGGATGCGGATGTCGATATGGTCGCTCGTTTCGATGATGTTGTGCCGCACGAGGCGACGCATGGTTCGGCACACATGAACCGATGAAAGGCCGGTATAATCGCCAATGGCTTTCTGGGTCAGCGGCAGATGAAAGGTCTCTTCCATGTCATGCCCGAGCGATCTGAGCCGGAGCGACAGCTCCAGAATGGCGAAGGCGATCCGCATCGGCGCGCTGCCCTTGCCCAGACGCAGCAGCCTTTCCGAGGTGCGGGCCTGGGCCGCGGCGCGGATCCGGCCAACGGCGCGGGCCAGATCGGGCGAAGCCTTGAGCATCGTCTGCCATGTGCGGACCGGCACGATCGAGACCCTGGCATCGGTGATCGCCTCCAGCGTCAGACCCACGGTCGTGCCGTCGCCGTTGGTCGCGTAAAGAATGTCGCCGGGCAGTATGAAATCGATGATCTGGGCCTCCCCGTCTTCGAAGGATTTCGAACTCGACAACCATCCGTCGACCACAAGGATCACCTTGTCGAATTCGTCACCATCCTGAAGAATCACGGTTCCGGCGCGGATCTGTTGCGCGGTTCGCGCGAATGTCCTGATCTGTTCGCTGGCCGCGCAGAGCGCCGTCATGCCGCCCTGGGCGCATCTTGTCTGGTCCTGCCACATTGTCGATCCCACCGCTGTCGGCGTCCCCGTATGCAAGCCACCGGAAACCCGCGCGAATCCACAGCTTCATGGCTTCTATAGCCGGTCGGAAAACGATGTTCCGGCGGCGCGGTCTTGTCGGGCGGCGATGTCAAGTCATGTGCACGTTTTCCAACCTTATCCCGCTTGTGGGATTCTGTCGACTGCGACAACTATTTCATATGCAAAAAACCGCTCCCCCGCCTGGCCGCGCTGCTCCCGCCCGTCGCGCCGATGGGTGGACCGGCCGGCACAGCGGCTGGATTAACCTGGATTAATGATCCCATTCTGCAGCGGCGCATACTCCGATCCAGGCAAGGGGGTGGCGGGCCATGCAGGGACTGCGTTGCGTTTCCGCGATCTCGCGCGGGCTCCCCGGTGGGGGGCGAACGGGGTCGGTAGACGGGGCTGTGAACCGGGTCTGTTCCGATCGGATCCAGCAAGTTCCGACACCACCGGCATCCATCGCTTTTCCGAACAGGTCTTTCGTGCATCACGCGGCCGGCCCCGACAGGGCGCCGCTCCGGAAGGATTTCAAGGTGGCCCCTGGGCCGCGATCAGAAGAAGGACAGATATCATGATATCGGACTATAGGCGCGCAGCCCTTGCCCTCGCGGTCGGATTGGGGCTTGCGCTCCCGGCCCACGCGTTCACCGCCTGCCAGGTGACCGATGTCGGCGGGATCGACGACAACAGCTTCAACCAGACCGCTTGGCAGGGTGTTCTCGACGCGCAGGATCAACTCGGGATCGACGCCCGCTTCCTCGAATCCCAGGCCGAGACCGATTACGAGGCCAATCTAAACTCGCTTCTGGGTGGCGATTGCGATGTCATCTTCACCATCGGTTTCCTGCTGGGCGATGCCACACAGGCCGCGGCGGAGGCGAACCCCGACCAGATGTTCTCGATTGTCGACTTCGCCTATGATCCGCCGCTGCCGAATGTGCTGGCGCAGGTCTATGCCACCGACGAGGCGGCCTTTCTGGCGGGCTATCTTGCCGCGGGCATGACGGAGACGGGGGTTCTGGGCGTCTTCGGCGGCATCAACATCCCGCCGGTCACGATCTTCATGGACGGGTTCGCCCATGGGGTGGCCTATTACAATGCCCAGAAGGGCACGGACATCACGGTGCTCGGATGGGATCCCGAAACGCGGGAAGGGTTGTTCACCAACAATTTCGACTCCCTCGATGACGGGCGCGCCTTCGCGCAGAACCTCTATGACGAAGGCGCCGATATCGTGTTGCCGGTTGCCGGCCCCGTGGGGCTGGGATCGGCGGCGCTGGCCAATGAACTGGGCGCTGAGGAGATGATGATCATCGGCGTGGATGCCGATCTCTACCGGACCGATCCCGAACGTGGACATGTCTATCTGACCTCGATCGTCAAACGCATGGACCGCACAGTTTTCGAGGTGATCGAAACCGCCATCGCCGGCGCGTTCGAGGGTGGCGTGATCGTCGGCAGCCTTGAAAACGGCGGCGTTGATCTGGCGCCGTTCCATGATTTCGCGGGTGCCGTGCCGCAGGAGTTGCAGGACGAACTGGCGCAGATCCGTGCAGGCATCACCGACGGCAGCATTCCGGTCGGCGGCGAGTAACAGCGGCGGTTCCGGACGGATCGAAAGGAGAACGGGCCGATGGAGGTGGAACTGCGTGGCATCACCAAGCGCTTCGGCCCGGTCGTGGCGAACGAGGATGTGAACCTGACGATCCGTCCCGGCGAGGTTCTGGGCCTTCTGGGAGAGAACGGCGCGGGCAAGTCGACGCTGATGAACGTGCTTTGCGGACTTTACCGGCCCGATGCGGGCGAAATCCTCATCGACGGCGCGCCGGTGTCCTTCTCGGGGCCCGGCGATGCCATCGCCGCCGGGATCGGCATGGTGCATCAGCACTTCATGCTGGTTCCGGTTTTCACCGTGGCCGAAAACGTCGTGCTGGGCGTGGAGCCGACGGGCCGTTTCGACCATCTCGACCTTGAGACCGCGCGGCGCAAGGTGCGCGAGATCGGCGAGGAGTACGGGCTCACCGCCGATCCCGACGCGCTGGTCGAGAGCCTGCCGGTCGGCGTTCAGCAACGGGTCGAGATCATCAAGGTCCTGTTCCGTTCGGCCAATGTCCTGATCCTGGACGAACCCACCGCCGTGCTGACCCCGCAGGAGGTGAGCGATTTCTTCGAGATCGTCACCTCGCTGCGCGAAAGCGGCAAGGCGATTGTCTTCATCACCCACAAGCTGAACGAGATCCTGGATATCTCCGACCGGATCAGCGTGCTGCGCGGCGGCCGCATCATCGGCGAAGGCGATCCGCGGCAGATGACCAAGGCGCAGCTTGCCGAGATGATGGTGGGCCGTCCCGTCAGTTTCGATGTGGAGAAAACCCCCTTCGCCCCCGGCGAGGCGCTTCTGGAGGTCGACGGCCTCACCGTGCTGCGCGACAATGGCGAGCGGGCGGTGGACAATGTCAGCCTGTCGGTCCGCAGCGGCGAGGTGGTGGGACTGGCGGGGGTGCAGGGCAACGGCCAGTCGGCGCTGATCGAGGCGATCACCGGGCTGAGCCGGCCGGCGAAGGGCCGGATCAGATTTCTGGGCAAGGATATCACCTCCGCCTCCGTGCGCAGCCGTCACCGCATGGGCATGGCGCATATCCCCGAAGACCGGCAGCATGTGGGGCTGATCCCGGGCTTCACCGTGGCCGAGAACATGGTGCTCGACAGCTATTACGACGACCGGTTTTCCAGCGGTCCGCAGGTTCGGTGGGCCAATGTGCAGGAATGGTCGGCGGGGGCGATCCTCGATTTCGACATCCGCACCCCGTCGGTCTTTGCCGAGGCCGGGCATCTTTCGGGGGGCAATCAGCAAAAGCTGATCGTCGCCCGGGAGCTTGCGCGGGACACGAAATTCGTGGTCGCGGCGCAGCCGACACGCGGGCTGGACGTGGGCTCCATCGAATACATTCACGCAAGGCTGATGGCCGCACGGGCGGAAGGGGACGGCGTGTTGCTGATGTCCTCGGAACTGGACGAGATCCTCGCGCTGGCAGACCGGATTCTGGTGATGTTCAAGGGCCGCATCGTGGCCGAGTTCGACGCCAGCCAGGCCCCGCCCGCGAAATCGGAGATCGGGCTGTCGATGGCGGGGGTGGCGGCATGAGCATGCAGGACACGCTGGACACGGCCACCCGCAAGCTGCTTGAACGCGCCGCCCCCGGGCGGGTGGATTTCGAGAACCTCGTCGTCGTGCCGCTCTTCGCGGTGGTGGCCGCGCTGATCCTTGGTGCGCTGACGATGCTGGCGACCAATGTGGAGCCCGCGACGATCGGACGGTCCTATCTGGCGCTTCTGCAGGGCTCCGTGGGCTCGCTCGGCGCGATCTCGGAGACGTTGACGGCGGCCGCGCCGCTGATCCTTGCCGGGCTCGGGCTTGCGCTCGGGTTCCGCGCCGGGCTCTTCAATATCGGGGCCGAGGGGCAGATCCTCATGGGAGGCATGGCCGCGGTGATCTGCGGTTTCAGCTTTTCGCATCTGCCCTTTGCCGTGCTGATGCCGCTCTGCGTGATTTCGGGCGGTGCGGCGGGGGCTTTCTATGCGTCGATCGCGGGCTGGCTGCGCGCGGCGACCGGCGCCCATGAGGTGATCACGACGATCATGCTCAACATGATATCCTACCGGCTGGTCGATTACATGCTGCGCCTGCCCTGGGTGCAGCGGCCGGGCCGGGCCGATCCGATCTCGCAATCGGTGCCGCCCAATGCCGAACTGCCCGCACTGTTGCAGTGGCTTGACCCGAACCTACGGCTGCATGCCGGGATTTTCCTGACGCTTCTGGCGGTTGTCGTCGTCCATTGGCTGCTGTTCCGCACCAAGCTGGGGTTCGAGTTCCGCGCCAGCGGGGCCAGCCCCGAGGCGGCGCGCTATGCCGGGATGCGGGCGTCGCTGATCATCGTGCTGGCAATGGCGACGGCGGGGATGCTGGCGGGCCTTGCGGGGGCCAATCAGGTCCTCGGCGTCCTTGGCCGCGCCAGCCCCGGCTTTTCCGCAGGGATCGGCTTCGACGCCATCGCCGTGGCGCTTCTGGGCAGATCCCATCCGGTGGGCGTGCTGTTCGCCGGGCTGCTTTTCGGCGCGCTGGAGGCCGGCGGGCGGCAGATGCAGGTGGATGCCGGCGTCAGCATCGACCTGATCGGGATCATTCAGGCGCTGATCATCGTCTTCATCGCGGCGCCGCTTCTGGTGCGGGCGCTCTTTCCCTGGGGCTTTCGGCGTCCCGACAGCGGAGATGGCAGATCATGACCCTCGCAGTCGACAGGCCCGACCCCGCCGCCCCGGTGGTCGACAAGGCCGAAAAACGGCGCGCGCAGATCACCGGCGGCGTGCTGGTCGCGCTGGCCGCCTTCATCGTGCTGGTGTTCGGCGATGCTAGCGGCGACGCGACCTTCCGGCTGTCGCGCCCGCGCGACGTCTGGGTGATCGGCGATCTGGTCGTGCCCGCCCTGCCGGTGATCTACGTGGCTGCGGCGCTCACCGCCTTTCTCGGGGCGCGGCTGTTTCTGCGCGGCGGCGGGCGCTGGGGCACCCTGTCGCTGGGGGCGGGGCTGGCGCTGGCGGTCATCGCCTTCCTGCTCTGGGCCACGGCGGACAACGCCTTTTCGCTCACCGGCATGTTGCAGGCCACCGTCGTGCGCGCGATGCCCATCGCGCTGGGCGCGCTTGCGGCGGTGTTCTGCGAGCGCGTGGCGGTGGTCAATATCGCGATCGAAGGCATGCTGCTGGCCGGGGCCTTCACCGGCGCGCTGATGGGCTCGCTCATCGGCGGCTGGGGCGGGCTTTTATCGGCCGTGGTCGTCGGCGGGATCTTCGGTTTCATCCTCGCCGCGCTGGTGGTGACCTACCGGATGGACCAGATCATCGCGGGCGTGGTCATTAATCTCTTCGTGCTTGGGCTGACCAGCTATGTCTCAAGTCAGGTCTTCGCCGAGATGCGCCATCTCAACAACGCGCCGGTCTTCCGCGCGGTGAAACTGCCGGTTCTGGGCGATATCCCGGTGATCGGCCCGATGCTGTTCCATCAGAACATCTTTGTCTACGGTGCCTTCGTGATGGTGGTCGTCTCCACCTATTACCTGTTTCACACACGCGGCGGTCTCAGGGCCCGGGCTGTGGGCGAACACCCCCGCGCGGCCGACACCCTTGGCATCGACGTCTATTGGACGCGCTATGTCCATGTCACCGTCGGCGGGATGATCGCGGGCTTCGGCGGGGCGTGGTTCACGCTCGGCTCGGTCGGGCGGTTCGACGAGAACATGACCGGCGGCAGAGGCTTCATCGCCCTTGCGGCGATGATCTTCGGCCGCTGGCATCCGGTCGGCGCGCTTCTGGCGGCGCTGGTCTTCGGGTTCAGCGATTCCCTTCAGCAGAAACTCGCGCTGCTGCAAACGCCGATCCCGTCGGAGTTTCTGGCCATGGCCCCCTATGTCGCCACGATCATCGTGGTCGCGGGGCTGATCGGGCGGGCCCGCGCGCCGGCGGCCGACGGCAAACCCTACATAAAGGACTGACTAGGAGGCCTGGGTGGGGACACGCGCGGAGCGGACGTATTTCACCGCCTCGGGCACGGCGATCAGCGGCATCGCCAGCAGCGCGATCAGACCCCATTGCCCGGCCCCGAGCGAAACCGTGCGGAGCAGCGTCTGCAAGGGCGCCCATTCGGTGGCCAGAAGCTGCAGCGACAGCGTGGCCGCCAGCGCCAGCAGCAGGAACGGATTGCTCAGCCAGCCGATCCGGGAACAGGGCCGGGTCAGCGACCGGAACGCGAAGACGCTCATCTTTTCGAACACCACCATGGCGGTGAAGGCCGCCGTGCGGGCCAGATCGACGCCAAGCGGTATCAGGCTGTAGAAGATCCAGAGACTGGCAGCACCCGTATAGGTGCCGAAGGCAAGGATCAGGAGGAACCCGTTGCGCCCGAGGATCGGTTCGTCGCGGCGCCGGGGCGGGCGCGCCATCTGCTCTTTCTCGGCTTTCTCAAGGCCCAGAGCCACCGCGGTGACCCCGTCGGTCACCAGATTCATCCACAGGATCTGCGTCGCCAGAAAGATCAGCGGCCCGCCAAGCACCAGATTGACCGCGATGGCGATCACCTCGCCCGCGTTCGACGACAGAAGGTAGCGCACGAATTTGCGTACATTGTCGAACTGCCGCCGACCCTCGGCGATCGCGCCCACGATGGTTGCGAAATTGTCGTCCAGAAGCACCAGATCGGCCGCATCCTTGGAGGCATCGGTGCCGCGTATGCCCATGGCCACGCCGATATCGGCCCGTTTCAGGGCCGGGGCGTCGTTCACCCCGTCGCCGGTCATCGCCACGATCAGGCCCAGATCCTGAAGCGCCGCGACGATGCGCATCTTGTGGGCGGGCAGGGTGCGCGCGAAAAGCACATCCTCGCTCAGCAGCTCGCGCAGGCCGTCATCCGGCATCCCGTCGATTTCGGGGCCCAGAATGCATCGCGGGCTGCCAAGGCCGAGCCTTGTGGCGATGGCGGCGGCCGTGACCGGGCTGTCGCCGGTGATCATGATGATGCGGATGCCCGCGCGCCTCGCCTCGGCAATGGCGTGCTTCACTTCGGGCCGGGGCGGATCGATCAGCCCGACATGGCCAAGATAGGTCAGCCCGCGCTCGTCCAGATCATCGGCGCCCGCCGCCCGCGCGGCCAGCGCGATGACCCGCAGACCTTGCGCCGCCATGCTCCGGTGGGCCTCCAGCACGGTCTCGCGCAACCCGTCGGTCAGCGGGACCGGCCCATCCGGCGTGAGGATCTCCGACGCGGTCGCAAGCACGGCTTCGGGCGCGCCCTTCATATGCAGCCGGTGGCCATCGGCCGAAGGGGCCACCACGCTCATCCGCTTGCGTTCGCTGGAAAAGTGGCGTTCGGCAATCACGGCGTCGGGGGCAGGGGGCGGTGCCCACCCCTTGTAGGCCAGCGTCACCAGCGCCCCTTCGGTCGGCGCGCCGATCATCACCCAGTCACGGCCTTCCCGGCGCAGACGCGCATGGGTGCAGGTCAGCGCCGTTTCCAGCAATGCGGCCAGGGTCACGTCCTCCGCCGCCCGGACATTCCGGCCGGCCCGTTCGATATGCCCCGCCGGGTCGTAGCCCGTTCCGGTCACGTCATATTCCGCGCCGAGGGTCCAGATCCGCGTCGCCGTCATCTTGTTTTCGGTCAGCGTTCCGGTCTTGTCGGTGCATATGACCGAGGCTGAGCCAAGGGTTTCCACCGCCTGCAAGCGGCGTGCCAGGGCCTTCTTGCGCGCCATCGCCGACGCGCCGAGCGCCAGCGTGATCGTGACGACGGCCGGCAGCCCCTCGGGCACCATCGCCACCGCCAGCGACAGGCCGGTCATGAACATCTCGAACAAGGGCCGCCCGACCGCGGTGCCAAGGCCCACAATGGCCGCCGCGATGACCAGCGCCGCGATGCCAAGCTGCCGGGCCAGACGCGACAGTTGCAGTTGCAGATGGGTCCGTTTCTGGTCGACCAGGCCGGTCAGTTCTGCGATGTTGCCGAATTTCGTCGCGCGGCCGATAGCGGTGACCAGCCCTTCGCCGCGCCCGCTGGTCACGCCGGTTCCCATCAGCAGGGCGCCGCCCTCCGACATGTCGCCGGCGGTTTTCTCCACCGGCACGGATTCGCCCGTGACAACGCTTTCGTCCAGCCTGAGTTCGGTGGCCGATACCAGCCGGATATCGGCCGGCACCGTGTCGCCGGATGCCACGATCACCAGATCGCCCGGCACCAGTTCGCGCGCCGGAATGACGGTTTCCCTGCCGTCGCGCAGCACGAGCGCGCTTGGCGTCAGCATGGAGCGCAGGGCCTCCAGCGCCGTTTCCGCGCGCCATTCCTGAACGAAGCCCAAAATGCCGTTCAGGACCACCACAAGACAGATCGCGATGGCATCCACGGTTTCGCCCAATGCCAGCGCGATCCCCGCCGCCGCAATCAGGATCAGAACGAGCGATCCGGTGAACTGACGCAGCAACACAAGGACCGGAGAGGTTTTCGGAGGCTTGGGAAGCTCGTTCCAGCCATGCGTCTGACGGGCCTCAACCACCGCTTCGGTCGTCAGACCCGTTCTTGACAACGCGATTTGATCGGACATGAGCGGCACCGTTGGCTCAAAGATGTTGGCCGCGGGTTTAGCAATCGCGGCCCGGCGTCGAGTTGCGCGAGATCAATCGGATCGAAGATGGGCGCAGGCAGGCCGTCGGTGAACGGCGGCGGGTGATGAAGACCGCCCGCAGGATGCCGGTCTTTCGGGGTGCGCGCGGAGGCGGAACCGGACGAAAGGTTACGAAAAACCGGAATCCGGGGAGACTTCGTAACCTATTCGACCGCGACCGCCTTGCGCACCATGTCCCAATAGATGCCCTCCACCGCGTCGCGGTCGAGCCGCCCGCCCTCGCGATACCATGTGGTGACGCCGGTCAGCATCGCGATGATCGCCAGCGTCGCGAGCTTGGTGTCGGGCACCGCGAACCGGCCCGTGGAGACACCGCGTTTCAGGATGCTTTCCAGCTGATCCTCATAGGCTTTTCGCAATCCCTCGATCACCGCGAAATTCCGGGGCTCCAGATTGCGCAGTTCCATATAGGCGATGAAGACCAGTTCGGGCCGGGCCAGATGAAACCGGATATGATGCCGGGTGAAGCCCTCCAGCGCCGCTCTTGCGCAGCCCTCGGGCACCTGCCAGTCGGACAGTAACTCCTCCATATGGTCGCGCATGAGATCGAACAAAAGCGTCTGTTTGTCAGGGGTGTAGAGATAAAGCGCGCCCGCCTGAACGCCGACCTCGGCCGCGATCTGGCGCATCGATACCGCCGCGAACCCGTGCCGCGCGAACAGCCGCAAGGCCGCCTGCCGCACTTTCGGGCCCGTGATCTCCGCGTGTGATCCCTGTTTGCGTGCCATGGCGTCACAGTATCTGAACAGATGTTCAATTCAACCCTCGCGCTGGACCTGAAACCAAGGCTGCGCTAGGCCTGTGTCATGCGCTGGATCCTTGCCCTGCCCCTGCTTCTCGCCGCCTGCGGCGACCCGCTGCCGGACCTTGACAGGCCGCTGAGCGATGCCGCGCGCGATGCGGGCTCTCCCGATCTGGTTCCGCTCGGCCCGCTTCTGGCCCGGACAGATACGCTTTTGCCGCGGGACGCGGCGGCGGAGGGCCAGGGCCTAGAGGCCCGCGCCGCCGATTTGCGTAGACGTGCCAATGCCTTGCGGCGGATGGAGCTGCCCTGAGACCTCAGCCGCGTTGCATGCCTTCGCGATAGAAGCTAACAGGGGCGCCAGCCCGATCCCGCCCTTGAAGGAGCCTCCGATGACTGACACGCTGCGCCTTGGCATCGCCGGTCTTGGAACCGTGGGCGTGGGGGTGGTGAAGATCATCCAGCGCCAGGCAGATCTGCTGACCGCGCGCACCGGTAGGCGGATCGAGATCACTGCCGTCTCGGCCCGGTCCCGCGACAAGGATCGCGGCGTGAACACCGCCAAATACGCCTGGGAAGACGACCCGGTGGCGCTGGCCGTGCGGGACGATATCGACATGTTCGTGGAGCTTATGGGCGGCAGCGACGGCCCGGCCAAGGCCGCGACCGAGGCTGCGATTGCCGCGGGCAAGGATGTGGTCACCGCCAACAAGGCGCTTCTGGCGCTGCATGGTCAGGAGCTTGCGATGGCGGCGGAGGCGCGGAATGTCGCCCTGCGCTATGAGGCGGCGGTAGCCGGGGGCATTCCGGTGATCAAGGCCCTGACCGAAGGGCTGGCCGGGAACGAGATCACTCGTGTCGCCGGGGTCATGAACGGCACCTGCAACTACATCCTGACCCAGATGGACGCGACGGGGCAGGGCTATAACGCGCTGTTCGAGGAATGCGGGCGGCTTGGCTATCTGGAGGCCGATCCGAACCTTGACGTGGGCGGTATCGATGCGGGCCACAAGCTGGCGCTTCTGGCCGCGATCGCCTTCGGAACCCGGGTCGATTTCGACGCGGTGGTGTTGCAGGGCATCCAGTCGATCACCTTGCAGGACATCCGGCGCGCGGGCGACATGGGCTACAAGATCAAGCTTCTGGGCGTGGCCCAGATGACCGGCCGCGGCCTGGAACAGCGGATGACACCCTGCCTTGTGCCCGCAAGCTCCCCGCTCGGCCAGTTGGAGGGGGGCACGAACATGATCGTGCTGGAGGGCGACAGCGTGGGCCAGATCGTTCTGCGCGGCGCGGGCGCCGGCGAAGGCCCCACCGCCAGCGCGGTCCTGTCCGATATCTGCGACATCGCGCGGGGCATCCGCCTGCCCACATTCGGCCGGCCCGCGGCCCAGCTGAAGGCCGCACCGCCGGCCTCGGCGGCATCGCCTGCGCCCTATTACCTGCGGCTGACCCTGAAGGACAAACCCGGCGCGCTGGCCAAGGTGGCGACCGTTCTGGGCGACAATGGCATCTCCATCGACCGGATGCGCCAGTACGACCATCCCGATCAGGACGTGCCGGTGCTGATCGTGACCCATGTCACCGCGCGCCCGTCGCTGGACGCGGCCCTTGCCGCACTTCCCGCCACCGGCGTCGTGGAGGGGGAACCGGTCGCGCTCCGGATCGAGGACGTCTGAGCCACCGTTAGCGCCCCCATCCTTGCCCCTTCAGCCGGGCACGGATACGAACGATGCATTCTTGTCCTGCTGCCCGGGAAGGCCACTCCATGAACACCCCGAAAGATTTCAACGACCGCATGCTGTCCCTGGGCCTCGCCCGCGTGTCGGAGGCCGCGGCGATGGCCTCGGCCCGGCTGATCGGCCATGGCGACGAGAAGGCCGCCGATCAGGCCGCCGTCAATGCCATGCGGGAGCAGTTGAACAAGCTGGATATTCAGGGCGTCGTGGTCATCGGCGAGGGGGAGCGGGACGAGGCGCCGATGCTGTATATCGGTGAAGAGGTCGGCAATGGCGAAGGCCCGCCCGTGGATATCGCCCTTGACCCGCTTGAGGGCACCACGCTGACCGCGAAGGATATGCCCAACGCGCTGACCGTGATCGCGATGGGGCCGCGCGGCTCCATGCTGCACGCGCCGGATGTCTATATGGACAAGCTCGCCATCGGCCCCGGCTACCGGCAGGGCGTGGTGACGATGGACATGTCGCCCGCCGAACGGGTGAGCGCGCTGGCCGCCGCCAAGGGCTGTTCCACCGAGAACATCACCGTTTGCGTTCTGGAACGCCCGCGCCACGAGACGATGATCGAGGAGCTGCGCAGCACCGGCTGCGCGATCCGCCTGATCACCGATGGGGATGTGGCCGGTGTCATGCATTGCGCGGAAGCCACCACCGGCATCGACATGTATATGGGCTCCGGCGGCGCGCCCGAGGGCGTTCTGGCCGCAGCCGCGCTGAAATGCATGGGCGGGCAGATGTACGGCAAGCTCCTGTTCCGCAACGACGACGAAAAGGCGCGGGCGAAGAAGGCTGGGATCACCAATCTCGACCGGGTCTATACCCGTGACGACATGGTCACGCAGGATGTGATTTTCGCGGCCACGGGCGTCACCGACGGCTCCATCGTGCCGGGGATCCGGCGCGAGGTCGGCTATCTGACCGCCGAGACGATCCTGATGCGCTCGAAAACCGGATCGGTCCGGCGGATGAGCTACCGCAACCCGGTGAAATGAGCGCCGCTGCGCTGCTCCTGATCGACATTCAGGCGGGCTTCGACAGCCCCGTCTGGGGTGCCCGGAACAACCCTGAGGCCGAAGGCAACGCGGCGCGTCTCCTCGCCGCGTGGCGGGCGGCGGCGGCGCCCGTTATCCATGTCCGCCATGTGAGCGTGGAGCCCGGCAGCCCGCTTGGCCCCGGGCCCGGCAGCGAGATCAAGACCGAGGTGGCGCCCCGGACCGGGGAACCGGTTTTCGAGAAATCCGTCAACAGCGCCTTCATCGGCACCGGGCTGGAGGAGCATCTGCGGGGCCACAGGATCGACCGGCTGGTGATCTGCGGCCTGACCACGCCGCATTGCGTCTCGACCACCGTGCGGATGGCGGCCAATCTGGGCTTCGGGGTGCGGCTGGCCCACGACGCCTGCGCCAGTTTCGCAGCCAACGCGCGGACCGACTGGGCCGTCGGGCTGGCCCCGCTGGACGCCGAGGCGATTCATGCCGGTGCCCTGTCGCATCTGCATGGCGAGTTCGCCACTGCCCTTTCCACGGATGCCGTGCTAACCCAAGGCCCATGACCGCCTTTCTCGGGATCGAAACCTCGCTGACCGGACGCCGCTGGGTCGGGCCGCCGCCCGAGACGGCGCGCCTGGCCGACGCGCTTCAGCAGCAGGCCGGCCTGCCGCCCGCCGTGGCGCTGGTTCTGGCGCGCCGGGGTGTCACGCCCGAGACGGTGGAGGGGTTTCTGGCCCCCGCCCTGCGGGACCTGCTGCCCGACCCCATGGGCCTGCGCGATATGGGTGCCGCCGCCGACCGGTTGCTGGCGGCCCTGAAAACCCGCGAGCGGATCGCGATCTTCGCCGATTACGATGTCGATGGCGGCGCGTCGGCGGCGTTGCTTCTGGACTGGCTCCGGCAAAGCGGCCACGATGCGACGCTTTATGTCCCCGACCGGATCGACGAAGGCTATGGCCCCAATGATACGGCGATGGCGGGGCTCGCGGAAACTCACGATCTGATCGTCTGCGTCGATTGCGGCACACTCAGCCACGGGCCGATCGCGGCGGCGGGCGGCGCGGATGTCGTGGTGCTGGATCACCATCTGGCGGGCCCGGATCTGCCGGATTGCGTGGCCGTGGTGAACCCGAACCGGCAGGACGAAACCGGCGATCTGGGGCATCTTTGCGCGGCGGGCGTTGTCTTTCTGCTGCTGGTCGAGATGAACCGCCGGCAGCGGCTGGCGGGCGTTACCGGCCCCGACCTGATGGCGATGCTCGATCTTGTGGCGCTGGCCACCGTGGCCGATGTGGCGCAGTTGAGCGGCGTGAACCGCGCCTTCGTGCGGCAGGGGCTGAGCGTCATGGCCCGGCGTGCGCGGCCCGGGCTGGTGGCGCTGGCCGATGTGGCGCGGCTCGATCGCGGCCCCACATCCTACCATCTGGGCTTCGTCTTCGGCCCGCGGGTGAATGCGGGCGGCCGGATCGGGCAGGCGGATCTGGGTGCCCGGCTTCTGGCCACCCGCGATCCGGGCGAGGCCGCGGAGCTGGCCAGACGGCTGGACGAGCTGAACACCGACCGGCGCGAGATCGAGGCGCGGGTGCGCGACGCGGCACTCGCTCAGGCCGAGACCAGGGGGCTGGAGGGCCCGCTTGTCTGGGCCGCCGCGGACGGATGGCATCCCGGTGTCGTCGGCATCGTCGCCAGCCGGCTGAAAGAGGCCACGAACCGGCCCGCCGTGGTGATCGGTTTCGACGGTGACGAGGGCAAGGGCTCGGGCCGGTCGGTCTCGGGCGTCGATCTGGGGGCCTCGGTCCAGCGGCTCGCGGCCGAAGGATTTCTGCTCAAGGGGGGCGGGCACCGGATGGCGGCCGGTCTCAGCCTGACCCGCGACGCCCTTGAGCCGGCCATGACGCGGCTGGCGGAGCTTCTGGGCAAGCAGGGGGCGGGGGAGGGCGGCCCTGCCGATCTGCGGCTGGATGGCGTGCTGATGCCCGCGGGCGCCACGCCCGACCTGATCGAGCAGCTGGACGCCGCAGGGCCCTTCGGCGCCGGGGCGCCCGCGCCGCGATTTGTCTTTCCGGCCATGCGCGTGGCCTTCACCAAACCGGTCGGCGACGGCCATTTGAAGCTGGGCTTCACCGATGGCGGCCCGGTATCGGTCGAGGCGATCTGTTTCAACGCGGCCCAGTCCGGGCTGGGCCCCGAGCTTGAAAATCATGGCGGGCGGCAGGTGCATCTGGCCGGCCGAGTAGAGATCAACCACTGGCAAGGCCGCCAGAGGGTGCAGCTGCGTCTGGAGGACGCGGCCTGGGTGGCGTGAAATAGCCTGCGGAAAGGCAAAGAATCCCCTTGCGCGCCCCGACCGCTTTGCCTAGAAACCGCCCACGCCAAGCGCGGCCCGTTCGTCTATCGGTTAGGACGCCAGGTTTTCAACCTGGAAAGAGGGGTTCGATTCCCCTACGGGCTGCCACTTGTCCACACAAGATACTGTTTTTGCTTGAGAATTTTTAGCATTGATTTCTCTGCCTAAGCGTTGCCTTGGAATGGGAAGACCCGGAAACGCCCCCGACAGATGCGCATCGCGCTCACGAAGACGTGATCCGAATGTAACGTACGGTGCGCCCGCAATACTCTACCGCTTGACCTTTTGTTAATCCGATTGCATATACTTGGGACGACTAGCCCCCCGTCGGACTTGGCCGTAACTGGTCCCCGGCGGGGTTTTCGTTTCTGAGGTACTGCATGGCGGACAAACCTGTCACAAAATACGCGATGGGTTTCTTTGACGCTCAAAACCTCTATCGACACGCTAAAGACGCGTTCGGCCACATACATCCCAACTTTGATCCTAAGAAGCTTCACGCTGCGGTTTGCGCGGCGCACGGTTGGACGCCAAACCTGACGCGCTTCTATACTGGTGTGCCGGAAATGTCGCGCAGTGAAATGTGGACCGGCTACTGGAACAACCGCGTTATGGCGCTCAAACGTGCTGGTGTGAATGTCACTACGCGGAAGCTACGATACCACGACGACCACGTTGAGTTGCCCGACGGAACTTTTGAAACGGTAACTTCGGTGCAAGAAAAGGGCGTAGACGTTCGATTGGCTCTGGACGTTGTGAAGCTGGCACGCCTCAGAAACTACGACGTCGCAGTGATTTACAGCCAAGATCAAGACTTGTGCGAAGTCGTCGAAGAAGTACGAGAGATTGCCAAGGAACAAAACCGCGCCATTGAAATATGTTGTGCGTTTCCTGCTGGTGGCGGCGCTACGTCCCGTCGGGGTATTGATCGAACCCAATGGTTCAAGATGGACGAAACCTTCTACAATGCTTGCCTAGACCCGCACGATTATCGCCCAGCGAAGAAGTAGAAAAGCCGCCCCCGAAGGGACGGCAGTTGGGCACTCTTGCGGAGTTGGTCAGGCCACAGCGGCGTAGGTGCTGCGGCAAACTTCTAGGGTGCGGGCGCGATCCGACGCGGTGACTGTATAGAGCGTGACGTGACCCCCAGCTTTCCCCCAGCTGGGATTAGAGCCGGGCGGTTGTTTTGCGCATCAGCGCGGTTGAAGCAATGGGCTGCGTAGCGGAGCCCGTAGGGCGTAGCGAAGCAGGCCATTGCTTATGCAGTTCAGCGGCGAACGCCGCCGGGGTTGCGTAGCCAAGGGACGAGTGTGGCCTCTCTTGGTTGTAATCCTCGACCCAAGCAGCGATCTCGACCCGTGCGTGAGCCATGCTGAGGAACAGGGTCTCGTTCAGCAGCTCGTCGCGCATGCGGCCGTTAAAGCTCTCGACGTAGCCGTTCTGCATCGGCTTGCCCGGCGCGATGTAATGCCACTCCACCCCGATCTCGCCGCACCATGCGAGCACGGCATTGCTGGTGAGCTCGGTGCCATTGTCGCTAATGATCATGCCCGGCTTGCCGCGCTGGGCGATCAGCTGGGTCAGCTCGCGCACGACACGGTGCCCGGAGATCGAGGTGTCCGGCACAGCCGCCAGGCACTCGCGCGTCACGTCATCGACCACGTTGAGCACACGGAACCGGCGGCCCGTCATGATCTGGTCGTGCACGAAGTCCAGGCTCCAGCGCTGGTTGGGCAGAGCCAGCACCGCAGCAGGTGCTCTGATGCCCACAGCACGCTTGCGGCTGCGTCGCCGCCTCACTGCAAGCCCTTCCTCCTTATAGAGCCGTTGGGTCTTCTTCCGGTTGATCATCACGCCCTCCCGGCGCAGCAGGATATGCAGGCGACGGTAGCCGAACCGGCGACGCTGGTTGGCCAGATCGCGCAGCTTCTCGCGCAGAGCACCGTCATCATCCCGGATGGAACGATAGCGCACGCTCTTGCGATCAGCATCGATGACACGGCACGCCCGCCGCTCGCTCATCCCGTGGCACGCCTGGAGATGAGCGGCAGCTTCCCGCTTCGCGGCGGGCGTCACCACTTTTTTGAAAGAAGATCCTTCAGCGCAACGTTGTCCAGCATCGTGTCGGCCAGCAGCCGCTTGAGCCTGGCGTTCTCGCTCTCGAGCTCTCGCAGGCGCCGGGCCTCGGATACCTCCAGCCCACCATACTTGGCCTTCCAGTTGTAGATCGTCGCTTCCGACACACCATGCCGCCGGGCCAGATCAGCGGTCTTCGCGCCCGCCTCCGCCTCCTTCAGCACGCCAATAATCTGCTCTTCTGAAAACCTCACACGCTTCATCGTCTGTCCTTCCTTCAAGGCCAGACTCTAATCGCTCGTGGAGGAAAATCAGGGGGTCACGTCAAGCGGAACCGCTATCAAGGCGGTTTCGGTCAGGTCTACGGACAAGCCTTCGGCGGCAAGGGCTGCGTTGATCGTGGTCGCGGGCGAGGCAATGCCCACAGCAAGCACGCCTGGCACGTCCCATCGGCTTTCCGGCACATGGTGCAGGATGTGGTGCAGGCGCTCGGAAACGGCTGGCAGGGCCGCACATGACCAGCCTAGACGCTGATCCATCACCGGGGCGGTTAGGGCCACTGTGGGCACGGACAAGGGCAACTGGCGCTCCCCTAGCCCGCTCCAATCTGGGTAGGCCGCAACGGCGGGGTCAACCGGCCAGAGGCACGCATAGGGCGGCACCTGAACGTAGCCGTGCATGGGCGCGGGCCGCTTCGCCGGGCTACTGGCCGTAATCCATGCGACCAGCTTTGATATGTCCGTCGCGGCGGTCACTACGACACCGCAGAATTTTCAGCTTCGGCAACGACTTCTTCGTTGAAATACGACGAATAAATATCACCGATAACTGCGTCGTAGCCTTTGACGGCCTTGCCGACGTTTAAGCCCTCATTCAGCATTTCCCAACCCTTCGGTGCCCACAATTCAGCGGCCTTACCGGCCATGATGGTGTGAACGTCCTTGGACATGTTCAAAAGCTGTGCGGGGCTATGGTAGATAGCTGCGGCAATCGGCAGGCTGTCACGATAGCCTTCGTTGATCCGAGCCAAGCCTTCCGGCGTGCCCTTGTTGTCGCGCACCCATTGGCGCACTTCCGAATACAGGTATCCGTATTCGTCCTTCGGCCCAAGGGTGCTTTCGACCATCTGTCCACCTTCGGCAGTGAGTTCGTCGGCAATCTTGGCGACATGCTCTTGGGTGCGCCGAATATCTGCGCCAATGATGTTGGCAAGGTCGCGGGCGAAAAGGTGTTTCTGGTATTGGTTCTTGGTCTTATCACCGGCTACGCGCGACGCCTTTTCGGTCATTTCCTTGATCCGGGCAATCTGGCCTTCCACGTCCTTTTGAATGGACGGGTATTTGACCCCAAGTTTTAGGCCAAGATACGTTGAAAGCCGAAGCTTTTGCATCGTTTCTTCGCGGCCCCGGACAAGCGACAGGTTGCTGCCAAGATTGCTTCCGATTGTCGCTTTTCCCATGACGTTCATTATTCCGGTCCTTCTTCTGATTTGAATGCGTCGGCCACCAGCTTTTCTTGCTGCGCCAACAGTGCGGCGGGCCAATCCGTGAAATGCGGCACCATCATTACCTTGGTGCCTTTGGTCGGCATGGGGCCGATAACTGCACCGGTTTCAGCGTCATATTCCACGACGGAACTGCGAACCCGAACGGGCGCGCGATTGCGGCTCTCCAGCTTGGCGACGCGTGCGGCTAGACCCCTCATTGCTTTGCCTCTAACTTTTCAATTCGGGCTTGCAGGTCCGAAGTTTCTAGGATTTTCGCAATCTGCGTCAGGATAAAGCAAAGCTTGCTGGCCGTTTCGATAGGAAGCTTTCCGCCCCGTGTTTCTCTGTAAACCGCGACCATCTGGGCGCGCACTTCGTGAATATCCCGCAGGGGGCAGCGCACTCGCTTTTCAGAGGGGGTGGTAGGGTCCGAACTATCGTCAACAGGTGCAAGCATTTCGTCTTCTCGGGGCTGGAAAAGGGTACCAATTACGGGCGGCTTACGAAGCATAAGCGGGGCAATTGCAGGCCGATCAAGCGAATTCAGGCTTGGAAATCAAAGCAGACAAATGCAGACACAAATAGTTTTCGCGAACGGTCACGCGACGATATTGCGGCCCGATATTAGGCGGGGCTTAGGCAGGGCAAACACGTCAGGAAAATACTGATTCGTTACATGTGGTTGCGGCGTTGAATGGCAGCCCGCACGGCTACCAAGCCTTGCCCACACGTCCTACGACTAGCCTTGCCGTTCGCTTAGAGCCTTCGCCATGACCGACGGGTATTGGAACCGTGGTTGCCATTTCTCTTGCGGCACGAACCCCAAGCCGACACGACGCCATGATACGACGTAGCGTTTCTTTTCAAGGCTTGCTTTGTATTCGGCGGTATCGACCCCCTTTATATCGTCTAGGTAGTCGAGATACCGCGCGAAGGTGGTCATGGGGTGTTCTTCGGCAAAGCCGTCGTCGTCCCAGCTTGTGCGGTAGTAGCTGGCAAGGAACGCGTCGCTTCGCAGCTTCCACAGTTCATATTCTACGATCCGCTGCAACGGGAACGGCGTGTGATCTACCAAGCCGAAAACCATGCGCAAGGTCATATCCTTGAGATACTTGTCCATGTATGCGCCGCCTTGACGCGTAAAGGCTTCGGCGAAGTTATCGACCATGCGCCGGGCACCGTCTTCCACAAGACCTTTATGGCCTTCGTTCCATCTACGGTTATGCGACGCGTGGAACATGTCCCGCACAAGCTGCACATACATCGCCATGTGCGAACCCTGTGTGATGAAAGGTGGCTTTCGCCCCGCTGCTGTTTCGGTTTCGATCACGAACCCGCCGATGAATTCGACAAACTCATTCGGAACGCTTCTCAATTCATACGACATTGCTTCGTTCCTTTCTGCGTCGGCTTTTCGTTGTTGCTTGGGTTGGCGGTTGGTAGTCGCTAGTCTGACAACGGTTAAGGGTCTGTTTTATAGTGTATATTTCATGTTGTTGTGTGTGTTGTGTGTGTTGTGTGCTTGCTCCTCTACCCTCATTTTCCCGTCATCTTTCCTGCTTTTTGAGGCCAACACACACAACCCGAACTATTCATTTAGTTTCAGTAGCTTACGTGTTGTGCATCCCTACAACACCTACAACACAGGCCATTGCGGCGGTTATTCGGTGAAGAATTGCCGATTGGTTGGCTTGGTTGCTTCGGTATCGGCTCGGTCAAGAAAATACTGCGCATTGCTAACGGCGTAGGCTTTGCCGCTCTTTCCGTAGGTCTGTTTTGTTGCGTGATCCACTTCGGCAAACCAACCGGCGTCAATGAACGAACGAACGGTTCTTTCAAGTGCGGCAACGTGAGCTGGTCCTAGTATCCTGCACAGTTTCTCGGCCCTGCTAAGGTATATCGGGTTGTGTACTCAGGCCGCTTTCGTCAGTTCGATCCTCACTAAGTATGCCTCATCGGGGGTCCTCAGACCAAGTGCCGAGTGCGGGCGCTGGCGGTTGTAGAAGTCGATCCAACTGTCGACGACCCGCCCAGCCTCGAAGCCATCCGCGATATCCTGAAGGTAGACGGCTTCATATTTCATCGATCGCCAAAGCCGTTCAATGAAGATGTTGTCCATGCAGCGGCCGCGGCCGTCCATGCTGATCCGCACCCCGGCCTCGGTCAGAGTCGTGATCCACGCTGACCCGGTGAACTGGCTACCTTGGTCGGTATTCACGATCTCGGGCGGGCCATGGCGACGGATCGCCTCGTTCAGCGCCTCGACGCAGAAGTCCGCGTGCATCGTGTTCGAAAGCCGCCAAGACAGCACCTTGCGCGTCGCCCAATCCATGATCGCCACAACGTAAAGGTAGCCACGGCTGACTGGAACGAACGTGATGTCAGCACACCAGACCTGGTTCGGGCGGTCGATGGTCATGGTCCGCAGCAGGTAGGGATGGATCGGATGCGCCGGGTGAGGTTGGCTGGTCTTTGGCCTGCGATAGACCGCCTCCAACCCCATTCGACGCATCAGCCGCCGGATCCGGTGCCGCCCGACCGACAGGCCGTCACGCTTAAGCATCGCAACCATTTGTCGGCTACCGAAGAACGGATAGGCCGTGAACAACCGGTCGATCGACTTCATCAATGCCAGCGTGTCGTCGCGAACCGGCACGGGTCGATAATACAGCGACGACCGGCTGATCCCCAGGATGCGGCACTGCGCGCTCAGGCTGAGCTGCGGATGATCGGGCTGGACGATATTCTTGCGACGGCAGGGGCTCATGTCTTGAGCCCTTTGGCTAAAAAATCGTTCTCCACCGCCAACCTCCCGATCTTGGCGTGCAGATCCTTCAGCTCCGCTTCTCGGTCCACCGCGCCACCCGCCTTTCCGGCGAACACATCCGACAGGCCCTCCATTGCCTGCTTCTTCCAGGCACTCACCTGTGTCGGCAGCAGCCCGTGCCGCGCCCGCGATCTCCTGCACCGTCCTGTCACCACGCAGCGCTTCCAGCGCCACCTGGGCCTTGAAATGATCCGTAAACTTCCGTCGCTTCCGCGCCATCGTCATATCCCTTCGTCGTTGGGATACACCTTAGCTCACTGTCCAGTTTTCCGGGACCAGCTCAGTCTGCTGCGCGCGCCGAAGCAGAGGCGCTGCGCATTATGTACGCAGAGCAGATCGAGGCGGCCCGGGTAGAGGGCGACGCCCAGTTGGCCGCGCTGCGGAGTGAGATGGATAGCCGCCGCGCCGACATCGAACGCCAGATTGTCGAGGCTGGATCGGAACTCTCCGACATCGCTGATGAACGCGATGCTGCCCGTGTTGCACTGGAAGAACTGGTGGAATTGCGCGATCGGATTGGGCTGGAGCTTGTAGAGTACCGTGGTCGCGTGGTGTTTGTGGTTCCTGACGGCCGTGAGCTTGTCGCTTGGCGTGCGCCGGGTTTGTCTAATTTGGCGGCGTTAAATGGACGCATGTATCGGATGCACGATTCAAACTAGCGAGTTTCAGACACTCTGGGAAACACGGCTCATAACTACCAATGGATTCGTTCTGCCGAAAATCGTTCTCGCAGAGAATACACAGGTCTGACGGATCATGCGCTCGTTCTTGATCTAGCTTCTATTCTATCTTGGATTTCCAGCTTAAGCAGCGCCCTTGTAGTTCTCCGTTCTTCGTTCAGCGCATCCAGGATGGGAACGAAGTATAAACAGATTCCGATCAGCACCAGTAGAAGCAGGTAGAAACCAACGGCGGCATCTACGGCCGTTAACTCTCCGGCAAAACAGAACTCAAATGGAAGCCAGCTTGAACTGCTATCTGTGTGCCCAGTGAAGCTCATCGCATTGGATGCACAGTCAATCTCGGCATTAGTTATATAGAAGGTTGTTCTAGGCAAAAATTCTAACGACGCATAGCCAAGAAGGGTCGTCGCAGCTAAGAGCAGTACAAACCGCGCCACATTTTCGATTATTCTTAGGAAAAGGTAGATCACGTAGCATTGAAGGACGACGACGATTATTAGGATCGCTTCGCTCATGATCTTGGCCCTAGCTTCGATCTTGCCGAAAGCAGCACTGATATGTCAGCAAAGACTTCAATCAGCATTACAAAAAGGGCTGCAAAAGCCAATAATCCTAAAGCAATCGCTGTAAAAGGAAGGTGAGTAAAAATCCACCAAGATAGAAGTAGCATGGGTATTAATACCACCAAGGACACTCCAACAGACTTTAGAATTGTCTTTAAGTATCTCGAAAGAATGTCTTCATTTGGATCATTTGGGCCACCAAATCCGATAAACTCTGGTTCGACTGTAAACGCGCGGAAAACCATTGCAGTTGAAGCCAGTACACTCAGGACAACTACTAAAACACGCCATACCTCTATCGATACACCTGAGACGAAGCGCACCGCATGTGAAGCAGCGACACCGAGGTAGTACAATGCGAATCCTATGACTGCTACAGCGACAAGCAGGCCCGCAAGAGCCAACACCCCAGCAAAAAAGTCTTCAATTCTCCAAGTATACTGCGGCTCTTGTTTCTTTTTTTGAGTTTCCTGCCGCACGACCGTCGTAGTGGTTTGCGTTGTCGTCTGCTGGCGTTGCATGGCAAACAATGCCCTTCCAATAGGAGTACCCGCTCAAATTCACTTTTTGGACAGCCTTTGTTCAACAAGCTCTATGATCTTGGCCGCCCTGCATTCTAGGCATCGAGACCACTCCATAAACTCGACTACGTCAAGCCTTCGTTCACCTGTTTCGACCTTTGCCACATAGGACTGCGGCCGGTCCAAACGGTCAGCAAGCTCCTGTTGCGTAACATTTCTCAATTTTCTCGTTTCTGCCAGCACCTGCATCAACGCCTGGTGCCTCGGCGTTCGCAGACTTCTGGTCATGCGGCATCTCCATTCGGGCTAAGCCCTTGCCGCGTAATCCTGTTCTGGTATTATCCCATTATAGGATATTATGGAGGCAACCGTGTCTGGTTCCCCGAAGATCAAGCCCAAAATGCCGTTCGGATACCAAGTTATCCGCGGCAATGTCGTTGACATCTTTGACCGCGTCGAGCGCGATGTGAACCGGCGGACCCATCGTGTTGAACGGACTCGGCAATGGCGCGAGATGACTCTGCGTGCGCAAAGGTGGCCAATACTACCGGATTTACGCGGATGAGAACACGCAGGAGTTCGACGACGAGTATTGGGAAATTCTCCGCGGCAAGCGCCATCTGTCGAAGCGATCTTGGTCTGTCCTGATCAAAGAGTTTCGAACGACTGATAAATGGGCAGGTTACAAACCGCGTTACCGCCAAGACTTAGAAAAAATCTTCGATTATCTCGATCAGAAAATCGGTAGTCGAGACGTCAAGCTGCTCAGGGCAGCCGACGTTTACAACGCCATGGACAAGAACTCGCATCGTGTCCGTTTCGCGAACTACATCCCGGTTGCGGTCACATTGCTTGCCAAGTTGGCACGCAGGAAGGGATGGCTATCGGAAAATCCCGCGGCGGATATCGAGCTGCTCAAGGTGCCTGAAGATCGAAAAAAGCCGCACCTTCCTTGGACTGACTCGGCTGTGGATACTTGGCGCGAAGAGGCCGAGGACTTGCCTAGGCTCATCTTTGAGCTTGGTGTTGGAAGTGTTCAGCGTCCCGGCGATTTGAACGGCTTCACTTGGCGTCACTATGACGGAACCAACTTGACGCTGACTCAGAACAAGACCGGTGTCGCGCTTCTGCTGCCTTGCACGCCAAATCTCAAACTCGAGCTTGAACAACTGAAAGCGGCATTGGGCGACACGGCCAAACCAGACCGTCCGATACTAGCCAATGCAGACGGGTCACCGATGAGCTACTTCAAGATCGCCCGAATAATGCGGGACGAGCGGAAGCGGTTGGGAGTGTTGGCTCACGACCTGCATGCTTTGCGCTATCGCGGCGTCATGGAGTTGGCATGGGCAGGCTGCGATGACGACGAGATCATGAGCTACAGCGGACACAAGACCAAGAAAATGGTCATCAAGTACGCGGGATTTGTCCGACAAATCATGCGCGCCGGTACGGCAGCAGAGAAGAGAAAGCTGTGGGAGCAGCTTCTGAACGAAACGAGCACGAAACAAGAAAGTGATACCCGAGGTGATACCCCATTAGACACAAAACCAATAAGTCATTGAAAATATTGGAGGCGAGTACCGGACCCGCTACCATTTTTCTAAGCCACTGGAAGGCTTGAACAATCGAGTGCGAGGTTGAGTTGTGTGTCGCACTTCGTGTCACACTTATGCTGTCAGAGTTGTATTTCTGTCAACCGCCGGGTGTCGTCTCAGGTGGCCTTTCTATGTTCCTATAGGTAGGGCGACTGCCGCCTTGGCTGTCCATCCGTCCTAAAAGGAGGGGTGGGGGGGCACGTCTCGGCGGTTCTTTCCCTCTATAGGTGGTGCCGATGCAGACGTTCGGTGCATCTTCTGTTCTATGGTGTGCCCGACTTGCGAGGCAAGACGTATCCCTGCCCGCGCGGGTGGGGTATGGGGGAAGTCGGCGCGTGGCTATGTATGTATGGGGCCGCGCAAAAAATCGTCACGTTTTTCCGACCGGCAGGTTATCCTAGGTAGACGAGTTCCTTCACGTCAAACCGGTCGTTAGGGACGATCTTGTGCAGCCCCTCTGCATAGCGTGCGCGTATCCACGTGCCGTCAGAACGGTAGGTCCAGAAAACATTACGATATTCGCGATGCTGTACGCGGATTTTCTCCACGTTCCGGTCTGACTGTAGACGCCCCGTTTCGCCGTCATCCTTGATCTCGACAAGTGCAATGGCGTCGGGCGTTGTGCGCCCACTGACACCCACAACGAAGTCAGGGAAGAACCGATGCCCTGACGGCAATATTAAACGCGTAGCCCACGTTTCATTCTCTGGGTTTCGCATCCACCACTTAACTGTCCCGGTTCTGTCTGCGTCCAGAAACGCCGCGAAGTCCTGTTCTTCCTTGTTCAGACGATGCGGGAACACGCCGTAGGCGGACTTCGCGGCTTCGTTCAGCCCGTCCGGTCCGAAGTATTTTTCTGGCACGGGTTCGCTGGTGTCAGTTCGCACGTTGCGGGCCTGTGCGGTCTTGATGGCCTCTTTCAGCTTCTCGGGTTCCATCATCCCGGCAAGATCAATAGCGCGGCGCAGGTCACGTTCCTCGGCTTCGATACCCTTGTCGTCCACAATGCCGCGCAGTTCCTCCACCAGCGCGCGCTTCAATAGGCGCGGGTCGATGGCGTCATTGAAGTTGAAGGCCAGTTGCGCCTTTTCAGCCACCCGCGCATTGGATAGCCGCAAACGCAGGTCCACCGTTTCCTGAAACTCCGCAGCGAACAAGTCGCGCAAGTCGAGATGCGCCTTTGTCAGTTTGCGTTGCAGCAGGCCGGGCATATCGGCAGAGCGGCAAAACTCGCGCGCTATGTCGTGCACCAGATCGTTCAGCTTCATCGGATCGGGTGGCAGTTCGCGGACCAGTGCCTTGGGCAAGTCCAAGTCCTTGCGCAGCGGATAGGGCCGGAAGTTCGGTTTGCTCGGCCCCTTGTCGGTCTCAGGCTTCTTGCTTTCCGGCAGATCGCCAAAGAGCGGCGTGTCGCTCACACTTTGCCACGTCTCGCCCGTGACAATAGCACGGTCCTTTTCCGTGTCGGGCATATTCTGCACATCGGCCCGCACCACGCCTTGTTCGATCAGGTTCGTCAGGCGCTCTTGCCGCTCTGTCTCGTTTTCGGGCGGCTTCGGTGTGAAGGGCGGCTTGGGAACATCTGAAGCGACGGCCTGCTTCTCGGCATTGCCAAACTCGTAAACGTCGAGATTGTCGGTTATCAGTTCGATGCTTTCGCGCACCGCTTTCAACTCGTCCACCGCCGCTTGCAGGCCCGCCTGCATATCCGGGTCTGTCAGCAGAACATAGCCACTGTCCAGCAGGTCGTCTTGCCCATGGATGGGGCGCACGGACGGATGCACCCGCATGATGCGGCCCACGATCTGCATACCGAAGTCGCGGCCCCGGTTCGGGCGCACGGAGACCAGCGTCCATGCACGGGGCGCGTCAAAGCCCGTCGCCACGGCTACCTTGAAGATCAACACATGGGTGTCGGGGTCATAGGCTAGCGAGTGAAAATCCGGGTCCGGTTGACCGGACGTGTGCGTGGCGATGGCAGCGTCATCAACGCCGATCTCCACCAGCTTGTCCCGCACCCGCTTTACCGGGTCTTCCGCACCCTTGGCTTGGTCCTCAACCTGCACCAGCATCAAGGGCGACACCGCCAGCCCGTGTTCCTTGAGGCGCTCACGCACCCGGCAGTGCTGCGTCCACCCGGCCTGCAAGGTCGCCTGTTCATGGTCGATCAGGTCGCGGTCGCCTTCTCGGAAACGGATCACACCCAGCTTGAGGCCCACCTTGTTCAATCCGGCTTCGACAACCTCGGAACGGGGCACGACAACGCGGCTGGCGACCTCGATACCGGCCTTCTGTTCAAAGGCGTCCAGCTTCTCGTCGCTCGGCGTGGCAGTAGCAAGGATCGTGAAATCGGGCTGGATATGGTCGAGGTAGAAGCCAGCCGCGACCTTGGCGGACGCCCCGAAGTTCAAATGCGCCTCGTCGATCACAACGCCGACAAAAAAGCCAGCATCCCGCCAAGACGCAATCAGGTCATCGAAGGACAACGCGGCCTCGGACGTGCGACGGACCTTGCGGGCGTCCTTGTTGCTGGCGGCAACCGTCGCCCATGTCTGGATGAACACATCGCCGTCACGGGTGCCGTTTGGTTCCCGATCCTTTGCCACGTCGCGGACGCGCAGACCGCCGCATTGCGCCACCAGAGCATCGCGTGTCTGCGTCACCAGCCCGGAATAGGGCGCGAACCAGAGCCACACCACGGGGCGGCTCAGCGCGCCGCGCAGCCCTTCCAGCACTCGGCCTAACACCAGCGTCTTGCCCGACCCTGTTGGGCTTTGCAGGAGCGTCACGCCGCTTTTCAGCGCGATGGCCTGCCGGTGCGCCGGGTCGCGGTCGTGCAACTCGGCCACCTTGCGGATCACACCCGACAGCGCGTCCACCGCGCGGGTCTGGTAGGCGGCAAGGGACAGGCGCTCGGTCATTGCTGGAACCGCTTCACCAGCGTGTCGCGGACGGGGCGAATGTCCACATGGGTGCCGTCGAGATGCTGGGCGATCTGGCCCGGTGCCCACGCATAGACGAACAGGTTCTGCCGGTCGCGCCCCTTGAGCCATTCCAGCAAGCCGGGGTCGAAGCGGTCCACCAGCACCAGCGCGGTGGTCTCGCCTTCGTGCAGGTTCCATGGCGCACTGCCGTCATAAAGGGTCAGCGGCAGGTCGTGCATGGCTTCCAGCGCGGCCCAGGCATCGGCGGGTTGAAGGTCATAGTCGAGGTCTTCAAAGGCGATCTCATGGGTGCGCAGATAGGCAAAGCCTGCGGCGAGGTTGGCATACTTGGCGTCATCGCTGGCATTCAGGCGGCGGATACGTTCCGCCGTCACGTCGCGGCACAGGTTCTTGTCGGGGTCGTCTTCTGTAGCTTCGGTGGACGAGACCATGATGAAGCGGCGGTTGCCACCGTCTTCGGCATTGAGTTCCATGACAGCTTGAGCGGCGGTAGCGGAGCCTGCGAAGAAGTCGAGCACGATGTCGTCCGGTCCGGTGGACTGGCGAACGAGTTCGCGGATCAGGGAGACGGGCTTGGCGTAGTTGAAGGCTTTTGAGCCGAAGACCGACTTGATCTCTTTTGCAGCCACCATGTATGTGCCGACGACAGCTTGTTGTTCATCTTCAATCGTTTCTTTGTCAGCTTCAAAGTTCGGTGTTATCCAACTTGAGAATGGCTGTGTCGGGTTCTTGAGTTCTGACTTGTATCGCTTCAATGACGGAGTGCCGAAGCCAACTTTCTTCCCAATCCAAAAATCAAGGTCTGGCGTGTCCCTCCTGAGCATTTGTGCCCTTCCGCTAGAAGGCACTTCGCCGGTCTCTATGGCAGTAAGCAGTTCTTCTTTCGTATGCCAAACAGCGACTTTTTGTTCGACTGGGAAATGAACGTATCCGTCAGCAATAAAGTCTTCCATTGGGCGCGTGCGCAGGCGAGACACATCTTTGACTTTGTGCTTGGATGAGTACCTCCAAACAGCGTCTGGGTTGCACGGATACCAAATATCAGTATTCGGGTCATAAAGTGGGTAGTATGTATTCGGTCGCTCAATAGAGTTGTGTGCTTTTGTGAGGTCTCCGCCAGTGCGATACCAGTCCTGCTTCCTTTCATCCCAGTGCCTGTAGAGTTCAAACGACTTCTCTGTTCCGCTAAAGCGAAAACCCGCCTTCGCAAAGACCATTACATGTTCGTGATTGTCTGAAAGGAATGCTCCTTTCGTATCGTTGCCTCCGGGCCTTGTGCGCCACACGAATGTACCAATCCGCATCCCCGGTAGGGCCTCGTCCATCATCAGTTCCAGCAACGCCCGCTGGTCGTCATTGATCGACACCAGCAGAACCCCGTCTTCGGCCAACAAGTCCCGTGCCAGCGTCAGGCGGCGATAGAGAAACTCAAGCCATGTGGACTGGCGAAACCGGTCCTCCTTGTCCATGTAGCTGTCGTTATAGACCCAATCCTTGTTGCCGGTGTTGTAGGGCGGGTCGATGTAGATGCACTTCACCCGGCCCGAATGGGTCATGCGCAGCCACCGCAGCGCGTCAAAGTTGTCGCCCTCGATCACCAGATTGTCCCACGGTGCGGGCTTGTCCGACAGCGCTTCGTCGATCCGGCAGGCGATGAAGTTGGCATCTACCGCCGCGTCCGCCTCGATCTCGTCCCGCTCCCACACCAGCCCCAGCTTCTTGGTCCGGTCGCGCTTTTCCAGCAGTTCGACAAGTTGCGCGTGGGTGAGGTCGTCGTATTTTCCGGCCATGTCCGAGGGTCTGTCCTTGTTTTCCGTCACCTTAGCGGTTCAAACTGGTGAGCGGAAGTCGCGGTGTTCGTGATACCCAACGGAAAACAGATAGATATGCCCCATGCCTTCGCGCCCGTTTGAGCCGCAATGGACCACCGACGCCCCGGCGCTGAAAGCGTTTCTGGACACCCTCTGCGCGGACCTGACCGCCGCACGGGCCAAGCCGCTCAAGTCCGATGCGCAGCCGCGTTTTGAAGCGTCCATAAAGGCCATCGTGCTGGACCTGTTCCGGGCATATGAAAGCGACCCGTCGCTTGAGGTGGGCATTGCGGGTGGATCGAACAGGATCACGAACGCGAGCAAGTCGCGATATGGGGCCAGTTTCCTGTCCTACCGGACCTTCAACGCTGCGATGGAGGCATTGAAAGACGCCGGGTTGATCGTGATGAGCACGCCGCATTGGGATGATCCCGCGAAGAAGAACAGCCGGGTTGCCCGATACATGGCGACCCCTTCCTTAATGGCAGGGATTGACCGGGCCGGTGCCTCTGTAGTCGATCTGCGACGGCATCCCAACGCCGAAGGCATCCGCCTGAAAGACAGCAAGAAGCGCCTTGTCGAGTATGGCGATGACGCCTTCGCCAATGCGGCACGGGATCGACTGCGGATCATCAACGACATGCTGGAAAGCCATTGGGCAGACGTGGCACTGACGGACGAACAACTGGCCCAAGAGTTGAAACGCATAGACGGGACACGAGACGATGAAGCCGCTCAGTCCTTCGACTTTGCCGCGCGCACGGTTTACCGGGTTTTCAACAATGATGAGTGGGAACAAGGCGGGCGGTTCTACGGTGCATGGTGGGTCAGCATTCCCAGCCATTTGCGACGTTACATCTTGATCGACGGTAAGAAGACGGTCGAGGTTGATTATTCGGGCATCCATGCCGCGATGCTGTTCGCACTGGCAGGCAGGGACATTCCCGCTGACCCTTATGCAAGGTGTGTCACGAACGAGGGGAACGTCGCTGAGCGCAAACTTGTGAAGACCACATTCAATGCGTTGCTGAATGCCGATAGCATTAAGGGCATAGATGAAATCAAGAAGTATGACGAAACGCTGACGGGTCGAAGCTGGAATGACTTCAAGCGTTTCATTGTCGATAGCTACCCGGAATGCGCGGACCATTTCGGGACCGGTGCCGGGTTGCGGCTTCAACGCATGGACAGTGATCTGGCCGAAGCGGTGATGCTGCGATTTGCCAGTATGGGCTATGCTTGCTTGCCGGTGCATGACAGCTTCATTATGCACCACGACATGCGGGATGTTCTGGAAGACACCATGAAAGCGGTTTTCAAGGACATGTTCGGGGTAGAAAACAAAGCCGAGTTCGACATGGGCGAAGGTGAGAATGTCGAGCCAAGCGAACACCCCATCGAGCCGGACATTGCAAGGCTGCTGGAACCCGAGGGGTACGAAGGCCGCTTGCAGGCGTTTTGGGCATCCCGTGAGCCGCACTAGGGCTTCCCCCCGATATGTGTGGAGGTCGTTTAACCCATTGAAAAATACGTGATGGTCAGAGTGCTTGTGATACCTTCCGGTCGCGCCGCCTCCGGCGCTCCCTCATTACTGGTAACGATTATGGCGGCACGGGGTGGGTTCACCCTTTCATCTTCGCCAGCCTGCCCACAATCTCTGTCGGATCGAAGCCCAGAACCTCGCCCAGCTTGACCAGTTCCACCACATCCACCCGGCGTTGCCCGCTTTCCAGCCGCGCGATGAAGGACTGATAGACCTTCATCCGCTCTGCAAGTTCCACCTGCTTCAAGCCTGCCTCGCCGCGCTTCTCGATGAGATAGCGAACAAGAGCATCATGCCTATGATCTCCAAGAGTTTTAGGCATGAACGCCCCATGCTGTTGCACTGGGCTCGTTGACTATATCTTAAAAATAGGTATCTAAAAATCAGATACACACTGCCCCTCTAACCGGATGCCGCGCTGGGTATGAAAGCGTGCCAAGTACATCGTCGGAGTGCACCATGAGCCTTAACGACAAGTCACCTGACCACCACATCGCCTACGGTGCTGCGACCGAAGGCGTTGCCGCTGCAAGTTCCAGCCTTGGTGTGATCGGGCGTTATTGGTGGAACCTGCAAATGCAACTCTTGGTGGCCACCGGCACCATGCGGTTTTTCAGGGCGTATTGGTGGCTGTTTCTTGTTGCCGGTTTCTTACTTTTGGCTTTCGTCATGCCTTTGGGCGTGGCTTTCGTGGTAAGCGCCTTTTGCGCAGGTGCAATGAACCCGAAAGCGGCGGAAAACTTCATTGTGCCACTCAGGCATGAAGACGACGCGCCGATTAGTGAGCCTGCCGAAGCGGAACCCAATAAAGTGATTTTAGCGCCCCAGTCCGATACCTTGGAGGACGTGCGCCTTGCGGCGGGCATTCATCATGTCGGCTATTTGACAGCGATGAAGCGCGACCTTGAGGACAAAGAGATTGCCGCTGCTGCGCTAGGCGCATTCGATGGGACGGTGCAGGCATTCGGTCTGAAACTGTCCGATCTGGATATGCACACTAACGGCGCGGCATTCATCGTTGCGCAACTGACCGCACTTGAGCGCATGGACGAAGTTGACCCGGACTGGATTGCAGAAGTCACCGAAGAAGCGATGACCTCTGAAACACTCGAAGCGATCCGCGCGGAAGCTGGCCGCTTTGCCTACACGATGGAAGGGGCCATGCAGGATGGCCCCGACCAGCCGACCGGCTAGTTAGCTTGGCCGATGGCGAAGCGGTCAATGGCCCCTTTCAACTGAGCCAGTGTGTAGCCTTCGCGATTGTAAACTTCTTGCGTGACCCCGGATCGTGCGTGGCCAACAATGCACTGTACGACAGGCTCAGGAACATCTGCTTGGCTAAGTCGCGTCACAACCGTGTGTCGCAAGCTGTGAAACACCAGACCCGGTTTCTTAATACCCAGCTTGGGTAGGAAACTCTCATTGCACCAGCGGCCCAAGGCTCGACCATAGCCGCCATTGGCGCTGTAGCTATAGTCTGGGAACAGGCGTCTGCCGTTTCGACGGCTATCCACGAAGTCTAGAAAGCCAAGGCGGATCAACTCGGAATGCAGCGGCACATTGCGCCTGCCTGCCTTCGACTTCACGCTCTTGGTGTCGTCGCCTTCATCAGTGATATTCAGGAACCATGTGTCGCCGTCCTGCTGCACATCGGCAATGTCGAGTTGGCAAATCTCGTTTAGACGTGCGCCGGTGAACATGCCCAAGAGCATCCCCCACTTGTGGCTGTCTTTGCGTACCAGCCCGGACGGGTTTTCCGTCAACTCAGTGTAGATCAGGCGCGTTTGGTCCGGTGTGAAAGGCTTGCGCTCGCTCTCGCTGGCTTTGTCCTTCCGTACCTTCATGCCTTCAAAAAGCGTGTGCGGCGAATGTCCGTGCCGCTCTGCCCAGTCGAAGAGCATCTTGAACATCTGGATATGGCTGTTGATCGTCTTGGCCGCGATCTTCTTGTGGTCCGGTTCATTGATGACCTGCATTAGTGGCATGGCCTTCAACTTCGGCTTGGTGTTCCGGCTAGATGGTAGCGCCTGCAAGACCTTCTTGACCTCGCTCGCATCCTGCTTGGTGATCGTGGCAAGCAACCGGTCAGGACCGAAATATTCAACGAGGATGTTCAGGTAAGCCCGGTTCTGTGTGATTGTTTTAGGCTGCCATTGGCGGGAATGCTCTGCGATGAAATCATCCACCGCCGCGCCCAAGGGCGATGACGCTGGCAGAACGGGCGCAGGAGGGGCAGGAGCGAGGGCCGGGGCATCCTCATAGGAATAATGCTCAAGGCGCTCAGCGGCTTCCAGAACGCGCCTGAGCATGTCCCGGCGGCCCTTCCGCAACTCGGTCGCAATGCGGGGCAGGCTGGCATCCCATTCCGCGTCTGATACATCCATCTTGCTCTTGAAGCGTTGTACCGGCAGCCATTGTCCACTGGCGCTGTCAATCTCCATGTAGCTTTCATGGTCCAGCATTTCTTCGCGGGCATCGGCCAAGGCGTTCTTCGACAGGCCGCGCCGGTCCAGCCAGTCAAGGTACTGGTCCAGTTGCGCCTTGAAGTAGGTTTGCACCTTCTCCCGTATCTCGCTTTGTCTCAGTCCCGCCAATGTATTGTTCTCGCGCAGTATTCGCCCGCAGGATGCAAGATGACGGGCGAGATCGCCAGCACGATCTGGGCAACGGGTGCGCAAAGATATGCGAACCGTGGTCCGCTTTCCTTCTTGAGACGGAGGGATAGGCCAGCGGAAGTAGTAAATCCCGTGTCTTGAGGGGCTTAGATAGGATGACAGCATCATAGGGCGTGTGTCCCACTTTGTGTCACACTCGACCGTTCAGCCGCTAACCCTATGATTTAGAATGAAATGGAGGCGAGTACCGGAATCGAACCGGTGTACACGGATTTGCAATCCGCTGCGTAACCACTCCGCCAACTCGCCCGAAGCCCACGTTGCTTAGATTTGACCGCGGCCCGCGTCAAGGGCATCCTTGCGGCGCGCCGGGGCGGACAATGGTCGCGGGTTCCGCCATAGTTATTGCGAAGCCGGGGCGCATGTGCCATCACCACGATATCGAAACTAGACTCATTGGTTCAGTTCATGATCGACTACACGTCCCGCCGTACCATCATGGTCGACACGCAGGTGCGCCCCTCCGATGTGACGAAATTCCCGATCATCGATGCGATGCTCTCCGTCCCGCGCGAGGTCTATATGCCCGACGGCAAGCGCGATCTCGCCTATGTGGGCGCCCATGTCGATCTGGCTCCGGGGCGTGTCGTGCTCGATCCGCGCGTACAGGCCAAGCTGCTGGACTTGCTGGATGTCACGCCTGCGGACCTTGTGCTCGATCTGGGGCCGGGGCTGGGCTATTCCACCGCCCTTCTGGCGCGGTTGGCCGAGGCGGTGGTCGCCGTCGAGGAAGACGTGGCGATGGCGTCGGAGGCCGAAACCATCCTCGGCGATCAGGGGGTGGACAATGCCGCAGTGATCGAGGCGCCGCTCAGCGAGGGCAGCCCGAAACACGGGCCCTATGATGTCATCTGCATCGAAGGCGCGATCGAACGCCTGCCCGAGGCGATTGCCGACCAGTTGAAAGACGGCGGCCGGATCGCGGCGATTTTCATGGATGGCGCACTCGGCGAATGCCGCATCGGGCTGAAGCGCGGCGGCCGGATCAGCTGGCGCATGGCGTTCAATGCCACCGCGCCGGTTCTGCCCGGGTTCGAGGCGGTTCACAGTTTCGAGTTCTGAACGGCCCCGCACACGCCCCGAAAACCCTGCGATGAGGCACGATACATGACGCGATCCTTCAGCACCCTGGCCGCAGCCCTCGCGATTGCCCTGACCGTCGGCGGAATGACCGGGGCGGCGAGGGCCGACACCCTGCGCGCCGCGCTCGGCGATGCCTACGAGAACTCGGACCTGCTGGAGCAGAGCCGGTTTCTGGCGCGGCTGCAGGATGAAGGCGTGGCGCAGCAGATATCCGCCCTGCGTCCGATCGTGAACTTCATCGCCAACAGCACGTGGAATTCCGTGACCGATACCACGGTCAACAGCCTGACGCTGGTGGGCGAGTTGCTGGTCTATGACAATGGCGGCCGCCAGCGTCTGGTCGAGGCGGCGCGGGAGTCGGTTCTGTCCGCGCGTCAGGGTCTGATCAATCTGGAGCAGCAGGTGCTGCTGGATGCGGTCACGGCCTATATGAATGTGTGGCGCGACATTCAGGTGGTGCAGGTCCGCGAAAGCAATGTCCGCGTGGTGACACAGCAATTGCGCGCCGCGCGCGACAGGTTCGAGGTCGGCGAGGATACCCGCACCGATGTCGCCCAGGCCGAGGCCCAGCTTGCCGCCGCAAGATCCAATCTTGCCGCCGCGCGGGGCCAGCTTGAGATCAGTCAGGAACTGTTCGTCCTTGCCGTGGGCCGCCCGTCCGACGGTCTGATGGGGCCGGGTGCCTTGCCCGATCTGCCGGACACGGAAGCCGAGGCCGACCGCCTGGCGCGCCAGCAGCATCCCCTGATCCTCGGCCTTCAGCACGAGGTGCGCGCCGATGAGTTGTCGCTGGCCGCCGCGCGGACGGATTACGGCCCGTCGGTCTCGCTCAGGGCGGAAACCGGGGAGGCCTTCGGCGACCGCTCCAATGGTGTCACCAACACGCTCAGCCTGACGCTGACGCAGCCGATCTATCGCGGCGGGCAGCTGTTTTCGCTGGAGCGCAGTGCCATCGCAACCCTGAACGCGACCGAGGCGGAGTTGCACCAGCAGGTCCGCCTGATCGTCCAGTCCGTCGGCAATTCCTATGCCCAGCTCCGCATCGCGAACGCGCAGATCCAGGCCTCCGATCAGCAGATCCGCGCGGCGCAACTGGCCTTCGAAGGGGTCCGGGAAGAGGCCTCCCTCGGGGCGCGCACGACGCTCGATGTTCTGGACGCGGAGCAGGATCTGCTCGACGCGCGGATCAGCCGGATCGAGGCGCAGGCGGATCTCTATGTAGGTGCCTACGCGGCGCTGGCGAGCGTGGGTCTGCTGACGGTGGAGCATCTGAACCTCGATGTGCCGCAATATGACCCGACGGCCTATTCCGATGCCTTGGGCAATGCCCCCACCCGGTCCTTTTCGGTGCAGGGGGAGCGGCTCGACGGGGTACTGGAACGGATCGGCCGGGACTGACCGGGCCGGGGCCAACCCCAAGAAGTTGCAAGGCTATTTAGCTATCCATTGTGCCAAATCGTCAGTCCTTGTATCCTTGCGGCTACAACAACACCCGCTTTTGCGGGGAATCGAGGCGAGTTGAGGAGTTTGGCGCATGTCTGATCCGGCGAAATCAGAGGCGATAGAAGATGTTCTGTCGTCGATCCGACGGCTGGTTTCCGAACACCATCCCGACCCCGCGGGCGGGGTGGAGGCGCCATCCCGCGCGGATGCCGAAGCCGGCACCACGGCTGAGGCAGGCAGGGCGGAGGCGGACACGGCGGAGGTGAACGCCGCGCCCGATGGCAAGCTGGTGCTGACCCCGGCCTTGCGCGTCTCCGACCCCGATGACCCGTGGCGCCCGATCACCGCCAGCACCGAAGACCCGGATGCCCATGATGGGGATGACGCCGCGGAGATATCCGGCAGTCTGGCCCCGGCCGGGCCTCAGGGCCCGGACGGGGCGCCGGAGATGCCGGTTGCGGAACTGACCGAACCGGAGGGGGAGACGGACGTGAGTGCGGCCATGGCGGAGCAATCCGCGCCCGCCGATCAGGGGGACGAGCCCGAAACCGGCTACGATCCGGCCCCGTTCGAACCCGATCAGGGCGATACCGACTGGCCGGATCCGGCCGGTGCGGATGCGGCGCTGGACGTCGCCGCCTTGCGGCAGGCGCGCGAGGGCGGCCCTGCGGCGGAGGACGCTGAGCCGTCGGAAACGCCCGAGGAGACCACCGCAGAGATACAGACGGGCGGGCATGATGCCGATATGCCGGAAGCCGGGTCGGAACCGGACCTGACCGGGACCGCCCTTGAGGCCGACGCGGCGCCGCAGGGCGATGACGCGGTCGCCCCCGCGGAAGAGGCGACCCCTCCCGAGACCATGGCGGGCCTCCATCTGGCCGGGCACGCCGCCGGCGCGTCGGCGGAGGAGGCCGGTGACGCGGTCGCGGAAGCAGCCGGGCCGCCCGATGATGACACCGTTGATGACCCTGCCGCCGCGGATCTGCCGGGGGACGAGCCCGCCGCCGAGGTCGCACCGCCATTCTTCAGCCGAAGCTCCGCCCGCGACCGCGTGGTCAATCTGAATGCCGAGCTTGACGGCCCCAAGGGCGATGACGGTCTGGAGGATGTGGAGGATCTGGGCGACGAGACGGGCCTTTTCTCCTTTCCCGGCGATGACCGCGAGATGACCATCGACGAAGAGGTGCTGCGCGAGATCGTCAGCGAGATCGTGCGCGAGGAGTTGCAGGGCGTTCTAGGCCAGCGGATCACGCGCAACGTGCGCAAGATGGTCCGCCGGGAAATCCGCATGGCGCTTGCCGCGGAAGAGCTGGAGTGACCCGGGGCCAGATTGCCGCGAGACGTGCTTTCAGCTTGACCTGAGCAGGCAACGGGCCAGTCTTGACCCATGTTTCCGATCCGCGATCACAACCCGTCCGACCGGACCCCTGTCGTGACCTACGCCTTGATCGCGATGAATATCGTGATCTTCCTGAGCTATTTCCCCGCCATCGGCGGCAGCGAGATCCAGTTGATGGGGTTTTACGCCGAATGGGGGCTTGTCCCGGCGGAGGTCGCGCGCGGGCAGGAGGCCCATACGCTGATCACCTCCATGTTTCTCCATGGCGGCTGGATGCATCTCATCGGCAATATGCTCTTTTTGTGGATATTCGGAGATAATCTGGAGGATCTGCTTGGCCATTTCGGCTTTCTGACATTCTACCTCGCCTGTGGTCTGGCTGCGGCCCTCGGGCAGATGCTGGCCGATCCGGTCTCCACCATCCCGATGGTCGGCGCATCCGGCGCCATCGCCGGCGTGATGGGCGGATATCTGTTGATGTTCCCGCGCGCCCGGATCGACGTGCTGGTGATCATCGTGATCATCTTCAAGATATTCACCATCCCCGCATGGCTCATGCTGGGGCTGTGGTTTGCCCTGCAACTGTTCAACGGCCTGTCGATCGATGCCGCGAATGGCGGCGTGGCCTATTGGGCGCATGCAGGCGGGTTCGTGGCCGGTGTGCTGTTCATCCTGCCGGTCTGGTTGCGCCGGGGCGGGCGGGATTACTGGGCCATCACCCATGGAAAACCGCCCCATGAAGACGTGGCGTACCGCATCACGCGCTCAAGCGGCATTCCAAGTATCCAACGCCAGAACATGCCGCCGGGCGCCGACGGCCGCGCCCTGGGCGATCTGAGCCGGATACCCCGTACCGGCACCCGGCGGCGCGGCGGCTCCCCATGGACAGGCGGGCGCGACTAGGGCTCCGGGGGGATCCCCTGCCGGCAGCCGCATGCGGGCTCAGGCGAGGCCGGGGGAGGGGACGCCGCGGCCTTATCAGACGACAGGACAATCCGGGTCTGCGCAGCGTTCGGCGCGCGCGCGCCGCGTCAGGCGCGTTCGGAGTACTCCATGGTTTCGGTGTTCACCACGATATCCTCGTCCTGCCCGACGAAGGGCGGAACCATGATTTTCACGCCATTGTCCAGAATCGCGGGCTTGAAGCTGTTCGCCGCGGTCTGGCCTTTGACCACCGGCTCGGTCTCCACGATCTTGCAGGTGACCTTCTGCGGCACCGTCGCGTTCAGCGCCTCGTCCTCGTAGAACTCCACGACGATGGTCATTCCGTCCTGAAGGAACGGGCGGCGATCGCCCAGAAGATCCGCGGGCAGCTCGATCTGCTCGTAGGTCTCGGCATCCATGAAGACAAGCATCCCGTCGGACTCATAGAGGAACTGCTGGTCCTTCTGTTCCAGACGTACCCGCTCGACCTTGTCGGCGGAGCGGAACCGCTCGTTCAGCTTTGACCCGTTGCGGAGGTTCTTCATCTCCACCTGGGCAAAGGCGCCGCCCTTGCCCGGCTTCACGTGATCGACCTTCACCGCGGCCCACAGCCCGCCATTATGTTCAAGCACGTTTCCGGGGCGAATCTCGTTTCCGTTTATCTTTGGCATCGTCTGAACCTTGTCAAAACCGTGGCAGAACCTTGCGAATTGGTTGATGCGACCTATATCTGGCGGCTTAGGGGGTGGCAATACACCGAGTTCAGTGCAGTTTTCCGCCGAGTGATGCGTCAGGTGCATATCACGTATGCAAATATTGCATCACAGAATCACACAAGAACTGGGCATAAGAGACGTCACGCCGAAAATGCAAGAGCAATAAAAAGGACGACGAAATGCGAGATTTCGTTGATGGCACCGCCTTCAACTTCGAACAGGGTCAACGGTCGCGCAAACTGTTTGCCGCCGTTGTGCTGGCTGCGTTGGATGACGCAATCGCCGACGACAAGAAGTATGGCAATGGCCCGGAACAGATTGCCCGCTGGGCCCGCTCCCGCGACGGGCGCGAGGTTCTGTCCTGTGCGGGCATCGACCCGAACGAACGGGTCGTGTCCGGGCTGATGGCCTTTGTCGGCAATGGTGTGCGGACATCCGTGGCGCTCAGCCGCGAGGAAAGCGAACGTCGGAACCAGGCCGAAGCTGCCTGATCCGGTCTGCCAATTGTATTGAAAAGCGCGTCCTTGGGGGGCGCGCTTTTCACGTTCGGGGGGTGTCCCGCAGGACGTGCGCCAGAAGCGGGTTGGGAAACTGCCGAGGCAGGGTGATCGCCCAGAAGGCTTCATGCAGGTCTTCCAGCTGTTCCGCTTCCACCAGAAGCCCCGCCTCCAGCTCGTCCCGGACCACGATCGGCGGCACGAGCGCCAGACCCGCATCCTCGCGGACCAGCAGGCGCAGCATCGCCATGTCATCGGCCTCCGCGGCGATCACCGGGGTCACGCCGATCCGGTCGCAGATCCGGTCGAACTGACTGCGAAGCGTGCTGCCTTCGGAGGGCAGGACAAGGGGCGTGTCGCGCAGGATATCGGCCACCGGGCGCCCCGCCGGCAGGCGATGGGGGTGGCCCACCAGCCGCACGGGCTGGTCGTCGATCCGGTGGCTGCGCCACGGGGTCGCCGCGTCATGGCGCGGCGCCTCGTTCAACAGCACCACATCCAGACGAAGCGCCTCCAGCTCCGCCAGCAACTCACCAAGCGACCCGGCGCGCAGAACCACCGAGACATCCGGCTGCCCCAACAGGGGCCGCAGGAAGGACAACTGGAAGTTCCGCGACAGCGTGGCCAGCGCGCCCACCCGCAGCACCTGCCGCGCCGCGCCGCGGCCGGCCAGCGTCTCCACCAGCTCGGTGCCCGCGTCGAAGGCCGTATCGGCGTAATCCAGCGCGATCCGGCCCGCCTCCGTCAGGTGCAATGCCCGCCCGCGCCGTTCGAAAAGCGCGTGGCCCAGCCTCTCCTCCAGAGTCTTGATCTGGGTGGAGACGGCGGATTGCGCCACGCCGAGGCTTTCCGCGGCACGGGTCAGGTTGCCTTCATGGGCCACGGCGTGGAAGGCGCGCAGATGGGTATAGTTGAGCTTTGCCATGAGTTCTAAAATATAGAACGTTATCGTAATAACAATATATTTTTCATCGCCATTGTGGATCGGTAAACCGTCCGGAACCGACACTTGCAATTTCAAGGATCCGTGCCGATGACTGCCCTTGCCTATCTCGCCCCTCTGGCCTTAATCGCCGCCGCGCTCATGGCGCTGACCGGTCCGGGCATGCGTCCCGCGCGGGCCATCGCGGTCACCAATATCGCCAGCCTCATCGCCCTGGTCACTGCCGGATGCGTTGCGGTGGCGGTCATGCTCAACGGCCCGATGACCAGCGCGCTGATCGGCGCGAACGGGCTGGGTCTGCAACTGCGGCTGGATGCGCTGTCGGCGGTCATGGTGCTGCTGGTCAGCTTCATCGGCTGGGTCGTTCTGCGCTACTCGCGCAACTACATGGACGGCGACGCGCGGCAGGGCCAGTTCATGGGCGGGCTGTCGCTGACCCTTGGCGCGGTGACGCTGCTGGTTCTGTCCGGCAATATCGTCCAGTTGATACTGGCCTGGATGCTGACCAGCCTGTCGCTCCACCGCTTGCTGATGTTCTATGGCGACCGGCCCATCGCGCGGCTTGCGGCCACCAAGAAATTCCTTTTCGCCCGGGTCGGGGATGTCTTCCTGATCGCGGCGGGCATCATCCTGTTCAACGGCTTCGGCACCGGAGAAATCGCCGTCATCGCCGGCGAGATACAGGCCGGGGAGATCCCGGCGGGGGCCACATGGGCCGCGGTTTTCCTCGCCGTCACCGCGCTTCTGAAATCCGCACAATTCCCCACCCATGGCTGGCTGACCGAGGTGATGGATGCGCCGACGCCGGTTTCCGCGCTGCTGCATGCGGGCGTGATCAATGCGGGCGGCTTTCTCGTGATCCGCTTTGCCGATCTATTCCTGGCCGCCGTGCCCGCCATGCATCTGCTTGCCATTGTCGGCGGGGTGACCGCCGCGCTTGCCTCGCTGGTGATGCTGGCGCAGACCTCGATCAAGGTCAGCCTCGCCTGGTCGACGGTGGCGCAAATGGGGTTCATGCTGCTGCAATGCGGTCTGGGGGCGTTCTCCGCCGCACTTCTGCATATCGTTGCCCATTCCCTCTACAAGGCGCATGCCTTCCTCGGCTCCGGCTCGGTCGTCGATCAGGCCCGCGCCAAGCTCGGCCATCGGCTGGCGCTGCCCAAGGCCTCAGATATGGGGCTGGCGATCGGCGTGTCGGCGGTTGCGGTCATCGGCATGGGCTGGCTCTTCGGCGTGACCTTGGAGACCAAACCCGCCCTTGTCGTGCTTGGCGCGATCCTGGTTCTGGGGCTGGCGCATCTTCTGGCCCTGTCGCTGGGGCAGCAGGCGCGCGGGCCGCTGGTGGCACGGGCGGCCCTCGCCGCGCTCAGCCTCTCGGCGATCTACTTCGCCCTGCAACTGGGAACCGAAATGCTGGTGGCCAGCGTGGTCCCCGAAACGGGCGCCGTCGGGTTCGGAACCGCGCTGATCATGGTGCTGATGCTGGCCATCTTCGCGGTGACGGCCTGGGTGCAGATCCGCGCCCCCGGCGCGCTGGCAGAAGGGCGCTGGCACAGCCTCGCCGTTCATCTGCGCAACGGCTTCTATGCCACCACCTATCTCAACCGGGCGCTCGCGCCGAACCTGAAAGCCTGAGCCGTTGGAGACCGAAGACATGACCCTGATCACCCCCATCACCGCAGACCTCACCTCCGACGCGATTGCAGGGGCCGCCGACATGGCGGGCCGTCGTCTGGCGCCGATCTGGCCGCTCAGCAGCTTCGTCGCGGTCAACCCGTTCCTCGGCCTCGCCGATCGCGGCATCGACGACGCGATGGCCTATGTCGCCAAGGTGTCGGGCGGGAAGATGGCCCTGCCACGGGCCCAGTATGCCGAGGCGATCGCCACCGGCCGGATCGCGCCCGAGGATCTGGACCACGCCGTGACCCAGATGCCCGACGTGGCGCGGGATGGCCGGGAACTGGCCACGCTGGCCGAGCAACCCGAGCCGGGCGCGCCGGAGATCTGGCAGACGATGGCCGATCTGGCGGCGGCGCAGACGGGGCAGGACTGGCCCGCGCTTGTCACCCAACAGATCGCGGGGTTCGCGGCCGCCTATTTCGATGGCGGGCAGGCCGCGTGGAAACCGACCTATGAGGGCGGTCTCTGGGGGGCGTGGAAAGCCGAGGCGGCCCTTGACCCGAGCGCCGAGATCATGGGCATCTCCGATGCGCGCGCCACAATCGCCAATCTGCCGGCAACCGCTGATGACGCACTTGTCTGGGCCACCCATGAGCTGGGTCTGTCCCATGAAGCGCTGGCCGACTACTTTACCCGGCTGCTCTACACCATCTCCGGCTGGGCCGGGCATGCGCGCTACAGGCTCTGGCAGGCCGAACTGGCGGGCGGCACGGAGACCAGCCTGCGCGATCTGCTGGCCGTCCGGCTGGTCTGGGAGGTTCTGCTGCTGCCCAAGGCAAGCCGCGGAACCTGGGAAGCGGCGAAGGCCGCCTATGTCGATGCCCCGAAGGCCGGGGCGGGCGACCGTGTCGCGCTGGCGCTTCAGATCGCCTATGAACAGGGCTGGCAGCGGCGCGTCTTCGTGGAGCTGGGTCAGGGCGCGCCCGCGCCTGCGGAGGACCGGCCCGCCGTTCAGGCCGCGTTCTGCATCGATGTCCGCTCCGAGGTGTTCCGCCGGGCCCTTGAAACCACCATGCCCGGGGTCGAGACCATCGGATTTGCCGGATTTTTCGGCGCGGCGCTGTCCTACCGCCCCCTTGGCGCGGCCGAGGCGACCGCCCGCTGCCCGGTCTTGCTGAGCCCGGCAGGCGAAGCGGCGGACGAGGCGAATGCGGACCTGGCGACAACCCGCCAGGGCCGGATCGCTGCCAAATCGGTCTGGACCCGGTTCAAGCAGGCCGCAGTTGCCAGCTTCGGCTATGTGGAGACGCTTGGCCTGACCTATGCGCCGAAGCTGCTGGCCCAATCGCTGCGCACCACAACGGCGCTGGGGCAGGGGCATGCGGGCCTGACCGCGGCCGAGGCTGCAACGCTTGCGCCCGCGCTCGACGCCATCCCGCCTGCCGATCGGGCCGCGACGGCGGCCACGATCCTTGGCGCGATGTCCATGGCCAAGGGGCCCTTCGCCCGGATCGTGATGCTGGCCGGCCATGGCGGGCAGTCGCTGAACAACCCGCATGCGGCGGGTCTCGATTGCGGGGCCTGCGGCGGCCATACCGGAGAGGCCAACGCCCGTCTGGTGGCGCGGCTGCTGAACGATCCGCAGGTGCGCGCCGAACTGCCGGAGCACGGTATCGACATGCCCGAAGACACGGTCTTCGTCGCCGCGCTGCACGACACCACCACCGACGAGGTCGCGCTGTTCGACACCGCCGCCCTCGTTCCGACCCATGGCGAGGATCTCCTGTCGCTGCAAAAGGCGCTGAGAGATGCGGGGGCGCTGGCCCGCGCCGAAAGGTCCAACCTGCTGTCGCTGGATGCCGGGCTGTCGCTGGATGCCGCAATCGCGGCACGGGCGCAGGACTGGTCGCAGGTGCGGCCGGAATGGGCGCTCGCGGGCTGTGCGGCCTTCATCGCGGCGCCCCGTCACCGGACCCGCGGCACCGATCTGGAAGGCCGGTCCTTCCTGCATTCCTACGACTGGCAGGCGGATGCCGAAAACGGCTATGGTGTGCTGGAGCTGATCCTGACCGCGCCCCTGGTCGTGGCCAGCTGGATCAACCTGCAATATTACGGCTCCTCCATGGACAACCGGGTGTTCGGCGCGGGCAACAAGGTGCTTCACAACGTCTCCGGCCTGGTCGGCGTGCTGGAAGGCACGGGTGGCGATCTGCGCCCGGGGCTGCCGTTCCAGTCGGTCCATGACGGGGAGCGTCTGATCCACGAACCGCTGCGCCTGTCCGCCGTGGTCGAGGCTCCGGTGGAGGCGATGAACGCGATCATCGCCAGGCATGACGGGCTGCGCGACCTGCTGGACAATGGCTGGGTGCATCTCTTCCAGATGGACGCCGATGGCAAGGTGGCCGAGCGCTATGTGGGCGACCTGAACTGGGAGCCGGTCGCAGGCGGCGCGGTGCAGACCCCGAGCGCCGCGGCCTGACAGGGCAGGGCGCGCGCGCCCGAGGTTGACAGGAAAACGGGGCATGGCGGGATCGCCATGCCCTTTTTCGTGGGCGATGCAGGTCGGCGCGTGCCCGCGCGCCTGCCGGATTTTCGGTGAAGGATCCCTTGCGGTTATCCCGCTGCCCGGGCGCGGTGAAAAGACGGTTTGGTGGCCGCTGTGGGACTCGAACCCACACGCCCGAAAGCCTCGGATTTTAAGTCCGGTCTGTCTACCAGTTCCAGCAAGCGGCCACGGGTGCAGGCATACAAGGCCCGCCCTGCGGCGTCGAGGGGGGGCGTGCGGCCCCCGTGCTGTCGGCCGAACGCATCTGCGCCCTGCCGGGGATGGCAGGGCGCAGCATTGTTTTGCAAGCAAACAGACCGGGCCCCCCTGGGAGAAGGCGCCCGTCAATGACTGTGCCGCAGATCCGTTAATCCAACGTTAAGCCTGACGTCGCAGTTTTCCGCCGATTTGCGACAGATCAAAGCGGGGCGGAGATGATCTTCGGATACTTGCGCCGGAAACGCGGCATTTGCCGGAGACCCCGATGGCCCGACACCGCCCAGAACTGCTGACCGTGACGCCGCCCATACTGGAGCGGTCCAGATTTGAGAATATCGACCGCGCCCTGGCGCTGAGCGGCCCGGTGATGTGCCGCGACTGGCTTCTGGCGCGGTTTCAGGAAGGCTTGCAGCTTCGCATGCTGCGTGCGCCCGATCAGGGGTTCATCGCGTTCACGCCGGGCCGCTCGGCCTGGACCCCGATCGACGGGGCCGGCGACGCGGTGGTGGTCCACGATCTTCGCGCGGGCCCGCAATCCATGGGTCCGGCCACCGTGCGCCGGCTTTGGGCGGCGGTGGAGGATTGGGCGCGTTTCTACGGGTTTGCGGCGGTTCTGGCCCAGAGCGGCCCGGCGCTTGGCCTGATCCCGCCGGAATTCGTGACCGGGCGGGGATATCATTGCCTGGACCGGACCGACGGCAACACGCGGCTCATGGGCAAGATCCTGCACGGCCCGATGTCGCTGCCCCGCCTGCCGCAGGACTGGACCCGGCGGGCGGCCTGTCTCGGGCCGGGGCTGGTCATCCAGAGCACCGGGCTGTCGGTGCAGCTTGAGGCCCGCGCGCAGAGCCTTCTGGACCGGGCGCGCAAGGCCGGCTTGGCCGCGCGTCACGACCGGTTGGAAACCGCCCATGCGGCCCGCACCCGCTCGGTCAGCCCGGTCGCGCTTTTCTCGGTGGTTCTGGACGGGGCGGTGATCCCGTCGGACGGGCTGTCGGAAATGCAGATCTGGTCTGCGATCCAGCGGCGGTCCGGTCCGGGCGACATCTGACACCTCAGGCGCCGGTGCCATACAGCCAGTCGGTCCGGGATTGCATCCAGGGGGCGCGGGCCGTCGCGCTAGTCGCCCTCGTAACTGCACAGCGCATGGACCGACATTCCCATCGCCTCCAGGCGCGCACGCCCGCCCAGATCGGGCAGGTCCACGACGAATGCCGTACCCATGACCTCGGCCCCCAGACGTTCGATCAGCTTGATCCCGGCCTCGGCGGTGCCGCCGGTGGCCAGCAGGTCATCGACCAGCAGGACCGTCTCGCCGGGGCTGAACGCGTCGTCATGGATTTCCACCGTGGCGCGGCCATATTCCAGCTCGTAATCCTGCGCGATGGTCCTGGCCGGAAGCTTGCCCGCCTTGCGGATCGGCACGAAACCCTTGGACAACTGATGGGCCACCGCGCCGCCCAGAATGAAGCCCCGCGCCTCCAGCCCGGCCACCTTGTCGATGCGTTGGCCGACGAAGGGCGCAAGCAGCTGATCGACGGCCAGACGAAACCCGCGCGGGTCCTGAAACAGCGTCGTGACATCGCGGAACATGATGCCGTCATGGGGGAAATTCGGGATCGTGCGGATGTAATCCTGCACCTGTTTGTGATCAAGCATCGGTTCAGCGGATCCTGTTTTGCCGGTGGCCACCCGGAGGAGTGTAGCGGGTTCGCACCTGTCGAACAGCCCTTATTGCCGCGCTGTCAGAACCGGGGGTAGTGGCGGCGCAGCGCCTCGGCATCCTGACCGCTCAGACGGGTGACGGAATTGCTCTCTTCCGAGAAGATCGAGCGGCGATAGACGGGAGAGGCGATATCGGTATGCAGGCCAAGGGCCTGTACCAGTTCTTCCAGAATCACGCTGGCGACCTCGCGGCGGCGGATGTCGCGGCTGATGGCGATGGCCGCGGCGGTGATATCGGGCCCGCGGGACCGCAGCGCGACGCGCCCGATGGAGATCGTGGCGCCATCCAGTTCGCTGTTGCCGGTGCCGCTGATCTGGCCGCCCTGGGAGGTGTCCAGCAGGTAGACCGGAATGTCGAAAGCGCCCTCATAGGCGCGTTCCAGAAACAGCCGCGCGCCGGAGGCGTTGACCTCGTCGATCGCGGCATCCAGCGCGGCATCGACCAGATCGAGCTTGTAATCGGGGAAACTCATGCCGACCCCCGCGATCCCGACGCGCAGGCGCAACTGGCGGTCGCGAGGCCAGCGGATCTGCGGCTTGGTGCACTCCGCATCCGGGGCCGCCCCGCAGGAGACGAGACGATAGAAATCATCGTCGCTGATGATCTCGGATACGGCGACGAATTCCTGTGCGGCGGCGGGCACGGGCAAGAGGGCGGCAAGAAAGGTGCGGCGGGTCAGCATGCGTTTGTGATGGGCGAGGGAGGCGGGCGTTTCAAGCGGTCCGGCCACCGGTCCGGGGCAAGTGTTGCAGCCCGGGCGCGCCTTGTCAGCCCTGCGCGCGGCGCAGCGTGGCGGTCAGCACGCCCATCCCGATCAGCATGGCGCCCCCCGCCCGGGTCAGCCAAGCGATGACGCCGGGCCGCCTCAGACGGGCGCGCAACTGGTCTGCCAGCAGCGCATAGGCCAGCGCATTGAGCGTCGCCAGACCCACGAAGCTGCCGATCAGAATGGCGAATTGCGGGATCAGCGGGCGCTCCGGATCGACGAATTGCGGAACGAAGGCGATGAAAAAGGCGATGGATTTGGGGTTGAGCGCGGTGACGGCGGCCGCATGGGAAAAGGTCTTTCCCGCGGTGATCTCCGCCGTCGCCGGCAGGTCGCCAAGGCCGCCCGGGCCACCCCGTCCCGCCGTGCGGATCAGCCGGACCCCCAGCCAGATCAGATAGACCGCGCCGACCCATTTCAGCACGGTGAAGAGAGTGGCCGAGGTCAGAACCAGGGCACCCAGCCCGGCCAGCGACGCGGTCATCGCCACGAGATCGCCAACGGCCACCCCCGCCGCGGTGGAGACCGCGACGCGGCGGCCCTGGCTGAGCGCGTAGGACAGCACCAGAAGCACGGTCGGCCCCGGGATCAGCAGGAGCGCGGTGGAGGCCGCGACGAAGGCCAGCCAGATCTCGAAACTCATCACCCGTCTCCTTTCGATGCCCGGCGCGTATCGGTGCGGGCCCTGTGGCGCGGTCAGAAGAGCCGACCGGGCCCGGGCCCGCAAGATCGTTCCGCATGATCCTACCCCAGAACCCGCCCCGCCACGGCATCGAGCTTGGCGAGCATGGCCGGATCGCGCGCTTCGGGCGCGGTCAGGATCGCATGTTCCAGCGCCCGGTCGCAGCCATGGGGGCAGGGCGCGCGCCGGGCGCCAAGCAGGCCCGGCAACCCGGCAACCAGCGCCCGCGCCTTGCTGGCATTGCCGGTCAGCGTGGCGATGATCTCGCTGATATCCACCGCGCCGTGATCGGGGTGCCAGCTGTCGTAATCGGTGATCATTGCGACGGAGGCATAACAAAGCTCCGCCTCGCGGGCCAGTTTGGCCTCGGGCATGTTGGTCATGCCGATCACGTCGCAGCCCCAGACATCGCGGTAGAGCCGCGATTCCGCCAGCGAGGAGAACTGCGGCCCCTCCATCGCCAGATAGGTGCCGCCGTCATGAACGGTGACCCCCGCATCCCGCGCCGCGCTGGCACAGGGCGCGCCAAGCCGGGGACAGGTGGGGTGGGCCACGCTGACATGGGCCACCAGACCGGGCCCGAAAAAGCTTTTCTCGCGCGCGAATGTCCGGTCGATGAACTGATCGACGATGACGAAATCGCCCGGCGCCATGTCCTCTCGGAAGGAGCCGCAGGCGGACACCGAGATCACATCCGTCACGCCCGCCCGTTTCATCGCGTCGATATTCGCCCGATAGGGAACGGAGGAGGGGCTGTGCACATGGCCCCGCCCGTGGCGCGGCAGGAACACCATCTTCACCCCCGCCAGACGGCCGATAAGCATCGCGTCCGACGGTGTGCCGAAGGCGCTGTCGATCCGCGTCCAGTCCGCGCCCTCCAGCCCGTCGATCTCGTAGACGCCCGAGCCGCCAATGACCCCGATCACCGTGTCCATGCCCATCCCCTTCTGCAAGCCAGCCGCAACAGGCTATCCGCGCGGCAAGGGGCGGGCAACCGGCCGCAGGCGCGGCGCGGCCCGGTGGCCCGTATTCACGCGCGCCGGGCGGAAAAATGACGCATGTCCTGATCAGAACTTGGGCGCTTCGGCGCGCAGCGCGGAGAAGTTGGGCGTGCCCGAAAGGCCGGTTCCGCGGCATCGGGCCCGGCCCGCGGAGTGCAGGCCACGCCGCGGTCAGCTTTCCTTCATCTCGGGCATCGGGTTCCAGTCGAAATAGGCGCGCACCAGCCCGTGATCGCTGGCCCCGATTTCCGCCAGTTCCGCCTTGCTTTCGCGGTTCAGGTGATCGTTGATCACCTCCGCCTCGCGAAAGCTCCATTGCCGCTTGCGGGCATGGTCGTAGAACTCCTCGGACACCATGATATGGTCGAGGCTTTCCATCTTGTTGCGGAAGATATGGGTGTAATAGACATGGCGGAGCGACCGGTACTGCTGCAATCGCTCCACGGCATAAAGCCCCGCATCGGAGCGGGATCCGGCAGTTGATTTCTCCTCCAGCCGGTAACCGGGCTGGCCCGAGATCATCTCGGTGGTGACCGACAGGCTGTCGTCATTCAGATCGCCCAGCACCACGACGGGGCTCAACGCCTCGCCCTTGATCTCGGCATCGAGCATCAGCCGCAGGGCGGCGGCCTCCATCACGCGGCGGATATGGGCCACCGCGCTTTTCACCACCGACCCGTGCAGGTCCAGCACCGGCGGCGCATCGCGGAAGGACAGGCGCGCGGGCCCTTTCGATTTCAGATGCGCCACGAAAAGCTGCACCGGCGGCGGTTTGGGGCGGGTGCCCGTAGGCTGGATCTGCGCGCGCAGCACCGGGCGCGAAAACTCCGAGATGGTGACGGTGATCTCTTCCTCGCTGCCCCAGACCTCGCGCAACCCGTCAAGCCGGAAGGTCTCGGGGAAGGCCGCGACCCATTCGGCGCTGCCCGCGATCAGCTGGCTTTTCCCGTCCTCGCCCCGCCGCACGGCCAGCGCCACCTGTGGACGGCCCTTGCCCGGCGCGTCGCGGGCGATGATGTCATACTGATCGCGCAGGCCCGCCGCCTCGAACGCCTCGATCAGCGCGGCGGCGGACCAGACTTCCTGAAAGCCGATCACCTCCGCATCCAGCAATTGCAGGGCCTGTGCGGTCCAGCGGATCTTGCGGGCATAGGCCTCCCGCCCGTCGGCGTCATCGGCAAGCGCGGGCTTGCTGCCATAGGTCATCTGGCCGGGCAGGGACAGGTTCAGCAGGTTGAAAGTGGCAAAGCTCAGATCGCGGCGATTGGTGCGGGGCAAGGGAAACTCCTTTCACGACGATAAAGGCAGTTTATCACACTCCCGTGTGTCACGCGCGTTACAGCCCGGCGCGGAATTGACATCCGGCCCGAAGCACTTACTTACCCTATGCAATAGTTAACAAAAAATCAGAGGTCTTCGGGCAGATGACCACCCGTATCGTTTCCTATTCCCGAACCGGGCGCAGCCGCGCGCTGGCCGAAGATCTGGCCAAGGCGCTGGATGGCGGGATATCCGAGATCGCATGCCCCCGCTACGGCGGTCCGTTCGGCTATCTGCGCGCCGGATATGACAGCTATTACAGCCGCTTGCCCGAAATCGACGTCGCCCCGCCGATCGGTCCCGCAAACTGGCTGGTGATCGTGGCGCCGGTCTGGGTGACACATCTGGCCACGCCGATGCGGCGTTTCATACAGGCGCACAGGCATCTGCCGCCGGTGGCCGGTGTCGCGGTGACCCGTGGCGGCCACGGCCTGCTTGATACGTTGCGCAAAGAGGTGGCCGCCGCGCGGCCCGGCTTCGACACGCCGCTTCTGACCCTGACCGGCAAGCCGGACGAACCGCGCGCCCGGAAATTCGCGGAGTTTGTCGAGGCCGTGCGCCTGGTGCAGAGCGCGCCGGCTAGCCTTCGGGCCGCTTGAGCGAAAACAGCTCCGTCACGCGGGTGTAATCCATGTAACCAAGCCGCGCGAGGGGCTGGAACCGGGTTACATCGAAGCGCCCGTCGACCACGCAATCATCGCGCAGATGCACGCCCGTCACCTCCCCGAAAATCACGAAATTCGCCTCCCCCGGCAAACGCACGATCTGGGTCAGCTGGCATTCCAGATTGGCGGGCGCGCCGGCCACGCGGGAACAGTCGATGGTGTCGCAATCCACCCGCTCCACCCCGGCCAGTGCGAATTCATCCGTATCCCGGGCCCACGGCCCCGACGACTGGTTCATCGCCTCCTTCGCGGCATACTCCACGATGTTCACGCAAAAGACGCCGGTGTCGCGGATGTTCGAAACGCTGTCCTTCGTGTCGCCCCGATCCGGTTTCGTCCCGGTCGACGCGAACATGACCTGCGGCGGCACATAGGCGACCGCGTTGAAAAAGGAATAGGGGGCCAGATTTTCCGACCCGTCCGCGGCACGGGTCGAAATCCAACCGATGGGCCTGGGGGACACGACGGCGTTGAACGGGTTATGGGGCAGGCCGTGGCCGTCTTCCGGTCTGTAGAACATGGATGATAAGCCTCTCTAATTTGGCAAAGACCTAACCTCGTGCTAGGGCCGGGACCAGAGGCAATTGAGCGGCAAGGCCGATGTTTTACCTGACCCGCGAAGACCCCGCCGACCGATGGGAGGTGGAGGCGCTTTACGATCTGTGCTTTGCGCCCGGGCGCGAGGCCTTGTCCAGCTATCGCCTGCGCGAGGGCATTCCGCCCGTGCGCGATCTCTGCCGCGTCGCCCGCGACGCCGATGGCATTCTGGCCGGTGCGGTGCGGTTCTGGCCGGTTCACGTGGGCCCGCGCGGGGCCGAAGCGCTGCTTCTGGGCCCCATTGCCGTGCATCCCACCCGCCAGGGGGAAGGGCTGGGCGCGGAGTTGATGCAAGATGGCTTGACGCGTGCCCGCGCGGCGGGCTGGCCGCGGGTGATGCTGATCGGGGATGCGCCCTATTACACCCGGTTCGGCTTCACGCGGCTCTGCGGGGTCGAGATGCCGCCGCCCACCAATCCCGACCGGGTGCTGGGGCTGGGCGACTGGGCCGGGGTCACGGGCGCCGTGAGCCCCTGGGCGCATTAACCGAAGCGAAGGATGTCCCGCGCTATGCTCGGCGCACCGGAGGGGCTGGCGTCTCTGCGCGGGCCTCTGCCGCGCGATTGCCTACCTCCTCAAACATGCGGAGATTGACAGCACATGACCATGAAAAGCCTTCCTCTCAACGCCTCGCTGGTGATTGCCAGCGCCTTCCTTTTGCCCCGCAAGACGGGCCGCAAATCCAAAGGCTCGCGCGGGTAGCCGCAACTCGCGGCGCTGCCCGCCGAACGGTGTTCCGGCAGGTCCGTCTCGACGGCCGCATTTCGCGGCACCGGATTTCGCGCGCGGCTAACCTTCCCTTAACCGGTTTCTGCTATTTCCGGATCCCGGTATACCAGACGCAAGCTTGGCACCCTTGCAATCCAGGGACGGTTTGAACCGCCTTTCCGAAGACAGCCCTGAAAGGGCCAAGGGATGGCAGCCTGAACCGCATGCACCAGGCCCCGGCATGATACCCGGGACCGCAAACCGCTCCGCCCTTTCCGGCGGCGCCGCCTTTCCGGCTGACGAGACGACCGGCGCGCCATGCGGACCGGTCGCGTTTCCTTCCGGACCATCCCCCGGCGCAATTGCCCGCCGGGTTTCCCGCCCCGAGATATCCCGATCCCGCAGGGTCCGCGCGCGTGTAGCCGCGCGTCGGCCTCCCCTCGTGGGCTCAGCCCTGTTGCCGGAACCAGTCCATCACCGCAGGTCGCACCGATTGCGCCCCGGTGGTGCGCGCCTCGTTGATGACGCTTCGCAACTCCCGCAGATCGACCCGTCTCAGCAGGCTCTTGACCGGCCCGATGGAGGCCGGGCGCATGGACAGGGTCCGCAGCCCCATCGCCCCGAAACACAACGCCTCGATCGGCCGGCCCGCATCCTCGCCGCAGAAACTGAGCGGGGTATCCGTATCGTCGCAGCGATGCACGATCTGTTCCAGAAAGGTCAGGAACGACACATTCAGCGTGTCATAGCGCCTGCGCACCCGCTCGTTCTCCCGGTCGGCGGCGAAGAAGAACTGTTTCAGGTCATTGCCGCCGATGGAGATGAAATCGGCCAGCTCGAAGAAATGCCTGGGCGCGAAGGCAAGGCTCGGCGTTTCCAGCATCGCGCCGATTTCCACCTCCGCGGGGAGCACATGGCCCAATGCCGCCTCCCGGTCGATCTCCCGCAGCAGGTGGTCGCGGGCCTGGGTGAACTCTTCGAATTGCGCGATAAACGGGAACATCACGGATAGCGGGCGCCCGTTTGCCGCGCGGATCAGCGCCTGCAACTGCATCCGCATCACGCCGGGCTTGTCCAGACCCACGCGGATCGCGCGCCAGCCGAGGGCGGGGTTCGGCTCGTCCTGCGGCTTCATGTAGGGCAGGACCTTGTCGGACCCGATGTCGAGCGTGCGGAAAATGACCCGCTTGCCCCCGGCGCTGTCCATGACCTTGGCATAGAGCTGCGCCAGTTCGCCCCGGCGGGGCACCTTGTTGCGGGTCAGAAACTGCAACTCGGTCCGGAACAGCCCCACACCCTCCGCCCCGGACGAGACCAGCGAGGGCAGATCGGCCATCAGGCCCGCGTTCATCTGCAGGCTGATCACCGTGCCGCATTTGGTTTCAGCCGGCTTATCGCGGATCGAGGCATAGCGCTCCTGCGCGGCGGCCATCATCGCGATCTTGTCGCGGAAGGCGGTGGCCACGGCCTCTTCGGGGCGCAGATGAACGATGCCCTGATCGCCGTCCACGAGGATCGGGTCGCCGTTCAGCGCCTCCGTGGTGATCCGCTTCGCGTTCACGACCAGCGGGATCGCAAGTGCGCGGGCGACGATCGCCGCATGGCTGCCAACCGAGCCTTCCTCCAGCACGACGGCCTTGAGCGAACGGCCGTAATCCAGCAGGTCGCCGGGCCCGATATTGCGCGCGACCAGCACCGGGCGGTCGGGCATCTGCGCCCCGGTCGCCCCCGCGCCCTGACCCGTCAGCAGCCGCAGCAGCCGGTTCGACAGATCGTCGAGATCCTGCAATCTTTCGCGCAGATAGGCATCGGGCACGGTTTCCATCCGGGCCCGGGCGGTGGATTGCTCTTTTTCCACCGCCGCCTCGGCGCTCAGGCCGCGGGCGATGTCCTCTTCCATCCGGCGCATCCAGCCGCGCGAATTGGCGAACATCCGGTAGGCCTCCAGAACCTGCGCCTGCTCGCCGTCGCCCTTGGGCGCATGGCTCAGCATCTCGTCGACGGAAACGCGCAACTGGTCCACCGCCTCGCGCAGCCGGATGCTTTCGGCATGGGGGTCCTCGGCGATGGGGTTCGTGACCACGACGCGGGGTTCATGCAGATAGACCACGCCTTCGGCCACACCTTCCTGCGCGCTGCCGCCACGGATCATGACCTGCTGCTGGTGGCGGGGCGACAGGGCCGCGCCTTCGCCCAGAAACGCGCCCAGTTCGGTCATTTCGGCGATCACCATGGCCACGACTTCCAGCGCGTAGATCTCATCGCCCGAGAACTCGCGCGCGTCCTTCGACTGCACCACCAGCACGCCCAGACGCTCCCCCAGACGCTGGATCGGCACGCCGAGGAAGCTGGAAAACCGTTCCTCCCCGGTTTCGGGCATGTAGCGGAAACCGGGTTCGGCAGGGGCGTTGGCGGTGTTGATCGGGCGGGCCCGGGCGGCGACGCGGCCCACCAGACCCTCGCCCATCCGCATCCGCGTGACGTGGACGGATTCCGGGGCCAGCCCTTCGGTCGCACAAAGCTCCAGCGTGCCCGGATCGCGCAGCAGATAGATCGAACACACCTCGGTTCCCATCGAATCCGCGATCAGATGGGTGATCCGGTCAAGCCGTTCCTGCCCCTCGCCGGCCTCGGCCAGAGTGGCCTGCAAGCGTCTGAGCAGCTTGCGGCTTTCGCTTTCGGTCTGTTCTGGCATGGGTTGGCCGCGCGTCCCCTCGGGTTCTGTCTCTCAGGCATAGCGCGCCGCGGGGGCTGGGCGCAACGGCGGAGGGGTTAATGCCCCCCGCCGTGCGGCGGGAGCAGGGCCGCCCGCGCCACCGCCTTCATCTCGGCCACATAGGCCTCCTGCGACCAGCCGCACTCAAGGCGCAGAAGTTCCCAGCCGCGCACGGAAAGCAGGGTCCAGAGCAGATCCGTGGCCTGATCCTCGCCATAGCGCGGGTTCAGATCGCCGTCGCGCGCCAGCATCCTCACCGCGGCCTCGCAGCCTTCGCGCATCGCGGCCATCCGGTTCGTCCATGCGGTCGCGGCCTCCGCGTCGCTGTCGCGCATCGCCAGAAGCGCCCGGGCCACGCCGTAAACCTCGGGGATGTGGTTGCCCCAGGCCTCGATATAGGCGTCCAGCCGTTCGGTGCCGCGCCGCGCGCTCCGGCTGGCGGCAAGCTTGGCATCGGTGTCGCTGATCTCATCGAGATAGCGGGTCGCCGCGATCAGCAGATCGGCGCGATTGGGAAAATGCAGATAGAGCGCCTGACGGCTGATCCCGGCGGCCTTGGCGATATCGGACATCCGCACGGCAGTGCCGGATTCCAGCAGCGCCAGAGCGGCCTTCAAGATGCGGGTTCGGGTGTCTTCGTTTTTGCTTGACATGATGTAAAGTCACCGATTATTGACACGGTGTCAACTTGACATGATGTCAAGTGAATTGATCCAGGAGAATAAGACATGAATGTGATTGTAATCGGCGCCACGGGACGCATCGGGCGGCTCGCGGTGGAGCAAATTCTGGCAGCCGGGCACCGGGTGACGGCCTTTGCCCGGCATCCGCAGACCCTTGCGCTCGACGATCCGAACCTGACGCTTGCGGCGGGCGATGCGCTGGAGGAGCAGGCGGTTCTGGATGCGGTGAAAGGCCATGACGCGGTTGTCGTCACGCTGGGCGCGGGCAGTTCGCGCAAATCCGTGATCCGCTCGCAGGGAACGCTGAACGTGATCCGGGCGATGCAGAGCCATGGTGTGCGCCGGCTGATCTGCCAGTCGACGCTGGGCGCCCATGAAAGCTGGAGCAACCTGAATTTCTTCTGGAAGCGGATCATGTTCGGCCTGCTTCTGCGGCCGGTCTTTCTGGACCATGAATTGCAGGAAACCCTGGTCCGGGCCAGCGGGCTGGACTGGACCATCGTGCGCCCCGGCGCCTTTAGCGACGGGCCCGGAACGGGCCTCTACAAGGAAGGGTTTTCGCCGCAGGAGCGGGGGCTGCGCCTGAAGATCGCGCGCGCCGATGTCGCGGGCTTTCTCGCCCGCCAACTGGGTGACCGGCGGTATCTGCACGAGGCGGTGGCGATTTCGAACTAGAGCCTGTGAAGGGAAGGAGACAGACGATGTTCGAGACATGGATTATCTGGGGGCTTGCCGCGGCCTCGCTGGCAAGCGGTCTGGTGGCGGGCGTCTTCCTGAGTTTTTCGGATTTCGTGATCCGTTCCCTCGTGGCGGCGGAGCCCGCGGCGGGTGCGCGGGCAATGCAGCATATCAACCGCGAGGTCTATCGCACGGTCTTCCTGACGCTGCTTCTGGGGCTGGTGCCGGTTTCGGCGCTGATCCTGGTCTATGGCGTGACGATGCAGGGCGGCGCGGTGGCCGCGTGGCTGATCGGGGCGGCGGGTCTGTACCTGCTGGGCGGTTTCGGCGTGACCGCGCTGGGCAACGTGCCGATGAACCGCAGGCTCGACGCGATGGCGCTGGGCGGATCGGAGGCGCGGGCCTATTGGCCGGCCTATGCCAGCCGCTGGACCCGGTGGAACCACATCCGCGCGCTGGCGGCTTTCGGCGCATCGCTGGGATATCTGGTGGCGGCGCTTCTTCTGCAAGGCGGCTGAGCGGCGCGCCGCCGCCCGGCGTCGCCGCCGTGGGGCATCAGGCGGCGCGTTCGAGCCCGAACGCGTCGTGCAGCGACTGGACCGCCAGTTCCATGTATTTCCGGTCCACCAACACGCTGACCTTGATTTCCGACGTGGTGATCACCTTGATGTTGATCCCCTCGTCACGCAGCGTGGAGAACATTTTCGCAGCCACGCCCGCATGGCTCCGCATGCCGATGCCCACGATCGAGACCTTGCAGACATCGGTGTCGGCGACCAGATCGTGGAAATTGATCTCGCCGCGCTCCTGCGCGTCGGTCATCGCCTTTTCGGCCCGTTTCACCTGATCGGTGGGGCAGGAAAAGGTCATGTCGGTGCGGCCCTCTTCGGCGATGTTCTGCACGATCATGTCCACGTTCACGCCTGCCTCGGCCAGCGGCCCGAAAATGGCCGCGGCGATGCCGGGCCGGTCGGCGACCGAAACCAGCGTCATCTTTGCCTCGTCCCGGGAATAGGCGACGCCGGCGACAACATTGCTCTCCACGATATCCTCCTCCGAACACACCAGCGTGCCCGCGTTTTCGTCATTATCCTCGAAGCTCGACAGCACCCGCAGGCGCACATTGTAGCGCATCGCCAGCTCGACCGAGCGGGTTTGCAGAACCTTCGCGCCAAGCGAGGCAAGCTCCAGCATCTCCTCGAACGCGATCCGGTCCAGCTTGCGCGCCTTGGACGTGATCCGCGGATCGGTGGTATAGACCCCGTCCACATCGGTGTAGATGTCGCAGCGTTCCGCCCCGAAGGCGGCGGCGAAGGCGACGGCCGTGGTGTCGGACCCGCCGCGCCCGAGCGTGGTGATCCGGCCCTCGTGGCTGATCCCCTGAAAGCCCGCGACGACGGCCACCTTCATGCCTTCGGCGAACTTGGCCGTGATGTTGCCGGTCTGGATCTCCTCGATCCGGGCGGAGGCATGGGCGGAGGTGGTTTTCAGCGGCACCTGCCAGCCCTGCCAGCTTCGCGCCGGGACATCCATTTCCTGCAGCGTGAGCGCCATCAGCCCGGCGGTGACATTCTCGCCCGAGGACACCACGGCATCGTATTCGCGCGCGTCGAAAAGCGGCGAGGTCTCCTCGACATAGCCCACCAGCTTGTTGGTCTCGCCCGACATCGCGCTGACGATGACGATCACGTCATAGCCATTGGCCACCTCGCGGCCCACGCGCTTGGCGGCGCGGCGGATCCGGTCCAGCGTGGCGACCGATGTGCCGCCGAATTTCATCACCAGTATGGGCATGTGTCCTGCGCCCCGTCCCTTCCAAGGTTCCGGGCGGGTCATACGGGCGGCGTGGCAGGCTGACAAGGGGCGGATGTGTCGCTAGGCTCCGCCGGAAGCAGCGGAGGCGATACGATGAAACTGACGGTGGACGACCTGAACGCGGCGGCCGATCTGGTCTACACCCAGATGCGGCCCACCGCGCAATATGCCTGGCCGCAACTGGCCGCGCGGACGGGCGCTGAGGTCTGGGTGAAGCATGAGAACCACACGCCCACGGGTTCGTTCAAGGCGCGCGGCGCGATCACCTTCATCGACTGGGTGCGGCGCGCCCATCCGGATGCGCGCGGGATCTGCACCGCCACGCGGGGCAATCACGGGCAGGGGCAGGCGCGGCAGGCGGTGGCGGCAGGGCTGACCGCCAAGGTCTATGTGCCCCACGGCAATTCGGTGGAGAAAAACGCCGCCATGCGGGCCTTCGGCGCCGAGGTGATCGAATTCGGTGCCGATTTCGACACCGCCCGGGAGGAGGCGTTTCGCGTGGCCGATGCCGAAGGTCTGGTCATCGTGCCGCCGTTCCACCCCGAAATCGTGCGCGGCGTGGCCACCTACGCCTATGAATTGCTGAGCGCGGTGCCGGATCTGGATACGATCTATGTGCCGGTCGGCTGCGGCTCGGGCATCTGCGGGAACATTCTGGCCCGAAATGCCCTCGGCCTGAAAACGGAGATCGTGGGGGTCGTGTCCGACCGGGCCGATTGCGTGAAGCAATCGGTGGAGGCCGGTCGCCTGATCGAGACCGGGGGCGCCGCCACATTCGCCGACGGCATGGCGGTGCGTGTGCCGGTGAAAGAGGCGTTCGAGATCTATTCCGAAGGGGCCGCGCGCATCATCTCGGTCAGCGATGCCGAAGTGGCGGAGGCGATCCGCATCTATTACCGCGACATTCACAACCTTGCGGAAGGCGCGGGCGCGGCCCCGCTGGCCGGTCTGATGCAGGAGAAGGAGCGGATGAACGGCAGGAAGGTGGCGGTGATCCTGTGCGGCGGGAACATCGATACGGAATGGTTCCTGACCGTGCTGGGCGGCGGCGTGCCGCAGGTCTGACAGGATCCGCTGAAAAGGCATCCTTGCTTCCCGCGGCCATTTCCCGGGGCGATGAACCACGCGATCAACTGAGCTCTCCGGTCCTTCTTCTGGTCGGAAATACCGCCGCCGGAGGCATTGAATCCTGTAGCGCCGGCCCCGGCAACAGGCGCGCGGGCTCCGTCTGCGCGACCAGTTTCAGCCGGCCCCCCTGACCGCGCGCGGAGATCCCTTTCTCGGGCGTCATTCCACCGTCACGGATTTCGCCAGATTGCGCGGCTGATCCACATCCGTGCCTTTGTGAAGTGCGGTGTGATAGGCGATGAGCTGCGCCGGGACGGCATAGAGCAGCGGCGCGAAGATCGGATCCACCTGCGGCATGGTCAGGGTCTTCCAGACCCCGTCCGAGGCTGCCGCCGCGCCCGGTTTGTCGGTCACCAGCCAGACGCGCCCCTCGCGCGCCATGACCTCCTGCATGTTGGAGACGGTCTTGTCGAACAGCGCGTCGCGGGGGGCGAGCACGACTACGGGCACGGTCTTGTCCACCAGCGCGATGGGCCCGTGTTTCAGCTCTCCGGAGGCATAGCCTTCGGCATGTATGTAACTGATTTCCTTGAGTTTCAGCGCACCTTCAAGGGCCATGGGAAACATCGGGCCGCGCCCGAGAAAAAGGATCGTCTGCGCGCGCGCAAGGGCCCGGGTGCCGCGCCTGATCTCGTCTTCCAGCGCCAGCGACTGATTGATCAGCGCCGGCAGGCTGCGCAGGGTGTGCAGCAGCTCCGCCTCGCGCCGGGCGTCGATCCGGCCTTTCTGGCGTGCCGCGAGAATGGCCAGGTTGGCCAGCACGCCCAACTGGCAGAGAAACGCCTTGGTCGAGGCGACCCCGACCTCGACGCCGGCCAGGATCGGCAGGGCCAGATCGCTTTCGCGCGCGATGGAGCTTTCGGCCACATTCACGACCGACAGGATATGCGCGGCCTTGCCCGTCGCATAGCGCAGGGCGGCCAGCGTGTCGGCGGTTTCGCCCGACTGGCTGACGAACAGAGCGGCCGCCCGCTCCGAGACGGGCGGTTCGCGGTAGCGGAATTCCGATGCGATATCGACATCGCAGGGCAGGCCGGCCAGTTGCTCGAACCAGTATTTCGCCACCAGACAGGCGTAATGGGCGGTGCCGCAGGCAACCAGGATCAGCCGATCGGTCCGGGAGAAATCGACGCTGCCCTCGGGGATGGTCACGGCGTCGCCGGGGGCGTAATGGGTCAGGCAGTCGGCCAGAACGGTGGGCTGTTCGAAAATCTCCTTGGCCATGAAATGGCGGTGTCCGCCCTTGTCGATCTGGGCGGATTTGGAGGAGATCTCGCGCAGATCCCGGTTCGCGCGGCGGCCTTCGGCATCGAAGATCTCGGCCCCTGCGCGGGTGACGAAGGCGTAATCCCCTTCCTCCAGATAGGTGATCCGGTTGGTCATCGGCGACAGCGCGATGGCGTCGGAGCCCACGAACATCTCGCCATCGCCATAGCCGATGGCCAGCGGAGAGCCCTTGCGCGCCGCGACGATCAGATCCTCCTCGCCCTCGAACAGGAAGGCCAGCGCAAAGGCCCCCTCCAGATGCTTGAGCGTTTCCGCCGCGGCCATCCGGGGGGTCATGCCCTCGTCCAGAAAGCTCTCGCAGAGATGGGCGACGGTTTCGGTGTCCGTCTCGCTCTCGAAGGCCGCGCCCTTGAGCCGGTCGCGCAGGTCGCGGAAGTTTTCGATGATGCCGTTATGGACCACCGCAACCCGGCCCGTGCGATGGGGATGGGCATTGGCGACACTGGGGCCGCCATGGGTCGCCCATCTTGTGTGTCCGATCCCGGATTTGCCGGGCAGGGGCTCGTGAACCAGAAGATCGGAGAGGTTGACCAGCTTGCCCACGGCGCGCCGCCGGTCCAGCGCGCCGTCCTGCACCGTGGCGATGCCGGCGCTGTCATACCCGCGATACTCCAGCCGTTTCAGGGCCTCGACCAGAATGGGCGCAACCTCGTGATCGCCAAGCACACCGACAATGCCGCACATGGTTGCTACCCCTTTTTTCCGGCTTTGATGGCGCGGAGCCGGGCCATCAGCTTGGTGGCCAGTCCCGGCTTGTTGACCTGCGTGCCGCGCGCAAGCGCAAGCGCGCCCGCCGGCACATCTTCGGTAATCACCGAGCCCGAGGCTGTCATCGCCTCCTCGCCGACGCTGACCGGGGCGACCAGCATCGTGTTCGACCCGATGAAGGCGCGCGCGCCGATCTGCGTCTCGTGCTTCATGACCCCGTCATAGTTGCAGGTGATGCTGCCCGCGCCGATATTGCTGCCCTCGCCAAGCGTGGCATCGCCGATATAGCTGAGATGATTGACCTTGGCGCCCTCGCCGATCCGGGCTTCCTTCACCTCGACGAAATTGCCGACCCGCGCGCCGTTGCCAAGCTCCGCCCCGGGGCGCAGGCGCGCATAGGGCCCGACGGTGGCCCCGGCGCCCACATGGGCGCCCTCCAGATGGGAAAAGGCGCGGATCCGCGCGCCGGATTCGACGGTGACGCCGGGGCCGAAGACCACGTTGGGCTCCACCTCCGCATCGCGCCCGATCTCGGTGTCATAGGCGAAAAACACGGTTTCTGGAGCGGTGAGCGCCACGCCGGCCTCCAGCATCTCGGCGCGTCTGGCGGCCTGAAACAGCGCCTCCGCCCGGGCCAGCGCGGCGCGCGTGTCGATGCCCAGTGTTTCGCGTTCCGCCGCGCGGATCGCGGTGGCGGAGAGCCCCGCCGCCGCGGCCAGCGCGGGGATGTCGGTCAGATAGTATTCGCCTGCCGCATTGTCGTTTTCGACCTTCTTCAGAAGGCCGGTGAGCGTTGCGGCATCGGCGGCCAGCAGCCCGGAATTGCAGAAGGAAATGGCCAGCTGCTCGGGCGTGGCATCCTTGGCCTCGACGATCCGGACCAGCCGGTCATCCTCCATCAGCAGGCGGCCGTAGCCACCGGGCTCGGCGGCCTCGAAGCCCAGAACCACGATGTCGTGGCTCCGCCGCGCGGCCAGCATCGCGCCAAGCGTTTCGGGCCGGATGAAGGGCGTGTCGCCGTAGAGCACGATCACGTCGCCGGCGAACCCGTCCAGCGCCGGGGCGGCCTGCAGAACCGCGTGGCCGGTGCCCAGCTGCTCTGTCTGGCGGACGCAGATGGCCGATGCATCGAACGCGGCCACCGCCGCCTCCACCTGCTCGGCGCCATGGCCCGTCACGACCACGACCCGCTCGGGGGCCACGGCGGCGCCCGCGCGCATCGCATGGGCGATCAGCGGCGCGCCCGCGATCCGGTGCAGCACCTTGGGCATTTCGGAGTTCATCCGCGTGCCTTGACCGGCAGCAAGGATTACAAGGGCTGTGGGCATGGGCCTGTCCGATTTGTTTTTGGTCTTGTGACCCCGGTATTATCCATGCCACCCCGTCGCGCAAGGACGGCGTGGGTCAATTCGGCCTACGGTTCATTTCAGGCGCAGGCGGAAACCTGCCGAAAGACGGGGGACCACGATGCGCTGTGTGATCTTCGATCTGGACGGGACGCTGGCGGATACGTCCGGCGATCTGATCGCGGCCGCGAACGCCGCGCTGAAGGCTTTGGGTCACCCGCCGCAACTGGTGCCGGGGCAGGATGACGCCACCGCGTTTCGCGGCGGGCGGGCGATGCTGAAGCTGGGCTTCGAGCGGCTGGGCATCACCGGTCCCGCCGCCGATGTGGACGAAGGCTACCCGGTCCTGTTGCGGGCCTATGGCGCCGCCATCGACACCCACACCACGCTCTACCCCGGCGCGATGGCGGCGGTCGACCGGCTGCGCCGCGACGGCGTGGCGGTAGGGATCTGCACCAACAAACCCCAGGGGCTTGCCGAAACGCTGATGACCCGGCTGGGGGTCCGTGACAGTTTCGCCTCGCTGGTGGGCGCCGACACGCTGCCGGTGCGCAAGCCCGATCCCGCGCCCTATCTGCTGGCGGTGGAGCGTGCCGGGGGCGACCCGGCCCGGTCGCTTCTGATCGGCGATACCGAGACCGACCGGAAAACCGCCCGCGCCGCGGGGGTGCCCTGCGTTCTGGTGACGTTCGGCCCCGATGGCCGCGGCGTCAACGCGCTTGCGCCCGAGGCGTTGTTGGAGCGCTACGACGATCTGGACCGCATCGTAAGCCGCCTGATCGCCTGACCGCGCGGCGGGCACACGCCTTGCCCGACAGGGCCGGGAGATGCTCCCGGCGCCCGAACTTACCCCGATCAAAGGCCTCGCGCAGGCCTCTCGGGCGCGCTGCTTGGGATTGACGCCGACGCGCTGTCGCCTAAACCTGCCGGGTATGGACAAGCTCATCTTCACCGGCAGTTTCACGCAACAGGAGCCAATCCCCGAGGCGGGCATCGAGGCCGCGCTGAAGGTGCTGCGCCACGGGCGTCTGCATCGCTACAACCTGAAGCCCGAAGAAGCGGGGGAAACCGCGCTTCTGGAGGAGGAGTTCGCGGCCTTCACCGGAGCCAGATACGCTTTGGCCGTCGCCTCGGGCGGGTATGCCATGGGCTGCGCGTTGCGCACGCTTGGCGTGGGCCCGGGGGACAAGGTCCTGTCGAACGGGTTCACTCTGGCCCCCGTTCCCGGCGCGATTGCCAGCCTCGGCGCGGTGCCGGTTTTCGTGGAGACCACCGAAAGCCTCACCATCGACCTGCCCGATCTGGCGGAAAAGGCCGCCAGTTCCGGCGCGCGGGTGCTGCTTTTGTCCCATATGCGCGGGCATATCTGCGACATGGGTGCGCTGATGGAGATCTGCGACCGCGCAGACATCGCGGTGGTGGAGGATTGCGCCCACACCATGGGCGCGGAATGGGATGGCGTGCCATCGGGGCGTCACGGCGTGTTCGGCTGCTACTCGGCGCAGACCTACAAGCACATCAATTCCGGCGAGGGCGGGCTGCTGGTGTCCGACGATGCGGAGCTGATGGCGCGCGCGATCATGCAATCCGGCAGCTACATGCTCTATGGCCGCCATCGCGCCGCGCCCCCGGCGGAGGTTTTCGAACGGGTGAAATATGTCACCCCCAATATCTCGGGCCGGATGGATAATCTGCGCGCCGCGATCCTGCGGCCGCAACTGGCCGATCTGCCGGCGCAGGTGGCGCGGTGGAACGCGCTTTACCAGACGGTGGAGGAGGGGCTGCGCAACACGCCCGGCCTGCGGGTCATCGAGCGCGATCCGCGTGAACGGTTCGTGGGCTCGTCGATCCAGTTCCTTCTGCCCGGCGCGACGCCCGAAACGATCGGGCAGGTTCTTGCGGGATGCCTTGCGCGCGGCGTGGAGCTGAAATGGTTCGGCGCGGCCGAGCCCGTGGCCTTCACCTCGCGCTACGACAGCTGGCGCTATGCCCCGGCGCAGCGCCTGCCGCGAACCGATGCGGTTCTGGCCGGGCTGATGGACATGCGTCTGCCGCTGACCTTTTCGCAAGAGGATTGCAGCCTGATCGCGTCGATCATCCGCGACGAGGTCCGCGCGGCGGCGTGATCTGCGTGATCTGCGGGCCGCGCGGGAGCGGCGATACGTTTTGACTCGCGAGGTTTGCTGCGCTAATAACTGAACAAGCGTTCAATTAGGCGGAGGGACGGCCCATGTTCATGGCTTCAATGACATTCGATCTGGGCGAGGATGTGAATGCGTTGCGCGATATGGTGCATCGCTGGGCCCAGGAACGGATCAGGCCGATTGCGGCCGATATCGACGCCTCGAACGAATTTCCGGCGGATCTCTGGCAGGAGATGGGGGAGCTGGGCCTGCTCGGCATCACGGTGGAAGAGGAGTTCGGCGGCGCGGGCATGGGCTATCTCGCCCATGTGATCGCGGTGGAGGAGATTGCGCGCGCTTCGGCCTCGGTATCGCTGTCCTACGGGGCGCATTCGAACCTTTGCGTGAACCAGATCAATCTGAACGGCACGCCCGCGCAGAAGGCGAAGTATCTGCCCGGTCTGGTCAGCGGCCAGCATGTGGGCGCTCTGGCGATGTCGGAGGCAGGGGCCGGATCGGACGTGGTGGGCATGAAGCTGCGCGCCGAGAAGCGGAACGACCGCTACATCCTGAACGGCACGAAGTACTGGATCACCAACGGACCCGACGCGGATACGCTCGTGGTCTATGCCAAGACCGACCCGGAGGCGGGTAGCAAGGGCATCACCGCCTTTCTTATAGAAAAAGATATGACGGGGTTCAGCACCTCGCCGCATTTCGACAAGCTTGGCATGCGCGGCTCGAACACGGCGGAGTTGGTCTTCGAGGATGTGGAAGTGCCGTTCGACAACGTGCTGGGCGAGGAAGGCAAGGGCGTGCGCGTTCTGATGTCGGGGCTCGATTACGAGCGCGTGGTGCTGAGCGGTATCGGCACCGGGATCATGGCGGCCTGTCTGGACGAGATCATGCCCTATATGGCGGAGCGCAAGCAGTTCGGCCAGAGCATCGGGAATTTCCAGCTGATGCAGGGCAAGATCGCCGATATGTACACCAAGATGAACTCCGCGCGCGCCTATGTCTACGAGGTCGCCAAGGCCTGCGACCGGGGTGAGGTGACGCGGCAGGATGCGGCGGCCTGCGTGCTCTATGCGTCCGAAGAGGCGATGGTCGTGGCCCATCAGGCGGTGCAGGCGATGGGCGGCGCGGGCTTCATGAATGACAGCGCCGTCAGCCGGATCTTCCGCGATGCCAAGCTGATGGAGATCGGCGCGGGCACAAGCGAGATCCGCCGGATGCTGGTGGGCCGCGAGATGATGGCGGCAATGGCCTGAACGGGATGGAAGACCTGGCCGATCTCAGCGTGACCGAAGGAGTCCTTCACGGCGACCTGGCGGGCGTGGCCATGGTGCTGGAATGGATCGCGGCGCTGATCAGCATCCTGGCGATCGCGGTGATGTTGATCGGGGCGGCACGGTTTCTCTACGGCTTCGTCATCGGCGAGGCCAAGATCGCCAAGACCGACCGCGCGCGGATCCTCAACGAGGAGCGGGTCGAGCTTGGCCGCTACATCCTTGCTGGGCTGGAACTGTTCATCGTGGCCGATATCATCCACACCGCGCTGAGCTTTGCCTTGGGCGATCTGGTCTTTCTCGGGCTTCTGGTGCTGATCAGGTCCGCCATCAGCTTCTTTCTGGATCGCGAGATCGAAGGCATCCGCCGGGATCCCGAACGATGAGCCCGGGCATGAAGATCAGCCTCGCCGCGCTTCTGGCCTGCGCCTGTCTTCTGGGTCTGGTCTGGGGCCAGCGCGCCATCCCGCCCGACGAGACCGAGATCATCGCCGGTGTCGCCGCGCAATATGTGGCCGAGACCGGCGGGGCGCCGACCGACTGCTTCGCGCGGCCCTCGGCGCTGGAGGGTGTGCGGATGGTGGTGATCTGCGAGAATGACCGGGATGCGCCCTGGGCGCGCGCCGTAGACACCTATGGTGCGACGGTGGATATCGGGCCGGATCTTCTGGCGGAGGAGCTGCGGACATGAGCGATTTCGATGGCCTGAAGGCCTTGTTTTTCAACACATCCCTGAAACTGAAGCCCGATGAGAGCCACACGCAGCTTCTGATGAACGCCTCTGCCGCGATCATGGAAAAGCAGGGTGTGACGGTGGAACATGTGCATATCGCGACCTCGGATGTGAAGCCCGGTGTCTACCCGGACATGACCGAACACGGCTATGACACCGATGGTTGGCCCGCGATCTGGGAGAAGGTGCAGGCGGCCGATATTCTGGTCATCGGCACGCCGCTCTGGCTGGGCGAGGAAAGCAGCTTGTGCAGGATCCTGCTCGAGCGGCTTTACGGCATGTCGGGGATGCTGAACGACAAGGGGCAGAGCGTCTATTACGGCAAGGTGGGCGGCTGCGTGATCACCGGCAACGAGGACGGGATCAAACATGCCGCGATGACGATCGGTTATGCGCTGAGCCATCTGGGCGTGACGATCCCGCCGCAGGCCGATTGCGGCTGGATCGGCGAGGCCGGGCCGGGCGCGTCCTACGGCGACGATGACGGGGCGGGCGGACAGGTGGGGTTCGACAATGAGTTCACCAAGCGCAACACGACGATCATGACCTGGAACCTGATGCATCTGGCCAGGCTGCTGAAGGAGGCGGGCGGCCTGCCGAACGAGGGCAACGACCGCCGCGCGTGGAAGGCGGGATGCCGGTTCGACTATGAAAACCCGGAGTATCGGGCGTGACGGATACCGGGCCTACCTATCGGCAGATCGCTGGCGCTCAGCGCATAGGTCGGCGTGGCCAGAGTATCCTGCCTGCCCGCGCTGCTGCGCAGGCAGGCTGCGTGTTGCGCTCAGAAGCGCAGCACGTAGGAGATGCCATAGACCATCGGATCGATCTCGGCAGTGCCGATATAGGCGCCGTCCAGATGGACGTCGGCGTCGATATCCATCCAACGGACATTGAAGCGGATCGCGGAGCGGTCGGAAACCGCGTAGTCGATACCGGCTTGAAGGGCGAGCCCGAAACTGTTGTCGATATCCAGCACTTGACCGGCGAGTGCGCCCATCGCATCGACATCCAAAAACGCGGTATAGTTCACACCAGCACCGACAAAGGGTGTGATCGCGCTGTCATTGGCGAAGTGATAGTTCAGCGAGACGGTGGGGGGCAGGTGTGTGGCCGTGCCGACATCCCCCAGCCCGGCAAGAGAAATCGTGTGCTCGAATGGCGTGGCCGCCAGAAGCTCGATGCCGAGATTGTCGCGTATGAAATACTCCACCGTGATGGTCGGGCGAATATCATTGTCGATAGTCGAGGCTTCGCCGGCAAGGACGCCGGTGCTGGATTGGGGATTGACCGATCCGATGCCGAAGCCAAGGGTCCAGTCACCCGCCTGCTGCGCGGTCGCGGCGCCTGCCGAGGCAAGCAGAGCAATCATGGCGAGGGACGAAATCGAGGTTCTCATTTTTATGCCTTTCAGGTTGCGCGCTCGTCGGTCTTGCGCCTGCCGCACCGCAGCAACATTGATCTGGGTCAAGCGATGCGACGGTTGCGCTGCGACAAAATGGTTGTGCCTGAAAGTGGTATCGCTAACACATCCCGTTCCAGTCCAAGAGGCAGACAAGAATGAGACTATCGACAACCCTGATGGTGGGCTCGGATGAGGCCAAGGCCAACCGGGCCGCGCATCTGGAAGCCCTGACGCAGGTGCGCGAGGCGGCGGAACTGGCCTCACTTGGTGGCGGCGCGCGGGCGCGGGAGCGACATGTGTCGCGCGGCAAGATGCTGCCGCGGGAGCGGGTGGCGAACCTGCTCGACCCGGGATCGCCGTTTCTTGAGGTGGGCGCGACCGCAGGGCACGGAATGTATGACGGCGCCGCCCCCTGCGGTGGCGCGATTGCCGGTGTCGGGCGGGTCCACGGCCAGGAGGTGATGGTCGTCTGCAACGATGCGACGGTGAAGGGCGGAACCTATTATCCGATCACCGTGAAGAAGCATCTGCGCGCGCAGGAGATCGCGGAGGAATGCCATCTGCCCTGCATCTATCTGGTCGACAGCGGCGGCGCGAACCTGCCCAATCAGGACGAGGTGTTCCCCGATCGCGACCATTTCGGGCGGATCTTCTACAATCAGGCAAGGATGAGCGCCAGGGGCATCCCCCAGATCGCGGTGGTGATGGGCTCCTGCACGGCGGGGGGCGCCTATGTGCCGGCCATGTCCGATGTCACGATCATCGTGAAGGAGCAGGGCACGATCTTTCTGGCCGGGCCGCCGCTGGTGAAGGCGGCGACCGGTGAAATCGTGACCGCGGAAGATCTGGGCGGCGGCGATGTGCACACGCGGCTTTCCGGCGTCGCCGATTATCTGGCCGAGGACGACACCCACGCGCTGGCGCTGGCCCGGCGCGCGGTGGGTTCGCTGAACCGCGCCAGACCGGCGACGGTGCAGTGGCAAACCCCCGAGGACCCGGCCTATGACCCCGAGGAACTGCTCTCGGTCGTGCCCGCCGCGCTGACCACGCCCTATGATATCCGCGAAGTGATCGCGCGCGTGGTGGACGGCTCCCGGTTCGACGAGTTCAAGCCGCGCTTCGGCGAGACGCTGGTCTGCGGTTTTGCCCATCTGATGGGCTGTCCGGTGGGGATCGTGGCCAATAACGGCGTGCTGTTTTCCGAAGCGGCGCAGAAGGCGGCGCATTTCGTGGAGCTGTGCTCGCAGCGGTCCATCCCTCTGGTGTTCCTGCAGAACATCACCGGGTTCATGGTCGGCCGGAAATACGAGAACGAGGGCATCGCGCGGCACGGCGCGAAGATGGTGACCGCGGTGGCCACCACGTCGGTGCCGAAAATCACCATGGTGGTGGGCGGCTCCTTCGGGGCCGGGAATTACGGGATGGCAGGCCGCGCCTACCAGCCGCGCTTCATGTGGTCATGGCCGAACAGTCGCATCTCGGTGATGGGCGGCGCGCAGGCGGCGGGCGTTCTGGCCACTGTGAAACGCGAGGCGATGGAGCGGGCGGGCGAGACATGGTCCGCCGAGGCGGAGGCGGCGTTCAAGCAGCCGACCGTCGACATGTTCGAGCGCCAGTCCCACCCGCTTTATGCATCGGCCCGGCTGTGGGATGACGGCGTGATCGACCCGCGCAAAAGCCGCGAGGTGCTGTTCCTGAGCCTCTCGGCGGCGTTGAATGCCCCGATAGAGGAGACGCGGTTCGGCGTCTTCCGGATGTGACGGGGGCGAGGCGGGTGTCTTGCGGAACTCTCGCGCATGCGGGCCGGGACGAAGGAGGCGCGACATGACACTGGACGAGGCGAAGGCGCTGTATCCGGGGGCGGAAAGCTTCACCTTCGGTGACGGCCCGGAGATGTGCGCGGATCTTCTGGCGCTGGTCCGGTCGGGCCGCAAAACCGCGACCTGCGGGCCGGCACGCGATTTCGGCCCCGGCGGCGAGGCGATGCCGGTCGCGGGCCGGCGGGATATCGCGCTGAACTGGGACGGAACGCCCGCGCTGGTGATCGAGACGGTCGCGGTGACGGAGCGGCGGTTTTGCGACGTGGAGGCGGAGTTCGCCCTGGCCGAAGGTGAGACCGACAGCCTTGAATGCTGGCGCCGCGAGCACCGCAGGTATTTCGAACGCAATGGCGGCTGGTATCCGGAGATGCCGCTGATCTGCGAGCGGTTTCGGATGATCGAGGATTTTGGGGGCGGAGATGTTTAGCAAGATTTTGATCGCGAACCGGGGCGAGATCGCCTGCCGGGTGATCGACACGGCCCGCGCGATGGGCGTGCGCACGGTGGCGGTGTATTCGGACGCGGATGCGCGCGCGCGCCATGTGGCAATGGCGGACGAGGCGGTGCATATCGGCGGGCCCGCGCCCAAGGACAGCTACCTGCGGGGTGAGGCCATCATCGAGGCGGCAAGGGCCACGGGCGCGCAGGCGATCCATCCGGGATATGGCTTCCTGTCCGAAAACCCCGATTTCGTGGAGGCGGTCGAGGCGGCGGGCTTGGTGTTCATCGGGCCATCGGCGGATGCGATCCGGGCGATGGGGCTGAAGGATGCGGCCAAGGCGCTGATGTCCGAGGCGGGGGTGCCCGTGGTGCCGGGATATCACGGCGAAAACCAGGACCCGGAGCATCTGTCCGGTGCGGCGGACGCGATCGGGTATCCGGTGCTGATCAAGGCGGTGGCCGGCGGCGGCGGCAAGGGAATGCGCAAGGTCGATGCGCCGTCGGGCTTCATGGAGGCGCTGGAAAGCGCCAAGGGAGAGGCGGCCACGGCCTTTGGAAATGATGCGGTCCTGATCGAGAAATTCGTGGAGAAACCGCGCCATATCGAGGTTCAGGTCTTTGGCGACGGGGCCCGTGCGGTGCACCTGTTCGAACGGGATTGCTCGCTGCAACGGCGCCATCAGAAGGTGATCGAGGAAGCGCCCGCCCCCGGCATGACCGAGGAGATGCGCAACGAGATGGGCATGGCCGCAGTGCGCGCCGCCGAGGCGATTGGCTATGCGGGCGCGGGCACGGTGGAGTTCATCGTCGACGGGTCCGACGGGCTGAGACCCGACCGGTTCTGGTTCATGGAGATGAACACGCGCCTGCAGGTGGAGCACCCGGTGACCGAGGCGATTACCGGCGTCGATCTGGTGGAATGGCAGCTTCGTGTGGCGGCGGGCGAGGGCCTGCCGATGGCGCAGCAGGATCTGGCGATCGACGGCCATGCGTTCGAGGCGCGGCTTTATGCCGAGGATGTGCCGAAAGGCTTCCTCCCCGCCACCGGGACGCTGGCGCATCTGGTGTTTCCGGCGACTGCGCGGGCCGATACCGGCGTCAGGCCGGGCGACACGATCAGCCCGTGGTACGACCCGATGATCGCCAAACTGATCGTGCACGGGCCCACCCGCGCGGTTGCGCTGGCCCGGCTGGAACAGGCGCTGGCCGGGACGCAGGTGGCCGGCTCGGTCACCAATCTGGCGTTTCTGCGCAAGCTGGCGCGGCATCCGGGGTTTGGCGCGGGCGATGTGGATACCGGCTTGATCGGGCGCGATCTGGAGACGCTGGCCGCCGAGCCGGTGGCCTGCACCCGGTCCCGGTCGCTGGCCGCGCTTGGCGCGCTGGGGTTGCATGACACGACCGATCCGCTGGCGGGATTTGCGCTTTGGACGCCGCTGGAACAGGCGGTGCGGCTGGAGTATCGCGGCGAGAGCCTCGATCTGGTGGTGGAGACGCTGGCGCCCGGCCGTTTCCGGGTCCGCGGCGAGGCGGAGCATGAACTGGAGCGCGACGGCGACGGCTGGCGGATCGACGGCGCCGTGGTGCCGGCGCAGGTTGTCCGCCACGATGCGGGCGTGTCCGTTTTCTGGGGCAACGCCTACGGGTTCGAACCGGTCGATCCGCTGGATGTGGTGGCCGAAGGCGGCGCGGCGGCGGGCCGGATCGAGGCGCCGATGCCGGGGCTGGTGAAAACGGTGTTCGTGGCCGTTGGGCAGGCGGTCGCGAAAGGCGACAGGCTGGCGGTGCTGGAAGCGATGAAGATGGAACACACCCTGAGCGCCGGGCGGGACGGGGTCGTGGCCGAAGTCATGGTGAAGGCGGGCGCGCAGGTGGAAGCCGGTGCCGCGCTGATCGTGCTGGAAGAAGCGGAGGAGGCCGCGTGACGGGGCTGACGCTGATCGGGTTTCAGGACAGCGTCTATACCCGCGCGGTACGCCTTGCCCTGTCCGAAAAGGCGCTGGCCTACGCGTATGACGAGGTGAACCCGTTCACCGAAGACGGGCAGGCCAGGCTGGCGGGGGATCATCCCTTTGGCCGGGTGCCGGTGCTGCGTCACGAGGCCTTCGATCTTTACGAGACACAGGCGATCCTGGGCTATCTCGACGATGCGTTCGACGCGCCGCAGCTTTTTCCGGAGGATGCCAGGGCGCGGGCCCGGGTGCGCCAGGTGATGGGGATCACCGACAGTTACCTCTATCAGCCGCTGGTCCGGCAGGTGTTTTCGCATGGGGTCTACCGGGCGCATATGGGTCTTGCGGCCGAGGCGGCGGTGTTGCGTCAGGGGCTTGCGGCTTCGGGTCAGGTGCTGGACGCGCTGGAAGGGATCGCCGCCGCCGGGCTGGTTCTGACCGGGCGCGATGTGAGCCGCGCCGATTGCCTGCTGGCGCCGATGATCGATTACTTTGCGCTGGTGCCCGAGGGCCGGGCGATGCTGGAGGCGCGGCCCGCGCTGAACCGCTGGTTCGCCGGGATATCCGCGCGCGCGGCCTTCGCCGAGACCCGGCCCGGATTTGTCGCGGTGCTGGAGGGTGGGCGATGATCCGGCTTCATCATGTGCCGCAAAGCCGGTCGATGCGGACGCTTTGGCTGCTGCATGAGCTGGGCGTGGCGTTCGAGGTGGTGGAATGGCCCTTCGACAAGACCTTGCGCAGCGCGGAGTTTCTGGCGCTCAACCCCGCGGGGCGTGTGCCCGCGCTGGAGCTTGACGGGGTCAGGCTGTGGGAAACCGGGGCGATCACGGAAATTCTGTGCGAGCGGTTTCCCGAGGCGGGGATGGGCCGCGCGCCCGGCCATGCGGAGCGGGCCGACTGGCTGATCTGGGTGCATTTTTCCGAGACGATCAGCCAGCACGTGGCGGCGCTGACGCAACAGCATGAGGCGCTTTACGAGGATCACATGCGCTCCCCCGTCGTGATGAAGATCGAGGCCAGGCGGATCGAGAAATGCTATCAGGCCATCGAGGAGCGTCTGGCGGGCCGCGCCTATCTGCTGGATGGTGGATTTTCGGCGGCCGATATCAGCGTGGGGCAGGCGGTTTACATGGCGCGCCACTTTGCACGGCTGGAGCCTTTCGCGGCGGCGGCGGCGTGGTATGACCGGATTACGGCGAGGCCCGGGTTCAAGGCGTCCCTGCCTGCGGGGCGCGGGCTTTACACGCGCGACTATTACGAGGCCTGGAGCGGGGAGGACGCGGCCGGGAAGGCAAACTGACAGGTGACGCGCGGGTGGCGGAGATACGCCCCGGACGCGACGATATCGGGAACCATGAGAAGGAGGGCGGGGTGTGAGCGAATATGTCGAGATCTTCGAGGTCGGGCCGCGGGACGGTTTGCAGAACGAGGCGGGCGAGATCCCGGTGGCCGACAAGATCGCACTGGTCGACCGGCTGAGCGAGGCCGGGTTCCGGCGGATCGAGGTGGCAAGCTTCGTATCGCCCAAATGGGTGCCGCAGATGGCCGACAGCGCCGAGGTTCTGGCGGGCATCGCGCGGGCCGACGGGATCCGCTACGCGGCGCTGACCCCGAACATGCGCGGCTACGAGGCGGCGCTGGCGGCGGGCGCCGATGAGATCGCGATTTTCGGATCCGCCTCCGAGGGGTTTTCCAAGGCCAATATCAACGCCACCATCGACGAAAGCCTTGAGCGGTTCCGGCCCGTGTTGGAGGCCGCGCGGCATATCGATCTGCCGGTCAGGGGTTATGTAAGCTGCGTGACGGACTGCCCCTATGACGGGCCGGTCGATCCGGGGCAGGTGGCCCGCGTGGCCGACCGGCTATTCGCCATGGGCTGTTACGAGATCTCTCTCGGGGACACACTTGGCCACGGAACGCCCGACAGCATCGCGCGGATGCTTCTGGCGGTGCGTAACGTGGTGCCCGCGGGCCGTCTGGCAGGGCATTACCATGACACGCGCGGGCGCGCGCTGGACAATATCGACGCCTCCCTGAGCCTTGGCCTGCGGGTCTTCGATGCGGCGGTGGGGGGGCTGGGCGGCTGCCCCTATGCGCCGGGTGCGGCGGGAAATGTGGCGACCGAAGCGGTGGCGCGCCATCTGGCCGATCTGGGCTATGAGACCGGGCTGGACGCCGAGGTGCTGGCGCAGGCGGCCGGGATGGCGCGGGCGATGCGCCGGGAGGTCGCGTGATGGAAACGATCGAGGTTGCTGTGGATGCGCGCGGGGTCGCGACGATCACCCTGAACCGCCCCGAGAAGCACAACGCGCTGGACGCGCGGATGATCGCCGAACTGACCGAGGCCGCGGGCCGGCTGGGGCGCGACCCGGCGGTGCGGGTGGTGGTTCTGACCGGGGCGGGCGCCAGTTTCTGCGCCGGGGGCGATCTGGGCTGGATGAAGGCGCAGATGGACGCGGACGGCGCCACGCGGGGCCGCGAGGCGCGCAAGCTTGCCGATATGCTGGGCGCGCTGGACCGGATGGCGAAACCGCTGATCGGGCGGGTGCAGGGCCAGGCCTTCGGCGGCGGTGTCGGAATGATGTCGGTCTGCGATGTGGCGGTGGGCGTGGAGACCGCCAAATTCGGGCTGACCGAGGTGCGGCTTGGTCTGATCCCCGCGACCATCGGGCCCTATGTGGTGGCGCGGATCGGGGCCGCCAAGGCGCGGCGGGTGTTTTTCTCGGGCCGTATCTTCGGGGCGCAGGACGCGGTGGAGCTGGACCTTCTGGCCCGCGCCGTGCCCGAGGCGGAGCTTGACGCGGCGGTGGAGCGGGAAGTTCTGCCCTATCTGTCCGCGGCCCCCGGCGCGGTGGCCGAAGGCAAGGCGCTGGTGGCGCGTCTGGCCCCGAGCGTGAGCGAGGCGGCGGTTGCGATGACGGTGGACGCGCTTGTGGCGCGGTGGGAAAGTGCGGAAAGCGCCGAAGGGATCGGCGCCTTTTTCGAGAAGCGGAAGCCCGGCTGGGTGGAGTAGGCATAGGCGCCGGTGGGGGCGGGCGGACCCGTCCGGCGGCCCTGTCCGGATAGTGACGACAGCGCGGGTCGCCCGCGTGTCGGAGACAGGAAAGGCGATAGTATGCGGGCAGTCTGGTATGAAACGTTCGGCGCGGCGGACGATGTGCTACAGGTCGGCACATTGCCCGATCCCGACCCGGGCGCGGGCGAGGTTCTGGTCCGTCTCGGCGCCTCGGGCGTCAATCCGTCGGATGTGAAGCTGCGCGCGGGCGCACGGCCCGGCGCGACGATGGCCTTTCCGAGGATCGTGCCGCATTCCGATGGCGCCGGTGTGATCGAGGCGGTGGGCGATGGCGTGGACGCCGCCCGGGTGGGGGAGCGCGTCTGGGTCTGGAATGCCGGCTGGCAGCGCGCTTTCGGCACGGCGGCGGAATATGTCGCGCTGCCGGGCGAACAGGCGGTGCATCTGCCCGACGGGACCTCGCTGGCCGAGGGCGCGTGTTTCGGCATCCCCGCGATGACCGCGTGGATGGCCGTGCTGGGCGACGGGCCGGTGGCCGGGCAGACGGTTCTGGTGACCGGCGGCGCGGGCAGCGTGGGACGCTACGCCTGCCAGATGGCCGCGCTGGCCGGTGCGCGGGTGATCACCACGGTCTCTTCGGAAGAGAAAGGCGCGCATTCGACGGCGGAGACCTGGATCAACTATCGCGACACGGATGTGGCCGGCGCGGTGATGGATCTGACCGATGGCGCGGGCGTGGACCGGGTGGTGGAGGTGGATTTCGCCGCCAATCAGGCGACGGCGCTGGCGCTGGTCAAGCCCGGCGGTGTGATTGCCGCCTATGCCTCGGCCAGCGAGATGGTGCCGCGGCTGGAGTTCTACCCGTTCATGTTCAAGAACGTGCGGCTGCACATGCTGATCTGCTACCAGATGGCGCTTGCGGAGCATCGACGGGGGGAGGCGCAGCTGGCCGCGTGGCTGGAGGCCGGTGTGCTGAGCCATGCGGTCGTGCCTGCCGGGTCGCTGGCCGAATGTGCGGCGGCGCACCGGATGGTCGAGGCGGGCGAGAAGCTGGGCATCGTCGTGATCGGGACCTGATCGCGGCTTCCGTTTTCGCGCGCCTGTGCTAGCCTTGCCCGATCGGCCCCGCCAAAGAGGGCCGGACAGGGAGGATCCAATGACCGTTTTTCCGAGCCTCTATCCGGAGGTAGCGCTGAGTGACATGTCGATCACCGAGCGCTTGTTTCAGGGGCTGGAGGGCCGCCCCGACGACGTGGCGATCATCGACGGTCCGACCGGGCGGGCATTGACCTCGGCGGCGCTGGTGGATCGGATCAGGGCCCTTGCCGGCGGGCTTGTGGAGCGCGGCTTTGCGCCGGGCCGGACGATTGCGATCCTCGCGCCGAACTGCCCGGAATATGCGGTGGTGTTTCACGGCGTGGCCTTTGCGGGCGGCACGATCACCACGCTGAACCCCACCTATACCGCCCCCGAGATCCAGCACCAGTTGCGCGATGCCGGCGCGGTGATGCTTGTGACCATTCCGGCGCTGGCCGATCTGGCCCGGGCGGGCATGAAGGGCACGCCCGTTACCGATCTGGTGGTGATCGGCGGCGGCGCGGAGGGCGCGCTTTCGCTTGACGATCTGATGGGCCCGCCCCAGGCGGCGCAGGCGCCCGTGGATCTGGATCGCTTCGCAGTGGTCCTGCCCTATTCAAGCGGCACCACCGGACGGCCCAAGGGCGTGATGCTGAGCCATCGCAACATCGTGACCAATGTGAACCAGCTGGCCGTACCCACGGGCATCGAGCGCGGCGAAACGGTTATCGCCTTTCTGCCGTTCTTCCATATCTACGGCATGACCGTTCTGATGAACCTCGTCCTGGGGCAGGAGGGGCGGCTGGTGACGATGCCGAGATTTGATCTCGAACAGTTCCTGCACCTGATCCAGACCCATGGGGTAAGCCGGCTTTACATCGTGCCGCCGGTGGCGCTGGCGCTGGCCAAGCACCCGCTGGTTGCGCAATACGACATGTCCTCGGTCCGGTTCATCTTTTCCGGCGCCGCTCCGCTGAGCGCCGAGGTGGAGATCGCCGTGGGCGAGCGGTTGGGCGCGGAATCGATCCAGGGCTACGGCATGACCGAGATGAGCCCGGTGAGCCACTCCACCTATCGCGGCAAGCCCCGGCACGGCTCCTCCGGCCAGGCGGTGCCCAACACCGAATGCCGCATCGTGGAGCCGGAAACGGGCCGCGATCTGGGCCCGGATGAGGAAGGGGAGCTGTGGGTGCGGGGGCCGCAGGTGATGATGGGCTATCTGAACAACGCCGAGGCGACCGCGGCGACCCTGACCAACGATGGCTGGCTGAAAACCGGCGATCTGGCGGTGATCGACGGGGATGGGTACATGTTCATTCGCGACCGGCTGAAGGAATTGATCAAATACAAGGGATTCGCGGTGGCCCCGGCCGAGGTGGAGGCCGCATTGATCGCCCATGAGAAGATCATCGACGCCGCCGTGGTGGGCAAACCCGATGATGAAGCCGGAGAGCTGCCGGTTGCCTTCGTGGTCGCCGCGCCGGACGCGGAGCTGGACGGAGCGGCGGTGATGGCGCATCTGGAAGGCTGTCTGGCCCATTACAAGCAGCCCGCAGAGGTCCGCTTCGTGGACAGCGTGCCGAAATCCGCCTCGGGGAAGATCCTGCGGCGGTTCTTGCGGGACGAGTTGCGCGCGGAGGGCGCCGAACGCCCTTGAGCCGCCCCCGGGTAGCCCCCGAGGGCAGAAGGGTTGCGTGTCGGGCCCGTGGATCGGGCGCATCTGGTTTCGAACCCGGTTGAGGGTGACGGTCCATGCAGAAACTGAAGCAGATATATCGCTGGATTTTCAACGATCAGGGTGTCCTGGGAGAGATCTGCACGGCATTCGCCATCGTGACCGTCATCAACAGCGTGATGATGCTTGTGGGCCTTGATACGCCCAAGGACGGGCAATTCGCCTATGTTCACCTGCTGATCAGGCTGGCCATCATCTCATTGATATTCGCGCTCTGGGATTGGGAAAGCACGATCGCCGATCTGAGGAGATATGCCTCCGGTCTGAGACAGCCCTGGCGTCCGGGCTTTCAGCGATTGTCCCGCTACATCCTGAGCGACACGTTCGACGCAAGCTGCGTGATCTTCACCCCGGTCGTCATTCTCATTTGCGTGATCACGATTCTGATGGTGCCGGAGCCCACCGGCGGCCCGGGTTTCTATCTCGCCCTAGTTCTGCTCTATGGGCTTATCTGGATATTGATCGTCGCCTTGATGCTGTTTGATAAGGCCAGAGGTCTTGCGAACGGTCGGAGGGAACGGTGACTTGCCCGGTCGCGAGCTGCGCGATTTCGCGTTCCGGCCTTTCCCGCGATGCCGGAGGCGCCGGCTTGGTCGGTTGCCGCGCGCAGCCGGCCGGCCTTGCAGGGGCCGGGATCGGGCCTATCATATGGGGTGGAGGGGGCCGCGCTGCTGACGCAAGGACGCGCCTTTGCCGCACGTCCTCCGGTTGACCGGCCCCGCGCCCGCAGATAGAGGTGTCGCAGACCGGACCGACGGTCCTTAGGCATGCGGAACCGCCAAGGAGACCTCAGGTGGAAGACCTGCTCAGAGACTACGCCCCGATCCTGATTTTCATGGCTCTGGCCATTGGCTTGGGGATTGTCCTTATCCTTGCCGCCGTGGTGCTGGCCGTGCGTAACCCGGACCCCGAAAAGGTCAGCGCCTATGAATGCGGGTTCAACGCGTTCGACGATGCGCGGATGAAGTTCGACGTGCGGTTCTACCTTGTGGCGATCCTGTTCATCATTTTCGATCTGGAAGTCGCGTTCCTGTTTCCGTGGGCAGTGGCGTTTTCCGAGATTTCGATGGTCGGCTTCTGGTCAATGATGGTGTTCCTCGCCGTATTGACCATCGGCTTTGCCTATGAGTGGAAAAAGGGAGCGTTGGAATGGGAGTGATGACCGGCGCGAACACCGCGGGCGCCGACCGCGAGGTCGCCACCCAGGACCTGAACCGCGAGTTGCAGGACAAGGGGTTTTTGCTGACCTCCACCGAGGACATCATCAACTGGGCGCGCACCGGCAGCCTGCACTGGATGACCTTCGGGCTCGCCTGCTGCGCGGTGGAGATGATGCATACCTCGATGCCGCGCTATGATGCCGAACGCTTCGGCATCGCGCCGCGCGCCTCTCCGCGCCAGTCCGACGTGATGATTGTGGCGGGCACGCTGACCAACAAGATGGCGCCCGCGCTGCGCAAGGTCTACGACCAGATGCCCGAGCCGCGCTACGTGATCTCCATGGGCTCCTGCGCCAATGGCGGCGGCTATTATCACTACAGCTATTCCGTGGTGCGCGGCTGCGACCGGATCGTGCCGGTGGATATCTACGTGCCCGGCTGCCCGCCGACAGCCGAAGCGCTGCTCTATGGCATCTTGCAGTTGCAGCGGAAAATCCGCCGCACCGGCACCATCACGCGCTAAGCCGCCCGCGAAGAGAGAGAACAGCATGAGCGACGACGCCCTGCGCGAACTGGCCGATCATATCGCCGAGAAACAGGCCGACGCGGTCATCGGCACCGATATCGATTTTGGCGAACTGACGGTTGAGGTTACCGCGACCGAGGTCGAAAGCTTCGTCGAATTTCTGAAAAACGACCGGAGTTGCGGGTTCTCGACGCTGGTCGACATCACGGCGGTGGATTACCCGACCCGGGACAAGCGCTTCGATCTGGTGTGGCATTTCCTGTCGATGTACCAGAACCACCGCATCCGCATCCGCGCCCATGTCCGCGCCGACCAGATCGTGCCGTCGATCACATCGGTGCACCCGTCGGCGAACTGGTATGAGCGCGAAGTGTTCGACATGTTCGGCATCCTGTTTTCCGGCCATCCCGATCTGCGCCGGATCCTCACCGATTACGGCTTTCGCGGCCATCCGCTGCGCAAGGATTTCCCGACCACCGGCTATACCGAAGTGCGCTATGACGAGAAACTCAAGCGTGTGGTCTACGAGCCGGTCAATCTGGTGCAGGAATACCGGCAGTTCGATTTCATGAGCCCGTGGGAGGGTGCGGAATACATCCTGCCCGGGGACGAGAAATCCGAAGAGGCGAAAGGCTGATCCGTGGCGGAAACGGCGATCATGTTCGGGCTGGGCGCGGCGAAGGCGGGCACGACCTGGCTTTACCGCTATCTGGCGCAGCACCCGGATGTGGCGATGCCGACGGTGAAGGAACTGCACTGGTTCGACACGTGCGAGACCGGGAAATGGGCGCGGCAGGTCACCCGGATGGAGCGGGAGCGCGCGCGCCGCGCGGATCGCCTGCCGACCGGCGACGCAGGTCAGGACCGGAGGCTGAAACGGGAGATCCGCGGCTATGACGCCTGGATCGACGTTCTGAAAACCCGCGGGCGGGACACGGCCTATGTGGATTTCCTGCGCGGCACCGGGGCGGCGAAGCTCACCGGCGACATCACGCCGGCCTATGGAACGCTTGGCGAAGACAGCCTGCGCCGGATGGAGCGTCTGGGCCCGGTGGCGCGGTTCGTGTTCCTGATGCGCGACCCGCTGGACCGGCTTTGGTCCAATGTGCGGATGGTCGCGGCGCGGGACGCCGGCGATTTCGCCGCGAATGCGGGCGAGCGGCTGGATCAGGTTCTGGACGGGCGCGACGAGGCGGCGGCGCTCCGCAGCGACTATGCCACGACATTGCAGCGGACCGCGCGGGCGCTGAACCCAGCGAACCTGTTTCTGGGCTTCTACGAGACCCTGTTCGACCGCGAGACGATTGCGGCGCTCTGCGGGTTTCTGGGCATCGCGCCCCGGCCCGCGCAAACCGGGGTTCGGGTGCTTCCGGGCACCGATCTGAAGATGACCGAAGGGCAGAGACGCCGCGCATTGGCGTGGCTGGCCCCTCAATATGCCGCCGTGGCGGCGCGCTGCGGGTCTTTGCCCCGGCGATGGACCGAACATATGGAGGCGCTGGCATGATGGACGGCGGCAATGAGACGGGGCGCGGCTATGAAGACGCGCTGACCGGCGAACAGCAGATCCGCAACTTCAACATCAATTTCGGCCCGCAGCACCCGGCGGCCCATGGTGTGCTGCGTCTGGTGCTGGAACTGGATGGCGAAATCTGCGAGCGCTGCGATCCGCATATCGGGCTGCTCCACCGGGGCACCGAAAAGCTGATGGAAAGCCGGACCTATCTGCAGAACCTGCCCTATTTCGACCGGCTGGATTATGTCGGCACGATGAACCAGGAACATGCCTGGTGCCTGGCGATCGAGCGGCTGACAAAGACCGAGGTGCCGCGCCGGGCGCAGTTGATCCGTGTGCTTTACTGCGAGATCGGCCGTATCCTGAACCACCTGCTGAACGTGACGACCCAGGCGCTCGATGTGGGCGCGCTGACCCCGCCGCTCTGGGGTTTCGAAGAACGCGAAAAGCTGATGATCTTCTACGAGCGGGCCAGTGGCGCGCGGCTTCACGCGGCCTATTTCCGGCCCGGTGGCGTACATCAGGATCTGCCTCCTGAACTGGTGGAGGATATCGACACATGGGCGCATGCGTTCCCCAAGGTGCTCGACGATATCGACGGGCTGCTGACGGAGAACCGGATTTTCAAGCAGCGCAACGCCGATATCGGCGTCGTGACCGAAGAGGATATCCAGAACTGGGCGTTTTCCGGCGTGATGGTCCGCGGCTCGGGCCTGGCCTGGGATCTGCGCCGCGCGCAGCCCTATGAGTGCTATGACGAGTTCGAGTTCAAGATCCCCGTCGGCAAGAACGGCGATTGTTATGACCGCTACCTGTGCCGGATGGCGGAGATGCGGGAATCGATCAAGATCATCCATCAGGCCTGCGAGAAGCTGCGCAACGAGCCCGGAGAGATCATGGCGCGGGGCAAGTTGACCCCGCCCACCCGCGCCGACATGAAAACCTCGATGGAAGCGCTGATCCATCACTTCAAGCTTTATACCGAGGGCTTCCACGTGCCCGAGGGCGAGATCTATGCCGCGGTGGAGGCGCCGAAGGGCGAATTCGGCGTCTATCTGGTGGCGGACGGCACCAACAAGCCCTACCGCGCCAAACTGCGCGCGCCGGGCTACCCGCATCTTCAGGCGATGGATTACCTCTGCAAGGGGCATCAGCTGGCCGATGTCTCGGCCATTCTGGGCTCGCTCGATATCGTGTTCGGCGAGGTGGACCGATAGTCGGCTCCATGCTTCTCTGCTTCAAAAATATCCCCGCCGGAGGTTCCCGCCCGTGCCACGCGCCCTTCGGCCAGACGCATAAGGATCAGGCCTGACATGCTACGCCGCCTTCACCCCGACCAGCCCGACAGTTTCGCCTTCACGCCCGCCAATCTGGCCTGGGCGGAGGCGCAGATCACCAAGTATCCCGAGGGGCGGCAGGCCAGCGCGATCATCCCGCTTCTGTGGCGCGCGCAGGAGCAGGAGGGCTGGCTGACCCGTCCCGCCATCGAACATGTCTGCGATATGCTGGGGCTGGCGCATATCCGGGGGCTGGAGGTTGCGACCTTCTATTTCATGTTCCAGTTGCAGCCCGTGGGCTCGGTCGCGCATATCCAGGTTTGCGGCACCACATCCTGCATGATCTGCGGCGCGGAAGACCTGATCGGCGTTTGCCAGGAAAAGATCGCCAAGCGTGCCCATCAACTCTCTGCCGATGGCAAGTTTTCCTGGGAAGAGGTGGAATGCCTCGGGTCCTGCGCCAATGCGCCGATGGCGCAGATCGGCAAGGATTACTACGAGGATCTGACCGCCGCGCGACTGGGCGAGATCATCGACGAGATGGCCGCGGGCAAGGTGCCCACGCCGGGCCCGCAGAACGGGCGCTACGCGTCGGAACCCGCCTCCGGCCTGACCTCGCTGATGGAGTATCAGGCGGGGCGCGACAGCCTGAACGTCTCGGCCCGGCTGGCCACCGATATCGGCGACACGATCAAGCGCATCGACGGGACCGAGGTGCCGCTGGTGGCCAATTGGGGCCGCCAGTCCGGCGAAGTGCTGGAGGCCCCGGCGCCGGCCCGGCCCGCCAACCGGTCCAAGGGCCGCCCGGCGGATGAAACCGGCACCACCAAGCAGGAAGCTCCGGCGAAGACCAAGGCGAAGCCGAGCGCCAAGACCGACCCTGCGGTGACCCGGTCCGCCGCAGGCGACGCCGCCGGAGACGTGGAGGAGCGCGCGCCGGAGACGCTGAGCGCCCCCCGGGAGGGCGGGGCCGACGATCTCAAGAAGATCACCGGCGTCGGCCCGAAGCTGGAGACGCTGCTCAACGAACTGGGGTTCTGGCATTTCGACCAGATCGCCGCATGGACCCCGGCGGAGATCGCCTGGGTCGACGCGCGGCTGACCTTCAAGGGCCGGATCGAGCGCGACGACTGGGTCACACAGGCCCGCAAGCTTGCATCTGGATAGAAGACATTTCAAAACTCCTGCGATAAGACTGTGATCAATTCACGGACGATCGGACGGAATGGGGAGTGATGGGATGAACTCTGAGAGCGGTAGTTTGACCTGCATGGTCTTCAGCTATGTGATCGGTGGTGCAATCGGGGCGCTCGGTGCTGCGATGTTGATTATCCTTGGCAACTGGACGGGAGGGCAGGCGCTGTTCGCGGCGGTGGTTCTGGCCGGCGTTCTAGGCACGTTTTTCGCGGTGTTCCTGTGTGGCAAATCCTCGGGGCCGGTGCGCGTCGGAACCGCCGGATCCACGGCGCAGCCTGCGGCCCCGGCACGGCCCGAGACACCCGCGGCGGCCCCTCAGGCGCCCGCACCCGCACCCGCGCCTGCGCCTGCGGCGGAACCGGCCCCGGCCGCGCCTGTTGCCGATCCGGTGGCCCCCGCGCCCGTTTCGGCAGGCGAAGGCACACGCCCCGCCGGACTGGATGCCCCGCGCGAGGGCGGGGCCGACGACCTGAAGAGGATAAAGGGGGTCGGCCCGAAGCTTGAGCGGCTTCTGCATTCCATGGGATACTACCATTTCGACCAGATCGCGGGCTGGAGCGCCCATGAGATCGCCTGGGTCGACGAGAATCTGCAGGGCTTCAAGGGCCGGGTCAGCCGCGACAACTGGGTGGATCAGGCCAGGCTGCTGGCCGCCGGCGGGGACACGGATTTTTCCCGAAGGGTTGATGGCGGGGATGTCTACTGAGCGGTGAGAGCGGCGCCTTCGGCGTGCTCTCATGAGGCTCCGGCGCGCGCGTCTCATTGCGCCCCCGGCGCGATACCCTATCTTTACCCGTGGTGCGGATGGCACCCGGGCTTCTGGCGGGCAGGATGACGGATCAACGCGACAAGGAGCGGCAGCGCGTCGGCCAGATCAGGCTGGCGGCGATCGTCATGGCCGCAACCATGGTTCTCTGGATGGGCGCTCAGTTTCTGGGCGGCCAGCTGGGTTTGCCGGTGCGCTATGTGTTTCTGTTCGACCTTGCGGCAATCGCGGCACTGGTCTGGGCGCTTTTTGTGACGTATCAGGTGTGGAAATCGCGGCGCGGCTAGGCTTCGTGCCGCTGAACGGTAAGGGTTGAGACATGTTGCAGGACAAAGACCGGATTTTCACCAATCTCTACGGGATGCATGACCGGACCCTTGCGGGGGCCAAGGCGCGCGGCCATTGGGACGGCACCGACAAGCTTGTGCAGCGGGGCCGGGACAGCATTGTCGAGACCATGAAAGCCTCCGGTCTGCGCGGCCGGGGCGGGGCGGGCTTTCCCACCGGCCTGAAATGGTCCTTCATGCCCAAGGAAAGCGACGGGCGTCCGTCCTATCTGGTTGTGAATGCGGACGAATCCGAGCCCGGGACCTGCAAGGACCGGGAAATCATGCGCAATGACCCCCACACCCTGATCGAGGGCTGCCTGATCGCGTCTTTCGCGATGAATGCGCATGTCAGCTATATCTATATCCGCGGTGAATACATCCGCGAGCGCGAGGCGCTGCAGGCCGCGATCGACGAGTGCTACGACAACGGCCTGCTCGGCAAGAACGCCGCCGGGTCGGGCTGGGATTTCGACCTCTATCTCGCCCATGGGGCAGGGGCCTATATCTGCGGCGAGGAAACCGCGCTTCTGGAAAGCCTTGAGGGCAAGAAGGGCATGCCGCGGATGAAGCCGCCATTTCCGGCCGGTGCCGGGCTTTACGGCTGCCCGACCACGGTGAACAATGTGGAATCCATCGCCGTGGTGCCGACGATCCTGCGCCGCGGTGCGGATTGGTTCGCGGGCTTCGGACGACCGAACAACGCGGGCACCAAGCTTTTCGCCATCTCGGGCCATGTGAACAACCCCTGCGTCGTCGAGGAAGAGATGTCGATCCCGTTCGACGAGCTGATCGACCGCCATTGCGGCGGCATCCGCGGCGGATGGGACAATCTCAAGGCGGTGATCCCCGGCGGCTCGTCCGTGCCGTGCCTGCCCGGCGAGGTGATGCGCAAGGACGCGATCATGGATTTCGACTGGCTGCGCGAACAGCGCTCGGGCCTTGGCACCGCCGCGGTGATCGTGATGGACAACTCCACCGACATCATCAAGGCGATCTGGCGGCTGTCGAAATTCTACAAGCACGAAAGCTGCGGCCAGTGCACGCCCTGCCGCGAAGGCACGGGCTGGATGATGCGGGTGATGGACCGGCTGGTGAAGGGCGAGGCGGAGGTCGAGGAGATCGACATGCTGCTTGACGTCACCAAGCAGGTCGAGGGCCATACGATCTGCGCGCTTGGCGACGCGGCGGCCTGGCCGATCCAAGGTCTGATCCGCCATTTCCGGGACGAGATCGAGGACCGGATCAGACACAAGCGCGGCGGCGCGATCGCGGCGGAGTAGGGTCCGGAGAGACCCCTTGGGGACAGGACCTGCCCGGGTAGCGCGTCACCCGAAGGCGTGGGTCCCGAAGGATGCCGGCGGCGTTGCCGGACCGCCCTGCGAAGCGAAGTCTTCCGCGGCATCCTCCACGCGGTCGCCTGCCGCCCGCGCCGTCAGAAGGTTGAGGCCCGGCCGGGCGGCGGGCAGACTGCGCGGCGAACGGATTCGAGAGAGCGGAGAACGGGATGACGGCAGGGCGGGCAGGCAGCAGATGAATATCCGGAAATACCGATTCGCCGGAGAGGACATCCGCGCCGACATCCGCGACCGCATCGGGTACGACGGCCCGCTTCTGGACATCTACGCCGCGCACGACGGCACGGTCGTCAACAAGTGGCACCACTACCTTCCGCTCTACGACCGCTATTTCGCGCGGTTCCGCGGCACGGCGGTGCGGTTTCTCGAAATCGGCGTCTCCAAGGGCGGCAGCCTGGAGATGTGGCGCGACTATTTCGGGCCCGACGCGCAAATCACCGGCATCGACATCGACCCCGCCTGCGCGCAGTACGACGGCCACGCCGCCCGGGTGCGCATCGGCAGCCAGGACGATCCGGCCTTCCTGGCGCGGGTGGTGGACGAGATGGGCGGCCTCGACCTTGTCCTCGACGACGGCAGCCACCGCATGGAGCATATCGAGACGTCGCTGCGGACGCTCTTCCCGAGCCTCGCGCCGGACGGCGTATATGCCATCGAGGATCTGCACACCGCCTACTGGCGGCGCTACGGCGGCGGCTTCGGCAACCGGGCGAACTTCTTCAACACCGTGCGGTCCATGATCGACCGGATGCACCGCTGGTATCACGACCACGAAGCGCAGACCGTTGACATCGGCGCCCCGGTCGGTGGCATCCACATCCACGACAGCTTCGTCGTGCTCGACCGCGGCTTGGACGCGCCGCCCGTCCACTCCAAGATCGGCACCGCTTGATTGACGTACCCGCGCGAGGCACCCTCGCGCCGACCGGAAGGAGACTGCGATGCACCTGGCCCAACTCAACGTCGGCCGCCTCGTCGCGCCTACGGATGACCCGCGCGTGGCGGAGTTCATGGCGGCCCTCGACAAGGTCAACGGGATCGGCAAACGCTCCCCCGGGTTTGTCTGGATGATGGAAGGCTCGGGCGAGCCCGGCACCGGCAACACCGAGAACTCCATCGGCGACGACCCGCAATTCGTGGCCAATCTCACGGTCTGGGAAAGCATCGCGGATCTGGAGCATTTCGTCTGGAACACCGTGCACCGGCGGTTCTACGAACGCCGGCAGGAGTGGTTTGAGGTTCTGGGGGAGATGCATTTCGTGATGTGGTGGGTGCCCATCGGCCATCGCCCCGCATTGTCGGAGGCGCTGGCGCGGCTGGAACATCTGCGCAGCCATGGGGCCGGCAGCCATGCCTTTGACTGGGCATGGCTGGAGGAGGCGGAGCTGTGGAAGCGCCATGCCTGCAGCCCGGCGGCTGCGGAATGAAAAAGCGGGCGCTGTTGGCGGCGCTGCTCGCCTTGTCCGCCTGCGCGGCCGACACAGGTGTCGCGGTCGAGACATCGGCCGGGGCGCTGCTGGTTCGCCCGGATCCGGAAATGACGCGCTATCAGCCGGTGCCGGATGCACCGGCGGGCGGCGCGATCCAGCCCTTTCCGGAGTTCGGCGCGCTGGTGGTGACCCGCCTCGATGGCAGCGGGCTGCCGCTTGCCGCGCGCGAGGCGGCGCTTGAGGCGCTGACGATCTATTGCGGCCAGCGGGGTCAGGTGGTGCCGATTGCCGATTTTTCCTATCGCGGACGCCCGGATGGAAGTTCGACCTGGAGCGCGGCCCCCTGTTCCGAGGGCCCCGCAGGCTAGCTGTTCCGGCGGGAAACCACCCATGCAGACGGGCTGTTATTGAATATCAGAGCCCGATCGGTCCAGATCCGACCCCGAGGCGGATCGAGTCTGAACAGGAAAAAGACATGAGACATTATGCGAAGGTGCTGGCGGGCTGCATACTGGTGGCGGGCTTCGGCGTGCTGACGACGGTGGCGATGGCGCAGGCGGATCGCTGGCAGGCGCTGCGCGACGACCCCGAGATCGCCAACGGCGTGCTGGTGGCCGCCATCGGGCGGATGATCGAGGACAATTGCGCCGATATCGAGCGGCGCCGGGGGCCTGCACGGCTGGCGGCGATCCCGCTGTTCAACCGCGCCATCTCGCTTGGCTATTCCCGTAGCGAGATTGCAGCCTATATTGATGATGACGCCGAAAAGGAGCGGGTGCGGGCCCTGGCCCGGCGCTGGCTTGAACAACGCGGCGCGTCGGAGGCCGTGCCCGAGACCATCTGTCAGGTGGGGCGCGACGAAATTTCCGCCGGTTCTACAATTGGCAGATTGCTCAGAGAGGGGTAGAAGCGGTCAAACGGACACCGCCGGGGCGGATCAGACCCGCCTTCGGCCAGTGAAGGACCGCATATATGAGCGACCTGCGCACGATCGTCATTGACGGCAAGGAAATCGATGTGGATCCGGCGATGACGCTGATCCAGGCCTGTGAGCAGGCCGATATCGAGATCCCACGGTTTTGCTATCACGAACGCCTGTCGATTGCCGGCAATTGCCGGATGTGTCTGGTGGAGGTCGTGGGCGGGCCGCCGAAACCCGCCGCCTCATGTGCCATGCAGGTGAAGGATCTGCGCCCCGGACCCGAGGGGCAGCCGCCGGTCATCAAGACGAACTCCCCCATGGTCAAGAAGGCCCGCGAAGGGGTGATGGAGTTCCTGCTGATCAACCATCCGCTGGATTGCCCGATCTGCGATCAGGGCGGCGAGTGCGACCTGCAGGATCAGGCCATGGCCTATGGTGTGGATTTTTCCCGCTACCGGGAGCCGAAGCGGGCCGTGGACAACATGGATCTGGGGCCGCTGGTGGGCACCCACATGACGCGCTGCATTTCCTGCACGCGCTGCGTGCGGTTCATCACCGAAGTGGCGGGCATTCCCGAACTGGGCCAGACCGGCCGCGGCGAAGACAGCGAGATCACCAGCTATCTCGGCGCGACGCTCGACAGCGAGATGCAGGGCAATATCGTCGATCTCTGCCCGGTCGGTGCGCTGACATCCAAGCCTTATGCCTTCACCGCCCGGCCGTGGGAGCTGACCAAGACCGAATCCATCGACGTGATGGATGCGCTTGGCAGCAATATCCGCGTGGATACCAAGGGCCGGGAGGTCATGCGGATCCTGCCGCGCAACCATGACGGCGTGAACGAGGAATGGCTGTGCGACAAGTCGCGCTACGTCTGGGACGGGCTGCGCCGCCAGCGGCTCGACAAGCCCTATATCCGCGAAAACGGCAAATTGCGCCCGGCATCCTGGGGCGAGGCGCTTGCAAAGACGGCGGCGGCGATCACGGGCGCGACCAAGCTGGCCGGTCTGGTCGGCGATCTGGCCCCGACCGAGGCGGCCTATGCACTGAAACAGCTGGTCGAGGGGCAGGGCGGATCGGTCGAATGTCGCACCGATGGCGCGAAACTGCCCGCCGGCAACCGCTCCGCCTATGTGGGGACGGCATCCATCGAGTATATCGACGACGCGAAATCGATTTTGCTGATCGGGACGAACCCCCGGGCCGAGGCGCCGGTTCTGAACGCGCGGATCCGCAAGGCCTGGCTGCGCGGCGCGCAGGTCGGCCTGATCGGTGAAGCGGTCGATCTGACCTACGACGTGACCCATCTGGGCCCCGGTGGTGCGGCGCTGGCGAAACTGGCGGCGATGGATCATTCCGACAAGCATGGCGTCCCGGGCGTGGTGATCGTGGGGCAGGGCGCGCTGCGGCGTTCCGATGGCGCGGCGGTTCTGGCCACGGCGATGCGGCTTGCCGAAGCGGCGCAATCGAAGCTTCTGATCCTGCACACGGCCGCATCCCGCGTGGGCGCGATGGATGCAGGCGCCGTGACCGAGGGAGGAATCGATGCCGCCCTCGAAGGGGCCGATGTGGTCTATAATCTGGGGGCCGACGAGATCGAGACTGCCCGAGGGGCCGTTCGTCATCTATCAGGGCAGCCATGGGGACCGGGGCGCGCACCGCGCCGACGTGATCCTGCCCGCCGCGGCCTATACCGAGGAGCAGGGGCTGTTCGTGAACACCGAGGGCCGCCCGCAACTGGCGCTGCGCGCCGGGTTCGCGCCCGGCGAGGCCAAGGAGAACTGGGCCATCCTGCGCGCACTGTCGGCGGAGATTGGCGCGACCCTGCCCTATGACAGCCTTGCGGCGCTGCGTCAGGCGATGGTCGCCGAGGCGCCGCAGCTTGCAACCATCGACGAGGTGCCGGAAAACGACTGGCAGCCGCTGGATGCCGCGAAGCCGGACGATGGCGATTTCCGCAACGCGATCGCCGATCATTACCTGACCAACCCGATCACGCGGGCCAGCCTGCTCATGGCGGAGCTGAGCGCCAATGCGAAGGCCCGCCGCGCCACCCCCATCGCGGCGGAGTAAGGCGCGACATGCGCGTTCCGGGCCGTATGCCTTTGATCGCGGGCGTCGTCTGCCTTTCGGCCCTTGCGGCCTGCGCGGGCGGGCCGCCGGTGGACAGCCCGAACCGGGCTGCGTTCTACGATGGTGTGGAAACCCGGCTTCTGGACGATGATCTGGTCAATTTCCGGGTGCAGATGACGGGACTGGCCACCCGCGCGGATGTAGAGGATTATGCCAAATGCGCCGCGTCGCAATATGCGCTGATCCGCGGTTATGGTTTTGCGCGACATGTCCGCACTAATGTGCAGGAAGAGGGTGGCGTTTGGCGCGGAGATGCGGTTTACACCATCTCACCGGCGCTCCCGCGAGGGTTGCAGACGTTAGACGCCGAAGTGGTGGCTGCGGCCTGCGCCGAGCAAGGTATACCGACCGTGTGAGGACGAATGGACGGCTTCTTTTCAACCACTCCCGGCATCGCGCTGATCATGGCGGCGCAAAGCCTGCTGGTCATCGGTTTCGTGATGATCTCGCTTCTGTTTCTGGTCTATGGCGACCGCAAGATCTGGGCCGCGGTCCAGATGCGCCGCGGCCCCAACGTGGTGGGCGCCTTTGGCCTGCTGCAAACCGTGGCAGATGCGCTGAAATACGTGGTCAAGGAAGTCGTGGTTCCCGCCGGCGCGGACAAGCCGGTCTTCATGCTGGCGCCCTTGACCAGTTTCGTTCTGGCGATGGTGGCCTGGGCCGTCATTCCGTTCAACGACACATGGGTTCTGGCGGATCTGAACATCGCCATTCTCTATGTCTTCGCGATTTCCTCGCTGGAGGTTTACGGCGTGATCATGGGGGGCTGGGCCAGCAACTCGAAATACCCGTTCCTCGGCAGTCTGCGCTCGGCGGCGCAGATGATCTCCTACGAGGTGTCGATCGGGCTGATCATCATCGGTGTGATCATCACCACCGGCAGCATGAATTTCGGCGATATCGTCCGCGCGCAGGATGGCGATCTGGGCCTGTTCAACTGGTACTGGCTGCCGCATCTGCCGATGGTGTTCCTGTTCTTCATCAGCACGCTGGCTGAAACGAACCGCCCGCCCTTCGATCTGCCGGAGGCGGAATCGGAACTGGTGGCGGGCTATCAGGTGGAGTATTCCTCGACGCCGTTCCTGTTGTTCATGGCCGGCGAGTACATCGCCATCTTCCTGATGTGCGCGCTGATTTCGCTGCTGTTCTTCGGCGGCTGGCTGTCGCCGATCCCGGGGCTGCCGGACGGGGCGTTCTGGATGATCCTGAAGATGAGCTTCTTCTTCTTCCTGTTCGCGATGGTGAAGGCGATCACCCCGCGTTATCGCTATGACCAACTGATGCGGCTTGGCTGGAAGGTCTTCCTGCCGATGTCGCTCGCCTGGGTTGTAATCGTGTCTTTCCTGGCGAAATTCGAACTCTTTGGCGGCGCCTATGCCCGTTGGGCGATTGGAGGCTGACGATGACACAGATCGACTATACCCGTGCGGCCAAGTACTTCCTGCTGGCCGATTTCTTCCAGGGTTTCAAACTGGGGATGAAGTATTTCTTCGCCCCCAAGTCCACGGTGAACTATCCCCATGAAAAGGGCCCGCTAAGCCCCCGTTTTCGCGGTGAACATGCGCTGCGGCGCTATCCCAACGGCGAGGAGCGATGCATCGCGTGCAAGCTGTGCGAGGCAATCTGCCCCGCGCAGGCCATCACCATCGACGCGGAGCCGCGCGAAGACGGCTCCCGCCGGACCACGCGCTACGATATCGACATGACGAAATGCATCTATTGCGGCTTCTGCCAGGAGGCCTGCCCGGTGGATGCAATCGTCGAGGGGCCGAATTTCGAATTCGCCACCGAAACCCGCGAAGAGCTGTTCTACGACAAGGCCAAGCTTCTGGAAAACGGCGAGCGCTGGGAGGCGGAGATCGCCCGTAACCTTGAAATGGACGCGCCCTACCGATGAGTGACACCCCCCAGAACCCGTTCGAGGCGATGTTCGCCCAGACCCAGCAAATGGCCCAGGAATGGGTCAAGACCGTGAATCCGGCGATGGCCAATTTCACGGCGCAGGGGTTTGACAAGATATGGCCGACGATCCCGTCGGAAGTGCTGGAGGCGTTCTGGGGAAAGCAGTTCAACCCTGACGGCCTGGACGCGAAAACCCGGCTTCTGCTGACGCTTCAGGGCCTCACCATTCAGGGCGCGGTGGCCGAGCCGCAGATCCGCCTGACCGTGCGCCACGCGGTGGAGGCGGGGGCCACCAAGCAGGAGATCGCCGAGACGATCGGCCAGGCCGCGGTCTTTGCTGGTGTGCCGGCCATGAACAAGGCGATGGAACTGGCCAAGGCCGTCATCGACGAGGCTGAGGAGTAGCCGCGGAATGCATATTGCCGATTTCACCTTCTACACCTTCGCGATCATTCTGGTGACGGCCGCGCTGTTCGTCGTCGTCGCCCGCAATCCGGTCCATTCGGTCCTGTGGCTGATCCTGTGTTTCATTCAGGCGGCGGGGTTCTTCGTGCTGCTTGGGGCGGAGTTCGTCGCGTTCCTGCTGGTCATCGTTTATGTGGGCGCGGTTGCGGTGCTGTTCCTGTTCGTGGTGATGATGCTGGATGTCGATTTCGCCGAGCTGAAGGCCGAGATGGCGAAATACGTGCCGTTGGCCGGTCTGATCGGCGTGGTCCTGATGATGCAGCTGGTTCTGGCCTTCGGCACCTGGGAGTTCTCCGCCGGGGTCGAGGCGCGGCTTGCCAGCCCGACACCGCCGCTGGACGAGGTGCACAACACCCAGGCGCTCGGCCTGCTGCTCTATGACCAGTATTTCCTCTTGTTCCAGCTGTCCGGTCTGATCCTGCTGGTGGCGATGATCGGCGCGATCCTTCTGACGCTGCGCCACCGTCAGGACATCAAGCGCCAGGATGTGATCGCCCAGATGATGCGCGACCCGGCCAAGGCGATGGAACTGAAGGATGTGAAACCGGGGCAGGGGTTGTAAGACGCCGCCCCGTCGCGAACGCGCGACGATTTGAACGAGACACGGGGCGTGCCCCCGGAGGGACGACATGACGATTGGACTGGAACATTACCTGACAGTAGCGGCGGCGCTGTTCGTCATCGGAATTTTCGGGATTTTCCTGAACCGGAAGAACGTGATCATCATTCTGATGTCGATCGAGCTGATGCTGTTGGCCGTTAATATCAACCTTGTTGCCTTCTCGTTCTTCCTGGGCGATCTGACCGGGCAAGTCTTCACGCTCTTCGTGCTGACCGTTGCCGCCGCCGAGGCGGCCATCGGCCTGGCCATTCTGGTCTGTTTCTTCCGCAACCGCGGCACGATCGCAGTGGAAGATGTCAATGTGATGAAGGGCTAGGGCGATGGAAACGATCCTCCTTTTCGCCCCGCTGGTGGGTGCGCTGATCTGCGGGTTCTCCTGGCGGTTGATCGGGGAACAGGCGGCCTGCGTCGCGGCGACGGGGTTTCTGTTCCTCTCGATGCTGTTGAGTTGGACCATCTTCCTGACCTTCGACCCAGGCGCGCATGAAAATGGCTATTATTCCGAGCCGCTTTTCACCTGGATCGCCTCGGGCTCGCTCGACACATCATGGGGTATCCGCATCGACCGGCTGACCGCGATCATGCTGATCGTGATCACCACGGTCTCGGCGCTCGTCCATCTCTACAGCTTCGGCTACATGGCCCATGACGAGAATTTCAAGGAGGGGGAGAGCTATCGCCCCCGGTTCTTCGCCTATCTTTCGTTTTTCACCTTCACGATGCTGGTGCTGGTGACCGCCGACAACCTGTTGCAGCTTTTCTTCGGCTGGGAGGGCGTGGGCGTCGCCTCCTACCTGTTGATCGGGTTCTATTACCGCAAACCCTCCGCCGGGGCGGCGGCGATGAAGGCGTTCATCGTCAACCGTGTGGGGGATTTCGGTTTCCTTCTGGGGATCTTCGCGCTGTTCTGGATGACCGACAGCATCAATTTCGACGTGATCCTGGCCATGGGGCCGGAACTGGCCGAGATGACCTTCAGCTTCCTCGGCTACGAGGTCAACGCGGCCAACACGATCGCCATGCTGCTGTTCATCGGGGCGATGGGGAAATCGGCGCAGCTTTTCCTGCACACCTGGCTGCCCGACGCGATGGAGGGCCCGACGCCGGTTTCGGCGCTGATCCACGCGGCCACCATGGTGACCGCAGGCGTGTTCCTTGTCTGCCGCATGTCGCCGATCATGGAATATGCCCCGTTTGCCACGAATTTCATCATCATCGTCGGGGCCGCGACCGCGTTTTTCGCCGCGACCGTGGGCCTTGTTCAGAACGACATCAAACGTGTGATCGCCTATTCGACCTGCTCGCAGCTGGGCTACATGTTCGTGGCCGCCGGTGTGGGCGTCTATTCGGTGGCGATGTTCCACCTGTTCACGCACGCGTTCTTCAAGGCGATGCTCTTCTTGGGCGCAGGCTCCGTCATCCACGCGATGCATCACGAGCAGGACATGCGGAATTACGGGGGCCTGCGCAAAAAGATCCCGTACACGTTCTGGGCGATGATGATCGGGACGCTGGCGATCACCGGGGTCGGCATTCCGCTCACCTATATCGGGTTCGCCGGTTTCTTCTCCAAGGATGCGGTGGTCGAAAGCGCCTTCGCCTTCGGCGGCGATCTTGGCCAATACGCGTTCTGGCTTCTAGTGATCGCGGCGGCCTTCACCAGCTTCTATTCCTGGCGGCTGATGTTCCTGACCTTCTTCGGGGAGCCGCGGGGCGACAAGCATACCCATGACCATGCCCATGAAAGCCCGTGGACGATGCTGGCCCCGCTTGGCGTGCTGGCCCTCGGGGCGATCTTCTCGGGCTTCATCTGGTACAACAGCTTCTTCGGCCATACCGATGAGGTCGGGGAGTTCTTCGGCGTCGAATATGCCGAGGCCGGGGCCCATGCGGCGGAAGGCGAACACGCCACAGAGGACAGCCATGGAGCGGACGCGGCCGCACCTGCCGCGGAGGGCGAGGATCACGGGGGCGAGGCGGCCTATGCCGAAGAGGCGGAGCACCACTATGTCCTGATCGGCGCGCCCGGCGAAGGCGCGATCCATGCGGCGCCGGGCAATGACGTGCTGAACGAAGCCCATGAAGTGCCGACCTGGGTCAAGTTCTCCCCCTTCATCGCGATGCTTCTGGGGCTGGCGATGGCGATCCTCTTCTATCTCGTCTCTCCGCGCCTGCCGAAGGTCTGGGCCGAGACCAATCCGATCCTCTACCGGTTCCTGCTGAACAAGTGGTATTTCGACGAGATCTATGACGCGATCTTCGTGCGGCCGGCCATCGCTCTGGGCCGGCTCCTGTGGAAAGGCGGCGATGGCAAGGTCATCGATGGCGGGATCAACGGGCTGGCCATGGGCATCATCCCCTTCTTCACCCGGCTCGCGGGCCGGGCGCAGTCGGGCTACATCTTCCACTATGCCTTCGCGATGGTGCTGGGGATCGTCCTTCTGATCACCTGGGCAACTCTGTCGATCGGGGGCTAAGAGACAACCATGGATTTCAATTCCCTCCTGTCGATCGTCACTTTCCTGCCGATGGCCGCCGCGCTGATCATGGCGCTGTTCCTGCGCGGCGACGACGCCATGGCGCAGCAGAACGCCAAATGGCTGGCGCTTGCGGCGACCACCGCGACCTTCATCATATCGCTGGCCATTCTGTTCGAGTTCGATCCCGACCAGACGGGTTTCCAGCTGGTCGTGGAGCGTGAATGGCTTCTGGGCCTGACCTACAAGCTGGGTGTCGACGGCATCAGCGTGCTGTTCGTGATGCTGACCACCTTCCTGATGCCGCTGGTGATCGCGGCGTGCTGGGATGTGACCCACCGGGTCAAGGATTACATGATCGCGCTCCTGATCCTCGAAACCCTGATGATCGGGGTCTTCGTCGCGCTGGATCTGGTGCTGTTCTACCTGTTCTTCGAGGCGGGCCTGATCCCGATGTTCCTGATCATCGGCATCTGGGGCGGGGCGAACCGGATCTATGCCAGCTTCAAGTTCTTTCTCTATACCTTCCTCGGCTCGGTCCTGATGCTGGTGGCCATGGTCGCGATGTATATCGACGCGGGCACGACCGACATTCCCAGCCTGTTGCAGCATCAGTTCGATGCGGGTCCGATCAGCCTGCTTGGCTGGCAGATCGCAGGCGGCATGCAGATGCTTCTGTGGCTTGCCTTCTTCGCCAGCTTCGCCGTCAAGATGCCGATGTGGCCGGTCCACACCTGGCTGCCGGATGCCCATGTGCAGGCACCCACCGCAGGCTCGGTCGTGCTGGCCGCGATCCTGTTGAAAATGGGCGGCTACGGCTTCCTGCGGTTCAGCCTGCCGATGTTTCCGGTCGCCTCGGACATCATGGCGCCGCTGGTCATGTGGCTGTCGGTGATCGCGATCATCTACACCTCGCTGGTGGCGATGGTGCAGGACGACATGAAGAAGCTGATCGCCTATTCCTCCGTGGCGCATATGGGCTTCGTCACCATGGGCATATTCGCCGCCAATCAGCAGGGCGTGGACGGGGCGATTTTCCAGATGATCAGCCACGGCTTCATCTCGGGCGCGCTCTTTCTCTGCGTCGGGGTGATCTACGACCGGATGCACACGCGCGACATCGAAGCCTATGGCGGGCTGGTCACACGCATGCCGGCCTATGCGCTGGTGTTCATGCTGTTCACCATGGCGAATGTGGGCCTGCCCGGAACCTCGGGTTTCGTGGGTGAATTCCTGACGCTGGTGGGCGTCTTCCAGGTCAATACCTGGATCGGCGTGCTGGCGGCGACCGGCGTGATCCTGAGCGCGGGCTACGCGCTTTGGCTGTATCGCCGGGTTGTCTTCGGCGACCTGATCAAGGAAAGCCTGAAATCCATCACCGACATGACGCGCCGCGAGCGCATGATCTTTGCGCCGCTGATCGTCATGACCCTGCTTCTGGGCGTCTACCCCAGTCTGGTGACCGACATCATCGGCCCCTCGGTCGAGGCGCTGTTGACCAATTACGACGTTGCGCTGGCACAGCATGTGCCGGATACGCAAGTCGCCAGCCATTGAGGTGATGCAATGATCGCCACCGATCTTTCCATTCTGACCCCCGAGATCGTTCTCGCCATCTATGCGATGATCGGATTGCTTGCGGCGGTCTATACGTCCAAGGACGGGCTGGCCTCCACACTGACCTATGTCACCGCCGTCCTGTTCGTGGTGATGGCCTTCTATATCGGGGTGACCGGCGGCGGCACCCGCATCGCCTTCGGCGGCATGTTCGTCGATGACGGTTTCGCGCGTTTTGCCAAGATCACGATCCTGCTCGCCGCCGCGGCGATTCTTGTGATCAGCCATGATTACATGGAAAAATCGGACCTGTTGCGGTTCGAATACCCGATGCTGATCACGCTGGCGACGATCGGCATGATGATAATGGTGTCCGCAGGCGACCTGATGGCGCTCTACATGGGGCTGGAGCTGCAATCCCTGTCGCTTTACGTGATCGCCTCCCTGCGGCGCGACAGCGTGCGCTCCACCGAGGCGGGGTTGAAGTACTTCATCCTCGGCGCGCTCTCCTCTGGCCTGCTGCTCTACGGCGCCTCGCTGGTCTACGGCTATTCCGGCCACCACCGCTTTTCTCGGGCATCATCGACACGGCGGTGAACGGAGAATTGTCGACTCGGTCTGCTTCTGGGGCTGGTGTTCCTGATCGCGGGGCTGGCCTTCAAGGTCTCCGCCGCGCCGTTCCATATGTGGACGCCGGATGTCTATGAGGGCTCCCCCACGCCGGTGACGGCCTTCTTCGCCACCGCACCCAAGGTTGCGGCGATGGCGCTGTTCGCCCGGGTCGTGCATGACGCCTTCGGCGGTGCGGTGGGCGACTGGCAGCAGATCGTGGCGTTTCTCGCGGTCTTTTCGATGTTTCTGGGGGCGATCGCCGCGATCGGGCAGACGGATATCAAGCGCCTGATGGCCTATTCCTCGATCTCGCATATGGGCTTTGCGCTGATGGGCCTGTCTGCCGGAACCGAGCAGGGCGTGACCGCCATGCTGATCTATATGGCGATCTACGTGACGATGAATATCGGCACTTTCGCGTTCATCATGTCGATGGAAAAGGACGGGCGCCACGTGACGGAAATCACCGCGCTCAGCAACTTCTCCTCCAAGGAGCCGCTCAAGGCGCTTGCGGTACTGGTCCTGATGTTCAGCCTGGCAGGTGTGCCGCCGATGGTCGGGTTCTTCGGCAAGTTCGCCGTGCTCATGGCCGCGGTCGATGCCGGGCTGATCTGGCTGGCGGTGGCCGGTGTTATCGCGTCGGTCATCGGGGCGTTCTACTATCTGCGCATCGTCTATCTGATGTATTTCGGGGCCGAGGAAGACGGCCTTGACGGCAGAATGGGGCTGGTGCCCTGGGTCGGGCTGGTGGCCTGCGCCGCGATCATGGTTCTGGGCGTCTTCAACCTGTTCGGCGTGGATGGCCTGGCCGAAGCCGCCGCGGCGACGCTTGTCCGCTAGCATGGCGTGCTGGCCTGAAGGTGTGGGCCGCCGGGTTCTGCCCGAGACAGACAGTACCATGGCCGAGGCCACCCGCATCGCGCCGGATCTGGCGGGGCCGGAATGGATACTGGCGCTGAACCAGACCGCCGCCAGAGGACGCCGCGGCCGCCACTGGGCGATGCCCGAGGGAAGTTTCGCGGCATCGCTCGTGATGCGGCCCGGAGGCGGCCCGGCGCAGGCCGCCTTGCGGTCCTTCGTGGCCTCCCTGGCGCTGCGCGAGGCATTTCTGGCCGTCGGCGTGCCGGCGGGCGCCATCCGCCTGAAATGGCCCAATGACGTGTTGCTGAACGGCGGCAAGGTGGCCGGGATCCTGCTTGAAAGCCTGGGCTCGGCCCAAGGCGTCTCCCATCTGGTGATCGGGATCGGCGTCAATCTGGCCGCAGCACCGGACCGCAGCATGGTGGAGCCCGGCGCTCTGCCGCCCGTCAGCCTGCGGGACGAGACCGGCCTGCGGATCACGCCCGAGGCGTTTCTGGGCCCGCTGGCCGCCGCCTTCGACCGGATCGAGCGGCAGTTCGTCACCTACGGCTTCGCGCCGATCCGCACCGAATGGCTGTCTCATGCGGCGCGGCTGGGCGATACGATTACCGCCCGAACCGCGCGGGAGCAGACGACCGGTGTTTTCGAGACGGTGGACGAGGCCGGGAGCATCGTTCTGGAAACGTCCAGAGGCCGCCGGGTGATCCCGGCCGCCGAAATCTATTTCTGACGGAGGGCCCCCAATGCTCCTGTGCATCGACTGCGGCAACACGAACACGGTTTTCTCCGTCTGGGACGGGGAGAGGTTTCTGGCCACGTTTCGCACCTCGACCGAGCATCAACGCACGGCGGACCAGTATTTCGTGTGGTTTTCCACGCTGATGGAGAACCGCAAGCTGGAGGTGGCGATCACCGATTGCATCATCTCCTCCACGGTGCCCCGGGTGGTGTTCAACCTGCGCGTCCTCTGCGATCGCTACTTCAATTGCCGTCCGTTGGTCGTGGGCAAGCCGGAATGCCTGCTGCCGGTGAACCCGCGTGTCGATGAAGGGACGCAGGTCGGACCTGACCGGCTGGTCAATACCGCCGGCGCATATGATCGCCACGGCGGCGACCTGATCGTGGTCGATTTCGGGACCGCCACGACCTTCGATGTGGTTGCCGGCGACGGCGCCTATGTGGGCGGTGTGATCGCGCCGGGCGTCAATCTCAGCCTTGAGGCGCTGCATCATGCCGCGGCGGCCCTGCCGCATGTGGATGTGACCAAGCCGCAGGCCGTTATCGGCACCAACACGGTGGCTTGCATGCAATCGGGTGTCTTCTGGGGCTATGTGGGCCTTGTGGCGGGCATCACCGACCGGATCAGGGGCGAATATGACCGGCCGATGCGGATTGTCGGCACTGGCGGGCTTGCCCCGTTGTTCTCCACCGGGGATGTGTTATTTGACCTGATCGAAGATGATCTGACGATGCATGGCCTCACGGTCATCTATTCTCACAACAAGGAAAACGGCAGCATATGAGTGATCGCGCAAGGCTGATCTACCTCCCCCTGGGCGGCGCGGGGGAGATCGGGATGAACTGCTATCTCTACGGCTATGGGCCGGAGGGGAAAGAGCGCTTCATCCTGGTCGACATCGGCGTCAGCTTCCCGGATATGGACGGGCAGCCCGGGGTCGATCTGATCCTGCCGGATGTCTCATGGCTGGCGGCCCGCGCCGACCGGCTCGACGCGATTTTCATCACCCATGCGCATGAGGATCATGTGGGCGCTCTGGGCCATCTGTGGTCGCAATTGCGCGCGCCGGTCTATGCCCGCGTCTTCACCGCCTATCACGCGCGGCGCAAGATGGAGGATGCGGGGCAGGACCCCGATCAGGTGCAGGTGGTGGGCGCGTACCCCGAAATGGTCGAGGCGGGGGCCTTCCGTGTGCAGTTTGCCCCGATTTCCCATTCGATCCCCGAAGCCTCCGCTCTGGTGATCGACACGCCCGAAGGCCGGGTGGTTCATTCGGGCGATTTCAAGATCGATCATCACCCGGTGGTCGGCGAGCCGTTTGACGAGGATCTGTGGCGCGAGGTCGGGCGCGATGGCGTCCGCGCCCTGATCTGTGACAGCACCAATGTCTTCAGCCGCCATCCGGGGCGCAGCGAAAGCCAGTTGCCCGAACCGATCGGCGACCTGATTGCGGGTGCCAAGGGGATGGTCGTGGCCACGACCTTCGCCTCGAACATCGCCCGGCTGAAAACGCTGGCCGAGGCGGGCCGGGCCAACGGGCGTTCCATCTGCCTGATGGGCCGCGCGATGAAACGCATGGTGACCGCCGGGGTCGAAACCGGCGTGCTGACCGATTTCCCCGCCACCGTCAGCCCCGAAGAGGCCACCGACATTCCCCGCGAGAACCTGATGCTGATCGTCACCGGAAGCCAGGGCGAACGCCGCGCGGCTTCGGCGGCGCTGTCGCGAGGCAAGTATCTGGGCCACGAACTCGCGGAAGGGGACATGTTCCTGTTTTCCTCCAAGACCATTCCGGGCAACGAGGTCTCGGTGGGGTTCATCCAGAATGCGCTTGCCGAAAAAGGCGTGCAGGTTGTGGATGAGAACTCCGGGTTCTATCACGTTTCGGGCCATGCGAACCGCCCCGATCTCGAAGCGATGCACGATCTGGTCCGCCCGCAGATCCTGCTGCCCAACCATGGCGAGTTCCGCCATCTGCGTGAACATGCCCGCGTGGCGCTGGAAAAGGGGCTGAACGGGATCGTCGCCCCGAACGGCGCGATGGTGGAGCTTTCGGGTAACCAGCCGGGCGTGGTGGAGCGGATCGAGATCGCCAAGACCTATCTTGACGGCACGGCCCTTGTGGGGGCGTTCGATGGCGTGATCCGCGACCGGATGAAACTCGCGCTCAACGGTCTGGTCATCGTGGCGCTGGTCGTGGACGAGGATGACCAGGTTCTGGAAGACAGCTGGGTCCAGCTGCGCGGGCTGCCCGAGATTGTCGGGAACGGGGCCGATCTGGCCGAGATGATCGAGGATGAACTGGCCGAGTTGCTGCCGCGTCTGGATGACCGGACCGTCGGCGACGACGATAAGCTGGAAGAAGCGATAAAGCGTGTGGCCCGGCAGGTTTGCGTCAGCGAGATCGGCAAGAAACCTGAAGTCAGCGTTCTGGTCTCCCGCCTGATGGCGGGATAGCGAGGGCTCAGGGGCGACGCCGCGTCCCGGCACCTTGACCAATCAGACCCGTTCCTTGTGCTGCAAGGGGCGGGTTGTTTTCATCCAGAAACACGCCCCCGATGCCCGCGCGCCCGTGACCGGCATGCCGTGAGGCGGGGCTGCAACCCCGTTGACCTCTCGCTGCCTTCCGGTCCGAACGGCCTCAGGCGCCCGCGTCTCTCAGGCCGCGTCTTCGTTGCCGGGGTCCGAGGATGGGGTCTTGTCCTCATCCTTCACCTTCTTTGCCCGGCGACGCTTGGGCTTCGGCTTGGGCGTTTCCTCGGCCGAGGGTGCATTCGCGCCCTCCGCCTCGTGGGCGGTGTCCTCATCGGCCTGCGCGTCATCAAGGTCCGGGTCCGGTCTGGCCGGACCGCCCCGGCGCTCGTCGAAGCTGAGCGAAATGAAGTCGGGCATGTGCTCGCCCATGCCGACCACCCGGTTGCCACCGCGATCGCCGCCCCGGTCACGCCCGCCGCGGCTCCGGTTGCCGTGATCACCACGCTCGCCGCGGTCATCGGCCCGATCCCGGCTGCGGGCGGCGGGAGCCGGCGTCTCGGCGGCGGCAGTCGCCTCCTCGGCCACGGGCTCGGCGGCGGCGTTCTGGGGTGCCTGGGGCTCCTTGCGATCGTCGCGGCGGGCCCGGCTGCGGCGCGGTTTGCGCTCGGGCCTCGTGTCGGCCTCTGCCTCGGCCGTGTCGGTCGCGGCCTGCGCGTCCCCGATCTGGATCGGAGGATCGACACGGGGGATCGAATTGCCGATCAGGGACTCGATCGCGCCCAGATATTTGTCATCCGACGGCACGTGGATCATGATCGTCTTGCCCTTGCGCCCGGCGCGGCCCGTGCGGCCGATCCGGTGCACGTAATCCTCCGCATGGGAGGGGACGTCGTAATTCAGCACATGGCTCACATTCGGGATATCGAGCCCGCGCGCGGCCACGTCGGAGGCCACCAGAAACCTGATCGAGCCGTCGCGAAACCCGTCCAGCGTGCGGGTGCGGTGCGACTGGTCCAGATCGCCATGGATCGGCTCCGCGTTCAGGCCGTGTTTCTTGAGGGATTTCGCAACGATATCCACATCGACCTTGCGGTTGCAGAAGATGATCGCGTTTGTGCAGGCCTCCCCTTCGCCTTCGATGATTGCGCGCAGCATGTCGCGTTTCTGCTTGGCGGCCACATCGCGGCGGGTGGGCCGGAAGCTGACCATCACCTGTTCGATCGTCTCCGAGGCGCTCGACTGGCGGGCGACCTCGATCTTGGCCGGGTTGGACAGGAACGTATTGGTGATCCGCTCGATCTCGGGCGCCATGGTGGCGGAAAAGAACAGCGTCTGGCGGGTGAAGGGAACAAGGCCGAAGATGCGTTCGATATCGGGGATGAATCCCATGTCGAGCATCCGGTCGGCTTCGTCCACCACCATGATCTGCACACCGGTCAGAAGCAACTTGCCGCGTTCGAAATGATCGAGCAGACGGCCCGGTGTGGCGATCAGCACGTCGACGCCGCGGTCGATCAGCTGATCCTGCTCCTTGAAGGACACGCCGCCGATCAGCAGCGCCTTGGTCAGCTTCACGTGCTTGGCGTAGGTGTCGAAGTTCTCGGCCACCTGGGCGGCAAGCTCGCGCGTCGGGCAAAGCACCAGGCTTCGCGGCATCCGCGCCCGCGCACGCCCGCGCGCCAGCATGGTGATCATCGGCAGCGTGAAGCTGGCGGTCTTGCCGGTGCCCGTCTGGGCGATGCCCAGCACATCGCGGCCTTCGAGAGCCGGGGGAATGGCCCCTTCCTGTATCGGGGTCGGGGTTTCATAGCCCGCCTCTTCCACGGCTTTCAAAACCTTGGGGTTAAGGCTGAGTTCGGAAAATTTTGTCATATGCGTCCAATGTTACCGGCAGGGGCCGGTGAGAAGAAAAGGAGCGCATATCCGGCGCGCTCCGCGTCGCGGCCCTTGCGCCCATCGCAACGGCCCTTGGGAAATAGTCCAGTCAGCGCATAAGGTCAAATGCTGCGCTGCACACAAGGGGGAGCGTTACATTTCCGCCGCACGGGCAAGCGCTTCTGAAAAGAGCGCGGGAGGGGCGTGAATGGCGATAGCGCCGGACGGGCCGAACAGCCGGGCGCGCAATCCGCTCCGGGCGCCGGCACGGATCATCTCGGGGCTCAACGCGATCATCCCGACCGCGAAATCACGGCAATGCCCATGGGTGCATCCGCCGACGCGGCGCGCAAGGCTGCGATAGGGCAGCTCGGTCCCGCCACGCCAGGCGCTGCTGTAGCGCAGCCTGTGCACACCGTCCCGGCGCTGGTGAATGATCAGCGCGCGGATCGTCTCGTCGCCCCGGGTCGCCACGATCACATGGCCCATGAGCACGTGATGGACATCGTCGCTGAGCAGCATCTGGCGGGAATAGACGCCGAAGAGGCCCTGATCACGGCTGATCAGATCGCCGCCCCGCCCGCCGGCGGCACAGGCGGCCAGCATGAAGACCAGCGCGAGGACGGAAAGCCGATGGAACATGCCCGCAGCTTGCCCGGATTTCGGTTAATCCACCGTTAAGCTGTGACTAGGCGGTGAGCGAGGGATGCAGCACGGGCATGTAACCGGCGGCAAGCACGGCGCGCGTGGGCGCCGGCGTAAGCACGGTGACGGGCCCGCCGGGGCGGGGGACCGGGTGGCCGTAACCCTTCGGATCGTAGGGATGCATATGGTCCCCCCGCACCAGATGGGCGCGATCCTTCCACAGGATGAAGGCGAAATCCGGCAGATCGGCGCTCTCGGCCTCGTGGCGGATCTGTGCGCGGTTGCGCGTCACCCGGGCCTTGTGCAGCGCCCCATCCATCGCCATCCGCTCCGGCGGCGCGCCGGTCGCCCGTTGCCAGGCGGCGGTCCAGCGCAGATAGGCCTCCCGCCGGCAGTAATGGCAGGGCCGGTGCCCCGCCGTAAGCGCCACGGCCTCATCCAGAAAGAACAGGGCCGACCAGCCGCGATCGGGCATGGGGCCGTGATAGATGCCCCTCGGATGGGTGAGCGTGCAGACCAGCCAGTGCTTGTGGGACCAGCGCGCGGTGCCGAGCGTGCCATCGGGCCGATGGATGATCCCGCGATTGCCGGTGAAAAGCCCCCGCGCCGGGTCCGCGACGATCTCGCCCGTGGGCAGAACCCGGTTTTGAAGGGTCACACCATCAGTTCCTTGGTCGCCGAAAGCCGGATGTCGGGATAATCCCGCTCCACCCGGTCGATGTCCCATTGCAGACGTGTCAGATAGACCGGATCGCCGTCATTGTCGGTGGCGATATGCTGTTTGTTGGCGTTGGCGAAGGCGTCGACCTTGTCTCTGGGGCCGTGCACCCATCTGGCGGAGGTGAATTGCGACGGCTCGAACCGCACCGGCAGGCCGTACTCCAGCTCGATCCGGCTGGCCAGCACCTCGAATTGCAGCGCGCCGACCACGCCGACGATGAAGCCGGAGCCGAAGCTGGGTTTGAAGACCTTGGCGGCCCCTTCCTCGGCGAATTGCATCAACGCCTTGTCGAGATGCTTTGCCTTCATCGGGTCGCCCGCGCGGCAGGTCTGCAGAAGCTCCGGCGCGAAACTGGGGATGCCGGTGAAACGCAAGCTTTCGCCCTCGGTCAGGGCGTCGCCGATGCGAAGCTGGCCATGGTTCGGAATGCCGATGATGTCGCCGGCCCAGGCCTCTTCGGCCAGTTCGCGGTCACTGGCGAGAAACATGACCGGGTTGCTGATCGCCATGGGTTTCTTCGACCGCACATGGGTCAGCTTCATGCCGCGTTCGAAATGGCCCGAAACCATGCGCACGAAGGCCACCCGGTCGCGGTGCTTGGGGTCCATATTGGCCTGCACCTTGAAGACGAAGCCCGAAACTTTCCGTTCCTCCGGCGCGACTTCGCGGGGTTCGGCATTCTGCACCTGCGGCTCGGGCCCGTATTCGGCGATGCCGTCCATCAGTTCCTTCACACCGAAGGAGTTGATCGCGGAGCCGAACCAGATCGGGGTCAGCGTCCCGTCGAGAAACGCCTTGCGGTCCAACGGCGGCAGCAACTCGCGCGCCATCTCCACCTCCTCGCGGAGCTTTTCCAGCAGGTCCGCGGGCACATGTTCGGCAAGTTTCGGGTCGTCGAGCCCTTCGATGCGGATGCTTTCGGCGACCACGTTGCGGTCCGCCCGGTCCATCAGGTCCAGCCGGTCGTGGATCAGGTCGTAACAGCCCAGGAAATCGCGCCCGGAGCCGATGGGCCAGCTTGCCGGTGTCACGTCGATGGCGAGGTTTTCCTGAATCTCGTCGATGATATCGAAGGTGTCGCGGCTTTCGCGGTCCATCTTGTTGCAGAAGGTCAGGATCGGTAGGTCGCGCAAGCGGCAGACCTCGAACAGCTTCTGGGTCTGGCTTTCCACGCCCTTCGCGCCGTCGATGACCATGATGGCGGCATCCACGGCGGTCAGCGTGCGATAGGTATCCTCCGAGAAATCGCTGTGCCCGGGTGTGTCGACCAGGTTGAAGCGGTAATTGACCTCGGGCCGTTGATAATCGAAGGACATGGCCGAGGCGGAGACGGAAATCCCCCGATCCTTTTCCATCTGCATGAAATCGGAGCGTGTGCGCCGCGCCTCGCCCTTGGCGCGCACCTGCCCGGCCATCTGGATCGCCCCGCCATAAAGCAGGAATTTCTCCGTCAGCGTGGTCTTGCCCGCATCCGGGTGCGAGATGATCGCAAAGGTCCGGCGGCGGGCGATTTCAGGGGGCAAGGGGGGGCGATTGTCCAACATGGGCGCCGGTATAGGCGGGGGCGGGGGCATTGGCAATCGACGCCGGCGGCGCCCCGTGGGATGACGGTCCGGCCCCTGCAGGACCCCGGAATGCCGAAGGGTCGAACCCGACATGATCCGGGGTCCGCAGCCCGGGTCTGGCTTTCGCGTCGGCGGGCGATCTGCGCGCCGCCGGTTTCGCCTGCCCAAATGTGATGACCCGCGGGGGCGACTCGCGTAAGATGGGAACACTAAGTGAACAAAAGGGAGGGTCGTGATGACATTGGAAGAGATCGCGACTGCGCTGGTCGATGGGTGCCGCACACAGCGCGAAGACGAAAATCTGGACAAGCTCTATGCGCCCGATGCGGTGTCCGTCGAGGCCGCGGATGTCTCCGGCATGGGGCGGGAGACCAGGGGCCTTGAGGGCATTCGCGGCAAACATGCCTGGTGGAACGGGAATTTCGAGGTGCATGGCGGCGACGTGCAGGGGCCGTTTCTGCATGGCGACGACCGCTTCGGCGTGATTTTCGAGATCGACGCGACCCACAAGGAAAGCGGCGAGCGGACGCAGATGAAGGAAATGGCGATCTATCACGTCGCGGATGGCAAGATCGTGCGCGAGGAGTTTTTCGGAACAGCCTGACGCGACCCTCGCCCCGCTTGCATCTGTCCCGCAACGGGCAGGCAGACGGGGCGGCCAGTGGTTCAATCGTCCTTGAAAACGCCCTTGCTGGCGCGGGTCAGCCGGTCGATCACGTCGCCCTGCTTGTCCAGAACGGTTTTCGACAGCTCGATTTCGGAGGCGTTCAGCCGGTCCGCGTCCGATGGCGCGATATCCAGATCGTCGGGCAGGGCGGCGCGGGTCTGACTGGTGACCAGCAGGCTTTCGACCGCGATCCCTTCGGCATAGATGATCTCGTGGCCGTCAAAGAGGATGTGATAGGTGTCTTCATGGCCACCTTCCTCCTGCACGACGGTTGCGCCGTCGACAAGATAGCCCGCCTTGACCATCACTTCGGCCCGGCCGGTCCCGACCTCGTCGGTGCGTTGCCAGATGAACAGCCGGTGATGCGGCGACAGGCGCAGGTCGCGGGCGGTGTTCAGCGTGCCTTCGGTGATGCGGATGGGGGCCAGCGCCCCGGTCGTGCGCATGGTCTGCTGGCCGATCCAGCGAATCTCCTGCGGGCCGTTGTCGCGGGTCAGCACCCGATCACCGACAACCAGCGTCTCGACCGGTTTTTGCGCGCCGTTGGCCATGGTCAGATGGGTGCCGGCAAGGAAACTGACGCTGGCGATATCGGCAAACCGGCGCGGGGCGCTTTCGACTTCGGAGGCCACAAGCTCGTAATCCGTCGCGATCTGCAGGGTGGTGAGCGGCAGCACATGCCGGGAGGTTTTCGCATCCGACCAGATCGTCAGCAGCAGAAGCTCCACCATCTTGCCGTCGGGCGCCATCAGCGTGTGACACAGATCCAGCGTAACCCCGTCACCGGGACGCCCAAGCTGCGAAGCGTCGGCCACCTCCTGCCCCTTGGGGCCATCGCAGATTGCGAGGCTGGCCATGTTCGCCCGACGCGACAAGCGGTAGTAATCCCCCGGAACGACATCTTTCATCAACCCGATCGGATCGCCCTCATTGGCCCCGGTGGACACGGTCAGGGCGTCGGCGGGATAGGTGGAAAAGGTGAATTGAGCGGTGCGCCGTGTCATGGTCTCTCCTTGGACGTTCATGGGTAAGTCGCGGCGCGAAGCCGGTCAAGCGAGACTGGCGATGCCGGCCACCGGCTGCTAGATCGGAGGGGAAGCCAGAGGAGGGTGCGATGGATCTGGGAATTTCGGGAAAACGGGCGCTGGTCTGCGCCTCGTCCAAGGGGCTGGGTCGGGGCTGTGCCGAGGCCTTGGCGGCGGCAGGATGCGATCTGGTGATGAACGCGCGCGGCGCCGAGGCGCTGGAGGCCGCGGCGGAGGCGATCCGGTCCGCCTATGGGGTGACCGTCACGACCGTGGCGGCCGACGTCACCAGTGAAGGCGGGCGCGCCGAACTGATTGAAATGGCGGGTGAAACCGATATCCTCGTCACCAATGCGGGCGGCCCTCCGCCGGGCATGTGGCATGAGTGGGGGCGGGACGATTTCATTGCCGCGCTGGACGCCAACATGCTGACCCCGATTGCCTTGATGACCGCGTTGATACCGGGCATGATCGACCGGGGCTGGGGCCGGGTGGTCAACATCACCTCGCAATCGGTCAAGGCGCCGATCCCGCAGCTTGGCCTGTCGAACGCGGCGCGCACCGGGTTGACCGGCTATGTGGCGGGCACGGCGCGGCAGGTCGCGCCCCAGGGCGTCGTGATCAACAATCTCCTGCCCGGCATCCATGCCACGGACCGGGCCGATGCGCTGGATGGCGGGGTGGCCAAGGCCGAGGGGATCAGCATCGAAGAGGCCCGCGCGCGGCGCGCGGCCACCATCCCCGCGCGCCGCTACGGAACGGCGGAGGAGTTCGGCCAGATGTGCGCCTACCTGTGTTCGCAACAAGCCGGATTCATCGTAGGCCAGAACATCCTGATGGATGGCGGCGCCACGAACGCAACCCTATGAGCGAGCGGTTTTCCCTAAAGGATCATCTGTTCAACGCGGAGTCGCTGGGCGATCTGGCGGCGGAATACGCCGCCGGATTGCAGGATTTCGATGCCGAGGGATTTCTGGCCGAGGTGCTACCCGGTCTTGAAGGGCGCGAGCTGCTGGAGCGGCTCGACTGGATCGCGGATTGCATCGAGACGCGGCTACCGCCCGATTTCCCCGCCATGGCCGATGCGCTGGAGGCCGCAATGCCGCCCGAACTGGACCCGGCCAGAACCGATGACGATTTCGGCCGGTTCATTCATTCGGTTCCCGGAATTCTGGCCGTCCGGCACGGGATGGAACACCATCCGGAGCGGGCGCTGGACCTTCTGGAGGCGGCCACGAAACGGTTTTCGATGGAGCTCTATATCCGGCCGTTTCTGAACCGCTGGCCCGAGGAAACGCTGCGCCGTCTGGAGCGGTGGTGCACCAGTTCCAACTACCACGTCCGCCGGTTGGTGAGCGAAGGGACCCGCCCAAGGCTGCCCTGGGCGAAATCGATCACGCTTGACCCGATGGTGCCGCTGCGGTTCCTCGATGCGCTGCATGCGGACCCGACACGGTATGTGACGCGGTCGGTCGCGAACCATCTCAACGACATCAGCAAGCTGGATCCGGAGCGGGTGCTCGCCATGCTGACCGCCTGGCGGGAGGCCGGCCGGCAACAGGACGCGGAATTGGCCTGGATGACCCGCCACGCCTTGCGCACCCTGATCAAGGCTGGCCATCCGGGCGCGATGGCGCATCTGGGCTACGATGCCGACGCGCCGGTGAGACTGGAGGCGATAACGGTCACGCCCGATCCGGTGGCGATCGGCGGGCGCGCGACGGTGGAAATTGTCCTTTCCGCGCCTGAACGGACGCCGGTTCTGGTGGATTACCTGCTTTGGTTTCACAAACCCGACAGGGCGGAGACATGCAAGGTCTTCAAGCTGAAACAGGCGGAGGTGACGCCGGAGCAGCCGCTTCGCGTGGCCAAGACCCATGTCTTCCGGGAAAATGCGACCACATTCACCCTCCATCCCGGGCCGTACCGGATTTCGGCGCAGGTCAACGGGAAGATTTTGGGAGAGGTCGCTTTTTCGCTGACAGAAAGCGGGCGTGGGCGGACTTGAAACATCAGATGGCCCCTGTTACCTGCGAAACCCGATGGAATTGATCGGGTTTTCGTGACCGTGCCTCAAACTCCCCGCCTTCAGGTTGACCATGTCTCCTGCGATTTCGACGGTCGCGTGGTCGTGCGCGATGTCTCCTTGCAGGTCGCGCCGGGGGAGATCATGTGCCTGCTCGGGCCCTCGGGTTGCGGCAAGTCCACCACCTTGCGGGTGATCGCGGGGGTGGAGCGCCAGAATGCCGGCCGTATCCTCGTCGACGGGCAGGTGATGTCCGATGACAGGGATCACCGGCCACCCGAAGCCCGGGGCATCGGCCTGATGTTTCAGGATTTTGCACTGTTCCCGCATCTGAGCGTGGCGCAGAATGTGAGCTTTGGTCTGACCGGCCCGAAGGCCGAGAAATCCGCCCGCGTCACGGAGTTGCTGGAGCGGGTCGATCTGGCCGGTTACGGGCAGAAATCGCCGCATATGCTGTCGGGCGGGGAGCAGCAGCGGGTGGCGCTGGCCCGGGCGCTTGCCCCGCGCCCCAAGGTGATGCTGATGGACGAGCCCTTTTCGGGGCTGGACAACCGGCTGCGCGACGGGATCCGCGACGAAACGCTGCAATTGCTGAAGGAAGAAGGCACCGCCGTGCTGCTGGTCACCCATGAGCCCGAGGAGGCGATGCGCATGGCCGACCAGATTGCGCTCATGCGGGACGGCCAGATCGTGCAGCAGGGCGCGCCCTACAACATCTACAACGCGCCCTGCGATCAGGCGGCGGCCGCGTTTTTCAGCGATGTGAACGTGATCCGCGGGCGGGTCGAGGGGGCGCTGACCGATACCGCCTTCGGTCAGTTTCTAGCCCCCGGGTATCCCGACGGGTCGGATGTGGAGATCATTTTTCGCCCGCAGCACGTGAAGATCGATTTTGACCGGGGCGGGCGCGGCCCGAACCCGACAGCGGTGGATGGCGTGCCGGCGCGCGGGGTCGTGGAACGGGCGCGGTTCATGGGGCATGAAAGCCTTGTGGAGTTCCGGATGGACTTCAATCAGGAAGTTTTGCGGGCCACCGTGCCGGCGGTCTTCCTGCCGAAACCGGGGACGCCGCTTTGGCTGACCGTACGGCGGGACAGGTGTTTCGTGTTCCCCCATCGGGGGTGAACACCCGCCTTTCTCCTTGCTCCGGCGGGCGATTCGGCCCAAAACCGGGCCTGACGCAGCCATTGGGGCTTTGATCCCGCCCCAGATGACTTACCTATGGATCATGGATGTGATTGCGCGGCGCGGGCAGATACAGCCCGCCAGACGCCAAGGGAGATAACCATGCTCAACAATATCGGACCTGCCGGTCTGCTTTTGATCGCCGTTGTGGTGCTCGTGCTGTTCGGGCGCGGCAAGATCGCCAATCTGATGGGTGAGGTCGGCAAAGGCATTACCGCGTTCAAGCGCGGCGTGAAGGACTCCACCGAGGAGATCGAGAACACGCAGACCGCCGAGGACAGCGGCACCGCCGGCACCGCCGCGCGCGACGTGACGCCCGAGCGGGAGCGCGACAACGCCTGATCGGGCGTGTCGCCTGAACCATAAGGCAGGGATATGCCAGATATAGGCATGATGGAGTTGTTGGTGATCGGGATCGTGGCGTTGATCGTCGTCGGTCCCAAGGACCTGCCCAAGATGTTCCGCACCTTCGGCCAGATCACCGGGCGCATTCGCGGCATGGCCAAGGATTTCAGCCGGGCGATGGATGATGCCGCGGGCGAGACCGGCATGAAGGATCTGAGCAAGGATCTGCGCGCGATGAGCAACCCCAAGAAGATGGGGCTGGATGCGGTCAACAAGGCGTTCGAGGATATCGACCCGACGAAATTCGAAGAAGGCAGCGAGACCCGCGCGATGGCCGAGAAACGCGCCGCCGAGGCCAAGGCCGCGCGGGAGAAGGCCGATGCGGTCCGCCGCGCCCGCGAGGACGAGATCCGCAATGCCAAGCTTGCGGCCGTCGCGCCCGGCGAGACGCCCCCGGCAGCCGCGGCCGATCCTGACGCCGGAGCTGCCCCATCCGAAGAGACGCAGATCGAACCGGCGGAACCGCGGACCGGAACCGGCACCGCATGAACGACGACGACAAAATCGACGACAGTGCCGCCCCTCTGATCGAACATCTGGCGGAGTTGCGCACCCGGCTCATCCGGTCCGTGCTGGCCTTCGTGGTGGCGATGGTGGCCTGTTTCACGGTGGCGCAACCGCTTCTGAACCTGATCCAGCAGCCCCTGATCGACGTTCTGATCGCGCGCGGTCAAAGCCCGGAACTGATTTTCACCGCGCCGCAGGAACAGTTTTTCGTGTTGGTGCGGATCTCGGTCATCGGGGGGTTCGCGCTGGCCTTTCCGATCATCGGCCATCAGTTATGGCGTTTCGTGGCGCCGGGTCTCTACCGCTCGGAGCAGAATGCCTTTCTGCCGTTCCTGATTGCCTCGCCCCTCCTGTTCCTGCTGGGGGCATCCTTCGCGCATTTCGTGGTGACGCCGCTGGCGATGAATTTCTTCATCGGTTTTGCCGACGCGATCCCGCTGCTGACCGCCTATATCACCGGGTCCGAGGTGCCGGCGCTGTCGGACGATACGACCGAGCTGCGCACGGTTTTCCTCGGCTCGATCCGGGAATCCACCGATCTGGCGCTGAAGTTCATCTTTGCCTTCGGCCTCTGTTTCCAGTTGCCCGTGCTGCTGACGCTGATGGGCAAGGCCGGGCTGGTCAGTGCCGAGGGGCTGGGCAACATGCGCAAATGGGCCGTGGTCGCCATTCTGACACTGGCGGCCCTTGTCACCCCGCCCGATGTGATCACGCAGCTGATCCTGTTTGTCGTGGTCTATGGCCTTTATGAAATCTCCATCCAGCTTGTGCGCCTGGTCGAGAAGCGGCGCGATGCGCGGCTGCGGGCCGAGGGGTTGCTGGATGACGAGGATGAAGAAGACCTCAAGGTATGACTGAAACGGTTCTGACGCGGATTGCCGAGGCGCTGGAGCGGCTGAGCCCCGTGCCCGCCCTTGCCCCGGACTGGGACGCGGCGGAGGCATTTGTCTGGCACACGGTGCCGGACCGTCTGGAGCCGGTGGCGCGCGTCAACCGGATCGACCTGCCGCTGCTGCTTGGGATCGACCGGGCGCGGGATACGCTTCTGGAAAACACGGTGCAGTTTGCCCGCGGGCTGCCCGCGAACAACGCGTTGCTCTGGGGTGCGCGCGGCATGGGGAAGTCATCGCTCGTCAAGGCGGTGCATGCGGAGGTGCTGTCGCAGGGTCCCGCCGTGAAGCTGGTCGAGGTGCAGCGCGAGGATCTGCCCTCCATCGGGCGGTTGCTGGCCTTGCTGCGCGCGGCCCCGGTGCGGGTTCTGCTGTTTTGCGACGATCTGTCCTTTTCCCATGACGACACCCATTACAAATCGCTGAAGGCGGTGCTGGATGGCGGCGTGGAGGGCCGGCCCGAGAACGTGATTTTCTATGCGACGTCGAACCGCCGGCATCTGATGCCCCGCGACATGATCGAAAACGAGCGTTCCAGCGCGATCAACCCGTCCGAGGCGGTGGAGGAGAAGGTCTCTCTCTCCGACCGGTTCGGGCTCTGGCTGGGGTTCCATCCGTGCAGTCAGGACGAGTATCTGGCGATGATCCGCGGCTATTGCGAGGCCCATGGGGTGGAGATCGACGAGGAGACGCTGACCGCCGAAGCGATCGAGTGGCAGGCCACGCGCGGCGCACGTTCGGGCCGTGTGGCCTGGCAGTATTTCACCGATCTGGCCGGGCGACGGGGTGTGAAGCTCTGATCTGCCGGGCGCTGCGGGCCGAAGCCCGGAATACCAGCGGCGCAAAGCAGCGGCCGGGTGTTCGGATGCGGGCAGATGCGCGCCCGAGCTTCCCCGTACCGGCTGCGCGAGTGTTTCGCAGCCGCTTGTCTGTCGCCCTTGGGCAGGCGCAGCACTGCGCCGCGGGGCCATCCCGTTTCCATGGCGGCCCGGCAATGCGGGGGCGCTATTCGCCTGGCTGCGCGGTCACGCGGGCGATCAGGGCGTCAACCTCATCCTCATCGGTGACCGGGTCACGGGGCGGTGCCGTCTGCGCCTTGTGCGGCGGCACATCGGGGTGGCGGGGCCGGATCGGGGCAGGGGTCTCCCGCAGGCGCTTTTCGGCCTGTTCCATCACCTTCATTGCGCGTCGGTCCATCACCCGGTGCCAGACCGGCGGGATGGTGGCGAGCGCGGCCATGATCGGGACGGAATAGGGCAGGGTGGGCACGCGGGCCGTCGTGTCGAGCTGGTCGTAATGCCGGTCGGGATGCATGTGATGTTCTGAATGGCTGGGCGCGTTCATCATCAGGTAGCTGGAGAACCCCTTGGGCGCGTTCCAGCTGTGATGGGCGGCGACCGGTTCGATACGGCCGCCCGGAAGCTCCAGCCGTTGCAGCCCGTAATGCTGGATGTAATCGCTGAGCAGAATTTGCAGATGCGTGAGGACGGCCAGCGCAAGGAAGGCCAGAAAACCCAGGATGCCGGCGAGATCAATGGCCAGAAACAGCATGACGATGCCGCCGCCGACCCAGAGGTAATAGGGGTTGCGGACCGACCGGGCGGGTTTGCCCTTGCGGTCGAGGCGGTCGATCTCCTGCGCGACCCCGGCTTCGAAACTGCCGGTCCAGGCGCGGGGCGCATATTCCCAGAACCCTTCGCCGGGCAGCGGTGTGTTGGGATCCTGATCGGTGCCCACATAGCGATGATGCACCAGCCGATGGGCGGAGACGTGGTGCCCGAACAGCACGGTCGTGTAGACCAGCGCCCCGAGACTGGCGAGCCAGCGCTTGCGCCGATGGATCAGCTCATGCGCATTGGGGTGGCTGACCTGACCGAAAAACGAGGCCGTGGCGAGAAGAAGCGCGCATTTCTGGCCGAAATCCAGCGTCGATCCGGCCAGCGCGGTCAGAACCAGCGGGATCAGCGCCAGATGCCCGATGGCCAGAACCGCCGACAGCCGGTCGGACCACGGTTCGTGACCGTCGGGGTCATAGGGTGGCGGGGCGAGCACCTGGTCCAGAAAGGCCGCCAGCAGCGTCAGCCAGACAAGTGCGGCCAGCCCGAAGGGCGCGGCGAAAAAGCTGCCGAGGATCAGAAGCAGGAGCGGGGTCAGCGTGGCCACGGCGTAGCGGGCGATCACAGGCATGGGCGTTCCTTGGGCTTGGCGCAGGGCGATTCCCTATGGCGGAGGTAGCATGCCTGCGTTTTGGGGCAAAACGATGTCGGTTTTGGTGGGCTTTGGCAAGTCAGGCCGGTTAGAACGGAGGCAGGCAAACGCGGAAGGGCCGGCACATGGCGCTGGATGAGAAGAAAACCCCCGGCAAGGGGGTCTGGAAATCGGGCGGCGGCAAGGGCCGGAAAACGCCCAAGGGCCGCCAGTACGAGGATGCTGCGCTGGCGGAGGTGCGCGCCTTGCTGGGCGACCGGCCCCGGCGGCGCGATCTGCTGATCGAGCATCTGCATCTGATCCAGGACGCATACGGGCATCTGTCCGCGCGGCATCTGAGGGCGCTTGCCGAAGAGATGCGATTGCCGATGGCGGAGATCTGGGAGGTGGCCAGTTTCTACGCCCATTTCGATCTGGTGAAGGAAGAGGAGACCCCGCCGCCCGCCTTGACGATCCGGGTCTGCGACTCGCTCAGTTGCGAATTGGCGGGCGCGCATGCGCTGAAGGCGGCGCTGGACCGCGGGCTGGACGCCTCGCAGGTCCGCGTCGTCACCGCGCCCTGCATGGGGCGCTGCGACACGGCGCCGGTGCTTGAGCTGGGCCATAATCACATCGACCACGCCGATCCGGCCAAGGTTGCGGCGGCGATCGCGGCGGGCGACACCCATGCCCATCTGCCCGATTACGAGCGCCTTGACGGGTATGTCGCCGCGGGCGGCTACGAGGTGCTGAAACGCCTGCGCGAAAGCGGGGACTGGGAAGCCGTGCAGGAGGATCTGCTGGCGTCCGGGCTGCGCGGTCTGGGCGGTGCGGGCTTCCCCTCGGGCCGGAAATGGGGATTTGTGCGCGCCAATGACGGGCCGCGCTATCTGGCCGTGAACGGAGACGAGGGGGAGCCCGGAACCTTCAAGGACCGCTACTATCTGGAGCGGGTTCCTCATCTCTTTCTGGAAGGTATGCTGATCGCCGCCTGGGCGGTGGAGGCGGAGACCTGCTTTATCTACATGCGGGATGAATATCCGGCGGTGCTTGAGATATTGCGGCGTGAAATCAAGGCACTGGAAGACGCGGCTCTTGTGGATAAGGGGTTCATAGATCTGCGGCGCGGCGCGGGTGCGTATATCTGCGGCGAGGAAAGCGCGATGATCGAATCGATCGAGGGCAAGCGCGGCCTGCCAAGGCATCGTCCGCCCTTCGTGGCGCAGGTGGGCGTCTTCGGGCGCCCGACACTGGTCCACAATGTCGAAACTCTGCACTGGGTCGCGCGGGTCTGCCGGGAGGGGCCTGCGGTGCTGAACGCGGTCGAGAAGAATGGCCGGACGGGTCTCAGAAGCTATTCGGTTTCCGGCCGGGTCGCGATGCCGGGCGTGTATCTGCTGCCCGCCGGATCGACCATCCGGGACATCATCGAGGTCGCGGGCGGCATGGCCGAGGGGCATGTGTTCAAGGCCTATCAGCCCGGCGGGCCGTCGTCGGGGCTGTTGCCGGCCTCCATCGACGATGTACCGCTGGATTTCGACACGTTGCAGCCTCTGGGCTCGTTCATCGGTTCGGCCGCCGTCGTGGTGTTGAGCGATCAGGACAGCGCGAAGGCGGCGGCGCTCAACATGCTGCGGTTTTTCGAGGCGGAAAGCTGCGGGCAATGCACACCCTGCCGGGTCGGGTGCGAGAAGGCGGTGAAGCTGATGCAGGCCGACAAATGGGACCGGCCGCTGCTGGAGGAGCTCTGCGTGGCTATGGCCGATGCCTCCATCTGCGGGCTGGGTCAGGCGGCGCCGAACCCGATCCGCCTGACCATGAAGCATTTCCCGGACGAGGTTTGAGGCGGTCGTGACGGGTGCGGCGGGTCTGTTCGGGGCGGCGCTGTCGCTGATCTATCTGTGGATGGCCGCGGCCTCGCCTGACCGGCTGCGAAGCGCGGCGAAAACCGGCAGCGTGCTGGCCCTGGCGCTTGCGGCGGTCCTGGGTGGCGCGCCGGGTGTCGCGGTTGCGGGCCTTTGCGCGGCGGCCATGGGCGATCTGGCCCTGTCGCGGGCCGGGGAGCGGGCCTTCCGGATCGGCGTGCTCTGGTTCTGTCTCGCCCAGATCCTGTTCGTGGCGGGGTTCGGCGTGGACGTCTCCGTGGCGCTGGGCGTGGATACGGGGCGGCCCTGGCCGCTTCTGATCCTCCTGGCGCTGGGCGGGATCGTGGCGCTTGCACTGGGCTCGGGCGGCGCCCTGACACGCGGCTTCGTGGGTCTCTACGTGCCGCTTCTCCTGGGCATGGGCTGGATGGCGCTGGCCTCCGGCGTGATCTGGTGGAGTGTGGGCGCGGCGCTGTTCATCCTTTCCGATGCGCTGATCGCGCTGTCGCTTTTCGACCGGGTCCCGGCGCGCGTGAAGCGCGGGCTCGCCTATGCGGTCTGGGCCACCTACTGGCCCGCCGTGGCATGCCTGACCGCCGGGTTTCTGCAGGTCTGAGCGCAACGGCCCGCGCCCCGCGAGACATGACGCACCGGGGAGTTGGGCTTTTCAGCGCCCGGCTTGCGTATTAGGTGAGGAAGACCGGGTGAATTGGGCAGGGCGCGATGTCGTTTTTCAAGAAGCTTAAGGATCGGATGTTCAAGTCCTCGTCGAAGATCGATGAAGGGTTGGATGCGATCATCGAAGACGGGGCCGCGGACGCGCCCGAGGACCCGGTGGACCCGGTCGAAGAGGTCTTGCCGCAACCGGCAATGGACGCGATTTCAGAGCCAGAGCCAGAGCCAGAGCCAGAGCCAGAGCCAGAGCCAGAGCCAGAGCCAGAGCCAGAGCCAGAGCCAGAGCCAGAGCCAGAGCCAGAGCCAGAGCCAGAGCCAGAGCCAGAGCCAGAGCCAGAGCCAGAGCCAGAGCCGGCTGTGGAGCCGCTGCGCGTGGATCTGACGGCGGAGCCGATTTCGGAACCGGTGGCCAAACCCGGCCTTCTGGACCGCATCATCGGGCGCAGCGCCGTGCCGCGCCGGGCGCTGGATGATGACATGCTGGAGCGGCTGGAGGAGCTGCTTATCTCCGCCGATATGGGCGTGGACACGGCATTGCGGGTCACCGCCAACATGGCTGAGGGGCGCTATGGCAAGATGCTGAGCGCGGAGGAGATCAAGGGCCTGCTGGCCGCCGAGATCGCCCGCGTGATGGAACCCGTGGCCCGGCCCCTGCCGATTTATCCCAAAAAACCGCAGGTCGTGCTGGTCGTGGGCGTGAACGGCTCCGGCAAGACCACAACCATCGGCAAGCTCGCCAGCCAGTTCAAGGCGGCGGGCAAGCAGGTGGTGATCGCCGCGGGCGACACGTTCCGCGCCGCCGCGGTGGAGCAATTGCAGGTCTGGGGAGAGCGGGCGGGGGTGCCGGTTCTGACCGCGCCCGAAGGATCGGACCCCGCCGCGCTCGCCTTCGACGCGATGACGAAGGCGGAGGCCGAAGGCGCCGATCTGCTGATGATCGACACGGCCGGGCGGTTGCAGAACCGGGCCGACCTGATGGAGGAACTGGCCAAGATCGTCCGCGTGATCCGCAAGAAAGACCCCGACGCCCCCCACAACACGCTGCTGGTGCTGGATGCGACCACCGGGCAGAACGCGCTGTCTCAGGTGGAGACATTCCAGAAGATGGCCGATGTGACCGGCCTTGTGATGACCAAGCTGGACGGCACCGCCAAGGGCGGTGTGCTGGTGGCGCTGGCCGACAAGTTCGGCCTGCCGATCCATGCCATCGGCGTGGGCGAGCAGATCGACGATCTGGCCCCGTTCGACCCGAAGGAGTTCGCCCGCGCGCTGACCGGGGCGGACGGGTGATTTCGCGGTCGGATCGGCCGGCAACCGTGGCGGAGTTCCGCACCTTGCGCGAGATTACCGGTCTGGGCGCGTTTTCCGAGGCGGCATCGACTATCGCATTGACCAATACGCTGCATGCGATCTGGCTGCGCGACGAGACGGGACAACTGGTTGCGATGGGGCGGCTGACCGGCGATGGCGGCTGTTTCGCGCAGATCACCGATATCGCGGTGCACCCCGAGCGGCAACGGCAGGGTCTGGGCCGGGAGGTGATGGAAGGGCTGATGTCCTGGGCGGAGGCGAGCCTGCCCGAAGGTTGCTACATCAGCCTGATCGCCGATCCGGGGGCGGAACATCTTTACCGCAGATTCGGTTTTGCCGAGCGCTTCGGCATGGCCCGGTCCGTTTAGTGAGAGCCGGATACCATTTCGCGGGGCGTGCCGGGGATGAGGCCGCGGCGCCGCCCGCGGGGATATCCCGGAAACGAAGATGCGAGGGGCCGCCTTGGGCGAGTTGATCGTCTCTCTCGAAGGCACGGCAGCGGGCGAATGGCTGGCGCTTTGGCTGGCGCTTCTGGCGGCCCTGCTGCATGCGGTATTTGGCGCGCTGCAAAAGGGGCGGCACGACCCGCTTCTGGCACGCGGGGCGATCGATGCGTCTTACGGGCTCATGGCGGCGCCCTTCGCGCTTTTCGTGGTGCCATGGCCGGAACCACATATGTGGCCGATCTTCGCGGGCGTCTTCGTGATCCACGCGCTTTACAAATGGGCGGCGCTCGCGAGCTATCGCCGGGGCGCCTACACGGTCGTCTATCCGGTGATGCGCGGGACCGGACCGCTGTTCACGGTGATCGGGGCGTGGCTCCTCTTCGGGGAGACGTTCAGCGGTGTGCAATGGCTGGGCGTCGCGGTGCTGTTGGCCGGCATCTACGGCCTGGCCATCTACAACATGCGCACGATCACTGTGGACCGCGACAGGCTGGTCCCGGCGCTTTGGCTGGCGGTGCTGACCGGGCTTTTCGTCGCGCTTTACACCACCTATGACGCCTACGGCATCCGCGCAGCGGCCGACCCCTTCACCTTCCTTGCATGGTTCTTCTTTATCGACGGGATGCTTTACCCCTTCATCGCGGGGCGTGCCTATGCCCGCATGGCGGACCCGCCGGCCTTCGGCCCGCTGGCCCTGCGCGGGGTGATCGGCGGGCTGGTGGCATTCGGCAGTTTCGGATCGATCATGCTAGCCACCCGGCTGGATCAGGTGGGGGAGGCCGCGGTGTTGCGCGAAACCTCCACGGTTTTCGCCGCCCTCATCGGCTGGCTGCTTCTGGGGGAGCGGGTCGGCCCCCGCCGGGCCGCACTCATGGGGTTGATTGCGGCGGGTGCGGTGATAGTTGAGGCGGGTGGATAAGGAGCGACTGCATGGCCGAACGATCGATCAAACCCTGGCTGAAATCGGCACTGGAACTGGGCCCGCCGCTTTTGTTCTTCATCGCCTATATGCGGTTTCAGGACACCACGCTGACCGTGGCCGGGCGGGACTATGACGGGTTCATCATCGTCACCGCCGCTTTTGTGCCGCTGCTTCTGGCCTCGATCGCGGCGCTTTGGGTTCTGACGCGGAAAATATCCCGTATTCAGGTATTTACGGCCGTTCTTGTGGTGGTCTTCGGAGCGCTGACCGTGTGGTTCAACGATGAGCGGTTCTTCAAGATGAAGACCACGCTGGTCTACGGTTTTTTCGCCGTCGTGCTGGGGATCGGGCTGTTGCGCGGCCAGTCCTGGCTACAGTTCGTGATGGGTGACCTGTTGCCCATGCGGGAGGAGGGCTGGATGATCCTGACCAGGCGTCTGGCGGGGGCATTCGCGCTGATGGCGGTGGCGAATGAACTGGTCTGGCGGACGCAATCGACCGAATTCTGGGTCACATTCGAGACCTTCGGCCTGCCAATCTTTCTGTTTGCGGTCTTCATGTCCCAGGCGAGGCTGATCGAACGGTTCAGCCTTTCCGAGGAGGAGGAGGCCGACGAGAAGGACGCGCGCTAGCCTTGCCCTTGGCCGGGGCCTTTCGCAGGCCCGGGCGTTTGGGACGCGGTTTGGGCTCCGCATGGCCTTCGGTCGCGGCTTCAAGCCCAAGCTGATCCCGCAGGACCCGGGGCTTGATCTCCTCCACCGTGCCGGGCTTCATCTGGTTCAGCCGGAACGGGCCATAGCTGACGCGGATCAGACGGTTCACCTCCAGGCCGATTTCGCCCATGGCCCGGCGGATCTCGCGGTTCTTGCCCTCACGGATGCCGATGGTCAGCCAGGCATTGGCGCCCTGCTGCCGGTCAAGCGTGATCTCCATCGGCTGAAACCGTTCCGCGCCGATGCTCAGGCCCCGGCGAAGCGGCGCGAGATCATCCTCTTTCGGCGCGCCCTTCACCCGGACGCGATACTTGCGTAGCCAGCCGGTGGAGGGCAGTTCGAGCCGGCGTTTGAGCTCTCCGTCATTGGTCAGCAGCAAGAGGCCCTCGGAGTTGATATCCAGCCGGCCGACGCTCATCACCCGGGGCATTTCGGGCGGGAGCGCGTCGAAAACGGTTTTGCGCCCCTTTTCGTCCGCATTGGTCGTCACCAGCCCCAGAGGCTTGTGATAGAGCCACAGGCGCGGGCGCTCTGCCGCCGCGACAGGCTGGCCATCGACGGTGATCCTGTGGCTTGCGGTGACGTTGAGCGCGGGGCTCGCAATGGTCTCGCCGTTCACAGCGACGCGGCCGGCGGCGATCATGCGTTCGGCCTCCCGGCGCGACGCGACGCCGGCGCGGGCCAGAACCTTGGCGATGCGGTCGCCTTTGGGGGTGTCTTCGGTCATGGGGCCGGGTTAGCGGTTTGACAGCCGGTTGGAAAGCGGCAAGACCGTTGGACATGACCGGGTTTCGCACATTCATGGATCACGCACTGGCAGAGGCGCGCGCCGCGGGCGACCGCGGCGAGGTGCCCGTGGGCGCCGTGGTGGTGCGGGGGGAGGAGATACTGGCGCGGGCGGGAAACCGGATGCGCGAGCTTTCCGACCCCACCGCACACGCGGAGATGCTGGCGATCCGGGCGGCCTGCGCGGCAATCGGGTCGGAGCGTCTGTCAGGCTGCGATCTGTACGTGACGCTGGAACCCTGCCCGGCCTGTGCGGGCGCCATCGCCGCAGCGCGGGTTTCCCGGCTCTACTATGGCGCGGCGGACCCGAAATCGGGCGGCGTGGCGCAGGGCCCGCGCATTTTCGACCATCCGCAGGCCCATTGGACGCCGGAGGTCTATGGCGGGATCGGCGAAGACGCCTCCGCCGCGTTGTTGCGTGCCTTTTTCGCGGCGCGGCGCGGGGTTCCCGACTGACGGCCCTGTGGCGCGGCAACCTGCCGTGACGGGCCGGAGAGGGCGATACCGTCTGGGGGGGCGCGCCCAGGCCCGCAGATCGCGCGGCACGGCCAGGTCTACGTGCGCTCGGCACGTTGGGTCTTGAGAGATGACCGCGCGGAGGGTCTGTAAGCCGGATTTTGTCCAGGGCGGGTTGCCCCGCCCATGGATGACCATTCCTCTATGCCAGCGGTCGCCCGCTGGCTTTAGCTGCCAACCCGGATCTCTCGGGCTGAAGCGGCCCTGGGGTTATCCGCCCCGCGAGATCCCTATTTGGCATTGCTCCCGGTGGGGCTTGCCGTGCCGGTCCGGTTGCCCGTCCCGCGGTGGGCTCTTACCCCACCGTTTCACCCTTACCGGTCGAACGACCGGCGGTTTGTTTTCTGTGGCGCTTTCCGTCGGATTGCTCCGCCCGGGCGTTACCCGGCACCGTTGCTTCAGGGAGTCCGGACTTTCCTCGGAGCCTCGGGCCCCGCGGCCATCCGACCCTCCGCGCGAAGGCTCATCTAGGCGCTTGCGGCGCTCCGGTCAACGCCGTAACGCGCCGCAAGCTCGGCCATCAGCCCCATATCGGTGGCATCCAGCGGGCCCCGCGCCCAGGGGCGGAAGCGCAGGCGAAAGGCCCCCAGAAGCTGATCGGATGCGCAATCGGGATAGCCGAACCGTCCGGCATCCGCCGCAAACCGGCCCGCATCGGGGGCGGGCCGCGCGGCTTGCCCGGGCCAGACCGACAGACCGCCAAGCGCAAGCCGCCGCCAGTCGAACCGCGGCCCGGGGTCGATCTTGCGGCCGGGCGTCATGTCGGAATGGGCGATGACGCCGTGGGGCGGGATGCTGTGGCGGGACAGGATACCGTGGAGCAGCCTTTCCAGCGCGTCCATCTGCGGGGCCGGAAACGGGCTGGCGCCGTCATTGGCGAGTTCGATCCCGATGGAGCGCGAATTGACATCGCCCGCGCCGGCCCAGGCGCCCGCGCCCGCATGCCAGGCGCGCCTGTCTTCGTCCACCAGATGCAGAACCTCCCCGGTTTCCGAGATCAGGTAATGGGCCGACACCTCCCGCGCCGGGTCGCAAAGCGCGCGCAGCGCCGCCTCGCAGCTTTGCATCGCGGTGTAATGGAGCACCACAAGCTCAGGGGCCAGCCCGTCCCGGCGCTCCCCGAAATTGGGCGAGCGCATCAGTTGCCGCGCGCGGCCCGGGCGGCGTTGCGATAGACGGCGGGGTTCCAGCCGCAGGCGTAACCGTCGCCGTCGGGGTCCAGCGCCTGCCGGTCGCGTTCCGGGCCGCCCATGGACAAAAACGCCTCCTGCGCAAGGTCGTCGGAGCGATAGGCAAGGCAGTTGGCCTCGTGCCGGCCTTGCCGGAAAGGCGAGCGGGAATAGCGCTGTTCACCGATCGGATGGGATGTGGCGAGCGCGTATTCGATGACATTCGGGCCGGTCGTGCCCGGCCGTTCGGGCACGGCGGTGGGCTGGACGATCACCAGTTGCTCCTGCATCCGTGCGCGGCGTTCGGCATCGCTTTCGATGCTCTCGCGGGCGCTGACGGCCTGAAAATCCTGCTCGTCGGAGATGGTCGGGTTGTTCGTGTCGACCCGCGCGGCGGCGCTCGCGGAGGCGGTCGGGGCCGTGCCCTCGGCTTCGGCGATTGCGGCGGCGGCGCGTGCGGTCACGCTGTCGGTGGACGCCGCCGCGGTGGGGGTCGTGGTGGAGGTCACGATCGGCGGAAGCACGGTTTGCGGTGCGCGCCCCTGCAACTGGGCCTGACGTGTGGCGCGTTCGGCGGCGTAGCGGTCGTAATCGCCAAATCCGACACCCGAAGACACGTCATTCGGCGGGGTGCTGGTACAGGCGGCTACGACCAGCAGGCAAGCCATGGCCAGGTTCAGTTTACCCATTGCTCAACCTCGTTTTTGCTCTTGAAAGGGGTGTTTACCACCATTTCGGCGGTTTCGCCACAAAACCCGCCGCCTGTTCCAGAGCATAGGCGGTGTTGAGCAGATCGCCCTCTTCCCAGGGCCGCCCGATCAGTTGCAGCCCAAGCGGCAGACCCTGACGGTCCAGCCCGGTCGGCACCGCGATGCCGGGCAATCCGGCAAGGTTCACAGTCACGGTGAAGACGTCGTTGAGATACATCTCCACCGGGTCCGAAATCTCCCTGCCCAGCTCGAAGGCCGCCGATGGGGTGGCGGGCGTCAGGATCGCGTCGATCCCGGCGTCGAACACCTGCTCGAAATCGCGCTTGATCAAGGCGCGGACCTTGCGGGCGCGGTTGTAATAGGCATCGTAAAACCCCGCCGACAGCACATAGGTGCCGACCATTACCCGGCGCCTCACCTCCGGGCCGAACCCCTCCGCACGGGTCTTCTCGTACATCTCCGTCACGCCGTCCCCCTGGGACAACGGGGCCCGGTAACCATACCGCACCCCATCGTACCGCGCGAGGTTCGACGAGGCCTCGGCCGGGGCGATCACGTAATAGGCAGGTAGCGCGTATCTGGTATGCGGCAGCGAGATGTCGCGCAGCTCGGCGCCGGCATCCTTCAGCATCTCGGCCCCTTCGGACCAGAGCGTTTCGATCTCCTGCGGCATCCCGTCCATGCGGTATTCCTTGGGAATACCGATGACCTTGCCCCTGATGTCGCCTGTCAGCATCGCCTCGAAATCGGGCACCGGCAGATCGGCGGAGGTGGAATCCTTCGGGTCATGACCCATCATCGCGGCCCCCATGATCGCCGCGTCGCGCACGGTCTTGGTCATCGGGCCCGCCTGATCGAGCGAGGAGGCGAAGGCGATGATGCCCCACCGGGAACACCGCCCATAGGTCGGTTTCAGCCCGACGATCCCGGTCAGCGCGGCAGGCTGGCGGATCGAGCCGCCCGTATCGGTGCCGGTGGCCGCAAGGCAAAGATCGGCGGCAACGGCGGCGGCGGATCCGCCAGAGGAGCCCCCGGGCGTCAGCGCCGCCTCGGAATTGCCCGCGCGCCACGGGTTGACCGCATTGCCATAGACCGAGGTTTCGTTGCTGCTTCCCATGGCGAACTCATCCATGTTCAGCTTGCCCAGCATCACCGCGCCTGCGTCTTTCAACTGGCCCGAAACGGTGGATTCGTAAGGTGGCAGGAACCCTTCGAGGATTTTCGAGCCCGCCTGGCTGGCGACGCCTTCGGTGCAGAACAGATCCTTGATGCCCACGGGGATGCCGCACATCGAGGGCGCCTCTCCCGCGGCCAGTCGGGTATCGGCGGCGCGGGCTCTGTCCAGTGCGATCTCGGGCGTCTTGTGGACAACGGCCCCCAGCCCCCCGGCGGCCTCGATCGTGGCAAGGCAGGCCTCGGTCAGTTCGACGCTGGTGGTTTCACCCTTGCGCAGGGCATCGCGCGCTTCGGCGACGGTCAGTCGGGTCAGATCGGACATCACTCCACCACCTTCGGCACGGCAAAGAATCCTTCACGGGCATCGGGCGCATTGGCCAGCACCTTGTCCTGCTGGTTGCCATCGGTCACCACGTCGTCGCGCCGCTTCAGCCGCATGGGCGTGACGCTCGTCATCGGCTCCACATCGTCGACATCCAGCTCGTTCAGTTGCTCGATGAAGCCGAGGATCGCGTTGAACTCCCCTGCCAGGGCGTCCAGCTCGCTGTCTTCAACCTTGATGCGCGCCAGTTTCGCAACTTTGGCGGCGGTGTCTTTGTCGATGGACATGAGTGCTCCATACCTTTCAGTCGCAGCGGGTTTAGCCCCGGCCCGCGCGCGCCGCAAGCATGTGGCGGCGGTAAATCTCGATCATCCAGCCCAACATGATCGCGTTGAGGATATGCCACAGGAAATGCGTACCCAGGGGCAGGGCCGCGCAGAGCGGCATGTCGAGGCTGCGCGCGGTCAGCGACAGCGCCAGAAGCCCCGCCCCGATCACCATGCCGCGGGCAAGGGCCCCCGCCCGGCGGCGCAGGAGCCCGGCATAGATCACAAGCGCCAGCGGCACGGTCCAGTAGGCGGCGGAGATGTCGAAGAAGGGCAGAGCCGAGAAAACCGGCGTGGTCAGCGCGGCATAGGGCAGAAACGCGAGCGTGCCGAGAAGCGCGAGCCAGAGCGGCCAGCGCCAGACATGCCGGTTGAGGGCGAAGAGATAGAGCAGGATGAACCCGGCAATCGGCACCACATCGGCCATCGCCGACCAGCCCGTGGCATAGGCGTGAAACAGGAACGAGCCAAGCCCGATGGCAAAGAGGATACCGGTCAGCGCCAGAGCGACCGGCAGGCCGTGGCCCCAGAGGCGCGCGGCCATGACAACGGCCGCCAGCATGAAGGCCAGATTGGTCAGCGCATTGACCGGCTCGGCCCAGAAATCCGGGCTGAGCCGTTCGCAATAGGCGTCGATCTGGGCCGTCAGTTCCATGGACTTGCCTCGCTTTTGGCTTGGATGGCGGATTTCCCCCGGCCGCGCAACTCGGAGATGGCCCATGTTGCAAACGCCCGCCGATCTTTCATCCGTCCTCGCTTTTGCCCCCTTTGTCTGGGCGCTTCGCATGTCGGTGCTGGTGATGCGGATCCCGCGGCATATCCCGCTGCCATTCGCGCGTCTGCCGCTGATCGTGGCGCCGCCCGACGGAGGCCTTGCGGCGCTGAGCGTCGGAAGCCTGCGGCGCCGGCTGCGTCCCCGGAGGCCGATTGGCAAGCCCGGGTCCGGGCGCTATCCTGCGCCGGACCGGCAGAGGGAGCGCGAGATGAAATACACATGGCTTGGGCATTCGGCAGTCCGCCTTGAGATTGCCGATCAGGTTCTGCTGATCGACCCGTGGGAGGACGGTAACCCGCTGTTTCCCGCGGATCGGCGGGACGAGGCGAATGCGGGCGTGACCGCCATTCTGATCACCCATGGGCATTTCGACCATACCGGCGGCGTGCCCGCCCTTGCCCGGGAGCTGAATGTTCCTGTCTATGGCATCTATGACCTGATGGCGTGGTGGGGCGAGGCCGAGGGGATCGAGACGGTGGGCTTCAACAAGGGCGGCACCGTTCAGATCGGCGAGGTGGCCGTCACCATGGTCAACGCGGCCCATTCCTCCTCCATGGGCGGGGAGGCGGGGCCGGTCTATGCCGGTGGCGAGGCGGGCTACATGATCGCAGGCGAGGGGCGCACGGTCTATGTCTCGGGCGATACCGATGTGATGGCGGATATGACGGTCTTGCAGGATCTGCATACGCCGGAGATCGGCATTCTCTGCGCCGGCGGCCATTTCACGATGGATATGAAGCGTGCGGCCTATGCGGCCTCCCGACTGTTCAGCTTCAAGACGGTTATTCCCTATCATTACAAGACATTCCCGATGCTGGCGCAGGATGCCGGCGAGCTGAAATCCGCGCTGCCGGGCGTGCGCGTTCTCGACCCGGACGTGATGGAGACGATTGCGCTCTAGCCCCCGGGCTTCAGGGTGGGGCAGGGCGGCGGCCCGGCTCCGGCGCGCCGCCGCTCCGGGGTTTGTCACGCCACGGTCATGGGGCTCGGGCATAGCTCCCCCAATCGGGTCTGCGTTCCTTCCGTCCTGCGCGGCGGGGCGGGCCGAAGCGGAAGGATATCCGGCATGAGCCTTGCCGACGAGACCATGGACCGGAACCGCCCCGACCTGCCCGATCTGACCCGGATCTTCGGCCGGATCGGTCTTCTGTCCTTCGGCGGCCCGGCGGCGCAGATCGCGCTGATGCACAAGGAACTGGTCGAGGATCGCCCCTGGCTCAGCGAGCGGCAATTCCTGAACGCGCTCAGTTTCTGCATGCTGCTGCCCGGCCCCGAAGCGATGCAGCTCGCCACCTATGCGGGCTGGCGGATTGCCGGTGTCCCCGGCGGGCTGATCGCGGGGCTTTTGTTCGTGCTGCCCGGCGCCGCCGTGATCCTTGTGCTGGCGATGCTCTACGCGGCCTTCGGCCAGGTGCCGCTGGTCGAGGCGATGTTTCTGGGCATCAAGGCGACGGTGATCATCATCGTGATCCAGGCGCTGCTGAAGGTCAGCCGGAAGGCGTTGACCTCGGGGTTGGCCTATGGGCTCGCCGCCTCGGCCTTCGTCGGGATCTTCTTCCTGCAGATCCCGTTTCCGTTCATCATTCTGGCCGCGGCCCTGATCGGGACGGTTTTCATGGCGGGCGACGCGCCGCAAACGGCCCCGCCGCCGCCGGTGAAGACGGGCCGGACCGTCCGGACGGTCGCCATCTGGCTGGTGATCTGGCTGGCCCCGCTGGCGGCGCTGTGGCTGGCCGCCCCCGACAGCGTCCTGACGCAGCTGGGTCTCTTCTTCTCCAAGCTGGCGGTGGTCACCTTCGGCGGCGCCTATGCGGTGCTGGCCTATATGGTGCAGGAGGTGGTGGGCGATTTCGGCTGGCTGACGACGGGGCAGATGATGGATGCGCTGGGTCTTGCCGAAACGACGCCCGGCCCCCTGATTCTGGTCACCGAGTTCGTGGGGTTTCTGGCAGGCGCGCAGGCGGGGGGCACCGGTTACGGCATCGCGGCGGCCGCCGTGACGCTCTGGATGACGTTTGCGCCCTGTTTCCTGTGGATCTTCGCAGGCGCTCCCTACATCGAATGGATCAGCCATCAGCCGCGGCTGACGGGTGCACTGAACGCGATCACCGCCGCCGTCGTGGGGGTGATCCTGAACCTGTCGATCTGGTTCGCGCTGAATGTGTTTTTCGCCGAGGTGACCCGCGAGAGCCTGGGCCCGCTTCAGATCTGGATGCCGGACCCGGGCAGCGTATCGGCATCGGCGCTTGGCCTTGCCGGGCTTGCGGCGGTGCTGCTTTTGTGGCTGAAGCTCGATCTGCTGAAGGTGATTTTCCTGATGCTGCTCCCGGGTCTTGCGCTCCATCTGCTGACATCGGGGTTTTGAGGTTGACACGGGAGCCACCACGGATAAAAAGCCCGCTCAGCTTAGAGATTCACCGAGGCCCCGCGCCCCGGCCCGACCGTTCAAGGAGCCTGTGACATGGCGAAGCCCACCACCATCAAGATCCGCCTGAATTCCAGCGCAGGCACCGGCCACTTCTATGTGACCAAGAAAAACGCCCGCACGATGACCGAAAAGATGGTCGTACGGAAGTACGACCCCGTTGCGCGCAAGCATGTGGAATACAAGGAAGGCAAGATCAAATAAGCTTTCCGCCATTCGACTGACCGGGGCCGCGCAGCATCAGCTACGCGGCCTTTTTTTGTTGCCTGAGAAGGACGTTGCACCATGACGGATCAGATCATCCTGCGCCCGACGACCGGGGCCGACATGGCCGGGGTCGATGCGCTGCTGGCGGCCAGCTATCCGGTTCTCTTGAAAGCGGATTACCCGCCTTCGGTGCTGGTCACGGCCTTGCCCCTGATCTCCCGGGCGAACCCCGGGCTGTTGCGATCCGGTACGTTCTACGTGGCCGAGGACAGCTATGGCCGTGCGCTGGCCGCAGGCGGCTGGACCCATACCGGGCCGCAAGGGGGCGTCGGCCCGCGCGACCTGGGGCATGTCCGGCATGTGGTCACCCACCCGCGTGCCACGCGCCGCGGGTTGGCAAGGGCGATCCTGAGCCATGCGTTTGGCCGGGCACGGGCCGCGGGCATCAGACGGCTGAGTTGCCAGAGCACACGGACCGCCGTGCCGTTCTATGCCGCCATGGGGTTCGAGGTGCAGGGGGAGATCGAGATTGCCTTGCGCCCGGGCATCACCTTTCCGGCGGTGCAGATGACGCGAACTCTCTGACAGGCCGTCGGCGCGGTCTGTACCGGGGATGCGGGCCCGGGGCCTTGCCCGGATGACGCAGGGCGCCCGCCATATGCGCGAAAAAGGAAGGGCCGGTCACATGGACCGGCCCGTTCCGAAACTCTGCCTGGCGTCGGCGCTATTCCTGTTGTCCCATGAACATCAGCAGGAACTGGAACATGTTCAGGAAGGCGATGTAGAGGCCAAGCGCGCCGTCGATCGCCGCCTTTTCCAGCCATTCCTGATCGCCATGGGCCGCATGGGCCACATATTCCGACTTGATCGCCTGGGTGTAGAAGGCGGTCAGCCCCGCGAAGACCAGGATACCGATCGCCGAGATCGCGAACATCATTGCAGGCGACTGCAGGAAGATGTTGATGACCATCGCCACGATCAGGCCGATCACGCCCATCATCAGGAAGGTGCCCATCCCGCTGAGGTCGCGCTTCGTGGTGTAGCCGTAAAGGCTCAGACCGGCGAAGGCGATGGCGGTCACGAGGAACGTCTGCACGATCGAGTAGCTGGTGAAGACCAGGAAGATCGAGGACATCGACACGCCCATGACGGCGGCGAAGACGAAGAAGCCGAGGCTGACGGCAGCGGCGGACCCACGGCGCATCAGGGTGCCCCATCCGAAGAGGATGAAGGCCAGCGGCGCGAACATCACCACCCACCGCAGCGGCGTGGTGTAAAGCACCTCGCCCAGGCCGGTCAGGTACTGACCTTCCCGTAGCGCCACGGTGGCGCCGGTCGGGTCGCTGGTGACGGCCAGAACCGAAATGGCCCACGCCGCGGCCGCGGTGATCAGCATGCCCAGGGACATGGTGCCGTAGACTTTGTTCATGTGGGCGCGGAGGCCCTGATCGATCTCGGCTCGGCCAATGGCTGCGCCCTGAGTCCGGATCGTGTCAAATTCTGCCATTTATACCTCCAAGATACGTTGAAGAGGACATCTTAACGCAAAACGCCCGTCCTTGCCTTTGAATATGGCGAGAACGGGCAGCTTTTCAAGCGATTGCCGGCCGCGAGGCGACAGTAATCCAATAGTTTTTACCTATCAGAGGCGCCATGTTTGCGGGACATCCCAGATCGGGCGGGCGGCCTCGATGCTGATGTCCTGCTCGCTCAACCCCAGATCCTTGCGCGCATGCGCGTCCAGAGCGGTCAGGGCGCGGCGTTCGCGCCAGACGGAAAAGGCCTTGGAGACAAGGCGAAACAGGCCCGTCCGGCGGGGGGTGGCAACGTGGTGATGTGCAACGGTATGGGCCATGGCGAGTCCTTTCGTTTTCGTGATCTAATGGCGGCGTCATATTGCGATGCTTGATATATGGAGCGGAATGGTCCATTTTAAAAACGAATGTTTCTGAAGTTCTTCATCACGGAGATTGATATGGCGAGAAATCTGGACATGACCGCGCTGCGCTCCTTTGTGACCGTTGCCGATGCCGGTGGCGTGACCAAGGCGAGCGGGTTCCTGAACCTGACGCAATCGGCCGTTTCGATGCAGCTTAAGCGGTTGGAGGAATCGATCGGCGTCTCGCTTCTGGACCGCACGGCGCGGCGCTTGTCGCTGACCGGTGCGGGGGAACAGATGCTGGGCTATGCCCGCCGCATGCTGGAGCTGAATGACGAGGTGTTGGGCCGTCTGACCGCCAATGAATACGAGGGCGAACTGACCCTTGGCGTGCCGCATGACATCGTTTATCCGGCGATCCCGCAGGTGCTGCACCGGTTCAACGCCGCCTATCCGCGGATGAAGGTGCAACTGCTGTCCTCCTACACGTCGCGGCTGAAGGAGATGTTCAGCCGGGGGGAGGTCGACGTGATCCTCACGACCGAGAACAGTGCCGATCCGGGCGCGGAGACCCTGCGCGAGCGGTCGCTGATCTGGGTGGGCGCCGAGGATGGGCAGGTGTGGAAGCAACGCCCGCTGCGGCTGGCCTTCGAGCATAACTGCATCTTCCGCAAATCGGTGCAGGGGGCGCTGGATGCGGCCGGGATCAGTTGGGAAATGGCCGTCGAAAGCGAAAGCACCCGGACCGTCGAAGCCTCGATCAGTGCCGATCTGGCGGTGCATGCCTGCATCGAAGGGACGGAGCCGCCGTATGTGGAGCGGGTCGCCCATAACGGGGTGCTGCCCGATCTCCCGATGGTCAAGATCAACATGTACCGCGCCGATCTGGCCGGCGATGAGCCGACCCATGCGCTGACCGATCTGGTCCGTCAGGCCTTTCAGTCCGCCTGAACGCTACCCGGCCTCGCCGCCCGCGGCGGCGGCCGGATCCCATACCGCGAGACCCAGTTGCCGGGCGGCCGCCAGAGACAGGATCGGGCTGTCCAGCCCCTGCGGCGCCTGAAAGGCACGGATGGCACGGCGGGTGCGGGCATCCATGATACCGTTTGCCGGCCCGCGATAAAGATCGCGGGCGGCCAGCGCGCGTTGCAGGGTCGAGATGAATTCCGGATCGCCGATTTCCGCCTGACACGGGGTTTCGAACCACAGCTCACGACGTTCGCGGATAATCTGCTGGCGGGTTTCGGTGATGAAAATGGCGGGTTCCCGCACCTCGCCGGCGCTGCCGATCTGGGGCGGTTGCAGCATGATCTGGTCGGTGACGGTTTCGATTACCGCGGGCGTCGTTTCGCGACCGTAGCAGGCGTTCGGATCGGCGCCCGGAGGGCCCATGCCGCGGCTGACCTCGACCGTGTTGGGCGCGATCAGCCCGCTGATATCGGGTGTGGCCACGGGGCCGCAGGCGGAAAGCGCCAGCAGGCCCGGAAAGAGAATACGAAGATACACTGCGCGATTTTCCTGCCCGGTTGATCCGGTTTCGCGGCAGATTACAGGATTTCGCCCGCCTGCGAAAGCGGTACGGCGCAGGGCGCGGATCTGTGGGGCCGGAATGCCGCAGGTCGATTGGGGGCTGGAAAGGGCGCGCACGTCCCGCTACTTAAGGCGCGAACCGGCTTCAACCGCAAAGGCGAGACATGGCGAAGATCACCTATATCGAACATAACGGCACCGAACATGTGGTGGATGTGGCCGACGGGCTGACCGTGATGGAAGGCGCGCGCGACAACAACATCCCCGGCATCGAGGCCGATTGCGGCGGCGCCTGCGCGTGTTCCACCTGCCATGTCTATGTGCATCCCGACTGGGTCTCGAAACTGCCCGAGATCGACCCGATGGAAGAGGATATGCTCGAATTCGCCTATGAGCCGAACCCCGAACGCTCCCGCCTGACCTGCCAGTTGAAGGTGACCGATGCGCTGGACGGTCTGGTCGTGCAGATGCCCGAAAAGCAGATCTGATGCTGCGGGGCGCGGGCCTGGCCCTGTGGCTCTGCCTGTCGGGCGGCGCCGCGGCGGCCTGCACGGTTGCGCCCCACACCGTCACGGACATGCCCGAAAGCGTCGTCACCCATGACGGCCCGGGCTTTTCCCGCGCCTGGTTCGACGGGGCCACCACCCGCTACGCCCATGCGGTGCTGGGCGACGGGATCGAGGCGACCCGGCTTATGGTCTCCTCCCCCACATCGGCGCATGGCTGCGGTGTGCTGATCGCCCGGCTGGATGCCGATCACGTCTTCGAGGATCTGGCGCCGCGTCTGCACGATCTGGACGGGGACGGCGCGCCGGAGGTGATCGTGGTGCGCACCCATGTGGATCGCGGGGCGCAACTGGCGATTTATGGCGATGCGGGCGATGGCGAGACCCTGCGCCTGATCGCCGCGACACCCTATATCGGGCAGACCCGGCGCTGGCTGGCCCCGGTCGGGGTGGCGGATCTGGACGGGGACGGCGCGATGGAAATCGCCTATATCGACCGCCCGCATCTGGCGAAAACCCTGCGGATCTGGCGCTACGACGCGGGAACGCTGCGCGAGGTGGCGGCGGCCTCGGGCCTCACCAACCACCGGATCGGCGAGGATTTCATCTCCGGCGGCATTCGCGACTGCGGCGCGGGCCCCCAGATCGTGACCGCGGATGCGGACTGGCGTCGCGTGGTGCTGACGACGCTGGCGCGCGACGGCAGCCTGAGCGCCCGGGCCGTGGCCGATTTCACCCCGCAGGCGATGGCGAATGTCCTGTCCTGCCGGCGCTGACCGCCGCCCGGGGTTGACTTCGCCTGTCTGCCAAGGTGTATCGGCGCGAACCGCTTTTCCGATCCGAGGACGCCCCAGATGCACGCCTATCGCAGCCATACCTGCGCCGACCTGAACAGTTCCCATGTAGGGCAGACCGTGCGTCTGGCCGGGTGGGTGCACCGGGTGCGCGACCACGGGGGCATCCTGTTCATCGACCTGCGCGATCACTACGGCATGACGCAGGTTCTGTGCGATCCCGACAGCCCGGTCTTCACGCAGATGGAGGCCGTGCGCTCGGAATGGTGCATCCGGATCGACGGAGAGGTGAAGGCCCGCGACGCCGATCTGGTGAACACCAAGATCCCGACCGGCGAAATCGAGGTCTTCGTGCGCGATATGGAGGTTCTGGGTGCAGCGGCGGAGTTGCCGCTGATGGTTTTCGGGGATCAGGAATATCCCGAGGAAACGCGGCTTCGCTACCGGTATCTGGACCTGCGGCGCGAGGTCATGCAGGAGAACATGAAGCTGCGCTCCGACGTGGTGGCCTCCATGCGGCGGCGGATGTGGGATATCGGCTTTCGCGAGTTCCAGACACCGATCATCACCGCCTCCTCGCCGGAAGGGGCGCGCGACTTTCTGGTGCCCTCGCGGCTGCATCCGGGCAAGTTCTACGCGCTGCCCCAGGCCCCGCAGCAGTTCAAGCAGCTGCTCATGGTGTCCGGTTTCGACAAGTATTTCCAGATCGCGCCCTGCTTCCGTGACGAAGACCCGCGCGCCGACCGCTCGCCCACGGATTTCTACCAGCTCGACATGGAGATGAGCTTCGTCGAGCAGCAAGACGTGTTCGACACGATCCAACCCGTCATCAAGGGCGTGTTCGAGGAGTTCGGAAACGGCGCCAAGGTCGATCAGGACTGGCCGCAGATCTCCTACAAGGATGCGGCGCTCTGGTACGGCACCGACAAGCCGGACCTGCGCAATCCGATCAGGATGCAGGTGGTCTCCGAGCATTTCCGTGGCTCGGGGTTCGCGATTTTTGCCAAGCTGCTGGAGCAGGAGGGCACCGAGGTGCGCGCCATTCCCGCGCCCGGCGGCGGCAGCCGCAAGTTCTGCGACCGGATGAACAAGTTCGCACAGGAACAGGGCCTGCCGGGGATGGGATACATCTTCTGGCGTGAAGCGGATCAGGGTGACATGGAGGCCGCGGGCCCCCTTGCCAAGAACATCGGCCCCGAGCGGACCGAGGCGATCCGCCAGCAACTTGGTCTTGGCGTCGGCGATGCGGCTTTCTTCCTCGCCGGGCGGCCCGCGCAGTTCGAGGCCGTGGCGGGCCGGGCCCGCGTGGTCATCGGCTCGGAGCTTGGTCTCACCGAGGAAAACCGCTTCGCCTTCGCGTGGATCGTGGATTTCCCGCTTTACGAGGCGGATGAGGAGACCGGGCGGGTCGACTTCTCCCACAACCCGTTCTCGATGCCGCAGGGCGGGATGGCGGCGCTCGACGGCGACCCGCTGGAGGTGCTGGGGTATCAGTACGATCTGGCCTGCAACGGGTACGAGCTGGTTTCGGGCGCGATCCGGAACCATATTCCCGAGATCATGTTCAAGGCATTCGCCCTTGCCGGATATGGCGAGGAGGAGGTGCGCAAGCGCTTCGGCGGGATGGTCAATGCCTTCCAATACGGCGCGCCGCCCCATGGCGGTTGTGCGGCGGGGATCGACCGGATCGTGATGCTTCTGGCGGATACGGCCAACATCCGGGAGGTGATCCTGTTCCCGATGAACCAGCGCGCCGAAGACCTGATGATGAATGCCCCGTCGGACCCCACAAGCGACCAGTTGATGGAACTGGGCCTTCGGGTTCTGCCGCAGGATTGACAAAAGGCTGCCCCCGGTCCGGGGCAGCCTGATCATCTCGTTCGCGGCGGTCGGGCCTCAATCCTCCAGCTTGTCCTTCTGCTTCTCCTCGACAAGCCCGCGCTCCTCGATCTTGCGTTTGCGGAAACGCTCGCCGAATTCCTCGTCCTGCTCCGCGCCGATGACCTTCTTGGCCCGGGTGAAGACTTCGTTTTCTTCCTCTTCCATGTGATGTTCGTATTCATCGCGGAGGGTCTTGAACTTGGTGAGCCAGCCGCCCGAAGACATGTCCATCTCGTTCAGCTCGTCCAGCAGGTCGTCCATCTGGGCATGCTCATGCACCGAATGGCGCGCCGCATCCTGACCCCAGGTCTTGCTGATCAGCTTGGAATAGAATGTCTCTTCCTCGGCCGCGGAATGGGATTTGATCTCGTAATAGAACCGGGTCCACGCGGCGCGCCGTTCCTCGCTGTCGCCGGTGGTTTCGCCGATACGCTCCATCAGGGCGCGGTGGGTATCGTGATCTTTCTTGATCTCTTCATAGATGGACGCCATCGGGGAACTCCTTTGCCTTGGACATCTGTCGCAAGGCCAACGCGGTTTTGCCCGCGCGGGTTCCCCGATGGCGCCCTGTCTAAAGGGCCACGCGCGTCGCCGCCCCGCTTTTACTGGCCAGATCGGCGGCGACCGAAGCGACGGCAAGATCCTGCAGGCCCACGCCCGTGCCATCGAACAGCGTGATCTCGTCTGCGTCGGAGCGCCCGGGATGGGCGCCGTTGATGACATCCCCGATGGGCGTGATGTCGCTTTCGCTGATCTGACCGGATTTCACCGCATGCTGCGCCTCGCCAAGGCTGATCGATTGCGCGATCTCGTCGGTGAAAACGGTGGCCGCGGCCAGGATTGCGGGGTCCACTTCCTGCTTGCCGACGGTGTCCGTGCCCATGCAGGCGATATGCGTGCCCGGCTTGATCTGTGCCGCCATCAGCAGCGGTTCGAACGCGGATGTGATGGTGATGATCACATCGGCCTCGGCGCCCAACCGGTCGCGGTCGACCGCCTCGAAGTCCAGCCCGAGCTCGGCGGCGACCTCGCCCAGTTTCGGCAGCATTTCGGGATGCGGGTTCCAGGCCACGACCTTTTCGAAGGCGCGCTGCTCGGCGGCGGCCCGCAACTGGAAGGAGGATTGGTGGCCCGCCCCGACCATGCCCAGCACCCTGGCGTCCTTGCGCGCCAGATGCGCGATGGAGACCGAGGATGCCGCGGCGGTGCGCACCGCTGTCAGATAATTGCCGCCCACCAGCGCCTTCAGCTTGCCGGTGTCCGGATCGAACAGGAACACGGTGGACTGGTGGTTGGTCAGCCCCTTGTCCGCATTGCCGGGCCAATAGCCGCCGGATTTCAGGCCGAGCGCCAGCCCGGCCCGGTCGAACCCGGATTTGAAGCCGTAAAGCGCATCCGCATGGCCGATCGCCTCCCGGATCACCGGGAAGTTGTAGGCATCCCCCCGCGCCATGGCGGCAAACACCTGCTCCACCGCCGTGAAGGCGTCGCCACGGCCCACCACCTGCTGGCACACCTCTTCGGAGACGATCACCAAGCCGTCCGTCACATCACCCATCGCATTCATCGCAATTCCTCCATGGCGGGCAGGGGCGCACACGCCCCCGCCCGAAGCTTTCCAAAAACACGCATATCGGGCAGGTCAGTAGGCCTTGCCGCGCGCCGATACCGGCCAGAGCGTTTCGACCTTGCCGTTGCGCACGCCCACATACCAGTCATGGACATTGCAGGTCGGGTCGCAATGGCCGGGGACGAGCTTCAGCTTGTCATTGACCTTCAGGACGCCGTTCGGGTCGGCAACCACGCCATGCTCATCGGAGCATTTGACGTATTCCACGTCCGTGCGCCCGAAGATCACCGGCAGGCCGCTGTCGACGGATTGCGCCTTCAGACCGGCATCCACGATTGCCTTGTCCGCCTTGGCGTGGCTCATCACCGAGGTCAGGATAAAGAGCGCGTTTTCCCATTCGCCCTGATCGATCCGCTGCCCGTTCTCGTCGAGAATACGCCCGTAATCGGCATCCATGAACGCATAGCTGCCACACTGCAATTCATTGTAAACACCTGAATTACTTTCGAAATAATAGGATCCGGTGCCGCCGCCGCCAACGATATCGCAGGCGATGCCATCGGCCTTCAGCGTGTCTACCGCGTCCTTCACCTGCGCCACGGCGATGTCGATCTTGGCCTTCCGGTCATCATAGCTGTCCATATGCTGCATCGCGCCCTGATAGGCCTGGATCCCGGCGAATCTCAGCCCGTCGGCCGCGTCGATGGCCTTGGCGATCTCGACCACCTCGGGGGTCGTGGTGACCCCGCAGCGGCCAGCGCCGCAGTCGATTTCCACCAGGCATTCGATCTCGGTGCCGTGCCGGACGGCCGCCGCGGAGAGATCCGCCACATTGGCAAGATCGTCGACACAGCAGATCGTCCGCGCGCCAAGCTTGGGCAGGCGGGCCAGACGGTCGATCTTGGCCGGGTCGCGCACCTGGTTGGAGACCAGCACATCCTTGATGCCGCCGCGGGCGAAGACCTCCGCCTCGCTCACCTTCTGGCAGCAAACGCCGCAGGCACCGCCCAGATCGACCTGCAACTGCGCCACATCGACGGATTTGTGCATCTTGCCATGCACCCGGTGGCGCATTCCGTGGGCCTTGGCGTAATCGCCCATCTTCTTGATGTTGCGTTCCAGCGCGTCCAGATCCAGCACCAGCGCCGGCGTCTGGATATCCGCCTCGTCCATGCCGATGGCGGCGGGGATGTCGTAGCCGACTTCAAGGTCTTCGATTTTCACGTTCGCATTCATGGGGTTATCCTCCTTACGCTGCCATCCAGGGCAGCTTGTCCATATCCACATTGCCGCCGGTTATCACCACACCGACCCGCTTGCCCCGGAACACATCGGGGTTCTTCAGGATCGTGGCCAGCGGCACGGCGCAGCTTGGCTCCATCACGATCTTCATCCGCTGCCATGTGAGCTTCATCGCGTCGATGATCTCCTGCTCGGAGGCCGTCAGGATGTCGGTCACGTGGTTCGACACGAAATGCCACGTGTTTTCCTTCAGCGGCACCTTCAGCCCGTCGGCGATGGTCACCGGCGCGTCATCGGCGATGATGTGACCGGCCTTGAAGCTGCGATAGGCATCGTCGGCCTGCTCCGGTTCGGCGGCGTAAATCTCCATGTCCGGCGCGATGGTCGAAAGGGTCAGGCAGCAGCCCGAGATCATCCCGCCCCCGCCGATCGGGGCGATCACCGCGTCCAGATCCGAAACCTGCTCCACCAGTTCGCGCGAGCATGTTCCCTGGCCCGCGATCACGCGCGGGTCGTTATACGGATGTACGAAATCGGCGCCGGTCTCTTCATGGACCTTCGCGAAAACCTCTTCGCGGCTGCTGGTCGACGGCTCGCATTCGGTGATGATCCCGCCATACCCGCGCACCGCCGCCTTCTTCGCCTCGGGCGCAGTGCGGGGCATGACCACATGGCACGGAATGCCGCGCCGGCCCGCGGCGTAGCTGAGCGACAGCGCGTGGTTGCCGGACGAATGCGTCGCGACACCTTTTGCCGCCATCTCCTCGGAGAGCCCGAAGACCGCGTTCGACGCGCCGCGCACCTTGAACGCGCCCGCCTTCTGGAAGTTCTCGCATTTGAAGAACAGCTCGGCGCCCGTCAACTCGTTGAAATAGCTCGATGTCAGGACCGGCGTGCGATGGATATGGGGCGCAATCCGCTCATGCGCCCGCAACACATCGTCGAATGTGGGCAAGGGTCGTTCTGTCATGTCTTTCATTCTCTCCTCCCTCTTACGCGGCCGATTTCAGCGTGGCGGCCCGCGATGTGCGGAAATACTCCTGGGCGGCGGAGACGCCGTCGCCCAACTCGATGGGGTAGTTCAGATCGGCCATCGCCATCTCGATCGTGGCCAGCCCGGACAGCACCATGACATCGGTCAGCGAGCCCAGATGCCCGATCCGGAAGGCCTTGCCGTTCATCTCTCCCAGACCGACGCCGAAGCTGACGCCATAGGCCTTGAAGGCGTGATCGGTCAGCGCGTTGCTGTTGAATCCCTTGGGCACGTAAATGGCGCTGACCGTGTCGGAGTAAAGCTCGGGCGATTGCGCCACAAGCTGCAGGCCCCATCCGCGGACTGCCCGGCGGACACCTTCGGCAAGGCGATGATGGCGGGCATAGACGTTCTCCAGACCTTCTTCGGCGAGCATTTTCAGGCTTTCGCGCATGCCATAGATCAGTTGCAGCGGCGGCGTGTAGGGGAAGCCGCCGGTCGCGTTCGACTGCATCATGTCGCGGAAATCGAAGAATGTGCGGGGCAGGGCGGCAGCGTCCATCGCCGCCAGAGCCTTGGGGCTTGCGGCCAGAATGGCCATGCCGGTGGCCAGCATGAAGCCCTTCTGGCTGCCGGAGACGGCGATATCCACGCCCCAGGCATCCATTTCGAACGGCATGGAGGCCAGCGAACTGACGCAATCCACCAGCAGCAGGGCCGGGTGATCGGCGGCATCCATCGCCCTGCGGACCGCCCCGATGTCGGATTTCACGCCGGTCGCCGTCTCGTTATGGGTGACAAGCACCGCCTTGATCGCGTGGACGCTGTCGGCCGTCAGAGCCTCTTCGAACCTGTCGGCCGGTGCGCCGGCACCCCAGTCGCATTCGATGATGCGAACATCCAGCCCGTGGCGCTGGCACATGTCGATCCAGCGGTGACTGAACATGCCGTAGCGCGCGACCAGAACCGTGTCGCCCGGGCTCAGCGTATTGGTGATCGCCGCTTCCCATCCGCCCGTACCGGAGGCGGGGAAGGTGATGACATGGCCGGTTTCGGTGCCGAAGATCTCCTTGCAGCCGTCGAGCACGGGCAGGAGCGTGTCCACGAAATCCGGTGCGCGATGGTCGCGGGTCTGCAGCTGCATCGCATGGCGCAGCCGATCCGGCATGTTGGTTGGGCCGGGGATGAACAAAGGGTTCTGGTCGGACATGGCACGATCTCCTCCGTGATGCTGAAGCTGTTATAGCAGCCTGACGACCAGTTGCAATTTTTTCGAAAGAGTTTTTCATTTCTAGAAATATGAGTCTATACCTCTGTATATAAGCAAGAAAGTGTTTTCCATAACTGCCGTTCAGTATTTCATTGAAAATATTTTTCAGAATGATAGGTCTGTGGTTAGATTCTCAGCAAGCGGAGATTTGGTCATGGCGGAGATACAGCGAAAACCCCGCGGGCGGCCGAAATCGCCCTTCACCGAAGGCGGTGGAAGCACCATACAGGCGCTTGACCGTGCCCTGGCGGTGCTGAGCGCGCTGGCGCGGCAGGATCACGCCTCGCTGACCGACCTGTCCGACAGTCTGAACATTCCCACCGCGACGACGCACCGGATTCTCGCCACCTTGCAGCAGAACGGGTATGCCGAACTGGACGAGGCCAGCCAGACCTGGGCCGTGGGGGTGGAGGCCTATCGCACCGGATCGGCCTATCTGAACCGGACGACGCTGATGGATGTGGCCCGCCCCGCGATGCGGTCGCTGATGCAGGCCACGGGCGAGACCGCGAATCTTGCGGTGCCCGACGGCGCCGAAGTGGTCTTCATCGGCCAGATCGAAACCCAGAACCCGATCCGGGCCTTTTTTGCGGCGGGCACGCGCACGCCCATGCATGCCTCGGGCACCGGCAAGGCGATTCTGGCCAGCATGCCGGAGGCGCATCTGTCGCGGCTTCTGTCCCGGGGCGAGTTGCGGGAGTTCACCGACCAGACCCTGACGACGGAGGCGCAGTTGCGCGCCGATCTGGACGAGACGCGCGCGCGCGGCTGGTCTTTCGATCAGGAGGAGCGGCATCGCGGCATGTCCTGCATCGGTGCGGCCATCTATGACGCGCGGGGGGAGATTGTCGCGGGCGTGTCGATTTCGGGGCCCAGCACGCGATTTGCCGACCGCCGGGTTACGGCCTTCGGCGCCCGCGTGGCCGAAGCGGCCCGCGAAATCACCGAAGGGATCGGAGGGCGCCTGCCGGCCTTGGCACAGGCAGGCGGTGACCCGGTCGGCTAAAGGCTTGCCAGTGCGATGAATTTCGCCTTTTGTCGAAACCGGCGCCGTTGCCGCGATTGGGGGAGGGCTCATGGCAGATCACGACAGGGCCGGAGAGCCGGTTCCGGGATTCCGACCGCCGCCCGCGCCGGGCGGAGAGCCGTTGGCCGGGCGCTATGCGCGGCTGGTCCGGCTCAGCGCCGATGATCACGCGGCCGATCTGCATCGGGCCAATTCGGCCAGCGATGCGATCTGGGATTTCCTGCCCTACGGCCCGTTTTCCTCCGCGGCGGCCTATCATCGTTGGGTGCGGGAGGTGGAGGCCGGTCCGGACCCGCTCTTCTATGCAATCCAGAATCTGGAGACCGGCCAGTGGAGCGGTGTGGCCAGTTACCTTCGAATCACACCCGAGATGGGCACGATCGAGGTTGGCCATATCAATTTCGCCCCCGCAATGCAGCGCACGCGCGCCGCGACCGATGCCATGTACCTGATGATGGAATGGGCGTTCGAGGCGGGATATCGGCGCTACGAATGGAAATGCAATGCCCGCAATCTGGGCTCGCGCCGGGCGGCGGAGCGCTTGGGCTTTTCCTATGAGGGCGTCTTTCGGCAGGCCGCCGTGGTCAAGGGGCGCAACCGGGATACGGCCTGGTTTGCCTGTATCGACGCGGAATGGCCCGCCCTGAAGGAGGCGTTCCGGGCCTGGCTTTCCCCCGAGAATTTCGACGCCGAGGGGCGGCAGAAGGAACGCCTGGGCGATCTGACCCGGCTGGTGCGTGTCAGTTCGGATCCCGCGCTTCCGGGCCCGTCGGGCGGCTAGACCGCCGCGACATGCCGGATCCGGTCTGACAGAAGCGCCCGAAGACTGACGCGATCGCAATGCGCCAGAGGGCCGCTGGCGCGCGCGATGATATCCTCCAGCCCGGCATCATGGGCCGTGCGGGCGACGCCAAGCAGAAAGGGCTTCAGATACGCCATGGGCGGGCTGTCCAGTTCGAGCAGCTTCATCGCATGGGTCAGATCCTCCCGAAAGGCGAGCGTATCGGGCTCCACCCGATCATCCGACGTGGGCCGCGGGCCCTTGGGTTGCAGGTCTTCCGGCAGATGGCGCAGGATCGCGGCCTGGAAAAAGGCCAGCGTTTCCATCGGCTTGGGCAGGAAGCCATTTGCTCCGGCCGCCATCACGGCGGTTTCGGACGCATCCGGATCGGCGCCGGACGTCCCGAGGATCACGGGCACCCGCGGCTGACCGGCATGGATTTCGGCAATCAGGTCAAGCCCGGACCCGTCCGGCAGGCCGAGATCGATGATGGCGACGGACGGGCGGTAGACGGCCAGATGTCGCCGGGCGGAGGTCAGGCAATCGGCGCGCCGGATGCGGGCGCCCGAGCGCAGGCACAGCAGCCTCAGCGCTTCGGATGCGAAGCGGCTGTCCTCTACCACCAGAACGGTCAGCCCCAGCAAGGGACGCGCCGCCGTCGGTTTCGGTCGAAAGTCGAGATCTGCAACAAAGTCGTCCATTTCGTCATGCCCCCATTACGGCTGATTCCCTGGACGATTAGAGCCCTGTAAGGTTGACAAGCTGTAAACGGTGCCGCGGCGACAGGACGCTTGGCATTTCCACCGTCGCGCGCCATATCACTCCCAAGTCAGTCCTGCGCAGGAGAGCTTCGATGATCGGCCGTTTGAACCATGTCGCCATTGCCGTGCCCGATCTGGAGGCCGCATCGGCCCAGTATCGCGACACGCTGGGCGCCAAAGTCGGCGCGCCGCAGGACGAGCCGGATCACGGCGTGACGGTTGTGTTCATCGAGCTTCCGAACACCAAGATCGAGCTGCTGTATCCGCTTGGCGAGAACAGCCCGATTGCCGGTTTCCTTGAAAAGAACCCCGCCGGCGGGATCCACCATATCTGCTACGAGGTGGAGGACATCCTGTCGGCGCGGGACCGGTTGCAGGCGACGGGCGCCCGCGTTCTGGGCACGGGCGAGCCCAGGATCGGGGCGCATGGAAAGCCGGTCCTGTTCCTGCATCCCAAGGATTTCACCGGTACGCTGGTAGAACTGGAGCAGGTCTGATGAATGTTGTCAGCGGTCTGGTGCTTTACGCGATCATCTGGTTCATGACGCTGTTCGTGATCCTGCCGATCCGGATGACATCGCAGGGGGAGGCGGGGGAAATCGCGCGCGGCACCCATGCCTCGGCGCCCCACCGGCCGCAGCTGAAACGGCGGTTTCTGATAACCTCCGGCGTGGCGGCGGTGATCTGGGCCATCTTCGCGTGGATCATCCTTGGCGGCCTCATCACGATCGACGATATCGACCTGTTCACCCGGTTCGGGATGGGTGAGCGTTGAGCCGGTGATAGAGATGGGTGAAGGTGGCCGCACCCAGAACGGGCACCAGCAGGTTCACCACCGGGATTGTCAGCGGCACGGCCATCAGCACCCCGGCGGCGAAGATCGTGGCCTTGTGGGTGTTGCGGAACTGAGCGGCCCCGCCCGCGTCCCGGCGGCGGAGCGCCACCATCTGCGCATATTCCCGGCCCAGAAGCACGCCATTGACGATCCAGAAAAGGAAGGGCGCCAGCGGCGGCATCGCGATATAGGCGATCAGCGCCACGAGGTTGACGCCGACGATGACGCCCAGAAATTTCAGACCGTCGCCAAGACCTTCGACAAAGCCGATATGGCGGGCGGGCGGCAGATACGGGTAGTGCTGCGCCTCGACCGCGTCGGCGATCCGGTCGAGGAAGATGCCGGTGAAGGCTGAGGCCACGGGCACCATCAGGAAAATCGACAAAAGCAGCATCAGCGGGATGCCCGCGATGGTCAGGGCGTTGTCTATCCAGGTGATCTCCCCGATCACGGGCAGCGAAAAGCTGTCGGGCAGGAGCCAGCCGATCAGAATGACGAAGGCCGCGTAGAAGGCGACAAGAAGGGCGACGGTGAGGCCAATGCCAAGACCCAGAACGCCCAGGAACCGGCGGTCGGATAACTGGCCCACGGCCTTGATGAAATCGGAAAGGATCATTTTCGCCCCTCGGCCCTGCATCCGGAATGTTACATGTCTTAACATCGGGTGTGCGGCGGGCGAGATCAAGCCCCGCCAGCGTCATTCCCTGCGCAAGCCCTTGTCGCGGCGGCGTCGCCCGTACGGCCGGCCCTATTCTCGTTCCGGGCGCGGGCTCAGCTTGCCTTCTTGCGCGTTGTCCGCTTCTTGCCGCCCTTGGCCTGACGCTCGGCGATCAGTTTCACCGCCATCTCCATGGTGACATCGGCGGGATCGGTCCCCTTCGGGATCGTGGCATTCACCTTGTCCCACTTCACATACGGGCCGTAACGGCCTTCCATCACGTTGACCGGACCGCCGTGTTCGGGATGCTCGCCCAGTTCATGCAACGGCGGCACCGCCGCCCCGCGCCCGCCGCGCTTTGCGGCCTTTGCGGCAATCAGTTCCACCGCACGGTTCATCCCGACGGTCCAGACTTCCTCCACATCGGGCAGGTTGGCGTAGATCCGGCCGTGTTTCACGAATGGCCCGTAGCGACCGATACCGGCCTCCACCGGCTCTCCGTCCTCTGGGTGCTTGCCCACCTCGCGCGGCAGGTTCAGCAGCATCAGCGCCTTGTCGATATTCATCTCCATGGCGTCCCAGCCCTTGGGAAGCGAGGCGCGTTTCGGTTTCTTTTCCTCCTCCGTCACCTCGCCCAACTGCACGTAGGGGCCAAAGCGGCCGGTTTTCAGATGCACCGGCAGGGAGGTGTCGGGGTCCACGCCCAGCATCCGCTCCTCGGTTTGGTTCTCATCGCCGTCTCCGGGCGGGGCGAAGGCGCGGGTGTAGCGGCATTCGGGGTAGTTGGAGCAGCCAATGAAGGCCCCGCCGGAACGCGCCGTGCGCATGCTGAGCCGCCCCTCCCCGCAATTGGGGCATAGCCTCGGGTCCGAGCCGTCTTCCTTCGCCGGGAACAGATGCGGCTCCAGCACCTCATTGATCTTTTCCAGCACATCGGTGATCCGAAGCTCGGCGGTCTCGTCGATTGCAGCCTTGAAATCGCGCCAGAACCGCTCCAGCACGTCCTTGTAGTTCCGTTCGCCGGCGCTGACCTCGTCAAGCTGGTTTTCCAGATCGGCGGTGAAGTCATAGCCCACGTAGCGGCGGAAATAGTTGCTCAGGAACGCCGTGACCAGCCGCCCCTTGTCTTCGGGGATCAGCCGGTTCTTGTCCTTCACCACATAGCCGCGATCCTGAATGGTCGTGACGATCGAGGCATAGGTGGAGGGGCGCCCGATCCCCAGTTCCTCCATCCGTTTGACCAGTGTCGCCTCGGTATAGCGCGGCGGGGGCTGGGTGAAATGCTGCTGGCCCAGAACCGCGCCGTCGGCGCTGAGAACGCCGCCGCCGTTCCGGCGCAAATCGCTGGCGGTCTCGTCCTGGATCACCGCATCGGCGTCGCCGGCGGCCTTGGCGAAATCGGCCTCAAGGGCGGCGGCCCTAGGGGTCACGTCATCGCCTTCGGAAATCTGCGGCAGGCGCTTGTCGTCATCGGCCTCCACATCGTCGCGGCCTTCTTCGTAGACCTTCAGGAATCCGTCGAACAACACCACCTGGCCCGTGGCGCGCAACACGACCTCCCCGTCGGCGCTGGCCACATCCACCGTGGTGCGTTCCAGCCGCGCGCCCTCCATCTGGCTGGCGATCGTGCGCTTCCAGATTAGGTCGTACAGCTTTTTCTGGTCGTCTTCGGACAGGCGGATATCGTCGGGGGCCTTGGCCATATCCGTGGGGCGGATACACTCATGGGCTTCCTGTGCGTTCTTGGCCTTGTTCTTGTAGACGCGGGCGGATTTCGGAACGTAATCGGCACCATAGCGATCCTTGATCGCATCCCGCGCGGCGGCGACCGCTTCGGGGGCCATGTCGATCCCGTCGGTTCGCATATAGGTGATATGGCCGGCCTCATAGAGCCGCTGCGCGGCGCTCATCGTCTGGCGGGCGCCCATGCCGAACTTGCGGCTGGCCTCCTGTTGCAGGGTCGAGGTCATGAACGGGGCGGCGGGGTTGCGGTTGGCCGGTTTCGCCTCGACCGACTGCACCTTCAGCGCGCGGGACGAGACCGCCTTGACCGCCATCGACGCGGCGGCGGCGTTGTCCAGATCGTACTTGTCGAGCTTCTTGCCGCCAAGCACGGTCAGACGCGCCTCGAAACTCTGGCCGCGCGGCGTATCGAGCACGGCGCGCACCGACCAGTATTCGCGGTGCTTGAACGCCTCGATCTCCATCTCGCGCTCGACGATCAGGCGCAGACAGACCGATTGCACGCGCCCTGCCGATTTCGCCCCCGGCAGTTTGCGCCAGAGCACCGGCGAAAGGTTGAACCCCACCAGATAATCCAGCGCGCGGCGGGCCAGATAGGCCTCCACCAGCTCCATATCCACCTGCCGCGGGTTCTTCATCGCGTCGGTCACCGCGGCCTTGGTGATGGCATTGAAGACAACCCGGCTGACCGGTGTGTCCTTCTTGATCGCCTTGCGCTTCCGCAGCGCCTCTTCGAGATGCCAGCTGATTGCTTCCCCTTCGCGGTCGGGGTCGGTGGCGAGGATCAGGGCGTTGTCCTCTTTCAGCGCGTCGGCGATGGCTTTGACATGCTTCTTGCTGTCGCTGCCCACCTCCCACAACATCTCGAATCCCGCGTCCGTGTCCACCGATCCATCCTTGGGCGGCAGGTCGCGGACATGGCCGTAGGATGCGAGAACCGTATAGTCGTCTCCCAAATACTTGTTGATTGTCTTGGCCTTAGCGGGGGATTCGACAACGACAACAGGCATCAGGGATCACCTTTGAACAGGGAAGTGGTGTGGCGGCGGAACATGTGGGGCCTTGCCGGGGGTTGTCAATGCGCGTTTCGCTGCGGCACTCTGGCGAAGGTGATTTTGAAGTGGGGGGTATTGAGATGCGATATGTTGCGATCCTGATGGCGGCCTGTCTGGCCTGGCCGGCGCTGGCCTCGCCGGTGGAGCCGGTGCCCGGTGTGCCCGAGCGGCGCGAGTTGCTGAACACGCTTCGGCCATTGGTGGAAAACGATCTGGGCGCCCCGGTGGAGTTCATGGTCGATCAACTGCTCTGGGAGGACGATCGCGCCTTCGGCCGGGTGGTGGCGCAACGGCCCGGCGGCGGCCAGATCGATATCGCGACGACGCCGATGGTGCAGCGTGACGGCGTTTCGCCCGAGGGGATCGACGGACCTCGGGTCGAGGCGTTTTTCCGGAAGACATCGGAGGGCTGGGAGGTGGTCACCTACGAAATCGGCACCACCGATACATGGTTCCTGGCCTATGATTGCGCCAATTACGGCGCCTTCATGCGGGAATGGGGCTGCTGATCGCTAGACGCAGCGCGTCAGAAGCCCGCCCGGCCGGCGCTCGATGCTGCCGGCCAGCTCCATCTGTGCCAGCGCACGGGCGATCTCCGGTGCGGGCAGGCCCAGATCGCGGATCAACTGATCCTCCGCCGTGGGGGAGGGGCCAAGCCGGGTCAGGATGCGTTTGCTGAGACTGTCACTTGAAACAGGCGCCCGCGCGGCCGCTTCGGCGGGCTCGCGCGCCTGCTGCGGCGAAAGATGCGGCGGCTCAGGCGGCGGATCGGGCCGCGCGTCTGGGGCGTTCGGCATGCCGATCTGTTCCAGCACGTCCTGCGCATTGCGCACCAGCGTCGCCCCATCGCGGATCAGCATGTTGCAGCCCGATGCGCGGGTGTCCATCGGGTGCCCGGGGACTGCCAGCACCTCCCGCCCCTGATCGAGGGCGATACGCGCGGTGATGAGCGACCCGGATCGCGCGGCGGCCTCCACCACGACCACGGCGCGGGCCAGCCCCGAGACGATGCGGTTCCGGCGGGGGAAATGCCGGGCCTGCGGATCAAGCCCGAAAGGCTGTTCCGACAGGCGCAGCCCGCATTTGGCCATGTCGCTGGCAAGGTTGCTGTTTTCCGCCGGGTAGATCACGTCTAGCCCGCCTGCGTGAACCCCGACGGTTCCAGTTTTCAGCGCCGCCAGGTGGGCCAGCGTGTCGATGCCGCGCGCGAGGCCCGAGACCACAACATAGCCCGCAGCCCCCAGATCGGCGGCGAGACGTGTGGCCATCCGCGCGCCAAGCGAAGAGGCATTCCGGGTGCCCACCAGCGCGATGGCGGGCCGGTGCAGAAGGCCAAGATCGCCCATCGCCCAGAGAACCGGTGGCGCATCCGGCGTGCGGGCCAGAAGCGGCGGGTAGGATGCGTCGCCAAGGCACAGCATCGCGGCACCCGCCCGCCTGGCGGCCTTCATCTCGGCAAGTGCCACGCCTTCGGGGCAGATCGCGTAGCGTTCGACACCCGCGGCGCGGGCGACCTCCGGCAGGGCCTCAAGCGCCGCCTGCGCGCTGCCATGTTCGGACAGAAGCCGCTGGAACGTCACCGGCCCGACCCGGCGGGAGCGGAAGAGTTGCAGTCGCGCCAGCCGGTCGGGGCCATCCCGGCTGGGCGCGGGCGCGAAGCCCAGAGGCGGCTCGGCAAAGCCCGGATCAAGCTCAACATGCATCGCCGCCACGCTAGCGGCCAAATGGTTAACCGAGCGTTACGCGGAGCCCCGGGTACCCGTTGATCCGCCGCGTCTGCCCAAGGCGGGGCAGATCAGGCCGTCACGCGCTTTGTCAGAACCTTTGCATGCAGCGGGAAGGTGCCCGTGGCGGTATCAAGCTGCACCGTTTCGGTGCGCGCGATCGCCCATCCTTGGCGGATATAGAACCGCTCCGCCCGGTCATTGCCGATAGCGATGTCAAGCCACGCGACGGATGCGCCGTTGGCTGCGATCCGCGCCTCGGCATCGCTCAGCAGCAGCGCGGCAAGCCCGGTGCCGCGCGCGTCGGGCGCCAGAAACAGCTGATACATCTCATCCGCGCGGGTCGCGCAGAACCCAAGCGGCGCACCGACAGGTCCGGCGGTGCGGATCATCGGCTGCAGCGCGGGCAGCCGGGCGCGAAAGTCGTCGAGCGTGCGCAGATCGACCAGCTCCGGCGGGACGAGATGCCCATGCGCCTCATGCCAGGCATCGTGCCAAAGCCGCGCAAGCGGGGCCAGGTCTTCGGGGCGGGCCTTGCGGATCGCCGGTCTTGCGGTCAAGCCGCCGAACCACCCACGGTCAGCCCGCCGATCAGCAACGTGGGCTGCCCCACGCCGACCGGCACCCACTGGCCGTTCTTGCCGCAATTGCCCATGCCAGGATCCAGCGCCATATCGTTGCCAATGGCGCGGATCTGCGTCAGCGCGGTCGCTCCGTCGCCGATCAGCGTTGCGCCCTTGACCGGCGCGCCGATCCTGCCGCCCTCGACGCGGTAGGCCTCGGTACAGCTGAACACGAACTTCCCGTTGGTGATATCGACCTGGCCACCGCCGAAGCCCACCGCATAGATCCCGTCCTTCACATCGGCAACGATATCGCCGGGGTCGGCCTGCCCGCCAAGCATGTAGGTGTTGGTCATCCGCGGCATCGGGATATGGGCATAGCTTTCCCGGCGGCCGTTTCCGGTCGGTGCGACGCCCATCAGGCGTGCATTCTGGCGGTCCTGCATGAAGCCCACCAGAATACCGTCCTCGATCAGGACATTCTTGCCCGAGGGCGTTCCCTCGTCATCGACGGTCAGGCTGCCGCGCCGGTCTGGAATGGTGCCATCGTCCAGAACGGTTACGCCGCGCGCGGCCACCTGTCGGCCCATCAGCCCGGCAAAGGCGGATGTCTTCTTGCGGTTGAAATCGCCCTCCAGCCCGTGACCCACGGCCTCGTGCAGCAGAATGCCGGGCCAGCCTGGGCCAAGGGCCACATCCATCACGCCCGCGGGGGCGGGCACCGCCGACAGGTTGACAACCGCGATCCTCAGCGCTTCCCGCGCCGTCGCCTCCCAGCTCGCCCGTTCCAGAAGGCCGGTCAGTCCGACGCGCCCGCCACCCCCGGCGGAGCCGGATTCGCGACGCCCGTTTTCCTCGACGATCACGCTGACATTCAGGCGCACCATGGGGCGGATATCGGCCACGCGGGTGCCTTCGGGCCGCAGGATCTCCACCTCCTGCAGGCTTGCGCCCATCGACGCGGACACCTGCACCACCCGGGGGTCGAGCGCGCGGGCGAAGGCGTCGATTTCCTTCAATGTGTCGAGTTTTACCGAAAACTCGGCGCCGCTCATCGGGTCATCGTCGGTGTAGAGCTTGCTGTTTGTGCCCTGCGGCCCGTCGGCCAGCGTGCCGCCACCATCGCCCACCGCCAGCCGCGCGGTTTCCGACGCGCGCAGCAGCGCGGATTCGGAAATCTCGGTGGAATGGGCATAGCCCGCGACTTCGCCTTTCACGGCGCGCAGGCCAAAGCCTTCGGACGCGTCGTAGCTGGCGGTTTTCACCCGTCCGTCATCGAAGACCAGCATTTCCGAGCGCCGGCGTTCGAGGAAAAGCTCCCCGTCATCGGCGCCGTCTGTGGCTGCGCGCAGCACGCGCAGGGCGGCGGCCTCGTCGATCAGGGTGTCAAACGGGCGGAATGGTGTGGTCTGGGTCATGGAAGCTCCTGTCGGGTGGCAGCCGGAAGATCGTCAAAGTGAGACAATTTTGACCACTCTCTTGTATCCTGAACGTCTATATGGTTCATCCAGCTTGGAACGCAACGGAGGGTGGTCTGGCGAAGATCCGGCCGGCCTTCGAAGAACAGGACAATCGGTATGTCACTTCGTATGAAGATGAGCGGCCTCGGGGCCGGATTTGGCGCAATGCTTCTGGCCGGCGCCGTCAATGCGCAAAGCGTGGGCGAGGGGCTTGAGATCCGCGGGGCCCCGGTGCCGGGCGGGGTGAACTTTCAGCCGCCCGCGACCAATCTGGCGCGCGACCTGCAGGCGCTGGATACATTCCTGCTGGTGATCATCACGGCGATCGTTCTGTTCGTTGTCGGGCTGCTGGCCTGGGTCGTGCTGCGCCACAACGCGCGCGCCAACCCGACGCCGGCGACCTTCACCCACAACACCAAGATCGAGATCACCTGGACGGTGGTGCCGCTGATCATCCTGTTCGTGATCGGGGGCTTTTCGCTGCCGGTCCTGTTCAAGCAGCAGACGATCCCCGAAGCCGATGTCCTGATCAAGGCAACCGGTTACCAGTGGTACTGGGGATATGAATATCCCGAAGAGGGGCTGGCCTTTGAAAGCTTCATGCTGGAGCGGGACGAGCTTGAGGAATACGGCTACAGCCAGCAGGAATATCTGCTGGCCACCAACACCGCCGTTGTGGTGCCGACCGGCCAGAACGTGGTGATCCAGGTGACCGCGGCCGATGTGATCCATTCCTGGGCGATGCCGGCCTTCGGCGTGAAGCAGGATGGCGTGCCCGGCCGTCTGGCCGAGCTGTGGTTCGCAGTCGATCCCGGCATGGAAGGCATCTATTTCGGCCAATGTTCGGAACTCTGCGGTGTCAACCACGCCTATATGCCGATCACGGTCTTTGCCGTCACGCCCGAGGAATACGAGGCCTGGCTTGCGGGCGAGGCGCAGGAGTTCGCCTCCACCGGGACACGGGCTCCGCGCTATCTTGAACTGGCCGCGGTCGAGTAACGGTTGATGAGCGACGCCACCGCAAATAGCACGACCAGCGGCCCGGGGGAGGCGCAGTTCGGCGATTATGTCGCGCTGCTGAAGCCACGGGTGATGTCGCTGGTGGTCTTCACCGCTCTGGTGGGGTTGCTGGTGGCGCCGGTCGCGGTTCCCCCGATGATCGGCTTCACCGCGATCCTGTTCATCGCCATCGGGGCGGGGGCCTCGGGTGCGCTGAACATGTGGTACGATGCCGATATCGACGGGGTGATGAAGCGCACCGCCCGGCGGCCGGTTCCGTCCGGAAAGGTCGCTCCCGGAGAGGCGCTTGGCCTCGGGATCGCGCTTTCCGCGATGTCGGTGGCCATGCTGGGGCTGGCGACGAACTGGTTTGCCGCCGGGCTTCTGGCCTTCACCATCTTCTTCTATGCCGTGATCTACACGATCTGGCTGAAGCGCATGACCCCCCAGAACATCGTGATCGGCGGCGCGGCGGGTGCCTTCCCTCCGATGATCGGCTGGGCCGTGGCCACGGGCGGCGTATCGCTGGAAAGCGCGCTGATGTTCGGGCTGATCTTCATGTGGACGCCGCCGCATTTCTGGGCGCTGGCGCTGTTCATGAAGTCGGACTACCACAAGGCGAAGGTGCCGATGCTGACCGTGACCCACGGCCGCGAGGAAACCCGACGTCAGATCCTGATCTACACGATCCTGCTGGTTCCGGTGGCCATCGGCGCGGCCTTCACTTCCATCGGGGGGCCTCTCTATCTGGCCGTCGCGGTCGCTCTGAACGCGATCTTCCTCAAAGGGGCGTGGGATATCTGGCGGCGCGACGAGACGGTGGCCGAGGCCGATGCCTACGCGACCGAGAAGAAGGTCTTCCGCTTCTCTCTCTACTATCTGTTCCTGCATTTCGGTGCGCTTCTGGCCGAGGCGGCGCTGCGCCCCTATGGCCTTGGAGGTTGGTAGGATGCCGATCACCGAAACCCACGAACTTCACAAACGCCGCTTTGGCCGCAATCTGGGCGTGGCACTCTGCCTTGTCGGATTCTGCGCCATTGTTTTCGGACTGACCATCGCGAAGATCCGTCAGGGCTCGCAGATGGAGGCGTTTGACCACCAGCCGCGCGTGTCGATCACCCCTCCTGTGGAGACTGACCAATGACGCTTGATCGTAACCAGAAAACCGTGGCGCAATGCGTGGGCGTCGTTCTGATCATGGGCTCGCTGGCCTGGGCGGCGGTGCCGCTTTACGACTGGTTCTGCCGGGTCACGGGCTATGGCGGAACCACCAACGTGTCCGAGACCGAAAGCGATGTCATCCTCGACCGGACGATCCTGGTCAGGTTCGACGCAAGCCTTGCCCGCGACATGCCCTGGGAGTTCCGACCGATGCAGACCTCGATGGAACTGCGCATCGGCGAGACCGGTCTGGCCTTCTACGAGGCCTATAACCCGACCGACCAGCCGATTGCCGGGACCGCCAGCTACAACGTGGCGCCCTTCGATGCGGGGCTCTATTTCTCTAAGATCGAGTGCTTCTGCTTTCAGCAGCAGGTTCTGGAACCCGGCCAGCGCGTCGAAATGCCGGTCACGTTCTACGTGGACCCGGCGCTTGTGGACGACCCCGAGGCCAACGGCACGCCCGCGATCACGCTGTCCTACACGTTCCACGTGACCGACATTCCAGAAGATTACGCCGCACTTGGCGGCTCCACAGACTAAGCCAGACGAAGGACCGACATCATGGCCCATGTGAAAAACCACGACTACCACATTCTGCCACCGTCGATTTACCCCTTCCTGGGCGCGATCGCGGGCTTTGCGATGTTGACCGGGGCGGTGCTCTGGATGCACGGGTCGGGGCCGTGGCTGTTCCTGATCGGCTTCGTGGCGGTTCTTTATGTCATGTTCGGCTGGTGGTCGGATGTGGTGGCCGAAAGCAATGCGGGCGATCACACGCCGGTGGTGCGGCTTGGCCTGAAATACGGGTTCATCATGTTCGTGATGTCCGAGGTGATGTTCTTCGTTGCCTGGTTCTGGGCGTTTTTCAAACACGCGATCTACCCGATGAATACCTACGAGGCCTCCACCTATGTGCCGCCGGAGTTCTATCAGGTCGATGCCTTTCACCTGCCGCTGATCAACACGCTCGTCCTTTTGCTGTCGGGCTGCGCGGTCACCTGGGCGCACCATGCGCTGGTGCATAACGAAAGCCGCAAGGACGTGGAACTGGGCCTGATCATCGGGGTGGTTCTGGGGATCGTGTTCACCGGCCTGCAGGCCTATGAATACTGGTACCTGCTGGACCATCAGGACTGGAGCTTCGGCGGGGACAAGTTCTTCTCCACCTTCTTCATGGCCACCGGGTTCCATGGCGTGCATGTGATCATCGGCACGATCTTCCTCTTCGTGTGCTATCTGCGCGTGCGGGCCGGGCATTTCACCGCCGAAAAGCATGTCGGGTTCGAAGCGGCGGCATGGTACTGGCACTTCGTCGATGTGGTCTGGCTGTTCCTGTTTGCGGCGGTCTACATCTGGGGTATCGGCTGACCCGTCGCAGCGGCCTCTTGCGGTCCCGCTTGCGGGATCGCGCCGGCCTCACTGCTCTGCTGCCCGGGGGCGCCATATCGGCCCCCGAACCGTTCGTGCCGGAACCGGGCGGGCAGGCCGGACCGATCTTGATACCTGGCACGGGGCCTGCCGATCGGGGTGGGCCTTTCCAATTGGAGGGACGCTGTTGACACGGATGATCTGGCCCCTGGTCTTCGGGATCTGCGGCGTGGCCATTCTGGTGTCGCTTGGCGTCTGGCAGATGCAGCGGCTCGCCTGGAAAGAGGGTGTGCTGGCCGATATCGAAACCCGGATCGCCGCGCCGCCCGTGGCCGTGCCGGGCGTGCCCGATCCGGTCGCGGACCGCTACCTGCCGGTCGAAGCCACGGGAGAGGTCGGCGAGGACTTCATCCGGGTTCTGGTCAGCCAGCGGCGGATCGGGGCGGGATATCGGGTGATTTCCCCGTTCGAGACGGAGGGGCGCAGGCTGCTTCTGGACCGCGGGTTCGTCCGCGTCGCGGATGCGGTGCCGGCAGCGCCCGCCGGCGCGGTCAGGGTGACCGGAAACCTGCATTGGCCCGATGAGGTGACCGGCGCCACGCCCGCACCCGACACGGAGGCCAATATCTGGTTCGCCCGCGACGTGCCCGCCCTTGCCCGCGCCTTCGGGACCGAGCCGATCCTGCTGGTTGCGCGCGAGATGTCGGAAGACGAAGGCGCCCTGACGCCCCTGCCGGTGGACACAAGCGGCATTCCCAACGATCACCTCAGCTATGCGATCACCTGGTTTTCGCTGGCGCTGATCTGGATGGGGATGACACTCTATCTTCTGTGGCGTATCAGGCAGCGGACGATCTGAAGGCGGACACATGCAGTATATCTCGACGAGGGGCGAGGCCCCGGCGCTGACATTCGAAGAGGCGATGCTGACCGGGCTGGCGCGCGACGGCGGTCTTTACGTGCCCGCCGAGGTGCCGGTGATGGCGACGGCGGATATCGCGGCGCTGGCCGGGCTCAGCTACGAAGATGTCGCCTATCGGGTGATGCGCCCCTTCATGGGCGACAGTTTCACCGATGCCGAGATCACCGATTGCATCGCGCGGGCCTATGCCGGGTTCGGCCATGCCGCCCGCGCCCCGCTGGTGCAGATGCAGCCGAACCATTTCCTTCTGGAGCTGTTCCACGGGCCGACGCTGGCCTTCAAGGATTTCGCGATGCAGCTGATCGGGCAGCTGTTCCAGACCGCGCTCAGCCGCCGCGGCGACCGGGTGACGATCGTGGGCGCGACCTCGGGCGATACCGGATCGGCCGCGATGGAGGCGTTTCGCGGGCTCGACGCGGTGGAGGTCTTCATCCTCTACCCCCATGGCCGTGTTTCCGACGTGCAGCGCCGCCAGATGACCACGGTGGCCGAGGCCAATGTTCACGCGCTCGCCCTTGCGGGCGATTTCGACGATTGTCAGGCCCGCCTGAAGGACATGTTCAACGATTTCGACTTCCGGGACGGGGTGAAGCTGGCCGGTGTGAACTCGATCAACTGGGCACGGGTGCTGGCGCAGGTGGTCTATTACTTCACCGCGGCGGTGTCTCTGGGCGCGCCGCACCGCAAGGTGAGCTTCACCGTTCCCACGGGGAATTTCGGCGATATCTTTGCAGGCCATATCGCCCGGCGCATGGGGCTGACGATTGAAAAGCTGGTGGTGGCGACCAATCAGAACGATATCCTGCACCGGGCCCTGTCCTCCGGCGATTACGTGACGCAGGGCGTGACACCGTCCATCAGCCCGTCGATGGACATTCAGGTGAGTTCCAATTTCGAACGGGCGCTGTTCGATGCCTATGATCGGGATGGCAATGCGGTGGCGCAGCTGATGGATGAACTGAAATCCGGTGGGGGGTTCCACATCTCGCAGGGCGCGCTTGGCCGGTTGCGCGATCTTTTCGCCTCGGGCCGGGTGTCGGAGGACGAAACCTCCGCCATGATCGCAGAGGCGAAGCGGGATATGGGCGAAATGCTTTGCCCGCATTCCGCGATTGGCGTGAAGGTCGCGCAGGACCATCTGGGCGCGACCCCGATGATCACCCTCGCCACGGCCCATCCCGCCAAGTTCCCCGATGCGGTGGAGGCGGCCTGCGGGATCCGCCCGCCGCTGCCGGCGCGCATGGCCGATCTGTTCGAGCGGCCCGAGCGGATGACGCGGGTGGACAACGACCTTGCGGATCTTCAGGCGCTGATCCGCGGTGAGGTCATGGCATGAGCGTGGCGCTGCACACCCTGCCCAACGGTCTGCGTATCGTGACCGAACACATGCCGGGCCTGCAATCGGCCGCGCTTGGCCTCTGGGTCAATGTCGGCGGGCGGCACGAGCGGGTGGAGCAGAACGGCATCGCCCATTTTCTGGAACACATGGCCTTCAAGGGCACCGCACGGCGCAACGCGCAGCAGATCGCCGAAGAGATCGAGGATGTCGGCGGCTATATCAACGCCTACACCTCCCGCGAGGTGACCGCCTATTATGCGCGGGTGCTGAAGGATGACGTACCGCTGGCGCTCGACCTGATCGCCGATATCGTGCTCAATCCGGCTTTCGACCCGCGCGAGATCGAGGTGGAGCGCAGCGTGATCCTGCAGGAGATCGGCCAGGCCGCCGATACGCCCGACGACATCATCTTCGACTGGTTGCAGGAGGTCGCCTATCCGGCACAGGCCCTTGGGCGCACCATTCTCGGCCCCGCCGAACGGGTGCGCGGTTTCGGCCATACGGATCTGACCGGGTTCGTGGCCGAGCATTACGGACCGGGGCAGTTGATCCTGTCGGCGGCGGGTGCGGTGGATCACGACGAGATCCTGCGCCTGGCGGAGGCGGCCTTCGGCCATCTGCCGCCCTGCGGGCAATCCCGTCCCGAACCGGGCCAGTTCGCAGGTGGCGAACGCCGGGAGATAAAGCCGCTGGAACAGGCGCATTTCACCCTTGCGCTGGAGGCGCCGGGATATCGCTCCGACGATATCTATACCGCGCAGATCTATGCGACCGCTCTGGGCGGGGGCATGTCGTCGCGCCTGTTTCAGGAAATTCGCGAGAAGCGCGGGCTTTGCTACACCATCTACGCGCAAGTCGGCAGCTATGACGACACCGGCATGATGACGATCTATGCCGGCACCGGCGCGGATGACCTGCCCGAGCTTGCCCGGCTGACCATGGACGAGATCAAGCGCGCCGCCAGCGACATGAGCCAGGCGGAGCTGGATCGGGCCCGCGCCCAGATGAAGGCCGGTATGCTGATGGGGCTGGAAAGCCCCTCTGCCCGGGCCGAGCGGCTGGCACGGCTGGTGGCGATCTGGGACCGGGTGCCGCCGCTGGAGGAAACCATCGCCCGGATCGATGCGGTCGATCTGTCCGGTCTGCGCAACTTCGGAGCCGGGCTTGCCGGCGCCGAACGGGCCGCGATGGCGCTTTACGGCCCCGTGGCGAAAGCCCCCGATCTCATCAGATTGACGGAGCGTCTGGCCGCCTGATGCTCGCCCGTAGACGCAGACCGAAGATCGAGACGGAGCGGATGACGCTGCGGTTGCCGCAGCATTCCGATTTCCGCTCCTGGACATCGCTCAGGAAAGGCTCGGCGCAGTTCCTGCAACCTTGGGAGCCGTCCTGGGCCGGAGATCACCTGACGCGCAAGAGTTTCACCAACCGCGTCTACTGGGCGCAGCGGGCGATGGGGCAGGGCTCGGCCATGCCGCTTTTCATGATCCGCAGATCCGACGATGTGCTGGTGGGCGCGATCACGCTGGACAATATCCGCCGTGGGCCGGCGCAGGCGGGCACGCTCGGCTACTGGATCGGGCAGGCCCATGCCCGGCAGGGCTATATGCGCGAAGCGATCCTTGCGGTTGTTCATCACGCCTTTCGCTCGCTGGATCTGAGCCGGGTGGAGGCCGCCTGCCTGCCCGAGAATGTGGCCTCCCGCGGGGTGCTCGAACGCTCCGGCTTCAAATACGAGGGCGTGGCGCAAAGCTATCTGCAGATCAACGGGCGCTGGCGGAACCACGTGCTTTACGCCAATCTGCGCAGTGACCGGCGCGGGCGCACCGACGTCGGCTAGCGCCGTCCCTTGAGGGTTCATGCGGCGGTTCCCGCCGATGCGCCTTGCCGATGAGGAGTGGCTGATGACCGAGATCGAAACCATTCTGCGCCAATCCCTGCCGGCGGCAAGCTTCCGCCCGCCCGAGCCACGCTATCTGGAGGAGCCGCGCGGACGGTACGCAGGTCAGGCCGTGGCGGTTCTGGCGCCGGCCTCCACCGAGGAGGTGGCAATGATCGTCAAAGCCTGCGCGCAGACCGCCACGCCGGTCGTGCCCTACGGCGGTGGCACCGGGCTGGTCGGCGGGCAGATCGCGGGGGAGGGGACGAGACCGGTGGTCCTGTCGCTGGAACGTATGCGCCAGATCCGCAAGCTGGACCCGGTGGGCGCGACCATGACCGTCGAGGCCGGGGCGATTCTGGCCGATATCCACAGCGCTGCCGCGGGGGAGGGATTGATCTTTCCGCTGACCCTCGCCTCGCAGGGCTCGGCGCGGATCGGCGGCCTGCTTTCCACCAATGCGGGCGGGGTCAACGTGATCCGCTACGGCAATGCCCGGGATCTGTGTCTGGGGCTGGAGGCCGTGTTCCCTGACGGCACGGTGATGCATGGGCTGTCATCGCTGCGCAAGAACAACACCGGTTACGATCTGCGGCATCTGCTGATCGGGGCGGAAGGAACGCTTGGCGTGATCACGGCGGCCACCCTGCGGCTTTTCCCGGAGCCGGCCGCCACCGGCGCGGCGCTGATGGTGGTGCCGGACCCGGATGCGGCGCTGGCGCTTTTGCGCCGTGTGCAGGCGCGCGCGGGCGGCGGCTTGTCGGCCTTCGAGCTGATCGGCGGGATGGGGCTCACCTTTCTCGACGAGGTCGGGCCGGACCTGAAACAGCCTTTCGCGGGACGGCCCGACTGGATGTGCCTCATTGATCTGGGGCTGGCGCAGGGGCAGGACCCCTCGGAACTGCTGGAGGCGGTTTTTGCCGAGGCCCATGAGGCGGGGCTTGTCAGCGACGGTGTGATCGCGCGCTCCGAAGGCCAGCGGCAGGCATTCTGGAACTTGCGCGAGAGCATCCCCGAGGCGAACCGGCGGATCGGGTCGATCTCCAGCCATGACATTTCCGTTCCCGTCGCCGCCATCCCGGCCTTCATCGCAGAGGCCCCGGGGCGGCTGGCGAAAATCGGCGATTACCGGATCAACTGTTTCGGCCATCTGGGCGATGGCAACCTGCATTACAACGTCTTTCCGCAGCCGGGCGAAAGCCGGGCGGATCACGAGGAGGCGCGCGGCCCGATCAAGGCCTGCGTCCATGACCTTGTTCATGAAATGGGGGGGTCGGTTTCGGCGGAACACGGGATCGGCAGGCTGAAAGTCGACGATCTGGAACGCTATGGCGACCCTGCGAAGCTGGCGGCGATGCGCGCGATCAAATCCGCGCTGGACCCCGCGGGCATCATGAACCCCGGGGCCGTCCTGCGCGCGCCATAGAGTGCCTCGCAATCCGACAGCCGAGATCCGGAAGTCCGCCCGCTCCCACGACCTGGGAAGCAGGCGAGGCTTGGCATGCGCTCTTCCCGCGTGAGGAACCTGACGGCGCGCGCGACGGGCCGGCGCGCCGTCCGGTCGTCAGCCGCTCCGGGCTCCGGTCGGGTCAGACACGCACGCCTGCGAAGCGGGTTTGCCAGTCCTCGCGCGCCTCGTCGGTGATCTTGCTGAACAGCACATCGGGCACGGTGAAACCATGCCCTGCGGGCAGCGTGGCCAACGCATCTGCCATATCCTCGGGCCAGACCGGCGCGGCGTTCATGGCCTCAAGCATCGTGGCCGCAGCATCGGGGATGAACGGGGCCGACAGGGTTGCGTAGACCGGGATCAGGTTCAGCGCCAGCCGGGTGATCGCGGCGGCGCGGTCGGGGTCGTCCTTGAACGCGGTCCAGGGGGCGGCCGATTGCAGGTATTCGTTTCCAAGCACCCAGATCGCCCTCAGCTCCGCGGCTGCCTTGCGGATCTCGATGGCATCCATATGGGCCTGATAGGCGGTCAGCCGGGTCTGCAATTCGGCGATCAGCGCCTCTTCCTGCGGGCCATAGGCGCCGCCCTCGGGCACGGTTTCCCCGAATTTGGAGCGGCAGAACTTGGTGATCCGGCTGACGAAATTGCCAAGCACATCGGCCAGATCCTTGTTCACGTCCTGCTGGAAGGCTTCCCATGTGAACTCGCTGTCCGAGGTTTCCGGCGCATGGCTGAGCAGCCACCAGCGCCAGTAATCCGGCGGCAGGATCTCTAGCGCCTGATCCATGAACACGCCGCGCCCCTGGGAGGTGCTGAACTGCCCGCCATCGTAGTTCAGATAGTTGAACGACTTGATGTAATCGACCAGCTTCCACGGCTCGCCCGAGCCGATGATCGTCGCCGGAAAGCTCAGCGTGTGAAAGGGCACGTTGTCCTTGCCCATGAACTGGACATAGCGCACATCCTCGGCGCCCCTGTCGGTGCGCCACCAGCGTTCCCAGCCTTTTTCAGAACCGGGGCCCGTGCCCGCTTCGACCCATTCGGCCGCACAGGCGATGTATTCGATCGGCGCATCGAACCAGACGTAGAAGACCTTGCCCTCCATGCCGGGCCAGTCCTGATCGCCGCGTTTGACCGGAATGCCCCAGTCGAGATCGCGGGTGATGCCCCGATCCTGCAACCCGTCGCCGTCATTCAGCCATTTCCTGGCAATGGACGTGGTCAGGATCGGCCAGTCGGTCTTGCTGTCGATCCAGTCGCTCAACTGCCCGCGCAGGGCGGACTGGCGCAGATAGAGATGCTTGGTCTCCCGGATTTCGAGATCGGTGGAGCCCGAGACGGCCGAGCGCGGCTCGATCAGGTCGGTCGGATCGAGCTGCTTGGTGCAGTTTTCGCACTGGTCGCCGCGCGCCTTGTCATACCCGCAATTGGGGCAGGTGCCCTCGATATAGCGATCGGGCAGGAACCGGCTGTCGGCGTTGGAGTAAACCTGCTTCTCCGTCACCTCCTCGATCAGCCCGGCATCGGCCAGACGCCCGGCGAAATGCTGCGTCAGGGCGTGGTTCTGCGGGCTGGAGGAGCGGCCGAAATGATCGAAGCTGAGCCGGAAGCCCTCGGCGATCCGGGCCTGCACCTCCCACATCTCGGCGCAGTATTCCGCCACCGGTTTGCCTGCCTTGGCCGCCGCCAGTTCGGCCGGCGTGCCATGTTCATCCGTGGCGCAGAGAAACAGGACCTCCTGGCCACGCGCGCGCAGGTAGCGGGCGTAGAGATCGGCGGGCAATTGGCTCCCGATCAGGTTGCCCAGATGTTTGATCCCGTTGATGTAGGGGATCGCCGAAGTGATGAGCGTGCGCGTCATTCCGTGTACCTTGTCCGCCGTTTGCAGCCCATTTAACCCAAGGTCGGGCCAAGGACCAGCGGCGCTAGGTGCCCTCGCGGCGAATGCGGGCCAGGATGCGCAGATCGACCCGATCGCCCACCTCTGCGGCAAAGCCCGATGCCCCGAATGCGGAGCGGCTGACCGAACCTGTCAGATAGATCGACAGCCTGTCGCGATCTCCGGGCACGGTTCCCTGCTGGCGATAGAATTGCGCCGTCAGCGTGGCGGGCCGGGTGACGCCGCGGATGGTGAACTCCCCGTCGATCCGCGCACCGGTCCCTTCGGCGGTGACGCGGGTGGAGCGGAACCGGATCGTGGGATAGGTGGCCGCGTCCAGCACCTGCGCGCTTCGCAGCGCCTCGGTCGCGAGAAAGAAACCGGTGCGCGCGCCGCGCACATTCACGGTCACGTCAACCTGCGACCGGGAGGGTGTGTCCAGATCGACCAGCAGATCGGCGCCCAGTACGGGCATCGTGCCATCGTCCGAGCCGTCGCCGAAGCTGTAGGTGAAGCCCACGGTGGAGCGGTCGGGCTCCAGCAGGTACCGGACCGGATCGGCCAGCGCGGCCAGCGGCAGAAGAACAAGGGCAATTGCCGCGATCAGGGAGGTCATGGGTCCGTCGCTCCGCCCCGGGTGGTGGACGCCGCAGTATAGCACCGATCGCGGCCCTGTCGCGTCACGCCTTAGCGAGGGCGCCGGAACAGGCGGCCCACCTGAAAGGAGGTGCGCGGAATCCAGACATAGGGTTTTCGGGTTTCCGCGCCCGTGCGCCGGCGCATGCGGATCAGCCCGAAGACAACCAGCACCACATGGCCCGCCGCGATGAAGGTGAAGAGCGCCGAGGGTCCGAACACGGTGATCAGGGCCGAACTGGCAAGCGGCGCCACGATGGCGCCCGTGGCATAGAAGAACATGAGCGCGGCCGACAATTCCACCCTCTGCGTATCGTCGGCCCAGTCATGGGCATGGGCCGCCGAGATCGAGTAGATCGGAAAGGTCAGCCCGCCAAACAGAAGCGCGCCCGCAAATATCGCGACCGTGCCCTGACCGGCGAGCGCCACGGTGATGCCGCTGGCGAGGATTGCCGCGGCGGAAAACCAGATCAGCACCCACCGGCGGTCATAGCGATCGGCCAGCCAGCCTGCGGGCAGTTGCATCAGTGCGCCGCCCAGAACGAACGCGGCCAGAAAATAGCCGATCTGGCTGGCGGCAAGGCCGACCTCCTGCCCGTATAGCGGGCCGATCATGCGAAACCCGGCGCCGCTGAGACCGGCGACAAGCACGCCCGCGACAGCGAGGGGCGAGAGCCGCCAGGCCAGACCCGGGCGCAGCCGGGGCGCCTCGGGCGTTTTCGGTTGCGACATGGTGGTCAGGGTCAGCGGCAGAAGCGCGGCACAACACAGGATCGCCAGAATGTTGTAGGAGACATAGGAGGCCGGTGCGAGCACGCCGATCAGAAGCTGGGCCACGAGCGAGCCGCCAGTATCCACCATCCGGTAGACCCCCATGGCCCGGCCCCTCGTGTCATTGGTCACCTTGGATTGCAGCCATGCTTCGATCACCGTGTAGCAGCCCGCGATGCACAGCCCCGAGGCGACCCGCATCAGCGCCCAGGCATAGGGGTCGATCACCAGCATATGCGCCAGCAGCCCGATGGCGCCGGTCGCGGTGAAGGCCGCGAAGGCCCGCGAATGCCCGACCGAACCCATCAGGCGCGGCGCCCACCAGCAGCCGATGAAGAATCCGAGAAAATGGGCGGACCCCAGAAGCCCGATCTGTCCGTTGCTGAAGCCGAGCGCACTGCCCGAGAGCACATCCAGCGGGCCGACCCCGCCCGAGCTGAGTTGCAGAAGGATGACCGAAAGGAAGAGGGCGGTGAACGACAGGATCAGGCGCATGAGACCGGAGGTTTGGTTTTGGGGCACCGTCACACGGGGGTCCGGGGCGATCTGGCGGGTTTGCGTCTTTTGCGATGTCGCAATTGGCCTCTCGGTCGGTCACCCGACGGATCTGGATGGGTTGCGAAAAACCGCGGGTTTCCGTTTTTTCGTAACCTGTTGCCCGAGCCCACGGGGCCGGGTACCCGGGTTTCGCCTTGCCCTCGGCGCCGGGCCGGTTACCTCTGTCACCGGATTGCCGAAAGGATTTCTGGAAGATGAAACATATTGCCCTGGGCCAAAGCGAGACCCGGATCACCGATTACTGCCTTGGCACGATGACATGGGGAAACCAGACCCCGGAACAGGATGCCCACCGGCAGATGGACATGGCGCTGGAGGCCGGGATCAACATCGTCGACACCGCCGAGATGTATCCGGTGAACCCGGCCCGCGCCGAGACGGTCGGCCGGACGGAGGAGATACTGGGCAACTGGCTTGCCGCCCACCCGCACCGCCGCGCCGATCTGGTGATCGCCACCAAGATCAGCGGGCGCAACGACAGCTTCGTGCGCATGGGGCAGGACATTACCGGCGAGACGTTTCTTGAGGCGTTCGAAGCCTCGCTGAAACGGCTGAAAACCGACCGGATCGACCTTTATCAGATGCATTGGCCCAATCGTGGCAGCTATCATTTCCGCCAGATCTGGGACTATGACCCGTCAGGGCAGGACAAGGCCGCAACGCTGGCCCATATGGCCGACATTCTGGAGGCCGCGGACGGGCTGGTGGCCGCCGGCAAGCTGTGCCATCTGGCGCTGTCCAATGACAGCGCATGGGGCACGGCCCAATGGCTGCGGCTGAGCGAGGAGCGGGGGCTGCCCCGTATCGCGTCGATCCAGAACGAGTATTCGCTGCTGTGCCGACAGTACGACTCCGACCTGGCGGAACTGGCGGTGAACGAGAATGTGACCCTGCTGGCGTTTTCGCCGCTTGGCGCGGGGCTTCTGACCGGAAAGTATCAGCATGGCGCGGTGCCCGATGGCTCACGCATGTCGCTGGTGGAAAATCTGGGCGGGCGGAAGACCGACCGCGCGTTTGAGGCGGTGGCCGCCTATCAGGACATCGCGGCGCGCCACGGGCTCGACCCGATCCATATGGCGCTGGCCTTCACCGTGTCCCGGCCGTTTCCCGTCTCGTCGATTTTCGGCGCCACGAACAGCGATCAGTTGCGGCATATTCTGAACGGGCTGGACGTGACACTCTCCGAAGAAGTGTTGGCCGAAATCAACACCACCCACCGCGCGATTCCCATGCCCTATTGAGCCCCGCCCCGGGCGGGTTACTGTGCCCGCAGGTCACGCGAACGGGGGGAAGCATGACAGGCCGAATGGCGCTTTTGGGCGCCGGGACGAGCGGCTGTGCCTGGGCGGCGCGGTTTGCATTGATGGGATGGCAGGTGCGCGTTTTCGACCCTGAACCGGGTGCCGCGGCGCGCATGGCCGATGCGCTGTCCGCCGCCGCCGGGAGCCTGCCCGCGCTTTACGACGTGGCGCTGCCGCCCGTGGAAGAGGTGAGCTATCACGACAGTCTGGCCGAAGCGGTCAGCGGGGTCGACTGGGTGCAGGACGGGCTGCCCGACCGGGTCTCGCTGAAACGCAAGATGTATCAGGCCGTGCAGGCCGGCGTCGGCCCCGACGTGGTCATCGCCGGAACTTCGGAGACGCTGAGCGTGGAGGATTTGCAGGGCTGCGCGCCGCGCCCGGCGCAGATCGTCGCCGTTTCCGGGCGGGCGCCGGTCTGGCTGTTCCCGCAGGTCAGGGTCGAGGGCGGGGCGGTCGTGGCCCCGGATCTGCTGGCCAAGGCCAAGGCCGTGCTGGCCGGGATCGGGATGGTTCTGGATGCGGATGGACTGGCCGAGGTTCTGCCCGATGGCGATCCGGGCACGGTGGTGGCGGTTCTGCGCGCGTTGAAATCCCGCAACGACCCGGGTTTGGGCGCGGCCCTTGCGGATCATGAAAGCGCCCTTGCCCCGAGCATGCCGGATCTGGGCCAGCCGCCCGTGACACTGGACCGGCAGGTGCCGCCCGATTGGGTGGATTACAACGGCCACATGAACGAGGCGCATTACCTGACGGCCTTTTCCCACGCGACCGACCGTCTGCTGCTCTGGGCCGGGATGGATGCGGACTGCGTGGCTCAGGGCCACAGCGTTTTCACGGTGGAGACCCATATCCGCCATCTGGGCGAGGTCGATATCGGCACCCGGATCGTGGTGACCACCCGGGTCATCGACGGCGGTGGCAAGCGCCTGCATGTCTGGCACGAGATGCGGAGCCGCGGCGCGCTGGTCGCGACGGGGGAACAGATGCTGCTCCATGTGGATCTTGCCACCCGGCGCCCGGCCGCGCCGCGCGCGGATGTGGGGGCCGTTCTGGCACGCGCGACGCAGGCCCATGCCGGCCTGCCCGCGCCCGAGGGCATGGGCCGCGCGGTGGGGGACCCGCGCTAGTCCTCCACCCGGTGCCGCAGCGCCATCAGGATTTTCGGGATCTGCCGGGCCGAGGCCAAGCTTTCACGGATCAGCCAGTCGAAATGTTCGGTCACGCCACGGACCCGGTCGCGGTCGCGGAAGGCCACGTAATGGCGGCCCATGTAGATCACCGCCATCTTCGGCCCGAAGACCGTGACGGGGGCGGAAAACACCCGATGGGCATCGAAGATGAACAGGCGCAGGCGTGGGTAGACCTGATCGTAGACCTCGATCAGCCAGTCGATCTGTTGCCGCCGCAACTGGGCGCTGAGGCCGGTGTAATAGCCCTGACCCAGGGCGAAGCATTCCAGCTCGTGGATCGGAAGTGCGATCTCGTAATCGCTCTGGCTGCCGCGCATCCAGTCCAGCCGCGCCTCGGCCGCGCCGATGGCCTGATCCGGACGGCGGTTCATGGTCGGCGTATACTCCCACCGCATGAGACCATGGGTCTTGAGCATGTCCGGCAAGGTTGCGGGGACATGGCGGATTTTGTAGCCCGCCGCCTCTTCGTGCCACGCGAAGATCTGGTCGTCGATGGCGCTGGAGCGGTTGGTTTCGGTCAGCGACATGCTGGTGGCCAGGATGTCGCCTGCGAGTTCCGGCCGGTCGGTGAGGCCGAGAAGCCAGTCCGCCGACACGCCAAGCGCCTGGGCCGCGGAGGCAACCAGATGGCCGCCGGGCATCCGCGCATCCTCGGCCATCAGATGCTGCGTGATGGTGGAGCGGTCGACCGAGGTTGCCCGCGACAGCGCGGCGCGCGACAGACCGGACGCCGTCAGAGCCGCGGCAAGGCGCTCCCGGAACAGGGAGGCGCGTTGGCGTTTGTCGGATACATCCATCATTGTTTGATATTATCACCTTTGTTGGATTTCTGCTGAGAAAACCCGGACTGTCGGTAAAACGCAAGGCCTGTTAGGCACATCTCATGCGGCTGGGGATGCCGTACTTATGACATCGGAGACTGAATGCGCGTCGAATGGCCGACCGTTTTGCTGATCGTGCTTTGCTATCTGGGCTGGCTTGGGGCGGTGTTCTGGCTGCCGACGATCTGGCTGCCGCTGGCCGTTCTGGCCGCCGCTTTCACCATCGCGCTGCAATCCTCGCTTCAGCATGAAGTGACCCATGGCCATCCGTTCGCCCACCGCGGGCTGAGCGAGGCGGCGGTTTTCACGTCGCTCAACCTGTGCATTCCCTTCATCCGGTTTAGGGACATGCATCTGGAGCATCACCTGGACAGCAATCTGACCGATCCTTATGACGACCCGGAAACCAACTATCTGGACCCCGCCGTCTGGGACCGGCTGTCCGGCCCGGTGCGCGCGATCCTGTCTGCCAACAACACGCTGATCGGGCGGCTGCTTCTGGGGCCCGTTGTCTCGCAGGTCGCCTTCATGGCCGGTGACTGGCGGCAGATCCGGCGGGGCGACCGTACCGTGCTGCGGGCATGGGGGCTGCATGCGCTGACGATCCTGCCGGTTCTGGCGCTGGTCTGGGTGTCGCCCCTGCCGCTCTGGGCGTATCTTCTGGCCTGCTATATCGGGCTTGCCACCCTGAAGATCCGCACTTTTCTGGAACACCGCGCCCATGACCGGGCCAGCGGGCGCACCGTGATCATCGAGGATCGGGGCGTGCTGGCCTTCCTGTTTCTCAACAACAACTTCCACGTGGTGCATCACATGCACCCGCGCCTGCCGTGGTATCGGCTTCCGGAGACGTATTTCGCCGACAAGGACACGTATCTGCAACGCAATGACGGGTATCTCTACCGGTCCTACGGCCAGATTTTCCGGCGCCACCTGTTCCGCGCCAAGGACCCGGTGCCGCATCCACTCTGGCCGCGAAACTGACTTGTAGACCCGGGCGATAGGCGCGAAGACTGCGCCCATGCCCGTGTGGATCCCCGTCACCATCTTCGCCGCTTTCATGCAGAACCTGCGGTTTCTGCTGCAACGGCACCTGAAGGTCACGACCCTGTCGACGGGCGGCGCGACCTGGGCACGGTTCTTGTATTCCGCTCCGCTGGTGGCGGGCCTCGTGGCGGTCTATGCGTCCGTGTCGGGGCAGGACCTGCCGGGGCCGGCCGCCCGGTTCTGGCTTTTCGTCGTGTCGGGCGCGATGGCGCAGATGCTGGCCACGATGTGTGTCGTGGCGCTGTTCGCGCATCGGAACTTCGCCGTCGGCATCACGCTGAAAAAGACCGAGGTGATCCTGACCGCGCTCCTGGGCCTCGTCATTCTGAGGGAGGCGGTGTCGCCCCCGGTCGTGGCGGCGATCGGGGTCGGTTTCATCGGTGTCCTGCTACTGTCTGATCCGCCGAAGGGAGAGATCGCGCTGCCGTGGCGGGCGCGGCTCTTCAACGTGGCGTCGGGCTACGGGCTGGCCTCGGGCCTCTTGTTCGGAATTTCGGCGGTGGGGTATCGCGGCGCATCCCTGTCCCTGCCCGAGGGGGATGTATTTCTGCGGGCGGCGTTCACGCTGGCGGCCGCAACTGCGGTGCAGACCGTGACCCTTGGCCTCTGGCTCGCCTGGCGGGAACGGGGGCAAATCGCAAAGGTGCTGGCAAGCTGGCGGGTGTCCGGTCTGGTCGGGCTCACCTCCATGCTGGGCTCGCTGGGCTGGTTCACCGCCTTCACCCTGCAAACCGCGGCCTATGTGAAGGCCCTGGGCCAGATCGAGCTGGTCTTCACCTTTCTGTTTTCCGTATTCTGGTTGAAAGAACGGTCGTCGCCCAAGGAAATCTGGGGGATCGCGTTGATCGTGGCCTCGATCGGGCTGATCTTCCTGGGCAGTCTCTGAGATGATGATCGCCCTTTCCATCGCGCCGATTTTCCTTTTGATCCTCACCGGTTACGCGCTCCGCCGGGGTGGCATTCCATCCGATGAGTTCTGGGATCTGAACGATCGCCTGGTCTATTTCGTGCTGATGCCGGCCCTGTTTTTCGTCCGTATCTCCACTGCGGATCTGGGCGAGGCGGGGCTGGGCCGTTTCGCCATCGTGCTCTATGCGGGCTTCCTTGCCGGCGTGGTCATCGGCCTGATCGGTGCGGTGGTGCTGGCCCGCGGCGGCGCGGTCGGGACATCGGTGATGCAGGGGGCCTGCCGGTTCAACACCTTCGTGGCCCTCGCCGTGGCAGAGGCGCTTTACGGCGCGCCGGGACTGCAATTGGCGGTGCTGGGGGCGGCTGTGCTGGTCCCCGGCGTGAACCTGATCGCGATCAGCCTGTTTGCGGTGATGTTGCGGCCGCCCGGCGGAGGCGTGGCGCGGGCGGCGGTCCGGCAGCTCGCAACCAATCCGCTGATCCTTGCGATCCTGGCCGCTCTTGGCTTCAACGCCGCCGGTATCGGCGCGGTCCCGGTATTGCACGAAACCCTGAGCGTGCTGGGGCAGGCGGCTCTGCCGATCATGCTTCTCTGCGTGGGCGCGAACCTGAAGCTGAAAGGGCTGCGCGCCGAGGCGGGCCCGATGGCGCTGGCCGCGTTCGGCAAGATCGTGGTTTTCCCGGCCGCGATCCTGATGACCGCGCTGGCGCTTGGCCTCGATCCGCTCAGCGCGCAGGTCGCGCTGATTTATGGCGCGCTGCCCACGGGTGTCGCGGCCTATACGCTGGCGCGCCAGCTGGGCGGCGATGCACCGCTGATGGCGGCGATGATCACGATGCAGACGCTGCTCAGCTTTGCCACGATGCCCTTGTGGCTGAGCTTCGGGGAGCGTGTGTTCGGGGTTTGAGGGAGGGGGCGGCCGACGAGCGTTCCGCCATGTTTGCAGGCGCGGAGCGGGTCGGCGGCGCTCAGAGACGCTCGAACCGGCTGATCCGGTCGGCATTGTTGAAAAACGGCACACCGTGATGGGCGGTACCGTTCAGCCGCGCGGCAAGTTCCGCCAGCACGACCTCGGTGATGAACGGCATGTCGAAGGCCCGCGCGGTATCGAGCGGCACCCATTGAAGGTGGCTCAGCTCGTCTTCGGCACGGCTGAAATCATCGGGATCGTTCGCCAGATCGGATGCATCGGCCACGAAAAACCGCGCATCGAAGCGCCGGGGGCGTCCGGGCGGCGTGATCGCGCGGAAGATGAACTCCAGCGTCGGACCATCGGGAAGATGCCCGGTTGCCAGATAGCCGCGCCAGCCGCGGGGTGCCTCCAGCCGACCGGCCCGCTCATCGGTGCGCCCGAGAAGCAGGCCCGTCTCCTCCCACAGCTCGCGGGTGGCCGCGGCGATCACGGCATTTGCGGGCGCCTCTGCCTTGGCGGCCAGTTGCGCCGCCATCTCGGCGCGTGCCGCGCGCGCCAGCGGGATGGTCGCATCGACCGCGTCGACCGCGCCGCCCGGAAAGACGAATTTCGAGGGCATGAAGGCGGCGGTTCTGCCGCGCTGGCCCATCAGCACGCGGGGGCGCGTTTCCGCGTCGCGCAACATGATGATGGTCGCCGCGTCGCGGATAGCCGTTTTGTCTAGAAGCCGTGCATCCGCTTGGCCCATTGAATCCCCACAATCATGCCCTTGAAACGGGGCAAGAGGTATAGCGCCATCGCCACCGCGCCAACCGAAAACATCGCCGACAGCAGATAGGGCCCGGGTTGCCATGTGGTGTAGACCCAGAGCATCAGCGTGCCCAGAACCTTGGCGGTGACCAGAATGGCCAGATAGGCCGGGCCGTCATCGGCGCGGGCATGGCTGAGATCTTCGCCGCAACTTTCGCAGGCGGGGCGCAGTTTCAGATAGCTTTCGAACAGATGCCCCCTGCCGCAACTCGGGCAGCGCTGGCGCAGCCCCCGGCGGATCGCGGGCCAGGCGGGGCGGTCGGGCAAATCCGCGTCGAACGCGGCATGATCTGATGTGTATGGCATGGGCCGCGGCCTTTCCGGAAATCCCTGTTACCGTATGTAACATGGCGGTGGATCTGTCCAATGACGCCGGTACGCGGCGCATGGTCGCAAACCGCGCCGGGCAAGAAACTTCGACGGAACCGGCCGCCGCGCCCGTGGAAAGGGTCAGACAGGCAGCAAAAAGGAGTTTACGCATGTCCCCCAAGACCACTGTTACGGTTGGTGTCGCATTGGCGCTGGTGCTGGCGGCAGCCGCGCCCGCCGCAGCGCAGACCGGGCCGCGGGGCCCGCATTTTCTGTTCGAAGAAATGGATCTGAACAATGACGGCGAGGTGAGCCTGGACGAGATGCGCAACCATCGCGGGGCAAGGTTCGATCAGGCCGACGCCGATAACGACGGCAGCCTGAGCCGTGACGAGATGATTGCGGCGGGTCAGGCGCGCGTCGCGGCCGGGGTCGACCGGATGCTGGATCGGCTGGATACCGACGAGGACGGCGCGATCAGCCGGGCCGAGATGGACGCGGCGGCCGATCGGCGCGCGGAACGCTTTCAGACACGCATGTTCGAGCGACTGGATCGCGACGGCAACGGCGCCATCAGCGCAGAGGAGTTCGAGGACGCCGCAGACGTCATGCGCGGCCATCGCGGCGGCGGCTACGGGTTTGGCCGCGACCGCGGATAAGGCGCCGGGCGGCATGGCTAACCTTTTGCCGCCCCGGATTTCCGGCGTTAAGCAGGGGCATGGTGCAGGTGGATGCCGAGCTGGATCAATTGGAGGATGGAGCCTTGCTGGTGCTCTACGCCAATGGTGATCAGGGGGCCGCGCGGGTGTTGACCGCACGGCTCCTGCCGCGTGTGCTCAGCCATGCGGTGCGCGTTCTGGGCGACCGGAGCGAGGCCGAGGATGTGGCGCAGGAGGCCATGTTGCGGCTTTGGCGGGCCGCCCCGGGCTGGCAGGGCGACGGCGCGGCAAAACCGGGGACATGGCTTTACCGGGTCACGGCCAATCTGATCGTGGACCGGTTGCGCCGGTCCGGCCGGGCCGTGGGGCTGGATGCGGTGGACGAACCCGCCGATGACCGAGAAAGCGCCGAAGCCATGCTGATGCGCCGCGGGCGGATGGCGGCGCTGGACGCAGCACTTGCGCGGCTGCCCGAGCGGCAGCGGCAGGCGGTGGTTCTGCGCCATATCGAAGGCATCTCCAACCCGGAGATCGCGGCCGTGTTGGACATCAGCGTCGAAGCGGTGGAGAGTTTGACGGCACGCGGCAAACGCGCGCTGGCGGCGGCCCTGGCGGGCCAGAAGGAGGCACTGGGCTATGGTGACGGATAAGGATGATCTGACAGCGTTGTTCGCCGACGCGCGCCAGGACGCGCGGCCCCGTGCCGACCTGACCGCGCGGGTTCTGGCCGACGCGGCACGCGTTCAGCCCGGAAACATCGCGGCACCCCGCCCCGGACCGGGATGGTTTGCGCGGATGCGGGGGGCGGTCGGCGGATGGCCGGGCCTGTCTGGGCTTGCCGTGGCAGGCGTGACCGGCCTGATGATCGGGGTCTATGCGACGGAGAGCGTCGATATGCTGCTGAACGGTCAGTTGACCGAGCTGACCGGGGGCGACAGCGCCGGGCTGATGCCGGGGATCGATTTTCTTGCCATTTCCTTTGGGGAGGGCTGAGCGCGATGGTTGAGACGCCGCCGATCCCTCCAACCGCTCCGGGTCTGCCGGCGCCCCCGCCGCGCGGGGCAGGCCGGGGCGTCAAGATCGCGCTTGGGCTGTCTCTGGCGCTGAACCTGCTGATCGCCGGTATCGTCATGGGCGCGGTCTGGGGCCGTCTCGGCGGGCCGCCGGGCTCCGGCGATGCGCCGCTGGCGCTGCGGACGCTCGGGCTCGGGCCGCTGATCTATGTTCTGGAGCGCGACGACCGGGCCGCCCTGCGCGCACGCATGGACGAGCGGCAGGACCGGTTCCGGCCCGAGCTGCGGGGGCTTGGCAATTCGCTCCACCGCTTCGGGGAGGCGCTGCGCACGGAGCCCTTCGACCGGGCAGCGGCAGCGGCGGCCCTTGAGCAGCAGCGCCGCACTGTGCAGGGTTTGCAGACCGAGGGGCATCAATTGCTTCTGGACCAGCTGGAGGCGATGACCCCGGAGGCCCGTGCCGATCTGGCCGACCGTTTGCAACGCCGCCTGTCGCGGAGCATGCGCCGCGGGGACAGATCTCAATGAGCGGTGCGTTACGGGCTGCCCGGCGGATGCAGGCGCAGGCTTCAGCCGTTTCGCGCGGTGACGCGGGATCGCAGCCCGCCGTCTGACTGACGGGACCCGCTAGAGGGCGGCGGGGCAGGGCCGACGATCGTGCTAGGCGGCCGAGGCCGTTGCCATGGTCACGAGATTTCGCCCCTCCGCCTTGGAGCCATACAGCGCCTGATCGGCCCTCAACAGGATCGCCGCCGCGCTGTCCTCGTAATCCTGGGCCAGGGCAATGCCGACACTCATGGTCACGGAAATCGGCGTTTTGTCGGGCCCGATCAGGATCGGGGTGCTGCCGACCGCGACGCGCAGACGTTCGGCCACATCCATTGCACGCGCGTGATCCGCATCGGGGATGGCGACAAGAAACTCCTCCCCCCCGATCCGGCCCAGCAGATCCATGCTGCGAAGCTGCGCGCGAAGCCGTTTCGCGACCACGGCCAGCACCCCGTCGCCGGCGGCGTGGCCATAGCGGTCATTCACATCCTTGAAGAAATCCAGATCCAGCATCATCACGGCGATCCCGCGCCCGGGATGGCCCAGCATGCGTTCAAGATGGTGCAGCGCATAGCGGCGGTTGTGCAGACCGGTCAGGCTGTCGGTCACCGCAAGCTGCAACCCTTCCTGCACGGTGGTCCGCAAACGGTCCGACTGGCGCTTGCGCCGGAGTTGTGTCCTGATCCGCACCGCCAGTTCATCGGCGTCCACCGGCTCGTAAAGAATATCCCCGGCCCCGAGATCGAGCGCGATGGCGGCGCGCTCGCAATCGGCGGCGGGCAATACCATCACCGTGGCCGCATAGCGGGTGATCGGGCGGGAGCGCAGATCCGACAGAAGGCGCAGCCCGTCGTTGCGGCAGGCCATATCGGCCGAGATCACGAACAGATCCGGCGTATCGCTCTGACCGAAATCGGCCAGGACATTTTCCTGCGCCACGATCTGGACGATGCCGGCGCGCTTTGCCTCCAATGCCTGTTTCCAGACCACGGCCGGGCCCGCATCGGAGGCGACGAGCGCGATCTTTCCGGGGCCTTCGAATTCGCCCGCGCCTTCGGCAAACCCAAGCTCCGCGCAGGTTTCCTCCCGCAGGCGCAGCTCCCGCTGCGTGTCGCGCGCGCGCAGAAGCGAGCGGACCCGCGCCAGAAGCGCCACTTCATCCACAGGTTTGGTCAGAAAATCATCCGCCCCTTTTTCAAGCCCCTGAACCTTGCTTTCCTTGTCTGCCATTGCGGTGATCAGGATCACCGGAATATCCGCGGTCTCGGGGTCGTTCTTGAGCCTGTCGCAGACGGTCAGCCCGCACATATCGGGCATCAGGACGTCAAGCAGGATCAGATCGGGCCGGTGCGACCTGGCTTTTTCCAGCGCATCGGCTCCGCTATCGGCCTGAACCACCTCATAACAGGCGGCGGAAAGCTTGACTTTCATCACGATGCGGTTGGTCGCTACATCATCGACGACCAGGATGCGCCCTGTCATACTCCGAGCTCCAAAAACTGCCTTTTATCAGCGTCCGTCAATTTGCATATGAAAGGTTAACAAACTATTTAACGTTAAGGTCAACTTCTCTCCATGCAGCAAGAATCCGCCGAAAAAATCGCCATCGACACCCTGGCTTGGCTTGCCGCGGATCCCGATCTGTTCGGGGTCTTTCTGGGCGTAACCGGTGCGTCCGTTTCGGATGTCAGGGCCCAGGCAGGAGATCCGCAGTTTCTGGCCGGCGTTCTGGATTTCGTCATGATGGATGACGCCTGGGTCATCCGCTGCTGCGACGCCCAGGACATGCGCTACGAAACCCTGGCTCAGGCGCGGGCCGCGCTGCCCGGAGGCGACTTGCCGAACTGGACATGATGAGCGCCGACGATCCGGCCGGCGGCGTCAGTCGAGCGGGTCATCCCCTTCTCCGCTGCGGAGTTTCGCCAGAAGCCGGGTCAGTTCCACGCGTTCCGACGCAGACAGCTTCTCGTTGAAATGCGCCATGTTTTCCGAACAGATCGGCATCGCGGCGCGCATTCTTGTCCGGCCCTCGGGCGTCAGCGCAACTTCGGTCGTGCGCCGGTCCTGACGGCCGATGCTGCGGGCGATCAACCCTTCATCCTCCAACTGCCGCAGGGCGCGAGACGTCGCGGTGCGGTCGATGCCGACGAAGCTTGCAATCTCGGAGGGGTTTTTCAGCCCGTCTTCGGCCACGGCCACCAGAATACACCATCCGACCCGCGTCAGGCCGAAAGCGCGCAATCCTTCTTCCACCCGACGCTCGATCAACCTTGCGGTTTGCGAGGTGTGGAAACTGATGCTTTCATGAAGCCCGAAACGAGGTTTTACGCCATCCATACCGTCCACAATGGCTTTCTTGTTGCATATTGGTCAAGACACAGTCACCCCGGAGCCTGAAAGTCAATCGGGGCGGGCGCGGAAATGATCGCGGGCATTCTTTTCGACAAGGACGGCACGCTGTTCGATTTCGAGGCCAGCTGGTCCGGCTGGGCGGCGGATGTTCTGGTCGAACTGGCGGGAGGTGAGGCGGCGCTGGCCTCCGATCTGGGCGCGCGGATCGGCTTCGATATCGAAAAGGCGCGATTCCGGCCCGACAGCGTGGCCATTGCCGGTACGCCCGACGAAACGGCCCGTGCGCTGCTGCCCGGCCTGCCGGGTTGGGAGCTGTCGCGGCTGAACGCGTATCTGACAGTGGCTGCGGCGGAGGCACGGATGGCAGAGGCGGTGCCGCTGGCACCTTATCTTGCAGGGCTCAGGGCGGCCGGGCTCCGGCTCGGCGTGGCCACCAACGATGCGGAGGCGCCCGCGCGCGCGCATCTGGCCGCGGCGGGCGTTCTGGACGCGTTCGACTATGTGGCGGGTGCCGATAGCGGCTATGGCGCCAAACCCGATCCGGGCATGTGCCTGGGGTTTGCGACCACACTCAACCTGCCGCCCGGGCGTGTGGTGATGGTCGGCGACAGCCGCCACGATCTGCATGCCGCTGCGGCCGCCGGGATGGTGGGCGTGGGGGTGCTGACCGGCATGGCAACCGCCGCCGATCTGGAGGATCTGGCACATGTGGTTCTGCCCGATATCGGGTATATCCCCGGGTGGCTGGACGATACGCAGGCCCGATAGGCCCGCCGGTCGCCGGAATGCGACGCGATCGGTCGCTAACTGAAAACTTCTGGCGGCCCCGGCGGGGTCAATCTTGGCCTTGCGACCACGCGCGGGGAGATGCCGAAGATGACCGCTGAAACACCGACACGCCGCCGCCGCACGGGCGGCCGCAAGGGCCATGCGGACCGCGCCGGATATGCAGCCATCGACCAGATGCCCTGGCGGCTGATCCGGAATACCGACAGGCCGACCGAACCGCTTGACGAAGATGGGGTGCAGGCGATCCATCGCGGAGCCATGCATATCCTCGGCCAGATCGGGATCGAGTTTCTGAACGAGGAAGCGCGCAGGATACTCGGCAGGGCGGGGTGCAGGATCGAGGGCGAAAATGTCTTCATGGACGAAAGCTTCGTGATGGAGATGGTGGGCCACGCGCCCGCAAGCTTCACCATCACGCCGCGCAACCCCGAGCGGCAGCTGATCATCGGCGAGAACGTCCTGACCTTCGGCAACGTCTCCTCCCCACCAAATGCCTGGGACCTGGAGCGCGGCAAGAGATCGGGTGATTTCGAGACCTACAAGGAGTTTCTGAAGCTTACCCAGTACTTCAACTGCATCCACTTCGCCGGCGGCTATGCACCCGAACCGATCGATATCCACCCCTCCGTGCGCCATCTCGACTGCCTGTATGAAAAGCTGACGCTGACCGACAAGGTCCCTCATGCCTATTCGTTGGGGGCGGAGCGGGTCGAGGATGTGATGGAGATGGTGCGGATCGCCGGGGGCCTGACCCATGCGGAATTCGACGCGACACCGCGGATGTATACCAACATCAACTCCGTCTCGCCCCTGAAACATGACCACCCGATGCTCGACGGGGCGATGCGGTTGGCCCGGCGCGGCCAGCCCACGGTTGTCACACCCTTCACGCTTGCCGGCGCGATGGCACCGGTGACGATGTCGGGCGCTGTTGCGTTGTCGCTGGCCGAGGGGCTCGCGGCGATTGCGCTGCTGCAATACATCAACCCGGGCTGCCCCGTGGCCATCGGCACCTTCACCTCCAATGTGGACATGAAATCCGGGGCTCCGGCCTTCGGAACCCCCGAATACATGCGCGCGACGCAGATGACCGGGCAGATGGCCCGGTTCTACGGGCTGCCGATGCGCTCGTCCGGGGTCTGTGCCGCCAATGTGCCGGACGGGCAGGCCATGTGGGAAACCTCGCAAAGCCTCTGGGCGGCGGTGCAATCGGGCACCAACATGGTCTATCATGCGGCGGGCTGGCTGGAGGGCGGTCTGATCGCGAGCCCGGAGAAATTCGTCATGGATTGCGAGGTGTTGCAGCAGATCCAGCGATATTTCGAGCCGGCGCTCTGGGCCACCACTGAGGACGAGATCGGGCTCGATGCGATCCGCGAGGTCGGCCATGGCGGCCACTACTTCGGCTGCGCGCATACCCAGGCCCGCTATCAGACCGCGTTTTATCAGCCCTTCCTGTCAGACTGGCGGAATTTCGAGGCATGGCAACTCGAAGGCAGCGTCTGGACCGCTGAGCGGGCGCATCGGATCTACAAGCGGATACTGGATGAGTTCGAGGCGCCGCCGATGGACGACGCCATTCGCGAAGAATTGCAGGCCTTCGTCGCCCGTCGCAAGGAAGAGGGCGGCGCACCGACCGATTTCTGACGCCGGACCACCGCGTCGACCGCCATGCCAACGCTTTCTTTACGGTTTTCAGCGTATGCCATTGCGGATGGCTTGCGGGAAGGATTGCCATGCATGGTCTTGTCAATCGGGCGTTGCAGGAGTTTGTGAAGGATACCTATGGCGCGGATATCTGGGGCGAAGTGCGGGATCAGGCAGCCTTGCCCTTCGACGAATTCGAATCGATGCTGCATTACGACATCCGTTTGACGAAACTGACGATCGATGCGGCCTCGGCCGTGCTGCACAAGGACGCCGCGTCGTTGCTGGAGGATGTGGGAAGCTGGCTTGTCTCGAACCCGGCGCAGGAATCCATTCGCCGCTTGCTGCGGTTCGGCGGCACGACATTCCTGGATTTCCTGCAATCCCTGGAGGAGCTTCCGGGCCGCGCACGCATGGCGCTGCCCGATCTGGATATGCCCGAAATCGTATTGCAGACCGACACACCGGGCCGCTTCAAGCTGGAAATCAGATGGGCCCTTGACGGCATGGGCTCGGTTCTTCTGGGCGCCTTGCGGGGCATGGCGGATGACTATGGCGCGCTGGTGGTGCTCGAAGCGGAGCCTGGCCGGGAAGGGGCCGAGATTGTCGTGATCGATCTGCTGGATGCCCAGTTCGCCGCCGGCCGCACCTTCGAGCTGGATGCGCAAATGCGATGACCAGTCCCCAACACATCCTTCCCGACCCTCTGATCGGCCTGTCCGGCGCGGCGCTCGACCGGTTGATGCCGCTTCACGTCTGGCTCAGCCCGAAGGGGCAGATCGTGCGCGCCGGGCCGACATTCCGCAAGATGGTGCGGGAGGCCGATATCATCGGCGGCAGCATCTTCGACCTGATGAAGCTGAAACGCCCGCGTCTTGTCAGCAAGCTGCCCGATCTGATGGCCTTGCAGGGCCAAAGGCTGACGCTGATGCTGAACACGGCGCCGCATCTGACATTGCGCGGAATGGTGGTTGCCCTGCCCGGCGACAGCGGCGCCTTCATGAATATCTCGCTTGGGGTATCATTTGCCGAGGCGGTGGCCGAGTGGCACCTGACGCTTCGCGATTTCTCGCCCTGCGATCAGACGGTCGACCTGCTTTACCTGCGCGAGGCGAGTGCCCTGACCTCGCACGAATCGCGGATGCTGACCGAACGTCTGGAAGCCGCACGGATCGTGGCCGAGCAGCAGGCGCTGACCGACATGCTGACCGGGCTCGCCAATCGGCGGGCGATGGACACGGCGCTTGCCCGAACGCTCAGCAATCCGCAGGCGCGTTATGGCCTGATGCACATGGATCTGGACTATTTCAAGCGCGTCAACGACACGCTTGGCCATGCCGCGGGCGACCATGTGCTGGCCCATGTGGCAAAGGTGCTGCGCTCCGAAGTGCGCCGCGGCGATATCGTGGCGCGCGTCGGCGGCGACGAATTCGTACTCCTGTTCCGCGATTGCGACGACCCCGACCTTCTCGACCGGATCGCGCAGCGCCTGATCAGACGGCTGGAACAACCGACCGTTTTCGAGGGCAAAACCTGCCGCATATCGGCCTCGATCGGGACGACATTGTCGAGCTATTACACCAAACCGACGGTCGATCAGTTGCTCAGCGACGCCGATCAGGCGCTCTACGCCTCCAAAAACAGGGGCCGGTCGCGGCATACATTCTACACACCGGATCTCGCCCCCGGCTGAGGCGCCGCGCCGGTGGACAAGGCCGTGGCGCGGGCCTAGCGTCGCAGCCATGGGACCCGGGGATTTTCACGACAGCCGATACTCGTGGCTGCGGCTGGCCATCACGTTGCTGATCGCCATTGTCGGGAATGTCGGCATGTGGGCGATCATCGTCATCTTGCCGGCGATCCAGTCGGAATTCGGTGTCGACCGGTCCGCCGCGTCGTTGCCCTATGCCGCCGCGATGGTCGGTTTCGCGCTCGGCAACCTGGTGATCGGATGGGCGGTGGACCGGTTCGGCATCAGCCTGTGCCTGATTGCGGCGGCCATAGGCGTTGCCCTATCCTTTGCGTTTGCGGCACTGACCGGCTCGGTGCTGATGCTGTCGATCGCGCAGGTGATCGTGGGCTTTGGCTCGGCCACCAGTTTCGGCCCGCTGATTGCCGACATATCGCATTGGTTCCTGCGCCGGCGGGGGATCGCCGTGGCGGTCGCGGCAAGCGGCAACTACCTTTCGGGGGCGATCTGGCCGTTCCTTCTTGCCGGCGTTCTGGAGGAGCAGGGCTGGCGGGTCGCCTATCTGCTGCTGGCCGGCGTGGTCTTGCTGGTAATGCTGCCGCTGTCGCTTCTGCTGCGCCGGAGCGTGCCCCACATGCCCGCGAATGATGGCGTGATCGCGGTGCCGGGGCGGGCCGGGCGCGTCAGCTTCACGCCCGGGCAGTTGCAGATGCTGCTGGCCGCCGCCGGGATCGCCTGCTGCATGGCCATGGCGATGCCGCAGGTCCATATCGTGGCGCTATGCGTCGATCTGGGATATGGGCCCACCGTGGGCGCCGAAATGCTGTCGCTGATGTTGCTGGGCGGGGTGGCGTCGCGGCTGGTCTCGGGCTTCGTGGCCGATCTGCTCGGCGGTGTGCGGACGCTCCTGATCGGGTCGGTGTTGCAGTGTATCGCGCTGTTCCTGTTCCTGCCGTTTGACGGGCTGGTTTCGCTCTACCTTGTCAGCCTTGTCTTCGGCCTGGCCCAGGGCGGTATCGTGCCGAGCTACGCGATCATCGTGCGGGAATACATGCCCGCACGGGAGGCCGGCGCGCGGGTGGGCGCCGTGATGATGGCCACAATCATCGGTATGGCACTGGGCGGCTGGATGTCCGGCTGGATCTACGACATGACCGGCAGCTATCAGATGGCCTTCATCAACGGGATCGTCTGGAATTTCCTCAATATCGGGATCATGGTGCTGATCTTGCTGAATGCAAGCCGGGGCGGGCGCAGGGCGGCGGCGGCGATATCCGCCCCGTGAGCCGGGCCCTTTGGTGTTGCGCCCGGCGGTGCGGCTGGCCATTCTTGGCGCGACACGCGGCCATGATCGGGGGAGGGATAGGATGAGCTTGCGGCCTCTGGGCATTGACCCGTCCCGGTGTTTCATCGGCGGAGCATGGCGCCCGCCGGTGGCCGGTGACACGCTGCCGCTTCATTCGCCCTCCGACGGGTCGGAGCTTTGCCGGATCGCGCGGGGGCAGGCCGATGATGTCGATGCAGGCGTAGCCGCGGCACATGCGGCGCTGTCCGGGCCATGGGGCCGTGCGACGGCCGCGGAGCGGGGCCGGATCTTGTACAAGATCGGGCAGACGGTTCTGGAACATATCGACGAGTTGGCGAGACTGGAAGCGCTGGATGTGGGCAAGCCGTTGAAACAGGCCCGCGCGGATGTGGTGGCGCTGGCGCGCTACATGGAATTCTACGGTGGCGCGGCCGACAAGCTGCATGGCGAGACGATCCCCTATCTGGATGGCTACACGGTCTACACGCTTCGCCAGCCCCATGGCGTGACGGGCCATATCATTCCATGGAACTACCCGATGCAGATCATCGGGCGTTCGGTTGGGGCCGCGCTTGCCGTGGGAAATGCCTGCGTCCTGAAACCGGCGGAGGAGGCCTGCCTGACCGCGCTTGCCTTTGCCGAGATCGCACGGGCCGCGGGGCTGCCGGACGGGGCGTTGAACGTGGTGCCCGGACTGGGCGCCGAGGCGGGGGCCGCGCTGAGCGGGCATGCCGGGGTTCATCACATCTCCTTCACCGGGTCGGTGGCGGTGGGCCGGCTGATCCAGCAGGCGGCAGGGCGGAATGTGGTTCCGGTGACGCTGGAGCTTGGCGGGAAATCCCCGCAACTGGTGTTCGACGATGCCGATCTGGACGCGGCGATGCCGTTTCTGGTGAATGCGGGGATCCAGAATGCCGGGCAGACCTGTTCGGCCTCGTCGCGCATTCTGGTGCAACGGCGTGTCTACGACCAGGTCGTGGACCGCATGGCCGAGCGATACGCCGCCTTGCGGACCGGTCCTGCCTTGTCGGATCTGGATCTCGGGCCGCTGGTGTCCGGCCGGCAGAAGGAAATCGTCGAGGCATTCCTTGACAGCGGCGCGGATCTGGAGATGGCCGCGCGGGGACAGATCATCGACGATGCGCCGACCGGCGGTGCCTATGTGGCCCCGGTGCTGTTCGCGGGCGTCGCACCCATGCATCGGCTTGCGCAGGAGGAGATCTTCGGCCCGGTGCAGGTGATCATCCCCTTCGATACCGAGGAGGAGGCGCTCGATATCGCCAATGGCACATCCTTCGGGCTTGTCGCTTCCGTCTGGACGGAAAGCGGCGCGCGCCAGATGCGGCTGGCAAAGCATCTGCGCGCCGGGCAGGTGTTCCTGAACAATTACGGAGCGGGCGGCGGTGTGGAACTGCCTTTCGGCGGCACGGGCCTGTCGGGTCATGGCCGCGAAAAGGGGTTCGAGGCGCTTTACGGCTTTTCCACGCTGAAGACGGTTGCGGCGCTGCACGGATAGGAGACATTCATGCGACTGAATGAGAAAACGGCGATCGTGACCGGCGGCGCGTCCGGCTTCGGGGCCGGCATCGCGCGCAAATTCGTGGCGGAGGGCGCGCGGGTGATGATCGCCGATCTGAACAAGGACATGGCCGACGAGCTTGCAGCGGAGCTTGGAGAGGCGGTCAGAACGCGGCGGACGGATGTGGCCGACGGTGACAGTGTGGCCGAATTGAAAACCGCCACGCTGGAGGCCTTCGGCCGGATCGACATTCTGGTCAACAATGCCGGGATCACCCATCTGCCGACCCCGCTGGAAGAGGTCGAGGAGGCCGCGTTCGACAGGGTTTTCGCGGTCAACTGCAAATCGGTCTATCTGACCGCGAAGCATATCGTGCCGGTGATGAAGGGGCAGGGGGCGGGGGTGATCCTGAATGTCGCCTCCACCGCCGGGGTCAGTCCGCGGCCGCGGCTGAACTGGTACAACGCCTCCAAGGGCTGGATGAACACCGCCACCAAGGCGATGGCGGTGGAGCTTGCGCCGACGGGCATCCGGGTCAACGCGCTGAACCCCGTGGCCGGTGAAACGCCGCTTCTGAAAAGCTTCATGGGGGAGGACACGCCCGAGATGCGGGCGAAGTTTCTGGCGACGATCCCCCTGGGCCGGTTCTCCACCCCCGAGGATATGGGCAATGCGGCCTGCTATCTGTGTTCGGACGAGGCCAGCATGATCACGGGCGTCTGTATGGAGGTGGATGGCGGGCGCTGTATCTGAGCGCGTGGCGCAACCCGGGTTGCCCGGCCGCGGGCCATGTCATCCGGTTGCCGGGGCCAGACGGTAGAGCCGCGGCAGCAGCATCGGCGTCAGATACATGGGCAATTGCCAGCAGGCGATGAAGATCATGATCGGCCCGGTCACTTCGGGCGGAAGGGCGATCAGAAACAGGGCGATGTTGCGATTGCCCGCCGCCAGCGCCAGCGGGCCCGAGACGGCGGCGAGCCGGGAGCGGTGCAGCGCCAGCAGGACGATGGCCTGCAATCCGAAGGACAGCGCGAAGGCGGCAAGGGCCCAGAGCAGGGCAAGACCGGGATCGGCCCTGAGCAACGGGCCGAGTGCCGCCATCAGGCCCACCACAATGATCGCGAAAAACAGGATCGCAGCTCCGTCCATCGCCCTGATCTGCCCCGCATCCGGGTTCGGCAGCAGCCAGCGTCGCAGCCCGAAACCAAGCGCCGCGGCCCCCAGAATGATCGCCAGCGTGCGCAAGGCCACCCCGGCCAGAGCCACCGGGCTGATGGCCACGGGGACGGCCATCAACACGGGGATGATCGTCAGCGGAAAGATGGCCGTGCCCAGGATCAGGAATTGCATCATCCGGGCCGGATCCTGCCGCAGGATGATCGCCAGAGAGGCGCCGCCGGAAATGGTCGGCGCCGCGCAGGCCAGTACAAGCGCCAGCGCCAGCGCCGTGCCCGACAGGCCGAGACCTGCCGCCGCCGCGATCATGATGAGCGGCAGTGCCAGTTGCAGGATCAGCACCGCAGGCAGGCTCCAGCGGAGATCGGCAAAGGCGCCGAAGGCCGCGCGATGCCCGATCCGGAAGGCGGTGACCGTGAGCAGGACCGCCACCATCTGCGGCAGCCATGGCTGCATGGCGGCGGCAAGACCGGGCAAGGCCAGACCCGCGACCAGCCCGGCGACCAGCGTCAGGCGTCCGTGCCGGGCGAAGATCTGCAGCGCCCGACCGGTCCACCGGATCATTGCGGCCCTTGTCGGAGATTTTCGGGCAGCCAGAGCGCCAGATCGGGGAACCAGATCAGCACGAAGCACATCAGCACCATGATCATGAACATCGGCAGCGCGGATTTGGCGATATAGCCCATTTCATGCCCGGTCATACCCTGCAGCACGAACAGGTTGAAGCCGATGGGCGGCGTGATCTGCGCCATTTCCACGACGACGATGACGAAAATCCCGAACCAGATCAGGTCGATCCCGGCCTCCACCACCATCGGCTCGACGACCGCCATGGTCAGCACGACCGAGGAGATGCCATCAAGGAACATGCCCAGAATGATGTAGAAAACCAGCAGCGCCATCAGCAGTTCGAACCGGCTCAACTCCAGCGCGCCGATGCCGTCTGCAAGCGCGCGGGGCAGGCCGGTGAAGCCCATGGACAGTTTCAGGAACGCTGCACCCGCAAGGATCAGCATGATCATCGCGGAGGTGCGGGTGGCCCCCATCAGGCTTTCGCGGAAGCTGTTCCAGTTCAGCGAGCCCTGACCGGCGGCCAGGATCAGCGAGCCGATCACGCCGAAGGCGGCGGCTTCGGTCGCGGTGGCGATGCCGGTATACATGGAGCCGATCACCACGAGGATCAGGCAGATCACCGGGATCAGGAAGCGCGAATTCTTCAGCTTGTCGCCGAAGCTCATCGCGGTCTCCATGGTGGGGGCCCATCCTTTGGAGATCACCGAATAGGCGGCGACGTACCCCATGAACATCAGCGCCAGAACGAGCCCCGGGAGCACGCCGGCAAAGAACAGCTCAGTGATCGACTGGTTGACGGCCACGCCATAGACGATCAGCGCCAGCGACGGCGGGATCATCAGACCGAGGGTCGCGGCACCCGCCAGCGTCCCGATCACGATATGCTCGGGGTATTTGCGCGCCCTGAGCTCGGGGATCGACATCTTGCCCACGGTGGTGAGCGTCGCCGCCGACGAGCCCGAGACGGCTGCAAAGACCGTGCAGCCCACGATATTGGTATGAACCAGCCCGCCCGGCAGTCGCGCAAGCCATGGGGAAAGGCCGCGGAACATGTCTTCGCTCAGCCGTGTGCGATAGAGGATTTCCCCCATCCATATGAAAAGCGGCAGCGCGGTCAGCGTCCAGCTCGACGAGGTGGCCCAGATCGTGGTGATCATCGTGTCGCCCACCGGCCGCGAGGTGAAAAGCTCCATCCCCACCCAGGCGACGCCCATCAGGGCGACCCCGACCCAGACGCCGGTGCCCAGAAGCAGGAAGAGAACGAAGAGAAAGAGGACGATGGCGTAAATCTCTGTCATCGGATCACTCCCCGAAGCTCTGATCGACGATGTTGCTGCCGATGCGGTGACTGCCCTTGAACAGAACCGCGAGAAGGTTGTCGGCAAAGGCGATCAGCAGGATCCCACCGCCCACCACCATCACCGATTGCGGGATCCAGAGTGCTGTGGCGTCCTGTGCCTGGCTGACCTCGTTGAATTTCCAGGACCAGTAGACGAACCAGTAGGCGTAGTAGACGAAATAGGCGATGGTCGCGGTTGCGATGGCAAAGCACCAGACCTCCAGCATCCATTTGATCTTCGGGGGAACCGCGTTCAGCAGGATCGACACGCGGATATGCGCCCCGCCATTGAGCGCGCTGGCGAAGGCCAGGAAACTGGCCGCCGCCATCATGTAGCCCGCGTAATTCGGCGCGCCGGGAAAGATATCACCGACCCACCGGGCCACCATCTGTGCCACGATCAATAGAAGGATCGCGATCAGGCAGAGCGCGGCCGCCACGCCGGACGCCTTGTAAAGCCAGTCGAGGAAAGAGCGGATCACACCGTGCGTCTCTGCCATGGGTCAGCCTTGTCTTGAGGACCAGAGAATACCACCGGCGCGCCGACGGATCGGCGCCCCGGTGGGACCAGGATAGTGCGGCTACTGTGCGGCGGCCGCGGCTTCGCGATAGGCCTCGACGATGGCCCGGCCTTCGTCGCTGGCGGCTTCCAGCCATTCATTGGTCATCGTCTCGCCGATGGCGCGCAACTCCCCCATCAGCGCCTCGCCCGCGGGTTCGACGGTCATGCCGCCCGCGCGCAGACCGGCCAGCGTGAAGCCGGTGTATTCCCGCGCCCGCCATGTGCCGGCATATTGGGCCAGGCCCGCGCAGGCGTTGATGACGTTCCGGTTCGCCTCGGAGGTGTCATTCCAGACATCGGCGTTCACCATCACGTAATTCCGCGGCAGCCACGCATCCACCTCGTAGAAATGGCTGAGGCTTTCCCAGACGCGGCGGTCATAGCCGGTGGCGCCCGACGAGACCATCGACGAGGCGACGCCGGTCGCGAAGGCCTGGCTGATCTCGGCCGCTTCGATCGTCACCGGCAACATGCCTGTCAGTTCGGCAAGACGGTTCGTGGCATTGTTGTAGGAGCGGAACCGGATGCCCTCCATGTCGGCGACCGAATTGATTTCCTGATTGAAATAGAGACCCTGCGGCGGCCATGGCACAGAATAGAGCAGGTGCAGGTTCTGGCTTGCCAGAAGCTCGGTGATGGTCGGCTCGGCGGCTTCCCACAGCATGTCGTGCTCATCGAAGGAGCCGACAAGGAAGGGGATCGAGTCGAAGCCGAACAGGGCATCCTCGTTCTGGTGGCCCGACAGGAGCCGCTCGCCGATCTGGACCTGACCGGTCTGGATCGCGCGTTTGATATCTGCACCCGCAAACAGCGAGCCGCCCGGATGGGTCACGATCTCGATCTCGCCGCCGGTGCCGGTGGTCACGCATTGGGCGAACTCCGCCCCGGTCACCGAATGGAAGTTGGACCCGGAATAGGCCATCGGCATATCCCAGGTTTCGGCGCTGGCAGGCACGGCCAGGATCGCGGCCAGCGCCGCTGCGGTCAGGGGTAGGGTTTTCATCTCTCGTCTCTCCTTGTTGAGTGATTTTTTGGTTTTGTTGTGGTGCGTCATGAGGCGAACCGTGCTGGATCATAGGGCGCCATGTCCAGATTGGGCTTTTGTCCCGTCATCAGCTGCGCCAGCAGACGCCCGGTTTTCGGCCCGCCCGTCAGGCCGATATGATGGTGGCCGAACCCGACATAGACGCCGGTGCCACCGACCTGCCCGATCAGGGGCAGGCTGTCCGCAGGGGCCGGGCGATGGCCTTGCCATTCCACCTCGGCCTTGGCCTGCAACCGGGGGAAGGCTTTCGCCACCTCCCGGCGCAGAAGGGCGAAGGGCGCGGCGGAAGGCCCGGCCTCCAGCCCGCCGAATTCCACCACGCCGGCACATCTGAGACCCGCCGCCATGGGCGTCGCCACGAATTTGCCCGCCGCCACCATGATCGGCATCGCCGGACCGCCCGTCGCGCCCTCGTAGACTACGTGATAGCCGCGTTCGCTTTCCAGCGGGATCGTCAGCCCCAGTCTTTTCATCAGCGGTTTCGACCAGACGCCGGTGGCCAGGACCACATCGGTGCAGGGGATCGCGCCGGTCGTGGTTTCGACCGCACGGACCTTGCCGTCCGCAAAGCTGAAATCCCTGACATCGGCCTTGCGGAACGTGCCGCCGAGCCGCTGAAACTCCTCTGCCAGCGCCATGACATAACCACCGGGATCGCGGATGAAACCATGGTCCTTCATCACCGCAAGGCAATCGACGGCGGGGCCCAGATTGGGCTCGTAGTCGCGGGCGGCTTCACCTTCGAGTATCTCGGGTTCGAACCCGGCCTCGCGGCGCAGGTCCCAGACATAGCTGTCGGCGTCGAACGCGGCACGGGTTGCATAGGCGAAGGTGTAATCGCTCTCCACCACCCAGTCCGCCGCGCCCGTCCCCGCGCTGAGCGCCTTGTGCTGATCGGCCCCGTCGCCGACGATCGGGGTCAGCCCATGGGCGATGCGGCGGGTATCCGCGTCATTGGCATGGGCCAGATACTTCAGCAGCCAGGGCAACAGTTTCGGCAGGTAGGACCAGCGCAGAAACAGCGGAAAATTCGGATCGAGCGCATATCGCGGGCCCTTCCGGATCAGCCCCGGCACCGTCACCGGCACCATCGAGCAATTGGCCAGCACACCGGCATTTCCGTACGAGGTGCCTTGCCCCGGCGCGTCCCGGTCCAGCAGGGTCACCTGAACACCCGCGCGGCGCAGCCAGATCGCGGTGGAAACGCCGACGATACCCGCGCCGACGACAATCGTGTGCGCCTCCGCGGTCATGCGGCCAGCCCCGAGCGATTGATCGAAAACCGGGCCAGCGCGTCAGGGTCCACATCCGCGCCCAGACCCGGGGTATCGGGCACCACCACCTGCCCGTCTTCGACCGCGAAGGGCGTGGAGAGTATATCCTCCCTGAGGAAATAGCTGGCCTGATAGAACTCGCATCCAAGGGTAATCTCGGGTGTCGCCGCGATCATGTGGGTGCCGGCAAGGTGGGCGAGGCCGCTTTCGAACATGTCGCCGCCATAGGCCGACATGCCGACGGATTGCGCCATGCGCGCCACCGTCTGGGCACGGGCCAGCCCGCCCGATTTCATGATCTTGACCGACACGCCATCGGCCAGCCCGAGGGCGGCGGCTTGCATCATGTCTTCGGGCCCGAAGACGGACTCATCGGCCAGAAGCGGCGCGTCGATCGCGTCCCTCAGGCGGGCCATCAGATCGCGCAGATGCGCCTTGACCGGCTGTTCGATGAAACCGGGCCGGAACCCGGCGACATCGCGCAGGCAGGCCATCGCCGTGTCGTGATGCAGGCCCTGATTGTAATCCACGCGGATATCGAACTCGGGGAAATCCTTGCGCAGCCGTTCCAGCCGCAGAATGTCGAAGGCGTGATCCCTGAAGCCCGCCTTGAGCTTGATGATCCGGACCCCGTCATCGCGAAGCCGTTCCATCAGTCGCAGGTCCTTGTCGAAATCCGGATCGGCAATGGAGCAGGAGAGCGGGATGCGATCCCTTGCGCGCCCGCCAAGCAGCGCCCAGACCGGAACGCCCGCGATCCGCGCGCGCAAATCGTAAAGCGCCGTGTCCAGCGCGGCCTTGGCCTCGGTACAATGGGCGACGGCGGCCTGCGCCTCGGCCATGATCGCGGGATGTGCGCCCACCGGCAGCCCGATGACAAGCGGGCGGATGTAGCGGTCCAGCGCGGCGAATGACGCTTCGGCCGAACCGGTGAAGACGACCCAGGGGGAGGCCTCCCCATACCCGTATTGGCCGCCTTCTGCGCCAAGCCGCAGCACGACGATCTCGATCGCGTGTTCGACCGAGCCGATGCCGTGGTCGCGCCGCGCGTTCACCGGCAAGGACAGATGCCAAAGGGCAAAGTCCGTGATGATCTGGGTCTGGTCCGTCATGCATCCCCCTGCGGCAAAACCGTGCCAATGCAGGATCATCATTTCAAATACGGAATTGTGGTAAACTCATCATAAAAAATGTTACGCATGTGGTTATGTCCATTCGATTCCGCCAGCTTCAGGCCTTCCACGCAATCTACGAAACCGGTACGGTAACGGGCGCTGCGGCGCTACTGGGCATCTCGCAGCCCGGCATTTCCAATCTTCTGGCGCAGCTTGAGCGCGAAACCCGGTTCCGTCTGTTCGAGCGGGTCAAGGGCCGGCTGATCCCGACGCCGGAGGCCGGCGTCCTGTATCAGGAGGTCGATACGGTCGTGCGCGGGCTGGACCATGTCTCCCAAGCGGTGGTCGATCTGCAGAACAAGCAGGGCGGGCAGCTTCAGGTCGCCTCCCAACACGCGCTGTCCTTCGGGTTCATGCCGAAGCTGATCGCCCGGTTCGCGCAGACCCGGCCGGACATGTCGATCTCGTTCCAGTCGCAATACTCCTCCAAGATCCAGGAATGGGTCATGGCGGGCCTGTTCGAGATCGGTATTTCCGAAATGCCTCTGCTCTACGACGCGTTCGAGCATCACCCGCTGGCCGTCGAAACCCTGGTGGCGATGCATGAGGATAATCCGCTGGCCCGGCACGCGGTCTTGACGCCCGCGTTGATGGAGGGGGAGCCCTTCATCGTCATGGGCCCCGATCACATGACCCATCGCCGCACGCGGGAGGCGTTTCATACCGCAGGCGTGCCGTGGCGGACACGCATCCACACGCATCTGTTCAAGAACAAGCTCAGCTTCGTGAAAGAGGGGATGGGCGTTGCCATGCTGGACCCGTTCGCGCTGGATTTCGACGAGGGTGGCGGGTTCGTGACCCGCCCTTTCCGTCCGCGCATCATGATGGATCTGGTGGTCATCACCTCGCGCGCAAGGCCGCTTTCCGCGCTTGGACAGGAGTTCCTGACACTTCTGCTGGCCGAGCTTGCGCCCTATGCGACCGCACCGGAACCGGCCGCGGGCTAGGCGCCTAACCCATCCAGCGGCGGACCGGGGCGGCGGCCTCCTCCAACGGTTGCGAGATCACGTCGACCAGTGTCGGGCCGTCATGGGCAATCGCCTCTTTCAATACGGTATCCAGCTTGTCGGGGTCCTCCACCCGCCAGGATTTCACCCCATAGGCGGCGGCCACGGCGGCGTGATCGACACGCCCGAAATCCACATTGTAGTAACGCGCGCCCTTGTCGGCCATCTGGCTGGCCTTGATCCAGCCGAAATTGGAATTGGAAAACACGATATAGGTGATATTCGCGCCGGCGCGGGTCACGGTCTCCAACTCGCCGCAGGTGAAGCCGAAGGAGCCGTCGCCCATCAGGGCCACGGTCTTGGAAGAGGGCCGCCCGTACCACGCACCAAGAGACGCGGACAACGCATAGCCCAGAGCGCCGTGGGCACGGTTGGTGATGAAGAAGCGGCCCGCCAGAGGCTGTTGGTAATAGGCGGAAAAATACGGGCAACTGGTGCCCGGATCTGACAGGATGGTGGCATCCTCCGGCAGCAGGCGGTTCAGCGTTGCGACCACGCGTTCGGGGCGGATGGGCGCCTGCGAGCTTTTGGCAAGCGCATCGAACCACGCGAATTTCCGACCCTTGAGATGGGCCACCGCCTTGGCCCCGCCAAATGTCGCCAGACCCTGCCGGCGTTTGTCGAGTGCGGCATTCAACGCCGCGAGCGACAGGCGCAGATCGCCCACCACGCCCACCTCTGTCCGGTAATTCGCGCCGATCACCATCGGGTCATTGTCGAAATGCACGATCCGCGCGCCGGGTTTCGGGGCCTCCCATCTGGCGGTCGTGGTGGAGCCCGCGCGGCAGCCCATGAAGACGACCAGATCGGCCCCCTCCATCGCCTCCCACGTCTCGTCCGTGCCGCCGTTCGAGCCGACCACGCCCAGAGATTGCGGATGCGAGTCGGCCAGCGCGCCCTGGCCCGAGATCGAGGTGGCGACCGGAATGTCCAGCCGGGCGGCGAGCCGGGCCAGTTCCGCCATGGCGCCCGCAATCACCACCCCGCCGCCGCACACGATCAGCGGGGATTTCGCGGACAGGATCGCCTCCATCGCCGCGTCGACGGCGGCGGGTTCAGGGGCTTGCGGATAGGCCGGGTAGCTTCGATGTTTCGGATCGGCCCAGATATCGGCCGGGTCCACCGGATCGTACTGGATGTCATAGGGCAGGCCCAGATGCGCCGCCCCGGCCCGGCCCGTGGTCATGGCGCGGAAGGCGGCGCGCAGCATGCGGGGAATATGGGCGGCCTGCACGATCACCGTGTTCCATTTGGTCAGGGGCCGCATCAGTGCGGCCTGATCGACCTCGGTCAGCGGATACTTCCCGTAGCTGCCGACGGAGATATCCGTGGTGATGCCCAGAACCGCGTAGGAGCTTTCCGACGCCTCGATCAGCCCCGGCAGGATATAGGTGGCGCCGCCGCCGGAGGGCCCTTCGGCCACACCGGGGCGGCCGGTCACGCGGGAATAGGCATCGGCCATGTATGTGGCGGAGCGTTCGTCGCGGGTCAGCACATGGGTGATGGCGCCGCCATGGGATCGCATCGCATCGTAAAAGGGCAGGGACGTGTCGCCGCAAAGGCCGAAGATATGCTGGACGTCATGCGCCTTCAGCATCGCAACCAGTGCTTCGGCCCCGTTCATTGTGTTGGTCATGGCACACGTCCCCCTTCCAGCCTGCATTTCATTCTGTATACAGCACAAAATATCTTGCAATACTCAAGATGAAATATCATCCTGCACCGACGTTTTCGGAGGAGCCGATGATGACCGAAAGCCATGTCGACCGTCTCACCGCGCAGCTGCGCCGGATGGCGGCGGAATTCCGGATCAAACCCGATGAGCGTATCCGGGAGGGCGAGATGGCCAAGCGCCTGTCGGTCAGCCGCACACCGCTGCGCGAGGCGCTGAACCGCCTTGTGTCGGAGGGATATCTGACCTTTACGGGCGGGCAGGGGTTTTTCTGCCGCTCGCTCACGCCCGAACGGATCATGGATCTTTACGAGGCGCGCGCGGCCATCGAATGCGAGGCGATGCGCCACGCGGTGAACCGCGCCAGCCCCGCCGCCATCGCGCGACTGGCCGACGATCTGGACCGGGCCGAGCCGCTTTACGAGCGGACGACCGATCGTCTGGCATTGCTGGAGATGGACGAGGCATTTCATATGGCGCTGGTGCGCCTGTCGGGCAATGCGGAGCTGGAACGGATGCTGGAGAATATCAACGGTCGCATCCGCTACGTGCGGATGATGGGGCTGAAGATGGAGGATGGCAGGCCGGGGCGCATGGGCGCGCACCGGACCATTCTGGGGGCCTTGATCGCGCGGGATCAGGACCTGCTTCTGGCCGAACTGCGCGCCCATATCGAGATGCGCAAGGAGGATGCGACCCAAGCGGTCCGCGATGCCTTTTCCCATATCTACGTGCAGGCGGGCTGAGCGATGCGGAAGACACCGGGTGGCAAAACCGTTTATGGCGCCTCGGTCGGGGTGTTGATGCTGGAGACGCGGTTTCCGCGCATCCCCGGCGATATCGGCAATGCGCTGAGCTGGCCCTTTCCGGTGCAGTACCGCGTGGTGCGGGGGGCCACGCCGGACAATGTGGTGCGCGGCGACCCCCGGTCGCGGCTGGAGGACTTCATTGCCGCGGGGCGGGATCTGGTGGAAATGGGATGCGACGGGATCGCCACGAATTGTGGATTTCTGGCCTTGCTGCAACGGGAAATGGCCGCGGAACTGCGTGTGCCGGTGGCGACCTCCGCGCTGATGCAGGTGCCCATGGTGCAGGCGACATTGCCGCCGGACAGGCGGGTGGCGATCCTGACGATTTCGAAGGAAACGCTCGGCCCCGCGCATCTGGCGGCGGCGGGTGTCCCTGCCGACACGCCCGTGATCGGAACCGATGAAGGGCGCGAGTTTACCCGTGCGGTGCTGGGCGACGAGGCCGAGATTGACTTCGCGGCCTGCCGCGCGGATTTGCTGGACGCGGCGGCGACGCTGACCGCGCGCCATCCCGAAACCGGCGCCATCGTGCTGGAATGCACGAACATGGTGCCCTATGCGGCGGATATCCGGCGGCAGTCCGGGCTGCCGGTCTATTCGATCCACAGTTTCCTGACATGGTTTCAGGCCGGGCTCATGCCGCGCAGGTTTCCCGGCGATCTGGACGACCCGCGCGGCTGATCGCGTCTCCCTTGGGCGGGCGGCACGGCCCTCCCCATGCCGGCCGGTCGGACCTTTTCAACGTCAGCCGTCTGCCGGGGGCGGGATCAGGGCGCTGGCCTCGATCTCGACCAGGGCCGCATCTTCGACCAGCCCGACGACCACGACCATGGTCATCGCCGGAAAATGGCGGCCCAGGACCCGGCGATAGGCTTCCCCCACCTCGCGCTGGCGGGCGAGATATTCGGTCTTGTCGGTGACATACCATGTCAGCCTCGTGATATCCTCGACCCGGCCGCCCGCCGCTTCGACCACGGCGGCGACGTTCTTCAGAGCCTGTTCCGTCTGGCCGATGAAATCATGGGTTTCGAAGACTTTCTGATGGTTCCAGCCGATCTGCCCGGCGACGGACAAACGGCCATCGGCGGCCAGAACGCCGTTGGCATACCCCTTTGCCGGGGCCCACCCGTCGGGCTGGATGATCCTGTGCGCCATTAATCGGCTCCTTCCAAATGCAGTTCCAACGTATCTCTGAGCGGGGCCGGCCACGACAGGGGCCGCCCGTCTTGCCCCACATGCACAAGCGTGGCGCTTGCGGTGAAGCGGGTCTCTCCGTCCGCCGATGCGTGCCAAGCGATGCCCAGACTGCTGGTTCCGATCCGGGTGCATCCCAGGCGGATATCCAGCATGTCGCCGTGGTGGCTGGGTGCGGTGAAGGTCGTTTCGATCTGCGCGGTGGGGACAGCGGCCTTCGCGTGCAGTTCTTCGAACGGATGGCCGATATGGTCGAAGAACGCCTCCACGCAGTCATTCATCATCTCGAAGTAACGCGGATAAAAGACGATCCCGGCGGGGTCGCAATGCTTGAAGAGCACTTTCTGGCGCATCGAAAAAGCCATCTTACTACCCGCCATTCCGCGTCTGCCGCAGACGGAACCGCTGGATCTTGCCGGTTTCCGTCTTTGGCAGATCGCTGACGAAGACGATCGAGCGGGGATACTTGTAGGGCGCTATCGTGGCCTTCACATGGTCCTGAAGCTCCTTGCTCAGGGCCTCCCCGGGCTCCGCGCCCGCGGAGAGAACCACATGGGCCTGCACGATCTCGCCCCGGTCCTCGTCCGGCACACCGATGACGGCGCATTCGGCCACGGCGGCATGGGCCAGAAGGGCCGCCTCCACCTCCGGGCCGGCGATGTTGTAGCCCGAGGAGAGGATGATATCGTCATTCCGGGCGGAAAAATGGAAATAGCCCTCGGCATCCATCACGAAGGTGTCGCCCGAGATGTTCCAGCCATCCTGCACGTAATCCGCCTGCCGCGCGCCCCGCAGATAGCGGCAGCCGGTGGGCCCGCGCACGGCCAGACGGCCGATTTCGCCCGCCGGTAGATCCTGCCCGTCAGATCCGATCACCTTGGCCTCGTAGCCCGTGACGGGCCTGCCGGTGCAGGCCGGTCTATGGTCGTCGAACCGGTTGGTGATGAAGATATGCAGCATCTCCGTCGCGCCGATCCCGTCCAGCATCGGCTTGCCGGTCCGGGCCATCCATTCTTCGTAAACCGGGCCGGGCAGGGTCTCTCCGGCCGAAACCGCCGCGCGGAGGGAGGAGAGATCGGCCCCCTCATCCATCGCCTTCATCATCGCGCGATAGGCGGTCGGCGCGGTGAAACAGACCGTCGCGCGGTATTTCTCGATGATGTCGATCATGTTGGGCGGAGAGGCGTTTTCCAGCAGCGTCGCGGCCGCGCCGAAGCGCAGCGGGAAAATCGCGAGCCCGCCCAGACCGAAGGTGAAGGCAAGCGGCGGCGAGCCGATGAAAACGTCGGTATCGGTGACATTCAGTATCTCGCGCGCGTAGCCATCGGCGATGATCAGGAGATCCCGGTGAAAATGCATCGTGGCCTTGGGCGCACCGGTGGAACCGGAGGTGAAGCCCAGAAGCGCCACATCGTCCTGCGCCGTGTCGACCGCCTGAAACCGGACCGGCTTTTCAAGCGCCAGACGGTCCAGTTCGGCGTCGTGGTTCGAGGTGCCGTCGAACCCCACGACGGTTTTCAGAAAGGCGCTGTCCTTGGCGCAGGCGGTCATCTCGTCCATCAGCCGTGTATCGCAAAGCGCAAACGCGATTTCGGCCAGCTCCACATAGGACCTCAGCTCGCCAGCCCGAAGCATCGGCATCGAGTTGATCACCACCGCGCCCGCCTTGGTCGCGGCCAGCCAGCAGGCGACCATCGCGGGATTGTTGGCCGAGCGGATCAGCACCCGGTTGCCGGGCCGGATGCCCAGATCGTCCACCAGCGCATGGGCCAGACGGTTGGTCCAGTCGGTCAGTTCCTTGTAGGTGCGCCGGCGGCCGTTCCCGATCAGCGCGGTGTGATCGCCAAACCCCTTCGCCACCATCACATCGGTCAGTTCCACCGCCGCGTTCAGCCGGTCGGGGTAGTCGAAGCCGTCCAGAAGCAGGTCGGGCCATGTGTCCGCCGGGGGCAGGTTGTCGCGCGCAAACGTGTCGGTATGGGCTGATGGTCGCAGCATGGTCTTACCCTCCCTGATGCAGGCCAAGCGCCTGACGGGCGATGACCACGCGCTGCACGTCCGAGGCGCCTTCGTAAATGCGCAGGGCCCGGATCTCGCGATAGAGCCGCTCTGTGATCTCGCCGGATTTCACGCCGTCCCCGCCATGAAGCTGCACCGCCTTGTCGATCACCTGCTGGGCATGGTCGGTGGCGAACAGCTTGGCCATCGCGGCCTCGCGGGTGACGCGCGGTGCGCCGCTGTCCTTGGTCCAGGCGGCGCGATAGACCAGAAGGGCCGCGGCATCCACATCGAGCGCCATATCCGCGATATGGCCCTGCACCAGCTGCAGATCGAAAAGCGGGGCGCCCTGAACCTCGCGGGTCGTCACCCGGGTCAGCGTCTCGTCCAGCGCGCGGCGCGCAAAGCCCAGTGCGGCTGCCGCAACGGTGGAGCGGAAGACATCCAGAACCGACATCGCGATCTTGAAGCCCGCGCCGGGCGCGCCGATGAGGTTTGCGGCCGGAACGCGGCATTCCGAAAAGCGGAGCGTGGCCAGAGGATGGGGCGCAATGGTCCGGAGCCGTTCGACGACGTGGAGGCCCGGAAGATCGGCGGGGAGCACGAAGGCCGAGAGTCCCTTCGCGCCCGGCGCCTCGCCCGTGCGGGCGAAAGCCGTGTAGACATCGGCGATGCCGCCGTTGGAGATCCATGTCTTTTCGCCGTTCAGGATGAAATGATCGCCGTCGCGCGTGGCCGTCATCGTCGAGTTGGCCACATCCGAACCCGATTGCGGCTCCGTCAGGGCAAAGGCGGCAATGGCTTTTCCGGACCGGGTCAGCGGCAGCCATTCGGCTTTCTGGGCTTCTGTGCCGAAAAGGGAAATCGCACCGGTCCCCAGCCCCTGCATGGCAAAGGCGAAATCGGCCAGGCCGTCATGGCGCGCAAGCGTTTCCCGGATCAGGCAAAGCGTGCGCACATCCAGCGTTTCGCCGTCTGCCGCGCCGCTGTGGCGCAGCCAGCCCGCCTCTCCCAGAGTGGCGACAAGCGCGCGGCAGGCCGCATCGGTATCCCCATGGTCGATATCGCCCAGATGCAGGGCGGCCCACAGGTCCAGATCCTGCGCCAGCGTCTTGTGACGGGGCTCGAAAAACGGCCAGTCGAGAAAGGTTCTATCCGCCATCACTCCCCCTCGAACACCGGTTTTTCCTTCTTGACGAAGGCGTCATAGGCGCGCGTGAAATCGCCGGTCTGCATGCAGATGGCCTGCGCCTGCGCTTCGGCTTCGATCGCCTGTTCAATCGACATGGACCATTCCTGCGCCAGCATCGTCTTGGTCATCATATGCGCGAAATTGGGGCCGGCGGCGATGCGCGCCGCCATGTCCTGCGCGGCCTCCATGAGATCCTCGGCCGGAACGACGCGGTTGAAGTACCCCCATGCCGCACCCTCCTCGGCGGTGAACGACCGGCCGGTGTAAAGCAGTTCCGCCGCGCGCCCCTGGCCGATGATCCGCGGCAGGATCGCACAGGCGCCCATATCGCAACCGGCAAGCCCGACACGGGTGAACAGAAAGGCGGTCTTGGCCCCCGGGGCGGCAATCCGCAGATCCGACGCCATGGCGATGATCGCGCCCGCGCCGACGCAGACGCCGTCGACCGCCGCGATGACGGGCTTGCCGCAATTGACCATCGCCTTGACCAGATCGCCGGTCATCCGAGTGAAGGCCAGAAGCTCCTTCATGTTCATGCGGGTCAGGGGGCCGATGATGTCATGCACATCCCCGCCCGAGCTGAAATTTCCGCCATTCGGGGCGAAGATCACCGCATCCACATCCTCCGCATAGGGCAGGTCGCGGAACCAGTCGCGCAGTTCGGCATAGCTGTCGAAGGTCAGCGGGTTCATCCGCTCGGGCCGGTTCAGCGCAATCGTGGCGATACCATTCTCGATCTGGCAGAGGAAATGCTGTGGGTCGGGCCGGGCCATGGGGATCAATCCTCGAACTTGTCGGAAATGCGGGCCAGCGCAGTGCTCAGGTCGCTGGCCATGTCGGGGCCGATCTCGGCCAGCATCGCATCCAGCCACGCCTCATGCGCCTCGGCCTGACGGACGAACTCCTCCTTGCCCTTCTGGGTCAGCCGCGCGCGCGCCGCCCGCCGATCCCCTGGGACCTGTTCCCGCAGGGCGAACCCGTCTTCGGCAAGCCGGTCGACGATGCCCGTGACATTACCGTTCGATACCATCAGAAACCGTGAAAGTTCGCTCATTTTCAGGCCCTTGGGATGGCGGTGCAGGGCGGCCATGACATCGAAGCGCGGCAGGGTCGTGGTGAATTCAAGCCGCAGCCGTTCCCGCAACTCGGCCTCGACAAGCCGGGTGGTCTTCAGCAGGCGCAGCCAGAGACGCAGTCGCTCCTTGCTCTCGGGCTCGAACGGGTCCGGATTTGGATTGGTATTCATATTTCACCTCCTGACATGCTGAGTGCGTGGCCGTTGACCGATTGCGCGCCGTCGGAGCAGAGCCAGAGAACCGCTTCGGCCACCTCCGACGTCTGCACGAACCGGTCCTGCGGGTTGCTCCGGCGGAGTGAGCTGGCGGCGTCTTCGGCGCTCATTCCGGTCTTGTCGACGATGGTCTCGATGGAACGGTCCAGAAGCGGCGTTTCGATGAAGCCGGGACAGACCGCGTTGACGGTGATGCCGGTTCTCGCCAGTTCCAGCGCAAGCGCGCGGGTCAGCCCCACGACCCCGTGCTTGGCCGCGCAATAGCCCGACACATAAGGGTATCCCTTGAGACCGGCGGTGGAGGCGATCGCGATCATCCGCCCCCACCGGCGCGACGTCATGTCCGGCAGGGCGGCCTGCCAGAGGTTGAAGACGCCCGCCAGATTGACCGACAGGTCGCGGGCCAGATCCCCCACAGCCATCCGCGAAAACGGAATGCTCTCTGCCGCGCCTGCATTGGCGATGGCGATGTCGACGGGGCCCTGCGCCGCGCGGGCTTCGTCCAGCGCCGATCTGACCGCATCGGCATCGGTCACGTCGCAGCTGAGCGCCAGCGCGCCGGTCCGGTCCGCGACCGACCGCAACGGGTCAGGCCGGCGGCCCAGTATCGTGACCTTGCCGCCCAGAGCCGCCGCGCGCAGCGCGATTTCGGCGCCGACCCCGGTGCCTCCGCCGGTTATGACGATATGTCTGCCTGTCATGCTCATGCCCGGATCGCCTCCGCTTCGCGGTCGGCCAGTCGCCACGCCTGATCGCGGCCCGCCTCGTAAGGCAGGGGCCAGATGGCATGGCGGTCGCCGATCCGCGCGGCCTCGTGAAACGTCCAGTAGGGATCGGCCAGATGCGGGCGGCCAAGGGCTACCAGATCGGCGCGGCCCGCCATCAGGATCGAGTTCGCATGATCCGCCTCGTAGATGTTGCCCACGGCCATGGTGCTGATACCGGCCTCGTTGCGGATCCGGTCGGAAAACGGGGTTTGGAACATCCGGCCATAAACCGGCCTCGCTTCGGTCGTGGTCTGGCCGGCGGACACGTCGATGATATCGGCGCCGGCGGCCTTGAAGGCCCGGGCAATCTCCACCGCATCCCCGGGGGTCACGCCGTCTTCGCCCACCCAGTCATTGGCGGAGATCCGGACCGACATCGGTCTCGGCGCCGGCCAGACGGCGCGCATCGCCGCGAACACCTCCAGCGGATAGCGCAGGCGATTTTCAAGGCTGCCGCCATAGGCGTCTTCGCGGGTATTGGACACCGGCGAGATGAAGGAGGAGATCAGATAGCCATGGGCGGCATGCAGTTCGATCATGTCGAAGCCCGCCCGTTCGGCCATCCGGGTGGCGGCCACGAACTGATCGCGGACCTTGTCCATCTCATCGCGGGTCAACGCGCGGGGGGTGGCGTTGCCGCTGGACCAGGGAATAGCGGAGGCGGAGATCAGATCCCAATTGCCGGTTGCAAGCGGCGTATCCATCCCCTCCCACCCGATATTGGTGGAGCCCTTGCGCCCGGAATGCCCGATCTGGCAGCAAATCTTAGCCCGAGTCTCCGCATGGACGAAATCGACGAGACGCGACCATGCGGCCTCATGCTCCGGCGCGTAGAGCCCGGGACAGCCGGGCGTGATCCGCCCGGTCTCCGACACGCAGGTCATCTCGGTATAGACAAGTCCCGCGCCCCCCTTGGCGCGCTCCCCGTAATGGACAAGATGCCAGTCCGTCGGGCAGCCCTCCACGGCTTTGTACTGGGCCATCGGCGACATGACGATGCGGTTGTCCAATGCCATCTCGCGCAGCCTGAAGGGCGCAAACATCGGCGGGCGGACAGGCGCGTCGGCGGGCAGTCTGGCCTTTTGCTGAAACCATCCCTCGGCCGAGCGAAGCCAGTCCGGGTCGCGCAGGCGCAGGTTCTCGTGCGAAATCCGTTGTGACCGGGTCAGGAGCGCGTAGTTGAACTGCACGGGGTCCATGTCGAGATAGCGGTCCACCTGTTCGAACCACTCCAGCGAGTTGCGCGCCGCCGATTGCAGGCGCAGCACGTCGAGGCGGCGTTCGTCCTGATACCGTTCGAAGGCGCGTTGCATGTCCGGTTCGCTGTGCAGGAATTCGGCCAGGGCGATGGCGCTGTCGAAGGCCAGCCGGGAGCCCGACCCGATGGAGAAATGCGCCGTTGCCGAGGCATCGCCCAGCAAAACGACGTTCTCGTGGTGCCATTTCTCGCACAACACGCGGGGGAAATTCATGAACACCGCCGATCCGCGCAGATGATCGGCATTCGACATCAGCGGATGGCCGTCCAGATGATCGGCGAAAATCTCCTCGCATTTGGCGATTATCTCGGATTTCGACATCGTCTCGAACCCGATCCTGTCCCATGTGTCCTGCTGGCATTCCACGATCACCGTCGCGGTGTCGGCGTCGAACTGATAGGCATGGACCCAAACCCATCCATGGGCCGTCTTCTCGAAGATGAAGGTGAAGGCATCGTCGAATTTCTGATGGGTGCCAAGCCAGATGAACTTGCACTCCCGGATATCCACCTCGGGCTTGAAATGCTGCGCCCATGCGGTGCGCACGGCGCTGTTGATCCCGTCGCAGGCCACCACGAGATCATAGTCGCCGGTATAGGTCTCCACCGGCCCGATGGGGGTTTCGAAGCGCAGATCGACGCCAAGCTCCCGCGCGCGCTCCTGCAGCAACAGAAGCATCTTCTTGCGCCCGATGCCGGCAAAGCCATGGCCGCCGGAAACGGTGCGATGGCCGTCATGAACTACCGCGATGTCATCCCAATAGGCGAAGTTTTCGCGGATCGCAGCGGCGGAGACGGGATCGTTTTGCGCCATGTTCTCCAACGCATCGTCGGACAGAACCACCCCCCAGCCAAAAGTGTCGTCGGCCTTGTTCCGCTCGAAAACGGTGACCTCATGGGATGGGTTGCGCAGTTTCATCGAGATGGCGAAGTAGAGACCTGCCGGACCCCCTCCAAGACATGCGATGCGCATCTTCGTCTCCCTGATTTCTCGGCGCTGGCTTGTGGCGCTTCTGTTAATAGGAATCATCTTAACCGGCACTGAAAGTATTTCAAGTATAAAATTTTAAGCTTGAAGTTTATTTTCGGAAGGCCTAACCATTGCGTATGACTGGGGCGTTGAAAGGGAAGGGGCGATGATCGACTGGACGGACGCGTTCGACAATTCCAGCTATGTACCCGGCAGCGACAAGCTGGCCGGGCTTTGGTCCGATGCGGCATCGGCCTATCGGGACCGGGCCATGCCGGCAGGCCGGGCGCGTTTGGATATTCCTTACGGGCCGGGACCGCGAAACCGGTTCGACCTGTTCTTGCCGGGGACAAAGCCGAAAGGGCTGATCGTGTTCATCCATGGCGGCTATTGGAAGGCGCTGGACAGGTCCTTCTGGTCGCATATGGCCGCCGGTCCGCTGTCCCATGGTTGGGCGATGGCGATCCCCAGCTATACGCTTGCACCGGAGGCGCGCATTTCGGAGATCACGCGGGAGATCGGCGCGGCGATCACCGCCGCGGCAGGCGAGGTGCCGGGCCCGATCCGGATCATCGGCCATTCCGCGGGCGGGCATCTCGTATCCCGGATGCTGTGCAGATCGGGTCCGTTGGACAGCCCGGTGCTGGATCGGCTGGAACGGGCGATCTCGGTCAGCGGCATTCATGATCTGCGCCCGCTTCTGCAGACCGATATGAACAAGACCCTGCGCCTGAGCGAGGCGGAGGCGGAGGCCGAGAGCCCGGCGCTGCAGGACCCGCATGAGACGATCCCGATCTGTTTCTGGGTCGGGGCGGCCGAGCGTCCGGAACTGGTTCGACAGACCCGCCTGATCGGCGAGATCTGGGGCGCGAAAGGTGCCGATACCAGCGAGGTTTACGAGCCGGGGCAGGATCATTTCTCGGTCATCTCCGCGCTGGCCGATGCCGAAAGCCCCTTGGTGAACACACTGACCGCACCCAAGAAGGTGACCCCATGACCGATGCCTATGACCCCACCGATGACGGCGCCAAGATGTCTTTCAGGAAAGACATGAGCTATGGCGACTATCTGCGGATGGATCAGGTGCTGGGCGCGCAGCATCTCCTGTCCGACGCCCATGACGAGATGCTGTTCATCATTCAGCATCAGACCTCCGAGTTGTGGATGCGGCTTGTGCTGCACGAGATATCGGCGGCCCGCGATCTGATAGGCCGCGGGCAGTTCCAGCCGGCCTTAAAGATGCTGACGCGGGTCGCCCGGATCTTCGATCAGTTGAACTCGGCCTGGGATGTGCTGCGCACGATGACGCCAAGCGATTACACGACCTTCCGCGAGGCTCTGGGCAATTCGTCGGGGTTTCAGTCGCACCAGTACCGGCTGATCGAATATGCGCTTGGCAATCGCAACACCAGCATGATGAAGATGCATGAACACAGGCCCGAACTGCACCGGCTGCTGCAGGACGAACTGGCGCGGCCCTCGCTCTATCATGTGGCGCTCGATGCGCTCTCGGGAGAGACCGGGATCTCCTTCGATCCGGCCGTGTTCCGGATGGACGCGCCGCATCAGTCCGATGAGACCGTCATCGCGGCCTGGACCAAGATCTACCGGGCGCCGGAAACCTATTGGACACTCTACGAGCTGGCCGAGAAGCTGGTCGATCTTGAGGATTACTTCCGGCGGTGGCGGTTCAACCATGTCACGACGGTGGAGCGCGTCATCGGGTTCAAACGCGGTACCGGCGGCACCAGCGGTGTGCAATATCTGCGCCGAATGCTGGAGGTGGAGCTGTTTCCCGAACTCTGGCACTTGCGCGGAGGGCTTTAGACCATGGCAACATTACCCAGAAAGGACCTGTTCGATCTGCCCGAGGGCGTGATCTATCTCGATGGCAACTCCCTTGGTCCCCTGCCGAAATCGGTCAGGGCGCGGGTGGGCGACGTGATCGGGGCGGAATGGGGCACAAGCCTGATCCGGGGCTGGAACGACGCCGGTTGGATGGATCAGCCCGGGCGTGTCGGCGGTCTGGTGGCCCGGTTGATCGGCGCGCCGGAGGGCAGCGTCATGATGGGCGATACCCTGTCGATCAAGGTCTATCAGGCGCTGGCGGCAGCGTTGGAGATGCGCCCGGACCGCAAGGTGGTCCTGTCCGACAGCGGCAATTTCCCAACCGATCTTTACATGGCGAGGGGGCTTCTGACCTCGCTCGGGCAAGGCCACGAGCTGAGGATCGTGGACCCCGAGGACGTCGCGGGCGCAATGGACGAGACTGTGGCGGCGGTGATGCTGACGGAAGTTGATTACCGCACGGGCCGCAAGCACGACATGGCGGAGTTGACAAGGCGGGCCCATGATGCCGGGGCGGTGATGATCTGGGATCTGGCCCATTCGGCGGGTGCGCTGCCGGTGGACCTGACCGGATCGCACTGCGAATTCGCGGTCGGGTGCAGCTACAAGTATCTCAATGGCGGCCCCGGCGCGCCGGCCTTCATCTATGTGCGGCCCGATATCATGGATCAGGTACGGCCCGCCCTGTCGGGATGGATGGGCCATGACGCGCCCTTTGCCTTCGATCTGGACTATCGCCCGGCCGCGGGCATCGAGAGGATGCGCGTGGGCACGCCGCCGGTTCTTCAGATGAGCGCGCTGGAGGAAGCGATGTCCGTCTGGGACGGTGTGACGATGGATGAAATCCGGGCCGCTTCGATCCGCTTGTCGGAACGCTTCATTCAGGAGGTGGAAGCCCGCTGCCCGGAACTGGTGCTGGCCAGCCCGCGGGAGCCGGCGATGCGGGGGTCCCAGGTTTCCTTTGCGTTTGCAGAGGGATATGCCGCGATGCAGGCGCTGATCGCCCGTGGCGTCATCGGCGATTTCCGCGCGCCGGATATCATGCGCTTCGGCTTTACCCCGCTTTATCTGGACGAGGACGATATCGTGGCGGCCGCCGGCATCTTGCAGGACATCATGGCCAACCGGCTTTGGGACGATCCGGCATACAAGACGGCGAACAAGGTGACCTGAGCCTCTTTTCGGGCCGGAGAAGGGGGCTTGGCGGGTGTGCCGGATTGGCGCCCGGCGGCCTGCCCGCGGGATGACCTGACCAGACGCCCGGCCCGCGGATCGAGGCGCTTGGCGGGGCCGATTTCCGGGTCCGGTCTCCATCCCCAGGCTGACGTAGCGGCAAACATTGTCTTGATGGTGTTACAAGAATCGAAGAGGCTCTGCACACGTGTGCACTCTGGCGCATCCTCTGCCACAATCGTTCTTTGGAGAAACTGATGACCATATTGACCCGCAGCACGGCTATCGCCGCTGCCTTCGCTGCCCTCGCGGCTCCGGCCCTTGCCGAGCAGATCACCATCACCGTCTGGGCCGGAGGTTCGAACGACAACGACAGTTACCGTATCGAGGCGATCGAGATGGCCGCCGACATTCTGGAGCGCGAAGCCGCGATCCGGGGCGAAGAGATCGACATCACCGTCGACGGCCGGTGGGATTTCGCCGGATGGGATGAATTCAAGCAGGCCGTGACGCTTGGTGCCGAGGCCGGCACCGCGCCCAGTATCGTCGTCACCTCGCATCTCGACATCGCCCCGTGGAGCCAGGCCGGGTACATCGTGCCGGTCGAGGATTATGTCGATCTGGATGCCTGGCCGCTGAACAACGTCTATCCGAACCTCATGGAAATCGCCGCCTTCGGCGGCACGCAATGGGGTGTGCCGCAGGATTCCGAGTCGCGCCCCTTCTTCTTCTGGCGCGAAACGATGAGCGGGCTGGGCTATACCGAAGAGCAGATCGATGCATTACCCGACATGGTCGCCAGCGGCGATTACACGCTCCGCGACATGCTGGCCGATGCCACCCGCGCCGTCGAAATGGGCCTTGTGGAGGAAGGATACGGGTTTTACCCGCGCGTCTCCAACGGGCCGGACTATGCGCAGTTCTATCAGTCCTTCGGCGGCGAACTGATCGACCCCGAAACCGGACAACTGGTCTTCGACCGCGCGGCGATGACCGAATTCTACCAGTTCTTTGTCGATGCGGTGGAGGCGGGCGTGACCCGGCAGAACCATATCGGCACCGACTGGGACCAGTGGTACAACGAGGTCGCCAATGGCCGTGCCGCGTTCTGGCATGGCGGGACATGGCATTTCGGCCGCTACGGCCGCGAGGGGAACGAGGATTTCTGGAACACGATCCAGTTTTCGCTGATCCCGGCGGGCAATGATGCCGGCCGCCCCAACACGATCACGCATCCGCTTGTCTATCTGCTGACCGATCAGGACGATGACCGGGCCGAAGAGATTGCCGCACAACTGGTGGCCATCGCGACCGAGCCGCGCCTGAACACGCTGCACGCGATCAAGTCGAACCATCTTGCGGTGGCGCAGGCGCAGCAGGGTCTGGATCTCTACAGCGGCGACAGATGGGCGTCAGAGGCGACCGAGGTGCTGCTGGCCTCGGCCAATGCGCAACCCAACCATCTGCAATACGGGGCCTTTTCCGAGGCGATGTTCAGCGGTCTGGAATCCGCGTGGAGCGGCACCCAGAGTGTCGAGGAGGCCGTTGCCGAGGTCGAGGCGCAGATGCGCGCGACCCTGGGCGACGATCTGATCATCCGCTAGGGCGGCCACCTGTGACGGGGCGCCGAAGAACGGCGTCCCGATCCCTTCCTGCAAAGAGGTCTCCCTCATGCGCGCCCGCCTGCTTGGTATCGGTTTTCTGGCTCCCGCACTTGTCGCGGTGTCGTTGTTCTTCCTGCTGCCGGTCCTGCTGACCGCGGTATTCTCCTTCACGAACATGTCCACCTCCACGGGCATCAGCGGCGGCGAGTACCTGATCATTGAAACCGATCTGCGCGACCTGCCCGCGCAGGGCGTAAGCGCGGAGACCGTCACGCAGCTTGGCGAGGCGGGATACGCGATTACCGAGGTCGGGCTGGCGCGCATGGCCGCCGCGTTCGGCGAAGACCGTGCACAGGAGTTGCGCGAGGATTACCTTGGCGACACATTCGAGGCGCGCCGCGATCTGGAGCGCCTGCTGCGCGATTTGGACGACAATCCGATCCGCAACACCCGCGAGCGCAAGGCCGCCGCCGACCTTTTCGCCGTCACGATCGTCGGCGAGAGATACGACACCGAAACCGCGTTTCGCGACGCCCTTTCGGACACGGGCATAAACCCTACGGATCACGACGCGCTTGTCACCGCGGCCTATACCGGCTGGATCTGGACCAGCGACAACTTCTCGCTTCTTTTCGAGCTGCCTTCGACCCTGCGCTATGTGCTGAACACGGCGTTCTATGTTGTCTGCACGCTGGCGTTCAACATCACCTTCGGCCTCTTTCTGGCGATCTCGACCTTCTACCTGCCGCTGAAGCTTGCGAATGTCTTCCGCTCGATCTGGTTCCTGCCCCGCATCCTGCCGCCGGTCATGTATGTGCTGATGTGGAACTGGTTCACCTGGGATAACGGTTTCATCGCCACGGTCACCGGCTGGTTCGGCGTCCCGCAGCAGAACTGGATGATGCAGACCCCGACCCACGCCTGGACCGTGATCATCCTGATCAACGGCTTCGTCGGTGCGTCGCTCGGGATGATCCTGTTTTCCTCGGCGATCAAGGCGATCCCGCTTCCGATGCTCTATGCCTCCGAGGTGGATGGTGCGAACCGCTGGCAGCAGGTGCGCTACATCATCCTGCCGCAGATGCGCTGGCCGATCCTGTTCCTGACATCGTACCAGACGCTCAGCCTGCTCACCTCTTTCGAATACATCCTGCTTGCCACCGATGGCGGGCCGGGGAGCACGACCGAAGTCTGGGCGCTCGCCGCGTATCACACGGCGCTCAGCAATTACGGGGGCAATCTGCAATACGGGCTTGGCGCCGCCTTTGCGCTGATCCTGGTGGTGATCGGCATCGTTCTGTCGGCGCTCTACCTTCGCTTTTTCAACTTCAGGGAACTGGTCGCCAAGCCGAGGATCGAACAATGACGGGACATGCACGCATCTGGCATCTTGTGGCGATCCTCGGCATTTTCTCTCTGCCGCTGATCATCATGTATGTGTTCCAGGTTGTCGAAAGCGTCGCCGCGCCCGCGCCGGGCTCGTTGATCCCGGGCGAGCTGGACCTGCAGAACTGGCGCTTTCTATGGGGCAGTATCGACAGCGGTCGCCCCTCCATCTGGCGGGTCACGCTGAACACGTTCCTCTTTGCCAGCATCACCTCCTTTCTTGTCTGTGCGCTGTCGCTGACGGCGGGCTATGCCCTGTCGCGTCTGAACCTGCCCGCCCGGCCCCTGTTTCTGGGGGGGCTGATCATCCTGCATGCCTTCCCGACCGTCACCCTGATCATCGCGATTTTCATCATCCTGCAGATCATGGGGCTTTATGACACGCTTCTGGGGATCATTCTGGTGAAGGCGGCGCTGGAACTGCCCTTCGGCATCTGGATCATGAAGGGCTTCTACGACACCGTGCCGTGGGAGATCGAGATGGCGGGCGTGCAGGATGGCGCAAGCCGGCTGCGCGTCTGGTGGGAACTGGTCCTGCCGCAGATCAAACCGGGCCTCTCGGCGCTCTTGATCATCTCCTTCCTTGCGGCGTGGTCGGAATTCGTGCTGCCGCTGGTGCTGGCGCCGGGCTCGGGGGCGCAGGTTCTGGCGACCTACATGAACGCCGTGATCAACGACGATACCAACCAGGATTTCGGCCTCTTCAAGGCGGTCGGCATGTTCTATTCGCTGCCGGTGATCCTGGTCTACCTGCTGTTCCAGAAACAGCTCATGAACATTTACGGCGGAGGTACGAAGGGCTGATGGATCTCAGGCTGAGCAAATTCACCAAACGCTTCGGCGATGTGACGGTGATCGACAAGATGGACCTGACCGTCCGAAGCGGCGAGATGATGGCGCTTCTGGGCCCGTCGGGCTGCGGAAAATCCACGACGCTGTTTGCGATCTGCGGCATTCACAAGATGGATGGCGGCACGCTCCATTTCGGGGAGGAGGAGGTGACACGGTTGCCCGCGCAACAGCGCCCGGTCGGTGTCGTGTTCCAGAACTACGCGCTCTACCCGCACATGACCGTCGCCCAGAACATCGCCTTTCCCTTGCGGGTTCAGCGCAAGACCAGATCCGAGATCACCGATGAGGTGGGCCGGATGGCGGAGCTCGTGCAGATCTCGAACCTGCTGGACCGGCGCCCGGCGCAACTGTCGGGCGGGCAGCAGCAGCGCGTGGCGCTGGCCCGCGCGATGGTGCGCAAACCCGATGTTCTGCTGCTTGACGAACCGCTGGCCAATCTCGACGCCAAGCTGCGGCTTGAAATGCGATCCGAGATCCGGCGCATCCAGCGCGAAACCGGGATCACCGCGATCCTCGTCACCCACGATCAGGTGGAGGCGATGTCGATGTGTGACCGGATCGCGCTGATGAAGGACGGGGGGATCGTGCAGCTTGATACGCCGATGGGGATGTATACAGACCCGGCGGACAAGTTCGTGGCGGGTTTTCTGGGCAATCCGCCCATCTCCTTCGTGCAGGCGCAATCGGGTGACAGCCTCGATCTGGGGCACGGGCTCCGGATCGCGAGGCCGGACGGGTTGCAGGCCAGGGGCGAGATCACGCTTGGCATCCGGCCTGAACATGTCGGCCCCCAATTCGGCACCGGGCTGGAGGGCGAGGTGGTCTTTGTCGAGCCGCAGGGCAGGGAGGAGCTGGTCGATATCCGCCTTGCCTCCGGCGCGGAATTGCGCGCGATCCTGCCTTCGGGCACCGGGCATGCGCTTGGCCAGCGGGTCGATTGGGGGGTCGATGCCAAACGCATACTTGCATTCTCATCGGAAGGCGCGCGCCTGTGATCGACCAGCCACTGCCGCCGCGACCCTATGCGATCGCGCATCGCGGCGCCTCCGCCTATGCGCCGGACAACACGCTTGCGGCGTTCCGTAAGGCCGCGGAGCTTGGCGCCGATATGTGGGAGGTCGATATTCGAATGACGGCGGATGGCGCGATTGTGGCCTTCCACGATCCGGCACTGGCCGATGGCCGCGCTATTGCCGATGTGACACTGGCCGAATTGCGCAAAGCCAAACCCGATTGCCCGCTTCTTACGGATGTTCTGGCGCTGGCGGCGGAAACCGGCGCGGGTATCTACGCCGATATCAAGGACATCAATGCCAGCCTGCCCACGCTGGCCGGGCTGAAGACCCACGAGATCGACCTTGCCATTCTGGGCGCCTTCGACACCGATGTGACCGATCTGCTGCGCCATGCCGGTTGCCCCTATCCGATTGCAGCGCTGGTGCCGCTTGGGGCCGATCCGCACGATCATGCGCCGCGCGCGGATATCATCCACCTGTGCTGGGAACGGATGGAGCGCCCGCAGGATACCCTGACCGAGAGCTTCTTTCGGCGTGCCTTTGCGGATGGTCAGCGGGTGGTCCTCTGGCATGAGGAAGACCCGGTGCGCATGGCCGCGATCCGCACCCGTCCGGTCACCGGTATCTGCTCGGACATGCCCGAACTGGTGAACCCGTTTCGCCCGCCCGCCACATGGCCGGTGGAGGTCGTGTGCCATCGCGGGGCCAACAGGATCGCCCCGGAAAACACCCTGCCGGCCGTGGAATGCGCGCTGGCCGCCGGCTTTTCCCATGCGGAGGTCGATCTGCACCTCACGACCGACGGCAGGATCGTCGTGATCCATGACCCGACGCTGGATCGCACGACCTCCGGCACCGGTCCGGTCCCGGCGATGACGCTGGCGGAGCTGCGGGCGCTGGATGCGGGGGGTTGGTTCGACCCGTTTTTTGCCGGCACGCGGATACCGACCCTGCAAGAGGTGCTGGCGGTCGCGCTGAAACATGACGGGCAGCTTTATCTGGAGCTCAAATCGGCCCCGCCTGCGCCGGTCTGGGATCAGGTGACCCAGGCCGGGCTGCAGGAGCGGGTGTTCTTCTGGTCCTTCAATCGTGATTTTCTGCGCAACCTGCGGTCGCTCGCGCCGACCGCGCGGATCATGGCACGTCGGCAGGATTACCCGGACCTGCAAGCCGCCATTGACGATTATGGCGCCGATCTGATCGAATTCCTGCCGAGTGACGATCCGCTGGAGGTCGCGGCACTCCGGGGGGGTCGCATCCGCAGCATGGTCGCCTACATGGAAAAGACGCCCGATATCTTCGATCGGATCATCGCGATGCGCCCCGATATGGTCAATCTGGACGATCCCTTCGCCTTTCGGCGGCACCTTGCGGCATGTGACATTTCATGACCGACGGCCCGAAACGCAAACCCACCTCCTTCGATGTCGCCCGGCTGGCCGGGGTGTCGCGCTCGGCGGTCTCCCGGGCCTATACGCCCGGGGCCCATATCGCCGAGGCGACGCGCCAGAAAGTTCACGCCGCCGCCACCGAACTGGGCTACCGGGTCAATTCGCTGGCACGCGGTCTGCAAGGCCAGCATTCCGGGATCGTGGGTCTGGTCGCGTCGCGGCTGGACACACCGCTCCGGTCGCGGCAGGTGCGCCTTCTGGGGCAGTCCCTCATCCGGGAAGGGTTCCGGCCGATGCTGCTCACGGCCGAAAAACCGGACGAGGTCGGCGGGCTGATCGACGGGCTTCTCGGCTATAGCGTGGCCGGAATGATCGTGACCTCGGACACGCCGCCAAGCGCCCTGATCGAGGATTGCGGCCGCCTTGGCCTGCCGGTGGTGCTGATCAACCGGGCGGGCAAGACAAGCTGGGGCGACAGGATCGTCGCCGACAGTGAAACCAGCGGCAAACTGGTCTTCGACATGCTCCGATCCTCGGGTGCGGCCAATCTGGCCTGTCTTGCGCCGAGGGTGGAAACCTTCTCCGTCGCCGGGCGCATCCACGCATTCATGGGCCGTGCCGAGGCTGCCGGGGTGCCCTGCAGGATGCTGCTGGCCGACGACCCGGCCTATGGCAGTGCGCGGGCCGCGCTGAAGGCGCAATCGGCGGCGCTGGAGGGGGTCGACGGGCTCTTTTGCGCGACGGATCTGATGGCGATGGGCGCGCTGGATGCGCTGCGCTTCGACCTTGGCTGCGCCGTGCCCGACGAGATCCAGCTTGTCGGCTTTGACGATATCGAACAAGCCGGATGGGCCGCGTATGATCTCTCGACCGTCCATCAGGATCTGGAAGAGCAGGCCGCGCTGGCGATGCGGCTGCTGAAGGAACGCGCCGCCGATATCGACATGGCGCCGCGCACCGTAACCCAGACCCTTGTGCCGGTCTATCGGGGAACCACCAGACATGACCGTTGATCGCCTGGCGCTCGCCGTTTCGCTCGCCGACGAGGCCGCGGCCCTTGCGCGGTCCCTCCGGTCCGACCCGGAACGGCTCGACATCACCGAAAAGGGGCCGATGGATCTGGTTACCGCCGCCGATCACGCCGTGGAGGCGCTGGTTCGGAACCGGCTGGCCGAAACCGATCCCGCCGCCTCCGTCCTGGGCGAGGAAAAGGGGCGGACGGGTGCGGGCCGGGCCTGCTGGATCGTCGATCCGATCGACGGGACGGTGAATTTCGCCCGTGGCACGCCGGACTGGGCGATCTCCATCGCCTATTTCGACGGGGAGGCGCTGACCGCAGGGGTCATCCACGCCCCGGATCTGGGCCTGACCGCCGCGGCCGCGCGCGGGGGCAAGGCCCGTCTGAACGGGGTCGAAATCCGCCTTGATGCGGCGCGCACCATGGGCCCGATCGTGGCTCTGGGATACTCCGCGCGCGGATCGCTTCCCGACTATCTGGCCCGGATCGAGGCGCTTTTGGCCGATGGTATCGAGCACCGCCGCCACGGGGCCGCGACCATTGGGTTTCTCGGGGTTCTGGCGGGGTGGTTCGATGCCTATCATGAGCCGATGCTCAACATCTGGGATGCGGCGGCGGGCCTTGTGCTGATAGAGGCCGCGGGCGGCCTCGTGCATCATGATCCGCTCGCGTCCTTTCTGGAGCGGCCTTCCGAGGTGCTGGCGGAAACCGGCCAGATCGCCGGCTTGCGCAGCCTCCTTTCCCTTGAGGCTTCCGGGCGGCGCTGAAGAGCTGCCCGCGGGTCGCCACGAGAGAAACCCCATCCCCCAAACAGTCATGGATCGGCGCCGGGCGCGGCCGCTCCGAAGCTGCACCGCCGGCGGGAGAGCGATGGAACTATCCGGGCCTTGGAAACGTTTCATCCCTGACGAACGGATCGGAGAACGACATGAGCGCCCCAGACACAGACGTCCAGAAACAGGCGAAGCGTCACCGCGGCGCTCTTTTCGGAATTGCCGGGGTCGTCGTGTTCGCGGGGTTGCTCTTTCTTCTCTTCCTGACGGTGGCGACGGACCCGGACGAGACCGGCTTCGGCGCGGAGACCGATGCGCCCGCGACCGAACGGGCGCCGTGACGCCGACCCCGGCCAGCTCAGCATTGGAGGACCCCATGACAGAGATCAAGAAAGCGAAGCAGACCGTAAAATCCAAGGCGCTTGAAGCCAAGGAGGCCGCGCAATCGCGCGCCAAATCCGCTGCCGAAGACCTCAAATCGGCGGCGTCGACTGCCGCAGACGATGCGCGCGCGCAGGTCGAAGCCGAAGCCTCCGGCGTGAAGGCGCGGCTGGCCGATGAGATCACCGCCGTCGCCGATGGCGTCTCGCGGACTTCCGAACGCATGACGGAGGACGCGCCGCATACCGAAACCGTTGCGGCGGTGGCACGGCAACTGGATCGGACCGCAGACGCCGTGCGCGAGGCGGATCTGGGCACGATCGCCACACGTCTGTCGAGCTTTGCCCGCCGCAACCCGGCGGCCTTCCTCGGCGGGGCGGCCATTCTCGGCATCGCGGCCGGACGCTTCCTGAAGGCCAGCAGTCCGGAGCCGGCGATGCAGAGCGATGTCCAGCCGCATCACATCCCGCAGCCCGCGCCCGCGCAACTGGGGAACGACAGCGCATGACTGACACGCCCGATACCAAAGAGTCCGGGTCGCTCATCTCTTCCGTCCTGCTGCATCTGAGCCGGCTGATCCGGAAGGAATTCGAGCTGGCGAAGGCCGAGATGAGCGAGAAGGTCAATCGCGCCGCCTTTGCGATCGGCTTGCTGGTGATCGGCGCCATCTTGTTGCTGAGTGCGCTGAACGTGCTTGCGGGGGCGGCGGTTGCCGGCCTTGTCGAGCTGGGACTGACACCCGGATGGGCGGCACTGGCCGTCTCCGGTGTGGTGCTGCTGATCGCCGCCGTGCTGGCCGCGAGGGGGATCAGCATTCTCAAGACGACCCGATTTGCCCCGACCGAAACGGTCGAGACGATCTCAAACGATTTTGCGACCCTGAAGGAGAGCATCCATGACCAATGAGAAAACCGCCGCAGATATTGAGACCGAAATCGCGCAGGAACGTCGCGCGCTGGCCGAGAGCCTTTCGGAACTGACAGAGCAGTTTTCGCCCGAAAAGCTGGTTGAAACCGTGTCCGAGACCATCAAGACCCATGGCGGCGACGTGGCCGAAACACTGGTGCGTGGTGTGCGGGAAAACCCCGTGGCCGTGGGCCTTGTCGGCGCGGGCCTTGCCTGGCTGGTGCTGGGTGGGGCGTCCGCGACCAAGACGAAGCCGTCGCCTGCGACCTATGACACGACCCCGCGCCCCACGGCGGGCGGGTTCGCGGAAGATACGGACCCGCAGGATTTCACCGCCCGGGTCGAGGCGGCGGATGCCGCGATCAGGAAAGACCGGTTCACCGAAGAAGAGCCGTCGGCATTCGAGCGTGCCCGCACCCAGGTGGCCCGCAGTGCCGCCAAAATGCGCGAAACGCTTTATGACGGGACCGCGGAGTTGAGCGATGTGGCCCGCGCCCGGGTGATCGAGGCGCGTCAGAAGGCGATCTCCGCTCAGGCCCGGATCGAGGCGGCGGCGTCCAGAGCCTCCGCGGGCGGGCAGAAGATCTTCGCCGAGCATCCCCTGCTTGTCGGTGCGGCTGTCGCCGTTGTGGGGGCTGCGGCGGCCATGGCCCTGCCACGCACGCAAATCGAGGATGAGCAGTTCGGTGCGCATCGCGATGCGCTTCTGGCTGAGGCGGAACGGGTTTGGCACGAAGAAGTTGCGCGCGCCAAGCGCATGGGCGAGGCCGCACTGGACGAGGCAAAAACCATGGCGGCGGAGGCTGCCGAGGACCTGCCCGACGGGGAAGAGGCCGTGGCGACCGCAGAAAACAAGCTGCGCGACGCGGGCGAGCGCGTCGTGGCCCGCGCCAAGGATGCCGCGCGGCACTGACCACGGCAGGTCATGCTACTGTTCTGAAATCGAAACATGTCAAAACGAAAAGGGCACCGCCATCAGCGGTGCCCTTTTTCGTGCCGAGTTGCGAAATTAGCGGCGGTTCGGCTCGCTACGGTTCCGGTCATGGTCGGACAGGTCCGATCTGACTCTCGACGCCTTATCGACCCCGTCTTCCGTCTTCCGTCTGGCGGTGATCGCAATGATCGTGACGGCCACGAAGACCAGGCCGCTTGCGGTTATCAGGAGCATGTCCAAGGTCATTTCAGGGCCCTCCGTTGCTTCGGATTCGAGACTAAACGCGAAAAGATGAAGAAATGTTCCAACAGCTGCCCGATATCAGGCTGGGTCTGCCTGCGCGTCCTGCCGGTCGACGGCGCCAAGCTGCGGGCGATCCTGCTGGCAGGCCTTGGCAGCGGCGACCAGCGCGCGGAAGAGGGCGCGCTGGCGGCGCGCGTAAAACAGATGCTCCGGATGCCACTGAACGCCAAGCGCAAAGGGCTCCTTCACCCGTTCCACGGCCTGGATCATGCCGTCCTCATCGCGAGCGGCCACCGCAAGACCGGTCCCCAGCTTGCAGACGGCCTGCGTGTTCATCGCGTTGACCTTCATCACATCAAAGCCCGCGATCCGGGCCAGCCGCGACCCCGGTTTGATATGTACGGATTTTCGCGGCAGGATGGTGTTGAAGCGCCGCCCGCCGGTCGTGGCATAGGCATCCTGATCCAGATCGCCGCCCAGAACCACGTTCAGCATCTGAGAGCCACGGCAAATGCCCAGGATCGGCAAGCCCGCGTCAAAAGCCTGTTCCAGAACGCTTTTCTCCATCTCGTCGCGGGCCTCGTCAAGCCGCGCGCCGATCACGATCTCTCCGCCGTAAAGCGCAGGCGCGATATCGTCGCCACCCCCGATGATGACCCCGCTGACCGCGGAGATATCCACGTCTTCGGCGCTCTGCCAGCGCAGCGCCTTGCCGCCCGCAAGCCAGACGCCCAAAGCCATCAGCGGAAAGATCCGCCAGCCCGAGCGATGAGAGACCGTGACGCCGATCCGGGGCTTCATGGCAGCAGCTCCCGATGGCCGCTCCGGGAGAGGATTTCCATGGCCGTCTGCGCCCAGTCGGTCCGCAAGGTGGTGAGCGCCGCGCGATGGTCTGCCCATGCGGAGGCAAGCTCCGCCAGCACCGCACCGTCTTCGGCGATGCGTTCGATGGCAACCCACCGGGCCCATTCCGCGCCGACCGACCAGTCCGGCTCGTCGATGCGGCAATCGGGCAGGCGGTAGTGATAGGCGGGCCGGGCGCTGACCGGCGACAGGCCGTGAACGGCGGCATCCACCGCCTTCTGATCGATGTGTTTGAAGATCGGCAGCATGTCGAGCCCGCGATCCCGCGTCGGATCTGTCTCCAGATAGGCGGCGATAAGATCGCCGATCGTCCGGAAATCTGCCTTGGCGAGGCAATCGACAAGGGCGCGGGAGTAGGGGTCGACAAAGGGCAGAAGGCGGCGCGAGGTGTCGATGGGGTCGGTGTGCCGCAGCACATCCTCGCAGAGGGCATAGGCCTGCAATGTGGGGAGTACATCCTCCAGCCGCTCGCCCTTGATCTGAACATTGAGATGCACGCCGAAACCCAGAAGCCAGCCGCTGCGGCTTCCGATTGCGCCGTTTTCGCGGGCCGTGGCGCATATGCTGTCAAGATGGCCCAACTGGTTCGGGTCAAGAGGTGCCGTGACGATCTCCACCGGGACGATCTCGCGGGCCAGATCAAGGCCGGCCTCGTGCCATTTGCTGGTGGCGGACTTCCGGAATGCGGTATCGAGATAGACCTCGATATCGCCAAGATCCGTATCGAGCACCCGGAATTCATGGGCGGCCTCTTCTTCGACCGTCCCGCCGCATTCGTCTGCGATGAGATGTGCGAGTTCTTTTTCGGAAAGACCGGCGAGTTCGATCTCAACTCCGACCTTGCGGCGGTCTCCACTCATGTCGGTGGGGGTCGGAAGGTCCAGCGGCTCGGCACGAAAAGACATATTCATTTCCCATGAACGCGGAAGCCCGCGAGTTTGTTCCCGCAAGACGCCGAGATTTCAGGCCGGACGGGTACTCGGGCCCGGTCCCCGCAGGTTACAGCACGTGGCGCGGCTTCACGGGAAAATGGCCAGTTGCAGGAACAACTGGCCGTCTTCTCGCCTGCGAAGGCGCCGATTTCGTCGAGCGTCACATCTTCTTGATCCACTCGTCGACTTCCTTGCGCGCCTCGTCTTTGGTCTTGCCGTATTTCTGCTGGATCGCGCCTTCAAGCTGTTCGCGGTTGCCTTCCGCCTGGTCCAGCTCGTCATCGGTGAGCTTGCCCCATTGTTCCTTGGCACGGCCCTTGAGTTGTTTCCATTGGCCTTCGATTTGATCCCAGTTCATAGCAGCGCTCCTGTGTTGCGATGTAGTGTCAGGATAACGCTGGATCGGGTAAACTTGTTCCTCTCTGCCGGGAACTAATCCGCTTCGGATCGCGTTAGGCAAAGAAAAGGACATATCATGAGCCGTTCGCGCGTCGCCTCTCTGCCGGTCTGGTTTCTGGCAGCTTTTGCAGTTGTGGCTGCGCTGAAACTGGCATCAGCCATCCTTGCACCCATTCTGCTTGCCCTCGTGATGGGTGTGGTTCTGTCGCCGGTCACCCGGCGCATCGACCGGTTGGGCGCGCCCCGCGCGCTCAGCGCTTTCTTCGCGCTGTTCGCGTCGATCCTTTTCCTGCTGACGTTGTTTGTCCTGCTGGAGCCCGTTCTCAGCAACGCGATCCGCCGGGCCCCGATCATCTGGGAAGAGCTGCGCGAGATCGTCAGTAATGTCCGTTACGCCCTGCGCGGTCTCGATCAGGTCACAGCCGAGGTGGCGACAGCGTTGAGCGACACGCCGCAGGCCGTGCCCGAGAGCGGCAATGGCGGGGAAGACGAGATCGCGCTGCCCAGCATCACCGATGCGCTGTTCCTCGCGCCCGGATTTGCCGCAGCGGTGATGATTTTCGTGGGCACGCTCTATTTCTTCCTGCTGGCCCGCCGTGAGGTCTATGACTGGATCAGTTCCAGCCGCGATGTCCCCCTGAGCACGGCCGACATGCTTGAGGCCGAGCGCGAGGTGTCCCGGTACTTCCTGACGATCTCGGTGATCAACGGCTGTTTCGGCCTTCTGGTCACCGGCGTGTTGCTGCTTCTGGGTATGCCCTATGCGCCGCTTTGGGGCTTCGTTGCGTTCCTGATGAATTTCATCCTCTATCTTGGCCCCGCGGTCTTTGCGCTGGCGCTGCTTCTGGGCGGTCTGGTGGCCTTCGACGGGCCGATGAGCTTTGCGCCCGCCGCGGTCTATCTGCTGATGAACATGACCGAAGGCCAGTTCGTGACACCCGCGCTTGTCGGGCGGCAGATGTCGGTGAACCCGCTCATGGTGTTTCTGTCGCTGGTGTGCTGGCTGTGGCTCTGGGGGCCGGTCGGCGGGGTCATCGCCATCCCGCTCCTGGTCTGGGGGATGGTGTTGTTCAAGCGCAGCCGCGCCGCTCAGACGACTTCCTCGGGCACACCGGGCAAGTTGCGGCCAAACCGTTTGGCGGGCGCCAAGGGGTAGGGCAGCACGAAACCGGTCCGGTCCTCGGGCGGGGTGTTCGCATTCCTTTGGGCAAGCTCCCGGAATGCGCCCACAAGCGTCGCGGGGTCCAGGTATCTGTCCTCGGCCTGATCGGGCAGCCAGTGCTGCAGGCACCGGATGCGCAGCTCCCGAACGGTCGCCGGATCCTCCAGCAGGACGCCGACTTCCGTATCCCAACGCATGCTGCGCCCGTTCAGGTTGGCCGAAGAGATGATGGCCGTCGTTTCATCGAAGACCGAGACCTTGGAATGCAGATAGATGAGCGGCGCGCCCGCAACGGAGGCGCGGCCCGCTTCGGCGGTTTCGCGCGGCTGGCCCGGGGCCATCACGAAGGCGCGCGGCCCGAACGCGTTTCCCACCATTTCGACGCATTTCGCCTGCAGATACTCGCCATAGCGCGAGTCGCCCTTTCTTGCGCCTTCGAACGCCACTTCTTCGGGGGCCGCAGGCAGCACAAGCAGCAATTGAAGATCGGGGGTCTCACGCGCCCGCCTTGCCAGAGCCTGCGCGATGGGACGGCTGCGCAAAAACTGCGTTTCAAGATAGATCAGCGTCCTCGCGCGCGCGATCTGTTCCAGATGCGCCGTTTCGATTTCCGACAGCACGGTCTTGGGCGACATCCGGAAGGCCTGCCGTTCGTGCCGCGTCGACAGCGTGCGGAGCAAGCGGGGCTGATGCGACGGAGGTTTCTTTCCGGCCACCACATCGCGAAGTTCGTCAAGATGCCGTCTGGCCGCATGCGCAACCGGTCCGTGCAGAAGGATCTGCATATCCGCCCAGGTTTCCGGGCCGGGCTGATCGTGCTCGGGCGTGTCGAAACGGCGGTCGTCCAGATCGAGCCCGCCGATGAAGAGCGTGTCATCGTCGAAAACGGCGATTTTCTGGTGATGGGTGGCCGGCACCAGCGGCGGGATCGGCCAGCGTCGAACCTTCAGATCGGGATGCGTCCCGCGGATATGGGGGACAAGACCCGGCATCAGGGCCAGATCGGCTTCGGCCTCCTCGCGGGTGCCGGCATTCAGCCGGTCCAGCTCTTCGCGGATCTCGCCCAGAATCTTCGGCCAGAAGAACAGGCGCGGCACGACCCCGAGACGTGAGGCATGCATCGACGGGATGACCTCCAACAACTCGGGGCGGCCCGCGCGTATGGCCGCCTTGCGCAATTGATGGGCGGAGCGCCAGGTTGCGCGATGCAGGGCAGGGCGCACGACCGGATCGAAATCCGACAGGATCAGGCGAAAGCGAATGCCACGGGCAAGGGTGTGGGCGACAAGATCGGCCCATGTCGACCCGACCGACAAGGCCTCCCTGGAGTGAAGGCGCGTTGCCGGATCGAAAACCCTGAACCCCGCCGAGATCGACTCCCTTGCGCCGAGAAAACAGCGCTCCAGAACCGGATACGCTTCCGCCGCCGTGATCATCAGGTGCGGCGCGGTGCCTGAATGGTTCTCCGGCACAGGCGGTCAGCCTTCTCTTGGTTCCGGGTCGAAATCTTCGAGATCGAAACTCGTTACCACTTTATATTCGTTGTTTGTGTCGCTGGTTTCAACGACCGCACCCAATTGGCTGGCAAAGGCGCGCACCAGGCGCAGGCCAAGCCCCGAACTTTCCGCATCCTTGGTCACCGCCTCGGCCCCGATGGAGTTGCGGAACACGAAAATTGCCTTTCCGGGCTCGGGCTGTTTCAGGCTTACCCGTATCCACGGGCGCGCGCCCTCGGCGGCGCCGGCATGTTTCAACGCGTTGGTGCCGAGTTCCGTCGCCAGCATCGACAGCGGCACCGCCTGATCGGGAAACAGGATGACGTCGTCGAAATCCATTTCGATATCCAGGTTGCTGCCGGGCGCGGCGCCGACGGCAAATACCTGGTTCAACAGCTCTTTGATCAATTCGCCGGCATTCGTGCGGCCAAGGTCTTCGGCCATGTAGAGGTTGCGGTGCACCGTCGACAAGCCCAGGATCCGATCCTGCAACTGTCGCAGGACGGCCCGCGTTTCCGGATGCTCCGCCGTGCGCATGTTCATGTTCATGATCGACGAGATCATCTGCAGGTTGTTCTTGACCCGGTGATGGACCTCTTTCAGCAGAACGTTCTTTTCGCGCAGCGCGTCTTCCATCTGCGCTTCGTCATCGAGAAGCGCGAAGGCCATCTGCACGAACGAGGTTTCCAGATCCTGCAATTCCTGCGCAGCGCCCGAAGAGACGGCCGTTTTCGGTATCCGCCGGTCGCGTGCGAAGGTTCGCATCTGATCGCTGAGGCCACGAACATACCGCCCCACAAGCCGGTCCACCGCGATATAGGCCACGAAGAGGCTGGCGACCCACATCATCAGCGGGAAGGCAGCGGTTGGCAGCGGCAGCATGCCACCCCCCAGACGGAACGCCTCGCGCGGCCAGCCCGCCAGCGCATAGACCACGCCGGGAACGACGGGCACGATGGCGAAGATCCTTTCTTCGCCGCTCTGGCTGAGATCGATGAATGTCTCGTCGGGCCGGGTCACGAGGTCTTCCAGTGTCACCGATCGCGGCAGGGAAATCGGATCCCCCTCAGCGCTGGCTTCGGTCGACAGGATGACGCCCTCGGCGTTGAACGTCACGACACTGTCGGGCCGCATGTCGGCCACCCGGTCGCCGCGGGCGGCCAGCGCCTCGGTCGAGAACGAGATCGACATGAAGCCCACGAAATCCGTTCCCTCATAGGTGGGAAACATCACATTGATGACCGAACTCGCGCTGACGGCGGGCGCTTCGATCAGATCGATATAGAGCCTCGGCGCGCTCATCCGCGTCTGGAAAAGCGGGTCGCCCGAAAAATCCACCGTGCGATTGGCGGAGGAGCATGTCACCAGACCCGAGATCGGCACGAAACCCACAAAGGAATAGCGCGGGGACAGGCCCACGTAATCGTCCAGGTAGTTGCTGCAGGCTTCGGGATCGTCGCGGATCAACTCCAGAAAGGGTGTCAGCGCCTCGGCGGTACCCACGGCACGTTCCAGCACCTGACGCTCGCCGAATGTCGCGCGTTCCGTCAGCGCAAGAAGGCTCAGTTCGGAACTGGTCTGCGCCTCGATGGCCAGACTTCGGGTCTGCACGACGCCCAGGATGCCGATCGGCAGCAGCGCCAGCGCCAGAAGCGCCGCCACACGAAACCGCAGCCTGCCGGAAACAGGTCGCCGGGCACGCTCCGTCTCGGACATCAGAACGCGGCTGGCCCGCTCGCCGTGACAACAGCGACAGTGGCTTTGTCGGTCAGTTCCATGGCCTCGTCCTCATCCAGATGCATCAGTTCCGCCAGACGTTTGCGGCCCCGGTTGGCCCGGCTCTTGATCGTGCCCACGGCCACGCCGCACATGTCTGCGGCTTCTTCGTATGAAAACCCGGACGCGCCGACAAGGATCAACGTTTCGCGCTGTTCGTCCGGCAACTGGATGAAGGCTTTGCGGAAATCGGTCAGGTGCAGGTGCCCGTCATGGGCGGGCTTTTCCGCCAGCCCTTCGGTAAAGGCGCCGTCAACGTCCGGCACTTCCCGCTTGGCCTTGCGACGGTTCGAATAATAGGTGTTGCGCAGGATCGTGAAAAGCCAGGCGCGCATGTTGGTGCCGGGCTGAAACTTCTCGATATTGCTCCAAGCCTTCACCACGGTGTCCTGCACCATATCGTCCGCCGTGCTGCTGTTGCGCGTCAGGTTTATGGCGAACGCCCGCAGAGCCGGCAGATGATCCACCAGCTCATCTCTGGGATCCGATTGGCTCATTTTTTGGAACCTTGACCTTTGGCCGCGTCCTGCGCCTTGAGTTGCGAGAGAAGATCCTTGAACCTGTCCGGCAGTTCTTCCTGAAGCTGATGTTCGAAAACGCGTTTCAGGTTCTCGTCGATTTGCTGCCGTGTCTTTGGGTCTGGTTGTTTGCTTGACATAAGTAGCCTGTAGGGTTTTCAGAAGTGCGCACCTTTGTGGGAACCAAACGTGGAGATCGGCGTTAGGTTCCACAGAAAGTCAAAAAAACTGGAAGGTCATGATGACACAAGAGTCCTCCCCGGTCGATCTGGCCACGGCGATTGGCACCGAACTCCCCTTTTTGCGCCGTTATGCGCGCGCCCTGACGGGCTCCCAGGACAGTGGCGACAACTACGCCGCCGCGACGCTTGAAGCGATCCTGGAAGATCCGTCGCTGATTGGCGAGCTGGACGCCAAGGTCGCGCTGTTCAAGGCGCTGCACACGATCTGGGCGAGCAGCCGGCAGATATCGGTCGGCGACGAGCAGACGGCGTTGGAGAAAGCCGCGCGCGCCCATCTCGACAGGTTGACCGAAAACACCCGCGAGGCGCTGCTGCTGCACACGATCGAGGGGTTCAACTTCGGCGATATCGCCAAGATCATGGATGTCGAACAGGCCGAGGCCGAGCACCTTGTGAGCGTGGCCCATACGGAAATGGCCGACAGTATCGCCGGCCGCGTCCTGATCATCGAGGACGAGCCGGTGATCGCCATGGATCTTGAAAACATGGTGAGCGATCTGGGCCATCAGATCACCGGTGTCGCCCGCACCCGGTCTGAGGCCGTTCGCCTTGGCGCGTCGGACAAACCGGATCTGATCCTGGCCGACATTCATCTGGCCGACAACTCTTCGGGGATCGATGCGGTCAATGACCTTCTGGGCGAATTTGGCGAGGTGCCGGTGATCTTCATCACCGCCTATCCCGAACGTCTTCTGACCGGTGAGCGGCCGGAGCCCGCTTTCATGATCGCCAAGCCCTATACCGAGGGGCAGGTGAAATCGGCGGTGAGCCAGGCGATGTTCTTTTCCAGCACCGAAACGCTCAAGGCCTGAAACGGCGACATCGCTCGAAGAATGCAAAAAAAAACGCGCCCTGCAGGATCCGCAGGGCGCGTTTTTGATGGTGGGTGCAGTTTCCGGGTGGCGACACAGATGGGGAAGACCGCCCGGATCGCCGACCCGGGATGCATGTCGCGGCATTTAGGGTGCGCGGCCGCGCAAGGCCCGCATGACAAGCGCCACGATGAACAGCACGATAAAGATGAAGAAGAGGATTTGGGCGATGCCGGCGGAGGCCGACGCGATGCCACCGAACCCGAGAACGCCGGCCACCACGGCCACGACGAAGAACAAGATTGCCCAATATAGCATGGTGTTTCCTTCCTAACTTGAGTGTCAGGCCACGGTGTGACCAATCATGGAAGGACAACGTGAGCGCCGGACAATGGTTCCATAGCGATCACAGGAGCGTTGGCCGCGCCCGATCAGGCCGGACGTTCAGCCTTTGATCCGGCCTGAATTCTGCCATTCGGCCACAAGTTCCGCGACCGACGTGTTGGTGAAGGGGGAGGACAGGAAAAGCGCCATCCGTTCGGTCGCGCTCGGCGTCTCGGGGCCACCGATAAAAACCGGTGTGCCGCCCAGATTGCGCACCTGCTCGACCAGATCGGCCACACCGACGGGCGCGCCGGGGGTTCCGAAGAAAACCAGATCGACCTGCGCTATTTCGGCCATGAGCCCGCGGGCGTCTTCCAGCGCTTCGGCGCACAGAATCCGCGCGCCCTCCGCAGACATTTGCAGAATCTCCGACAGATCCTGTCGAACGAACGGATCGGCTTCGATCACAACGAAAACGGGCGACATGTCTCAGTTCCTGGGTCTGGTGCTCGTTAACTTGATGGAACTATTTCCGTCGCGCCGCATTAAACTGTGACATACATACATAAGATATCTCGGGAATTATGGCGACGAAATGCAAATATTGCCCGCTGCGTAAGAGCCCTCTCTTCGTCACCCACACGGACGAGGACACGCGCTTCATGCAACGCTTCAAGGTCGGTGAACTGGTCATCGACCCGGGCACGACGTTGCTGATGGAAGGCTCGAAAAGCCCGCAGCTTTTCACGGCACTTCGGGGTATGGGCGTGCGCTACAAGACGCTCGAAACCGGGCAGCGCCAAGTGATCAATTTCGTTTTCCCAGGGGATTTCATCGGCTTGCAGGCCGCCGTGATGGGGGAGATGCAGCATTCGGTTGCCGCAAGCTCTCCGATGACGCTTTGTGTTTTCGACCGAACGGAGTTCTGGAATTTCTTCCGCTCCCATCCCGAACGCGCCTTCGACGTCACGTGGCTGGCCGCGGTGGAGGAACATTTTCTGGGCGAAGCACTGGCTTCGGTCGGGCAACGCAGCGCGACCGAAGCCGTGGCCTGGTCCCTGACGCGGATCATGCTGCGGGGGAAGGCGACGGGACTGGTGCAGAACCGGACCATGCCCTTGCCCTACCGGCAACAGGATCTGGCCGATGCGCTTGGCCTGTCGCTGGTTCACACCAACAAGACCCTCGGCAAATTGCGCGACCGTCAACTCGCCAACTGGTCCGACGGCTATCTCTATGTGAATGACATCGAGGAGCTTGCGAAGATCGCGCATATGACGGTGGAGGAGCCCATGGTCCGGCCGCTGATGTGAATGCCGGATCCGCCCGCTGCGGGTGGCATGCCGGATCGGGCGGGATCAGACTTCCTTATAGGTATCGGCGACGACGGCGCCCCGTTCCCCGATGGGCCGGTCCGGGCCGACCGTGCTGTCCATCTTGGTATGGCGCTCCAGTTCGGCATTGAAGGCCGCGCCAAGCAGCAAAAGGAAACCGCTGATGAACAGCCATATCAACAGCGCGATCACCGCACCGATCGACCCGTAGACTTCATTGTAGTTTCCGAAATTCGACAGATAGAGCGAAAACCCGGCCGATGCCGCGGCCCAGATCGTCACGGCCAGCACGGCGCCCGGCGTGATCCAGGGCAGCCGCGCCCCCCGCCGGTTCGGCCCGTAGCGATAGACAAGGCCCGTTCCCGCCAGCAACACCCCGATGGCCACCAGCCAGCGAACCACCTCCAGCGCAAGCGCGGCAAGAGTACCAAGCGGCAGGATTGCAAGGACGAAGGGCGTGACCACGACCGACGCGATCGAGATCAGAGCAACGAGGATCAGCGCCACGGTCAGCCCGAAGGCAGAGGCGTAATGGGCAAGCCCCCTGCGGTTGCGCTCGTCATAGACGGCGTTCATGCCGCGCATCAGCGCCGCCACGCCCGCGCGCGTGGACCAGAGCGCGAGCAGAATGGACAGGATCGTCGCCAGCCCCAGACTGTCGGTGCTGGCCGAGGCGAGTGCCGAGATCTGGTCGCCCAGAAGGGTGAAGACATCCTCGGGCAGGATGGCGCGAAACGCTTCCAGTTGCGGCATGATCGCCCGTGGGTCCCCGATCAGCCCCCAGATCGCGATGACCGCTGTGATGGCCGGGAAAATGGCCAGAATACCATAAAACGCGACCCCGGCGGAAATCAGGCCGAGGTTCTTCCGGTCGATCTGGGCGAAAACACGCTTCGACACCGCCCACCAGACAGGCCATCCATGGCGAGGAACAATCTTCATCCTACATGGCTCCGCATTCGGGGGATGACCCCGCCAGACCCGAAAAGGTCGTGCCATGGCGCGCAAGCACGATCATGGGCACAGGGCCGGCCCCGGTCGGAGGGCGGTGGTACGCCCGTTTGATCGGGGCGAAAGTGCGAGGCTGCTTGCGATACACGTCAATCCCTCCTGCCCGATTGGCCCGAATGCCGGCGCCGAGAACAGAGCCCGTCCGTGCTGCATATATAACGCTTAATCACCGGCATGTCGCGGGATCGGAAGTTTTGGACCGGCGCGGCCACGAGGGGACAGTCGGAAAAGGCCGCGCCGGTGGTGATACGAACGCTTGAGATGGGGCGTTCATCACCCGTCAAACGCCTGTCAGCCGGTTTGGTTCCACGGCAGGGCGAAGTTATTTTCCGGCATGCAGTTCATCCTTCACCTGCCCCCATGCCATCAGCGCGAATATCGCTGTGCCACCGACGATATTGCCCGCCAGTACGGGAAGGAAAAATCCGAACACCGCCTCGCCCAGAGGCAGCATGCCCTGCACCATCAGATAGGCCATTTCCACCGAGCCCGCGACGATATGGGTGAAATCCCCCGCGGCAATCAGCCATGTGAAGACCAGAATTATGAAAAAGCTGCTTTCTTCGGCCTGCGGCATCATCCAGACAATCGCGGCCACCAGAATGCCTGCGGGAATGGCCCGGAAGAAGCTGTCCACCGCCGGCATGCCGACCGCGTGTTCCGAGAGCGACATGATCGCGGGCGTCAGCTCCGCGGGCAGGGCGGGCGTATGGGCATAAAGTATCGCAATCGCGAAGGCGCCCACCACATTGGCGGACAGCACGATAGCCCACAACCGCGCGACGGCCCCGAACATGCGCGGTGTGGGGCGCGTCATCAACGGCAGAACGGTCGTGATGGTGTTTTCGGTGAAAAGCTGCATCCGGCCCAGAATCACCAGCAGGAAACCCAGGGAATAGCCCAGGTTTTCAAGCAGATATCTCTGCGGACTGTCCGGCAGATAGGTGCGGAAGATCGCCTCGCCCAGAACCGAAAAGCTGATCATGATCCCCGCGGCGATGCCTGACCAGATCAACGAACGGGTCGGGCGTTCCAGTTCTTCCACGCCGTCGCGGCGGATGACTTCATAGATCAGTTTGGGGGAAAGCTTCGCGGCGTCTTCGACCGAAGCCTCCTCCGCCGCCTGCTCGACACTGCTGTTCGTTTCGGTCTTTTGAACGGTCACTAAAAATCTCCGTCAGTTAAAACATGACATACCAACGCAGCCCGGCAGGTCCGGTTCCGGGCAATCTTCGGAACTTGTCAGCTCTGCCGTGCGTTTTACCGACCTGCTCAACATGCCGGCGCCGTCCGTGGGCGTCGGAGACAGCAGTTCGCAGCGACATTTGTCGACGATGGCGGTCCGTCAGGCGGCCAATCCGGCGGATTTCGCGCGCAGCCGGATCAGGGCCAGAACCGTATCGATTGTCGGGGTCTCGGTGCCGGTTACGCACCCCAGCTCCTGAACCGAGCCGACCAGCGCATCGATCTCCATCGGGCGGCCCGCATCGAGATCCTGCAACATGGAGGTTCTGTGCGCGCCCACCGCCGCGCCGCCGTCAATCCGGCGCTCCACATCGATGGGAAACTTCACGCCCAGTTTCTCGGCGATCGTCTGGGCCTCCAGCATCATGGCCCTTGCAACCGCGCGGGTGCCCGGATCGGTGCACAGCACGTCCAGCGTCGCATGGGTCAGCGCCGAGATCGGGTTGAAGGACAGGTTGCCCCAAAGCTTGACCCAGATCTCGTCGCGCAGGCGCGGGCGCACCGGCGCCTTGAGCCCGGCCGCCATGAGCGCCTTCGACAGCGCCTGAGCCCGGTCCGATTTCGAGCCGTCGGGCTCGCCCAGGGAAAACCTGTTGCCTTCCACATGCCTGATTACACCGGGTTCTGCCACCTCGGCGGCGGGATAGACGACACAGCCCAGAACCCGGTCGGGGCCGAAGCCTTCCCATTGCGCGTCGCCCGGATCGACCGAGTGCAGACGTGTGCCCTCCAGCGGGCCGCCGATCTTGTGAAAATACCACCAGGGAACGCCGTTCACGCCCGAGACGACCGTGGTGTCCGGCCCGATCAGCGGCTGCATCCGGCCGACGACGGGCGGCACCGAATGGGCCTTCAGCGTGATGATCACGTAATCCTGCGGCCCGAGCTCTTCGGGATCGTCGGAGGCGGTGACGGGCAGGGTCGTGCTCTGCCCGTCCTCGATCAGCGTCAGCCCGTTCGCCTGCATCGCGGCCAGGTGCGGCCCCCGCGCCACAAGGCTGACATCGGCGCCCGCCTCTGCCAGTTTCGCCCCCATATAGCCGCCGATGGCGCCCGCCCCGAAAATGCAGATCTTCATGAGGTCGCTCCATCCGCGAGCCCGAGTTTTTCGGCCAGCCCGATCCGTTGCAGCTTGCCGGTCGCGCCTTTCGGAATTTCGTCGAGGATCAGCACCTTGCGCGGCACCTTGAAGCCCGCCACCCGCTCCGCCGCGAAGGCGCGGATATCGGCTTCGGTCGCCTCGGCTCCCTCCTTCAGCACCACGGCCGCCGCGACGTCTTCGCCCAGTTTCGGATGCGGCAGGGCAAAGGTCACGACTTGCGCAACCGCGGGATGCGCGCTCAGCACGCCATCCACCTCCAGCGGGCTGACCTTTTCGCCACCACGGTTGATGATTTCCTTCAACCGCCCGGTCAGGGTCAGGTATCCATCGGGATCGAAGGTTCCCTGATCCCCGGTGCGGAACCAGCGCCGCCCTTCGGCCTCGAAGAAATTCTTGGCGTTGGCCTCCGGGTTCCCCTCGTAGCCGGGGGTGACGTTGGGGCCCGAAATCACCACCTCGCCCACACCGTCGGCAAGCCTGTTTTCGGTCTCGTCGGCGATGCGGACCAGCGGCCCCGCCGCCACACCGACCGATCCGGGCTTCTGGACGCCGGGCGGCAGCGGGTTGGAGGCCATCTGATGGGCGGCCTCGGTCATGCCGTAGCCTTCGATCACCGGGGCCGAGAAGGTCTCTGACAGGGCCTCCATCACCGGGCCGGGCAGGGAGGCGGAGGAGGAGCGCAGGAACCGCAGCGGCACGTCGGCGATGGTGTCGGCATTGCGCGGCGCGCGCGCGAGGATCGCCTGATGCATCGTCGGCACCGCCGTGTACCAGCTTGGACGCGCCTCGCGCATCCAGCCGAAGAACCGGATCGCGTCGAAGCCGGGCGCGCACCAGATCGATCCGCCCGCCGCGAGCGAAGCCGAAACCGCGGCGATCAGCCCGTGAATGTGAAAAAGCGGCATCACGTTCAGGCAGCGATCCGCGGATGTCAGATCGAGCGAGGCCCTGATATGCAGCGCCGAGGCCGCGACATTCGAGTGCAGCAACGGCACGATCTTGGGCCGTGAGGTTGTGCCCGATGTGTGCAGGATCAGCGCCACGTCGCCGCCATCGGGCAGGGTGCCATCGGTCTGGCCCGCCGATCCGTCCGCGCGGAGCGTGAACAGGCCCGCGGCGTCGTCGTCCCCGGCCTCCAGCCACAGGATCGTCAGGCCCATCTTTCGCGCGGCTTCGAAGGCCGGGCCGCTGTCTCCCGCCTTGAGGACCACCGCGCGCGCCCCGAGATCTTCAAGATAGAAGGCGAATTCCTCTTCGCGATAGGCCGGGTTCAGCGGGGCGGTCACAGCGGCCTGCGCGATGGTCACGAAGGCCGCGGCCATTTCGGGACCGTTGGGCAGGACAATGGCGACCCGGTCGCCCCGACCGATCCCGGCGGCGTGCAGCGTAGCGGCGACCGTGGCCGACAGATCGCGCAGTCCGCCATAGCTGAGCCATGTGCGGCCCGGTGCGCCAAAGGCGGGCGCGTCTGCATCCTGCGACGCGAACAGGGCGGCGATCGTATCGGTCATCTGGGTCATCTCCGGTTCTTGCCAGTGCAGGGGTGCAGGTTCGGCTGTTTGGCCCCGGCCTGCAACCATGGCGCGCTACGCCGGGTGCCGGCCACGTCCTTCAGGTATCCAGTTCGGTCGCGAAGGAGCGGCTGGCCCGGCCCTCGGCCTTGCGCGCCTCGTCCGCGGCCGTGATCGCGGCGTCGATCCCGCGGCGATCCGTCGTGCCGGAGAAATTGGCGCGGGTCGGCATCGCATCGGCCACGTAGACGAACCGTTCATGGGCCACATCGTAAAGCCGCCGCAGTTCGGCCAGCGGATCGGGGTGGTCGTCCGCCCGCAGGGACAGCCACGGGTAATCCTCGGACCGATGGATGACCAGTGCCGCCGACTGGGTGCCGCGCTTGTCCCCACCGGCGGCGGCACCGGCCTCCATCGCGGCCATAAGCCGTTCCGCCAGAGGCAGATGCCGGTGGGCGTCATAGGCCGCGAGCGTTTCGCTGATCACCGAGGGTCCGGCCAGCATGTTGCCGGCCACCGAAACCTCCCGGCCTGCGGTATGGCCGCACCAGTCCACGCAGTCCGCACCCGTATGGGCGGCGACATGCCCCTGCGCGTCGATCATGTGGATCTGGCGGCTTGCCTGGCCTGCGTCACGGGCCACCAGATCGGCCACCACATCCTCCGACTTCTCGCCCGCGGCCAGCCGGTCCGCGGCTTCGATCCCCCAGATCGGGCTGACGAAGGCCTGGGTGGCGACGGCGCATTCGCCGCCGCGCAGATGCGGGACAAGCGCGCCGGTGGCGAAGAAGCGGCTGGCCACGGCCACGCCGTACTGGCCGGTTTCCGCATCGCGGGCGACAATGGAGTAGGTCATGGGCGTCTTCTTTCTGCGTGTCTGTCTATCGGCCGGCGGCATAGGCCTGCATCAGGCGCGGCGTGGCTGCGGCCTTCAGCAGCCCGTCCCTGCTGCGCGAGGCGGCGGTCAGGCGGCCGACAGTCCAGGGTTCGGCCAGTTCGATGTCGTGGCCCTTCCGGCCAAGGGCGTCGATCACGGCCTTGCCGAAGGCAGGCTCCAGCATCAGATGGCCGGGCCGCGTGGCGCGGGGGTAGAAGGACGACTGGAAATGCCCGGTATGGAACAGGGGGGCGTCGATGCCTTCCTGAAGGTTCAGCCCGCCATGGACCAGGCGCAGGAAATAGATCAGCTGCCACTGATCCTGCTGGTCGCCGCCGGGCGTGCCGAAGGCGAGGTCGAGCGATCCGTCCGTCCGGGCCGCCATCGAGGGGGAAAGCGTCGTGCGCGGGCGACGGCCCGGTGCAAGCGATGTAGGCAGGCCCTCGTCCAGCCAGAACATCTGGGCCCGGCTGTTGAGCGGCATGCCTAGCCCCGGCACCACGGGCGAGGATTGCAGCCAGCCACCCGATGGCGTGGCCGAAACCATGTTGCCCCATTGGTCGATGACGTCGATATGCACGGTATCCCCGCGCCGCTCGGTCAGGTGGGCCATGGTCGGCTCCCCGGCGCCGACGCCGGGCCCTTGGGCCAGATCCATGCCCGCGCGCGCAACCGCCGCATCGGCCCAGGCCTCGAACCCCGCGATCCTGCCCGGGCGCTGCTCAAGGGAGGCCGTGGCCCCGATCTGGGCGCGGCGGGTGGCGGCGTAGTCTGCCGACAGGAGCGTTTCGATGGGCAGATCGGTGTGCAGCGGGTCGCCGTAATAGGCTTCGCGGTCGGCAAAGCTGAGTTTCATCGCCTCGGTCACCGCATGGACGAAGTCGGCCCCGTTCAGATCCATCCCCGCGATATCCATACCCGAGAGTGTCCGCAGCGATTGCAGAAGCGTCGGGCCCTGGGTCCATGCGCCCGGTTTCCAGACTGTCCAGCCATGATACTCGATGCCAAGCGGGTCTTCGTAGCTGGCCGACCATCCGGCCATGTCCTGGCCGTTCAGCACACCTTTGCGCCGCCCGCCCGCTGCATCCATCACGCAGGCCTCGGACAGGTAATCGTCGATGGCCTCGGCGATGAAGCCTTCGTAGAAGGCACGCCGCGCGGCCTCGATCTGGGCCTCGCGGCCGTCCACCGCTTCGGCTTCGGTCAGGAGCCGGTCCCAGGTATCCGCCAGATCGGGATTGGCGAACAGCGCCCCCGGCTCCGGCGCGGCCCCGCCGGGCAGCCATGTGGCATGGGAGCTTGGCCATTCCTCTTCAAAGAACGCCGCCAGCCCCGCGATGGTATGGGCGACGCGCGGCAGAACCGGGTGGCCCGCGCGCGCATAGTGGATGGCGGGTTCCAGCACCGCACGAAGCGGCAGGCGCCCGTGGTCGCGCAGCATCAGCATCCATGCGCCGAATGCGCCGGGCACGACGGTGGCCAGCAGACCGGAGCCGGGGATGAGCGTCAGCCCCTCGCTCTTGTAATGCGCGATGGTGGCGCCTGAGGGCGCGGTGCCCTGACCGCAGATCACCTTCGGTTGCTCCGCCCCGGCCAGACGGATCATCAGCGGCATATCCCCGAGCGGTCCGTTCAGATGCGGCTCCACCACATTGAGCACGAAGCCCATTGCGGCGGCGGCATCGAAGGCATTCCCGCCCTCTTCAAGCAGTTTCATGCCCACGGCCGACGCGATCCAGTGGGTCGAGGTCGCCACGCCAAAGGTGCCGGTGATTTCGGGTCGGGTCGTGAAAGTCATCTTGAGCGTCCGATTGTTATTGTCGTTGGTCTAATGATCGCGCGGGTCTAGCGCATCCCGCAGCCCGTCGCCAAAGAGATTGAAGCCCAGAACGACCAGAAAGATACCTGCGCCGGGGTAAAGCGCCATCCACGGCGCCTGTTCTAGGAAGTTCTTCGCCACATTCAGCATCGAGCCCCAGGAGGGCGCGGGAGGCTGCTGCCCCAGACCGAGAAACGACAGCGATGCCTCGGCGATGATCGCGGTGGCGATGGTCAGCGTGGCCTGCACGAGGATCGGCGGGAAGATGTTGGGCACGACATAGCGGGACACCAGCGCGAAGGGCTTCAATCCGACGGCCCGCGCGCTTTCCACATAGTCTTCGGTCATCACCATCATGGTCTGGCCCCGTGCCAGACGTATGAAGATCGGCATTGCGGAGAGGCCGATGGCGATCATCGCGTTTGTCAGGGAGGGGCCCAGAAATGCCGCCAGGGCGATGGCCAGGATCAGAAACGGCGCGGCCAGAAGCGCCTCGGTCACGCGGCTGATGACCGCATCCGTCCAGCCGCCGAAATAGCCCGCCATCACCCCGAGAGGCACGCCAAGACAGACCGCGATCGCGACGGAGATGACACCGGCGAGCAGCGAAGCCCGCGCGCCCCAGACCATGCGGGACAGCACGTCGCGGCCGATCTCGTCGGTGCCGAACGGATGGGCGGCGGAGGGCGCCTGACGGACGGCCATCCAGTCCGTCGCAACCGGATCGACGATGGGCAGGATCGGGGCCAGCAGGGCCACGACGACGAAGAATAGCACGATCGCCCCGCCCAGAAGCGCCGCCGGGCTGGCCCGCATCTTGCGCAGGAAACGGCTCTGCTTTCTTGGCAGCGTTGCGGTTGCGGTTTCTGCGGGTTCGGTGGCGGCGGTCATTTGTCCCTCATGCGCGGGTTCAGGACGCGGTAGGCCACGTCGGCGAGAATGTTCATGAAGATGAAGGCGACACCGGTGCACAGCACGATCCCCTGCACGACCGCATAATCGCGGTTGAACACGGCATCGACGACCAGCTTGCCAAAGCCGGGAATGGTGAAAATCTGCTCCGTCAGGACGGCGCCTGCCAGAAGTTCCCCGAAGATCAGCGTGGTGACCGTGACGATGGGCACCAGCGCGTTCCGGAGCGCGTGTTTCACCAGCACCACGCGCTCGGCCAGACCCTTGGCGCGCGCGGTGCGGATATAGTCCGACTGCAGCACGCTCAGCATTGCCGATCTTGTGTGGCGCATCAGGGTGGCAGCGAGCGCGGTGCCCAGCACGAAGGCCGGCATGAGCATGGTTCGTATGGATTGCAGCGGGTCTTCGCTGAACGGCTGGTAGCCCGAGGCGGGCAGCCATCCAAGCTTCACCGAGACCAGAAGGATCATCATGATCCCCAGCCAGAAATTGGGCACCGACAGGCCGGACAGAGCCACCACATTGGCGACCCAGTCGATCCATGTGCCCTTCTTGTAAGCTGACAGAACGCCGGCGGGCACACCGATCACCAGTGCGAAGACCAGCGCCATGACTGCAAGTTGCAGGGTGACGGGAAGCTTTTCACCGATCAGTTCCAGAACCGGCTGGTTCGTTCTCAACGAGATCCCGAGATCGCCTTGCATCGCACTGCCGACCCAGGCCAGATACTGGATCGGGATCGGGTCGTTCAGACGGTATTTTTCGCGCAGGAATTCCAGCACTTCGGGGTCGCGCTCCTCCCCGGCCAGCACCAGGATCGGGTCGCCGGGCAGCAGGTGCTGCAGCGTGAAGACGAATATCGAGATCAGGATGATCGTCGGGATCGCGATGAGGATGCGGCGTCCGATGAAGGCCAGCATGGGGCTCTCCTGCGTGAACAAGCGGCGAGGGGTGGGATGCGCGGGTCAGACCCCGCGCATCCCTGTTTTCGATCAGCCCGTCATTCGGACAGGGTGACGCCTTCAAGCCGGATCATCCCGTCGGGATAGGGAGTGAACCCTTCGACCGAGTTGCTCAACGCCCAGATCCATGTCGGGTGGTAGAGATAGACGATCGGCAGATCCTGGATCAGGATATCCCGCGCGGCGTTGTAGCTTGCCTGGCGGACGGCCATGTCGGTCGATGTGCGCGCCTCGTTGAGGAGCCGGTCCACCTCCGGGTTGGAGTAGCCCGAGTCGTTGATGCCGCCATCGGTGGTCATGAACTGATGGATGTTGCCATCCGGATCGACCCGGCCGGACCAGCCGATCTGGCTGGCGGTATAGTCGCCGGCCGACTGATCGGCGAGCAGCGTGGCAAACTCCTTGGCCTGCAGCTCCAGATTGATGCCGGCCTCGGACGCCATGGACTGAACGACCTGCATCATCTGCAATTGCACCGGGTTGTTTGTGACCTGGATGGTGATGTCGATGCCATCGGCAAATCCGGCTTCCGCCAGAAGTGCACGGGCGGCCTCCACATCGCGCTCGGGCACGGGATAGGCATCATTGTACCAGGGCGAGGTCGGCGGGAACGGTTGGTTGCCCGGCGCGAACGCACCTTCGAACACGACCTGGTTGATGACATTGCGATCAATCGCAAGCGACAGCGCCTGACGGATCCGGGCATCCTGCCCAAGCGGGTTATCCGCGCCGGCCCCATTGTTCACATTGATCGTAATGCCCTGATATCCAAGCGAAACCGCCTGTTCCAGTTGCAGGTCTTCATCGTTGTTGACAGATGCCACATCGGTTGCCGCGAGGCGTTCCAGCATGTCCAGATCGCCCGCTCGCAGGTTTGCGAGGCGCACGGTTGTATCCGGGATCGGCAGGAAGGTGACGCTGTCGACATTGATCGCATCGGCGTTCCAGTAATCGGCGAACCGGTTCAGAACGATGCGGTCCTGCTGGATCCGCTCGCCAAAGCTGAACGGGCCCGAGCAGACCGGGTTCAGCCCCAGATCGGTGCCCGCCGCCTCGAACGCGGTCGGCGACAGCATCATGCCGGCGCGGTCGGCGAACTGCGCCAGAAGCGTGGCGTCAGGCGCGCCAAGGGTGAAGCGGATGGTCATGTCATCCACCACCTCGACGCCGGTGATCGAGCTCAACTCGGATTTCCGGCGGCTTTCCGGCAGGTTCTGGCTGCGGTCGATATTCGCGGCCACCGCCTCGGCATTGAAGGGCGTGCCGTCATGGAACACGGCGCCTTCGCGCAGTGTCATGGTCAGTTGCAGCCCGTCATCGGACCATTCCCAGCCCGTCGCCAGTTGCGGGATGATCTCCAGATCCGGCGTGATGTCGACCAGCTTGTCGCACAGCGAGGCATAGACGATCCGGCCCACGAATGTGCGGGACTGGTCAGGGTCGAGCACATCGGGATCTTCCTGAAGGCCGATCCGCAGATCCTGTGCATGAAGCGCCGTTGCCGCAAGCCCGAAGGCGAGTGCAAAAGCCGTGAGTTTCGGTGTTACCATTTCTTGGTCCTCCGTCTGGTGGGATTGGGTGCGCCCGGTTACGGGTCGTTATTCTTGTCGGTCGGCGCGGCGGCGCTGCCTGCCATCGCGCGGGCGTAAAGCGCAAAGCGTTCCGTTGCCGCCGGGCTGCGCGCTGCCTCGGCATTGGTGAGCCCTTCAAGCGTGAGCGTCTCGGCGTGATGACACGCGACCTGCCGCCCGCCGGGCAGGGTCCGCAATTCGGGCCGCGCGCTGCGGCACAGCTCGGTCGCATAGAGACAGCGCGGGTGGAACCGGCACCCCGATGGCGGGGAGATCGGATTTGGGGGATCGCCCTCCACCGGCGTGTGGGCGCGCCGCGCGCCATAGCTGGCGACCGGGATCGCGGCCAGAAGCGTTTCGGAATAGGGATGGCGCGGAGATGTATAAAGCGCGTCCGCGGGGGCGCATTCCACGATCTCACCCAGATACATCACCGCGACCCTGTCGGCCATGTGCCGGATCACGGCAAGGTCATGGGCGATCACCACAAGTGTCAGGCCGAACTCGTCCTTCAGGTCTTCCAGCAGGTTCACCACCTGGGCCTGGATCGAAACGTCCAGCGCGCTGACCGGTTCGTCCCCGATCAGCACGGTGGGCCCCGTGGCCAGCGCCCGGGCAATCCCGATCCGCTGGCGCTGCCCGCCGGAGAATTCATGCGGATAGCGATCCGCATGGGCGGGCCGCAGGCCGACCCGCGTCAACAGTTCGGCCACCCGTTCGCGCCGCACGCGGGCGGGCCCGGTGCCATGGACGCGCAACGGCTCCTCGATCAGCGCGCCGACGGTCATTTGCGGGTTCAGCGAGGAGAAGGGATCCTGAAAGATGAATTGCAGATCGCGCCGCAACGCGCGCATCCGCTCCTTGTCGATATGGGCCAGATCCTCCCCATCATACCAGACCTCGCCGGATGTCGGCTCGATCAGGCGAAGCAGCAGCCGCGCCAAGGTGGACTTGCCGCATCCGCTTTCGCCCACGATGGCGAAGGTTTCGCCCTGCTCGATATCGAGCGACACACCGTCGACCGCCCGAACCACTGTCGGCGTGCCGAAAATCGGCCTTGCGGTGACGAAATCCTTGCGCAGGTCGCGGGCGGCAAGAATGGCGGTCATGTCCCGGTCTCCCTCAGATCGCGCGCGGCGAGGTTTTCAAGCGGCGCATGGATGCAGGCGACCTCGTGCCCCTCGCCGCAGGGGCGCAGCACCGGCACGGTCTCGCATGCCTCCGTGCGAAACGGACAGCGGGTCGCGAAACGGCACCCTTTGGGCATCGTGCCGGGTTGCGGCACCACGCCCGGCACTGTCACCAGCCGGTCCTGCCGCCGCCCGAGCGAGGGCATCGAACTCATCAGGCCGATCGTGTAGGGGTGTTGGGGGTCGGTGAAGATGCGTTCCACGCTGCCGGCCTCCACGATGTGCCCGCCATACATCACCGCCACCTTGTCGGCCATTTCCGCCACCACACCCAGATCGTGAGTGATCATGATCATCGCGGCGCCGGTTTCGGATTGCAGATCGCGCATCAGATCGAGGATCTGGGCCTGGATCGTGACATCGAGTGCCGTGGTCGGCTCGTCGGCGATGAGAAGTTCGGGGTCGTTCGCAAGCGCCATGGCGATCATCGCGCGCTGCCGCATGCCGCCCGAAAGCTGATGCGGGTATTCGTCCAGCCGTTTTTCCGGCGCGGGGATGCGCACCCGGCGCAGCATCTCCAACGCGCGGTCCCTTGCCGCGGCGCGGGAGACGCCCTTGTGCCGCCGCACGGATTCGGCGATCTGCTCCCCGATCCGCAGCCCGGGATTGAGCGAGGTCATCGGTTCCTGAAAGATCATCGCCATGCGGCCGCCGCGGATCTCGCGGAAGTCCGCGGGTTGCATCGACAGAAGATCCTCTCCGTCAAGCCGGGCTGTGCCGCCCGAAATCGACAGCGGCGGGGATTGCAGCAGCCCCATCAGCGCCAGCGCCGTCAGGCTTTTCCCGCAGCCGCTTTCGCCCACGACACAGAGCGTCTGTCCGGGAACCAGCGTGAAGGACACGTTGTCGACGATGTTCTGATCCATCTTGCCCAACCGCACCGACAGGCCGTCGACATCGAGGATCGGCAAGGCATCGGCGGGTGACGGCATCACTCCGGACCCCTTTCGCGGGAGAGTTCCAGATTCTCCTTCAGCGCGGTCAGATGCGCGCGCATCGCGGCGCGGGCGCCCTCTTCGTCGCGGGCGTTGATCGCGGTGATGATCTGGTGGTGATGCGCGTCGTACTCCGCCATCAGGTCCTTGGACCGAGCGGTGTCGCGTTCCTGCCGCCAGCGTGGATCTGCCCGCACCTCGTTGATCAGCGCGAAGGCGGTATGCAGGATCGGGTTGCCCGCGATGCGCGCAATCAGCCGGTGCAGGGATCCATCCCAGAGCTCGGCCGCATCGGCATCCGCCGAGCGCCCGGTGCGATCCGCCAGATCATGCATCCGCGCCACATCCTCGGAGGTCGCGCGCCGCGCGCAGAGCGCTGCAAGTTCGGGTTCGATGGCAAGACGCGCCTCCATCACGCTCATCGGGTCGGTGTCCGGTGCGATGGCGGCGACCAGCCGCCCGTTCGGGTCGGGCGGTTCGCCGGCGAAGGTGCCCTTGCCCTGTCGCCGCCAGATCAGCCCCTCGGCCTCAAGCGCATCAAGCGCCCGGCGCACCGCGCGGCGGCTGACATCGAAGCGGGCGCAAAGGTCGCGTTCCGTGGGAAGCTTCCCGTCCTCGGCGATCTCGCCTTTTCGGATCATCTCCCGGATTTCGGCGCGCGCAAGCGATGCATTGTCAATTCTGTGCGCGGTGTCGGGCATTCAGGTGACCTGCATGTGAACCAAAGGGAAATTGGCGTCGAACCAATGTCAGAATGGTTCAGTCCGTAAACATGGTCAAGCGATTCCTGTAACGGCTCTGATCCGGCGTTCCGAATGTCGGGGCTGGGCCCGTGGCGGGCAGGTGGTGACGGAGGTTCCGGATACCCCGATACTAGGGCCGTGAAACGGGCGATCCACATCATGCGGGGCAGGGGCGGGCGCGATTTCACAACTGCATGCGAAACCGGCACCCAAACAGCAAAAAGGCGCCCCGAAGGACGCCTTTTGAGCATTCGATGCAGTCTTGTCGAATTGGAGCGGGCGATGAGATTCGAACTCACGACCCTAACCTTGGCAAGGTTATGCTCTACCCCTGAGCTACGCCCGCTCTCTGTGAGAGGCGTGTTATAAACTTCGCAAAGGCGGTGCAAGACCAAAATTGCGTGAACCGCTTGCCGTCGGTCCAAACGGGCACCGTGGGCGCCGGGTATCCTTGGGGATGGCGGGGCCGCCCTGAACCGGCGCAAAGGAGCGTCCTGCGGCCTTTCGGCGCCGTTCCGCTCATCGCGCCGGGCCCATGGTGAAAAACGGATCGGCCCCCTCTTTTCCCCGTGCGGGCCCAACCCATATGCGCCGCATGAGGCATGGTGCCTCTGACTTCGGGCCAGATACGGCCCCCGTTCCAAGGAGCGAAAGCAAATGAAAACCGTTGTTTCCACCGTTGCCCTGATCGCAGCCCTGACCGCCGCGCCGGCGTTCGCCGAAACGATGGTCAGCGATACAGACGGAGATGGCCTCTACAGCCTCGAAGAGGTGCAGGCCGCGATGGAAGACGTCACCGAAGAGATGTTCGCCGCCGCCGATACGGATGGCGACGGCTTCCTGTCGGAAGATGAACTGGCCGCCGCGGAAGAGGCCGGCACCTTCGACGCCTAACCGCACGCAAGGCCGGCCGCTGCATCCGGTGATGCGGCGGCCGGTTCCGGTCGGAGGTCAGGCCTCGAATTCCACAAGCAGATCCTTAGCGTCGATCTGTCCGCCCGGCGAGACATGCACCGCCTTGATCACCGCATCGCGATCGGCATGGATGCCGGTTTCCATCTTCATCGCCTCGATGGTCAGAAGCAGATCGCCCTCTTTCACCTTTTTGCCCGCAGTCGCCGCGACGGAGGCCACGACGCCCGGCATCGGCGCGCCGATATGGCAGGGGTTGCCCATCTCCGCCTTGGGGCGCTTGGCCGTGGTGGCCGCCGCACGGCGGTTGGGAACACGGACGGTGCGGGGCTGGCCGTTCAGCTCGAAGAAAACCTTGGCCTCGCCTTCCTCGTTCGTTTCACCGACCGCCTGCATGCGGATCACCAGCGTCACGCCCGGGTCTATCTCTGCCTCGATCTCCTCGCCGGGTTCCATTCCGTAAAAGAAGGTGCGGGTGGGGATCGTGCGGACCGGCCCGTATTCCGCGTGGCGCGTCATGTAGTCGGTGAAGACCTTGGGATACATCAGATATCCGTTCAGATCCTCGTCATCGATCTCGACGCCCAGTTGCGTGGCAAGCTTCTGCCGCTCCGCCTCCAGATCGACGGGTTTGAGGTGCCGGCCCGGGCGTTCCAGCGCCGGCTTTTCATCCTTCAGCACCTTTTTCACGATGCCCGGCGGGAACCCTCCGGGCGGCTGGCCCAGATTGCCGCGCATCATGTCGATCACGCTGTCGGGAAAGGCCACGTCCTTGGCGGGGTCCTCCACGTCGGCGCGGGTCAGGCCCTGGCTCACCATCATAAGGGCCATGTCGCCCACCACCTTGGAGGAGGGCGTGACCTTCACGATATCGCCGAACATCCGGTTCACATCCGCATACATCTGCGCCACTTCGTGCCAGCGCTCCTCCAGCCCGAGGCTGCGCGCCTGCGCCTTGAGATTGGTGAACTGGCCGCCGGGCATTTCATGAAGATAGACCTCGGAAGCCGGCGCCTGCATGCCGCTTTCGAAGGCGGCGTAATGGCCCCGCACGCTTTCCCAGTAATCGCTGATCTCGCGGACCGACCCGATGTCGAGCCCGGTATCGCGATCGGTATGTTTCAGCGCCTCCACGACGGTGCCAAGCGTCGCCTGCGAGGTGTTTCCCGACAGCGCATCCATCGCGCAATCCACCGCGTCCACCCCCGCTTCGGAGGCGGCAAGGATCGTGGCGCAGGCGATGCCTGCCGTGTCATGGGTGTGGAAATGGATCGGCAGGCCCACCTCGTCCTTCAGGGCCCGGATGAGGATCGAGGCGGAGGCGGGTTTCAGCAAGCCCGCCATGTCCTTCAGGCCCAGAACATGGGCGCCCGCGGCCTTCAGATCCTTGCCCATCGACACATAGTACTTCAGGTCGTATTTCGCGCGATCGGGGTTCAGGATGTCGCCGGTGTAGCAGATCGTGCCTTCGCACACCTTCTCTGCCGCGATCACCGCATCCATCGCCACGCGCATATTCTCGACCCAGTTCAGGCTGTCGAAGACGCGGAAGACGTCCACGCCCGACTTGGCGGCCTGCGCGACGAAGCTTTCCACCACGTTGTCGGGATAATTCGTATAACCCACGCCGTTGGACGCGCGCAGCAGCATCTGCGTCATAATGTTGGGCATGTTGCGGCGGATATCGCGAAGCCGCTGCCACGGGCATTCCTGCAGGAAGCGGTAGGCCACATCGAAGGTCGCTCCGCCCCAGCATTCGACACTGAAGAGCCCGGGCAGATTGGCCGCATAGGCGGGCGCCGCACGGATCATGTCGATGGAGCGCATCCGGGTCGCCAACAGGGACTGGTGGCCGTCCCGCATGGTGGTGTCGGTGACCAGCAGATGCGTCTGCGCGGCCATCCAGTCGGCCACGGCCTGCGGGCCCCTTTCATCGAGAAGGTTGCGGGTGCCGGGCACGATCTCGGCCCTTTGCGGGGGCGCCTTGGGTTGCTTGATGTCGGAGCGGGGCAGGGGGCGGCCTTCGGTCTCGGGGTGCCCGTTCACGGTGATATCGGCGATATAGGTCAGGATCTTGGTCGCCCTGTCCCGACGCGGCTTGAAGTCGAACAGTTCCGGCGTCTCGTCGATGAACTTGGTGTGGTATTGATAATTCAGAAAGGTCGGGTGCTTCAGCAGGTTCTCGACAAAGGCGATATTGGTGCTGACGCCGCGGATGCGGAACTCCCTGAGCGCGCGGTCCATCCGGGCGATGGCGGCCTCGGGCGTGGGGGCCCATGCAGTCACCTTTTCCAGAAGCGAGTCGTAATAGCGGGTGATGACCGCACCTGAATAGGCGGTGCCGCCGTCAAGCCGGATGCCCATGCCGGTCGCCCCGCGATAGGCGGTGATGCGCCCGTAATCGGGGATGAAGTTGTTGGTCGGATCCTCGGTCGTGATCCGGCACTGGATCGCGTGGCCGTCCAGCTTCACATCGTATTGGGAGGCGGTGCCGGTCGCCTCCACGAGGCTTTTGCCCTCGGCGATCAGGATCTGGGCGCGGACGATATCGATGCCGGTGACCTCCTCGGTCACCGTGTGCTCCACCTGCACCCGCGGGTTGACCTCGATGAAGTAGAATTTGCCGGTCTCCATATCCATCAGGAATTCGACCGTGCCCGCGCACTCGTAATTCACATGTTCGCAGATGCGCTTGCCAAGCGCGCAGATCTCCTCGCGCTGAGTCTCGCTCAGATAGGGGGCGGGCGCGCGCTCCACGACCTTCTGGTTGCGCCGCTGGACCGAGCAATCGCGCTCGTAAAGGTGATAGATCGCGCCGTGGCTGTCGCCCAGGATCTGCACCTCCACATGGCGCGCGCGCAGGATCATCTTCTCCAGATAGCCCTCACCGTTGCCGAACGCCGCCTCGGCCTCGCGCCGGCCCTCGCGCACCTTTTCCTCCAGCTCCTCCGGCCCGGCGATGGGGCGCATGCCGCGCCCGCCGCCGCCCCATGACGCCTTCAGCATCAGCGGATAGCCGATCTCTTCGGCCTCCCTGGCGATGGTTTTCATGTCATCGCCCAGAACCTCCGTCGCCGGGATCACGGGCACACCGGCCTCGATGGCCACGCGGCGCGCGCTGGCCTTGTCGCCAAGCGCCCGCATCGTTTCGGCCTTCGGGCCGATAAAGGCGATACCGGCATCGGTGCAGGCATCCACGAAATCGGGGTTTTCCGACAGGAGCCCATAACCGGGATGGATCGCATCCGCGCCCGCCATGCGCGCCACGCGAATGATCTCCTCGATGCTCAGATAGGCCGCGACCGGGCCCAGACCCTCGCCGATCTTGTAGGCCTCGTCGGCCTTGAACCGGTGCAGGCTCAGCTTGTCCTCCTCGGCATAGACCGCGACCGTGCGTTTGCCCAACTCATTGGCCGCGCGCATCACGCGGATGGCGATCTCGCCGCGATTTGCGATGAGGATTTTGCTGAATTCGGTCATCCAATGTCCCTTTTGCGCCGTCACGCAGCCGTTTTCCCGGTCTGCTTCTGTCGGGTCAAGCCCTCATGCTGCAGAGCGGCATAATAGGGGTGACCTAGGGAAAGGGAAGCCGCTAAAGCACGTGACCGGGCAGATCGGCAAGACGCGCGGTGCCGATCTGCGCCATGTTCGCGGTCATGTCCTGCGCCAGAATATGCTGCAGATGCGCAGGACCGTCCGCCCCGAGCGCGCCAAGCGCATAGTGCCATGCCCGCCCCATCATCACGAAATCGGCCCCAAGGGCGAGGGCACGCAGAATGTCCAGCCCGCCCGCGATGCCGCTGTCGAAAAGAAGCGGCAGATCGGTCGCCGCGCGAATGGCGGGCAGCGCGTCGAGGCTGGCGATCGCGCCGTCAAACTGGCGTCCGGCATGGTTCGAGACCCAGATGGCATCGACCCCTTCCGCCCCGAGACGCGCGGCGTCGCCTGCATTCAGCACGCCCTTCACGATCAGCGGCCCGTCCCATGCGGCCCGCAGCTCCGCCAGATAGGCCCAATCCGGCGAGGTGCGCAGCAGATAGCCCACATGCGCCGTCGAGGGCAGGGTGCCTTCTGTCCTGGGCGCGTAGCCGTCCATCAGCCGCATCCGGGGCATGCCCGAGTTGCGCATGCCAAGCGCCCATGCCGGGCACTGCGCCACCTGCATGGCAAGGCGCGGCGTCAGCCGGGGCGGCTGCACGAGGCCGCCGCGCGTCTGCCGCTCCCGGCGCGAGGCCGCGGGCACATCCACGGTCAGGATGAGCGTGTGAAATCCGGCCCGCCGGGCGCGGTCCAGCATGTCGGCGCGAATGGCGGGGTCGCGGGGTGGATACATCTGAAACCAGCCCTGATCGCCGATCACACCGGCCAGATCATCCGGGGTCTGCGTGGCCACGGTCGACAGGCAATAGGGTACCCCCGCCGCCGCCCCATGGGCTGCGAGGATCCGCTCCGCCCCCGGCCAGATCAGCCCCGACATGCCAAGGGGCGCGATCCCGAAGGGCACCGGATAGTCCTTGCCCAGAAACGTGGTGGAGAGATCCGGCACCATCTCTCCGTGCAGGATGGAGGTGCGGAACAGAACCCGGTCCAGCGCCGCGCGATTGCGCGCGGTCACCGTCTCGGCCCCGGTGGCGCTGTCCAGATACTCCCACACGAAATGCGGTATCCGCCGTCTGGCACGGGCCTTCAGATCGGCGATGGCCGGAAATCTCTGGTCATGGGTCATGACGCGCAATCAGCCCTCGCCGCGCGGGGCTTGTCCAGCGAAATCAACCGCCTCCCTCTCTTTCCTGGCACGGGCAACGGGGTGAACGCCTTGCTTTCCCGATCTCTCCGCTTGCAAATCATCCCCGCCGGAGGCTCCGGGCCCGGCCATGGATGCGTGGGAACAATCGAAGAACATGGCTTTCCACCCGCGCAGCCGCGCTATATGCTTCGCCCATGAGCAGTTTCGACGAGTCAGAGGCGTTTCAGGCCGCGTCCCTTTCTGCGCGGGCGATGGCGCCCCGCGCGGCGGCCTATATGGAGGGCCTGAACCCCGCGCAGCGCGCGGCGGTGGAGGCGGTGGAGGGTCCTGTGCTGATGCTGGCGGGGGCGGGCACGGGCAAGACCCGCGCGCTGACTGCCCGGATCGCGCATCTTCTGGCCACAGGCACGGCCCGCCCCAACGAGATCCTCGCCGTCACCTTCACCAACAAGGCCGCGCGCGAGATGAAAACCCGTGTCGGCGCGCTTCTGGGCCAGCCGGCCGAGGGGATGCCGTGGCTCGGCACCTTCCATGCGATCTGCGTGAAGCTGCTGCGGCGGCATGCGGAACTTGCGGGGCTGAAGTCGAATTTTACGATCTTGGACACCGACGATCAGGTGCGGCTGATGAAACAGCTGATCCTGGCGGAGAATATCGACGAAAAACGCTGGCCCGCCCGGATGCTGGCCGGTGTCATCGACAATTGGAAAAACCGCGCCTGGACACCCGAAAAGGTGCCCGCCGCCGAAGCCGGGGCCTTCAACAAGTGCGGGGTTGAGCTTTACGCCGCCTATCAGGCCCGGCTGAAAGCCCTGAACGCAGTCGATTTCGGCGATCTGCTTCTCCATATCGTGACGATCTTTCAGGAGAACGCGGATGTTCTGGCCCAGTACCAGCGCCGGTTCCGCTACATCCTCGTGGACGAGTATCAGGATACCAATGTCGCGCAGTATCTCTGGCTGCGGCTGCTTGCCCAGAGCCACCGGAACATCTGCTGCGTCGGCGATGACGACCAGTCGATCTATGGCTGGCGCGGGGCCGAGGTGGGCAATATACTGCGGTTCGAGAAAGACTTCCCCGGCGCCCATGTGGTGCGGCTGGAACAGAATTATCGGTCGACAGGGCATATCCTCGCCGCCGCCTCCGGCGTGATTGCGGGCAACAAGGACCGCTTGGGCAAGACGCTCTGGACCGAGGGCGAGGATGGCGAAAAGCTGCGCCTTATCGGCCACTGGGACGGCGATGAGGAAGCCCGGTGGGTCGGCGATAAGGTCGAAAGCCTTGTTAGTGGTACTGCACGAGAGGCTCTTGAACGTACTAACCCGCGTTCAAAAACTATTCTTCAGGAATTTGAAAGGCTCGCGAAAAAAGGTGCTTTGCAAGGCGCACGCACAACCGCTGAACTGTTCGACCGTCTGCGCAGCCAGAACAGCACGCTTGTTGAGTACAAAACCCGGAAGCTGATTTGGGATCTGACCGAGCGTCACAAAGCTGGTGAGCCGCTTTCGCCGGCATTTCTGAAGTACAGCCATGAGGAAATCGCCATCCTCGTCCGCGCGAGCCACCAGATGCGCGCCTTCGAGGACCGGTTCCTGACCATCGGGCTGCCCTATCGCGTGATCGGCGGGCCGCGCTTCTACGAGCGGATGGAGATCCGCGACGCGATGGCCTATTTCCGCGTTGTCGTCAGCCCCGACGATGACCTGGCCTTCGAGCGGATCGTCAACACGCCCAAGCGCGGCCTCGGCGACAAGGCGCAGGCGACGATCCAGAAGATGGCGCGGTCGAACGGGGTCAGCCTCATCGAGCGCGCGCGGCTGTGTGTCGAGGCGGGGGCGATTTCGGGCAAGGGCGGCAAGGAACTGAGCGTCTTATGTTCATCGTTTTCGCGCTGGAGTTGGCTTCTCCGCGAAGTAGGCAACGAGGTTGAGATTGAACGACTTGCTACGGATGCGCAGCTTCTGCAAGCAGAGGCGACGAAGCTTCGTCGTGATTTTGAGGATGAGTTCGGCGAGGCCTCTTTCTCGGAAATCTTGACAGAGTTGCAAAGCGGTAGGAGCGTTGAGGCGTTCGGGGCACATTTGGTTGATGCTGTATCTGAGTGGCGCGCACTTCGCGGTCGAGCTCAGGTTCTGGAAAGCTACTGCGAGATTTTGAGGGGCAATCATGTCCGATTGGCCGAGATCATCCTCGACGAAAGCGGCTATACCGGCCACTGGCAGAACGACAAGACGCCGGAAGCGCCTGGACGGCTGGAGAACCTCAAGGAACTGGTCAAGGCGCTGGAAGGGTTCGAGAACCTGCAGGGCTTCCTCGAACACGTCGCCCTGATCATGGACAACGAGACCGAGGATGGCGAGGAGAAGGTCACGCTGATGACGCTCCATGCAGCCAAGGGGCTGGAGTTTTCGGCCGTGTTTCTGCCGGGCTGGGAGGATGGGCTGTTTCCCTCTCAACGCTCCATGGACGAATCGGGGATCAAGGGCCTGGAGGAGGAGCGGCGGCTGGCCTATGTCGGCATCACCCGGGCCGAGGAGGTCTGCACCATCTCATTTGCGGGCAACCGCCGGGTTTACGGCCAATGGCAAAGCCAGATGCCCTCCCGCTTCATCGACGAATTGCCCGAAGAACATGTGGAGGTGCTCACCCCTCCGGGGCTGTACGGCCATGGCGGTGCGATGTCGGCCAGCGCCTCGCCCGTGGCCGGCATGATGCGCGGCTCGGACCTGCACCAGAAAGCGGCGGAGGCGAATGTCTACAACTCCCCGGGATGGCGCCGCCTGCAGGCCAATCAGGGCCAGCGCGGGATGAGCCAGCCCCGCGAAGCCCGCAACATGACCATAGATACCGAGGCGATCAGCGCGTTTTTGCTGGGTGACCGGGTGTTTCACCAAAAATTCGGCTATGGCCGCGTGAATGCGGTAGAAGGGGACAAGGTCGAAGTCGCGTTCGACAAGGCCGGTATCAAGCATGTGGTGGGCCGGTTTCTGACCGCCGCCGACAGCGTCGGCGACGTACCGTTCTGACGTAAAAAAACGACCAGGGGCAGGATTTCGGACGGGGCCGCTTTGGCCAAGACGGGAGGCTGCCATGAAGACACTTGTTCTGGAACCGGATGTCACCCGTGCGCGGGCCTGGGTCGCGCGCTATGCGGCGGGAGCAGACAACACCTGCCATGTGGCGATCAGCGCGGCACAGGCCCGTCTGATGCTGATCGGCACCTGTTACGACCGGCTCTGCCTGCGCCTCGGGCATCTGGGCGGTCAAAGCCACGCCATCCTTGCGGTGGCGCGGGCCTGCAACCCGGAGTGCGAGATCGTCGATCTGGCGCGCATGACCCGGCGGTCCGTTTCCGGACCGTCGATGGGCGAGGTTCTGAGAGCCGAGCCGCCTCAGGCCATGAGGATCGGATAAAGCGAGGCCACCAAAAGAGCCGCGGCGGTGATGTTGAACGCTTTCAGCCGGGCGGGATTGGTCAGGAACCGGCGCATTTGCAGGCCGAGCCATGCCCAGGAACCGACCGAGGGCAGATTTACCAGCCCGAAAACCGTGGCCATGATCAGAAGATCGCCCAAGTCGCGGCCCGGCGGCGTGTAAACCGTGATCGCGGTCAGCGCCATGCTGAGCGCCTTGGGGTTCACCCATTGAAACCCGGCCGCCTGCAGGAAGGTCAGCGGTGTGCCTGTCGCCTGCGCGTTGGGCAGAATCGGCACGGCGGTTCCGATTTTCCATGCCAGATAAAGCAGATAGCCGATGCTGACCACCTTCAGGATATCGTAGATCACCGGGTATGCGTCAAAGACGCGGATCAGCCCGACACCGATTGCCAGCGCCATGATCACGAAGCCGAGCGCCACGCCCAGCATATGCGGAATGGTTCGCCGAATGCCGAAATTGGCCCCGGACGCCATCAGCATCAGGTTGTTCGGCCCCGGCGTGATGGAGCTGACGAAGGCGAAAAGCGCGAGTGCGAGGATCAGATCAGGTGTCATGAGCGCAACGTTATGGCGCAAGCTGCACAATGAAATTGCAAGATTGCCTAAAGCTGATCTATATTCACAATAAATGACGAAGATTGATCAAAAAGACCGCCAGATATTGCGTGTTCTGTCCCGGGAGGGCCGGATCAGCAATCTCGATCTGGCGGAACGGGTGTCGTTGTCGCCCTCGGCCTGTTTGCGGCGGGTGGCGGCGCTGGAGCAGTCGGGGGTCATCAAGGGCTATCGCGCGGTGCTGGACCCAGGGCAGATGGGCGTGGGCTTCACGGCCTATATCGCCGTCGGCCTGTCGGAGCATACCAAGCGCGCGCAGGAAGCGTTCGAGGCGGCGATTTCGCGCACCGACGAAGTGCGGGAGTGCCATAACATAACTGGCTCGGTGGAGTATCTGCTGCGGGTCGAGGCGGCGGATCTGCCCAGCTACAAGCGGCTCCATACGGATCTTCTGGGCGCGCTGCCGCAGGTGGCGACGATCACCACCTATGTGGTGATGGGCTCGCCCAAGGACGACCGGGCCTGAGCTTGGTCCGGCAGCAGGCGGGACAGAGGCCGGCGGCAATCTGCCCGCTGGCCCCGCTGAGAGCGCAACGCCATGGGCGACCTCGATCAGGGTGCCGCGCACTGGCTGCGGATTGCCAACGCGCGGCTGCCGCCAGGTCCTTTTCGACCCTTTCGGTTGTCTCGGCCAGCGGGCCCGCGATCCGCGCCCGATGAACCGGCACATGCAGTGTCAGATCGGGATATGATGGGCGACCGCCATCGGGGCGACACGGAGAGACCGTGCCAGAGACCGGAGGGTCAGGGCGCTGGCCCCCGCATCGCGCAGAAGGGTCAGGGCGGCGGCCCGAATGCGCTCCCCTCCAAGGCATGCGTCTGTCGCGACCGGTCGGAGGCCTTTCAGCGGGGCCGGTAGCGGGTCTTGACGATGCCGGAAGGAAACGATGTCACCTCCACCAGATCCAGCCGCAGATCCTTCTCCAGCGGCCCGAACAGCGGGCGGCCCTCGCCGATCAGCACAGGCATCCGGAACAGAGACATTTCGGTAATCAGCCCGGCGGCCAGAAACGACTGGATCGCCCGTCCGCCATCTATATAGGCCTTTGTCCACCCGCGGCGGGCGAGCCGGGCCATGACCGATTGCGGCGTTTCGTCGGTGATTTCCACCCGGTCTTTCAGATCGTCCGAGAGGTCCGCTTGCCGCAGGGTGCGGCTCATCACGATCACCGGTTTGGAATATGGCCAGGGATCGAACGCGGTCACCACGTCGAATGTGCCCCGCCCCATGACGATCCCGTCCACGGTGTCGATGAAGGCATCATAGCCGTGATCTTCCCCGGCAACGGACACCTCGGTCAGCCAGTCGAGACTGCCATCCTTGCGGGCGATGAAGCCGTCTTGCGACGTTGCGATGAAGACATGGCCTTCGATCATGAAACGCTCCGATCATTCGTACATTGTACAAATAAGATCAAAGGGCGGAGCGGGACAGGGCGATCTCTAGGGGAAAGAAAAAAGGCGGTGACACCAAAACGGGAGGAGAAGGTGCCACCGCCAGATCTCAGCGCCCCTCAAAGGGAGGAGGAGAGGGGGCCGATATGTGGGCCAGATGGCCCGGAACTTAACGGCGACCCCAAGGGAGGAGGACGGAGCCGCCGTGAATGGACCAAACCTCAAAAGGGAGGAGGAGAGGTTCGATCCGCTTTGCGGCCTCATCCAAAGGGAGGAGGAGGATGCTGCCGCGTCGCATCGCGGGCCCTAAGGGAGGAGCGGGCCGCGCGAATTTCGGGTGGCTCAGCGCTTGGCCTTGCCATAGGCGGCCTCAAGGGCCACCGATTTGATCATCGAGCGTGACAGCCCGAGATCGTTCAATTCGCGGTCCGAGCAGCGTTCCAGCTCGGTCATCGTGCGGCGATACAGCTTGTGGGCGGTATAGGCCTCGACAAGCTGGGTCTTGATCTCTGCCAGACGGTCGCCGAAAGAGAGAGCGGATGAATGAGAGCCCGATACATAGGCCATTGGTCGTACCTCAATTAAGTGCCGCCAACGGTGCCCGGACCCATTTCCGAAGCGCTTTGGATGGCGATCTGTTTGCGGGGGCATTCTGCCTCTTGCAACAGAAAGATAGCCACATGCTGCGCATGCACAATCCCCGGCAGGGACAATGCTGCTATGCAGAACATGCATACCCATCATCCTTGTTTTGCTGCGTTTTTGGGCACGCGCCATGAAAGTCGCCGCTTTTTCCAACCGTCAGTTCCGGTTGTTCTTCATCGGCGTGTTTTTCGCGGTGCAGGCGATCTGGATCCAGCGGGTGACGATTTCCTGGCTCGCCTGGGAGCGGACGGGATCGGCGGGATTCGTGGGCCTCGTCGCGGGGCTCAGCCTGCTGCCCACCCTGCTTACCGGTCCCTTCTTTGGCGTGCTCACCGACCGGGTGGATATCCGCCGCGCCTCCATCGTGACCAATTCGGGACAGGTGATCTGCATCACGGTTCTGGCGCTGTCGCTGCCCTGGATCGGGGCGCCGGGGCTGGCGCTGGCGGCGCTGGCCATCGGTATCGTCAGCTCGGCGCACCACCCCGTCAGGATGTCGCTCGGCCCGCGTCTCGTCCCGACGGAACTGGTGCAGCATGTGGTTTCGGCCACGGCGCTCAACTTCAACATGGCCCGCCTTGTGGCGCCGGCGGGCGCGGGCCTGATCATCGCGCAGTTCGGCGCGCCGGTGGCCTTGTGGGTCGCGGTCGCCTTCTATCTGCCGATGCTTGCGGTGCTGAGCCAATTGCGCCCGCGGGATCTGCCGCCGCGCCAGGCGCGGCCGTTCTTCGGCGAGCTTGCCGACGGGTTTCGCTATGCCCGCGACACGCCGCTGATCCGGCTTGCCTTTCTGCTGACGATGATTTTCGCAACAAGCGCGCGGGGAGCGCTGGAGGTGTTGCCGGTTCTGGCCGATGGCGCGTTCGAGAGGGGCGCCGAAGGTCTGGGTCTCTTGACCGCGGCGGCGGGTGCCGGGGCCGTTGTGGCCGCGCTGGTCAAGGCGGTGGGGGTCGGGGCCGTGGGCGCGCGCATTCCGCTTGCGGTCTATGCGGCGGTGATGGGCGGGCAACTGGCCGTTGTCGGCATGGGGGTGGCGCCGGTCTGGTCGGTTGCCCTGTTGGCGGTCGGGCTGGCGGGGTTTTGCTCCACATGGTGCGGGGTCAGCCTGCAGGCCGCGATCCAGACCGATCTGCCCGACGCATTGCGGGGCCGCGTGATGAGTCTGTGGACCGTGGCGGGCTTCGGCACCGTCGCCCTGGGGGCGTTTGCCATCGGCGCGCTGGCCGATTGGGTCGGGATCGGCGCGGCGCTGGTGATTGCCGGTCTTGCCGGAGGGCTGTGTCATTTGATCCTGATCGCATGGGGTGCGCGCAGGTGAGTTCTGCCCTATGTGATTGGCAAAGCCTGACCAAATCGCTCAGGCGATACTGCACGGAGCCCTGAGATGACCCTGACCAAGCAAACCGTTCTTGATGCCCTTTCCGGACTGACCCTGCCCGATGGCGGCGATCTGATCAGTCGCGATCTGGTGCGCGCGGTGCAGGTTCAGGGCGACAGGGTCAGTTTCATCATCGAAACCGAAAGCCCCGATCAGGCGCGGAAGATGGAGCCCGTGCGTCTGGCCGCCGAACAGCTTGTGAATAAACTGCCCGGCGTTGCCTCCGCCACGGTGGCGCTCACCGCCCATGGCCCCGCTGCGAAGGCACCGGCGCCGCCGGCGGGCGCGCCGGGTGCTGCACCGCCCACCCTGAAGATCGGCGGCCATCCGAAACCGCAGGCCGAGCCGATGAACCCGAAGGGTGTCGCGCGGATCATCGCAATCGGATCCGGCAAGGGCGGGGTCGGCAAATCCACCGTTTCGTCCAATCTGGCCGTGGCGCTGGCCCGGCAGGGCCGCAAGGTGGGGCTTCTGGATGCGGATATCTACGGGCCGTCCCAGCCCCGGATGATGGGCGTGAACAAACGCCCCGCCTCGCCGGACGGCAAGACGATCATCCCGCTGCACAGCCATGGCGTCACCTGCATGTCGATCGGTTTCATGCTGCCCGAGGAGCAAGCCGTGGTCTGGCGCGGCCCCATGCTGATGGGGGCGTTGCAGCAGATGCTGGGGCAGGTGCAATGGGGCGAGCTGGACGTGTTGCTGGTCGATCTGCCGCCGGGCACGGGCGATGTCGCGATGACGCTTTGCCAGCGGTCGAAACTGACCGGGGCGATCGTGGTATCGACGCCGCAGGACGTTGCGCTGCTGGACGCGCGCAAGGCGCTGAACATGTTCGAGACGTTGAAGACCCCGGTTCTGGGGCTGATCGAGAACATGTCGACCTTTCATTGCCCGAAATGCGGGCATGAAACGCATATCTTCGGACAGGGCGGGGTCGAGGCGGAGGCGAAAGCCGTGGGCCTTCCGTTTCTGGGCGCGTTGCCGATTTCGCTGGAAACGCGACTTGCCGGCGATAGCGGCGTGCCGATTGCCGCCGGAGACAGCCCGATGGCGGAGGCTTATGCTGCGCTGGCCGCGCGGCTGGTGGCGGGCGGCATGGCCTGAGCCTCACCGGCGGGACATGCGCGCCGCGCGTCCGTCCCGGTTTCATCATATCGGCCGCGACGGGCGGGGGCGGCTATGGTGCGGCACCGGGCTGACCGGTTTCCTCATGGCCGACGCGGTGTTTCCGCCGCGAATGGCGCGTGATGCAGGGTGATTCGCGGCCGATCATGATGGATCCCGGCGATATCGCTGTCGATTTTCAGGATTGCTGGATTTTTTTCCCGTGAGGGTACGGCCTCTTATCTTCTCTACATCTTGGGCGCCATGTGGACCGGGGCACAAATTGTGGGCGCCGTTGCGCCGTTTTGACCACTATCACTTGTGCCAGGGTTGCCTTTGAAACCACATCTTGGGGAAAATTCCCATAGAAAGGGATTGCATGGGAAATCATTCCATGAGACAAACTTCCCACAGCAGTTGAGATCGCACCGGGCCGGACAAGGTTCGGGACAAAAACAAAAAATGGCAGGTTTTATACAGGCACTCTCACACGCTGAACAAAGAGATCCGGCGCGCAAGCGAGCAGACATCCCCCCAGGTGGCCTGCGCAGTCGGACACCCAGCAATGGGACGAGGGCGGCGGATTGGGCAGTGGCAGCTTGCTCGATCCGCCGTTGTCCGTTCCGGAGCCGATATGTGGCCGAATTGCGGCACAAAGAGGGCGCGAGACAGTGGAACGCAGGTTTCAGGGTGAAAGCCTGAATAAGGTGGACGGAAAGGGCCGGGTGTCGATCCCGGTCAAATTTCGTCGCGTTCTGCAAAACTCCGACAAGCACTACACCCCCGGCGGCGCACCGCGTCTCTACATTGCCTATGGCAACTCGAACGCGAATTATCTTGAATGCCTGTCCGGCGATGCTTTCGACGAGATCGACGCGATAATCCGGGCCGAGAAGCGCGGCACGCAGCTTCGGACGGCACTGGAATATCTCTATTATTCGAAATGCGACGAAACCAGCGTCGACGATACCGGCCGGCTGGTTCTGTCGGCCCAGGCCCGCGACAAGATCGGCCTGGGCGCCGAAGCCCTGTTTCAGGGCAAGGGCGACAAGTTCCACATTCTCAACTCCGCCGATGGAGCCGCAGCGGATGAGAATATCGAGGCACTGTTGGCGGCTCTGGGGCAAGGCAATGAATTCTTCGATCCGCTCTCGCTGGCCGGGCAGGCCGGGCTTGATTCTTCCGACGACGGGCATGCGTGATGTCGGCCAAGAGGCCTTCCAGCCCGGCCGAGCGTCCCCATATTCCCGTTCTGCTGGCGCCGCTGTTGCGCGCGGTGGCCCCCGTTGGCGGGGTCTGGCTGGACGGCACTTTCGGCGCTGGTGGCTACGCCCGTGGCTTGCTTGACGCCGGAGCGGACACGGTGATCGGTGTGGATCGCGACCCTTTGGCCTTCGAAATGGCCGGAGACTGGGCCCGCGATATGGGCGACCGGCTGGTGCTGGTCGCAGGCGAGTTTTCCGCAATAGACATCCATGCCGCCGAAGCGGGCTATCCCGCGCTGGACGGGATCGTGCTCGATCTGGGCGTGTCCTCGATGCAGCTGGACCGGGCGGAGCGCGGATTTTCGTTCCGCAACGACGGCCCGCTGGACATGCGGATGGGGCAGGCCGGCCTCTCGGCCGAAGATATCGTCAATGACGCGCCCGAGGCGCTCTTGGCCGATATTCTCTACCATTACGGCGAGGAACGCGGGGCCCGGCGCATCGCGCGGTCGATCGTTGCCGCGCGGGCCGAGGCGCGGATCACGCGAACCTCGGAACTGGCCGCCATTGTCGAGAAGAACCTGCCGCGTGCCAAGCCGGGCCAGAGCCATCCCGCGACCCGCAGCTTTCAGGCGATCCGCATCGCGGTGAATGACGAACTGGGCCAGCTGGCCGAAGGATTGCAGGCCGCGGAGCGCGCGTTGAAACCCGGTGGCCGGCTTGCCGTCGTGACCTTCCATTCCATCGAAGACAGGATCGTGAAGCGGTTCCTGCAGGACCGCGCCAGCACCGGCGGCGGCGGCTCGCGCTATGCGCCCGAGGCGGCGGAGCGCCAGCCGGCGTTCGAGTTGACGCCCCGCCGCGCCATTGCGCCGGATGCCGAGGAGCTATCCGCAAATCCCCGCGCCCGGTCGGCGAAACTGCGCGTGGCCCGGCGGACCGATGTGCCCGCCAGCCCCGTCCCGCAGGAGGTCTTCGGCCTTCCGCAACTGGCGGAGATCACCTGATGCGCGGATTTGCGACCGTTCTGGCGGCCCTGGCCGTGATCGGGCTCGGATACTGGGCCTATCACCAGAACATCCTGACCCAGCATTCCGTCCGCGAGGTGGAGCGCCTGCAAAGCGCCATTGGCGCCGAGCGGGAGCGGTTGTCGGTCCTGCGGGCCGAATGGGCGTATCTGAACCGCCCCGACCGTTTGCGGGAACTGGCCGATCTGAATTTCGACCGGTTGGGGCTGATGCCGATGTCGCCCGATCATTTCGGTGACGTGCATCAGGTGGTCTACCCCCCGCTGCTGGATCAGCTGATCAACGAGACGCTGACCGGCCTCAATTATGACCCGGAGCAGCTGCCATGACGCTTCGCACGCCCTTACGCCCGCTCACGCGGATCCTGAAAGCCCGGGAGCATGGGGAAAACCCCGATGCGATCGAGCGGGAGAACCTGCGTCTGAGGCATGAGGCGATACGCGACAAGATGCGCCAGCGCGCCGAGACGCGGCTGCTGCTTCTGGCGATGTGTTTTTTCGCCGCTTTCGTGACCGTGGGGTTGCGCATGTCGACCCTTGCCGCCTCCGAGCCGGAGGAGCCGCGGATCGCGACATCGGGTTCGGCCATTCTCAACACGCGCGCCGATATCGTGGACCGCGAGGGCCGCGTGCTGGCGACCAATCTGGTGACGAACTCGCTATATGCCCACCCGCATGAGATCATCGATCCCGTGGCGGCCGCCCGTGGGCTGGCCGGGATTTTCCCGGATCTGGAGGAGGAGGCGCTTCTGCGCCGGTTCACATCGGACAGCCGGTTCATCTGGCTGCGCCGCTACATCTCGCCCGAGCAGGAGCAGCAGGTGCACGAGTTGGGGGAGCCCGGTCTCCTTTTCGGGCCGCGGGAGATGCGGCTTTATCCCAACGGCTCGGTCGCGGCCCATATCCTGGGAGGTGCCGGTTTCGGACAGGAGGCCGTGAACGCCGCCGAAGTGATCGGCGTGGCCGGGGTGGAGGCCCAGTTCGACGAGGATCTGCGCGATCCGGCCCGCGACGGTGCCCCGCTGGAACTGTCGATCGACCTGACCGTGCAATCGGCGGTGGAGCAGGTGTTGGCGGGCGGCATGGTGATCATGAATGCGCGCGGCGCGTCGGCGGTCCTGATGGATGTCCATACGGGCGAGATCCGGGCCATGGCGTCACTGCCGGATTTCGACCCCAACGCGCGCCCCCAACCCCTGACCGAAGGGGACCAGGCCGACAGCCCGCTGTTCAATCGCGCCGTTCAGGGCGTGTATGAGCTGGGTTCCGTCTTCAAGATCTTTACCGTTGCGCAGGCGTTGAACGAAGGTCTGGTCAACCCGGCCACCATGGTGGATACGACCGGGCCGCTCCGCATGTCCGGCTTTTCGATCAGCGATTTCCGCAGCTACGGCCCCAGCCAGTCGGTCAGCGATGTGATCGTGCATTCCTCCAACATCGGCACCGCGCGCCTTGCCCAGATGATGGGCGCCGAGCGGCAGCAGCGGTTTCTGGAACAGCTCGGCTTCTTTCAGCCGACATTGGTGGAGATGGTCGAAAGCCGGTCCGGCCGACCGCTCCTGCCCGCCAGATGGGGCGAGTTGACGACGATGACCGTGTCCTATGGCCATGGCATTTCGACCTCGCCGCTTCATTTGGCCGCGGCCTATGCCTCGATCACCAATGGCGGCACGCTGATCCGCCCGACACTGTTGCGTCAGGACGGGCCGCAGATGGGCGAGCGCGTGGTGTCGGAGGCCGTCTCGGCCCAGATCCGCGACATGCTGCGCGCCGTGGTCACCGATGGCACGGCCAGTTTCGGCGATGTGCCCGGCTATGCCGTTGGCGGAAAAACCGGTTCGGCGGACAAGCCGCGCCCCACCGGCGGCTATTTCGAGGATCGCGTGCTGTCCACCTTCGCCAGCATCTTCCCCGCCGACGATCCCAGATATGTCCTGATCGTGACGCTCGATGAGCCCGAGATCGTGGCCCTCGGCGAAGCCCGGCGGACTGCCGGCTGGACCGCCGTTCCCGTCGCCGCGGAGGTGATCCGCCGCGTGGCGCCGCTTTTGGGGATCAGACCAGAGATTGAACCCCTGGACGGCTTTCAGCTATCCAGCGCCTCAGACTGAGATGTTGGGGGAATCGGCCATGGCGCCAGGAGTGAAGACACTATCTGCGCTTGGCTTGACGCCCACCCGGGGCGGCGACGTGTCGGTCAGCGGGCTCAGCCTTGACAGCCGTGCGGTCAAGCCGGGGCATCTGTTCGCGGCCTTGCCCGGCACGCGGGTCCATGGCGCCGAGTTCATCCAGTATGCGGTGCGCATGCAGGCGGGTGTCATCCTGACCGACCGGGAGGGGGCGGAGATCGCCGCCGAACATCTGCGCGATGTCGGTGTGGTTCTGGCCGAGGATCCGCGCGCGGTCTTTGCCCATGCCTGCGCGCTGTGGTTCGGGGCGCAGCCCGAAACGATGGTTGCCGTCACCGGCACCAACGGCAAGACGAGCGTGGCCAGTTTCACCCGCCAGATCTGGGCCGCTCTGGGCATCGAGACGGCAAGCATCGGGACCACCGGAGTGGAAGGCGCGTTCACCGCGCCGGGCATCCACACCACGCCCGACGCGCTGACGCTGCATCAGTTGCTGGCCGATATGGCCGCCGCCGACGTGCAGCACGTGGCGATGGAGGCGTCGTCCCACGGGCTGGACCAGCGCCGGATGGAGGCGGTGCATCTGGCCGCCGCCGCCTTCACCAACCTGACCCAGGACCATCTGGATTATCACGGCACGATGGAGGCGTATTTTCACGCCAAGCTTCGCCTGTTCACCGAGCTTCTGCCCGAAGAGGGCACGGCGGTCGTCAATCTCGACGATCCGCGCGGCGCCGATGTGGTCGCCGCCTGTGCGGCGCGCGATATCGAGGCGATCACCATCGGCCAATATGCCGAAGACGCCCGGATGAAGATCACCGGGCGCCGCCTGGACGAAGCCGGGCAGGATGTCCTGTTTCGCTGGCAGGGGCAGCAATATCAGACCCGGCTGGAGCTAATCGGCGGATTTCAGGCGATGAATGTGCTGACGGCCGCGGGGCTTGTCATCGCGGGTGGCGCCGATGCGGAGATGGTGTTCGGCGTGCTCTCCAGGCTTCAGGGCGTGCGCGGCCGGATGCAACTGGCGGCCCGGCGCAGTTTCGGCGCACCGGTTTACGTGGACTACTCCCATACGCCCGACTCGCTGGAAACGGCGCTGAAAGCGCTTCGCCCGCATGTGCTCGGTCGCCTGATCGTGGTCTTCGGCGCGGGCGGCGACCGGGATCGCGGCAAGCGCCCGCTGATGGGGCAGGCGGCGGCGGAAAATGCCGATGTTCTGATCGTGACGGATGACAACCCCAGATCCGAGGATCCCGCCGCGATCCGCGCCGCAATCCTGCAGGCCTGCCCTGAGGCGTCGGAGGTCGGCGACCGGGCGGAGGCGATCCTGCGCGGCGTCGACGCGCTGCAGCCCGGAGATGCGCTTCTGATTGCGGGCAAGGGCCATGAAACCGGCCAGATCGTGGGCGATGTGGTCTATCCCTTTGACGATGTGGAGCAGGCGAGTGTCGCCGTTGCGGCGCTGGAGGGGCGGGTATGACCGCGCTCTGGACCGCCGCGGAGGCCGCCGCCGCCACCGGCGGCCGGACTGATGGCGACTGGACCGCAACCGGTGTGTCCATCGATACCCGTACCCTGTTGCCGGGAGACCTGTTCGTTGCGCTGAAGGATGTGCGCGATGGCCATGAGTTTGTTGCGCAGGCCCTTGAAAAGGGGGCAGCCGCGGCACTGGTCAGCCGCAGGCCCGATGATGTGGCCGCGGAGGCGCCGCTTCTGATCGTGCCGGACGTTCTGGCCGCGCTGGCCGATCTGGGGCGCGCCGGGCGGGAGCGGATGGCGGGCCGGGTGATCGCGATCACCGGATCGGTGGGCAAGACCACCACCAAGGACATGCTGCGCGTGGCGCTCCGGGCGCAGGCCCGCACCCATGTGGCGGAGGCCAGCTACAACAATCAGTGGGGCGTCCCGCTGACGCTGGCGCGGATGCCGGCGGATGCGGAATTCGCGGTGATCGAGATCGGAATGAACGCCCCCGGGGAGATCGCGCCGCTCAGCCGGATGGCCCGGCCCCATGTGGCGATGGTGACCACCGTGGCGGCCGTGCATCTGGAGGCCTTCGGCGTGATCGAGGGGATCGCGCGCGAGAAGGCCAGTATCTTCGAGGGGCTGGAGCCCGGCGGCGTGGCCCTCATCAATGCCGATCTGGAGACGACCCCGATCCTGCGGCAGGCCGCCGAGGCGCATGCCGCAAAGGTGGTCGAGTTCGGCCAGACGCCCGGATTGCCCGCGACGCTTGGCGAGGTGACGCTGGTCGACGAGACAACCGTTATCCAGGCCTCGCTCCATGACATGCCGCTTCTGTTCAAGCTGGCGGCACCCGGGCGGCATCTGGCGCTGAATGCGCTGGCCGCGCTGGCCGCGGTGGCGGCCGTGGGGGCGGATATTCCGCGCGCGGCCCTGTCGCTTGGCGCGTGGGAGGCGGTGACCGGTCGCGGCAAGCGGGAACGGATCGTTCTGGACCCGGCCCGGGACGGTGCGATCGAGATGATCGACGATGCCTTCAATGCCGGGCCCGCGTCGATGGCCGCAAGCCTGGAGGTTCTGGCCGCCGCGACGCCCGAGGGGCGCGGACGGCGGATCGCGGTTCTGGGCGACATGCTTGAACTGGGCCCCGACGGGCCCGCGATGCATGCGGATCTGGCTGATCTTCCGGCGCTGTCGGAGCTGGATCTGATCTGCACATCGGGCCCGTTGATGGCGCATCTGGACGCCATCCTGCCGGTCGACAAGCGCGGCCCCCATACGGAGACCGCCGCCGAGATGGCCCGCATTCTTCCCGGACTGCTGCGACCGGGCGATATCGTGCTGATCAAAAGCTCCAAGGGGTCACGGCTGTCCCTCGCTGTTGACGCGCTCAGGAAACTGGGGCAAGCGATTGCGGATAGAACATAAGGAAACCGCTATATGTTGTTTTGGCTGAGTGAACTGTCCGACGGCGGCGATTTTTTCAACCTGTTTCGCTACATCACCTTTCGCGCCGGTGCCGCGTTTTTTACGGCACTGATTTTCGGGTTCATTTTCGGCCAACCGCTGATCAATGCGCTGCGGCGGAAGTACGCAAACGGCCAGCCTATCCGCGAGGACGGCCCGGCCCATCACATCACCGCCAAGGCCGGTACACCGACCATGGGCGGGCTGCTGATCCTGGCGGCGCTCACGCTGTCGACGCTGCTATGGGCCCGGCTCGACAACCCCTATGTCTGGGTCGTGCTGGGTGTGACCGTGGGGTTCGGGCTGATCGGCTTTGCCGATGACTGGGCCAAGGTCAGCCGCAACAACACCAAGGGCGTATCGGGGCGGATCCGGTTGTCGCTCGGTTTTCTGATCGCGGCGGTGGCGGCCATCGTGGTGATGTACATGCACCCCGACGAGCTGTCGCAGCGGCTGGCGGTGCCGGTCTTCAAGGATTTCCTGCCCAATCTGGGCTGGATGTTCCTGCCCTTTGCCATGGTCGTGATCGTGGGCAGCGCCAATTCGGTCAACCTGACCGACGGTCTGGACGGTCTGGCGATCATGCCGGTCATGATCGCTGCGGGCACTCTGGGTGTGATCGCCTATGCGGTGGGGCGCGTCGACTTCACCACCTATCTCGACGTGCATTATGTGCCGGGAACCGGTGAGTTGCTGGTTTTCACGGCGGGTCTGATAGGCGGGGGGCTTGGGTTTCTGTGGTATAATGCGCCCCCGGCGGCGGTGATCATGGGCGATACCGGATCGCTGGCTCTTGGGGGGGCCCTCGGCGCGATTGCGGTATGCACCAAGCACGAGATCGTTCTGGCCATCGTCGGCGGGCTTTTCGTTGCCGAAACGCTGAGCGTCATCATTCAGGTGCTCTATTTCAAGCGCACCGGCAAACGGGTTTTCCTGATGGCGCCCATCCATCATCATTTCGAGAAGAAGGGCTGGACGGAACCGCAGGTCGTGATCCGGTTCTGGATCATCTCGCTGATCCTTGCGCTGATCGGTCTGGCCACGCTGAAGCTGCGCTGATGGCCGCGCCCGTCCCTCTCAGCGTATCGGTGGCGGGCGGGCACGGGGAGGTTATCGGGCCGCAACAGCCCGCGACGGTATCGGAGACGACAAGACGAGGTGGAGTGAGGCACGTATGATCCCGGTAACTGGGTTTGAAGGCGCGAAGGTTGCGGTTCTGGGGCTTGGCCGATCGGGTCTGGCCGCCGCCCGGGCCTTGCGCGCGGGCGGGGCCGATCCGCTGGTCTGGGACGACAGCGCCGCGGCGCGGGAGACCGCCGGGCGCGAGGGGTTTTCGCTCGTCGATCCGCTCAAAGCCGGTGCGCTGGACGGCGTGGCGGCGATGACCGTCTCCCCCGGTATCGCGCATCTTTACCCCGATCCTCACCCGGCGATCATGGCGGCCTGGGCGGCGGGCGTGCCGGTGGACAACGATGTGGGGCTGTTTTTCCGGTCCCTCGCCGCGGGCGACTGGGACCGGCATGTTACCCCGCCCCGGGTGATTGCGGTCACCGGGTCGAACGGGAAATCTACCACCGCCGCGCTGATCCACCATTGCCTGACGGAGGCCGGACTGCCGGCGCAACTGGCGGGCAATATCGGCGTGGGGGTGCTGGATATCGAACCTCCCGAGGATGGCGAGGTGATCGTGCTTGAACTGTCGAGCTATCAGATCGATCTGGCGCGCGCCCTGACCCCGGATGTGGCGGTGTTCACCAATCTCACCCCCGATCATCTTGACCGGCATGGCGGCATGGGCGGATATTTCGCGGCCAAGCGCCGGCTGTTTGCCGAAGGCGGGCCGGACCGGGCGGTGATCGGCGTCGACGAGAAGGAAGGGCGCTATCTGGCCAACCAACTGGCCGAGGGGCCGGGCGACGGGCGGCTGATCCGGGTCTCCGCCACATCGAAACTGACGGGTCCGGGATGGGACGTGACCGCGCGCAAGGGCTGGTTGAGCGAAACCCGGAAAGGGCGGCAGGCGGCGTCGATAGATCTGCGCGGGGTCCGCGGGCTGCCCGGTGTCCACAACCATCAGAACGCGTGCTGCGCCTACGGGGCGCTTCGGGCGCTTGGCATCGCCCCCAGGGTGATCGAGACGGCGTTTCAGTCCTTCGGCGGTCTGCCTCATCGCAGCCAGATCGTTGGCGAACGGAACGGGGTTCTGTTCGTGAATGACAGCAAGGCCACGAATGTGGATGCGGCTGCCAAGGCGCTGGCCGCCTTCCCGCGGGTGCGGTGGATCTGCGGCGGTCTGGAGAAAGAAGGCGGGCTCGACGGGCTGAAACCGGTCCTCGGATCGGTGTCGAAGGCCTATGTGATCGGGCGCGAGGCGGAGGGGTTCGCCCTGAAACTGGGCGATCTGCCCGTGGAGGTCTGCACCGATATGGCGATTGCGGTCGCCCGTGCCGCGGCGGAGGCCGAGCCGGGCGAGACGGTGCTTCTGGCTCCGGCCGCGGCGAGTTTCGATCAATACGATAACTTCGAACAGCGCGGGCAGGATTTCATGGATCAGGTCGCGAAGGTTTTGGCGGGGTAGACTCCCATCCTGTGCTATGGTCGGCCCCGCATGACAGCAGGGAGGGACGAGATGGCACAGGTGATCGGTGTGGGGGGCGTGTTTCTGGAATGCGCCGACCCGGAAGCCACGAAGGACTGGTATACCCGCGTTCTGGGGATGACGCCGACCGATTACGGCGGCTTCGATTTCCTGCACACGGGCAGCGCGGAGAAGTTCCCCGAAGGCGCGCGGACGATTTTCGCGCCCTTTGCGGCGGGCGGCGACTACTTCAAACCGTCGACATTGCCATTCATGATCAATCTGATGGTCGATGATCTGGACGCGATGCTGGCCCGGGCAGAGGCCGAGGGGGTCGACCAGGTGCAGCCCGCCCAGACCCTGGACTACGGCAAATTCGGCTGGATACTGGACCCTGACGGCCGCAAGATCGAGCTCTGGCAGCCGCCAAGCTGAATTCGGCCTGCCCGTGGCGGGGCCGCTTGTTTCGCTGGCCCCGCAGGTGATTTCACGCTAAGCTTTGCCCCAGACCCGGCAAACCGGGCATCAATGAGGCAGTATTGGGCGGTATCCCATGACGGAAATGGCGCATGGCACGGTTGTCGTGCAATCGGGTGAGGCTGTTCTGCCGCGCTGGTGGCGGACGGTTGACCGGGTCACCATCGGGTGCATTCTGGCCCTGTTCGCAATCGGGTTGTTGTTGGGCTTTGCGGCCTCTCCGCCGCTGGCTGAACGCAACGGACATGACCCGTTTCACTACGTGATCCGGCAGGCGGCCTTCGGCGGGCTGGCCCTTGCGGTGATGGTCATGGTGTCGATGCTGACACCGGTGCAGATCCGGCGCTTGGCCGTTCTGGGCTTTTTCGGCGCGTTCGGGGCGCTGGCCCTGCTTCCGGCCTTCGGGACCGATTACGGGCAGGGGGCGGTGCGCTGGTACTCGCTCGGCTTCGCCTCGGTGCAGCCCTCGGAATTCCTCAAGCCGGTCTTTGTCGTCTTCACCGCCTGGATGATCGCCGCAAGCCAGGAGGTCGGCGGCCCGCCGGGCAAGGCCGTTTCGCTGGTGGTGACTATCACGATCGTGGGCTTTCTGGCGATGCAGCCGGATTTCGGCCAGGCGGCGCTGGTCGTCTTCGCGTGGTGCGTGGTCTATTTCGTGGCCGGGGCGCCGATGCTCCTGCTGGCCGGGGTCGGCGCGCTGGTCGGTGTCGCGGGGTCGGTCGCGTATTCGAATTCGGAGCATTTCGCCCGGCGGATCGACGGGTTCCTCTCGGCGGAACTGGACCCGAACACACAGCTGGCCTATGCCACCAACGCGATCCGCGAAGGCGGGTTCTTTGGCGCCGGTCTGGGCGAGGGGGCCGTGAAATGGACCCTGCCGGATGCGCATACGGATTTCATCATCGCGGTCGCGGCCGAGGAATACGGTCTGGTTCTTGTGCTTGTCATCATCGCGCTCTTTGCCACCATCGCGCTGCGTGCGTTCTTCCGGCTGACGAAGGAACGCGATCCGTTCATTCGGCTGGCCGGTGCCGGACTCGCAAGCCTTCTGGCGTTGCAGGCGATCATCAACATGGGCGTGGCGGTGCGGCTGCTGCCCGCCAAGGGCATGACGCTTCCCTTCGTGAGCTACGGCGGGTCGAGCCTGATCGCGACGGGCATCACCATCGGCATGCTTCTGGCCCTGACCCGCACCCGCCCGCAGGGCGAGATCGGCGATATCCTCCTCAGCCGGCACCGGTAACCCCATGAGTACGACGCCCCATCTCATCATTGCAGCCGGCGGCACGGGCGGGCATATGTTCCCGGCCCAGGCCCTGGCCGAGGCGATGCTGCGCCGGGGGTGGCGGGTGACGCTGTCCACCGACGCGCGCGGGGCGCGCTACACCGGCGGGTTTCCCCATGTGGTGGAGATACGGCAGGTGTCTTCGGCCACCTTCGCGCGGGGCGGTCTTCTGGCGAAGATGATCGCGCCGCTGCGTATTCTGGGCGGCGTTCTGAGCGCCACGGCACGGATGGCACGCGAACGCCCGAGCGTCGTGGTCGGCTTCGGCGGCTACCCGTCGATCCCGGCGATGGCGGCGGCCTGGCTGACCGGCCGCCCGCGCATGCTGCATGAACAGAATGGCGTTCTGGGCCGGGTCAACCAGCTCTTTGCGAGGCGCGTGGATGTGGTGGCCTGCGGCACCTGGCCCACGGAACTCCCCGAAGGCACGAACGCCGTTCATACCGGCAACCCGGTGCGGGCCGCCGTGCTGGAACGCGCGGGTGCGGCCTATATTCCGCCAGGGGATTATCCGATGTCGGTCGTCGTGATCGGCGGCAGCCAGGGCGCGCGCATCCTGTCCGATGTGGTGCCCGCCGCCATCGCCGCCCTCCCGGACGCGGTCCGCGCCAATATCCGTATCGCGCAGCAGGCCCGCCCGGAGGATCAGGATCGTGTCGCCGCCGCCTATGCCGAGGCCGGTGTCACCGCCGAGGTGGAGCCCTTCTTCCGGGACATCCCGCGCCGGTTTTCCGAGGCGCAACTGATCATCAGCCGGTCGGGCGCGTCATCCGTCGCGGATATCTCGGTCATTGGTCGCCCGTCGATCCTGGTGCCGCTTGCGGCCGCGATCCGCGACGAGCAGACGGCCAATGCCCGCGCGCTGGTCGATGCGGATGCGGCCATCCTGATGCCCGAGAGCCAGTTCACCCCCGCAAGTCTTGCGGATCATATCACAGCCATCCTTGACCAGCCCGAGGCCGCCTTGCAGATGGCCAATGCCGCCCTTGGCACCGGCCTGCCGGACGCAACCGAGCGCCTTGCGGTTCTGGTCGAGGAATTGGCAAGGAAAGGCCAGTCATGAACGCCGCCACGAAGCTTCCCACCCAGCTTGGCCCGATCCATTTCGTCGGTATCGGCGGCATCGGCATGTCCGGGATCGCGGAGGTGCTGCTGAACCACGGGTATCAGGTGCAGGGCTCCGACCTGAAAGCCACGAAGATCACCGAGCGGCTTGAGAAACTGGGCGCCAGGATCTTCACCGGGCAAAAGGCCGAAAACCTCGACGAGGCCGAGGTGGTCGTCATCTCCAGCGCGATCAAGCCCGGGAATGCGGAGCTGGACGCGGCGCGGGCGATGGGGCTGCCGGTGGTGCGGCGCGCCGAGATGCTGGCCGAGTTGATGCGGCTGAAATCCAACATCGCGGTCGCCGGCACCCATGGCAAGACAACGACCACGACCATGGTGGCGACCCTGCTGGATGCCGGCGGGGTGGACCCCACGGTGATCAATGGCGGGGTCATCCATGCCTATGGCTCGAACGCGCGGATGGGGCAGGGTGAGTGGATGGTGGTGGAGGCCGATGAAAGCGACGGCACCTTCAACCGCCTGCCCGCGACCATCGCCATCGTCACCAATATCGACCCCGAACATATGGAGCATTGGGGAACCGAAGAGGCGCTGCATCAGGGGTTCCTCGATTTCGTGTCGAACATCCCGTTCTACGGTCTGGCGGTCTGCTGCACCGACGATCCGGACGTGCAGACGCTGGTGGGCCGGATCACCGATCGCCGGGTGCTGACCTTCGGCTTCAATGCCCAGGCCGATGTGCGCGCGGTCAACCTGCGCTATGCCAAGGGGGTGGCGCATTTCGATATCGCGTTGCAGGCCGAAGGCAAGCTGATCGAACGCTGCACCCTGCCGATGCCGGGCGATCACAACGTCTCCAACGCCCTGGCCGCCGTGGCCGTGGCCCGCCATCTGGGTCTGAAGGTCGAGGAGATCCGCGAGGCTCTGGCCGCGTTCAAGGGCGTGAACCGTCGCTTCACCAAGGTGGGCGAGGTCGGCGGCGTGACGATCATCGACGATTACGGCCATCATCCGGTGGAAATCGCCGCCGTCCTGAAGGCCGCGCGGCAGGCCAGCGAGGGCCGCGTCATCGCCGTGCATCAACCCCATCGCTATTCGCGCCTGCATTCGCTGTTCGAGGAGTTCTGCGCCTGTTTCAACAACGCCGATGTGGTCGCCATCGCCGAGGTCTTTGCCGCCGGCGAGGACCCGATCGAAGGAGCCAGCCGCGACGATCTGGTCGCGGGGCTCATCCGCCACGGTCACCGCCACGCCCGCGCCTTGCACAGCGAGGACGATCTTGAACGCCTCGTGCGGGAGCAGACCCGTGACGGCGATATCGTGGTCTGCCTTGGCGCGGGCACGATTTCGGCCTGGGCGCACGGGTTGCCTGACCGATTATCAAAACGTTAACCAGCGTGGCGTTACGATTTCTCAAACCCTCGTGCGATTGCACTCAGAAAGGGGCGGGCATGACAGGCATGATCGAACCGGATGTGACATCCAGTATCCGCGGGCCGCGCCATCCGCGACCGGGCCCCGCCCCGATCCGGCGGGAGGCGGTCTCATGAGCCTTTCGCTGACGCTGTCCTGCCTGTGGGTTCTGGCCGCCGCCGCCGTGGCGATGCTGCCGATGCGGCTGCAATACCTGCCCGGCGTCACGCTTCTGATCCTGTCGCTGCCGCTGTTGGCCTTCGTGGCCTCGCAGCATGGGCTGCTGCTGGTGCTGCTGGTCGCCTTCGCGGTGCTGTCGATGTTCCGCCGCCCGCTGATCTACTTCCTGCGCAGGGCCGTGACCCGGCTGAAAGGGGGCACCTGATGCCGATTTCCCTGACACTGGCCTGTCTCTGGGCGGTGATCGCCTGCCTGATCGGCCTGGGGCCGCAGCGATACCACTGGCCGGCCGCCTGGGCGCTGATCGCCACGGGCATTCCGCTTCTGGGCTTTGTGACATGGCAACTGGGCCCGTGGTGGGGGTTGGGTGTGCTGGTCGCGGGGGCTTCGATCCTGCGCTGGCCGCTGATCTATCTGGGCCGGTGGGTCCGGCGAACCAGCGGCGGCCAATAGGCCTCCGCCCGGGGTTCAGCTTTGCGATCCGTGCCGGTAGAGTGGCGCGGTGGAAGGGGCGGCGGCCATGGAACCTGACGTCATACTGATCATTGCAGGAACGGGGCTTGCATCGGCGGCCCTTGCCTTTGTTCTGGGCCGGTTCCTGTCGCCCCGGTTCGTCTACCTGTTCTGGGCCTGCGTCGTGGCTTTCGCGCTTTGGATCCTGATCGGCATGGCTGCGCAGGTCGGCTGGGACGCGCTTGGATCGGCGGTCGTGCTGCTGTTCGTGGCCTTGCCCGCCATTATCGGGGCGGTCGGCGGCGGGTTGCTGGGCATGCGGGCCCGCAGGGCTGCGCAGGCCGGGGGTGACCGATCGTGAGAGAACTGCCCGAGGTCAAGGGCCGGCTCAGCCGGGGGCGCCCACTCGCCGATCTCACCTGGATGCGGGTGGGCGGCCCGGCGGATGTGCTCTTCCAACCGGCGGACGAGGAGGATCTGGCGCAGTTTCTGGCCGCGCTCGACCCGGACACGCCCGTGTTCCCCATGGGCGTCGGCTCCAACCTGATTGTCCGCGATGGCGGGTTGCGGGCCGTTGTCATCCGGCTGGGCCGGGGCTTCAACGGGATCGAAACCGGCGATGGCAGGGTGACCGCCGGCGCGGCGGCGCTGGATGCCCATGTGGCGCGAAACGCGGCGAAGGCCGGGCTGGACCTGACGTTTCTGCGCACCATTCCCGGTTCCATCGGCGGGGCGCTGAAAATGAATGCGGGCTGCTATGGTGCCTATGTGGCGGATCATTTCCTGTCGGCCACGGCCGTCCTGCGCGACGGGACGCGCGTGACGCTCGGCCCCGGCGATATCCACTTTGCCTATCGCCAGACCGATCTGCCCGATGGCGCGGTGATCACATCGGTCACCTTCCGGGCCGATCCCGGCGATCCCGCGATGCTGGCGGCGCGCATGGAAGACCAGCTTGCCAGGCGCGACGCGACGCAGCCGACGCGGGATCGGAGCGCCGGATCGACCTTTCGCAATCCCGCCGGGTTCAGCTCTACCGGCCGGGCCGATGACACCCATGATCTGAAGGCCTGGAAGGTGATCGACGATGCCGGATTACGGGGCGCCACGCGCGGGGGCGCGCAGATGAGCCCCAAGCATTCCAATTTCATGATCAATACCGGCAGCGCCACCGCCGCCGATCTGGAAGGATTGGGCGAGGAGGTTCGAAAAAAGGTTTTCCAACACAGTGGAATAGAGCTAGAATGGGAAATTATGCGTGTGGGAGAACCCACAGGCGATAAACCGTCGGATTAACCGGCGGAAAAGAACACCAAAACGGGCAGCCAAAAGCCCGGCGGTATATGAGGCACATGTTGGCGGTGAGTTCGGGCAGAACACTCCCCACAGTTGCGGTTTTGATGGGCGGCCCCTCGGCAGAACGGGAGGTGTCGTTGTCCACCGGGCGTGAATGCGCCGCTGCACTGCGTGGAGAGGGATTTCAGGTGACGGAGGTCGATGCCGGCCCCGACCTTCCCGCGCGTCTGGCCGAGATCAGGCCGGATGTCGCCTTCAACGCACTGCATGGCCGGTGGGGCGAGGATGGCTGCGTTCAGGGTCTGCTTGAATGGCTGCGCGTCCCCTATACGCATTCCGGGGTTCTGGCCTCGGCGCTGGCGCTCGACAAGCAGCGCAGCAAGGATATGTACCGCGCCCATGATCTGCCCGTCGTCGACAGCGTGCTGGCGGCGAAGGCCGATGTCATGGCCGGTCACGTGATGGCCCCCCCTTATGTCGTGAAGCCCAACAACGAAGGCTCCTCGGTCGGGGTCTATCTGGTGCATGAGGCGGCTAACGGCCCGCCGAAACTGGCCGACACGATGCCCGATGAAGTGATGGTGGAGACCTTCGTGCCGGGCCGCGAACTGACCACCACGGTGATGGATGACCGGCCGCTGACGGTGACCGATATCCTGACCGATGGGTGGTATGACTACGACGCGAAATACAAGCCCGGCGGCTCCCGCCATGTGGTGCCGGCGGATCTGCCCGCGTCCGTCTTCGATGCCTGCATGCAGATGGCGCTCACGGCCCATATCGCGCTTGGATGCCGAGGGGTCAGCCGGACGGATTTCCGGTGGGACGAGACGCGCGGCCTGGGGGGTCTGATCCTGCTGGAGACCAACACCCAGCCCGGCATGACGCCCACATCGCTGACACCGGAACAGGGTCAGGCCGTCGGGATCAGCTTCGGCCAGATGTGCCGCTGGCTGGTGGAGGATGCGTCATGCGACCGTTGATCGCCCGCCGCGGCCCGGTTCTGACCCATCGCGATCCCGCGCCGTCGATCTGGTCCTACAGGTTTCAGCGGCTCTGGCTGACACCGCTGTTCCGGTCGCTCCTGCGGGTGGGGCTGCCGGCCTTCGCCCTTGTCATGGGTGTCGGGTGGTACCTGTCCGACCCGGCGCATTGGCGCGGTGTCTCCGATCAGGTCGCGGAACTGCGCCGGGAGATCGAGAACCGCCCGGAATTCCGGGTCAACCTGATGAATATCAACGGCGCAAGCCCGCAGCTTGCCGAAGATCTGCGCGCGGTGCTGGCGCTTGATCTGCCGGTGTCCTCCTTCGATCTCGATCTTGCGGCGATGCGGGAAACGCTGGAACGGATTCCTGCGGTATCCCGCGCCGAGTTGCGGATCCAGTCGGGTGGCTATCTTGCCGTCAAGATTGAGGAGCGGGTGCCGGTCGTCATCTGGCAGACCCGCGTCGAACCGGTGCTGCTGGACGGAGAGGGCAATTTTGTCGCCCGGCTGGTGGACCGGGAGCTGGTCGCGCCCTTGCCGATGATCGCCGGTGAAGGCGCCGATCTGGCGGTGGCGGAGGCGCTGGCACTTTTCGAAACGGCGGCCCCGTTGCGGGACAGGATGCGCGGGCTTGTGCGCATGGGCGAGCGGCGATGGGATGTGGTCCTGCGCGACGGGCGCCGCATACTGTTGCCCGCAGACCAGCCGAGGCCCGCGCTTGACCGGGTGCTGGCGCTGGATGACGCGCAGGACGTGCTGGAGCGCGCCGTTCTCAGGATCGACATGCGCAACCCGCAGCGCCCCAATATTCAACTCAGCCCTCATGCATTGACCGAGTTGCGTCGGATGCGGGGCACAGACATCGGAGACGGGAACGGATGAGTATGCTGTACCAATCGCAGCGGGCCATGCGCGCCAAACGCCAGGAAGCCATGCGCCGCGGGGTGATGGCGATCCTTGATGTGGGCAGCCACAAGATCGCCTGTCTGGTGCTGCGCTTCGACAGCTCGGACGAGTTTCGCCCGTCCGATGGGGTCGGCGCGATGGCGGGGCAATCGTCGTTCCGGGTGATCGGGGCGGCAACCACACGGTCGCGCGGCGTGAAGTTCGGCGAGATCGAGACGATGCAGGAAACCGAACGCGCGATCCGGACGGCGGTTCAGGGCGCGCAGAAAATGGCCGCCTCCCGCGTGGATCATGTGATCGTCAGCTTTGCCGGCGCGCGCCCGCGATCCTACGGGCTGACGGGGGAGGTCAGCCTGCAGACCGGAACGGTCAGCGAATGCGATGTCGCCCGGGTTCTGGCCGCCTGCGATGTGCCGGATTTCGGCGAGGGCCGCGAGGTGCTGCACGCGCAGCCGGTGAATTTCGCGCTCGATCACCGGACCGGGCTCAGCGATCCGCGCGGACATGTGGGCAACCGGCTGTCCACGGATATGCATCTGCTGACCATCGACGCCCACGCGATCGAAAATCTGCTCTACTGCGTCAAACGCTGCGATCTGGAGCTGGCCGGCATCGCGTCGTCGTCCTATGTCGCCGGTGTGGCGAGCCTTGTGGAGGATGAGCAGGAACTGGGGGCGGCCTGCATCGATATGGGCGGCGGCTCGACCGGGCTGTCGATCTTCATCAAGAAGCACATGATTTTCGCCGATACCGTGCGCATGGGGGGCGACCACGTCACCTCGGATATCAGTCAGGGCCTGCAGATCCCGATGCATGATGCGGAGCGGCTGAAAACGCGCTTCGGGGGTGTCGTCGCCACCGGCATAGATGACCGGGAACGGATCGAACTCGAAGCCGATACCGGCGACTGGCACCACGACCGGCGCACGATTTCACGGGCCGAACTGATCGGCGTGATGCGCCCCCGGGTGGAGGAGATCCTCGAAGAGGTGCGCGCCCGGCTGGACGCGGCCGGGTTCGACCATCTGCCAAGCCAGCGGATCGTTCTGACCGGTGGCGCCAGCCAGGTGCCCGGTCTCGATGCGCTGGCATCGAAGATCCTGGGCAATCAGGTGCGGCTCGGGCGGCCGTTGCGTGTGCAGGGCCTGCCGCAATCGGCCTGCGGCCCCGCATTTTCCGCCTGTGTGGGCCTGTCGCTCTTCGCGGCCTACCCGCAGGACGAGTGGTGGGACTTCGAAGTGCCCGCCGATCGGTACCCCGCGCGCTCTCTGAAACGGGCGGTAAAATGGTTCCGTGACAACTGGTAACCGCAATATCCGGGGTGACCGGGCGAAATACCGCCTATCAGCCTCAAATTTGCCCTATATTTTGCGGTTTTCTGCCAGTTTTTGCGTGACGGAGGTTAATGAAAGCGTTAATCTCGCCTGAAAATGAGGCAGCACATGGCCAAACGGCGAAAGACCGGGGCCTACATCCATGAAAACAGGCGGACAGAGCTAATGACCTTGAATCTCACCATGCCGGATGATCAGCCGGACCTGAAACCTCGCATCACCGTCTTCGGCGTGGGGGGCGCTGGCGGCAACGCGGTCAACAACATGATCGAACAGTCGCTGGACGGGTGTGAGTTTGTGGTTGCCAATACCGACGCACAGGCGCTGGCCCAGTCGAACGCCACGGCGCGCATCCAGATGGGCGCCCGGGTGACCGAGGGTCTGGGCGCGGGTGCCCGGCCCGCCGTCGGCGCATCGGCCGCCGAGGAATCGATCGAGGATATCGTCGATCACCTTGCGGGCGCGCACATGGCCTTCATCACCGCGGGCATGGGTGGCGGCACCGGAACGGGCGCGGCCCCGATCATCGCGCAGGCGGCGCGCGAACTGGGTGTGCTGACCGTGGGCGTGGTGACCAAGCCCTTTCAGTTCGAGGGCGCGAAACGCATGCGTCAGGCCGATGAGGGCATCGAGGCGCTGCAAAAGGTCGTCGACACGCTGATCATCATCCCGAACCAGAACCTGTTCCGCCTCGCCAACGAGAAAACAACCTTCACCGAAGCCTTCGCGATGGCTGATGACGTGCTTTATCAGGGCGTCAAGGGCGTGACCGATCTGATGGTGCGTCCGGGCCTGATCAACCTGGACTTCGCCGATGTCCGCGCCGTGATGAACGAGATGGGCAAGGCGATGATGGGCACCGGCGAAGCCGATGGCGAATCGCGCGCGGTTCAGGCCGCCGAGAAGGCGATCGCCAATCCGCTTCTAGACGAGATCAGCCTGCGGGGCGCACGCGGCGTTTTGATCAATATCACAGGCGGTTACGACCTGACCTTGTTCGAACTGGACGAGGCCGCGAACCGCATTCGCGAGGAAGTGGACCCCGAGGCGAACATCATCGTGGGATCGACCCTCGACACCGCCATGGAAGGCCGGATGCGGGTCAGCGTCGTGGCAACCGGCATCGACGCCAGCGAGGTCCAGCAGGATATCCCGATCACCACCCGCAGCCGTCTGCGTGAGCCGGTCGCCGCCGCCCCGATGGATGCGGATGACGTGGAAACGCCGGATATCGCCGCCGCCGTCGCGGCCGATGCCCAGCCCGAGCCGAGCCTTTTCACCGATCTGGATGCAGGCCAGGCCTCCGATGGTTATGGCGAGGACGATGTGCCGGAGCCGGCCTATCAACCGCAGCCCGCCGCGGCACCACCGGCATTCATGCGCCCCGCGGCTGCGGCGCCTGCTGTCGCGGCCGAGCCCGAAGCCGAGTTCGTGGCCCCGCGGCCCGTGTCCGCCAGCACACCCTCGCCGGAGGCGCTGGCCCGTCTGCGCGCCGCGATCAACAAGGAAGCCCCCGGTGCGCAGTCCCGCGCGGCCGAAACCGAGGGCAAACCGCGTTTCGGGATCAACTCCCTGATCAACCGGATGACCGGCCATGGAGAGGACCAGCCTGCGCCTGTCGAGCGGCGCCAGCCGCCGGTTGCCAGCCGTCCGGCGCCCGAAGACACCCATGTCGACCCCGATCAGGAGCGGATCGAAATCCCCGCCTTCCTGCGGCGTCAGGCCAACTGAACCATCACAACACTGCAAGAAAGGCCGGCCTCGCGCCGGCCTTTTTTCGTTTCCGGTCATGCGTGTAGCCTGAGTTGCCAATAAATGTGGCAGAATCTTGCCGATACTCACGGACAATGTTGCAACCCGTCATAAAGGTTGAATTGTCTCTACCGCACGCGCCCGATAGGCACCATGTTGAACCGGTTTGAGACGGAACCGGACATATGAGCAGACGTTGATCTTGGCTACCGATTGGTGAACCACGTGCAGGCAACCCTACGATCCTCCATCAGCTTTGCGGGCGTCGGCCTGCATACAGGCCATCCGGTTCGCATGACCGTGCGGCCTGCGGCTGCGCATTTCGGGATCTGGTTTCAGCGCACCGACATCCGGGATCGCGACAATCTCATCCCGGCGCGGTTCGATCTGGTGCCCGACAGTCGCCTATGCACGAAGTTGCGGAACGAGGCCGGCGCGGAGGTCTCGACCGTCGAGCATCTGATGGCGGCGCTGGCCGGTTGCGGCATCCATAACGCGCTTGTGGAGATGGACGGCCCCGAAGTTCCGATCCTCGACGGGTCCGCGGCGCAGTTCGTGCGCGGCTTCCTGTCCCGGGGTATCCAGCATCAGGGCGCGCCGATCCACGCGATCGAGGTTCTGAAGACGGTCACCGTGACCGAAGGCGACGCGGCGGCCACGATCAGCCCGGATGCGGGCCTGACGATGAGCTTCACGATCGATTTCGCCGATGCGGCCATCGGCCGTCAGACCCGGGTGGCGAACCTTGCCAATGGCCGGTTCGTGCGCGAGCTTTGCGACAGCCGCACCTTCTGCCGTCAGGCGGATGTGGATGCGATGCAGGCAAACGGTCTTGCGCTCGGTGGGATCCCCGGTGAAAACGCGGTGGTTTTCGATGGCGATGAAGTGACCAGCCCCGGCGGCCTGCGCCATGCAGATGAAGCCGTGCGTCACAAGATGCTCGATGCGCTTGGCGATCTGGCGCTGGCAGGGGCCCCGCTTCTGGGCCGTTACGAAGGTGTCCGGGCCGGTCACATGCTGACCAACCGGTTGCTCAGAGTTCTCTTTTCGACCCCGGGCGCGACCCGTCTGGTCGAATGCTCGCCCGCTCAGGCGGCGCGTCTGCCCGGGGTCGGCGTCAATCCGACCGATCTGGCCTATGTCGCTTGAAGGGCGACTGCGCTGCATTCAGGCATTTTGCCCTCAGAATTAATGTGCTAGGACCATGCATAGACAGGGCGGGCGCGCAAGCCTGCCGGAGACGGTGGACGGGGTTGCAGGCATGTCACGCGGGCTGAACAGCATCACAGGGCGTACAAGACTGAGCGTTGCGATGGTCTTGGTTCTTGTTCTTGGCGCATGTGGTGGTGGTGGCGGCGGCGGCCTGTTCGGCGGCGGAAATCGCAGCAACGAAGTGCCGCTGGAAGAACTGGGCGCGCAGGAGATTTTCCAGCTGGCCGAGTTCGAGCTGGCGCAGGACGACCCCGAAGAGGCCGCGCGCCTCTTCACCGAGGTCGAACGCCTGCATCCCTATTCGGAATGGGCCAAACGCGCACTGATCATGTCGGCCTTCGCCTACCATGCAGACGGCGACTACGAAAACGCCCGTGTCGCCGCGCAGCGCTATATCGATTTCTATCCGGCCGATGAGGATGCTGCCTATGCGCAGTATCTGCTCGCGCTCAGCTATTATGACCAGATCGATCAGGTCGGCCGCGATCAGGGTATCACCTTTCAGGCGCTTCAGGCCCTGCGCCTTGTGATCGAGCGCTATCCAGACAGCCCTTATGCGACCTCCGCGATCTTGAAATTCGATCTGGCCTTCGACCATCTGGCGGGCAAGGAAATGGAGATCGGGCGCTATTATCTGCGCCGGGGCCATTACACTGCCGCGATCAACCGCTTCCGCGTGGTCGTCGAGGAATTCCAGACCACCAGCCACACGCCCGAGGCGCTGCACCGCCTTGTGGAGGCCTATCTGTCGCTCGGGCTGACCGATGATGCGCAGACCGCCGCAGCGATTCTGGGCTACAACTTCCAGTCTTCGCCGTTTTACGACGACAGTTTCCGCCTTCTCACGGGGCGTGATCTGAGCCCCGAGGCGGCCGGTGAAGGATGGTTGCGCGACATCTGGCGGCAGACGGTTCGCGGCGCTTGGCTTTAACCGCATTTGGGGCGTCTTGCCCCCGGCTTACGGACTGAAGGTGGATGCTGCGCCATCTCGACATTCGGGACATGCTGATCATCGACCGGCTGGAGCTTGCGTTCCAGCCGGGCCTGAATGTTCTGACCGGGGAAACCGGGGCGGGCAAATCCATTCTGCTGGACAGTCTGGGCTTTGTGCTCGGCTGGCGGGGGCGGGCGGATCTGGTGAGAACCGGCGCCGATCAGGGCGAGGTTGTCGCGGTGTTCGATCTTGCCCCCGGGCATCCAGCTTTCGCGGTGCTGGAGGAGGCGGGGCTGCCTGCGGGCGATGAGCTGATCCTGCGCCGGGTGAACACACCCGAAGGCCGCAAGACGGCCTGGGTCAATGATCGCCGCGCCAGCGGTGACGTGCTGCGCGCGCTGAGCGATACTTTGGTGGAACTGCACGGGCAGCAGGACGATCGCGGGCTTCTGGACCCGCGTCAGCATCGCGCGATGCTGGACGCCTATGGCGGGCTCGCCGATATGCGCGCGGAAGTCGCCGGGTTTTGGCGCGCACGGTCGGCGGCGGAAAAATCCCTTGCCAAGGCCGAGGCGGCGCTGGCCGATATGCGGGCCGAGGAGGAGTTTCTGCGCCATTCCGTGGCCGAACTCGACGCGCTGGATCCGCAACCCGGGGAGGATGCGGAACTGGACAGCAGGCGCCGCCTCATGCAGGGCGCGGAACGGATGCGCGCCGATCTTGCCAAGGCGTTGAGCGCGCTTGGGCCTGAGGGGGCGGAGGGTGCCATGGGGGATGCGGCGCGCTGGCTCGACGGGCTGGCCGATCAGGCGGAGGGCGGGCTGGAAGAGCCGCTGGCCTCGATCGAACGCGCGCTGGTGGAACTGGGCGAGGCTCAGGCCGGCGTGGACCGCTTTGCCGAAACCCTGAACTTCAATCCCGCGGCCCTTGAAGAGACCGAAGAGCGGCTCTTCGCCTTGCGGGGGCTGGCCCGGAAACACGGGGTGGCGCCCGATGATCTGGGGGCCTTCGCCGCCGATCTGCAAGGCCGGCTGGCGGCACTTGACGGCGGCGCCGATCAGATCGAGGGCCTGCGGGTCGCGTTGGCCGATGCGACGGCGGAATATGATCGCGCCGCGGCGGGGCTTTCCGATGCGCGCGCGGCGGCGGCGGTGCGGCTGGATGCGGATATGGCCGGCGAACTGGCCCCGCTGAAGATGGAACGGGCGGTTTTTTCCACCACGCTTGCCGAGGCACCGGCGGGCCCCGACGGGGTGGATGCGGTGGCTTTCGTGGTGGCGACGAACCCCGGCGCGCCCGCAGGGCCGCTCAACAAGATTGCATCGGGCGGGGAGTTGTCGCGCTTTCTGCTGGCGCTGAAAGTCTGTCTGACCCGCGAAGCGGAAGGCGTGACGATGATCTTCGACGAGATCGACCGGGGCGTCGGCGGCGCAACGGCGGACGCCGTGGGCAAACGTCTGGCCGCCCTGGCCGAGGGGGGGCAGGTGCTGGTCGTGACCCATTCGCCCCAGGTCGCCGCGCGCGGTGCGCATCACTGGCGCGTGGCTAAGGCGGTCCGGGGCGGCATCACCACATCCGAGGTCAGCCCGCTGGACGCCGACGCCCGCGTTGACGAGGTCGCAAGGATGCTGGCCGGCGATACGGTGACGGCGGCAGCCCGCGATGCGGCCCGGGCACTACTTCAGGCGAGGGACGGCTGAGGGAACTGCGTTGCCGCTGGCGCTCAGGATCGGCCGTAGTCCTGCGGGCGCAGGCCAGTGGCGGATGCAAGCTGCGTCTCCGCGCCCGAGACGATATCGGTATTCTGGGCGGAGAGCAAACGCCACCCGCGGGCGGTCTTTTCGGCCACGAATGACAGGATGGTGCCGCGCGCCGGGGCCTCCGCCCCATCGGGTGCCAGCTGCCCGCTCAGCCGCATTTTGGCGCGGATGACCGCGACGCCTTCGCCGATCCTGCGGGGTTTCACCGGGCCAAGCACAGGCCTGCTCTGCGCAAAGAAACGCGTCAGCGCATGGTCATGGACGCCTTCGATGGCGGCCCGGTCCTCCCACCAGATGCCTACCACATTCACGAAACCGGCATCCGAGGCGAAGAGCGCGGCCAGCGCCCCGGTGTCCCGCACCGCCCATGCGGCGACGAAGGCGGCAGGGATTTCCCCGGGGCTTTGGGGCAGGACGGTCATGCGCTTGTGTCTTCCACGGGGTTTCCAGCTTCAAAGTCTTGTTTTACAACCAAGATAGGCCCGCCATCGACGGATGAGGTGCAGGGCCCGCATACCACCGCTGCGCCGCTGGACCCGGCGACACCGGTCAGCCAGATCTATCCGGGTCCGCGATACGGGGATGGCCTCTTTGGCCCAGGACAGCCGCTCGGTTTTCAAGCATCAGCTCGACACTGTTGTCGCAACCTGTCGCGGTGGCTGGCAGGTGCTGCGCCAGAAGGGCCCCAGCCAGGTACAGTTCTGGTTCATCGCACTGGCCATCGGGATCGCGGCGGGATTTGCGGCGCTGCTGTTCCGGATGGGGATCAGCGCACTGCAGACGCGGCTTTACGGCGTGGAAGATGTGCGGATGCTGCATTCTTTCGCCGAAAGCCTGCCATGGTACTGGATCTTGATGATCCCGGCCTTCGGCGGGCTGGTGGTCGGGCTGATCCTGCACTGGTTCACGCCCGATGCCCGCGTCAGATCGGTGGCCGATGTGATCGAGGGCGCCGCGCTGGCCGATGGCCGGGTGGAGCAGAAAGCGGGCCTCGCTTCCGCCGCGGCCTCCCTGATCACCCTTGGCAGCGGCGGCTCCTCGGGGCGGGAGGGGCCTGTCGTCCATCTGGCGGCCGTCATCTCCAGCCGTGTCTCCGACTGGATCAAGGCCGACGGCATTACCGGGCGCGATCTTCTTGGCTGCGCCGTGGCCGCCGCCGTCAGCGCGTCGTTCAATGCGCCCATCGCCGGGGCGATTTTCGCCCTTGAGGTGGTCCTGAGGCATTTTGCGGTTCACGCTTTCGCGCCCATCGTCATCGCCTCCGCCGCCGGTACGGTCATCAACCGGCTGGAATTCGGCGATGTGACCGAGTTCAGCCTTGGCCGTGACAGCAGCCTGCAATTCTATGTCGAACTGCCGGCCTTTCTGATCCTCGGGCTGGTCTGCGGGATCATCGCGGTCGCGTTCATGCGGGCGATCTTCTGGGCCGAGGATATGGGCTCGCTGGTCCAGCGTCTCGCGAACCTGCCGCGATGGCTGCGCCCGGCGGTCGCGGGCCTGATGCTGGGCGCGATCGCGATCTGGTTTCCGCATATCATCGGGGTCGGCTACGAGACGACCTCCGCCGCGCTGACCGGTGAATTGCTGCTTCACGAAGCCATCGTGTTTGCGATGATCAAGACCGCCGCCGTCGCGATCACGGTCGGCGGCCGGATGGGCGGGGGCGTCTTTTCGCCGTCGCTGATGGTCGGGGCGCTGGCGGGGCTGGCTTTCGGCATCATCGCAACCGGGCTTCTGCCCAATGTCTCGGGCTCCGAAACGCTCTATGCGCTGGCCGGCATGGGGGCGGTCGCCGCGGCGGTTCTGGGCGCGCCGATCTCGACCACGTTGATCGTGTTCGAGCTGACGGGCGACTGGCAGACGGGGCTGGCGGTGATGGTTGCGGTCTCCATGTCGACGGCGCTTGCCTCGCGTCTGGTGGACCGCTCCTTCTTTCTAACGCAACTGGAACGGCGCAACATTCATCTGGCCGCCGGGCCGCAGGCCTATCTTCTGTCGATGTTCCGCGTCGGCAAGGTCATGCGCCCGATGGATCACGAAAACGCGGCCCCCGAAGAGGCGCTGCTGACGCTGATCGATCAGGGCATATTCACCGACACGCATGCCACGCTGGAACGCGCCCTGCCGATCTTCGAGCGTACGGGGCTGGATTTCATCCCGGTCGTGCAACTGGCGCCCGGCGATGGCCCTCCTGCGCTGGAAGGGGCCTTGTTCCATGTGGACGCGCTGAAGGCCTATAACCGCGCCCTCGCCGCGACCGCGGCAGAGGAACACAGCTGACACACGCGCCCGCCGCCCGGGTGCTGTCTAGAGTTGCTCCACCGTCACGCGGTCGGTGTAAAAGGCGATGTGATCCTTGATTTGGGCCACGTTGTCCTTGGGTGTCTCATAGCTCCAGGCGGCATTGGTCAGTTCTTCGGCGGTGGAGGTGACCGTGTAATGCGTCGCCTCACCCTTATGGGGGCAGGTGGTTGTCTTCGCGGTCTTTTCCAGAAAGGCCATGCCGATATCGCCGCGCGGGAAATAGATGACCGTGGCATAGCTGCCTTCGGCCAGTTCCAATGCCTGATCGCTTTCGCCGATGACGGCACCGCCTGCGCGGACGACCCATTTGCCGGCGGCTTTTCGAATTGTGATGTGATCGGACATGATCTCCCCTCCCTCATGTGGCTTTGGTCAAGCGGCCCCTCCGGGGGCCAGCATGTGCTTCGGGCCTGTAACGATTTGATGTCAGAGCGGCGCTGTGGCCTCGGCCAGCCAGGCGGCGGCTTCTCCCTCCAGAAGCGGGCCAATCCGTGCGGCAACCTCGCCATGATAGGCGTTCAGCCAATCCAGTTCCAGTGCGCCAAGCTGACCCCGGTCAATAAGTCGCCGATCGATGGGAACATAGCTCAGAGTTTCAAAATGCAACATCGGCCGGTCATCGCCACCGGGCAGGGCCGGGGCCTCGGCCACCACGACGAGGTTTTCGAGCCGGATGCCGAAGGCGCCGTCGCGGTAATAGCCGGGCTCGTTCGACAGGATCATGCCCGGTTCCAGCGGAACGGTGCCGTTGCGAGACAGCCGCTGCGGTCCTTCGTGAACGCCCAGATAGACGCCCACGCCGTGCCCCGTTCCATGGTCGAAATCGCGGCCCGCGGCCCAGAGCGGCGCCCGCGCCAGCGCGTCCAGATCGCGCCCGGTAATGCCCTTCGGGAAGCGGGCCAGATGGATCGCGATCATCCCGCGCAGCACTTGGGTGAAGGCTTCGCGTTCTTCCGCGCCGACCTCGCCCACCGGAAGCGTGCGGGTCACATCCGTGGTCCCGTCTTCGTATTGCGCTCCGCTGTCGATCAGGAAAAGCTGGCCTGGCAGCACCGGGGCGTTCGTCTCCTCCGTCACGCGGTAATGGACGATCGCGCCATGCGGGCCCGCGCCTGCAATCGTGTCGAAGCTGATTTCCTTCAACGCGCCGGTTTCGGCCCGGAACCCCTCCAGCGCGCGGGCAACGTCGATCTCACGCAGGGTACCGGAGGAGGCGTTTTCGTCGAACCAGTGCAGAAACCGCGCCATGGCCGCGCCGTCGCGCAGATGGGCCTGCGTGGTGGCCGCAATCTCGGCCGGGGTCTTGCGGGCCTTGGGCAAAAGGCACGGGTCGCTGTCCTGCGTACTCTCGCGCCCAGCCGCATCGAGGGCCTGTTTCGCTGCAAACGGGGCCGAGGCCGGATCCAGCCGCACTGGCTGGGGCGCTTTGGCAAGGGCATCGCTCAACGCGTCGGGCGGATACGCCGTCACGCCCTCGGGCAGGTTCAGATCCACCAGCTTTTCCGCTGCAATGAACAGATCCAGCGTTCCCTTGGCATGAAGCAACGCAAAGGCATGGACCAGCGGTGTATGGGCCACGTCCGCACCGCGGATGTTCAGAAGCCAGCAGATACTGTCGGGCTGGGTCAGAAGTGCGCTGCCATGGCCCGCATCGTTCAGCGTTTCCGCGCATTCCGCGAGTTTCCGGGCCGCGGTCTTGCCCGCGAACCGGTCCGGCCAGGCGCGCGCGGGGGCCAAGGGCGGGCCGGGCTGATCGGGCCAGATGGCATCGACCAGATTGGCCCCGGGCCGCAGGCTGATCTGATGTGGCGCCAGCGCGCCCTCCATCCGCTCGATCTCCGCCACCGTGTGAAGCCAGGGGTCGAAGCCGACCACGCCGCCCTTGGGCAGTTCGGCGATCAGCCAGTCTTCCAGCTTGGTCTCGGGCCAGTTCACCGGTGTGAAATGCGCCGTATCGGTCTGCGCCTTCACCTGAAGGCGGTAGCGCCCGTCGACGAACACGCCCGCACGTTCGGGCAGCACGGCGCAGAACCCGGCCGAACCGGTGAACCCGGTCAGCCATGAGAGGCGTTCATCGCGCGGGGCGACGTATTCGCCCTGATGGACATCGGCGCGGGGGATCAGGAAGCCCTGCACACCCGCGCGCGCCATCTCCGCGCGCAGCTCGGCAAGGCGGGGCGGGCCCTGATCCGGGCGTGTGGTCGCGGTAAAAGACTGAAAGTTCTGCGCGGTGTCAGGCATCGGAGATCACGGTTCCCAGGTGAAACAGGGCGGTAGAACCGTGCGGCGCGCCGTGCGGGACTGTGCCGCGCCCGGACTGCCGCTCAGGCTCGGTCCGGCGATATGATAGGTGAAACCGCCCCGGTGCAAGTCGTTTGATAGAAAAACCCTCGCAAGCCGAATCCTGCGTTTCGGTTTCCGCAGCTTCGCGGCCAAGCCTGGCGCCAATCGGCCATCGGCGGGCGGTGCCCGCTCCCGTGATCCGGTCGGCGCAGGGTGCGGCGTCATGACGCCCGTTTGATGCCCATGACCCGTGCCAGCGCGCGGGGGTCTGCATCGAAGAGGGACGCCAGTTGCTCCGTCATCGCGCCCGCCAGCTGTTCCACGTCGGTGATGGTCACGGCGCGATTGTAATAGCGGGTCACGTCATGACCGATGCCTATGGCAAGCAATTCCACAGCCCGGCGTTTTTCCACCATGGCGATCACGTCCCGCAGGTGTTTTTCCAGATAATTCGCGGGGTTAACCGACAAGGTTGAATCGTCCACCGGCGCCCCGTCCGAGATCACCATGAGGATCTTGCGCGCCTCCGGGCGGGCCATCATGCGCCGATGCGCCCATTCCAGCGCCTCGCCGTCGATGTTTTCCTTCAGCAGCCCCTCTTTCATCATCAGGCCCAGATTGTCGCGGGTCCGGCGCATGGGCGCGTCCGCTTTCTTGTAGATGATATGGCGCAGGTCGTTCAGGCGCCCCGGTTGCTGCGCGCGGCCTTGCGCCAGCCAGTCCTCCCGCGCGCGTCCGCCCTTCCACGCCCGCGTGGTGAAGCCGAGGATTTCGACCTTCACGCCGCAGCGTTCCAGCGTGCGCGACAGAACGTCGGCACAGATCGCCGCGATGGAGATCGGTCGCCCGCGCATCGACCCGGAATTGTCCAGCAGCAGCGTGACCACCGTGTCGCGAAACTCGGTGTCCTTTTCCCGCTTGAAGCTGAGCGGCGTGGTCGGGTTCGCCACAACGCGCGCCAGACGGCCCGCATCCAGCGTGCCTTCCTCCAGATCGAACTCCCAGCTTCGGTTCTGCTGCGCCTGCAACCGCCGCTGCAACTTGTTCGCCAGACGGCTGACCGCGCCTTTGAGCGGTTCGAGCTGCTGATCCAGATAGGCGCGGAGGCGTTCCAGCTCCTGCGGTTCGGCAAGCTCTTCGGCGGGAATCTCCTCATCGTATTCCGTTGAAAAAACGGTATAATTCGGATCGGCTTCGGAATGCGGGGCAGGGGGCGGGGGCTCCAGCGGGGCCTCGCCATCGGGGAGTTCCTGCTCCTCCGCTTCTTCCATGTCGCCGGCATCGTCCATCTCGACCTGGGCCTGCGCGGCGTCCTGCTGATCCTCCTGCGACCGCTCGGGCGCGGCCTCGCTGTCCTGTTCGTCGTCGTCATCAGCGTCGCCGGTGGAATCGGGCTGTTCCTGTTCCTCTTCGGAGGCGCTGTCCTCGTTTTCCGGGTCGGTTTCGTCGGGATCGTCGCCCAACTGATCGCCATAGCCCAGATCGTCGATCAACTGCCGGGCCAGCCGGGCGAATTTGGTCTGGTCGGAGAGCACGGTTTCGAGGTTTTCAAGCGTCGCGTCGCACCGCTCCTCGATGAACCCGCGCCAGAGCTCCATCACATTGGCCGCGTCCGGCGGCAGGTCGCGACCCGTGGCCAGATGCCGGATCAGATAGCCCGCGGCGGTGGCCAGCGGCGCGTCCGCCGCCTGCCGGATTTCTCCATAGCCCTTGCGGCGCGCGTCATTGCCGATCTTGGCGTCGATATTCGTGGCGGTCCCGGGCATGTCGCGCGCGCCCACGGCCTCGCACCGCGCGCCCTCCATCGCCTCCATCAGATCGCGGGCCATCTGACCCTGCGGCGCATAGCGTGTCGCGGTGGCGACATCATGGTACTTGTGCCGGAGCGCCAGCGCATCCGCGGTGCCGCGGGCCAGAAGGATCTCGTCGGCGGTCATCCGGCGGCTGATCTGCGGCAGGCGCAGGCTGTCGGCGGTGGCGCCGGGCGGGTCCACCGAATAGGTGACGGCCAGCTCCGGATCATCGGCAAGCACGCGGGTCGCCTCGGCGAGGGCCTTCTTGAACGGCTCGGTGGGGTTGTCGGCGGGTGGTTTGCTCATGGGGGGAAGATGGGGCAGATCGGGGGCGGAGGCAAGAGAGGGCGGCGCGGCGCGGGGCGCTTGCGATGCAACCGGGCGCGCCTTGCGGCCCCTGTGGCCGGATGCGCATGCCCCGGGCAGATGCCTAACGGGCCGCGCCTTCGGGCGATACCGGAAAATGATTTCAAAACAGAGAGATGCGAGGCGTCGTTCCCTAGCCCTCAGGAACCGCAAGCCGCTCATGCAGGGCCCGGCAATAAGCCAGGTTTTCCTCCAGACCCGGATCGAGGATGGTGCCGGTCGCGCCATGATTGCTGCGGAACCGGGAGAGGTAGAGCACGGCGACGTTTTCAATGGCGGGTGCGACCGTTTCCATCGCCAGCGCCATGGCCTCGCCAGTTTCGTTTTCGCGCACGACCGTCGCGAAAACAGCCATGTCGGTTTCCAGTTCCATGGCGAGATCGCTCAACTCCGTACCATCGGCGGACACCTCGCCGAAGGCGCGGAACAGCCCGCCGCAATGCAGAAGGCCCCGCTCCTGACCGGTGTCGGCCAGAGCGGCAGTCAGTTGCGTCTCGAAATCCCGGGCGGGCTGCGACAGGGCCGGCAGCGGGGCGAGGGGCATAATAAACGAAATTATTACAATGGCTTGCAGCCGCACGATGCATCCTTTCCAGCGGGGTCTCCCCCGGAAAGCTAGAACATTATCGCGGCGGGCACACCCGTTTGGCAGGTTTTACAGGTCGAAATACGCGGCGCAGCGGCTGACCGCGCTTTGCAGTTCCAACCCGTCATCGGCCAGATAGGGCGTGCCTGTCTGCGTGAGGCGGGGGTAGAAACTGGTGCGCCCGAGGCTTTCCCAGTGATCCCGCCAGCTGCTGGCAACCTCGGCAATGTCGCCCAGACGCTCGGGGCCGCCTGCCAGATCGATCAGCCGGGCGGGGGTCTGGAACCGGGGCGGGTCTTCGGCGCCCGACAATTCTGTCGCAAATTCATAGGCTTGCCCGAAGGCTGTCATCACGGCGGCACAATGCAGCGCCAGATCCGTCTCGCCCGCGCCATCGGCTGGCCAGAGGATGGGGGCTGCGGCGGCCGGTGCGGCGTAGAGGGGTAGTGATGCCGCCATGATCATGGCGGCGCAAAGGCGTCTTGCACGCATCGTGTTACCCTTTCAGTCGTGACACACTGCTCATTTCGGCAGCTTTTGACCCCGGAAAGGTCGCCCATGGAGGTTAACAAAGCTTGAAAGGCGGGGGAAATCACAACGCCTGACGCGCGCGTCACCTATAACAATGGTATATCAATCCGGCAGGGCCCGGGACGCTCAGCCGGTGAACCAGTCGACCTCGGCATTGCCGCCGCAGAGCAGGACGGCGACCCGTTCGTCGGGTTCGGGAACATAGGCGCCCGAAGTGAGCGCGGCCAGCGCGGTGGCGGCCCCCGGCTCGCCGGTCAGCCGCGTCGCCTCCCACAGGTGGCGGGCGGCGGTGTAGACCTCCGCATCGGGGAGGACGATGGCGGTCCGGACCCGCTCGCGGACGATCTCGTAGGGCAGCGCGCCGAGCGCGGGGCCGCCGAGCGATCCTGCGGACACGCCGGAGGCCGCGACGTCGATTTCCGGCCCTTCGTCGAGGGAGCGGGCCAGCGTGTTGGTGCCTTCGGTCTCGACCGAGACGACATTGACCCGGTCGCCGAACCATGCGGCGACGCCGCCGATCAATCCGCCGCCGCCGGTGGCGACCATGATCGTGTCGAAACCGTCGAGCTGCTCCTCCATCTCCTTGGCCACCGAGCCCTGACCCGCAAGGGTGGGCGCGGTGTCATAGGGGTGGACGGAAAGCGCGCCCGTCTCCTCGGCGTGCCGGGCATAGAGGGTCATGCAATCGGCCACGGAGCCGTCGGTCAGCACCACCTCGCCGCCGAAGGCCCGCATCCGGCGGAGCTTTTCCTCTTTCGCGATGGCCCGGGGCACGTAGATGACCGATTTATGGCCAAGCTTGGTGGCCGCATAGGCGACAGCGGCCCCGTGATTGCCGCCCGAGGCCGCCACGACGCCCGCCGCCGGCACCTCACGCGAGAGACCGCGTTCGACGCGCCGCGCACCTTGAACGCGCCCGCCTTCTGGAAGTTCTCGCATTTGAACCGGACCGGGTAGGGCAGGCCGAGCGGTCCGGGTTCGACAGTCAGAACAGGCGTATGTCGGATATAGGGGGCGATGCGGGTCGCGGCGGCGGCGATCTGGGTCGGGTTCAGCATGGAGAAAGCTGTTCCATGTCCGGCGCTTGCGGTCAATCACGCGATCCGGTCGAGCGCGATCTGATCCGCGGCGAGGCGGGTGAGCAGATCCACATGGATGTCGACCGCGTCGATCACGCGGTAACCGGGATCGTGGCCGTCAAAGGCAAGGCCCAGATCGGTGCCCGCCATCACGATGGCCTCGGCGCCCTGGGTCTCCACCATCCGGCGGCCTTCGTCGAAAAGGCGGCGGCGCTGTGCCGCGCTGCAGGTGCCGGAGACGGCGATATCCTGATACAGCAGCCCGATTTCCCCGAGATCGCCGGTGGGCGCGACCGGTCTGGTGCGGCGCATCTGGCCGTAAAGCCCGGTGCGCATGACGACCTCGGTCCCCAGAAGGCCGACGGTGGCGAGCCCTTCGGCGGCAAAGGCGCTGTCGAGCGGGGCGATCGCGCTGATCAGTGGCAGCGGCGAGATCGCCGCGGTCTCGGCATAGCAGAAATGGCCGCCGAGAGAGGTGATGGCGGCGCAATCTGCGCCCGCGGCATGTAGGCGCGACAGAAGCTCCGCATAGATCCGGGCCTGCGCCGCGCGATTGTCGGCATTGTTATTGCGGATCAGATCGCCCACATCGGCCTGCACGATGGTGAGGTCCAGCCTGCGGTCCAGCGCGCGCATGCGCACGGTGAGGCGCTGGTAGTAGACAAGGGTGGCGGCGGGGCCGATGCCGCCGATCAGGCCGATATGCATGGGCGCGAGCTCCCGGATTTGAACCGGGTTGATTTGACGCGCGAGGGCGGGGCGGTGTCAAATCAGGATTGGTGATCCGCGCCATCGGTATCCCCGTGCGGCGGACCGGGCGGCGTGTGCGCCCTGCGAGCGATGCGTCAGACCGCCGCCTGAACCGCGCCCACGATCTCGTCGACCACGGAGACCATCAGCGCCTCGTCCTCGGCCTCCGCCATGACGCGGATCAGCGGTTCGGTGCCCGATTTGCGGATCAGCAGGCGGCCATGGCCATTCAGCCGCGCCTCCCCCGCCGCGATGGCGGCCATGACGCCCGGCGCCTCCAGCGGCATCTGCCCGTTGGTGTAGCGCACGTTCTTCAGCAGTTGCGGCACGGTCTCGAAATTGCGGGCCAGCGCACTGGCCGGCCGGTCCGTCCGGACCATTTCGGCCAGAAACTGCAGGCCCGCGATCAGCCCGTCGCCGGTGGTCGCATAATCCGTCATCACGATATGGCCCGATTGCTCCCCGCCGAGGTTCAGCCCGTGCTGGCGCATCGCCTCCACCACGTAGCGGTCGCCCACCGGGGTCCGGTGCAACTCGATCGAGCGTTCGGCTAGATAGCGCTCCAGCCCCAGATTGGACATCACCGTGGCCGCAAGGGTCTGCCCGTTCAGGCGCCCCTCTTCGGCCCAGCGATTGGCGAACAGCGCCATGATCTGGTCGCCATCGGCCACGACGCCGTTTTCGTCGATCAGCATCACACGGTCGGCATCGCCATCAAGGCAGATGCCCAGATCCGCGCCGACCTCCCTGATCTTGGCTGCGGCGGCGCCGGGTGCGGTGGAGCCGACCCCGTCATTGATGTTGGTGCCGTCGGGGGAGACGCCGATCGCCACCACCTCGGCCCCCAGTTCCCAGAGCACTTCGGGGGCCGTGCGATAGGCCGCCCCATTGGCGCAATCCACCACCACTTTCAGCCCGTCCAGACGCAATCCGGGCGGGAAGGTGCTTTTCACCCGCTCCATGTAGCGGAACCGGCCATCGTCGATCCGCCGGGCGCGGCCGATATTCTCGGCCTGCGCGGGCTGCACATCGGCGCCCAGCAACGCCTCGATCTCGACCTCCGCCTCGTCGGAGAGCTTGAAGCCGTCGGGCCCGAAGAGCTTGATCCCGTTATCGCTTGCCGGGTTGTGCGAGGCGGAAATCATCACCCCCACATCGGCCCGCATGGAGGTGGTCAGCAGGCCCACCGCCGGTGTCGGCACGGGCCCCAGCAGCAACACGTTCATCCCGGTGGAGGTGAAGCCCGCGGTCAGCGCGTTTTCGATCATGTATCCCGAAAGCCGGGTATCCTTGCCGATCACCACCCGGTGCGCCCGGCTGCCATCGGTGCGGAAATACCGGCCCGCCGCCGCACCGAGTTTCAGCGCCATTTCGGCGGTCATCGGAAACTCGTTCGCCCGGCCTCGCACCCCGTCGGTGCCAAACAGCTTGCGCGTCATGTCTGATCGTCCTTTTCACTGCCCGTCCCGCTTGCGGCCTCCCACAGCGCGATCATTTGTCGGTGCACATCTATATCATGAACCCGCAGCATCTGTATCCCCTGCGATATCGCCCATAGGCCAACCGCCGCCGAAGCCGCACCGCGCGCCTCGGGCACCGCGACCCCGCCGATGCGCCCGATCATGCCCTTGCGCGAGACACCCAGCAACACGCCGCAGCCCAGACCGTGGAACAGGCTGATCCGGGCGAGGAGCGCAAGGTTGTGCGGGTCGCGCTTGCCGAAGCCGATGCCCGGATCGACCATGATCCGCGCGCGCGGGATGCCCGCGGCCCCGGCCGCGGCCACGGCGGCTTCCAGCGCGTCATAGACATCGAGCAGGACGTGATCGTAACGCGGATCGTCCTGCATGGTTTCGGGCAGCCCTTCGGAATGCATCAGGATGATCGGGGCGCCGGCGGCGGCGGCCACCTCGGCCACCTGCGGATCGAAACGCAGGCCCGAGATGTCGTTGACGATGCCCGCGCCCGCGGCCAGGGCGGCGCGGGCCACGGCGGCCTTGCGGGTGTCGATGCTGATCGGCACGGTCACGCCGCCGCGGCGGAGGGCCGCGATCACCGGGCCGGTGCGGGCGATTTCCTCCTCCGCGGGCACCTCCACCGCGCCGGGCCGGGTCGATTCGCCGCCGATATCCAGAAGATCGGCCCCCTGATCCAGCATCTCGTGCACACGCCGCAGCGCCGCATCGGGCGCGTTGAACCGCCCGCCATCGGAAAAACTGTCGGGCGTCAGGTTCAGGATCCCCATGATCCGCGGGGCGTTCAGCGCGATGCCGCCCAGATCGGCGCGCGGGGCCGTCAGCCGGGTCAGGATCGCAGGCGGAACCGCCTCGATTGGAACGATCCGGGGCGCGGCATTGCGGGACAAAACCTCCACCCGGTCGAACCGGCACCAGCCGCCCGCCAGCAGTTTCGTGCCCGGAATCGCGGCCGGATCGCGCAACGGAATCGGTCTGAAATAGCGTGTCATGGCGTTCGGGTAACTTCGGGCCGGGGCCATCGCAAGTGGCAAAACCCCGCCCGCCGCAGTGCGGCGCGGGCGCAAACAGCTTGCCGGAACCGCACGCGCATGGGAAATTCCGCCCATGACAATCGCTGTACGCACCACAGAGCCGGAGCCGATTTTCCGCACCGCGAGGCTGACATGCCGCCCGGTCGAGGCGTCCGATGCCGCGTTCTACGCCGATCTTTTCGCGCGTCAGGAACTGGTGGAACATCGCCCAGATCCGACGCCCTTCGACACCGCGCGCAGCGCCACCAGCCTGGGTCGCGATCTGGCCCATTGGCAGCGCCACGGGTTCGGCCGCTGGGCGCTGGTTCATGCGGGCCGCCCGGTAGGGCTGGGGGGGCTCAGCCTCAAGTTCCAGTATCGCGGCCTCAACCTCAGCTATCACCTGCTGCCGGATCTCTGGGGGCAGGGGCTGGCCAGCGAGTTCGTGCGTGGCGCGGTGGATTATGCCGGGCTGGCGCTGAAGGCCGAGGAGGTCTATGGCCTTGTGCGGCCCTCCAACACCGCGTCCATCCGGGTGCTGGAAAAAGCCGGTTTCGCGCGCGAGGCGGACCATATGGTGGGTGGCGCGCCGATGGCGGAGCTGCGCCTAAAACTCCGGTAGCGCCGCCGCCGGCCAGACATCCACCGGCAGGCGCGCGCCGTCCGGGGCGGACCCGCCCAGCAGCACCAACCGTTCCGCCTCGAAGCTTTCGGCCAGCCAGAGCGCCAGATCGACCCCGCCGGTCACCCTGTGGCCGGGGCCCGCCACCGTATCCAGCACCAGCTTCGACGGGGCCCAGACGCTGATCTGGCCGTGCTTCATCGCCCAGTCGAGTTCGGTCCGGCTTTCGACCACCACGCAGCGGTCGTCGCGCGCGGCCAGAACCCAGGCATTCTGTTCGATGGCCAGAAGCTCGATGCGCCGTTGCGGCATCGCATGGGCGGCCTCAGGGCGGGGCAGGTCGGCCGGCCCCACGCAGAGGATCACCGGCGCGCCGCCGTGGGCCAGACGGTCCAGCAGGGTGCCCAGATCGGGCCGCAGAATGGCGGCGTTCGACAGATACACGACCAGCGGATGCGGCATTTCCGCGGCCAGACGGAGCCTGGGCGTCTCCGGCGCGCTGCGCACGATCTCCACGCCCAGCGCGAAAGGCCCGCGGTCCAGCTTTTCGATCCGGACGAAACAGCGCGCGGCCAGCGGATGGGTCAGGATCCGTTCGGCGATGCGCGCGGCCAGCGTTTCCAGCAGGTTCAGCCGTTCGGCGGCCAGTTCCCCGTCGATCGCCTCCACGATGGTGTCGTAGGACAGGATCCGGTCCACGTCGTCGGCATCGGGGTCGGCGACGGCGCGCACCTCCACCACCACGTTGAAGCGCACGCGCTGCGTCGTGCCCCGCTCGGACTGGAAAGCGCCGATTTCCACCTCGCGCTCGTGATCGGACAGCGAGATCCGGTCCAGCGGCCCGGTTGGGGCCGTGGCCTTGGCCCGTTCCGACGGATGGGCAAAGGCAAGGCGGGTTTCGTCACTCATCGCGGGGGCCTTTCCCGTGGCTGTCTCGGGTATCAGCTTATCAGCACGGAGCGCGGCAGGCGCGCGCGAAAGGCGGCAGCGCCCGGCGACAAAACGACCTGCGGGTCAATAGGCCTGACGATAGAAGATATGGGTGCCGATCCGCGCCGTCCGGGGATAGACCCGCGCCCAGCGGGGGTTGACGGCGGTGGTGTGGTAATGGGTGGCGCCCTGGGTCAGGTCGCGCGGGCCGCCATCGATCATGATGCGCGCGATCTTGCCCAGACGGCGATGCATCGCGGTTTCGGTCACCCGCTCGGGCCGGCCGTCGCAGGTATAGGTGAACTGGCAGGCATATCGCTGGCCCGTGCCCTGATTGACCACGCCGCAGATGGAATTGGGGTAATTCGGGCTGTCGACCCGGTTCAGGATGACTTCGGCCACCGCATACTGGCCACGCACGCTTTCGCCGCGGGCCTCGAAATACAGCGCCTCGGTCAGGCATTGCCATTGCGCGTTCCCGCGTGCGCGGGGCATCGCATCCAGCGCGGCGACGTCGTAGATGGCCTGGCCCGTCGCGCCGCGACCAACGAAGGGCGCGCCGATCCGGCGCAGCCGGTCGGGGCTGACGGCGCCGAGCGAGGTGCGTTCCTCGCCCATCAGGGAAGACAGCCGGATATTGATCCCCGCGGTCGGGTCGGTGGAGGTGCTGGCGGTCACCTGCGCCTGCGCCGTCCCGGCCCACATCACCATGGCTGCCGCCAAAGCGGTTGCTGCCAGTCGTCCCACCATCCGATCCACCCCGGGGCCGCTGCCCCTTCTCTGCACAGACATCATCAAAATTGCGATCTGCCTCTTAGCGGCAGGGCACAATATCGTAAAGCCGACCCTCAATATTGTGATCAGCCGGGCCGCCGCCCCTAGGGATAGCGGTGTTCCGGTTCGGGAATCATGAAGTTCGCCCCGTAACCCACAGGTTCGTCAGAGCAATTCGTCATCCTCTGCTCCGCAGTCCGCGGCGGAGGCCGGGGCCCTGTCCTGCACTGCCAGCTGGGCCGCGGCCAGCTTGGCCACCGGCACCCGGTAGGGGGAGCAGGACACATAGTCGAACCCCGCCGTCCGCGAGAAGGCGATCGAGTCCGGGTGCCCGCCATGTTCACCGCAGATCGACAGGATCAGCCCGGGTCTGGCCGCGCGACCACGTTCCGCCCCGAGATGCAGCAATTCGCCCACGCCTTCGGTGTCGAGCCGCTGGAACGGGTCTTCGGGAAACACGCCCTGCTGCACATAGGTGGACATGAAGCGCCCGGCATCGTCGCGGCTGAGCCCGTAGGTCATCTGCGTCAGGTCATTGGTTCCGAAGGACAGGAAGGCGCAGCTTTCGGCGATCTCTCCGGCGCGGAGTGCCGCGCGCGGCGTTTCGACCATCACGCCGAGCCGGTAATCGAAGGCCTTGCCGCTTTCGGCCCGGACCGCGGAGGCCACGGCATCGACCCGGGCCTTGACCAGCTCCACCTCGCGCTTCGCGCTGACCAGCGGGATCATGATCTCGGGCACGACGGGCGCGCCGCCCTCGCTGGCCGCGATCGTCGCCTCGAAAATCGCGCGGGCTTGCATATCGTAAATCTCGGGCACCGTAATCCCCAGCCTGACGCCGCGCATGCCCAGCATCGGGTTGAATTCCTGCAAGCTTTCGATGCGGGAGGCGACGCGGCTGACCGGCATGTCCATCGCCTCGGCCATGGCGCGGATGCCGTCACGCTCGTTGGGCAGAAACTCGTGCAGGGGCGGGTCGAACAGGCGAATACAGACCGGCTGCCCCTGCATCAGTTCGAAAAGCTCCGTGAAGTCATCGCGCTGCATGGGCAAAAGCCGGTCAAGCGCGGCGGTCCGGTCGCCCGGCTCCTCGGCAAAGATCATCTCCCGCATCACGGTCAGGCGGATCGGATCGAAGAACATGTGCTCGGTCCGGCAGAGCCCGATCCCGTCCACACCGAAGCGTTGCGCCATGGTGGCGTCTTCCACGGTGTCGGCATTGGCCCGGATGCCGATGTCGCGGGCCGCGTCGGCCCAGTCCATCAGCTTGGCGAAGGCGCCGCCAAGGGCCGGTTCGATCATCGCGGCGACCCCGGCCAGAACCTCGCCCGACGAGCCATCGACGGTGATCACGTCGCCTTCGTGAAACACCTTGCGGCCCGGAACGGTCAGCGTTTTCTTGCGCGCGTTCAGCTGCAGCTGCGTGGCGCCCGACACGCAGGGCAGGCCCAGACCGCGGGCGATCACCGCCGCGTGGCTGGTCATCCCGCCGCGTTCGGTCAGGATCGCGTGGGCCGCATGCATCCCGCGGATATCCTCGGGGCTGGTTTCGCGGCGCACGAGGATACAGGCCTCCCCCTGCGACGCGGCGCTTTGCGCGGCCTCCGCGGTGAAGACGATCTTGCCCGAGGCCGCGCCGGGGGCGGCCGCGATGCCCTTGGTCAGCACGTCGCGGGCTGCCTTGGCATCCACCTGCCGGTGCAGCAACTGGTTCAGCGTGAAGGGGGGGATCCGGGTCATCGCCTCTTCGCGGGAGATCACGCCATCCTCGGCCAGTGCGACGGCAATCGCCACCTCGGCCCGGGCCGACCGGGTGGAGCGCACGGCGTCGAGAATGAACAGCTCGCCATTCATCAGCGTGAACTCGATCTGCATTTCCTCGCGCAGGCGCGTCCGCATCAGGGCCGCGGCCTTGCGCAGCGCCTCCACCTGTTCGGGACAGATATCCTCCAGCGCCGGGCCGCGCGCATCGCGTTCGATGAACTGCGCATCCTGTTCGTTCAGCGCCGCGCGCCCCTGGCCCTGCGGCAGGAAGCGCCCGGTGATCTGTGGCGCGCCCCGGTCGACCGAGACGAATTGCACCACGCCCGACCCGCTGGCGCCCTGACCGATGCCAAGCGCCATCTGCTGCACCACGAGGCCGAGGCCCGCATCCGCCGGCGCGCCCTGCGCCTGCCGCAACAGCCGCGCGGTGGTGCCTTCCCAGGCCCGCGCCATGGAGCGCAGAACCTCGGTCAGCTGCACGGCGGGGTCTTGCGGAAACGGCTCCTCCATCTCGTCTTCGAAATAGGTCTTGGCCAGCCGCGGGGTGATCGGCCCTTCGAAGACATCCGCGTCAAGACGCAGAACATCGACCGCGTAGGCCTTGATAAAGCTCAGATAAAGCGCATCCGCCGCGTCCGGGCCGTGCAGCTTGGCCAGCCGGCTGGCCACCGCGTCATTCATGCCCACATTCAGGATCGTGCCGGGCCCGCCCCAATCCGCGGCCTGGCTGGAGGAGCGGACCGAGACCAGCGCGCCCTCGCCGAACACGCCCAGAAGTGCGGCCATGTTCGGTATCTTGCCCTTGGCGATCTGGCGCACCGTGTCGAAGGACAGGGCCACCGAAAGCGGCACCGGCAGATCGAGCCGCACCAGCCGTTGCAGGCATTTGGCCCGGCTGCCATGGCGCGTGGCCAGAACATCCGCCGTCGGCGTGATTTCCGTGAAATCGGGGGTCGTCAACATGTCTCGGCACGTCCTTTGCAGGTGCAGCATAAGATACCGTCGATGCCCGAACTGTCCAGCATTTCATCGGAAACGATGCGTTATTAGGCAAAGCCGCGTCCTGCGGCCAACACATCGCCGGCCCGGATCGCCCCGCTCGGGGGGCGGTGGTTCAGCCCTCGATCCGGCCCAGATCGGCGATCCGGGTGCAGGTCTCCACGATCCGGTGCAGCAGGTTCAGCCGGTTGCGCCGGACGATCTGGCTGTCGGCATTCACCTTCACTGCTTCGAAAAACGCGTCGATGGGCCCGCGCAGATGGGCCATCTCGGTCATGGCGGCGGCAAAATCCTCGGCCTCCAGCGCCGGTCCGATCGCACCCTCGGCGCGTTCCAGCGCCGCGAAAAGCGCCCGCTCTTCGTCGGTCTCGGCGAATTTCACGTCGGCGCCGTAGCGATACTCCACCCCGTCGGCAGCTTCGGCCTGAGCCAGAATGTTCGCCGCGCGCTTGTAGCCTTGCAGCAGGTTTTCACCGTCTTCGGTGCCCAGAAAGCCGCCCAAGGCGCGCGCGCGCATCACGATGAGCGACAGATCGTCATGGCCCGGCATCGCGAGGCAGGCGTCGATCACGTCATGGCGGACACCTTCGCCCTTCAGGTACACCTTCAGCCGGTCGTGGAAAAACGCCAGCAGGTCGGTGGACAGATCCGGCACCAGATCGCCCACGCTGCGCAGGAGAGAGCCTTCGCCGGTCTGCGGCTGGTCCTTGCCGTTTTTGCGGATCGCCTCCATCACGGTTTCGAAGGCCGCGCCGAAGACGCCATGATCGGCGATTTCCTCCAGCACGTCCTCCAGTGCCGCAATCTCCCCCTCCTTGGCCTCGGCCCGGTTCAGGGCGATCTTGTGTTTGACAAGCTGGCTGTCGATGAAGCGGTCCAGATTGACCCGGAGCCCGTTGCTCAGCAGGATCCGGATGACGCCGAGCGCGGCCCGCCTGAGTGCATAGGGATCCTTGGAGCCGGTGGGCTTTTCGTCGATCGCCCAGAAGCCGGTCAGCGTGTCGATCTTGTCGGCCAGCGCGACGGTCACCGACAGGGGCGCATCGGGCACCGCGTCGGAGGGGCCGAGGGGCGCGTAATGGTCCTGGGCCACGGCGGCGATTTCGGCCGGAAAGCCCGCGGCCTCGGCGTAATATCGCCCCATAAGCCCTTGAAGTTCGGGGAATTCAAAGACCATTTCCGACGACAGGTCGAGCTTTGCGATCCGCGCGGCCCGGTCCGCGTCATCGGGCTTGGCGCCCAGAACCGGCGCGATTTCGCGGGCCAGCCGGGCGATCCGGTCGATCCGCTCGGCCTGCGTTCCAAGGCGGGCGTGGAAGGTGACGTTGCCGAGCTGATCGGCCCATGGCCCCATCCCGTCCCGCGCGATGCGCAGGTCGTTTTCCCAGAAGAACCGGGCATCCGACAGCCGCGCGGACAGCACCTTTTCGTTGCCCGCCAGAATGGTCGCGCCGTGATCCGCCGTTTCCCGGTTCGCGACCGTGATGAACCGCTCGATCCGGCCGGTTTTCGGGTTGCGGACCGAGAAGAATTTCTGATGTTCGCGCATCGAGGTCTGCAGGACCTCCGGGGGGAGGTCCAGAAACGCCGTGCCGATCCTGCCCATCAGCACGACCGGCCATTCCACGAGGCCCGAGACCTCCGCCAGAAGCCCCTTGTCCTCGACCGGCTCCAGGCCTGCCGCAAAGGCCAGATTGCCCGCATCCTCCCAGATATGCGCGGCCCGTTCTTCGGCCGAGAGCACGACGAATGCGCGCTTCAGCTTCGTCTCGTAATCCGCGAAGGAGGAAACGGAAAACGGCTCTGGCGCCATGAACCGGTGGCCTTCGGTCCGGTTGCCTGCGACGATCCCGTCCACCTCGAACGGCACGATTTCGGCGCCGTCTTCGGCGCTGAGCACGCAGACGATCCGGTGCAGCGGCCGCACCCAGCGCAGCGCGCCCGCGCCCCAGCGCATGGATTTGGGCCAGGGGAAATTGCGGATCACCTGCGGGATCGCCTCGGCGATCATCGTGGCGGCGGGCCGCCCCTCGGTCACGACCTGCGCGACATAGAACCGGCCCTTCTTCTCCTCGCGCAGCTCCAGCGCGTCTCTGGTGGTGCCGGTGGCGCGCAGGAACCCCTCCAGCGCCTTTTCGGGCGCGTCGTCCCGCGGCCCGCGGCGCTCTTCGCGGAGCGTGGGCGAGGCCTCGGTCAGCCCCTCGACCGTCAGCACCAGACGCCGCGGCGTCGAAAAGGCGCCCGCACTGGCATAGGTCAGCCCGGCCTCCACCAGCGCATCGGTTGCGAGACGCTTCAGGTCATCCGCCGCGCGGGCCTGCATGCGCGCGGGAATTTCCTCGGAAAATAGCTCTAGCAGAAGATCGGGCATCGTCTCACCGGGGACGGGCCGCCGGATGTGGCGGGCGTTTCATCGCTGGCGTGGATAGAACGGAGTTGGGGCAGGGTAAAGGGCTGCATGACCGCCGGAGACGGTCGGGCTTGGGGCAGGGGCCTGTGGCGGGCCGGTCAGATCCAGTCCAGATTGACCCGGGTGACCGGATGGGCCGCCCCCACCGCCGCGCGCAGTGCGGCGAAGCGCGGGCGCAGATCGCGGAACTTCTTTTCATGGGTCTCCGCCACGGTCAGCCGGATCAGATCGAACAGCCCCTCGGCCTGCATATGTTCCAGAAGATCAAGCTCCGCCTCTTCGATATCCATCTTGAGAAAGGCCAGTTCACCATAGACCGCAGCGACCTCGCGGATCATCCCGGGCAGCGCGATCATCCTGACGTCGATAGCGGCGGCGTCGCTTTCGTCGATCATGCGGCCGCCGCGGATCACCGTGCTCTTGACCGACCCGCCCCTTGGGTTGTCATCGAAATTCGCGGCCCGCATCAGCCGGACCGAACCTTCGGTGGCCCCGACGGCCTCTCTATTCCAGAGTTCCGTTCAACTGATGCCATGCGAAGCCGCGCCCGTCGGGGTAGAGCGCGATGATCCGGTCCACCCCGCGGGCGATCTCGGGCGTGGCGCGGATGGCCTGTGCCGCACCCGTCTCGATATCCGCGCCCAGTGCGAAGGCGTCATAGCAGTCGAACCAGCCCGGCGCGATCAGCGGCGCGGCGTCTTCGGCTGGTCTGCCGCCCGCCAGAACCCGCGCGGCGCTTTCGGGAGCCACCGAAAAGCAGGCCCGGAACCGCAGCGGCGAGGTCTCGGCGTCGATACCCTCGAAATCGGTGACATCCAGCGGGATCACCGTGCCATCCGCCAGCGTCACGGGCAGCGCGGACAGCGCCACCACAGGCTCGTAATAGGCGCGGGTCTGGAAGTACCACAGGAAGGCGCCGAAAATCACGGTCGCAAGGACGATGACGGTAGCCATGATCTTTCCGCTCATCGATCAGGTCCAATACGAGGTCTGAAGAGGGGCTGCTGTGGCTGAAACCGGGGCGCGACAGGCCCGCGCGCGTTTCCCGGGATCGCAGGGAGACCGGTCGGCCGGGCCGGCATCGGTTGTCATGCCCGTCACGACGTCCACCCGCCGGCGGCGGTGGTCACGAATGCATCGGCGCAGCGTTTGGACAAGGCCCGGACCCGCCCGATATAGGCCTGTCTTTCGGTCACGCTGATCACGCCGCGGGCGTCGAGGAGATTGAAGATGTGGGAGGCCTTGATGCACTGGTCATAGGCCGGGTGGGCCATCACGATCCGCCGGCCGGTCTTGGGGTCCACCTCCGGCGCATCGAGGATGCGGGCGCATTCGATCTCCGCGCGTTCGAAATCGCCCAGCAGCTTTTCGGTATCGGCCAGATCGAAATTCCACCGCGAATACTCCGCCTCCGTCTGGCGGAAGACGTCGCCATAGCTCAGCGCGATCGCCGATTGCGGATCGTTGAACGGCATGTCCATCACATGGTCCACGCCCAGAACATACATCGCCAGACGTTCCAGCCCGTAGGTCAGCTCCCCCGAGACCGGGTGGCAGTCATGCCCGCCGACCTGCTGGAAATAGGTGAACTGGCTGACTTCCATGCCGTCGCACCAGACCTCCCAGCCGAGACCCCAGGCGCCCAGTGTCGGGCTTTCCCAGTCGTCTTCCACGAAGCGGATATCGTGCAGGTCCATCTCGATGCCGATCGCCTCCAGCGAGCCCAGATAGAGCGCCTGCAGATCGGGGGGGCTGGGTTTGATCAGCACCTGATACTGGTAGTAATGCTGCAACCGGTTCGGGTTTTCGCCATAGCGCCCGTCGGTCGGGCGCCGCGAGGGCTGCACATAGGCCGCGGTCCAGGGTCGCGTTCCCAGGGATCGCAGCGTCGTGGCGGGGTGGAACGTGCCCGCGCCCACCTCCATGTCGTAGGGTTGCAGGATCGCGCAGCCCTGCGCCGCCCAGTAGGTTTGCAGCCGCAGGATGATTTCCTGAAAACTCTTCGGTCGGACGGGTTCGGACATGGATCATTTCCGGTGGTTCATGGGCACGGGCCTGCATACTGGCGCCCCCAGCAGGGGTCAATTGGCGCAGCGGTCATATTTCAACGTGCAAATCCCCCCCGCTTTGCTAAAAAGCGCCGATAAGAGGCGGGCATTCCGGCCCTGAAACCAGACGATACGGGGTTTGTCTTTATGAAACGCGGCTTTGCGCAACTGTGTCTTGCGATTGGTATTGTTTTCTGCGCGGCGGCATTTTCCGCCAATGGCGCGCTGGCGCAGGAGCGGGTCTGGGTCCAGATCGAGGCGCATCCCGATCTCGCCACGGCGGAATCCCGGGTCCGCGCCTATTCGCGGCTGATCGACAATGTGAACGGCTACCGGCTGGCCTCGGGCTGGTACGCGCTGGCGCTGGGCCCGTTCACGCGGGCGACGGCGGACCAGCAGCTTGCCAACCTGCGCGCGCAGGGCCTGATCCCGCGCGACAGCTATATCGAGCTGGGCACGATCTATCGGCAGCAATTCTGGCCCGTCGGGGCCAACACGCTGACCGCCGAGCCCGTGGCGCCGGTTGCCCCGGCCCCCGCCGCGCCCGGCGTCGCCGCCGAGCCCGTTCTCATCACCGAGCCCGCCACCCCGGCAGCGCCCGTCATGGTGCCGGAGGAGACGGCGGCGGAGGCCCGCCAGTCGGAGCGTGCGCTGGACCGGCCCGCGCGCGAGGCGTTGCAGATCGCCCTGCAGTGGTTCGGGTTCTACCGCGCGGGCATCGACGGCGCTTTCGGCCCCGGCACGCGGCGCGCGATGTCGGACTGGCAGGCGGCGGAGGGTCTTGAGCCCACCGGCGTCCTGACCACCCGCCAGCGGGCGCAGCTGCTGGATGCCTATGCCGGCGAACTGGCCGCGCTGGGCATGGCGCCGGTCCGCGACACCCGCGCGGGTATCGAGATCAACCTGCCGATGGCGATGGTCCGCTTCGACCGCTATGAATATCCATTCGCGCATTACAGCAGCCTCAACGGGTCCGGCGTGCAGGTTCTGCTGATTTCCCAGCGCGGCGACCGGGCCACGCTGCACGGTCTTTACGAGATCATGCAGACGCTGGAAATCGTGCCGCTTGACGGCGAGCGGACGCGGGGCAATGACAGTTTCCTGCTGACCGGACAGAGCGCCAGCCTGCGGTCGCATACGGTCGCGCGGCTGCAGGACGGGCAGGTCAAGGGCTTCACCCTGATCTGGCCGCCCGAACGGGACGAGCAGATGGCCCGTGTCCTGCCGATGATGGAGCAGAGCCTGACCTTTCTTGACGGCGCGCTGGACCCCGGCGCGACCGATCCCGGTTCGGAGCAGGGCATCGACCTGATCGCCGGGCTGGAGGTGCGCCGCCCGGATATCAGCCGTTCGGGCTTCTATGTCGACGCGCAGGGCACGGTTCTGACCACAAGCGAGGTGGTGGGGCAGTGCACCCGGCTTCTGATCGACGATGTGCATGAGGCGGAACTGGCCTATCGCGACGACGATCTGGGCCTTGCCATTCTCAGCCCTCAATCCCGGCTGGCGCCGATTTCCTATGCGGCCTTTGCCGCCGCGCCCGCGCGGCTGCGCTCGGATATCGCGGTGGCCGGTTTCCCCTTCGACGGGGCGCTGTCCACCGCGTCGCTGACCTTCGGCACATTGGCCGATCTAACCGGGCTGAACGGCGAGCAGACGATCCAGCGGCTGGATATCGCGGCGCAGGACAGTGAGGCGGGGGGGCCGGTTCTGGACAGCACGGGCGCGGTGCTTGGCATGATGTTGTCGGGCGACGGCACGGGGCGGGCGCTGCCCGATGATGTGAGCTTCGCGCTGCACGCCGACCAGCTCAACATCGTGCTGGCCGAAGCCGGGATCACGCCCGCGATCGCGCCCGGCGGTCAGGCCCTCGGCCGGGAGGCGCTGGCCCGTCTGGGCGCGAACATGACCGTTCTTGTGAGCTGTTGGAACTAGCGCGTCCGGCGGACGGATGCGGGGGGCTGCGACACGCCCGCGCGGCCCGGGGTGACAGGGCACCACGGGGCCTTGGGCGACGGCGCGGCCCGTTCAGGCGGATCGGGAGCATCCCGAAACCCGCGTGACGGGCCCGCTGCGCAAGGCGCAGACGGGCGCTTTACGGGGCAGGGGCGGTGCCCGTTTTCAGCCGGACGGGCGCGGGGGGCCAGATGGCGCGGGCCGCCAAATCCTGTGCTTTGCCGGCCCTTCCCCTTGCAGCGCATCGCAATATGTTGCATCCCGCGACCACAGTTTTCAACGACAAACCTCCCGAGGACGATATGGCGGACGGCAACATGAGCAGCGATATCAAACCAACCGAAGAGATTTCCGTCCGGGAGACCTTCGGCATCGACAGCGACATGAAGGTCAAGGCCTTTGCCGAGGCGACCGACCGCGTGCCCGCCGTTGACAGCACCTACAAGTTCGACCCGGACACCACGCTCGCCATTCTCGCAGGTTTCAGCCACAATCGCCGGGTGATGATCCAAGGCTATCACGGCACCGGCAAATCGACCCATATCGAGCAGATCGCCGCGCGCCTGAACTGGCCCGCCGTGCGCGTGAACCTCGACAGCCATATCAGCCGGATCGACCTGATCGGCAAGGACGCGATCAAGCTGCGCGACGGCAAGCAGGTGACCGAATTTCACGAGGGCATCCTGCCCTGGGCGCTGCGCAACCCGGTGGCCATCGTCTTCGACGAATACGATGCGGGCCGGGCGGATGTGATGTTCGTGATCCAGCGGGTTCTGGAGCATGACGGCAAGCTGACACTGTTGGACCAGAACGAGATTATCACGCCGCATCCGTGTTTCCGGCTTTTCGCCACGGCCAATACCGTGGGTCTGGGCGATACGACCGGCCTTTATCACGGCGTGCAGCAGATCAACCAGGCGCAGATGGACCGCTGGTCGCTTGTCGCGACCCTGAACTATCTGTCCCACGACGCGGAAACCGCCATCGTTCTGGCCAAGAACCCGCATTACAACACGGAGAAGGGCCGCAAGCAGATCGCCCAGATGGTCACGGTTGCCGATCTTACGCGGACCGCGTTCATGAATGGCGAACTGTCCACGGTCATGTCGCCGCGGACGGTCATCAACTGGGCCGAAAACGCCTCCATCTTCCGCAATGTGGGCTATGCGTTCCGGCTGACCTTCCTGAACAAATGCGACGAGCTGGAACGCCAGACCGTGGCCGAGTTCTACCAGCGTTGCTTCGACGAGGAACTGCCGGAAAGTGCCGTGTCGATGAGCATGGGCTGATCCGCAGACGGGCCGGGTTCCGGGCGACCGGAACGGCGGCGCCGCGGCAGTTTCGGAACGGGTGCCTGAGGCCGGTTTCCGGCAGGCATCTGCGCGTGGCTCAGCCGACCGGCCTTCCCGCGATATAGGTTGCGGCAATGGCGCGGTCGTCGCCCATCATGATGGTCGGGAAAACCGCCTCCCATATGTCGTTTGCGCGCGCGTGGCGTTGCGCGATGGCAGGGGTGGAGGCGAGATCGAGGGCGATCAGGTCGGCCTCCATGCCCGGTGCAAGCGTTCCGATCTTATCGTGCAGGTTCAGGGCCTTCGCGCTGCCCTGTGTGGCAAGCCAGAGAAGCCGGGAGGCGTGCAGTGCCTGACCGCGAAGCTGCGCGATTTCATACGCCGCCGCCATGGTGCGGAGCATGGAGAAGGACGAACCCCCGCCGGTATCGGTGGCCAGACCCACGCGCAGCCTCGTGGCCAGCGTCATGTCGAAAAGCCCCGATCCGATGAAGGTGTTCGAGGTCGGGCAATGGACCAGCGCAGCCCCGACCTCGGTCAGGCGATCCACCTCGCGGGGGGTCAGATGGATAGCGTGGCCGAACACCGCATTGGGGCCCAGCAGCCCACGCGCCTCGTAGGTGTCGAGATAATCCCGCGCGTCGGGATAGAGCGATCTGACCCAGGCGATCTCGTCGGTCTGTTCGCTCAGATGGGTTTGCATCAGACACTCCGGGTGCTCGGCCCAGAGCGCCCCGAGGGCGGCAAGCTGCCCGGGCGTGGAGGTAGGGGAGAACCGCGGCGTGATGACATAGCCGAGCCGCCCGCGCCCGTGCCATTTTTCCAGCAGGCGCTTGCTGTCGTCATAGGCGGATTGCGCCGTGTCGCGCAGCCCCTCGGGCGCGGTGTCGCGATCCATGCAGGTCTTGCCCGCCAGCGCGCGGAGGCCCCTTGTCTCCGCCTCGGCGAAGAACGCATCGACGCTTGCGGGATGGATGGTGCAGTAGCTCGCCACCGTCGTGGTCCCGTGGGCAAGCGTGAGGTCGAGGTAACGCCGCGCGGTGCGGGCGGCATGGTCCGGATCGGCGAAGCGCATTTCCTCGGGGAAGGTGTAGGTGGTCAGCCAGTCGATCAGGCGCTTGCCCCAGGAGGCGATGATGGCCGTCTGCGGGTAGTGGGCATGGGCGTCGATGAAGCCGGGCAGGATCAGGTCGGCCCCGTGATCGACGACCGCGGCCTGCGGATGGGCCGCGCGCAGCCTGTCGGCGGGGCCCAGATCGGCGATCTTGCCGTCGCGGATCAAAACCGCGCCATGCGGGTCGTGCCGCGCCGCGCCGGGGCCTTCGACAAAGGGATCTCCGGTGAAGGCGAGGGTCTGGCCCAGCAGCAATCTGTCTTCCATCGAACGCGCCTTCAGCAATTTCAGTTTCGCCATCCGCTGTCATAGCGGTGGGAGGCGGGCTATGTTAGGCGAAAAGCGTCAATGGGGCGAGGTGGATCATGGCAGACGACACCGACGACATCCTGCTGGAAGAGAAAGACGGCTACGCGCTGGATGACAGTCTGCGCGGGCAGGTGCGGCGCGCCGTTCTGGACGATGACGTGGCCGCGATCGACCGGCTGATGGAACCGCTGCACCCGGCGGACGTGGCGGACCTTCTGGAACAGATCTCGGCCGCGGAGCGCGAGTCGCTGCTGCAGCTGTGGTCCACCGGGATCGATGGCGAGGTTCTGTCGGAACTGGAAGAGGGTCTGCGCGAAGAGGTGATCGCGTTTCTGCCCTCCCACGTGCTGGCCGAAGCGGTGCGCGAACTGGACAGCGACGATGTGGTCGATCTTGTCGAGTACATGGAGGATGCGCAGCAGGCGGCCATTCTGGACGCGCTGGACGAGGCGGATCGGGCCGCCGTCGAGGAGGCGCTGAGCTACCCCGAGGACAGTGCCGGCCGCCTGATGCAGCGCGAGGTGGTGCGCGCGCCCGAGCACTGGACCGTTGGCGAGATGATCGACCATCTGCGCCATCACAAGGCCGATCTGCCGGAGCAGTTCTACCATATCATCCTGGTGGATCCGCGGATGAAGCCCACGGGCTATATCACGCTTGGGCGAATGCTCTCGACCGCGCGCGAGGTGGAGCTGAACCAGATCACCGAGGACAGCTTTCGCCCGATCCCCGCGACCCAGCCGGAGGAGGAGGTCGCCTATGCGTTCAACCAGTATCATCTGATTTCCGCGCCCGTTGTCGACGATGACGGGCGGCTGGTGGGCGTGATCACCATCGACGACGCGATGATCGTGCAGGATGCCGAGGCGGAGGAGGATATCCTGCGTCTGGCCGGTGTGGGCGAGGGCGGGCTGAACGACCGGGTGCTTGAGACGACCAAGCAGCGCTTCCCCTGGCTTGCGGTCAATCTGGTGACCGCGATCCTGGCGTCGCTGGTGATCGCCCAGTTCGAGGCGGCGATCGCGCAGATCGTGGCGCTGGCCGTGTTGATGCCGATCGTGGCGTCCATGGGCGGCAATGCGGGCACCCAGAGCCTGACCGTGGCGGTGCGCGCCATCGCGACAAAGGATTTGACCCGTTCCAACCTGATGCGGGTGGTGCTGCGGGAGGCGGGCGTCGGCCTGATCAACGGGCTGATCTTTGCCGTGGTGATGGGGCTGGTGGGGCTGGTCTGGTTCGGGTCGCCCATGCTGGGCGGCGTGATCGCGGCGGCGATGGTGATCAACCTGCTGGTGGCGGGGCTTGCGGGGATACTGGTGCCGGTGGTTCTGGACCGGCTTGGCGTGGACCCGGCGCTGGCCTCCGGCGCGTTCGTGACCACGGTGACCGATGTGGTGGGATTTTTCGCGTTCCTGGGCTTTGCGGTGCTGCTGCTGATCTGAGGCGGCCGGACGGCTGAGGCTCACCGGCCGCGCGCCGGGGCAGACCGACGCGGGAGCGCCCCGCCGCCCTCTCTGAGCCAACGGCGGGCGAGGCTCCGGCCTGACCTGCGGGCCGCCGTTCAGGGATCTTGCGGCGAAGGGGCGGCCCGCGCCGCGTGCGGCGGGCGGATTTTTTCGGCAGTGGCGATGCTGCGCTGCCTCTGAGGTCGATACCTGCCGGGATGTGCCAATACGCGCACCCCTTAGCCGCGATTTATCTTCGATGCTAACCATCAGAGGCCATGATCCTAGTTCGAGCGTTTCCAGCGGAAAGAGTATCGAACGCAACCCAATCCATTTGCTAGCCGTGTCTGACGTCAGCACCAATGGGACAGTTTAGGTCGATTTGATAAGAGAGGGTTTCTGGCACATCGTAACCACCAAGGAGTGGAGATGAGACAGAAACCCGGAACACGAAAGAGCCACGGCGAGAAGGTTGTCAAAGACATCCGCCGTGCGACGCGCAAGCAGTATTCAGCGGAAGAGAAGATCCGGATCGTGTTGGACGGTCTGAAAGGTGAAGACAGCATAGCTGAGCTGTGCCGCCGGGAGGGCATTGCCCAGAGCCTGTACTACAGCTGGTCCAAGGAGTTCCTTGAGGCTGGGAAGAAGCGGCTGGCGGGCGATACGGCCCGTGCAGCGACGTCGACCGAAGTCAAAGGCCTGCGACGGGAATCCCGTGATTTGAAAGAGGTCGTCGCTGAACAAGCCCTGGAGCTGCGGCTGCTCAAAAAAGCATGATCGCGGATGGGGACGACGACGAATGAGATACCCCGCATCTGAGAAACTGGAGATCATTCGCCTGGTCGAAGGCTCGCATCTCCCGACCAAACGAACGCTGGATAAGCTCGGCATCCCCAGAACCACTTTCTACCGTTGGTACGACCGGTATCTGTCGGGTGGCCCCGAGGCCCTTGAGGATCGCAGTCCCAAGCCGTCGCGGGTCTGGAACCGCATTCCCCAGCCAGTTCGGGAGAAGATCAAAGGCCTGGCTTTGAAGGAAAGTGATCTATCGCCGCGCGAGCTTGCGGTTCAGTTCACTGACACGGAAAAGTATTTTGTGTCAGAGGCTTCGGTCTATCGTATCCTCAAATCCTACGACCTGATCACCAGTCCGGCCTATGTGGTTCTGTCAGCTGCGGACGAGTTCCAAGACAAGACCACTCGGCCGAACCAGCTCTGGCAGACCGACTTCACCTATCTGAAAGTGATCGGTTGGGGCTGGTTCTATCTCTCGACGATCCTGGACGATTACAGCCGATACATTATCGCCTGGAAGCTGTGCACAACGATGATGGCCGAAGATGTGACCGACACGCTCGACCTCGCGCTGCTGGCTTCGGGTTGCGATAAGGCGACGGTCCTGCATAAGCCACGTCTGCTCAGCGACAATGGATCGAGTTACATCTCGGGCGAACTGGCAGATTGGCTGGAAGATCAGCAGATGGACCATGTTCGAGGCGCGCCGTATCACCCCCAGACTCAAGGCAAGATTGAGCGCTGGCATCAGACCCTCAAGAACCGCATCCTGCTGGAAAACTACTACCTGCCGGGCGATCTCCAGCAGCAGATTGACGCCTTCGTCGAGCACTACAACCACCGACGCTACCACGAGAGCCTACAGAACCTCACGCCAGCTGACGTCTACTTCGGACGCGGTGAAACCATCCTGAAACAACGAGAAAGGATCAAACAGAAGACCATCGAAACGCGACGCTTGCTTCACAGCAAATCCGCCGCATAATCAAACCAAACAGATGCGCCAGACCCTCTCTTAGTTTAGGCAGCCATCTGTCCCAAAATCCCTGACGACGGACAAGAAGAGCTATAATACAGGCTCTGAGCGATGCCTTCGCGGCGGCATAGCTCCGCGATGCTGTCCTCGCCCTTCAGCCCGTCCAGTACGACCCGGATCTTCTCTTCGGCTGAATACTGCTTGCGCGTCGCACGGCGGATGTCTTTGACAACCTTCTCGCCGTGGCTCTTTCGTGTTCCGGGTTTCTGTCTCATCTCCACTCCTCGGTGGTTACGATGTGCCAGAAACCCTCTCTTATCAAATCGCCCTAAACTGTCCCATTGGTGCTGACGTCAGACAGCTCTCGGCACCGGCACCCGCACAGGAGGCTTTCGACGTGACGCCCTTCACCATCGACATCCCGCAGGAAACGCTCGACGATCTTCATGCCCGCCTCGACCGGACCCGCCTGCCGGACGCGATCGAGGGCGCCGGATGGGAGTACGGCACCGATGCCGACGCGCTGGCCGAGCTCATATCCTACTGGCGCGGGGAGTTCGATTGGCGGGCCGTCGAGGCAGAGCTGAACACATTCGACCATTTCACGTCGGAGATCGACGGCATGGTGCTGCATTTCGTCCACGCCCGGTCGTCCCGCGACGATGCCATTCCGCTGCTCATGCTGCACGGCTGGCCGTCCTCCTTCGTGCAGATGCTTGACATCATACCGCTGCTGACCGAGCCCGAAAGCGGGCCGGCCTTCCATGTCGTCGTGCCGTCCCTGCCGGGCTTCGGGTTTTCCGAACGGTCGTCCGAACGCGGCATGAGCCCGGCCGCCATGGCGCCGCTGATGCATGGGTTGATGACGGAAGCGCTGGGCTATGACCGATACGGGATCCGCTCCAGCGACCTGGGCGCGGGCGTCGCATCGGCCATGGCGCTGGCCTATCCGGGGGCGATCATCGGTTCGCATAGCGGGGGCACCAACCCCTATCTGCAACAGCCGCTGCCCGAAGATCTGACGGAAGAGGAGCAGACCTTCGTACAGAATGCGCAGATGTGGACCTTCACCGAAATGGCCTATGCCTTCCTGCATTCCTCCAAGCCGCAGACGGTTGCATATGCGCTGAACGATTCTCCCGCCGGGCTGGCCTCGTGGTTTCTGGAGAAGTTCCAGCGGTGGGTCGACCATGACGGCGACCTTTACGGCGTGATCTCACGGGACGATCTGCTGGCGAACCTGACGATCTACTGGGCGACGGAAACGATCAACTCGTCGATGCGGCTTTACTACGAGGCCGCGCGCGCCGAAGGTGGCTGGGGCGTGCCGGAGATCCCCGTCGGCTATCTGATGCCGTCCAACGACTTCTTTCCAACACCGCGAAGCTGGATCGAGCGGCAGGGACCGGTGGCGCATTGGACCGAAACCGATCAAGGCGGGCATTTCATGGAATGGGAGCAGCCTCAGATCGTTGCGGAGGATCTGCGAACCTTCTTCTCCGGTCTTTGACGTCCCGTCGCCGCAAATCCTGCGCCCCCATGGAGCGCGATGGGCCATCGGCAACGCCCGATTGGAGGGTCGGGCGGAGTGTTCGAGTTGCATGCCGGCTCCAAGTGAAAGCTGCGATACAGCGGCTTTAAGGCCAGGGGCGGCAAGGCCCCGGATCGTCATCATCCGGCCGGTCTCGACCCGCCGGATCTGCGGGCGCCTTGCCAGGGGGACCGCCCGGGCGGAACCGGGGGCGGGGGCTAGCCGGGGATTTCCAGCGTGATGTTCCGCCCGTTCTTCACATATTGCAGCGTGTCCTCGCCGATTGCGGCGACGCGGCCCCCATCGACGCGGTCGCCGACGCTGACGCGCACGAAGCGGCCCGAGGGCAGGCGCACAAGCGCGCGGCGGTTCGACGGTGTGCCGCTGACACCGATCAGATTGACGTTGCGCAGATTGATCGCGTTGCTGGTGGTGGCGGCCCGCGTGACCGTTGCGCTGGACGGGATCGCGGGCTGAACGGGCGCGGGCGCGCTGGCGGTCTGGACCACCGTTGCGGCCCCGCTGCTGCCCTGACCGGTGGAGCCCTGGGTGGCGCGGGCTACGATCTCGTTGAAATCGCTGGGGCGCAGGCGCGGCATGCGGGAGGAGGCGACGGCCAGCGCGCTGGCTTCGATCACCCGGATCTCGGGCGTGCGCTCGGCGGTCAGGGCCTCGGCATCGAAGGTCGAACCCGGTGTGCCGGTTTGCGGATCGGGGGTGGTGGCGGCGGTTGCGGCGCGGACGGCCATGGCCACCTGCTGAACCGAAGGGGGGCGCGCGGTCGGGCGGCGGTTGGCCAGTTCGTTGGCGGTGAAGCCTCCGAGGCGCAGACGCTCCCGGCGCTCGGCCAGATCGTCGGGCCGAGGCGTGGGCTGGAAACTGGCCAGAATGGCGGTTTCGACGGCATCGCCATCCGGGCCGCCATCGGTTGCTTCGGCATCCGGTTCGGGGGCGCCGCCGCCGTCACGGGGAACCGGCAGGATCGGCGGCGTTCCGGCGAAGATCCGGATGCCATCGGCCGTCAGCGCGCCGTCGGGCGCGGGGACGACCAGACCGTCCGGGCCCAGAGTGAAGGTGGTTCCGAAGGGCGGCGGCGAGGCATAGCGCCGGGTCACGCCGATCCAGTCTTCCAGATCGGGCGCGGGAATGGCGAAGGCATCATGGGTCACCACCACCGGGTCGATGGAGGCCATGTAGATCTCGTCCTGCAGGCTTGGATCGACGAGGCTGGGCTGTTCGGGCGGGCGTTGCCAGATACCGCTGGCGGCATAGAGCGCCTCGGTCTCCTCGGGGGAGGGCAGGAGCGTTTCGGGGTCCGTCGGGGCGGGGCCCAGATCCAGATCGGCGTCGATATCCGGCAGGGTCATGTCGAGCCCGGCGGTGTCCGGCGGCGCGGCTGCGGGCGACGGTTCGGAGGCCGTCTCGGGCTCGGGCGCGGCGGTGGCGGGGGGCTCAAGCCGGGCCAGTTCTTCGGCGCGGTCGGGTGCGGCCGGTGCGCTGACCGTGGCCGAGGGTGCCGGGCGCGCGGGTGCGGGCGCGGTTGCGATTTCCACATCCGGCGCCTCCCGGCCCAGCCATCGGGCGACGCTGCTGTCCGGCAGGAACAGGGCCGACCAGACCGCGACCAGCGCCAGGATCAGAAGCAGGATAAGCGTGAGCAGCAGGCCGGTCTTGAGCGACGGCCCGGCCCCGCTGGCGGCGCGGCGCGCCAGCAGACCGCCGGTGATCGGGGCATCGGGTTCGGCGATGTCCGCGCCGGCGGGCGGGGCCGCGTCGCCGGAGGTGGCGGTCAGATCCTTGCGGCGCAGGATGCGCGCGGTGACGCGGCCGATAGCGGCCCCGCTCTCGGCAGATGGCGCATTTGTCGGGCGGGCCATGGATCTGCCCGTGGACCGGCCCGGCGGTACCGGCACACCGCCCGCGGGACGATCGCCCAGGCGCAGATCGCTGTCCGGGGTCAGGCGGCGGCCCGGCACACTGCTGGCATGGGCGGCGGGCGACCGGGTCGGGGCGGAGACGCCGGTGCTGCTGTCGGCGGGGGGATCGGTGGGCGCGGCCAGCCCGCTGTCTCTCGGGGGCGCGGTCTTGGGGGACGGTGCGCGCGCGCCGGCGTCGGATATGGCTGGCGCCGTCTCCGCCCCGGTCTCTGCCGGGTCAGGTTCGGCCGGCTGCGGCGCAAGACCGAAGCGGCTGCTGCGGGTGCTGATCAGGCTGCCGGGCTGATCGCCGGGGGCCGAAACCTTGCCGCGCCGCGCGCCGAAGCCGGTGGGCATCTGGAGCACGGGTTTTTCATCGTCGGATGCTCGCCCGGACCTGTCATCGTCGGCGCCGTCATCCGGCGTCTCGTCCCGGGTGTCCTGTGGGGAGGGTTTGCCGGCCGGCCGGCCGTTTCTGGGCTGCCGGGATTTGACGACCGGGGCCAGATCGCCGCCGGTCTCCTCCGGACCCTCGGGGGCGGCGGTCTGCGCTGTCTGGTCCGGGGGCTCGGCCTGAATTGCGGGCCCGGGTTCGGGTTCCGGGGCCGGGGTGACCGGGATCTCGGCCGCGGGCTCCGGGGGTTCCTCGGGGTCCGGTCTGGTCCATGTGTCGGGGCCGAAGGCCAGCCCGCTATCGGGCAGGTTCAGCCCGCGGGCCTCGTCGGCAAGCTGGAAAAGCGGCACGCCGGGATACTTCTCCACCGGCGGCGAGGCGGCGAAGCCGACGCCGTTGAACCCGTTGTCGCGGGCGAAGCCTTCGGCCTCGTCCAGCGTGTCGCGGGCGACCACCGCCAGAGCCGCGCGCCCACCGCCCAGATCGCGCCAATCATAGGCCAGATCCTCGACCGCGTAGGGGGTCAGACCTTCCAGACGGCCGGGGATTGCCGCCGATCCGCCCAATCCTTCCAACTCGGTATAGAGGATCTGGTCGTCGGGCAGGATCAAGAGGGTGGGGAAATTCCGCCCCCCGCGTTCCTCGCCCATCGTGCGCAGACCTGCCAGCGCCCCGCCCAGATCGGGCACGTCCAGCGCGGTATCGCCGATCAGCGCCCAATGGTCGGACGCCTGGCGATGGGCCAGCGCGATGCCTTCCGGCGACAGGAATAACGCAAACTCGACAGTCACGGATGACCTCTATCCACGGAGCCCCCGGGCAGGCCCCTCCCACGGCTTGATCCTTATAGCAGGAAATCGCTGGTGAAAACCACGCGACACTCCTGCCCGGTGCGAAGCGGCAAACATCATCCTATGGTGATTTCGACCCTGACAAAAGAGGCATTCCGATCATGAAACAGCTTATCCTCGCCGCCGCGCTCGCATGCGTTCCTCTGGGCGCCCTTGCCGAAGACATGGCGACGCTGACGATCCGGGGCACGGGCCAGATCGACGTGGCGCCCGATATGGCCACGATCCAGCTTGGCGTCCTGTCGCAGGCCGAAACCGCGGGGCAGGCGCTGGCGGAAAACAGCGCCGATCTGGAGGCGGTGCTGGCGGTTCTGGCGATCACCGGGATCGACGGGCGGGACATCCAGACATCGCAGTTTTCGGTGCAGCCGGTCTGGTCCGACGACAGCGGCCAGAGCGAGCGGACGCCCGGGATCACCGGGTTCACCGTGACCAATGAAGTGTCGGTCCGGGTGCGCGATCTGGGCAAGCTGGGGGAGGTTCTGGATGCGGTGACGCAGGATGGGGCCAATCTGATTCGGGGTCTGTCCTTCGGTCTGGCCGATCCCGACCCGGTCGCCGACGAGGCGCGGCTGGCCGCGATGGCCGATGCCCGCGCCCGCGCCGACCTGCTGGCGAACGCCGCCGGGGTGGAGATCACCGGTATTCGCAGCATCACCGAGGGCGGGGACGAGCGGCCGTTCCCCGCCGCCGGCAGGCTTGAGATGGCGATGCAGCAGGCGGTGCCGATTGCCGAAGGGGAGGTCACCGTGTCGGCCACGGTGACCGTCGTCTACGAAATCGACGGCTGATTAGCCAGCGGCCTTGGCCAGCGCCTGATCCAGATCGGCGATCAGGTCGTCGGCATCCTCGATCCCGATCGACAGCCGGACAATATTGGGGGCCGCGCCCGCGGCCTCCTGCTGTTCCGGGGTCAGTTGCCGGTGCGTCGTGGAGGCCGAGTGGATGACGAGCGAGCGGGTATCGCCGAGATTGGCCACGTGGCTGAAGATCTCCAGACTGTCGACCAGCTTGATGCAGGCCTCGTACCCGCCCTTGACCGCGAAGGTGAAGAGCGCGCCCGCGCCCTTGGGGCAGACGGTTTTCACCCGGTCGAAATAGGGCGAGCTTTCAAGACCCGCATAGGTGACGAAATCGACGCGGTCATCGGCCTCCAGCCATTTGGCGATCTTCACCGCGTTTTCCACATGGCGCTCCATCCGGAGCGACAGGGTTTCGACCCCCATCAGGGTGTAATGGGCGGCCTGCGGGTTCATCGTCATGCCCAGATCGCGCAACCCGATGGCGATGCCGTGGAAGGTATAGGCCAGATTGCCGAAGGTCTCGTGGAACTTCAGCCCGTGATAGGCAGGCTCGGGCGCCGAGAGGGAGGGAAACTTGTCGGAGGCCGACCAGTCGAATGTGCCGGAATCGATCACGCAGCCGCCGGTGACGGTGCCGTTGCCGGTGAGGTATTTCGTCGTGGAATGGACCACCAGCGTCGCGCCATGTTCGATGGGCCGGCAGAGATAGGGGGTGGCGGTGGTGTTGTCGATGATCAGCGGGATACCGGCGGCATCGGCGATATCGGCGATTGCGCGCACATCCATGATGTAGCCGCCGGGGTTGGCGATGGCCTCGCCGAAGACGGCGCGAGTGTCATCGTCGATGGCGGCCTTCACGGCATCGAGATCGTCCATGTCGACGAATTTCGCGGACCAGCCGAAACGCTTGATCGTCTGGCTGAACTGGGTGACCGTGCCGCCGTAAAGACGGGTGGACACGACCACGTTCTTGCCGGGGCTCATCAGCGGGAAAAGCGCCATGATCTGCGCCGCATGGCCGGAGGAGCAGCAGACCGCGCCCACGCCGCCCTCTAGCGTGGCAAGCCGCTCCTGCAGCACGGCCACGGTCGGGTTGGTCAGGCGGGAATAGATGAAGCCCACCTCCTGCAGGTTGAACAGCGCCGCGGCGTGATCGGCATCGCGGAACACATAAGCCGTGGTCTGGTAGATCGGGGTCTGCCGCGCGCCGGTGGCGGGGTCGGGGCGGGCGCCTGCATGGATTTGCAGCGTGTCGAAGCCGTAGCTGGGTCCGTCGGTCATTGGTGTCTCTCCCTTGAAATGCCGTGTTTGGGAGAAGCTTTAGGGCAAGCGGGACAGGGCGACAATGTGGCGTGACGCAGAAAGAACGGGCGGTGCGGCGGGGCCGGTTCCCCGGGAACAGGGGTTTGGAAAGCCCGGCGCATTCGCGACCGGCGTTTTTCTGCCGCGGCGCGCGGCGAAACCCGGGGTCTCCGCGGGGGCCGAGACGCGCCTGATTGCCGGACGGCGCCGCACCGCCCGCGACATCGCCGCCGACCATTGGCCCTAGACCTTGGCCCGTGCTTGCGGCATTACCTGTCCAATATGCTTTTGCCTGACCCGGAGGCGCCCCATGCTGAGCTTTCTGAAACGTCTCGTGACCTGGTGGAACGGCCAGACCCTCGGCACCCAGCTGATGACCTGGCGCAGGGGTGAGCGCGTGGGCGAGGACGAGGCGGGCAACGTCTTCTACCAGACCCGTGACGGCGTACGCCGCTGGGTGATCTTCAACGGCGAGGCGGAGGCCAGCCGGGTCAGCCCCGACTGGCACGGGTGGCTGCACCACACCTGGAATGATCCGCCGAGCGAGCGCCCGCTGCCCCGCAAGACGTGGGAGAAGCCGCATCTGCCGAACCTGACCGGCACGGCGCAGGCCTATGCGCCCGCAGGCTCGATCCGGCGGCGCGACCCCGAAGAGCGCCGCGATTACGAGGCCTGGAGCCCGGATTAGGCAGAGAGCGGCAGGGAGTACTGTCGATGTCCGAGAACACCACTGCCGAGATCGTCGTGGGCGGCGTCGTGCTGGCGGCCGCGGTGGGGTTTTTCATCTATGCCGCGCAGGCCACCGGGTTCGAGCGGGATACCGGCAGTTACGAACTGGTGGCCTCGTTCCGCTCGGTGGAGGGGATCGGACTGGGCACCGATGTGCGCCTTGCCGGTGTGCGCGTCGGATCGGTGACCGGTCTGGAGCTGAACCCCACGACCTATCGCGCCGACACGACCATCAGCATCCGCGATGAGATCGAGATCCCCGATGACAGCGCGATTGCGGTCGCCTCCGAAGGGTTGCTTGGCGGCTCCTTCGTCGAGATCCTGCCGGGCGGGTCGCCGTTCGCGCTGGAACCCGGCGGAGAGATCATCGACACGCAAAGCTCGGTCAGCCTGATCACGCTTCTGCTGCGCTTCGTCACCGGCGACGGGGAAGGCGAATGACGCGCCGCCCCCTGATGCTTGCTGCGGTGATTTTGCTTGCCATGACCCCCGGCGTTTCGGTCGCGCAGGACCCGGCGGTGAGCCCTTTCGTGCAAAACAACGATGGCAGCCTCTTCGTGCAGGATCGCGGCGACGGGGTCCGGCTGGAGGAGCGGCGGAACCCCGGCGCCGTCACATCGGTGAGCGCGCCCAATGTGGCCCCCGCCGATGGCGCGGTTCTGCGCGCGCTGGACAAGACCCTCGGCCGGCCGACGGATATCGAGATGTCGAACGGGCAGACCGTCGTGTTCGGCAGCATCGCGATCCGCATGTTCGAATGCCGCTATCCGATCGACAACCCCGCCTCGGACGGGTTCGCCCATATCCAGGTGATGGATCTGGACGGGGACGAGGTGTTCAACGGCTGGATGGTCGCCTCCAGCCCGGCGCTGGTGGCGATGGAACACCCGCGCTACGATGTCTGGGTTCTGAGGTGCAGGATTTCCTGAGGCGTGACGGGCTGGGGCTGCGCCAGAAAATCCGCCTCCCAGTCGAGCGCGCGTTCCAGCCGGCGGTGATACTCGGCCCGGGGGATTTCCACCGCGCCAAGCCGGATCAGGTGATCGGTGACGAACTGTGTATCGAACAGCTGAAAGCCGCCATAGCGCAGACGGCTGACCAGATAGGCCAGCGCGATCTTCGAGGCATCCGTGCGGCGCGAGAACATGCTTTCCCCGAAAAACGCCGCGCCAAGCGTGACCCCATAGACGCCGCCCACAAGCACGGGGCCATCCCAGACCTCCATGGAATGGGCGTAGCCTGCGGCGTGAAGCTGCTGATACAGCTCGAAAATCTCGGCATTGATCCAGGTTTCATCGCGGTCGGCGCAGCCTGCGACCGTGCCCTTGAAATCCGTATTGACGCGGATGTCGAACGGCGCGGCCCGGATCCTGCGGGCGAGACTGCGCGAGATGTGGAACCCGTTCAGCGGGATGATGCCGCGGCGCTGGGGATCGACCCAGAAGAGATCGGGATCGTTGCGGCTTTCGGACATCGGAAAGATGCCGGCCGCATAGGCCCGCAGCAGAAGATCCGCGGTCAGGGTGGGGCGCTGGTAGAGATCATGGGCCATCGTCCGGCAGCATAACCGCTTGCGGTGAAGAAACTCCATCCGCGTTTTTTGACGTGGGGATGGCTTCTGGCCGCCCCGGCGGGATCGCCCGCGCGCCGACGGGGGAACCCGTGCCGGTCGGGCGGCGTTGCCCTCTTGACCGCACTGGCAAACCACCCCCGGAAAGGCAGACCCTATGACCCGTGACGTCACCGGCCACCCGACAGGGACGGAGCGGCCCTATCTGCTTATCCTGCTTGGATTTATCGGCTGTTTCGGGTGCCTGTCGCTGATTATCGGCACCGCGGTCGCCCCGTTCTTCGTGCCCGACCATGACTGGGTCGCCGACACGATCAGCGATCTGGCTGCGGGCCGGTCCGAGATCATCATGGATGTCGCCCTTTACGGGTTCGCGGCCGGGCTTTTCGCCGTCTCCCTCGCGGCGGCGCATATTCATCTGGGCGGGGTCAGATGGTCGATCGGCCTGATCTCTCTGGCGATTCTCGCGTCGCTGGTGGTGATCGTGGGCGCGCGCAACGAATATGGCGACGGGGACAGCGAGGGGATCGTGATCCATATCTATCTGGTCTACGGGCTGGGCGCGCTGTTCCTGCTGGCGCCCCTGTGCCTTGCGCCGGGCCTGCGGCAGGATCACGGCCGGGCGCGAAAGGCGCTGATCGCGCTTGGGCTGCTCTGGGGTCTCTGCGCGCCGCTTTTCCTGTTCACGCCCACGGGCGTCGACGGGCTGGTGGAGCGCCTGCTGGGGCTGGTGGCCTGTGCCATCGTGGCGCTTCTGGCGCTTGTGGCGATCCGGCGCGGGAGGGCGGCGTTGTAGGGCCGCCCGGAGGATGGTTTCAGCCCAGGTTCGTTTCCAGCCACTTTTCCAGCCAGTGGATGTTGTACTCCCCGGTCTGGACCGCCTCTTCCTCCATCAGGGCGCGGAAAAGCGGGATCGTGGTGTCCACGCCATCGACGATCAGCTCGCCAAGGGCCCGGTGAAGACGCGCCAGCGCCTCGGGCCGGTCGCGGCCATGCACGATCAGCTTGGCGATCAGGCTGTCGTAATAGGGCGGGATCGAATAGCCGTCGTAAAGCGCCGAATCCATCCGGACGCCCAGACCGCCGGGCGCGTGATACTGGGTGATCTTGCCCGGGCAGGGCGAGAAATTCGGCAGCTTTTCCGCATTGATCCGGACTTCGATGGAGTGGCCGTTCACGACCAGATCCTCTTGACGGAAGGACATCTCCTCGCCCGCCGCGACACGGATCTGCTCACGCACCAGATCGACGCCGAAAATCGCCTCGGTCACCGGGTGTTCCACCTGCAGCCGCGTATTCATCTCGATGAAAAAGAACTCGTCGTTTTCGTAGAGAAACTCGATCGTGCCGGCGCCTTCATAGCCGATCTCGGCCACGGCCTTGGCGCAGGTCGCGCCGATCCGGGCCCGGATCTCGGGGCTGATCGCGGGGCCGGGGGCCTCTTCCAGCACTTTCTGGTGCCGCCGCTGCAGCGAGCAGTCGCGCTCCCCCAGATGGACCGCGTTGCCGCGCCCGTCGCCGAACACCTGCACCTCGATATGGCGGGGCGCACCGAGATATTTCTCGATATACACCTCGTCATTGCCGAAATTGGATTTACCCTCGCTGCGCGCGGTGCGGAAGGCGGTTTCCAGCTCTTCGGCGGAGCGGGCCAGCTTCATGCCCTTGCCGCCGCCGCCTGCGGTCGCCTTGATGATCAGCGGGAAGCCGGTTTCCCGTGCCACGGCCTGCGCCGCCTCGAAATCGGGCACGCCGCCATCGGAGCCGGGCACGCAGGGCACGCCGAGCGCCTTCATCGTGTCCTTGGCGGTGATCTTGTCGCCCATCATGCGGATATGTTCGGCCGACGGGCCGATGAACTTGATCCCGTGATCTTCGACGATCTGCACGAATTGAGCGTTTTCCGACAGGAAGCCATAGCCCGGATGGATCGCCTCCGCCCCGGTGATCTCGCAGGCGGAAATGATCGCGGGGACGCTGAGATAGCTGAGCGTGCTTGACGGGGGGCCGATGCAGATCGCCTCGTCCGCCATGCGGACATGCATCGCATCGCTGTCTGCGGTGGAATGGACGGCGACCGTGCCCACGCCCATCTCACGCGCCGCGCGGATGACGCGGAGCGCGATTTCGCCGCGATTGGCGACAAGGATCTTGGAGAACATGCGCGCGCCGCCCTATTCGATGATCATGAGCGGTGCGCCGAATTCGACGGGCGCGCCATCTTCGACAAGAATGCGTTTGACGGTGCCGGATTTGGGTGACGGGATCTGGTTCATCGTTTTCATCGCTTCGATGATCATCAGGGTCTGGCCCTCGGCGACCTTGTCGCCCACCGCGACGAAGGACGGGGTGCCGGGCTCCGGTTGCAGATAGGCGGTGCCGACCATGGGCGATGTGACCGCATTGGGGTTCTGCGCGGGATCGACCGACGGGGCCGGGGCGGGCGCCGCATCGGCGGCGGCGGGGCCGGAGATCGGCGCCGGCGCGGCGTGCATGGCCGGGGCGGGCGCGGATTGCACCATCTGCATCTGCCGCGAGACGCGGACATTCAGGCTGTCATCGGCGCCGTAATCGCGCTTGACCTGCAACTCCGTCAGGTCGTTCTCTCGCAGCAACTCGGCCAGCGCCCGGATGAACGCCACATCCCCGTCATGCGTTTTGTTTGCCATGGTGTTTTTGTCCTCGCCGTATGTATTGGCTGTTCTTATACGGGCCAGACCGTGTGCCCGCGCCTGATTTATCGCCCATATACTGCACAAGACGCGGGGATTAAAGCGCTTGCGCGCGGGAAAGGCCGATCCGGCTTCCCCTGCGGTATGCGCCCGGTTTCGGCTGTTTTACAGGCATTCACGTCGGTTTTTGCCGCATTGCGCGGCTGAAAGGCGGCAAACGCGGTGTGCCGAATAATTTACCATTTGATAAAATTTTGGACCTGTGCCAGCGTTCCGGGGACGACAGCCATTCGATCAGGGAGGGACGATACCCCATGACGAACAGCCCCTTCACGCCCGGAATTGTCCCGGGCCGGCTTCAGCCCGAGGCCTATGAGGCGAATTTCGCCGATCTGCACGAGCCCCTCGACAGCCATGAGGCGCTGGTGGCCGCGGACCGCTGCTACTTCTGCCACGATGCGCCCTGCATCACGGCCTGTCCCACGGAAATCGACATTCCGCTTTTCATCCGGCAGATCGCGACCGGCATGCCGGAGGCGGCGGCGCGCACGATTTTCCAGCAGAACATCCTTGGCGGGATGTGCGCGCGGGTCTGCCCGACGGAGACGCTGTGCGAGGAGGCCTGCGTGCGCGAGATCGCCGAGGGCAAGCCGGTTCTGATCGGGCAATTGCAGCGCTACGCGACGGACACGCTGATGGCGGCGGGCGTCCATCCGTTCATGCGGGCGGCGCCAACGGGCAAATCCGTAGCCGTCGTGGGGGCCGGGCCCGCCGGGCTGGCCTGTGCGCACCGTCTTGCGATGCATGGCCACGAGGTGACGATCTACGATGCAAGGCCGAAAGGCGGCGGCCTGAACGAATACGGGATCGCGGCCTACAAGACCGTGGAGAATTTTGCGGAGGCCGAACTGGACTGGCTGATGAAGATCGGCGGGATCACCCTTGAGACCGGCAAGGCGCTGGGTGTCGACATGACGCTCGACAGCCTGAAAGCGGAGTTCGACGCGGTGTTTCTGGGTATGGGGCTGGCCGGTGTGAACGCCCTGCGCGCGGACGGGGAGGACAAGGCGGGCGTGATGGATGCGGTCGGCTTCATTTCCGATCTGCGGCAGGCCGGGGATCTGTCGGCTCTGCCGGTGGGCCGCAATGTCGTGGTGATCGGCGGCGGCATGACGGCGATCGATGCGGCGGTCCAGTCGAAGCTTCTGGGCGCCGAAACCGTGACGATCCTTTATCGCCGGGGCCGCGATGCGATGCCCGCCAGCCGATATGAGCAGGATCTGGCGGCCTCCAAGGGGGTGCGGATCGTGTTCAACGCGATGCCGGTGGCGGTTCTGGGCAACGGGGCGGTCACGGGCGTGCGGGCGGAATACACACGCGCCGAGGGCAAGAGCCTGATCGGCACGGGCGAGACATTCGATCTGCCCGCCGATCAGGTGCTCAAGGCCATCGGCCAGACGCTCGACGGCACGCCCGACGGCCTGACGCTGAGCGATGGAAAGATCGCGGTGACAGGTGCGGGCCGGACCGGCGTTGCGGGCGTCTGGGCGGGTGGCGATTGCGCCAGCGGAGGCGAAGACCTGACCGTGACGGCGGTGGCCGAGGGGCGCGATGCGGCGGAAGACATCCACAAGGCCCTTGTGGGATGAGCTGGGTCGCGGGAGGTTTTGCCGCGGCGATCTGTGCGGGGGCACCGGTGCTGGCCAACCCGTTCGAGGGAGAGTGGTGCCACCCCGTGGGCGCGATCATGTTCCTGGAGGCCCAACAACTCGGGTTCAACGATCACACCATCTGTTCCATCGAAAACACGGTCACGCCGGAGCCGAACGCGGATTGGACAAGCCCCATCACCTGTCGCCACGTCTATATCCGGGGGATCAACCCGGACGGATCCATGGAGCGGCTTGAAACGCCGATGCACCGGCCCTCCACCATCACATTGCGCCCGGTCGCGCCCGATCAGATCGCGGTCGATCTGGGCTCGGCGGCGCCCCCGGCGATCTATCATCGCTGCGAATAACGCCTCAAGAAAGGACCAGACATGGCTGATCTTTCGACGAATTTTCTGGGCATAAAATCCCCCAACCCGTTCTGGCTGGCCTCGGCCCCGCCGACGGACAAGGAATACAACGTGGTGCGCGCCTTCAAGGCGGGCTGGGGCGGCGTCGTCTGGAAGACGCTGGGCGAAGACCCCCATGTGGTGAACGTGAACGGGCCGCGATACGGGGCGATCTACGGCGCGGACCGGCGGCTGCTGGGGCTGAACAACATCGAGTTGATCACCGACCGTCCGCTAGAGGTGAACCTGCGCGAGATCAAGGCGGTCAAACGCGCCTGGCCGGATCGGGCGATGATCGTGTCGCTGATGGTTCCGTGCGAGGAAGCCGCCTGGAAGCGCATCCTGCCGCTGGTGGAAGACACCGGCGCGGACGGGATCGAGCTGAATTTCGGCTGCCCCCACGGGATGAGCGAGCGGGGCATGGGCTCTGCGGTGGGGCAGGTGCCGGAATACATCGAGATGGTGGCGCGCTGGTGCAAGGCCAACACGCGGATGCCGGTGATCGTGAAACTGACGCCCAATATCACCGATATCCGGTATCCCGCCCGCGCGGCGAAAGCGGGCGGTGCGGATGCGGTCTCGCTGATCAACACGATCAGTTCGATCACCTCGGTCAATCTCGATACCATGAGCCCGGAGCCGTCGATCGATGGCAAGGGGTCCCATGGCGGATATTGCGGCCCGGCGGTCAAGCCCATCGCGCTGAACATGGTGGCCGAAATCGCGCGCGACCCTGAAACGGCGGGCCTGCCGATTTCGGGCATCGGCGGGGTGACCACATGGCGCGATGCGGCGGAGTTTCTGGCGCTGGGCTGCGGCACGGTGCAGGTCTGCACCGCCGCGATGACCTATGGTTTCAAAGTGGTCGAGGAGATGAAATCCGGTCTCAGCCAGTGGATGGATGAAAAGGGCCACCGCTCGATAGACGAGGTCGTCGGACGGGCCGTGCCGAACGTGACCGACTGGCAGTATCTGAACCTGAACTACGTGACCAAGGCGCGGATCGATCAGGATGCCTGCATCAAGTGCGGGCGCTGCTACGCGGCCTGCGAGGATACCTCGCATCAGGCGATTTCCATGTCCGAGGATCGGGTGTTCGAGGTGATCGACGAGGAATGCGTGGCCTGCAACCTCTGCGTCAATGTCTGCCCGGTGGAGAACTGCATCACCATGGAGGAGCTGGAGCCGGGCACGATCGACACAAGAACCGGCAAGGTCGTGGAGCCCGATTACGCCAACTGGACCACGCATCCGAACAATCCGGGCGCCTGCGCCGCGGAGTAAGGCCGGAACGCGCGGGCTGACCCGGCCCCCCGGGCGTTGGCCGGCGCGTTCCTAGGCGGAAGGATCACCAGCCGTCTTCGGTTATGATGTCTGCGCCATCGACGCCCATCGCCTTGAGGTGATCGCGGATGTCATCGACCATCCCGCCCGGACCGCAAATGTAGAACGGGCCGGATGTGGAGCTCACGTGCCGGTCAAGGAAATCCCTGTCGATGGGTCCGCCGGGCAGGCCTCCTGCGTCGTCCTCCGTCACGACGAAGGTCGTCTTCAAGCCGTCCGTCCGCTCCCACTCATCGCGCAGGATGATGTCGGCTTCGGTTTTGTTGGAAAAGATCAGATGACATCCGTCAGTCTGGGCCTGCGCGGCGCGGCGGCGCAGAAGGCAGATGAAGGGCGTGACGCCGGCCCCGCCCGCGATGAAGGTTCCGGCCCCGTGATCGGTGATTGCGCCGAACGGGTCGCCCGCCTGCACCCTTTCCCCCGGCGTCATGGTGGCGATCTGTTCCGTCACGCCGTCATGATCGGGGTAGATCTTGATGACGAATTCCAGAAACGGATCCTCGGGCTGGGAGGTCATGGTGAAAGGGCGGCCTTCGTCACGCCAGCCGTCGCGGTCGATCGCAATCTCGGTGGCCTGACCGGGTTCGAAGGCGAAGTCCTCGGGGCGGTCGAAGCGCAGGCATCTGGTGTCATGGGTGACGGTCGACATGTCTTGCAGGGTCAGGCTGTAGCTCATGATGTCTCCTTTTCAGGAAGACAACGCGGCAGCGTGAGCCAGGTTCCTGCCCCGGCTCAGGGCCGGAGCAGTTTGGTGAACAGCGTCCGCAGAAATGTTTCGGCTTCCGCGAACGGGTCGCGATCCTCCCCCAGAACCGCGCGCACCTGCACGTCGAAATCCGCGTAATGCTGGGTCAGCGCCCAGATCGAGAAGATCAGGTGATGCGGGTCGATATCGGCGATCTTGCCGGCGGCGGCCCAGCCGCGGATGATCGTGACCTTCTCATCCACCAGCTTCCTCAGATCGGTTGCCAGAACCTCCTGCATGCGCGGTGCGCCCTGCAGGATCTCATTGGCGAAAAGGCGACTTTCGCGCGGGAAATCACGGCTCATCTGCAGCTTCCTGCGGACATAGCCCAGCAACTCCTCGACCGGTTCGCCGTCGGGGTCCATCTCGCGAAGGGGGTCCAGCCATGTGTCCATCAACTGGCTGAGCAGGGTGACGTGAACCGCCTCTTTCGAAGGGAAATAATATAGAAGATTGGGCTTGGACAGCCCGGCCGCCGCCGCGATCTGATCCAGCGTCGCGCCCCGGAACCCATGTCGGGAAAAGACCAGAAGGGCGGCCTCCAGAATGGCCTGCGTGTTCTTGCGCTGAATACGGGTGCGCGGCGGCTGAATGTTCATGTTCCTACTCTGCCACTTGGGGCGGCACTGCGGCAAGGGTCATGCCCGCATCGCCCAAGCCCCGGGCAGATGCGCCCGCTTGACGATCATTTGCCTTGCGATTGGGCGTTTTCCGGCGTTCAATTTCTTGACTGACCATGCGCCTCTGCTAGCGTGATCTTGACCAGATGGTCAAAACAATAATTTCAGCCGACCGGTGGCGCGCCGGTTCTGCCAGATAGGGTGAGCACCATGGCGCTTGACCGCTCCAATCCAAATGATCTGTCGGCCTTCTGGATGCCGTTCACCGCGAACCGCCAATTCAAGCAGAACCCGCGCATGTTCGTGGCCGCCGAGGGGATGTTTTACAAAACTGCGGACGGGCGCGAGGTGCTGGATGGCACCGCCGGTCTGTGGTGCTGCAATGCCGGGCACAAACGCCCGCGGATCGTCGAGGCGATACAGGCGCAGGCGGCGGAGCTGGATTACGCGCCCGCCTTCCAGATGGGCCACCCGAAGGCCTTCGAGCTGGCCACGCGGCTGCGCGATCTGGCGCCGGAGCCGTTCGATCACGTGTTCTTCACCAATTCCGGCTCGGAATCTGTCGAAACCGCGCTGAAGATCGCCATCGCCTATCAGCGCGCCATCGGGCAGGGCACACGGACCCGGCTGATCGGGCGCGAACGCGGCTATCACGGGGTCAATTTCGGCGGCATCTCGGTGGGCGGTATCGTCAACAACCGCAAGTATTTCGGCGCGCTGCTGACCGGGGTGGATCATCTGCCCCATACGCATCTGCCGGATCGGAACGCCTTCACCCGCGGCCAGCCCGAGCATGGCGCCTATCTGGCCGAAGATCTGGAACGGATCGTCGCGCTGCACGGGCCGGAAACGGTGGCGGCGGTGATCGTGGAGCCGATGGCGGGATCGACCGGGGTGTTGATGCCGCCCAAGGGCTATCTGGAGAAACTACGCGAGATCTGCACGAAACATGGCATCCTGCTGATCTTCGACGAGGTGATCACCGGGTTCGGACGGCTGGGATCCTCCTTCGCGGCGGAGCATTTCGGCGTGATGCCGGACATGATCACCACCGCCAAGGGCCTGACCAACGGGGTGATCCCGATGGGCGCGGTGCTGGCGACGGGCGCGATCCATGATGCGTTCATGCAGGGCCCCGAACACATGATCGAGCTGTTCCATGGCTACACCTATTCGGGCAACCCGATCGCCTCGGCGGCGGGTCTTGCCACGCTGGAGACCTACCGTGAGGAGGGGCTTTTCCAGCGGGCCGCGGACATGGCCGGCTATTGGGAGGAGGGGCTGCATTCGCTGGCCGATTGCCCCCATGTTATCGACATCCGCAACATGGGCCTGATCGGGGCGGTGGAACTGGAGCCGATCGCGGGGGAGCCGACGAAACGCGCCTTCCAGGCGTTTCTGGATTGCTATGAGAAAGGCGTGCTGATCCGCACCACGGGCGACATCATCGCGATGAGCCCGCCCTTGATCATCGAGAAAGCGCATATCGACCAGTTGTTCGGCACGCTGCGCGACGTGCTGATGCATCTGGATTAAGATCGCCACGGAAGAATTTGGACTATCGGGGGAAATCTTATGCCGGCACCCGGCGAGAACATGAAGATCAATGGCGAGCGGCTGTGGGAGTCGCTGATGGAGATGGCCCGGATCGGCCCGGGTGTCGCGGGGGGCAACAACCGTCAGACCCTGACCGACGAGGATGCCGAGGGGCGGGCCCTGTTCCAGAGCTGGTGCGAGCAGGCGGGCTGCGCCATGGGGCTGGACCAGATGGGCAACATGTTCGCCATGCGCGAAGGCACGGACCCCGACGCGCTGCCGGTCTATGTGGGCTCCCATCTCGACACACAGCCGACCGGCGGGAAGTATGACGGGGTTCTGGGTGTGCTTGGCGGGCTGGAGATCATTCGGTCCCTCAACGATCTGGGCATCAGGACCAGGCACCCGATCGTGGTGACGAACTGGACCAACGAGGAAGGCACGCGCTATGCGCCCGCCATGCTCTCTTCGGGTGTGTTCGCGGGGGTGCATAGCCAGGACTGGGCCTATGAGCGCGAGGATGCGAAGGGTCTGAAATTCGGCTCCGAGCTGGAGCGGATCGGCTGGAAGGGCGAGGAGGAGGTGGGCGCCCGGAAAATGCACGCCTTTTTCGAGCTGCATATCGAACAGGGGCCGATCCTTGAGGCTGAAGGCAAGCAAATCGGTGTCGTGACCCACGGGCAGGGCTTGAGCTGGACACAGGTGACGATCACCGGAAAGGACAGCCATACCGGCTCAACGCCGATGCCGATGCGCAAGAACGCGGGCCTCGGCATGGCCCGTGTGCTGGAACTGGTGGACGAAATCGCCTGGATCCATGCGCCTCATGCGGTAGGCGCGGCGGGACATATCGACGTCTATCCCAATTCCCGCAACGTGATCCCCGGCAAGGTCGTGTTCACGGTGGATTTTCGATCGCCGGAGCTGGCGGTGATCGAGGATATGGAAAACCGCCTGAAGGAAGGCGGGTCGGAAATATGCAAGGATATGGGCCTTGAGATCGCGTTCGAGAAGGTTGGCGGGTTCGATCCGGTCAAGTTCGACGAGGATTGCGTGGCCGCCGTGCGGGGCGCGGCGGAGCGGTTGGGCTATTCCCACCGGGATCTGATCTCCGGCGCGGGCCATGATGCCTGCTGGATCAACAAGGTGGCCCCCACGGCGATGGTGATGTGCCCCTGCGTTGACGGGCTTAGCCATAACGAGGCAGAAGAGATCAGCCCGGAATGGGCCGCGGCCGGGGCGAATGTGCTGTTCCATGCCGTTGTCGAAACAGCTCAGATAGTGGAGTGAAGAGATTGAAGAGATTGCTTGTCCTTGGCGGGTTTCTTGCGCTGGCCGCCTGCGAACCGGCCCCGCCAGCGGATCCGAACGCCCCGTCCGTCCAGTTTTCCGAACAGACGCTGGCGTTGCTGCCGCCGGGGCAGGATCTGACCAATGTGATTTTGCAGGACGACAATTGCTATTGGTATCTGCATCGCGGACCGGTGGAGGACACGTATATTCCCCTGCTGACACGCCAGGGGCGCGGGATCTGCACGCAAGGGTGAGGTCGACATGAGGGGAGAGACGACATGGGCAAGGTGATCAAGGGCGGAACCGTCGTGACCGCCGACCGCCAGTTCAAGGCGGATGTGCGGATCGAGGGAGAGAAGATCGCCGAGATCGGCGAGAACCTGTCCGCCGATGAGGTGATCGACGCCGAAGGCGCCTATGTCATTCCGGGCGGCATCGACCCGCATACCCATCTGGAAATGCCCTTCATGGGCACGACGGCGGCGGAGACCTTCGAAAGCGGCACATTCGCGGCGGCGGCGGGCGGGACCACGATGCTGGTCGATTTCTGCCTGCCGGGGGAGGATGGCAGCCTGCTGTCGGCGCTGGATGACTGGGACCGCAAATCGAAGGACCAGATCTGCGTCGACATCTCCTATCACATGGCGATCACCGACTGGAACGAGCGTATTTTCAACGAGATGGAAACCGTCGTTAACGAACGCGGCGTGAACACGTTCAAGCATTTCATGGCCTACAAGGGCGCGTTGATGGTGGAAGATGACGAGATGTACGCCTCCTTCAAGCGCTGCGCCGAATTGGGGGCGCTGCCGCTGGTCCATGCGGAAAACGGCGATATCGTTCAGGAGTTGCAGCAGAAGTATCTGGCCGAAGGGATCACCGGGCCGGAGGGCCATGCCTATTCCCGCCCGCCCGAGGTGGAGGGCGAGGCGGCCAACCGGGCGATCATGATCGCCGACGCGGCGGGCACGCCCCTTTACATCGTCCATGTGTCTTGCGAGCAGGCGCATGAAGCGATCCGGCGGGCGCGACAGAAGGGGATGCGGGTCTATGGCGAGCCGCTGATCCAGCACCTGACCCTCGATGAAAGCGAGTATTTCAACAAGGATTGGCAATATGCCGCGCGCCGCGTGATGTCGCCGCCCTTCCGCTCGAAAGAGCATCAGGACGGGCTTTGGAACGGGCTGGCGGCGGGCTCCTTGCAGGTGGTGGCCACCGATCACGCGGCCTTCACCGATGAGCAAAAGCGCATGGGGCTGGATAACTTCACCACCATCCCGAACGGGACCGGCGGGCTGGAAGAGCGGATGGCGATGCTCTGGACCAAGGGGGTCGAGACGGGCCGGCTGACGCCGGAGGAGTTCGTGGCGGTGACGTCCTCGAACATCGCCAAAATCCTGAACATCTATCCGATGAAGGGCGCGCTGGTGCCCGGCGCGGATGCGGATGTGGTTGTCTGGGATCCGGGCATCAGCAAGGAAATCCATGTCAGCACCCAGAAATCTATCATTGATTACAATGTGTTCGAGGGTATGGAGGTGACGGCGCAGCCGCGCTATACGCTCTCCCGCGGCGATGTGGTCTGGGCCTATGGGCAGAACAGCCAGCCGCAACCGGGGCGCGGAAGGTTCGTGAAGCGCAAGCCCTATGCCAGCGCGTCGAAGGCGCTGTCGAAGTGGAAATCGCTGAACACGCCCCGCAAGATCGAGCGCAATCCGCTGAACATTCCGAGCGGGGTATGATGGCGGGAGATCCGGCATATCGGATGGCGGATCCCGCCACCCAACCCCCTGTCATCGAAGCGAAAAACCTCGATCTGACGTTTCAGACGAACGATGGCCCGGTCCATGCGCTGAAAGACGTCAATCTTCAGATCGACAAGGGCGATTTCGTCAGCTTCATCGGCCCCTCCGGGTGCGGCAAGACCACCTTTCTGCGGGTCATCGCGGCGCTGGAGCATCCCACGGGCGGCGAAATCACCGTTAATGGCATGACCCCGGACGAGGCGCGGCAGAACCGGGCCTATGGCTATGTGTTTCAGGCCGCCGGTCTCTACCCGTGGCGGACCATCGAGAAGAACGTCAAGCTGCCGCTGGAAATCATGGGGTTCAGCCGCGCAGAGCAGGAAGAGCGGGTCAGGAACGTCCTGCAACTGGTTGATCTGGAAGGGTTTGGCAAGAAGTACCCCTGGCAGTTGTCAGGCGGCATGCAGCAGCGGGCCTCCATCGCGCGGGCGCTGGCCTTCGATGCCGACCTGTTGTTGATGGACGAACCCTTCGGGGCGCTGGACGAGATCGTGCGCGACCATTTGAACGAGCAATTGCTGAAGCTTTGGGCGCGGACGGAAAAGACCATCGGTTTCGTCACCCATTCGATCCCGGAGGCGGTGTATCTCTCCACCAGGATCGTCGTGATGTCGCCGCGCCCGGGCCGGATCACCGATGTGATCGAGAACGATCTGCCGAAGGAGCGCCCGCTCGACATCCGCGACACGCCCGAGTTTCTGGAGATCGCGCACCGGGTGCGCGAGGGGCTGCGGGCGGGGCATGCCTATGATGACTGACACGGCGATCAGGCAGGACATTCGGCCTGGCCGACGCGAGGATGCGGTGGCTTGCGCCGATATGGTGAATGGCTGGATCGACGACCGGTACTGGATGCCCCGGGTGCACACGCCCGATGAGGTGCGCGATTTCTATCGCGACGTCGTCTTTGAGCGGCGGACGGTCTGGGTAACCGGCGACCCGATCCGCGGGTTTCTGGCCATGGACGAGGACGCGGAACTTGTGACCGCGCTCTATGTCGCCACGCCGGGGCAGGGTATCGGCCGGCGGCTGCTGAACGTCGCGAAGGCGCGGCGGGACAGGCTGGAGCTGTGGACCTTCGTGGCCAATCGCGGAGCCCGCGATTTTTACCGTCGCGAGGGATTTCGCGAGATCCGCCAGACCGACGGCAGTAATGAAGAAGGTCTTCCGGACGTTCTGCTCAGATGGGAAAGGGCCGGCCAATGACCGACATGTCCCGGACCGGCGTGATGCGCGCAGGCCTGGGCGGGGGTCTGACGCGCGGCATGGCCGGGACCGTTCATCACGTCATGCCGATCCTTGCGGTTCTCGGGGTGATCGTGGCGCTCTGGTACGCGGCGAGCGTGGGGATGAACCGGGCGTGGACGCTGGATCAGGCAGAGCGCGCGGGCGAGGAACTGAGCGCCGGCGAGGTGATTGCCGACGCGATGAACCAGGAGCGGCCCGTGCTGCCGACGCCGCATCAGGTCTTCGCCGAGTTGTGGGAGACGACGGCGGGGGAGCCGGTGATGCGCGAACGGCGTGGCGAGCTGCGCGGCAACCCGCGATCGTTGTTTTTCCACGCCTATCAGACGCTTGCGCCGACGCTGCTTGGCTTCCTGTTCGGCACGACATTGGGCATTCTGCTGGCGATCGGGATCGTTCACAACCGGGCGATGGATATGAGCGTGATGCCGTGGGCCATCGCCTCCCAGACCATCCCGATCCTTGCGATCGCGCCGATGGTGATCGTGGTCCTGAACTCCATCGGCATCGAGGGGCTGCTGCCGAAATCGCTGATTTCGGCCTATCTGAGTTTCTTCCCCGTGGTGGTGGGCATGGTCAAGGGGCTGCGCAGCCCCGGCGCGATGGACATGGATCTGCTGAAAACCTATTCGGCGGGCACGTTGGCCACATTGCTGAAACTGCGGCTGCCGGCCTCGGTGCCCTATCTCTTCACCTCGTTGAAGGTTGCCATTGCCGCGGCGCTTGTGGGCGCGATTGTCGCCGAATTGCCGACGGGCGCGCGGTTCGGGCTGGGCGCACGGCTGCTCACGGGAAGCTATTACGGGCAGACCATCCAGATCTGGTCGGCGCTGTTCATGGCGGCGATCTGTGCGGCGGCGCTGGTGGCGCTGATCGGCCTTGCGGAGCGTGTGACGCTGAAACGCATGGGATTGGCACGATGACTGCGTTCTGGCGCAGCCCATGGCTCGGCCCCTCTGTCGCGCTTCTGGTGATTCTGGCGGGTTTCGCCGCCGATCAGGGCCTTGGCCTGATCCTCGCGGTCTGGCTGGCGGCATGGGGGATCAACATCTGGCTGTCCAACTCGGGCCGCACGATCGGCGGCTTTGCGGTGCCGATCCTCTTCGGCGCGACATTGCTGGTGCTCTGGGAACTGGCCGTCCGGCTTTACGAGGTTTCGCCGGTCATCCTGCCTGCGCCATCGGCGATCTGGGCGCGGCTGATCACCTCCACCGATACGCTTTGGGCGGATTTCGTGCAGACCATCGTGAAGGGCGCGATGTCGGGATATGTGACGGGCTGCGCCGCGGCCTTCGCGGTGGCGCTGGCGGTGGATCGTTCGCCCTTTCTGCAACGGGGCCTGCTGCCGGTGGGCAATTTCATCGCCGCCCTGCCGATTGTGGGGACCGCGCCGATCCTGGTGATGTGGTACGGCTTCGGCTGGCAATCGAAGGCCGCCGTGGTGGTGGTGATGGTGTTCTTTCCGATGCTGGTCAACACGGTGCAGGGGTTGAAGGCGTCCGAGGTGATGCAGCGCGATCTGATGCGGACCTATGCGGCCAGCTATTGGCAGACCCTGTTCAAACTGCGCCTGCCCGCCGCTTTGCCGTTCATCTTCAACGGGTTGAAAATCTGCACAACCCTTGCGCTGATCGGGGCGATTGTGGCGGAATTTTTCGGCTCCCCGACGGTCGGGATGGGCTTTCGGATAAAGATTGAGGTGGGCCGGCTGGCCATGGATATGGTCTGGTCATCGATCGTGGTTGCGGCCCTGGCGGGCACCGGGCTTTACGGGCTGATGGCCCTGCTGGAGAGAAAGCTGACATTCTGGCATCCGTCGCAGCGGTAACGAAACAACAAACGAACCAACTTGGAGGGAAGAAAATGAAACATCTGATGACATCCGCGCTGGCACTGGGGCTGGCGACCGGGGCAGCCGTCGCCGATGAGGTGACGTTGCAGTTGCAATGGGTCACCCAGGCGCAGTTCGCAGGCTATTACGTGGCGCTTGAGAACGGCTATTACGAGGCCGAGGGCCTGGACGTGACGATCCAGCCCGGTGGTCCCGATATCGCGCCGCCGCAGGTTCTGGCCGGGGGCGGGGCCGATGTGATGCTGAACTGGATGCCCTCGGCGCTGGCCGCGCGGGAGCGGGGCCTGCCGGTGGTGAACATCGCGCAGCCTTTCGCCTCCTCCGGCCTGATGCTGACCTGCTGGGCCGATACCGGCATCACCGAACCCGCGGATCTGGCCGGGCGGACAATCGGCGTCTGGTTCTTCGGCAACGAGTATCCGTTTCTCAGCTGGATGAGCCAACTGGGCATCCCGACCGATGGCGGAGAGAACGGCGTGACGGTGCTGCAGCAGGGGTTCAACGTCGACCCGCTGTTGCAGCGGCAGGCCGATTGCATCTCCACGATGACCTATAACGAGTACTGGCAGGTGATCGACGCGGGCGTTTCCCCGGATGATCTGATCACGTTCAAATACGAGGATCAGGGCGTCGCGACGCTGGAAGACGGGATGTGGGTTCTGGAAGAGAACCTTGAGGACCCGGAGTTCGTGGACCGCATGGTGCGTTTCGTGCGCGCCTCCATGGAGGGGTGGAAATGGGCCGAGGAAAACCCCGATGAGGCCGCGTTGATCGTGCTGGACTACGACGAGACCGGCGCCCAGACCGAAGAGCACCAGACCCGGATGATGGGGGAGGTGGCGTTGCTGACCGCGGGCTCCAACGGCGCGCTGGACGTGGCCGCCTATGAGCGGACGGTGGCGACCCTGCTTGCCGGCGGATCCGACCCGGTCATCACGGCCGAGCCCGAGGGCGCATGGACCCACATGATCACCGATCAGGCACTGAGCGAGTAGATCTTTCGCAGGGTGACACGCGGGCGCGGCCTTTGGGCCGCGCCCTTTTTCATGCGCAGTCGCCGATTTGCGGCGCCTGCGCGTGAACCGGTTCGGTACCGGCGGCCACCTTAGTCCCGACAGAACGAGAAAGACGGCGGATGCGACAGGCAGGTCGGATAGTGGAGGAGATGCTGGTTGCCCGCGCGCAGGCCGGTGACCGGGCGGCCCTTGCGCAGATCGCCGATCTGCGCGGCCCGCGCCTGCTGGCCCATGCGGTGCGGTTGCTGGGCGACCGGGAAATGGCGCGCGACGTGGTGCAGGAGGCCTGGGTTGAGGTCCTGCGCGGCCTGCCGCGGCTGCGCGACCCGGTGGCGTTCCCGGCCTGGGCCACGCGGATCGTGACGCGCAGGGTGGCCCGGCAGATCAGGCGCCAGATCGCTTCCCGCGAGATCATGCGCGCCGCCGCGGCCGAACTGCCGGCTGCAACGCCCGAGGCCGGCCCCGATGCGGCGGATGCAAGGGCGGTGCGCGGGGCGGTTGCCGCCTTGCCCCCGGATCATGCCGCCACGGTGGCGCTGTTCTATCTGGAAGACATGAGCGTGGCCGAGGTGGCCGTGGCGCTGGATATCCCGCATGGCACGGTCAAATCCCGGCTGATGCATGCGCGCTTGAAACTGAGAGAGGCGTTGAAAGGAGACTGCGATGAGCAAGCTTGACCAACTGATCGAAGAGGCCCTGAGAGCCGAGGATCGCGCGATTCTCCACGCCACCGAAGAACAGGGCTGGTTCCAGCTTGGGCTGGCGCAATTCCGGGGCAAACTGGGCTGGGTCACCTGGGTGGTCATGGTGATCCAGATCATCCTGTTCGCCCTGGGCACCTATTGCGCGATCCGGTTCTTCGGGGCCGCCGACGCGCTTGGCGCGTTGAGATGGGGCCTGCCGGGGGCCGTATTGCTGCTGATGGCGTTGCAGATGAAGCTGAGCCTGATGCCGCAGATTCAGGCGGACCGGATCCTGCGCGAATTGAAACGGACACAGCTGATGCTGGCCGAACGGCGCGTTTGATCCGCGGCGGGCGTGCAGTACAGGCACGCCCCGCCCCGCAGGGCCGGGGGTGTCTGCAGATGCGATGCGGCAGGTGGCTGCGCGCGCAGGATCAGCGGCGCAGATCCACCTGCCGTGCGGTTGGCGTCATCTCGGCCAGCCTTGTCGGAATGTCGGACCCTGGGGGCGGCGGCGGATTGGGGATTTTGTCCTGATCGCCCACCAGCCGGGTGTCCAGCGGTTCCACATTCAACCCTTTCAGAACCGGCGGGTTCTTCGGCGGATCCTGAGGGGTCGGGTTCGTTGGCCTGTCAGAGCGGCTGCTGTCGCGCGCGGGTGTGACCGCTTCGCGCCCCAGGGCGGGAATGCCGCCTGCGGGAGGAGAGGCCCGTTCCGAGCTTGAACTGACCGGGGCCTGACTTTGGGCCGTGGGTGCCGGAACCGGAGGACCGGACACCGGAGAGAATGTGGTCATGGGATGTACTCCACACCATTATCGCCCCCACCGGACAACATACACCTTATACATGCGCGGCGAAACAGACCGGTCAAATTCTAGATATTTTCCGGCGGGAAGGGCTTTGCCGCCCTGCGACGCCATGTGTGTTGAGACGCGGCACCGTTTCTGTAAAACTTTTGACAACGCCCAGTTCCGAGGCACGTCATGACCCAACGCTCCGCGCCCCAGCGTCGCCACGCGCTTACCGGAAGCCGCATCCGGGAACGGCGCACGGTGATGGGGATCAAGCAAAGCGATCTGGCGCGCGCGGTGGGCATCTCGGCCAGCTACCTGAACCTGATCGAGCACAACCGCCGCCGGATTGGAGGCAAGCTTCTGGTCGATCTGGCCCGGAAGCTGGAGGTGGAGCCGACCGCGCTGAGCGAGGGGGCGGATGCCTCGCTGTTCGATGCGTTGCAGGCGGCGGCGGGGGAAAGCCCGCCCGCCTTCGGCCCGGCGCCCGAAACCGGCCGGATCGACGAACTGGCGGGCCGCTTCCCGGGATGGGCCGGGCTGATCGCATCGCAGCACAAACGTATCGCGGGCCTTGAGGGGCTGGTCGACGGGCTGCATGACCGGCTGGCCCATGACCCGGTTCTGGCCGAGGCGATGCACGAGCTGTTGTCGACCGTCGCGGCGATCCGCTCGACCGCGGATATTCTGGTGCGTGAGCCGGATATCGAGCCGCAATGGCGCGGACGTTTTCACCGCAACCTGCATGAAGAGGCGGAAAGACTGTCGGCGCGGGCCACGGCGATGCTGTCGCATTTCGAAAGCCAGGGCGGGCGGCAGGGCGCGCCATCCACGCCGCAGGAAACGGTGGAGGCGTTTTTCGACGCGATGGATCATCACTTCCCGATGATCGAGGAGGCCGGCGCGGGGACGATCGGTGCGATCCTTGTCGGCGTGGCGGGAATGGAGGATCCCGCGACGCGGACGCTGGCCGAACGCCTGCTGCGCCATTACGCGGAGGATGCCGCGCGCCTGCCGCTGAAACCGTTTCTTGCCGCAGCACTGGACAGCGGTTTCGAGCCCGAGCCGCTTTTGCCGATGGCCGGCGGGGACGTGGCGCTGGTTCTGCGGCGTCTGGCAAGCCTGCCGCGTGCCAAGGGTGCGCCGCCGTTCGGGCTGGCGGTCTGCGACGCGGCGGGCGCGCTGATCTTCCGCCGCCGGATCGGGGCCTTTTCGATCCCACGCTTCGGGGCGGGATGTCCGCTCTGGCCGCTCTACCGGGCCTTGAGCAAACCGATGGTGCCCGAAGCAAGCGTGCTGGATCTGCCGAACGGCACCACCTTCCGCGCCTGGTCCATCTGCCAGCCGGCCCGTGCGGCGGGGTTCGGGGCGGAGCCCGTGATGCGGGCGACGATGCTGCTGCGCCCGGTGGAGGAAGAGCGGGCCGGGTCCGGGGCGCAGCCCGTCGGACCGGGCTGCGCCGTTTGCCCGCGCGAGGGCTGCACGGCCCGGCGGATGGACAGCCTTGTGGGATGAGACCGCCCAACAGGCGTTTGACTTCGCACAGAAAACGGGCAGTGTTGAACCCATGACGCCTGACCATCGGAGGAGAACGGTTTGGGCACGCGGGTTTTGCTGGTCGAGGATGAGGCCAATATTCTGGAAGCCATAAGCTTTATCCTGTCCCGCGACGGGTGGGAGGTGCATGGCCATGGCAATGGCGCAACCGCGCTGGACGCAGTGGCGCGGCTGACGCCGGACGTGGTGGTGCTGGACGTGATGTTGCCCGGCCGCTCCGGTCTCGACATCCTGCGCGATCTGCGGAACACCTCGGAGACGCGGAATCTGCCGGTCCTGATGCTGACCGCCAAGGGGCAGGCGAAGGATCGCGATCTGGCTTTGTCGCTCGGCGCGAATGCCTATCTGACCAAGCCCTTTTCGAATGCCGAGATGGTGGAGACCTTGCGCGATGTCGCCCATGGCGTCAGTCTGAACGGTGCCGGGCTGCCCGATCAGGGATCATGACCCGCCATGGCAAATCCACCCCGAAAGGGACCCGCGACACGATGGCCAAACGTGTGTTTCTTGAGCGCCGGACCTATCGGCGGAACCGGTTGCAGGACGCGGCCAAGCTTTTGCCCGTGCTGGGGGCGTTCCTGTTCTTCGGGCCGGTGTTCATCCTGACGACCGATGCCGGTGTCGAGGGGGCGACGGCGGGCTGGCTGGTGTATTTCCTGGGTGTCTGGCTGGCCCTGATCGTGGTGGCCGCGGCGCTGTCCCGGGCGCTTGACCGGATCACGCCGCGCGACCCGGATCAGCCGGGCGAGCGCTAGAATGCTGTCCTTCGACGGGCTGGTCGCGGTCTGCGTGCTTTATGTGGCGGGCCTTTTCTGGGTGGCGTTTCTGGCCGAAAAACGGGCCGCCGAGGGCAAGGCCCGCTGGCTCAGCTCCCCGCTTGTCTACACGCTCAGCCTGTCGATCTACACCACCGCATGGACGTTTTACGGCGCCGTCGGCTCGGCGGCGCGGTCGGGTCTGGAGTTCATGACGATCTATCTCGGCCCGACGCTGGTCTTCATCGGCTGGTTCTGGCTGCTGCGGAAAATGGTGCGGATCGGCCGCGCGCAGCGGATCACCTCGATCGCGGACATGATTTCCAGCCGCTACGGAAAATCCGGCGGTCTGGCGGCGATGGTCACGATCCTGGCCGTGATCGGGACGACGCCCTACATCGCGCTGCAACTGCAATCGGTCACGCTGTCCTTTTCGGTCTTTGCGCGTCCCGGCGCGCTTGGCGCGCCGGATACGGAAAGCACGGCCGTCTGGGTGGCGGGGGGGCTTGCGCTTTTCACCATCGTCTTCGGCACCCGCTCGCTGGATGTGAACGAGCGCCACCCCGGTCTGGTCTCCGCCATCGCTCTGGAATCGATCGTCAAGCTGTTCGCGTTGCTGGCGGTGGGCGGCTTCGTGGTCTGGGGGCTTGCGGACGGGCCGCGAGACGTTCTGCTGCGGATCGAGGAGAGCCCGATCGCCACCTGGACATCGAACGGCGCGCGGTGGGTCGGGCTGACGGTGCTGAGCGGCGCGGCGATCCTGTGCCTGCCGCGGATGTTTCAGGTGATGGTCGTCGAAAACGCCGATGAGCGGCATCTGGCCACCGCCAGTTGGGCCTTTCCGCTCTATCTGCTGCTGATGAGCATCTTCGTGATCCCGATCGCGGTGGTCGGTCTGCAAATGATGCCCGAGGGCGCGAACCCCGATCTTTTCATGCTGACCTTGCCCTTGGCCGCGGGGCAGGACGGGCTTGCGCTGTTTGCGTTTTTGGGCGGCTTCTCCGCCGCGACATCGATGGTGATCATCGCCGCGCTGGCGCTCAGCACGATGGTGTCGAACCATATCATCGTGCCGCTCTGGATGCGCGCCACGAAGGGCGAAAACCCGATGACCGGCGACATGCGCCGGGTGGCGCTGATGGCCCGCCGTCTGAGCATCGCCGGTGTTCTGACGCTGGGGCTGGTCTATTACCGCATGTCCGGCGGGACGGAGGCGCTCGCCTCGATCGGGTTGATCGCCTTTCTGGGGGTGGCGCAGGTTCTGCCGGCTCTCCTGGGCGGCATTTTCTGGCGCGGGGCAACACGGGCCGGGGCGGCCGCCGGGATCGGGCTGGGCTTCCTGATATGGGGCTGGGTGTTGCTGGTTCCGAATGCGGCGACCGCGGGCCTGATGCAGGGTGTTCTGGAAAACGGGCCCTTCGGCCTGACATGGCTCAGACCGGCCACGCCCCTGGGGCTGGACGGGGCGGACCCGCTTCTGACCGCGATGGTCCTGTCGCTCGGGGTGAACAGTTTTGCCTTCGTGCTGGTCTCGCTGTTCACATTCCCCAGCCCGATGGAACGTCTGATGGGCGCGCAGTTCGTGAATGTCTACGAGCATTCGCGCACGCCGCTGGCATGGAAGGGCAGCGCCGGGACGGCGGATGACCTGTTGATCATGGCGCAGCGGATTCTGGGCGCCGGCCGGGCCGCACGCCTGTTCCGCGACGCCGCCGCCGCGCAGGGCCGCGAGGCGCGCCTGCCCGAACCGACGCCCGATTTTCTCGAAAGGCTGGAGCGCGAACTTGCAGGCTCCGTCGGCGCGGCGACGGCGAATGCGATGGTGGGCCAGATCACCGGCGGCGCCAGCGTGTCGGTGCGCGATCTGCTGGCCGTGGCCGATGAAACGGCGCAGATGATGGAGTATTCCAGCCAGTTGGAGGCGAAATCGGCGGAACTGGCTCAGACCGCCGCGCGCCTGCGCGAGGCGAACCAGAAGCTGACCGAACTGTCGGTGCAGAAAGACGCTTTTCTCAGCCAGATCAGCCATGAGCTGCGCACGCCCATGACCTCGATCCGGGCGTTTTCCGAGATCCTGATGAAAAGCGAGGATCTGGATGCGGAGGGACGGACGCGCTTCAGCCGGATCATCCATGACGAAAGCCTGCGGCTGACGCGGCTGTTGGACGATCTGCTGGATCTGGCCGTGCTGGAAGACGGCCGGGTGACGCTGAACGAGGGCAACACGATGCTGGGCGATGTGCTGGACCGGGCCGTGAATGCCACCAGCGCGCTGTTGGGCGGCACGCGGCTCAGTATCCTGCGCACCCGGGCCGATGAAGAGGTGCCGCTCTGGACCGATGCGGACCGTCTGGCGCAGGTGTTCATCAATCTGATCTCGAACGCGCAGAAATACTGCGACGCGGCTGAGCCGGAACTGCGGATAGAGGTTCTGCGGCTGCCCGGACGGGTCGAGGTGGAGTTTGCCGATAACGGCGCCGGTGTGGCCCCCCGCCAGCAATCGCTGATCTTCGAGAAATTCGCCCGGGGCGATACCGCGGGCGAGGCCCCCGGGGCGGGTCTTGGTCTTGCGATCAGCCGGGAGATCATGGGTCGTCTGGGCGGCGGGCTGATCTATGTGCCGGGGCAGGGGGGCGCGCGGTTCCGGGTGCGGCTGCCGGGGCGCGCCCTGCGCGCGGCCTAAGGGTTTCTTAACCCTGCCTGGGGCATAAAGCCCGCGGGATTTTCCAGATTGAAGGGCCGGCATTCATGGCGGATACCGCCAGCTTATCCGTTCTGCAGCGCATGACCAAACGGGCGCGCGCCACCCCGGCCGCGGACAGGGGGGCGGGCGCGCGGCGCGCCTTTCAGCGGGCCCTTCGCCGGGCGGGCGCGCCCTTTGCCGGCCTTGTGCCCGAACCGGGCAGGGACGATGTAAGCTGGTCGCTTCTGATCGGCGATCTGCTGACCGGGTTGCCCGATGGCGGCTTGCTGACCGGTCTGGATGCGCCTCACGGCGCGCGCGGTCTGTGCCTGTTGCAGCAGCCGGTCGTCGATGCGCTGATCGAGGTGCAGACGACGGGCCGGGTCGATCCGGTGCAGGGGCCCGACCGGCCGTTCACCAAGATCGACATCGCCCTGACCAAGGATTTCATCGAATTGCTGCTTTCGGCCTTTGCGGCGGAGCTGGACGGGGTTCAGGGCGTCGACTGGCCCCGGCGGATGAGCTTTGGCGGCCCGCTGGCCGACCGGCGGCAATTGCCGCTTCTGATGCCCGATGCCGCCTATCACCAGTTCGAGATGGAGCTGAGCCTTGGCGAGGGTGCGAAGACCGGCAAGGTCTTGCTGATCGTGCCCGCCGGGTCGGGGTCGGCGGCGGCGCAGCAGGCGGCGCGCCCCGCGCTGGACCCGACGTGGCAGGCCGCCTTTCGTCAGACGATCGTCGGAGCGGAGGTGGATCTTGACGTGATCCTTATGCGCCGGGTGCGCAGCCTGGCCGAGCTGGAGCGTCTCGCGCCCGGAGATCTGATCCCGTTCGAGGCCGCGGATCTGGCGAACATCTCTCTTGAAGACCGCAATGGCCGGATCGTGTTGCGGGGCCGTCTCGGCCAGCAAGGCGGCCGGCGGGCGGTGCGCCTGACAACCGGGCCGGCCACCGGGTCTCCCGGGCCTTCCGTTGAGGCCGCGCCAGCGCCGGGCCCCGCGCCCGCCCCGCCCGGGGCCGGGCAGGATCCGGGCGCGCCCGAAGCTGCGAGCCGGCAAATCCCCGGCCCCGACGGCTCCGACTCGGCAGCCCGCCCCATCGCCTGACACCGGCCCGGCCATCGGCAATTGCATTCCCCCGGCGATCCCGGCAGGGTCGCGGCAGAATTACCCGTGGGGGAGGCAGGCCCGTGGCACCGGCATCGTTCAAATCAAGGCTCGTCTCGGGGGAAATCCTGGCCGGGACATTCATGAAGACACCGGCCGTCGACGTGATGGAGGTGCTGATGCTCTCCGGTCTCGATTTCGTATGCATCGATCAGGAACATGCGCCCTTCGATCGCGGCAGTCTCGGCAATTGCCTGGCCGTGGCGCGCGCGGGCGGCTTTCCGGTGCTGGTGCGGGTCGCCTCATCCGCGCCGGAGCACATTCTGCAGGCGCTCGATGCGGGCGCCGTGGGTGTCGTGGTGCCGCATGTGATGACCGGGACGGGCGCGGCGAAGATTGCCAAGGCCGCCCGCTTCGGCCATGGCGGGCGGGGCTATGCGGGCTCCAGCAGATGGGCGGGCTATGGCACCGGCAGCATGGCCGGGCTTCTGTCCCGAAGTGCCGCCGAGACGGTCGTGATCGCCCAGATCGAAGACCCCGAAGCGGTCGACTGCGCGGATGACATCGCCGCGACCGAGGGGATCGACGCGGTGTTCCTGGGGCCCGCCGATCTGAGCGTCGCTTACGGAAAGACCGATCAGGACAGCGCCGAGTTGCGGGCCGCATTCGAAACGGTGGGCCGGGCGGCGCGAGCCGCGGGCAAGGGATACATGACCTTCGTGGCGGATGCGGCGCAGGCCGCGCGCCTGCGCGCCGACGGGGTCAGCGGGTTTTTCATCGCCTCGGAACACGCCTGGATTCTGGCGGGCGCACGGGCCGCGATGGCGGGACTCAAGGACATGCAGGAAGGGGAGTGAGCTTATGAAATTCGTGCGCTATGGCGAAGCGGGGGCGGAAAAACCGGGCGTTCTGGATGCCGAGGGACGGATCCGCGATTTGTCCGGGCAGGTGGCGGATCTGGGCGGCGACGCGCTGACCCGGCTGGACGGGTTCACGGCGGACGGGCCGGTGGTGGGGGGCAATCCGCGGCTTGGCCCGCCCGTGGCCGGGACAGGCAAGATCGTCTGCATCGGTCTGAACTATGCCGATCACGCCGCGGAAACCGGCGCGACGCCGCCGCCCGAGCCGCTGATCTTCATGAAGGCGACGTCGGCCATAACCGGACCGACCGATACGATCTATATCCCCCGCGGTTCCGCCAAGACCGATTGGGAAGTCGAGCTGGGCGTGGTCATCGGCCGGCCCGCCAAACATGTGGAGGAGGCGGATGCACTGGCCCATGTGGCGGGCTATGTGGCCGTCAACGATGTGTCCGAGCGGGACTACCAGAAACATCGCGCGGGCCAGTGGACCAAGGGCAAAAGCTGCGACAGCTTCGCCCCGCTCGGCCCCTGGCTGGTGACCCCCGACGAGATCGGCGACCCCCAGGCGCTTGGCTTGCGCCTGTCGGTGAACGGCCAGTTGCGGCAGGACGGTTCGACCCGGCAAATGATTTTTGGGGTGGCAAGGCTGATCTCCTATCTCAGCGGGTTCTTCACGCTTCATCCCGGTGACATCATCGCGACCGGCACGCCGCCCGGTGTCGGGGCAGGCATGTCTCCGCCGCGGTTTCTGGCCCCCGGCGACGAGGTGGTTCTGGAGATCGACGGGCTTGGCCAGCAGCGGATGCAGGTCGCGCAGGGCTAGGCTGCGGCAGGCTTTGTCACCGTGTCTGCCACGGCGTGGGCAGGCCGTTTCACCGGCATCACGCCGTATTTGAGACAAGATTTAATCACCAAAAGACCCCGGCAGCGCGCCGGGGTTTTCGCATTGCGGCCTCTTTTGAGCGGCAGCCTTGCCCGAAGAACATCTGAATTGCCCATCTTTCGGGGGCAGGAGGAAAAGCATGAAACGTCTGATCTCATTTGCGATCCTGGGTACGGTACTGGCGGTTTCGGCCTGTTCCGCCCCCGGTACGGTTACCCGCAACGCGCCGCTGGAGTTCGGCTCCGCTCAAACCGCGCCGTCATCCGTCGCCTCTTCGGCGCAGGACTGGCGGGTGGAGGAGGTGATCGTCGATGTCCCGACCTCGCTGACCGTGTCAGAGGCCAACACGATCAAGCCGCGCGCCGATATCGTCTGGCGCGAAGACCCGATCGGCAATCGCCACCAGCAGGTGGCCGATCTCATGACCCCGCCCCTGCGGCAGGCCCTTGCCCGGCTGGACGGCGATGTGCCGGTGCAGGTCCGCCTTGTGATGACCCGGTTCCACGCGCTGACCGACCGCACCCGCTACAGCAATCTCCGCGGCGAACATGAAATCGAGTTCGATCTGGTGGTCCGCCATGCCGAAACCGGTGCCGTTCTTTACGGGCCGACCCATGTGGACGTGACCTTCCCCGCCCTTGTGGGCCCCGATGCGGTGGCTGCCGAGCGCGATGGTATTTTCCAGCGCGACCGTATCCAGGCGCGCCTGCGTTCCTGGGCGGGCGAGGCGTTTGGCGGCGACCCGGTGCTTGTGGCCGGGCTCAACTGATCCCTTTCGGACCGGATTGATCCAAGATAGAGGGGGCGCATGATTGCGCCCCCTTCTTCTTTGCCCACCCTGCGTCTGAAACCCAAGGCTGAAGCCCGCAGATTGCGCCACGGCGCGCCCTGGGCCTGGGCCGATGAACTGGTGCTGGACCGCCGATCCCGCGCCATTCCCGCCGGCGCGCTGGCGATCCTCGAAGATGCGGACCGGCGGCCTGTCGGGGTGGGCGTCGCCACGGTCGAGGCGAAAATCGCCTTTCGGATGCTGGATCGCGATGCCACCGCCCTGATCGACGCGGACTGGCTCCGCGCGCGGATCGGGGCCGCCCTCGATCTGCGGCAGAAGCTGTTCGACGCGCCCTATTATCGGTTGGTCCATGCCGAAGGCGACGCGCTGCCCGGCCTGATCGTGGACCGGTTCGGCGAGACACTGGTGATCCAGCCCAATGCGATCTGGCTGGAGGAGCGGCTGGGCATGCTGAGCGAAATCCTCGCCGATCTGACCGGGTGCACGACCCTCATCAAGAACGGCAGCGGGCGGGCGCGGGCGGCCGAAGGGCTTGCCGAGGAAACCGCGGTCTTGCGGGGTGCCGCGCCCGAGGGGCCGATCCCGGTTCCGATGAACGGGGCGACCTACATGGCCGATGTGATGGCGGGCCAGAAAACCGGGCTGTTCTACGATCAGCGGTTCAATCACGGGGTCGCGGCGCGACTGGCGCGGGAGGCCCGCGTGCTGGATGTCTTTTCCCATGTCGGCGGTTTCGCACTGGCCTGTCTGGCAGGTGGCGCGACGGGCGCATTGGCCGTCGACGCCTCGGAACCCGCGCTGGATCTGGCCCTTGCCGGGGCCCGCGCCATGGGGCGGGCCGCCGATCTTGCCACGCGCAGGGGCGACGCATTCGCGGTGATGGAGGCGCTGGAGCAGGAGGGCGAGAGCTTCGATCTCGTGATTGCCGACCCGCCTGCCTTCGCGCCGTCGAAACCCGCGCTGGAAAAGGGCCTGCGCGCCTATGAACGCGTGGCGCGGCTGGCCGCGCCGCTGGTCGCGCCCGGGGGCGTGCTGATCCTGTGTTCCTGCTCCCATGCCGCCGATCTTGGCAAGTTCCGCGCGGCGTGCCTGCGCGGGATCGGGCGGGCCGGGCGGGTGCCGCGGCTGATCTACACCGGATTTGCCGGGCCCGATCACCCGCAACATCCCGATCTGAGCGAAACCGGTTATCTGAAGGTATTGGCGTTCCGGCTGCTGCCATGAGGACCTGCCTCGACGCCTGCGTGCTCTACCCCACCGTTCTGCGGGAGATCCTGATGGGCGTTGCCGGGACCGGGATGATCACGCCGGTCTGGTCGGCGCGCATTCTTGAGGAATGGGCCCGCGTCGCCGCCCGCCGCGACCCGGCGGACGAAGTGATTGCGCGGGGCGAAATCGCCCGCCTGCGCGCCCTCTGGCCCGATGCGGAGATTGCGCCCGATCCGGCGCTTGAGGCGCGCCTTTGGCTGCCCGATGCTGCCGATGTGCATGTACTGGCCACCGCGCTTTCCGGCCGGGCGGAGGCCATCGTCACGCTGAACCTGAAGGACTTTCCGGCCCGTGAACTGGAGGGGCCGGGGCTCAGCGCCCTGCATCCCGATGCACTTCTGCGCGCGTTGTGGGCCGAGGCGCCCGAGGTGATCGAACAGGTGGTGCGCCGCGTGCATCGGCAGGCCGAAACCCTGTCGGGCGAAGATCTTGATCTGCGCAAGTTGATGAAGCGCGCGCGCCTGCCCAGGCTGGGAAAGGCCCTTGCCGTCTAGCGGCGCGGACCGCCGCCTATTCCTGTGGCAATTCGCGGGCCCAGCGGGCCTCCAGCGCCTCGATCGCCGCAATCCGGTCGTGGGTTTTCGGATGGCTCATCAGCCAGGCGGGAATGCCGCGCCCGCCCATCCCGGTCAGTCCCTCAAGCTTGGTGAACAGGCTTTTCTGCGGTCCCGTCCCGATCCCTGATTTGACCAGCAGCGCCGAGGCATAGGCGTCCGCCTCGTATTCGTCCTGACGGCTCAGCCGCGCCATCAGAAGAGAGGCGAGCATATTCGCGATCCAGACACCGACGCCCGGGATGATCCGCCCCAGAACCGTGGCCAGCGCCACGCGCACCGCATTCTGCCCGGAAAAATCGATCATCCGGCGGCGCGCGTGGCCAAGGGCGACATGGCCCAACTCATGGGCGATGACGCTGGCCATCTCCTCGGCGCTGACCTCGCCCAGACGGTACTTGTTGAAAAATCCCCGGGTCAGGAAAATGCGCCCGTCCGGCGCCGCCAGCCCGTTGACCGGATCGATCTCGTAGAGATTCACCTTGATCCGCTCCACCCCAAGCGCCTCCGCCATCCGGTCGGTCAGCGCCTTCAGGCGCGGATCGGCCAGTTCGGTGGAGCGCTGATCCAGCTCCCGCCGGGTGCGCCAGGCGGAAAACTGATACATCACAAGGGCATAGATGATGGCCAGCAAGATGGGCGTAAACTTGAGCATAGGCAGGATATGGGGCACCGGCAGGCGGGCGGCAATAGGGACTTGCATGAACCATACCATCTGGTATGTAAATTCGAACAACATTGAGTCGGTCCGATGATCTCCACACCCTTTCTTGCCGCTGCTGCCATGTCGGGTCTTTGGGCCGGCATTCATCTGTTCGTCGGCGGCAGCCAGGTGGCGGCACCGCTCAGGGCCAGCCGGGATCTGCCCGATCTGGCCCGCGATACGGCCTATCTGTGCTGGCACCTGGTTTCGGTTACGCTGGTGGCGATGGCGGGGCTGTTTCTGGCTGCGGGTCTTGGCGCCGGCGGCGCGACCGGGCTTGCCATTGCGGGCGTCGCCCTGGCGGCGGGGTTCGCGGCGCTTGGTCTGATCCTGCCGCTCATGATCGGGGCGGGCTATGGGCAATTGCCGCAGGGCTGGCTGTTTCTGCCGGTGATCGGCCTTGGCCTCTGGGGGCTGGCCCCATGACCGCCCCGCGCAAGAGATTTGACCGCGACGATTGGTTGACCCTTGGCCTTGATCTGCTGAGCGCCGAAGGGCCCGATGCGCTGCGTATCGACAGGGTCTGCGCCGAGGCCGGCCTGACCAAGGGCTCCTTCTACCATCATTTCGCCGATCAGGCGACGTTTCTGGAGGCGCTGGTGGATCACTGGCGCGCGGTCCAGACGGACAACCCGATCGCCGATTTCGATCTGGAGCACTTCGATGCGGAGGCGTTCGAGCGGATCGTGCAGGAGATGATCGCGCTTGACATGCATCTGGAACTCAACATCCGGAAGCTTGCCGCGCGGGACCCGGCCCTGGCCGCAAAGGTCGCGGCGGCGGATGCGGCGCGGCTGAACTTCACCGCGCGGATCTACGAGATGCGCTTTGGCGTCGATCCGGCGATGGCGCAGGATATCGCGCTGCTCGATTACGGGGCCTTCAGCGGGATCGTGATGCTGAGGCCCGATATCTCGCTGGAAGACCGCATCCGGCTTTACACCATTTTTGATGACATGCTTCAGGCCCGTTTTGCCGAGCCCGAATTTCGACGGAAGATTGTTCCTCGCCCGTGTAGCCCGTGAAGATCTTTCGCGTGCTGGCGGCAATGGATTGAGATGCGAAGAGGAGACCGAGATGACCGACGCGATCATCACCCTTTGGCGGCGCGGGTTCCTGCGGGCGCTGAACCGTGGCGGGGACGTGCAGATCGACGATCAGGCGCTCAGGATCCGCGCGGCGCAGCTTGGCGCGCGCCGCGGTTTCCCCGGCGGTGGCGCTCAGACCGCCTTCAACGAGGCGCTGGCCACCGGGCTTCATGCCGCGGCGGAGTTGCTGGAGGAGGCCGGGCTGGACCGGCGGGCCGCCCGCGACCGGGCCGGGGCCGCCTTTCTGCAAAGCGGGAAGGGGCTCGCGCACTGGCTGACACGGGCCTGGCTCTGGACCGCGTCCGACCCCGTGGGGCAGGCGCAGGACGGTGACAGGCTGAGCGCGCGCGCAAGGCTGATCTGGGGCGCAGGCATGCGGTTTCACCAGGAAAACGGGCCTGATCACGCCACGCTCAAGGTCACGGAATGCGCCTTCGCGGATTACTTCTGGGATGCCGGGCGCAGCGATCTGACCCCGATCCTGTGCGCCTGGGATGCGCAATGGATGGAGATCGTGAACGCCTCCGACCGCCCGGTCTCGGTCAGCCGCTCGGGCACCCTGGCCCAGGGCTGCGACGTCTGCGATTTCTGCCTGCGCCGGGTCCCGGCGGAGGAGATGGCGCTGCCCGTCTGGCACCCGCACTCCGCGCGCTAGGCAGTTCGGGGTTACCGGGCGCGGCTTGCAAAGCCTGCAGCCCGGGCGCGGGACGCGGAGCAGCCCCATCCGGATGTGCCGGATGGCGGGCCGGGGGCCACGCGGTTCTAGCGGCTGAGGTCCCGCATGCCCCGGTCCAGCCCTTCCAGCGTCATCGGCACCATGCGTCCCTGAAAGATCTCCGCGATCATCTGCGTCGACTGGGTGTAGCGCCAGTGCCGCTCCGGCGTGGGATTGATCCACAGGAAATCGGGCCACTGGGCACAGGCGCGTTCCAGCCAGACCTGGCCGGCCTCCGCGTTCCAATGCTCATTCGCGCCGCCGGCAAAGGCGATCTCATAGGGGCTCATCGCGGCATCGCCGACGAAAATGCATTTGTAATCGGACCCGTAGGTGTTGAGCACGTCCCAGGTTGGCGTCTGATCGGTCCACCGCCTGCGATTGTCGCGCCAGACGCCCTCGTACAGGCAATTGTGAAAGTAATAGTGTTCCAGATGCTTGAACTCCGATTTCGCGGCGGAAAACAGCTCTTCGACAACCTGCACATGATCATCCATGGAGCCGCCGATATCGAGAAACAGCAGCACCTTCACCGCATTGCGGCGTTCGGGCCGGGTCTTGACGTCCAGATAGCCATGCTCGGCAGTGGCGCGGATCGTCCCGTCGAGATCAAGCTCCTCCGCCGCGCCGGTGCGGGCCCATTGGCGCAGCCGCTTGAGGGCAACCTTGATGTTGCGCGTGCCCAGTTCCACATCGCCATCGAGGTTTCTGAACTCGCGCTTGTCCCAGACCTTGACCGCGCGGCGGTGGCGGGAGCGGTCCTGCCCGATCCGCACCCCCTCGGGGTTGTAGCCATAGGCCCCGAAGGGGGAGGTGCCCGCGGTTCCGATCCATTTGCTGCCGCCCTGATGGCGGTCCTTCTGTTCCTTCAACCGCTCGCGGAGCGTTTCCATGAGCTTGTCGAACCCGCCAAGCGCCTCGATCTCGGCGCGCTCCTCCTCGCTCAGGTGCTTCTCGGCCAGCTTTTCCAGCCATTCGGGCGGGATCTCGGCGGCCTCCAGCACCTGCTCCGGGGTGATCTGTTCCAGCCCGCCGAACGCATGGGCAAAGGCACGGTCGAACCGGTCCAGATGGCGTTCGTCCTTCACCATTGCGGTGCGGGCAAGGTAATAGAACCCATCCACGTCATAGGTCACCAGACCGGCGGAAACCCCTTCGAGAAAGCCGAGATACTCCCGCAAGGACACAGGTATGCGGGCCATGCGCAGGGTTTCGAAGAACGGCAGGAACATGAGGCGCAGCCTCTCACGCCGGTGCGGGGATCACAAGCATGGCGAAGGCCCCGACGACAAAGCCGATCAGCCCGAAAATCGTGGCGTAGTGCAACAGATCGAGCGCGCTGCCGCCGCGTTTATAGGCGGTCCAGAGCCCCAGAAGAATGCCCAGACCAAACCCGACCAGATTCAGCATTTTGCCCCCTATCGCAATGTCGTTCAGGTTCGGGGCACCAGCCCCGCGATCTCGTTCAGCCGGGCCTCCACGGCATCGGTCCGGCCGAAGCCATAGCGGCCCCATCCCAGACTGTCGAGCCTGACCGCGCGCGCCTCGGACGGGCGACCTGTCAGATCCAGCGCCTCGGCCCGGATCATCAGAAGCGTCGCCAGAAGGCTGGCGTTTTCGGCCTGCGTGGCGGCGGGCAGGGCCGCGCCGGTCAGCTCAAGCGCCCGCTCGGCCTGCCCCGAGGAAAGCGCGAAGGCGGCGAGCTGCATGTTCACATGCGCCATGTGAATGCCGCCCGGCGCGATCTGCCGGTAGATCTGCCCGGCGGCCAGAAAGGACGCAAGCGACAGGTCCGGATCCCGCGTGAGGCTCAACCGGCCAAGCGCGAAATAGGAGAAGGCAAGCCGGTTGTCCTGCCACCCCTGCGACCGGGCGATGGCCACCGCTTGCCGGGCGGCGGCGATGCGGCGCGGGTCGTTGGTGCTGCCGCGCCCAAGCGCGGTTTCGATGGCGTCGATCCAGGCCCGCGGGCTGGCCCCCGACGGGCCGAGGCCGCCGCCATTGCCCCGCGGGTTCAGCCGGGCAAGGATGCCGGGCAGGGCCGCGGCCGCCTCCGCCCTTGTCATGCCCGATCTCAGGGCGGGGTCGTTATAGGCCCGCAGGACAAGCATATCGAACCCGGTCAGCACGGCGTTGAAATTATCGTCGTTGAAGACGCTGTCGGACAGGCGATAGAGATCGTTGAGCGGCCCGATGGCCTGACTTACCTCCTCGTGCAGGCAGTCGCGAATCTCCTGGGGCGGTACGTCGGACGGGATGAACACCGCGATCTGCTGTCGGGTTTCCAGCGTGGTCCAGTCCAGATCGCGGCCATTGCGCATGCGCCGGAAGTCGTTCCAGCTTGATACGCGGGGCACGACGAAGCAGGCGGCTTGTGGCACCACACGCTGCATCCGGCTGCGGGGCAGAGTTTCGATGACGATCGAGGCCGGGCCGCTGTCACGCGATACCCGCGAAATGTCGATCCGCGCCTCGCGGCGGAGTCGGGCCAGCAGCCGGTCCAGATCCGCGCCGAGCGAGGCCGGCGCGCCCGGGACCACGGCAACCGTGATCGGTCCTTCGAACCGGCTGAGCCGGGTGATCTCGCGCCCGCTTTCCATCTGAAAGCTGAGATCGAGGATGTCGCGCGCAATCGCGGCGTTGGACCGCTCGGGCGCGGGGGCGCTGCGCAGGGCAAACTGCGCCATCGGCGGCAATGTGGCGGGCAGCGCGGCATCGCGGCGTTCGGGAACATCCATCCGCGGCACGGCGGTGCAGGCGGACAGGGCCATGAGGCCGGCAAACAGCGTAAGGCGCAGCACCATCAACTCCGGCTATACTTCATGAAATCGGTGGCGACGGCGACACGGTCATAAAGGGCGCGCGCCGCGGTATTGTCGGTCTGGGTCAGCCAGTAGACCGCGCCCCGCCCGGCGGCATCCGCGTCGGCATAGACCGTTTCGATGAGCGCGCGCGCCACGCCCTTGCCCCGGGCGGCGGGCGTCGTGAAAAGATCCTGCAGATAGGTCACCGGCGCCACCTTCCAGCCATGGGCGTGAACGATCGCATGGACAAGGCCGACGGCGTTACCGCCCTGCCATGCAATCCAGCCAAGCATATCGGTCCGCGCCGGATCGGTATAGCGCGCAAATGTCAGCTCGTAGATCTCGTCGGGCAGGTCGGTGTCATAGAAGGCGAGATAATCGCGCCAGAGCGGTCGCCAGGCGGATCTGTCGCCGGGCGTGAGCGGGCGGATGGAAATCTCAGATGTCACTGGAACTCCTGCCTTGTCCAGTCCGGTATTGGCATTGGTCGCTAGGGAGAAAATGTGGCACAAATTTGATCCTTTGCCAAAAACCAGTTTGTTTTCAGGCCGTCAATATCGCCAGCGACAGGATCGACAGAAGGGTCGAGATCAGCACCGCCTTTGCGATCGCTTCGGTCCTGACACCGTATTGGGTGGCGATCACGAAAGGCATGGCGCCGCAGGGCCCGGCGGCGACCAGAAGCGTGATGTCGGATGTGAACCGGCTGACCCCGACGATGCCGAGCAGCCCGCCGACCAGCGCGGGATGGACCAGAAGCTTCACCGCCACGACGCTCCAGACCTCGGGCCCGATCCGGGCAAGGGACGATCCCGCCAGCGTCAGCCCGAGCGTGAAGAGCAGCACCGGCGCCGCGGCGGCCCCGGCAAATTCCGCGAAGGTCATGATGCCGGATGGTGCGGCATCGCCCGACAGGCCTACCGCAATGCCGATGGGGGAGGCATAGACAAACGGATTTTTCAGAACCAACCCGACCACCCCGCTTGTGGCCTCGCCGCCGGCCGTCAGGATGGCCGTCGCCAGAACGGTGGCGGGAAAGATCACGCCCGCATCCAGCATCACCAGACCCGCCATCGGCACGCCCGCATCCGGCCCGACAAGGCGCTCGGCAATCGGCAGGACAAAGAAGATGTGGTTGACGAAGCTGGTCGCCATCCCAAGGAGCAGCGCCTCCGCCACGGGCAGGCGCAACACCGTCCTGAGAAACGCGAACATGCCCAGATAAAGCATCATCTGCACGGTGAAATAGACCCCGACGGCGGGCCATTCGACATCGTTGACCGGGGCCTTGCCCACCACCGAGACGATGAGGGCGGGGACCGCGAGATAGAAGGCGAATCTGTTGATCGCGGCCGCGTGGCTGTCATCCATCACCCCGCCCAATCGCAACGCATACCCGGTGACCAGCGCCAGAAAGACCGGCAGGATCGGGTCGGCCAGGGTTTGCAGCACTATCGCTGTCCGCGCGCCATGAAGGCCAGCCGCTCGAACAAGGCCACATCCTGTTCGTTCTTCAACAGCGCGCCGTGAAGTTTCGGTAGCGCGCTGGCCCCGTCCCGGCGCAGATCCTCCGGCGCGAGGTCTTCGGCCAGAAGCAGCTTCAGCCAATCCAGAACCTCGGAGGTGGAGGGTTTTTTCTTCAGCCCCTGCTGATCGCGGATCTCGTAGAACTGGGTCAGCGCGGTGGTCAGAAGCGCCTGTTTGATGCCGGGGTGATGCACCTCGACGATCCGTTTCATCACCTCCATCTCCGGAAAGCGGATGTAGTGGAAGAAACAGCGGCGCAGAAACGCATCCGGCAGTTCTTTTTCGTTGTTCGATGTGATGATCACGATGGGCCGGTGGCGGGCCCTGATCGTCTCGCCGGTTTCGTAGACGAAGAACTCCATCCGGTCGAGTTCCTGCAACAGGTCATTGGGAAACTCGATATCGGCCTTGTCGATCTCGTCGATCAGCAGAACGACCCGCTCCTCCGCCGCGAAGGCCTGCCAGAGCTTGCCGCGTTTGATGTAATTGGCCACATCGTTCACGCGCTCGTCGCCCAACTGGCTGTCGCGCAGGCGGCTGACCGCATCGTATTCATAGAGGCCCTGCTGCGCGCGGGTGGTCGATTTGATGTGCCATTCGATGATCGGCAGTCCAAGCGCGCCGGCCACCTGACGGGCCAGTTCGGTCTTGCCCGTGCCGGGTTCGCCCTTGACCAGAAGGGGCCGTTCCAGCGTCACGGCGGCATTGACGGCAACCGTCAGATCCTCGGTTGCCACATAATCGTCCGTACCGCTGAATCTCATGCTACCCCCTTGGGAAAATGGCGCTTCACGGCAATCTGAGCGGCTGCCGCCTTGCTTTGGCCATAGCGGCACATTAGGGACGTGACAAGCAAGTGGCATTCAGATAATCGAAGCGCGGGAGTGGCCGGATGGGCGCAAAACCAGACATGGAAAACCGTTCCGGCCCCGATAAGGGGAGTGACATGAAAGTCGAAGTCTTTCTGCCTGAAGACTATCGTCCCGCGGAGGACGAGCCGTTTATGAACGAACGTCAGGTGGAGTATTTCCGCCGCAAGCTTATTTCCTGGAAAGAAGACCTTCTGGCTGGCAGCCGGGACACCGTTGCCGGCCTGCAGGATGGAACGCGGAACATTCCCGATGTCGCGGATCGGGCCTCCGAAGAGACCGACCGCGCGCTGGAATTGCGGACCCGTGACCGGCAGCGCAAGCTGATTGCCAAGATCGATGCCGCACTTCGCCGGATCGAAGAGGGTGAGTACGGATATTGCGAAGATACCGGCGAGCCGATCTCGCTGAAACGTCTCGACGCGCGGCCGATCGCAACGCTGAGCCTTGAGGCGCAGGAACGTCACGAGCGGCGCGAAAAGGTCCACCGCGACGATTGAGCCAAGCCCCTGGGGCGACGGAACCGATTAGGAAGGGGCATCCATGACGGGTGCCCTTTCTTCATTGGGCGGTGCGACCAGATAGGGGACAAGATGCTGATCGGACGCGAGATTACGGTGCTGGGTGGCGGCATCGCGGGGCTGGCTGCGGCCACGGCCCTGGCACAACGGGGCGCGCGGGTGCGCGTGCTGGAGCAAAGCGACCGGATTGCCGAACTGGGGGCCGGCCTGCAGATCAGCCCCAATGGCGCGGTGGTTCTGCGCGCCCTTGGTCTGGGCGCGGCGCTGGCCGAGGCGGCACCTCTGGCGCGGGCGGTGCGGTTGTGCGATTTCCGGCGTGGCGCGGAGGTTTTCCGGCTGCCGCTGACCCGTAGCGACCGGCCCTATCACCTGATGCACCGGGCCGATCTGATCGGGATATTGCGGCGCGGCGCGGTGGAGGCGGGCGTGACCGTCGAGCTTGGCCGTGCCGTCCGTGAGTTGCGCGACGGGGCAGGGGGCATCGCGCTTCATTTCGCAACCGGGGAGACCGAAACCGCCGCCTGTCTGGTCGCCGCCGACGGCCTGCATTCGCCCACGCGCGCCGCGCTCAACCCCAGCACCCGACCGTTTTTCACCGGGCAGGTCGCCTGGCGCTGCACGATCCCGCTGGAAGACGCCGCCGCCCCGGCGGAAGCGCAGGTTTTCATGGGGCCGGGCCGGCATCTGGTGCGTTATCCGCTGCGCCACGGGGCCCTGATGAATGTGGTCGCGGTCGAGGAACGCGATGGCTGGGCCGCCGAAGGCTGGAACCACCGGGACGATCCGCAAAATCTTCGCCGGGCCTTCCGCGATTTCGCCCCCGGCATCCGGCAGATGCTGGACGGGGCGGAGGAAGTGTTCCTGTGGGGCCTGTTCCGCCATCCGCTGGCCAAGCACTGGCACAATGACCACGCGGTGCTTCTGGGCGATGCGGCCCATCCGACGCTGCCCTTTCTGGCCCAGGGCGCCAACATGGCGCTCGAGGATGCCTGGGTTCTGGCCGACAGCCTCGCGGCGGAGGAGGATCAGGCCACCGGCTTTGCCCGTTACACCGCGCGCCGCCGCGCACGCTGCGCCCGGATCGTCGATGCCGCCTCGCGCAATGCGGAAAACTACCATCTTCGCCCCGGCCCCTACCGGTTTGCCGCGCACAGCGCCCTGCGCCTGGCCAGCCGGTTTGCGCCGCAGATCGCCGCCAATCAGTTCGAATGGCTTTACGGCCATGACGTCACGCGCGGCTGAGCGCCGCCCGCCCGATCCGTCCCGCCTCAGTCGTCCAGCGAATAGGCGGGCAGACGCTGAAACGCCTCGCGCAGCGCCTCGCCCCAGCTTGAGGAGATCATCTCGAAAAACGGGTCATCCTTCTCGATCCGCTGCACCCGCCCGTTGCGGAAACTGTCGGCCTCGTAAAGATGCAGATCCAGCGGCGGCCCGACCGACAGGTTCGCCTTGATCGTGCTGTCGAAACTGACCATCAGCAGTTTCACCGCATCCTCGAAACTCATCGTCGGATCATAGGCGCGCACCAGAATGGGCTTGCCGTACTTCGCCTCCCCGATCTGGAAAAACGGCGTGTCCTCGCTGGCCTCGACGAAATTGCCCTCCGGATAGATCATGAAAAGCCGGGGGTCGCTGCCGCGGATCTGCCCGCCCAGTATCAGTGTGGCGGAAAACGGGCTGTCCGCCTCCTGCCCGGTTTCCCCGGCCTGATCGGCGATCACCTCCCGCAGGGTGGCGCCCACCAGACGCGCCACCTGAAACATCGACGGCGCTTCGAGAATCGATGGTGCGCCGCGTTCGTCGGCGGGCTTGGCCCGTTCGTTCAGCAGGCTGATCAAAGCCTGCGTCGTGGCCAGATTGCCCGCCGTCATCAGGGTGACAGAGCGTTCCCCCACGGTTTCCCACGTAAACATCTTCTTGAAAATGCTGATATTATCGACACCGGCATTGGTCCGTGTGTCCGACATCATAACCAGCCCACGGTTGAGCCGCAGCCCCACGCAATAGGTCATACCCGTCTTGTCCCTTCGCCGCAGACGCCCGATCGCGCCGCTACTGCTGCTGTACCTGTATATCGACCATCATCGCCTCGCCAGCGTTACCAAAGCGTAACCCGGAAATGGGGGCCGCTTCGGTATAGTCCAGCCCGGTGGCGACGCGGACATAGCGCGGGTCGGGGGAAATGCCGTTCGAGATGTCGAAGCCCACCCAGCCGAGCGGGGGGATATGCACCTCGGCCCAGGCGTGGCTGGCATCCTGATGCACCCGGTCGTCCATCATCAGGTAGCCCGAGACATAGCGCGCGGGATATCCCATGGCGCGCGCGGCGGCGATGAAGATATGCGCATGATCCTGACAGACGCCCGAGCCGATCTCGATCGCGTCCTCGGCGGTGGTTTCCGCGCCGGTCGTGCCGGTCCTGTAGGCCACGGCCTCGATGATGCGGGTCGAAAGTGCGTGCAGGCGCGGGATATCGTCCTCGATCTCGTCTTTCAGGCCCCGCGCAAGGCGGCGCACATTCGGGCCCGCGCGGGTCAGATCAGTGGGCCGCTGGAACAGCCAGACCGGCGCGAAGCCGCCATGCTTGCCGATCACACCGGCCTCGTCATTGGTTTCCACCTCTCCGGCGCAATGCACGACGATCGAGGTCGCTTGCGGATCGAAGGAGATCAGCGAGACCTGATTTTGATGGTGGTCGGTGAAGGAGGTCTGCGCGCTGCCGCCTTCGATCTCCATCTGCCAGTTCAGCACCTGTTGCCCGGCGCTGCTTTTCGGCACCACGCGCAACTGTTGCAGCCCGTAGGACACGGGCTTGTCGAAATGATAGGTGGTCGTATGAAGAACCTTCAGCCGCATGTCGTCACCCCTGAAACCTGTAATCGCGGTCGATCTGTGCGCCCAGTTGTCCCAGATCGGCCAGGAAATCGACGATGAATTCGTGAAGACCTTCCTCGAAGACATGTTCGATCGTGGTCTGGTTCAGACGCCCCGACAGGGCCTCCACCAGATCGTGGCAGTGATGGCGGTGATCGTATTCGCGTTCCAGATAGCTCAGATTGGTCGCGATCTTGCCCACCGAAAACCTCAGACTGCGCGGCATCCGCCCGTCGAATAGCAGGAAATCGGCAATCCCGATGGGGCTCGATTCCCCGCCGCTGATCCAGCGATAGGCGCGCTGGCCCGCGACCGACCGCAGGATCGTTTCCCATTGCACATTGTCCAGGCTCGACCCGATCTGGCTGATCGACGGCAGCAGGACATAGTATTTCACATCCAGAATCCGCGCCGTGTTGTCGGCCCGTTCCAGATAGGTTCCGATCCGGCAGAAATCGAACACGTCGTTTCTGAGCATCGTGCCATGCAGCGCGCCGCGCACCAGCGCCGATTGCTGGCGGATCATGGCCAGGGATCCCGGCAGGTTGCGGGGTGCCACCGGACGCGCCAGCGCCTGTTTCAGGATCATGTAGGTGTCGTTCACCGCCTCCCACACCTCGCGGGTGATCGCGGTGCGGACCAGCCGCGCATTCTGCCGCGCCGCCGCGATGGCCGACATGACGGAGGAGGGGTTGCTTGTGTCGCGCAGCAGGAAATCGATCACCCTTGCCGCGTCCAGCTCGTCATGGCGCGACCGGTAGAGATCGGCAACGCCTGCGGTCTGCAGCACGCTCGCCCATTCGTCATCGGCCCCGTCGGGCCGCGTCAGCGCGATCCGAAACCCGGCATCGATCAGCCTTGCGGTATTTTCGGACCTTTCCAGATAGCGAAACATCCAGAACAGGCCACCTGCGGTTTTGCCCAGCATCGCGCCTATTCCTCCAGAACCCAGGTGTCTTTGGTCCCGCCGCCCTGGCTTGAATTCACCACCAGCGAGCCCTTTTTCAGCGCCACGCGGGTCAGCCCGCCGGGCGTGATGTTGATCCGGTCGGGCGAGACGAGGACGAAGGGCCGCAAATCCACGTGGCGCGGTGCCAGCCCCTTCTGTGTCAGGATCGGCACGGTCGACAGCGCCAGCGTGGGCTGGGCGATGTAATTACCCGGTTTCGATTCCAGCTTGGCACGGAAGGCGGCCAGTTCCTTCTTCGACGCGGCGGGCCCCACCAGCATGCCGTATCCGCCCGACCCGTGGACCTCCTTCACAACCAGATCGGACAGGTTGTCGAGCACATAGGCCAGCGCGTCCGGCTCCGAACAGCGCCAGGTGGGCACGTTTTTCAGGATCGCCTTTTCGCCGGTATAAAACTCCACGATATCGGGCATGTAGCTATAAATTGCCTTGTCATCGGCGATGCCTGTGCCCGGTGCATTGGCGATGGTGATGCCGCCCGCGCGGTACACGTCCATGATCCCGGGCACGCCCAGCATCGAGTCCGGATTGAAATTCAGCGGGTCCAGGAAATCATCGTCGACCCGGCGATAGAGCACGTCGATCGGCTGATAGCCCCGCGTGGTCCGCATCGCGATGCGCCCGTCGATCACGCGCAGATCGCTGCCCTCGACAAGCTGGACGCCCATGTGATCGGCCAGAAAGGCGTGTTCGAAATAGGCGGAGTTGTGAATGCCCGGGGTCAGAACGGCGACGGTGCAGCCCCCGTTCGCCGCCGGCGGGGCGCAGGCGGCCAGCGACCGGCGCAGCTGCACCGGGTAATCCTTCACCTCGCGCACCTTGATCCGGCTGAAAAGCTCCGGGAACATCTGAAGCATCGTCTCCCGGTTTTCCAGCATGTAGGACACGCCCGAAGGTGTGCGCGCATTGTCCTCCAGAACGTAGAACTCGTCTTCATCCGTGCGCACCAGATCGACGCCGACGATATGGGTGTAGACGTTTCCGGGCGGCGGCATGCCGATCATCTGCGGCAGGAAGGCGTCGTTGCGGGAAATCAGTTCGGCAGGCACCCGGCCCGCCCGCAGGATTTCCTGCCGGTGATAGATATCGTAAAGAAACGCGTTGATCGCGCGCACGCGCTGTTCGATGCCCTTTGTCAGCCGGGCCCATTCGCGGCCCGATATGATCCGGGGCACGATGTCGAAGGGGATCAGCCGCTCATCGGCCTCGTCCTGTCCATAGACGTTGAACGTGATGCCGGTCCGGCGAAAAAAGCGTTCCGCCTCGATCGATTTCTTGCGTAACTCGCGCAGATCTTCCGACCGGAACCACGCTTCATAGGGTTGGTAGGGGTGGCGCGCTCCGTCCGCGTTACCGGTCATTTCATCAAAAAACGTTGGTCTTTTTGTCATGCCTACAACCTATAGGGTTAAGGAATGACTGCAACCAATTGGCGAAAGCTTGGGCGTTGGCCCCTTGTTTTCGCGGTATTTTCAAGCGTTTGCCTAAATTCTAGGCGTCAAAGGCGCTCTCCAGCCAGATCGTGACCGGCCCGTCATTGACCAGGCTGACGGCCATATCCGCGCCGAACGCGCCGGTTTCCACCGGGATGCCGAACCCGGAAAGTGCCCTGGCGAAATCCAGATAGAGCCGCTCACCCTCTGCCGGCGCCGCGGCGCCGGAAAAGCCGGGTCGGTTGCCGCGCGAGGTGTCCGCGGCCAGCGTGAACTGGCTGATGACCAGCGCGCTGCCGGCGCAATCCACAAGGCTGCGGTTCATCTTGCCGGCGTCATCCCGGAAAATCCGCAGCTTCGCGGTCTTGGCCGCCAGGTTCCGGGCCTGATGTTCCGTGTCGCCCTCCATCGCGCAGACCAGCACCAAAAGCCCGGGGCCGGTCCGTCCGATCATGCGGCCATCGACAGACACGCTGGCCTCGCTCACCCGCTGGATCAGCGCCCTCACGCAAGATCCTCCCGGCGGGGCGGATTGGCGCCCGCCCGGCTGACGGTCACCGCCGCAGCGGCGGTTCCAAGGCGCAGCGCGGCTTCCAGAACGTCCCGCTCTAGGCCCTTGGCGATGGCGGATTTGTCCAGCCGGTCCGCGTCCGCCAGCCCGGCCAGAAACCCCGCATTGAACGTGTCGCCCGCGCCGACGGTGTCGACCACCTCGACGACCGGCGCGGGCACGTGCAGCCTCTCACCCGCCCAATAGGCGGTTACCCCGTCCTTGCCTTCGGTGATCAGCACCAGCTTGGGGCCCTTCGCCAGAAGCCCGGTGGCCAGTTCCGGGATCTCGCCATTGCCTTCCAGCCATTTCAGGTCTTCGTTGGACAGTTTGACCACATCGGCCACCGCCAGCATCGCGGCCAGACGGGCGCGGTAACGATCGGGATCGACGATGAAATCGGGGCGGATATTGGGGTCGATCATGATCACCCGCATCTCCGGCTCGCGCAGGCACAAGGCCTTATAGGCCTCTGCGCAGGGCTCCACCGCAAGGCTGATCCCGCCGAAAAACAGGGCCTCCGCATCGTCCAGATCCTTGGGGAGATCCCGGTCCGCGAGCATCCGCCCGGCGGTATTTTCATCGTAGAACGCATACTCCGCCTGCCCGTCGGTCAAGGTGACGAAGGCCAGCGTGGTGGGCCGGGCGCATCGCGCCGCCAGCCCGAAGCCGACCCCGTTCAGGCGCAGAACATCTTCAAGCCGCTGGCCGAACAGGTCGGTGGACAGGCCGGTGAACAGCCCCGTATCCACACCCAGACGCGCCAGCGCCACGGCGGTGTTGAACACCGCCCCGCCGGGGTAGGGCGCAAACCCCGCCGCGCCGTCTTCGGTCTTGCGGGGCAGCATGTCGATCAACGCTTCGCCACAACACAGGATCATCCGCGTCTCCTTCGCTCCGTCACCGGTTGTGACTAGCCCCGATGGGCGCGTTAGACCAGCCGGATTTGACCCATCTCAAGGCGCGACCGCCCGCGGGGCGGGATACTTTCACATGCAAGGAATCTGATCTGCAAAAGGAGGTTTTCATGGTCGAGAAATCCCACACCAGCGGCTTCTGGCCCTCGCTATACGATCCGTTCCGCAGCATGGGCGCCCGCGTCGCCGACTGGTTCGCGCCCGCGTCCGAGGCGGCGACGAACGAGACCGCCTATAAAATCGTCATGGAACTGCCGGGTGTCGACGACAAGGATATCGATCTGACCGTTGCCGAAGGCGTGGTCACGGTGAAGGGCGAGAAAAGATCGAGCCGTGAAGACAGTGGCGACACCTGGTACTTCAGTGAACGCGAATACGGGGCGTTTTCGCGCAGTTTTCGCCTGCCGCCCGATGCGGACCCGAACCAGGTGGCGGCGGATCTGAAGGACGGCGTGCTGACGATCACGGTGTCGAAGAAGGCCCCGGCCCGCGATGAGGCCGCGAAATCGGTGCCGATCAACCGCGGCTGACCCCCGCACCGCCGCCGCTCGGGGGGCAGGGCGAGACCGAACATGCGGGCGCGGCGCGGAGAGGCCGGTTCCGGCGGCGCGCCGGCCCGGTCCCGGCAGAGGGCGGCAGTCGCGTGCGCGCGGGGTTTTGGGCCGTGCCGCCGATCTAGCCGTACATGGAGTAGAGATAGCCCCCGATCCCTGCAAGGATCAGCGCGCCCAGAACGGCGAAGGCGATTTTCCACGCGGAATACGGGCGCTCGCCCTGCACCTTGCCGGATTGCCCGTTGACGACGAAGCGGTAGCTTTTGCCACGGTACTTATAGGCCGCCAGCCAGACCGGCAGCAGGATGTGCTTGAAGGTCACGTCGGAAACCATGGTGTCCACGGCGTCGATCCTTTGCCGGTCGCCGCCGATATCGCGACGGATATCCCGCGCGATCTGCGCGTCCATGATCTGGCGCGCCTCGACCATGCCGTCCTCCAGATCCACGGTGTAGCCTTCGGCCCGGAAGCCCGCCAGATACTCCGGCGTATAGGGGTCGAGCGCGGTCAGATCCCAGGGGGCCAGACGGTCGGTATAGCCTTTGGGCAGCGACCGGGAGGCCAGAACGAGCACATCGTCGAAAAACCGCGCCACGCGGCCCGAGACGCGCCGCCAGCGGATCTTGGGCACCTGCTTGACGTTGCCTTTGCTGTCGCGCCGCGTTCCGTAATAGACCGTGCCGCGCTGGCCGCGATAGGCGCTGCGGGTGTCCGCATCGAAGGTCCAGTAGGGCGTGTAGATCCCGTCCAGCCTGCGGCCCTTGCGGGCATACTCCTGCAAACCGTTCGGCGCGAACCACAGCCGGCCCAGCCATCTGACCATCGCCGCCCGGGCGGCGGCCTCATCCAGTTGAAAGGGCAGAACGGCCTTGGGTTTGATATGGCGATGGGTGCCGGTGTCGGTGACCACCGGCGTCGCGCAGAACGGGCATTCCTTCGCATGGATATCCGCGGAGAACTCCACCTGCGCGCCGCAATTGGGGCAGGTCAGGACGCGGGTTTCCTCCATCTCCTGAGCCGGAAGCTGGTCGCGGATGGCCGAGACGAAATCCAGTTCCCGGATGGCGCTGCCCGCCCACGGGCCGTGGCCTTCGATGTCGCGTTCATTGCCGCAATGATCGCAGACCAGCTTGCCCTGATCGGGGTCGAAGCGGAAATCGGACCCGCAGTTGTCGCATGGAAAGCGATGTTCTTCACCGGGGTTTGCGGACAGGCCGTCTGCCATGAATTCTATGCCTTTGCCGTGGGTATTTCCGAGCGCGGGATGAGACCCGGTCTCGTCAGCTTGCAGGCGGGGGCGGGGGCGGCGGCATGACCGTGAAGAGCTGCGCCAGCTCGTCCACCTCATCGGCGGTTTTCCAGCCGTCCTGGCCTTGCGTCCAGACATGGGTTTCCCGGGTCAGGCTGCCATCTCCGGCCATGCGGCCCAGATCGGCGCGCGAAAACGGGCCCTTGGTCTGGCCGTTCTCGGCGATATGCCAGACATGCTCGACCGGCGGGGGCGGCGGGGCGGCGGCGGGCGCGGGGTCGCCCGATCGCGCCTGCGTGGCGCCCCAGGGTCCGGTCTGCGCCATCTGGTTAGCCATCGCCATGCCCATCCCCATGCCTAGGCCCGCGCCCATGCCGCCATCGCCGCCCGGGTTTTCGGCCGCCGCGCGCATCGCCTCGGCGGTCTGGAACTGCTGGTACTTGGTCAGATCGCCGACCACCCCCATCGAGGTGCGCTTGTCCAGCGCCTGTTCCACCGCCTGCGGCAGGGAGATGTTCTCGATGTAGAGCTCGGGCAGGACCAGCCCGTACTGGTCGATGGTTTCCGAGATTTTCGCGGCCAGAAGCCCGCCCATCTCGCCGGCATTGGCCGCCATGTCCAGAACCGGAATGCCCGAGCCCGCGACCACGCGGGAAAAGGCCTGAACGATGATGTTGCGGATCTGGAACGTCACCTCGTCCTTGGTGAATTCGCCATCGGTGCCCACGATCTCGGCCATGAACCGGGCGGCGTCCTTGACCTTGACGGTGTAGGTGCCGAACGCGCGGATGCGGGTCGGCCCGAATTCCGGATCGCGCAGCATGATCGGGTTTTTCGTGCCCCATTTCAGATCGGTGAACCGGTTGGTGGAGACGAAATAGATCTCCGATTTGAAGGGGGATTTGAAGCCGTGATCCCAGTGTTGAAGACTGGTCATGATCGGCATGTTGTTGGTTTCCAGCATGTAGAGGCCGGGGGTGAACACATCGGCCAGCTGCCCTTCGTGGATGAACACCGCCGTCTGCCCCTCGCGCACGGTCAGCTTGGCGCCGTACTTGATTTCGTGACCGTGGCGTTCGAACCGCCAGACCATGGTGTCGCGGGTGTCATCGGTCCATTCGATGACGTCGATGAACTGGCCGGAGAGGAAATCGAAAATGGGCATGGGTGAAGTCTCCTTTGAACACGGATGTAGGCGGCTCAGCTTTGCCCGCCAAGTAGCTCGCTGGCGATGATCTCCACCACGGGGCGGGCCTCGTCGGGCAACATGCCCGGGCGCAGACGCTCGTCGTAGAGGATTTCCAGCAGCAATTCGTCATGCCGCGTCAACAGTGCGAATTCCTCGTCATCGTTGAAGATGGACGGCCGCGCCGTGGGGCTGTCATTCGGCAGGCCAAGACCCTGCGCCACCTCTTCGTGGACGCAGGACCGGCGCAGAAGATCGGGGTGTTCGGTGCGGATGATCGCGATCGCGGTTACGTAATTCGGGGTCTCGCCGGCTTCGGAAAACGCATAGACCGAGCAGAAGGTGAAGCGCGGCAGCCGGGTGATCTCGTCGATCGTCTCGTCGCCGATGCTGGGCACAAGCCGGCGCAGCAGCGGGCCCGCCGCGCGTTGCTCGTCCCGGTTGAGATAGAGCACGTGGAAATTGCCGCCGCTGTTGACCTGGCGGATCGGATGCCCCGTGACCCGCGCCAGCCGGGTTGCATAGGTTCCCAGGATCGAGCGGTCGCGATTTCGGTCCGCAGTGGGGACGGAGGCGCCGAAATGGGCCTGCAACCGCACCGGCGCCTGCCAGCGGCGCAGGCGCGACGGCGTCTGCTGCTGCACGAACCGGCCATTGGTCAGCGCGTATTCGTCAAACAGCGCGATGCGCTCGAAATTCGCCACCAGATTGCGCACCGAGATCGGCGTGTCGGGCCCGCCGCCATCGGTGCGCAGCAGGCCATCGGCCACCAGCCGTTGCTGCACGGCGGCGTAGTAGCGGGCAAAGGCGAGGCTTTCGGCCGAGGGCTCCGGGATCGGCGCAACCTGCGGGGCCACGCGCGGAGCGGGTGATGCGGGCGGGTCCGGCGGCACGACCAATTCGCACCCGGCGGCGACGAAGGCCACCGCCGCCAGCCCGGCCCAGTTCCGACCCTTGCCCTGCATCATGTTTCGTTCCCCTACGCGCCGGACCGGTCAGCCGGCCGGGTTCACCGACCCGCCCACATTGGCCCCGGACCCGTCGCCGCGGGCGCTGGCCGATGCAAGCGTGTCGCGCAATTCCGCCTCCATCTTCTGCATCTCGATCTCGGCGGCGGCGCGGCGCGCCTTGCCTTCATCGGCGATGGCCAGGCTCTCCTCGATCGTGGCGATCAGTTCGGCATTGGCCTGTTTCACCGCTTCGATGTCGAAGACGCCGCGCTCCATCTCCTCGCGCACCATGCGGTTGCTTTCGCGCAGGTTGGCGGCGTTTGAGGTCAGCAACTCGTTCGTCAGATCATTGGCCTCCCGCACCGCCTTGGCGGCCTCCGTCGAGCGCTGGATCGTCACCGCCTGCGCGAGCTGGGTTTCCCAAAGCGGCACGGTGTTGACGAGGGTGGAGTTGATCTTGGTCACCAGCGATTTGTCGTTTTCCTGCACCAGCCGGATCGAGGGGAGCGATTGCATCGTGACCTGGCGGGTCAGCTTGAGGTCATGGACCCGGCGTTCCAGATCGTCGCGCGCGGCGCGCAGATCGCGCAGTTCTTGCGCCTTCATCACCTGGTCGTTTTCCGGCGCGGCCTGCACCTCGGCCTCTTTCGCGGGAATATCCGTCTCGTCCAGGGTTTTCAGCTTCTCCTCCCCGGCGGCGATGTAAAGCGCCAGTTCGTCGTAGAAATTCAGCGTCTTGTCATAGAGCTGGTCCAGCGACTTGATGTCCTTCATCAGTGTGTGTTCATGGGCCAGAAGCTCGTCGGTGATCTTGTCGATCTGGCTCTGCACGTCTTCGTATTTCGCCATGAAATCATGGAACGGCTTGGCCTTGCCGAAGAGGCGTTCCCACCAGCTTTGCTTGCGGTTCGGGTCCAGTTCGTCCACCGAAAACCCGCGGATCGTGCCCACGATTTCGCGCAGTGAGTTGCCTGCGGGCCCCACATCCTTGTTTTTCACGCCCTGCAGCATGGCCTGCGAAATGACCTGCAGCTCCGCCTGCGCGTTGGAGCCGAAACTGACGATGGAGTTCGTGTCCGTCATGTCGATCTCGGCCATCCGGCTGCGGATTTCCTGCGCCGTGGGCGGCTCCGCCTCGGCCAGCGGCACCAGTTCGGTCGAGGGCTCGGGCAACACAATCGCGTTGATCTCATCCACCATTTTCGCGGCGGCTTCGGCTTGCTGCCGGACAGTTTCAGTCATGTCGTGTTTCCTCGCTCGTGATATGCAGATTGTCTCGGTTCAGCCGGTCCCGCAGGACCTCGATCTCCACATCCAGATCGCTGCGATCGTCGATCAGCATCCGTTGGGTGCGGGTTGAAAAATTGCGTTCGAGATCGTCCAGAAGCCGCACATAATCGGCCCGGACCTCCGGGTCGCGGCCCCGGCCGTAAAGATCGGCGAATTTCACGGTCGCGTCGCGCGCGCCCTGCAGATAAACGCCCAGATACTTGCGCGCCCCGGTCAGATCGCGGGGGTCCTGTTCGATGGTGCGGAACATCTGGCGCACGGTGTGCTGAAACCCTTCCACCCGCGCCTCCAGCTGCCGGTCCCGCGCGCGCTTGATGGCGTCTTTCATCCCGTCAAGCAGGGTTTCGGCCTCTTCGACCTTGCGGGCCACACGCTCGGTCTGGAAGTTGTCCACACCCTCCAGACCCTTATCCTTCATCGGATCGGGCTGGAATACGAACAGATGCAGCGCACCGGCAACGGCGCCCGCGATCACGGCCGTCAACAGGTTCCACTGCCCGCCGAACACCAGCAACCCGACGCCCGCCGCCGTCAGAACGGAGGCGAATATCTTGCGCGGGATCGCCGGGCGCCGCGCGACCTTGCGTTCGTTATAGGCATCCTCGGCGCGAATCCCGTCGCGCAGCAACCAGGCCGCGAGCAGCAACACCGCGGCGCCGGCCAGATCCGTGGCCATGGCCACCGTCGACTGGAAGAACGCCGTGAAGAAGACGGCGAGCGGCGCGATGAACAGAAGGTTGATCTTGGCCCCGTGCCGGGCGGGCGAACGGCCCTTGAAACTCGCCTCCAGCGGGCGCGCCGGAGTCGCTGTGACCGTTTCGCGGGTATCCCGCCGGCCCTCGGGGCTGAATTCTCCGCCGTACCGTTTGGCCATTTACAGCACTCCGAACCCGCCGAAAACGGACATCATGATGATCACGAGAAGCGCTGCAAAAGCGACGCCGCGTAGGGTGTTGGAGGTCATTTCAGCTCCGGTTCGTTTCAGCCACTAGAATAGGCAGTCTTGCATGCAAAAACCAGACATCGCAGGGTTTTTGCCCGAATTGATCCGGGCGCCGCCTGCCTGCCGCTCAGAAATCCGGCGAATTGGGGTGACGCAAGGGGGAAAGCGTCGGCGATTTTCCCCCTCAGCTCTGTCTGAAAAGCCGGTCCTGGGCGGCCTTGTCCCGGGTTTCGCCGCGTTTTTCCGCGGCGACGGCCCGGCCTGCCCGGACCGCCGGGCGCGCCGCGATCCGATCCAGCCAGCAGGCCAGATGCGGTTTGTCCTCCAGCGTTTGCTGCTGACCTTCCCAAAGGCTCGCCCAAGGCCAGATCGCCATGTCGGCGATGGAGTAGAAATCGCCCGCGACAAACTCGTTTTCGGCCAGTTGGGTGTCCAGCACCCGGTAAAGCCGCCCGGTCTCGCGGCGATATCGGTCCTTCGCATAGGGAATATCCTGCGGCGGGTCCATATCAGGCGCGTATTTCAGGAAATGATGCGCTTGCCCCGCCATCGGCCCGACCCCGCCCATCTGCCACATCAGCCATTGATCGACGGCGATCCGGTCACGTTCCGTCGGGCCGCCGAACCGCCCGGTCTTGCGCGCGAGATATTGCAGGATCGCCCCGGATTCGAAGATCGAGATCGGCTGACCGTCGGGGCCGTCTGCATCGGTGATCGCGGGCATGCGGTTGTTCGGGGCGATTTTCAGGAAATCGGGGTCGAACTGATCGCCCGCGCCGATATCGACCAGATGAACGGTATACGGTAGCCCCATCTCCTCAAGCGCGATGGTGATTTTCCAGCCGTTGGGTGTGGGCCAGTAATACAGATCGATCATCGCGGCGGTCTCCGGGCAGCTCGGGCCCAGCATCGGGCAGATCGGGGGGCGGGGCAAGTGGCCTCAGGATCTCGCGGCGCCGGTGAACAGGTTACGAAAGTTCGTGCATTCGGCCATTTTTGTAACCTTTTGCGGCGCCGGGCCCACCGGCAGCGCCGCCCCGAGCCGATCGAAAAGCGCGGCATGGGCAGGGTCGAAGACAGCGCGGTAAAGCGGGAAGAGACCGGGCCGCAGATATCCCGACCAGTGGCAGATGCGGGTCGCCGGGGGCCGGATCGGGTAGCCGAGCCGGGCCAGCGCCATGCGATGCGCGGGCGCGTCGATGGCCAGATCGATCCAGCGCGGATGCGGGTGCCCCAGACCCGCCGACAGGGGCCGGTCGCGCCAGCGGGGCGCGGGCACGAGGGCCCGGAACAGCATGTCGAAGAGCGCGTTTTCGCCGCTGGTGACATTCAACACCCGGGTGCTGCGGCCGGCCAGCGCGCGGTCGGCCGTGCCCCGATACTCCGCGCCGGACAGAAGGATCATCCGGGCCACGTCATGGGCGCCCAGATCGTCGAGCGCCGCCAGCGCCACCCGCGCGCCAAGCGAATGGGCGATGATGTTGACCTGCAGATCGGGCCGGGTGTCGCGCAGGATCCGAACGGTTCGGGCCAGCGCATGCCCCGCGACGAAGGCGCGCGCCGCAACCTCGCGCAGGGGCCCGGTGGCGGGCCATCCAAAGCCGATGCCCAACCCCGCGCCGGGCCGGTTCAGATGCAGATGCCGGGGCCAGCTGATCGCCTTCCAGCAGGCGCTTTGCGGGGCGGGCGACAGGATATGCCGGTGCGGGTCGGTGGGCCCGGACAGCGGGCAGAACCGGTAGCCGTGAACCATCACCGTCGCCGTCGCGCCGGACGGCAGCGCGGCCAGCGCGTCGCGCAGCCGCTCCGGCGCGTCGATCTGGCTGGATCTGGCTGTGACGGGCAAAACCGGCATTGCATGAACCCCACAAGCTATGGGGTGTGGATAAGTTCTTTCCGCAACATTTAGGTGACGTCTGCGCAACATCCCTGTGACGTGGCCATGTCGCAGCGATGACGCGGCCGTTTTTGCCGCTTGACCCGCAGACGGCAGCGGCCTAATCCCTTCCGCGTGGCGATTTGTTTACCGGATTGCGGGCCACGTAAAACATTCCGCTAAAGAGGTCGAAGGTGCTTTGATATATGCGCGCCCCGGCCACCCCAGGTCCGGGGTTTTTTTTGTGCCCGGACGCGCATGGAGATGAAACGATGAAGGACACCACCGCCAGACCGTGGAAGCCGCGCACCCGCGCCGTGCATTCGGGCACGAGACGCAGCCAGTATGGCGAGGTCAGCGAGGCGCTGTTCCTGACCCAGGGCTTTGTCTACGACACCGCCGAACAGGCCGAGGCCCGGTTCGTCGAGGCGGGCGAGGATGAGTTCATCTATGCCCGCTACGGCAATCCGACCGTCCGGATGTTCGAAGACCGGATCGCCGCGCTGGAAGGCACCGAAGATGCCTTTGCCACCGCATCCGGGATGGCGGCGGTCAATGGCGCGCTGACCTCCATGCTGCGTGCGGGCGACCATGTGGTGAGCGCCAAGGCGCTGTTCGGCTCCTGCCTGTATATCCTTGAAGAGGTGCTGGCGCGCTTCGGGGTGGAGGTGACATTCGTCGATGGCACCGATCTGGACCAGTGGAAAGCCGCCATCCGGCCGGACACCAGGGCGGTTTTCTTCGAGTCGATCTCGAACCCGGTGCTGGAGGTGATCGACATTGCCGCCGTGGCCAAGCTGGCCCATGCGGCGGGCGCGCTGGTGATCGTGGACAACGTTTTCGCCACCCCGGTTTTTCAGGACACGATCGGGCTTGGCGCCGACGTGGTGGTCTATTCCGCCACCAAGCATATCGACGGGCAGGGCCGGGTTCTGGGCGGTGTCATCTGTGGAAGCCGGGCGTTTATCCGGGACACGGTGGAGCCCTATCTGAAGCATACCGGCGGGTCGATGTCGCCCTTCAACGCCTGGGTGCTGTTGAAATCGCTGGAAACGGTCGATCTGCGATGCCGGGCGCAGGCGGCGACCGCGCTGACGCTGGCCCGGGGGCTCGAAGGGGCCTCGGGCCTGCGCCGGGTGGTCTATCCGGGCCTGCCCAGTCATCCGCAGCACGCGCTGGCGATGCGGCAGATGGAGCTGGGCGGAACGGTTCTGGCGCTGGAGATGCAGGGCGGGCGCGACGCCGCATTTCGCATGCTGAACGCCTTGGAGATCATCACGATTTCCAACAATCTGGGCGACGCGAAATCGATCATCACCCATCCCGCCACCACGACCCATCAGCGGCTGAGCGACGATCAGCGCGCCGTGCTCGGCATCAGCGACGGAGTGTTGCGCCTGAGTGTCGGGCTGGAGGATGCGGACGATCTTCTGGCGGATCTGCGCCAGGCCCTGGCGGCGGCCAGATGACCGTGGACCTGACCATTCGCGATATGCTGCCCGGAGAGGCCGAAGCGCTCGGGAAGATCTATCACGACGCTGTGCGGAACGGGGCGATTGCGCATTATTCCGCCGAACAGGTGGCCGCATGGTCGCCCGCGCCGCCGACGGATGCGGGTTGGGCCAAGCGGTTGGCCGATGCCGATACAATTGTCGCCGAACGCGACGGTGCGCCCGTGGGGTTCATGACGCGCAAGGGCGGCTATATCGATCTGGCCTTCGTTGCCGCCGCCGCCATGGGGCAGGGGGTGGGCGATGCGCTTTATCTGGTGGCCGAGACCCGCGCGCGGGCCGATGGCCACGGGCGCATGACGACCGAGGCGAGCGCCTTGGCCCGCCGGTTGTTCGAGCGCCATGGATGGCGGGTCATGGAGCGCGAGGAGATCCACCGCCACGGGGTCGTGATCCACCGCTACCGGATGGAAAAGCGGCTCGACCTGCCGGCGGAGGCGCCCCATTGAAACCGTTCCTGATCATCCAGTTGCGGCCGGAAGACGAGGCGGCGGACGAGGAATATGCAGCACTTCTGGCCCGCTCGGGCCTGACTGCGGCGGAAACCCGGCGCATCCGTCTCGATCAGCAGCCGCTGCCCGCGCTGAGCCTTGAGGCCTATTCCGGCGTGATCGTCGGCGGCGGGCCCGGATGCGTGAGCGACGCGCCCGAGGACAAGGACCCGCTGGAGGCGCGGATCGAGGCCGATATCCTGTCGCTGATGCCCGAGATCACGCGGCGCGACATGCCCTATATGGGCTGTTGCTATGGGCTTGGCATTCTGGCCAAGCACCTTGGCGGCGAGATCAGCAAGGCGCGCTATGGCGAACCCATCGGCGCCGTGGAATGTCGGTTGACCGAGGATGGCGCGGCAGACCCGCTCATGGCCGGATTGCCCCGCGATTTCAAGGCTTTCGTCGGCCATAAGGAGGCGGTTCAGGCGCTGCCGCCCGGCGCGGTGCATCTGGCCAGATCCGACCTTTGCCCGTACCAGATGATCCGCGCGGGCAAAAATCTCTACGCCACGCAGTTCCACCCCGAAGCCGACAGCGCAAGCTTTGTGATGCGGATCGATATCTACAAGCATCGCGGCTATTTCGCGCCCGAAGAGGCCGACGCGCTGAAGGCCAATGTGCAGGCCGAGGAGGTGACCGTGCCCGAACGCATGCTGCGCGCCTTCGTCGGCCGCTACCGGGGCTGATCGCACCGCGGCGGCGTCGCAATTTGCCCGAGATGTGATCTGCGCCGTCTGCACTTGCGTATAAATAAGGCAGGTCAGGGATTTGAATGCGCGGGCATTTGCCCCATATTCGAAAGCTCGGAGAAGGAACAGGAGGGGTTGCCCGTGAATTTGCATGTGACACCGACGGTGGAAACCCCAAGCACGGAAGAGGCGGCAAGGGCGCTGACCATGTTGAAAGCCTGGGCGGAGAGGGCGGGCGCGGGCGCGATCGACGCGCTGGATCCGGCCGCGGCCGGGCTGCTGACCGCCGTGGCCTACCCCGAATTTGCCCGTGACTACCCGGCCGATTTCGCGGTGGATCCGGGCTACAAGGCAACGCTGCCCGACCTGCAGAACGGGCCGGCCTCCCTGATCCGGGGGGCAAACCGGCAGATCCAGCATGTGGGCATCTCCAATTTCCGGCTGCCGATCCGCTATCAGACCCGCGACAATGGCGACCTGGTCCTGGAAACCTCGGTTACCGGGACGGTGAGCCTGGATGCGGAGAAGAAGGGCATCAACATGTCCCGGATCATGCGGTCTTTCTACCGGCATGCGGACCGGGCCTTCAGCTTCGAGGTGATCGAGGCGGCATTGGAGGATTACAAGACCGATCTGGAAAGCTTCGATGCCCGCATCCAGATGCGGCTGAGCTTTCCGATGCGGGTGGAGAGCCTGCGCTCGGGCCTGAGCGGGTATCAGTATTACGATATCGCGCTGGAGCTGGTCGAGCAGGCCGGTGTGCGCAAGAAGATCGTGCATCTGGATTACGTCTATTCCTCCACCTGTCCCTGTTCGCTGGAATTGAGCGAGCATGCGCGCGCGACACGGGCGCAACTCGCCACGCCCCATTCGCAGCGATCCGTCGCCCGGCTGTCGGTGGAGGTGAACGGGGAGGCCGGGTGCCTGTGGTTCGAGGATCTGGTCGAAATGGCCCGCGCCGCGGTGCCCACGGAAACCCAGGTGATGGTAAAACGCGAAGACGAACAGGCGTTCGCCGAGCTGAACGCCGCCAATCCCATTTTCGTGGAAGATGCCGCGCGCCTGTTTGCCGAACAGATGCAGGCCGATCCGCGCATCGCCGATTTCCGCGTCGTGGCCAGCCATCAGGAAAGCCTGCACAGCCATGATGCGGTCAGCGTTCTGACGGAAGGGGAGACGTTCGCCGCCGACAGTCTGGACCCGAAGCTGTTCGCCACGCTGTTCCACGTGGGCTGAGCCCGTCGGATCGGGGGCAGGCGCGTTTCTTTAGCGCGCTATGGCGCGGATGGCGAACCGGCAGTCACTGCAACGGATGCCGGAACCGCCACCGGTTCAGAACCCGCGTCGGCCAAACCCGGCCGGGTCCGCGTTCATCCCCAGATCGGAATCCGTAAGCCCCGTTCGGCGGGTGCCGCGCCCGTTGCCGACCGGATCGGCGAAGGCGCCGGTATCCCGGTCGGTTATGCCGCTTCGCACTTGGGTGAACCCGCCGCCGCCACGGCCGAAGCCGCCCGGATCGGTAATCGGGCCGTTATCGGCATCGGTGATCCCGGTGCGGCTGCTGCGCAGGCCGCCGCGTCCGCGCCCGCCCGGATCGGTGATCGGACCGTTATCGGCATCCGTGACCCCGCCGCCAACCGTGGTGGGGGTCGCAACGCAGCCGCTCAGGCCAAGGCCAATGGTGCCCAGACCCATGCCGCGCAGCAACCGCCGCCTGTTCAACCCGCGGGATGTCTTGATGCTGCTGTCGGCGAGATCGGACTTGCCGGGGGATTTCGGCTTTTCTTCATCACTCATGAAACTGGCCTTTCATCGGCTTTGGAAGCTACTAAAACGCGCATCATCCGGCGAACCGGCCCCCCGGATGGTCCGGAGGGCCCGCCCCGCCGTCATATGGTCAGGCTCGCATCATCCGCGACCGTTGCCGCCCGGGTCGGAGCAATTGCCGCCATCCGCATCGGTCACGCCGCTGGCCGCATTGCGCGGTACGCCACGGCCCGCGGAACCCGGATCGGTCCAGGTGCCATTGTCACGGTCGGTGTAACCGGCGCGTTGCTGACGGGCGTCGCCGCGCCCGTTTCCGCCCGGATCGCGCCAAGTGCCGTTGTCCTGATCGGTCACGCCGGACCCGTAGGCCCGGCAATAGCCGCGCCCGCGCCCGCCGGGATCGGTGATTGCCCCGTTGTCATTGTCGGTTCCGGCTTCGGCGCGGCTCGTCCCGACGCCCGCAATCGTCACGCCCAGTGCTGCGGTGCCGGCGCCGCGCAGCATCCCGCGGCGGTTGACGGATGTGGAAATCTCGCTGTCTGAAAGGGGTTTTTTGCCGTCTTGATTATCGTTCACAATGAACTCCTCTGGCTTGCTCGTGGCCGTCGCGGCTACGGGGGGCTGGGATATGTCGCGGGTGTTGGCCGCATGAAAAGAAACCAAAATCTGGAGACTTAACGTGAAGGTAACGTGCTTATCCTATCAACTCAATAGAAAGTGGCATGTTTTCCCTGACGGCTTGTCCGGCGTCAGCGGGGTCCCGGCAGGCTCTATCGCTTGACACCAAAGCGCCGTCGCGCCAACGCTCGGCGCCATGTTTGACCTGCGGCCGGTGGGCTACGTTCTGGGACTTTTGGTATCGGTGCTGGGGGCAACGATGCTGCTGCCTTTGGGTGTCGATCTCTACATGCGGAACGGTCACTGGCAGAGCTTTGCCGAGGCCGCTCTGATCACCATTGTGATCGGCGTGTTCCTGACACTGGCCTGCGCCAATGCGGTGACCCGGGGCCTGACCCTTCAGCAGACCTTCCTGCTGACCACAGGGGTCTGGCTCGTGTTGCCGGTTTTCGGGGCGCTGCCCTTCGTCTTCGGCGCGACAGAGGCGGCGTATGTCGATGCCTTTTTCGAAGCGATGTCGGGGCTGACCACCACAGGCTCCACCGTTCTGACCGGGCTGGACCAGCTGCCCGAGGGGATCCTGCTCTGGCGGGGTCTTCTGCAATGGTTCGGCGGGATCGGCATCATCATCGTGGCGATGGTGTTCCTGCCCGAATTGCGAGTCGGCGGCATGCAGATCTTCCGCTCCGAAGGATTCGATACCTTCGGAAAGATCCTTCCGCGCGCCACGGAAATCGCCAGCCGGATCTGGGTGATCTACCTGACCCTGACGCTGTTTTGCGCGGCGGCCTACGCAAGCCTCGGCATGGATGTCTTCGATGCCATCGTGCATGCCATGACGACGGTGGCGACCGGCGGATTTGCCAACTCCGATGCGTCTTTCGGGGCCTTCGGCCCGGGGGTGGAATACGCCGCCGTGGTCTTCATGCTGCTCGCGGCCCTGCCGTTCGTGCGCTATGTTCAGCTGGTGGCGGGCTCGGCCCGGCCACTCTGGATCGACAGCCAGATCCGGGCGTTCTTCCTGACCGTTCTTGCGCTTGTCTCGGTCATGACGCTCTGGCTGGTTCTCGGCGACGCGGCGGGCGGGGAGTTTGCCCTGCGCAAGGCGCTGTTCAACACGGTTTCGATCGTTACCGGCACCGGGTACGCCAGCGCCGACTACATGCAGTGGGGGGCTTTCGCGGTCGTGGTCTTCTTCTTTGCGGGGCTGATCGGCGGCTGCGCCGGATCGACCTCCTGCTCGATCAAGGTGTTCCGCTACCAGCTTCTGATGGCGTCGATCTCCACCCAGGTGAAACGGCTCTACGCCCCCCATGGCATTTTCGAGCCACGCTATCAGGGCCGCCCGGTGGCGGAGGACGTGCTGAACTCGGTGATGGCGTTTTTCGTTCTGTTCTTCGTCACCCTTGGGGTGGTCGCCATCTTGCTTGGGCTGACCGGGCTTGATTTCATCACCGCCGTGTCCGGTGCGGCAACCGCGCTGGGTAATATCGGCCCGGGGCTTGGCCCGGTGATCGGCCCCGCGGGCACATTCGCGGAGCTGAACGACACGGCGAAATGGATCTTGTCGGCGGCCATGCTGATCGGCCGTCTGGAACTGATGGCGGTTTTCGTTCTGTTTACCGCGGCGTTCTGGCGGACGTAAGGGGCGCGCGCGCCTGCCCGGCGATGGCGCGTCCGGCCGCTGCGCCCGACGCCCAGGCCCATTGGAAATTGTAGCCGCCCAGCCAGCCGGTGACATCCATCACCTCGCCGATCAGGTAGAGCCCCGGAACCCGTTGCGATTCCATGGTTTTCGAACTGACCTGATCGGTCGCCACTCCGCCGAGCGTCACCTCCGCGGTGCGGTAGCCTTCCGACGAGGTCGGGGTCAGCTCCCATGCGGTCAGGGCATCGGCCAAGCTGCGAAGCGCGGTGTCGGACAGATCGGCAAGATTGCCCGACAAGCCAAGTTCGGCGGCCAGATGCCGGGCAAGTTTTCGCGGCAGGATCTCCGCCAGATGGGTTCCGATCGCCTTGCCCCCCTCCGTGATGCGCCGGTCGCGCAGCCAGCCGAAGATATCCTGATCCGGGCGAAGATGGATGGAAAGCCGGTCTCCCTCCCGCCAATAGGAGGAGATTTGCAGGACAGCCGGCCCGGACAGGCCGCGATGGGTGAACAGCATCGCCTCCTCGAAGCTGGCTCCGTTGCAGGTGATCCGCGTGTCCACGGCGGTGCCGGACAATGCCGCGAAACCGGCCTTGACCTCTTCATTGAACGTGAGTGGGACGAGGGCGGGGCGCGTGTCGGTCAGGCGGTGGCCGAACTGCTCCGCGATTTGATAGCCAAGCGCGCTGGCCCCCATTTTCGGGATCGATTTCCCGCCCGTCGCCACTACCAGATTGTGTGCGATAACGGTGACGGGCCTGCCCTCGCGGATCAGGCGGATGGCGAACTCCGTGCCATCATGGCGGATTTCCTCGACCGAACTGTTCAGCCACAGATTGGCGGGCTGCATCTCGGCCAGCAGCATCTGGATGATGTCCTTGGCCGAACGGTCGCAGAAAAGCTGCCCCAGGGCCTTCTCGTGCCACGGGATCCGGTGCCGGGCGAGCAGATCCAGAAAATCCCACTGCGTGTACCGGCTGAGCGCGGATTTCGCGAAATGGGGGTTTTCGGAAAGGAAGTTCTCGGGCGCCGTGCCCAGATTGGTGAAGTTGCAGCGCCCGCCACCGGAGATGCGGATCTTCTCTCCCGGCGCCTTGGCATGGTCGATCACAAGCGTGTCCGGCCCGGCATGGACCGCACACATCAGGCCTGCCGCACCGGCACCCAGGATCAGGGTCGCGACGCGATGGCCGGTCATGCCGGGATCGGCATCCGTCGCCCCGACCGGAGACTGGAAGAGGCGGGGTTCGAAGGGCCCGCTACGAGCTTAGTCCTTGAAATTGCGGCTTTCCTTGATCTGGTCCCAGGCCCAGACGACCTCTTGCAGGCGATCTTCATCGGTGCGGTCGCCCCCGTTCATATCCGGGTGCAGCACCTTGATCAGGGCCTTGTATGATTTTCGGATCTCTGCCTTGGCCCAGTGGTCCTTGGCCTCCAGAATGTCCAGCGCGCGACGCTCGGTCGGGGGCAGCTTGCGGGTTCCGGTGATGCTTTTCCCGGGGTTGCGCGTGGCGTTGCCGCCAAGCACCTGATGCGCGTCATCAATGCCAAGCCGGGCCCAGGCCCGTTCCTCCGCCGATTGCCGGAAGGGCTTGGTGGGGCGGTCCCAGACGCGATCGCGGTCCAGCTGCGCCTCCATCTCGGCTTCGGTCGTGCCGTCGAAGAAATTCCACTTCAGATTGTACTCGCGCACATGCTCGCGGCAGAACCAGAGATAGTCATCCAGCACATCGGGGGATTTCGGCGCGCGATACTGGCCCGCCTCCTCGCAGCCGGGATGTTCGCAGACCCGTTGTGAGGTTTCGAACGCCCCGGACATGCCGCGACGACCGCCCCGGCGCTTCTTTTTGTCGGTGGAGACGCGGAGGTCGAAATTGAACGGGTCTTTTTCGGTCATCAGAGTGCCTTTTCGACTCGGAGCAGCCAGTTTAGAGTTTTGGGCGGTGAGGTGAAGAGGGGGCAGGCGAAAATAATGACGCGAACCGAGAAAATCCAGTCACGGCTGGCGCAGGCATTCGATCCGGTGCTGCTGGAGGTGATCGACGAAAGTGAGAGCCACCGCGGGCATGCGGGATATCAGGAGGGCGGAGAGAGTCATTTTCGCGTGACTATTCAAAGCGATGGCTTTGATGGTTTGAGCCGGATCGCGCGACACCGCGCGGTGCATGAGGCCCTGGGCCGGGATCTCATGGGCGAAATCCACGCCCTGTCGCTGGATATCCGCAGCTAGGGGCTATTGCGCGGCGATGCTGTCTTCGCGCGGGGTGTCAGGCGTGGCGTCGGGTTCGGCGGTCTCCCCGGCATGGTCGGGTTCCGGATCGGGCATCGCCTCTATCAGGATGGGGTCGGGCGCGGTCTCGGCCGTCTCGCCGGTGTCGCTCTCCAGCCCGCGGCGGAAAATCAGCACATTGCGGTAGATGGTCTGGCTGCCGGTCAGCCCCGCCCGTTCGGTGCAGGGCAGCGTATCGGCGCGGATGTATTCCCAGCCCTCGGCGCCCAGCCCGTTCATCAGGTTTTCCAGAGTATGGGCGAACCGCGGCGCACCGGGTTTTACACCTTTGGTTTTCAACCCTTTTTCCGGGGCCGGAACGACCTTGTACTCGTATCTCTGCATTGGCCCCTCGCGCCCGTGACGGGCGGGATCATAAGCGAAAAGGGGCCTGAGGCAAGGTCAAGGCCGCCCCCGATCCCGTCAGCCGCCCGCCAGTTTCCTGGAAACGATCTCGTTCACGGCTTTCGGGTTGGCCTTGCCGCCCGTGGCCTTCATCACCTGACCCACGAACCAGCCCGCAAGCTTGGGGTTCTGCTTGGCCTTTTCCACCTGATCGGGATTGGCGGCGATGATCTCGTCCACCGCGGTCTCGATCGCGCCGGTATCGGTGACCTGTTTCATGCCCCGCGCCGCGACGATTTCGGCGGGGTCGCCACCCTCGGTATAGACGATCTCGAACAGCTCCTTGGCGATCTTGCCGGAGATGTCACCGGCCTTGATCAGCGTGATGATGCCGGAAAGCTGCGCGGGCGAGACCGGGCTTTCGGTGATGTCGTGATCTTCCTTCTTGAGACGCCCGAACAACTCGTTGATGACCCAGTTGGCGGCCAGTTTGCCGTCACTGCCGGCGGCCACGGCTTCGAAATAGGCCGCCGATGCGGTGTCGGCGGTCAGCACGCTGGCGTCATAATCCGACAGTCCGAACTCACCCATGAACCGGGCCTTCTTGGCGTCCGGCAGCTCGGGCAGGGTGGCCTCGATATGATCGACCCAATCCTGTTCGATCTCCAGCGGCAGAAGATCGGGGCAGGGGAAATACCGGTAATCATGCGCCTCCTCCTTGGAGCGCATGGACCGGGTTTCGCCCTTGTCGGGGTCGTAGAGCCGGGTTTCCTGATGAACCGAGCCGCCGGATTCCAGAATGGCGATCTGGCGCTTCGCCTCGAAATCGATGGCTTGCTGGATGAACCGCAGGGAGTTCATGTTCTTGATCTCGCACCGCGTGCCCAGATGGGAGAAATCCTGCGTGGCCTGATACTTTTCATACTGGCCGGGCGCGCAGACCGACACGTTCACATCGGCGCGCAGATTGCCGTTTTGCATGTTGCCGTCGCAGGTGCCCAGATAGCGCAGGATCTGGCGCAGCTTGGTGACATAGGCGGCGGCCTCCTCCGGCCCGCGTATGTCGGGGCGGGAGACGATCTCCATCAGCGCGACACCGGTGCGGTTGAGATCGACGAAGGACATGGCCGGGTCCATGTCATGGATGGATTTGCCCGCGTCCTGTTCCAGGTGGATACGCTCGATCCGCACCATGCGGGCGGTGCCGTCACCCATTTCCACCAGCACTTCGCCTTCGCCCACGATCGGGTGGTACAACTGGCTGATCTGGTAGCCCTGCGGCAGGTCGGGATAGAAGTAGTTCTTCCTGTCGAAGGCGGACCGCAGGTGGATCTGCGCCTTCAGGCCAAGGCCGGTGCGCACCGCCTGTTCGACGCAGAATTCGTTGATCACCGGCAGCATGCCGGGCATGCCGGCATCCACGAAGGCGACGTTGGAATTGGGCTCGGCCCCGAAACTGGTAGAGGCGCCCGAGAAGAGCTTGGCGTTGGAGGAGACCTGCGCGTGCACCTCCATGCCGATGACAAGTTCCCAGTCCTGCTTGGCGCCGGGGATCACTTTGGGCTTGGGCGTGTCATAGGTCAGGTCGAGCATGTCGGTCTCCACGAGGCTGTCAGTCGCGGTTTAGGCGAGGTGCCGGGGTGGGGCAAGAGGCGGCGGCCGTCTGTCGGGCAGAGCCGCGGCATGTGCGGGGGGCGCGAAATCGCGCCGCGGCAAGTGGGATATCGCCCGGATCGGCCGGGTTTCGGCAAGGTTCGGCCTATGGACTTTCGGACAGGTTGCATGCCGCCACCCGGCAGGGCAGATAGCCGTGCCTGCAAGATTGTTTCCTGTTTGAGGTTAGTTATGAGCCAGTTCTGGGGTCGGATCGTTTTATGTGTGGGGCTTCTGGGCCTTGGCGGATGTGTGTCCGCCACGCCGGACATGTCCACCAGCAACATGACACCGCCGATGCGTTGGGATTTCCGGCCCGACGGCGCGCTATGGACCGAAGCGTCGCTGGCGATGCTGGAGGGAGATGCGGCCGTGCTGACCGAGATCGTTCCGAACGATATCAGGGCGTGGTGCCCGGCCTATCCCGAGGCCAGCGTGCAGGAGCGCGCGGCGTTCTGGACGGGGCTGTTGTCGGCGCTTGCGAAACACGAAAGCACCTGGCGGCCCGAGGCGGTCGGCGGCGGCGGGCGCTGGTTCGGTCTGGTCCAGATTGCCCCTGCGACGGCAAGGGGTTACGGCTGCGCGGCGCGCAGCGGCACGGCCCTTCAGGATGGCGAGGCCAATCTGCGCTGCGCGCTGCGGATCTGGGCCAATACGGTGCCGCGGGACGGGGTCATCTCGGCCGGTGGCGACGGGATCGCGGCCGATTGGGGCCCGATGGTGATGCGGAACAAGCGCGAAGAAATGCGGGCCTGGATCAGCCAGCAAGGCTACTGCCGGGCATAAGCTCCGGCGCTGCCCGGTCGGCCCCGTCTGAAGGACCTGTTGATGACTGGATTCATGCCCCGAAAGAGAGTGGATGCGCGGCAGAGGCGATGTGGAAAACAGTGCCCTGACGGAGCCGCCGTGAGGGGGTGGCGGGAGGGGCTAAACCCACGTTTTCCACAGGCTTGTGGATTGTTTCCCGAATCTGGCCCCGGGCGGGCTTGCCGTATGGTTAACGACTCGTCAGGCTAAGCAGCGCTATATCTGGGAGGGGGCTACGCATGAACTTGCGACTGGCCTGTTATGGAATTTTGATCGGGCTCTGGCCCGGATTGCTTGGCGCGCAGGAGGTGGACCGCGCCAATGGTGGCGTGACGGCCGGCACGATGACGGTAAGCCCGCAGATGAGTCTGCCCGAGGATTTCGAGGGCTCCGCCATGGCCCCGTGGCTGAGCCCCATGCCGGTTCAGCGGCCCGAATGGTCGGTGCCCGCGATGCAGTGGGACGGCCGCCATCCGCGGGCCACGCGCTGGAGCCTTGCGGTGATGGCGGCCCTGCGCGGGCATGGATCGGACCTGCTGGATGTGGTGCCAGGCGATATCGAGGCCTGGTGCCCGGCCTATGAAACGGCCGACCGGGCACAGCGCGCGGCGTTCTGGGCGGGGCTGGTTTCCACGCTGGCCTGGCATGAAAGCAGCCACCGGCCCCGCGCCGTGGGCGGCGGTGGCCGCTGGTTCGGACTGGTGCAGATCGCGCCCGGCACCGCGCGCTGGCGCAATTGCGAGGTCCGCACCGGGCAGGGCCTGCTGGACGGGGCGGCCAATCTGCGCTGCGGGATCCGGATCATGGCCGCCACGGTGCCGCGCGACGGGGTCGTGGCCGAAGGGATGCGCGGTGTGGCCGCCGATTGGGGGCCGTTTCATTCGCGCCGCAAGCGCGAGGAGATGCGGAACTGGGTTCGCCGGCAGGAGTATTGCCGGCCGCCGACCCGGCCGGTTCTGCGCCCTGCCGGGCTGGTGCCCGCGCCGGTTCTGCCGCAGCCGCGGCCCGAGCGCATGACATCGGCGGATTAGATCAGATCTCGCGCACCGGAATGCCGCGATTCGTGGCCTCGCGGATCAGCACGAGGGGCGAGGGAACGGCCAGATCGGGCAACTCGATTTCCGCGCCATCGGTCATCACGATCGTGCAGCGGGCGGTGCCGTCGCGGTCGCTGACCCGCAGATGGGCGATAGAGGCCGTGGGCAGGTGCCGGTCGTTCGGGCCTTCGAGAATATGCCAGACATCGCGGGACAGATGCAGCCCGTAAACCGGCGTCACGATCATCTGCCAGAGGCAGACCGCAAGCGCCGGGATCATCAGAAGCAGCACGAAACCGGGCATCGATTGCCACAGGAACGCCGAAAGCAGGGCGAGGCCCGCAAACGCCACGATGCTGAGGGCAAGCCCGCCATGGCGGGCGCGATATTCGAAGTCGCCGGTCATGGAATCTGGATAGGTCGGTATTGCGCCCGCATTATGGCACGGATTGGGAAAGCTTAGGCCAGCGGCTGGCCGAAGACCGGGCGGCCGGCGGCGAGGAGCGAAACCCCGGGGTGCTGATCGCGTCCGGCAAGCGACAAGGTCCGGCGGCGCAGGACATCGATCGCTTCGGTTCCGTCGGCGGGCAGGGACGCGGGCGGCACGGGCCGGCCGATGGTCACGCGGAACGGCTGGCGCGCCTTGTTCAGCGTCTCGTGAAACAAGGTGATGTCGCGCAGGCTGGGGTGGAGGGCGTCGAACGCATAGAAGAGCGCCGAGTTTCGCGCGCGGATATGCACCGGGATCACCGGCAGCCCGAATTTCCGGGCGATCATCGCGGCCGACGCCATCCAGGGGCGTTCCTCAAGCCGCAGACCCCGGCGTTTTGCCAGACGGCCCGAGGGGAAGATCACCCCGAGCCTGCCATCGCCAATGGCGCGCTGCAGCGCCAGCATCGTCGCCCGCGTCTTGGCGTGCCCGCGTTTTTCCACGCGCCATTCCACCGGCAGGATAAGCTCCTCCATCTGCGGCAGGACCCGCAGAATATCGGCATTGGCCATGATGAAGACATCGCTCCGGCGCTGGAGGATCAGATGATGCAGGATGATCCCGTCGGCAATGCCGGTGGGATGGTTGGCGACGATCAGTGCGGGGCCCGACGCGGGGATATGGGCCAGCCCGCGGGCGGTGACGTCGCGCGCGATCAGACGGGCGAGATGGGCCATGATCTCCTGCGGAGGCAGCGGTTGCAGCGCCGCGCCAAGGGCAAGCGTGCGCCGGTAGCCCAGAAGCAGGTTCAGGAGCGCCCGCGCCTGAGCAATGCCCGGGCCGTCCGAAAACAGCCATGGCGCGCGTTCGGCGATCAACGGGTCGGTGCGGGCCGCGATATCCATGGCAGGCAGAAACACGATCTCCGTAACGCCCCGATGAAACGAAGATGACGGGACGATGATAGGCGGGTCTTTGCGGATCGGGGGTGGCGGCGGCGGCGGGAGACGCTACTCTGCCGGGAAACTGGCAGAGGCAGAACCGTGGCAAGCGTGACAGAGGCGGAACCCGAAGGCGTGGCGCGGATCGTCGCGCTGGATCTGGCGAGGACAGCGGCGCTCGCGGGGATGGTGATCTATCATTTCACCTTCGATCTGGCGCTGTTCGGCTATGTGCCGCCCGCAACGGCGATCACCGGGGGCTGGGCGCTGTTTGCCAAGCTGGTGGCGGGCAGTTTCCTGTTTCTGGCCGGTGTCAGCCTGTGGCTGGCCCATGGGCGCGGTATGCGCTGGCCCGCATTCTGGCGACGGCTTGGCATGGTGGCGGGCGCGGCCGTTCTGATCACCGCGGCGACCTATGTGGCGATGCCGCAGAGTTTCATCTATTTCGGCATTCTGCACTCGATCGCCGCATGCAGCCTGATCGGGCTTGCGTTTCTGCGGCTGCCCGCGCCGGTCACGCTGGCGGTGGCGGTGGCTGTGTTCCTGCTGCCGCAATATGTCCGGTTCGACGCCCTGAATGCGCCGTGGTTCTGGTGGACGGGGTTGGGCACCTATTGGGCGCCGACGCTGGATTACGAGCCCGTTTTCCCCTGGCTGGCGCCGTTTCTGGCGGGTCTGGCGCTGGCGCGCGGTCTGGATCTTTCCGGCCGGCTGCCCCGCCCGAGGGTGCCGGGCCCGGTGGCGCGGCGTCTGGCCTGGCCGGGCCGGCATTCCCTGATCATCTATCTGGTGCACCAGCCGGTGCTGATCGCAGGCCTGTGGCTGGTGACGCAGGCGATCCGCTAGGCGCGCATCCGGTCGATCATCTCGCCCAGATCGGGGCTGAGCCCGTCGGTTCCGGCGATCCGCGTAAGCTCCGCCGCGATCAGCGCCTGACGGTCGGCGTCATAGCGTTTCCAGGTGTCGAAGGCGGTGGACATCCGCGCCGCGGTCTGCGGGTTCAGCCGGTCGAGCCGGATCAGCCAATCCGCCAGAAAGGCGTAGCCCGCCCCGGACGGATCGTGGAACCCCGCAGGGTTGCCCACCGTCAGGCCGGAAACCAGCGACCGGAAGCGGTTGGGGTTCTTCCAGTCGAACAACGGGTGCCCGGCAAGGGTTTCGGCCAGCGCCACCGCCTTTTCCGGCGCCGCATGGGCGACCTGGAGCAGGAACCATTTGTCCATCACCAGCCGGTCATCCTGCCACTGGTCGTAGAACCGGGCGGCGATGTCGGGATCGCCGATATCGAGCAGGCAGCCGAACCCGGCAAGCTGATCGGTCATGTTGCCGGCCGCGTCGTAATGCGCCCGCGCCCGCGCCCCGGCATCGAGATGCGCGGTAAGGCCAAGCGCCGCGTTGCGCAGCGCGCGCTTGCCGGCCTGCGCGGCATCCGGGCTGTAGACGGGGCCCGGATCCAGCGCGTCGTAAAGCGCGTCGAGCGTGGGTTTCAGGTGACGGCCTATCGTCTCCTTCAGGGCCTTGCGCGTGGCATAGATCGCCGTGGGATCGGGCACCAGACCGGCATCGACCGCGCCCTGGGCGATGTCATCTTCTGACGGAAGCGCCAGCGCCAGCGCCCGGAAATCCGCATCGAGCGTCTCGTCGGCGGCCAGTCGCGCCAGCCCGTCCAGAAAGGCGGGCGCGGGCGCCGCGCCGTCCGCAAGCATGGCCAGCAGCGTCTCCCGCGCGAGACTGCGCCCGGCCTCCCACCGGTTGAACGGGTCGGTGTCATGGGCCAGAAGCAGCGCGCGGTCCCCGAAACTCGGGGCGTGATCCAGAATGACCGGGGCGGAGAAGCCGCGGAGCAGCGACGGAACCGGTTTTTCGGCCAGCCCATCGATCTCGATAGTGGTTTCGGGGTCCACCAGCTCGATAATGCGCGTCGGATGGGTTTCGATCCCCGCGGGCGACAGCAATCCGAAAGCAACCGGGATCACGGCGGGCTCCTTCAACGGCTGATCGGGGGTCGGCGGCACCGTCTGGCGCAGGGTCAGCCGATAGGTCCCGTCCTCGAAATGCTCGCGGACAGTGACATGGGGCGTGCCGGCCTGCGTGTACCAGCGTTTGAACTGGCTCAGATCGCGGGCGGTGACATCCTCGAACACGGCCAGCCAATCCTCGATCGTGCAGGCCTGACCATCATGGCGGTCGAAATAGAGCTGAAGGGCCTGATCATAGGCTTCCGCGCCGACAAGCAGCCGCAGCATGCGGATCACCTCCGCGCCCTTCTCGTAGACGGTCGCGGTGTAGAAGTTGTTGATCTCTATATAGCTGTCGGGGCGGACATTATGGGCCAGCGGGCCCGCGTCCTCCCGGAACTGGCGGGTGCGCAATTGCAGCACATCCTCGATCCGTTTGACCGGCGCGCTGCGCATGTCCTCGGTGAACTGCTGGTCGCGGAAGACGGTCAGACCCTCCTTCAGGCAAAGCTGGAACCAGTCGCGGCAGGTGATGCGGTTGCCAGTCCAGTTGTGGAAGTATTCATGGGCGATGATCCGCTCGATGAAATCGAAATCGCGGTCGGTGGCGGTCTCGGGACTGGCGAGAACATATTTGGAGTTGAATATGTTCAACCCCTTGTTCTCCATTGCCCCCATATTGAAATCGTCAACGGCAACGATGTTGAAAATATCCAAGTCGTAGGCGCGGCGATATACCTTCTCCTCCCAGATCATGGAGCGTTTGAGGGCATCCATCGCGTAACCGCAGCGGTCTTCATCCCCGGGGCGGACCCAGATGTTGAGCGCCACCTCCTTGCCCTCCATCGTGGTGAAGCTGTCCGACACGGGCCTGAGATCGCCCGCGACCAGCGCGAACAGATAGGCGGGTTTGGGCCATGGGTCGTGCCATTCGGCGAATCCGGGGCCCTGGGCGGTCTGGTTCCCGTTCGACAGCAGCACTGGCAGTTCACTGTCGATCCGCACGGTGAAAGGCGCCATGACGTCGGGACGGTCGGGGTAGAAGGTGATCTTGCGGAAGCCTTCCGCCTCGCACTGGGTGCAATACATGCCGTTGGACATGTAGAGACCCTCCAGCGCTGTGTTGTCCTTGGGCGCGATTTCGACCTCGGCCTCCCAGAGGAAACTGTCGCCGGGCAGGCGCGCGGCAGGCACGGTCAGATGCGTGTCGGTCAGCAGATAATCGAGCGCCGTCAGGGGGATGCCATCGATGCGGACCTCGATCAGGCGCAGATTCTCGCCATCCAGGATCAGATTGCCATCGTCCAGCCCATCGGGATTGGCCCGAAAGCGGATGCGGGAGATCACCCGCGTCGCGCCCGGGTCAAGCCGAAAGCGCAGGTGCACCTCGTCGATCAGATAATTCGGGGGGCGGTAATCGGCCAGATGAATGGCCGTAGTGGCGGCGTCTTTCACGGGGGAACGGCTCACAGGGCTGTTGCGGATTGCGGGCACGGTAGGCCAGCGCGCGGCGGCGGGCAAGCGGGCGCATGTTTTGACCCGGGACGCACCGGCGCTAGGTTCCGGCGGGGAAGCGTCATGTACTGGATCTTCCACATCAAGTATGGCGTTCAGGCATCTGATCATGAAAAAGAAAAGAGACTTACCCACAAAGCTGTGCAAGACCTGCGGGCGCCCGTTCGTCTGGCGCCGGAAATGGGCGGATGTCTGGGACGAAGTGCAGTACTGCTCGGTGCGGTGTCGTGCGGAACGGGCGCGCCGGCGCTGATCTCTTGCGTCTTGGCGCGCAGCTTCCTTGCCTCCCGGCCCGATTTTTTCTAACTGCATACCATTGTATGGCGAAAGGCCCCGCAGCGGGCAGCAAAGGGTTGGACAACGATGACAGATCGGGTGGCGCGGGCGAGCTTGCATGTGGCGCGGGAACTGGCGGATTTCATAGAAACGCGGGCGCTGCCGGGCACTGGTGTGGACGAAGCGGCCTTCTGGGAAGGGTTTTCGGACCTGTTGCATGACGGGGCGCCGAAAAACCGCGCCCTTCTGGCCAAGCGCGAGGTGCTGCAGCGCCAGATCGACGACTGGCACGTGACGCGGCGCGGGCAGGTGCATGACCCCAGCAGCTATCACCTGTTTCTGCAGGAGATTGGCTATCTGGCGCCCGAAGGCGAGGATTTCCAGATCGACACCTCGCGGATCGACCCCGAGATCGCCACCGTGGCCGGGCCGCAGCTTGTGGTGCCGATCACCAATGCGCGTTTTGCGCTCAACGCCGCCAATGCGCGCTGGGGCAGCCTTTACGATGCGTTCTACGGCACCGATGCGATGGGCAGCCTGCCACCTTCCTGCGGGTATGACCGGGGCCGGGGCGCGCGGGTTGTGGCGCGGGCGCGCGTGTTTCTGGACGAGGCGTTTCCGATCGTGGGGGCGAGCCATGCGGATGTGCGGCGCTACCACGTGGAAAAGGACGCCCTGCTGGTCGACGACAAGCCGCTGGTCGAGCCCGGAAAATTCGCGGGCTATGTGGGCGACCGACGCGCGCCCGACCGGATCCTGCTGGTCAATAACGGGTTGCATGTTGAACTGGTGTTCGATCGCGCCCATCCGATCGGAAGCCGGGATCAGGCGCTTCTGGCCGATGTGCGCATGGAGGCGGCGGTGTCGGCAATCATGGATTGCGAGGACAGCGTGGCCTGCGTCGATGCCGAGGACAAGGTTCTGGCCTATGGCAACTGGCTGGGCCTGATGAAGGGCGATCTGGAGGAGAGCTTCGAAAAGGGCGGCCGGACGATCACCCGGAAACTGGCCGGCGATCTGCCGTATTGCGCACCCGATGGCAGCCCGATGGAGGTCCGGGCGCGGGCCTTGATGCTGGTCCGGAATGTGGGTCACCTGATGACCAATCCGGCAATTCTGCTCAAGGACGGCTCCGAGGCGTTCGAGGGGCTGATGGACGGGATGATCACCACGCTGATCGCCTGCCATGACCTGCGCAAGACCGAAGGCACGCGCAATTCGGTTGCCGGGTCGGTCTATGTGGTGAAGCCGAAGATGCACGGGCCGGAGGAAGTGGCCTTCGCGGATGCCAGTTTCACGAAGATCGAGGCGGTGCTGGGGCTGGAGCGCTACACGGTCAAGCTCGGGATCATGGATGAGGAACGCCGCACGAGCGTCAACCTCAAGGAATGTATCCGTGCCGCCAAACATCGGGTGGCATTCATCAATACCGGGTTTCTGGACCGGACCGGGGACGAGATCCACACCTCGATGGAGGCCGGGCCGTTCAGCCGCAAGGATTTCATCAAGCGGAAATCCTGGATCACCGCCTACGAGAACCAGAATGTGGATATCGGGCTGGAATGCGGCCTGAAGGGGCGGGCGCAGATCGGCAAGGGCATGTGGGCGATGCCCGACAAGATGGCCGCCATGCTGGAGGCCAAGATCGAACATCCGCGGGCCGGTGCGAATTGCGCCTGGGTGCCGTCGCCCACGGCGGCCACGCTTCATGCGCTGCATTATCATCAGGTGGATGTGGCCGCGGTGCAGGAAAGCCTGGCCGCGGGCGGGCGGCGGGCCTATGTCACGGCGCTTCTGGATATCCCGCTGGCGGCCTATCGGCGCTGGAGCGAGGCGCAGATATTGCGCGAGGTGGAGAACAACGCCCAGGGCATCCTTGGTTATGTGGTGCGCTGGATCGATCAGGGCGTGGGCTGCTCGAAAGTGCCCGATATCAATGATGTGGGGCTGATGGAGGATCGGGCGACCTGCCGGATCTCCGCGCAGCATATCGCCAACTGGCTGCATCATCAGGTGGTCAGCGAGGCCCAGGTGATGGAGGTGATGCGCAAGATGGCGGAGGTCGTGGACCGCCAGAATGCGGACGATCCCGCCTATGTGCCCATGGCGCCCGGTTTCAACGGGATCGCCTTCGCGGCGGCCTGCGATCTGGTGTTCAAGGGCCGCGTGCAGCCAAGCGGATACACCGAGCCGATCCTCCATGCCCGGAGGCTGGAATGGAAAGCCGCGTAGGAGATAGCGCGGCGGGGATGCCGTGCGGTGCTGCCGCGCGGCGCATGAACCTTAATGGAGGATAACGGATGACGATATCACTGGAGAAGGCCCGGCAGATGGTGGCCGAAACGCGGGCCAAGGCCCGGACCATGGGGCTGAAGCCCTTGTCGGTGGTCGTGCTGGACGCGGGCGGTCACGTTCTGGCCTTCGAACGGGAAGACGGGGCCAGCCCGGGCCGGTTCGAGATCGCGCGGGGCAAGGCCTATGGCGCGGTGATGCTGGGCATGCCCGGCTCGGCGCAGATGGCGCGGGCCGAGGCGCAGGCCTATTTCATGGCCGCGGTGAACGGGGCCTATGGTGGCAAGGTGATCCCGGTGCCGGGCGGCGTTCTGGTCAAGGATGCGGCGGGCGAGGTGGTCGGCGCCGTGGGCGTGACCGGCGACAGTTCCGAGAACGATGCAGAGGCGGCGCTTGCCGGGATCGCGGCCGCGGGGTTCGAGGGGGCCGCGTGAGCCAGCGGCTGATTACCTCAGGCTCCGCCTTCGAGGCGGAGATCGGGTATTCGAGGGCGGTGGTGTGTGACGGCTGGGTCTTCGTGGCCGGCACGACCGGGTTCGACTATGCCACGATGGAGATCGGCGCGGATGTAGCGACGCAGGCAGAGCAGACGTTTCGCAATATCGACATGGCCCTGCGCGAGGCCGGGGCCGGGATGCGGGATGTGGTGCGGGTGCGCTACATCCTGCCCGACCGGGCGGATTGGGAGCCGTGCTGGCCCGTCACCCGCGCCTGGCTGGGCGAGGTGCGGCCCGCCGCGACGATGATCGTGGCGGCGTTGCAGGACCCGCGCATGAAGATCGAGATCGAGGTGACCGCGCGCCTGCCCTGAGCGCCGGGCCGGTGGGGGCGTGCGCGGATGCACAGCGGGTTTCGCCCCGCTGCGGGTTTGCAGAGGCAGGCCGGGCAGGTATAGAAAGCGGATCATGCGACGCGGAGAGCATATGGCGCGACCTGTAATCGGCATCATCGGCAACCATCATCTGGTCAACGACCAATACCCGACCCATGCGGGTGGGACCATGAATTCCGAAGCGGTGGCGGAGGTGTCCGGCGGCATGCCAATGCTGATCCCGGCGGATCCGCGGTTTGTCTCCACCGGGGAATTGCTGGAGACCTGCGCCGGATTTCTCTTCACCGGCGGGCGGCCGAATGTGCATCCGGAGGAATATGGCGAGGCCGAGACGGAGGCCCATGGCGCCTTTGACCGGGCCCGCGATGCGGTTGCCTTGCCCCTGATCCGCGCCTGCGTGGAGCGGGGGCAACCGTTTCTGGGGGTCTGCCGTGGCTTTCAGGAGGTCAATGTCGCCATGGGCGGCACGCTCTACCCCGAGATCCGCGACCTGCCGGGCCGGATGAACCACCGGATGCCGCCCGATGGCACGCTTGAGGAGAAATTCGCGCTGCGCCACACGGTGACATTCAGCGAGGGTGGCCCGTTTCACCGGCTGATGGGCGCGCGCGAGGTGATGACCAACACTTTGCACGGGCAGGGGATCAAACAGGCCGGGGCGCGGGTGGTGATCGACGGCCATGCCGCGGACGGAACACCCGAGGCGATCTATATCGCCGATGCGCCGGGTTTCACCCTGTCGGTGCAGTGGCATCCCGAGTATCGCGCCGCGGAAGATCCCGTCTCCCGCCCGCTTTTCGCGGCCTTCGGGGCGGCGGCGCGGGAATGGGCGGAGGGCCGCCGACCGGTCTCGGTTGCGGATGTGGCCTGAGCCGCGGGGACACGCTATGTCTGCGGAAGAAAGCCAGCGAGGACAGGCACGTGACCAGATATGACCCCGACAATATTTTCGCGAAGATCCTGAACGGCGACCTGCCGTCCGAGCGGGTCTATGAAGATGACGAGACCGTCGCCTTCATGGATATCATGCCGCGGGCCGATGGCCATGTGCTGATCATTCCGCGCAGCCGCGCGCGCAACATTCTGGATGCGACGCCGCAGCAACTGGCGGCCTGCATGGCCTCGGTGCAGAAGCTTTCCCACGCGGTCATGGCTGCGTTCGAGGCCGACGGCGTGACCTTGCAGCAATTCAACGAGGCGGCAGGCGGGCAGGAGGTGTTCCATCTCCATTTCCACGTGCTGCCGCGCCATGCAGGCATCAGCCTGCGCCCGCCCGGCACCATGGAAGACCGCGACGTTCTGGCGGCCAATGCCGCCAAGATACGGGCCGCACTGGCCTGAACCGAGGGAACCGAACCGGCCCGGCCGCGTTATCCAGCGATTGGCGAAGGATCTGCGATGGACAAGGACGCGGCCCGATCCGGGCATCGGACCAACCGGCTGCGACGGATCTGGGCGGGTCTGCACCTGACGCTGAGGCGTACGCATCCGGCCAAGCTTCTGCTGCTGGGATATCTGCTTTACACCGCATTCGGCTGGTTCCTGCTGAGCCTGCCGCTTGCGCATGAGGTGCCGGTATCGGCGCTGGATGCGTTGTTCATCGCCAGTTCCGCAGTGTCCACGACCGGCCTCGTGACCGTCGATCCGGGCAGCAGTTTTTCCTGGTTCGGAGAGGGCGTGATCATCCTTCTGATCCAGGTGGGCGGGCTGGGCTACATGACGATCGGCTCCTTCGCCCTGCTGGCGTTTCAGGACCGGCTGAGCCGGGTCCGATCGCGGACCATCAAGGCGGAGTTCAGCCTGCCGGAGGATTTCAGCGTGCGCGGCTTTTTGAGCGCGGTGGTGATCTTCACCTTCGTGGTGCAAAGCGTGGGGGCGATCATCCTCTATCTGGCGTTTCTGGCCGAAGGAGTTGAAAATCCGCTCTGGTCCGCGATTTTTCACGCGATATCCGCATTTTGTACGGCGGGGTTCAGCCTCAATTCCTCCAGTTTCGAGATGATGCAGACAAATACGACCGTCGTGCTGACCCTGTCCGCGCTGTCGATCCTTGGCGCGGTGGGCTTTCTGATCGTTGTCGATGCCTGGCGCAACCTGACCGGGGGCGCCCGGCATCTTGGCTTCACCTCCAAAGTGATCCTGCGGGTGACCTTCTGGTTGCTGGCGGGCGGCACCGTGCTCTTCTACGTGGCCGACGCCTCGATTGCCGAACTGAGCCCGTGGGACCGCCTGCTGACCGCGTTTTTTCAGGTGATGACAGCCACGACCACGGTGGGGTTCAACACCTGGCCGATCGGGGAGATCTCCATGGCGGGGCTGGTGGTGTTGATGGGGCTGATGGTGATCGGCGCGTCGCCCGCGGGCACCGGCGGGGGGTTGAAGACCACCACGCTGGCGGCGCTGTTCGGGCTGGTCCGCTCGACGCTGAAGGGGCGGGACGAGGTGCGGCTGGCCAAGCGCAGGGTGCCTGCCGAAAGGCTGCAAAGCGCCACGGCCGCGCTGGCCTATTACGTCGCCCTTCTGTTCGTCGCGCTGTTCCTGCTGGGGCTGACCGAAGCGGGGGCGGAGTTCGAGGTGCTGATGTTCGAGGCGATTTCGGCCATGGGCACGGTGGGGCTCAGCATGGGCATCACCGGCGATCTGTCTCCCCTGGGCAAGCTGGTGGTCATCGTTCTGATGATCGCCGGGCGTGTGGGCATTCTGACCTTCGGCATCGCGGTCGCTGCGCATGACGAAACCCGCGAGGAAGAGGCGGACAACAACCTCATCTGCTGACGCACTCTCTGGAAGGGCAGACGCGCCCGTTCACGGTATGCGCCGTCCTGCCCAAGGCCCACGCCATACGGGCGGCAAGGCTTTGCCGCGCTGCTCCGATGGGGTTCAGCCCGCCTTTTGCCGGTCAGGTCGCTCTTGGGCCGCGCATTTCATGGATCGAGCGCCGGATGCGGCGCCATGTCTCGGCTTCAGCGGTATTCCCGGCATCGGTTTCCACACGTACCCGTTGGGCGGCTTCGGCTTCGGCCCGGTCGCCATGCGCGCGGTAGAGGGCGCGGGCATATCTGATGATGTCGGCTGCGGTCATCTTCAAGGTCCTCCCCAGATCATGTGAGAGGGTGCGGCGCCATCCGGTCCCGGGCGGCTACGGCCCTCGACGAGATGCTATGCATAGCAGATTTGCGCGCCCATGTCTCGGGTACACGGGGCCGGGCGCCGAAACGGGCGGCGCGCTGCTCAGGTCACGTGACCGCGTGCGATATCGACAGCCGCCTGTTCGGCAGGGCCCTCATACGCCCCGGGGGTGAAGGTGGCGACGGTGGGCGCGCCCGCCAGATCGGGGAAGTGATAGACCGCGTTGGCGGAGAACGGGCCGAGGCCGGAATGCCCGGTTGCGGTGCCTGCCGGGCCCATCCGGCCGCACATGACCCCGGTGCCATAGGCGATATGCGTCCAAGGCCGTCCCGCAGGGCCGTCGCCAAGCTGCACCGCGTCTGACCCCATGTCAGGATGGGCGGCAAGGATCAGGCGGAGGAGCCGGGCCGCGTCCGCAGATGTGCCGATCAGGCAGCGATGATAGACCCAGCCCGGATCATAGCCGCGCCCCTCTGGCCAGTGAATGCCCGCGAACCCGTCGGGAGAGCGCGCAAAGCGCAGGGTGGTGCTGTCCAGTGGCGTGGAGAACATCGTCTTGATCAGATAGCCAAGCCGCTGCCCGGTTTCGGTTTCCATATGGGCAAGGGCAAGCCGGTAGCCGATATTGGAGTAACGCCACTGGCTGAGCGGGTCCCGCACCGGGGTATGGGCAAGGCTGCGCGCGAGAACATCGCTGAACGCCCATGGGGTGTCGCCCCGCGCCACCGCGTCATGATAACTCGGCAATGCGCCATAGTCCGGCAGACCGGAAGTATGGCGGAGAAGCTGGCGAAGCGTGTAGGGCGCGCCGGACAGCGGTGCGTCAAGCGCGATGCGCCCGGTTTCCGCAAGGCTTAGTGCCGTGGCCGCGATCGCCGTTTTGGTGAAACTCCAGAACGGGAAAATCGCGCCCGGGTCGCCGCCCGTGGTCAGCGTGCCGTCGGCGTCGATCCGGGCCCAGTGCAGATCAGTCATAAGGCAGATCATCCGGATCGCGGTTGCGATGGCCGGGCTGCGGCGTGACCGGAAAGCGTTGCGCGCGGATCGTCTTGTGGCCGGCCATCGCGGCCCGGGCGACCCGGTGCATGCCATCCATGACCCGGCCCCGGGCGCAGAGAATAATCGGCCAGGCGAGATCGGCCTCCGCGATCAGCCGCGCATGCTCCGCGATGGTGCGCACGGTCGGCAGATCTCCGGTGTCGTACCAATAGGTCTCGTCCAGTTCTTGAATTTCGGCCAGCGGGACCTCGGCCACCGGGAGGGCGTCGGCAAGGCGGACCAGCTTTCGGACGTCCCAGATTTTCGTGCCGGTCTTGCCGCGACGGATATGGTCCTGTGCGCGCAGGGGCGGGGTCTCGGGCGGCTCAGCCATATTGCGCCAGCATCTGTTGCAGATCCTCGAACGTGTTGGCCTCCGTGGCGGGTTTGTCCCTGCGCCAGCGGAGCATGCGCGGAAACCGCAGCGCGACCCCCGATTTGTGACGGGGAGAGGCCTGAATACCCTCGAACGCGATCTCGAACACATGCTCCGGCGCAACCGACCGGACCGGGCCGAAACGTTCCTTCGTGTTCTTGCGGACCCAGTTGGTGATTTCGCGGAACTCAGCATCGGTCAGACCGGAATAGGCCTTGGTGAAGGGCACGAGCGTCTCGCCCTTCCAGACCGCGAAGGTGAAATCGGTGTAAAGCGTCGCGCGCCGGCCGGAGCCCGCCTGCGCATAGATCATCACCGCGTCGATCGTCAGCGGGTCGACCTTCCATTTCCACCAGTCGCCCTTCTTGCGACCGGCGAGATAAGGCGCCGACAGGCGCTTGAGCATCAGACCTTCGGCCCCGATCTCCCGGCTGGCCGCGCGCGCGGCGGCCAGATCGGGCCAGCCGGTCGCTGGCACCGCTTCGGACAGGCGAAGCGGCACGCCGCCCGGAAGGCCCGCGATCAGCCCTTCAAGCAGGGCGCGGCGTTCCGACAGGGGCCGCGCGCGAATATCCGCGCCCTCCCATTCCAGCAGATCGTAGGCCATCAGGATCACCGGCGCTTCGGCCAGCAGCTTTTTGGGCACGGTCTTGCGCCCGATCCGGGGTTGCAGCCGGGCAAAGGACAGCGGTTTTTCGTCGGCAAAGGCCAGCACCTCGGCATCGAGCACGGTGCCATCGGGCAGGAAATCGGCCAGCTGCGCCAGTTCGGGAAAGCGGTCGGTCATCAGGTCTTCGCCGCGCGACCACAGGAAATGCTGACCTTCGCGCAGAATGAACTGGCCGCGGATTCCATCCCATTTCCGCTCCGCCAGCCAGTCGGTCACGGTCCCGAGATCCTCGGGCGGGCCATCTATCTGGTAGGCAAGGTAGAACGGGTAGGGGCGCGAGAGGCTGGCGCCCGGGTCCGGCCTCTCCACCAGGGTGTGAAAGCTGGTCGTCTCGGGGCTCCAGTCGCCCATCAGGCGATGGGTGAGGTCGGGCTCGTCGATACCGGTCGCCTGAGACAGGGCGCGGGTCATCAGCTTCTGGCTGACGCCCATGCGCCAGCCGCCGGTGATCAGCTTGTTGAACACGAACCGTTCCGTCGGCGGAAGCTGATCCCATGCGGACAGGATCGCGGCCTTCTTCTCCGCATCCTCCGCCTTGTCGAGGGCGCGCAGGCTGGTGATCCAGTGGCTCAGGGAATGTGCGCTCTCCCGTGTCGCGGGCGGCAGGACAAGCGCGATGGTTTCCGATAGGTCGCCCACCACCGGGTAGCACTCCTCGAACAGCCAGAGCGGGATGCCCGCAACCTCGGCCGCCCATTCGCGGAGCTTGGTGGTGGTCACCGTGCGCCTTGGGCGCCGCCCGGACAGAAGGGCGATGGTCCAGAGCTTGTCATCGTCCGGTGCATCGCGGAAATAGGCCGCAAGCGCCGCGGTCTTGACGCTGGTCTTGGTGGTCTGGTCCAGCGCGGTGAAAAGATCGGCGAAGCGCTTCATTCCGGACGCTCCAGATAGGGTGCGGGGCTTTCCAGAACGCCCAGGATATTGCCAAGCGCCACAAAGCCGGGGCCGCCCGCGGTTTGGTCGACCCGGCTGTCGCGCGCCAGATCGCGGTGATCGCCGAGAATGAAGACATGATCGGGCGGTACGATGAGCGGGGCGGTGTCATCGAGATCCGTGCCCTCGGCGAGATCCAGAACGGCATAGCTGGTGCCGTTCGGCAGCGTTTCGCGGATTTGCGCGATGGTGCAGCTGGCCGCGTCGACGGGCGTGTCGGCGGGGCAGGTGGGGCGCGCGCCGGTCGCATCCGTGCGCCGCTGAAGGGTGAGCGGCGGGAGCGGGGCGGTGGCGACCGCTTCGCCGTCAAGGTGAAGCTGCCCGCCGATCATCTGCACGCGCGCCCCCGCAAGGGCCACCACGCGGCCCATGTCCACGTCGCCCCGTGTCTGGTTCATGTAGAGCACCACGTCGCCTGGAACCGGGCTTGCGGTGCCGGGGAAAAGGCGTTCGGACACGGTGCAAAGCCCGCGGGGAACGGTGGGCGTCATCGCCTCGGTCTGGGGGGCGAAGCTGCGATGGGTGCCGATGGTGCAGCGCAGGCAGAAGCAGAAATCCTGCGCAAAGGCCGGCGTGGCGGTCAGCGCGAAAAGGAGGAGCAGGCGGATCATGCCGGGTCTTCCTCCGTCACCTCGTCGAGGGTTTCGCCGCCATAATCGGTTTCAACGATGCCCGCGTCATAGCCCTGGGTCGTAAGCCAGCGGGAAAACTGCGCGGTGTAGCCGTGGGTTACGAAAATCCGGTCCGCGCCGGTGGCGCGGATGGCGCTGTTCAGCCCGTCCCAATCCGCGTGGTCGGAGATGACGAAGCCCCGGTCGGCGGCCCGGCGGCGGCGCACCCCCCGAAGCCGCATCCAGCCCGAGGCAAAGCCGGTGGAGACAGCCCCGAACCGCCGCATCCAGGCCGATCCGAGCGCCGAGGGCGGCGCCAGAACCATGGCGCCGGGATGGGCTTTCGCGTCCAGATCGGGGGTGACTTGTATCGTATCGGGCAGGGCCAGACCCTGGCCACGGATCACCCGGTTGGTCGCCTCCACCGCGCCATGGGTCAGGATCGGGCCAAGCGACGGGTCTAGGAGGCGCAGAACCCGTTGCGCCTTGCCAAGGGAATAGACGCCAAGCACGCTGGTGCGGCCCGCGGTGGCGTTTTCCGCCCACCAGCCATTGATATCGGCGGCCAGCACCGCCTGATCGGGCCAGCTGTAGATCGGCAGGCCGAAGGTGCTTTCGGTGATGAAGGCATGGCAGCGAACGGGCTCGAACGGTTCCGACAGGCCATCGTCGACGGTCTTGTAATCGCCCGAGGCGACCCAGATCTCGCCGCCGACCTCGACCCGGATCTGCGCCGAGCCGGGCACATGCCCCGCGGGGTGAAAGCTGACCTGCGCATCGCCGATGCGGCGCGTTTCGCCATAGGCGATGGTGTCCAGCGGGATATCGCCCAGACGATGGCGGATCACGGGGGCCGCCGTGCGCGTGGCGAGATAGGCCCCGTGGCCCGGGCGCGCATGGTCCGCATGGCCATGCGTGATCAGCGCGCGCGGCACGGGTCTCCACGGGTCGATATGGAAATCTCCCGCCGGGCAATAAATGCCGCGATCCGTGAATTGCAGAACCATCCGCGCACCTCCGCCATGTCCCCCTGATGATAGGGCGCGGGCGGCGGGGCGGCTACACCTCTTCCTCCTCCTGCGGGATCAACAGGATCTCGCCGGCATCGGTCAGTTCGCGAATGGCGGTCACGACCTCGGCCATCGCGGCCTCCCCCTCGTGCAGGCGGGGGGTGCCACGCGCCTCGGCCTCTTCGCGCATCTGCTCGGCCATGCGTTTGGACATGTTCTCGAACAGGAACTCGGTGGCGATCGGGGCCTCCACCATGCCCGAAGACAGGGCGACGATCATCTTTTCAGGGTCCACCATCCGCAGGATCTTGGGCACATCGGTCGGTTTGATCCGCTTGGGGATGTGTTCGAAGGTGAAGATCGCACGGCGCACCTCCTGCGCGAAATCTGCGTTGCGCTTGTCCAGACCGTCGAGGATCGCCTCACGGATCGAGCCCGAGGCCGCGTTCAGGATCGCGCCGACCCGGTCCACCGCACTGACGTTGAAGGCGGCTTTCGGCTTGTCGGTCATCTGGCCCAGCAGGGTCATGCCGATGCGTTCGACCACGTCGGGCGAGACCGTGCTGGTGAGCGATACCGCATGGGCGATCACCTCCGCCCGGTCTTCGGGCATCTTGCTCAGAACGGCCGCGGCCCGCGCGACGCTCAGCTTCGACAGAAGGATCGCGCAGACCTCTGCGCTTTCGCTGGCGATCAGGGCGCCAAGCTCCTCATCGTCAAGCTCCGCCAGCCGCGCCCACGGATCGGCGGGCACGTTGGCCTTTGCCTCGGCCATCAGCCCCTCCCGCGCGGGGGCGGACAGATGCGGCTCCAGCAGGGTCAGCGCATCGGGCAGGCCGCCCGGGAAGGTCAGCGCGAGACTGTCGAGCGCGGTGGTGAAATCCTGCACCACACGGGCCAGCGTCGCGCGGTTCACATGGCTGAGCGTCGCCATGTAGCGGGCCAGCCGCTCCTGCTGAGAGGGGGTCAGCCGGTCAAGGGCAAGCGGCACCTCCTCGGACAACAGAAGGCGCACGATGACGGCCGCCTTCTGGCCGGATGTCAGCGGCTGAACCGCCGCATGGCTGTTCGCGGCGTCGGGCACCGCATGGTCCAATATCTCAGCATCCTGCGTCATCGCATCGCCCCGTTACCCAATAGTCCCACCTGCGAGGCAACATCGCGGTGGGAGGTTAAGCCGGAGTTTCGGCCGCCCGGCTAAATGGCGCGGATTTTCGGCGAATTTCACGGGATGCCGCGCGGCGTCGGTGCCTGCCGTGGGCCGAGTCGTCATGGACGATCCAGCCAGTTGCGCGCCTCCTGCGTTTTCCCGCGGGCGATAGGCACCTCCTCGCCGCTTTTCAGGCGCAGGATGTAGCGCTTGTTCTTGCGGACCATATCGGCCACGGCATTGCGCGAGACCCACCAGCTGCGATGGGGCTGAAACCCGCCCACTTCGCCCGTCATCGCGATCAGGTCGGTCAGGCGGGCGCGCACGAAATGCGACGCGCCCTGCGCCTGGATTTCGACATAGTGATCCTCGGACCGCATATAGGCGATCTCCTCGGCCGCGAATGACTGTCTGCCGACGACGACCCTTGCGGTACGCGGCTGAGCGGCGGCGATGTTCAGATGCGCCTTGCACACCGGCAGAATGAACCGGAAATAGAGCAGTTCCACGGCCTGGGTGGAGATGTAGAGCCACAATTCGGTGACCAGCAGCCGGAAGGCGAAGTCATGAAGCGGGCCGGGCAGGACCAGCAGGCCGATCAGCATGCGCAGAAGACTGGCGGTGCTGGTTGCAACCAGAGACACGACCGGCAGGTAGATGGTGGTGAACCCGGCCCGCTCCGCGAGGTTGAGACAGGCCAGATAGACACCAAGATACACCGCCGCCTCCACCAGCCAGAGCCCCGCCGGAATCAGGGTGGTGAGCGGGATCAGGTCGTGATCCTGATGCCCTGCCAGACCGGTCAGATGGTAGAACACATCCCGGTCGGTCGTGATGTAGAGCGCCAGCGCGACAACCAGGAAAAGAACCGTCTGGCGATGGGGCAGCACCTGAAGCAATTCGCGATACGTGATCCGCACCGGGGCGCCAAGCACGTCATAAAAATGCGTTTCGCGTCTCGGGGGCTGATTATCCTCTGCACTCATGATTTTCGTAACTCGTGACCAGTAACCAGTAGTCGTGTACGCCCGGCCTGTCTGCGGTTTTCATTCGGTCACACGCAGTCGAGCAGGTCGGGGCCATGTATGTCCCCGGTACCCCGGGGGCAGTTCACCCCCCTACATGGAGACCCCTCCGGGTGCAATGATCACCCGGAGGGGTTGTTTTTGGGTCAGGATCGGCGTGGCGCATGGCCGTCGCGCAGGCAGGATCGGGCAGGAGACGGCGCGGGCAGATCACACGCCCCCCCGTGCGTCAGTAGTCGCTGAACGCCGCACCCCCGGCGATGGCCTGGACAAGTGCCGTTTCCGGCCAGCTGCCCGCCCCGCCGCGCGCGCGGATTTCATCAAGTTCCCTGCGCGCCATGTTGTAGCGCCCGGCAAGAAGATGGGCCTGACCCAGATAGGCGCGCGCCAGCAGATTGTCGGGATCGGCGGCAAGCGCCCGGTCGTAATACGCCATGCCCAGATCGACCCGCCCCGCCCGTCTGTGGGCATATCCAAGCGTGGTCAGAACCCGGCTTTCGGTGGGGTCGGACATCTGCCCGAGCGTGGTGATCGCATCCTCGTAGCGCCCGGCATAGGCCAGTTCCCGCGCGGTGCGATAGAGCGCGTCATCGCCCAGACGGCTGTCGCGGATCACGGCGCAGCGGCCAAGGCCCGGATCCCAGATCATTCCTGCGCTGCAGGTCGTGGTGCTTTGGGTGGGAAGGGGCGGGTCATCCTCCGGGCCCACGGCAAGCGCGCCGATGGGCAGGCAGATCAGACCAAGGGTGGCGACGATGCGGAACATGCGGGATCCTGACCGAGGCGCGGGGCGGGGAAGGCCCGCGCGGAGTGAGTACCAAAACACGCGCCCTCGTGGCTACGGGGACGCGTGTTAAGGGTCGTTCCGGATACGAGGGAGTCCGGGACGGAGTGGTTAACTGCTGACGCTGGTGACACAACGCTGCGTCGTGTCATCCCAGGTCGTGCCTTGGGCGCAGCTGATCGAAGCTTCGTTCATGCCGGCGCCCCAATTGCATTCGGCGATCGCCAGACCGGGTGTGGCCATAAGCACGAGGCCGGCCAGTAGAGTTCTGATGCGCATGGCGCGTCTCCCTGATGGTGCGGATCCTGGGTGTCGTCACTTGCAAGGGGAAGGGTAGCATGGGGCCGACCAAAGGCAATGCAGCATGCCCTATCGCGGCGATAGGCTTGAGCTTTCGGGGGCGCGGGGGGGGGGGGGGCAGGGCACCCCCGGGTCGCTGTTCTGCCGCCCCCGAGGGGAGCCCTTGGCCGATCAGTCGCCGAACACTCGGGAAAAGATCGTGTCCACGTGTTTGGTGTGGTAGCCCAGATCGAATTTCTCCTCGATCTCGGCGGGCGAAAGCGCGGCGGTGACATCTGCATCGGCCAGCAGTTCCTCGCGGAAATCCTTGCCATCCTCCCAGACCTTCATCGCGTTGCGCTGGACCAGCCGATAGGCATCCTCACGGCTGACACCGGCCTGCGTCAGGGCCAGAAGAACCCGCTGGGAATGCACCAATCCGCGGAACTTGTTCATGTTGGCCAGCATGTTGTCGGGGTAGATCACCAGCTTGTCGATCACGCCCGTCAGTCGGGCCAGCGCGAAATCGAGCGTCACCGTGGCATCCGGCCCGATCATCCGCTCCACGCTCGAATGGCTGATGTCGCGCTCGTGCCAGAGGGCCACGTTCTCCATCGCCGGGATCACCGCCATCCGCACAAGGCGCGCCAGACCGGTCAGGTTCTCGGTCAGGACAGGATTGCGTTTATGCGGCATCGCGGAGGAGCCCTTCTGCCCCTTGGAGAAGAACTCCTCGGCCTCCAGCACCTCGGTGCGCTGCATGTGGCGGATCTCGATGGCGATGTTTTCGATGCTGCTGGCGATGACGCCGAGCGTGGCAAAGAACATCGCGTGCCGGTCGCGCGGGATGACTTGTGTGGAAATCGGCTCGGGCGTCAGCCCCATCCGGTCGCAGACATGGGCTTCCACCGCCGGGTCGATATTGGCGAAGGTTCCGACCGCGCCCGAGATGGCGCCGGTGGCGATCTCGGCACGGGCGGCGCGCAGGCGGTCGCGGTTCCGGTCCATTTCCGCATAGAACCGGGCGAAGGTCAGACCCATGGTCACAGGTTCGGCATGGATCCCGTGGGAGCGGCCGATCCGCACATCCATCTTGTGTTCGTGGGCGCGGCGTTTCAGGGCCTCCAGCAGCGCGTCCATGTCGGCCAGCAGAATATCGGCCGCCCGTACCAGCTGGACGTTGAGGGTGGTGTCGAGCACGTCCGACGAGGTCATCCCCTGATGGACGAACCGCGCTTCGTCATGGCCTATGATCTCGGCCAGATGGGTCAGAAAGGCGATGACGTCATGTTTGGTGACCGCCTCGATCTCGTCGATCCGCGCTACGTCGAACTCGACATCGCGGGCTTTCCACACGGCCTCGGCGTTCTCGCGCGGGATCACCCCCAGATCGGCCATCGCGTCGCAGGCATGGGCCTCGATCTCGTACCAGATGCGGAACTTGGTGGCAGGCTCCCAGATGGCAACCATTTCGGGGCGGGAGTATCGGGGGATCATGGGTGGTCCTTCTCGTAAGCGCGCGCCGCCGTCTTACGAAGCCCGCGCCCGAAGGACAAGCAACGGGTGTGTCGCAGGGGCGGCCGGGCGAATACCGTTGTCCGCCGGGGGCGGTTGGCCTTAGCCTGTGGCCAGTCTCTCGGCAGCGGAGCCACGTCATGCCCTTTCATCGCCACCTGATGCTGGCCGCGCTTCTGGCGCTGACGGGCATGCCGGGCGCCGCCGAGGAGGCGATGACATGGCGCTATGACCGGCTTGTCGATCCGAACCCCGCAGACACCCACCTGACATTGACCTTCGGTGGCCCGCACGCGGATGCGGCGGTGTTCCTCGCAACCTGCGCGATCGGGGTGGAGGAGTCCTTTGCCGAGATACGGATCCGCGTTGAAACCGCCGGCTACGAGACCGGCACCCCCGTCGCCTATACGCTGGATATCGCCCCCGGGTTCACCATGCCGGGACAGGGCCTCGTGACGGGCGGCGGCAGCGGGGCCGGGATCGGCGGGGTCGCGTTTTCCGTCGGCATGACCGCGCCGTTGTGGGAGGCGTTGCGCGATGGCCGGGAGATGCAGTTCGCGCTGTCGGCGGATATGGCTGAGGTCCTGCCGCTGGGCGGGATCGGCGCCATGGCCACTGCGTTCCGCGACGATTGCGCCGGTATCCGAACGCTCGGAGCCGCGGGCCCGGTGTGGGAGCGGCTGGACGATAGCGGCATCACCGCGCTTTTGACCGCCCATGATCTGGTTTACGAAAACGGGGATTTCCAGCGCTTCCTGCCGTCAGGGCGCACGCTTTACCGCGCGGCGGAGACAAGCTGGGGCTATTGGCGGGCCGAAGGCGGGCGCTATTGCAGCCAATGGCCCCCCGGCGATGCGTGGGATTGCTATGACCTCCACCATGATGGCGGCAACGCGGTGCGGTTCACCGACGATTGGGGGAATGTCTCCACCGGAGTGTTTGCGGAGTGATCGCGCTGGCCGATCTGGAAGGTGTCTGGCGGTTGGACAGGCAGATCGAGGACCGGCGCGCAGGGCTTTCCGGCCTGCTGGAGGGAGAGGCCGTCTGGCAGCCCGACGGCACCGGCCTGACCCAGATCGAAACCGGGCTGCTGCGCTATGGCGACGCCGCACCCATGCAGGCGACACGACGCTATCTCTGGCGGGAGGAGGCGGGGCTGCTGCGGGTGTATTTCGACGATGGCCGCCCGTTCCATGAGCTAACCGGCGCTGCGCCCGAGGCCCGCCATGTCTGCCCGCCTGACATATATGACGTGCGGTACGATCTGACGGGCTGGCCCGATTGGAGCGCCCGCTGGCATGTCACGGGCCCGCGCAAGGAAGCGGTGATTACAAGCCGGTATCGGCGCAGGACGGGGGCGGTTTCCGTTCGGGGAGCCGGTTGATCTGCTGTCCGCGCCGGTGTGATCTGATCTGTTCAGCTGACCGTCGTCATGGCAGATTTGTGCAATGACCGATGATGTTCCACTACTTTGCGGCGCGCGCGTGCGTCTGCGGCCGTTTCGGTGCTCGGACATTGCCGCCCGGCTGGCGCTCGGACGGTCGCCGGAGATTGTGCTGGCGTTTGGTGGTGATCCGGATGCAATGCCTCCCTACAGGGAGGATGACGCCCGCCAATGGGTGGAACATAACATGGCGCATCCGCTTGCCTGGGCAATTGAAGTTGAAGGCCGGCTTCTTGGGGAGGCCCGGTTGGACCATCTTAACCGGCACGACCGTCGTGCGCTGCTGGCGATCGGCCTTTACGATGTCGGACAGCTTGGTCGGAGGCTGGGCCGCGAGGCCATCAGCCTGCTGGCATCCCACGCATTCGACGTGTTGAAGCTCCATCGTCTGGGCCTGCGCGTCATCGCGACGAACGAACGGGCGATCCGATGCTACCGCGCCTGCGGCTTTGTCGAGGAGGGTCGTGAGCGCGAGAGCGCCTTTGTCGCCGGGCGTTGGCACGACGACATCATCATGGGCCTCCTGGCACGAGATCATCAGGGCTGCATACGGTAGGGCGCGGCCGCAGAGGCCCCGCTTTCCCTGCACATGAGCCGGCGCCTTCTGAAACATCCGCGGGCGAGAGGCCTGCGAGAGAATGTCGCGAGTGACACCTCTCTTACCATTATGTTCGAACTGCATGGCCTTCACACACGGAGCGACGCCGGCCTTGGTCACGGCCAGCGACCTCTCAGCCGAAGCGCGTCAGAAGGGCCAGCACATCCGAGCGATGCAACATGCCCGCCACACGCGCGCCGTCCAGAACCGGGAAGACACGGTGGGGGTGCGCCAGAAACATCTCGGCCACGCGGATTACCTCGTCGTCCACGTCGACCGAGATCACCGTGCGTGACATGTGATCGCCTACCTGTCCGGTCCATTCGCGGTGATAGCTGGCATGAAGCGCGGGCCGGAAGCAGTCTTTCTGCGTGAGGATGCCCACCAGTTGCCCGTCATCGCCAAGCACCGCCGCCGCGGCGGCCCGTGCATCGACCAGTACCGCGACCGCGCGCCGGATCGGTGTCTCGGCAGTCAGGATCGGGCTGTCCTTACGCATGATCGTACCGATGCGGTATTCCGTCATTGTCCGTCCTTTCGTTGCGCGCGCCGTCGCAGCGGGCAGTCGGCGCAGCGCCCGACCGCAAGGTGATCCGCCGCGCCGCAGCTTGTCCGCGCCGGACCCCGCCCGAACACGAGGCCGAGGCCGATCCCGCCGGCTGCCAGCGAGACAACGGCGATGGCGAAGAGGATTTCCATCAGCGCGCCCTTTCGGTCACAGGATCACCTCGGCGATCGGCCCGGTCCGGATCTCGCGCACCGCGCCCTGATCCTCGATCAGAAACAGGGCCGCGATGTCGTGGCGTTCGGCGAGGGCGGGCCCCGCCCCTTCGCCCGCCGCACAAAGCGCCGTGGCCCAGCCATCGGCCGTCAATGCGTCCCGCGCGACAACCGTCACCGAACGCAGCCCGCCCGCCGCCGGAGACCGGGTGCCGGGGTCGATGATGTGGCTGTAGAGACGCCCGTTCAGACTGTAGCTTTGCGCCCGCATGCCCGATGTGGCGGCGGCGGCCCCGTCGGGCAAACGCAACGCCGCAGGCGGCGGCCCGGATATCAGCGGCGCCTCCACCGCAAGGCGCCAGTCCCGCCCGTCGGGGTGGCGGCCAAGTGCGATGAATTCGCCCCCCAGATCGAGAAGGAGGTCTTCGAAACCGGCGGCACGGGCAAGATCGGCGGCGCGGTCCAGCGCCCAGCCCTTCGCGATGCCGCAGAGATCGAGCGTCAGCCCGGCCCGCGCCTTGGCGAGCCCCGCCGGTCCGGCGGACAGCCCGCGCCAGTCCGGCGCGCCGCCCCGGTCAATCGGTCCGAACCCCCATCGTGCAACAAGCGGTCCGACGGTCGGATCGAAGGCGCCCGCGCTCCGTCCGGCAATGTCGAGCGCCGCGGCGGTCACCTCGATCAGGGCCGGTTCCGCCGCGTGCAGACCGGCCGAGCCTGCATTGAACCGGCTGATGGCGCTGTCGCTGCGCCATGGCGAGAATTGCCGGTCGACCTCCGCGAACAGCGTGTCGATGCCGGGTGCCAGCCGGGCAATGCCGCTGCCCGCCGGCGCCGCGATGCGCCAATGGGTCCCGAAGGCGGTTCCCGAAATCGTGTCGAGGCCGCCCGCACCGGCGGCCCTCGGCAAGACCAGCGTCGCGCCGATCAGCCCGAGGGCCATGCGTCTGGAGGGGGTGTGTAGGCACGTCATGTCCGTCAGGCTCCGAAATCGTCGTAAAAGATCGAGGACGCTTCGACGCCGAGCCGTTCCAGCGTGGCCAGAACCGCCGAGATCATCACGGGCGGCCCGCAGAGATAGTACTCGCAGTCCTCGGGGGTGGGGTGGCCGCTCATCTCGGCCCTCAGCGTGTCGTGGATGAAGCCGGTCGCGCCGGTCCAGCGGTCGCCCGGCGCGGGGTCGGACAGGGCGGGCGTCCAGCTGAAATTCTCGTGCCTTGCGGCGAGTGCGGCGAACTCCTCGGAATAGAACAGATCGGCCGCAGACCGCGCGCCGTAGAAATAGCGGATGCGACGCTCGGTGCCGCGCGCCAGTTCCTGATGGATCATCGCGCGCAGCGGCGCCATCCCGACGCCGCCGCCGACATAGATCATCTCGCGTCCGGTCGGCTGGACATGGAAATCGCCGAACGGACCGGACAGCGTGACGTCGTCGCCGGGCTCCACCGAAAACAGCCAGGAGGACACGATGCCGGGCGGCACCTCCGTCTCGCGGCCGGCGGGCGGTACGGCGAGGCGGATATTGAACACGGCCTGCCCCTTGTCCTCGGGGCGGCTGGCCAGCGAATAGGCGCGCGTCACCTCGGCTTCGGAACCCACCCGCATCGACCGCCATCCGGCGATGTCCCACGCGTCCCGGAAGGCGGGCGGCAGGTCGAGTGTGGCGAAGTCGAGCTGATAGGGCGGGGCGGTGATCTGCATGAAATCGCCCGCGCGGAACTCCGACGGGCGATCTGCGGGCAGATCCACCACGATCTCGCGGATGAGCGGGGCGAGCATCCGGGTCGAGGTGACCTGACAGACGAACCCACCGCCGGCGCTCAGGATGTCGTCGGGCACCTGCACCGCGCAATCGCCGCGCAGGCTGGTCTGGCAGGCAAGACGGATATGGGCCCGGCGATCGCGGGCCGACAGGACGCCGCGCTCGGTCGCCTGGGGCTCGCCCGCGCCCACGCCGGTGACGGTGACGCGGCAAAGACCGCAGGTGCCCGTGCCGCCGCAGGCCGCGGGGATCGCGATGCCCGCGTCATGCAGCACGCCCAGCAGCTTGTCGCCGCGGCGGGCCACCACATGCACCGCGCCGTTCACCGCGACATCGAGCCCGGTATCGGGAACAAGCCGCCGCCGGACGGCGATGAGCGCGGCAGACAGGCCCACGGTGAGCGCCACGATGACCAGACTGCCAAGCAGAACCTCCGTCATTGCGCCGCTGCCATTTGTGCAAAGGAGGCAAAACCAAGCGACATGAGCCCGGCAAGCACGAAGGCGATGCCCAGACCGCGCAACCCGTCCGGCAGATCGGCATAGGCCAGCCGCGTGCGGATCGCGCCCAGCATGGCCACGGCCACGGCAAAGCCCACACCGCTGCCCAGCCCGAACACCGCGGATTGCGCCAGCGTATAGCTGCGTTCGACCATGAACAGGCTGCCGGCGAGGATCGCGCATTGCACGGTCAGCAGCGGCAGGAACACTCCGAACGCGGCGTGGATCGCAGGGAAGAACCGATCCAGCACCATTTCGAGAAACTGCACCGAGGCCGCGATCACGCCGATGAAGGCGATGAGCGACAGATAAGACAGGTCAAGCTCGGGCAGGCCCGCCCAGGCCCAGGCGCCCGGCGCCAGAAGCCCCTGATAGATCAGATGGTTAAGCGGCACCGTCACCCCAAGAACGCCGGTCATGGCGACGCCGAGGCCCAGGGCGGCCTCGGGCCGTTTCGACAGGGCCAGAAAGGTGCAGAGCCCCAGAAACAGCGTCAGCGGCATGTTGTCGACGAAGGCCGCGGTAACAAAGAGACCCCAAAGATCGGTCATTCCGCAGGCTCCGTTCTGAGCGGGGGTGTGTGCTCGCGGGCTTCGACCTGTTGCGGCAGCAGGCTCCGTATCGCCCAGACGAGAAGCCCCAGAAGGAAGAAGGCCGATGGTGCCAGCAGCATCAGGCTGAGCGGCGTGAACCAGCCCCCGGCATCGGCCAGCGGAAGCACCTGGATGCCGAAAAGCTCCCCCTTGCCGAACAGTTCGCGCAACCCGCCGATCACGATCAGGATGAGCGAATAGCCAAGCCCGTTGCCGAACGCGTCGATCATTGCGGGCAGGGGCCTGTGATGGCGGGCGAAGGCCTCGGTCCGGCCCAGCACGAGGCAGTTCGTGGTGATCAGCCCGACATAGACGGACAGGGCCCGGCTGATCTCGGCGAAATAGGCTTGCAGGATCTGGTCGATCACGATCACCAGCGAGGCCACGATGACGATCTGCACGATCAGGCGGATCGTGTCCGGGATATGCCGGCGGATCACGCTGACGAAGCCCGCGGCGAGGGTAAGCACCACGGTCAGGGAGATCGACATTGTGACGGCGGTCGCCAGCGTGGTGGTGACCGCGAGCGCCGAGCAGATCCCGAGAATCTGGAGCGTCACCGGATTTTGCCGGATCAGCGGATCGGTCAGGGTGCCCCAGAGATCCGTGCGTTTTTCCATCGCTCAGAATTCTCCCCGTTCGATGGCATCGAGGAGCGGCCCGTACCCGTCGGGCCCCAGCCAGAAGCGGACCATCTGCGTGACACCCCGCCCGGTTCGCGTGGCCCCGGTGATGCCATCGACCTCATGCACGCCCGAGGCCGGACCGCGCGCCACGCGAAAGCGCATCTCTCCGCCATCGTCGCGCAGTTCGGTACCCGGAAAGCTCGCCTGCCAGGAGGTTTCCTCGATCCGGGCGCCGAGGCCCGGGGTCTCCGAATGCTGGGTGACGGCGATGCCCGCGATCGTGTTCATGTCGCCCCTGAGCGCGAGGATTGCATCCATGCGCCCGCCATACCCCTGACCGCTGAGCGGCAGCAGCACGAGCGACACGCTGCCCCCGTCGCGCAGAAGGAAGACCTGAGCGTAATCGGGGCGCTGGCCAAGCCCGGCGAGATCCTGCCCGGCATCAAGCGCAGTCCAGTTGCCGGGGTCGCTCAGCGCCGCGTCAAGCGTGGCCGGGGTCACATCCGCCGCGGCGCGGCCATCGCGGAGATTGATCACGACGGTCGAAAGCGCGCCGCCCGATTGCTCCAGAAGCGTGGCCATGCCGGGAATGCCCTCCACCAGCGCCGCGATCCGCGCCTGTTCTTCGGCCGCGCGGTTGGCGGTCTGGATCGGGCGCAGGGCCACCGTGGCCCCGCTGACCAGCGCGGCACAGACAGCCGAGACGAGAAACGCCACGAGAACCGTCTTGGTGCGGCTTTCGTTCGGCAGCGCCAGCAGCCTGAGCCAGGGGTTCCAGTTACGTGCGGCCATGACGCCTCCTGCGTTGAGCAACCCAGAGCGCCAGCGCGGCCTCGTCCAGAAGCGGCGCGGCAAGCGACGTGAGCAGCGCCGCGGCCACGGCGATCTGCACCGGCGCGGCCCCGGCCCAGCCGATTGCGAAAAAGGTCACGAGCCCCGCGTATAGGGCGCCGTTGATCCAGCGGCCGAGCGTCGTCGCCGCGCTGGTCACAGGGTCGGCCACCAGCAGCACGAGGACGATGCCCGCGGCCAGCAGCACCTGTTCCGGCAGAAGACCGGTCAGCACGGCGCCCGTCGCCACCAACGCGGCCCCCGCAAGCACCGCCGCCGGCATGGCCCCGCTTGCCACGCCGATCAGCGCGGCGGGGATCGCGGCCCAGGCGATGGGGGCATCGAAGACCGGCCAGGGAAAGGCCGGAAAGCCAAAACCCAGGAATGACAGCGCGACGATCGCCGGGTTCACCACGTTGCGCCCCCAGCCGCCGAAGACGAGCTCTCCCATCACCACGCCGAAGCTGACGCCCAGCACAAGGCGGAATGTGCCAAGATCTTCAGGGGCCAGCATGGCAATGGCGAGCGCCGTGGTCAGCGCGGCAAGCGACGGGGCCTGCGCGCGCAGCAGCATGAAGACCAGATGCCATATGCCGATCACGAGCACCGCGAGGGCAAGCTGCGCCAGCGCGCCGGTTCCGCCCAGCCAGAGCCAGAACAGCGCCAGCGGCAGATAGGCCGCCAGAAGCATGAGCGCGACGGTTTCGCGGTTCCAGAGACCCCGGATCATGCGTCGAACTCCGTCCGGATGCGGCCCAGCATGCCGCGAAGCTGCGCCGTCAGCTGGCCGGTCTCGCTCAGCACGTAATCCGCCAGGGCCAGGTCTTCCTCCAGAAGCGACAGCACGCCGAGCTTCATCGCGGTCTCGTCATCGCCGGCGCTGAGCGCGCGGATGAACGGTGCCGCCGGAAGCGCGCCTCCGAACGCCTTGCTCAGGGCCGCGGTCGGGATCGCCGGTTTCGCGCCGGCCGATTGGGTGAGCGCCGAGACCAGCCAGTGCGGGCGGCGGCGGGCGGTCTCGCGCGGCAGGACGGTGATCTGGCGGTGGCGCGGTGCCAGCCAGCGCGACAGATGACCGTCGAGGGGCGAGCCGGAGATCAGCTCATGCGGCCCGGGGAGAACGATCCGTTGCGTCAGCTGGCGCAGGTCGGCGCCCGGATGGGTCCGAACCGTCCGGGCGTCGCGCAGCCCGGCACCGGCGATGTGCACCAGCCGCTGCATCGGCAGTTCGCCGTTGTCCAGCAAGGTGCCCAGTGCCGCGGTGTCTTCGGCATGGATATCCCAGACCGGTGCGTCGAGACCGGCGGGGAAAAACTGGTGGATGCATATTCCGGCGGAGGCCTGCGGGTGGCGCGCGCCGCGGGTGATGGTGCGGATCCGGCCCTCATCCGCGCCACGGTCGAAGAGGGGGGCACCGGCCTGCTGGCATACGATGACAGGCCCCTCCGTCAGCCTCAGAAGAGCGGCAAGGCCACGTGAGAAATCCTCCTCCCGCCCCGCAATCGCCTGGCGGGGATCGGGGGCGAAGGGGCGCGTGTCGGCGGCCATCACGAAGATGGCAGAGGGTTTTTCGTCATGGGCCGGCATGCCGCCGAAGGGCCGCCGCCGCAGCCATGGCCAGAGGCCTGCGCCCTGCATCAGCCGCCTGAGGCCCGCCGTGGTGTCCGCCTGATCGGGATCGTGCTGCCGGACCGCACCGTCAGGCTCGCGGAAAAGAACGATCTCCGACAGCTTCCGGCCCGGCAGCAGCGAGAGCCTCGCCACCTGTCCGGCGATCGGCGCCACGAAACAGACATCCGGCGCGTGGCGCATGCAGGCCACGGCCTCGCCCTTCGCGACCATGTCGCCTTCCCTGACCAGCGGTGTGACATGAAGGGAACGCCCGGAGGGCGCACGCACCGCCGCCTCTTCGGTGACCACGGTGTCGGTCTCCGGAAGAAACGATGGAGAGAAGAGATCTGGACTGAGCCCTGCTCCGGATCCCAGAATGGTCATCCTGCCCCCGATTGATTGCGCTTTCGCCCGGCAGCGTATTCTGGACGTGCCGTGACGATCTAGGCGCCGAGGTTAGCAAGAGCGTCTGGCGCCAAACATGAGCTAGATCAATGTCGTCGGCGCGGCGCGCGCAATATAGTGGCCGGAACTCAGCCAGATCCACTCACAGGAGATTGATCATGCCATTGCCGTCCTCTGCTTCATCGATCCCGATGGTCCTGATGGCGGGGCTCACCGCAATCTTCCTTGCCGGCCCGGTCCTGACCCAGACGGACCCGGGCACCCCAAGCGGCGAGGAGGAGGAGGCCATCCCCTTCGCCCTGCCGCAGTCCGGCCCCTTCACGCCTGCCGAAATCGAGATCGACAACGATCAGGCGATTTCGGACTGGTTCAGATCCTCCCACGCCAATGCGGCATCCGACGCGTTCAGCCATTGGGATGACGATGGCGAGATCCGGGCCGCCTGCGCCACCTGCCACTCCGGGGAGGGGTTCCGGGATTTCCACGGCCTCGACGGGACGCCGGCGGGAGTTGTCGACGGGACGATCAATGTCGGCGGCGTCGTCGATTGCGGGACGTGTCACAATGCCGGGCTGGCCGACATCACCGAAATCACCTTCCCGAGCGGGCTTGTCCATCCGGTGACCGGTGTCGAGGCGTCCTGCCTGACATGCCATCAGGGGCGCAACGCCGGCATCGACGTGGCCGAAGCGACCTCGGGCCTGGCCGATGACGAACCCAACAGTGAGCTTCGTTTCATCAATCCGCACTACGCCACGGCGGCGGCCACATGGCTTGGCGGCTATGGGGCGGCGGGGTATCACTATGACGGACAGGATTATTCCGGCCGGTTCTTTCACGCCCGCCCCGTGGCCAGCTGCAATTCCTGCCATGAACCGCACACGCTCGAAGTCGAATTCGAACCCTGTCTGACCTGCCACCTGGCCGACCGCCCGGAAGACATCCGCATCGCCCGGCAAAGCTATGACGGCAGCGGCAATACATCGGTGGGGATCTCTTCGGATATCGAAAGAAATGCCGACACCCTGCTGGGGATGATCCGGGATTACAGCGATGAGGTCGTCGGGGCGCCGGTGATCTATGACGGCACGCGCTTTCCGTACTTCTTTTCCGATGCGAACGGGGACGGTGTCATCGACACGGCCGAGGGCAGTCCGGTTGCCTATCAGTCATGGACGCCCAGAAGCCTGCGCACGGCCTTCAACTGGAAGCTCGTGACGGCCGATCCCGGCAACTATGCCCACAATCCGCAGTATTCGCTGGAGCTTCTCTACGATTCGATCATGGATCTGAGCGCGCCGCTGGGTATCGACATGGAAGATCTCCAGCTCCTGCGCTAGGGTTCGAAGGCGCCGGCGAGCGCAGAAGCCAGAAGCGGGCCCCGCGGCATGGAGCAGTCATTATTCCTGGCGACACTCGGGGCGCTCTTCCTCTGCGGGCTTGCCGCCGATCATCTGGGCGGGAAGACGCCCCTGCCCAGGGTGACGCTGCTTCTGTTGCTCGGGCTTCTGGTGGGGCCTTCGGGGCTCGGGTTTCTGCCCGACGGCATCGAAAACTGGTTCGAACCGATTTCGGTCGTGGCCCTGACCATGGTCGCGTTCCTGCTTGGCGCGGATCTGACCCGCGATAACATGGCGCGCCATGGCCGTGCGATCTTCGCGATATCGGTGCTGATCGTTTTCGGCACGACCGCGATCGTCTGGGCGGGGCTTGTGGCCCTTGGCCTCGAACCGGGTCTTGCCCTGCTCCTGGGCGCCATCGCCACCGCCACCGCGCCCGCGGCCATCACCGACGTGATCCATCAGTCCGGCGTGCGCAACGGCTTCACCGAGACCATCGGCGGTATCGTGGCCATCGACGATATCTGGGGGCTGATCGTCTTCAGCGTCTGCCTTGCGTTCATCCACCAATCCGACGGCTGGTCCGCCCCGCTGGCGATTGCGGTTCACGATATCGGCGGCGCCGTGCTGCTGGGCCTTGTCATCGGCGCGCCTGCGGCCTTTCTTTCCGGTCGGCTGAAGCCCGGTGAGCCCCTTCAGATCGAGGCGTTCGGCGTCGTTTTCCTGACCGCGGGGCTGGCGCTCTGGCTGGATGTGTCGTTTCTCATCGCCGGCATGACCGCTGGCGCGATGATCGCCAATCTTGCCCGGCATCATGACTACGCCTTCAACGAGATCGAACGGATCGAGCTGCCCTTCATGCTGTTGTTCTTTCTGCTGGCGGGGGCCTCGCTTGAGCTGGAGGCGCTCTTGTCGCTCGGTTGGATCACCGCCGCCTATGTGGGCCTGCGGATCGTCGCGCGCCTGATCAGCGGGGAAATCGGCGCGCGGCTGGGCCGGGTTCCGAAGCCGGAGGTCCATCTTTACGGGCCGGCCCTGCTGCCGCAGGCGGGCGTGGCCGTCGGCATGGCGCTTCTCGCAGCCGAGACCGTGCCGGAGTGGGGGGCGACGATCATGACGCTGACGATTGCCGCGACCGTTATCTTCGAGATCATCGGCCCGCCCGTCACGCTTGCCGCGATCCGCCGGACCGACTGTACCACCGCTCCGCGCTGAGCCTCAGGGGCCGCGTTGGCGCAGTTTCTTCACCGTGGTCAGGCACCACGGCTTGCCGTGCCGGGATGAGACGCGCCGACACGAGGCGCAGCGCTTTACGGTGTCACGATGCCGTCTGCCGGCCTTGGCTGAACGACGGCTTTCGATGTCCGGTCAGAGATCGAGCAGGAGTGGACAGTGATCCGACACTTCGGGGTCGTGGATCACGTCGAAGGCGCGCACCGCCTCTTCGCGGTCGATCAGCATGTAATCCGCGAATTTCCCGGGTTTCGTGTAGTGCGAGTTTCGGGTGCTTTCGAAACCCCGCCCCGTCACGAGTTCCGAAAAGCCCGCGTCGTTCAGGATCCGAAGCGTTTCGCTGTCCGGCTCGACATTGAAATCGCCGCAAATCACCCTGAGGTCGCCCGCCTCCGACACCTGGCGGGACAGGGCGAGCAACCTGCGCGCCTGTTCCGCACGTTCGGGCGTGTCCATCTTGCCGTTCAGATCGCGGAGCCCGTGCATATGCGTCACGCTGATCGACCTCCCCGCCGCGTCGTCGTAGACCCGAACGCCATGCGCAACGCGGGAGCGGGGATGATCCCCGTAACCCTCAGGGGAGTAGTCCTTGTGCACGAAGCCCTGCACCTGACCGATGACCGGACGCGAGCGATGAACGAAGGTTGCCAGCCCCCACTGCGAGGGTATCGGCTGATCCCCGTCCCAAAGAACGCCCTGCGCCGCCGGGCAGAAGACCGCCACGTGATCCGGAAGGGCATGGCAGACATCCCGGAAGAAGTTCGCACGTTGCGGCAACACGTGGTCGCCGTCCCGGTACGTCAGCCAGTCTTTGTCTGACGCGGGGCTGTGCACCACTTCCTGAAGGCAAAGGATCTCGGGAGATGTTTCGTGTAGGTAGGGCAGCAGCTCCTCGTAAAGCTTGCCGCCCCATCCGTTCAGGCACATGATTTTCAAAGCACAACCTCGACTCCAGCCATCAATCGTCTGACCGGACACTGGCAGATCGCCCGAATGTCGACCAGTGCTGCATCGGTGATCAGCGGGGTCATGTCGATAGATCTGCGGGCTGAACGGCACGCGGCAACGACCCGGGCTTTCATTTTGGCTAAGGCGTCGAAAGGCTCTGTCAGGTCCGGCCCCGGCCGGTGGCGCCGCTCAAGCCGATACTCAGCCCGTGCGCTCCTCGGCGTCGTCGGCTTTCATCAGGCGGTCGGCCTTCTTGCGCACCAGCACGTTTCGCAGATCGTGCATCGCCAGCAACAGCCGGTCGGTGACCTCCTCCAGATCCTCGTCCGAGGCGCGGGACTGCACCCAGTGGGTCGTGAGATTGAGATAATCGATGGCGCGGTGGAGATCTTCGACATCGCGATCGGCAAGCACCTCCTGCCGTTCGGCCATCCATTCGGCGATCACGGCCTGCTCCTCTTCGGTGAGCACGTGATCGCCATGGGGCTTCACCACGCCATTGCGAATATTCGCCATGGCGATTTCCTGCATCTCGATCCGGCGCTGGCGGTTTTCGGTGTCAATCCGAAACACTGCTGCGCCATTCTCACGGATGCGGAAGTAGAACTCCGGTAAATCTGACATCGTCCCTGTCGTGCCCTCGTTTTGCCTTAATTAGCCAGAGTGGGGGCAATGTCAAAGTCCAATACGGCGATCTGCCTAAGTTTTGCGGGCCACGAGAAACCGGTTGCGCTTGCCGGCGGGATGATTGTCGGCCTCGATGATGTCGAACCCGGCGTCCGTGACGGCCGCCTCCAGTGTATCGGCGCCGAGCAAATTGACATAAGGTGCCTTGCCGAAAAACTGCATCACGGCAATCACGGGGCGCAGATAGACCTGACCTGCCAGACAGGTGGTTTTCGAGATGAACAGCCCGCCGGGTTTGAGCATCGCATGGGCCTGCCGGGCGGCGGCGCCGGGGTCGGGCAGCAGATGCAGCAGGTTATAGGCCAGAACCACGTCGTAGGGATCCGTCCCCGCGCCAATTCCGCCGACGTCCGCCTGCACCACGTCAAGGTTTCCAATCCCGGCATCCCGCGCCTTGTCCCGGCCGATCGCCACCATTTCGGCGGAGATATCGCTTGATGTGTAATGGCGCACCAGCGGGGCGAGAAGGATAGCGGTGGAGGACGTGCCGGCGCCCATCTCGAACACCCGGTTATCGGCGCTCAGGTAGCTGCGGGTGCGGGCCATGGTCTGTTCATAGGCGTCCATGTTCCGGATGGGCGACCTGGCATAGCGGGCCGCGGTGCGATCCCAGAAGGTCGATTGAGGTATCATGTGCGGGTCTCCTTGCTTGGGCCTGCAGCTAGCGAACCGGGTCAATAAAAGAAATTGCATATTTTGACATTCGATATATGCATTTTTGCATGGATTGGCGATCTATCTCTTTCGACTGGAACCAGGTTCGGGCGTTTCTGGCCACCGTGGAGGAAGGCTCTCTTTCTGCGGCGGCGCGCGCCCTGGGCCAGGCGCAGCCGACCCTTGGCCGGCAGGTCAGAGCGCTTGAGGCCGCTTTGGGTGTGACCCTGTTCGACCGGGTGGGCAAGAGCCTGACCCTGACCCCCTCGGGCGTGGATCTGCTTGAACATGTTCGCGAGATGGGGGAGGCCGCCACGCGGATTTCGCTGGCTGCGACCGGCCATAGCCAGCAAATCGCGGGAAAGGTGAAGATTTCGGCGAGCGATGCGACAGCGGCCTATCTTCTGCCCCGGGTTCTGGCCGAACTGCGTATTCGGGCGCCGGACATCACGGTGGAAATCGTCACCTCCAATGCGCTGAGCGATCTGCGCCGCCGCGAGGCGGATATCGCGATCCGTCATGTCCGCCCGAAGGAACCCGATCTGGTCGCCCGGAAACTGCCGGATGCCTCCGCGCATCTTTACGCCGCACCCGCCTATCTGGCGCGCTACGGGCGGCCGCGAACGCTGGCCGATCTCGGCGACGCGGCCTTTATCGGCGTGGACCGGGTGGATCTGATGATCGAGATCCTGCAACAGCACGGCCTGACGCTGACGCTGGCGAATTTTCCGCTGCTGTCGGCCAACACGCTCACCTGCTGGGAACTGGTGAAGCAGGGGCTTGGGATCGGCATCATGTCGAATCGGGTGGCCGAGCTGAGCCCCGGGATCGAGATGATCGACCCGCCCGGTTTCCTGCCGATCCCGGTGCCGAACTGGCTGACCACGCATCGCGAATTGCACACCAGCAGGCGGATCAGGCTGGTCTTCGATCTGCTGGCGGAGATGATCGGCGGCAAGGACGCCCCGCAGTGACGGCAGTGACCGCCGCGTGCCGCGGGCGCTGCGTGCCATCTGGTGCAGCGCCGGGCCTCAGGCGCCTGTCTGGTCCTCGTATCCGTCGCGCAGCTTCGGGATCGCGCGCTCCGGTGCCACGATCTTGCCCTCGTCATCGACCAGCGCCACCCGCAGCGCCCGCCCGTTCTCTGCATCGACCACCTCCACGGGGCCTGACCGCTTGAGGATATTCGCCTCGCTCCACTGGGTGAGGGCGATCAGCGTTATGGCAAGATCGCGCCCCTTGCCGGTGAGCGTGTAGCCGAACCGCAGCCGGTCCCCGGCTTCCCGGTAGGGGCGTTTTTCCAGCAGGCCGCGCGCCACGAGCCTGGCCAGCCTGTCCGTGAGGACGGACCGCGGAATGCCGAGATCTTTCCGGATGTCGTCGTAGCGCATCACATCGAAGAAGGCTTCGCGGAGGATAAGCAACGCCCATCGGTCCCCGATCTCTTCCACGCCTTGCGCAAGGGCGCAGTCGGCTTTCGCAACGGGGGCGCGTCGGCGCACGGGATCTGTAAAAACTGAGTTTGACATGTGAACCCAGATAGCGCATGTTTCGCTGAGTTCAAAATAAAGACTCAGATAGGGCCCCGCCGTGTCGCAGGGCCCGCCAGCCGAAGCAGGAGACCCCGATGACCACACGACCTTTACGTACAGCTCTTACGGCAAATCTCGTTTTCTCAACGCTTTGCGGTGTTGCACTGATCGTCTCGGGCCGAGAGATCGGGGTGGCGATGGGCGCATTGCCGGGCTGGTTCATGACCGTGCTCGGGGTCGGCTTGCTGGGCTTTGGGGCATTGATCGCCTTCGTTCTGGCCCGGCTCCGCATCGGCTGGGCGCTGATCATCTCGGGCCTCGACCTGCTGTGGGTGGTCTCCACCTTGCCGCTGCTGGCGGTCCCGGGCCTGCTGACGGCCGATGGCCGGCTCATCGTTCTGCTTGTCGCCGCCGTCGTGGCCGTGCTGGGGTTTTTTCAGATGCGCGGGATCAGGACTATACTTGCCGAGGGACAGGACGAAGAGGGTATCTATCGCCATTGCGTCAGGCTTTACAGCCGCGCGAAACCCGACGCCTTGTGGGCGGTTATTCGCGACCTCGGGTCGATCTCGCGTTACAGCACGGGCCTGAAAGCCTCCCGGCTGGAGGGCGGATCCGTTGCGGAACCGGGCGCAGTGCGGGTCTGCACCAATCAGCAAGGCCAGAGCTGGGCTGAAGAAGTCGTCTCGATGGACGACCCGTCGCGCACCGTGGTGCTTCGCTTCCGGGCCGAAGCCGAAGACTTTCCCTTTCCGCTGGACGAGATGATCGGCGGCTGGACCGTCACGCCCGCCGCAAACGGCACCTCCACCGTCGATATCTGGTGGTCCGTGCGCCCCACGCGGCGCCGTCTGGGATGGGTGCTGCTGGCGCTCATGACGATCCCTCTCGACCGGGACATCCGCCATATCGTGGCGGCGATGGAGGCCGAAGGCTCCGGCAAATCCGCAGGCTCCATGATGCGGCTTCCGGTATTGGGCTATTGCTAGATCCGCGATAGGATCGGATTTCCACGGGCCCGCGCTGGTCGCGAGCTCCGCTGCGGGCCGCGGATACTCCGATTTCGGGCAGGCGGCCGTTTCAGGCCGGGATGCGATGGGAACACGGTCAGGTGCACGAACCCGTTGGAGGCTGGTTTCGGTTGCCGCCGCGCTCAGCTGCGTGGCGGGAGTGCAGGCGCTGGCTCAGGACGACCCGCCGCCATACCCCGCCTGCGAGCCCCGCCGCACCACCGATCCTGCCCGGCTGAACATCCTGGGGCAGGGCGATGCCTTTGGCCTTGTTCCGCCATGTCGGTCGCAACTCGTCTTCTATATCGCGCAAACCACCGACCTCCGCGTCATTGACGGGCAGGTCCGCTTTGTGGGGGCGGATGGCCAGACCTCCGATGCCCATGATGTAGTGGTGACGGTGACGGGCCCCACCGGCGGGCAGTTTCGCGGGGCTGTCGCCTTGCCGCCGGAGGCGGAAAGCCGTTGCGCGCGGCTGACCCTGACGCTCGACGTCACGGCGTGCCGGGACGGGCTGTCGCAGCTGATCGCCTGCCCGGCCATCCGCCTTTTGCGGGAGCACCCGTTTCAGGATGTCGTGGTTCGGGGCGACGATATGGAAATCTGCGCCGACGGGGCACCGTGAAACCCGCTTACGCGGTCGCGACCCCCCGGGTGGATTTCACTCCAGACTGGCGCAGAACTCCTGAATCCGGGTGCAGGCGGCCTTCAGGTTCTCGTCAGACGTGGCATAGGACACGCGGAAATTCGGGCTGAGACCGAATGCGCCGCCAAAGACGACCGCCACGCCCCTTTCCTCCAGCAGGGCCTTGGCAAAGGTCTCGTCGCTGTCGATCACCGTTCCGGCAGGCGTGGTCTTGCCCATGCAGCCCGCAATCGACGGATAGACGTAGAACGCACCTTCCGGCACGGCGCAGTCTATCCCGTCCGCGCCGTTCAGCATCTCCACCACCAGATCGCGACGGCGTTTGAAGATGGCGTTGTTCGCGGGTATGTAATCCTGCGTCCCGTTCAATGCCTCGACCGCGGCCCATTGGCTGATCGAACACGGGTTGGAGGTGCTTTGCGACTGGATCTTGCGCATCGCCTTGATCAGCTCTTCCGGACCTGCGGCATACCCGATGCGCCAGCCGGTCATCGCATAGGCCTTGGACACGCCGTTGCAGGTGAGCGTGCGGTCGTAGAGGCCGGGTTCCACCTGCGCCGGTGTCGCGAATTCGAAATCGTCATAGACCAGATGTTCATACATGTCGTCAGTCATCACCCAGACATGGGGATGACGCATCAGAACGTCGGTCAGGCCCCTCAGCTCCTTCGCACTGTAACCCGCGCCGGTGGGGTTCGACGGAGAGTTGAAGATGAACCATTTCGTTTTCGGTGTAATCGCGGCCTCAAGCTGCTCGGGAGTCAGTTTATATGCGGTCTGCGCCTGCGCTTCGGCGATCACCGGTTCGCCGCCGGCCAGCAGCACCATATCGGGGTAGCTGACCCAATAGGGGGCCGGGATCACCACCTCGTCGCCGGGGTTCAGCGTTGCCATCAGCGCGTTGTAGAGGATCTGCTTGCCGCCGGTCCCGACGGTGACCTGCGCGGGCGTGTAATCCAGCCCGTTGTCGCGCTTGAACTTGGCGCAGATCGCCTGTTTCAACTCCGCGATGCCGTCGACGGCGGTGTATTTGGTCTTGCCCGCGTCGATGGCGGCCTTGGCGGCGGCCTTGATGTTTTCCGGCGTGTCGAAATCCGGCTCGCCTGCGCCCAGACCGATCACGTCCTTTCCGGCAGCCTTCAGCTCGGCGGCAAGGTTCGACACCGCGATGGTCGGTGACGGTTTCACACGAGACAGGGTGTCGGAAAGTAGGGGCATATCTGGTCTCCGGGGAGCGTGGACCGCGCCTGCGTCAGGCGATCCGGTTTACAACGGGCAGGGCCATGCTTAGGGTCGCGCCGCGTCTCGATCAAGTCTTGATCGGCGCAGCCGCGCGCATGTCCGGCGCGAAATCCCGATTGCAACACCGTAACAGGAGACCCCATGACCCAAGAGGCCATACTCGGATCAAGCTGGTTTGACGAAGACACCGCAACCTTCGGCGACCGCCTTGCAGGCGCGCGCGAGGCGGCAGGACTGGGCCAGGAGGAGTTGGCGCGGCGTCTGGGTATCAAGCCCAAGACCGTCAAGGCCTGGGAAAACGACCAGAGCGAGCCACGCGCCAACAGGTTGCAGATGGTGGCGGGCCTTCTGAACGTGTCGATCATGTGGCTTCTGACCGGGCAGGGCGAAGGTCTGGACGGTCCCGACCGCGAAGAGGTTCTGCCGACCGGCGTCGAAGAGATGCTGAGCGAGATGCGCACCCTGCGCAGCCAGCAATCCCAGGTCGCGGAGAAGCTCGGGCGGCTGGAGAAGCGCCTGAGGCTCGCCCTGTCGGAGGGGCGGATGTGACGACCGAACCGCGCGATATCCGCATCAAGCGCCTGAAAATACGTGCCGAGCACCGGGGCATCAAGGAGATGGATCTGATCCTTGGCGGATGGGCCGCGGCGCATCTGGCAACGGCCCCGGACGCGGAGCTGGACCTGTTCGAAGCGGTTCTGGCTGAGGCAGATCACGATCTTTATCAATGGGTTACGGGCCAATCCCCCGCGCCGGAGGCCTATGCCTCTTTCATCGGCACATTGGCCGGCACCGTGCGCAACGGCGGCGCCTGAGACCGCGATGCCGGGCCCCTCGCCGCCGCGCTGACCGGGACGGACGGCCACCCGCGCCGCCGCCCCGCGTGCCGGAAGAGGCGAGCCCGCCGATCCTCTCCTCAAGCGCCGCATTTTTCCTGCCCGAAAAACAGGCGCTTTTAATCCTTTATTAACAGTTTCTTACGATTGTTTAACGGTTGGTTAAGCGTCTTGGGGACAGGATGGGGAGAAGAAACGGGCTGTCGGACCCGTGCCCTCATAAAGTAACGAGTGAACCGAACCTTTCGTGGCGGCTGCGGCACCGGGCTATTCCTGAGGTGTGCAGCCGGGCCCGCGCGGGGTTTCTGTTGCTTCTGGTTCTGGCCTGTCTGGCGCCCTTTGCCCGGGCGCAGGCGCAAACCCTGGCATGCCCGTCCGCCTCGGCCGGCACGGCGGGGAGCGCGGTTGCGCAGCGCGTCGATCTGGGTGCCGGGGTCTGCGACACCAGCTTTTCCCTCCCTTCCGACGGGATCCTGAGCAGTCTTGAGACCTTCGCCGCCCGCGACGACATCTACCGGATCACCTTGCGGATCAGGCCCGCCGACGTAACCGCCGCCGGCTTCACCTGCGCCGGGGTCACGCCGGTCCAGATCAGCAGTTCCAGAGGCAGTTTCTATCTTCTGGCCTATGACATGCCCTTGAACGGGGACGCCCATCGCTGCACGGCCCGCTACACCCGTGGTACGGTGGAGATCGCGATCCCGGTGGAAAGCCTTGTGGCGGGCGCGGGCCAGAGCAAGAGCGCGACGCTTCAGGCCACGAGTTTCGAGCCCTCCGCCGGCACGGCCGACACCACAGCCCCCCGGGTTCTCTCGCTCGAACGCCACGATCCGGTCGACGCGCTGGTCTCCTCGGGGCCGCTGACATGGCAGATCGGCTTTGACGAGGATGTGCGCAACCTGGATGCGGGCGATTTCAGCCTGAGTGGCAGTTCGGCGGGCCTTTCGGTCAGCGCGATTTCTGACCGGATCTACCGGGTCACCGCCGCGGGCGGCGATCTGGATGCTGTAAATGGCCCGGTTGCACTGCAATTCGTCCCGACCCAGGATATCGCGGATGCGGCGGGCAATCCGCTCGCGGACCTCACGCCCACCGGAGCGAACGAACCCGGCTACATGCTCGACACGACCCGGCCCGGCGTCACGATCCTGAGCGACGCGGGCGATGCGAGCGCACTTGCCGCCATCCCTCTGGAGATCCGCTTTACCGAGCCGGTCACGGGTTTCGAAGCCGGCGATCTGGTGGTCAGCGGCGGCACGATTGCGAACCTCACCGGCAGTGCCGACCGTTACGCCGCCAATTTGCTTCCCGCGGGCGACGGGGTGCTGCGCGTGACACTGCCCGCGGGGCGCGCGACGGACGCGGCCAGTCTGGGCAACCTGCCCGCGCCGGAATTCTCGGTGATCTCCGATCGGACGGCCCCGGGCGTCACGCTTGCAAGCCCGGTCAGCGACCCGAGCAATGCGGCACGGATCCCCGTCACCGTCAGCCTGAGCGAGCCGGGCTTTGCCGAGCTGACCGGTAGCGACATCTCCGTCACCGGCGCAATGCTCGAAGGGTTTCAGGGGGCGGGCACGAGTTACGGCTTCGATCTGGTTCCGCTGGCAGATGGCCCGATCCGCGCGGAGATCGCGGCGGGCGCTGTCCGCGATGCGGCGGGAAACGGAAATGCGTCTGCGGCGGTGCAGATCACCTCGGACCGTCGGGCGCCGCGGCTGGCCTCGATCATCCGGGCCACTCCGGCCGAGGCGCAGACGAATGCGGACCGTCTGACATGGCGGGTGGTGTTCGACGAGGATATCGCAAATCTGGATGCGGCGGATTTCGTGGCGGAGGGCACGACTGCCGCGGTTTCGGTCACACCGCTCGATGCGCGGCGCTATGACATCACCCTGTCGGGCGGGGATCTGGCGACATTGGACGGGCCGGTCAGCCTGCGCCTGTCGGCGGCGAGCGATATCACCGATCTGCCCGGGACACCGATTGTCGATCTTGCGCCCATCGGGGCGGATGAGGGATATCTCATCGATAATACCGGCCCGGTTCTGACCCTGTCGGGCCTGCCGGGCGAGATAACCGATGCCTTCACCGCGACCATAGATTTCGACGAGCCGGTGACAGGTTTCGACATCGGCGATATCACAGCCGTCAACGCGACCCTGTCGGCGTTCAGCGGTGCCGGCGCGCGCTATGAGTTCCGGGTGACGGCGGGGCCGGGCGGCGACGTGCGCCTCTCCGTGGCTGGGGGCGTCGCACTGGATGCCGCCGGAAACCCGAGCGCGGCGCTGAGCGAGGTCAGCCTGCCGGTCGACCGGACCCCTCCAACCGTGACGATCGCCGGCATGCCCGAGTATCTGCGCGGACCGGTGACGCTGACCTTCACATTCTCCGAGCCGGTGAGCGGCTTCACGCGGGAGGATATCACCGCATCGCCCGCACTGACGCTGGGCGCGGTCTCGGCCCTGTCGGGCTCGGTCTATTCCGCGACCGCGACGCCGGTGGGCGCGGGTCTGGTGAGTGTGTCGGTCGACGGGGACGCGGTTCGCGACGGGACCGGCAATGGCAATTTCTCCTCGGACCCCGCGACCGGGACGATCGACATGACCGCGCCCCGCCTGATATCGGTCGACCGCCTGGGCCCCGCGCTCACCAATGCAGACAGCCTGACATGGTCGCTGACCTTTTCCGAGGACATGATCGGTGTCGCCGGGGCCGTGATCGGGCTGACCGGGACCACGGCGCTCCGGACGGCGACGCAACAGGTGCAGCCGCAGGTCTATCACCTGACGTTTTCGGGCGGCGATCTGGCCGATCTGCCGGATGGCACGGTGGCGCTGGATCTGACCGATCTTGGCGCGATCACGGATGTGGCGGGCAACCCGCTCGACCCGGCGCGGCCATCGGGCAGCTATGAGGTCCGGATTGACAACACGGCCCCGTCCCAGATCGAGGCCCGCTATCTCAGCCCCGCAGAGCCGGTCACGAGCGCGGATGTTCTGACATGGGAGATCGTGTTCGACGAGGATGTCACCGGTCTCGGCGCGGCGGATTTTACCGTGTCGGGTACGACCGCCGCGATCAGCTCGGTCGATCCGGTGCGCCCCGATCTGGCGCGGGTTCGCGTTTCGGGCGGGGATCTGGCAGGGCTGACGGGCACGGTGACGCTTGGCTTTGCCGCCGGGGCAGATATCCGTGACGGGGCCGGCAATGCGATGCCGGTCGGGACCCTGCGCCATCTGGGGGCGGCACCCGGCGGAGCTGCATGGCGGGTGGACAATACCGCGCCCGTTATCGTCGCCAGTTCGCCGACCACAAGCCCCTTCGCCACCGGGGAGATGCTGGTGCACCTGGCCTTCAGCAAACCTATGGTCTTCGATCCGGGCACCGCGCCCGCGCTCCAGATCGCAAACGGGTCGCTCCGCGATATCAGCTATCCCGACGTGCAGAGCGCCGTGATCCGGATCGCGCCGGGGGGGCCGGGGCAGGTGGAGGTGCGCGTCCCTGCGGGGGCCTTCCGCGACGAAATCGGGCTGGGCAATGCCGGACCGGTCAGCCTGTCGCGGCGCTTCGACCCGGAAACCCCGAGGCTGGCGGGGATCACGCGGGTCTTCCCCACCACCCATCCCAGCAACGCCGACCGGCTGAGCTGGCAGCTTGTCTTCAGCGAGCCGGTCAGCGGCGTGGATGCGGCCGATTTCGTCCTGTCGGGCAGCACCGCCGGGCTGGCCGTCACGGCGCTGGGAGAGAGCCTCTACCGGATCGAAGCCTCCGGTGGCGATCTGGCCACGCTGACGGGCCGTGTGACGCTGGATTTCGCCCCCGGGCGCCGCATCGTCGATGCCGCCGGGAACAGCCTGTTGCTGGGTGGGATGGCCGATCATCTGCCCGCACCCGACAACTGGGCCGACCTGGATCACAGCCCGCCGGTGATCGGCCTCGGCTCCACCACGCCGGAGCCGTTTGCGACCGGGGATCTGCGCGTCGTGATGCAAAGCGATGAGCCGCTGACGGGGTTCGACGCCTCGGTTCTTGATCTGTCCAACGGGACGGTCACCGGCCAAAGCCGGACCGATGCATTGACGCAGGAGATCACGATCACGCCCGCCGCGCCCGGCCCGGTGACGGTGACGCTGCCCGAGGGCGCGTTTCGGGATCAGGCGGGCAATCCGTCGGCGGCGCGCAGCCTCTCGCGGGTCTATGCGCCCGATCTGAGCGGACCCAGGATCGAGGCCATCGTCCGTCTGACCCCGCCAAGCCTGCCCGGCAATGCCGATCAACTGCGCTGGCGCGTGACCTTTGACGAGGATGTGACCGGCGTCGATGCGGGTGATCTGAGCTTTCAGGGGGCAACCCCGACGACGGTCGATGTGCTGCGCGTGTCGGCACGGATCTACGAGGTCGATATCTCCGGCGGCGATATTCCGGATCTGACCGGGGCCGTGACCCTCGGCTTTGCCGCTTCGCGCGATATTGCCGATCTGGCGGGCAACCCGTTGGGCGAGCTTGCCGTCCGCGGCGCGGATGAACGCGAGATCGTGCTCGACAACACCCGCCCCGGCGTGGAGATCGACAGCACCGCGCCCGAGCCCACCAATGCGGCCTCGATCCCGGTTGCGATCCGGTTCGATGAACCGGTCGGCGGGTTCGATATCGGCGATCTTGAGGTGAGCGGCGCGACCCTCTCCGGGTTTTCCGGCAGCGGTGCGCTTTATGGCGTGACACTTGCACCGACGGGTGACGGTCCGATCCGTCTGGAAATCGGCGCGGGTGCGGCACTTGACGCCGCCGGCAACCTCTCTTTCGCCGCAGCCGGGTTTTCACGCCGCTCCGACAGGACCGCGCCGAATGGAACCATCACCGGGCTGCCGCCGACCCTCACAGGCCCTGCGGTCGTGGACATCGCGTTTTCGGAACCGGTGACGGGCTTCGACGCGGGCGACATCGCCTTGAGCAATGCGCGGCTGTCCGGGTTTGCGGGCAGCGGTGCCAGCTACAGCGCAACCGTCACACCGGACGCGGACGGCCCGGTTGCGATCGGGCTTCCCGCCGGGGCGGCTGTCGACGGCGCGGGCAACGGCTCGCTTGCGTCGGCGGAGATGCGCGCGGTGGCCGATCTCTCCGGGCCCGGCGCGGTTCTGACGGGCCTGCCCGATCTGATCACGGGGCCGGTTACCGTGCAGATCCGCTTTGACGAGCAGGTGACCGGCTTCGATCTGGCGGGGCTGGCCGTCAGCAATGCCGAACTCAGCGCTCTGGAGGGAGGGGCCTCGTCTTATAGCGTGACACTGACGCCGCAGGGGGATGGGCCGGTCAAGCTCCGCGTGCGGGCCGCCGCCGCGGTAGATGCCGCCGGACATTCCAACAGACCCTCCGCCGATCTCAGCGCCATGGCCGATGTCAGCCGCCCGGTCGTGGTCATAGGCGGTGCGGGGCCCGTGGTGGCAGGGCCCTTCACGGCGACCTTCGGCTTCTCGGAGCCGGTCAACGGGTTCGAGCCTGCCGATATCACGGCGACGAATGCGGATATCTCGGATTTTGCCGGTGCCGGAGCCAGCTATACCGTCCGTATCACGCCCCGGTCGGAAGGGCCGGTGGTGATCGGTCTTGCTGCCGATGCCGCGCTGGATGCGGCCGGGAACGGCACCGATGCGGCAAGTCTGAACACATATGCCGATCTGAATGCCCCTGTCGTCACGATTGACGGGCTGCCGGACCCGATCACCGGGGCCGCACGGGCGACCATCCGCTTCAGCGAGCCCGTTTTAGGCTTCACCCTGGCCGACCTGTCCACCGACAATGCGCAACTGTCGGGCTTTTCCGGCAGCGATGACCGCTACGAGGTGACGGTGACGCCCGACGCGGACGGCCCTGTCCGGCTTGCCGTGGCGGCCGGCGGGGGGGTGGATCTGGCCGGGCTCGGAAACGGGGCCGTATCGGTCGAGCTGCTGGCCGATCTGACGGCGCCAGGTGTCACGCTGTCGGGGATACCGGCGGCGCCGGGTACGCCCTATAGTCTGGCGGTGACATTCTCCGAACCGGTCACGGGGCTGACGCTTGGCGATTTTCAGACATCCGGCGCCGATCTGGCGGGGCTTGCGGGCAGCGGAGCCGCCTATTCCGTGCAGGTCACCGCGCGGATGACAGACCACTCCGTCTTCCTGCCTGCGGGCGCGGCGATGGACGCGGCGGGCCATGCCAGCCTTGCGTCCCCGCTCTTTCAGATGCGGCCTGACGGCACCCGGCCCTCCTTGCAGATCACCGGGCTGCCCGATCCGCTGCGCCGCGGGCAGCCGGTGCCTCTGATCTTCACCTTTTCGGAAGAGGTCTACGGCTTCGAGCCCGCCGATATCGTGCTGGACCACGCGGTTGCCAGCCAGTTTTCCGGCGGCCCGAGGGTCTTCAGTGTGACGATCACGCCGGACGGGCAGGGGGCAGTGACGCTCTCGGTGGCGGATGGCGCGGCCCGGGACGGCTCGGGCGAGCCCTCCATGCCCATGGCCCTGAGCGTGGAGGTGGTGGAGGGGCCGGACCCGCGCGAGGATATCGCGGCGTTTCTGGCCGCAAGATCGCGCGACCTGATCGCCAATCAACCGGGGCTGACCGGCTTTCTCACCGGGCGGGAGGGCGGGCGCATGGCCGCGTCGGTCACCCGGGGGCACGCCGATTTCGCGCTTCGGACCGCAGGGCGCGGGCCGGTCTGGATGTCGCTTCAAGGCGCGCGCAGCGAAGACGATGCCGGGCGGGGAACCACCTATGCGCTGGCGGTGTTCGGCAGCCATTGGGATCTGGGTGAGACGGCCATTCTGGGCGCGATGCTGCAATTCGATCAGGCCGAAATGACCACTGCTGGCGGGATGAGCCTTTCCGGGACGGGCTGGTTGATCGGCCCGTATTTCGCCGCGCAGATCCGCAGCCAGCCGCTTTATGTGGAAGGTCGCCTGCTTTACGGACGGACGCGGAACGAGATCCGCCCTGCGGGCGGGGGGGCCGACCGGTTCGACGGCGAACGCTGGCTGGCCATGCTGGGCATCACGGGCGACTATCACGGGGCGCGCGTGAGCACCCTGCCCAGTCTCACCTTCAGCCATGTCCGCGACACGCAGGAGACCTACCGGGACGGCTTCGGCGCGCGCATCCCCCGGCAGGAGGTGCGGTTGAGCGAACTGGCGCTCGGAGTGGATTTCGAAATGCCGGTGGCGTGGGATGCGGGTGATCTGACGATCAACTGGGGTATGTCTGGGATCTGGTCCCGAGCGGAGGGGCAGGGCGCGGCGCGGGCGTTCGTGCGGGAGGGGGAAACGGCGCGGGGCAGGATCGATCTGGGCTATGCGTTCGACAACGGGCACGGGCTGACCTTTCGGGCGCGTGCCTATCTCGACGGCATCGGCAGCGCGGATGGCCGTTTCAGCATCGGGATCGAGGCGGGGTTCGAACTTGAGTTCTGACGTTGGATGGCGCGGGAGTTTTCGCCCGTGCCGAAGACGGCGGCAGGATTTCGCCGGTCATATGTGCAAATTTTCGCCGTCTTCTACAAATCTGCCCGGCTCTTAACCCATTGTTGGTTTTTTTCCCGCAAGTCTGGGTCCGAGCAGATATGCGGAGTTACAAATGAGTATGCACGCCCCCCTTGCGGAGACGACCCACCATGGCTTCATCGCCGGGTATCTGGAATCGTTGTCTTTGGTGGAGCGGCTGCATCGTCTGCTGCTTGACGTGATCAAGGACGAGTTCGAACGTCTGGGCCTTCTGGACATCAACGCCGTGCAGGCGCTCCTGCTGTTCAATATCGGCGATAACGAGGTCACCGCGGGGGAGTTGAAGACCCGCGGCTATTACCAGGGCTCCAATGTCTCCTACAACCTCAAGAAACTGGTCGAGATGGGGTATATGCACCATCAGCGTTGCGAGATCGACCGCCGTTCGGTCCGCGTTCGGCTGACCGAGAAGGGCCGCCATGTGCGCGATGTCGTGGCCGACCTGTTCTCCCGCCATGCCGACGGGTTGCAGGCCCATGGCGTTCTCGGCCCCGATGGCATCGACCAGATCAACCACTCGCTGAAACGGGTAGAGCGGTATTGGGCCGATCAGATCCGCTACATCTACTGACGGGCCGCCATCCAGCTTCCGGAGCGATCACCCCTTGCGGTCACGCGACCGTGCGCATGGGGTCGGCATTTGCCTCTTCGCAAGCGGAGGGCACTGAGATCTTTGCCGAAGCGTGAGCGAAGGCCCTTCCTTCGTGGCCGCAGGACCCTTGTCTCCTGACGTTTCGAAGTCACGCCCGCAGTCTGCCGGTTGCATCAGATACAAGCCCGGCGCGCGCAGATCGGGGCGGCGCAGGTGGGCTGGAAGGTGTACCGTGCTGCCCGGACATGATGGTGCCAGCAGAGCGCATGTCTCGATGCTGTGGAGGCGGCTATCTGGGGCGTTTGATGCGTGGGATGGTCAGCCGGCCAGGCGTTTTCTACCCGCCCGGCGCGCCGGAGTCCGGGATCGGGATCAACTCATAGCCCGCAGCGGCAAGCGCGGGGATGATCTGGCTGTCCAACGCGCGCCGGGTGACGGGGCCACGGAAGTGATGCACCACCACGCCGTCATTGTTGATGAAAAACGTCTCGGGCATCGCGATCACGCCCCAGTCCCGGCCATTGCGCGCGGCGTCGTCCCGCCCGATCCGGTCGTAAGGGTTGCCCAGTTCATCGAGAAAGCTCAGCGCCTGATCGACCCGGTCGCGGTAATTCACGCCGAACAGCGGGTTTCCGGCCTCCGCCAGATCGGTCAGGGTGGGGTGTTCGGCCCGGCAGGGGGGGCACCAGCTGGCCCAGAAATTCAGGATGACGAGGCCATTGCCCTGCAAATCGGCCCGCGTCAGAAGCGGCGTGTCGGCCAGTTGCTCAAGCGCCAGATCGGGGGCGATGCGCCCCTCCTGCGTGGAGGGGAGGGCCGTACTGTCCACCCCTTGCTGCAGGTTGTCGCGATTGGTCATCAGCTGCGCGCCCGCAATCGCGAAAAACCCCAGCGTCAGCAGTACCGGGAGCACCATCAGCCAATTGAGCTTCATGACGACTTCTCGCGCCGCTGTTCGACCGACATCAGCCGTCGCTGAACCCGCCGGGCTTTCCAGACCGACATGACAACCACGGCGATCAGAAGCGCCAGAGATCCGGCATAGGCCATCAGCACTTCGGTGGCATATTGCCCCAGATCCGGCATCAGGCCATCCTTTCCTGCGCGATCAACGCCTTCAGGCGCCGCACGTGTATCTCTGTCTGCGTCCGGTAGAGGACAAGCGCCACAAACAGCAACACGAAGCCCGCGATGCAGACCAGAAGCGGATACCAGAACACATCGGAGATGTTCTGCTCCGCATCCAGCGACAGGGTCGCCCCCTGATGCAGGCCCTGGTTCCAGAACACCAGCGCATAGCGCGAGATGATCGCGAAGACGGAGCCGACGAGACACAGCACCGAGGTGAGATCGGCCGCGGAGTCCGGGTTCTCGATCGCCTCCCACAGCGCCATGTAGCCCAGATAGAATAGAAACAGGATCAGAAACGAGGTCAGCCGCGGATCCCATTCCCACCACGTGCCCCACATGGGCTGGCCCCAGACCGCGCCTGTGAACAGCGCGATGAGGGTGAAGACCATGCCCACCGGTGCGGCCGCCTTGGCCGCCAGCGCGCTGACATGGTGCCGCCGGATCACCCAGATCAGCGAGGTGACCAGCATCATCAGCCATGCGTTGATCGCCATCAGCGCGGCGGGAACGTGAAGATAGATGATCTTGACGGTCGAGCCCTGGCGGAAATCGTCAGGTGTGAAGAAGAAGCCCCAGATCAGCCCGGTGATCAGGCAGAGCGCGGCAAGCGTCGTGACCCATGGCAGCAGCATGGCCGAGGTGGCCATGAATTTGCGCGGATTTGCGTATTCCCAGAATGACATGACCGCGAACTTAGGCGGGGCCGCGCGCGCCCACAATACGTCAAGCGGGCGCAGGTCTAGCGCAGATTGACGCGGAGGGCGGCGGCGGCGGCGAAGGGCAACGTTGCGATGGTGGCCAGCGTAATGCCCGCGAGCAGCGCCAGCGGGGTGGTGGCATCAAGGCCGGCCGCGCCCCGGGTCACGACCAGCGCGCCGAAAATGAGGGTCGGCACATAAAGCGGCAACACCAGCAGAGAGAGCAGCAGCCCGCCGCGTTTCAGCCCCACGGTCAGGGCCGCGCCGAAGGTTCCGATGGCAGACAGCGCGGGCGTTCCAAGGGCCAGAGATGCCATCAGCCAGCCATAGCCCGGGCCGGGCAGGTTCAGCAGAACGCCCAGGATCGGCGCCGCCACGACCAGCGGCAGACCGGTGGTCACCCAATGCGCCAGCGCCTTGACTGCCGCGACATTTTCCAGCGGCAGCGGGGATGTGGCCAGCAGATCGAGCGAGCCATCCTCCCAATCGAGCTGAAAGACCCGGTCGAGCGACAGAAGGCAGGCCAGAAGCGCGCCCAGCCAGAGGATCCCGGGCGCGATGGTCGACAGAATGCCGGTGTTCGGCCCGACGCCGAACGGGACCAGCACGGTGACGATCAGAAAGAAGGCGAGGCCGAGGCCGAACCCGCCGCCTGCGCGCACCGCCAGCGCCAGATCCCGTTTGAAAAGCCCGATCATGCAAAGGCCTCGTCGCTGAACGGGTCGCTTTCGGGCAGCGATTTGGCCACGAAGGGCGAGATGTCGAGGATGTCGGCCTGCGGCAGGCCGAGATCGATATGGGTTGCGATGATCGCACTGCCGCCGCCGGCCAGATGCGTACCGACCGCGGCGGCGAACCGCGCCACATTGGACGCATCCAGTGACACCGTCGGTTCATCGAGGCACCAGATCGCCCGCCCCGTGACCAACAGCCGCGCCAGGCTCAGGCGCCGTTTCTGACCTGCGGAAAGCTCGCCTGCCGGCCGGTCCAGCAACTCGGCCAGATCGAAGGCGGATACCGCGTCATCGATCCCGCCGCCGCCGAATATCCCGGCCCAGAACCGCAGGTTTTCGGCCACGGACAGCTGCGCCTTCAACCCGTCGGCATGGCCGGCATAGGCAATGGCATCCGGTTCGGCCTCGATCCGTCCCGCGAGGGGCGGCGTCAAACCCGCAAGGGTGCGCAAAAGCGTGGTTTTCCCCGATCCGTTCGGTCCGCGCAGGATCAGAGCCTGGCCCGGCGAAAGGGGAAAAGACACGCCCGCAAGCACTTGCAGCGACCCGCGCGCGCAGGCCAGATCGGTGACCGTCATATGCATCGGTCGAGGCGTATCCGAAACACCGGGGCGAGGGAAGGCCCAGATCGGCGTTGCAGGACGTTGCGCCGCGGCCCTCTGGCGGGCAGGGGGGTTGATAAACGGTATGCAATGGCATACAAAAAGTGTCGCACCCCGTCTGTCCGGTCTTGATCGGCTCCGGTCTTGGTGGCATAGCCCGGGGCAGCACCAACCGAATTCCACTGGATTATAGGGAGGCCTTAGCCCATGCCCATCACCGTTGGACACGATTCATCCGGCACACGCAAAACGCTGAAAGTCGGCGACAAGTCCTACGCCTATTATTCGATCCCCGCCGCCGAAGCCGCGGGTTTGGGCGATTTCTCCAAATTGCCCGCCGCGCTGAAGGTGGTTCTGGAGAACATGCTGCGCTTCGAGGATGGCAAGACGGTCAGCGTGGATGACATCAAAGCCTTCGCGGAATGGGCGGCCCAGGGCGGCAAGAACCCCCGCGAGATCGCTTATCGCCCCGCCCGCGTGCTGATGCAGGATTTCACCGGGGTCCCGGCGGTGGTCGATCTGGCCGCGATGCGCGACGGGCTGGTGGCGCTTGGCGGCGATCCTGAAAAGATCAATCCGCTGAACCCCGTCGATCTGGTCATCGATCACTCGGTCATGATCGACGAGTTCGGCAACCCGCGCGCCTTCCAGATGAATGTGGACCGCGAATACGAGCGCAACATGGAGCGTTACACCTTCCTGAAGTGGGGCCAGTCCGCGTTCAACAATTTCCGCGTGGTGCCGCCGGGCACCGGCATCTGCCATCAGGTCAACCTGGAATATCTGGCCAAGACAGTTTGGTCCGACGAGGATCAGAACGGCGAGATGGTCGCCTACCCCGATACGCTCGTCGGCACCGACAGCCACACCACGATGGTCAATGGCGCTGCCGTTCTGGGCTGGGGCGTGGGCGGCATCGAGGCAGAGGCCGCGATGCTGGGTCAGCCGATTTCGATGCTCATCCCCGAGGTCGTGGGCTTCAAGCTGACCGGCAAGATGGTCGAAGGCACCACCGCGACCGATCTGGTTCTGAAGGTCGTCCAGTTGCTGCGCGAAAAGGGCGTTGTCGGCAAGTTCGTCGAGTTCTATGGCGACGGGCTGGACAACGTGCCGTTGGCCGACCGGGCGACGATCGGCAACATGGCGCCCGAATATGGCGCGACCTGCGGCTTCTTCCCGATCGACGACGAGACGCTCCGCTATCTGCGCCAGACCGGGCGGGACGAAGACACGCTCGCGCTGGTGGAGGCCTATGCCAAGGAAAACGGCATGTGGCGGAACCCGGGCTATGCGCCGGTCTATACCGACACGCTGGAACTGGACATGGGCACGGTCGTGCCCGCGATTTCCGGCCCGAAGCGCCCGCAGGATCACATTGCCCTTGATGCCGCCGCGAAAGCCTTCACGGCCTATGTGAAGGGCGAGCGCGAAGGCAAGGATGCCGGCCCGAAGGAGGAGATCCGCTGGGAAGGCGAGGGCGGCGCGCCGGAACCCGTCGCGATCCCCGGCGACGAGGGCCATCACAGGCGCGGCTATGTCGATGCCGAGGGCGGCGCCTATCAGATGCATGACGGCTCCATCGTCATCGCGTCGATCACCTCCTGCACGAACACGTCGAACCCGTATGTGATGATCGGCGCGGGGCTGGTGGCGCGCAAGGCACGGCAACTGGGCCTGAACCGCAAGCCTTGGGTGAAGACCTCGCTTGCGCCGGGCAGCCAGGTCGTCTCCGCCTATCTGGAGGCCGCCGAGCTTCAGGAAGATCTGGACGCGATCGGCTTCAACCTCGTGGGCTATGGCTGCACCACCTGCATCGGCAATTCCGGTCCGCTTGCGCCGGAGATCTCCAAGGCCATCAACGACCACGACCTGATCGGGGTTTCGGTGCTGTCGGGCAACCGCAATTTCGAAGGCCGGATCAGCCCGGATGTGCGCGCCAACTATCTGGCCTCCCCGCCGTTGGTGGTGGCCTATGCTCTGGTGGGCGACATGAACGTGGATATCACCCGCGAGCCGCTTGGTCAGGACAAGGACGGCAACGATGTCTATCTGAAGGACATCTGGCCGAGCCAGGCCGAGATCGCCGAACTGGTCGAGAAGACCGTGACCCGGGAGGCGTTCCAGTCGAAATATGCCGATGTCTTCAAGGGGGACGAGAAGTGGCAGGGCGTGGAAACGACCGACAGCCAGACCTATGACTGGCCGCCGCAATCGACCTATGTGCAGAACCCGCCCTATTTCCAGGGCATGGGGATGGAGCCCGGCGTTATCTCGGATATCGAGGGCGCCAAGATCCTGGCCATTCTGGGCGATATGATCACCACCGACCACATCAGCCCCGCGGGGTCGTTCAAGGACACGACACCGGCGGGCAAGTATCTGGTGGAACGTCAGGTTCCGGTGCGGGAGTTCAACTCCTACGGTGCGCGGCGCGGTAATCACGAGGTGATGATGCGCGGCACCTTCGCCAATATCCGGATCAAGAACGAGATGCTGGACGGTGTCGAAGGCGGCTATACGCTCGGGCCCGACGGGCAGCAGACCTCGATCTTCGACGCGGCCATGGCCTATGCGGAGGCCGACACCCCGCTGGTGATCTTCGGCGGGGAGCAATACGGGGCCGGATCGTCCCGCGACTGGGCCGCGAAGGGCACCAACCTTCTGGGCGTCAAGGCCGTGATCGCCGAAAGCTTCGAGCGTATTCACCGCTCCAATCTCGTCGGCATGGGGGTGATTCCGTTCGAGTTCACGGGCGGCGACACCCGCAAGAGCCTTGGCCTGAAAGGCGACGAGACCGTGTCGATCACCGGGCTGGCGGGCGATCTGAAACCACAGGATATCGTGCCCTGCACGATCACCTACGCGGATGGCTCCACCAGGGAAATCCAGCTCAAATGCCGGATCGATACAGCGATCGAGAAGGAATATGTGGAGCATGGCGGCGTGCTGCATTACGTCCTGCGCGACCTGGCCCGCGTGGCCTGAGGTTCTGATACAAGATTACGGGAAACAGCCCCGGCCGCCGTGCCGGGGCTGTTTTCGTTTGGGGCTTGCCACCGGGGCTGTGGCGGGCAGGATGGCCCATGATGAGCGGGCATTCGATCACCTTCACCCATGCGCTGTGCCGCGCGCCATCGCGGTCGGTGACCGCGGGGCTGCGCGCCGAAGACCGGGGGGCGCCCGATGAGGATCTCTTCGCGCGGGAGCATGCGGCCTATGTCGCCGCGTTGCGCCGGACCGGCGCAGAGGTCACCGTTCTGGAGCCGCAGGAGGCCTTTCCCGACGGTGTGTTCATCGAAGATCCGGCGCTCTGCCTTGGGGGTGTCGCGATCCTTCTGCGACCGCAAGCCCCGACCCGTCGCGGAGAGGTGGCGGCACTTCGCCTCGATCTGTCGCGCCTGTTCCCCGAGATCCGCGACCTAGGCGGCCACGGCCACGTCGATGGCGGCGACATTCTGTGTTCGGATACGGAGGTGATGGTCGGTCTTTCGGCCCGCACGGATGCGGCCGGTGTCGCCGCGCTTCGCCCGATCGTCGAAGATTTCGGCTATCGGATGCGGGTGGTCGAGACGCCTGCGGAGATATTGCATTTCAAGACGGAAAGCAGCCTTCTGGATCCGGAGACGATCCTCGCGTCGCCGCGTCTGGCCGCGACGGGCTGTTTCGGCGGCTACCGCGTGATCGAGACCGCGTCGGGCGAAGAGGGCGCGGCCAATGCGATCCGGTTCAATGCGCCGGTGTTCCTGTCGGACGGGTTCCCGCAGACGGCGGAGCGGCTGGACCGGGCGGGATACGAGATCCGGCAACTGCCGATGTCGCAGGCGGCCCTGCTCGATGGGGGATTGTCCTGTCTGTCGCTCAGGTATTCCCTGCCGGTGAAACTCTAGAGCAGCGATGCTCTGCTAATGAAGGAGGTGGCAATGTCTGATCGGGTTTGTTTGGTTACAGGCGCAGCGGGCGGCATCGGCCGCGCGATCGTCAGGCGCATGGCGCGGGACGGGCGGCGGGTGGTGTTCACCTATCTCAGCCGCGAAGCCGAGGCGCGTGCGCTGGTGGCGGAGCTGGGGGAGCGGGTCGAGGCCTTGCCCTGCGATCTGAGCCAGCCCGGTGCGGCGGAGGCGCTGGTCCGCGATGTGGCCGAACGCATGGGCCGGCTGGACGAGATCGTCTGCAATGCGGCGGGCAAGGCCGAGGGGCCCGTCGGCGGGGTGACGGCCGCGCACCGGGCGCTGATCGAGATCAACCTGACAGCACCGATTGCCATGATGGATGCGGCGCGGGCGGTTCTGCCCGAGGGCGGCGCGATTGTCGCGATCTCCTCGATCAATGCGACGCGCCCGCCCGCCGGCGCCGCCGCCTATGCGGCCAGCAAATCGGGGCTGGACGGGGCGGTGCGTGCCTATGCCCGCGACCTCGGGCAGCTCGGCATCAGGGTGAATGCCGTCGCACCGGGCCTGATCGAGTTGGAGGAGAGGCCGCGCCCGCAGGAGATTGTGGACAAGATCATTGCGGAAACGCCCCTCGGGCGGGTCGGCCGGCCCGAGGATATTGCCGCGGCAGTGGCCTTCCTGCTGTCGCAGGAGGCCGGGTTCATCACCGGCGAGATCTTGGGCGTCAGCGGCGGCTATCAGTTGTAGCGGGCGGTGTTTCGGCAAACTCCACATCCATCAGCCGGGCCCGGCCGGTCAGATATTGCAGGATCTGGCGCGGCGACTGGTTGATCTCGTTGCCGCCCCGGCGGAGCGTTCGCAGCGTCTTGCGCCAGCCCTTTGGCCGGACCGCCTTGCCCAGAGCGGCGATGTCGGAATTGTAGTCATAGGCGCGCTGCGTCGCCATGGCGGGCACCACCATCGCGGGTCTGAGCACCCGGCGCAAAGGGGATACCGTGTCGTTGAAGAGAAAATGGTCCACCGGTACGCGGATCCGGCCGCGCCAGTCCAGCGCGGCCCGGGCGCCGGCGCGCGAAAGAATATAGGCGCCGCCGCCCACATGGCGTGAACACATCGGATGCAAGGCCCGTCCAGAGGGTGTTTGCCCGATCTTGCGCCCAAGCAAAAGCCGGGAGGCGCCGTCGCCGTATTTCTCAAGCTTCACGGCATGGGTTTCGGGCGGGATCCAGTCAGCATGCGCCAGGATCTGCATCAGATCCCCCGCGAGGTAGATGTCGTCCTCAAGAAACATCCCGTGGCTGGCGGGGCTTTCCAGAAACTGCTCCCAGGCGAGCGTGTGGCTGACGGTACAGGCGCGATCGCCCTGACCCAGTTGCCCAAGCGGGCCATGGGGGGCGACGACGCGCGCGATCCGCTCCTCGGCGACGGATCTGGCATCGCAGGCCGGAACCCGCTGAAAGGACACCCCGCGTTCCGCCAGATGCTCGCCGATCCGCTCCAGCCGGTCAGGGCGGCGGTCGAGGTTGATCACGAAAGCTGGCAGCGTCTGGGGCATGGGTCCGGCCGATTTTGCTCGCGCCTTCTGTCATGAACCGGGGCGGCGGGGCAAGCCCGGCTGGCTTGGGTTGTTTTCACGCCGTACCGCGCATAAATGGGCGGGTCTTTCCGCGAGATAAGGCCCGTTTGCCCATGGACCCCTGGCCCTCCTATGTGATCAATCTGGCCGCCAACACCCGGCGGATGGAGAACAGCACCCGCCAGCTGGAGGCTCAGGATCTGCCATGGCTGCGGATCGAGGGCGTGAATGGCTGGACCTTGAGCGAGGCGGAGCTGGCGGAGGTTTACGACGCTGAACGAAATCGGCGCGACGCCAAGCACCCTTTGGTGCCCCCCGAAATCGGGTGCTATCTGAGCCATATCGAAGCGTGGCGCGGAATTGCCGAGGGCAGTGCCGGGGGCGGGTTCATCTTCGAGGATGATTTCGCGGCCAATGAACGGTTGGGGGAAGCCCTGCGCCTGTTGAGCATGCCTCAGGAGCGCTGGGACATGGTCAAATTGTTCTCCTTCGACGCGGAACCGAAGATGCTGGACACGGCGCCCCTTGGGCCCTTCACCATCGGCACGCCTTACCGCGTACCGACCTGCCTCATCGGCTATGGCGTGACGAAAGCCGGTGCTGAGCGGCTCGTGGCCCGCGCGCTGCCAGTCTTCAGGCCTGTCGACGAGGACCAGAAGTTCTTCTGGGAAACGGGTCTGCGCGTCGCACTCATCACGCCGCCGCCGATTGAAGTGGGCGATCAGGAGGCGGAGACCGGAACGATCGGGCAAACCCGCCGGGCGATGCGCTCAGACCGATCGCGTCTTGGGCAGGCGTGGCATAACCTGCGCTATCAGATGCGGTATGAATGGCAGTTGCGCCGAACGCGAGGGCGGGCGAAATGAGCAAGAAAATCCTGCACATGCATTTCGGCAAGGACGGCGGGGCGGAGCGGTTTTTCGTCAACCTGGTGCAAGGCTTCGGCGAGCGCGGCGCGGAGCAGCGGTTCGTCACACGGCCAGACCGGATCTGGAAGCACGAGATCGCGCCGCTTGGGCCGATCATCGAGAGCCATTATCGCCGCATCTCGCCCGGCTCGGCCCTGCTGACCTGGCGGGTGCATCGGATGATCCGCGATTGGCGGCCGGACGTGATCATGGCGTGGATGTCGCGCTCCTCCCGGCTGATCCCGAACTATCCCGGCGCGGTCAAGCTGACCCGTCTGGGCGACTACCCGCGCCATTTGCGGCATTTCCGGCACAATGACCTGATCGTCGGCAACACGCCGGGCATCGCGCAGGCCTGCCGCGATCTGGGCTGGCGGAAACCGGCGCTCGTGGTTTCCAACTTCGCCCGCGAGGTGACGCCGGTGCCGGTCGACCGGGCTTCGGTGAACACGCCCGACGATGCCTTCGTGATCTGCGGCTCGGGCCGGTTCGTGCATCGCAAGGGGTTCGATGTTCTGATCCGCGCGGCCGCGCAGATCCCGGATGCCTGGCTGTGGCTGGTGGGCGAGGGCGAACGGCGCGCGGAGCTTGAGGCGCTTGTCTCGGAAGTGGGCCTGGCCGAGCGGACCCGGTTTCTGGGCTGGGTGGATGAACCGATGCATCATGTCGCCGCCTGCGATGTTTTCGTGATGCCATCGCGCCATGAACCGCTCGGCAACGTCATTCTGGAAAGCTGGAAGGCGCAGGTGCCGACCATATCCACACGCTCCGAAGGGCCAAGCTGGTTCGCGACGGACGGGCAGGATTGCCTGCTTGTCGAGATCGACGATGTGGCGGGTATGAAGGCGGCGATTTCGCGGGTGAAGGAGGAGCCGGGCCTGGCGGCGCATCTGGTGGCCGCGGGCACCGCCACGCTTGAGGCGAAATTCACCAAGGATCGGGTGCTGGATCAGTATTTCGAGATTTTCGGCGGGCGGTACTGAGCCGATGCGCGTGCTGATCATCAACATGGCCGCCGCCACGGACCGAATGGCGTTCATGGCCGCCCAGATGCGGCATTTCGGGTTCGACTGGGAGCGGATCGAGGCGGTCACCCCGGCCACGCTGAGCCCGCCGGCGGCGGATCCGGTCTGGCATCGCTGGCAGCGCCCGTTGCGGGTGACGGAAATGGCGCTTTGCGCGTCCCATATGGCGGCCTGGCGAAGGGTTCTGGCGCTGGATGCACCCTGTCTGGTGCTGGAGGATGACGCGGTTCTGGCCAGTGTCCTGCCCGGATTTCTGCAGGCGGTCGACGGGCTGGACGGTGTGGAGCATATCAGTCTGGAAACCCGCGGACGAAAGAAACTGGTGGCCCGCGTGCCGCATCCGGCGGCCCCGATCCGGCGGCTCTGGCAGGACCGGACCGGATCCGCGGCCTATGTGGTGACACCGGCCGGCGCGCGGAAACTCCTGCGCCACGCCGCCACGGCTGGCGGACCCTCCGACGCGATCATCAGCGCGACTTACGACATGGCCAGCTATCAAGCGGATCCGGCGCAGGCGATCCAGCTGGACCAGTGCGCGGCCTATGATGTGCCGCAAGCGATCCCCACGACCTCTCTCATCGACGCGGTGCGCAAGCCGGCCGCCATGGAGGGGTATTCGACGCTCCGGAGATACGGGTTCCGAGGGCGACGGATCATGGCGCAGATACGGATGGGCCTGCGACAGGTTCCAAGGGTATTCACGGCCAGCCGCCGGCATATTGCTCCGGCAGAGGACTGGCCGGAGATCCGTATCGGAACACCAGGCGACACATTGGATGCGAAGGGTGCGGATTAACCTTGCCCCGCTTCCCGGTCGGGCGTTCCGACCCCATGCGGCGGCTCGGGTTGCGGTGGGCGGATTTCAGTGCGATGCCTGTAGCGCGCCGGTTTCAACCCTTGGTCGACCGTGTTATGAGCGCGCAAAACCAGGGACGGGATATGCAGTTGGCGCCGGAAGACAAGTTGATTTCGCTGCTCAATTCCGTTCCGCTCCCGGCATATTGCGCGGGGGTAAACCTGGTTTCCGCCCTGCGCGGATACAAACATCGGGTCAGGCTGCACGGAACTGGCGGAACGCTGCTTGTCAGCGATGCCGACGCGGCTATCCATATCTGTCGCCGGGGCCGGCATCGTCGCTACCGGCGCGGGGTGCAGGCAGGCATCACTGATCTGGTCAGACAGTATCAGATCGACCGGCTGGACATCCCCGGAGGCGGCACATTCATCGATTGCGGCGCTAATGTCGGAGAAATGGGATTCTGGGCGCGGAGCCGCGGAATGCGTTATGTGGCGTTCGAACCCGAACCTGCCGAGGCGCGATGCTGCGATCTGAACAATTTTGACGGCCGCGCTGACACACATCGTGCCGCGCTCTGGAAAGAGCCCGCGATGCTGACATTCCATAGCAAGCCGGACACGGGCGATGGCTCGATCTTCGAAATGGATGCCAGCACCGGCGCGACGCAGGTTCAGGGCGTGAGACTGGATGATGCCGTTCATATCGATGATGCAGCCGGCCCGAACATCTTCAAGCTTGAGGCCGAAGGAGCCGAGCCGGAAGTCCTTGCCGGCGCCGAAGCAAGCCTGCAGAACATCGACTATGTCGCCGTCGATTGCGGATATGAGCGCGGCCGCGCGCAGCAGCACACCTTCGTCGAGGTCAACAGCTTTCTTGCCGAGCGCGGCTTCCGTCTTGTCGAAGCGCAGTTTCGGCGGGTAACGGCGATCTATCGCAATACGGCCCGTCAGCCATGAAAGGCTTTCCCGATCTTCCGCCGGTCTGGCTGGCGGTGTTTCTTTTCCTCGCATGGTTTCTGGCGCGCGCGTTGCCTCTGGTCACGGCGTTCGGGCCGGTGTTCCGGGGTGCGGGCGGTGTCTTGGCGCTTGCGGGGCTGGCGCTGATCGTGTGGTCGGCGATCTGGTTCGCGCGCAAGAAAACCACGATCGAGCCTCATCACGATCCGCAGGTCCTGATTGTGGAGGGCCCCTACACCTATTCCCGCAACCCGATCTATCTGGGTATGCTGATGATCCTGACAGGATTCGTGCTTTGGCTGGGCGTTCTCAGCCCGGTATTGCTGCCGGTTCTGTTCATGGCTGTCCTGACCCGACGCTTCATCGAGCCCGAAGAGGAGCGCCTGATCGCGGCGTTTGGGCTGGAGGCCCGCCGCTATCTGCAGAAGACGCGGCGCTGGTTGTAACGCCGTCTCGCAAATCCTTGATTGGCAACCGGCGACGCAGACGGCTAGCTATGTCGGGCAACACCAAGACGAAAGGCGACCCATGCGGCTGATACTGTCCTTCCTGATGGCCTGCGCCGGGCTGATGCCTGCGGCAGCCGTACAGGCAGATGAACTTGTGGTGGTCGAACTGTTCACCTCGCAGGGCTGTTCGTCCTGCCCGCCTGCCGATGCGCTTCTGGGCGAACTGGCCCAACGGGAGGACATTCTCGCGCTCAGCCTGCATGTGGATTACTGGGACTACATCGGTTGGGCGGACACCTTCGCGACCCCGGAATACACCGCCCGCCAGCACGGATACGGGCATGCCGCCGGTTCCACCGTGGTCTACACGCCGCAGATGGTCATCGGCGGCGTCGATCATGTGGTGGGATACCGGCCGATGAATGTGGCCGATCTGATCAACCTGCACCGTGCGCAACCGAACCCGGTCGAGATCGTCGTGACCCGGCAGGGGGCGGAGTATGTCGTGCGGGCGGAAACCGGCATGCCCCCGCCGCGCCCGATGATGGTTGTCCAGCTTGTCGGATACTCTCCCCACGAAGAGGTGAATATCAGCCGCGGTGAGAATGCGGGCCAGGTCGCCGAGTATCACAATGTGGTCACCTCCTGGCAGGTGATCGGCGAATGGGACGGGGCGGGCGTTTTCCAGTCGCGCGTCCGGCCGCAGGATGAAACCCCGCTGGCGGTGATCGTGCAGACAAGCGGCTATGGCGCGATACTGGGCGCGGCCCGGCTGGATTAGGCGTCGGTTGTTTTCGGGAAGTAGCGGGCCTGCCGCCCGGGTTTCCATCGGCGGTGAACCCAGAACCATTGCTCCGGCGTCTCGCGCACCCGGGCCGACAGGCTGTCGTTCAGCGCCTGCGTCATGGCGCGCGGGTCGCCATGGGCGACGGGGGCCTCCAGCGTCACGTCGAAATCCAGGCCATTCGCCTGCCGCCGGGCATAGAACGGGATCAGCAGCGCGTCGTATTTCAGCGCCATCTCGGCGGCAGACAGCGATGTCGGCGCGGGTTGTCCAAGATAGTCCAGAAGTTCCCCGGCGGCGAAATACTGGTCGATCAGCAGGACGCCCTGACCGCCCGATCTCAGATGCTTGACGAACCCGCCGACCCCTTTGGGACCACGGGGAAAGACCGGACCGCCGAACCCCTTCATCGTCGCAATGTAGTGCTGGTTGAAGTATCCGTTGTTCATCGGGCGGTAGAGCCCGCCGATGGAATAGCCCCGCACCGTCAGCGCGGCGCGCGCCGCCTCGTAATTGCCGAAATGCCCGGTGATGAGCAGCTCGGGGGACTGCCCCGCCGCGCGCGCGTCGGCCAGGGCCGCCAGACCGGGGCCCGACGGCTCCCAGCTCTTGGCGCGCGACAGAAGGCCCGCGGTCGAATAATTCTCGATCAGGGTGCGGCCGGTATTGTCCAGAACGGCGGTGGCGATCCGCGCCGCGCGGTCGTCGGGCATGTCGGGCCAGATATGGGCCAGGTTGGCCAGCGCGCGCCCGCGCGCGCCGGTTGCCGGGCCGACCACCCGCCGCATCAGCCAGCCCATCATCGGCACCCGCCAGCGATAGGGCAGGGCGCGGGCCAGCCCGATCAGCCCGCGCGCGGCGCGGTCGGTCAGCCAGTCCCGTGGGGTGAAGCTTTGCGCATTGGACACGCCCATATCTCTCGGAATCCTCTCAAGGCGGGCTCAGCGGGCCGATGGCGCGGCCAGAGGCGCGCGCCGGGCCCGGGTTTCGCGGTGCCAGACATAGACGCCGGCTCCGATGATCACAAGCGCACCCAGAATCGTCATGGCGTCGGGTCTTTCCCCGAAGGCGAAAAGCCCCCACAACGTGGCGAAGATCACCCCGGCATAGCCGAACGGCGCCACGGCGCCCGCTTCGGCGACGGTAAGCGATTTGATCAGCAGAAACTGCCCGCCCGCGCCGACGATACCCAACAGTAGGAACAGCCCCAGATCGGCCAGATCGGGCGGTGTCCAGACGAAGGGCACGATGGCGCTGGCCACCACCGTGCCGATCAGCGCGGTATAGAGAAACGAGGTCAGAATGCCCTCGTCGCGGCCCAGAAACCGGGTGCTGAGCGCATAGCTTGCATAGAACACGCCGCCGAGCAGGGGCAGGGTGGCCGCAAGCGTGAACACGTCCGATCCGGGCCGGATGATGATCAGCGCCCCGGTCATCGCCGCCGCGATCCCGAAAATCCGGCGCGGGCCGAGGGCTTCGCGCAGGATCAGGGCGGCTCCCAGGGTCAGAAGGACCGGATGGATGTTCATCACCGCCGTGGCCGAGGCGATTTTCATGAAGCTGAGCGAGGTGAAGAAACAGACCGTCGCCGCGAAGAGGAAGCCCGAGCGGAGCAGTTGAAGCCCCAGATGCCGGGTGCCGATGAGCAGACGCAGCCGCGGGGCGAGGACGGCCATCACCACCAGCGTCTGGCCCGCATAACGGGCCCAGACCACCTGCAACACGTCGAAGCGGCCGGTCAGCAGCTTGGCCAGCGCGTCCATGGCCGAGAACAGGAAGATCGCGGCCAGCATGTAGAGAATGCCTTGCGCCGTCGGCGTGAAGCGGTTCACCCCTTCGACTGTTCCGCCAGGGCTTCGATCTGGGGCCGGACGCCGTCGAGATTGTATCCCGCGGCGCGGGCCGCGGCGAGAATCTCGTCGGTCGGCATCTGGCCCGCTTTGGTCAGGGCCCAGGCGATGCTGCTGCGGTTGCCGCTGGCGCAATAGGCCACCACGGGCCCGTCCGCGCCGGCGATCGCGTCGGCCTGTTCCTCCACATTGTCCATGGTCATCCCGCCGCCGATGATCGGGTTGAAGACGAAGGCGATCCCAGCCGCTTCGGCCGCGGCCTGCATCTGGGCGGCCTGAAGGGCGGGTGGGTTTTCCGCGTCCGGGCGGTTGCAGATCACGGTGCTGACGCCTGCCTGGGCCAGTGCCGGCATGTCGGACGGTTCCAGTTGCGGAGCAACGGAGTAGGTTTCGGTGATCGGTCGCAGGTCCATCTGCAAGGTCATCCTTTCTGTCAGGCCAAACTGGAAAACCGCCGACGCAGCGGCGGTGTCGCCACCATGCCCGCTACCATGGCCAGAAGGAAGAGGGCACCGCCCCATCCGCCCCAGGCAAGCGACGCCATGGCCGGGCCGGGGCAGAGACCCGCAAGGCCCCAGCCCGCGCCGAAAAGCGTGGAGCCGATCACCAGATTTCGGCCGAGTTTCGGCTCCGGCGGCGGCGGAAAGGCCGTGCCAAGCGCCGGCGTCGCGGTGGCCCGGGTCAATCGCCAGGCCACCGCCATCGGCAGGATCGCCCCGCCCAGAACGAAGGCCAGTGTCGGATCCCAGGCGCCGAAGATATCCAGCCAGCCCTGAACCCGGTTGGTGTCGGTCATGCCCGACAGCATCAGGCCCAGACCGAAGAGAGCGCCCGCAAGCGCGGCCACAACACTGCGCATCTCAGATCACCCCCAGGATATGGCGGAACAGCACCATGCTGATACCGCCGGCCAGCAGGTAGAACACGGTCGCCACGATCCCGCGCAGCGACAGCCGGGAGATGCCGCAGACGCCATGGCCGGATGTGCAGCCATTGGCGATCCGCGTGCCGATCCCCACCAGAAGCCCCGCCGCGATGATCACCGCAATGTTGGAGGACAGATTGGTGGGGTTTGCGCCGAAGACCAGCGCCACAAGGGCCGGGGCGCCCACCAACCCACCGATGAAGGCCAGCTTTTCGGTTCGGTCATCGCCCGCGGCCGACCCGTCGACGACCGAGCCCAGGATCCCGCTCGCGCCCATGATCCGGCCGTTGACCAGCAGGTAAAGCGCCCCTGCCGCACCGATGATCAGCCCGCCAAGCAGGCCGTAAAGATACTGGATTTCCATGATGGCACTTTCGGTTCAGAGCGTGTTGAGCGGCAGCTTCAGATACGAGGTTCCGTTGTCTTCCGGCTCGGGCATCTGGCCTGCGCGCATGTTGATCTGCAACGACGGCAGGATCAGGCGCGGCATGCCCAGGGTGGCATCGCGTTCCTCGCGCATCTGGACGAACTCCTCGATCGGGCGGCCTTCGCCGATATGCACGTTCAGCGCCTTTTGCTCGCCCACCGTGGTTTCCCAGGCGTATTGGTCCCGCCCGGGCGCCTTGTAGTCATGGCCGACGAAGACCCGCGTTTCATCGGGCAGGGCCAGAATGCGCTGGATCGAGTTGTAGAGATCCTTGGCCGATCCGCCCGGGAAATCGCAGCGCGCGGTGCCGAAATCGGGCATGAACAGCGTGTCGCCCACAAAGGCCGCATCGCCGATCACATAGGTCATGCAGGCGGGCGTATGCCCGGGTGTATGCATCACATCGCCGCGCATCTGGCCTACATGGAAGCTGTCGCCATCGGCGAAAAGCGCGTCGAACTGGCTGCCGTCCCGCTGGAATTCGGTGCCCTCATTGAAGATCTTGCCGAAGGTGTCCTGCACGATGGTGATGTTCTTGCCGATCCCGATCTTGCCGCCCACCTGCTCCTGCAGATAGGGGGCCGCGCTCAGGTGATCGGCATGAACATGGGTTTCCAGAACCCATTGCACGTCCAGCCCCTCGGCCTTGACGAAGGCCACGATTTCGTCGGCGCTGTCGGTTGTCGTCCGGCCGGACGGCTGGTCGAAATCCAGCACGCTGTCGATGATCGCGGCAGCCTTGCCGCCCGGGTCACGCACCACATAGGACACGGTATTGGTCGCATCGTCAAAAAACGGTGTGATCTCTGGGTGCATCGGTCTCTCCATCATATAAGTTGGCATTGTCAATTATGTTGGGTTTCTTCCGCGAAGGTCAAGGCCGCTCTGCAGATCGGCTTGATCGAGGTCAAAGCTGGCCCCGTCGGGCGGCGCTAGGATCGGGGTCGGGCCAGCGCTGCGAACGGGCGCAGCCCCTTCAATTGGGGGAATTCCATGACCGATCTGGCAAGGCGTAAACAACAGCTCCTCGACCGGTTGGCCGATCTCGAAGAGCGGCTGCACGAAATCGAGGACGAGCTCGACAGCCATCAATCGAAGGATTGGGAGGAGCTGGCGACCGAGCGCGAAGACGACGAGGTTTTGGAGCAGATGGGCGTCAGCGGTCAGGCGGAAATCCGCCAGATAAAGGCCGCGCTGGCACGAATCGAGGCGGGCGAATACGGTTTGTGCACCAAATGCGATGAGGCGATCTCGGAAGAGCGGTTGGATCTTTTGCCTTTCACGCCATTCTGCAGGAAATGCGCGGTGTAGGAAAAGCGGAACGCAATTCGATGCAGGCACGGGGGAGGTGCCTGCAAGGGGGGAAATTCAATGGCACCGAAACGACCCGATACCGAAATGGAGGCTGCTCTTTTCGATTTTCTGACCAGCCGCAATGCCGGCACGGCGGTCCAGAAACGGCTTATCCGTAATTATGTGGACTGGCAGCGGGAGGTTCTGGCGGCGGATGCACAATTGCGAATGGCCGAACTGACGCCGGAGCGGGACACCGATCCGGAAAACGCCCGACAGATCCGTCGCGTGACCTATCGCGCGGCGATCAACTCCTTGCCCATCTGAACGACCGACGGCGAGGGACGGGCCCCAGAGAAAGGAAAACCTGCCATGGCAGAGACATCCAAGGACGACCGCAAAGAGGGCGCACATACGGAATTGCGCAAGCAAAAGAGAGACGGGGAGCGAAAGCCCGATACGACGGTTGCCAAACGCTCCAAGCTGGCGGAGCAGGCGAAAAAGACCCAATCCAACGAAGATGACAGACTGGACGATCTGTTCAACGACATGCCTGTCTGACACCGCCTCTGGCGCGAAAATCTTCCTGCCCTCGGAAGGGCGACCGGATTTCAGGTTGCCTGATGAGTCTTTTTTCGTGCCCAGGCCCGTTGCATTCCTATGCAAAAATGGTTGCCGGATCCGGCTGCGCCTGTCTAGATGATCTGCGACCCTTGGAGGTGCGGGACCATGGCGGAAATCCGGCTCAAGAATGTCTGCAAGCGCTGGGGCAGTTTCATCGGTGTCGACAATTTCGATCTCGTGATCCCGGATCGGGAATTCCTGGTTCTGCTTGGTCCCTCCGGCTGCGGCAAGACCACGACGATGCGGATGATCGCGGGCCTGGAGGACCCGACCGAAGGCGAGATCTGGATCGGCGACCGGGAGGTCACGACGCTTGACCCCAAGGATCGCGACGTGGCCATGGTGTTCCAGTCCTACGGGCTTTATCCGAATATGGATGTCTACCAGAACATCCGCTTCCCGCTGAAAGTGCGCAAGGTGCCCGAGGCGGAGCATGACGCACGGGTGAGGAAAGCCGCCGGGATGGTCGAACTGACCGAGTTCCTGCACCGCAAACCGGCGGCGTTGTCGGGCGGGCAACGCCAGCGCGTGGCGCTTGCCCGGGCCATCGTACGCGAGCCGCAGGTCTTCCTGATGGACGAGCCGTTGTCCAATCTCGACGCGAAGCTGCGGGTATCGACCCGCGCGCAGATCAAGAATCTCAGCCACGAACTGAAGGTCACGACGATCTACGTCACCCATGACCAGATCGAGGCGATGACACTGGCGGACCGGGTGGTGGTGATGAAGGCCGGGGTGGTGCAGCAGGTGGGCACGCCGACGGATATCTATGACCGGCCCGCGAACACCTTCGTGGCGGGTTTCATCGGCAACCCCGCGATGAACCTGATGGAAGGGCAGATCGATGGCAGAACCTTCCGCGGCAGAAATGTCGAAATCGGCGGTCTGAGCGCCGGCGCGGGCAAGGTTTCGCTCGGGTTCCGGGCCGAGGATGCGGCGGTGACCGCCGCGGGGCAGGGGCAGATCAACGCGCCGGTCTACACGATGGAGCTTCTGGGCGATGCGACCATGGTCACGGTACGCGCGGGCAACGCGCTGGTCGCGGTGAAGGCGTCGAAAGACTATCGCGCGGAAATCGGCGATCAGGTCGGCATTTCGGTGCCGTCCGACATTTGCCACCCGTTTCATGCGGAGACCGGCGCGCGCCTGGATTGAGCCCCGCAGGGAGCGACTTCCCCCATGCCTGCGCGGCAGACGCGGGGGAAGCGCTGACGGGGTTATTCGCCCAGGGCGATGCCCTCGCGGCGCGGATCGGCACCGCCCTGCAACCCGGTCTCGCCGATGGCGATCACATGGATGCCGGAGTTCAGGCCGCGGATACTCACCTCGTATCCCAGATCGGTCAGCGGGCCTTCCATCTCGACGGCGCTGGTGCCTTCTTCGAGATCATAGGTGCCGAACCGGTTGACCAGATGGGGCATCGCGGCGGCCTGCTGCACATCCATGCCCCAATCCAGATGGGCGATGATGGTCTGCGCCACATAGCCGATGATGCGGCTGCCCCCGGGGGAGCCCACGGCCAGAACCGGTGCGCCGTCGCGCAGCACGATCGTCGGCGCCATCGAGGAGCGGGGGCGCTTGCCCGGCTCGATCCGGTTGGCGATGGGGCGGCCATCGGCATGGGTCCGGAACGAGAAATCGGTCAGCTCGTTGTTCAGGAGAAACCCGCCCGGCGCCATCAGGCGCGCGCCGAAGCCGTTTTCGATGGTCGTCGTCATCGACAGCACATTGCCGTCGCCATCGACGATCGAGATGTGGCTGGTCGACGGCAGTTCGAGCGACTGGTCATCGGCCCAGAGAAACGCGTGATCCCAGGCGGGCTCTCCCGGGGCCACCTCGGGCAGGGCGTCATCGCCCTCAAGAAGCGTGGCGCGCTCGGCCAGATAGTCCGGGTCCACCAGCCCCTGCGTCGGCATCGGCACGAAGTCGCTATCGGCCATGTAGCGGCCCCGGTCCGCGAAGGCGAGCCGGGAGGCGTCGCCGATGATCCGCCATGCCTCGACGCTGTCTGGGCCGAGCGCGGCCAGATCGAAGGCGCTGGCCATGCCCAGGATCTGCCCCACGGTCAGCGCGCCGGAGGACGGCGGACCCATGCCGCACACCTCATGCGCGCGGTACGTCACGCAGACCGGGGCGCGTTCGACCACCTCGTAAATCTCCAGATCGCGCAAGGACAGAAGACCCGGATTGCCCTCGGCGCTGCGGACGGTGTCGACGATGCCTTCCGCGATCGGACCGGAATAGATGACATCCGCCCCGCCCGCGGCCATCGCGCGAAGCGTCGTGGCATAGGCGGGGTTCCTCAGCAGCGCGCCCTCGGCCAGCGGGGCGCCATCCGGCAGGAAATAGGCCGCCGTCGCCGGGAAGGTGGAGAGCCGCTCCGCATCATTGGCGATGGCCCCGGCCAGCCGTGGGGAGACGGCGAACCCGTCTTCGGCATGGCCGATTGCGGCGTCGAAGAGCCCGCCCCAGTTGGCGCGGCCCCAGCGCCGGTGTGCCTCCTCCATCAGGGCGGGTGTGCCGGGCGTTCCCACCGAGAGGCCGCCCACCACCGCGTCGAAAAAGCCCAGCGGTTCGCCGTTTTCGTCCTGAAACAGGGTGGGTGTCACGGCCAGTGGTGCTGTTTCGCGCCCGTCGAGGGTTGTGATCTCGCCGGTGGCCGCGTCGTACCAGACCAGAAACGCCCCGCCGCCGAGCCCCGAGGATTGCGGCTCCACCAGCCCCAGAACGGCCTGTACGGCAACCATCGCATCAGCGGCGGTGCCCCCGGCGCGCAGCACGTCGGCCCCGGCCTCCACCGCCAGCGGGTTGGCAGCGGCAAGCATCCAGTTTTCGGCCGTTGCAGGCTGGCCCGCATCGCGTGCGGCCATCGCGGCAAGGGCCGCTTCCGAGAGCGCCATGGCCCCCGCTTCGGTCGCGATCTCCGGTGCGACGGCATCGGCCGCCTGCTGGGCAAGCGCGGAGGCCGTAAAGAGGATCAGGCCAAGCGCTGTGGCGGAAGGGAGGAGGCGAGGCATGGGCGGCACCTTTCATTCTGGGGATGATGTGGGGAGAGCCTGCGTCAAACCGCCCCGCAAGGCAATGGCGCGCTGGCGGCGGACCCGCGCGGGCCGGTAGTGACGCGGCTCAAGACCGCGCCAGAGACTGACCGGCAGGCCTTTCCGTGACAGGCTGAAAACAGGGCGCGGCACAGGCCGCCTGCGGGCGATAGCCGGGTCGCTATGCCTGCGGAGCGTGACAGGTCCGCGTTGCCGGCACTATGGCCTGTCAGCTGGCCCGGATCTTCGCGGCGTTGTGAAGGATGCGATGGCGTGCAAAGCCCGGGCCGGACAGTACGCAGCCTAGGTGAGAAAAACGCCGATCACGACCGTCATCAGGCCCAGCGCGGATGCCAGAACCGCACCCATATTGATCGGCACGACCCGCTGCAGGCGCGCGCGCAGTTCGTCATCGGAAAGGTTGGCCCGCTTTGCGGAGATCGCCGCGACGATGCAATAGACGATGGCCACAAGCCCCAGAGCCGCAAGACCGGTTCCAATCCAGATCAACACTTCCATGAGGCGTATTTCCTATTCGCTGCGGGCATTCAGTTTGCGCAATTTCCTGGCACAGGTCCAGCCTCTCTTGCGGGCCCACGGACAGAAGGGTAGAGCTTTTGCCCGATCCTCCAAACGCAAAGGCCCATGACATGATGGACGACAGCGCCCCCCAATCCGACAGCTACCGTGTGACCGCCGACGAGCTGCGGCAGTTCATCGAACGCATCGAGCGGCTGGAGGCGGAGAAAAAGGATATCGCCGATCAGCAGAAGGAGGTCATGGCCGAGGCCAAGGGGCGTGGCTATGACACCAAGATCCTGCGCAAGGTCGTGGCGCTGCGCAAACGCGAGCCCGACGATATCGCCGAGGAAGAGGCGGTTCTGGAAATGTACAAGGAAGCGCTTGGCATGCGCTAGGCAAGGCCTGCTCCGGGGGATGAATGGCGCTTGATCTCTTCGCTCGCGTGGCCCTGTTCCCGCTTCTGGCGGGGCAGGCGATCTGGACCCGGAAAAAGGCGTTGAACCTGCCGGAACCCGACGGTCCGCGCCGCGCGCAGGTGGGGCAGGGGCCGGTATTGCGGATCCTGATCGCGGGGGACAGTTCAGCCGCCGGCGTCGGCGTCGCGACGCAGGATCAGGCGCTGTCCGGGCAACTGGCCGCGGCGCTGTCCCGCGAGTATCAGGTTCACTGGCATCTGATCGCGAAAACGGGCGCGACCACGCAGGATACGCTGGACCGGCTGGCGCGGCAGGACCCGGCCCCGCGCCCCTTCGATATCGCGATCGTGGCGCTTGGCGTGAATGACGTGACAAAGCTCGTGCCGCTTCGCAGATGGCTTGTGCGGCAGGCCGCGTTGGTCGACCTGCTGGAAACACGCTTCGGGGCGCGGCTGATCTATCTCTCCGGTCTGCCGCCGGTGCGGTACTTTCCGCTGTTGCCGCAGCCGCTCAGATGGGTGCTGGGCCGGCGGGCGGAACGTTTCGATGTCCACATCCGGCGCCTCGCCTCGGCGGATATGCGGACCCGCTACATCCCGCTCAGCTTCGAGATGGACGCGGCCCTGATGGCGCCGGACGGGTTTCATCCGGGCCCGGATGTCTACGCGAAATGGGCGGAAATCGTCGCCGGACATATCCGGGCGGACTGGCCTCCCGACCAGACCTGAAGGCGCGCCAGCGGGCTTTGCGGGGCACTCTTCGGTGTCTGACGGCGCGGGGCCGGTCGCGGGCAGGTCGCGTTTACGGGGTGATATAGGTCAGGTTGGGCATGGCCGCGATGTGATCCATATCCGCCTCGTAATGCGCGGTGATCTCCTCGATCAGACCCTCCGTCCAGCCGGGTGCGTCGAGTTCCTCCTCCAAGGCCTCTTCCAGAACGAACTTGTCGAGAAATGCCGCCGCGATCCGCCGCTTCTGCATCTCTGTCTGGGGCGGATGCTGCGCCAGATAGGCCTGCATCCGTTTGAACCCGGCCGGTTCCATGATCTTTTCCAGCAGGTCGTCGACGCCGTCGAGAACCTCCCCCGGGCCAAGCCCCGCCATCTCGCGCAGGATCTCCCCCCAGATCAGCGGCGTATCCTCATTGTTCCAGACCGTGATCGGGCAATCGGGATGTGCGCGGTTCAGCCGTTGCAGCATCTCGGACCAGGCGACGCCCCTGGGCTGCACCCCTTCGGTGAACTCGTCGAAATCGTTGAAGCGCGAGGCGTTGAACATCGCCGGGATCAGCGTGGCGGGATCGCGCATGGCGATGAAGAACTCCACCTGCGCATCGGGAAAGAGATTGCGCAGCTTGGTCGTCTCCCGTTCGATCATCGGCCAGATCTGTGCCCCCTGAACGACCAGCCGGTTGATGCAGATGAAGCGCGGATCCGACAGGACGAGCCGGTCGCACCGGTCGCTCTCCGTGATGGCATCCAGCAGCGCATCCTGAACGTCCTTGGAGGCGGGCGCGCCCTTCAGCGCGCGCGACGCATCGCGGATCACGGCGCGATAGCGCCCGGGCGGCGGTACGACGATTCCGCTCCGGGCCAGTTCGACGCGATTTTTCAATAGCGATTGGATCAGTTGATCTTCATCGGTGCATGGCGCGCCGAGGTGATAGACAACCTGCATTACTGACAAACCCAAACCGCGTTTTTCCGTTGCGGCCAAACCTATACACGCGCCGGACGTGACGCAAACCCCCTTGCTGACAGGCGATGCTGACGGGCCGCGCCGAAGGGCTGTCTACGGGCCGGGCAAGGGGAGGCGCGCGCCAGGCCTATGGAAGGCAGGCCGCGACCTCGGGCTGGCCACGGCCTGCGACAGATCACTCGATCGCGCCGACCTCGCGGTAGTAGCGCGCGGCGCCGGGATGCAGTTCCATCGATCCCAGCTGCTGCACGGCAAAGTCGATATCGATGCCGTCCACCCAAGGGGCATCGCTGCTGATCTGGTCCAGGTTTTCCCAGAAGGCGCGGGTGATCTGATACACGGTCTCCTCGTCCAGATCGCCGCGCACGCCGATGCCGACGGATGTGTTCATGGAGATCACCGGCGTTTCGTTCAGCTGGTTTTCATAGAGGCCCGGCTCCACCATTTCGATCCAGCGGAAGGTGCCGAGAAAATCGGTGACCGCCTCGCCCTCGGCGCTTTCGGGGCCGATGAAGCGGACGGTTTCGGTTTCGGTGAACTGGATGAACTGCTGGCATGGGTCGAGGCAGCCATTCACATACATCTCGATATTGCCATCGAGGAAGGACTGGAACCCGGTCTGCCAGTTGGCGCTGATCGCCTCGTAATCCTCGCCCACCACAAGGCCGGTCGTGGCTTCGATCCAGCGGCTGGCGGCGTTATAGGCACCGCCGCCCTGGGGGCCCAGAAAGACGGTGGCACCCTCGATATCGTCAAGCGTCTGGATGTCGCTGTCGCCGCGGACCGCGAAGTGGTAGTTGCCGTAAGGATACCACATCAGCAGGCGCAGGTTTTCCGCCGCCTGGGGCGCGTCGGCCTCGTTCTGGTACATGGCCCGCCCGCCTTGCAGCAGGGCATAGATCGTGGGCGAGGTCATGGCGAAATCAAGATTGCCGCGCCCGACCTCCAACTGGTGCAACGTGGCGGCCCCGCCCGCCGCAACCTCGATCGTGATCCCGTCAAGATTGTCATTCACGATATTGGCGAACGTGGCCATCGTGATCGCCTGACCAAGGCTGGGGGCGATGGTTGCCATGCGCAGCTTCTGATCCTCGGCCAGTGCCGGCCCGCCGGCCAGCGCCGCCGCCAGAACGGTGGCCTTGATGAAATGGGTCATGTCGTCTTCTCCTGATGATCCGTGGGTCGGATTTGTGAGTTTCTGATGCGGTGGATGGCGACAAGTGCCGCGCCAATGGCCGCGGCGGGCGCCGCGATGGCCGCGTGGGGCACAAGCACCGCAAATCCGGCGGCGGCACGACAGAGCCGTTCGACCGGGGTCAGCCGCGCCGCCTCCTGCCCGGCCAGCGCCGAGGCAAGAAGCCAGAGCGACAGGGTGAAGGCGGCAATGATCCAGGCAAGCGCCGCCCAGGAAATCTCGGCGGCATCCATCATCGCACGGGAATTGGCGGGCTCCCCGCCGAACCATTCGAACAGCACCTGCAACTTGTAGAGCAATGCCGGGTGGTAGACGAAGACGAACGGGATCAGGAACCCCGCGATCCCGATCCGCGCCGCGGCGAACCCGGTCCTGATCGGATCGGCGCCGGCGATGGGTGCGGCGGCAAAGGCGGCCAGCGCGACAGGCGGCGTGACCGTCGACATGACCGCGAAAAAGACCACGAAAAGATGCAGAGACAGGGGTGGGATTCCCACAGCCTCGATCCCCGAACTGAGCGCGATGACGATGATGAAATAGGTGGCGCCCGGCGGCAGGCCCATTCCCAGCACGATGGAGCCGAGCGCCACCACGATCAGCACCACGAAGAGCGGCCCCGATGCCAGTTGCGCCAGCAGAAGCGAAAGACGCCCGGCAAAGCCCGACAGCTGGATCAGCCCCACGATCAGCCCGATCGCGGCGACGATCGTCACGATCGAGGCCGCCATCCGCCCCGCGGCGACAAAGGCGCGCCAGATCTGTCGGCGGGAGCGGAAACCGGGGAACAGCACCAGCGCCGAGATCAGCGCCGCGGCAAAGCCGAAGAACCCGGCCTTCGGCACCGAAGGCTGGATGAAGAGAAAGGTCGACAGGACGGCAAGCGGGATGATGAACACCAGACATTGCCAGCGTTCGCCGGGGTCCAGCCGCGGGCGCGCCTCGGCGGGCAGCGCGCCGATGCCCTGACGCCGCGCCTCAAAATAGACGGTCAGAAAGGTACCGAGATAGTAGAACAGCGCCGGCAGGATCGCGGCGACCACGATATAGCGGTATTCAAGCCCGATCTGGCCGGCCACGAAGAAGGCCACGACCCCCATCACCGGCGGCATGACCTGGCCGCCCGTGGAGGCCGCGGCCTCCACCGCGCCTGCGAAATGAGGCTTGAAGCCCGCCCGTTTGATGACCGGGATGGTCATCGTGCCGGTGGAGACCACGTTGGAGACCGCAGCCCCCGAAAGCGTTCCGAACAGGGCCGAACTGGCCACCGCGGAATGCGCGGCGCCGCCGACAAATCCGCCGGTCAGCCGGTTGGCGATTTTCATCAGCAGATCGCCCGCGCCCGATGCCATGAGAACGGATCCGAAGACGATGAAGATCAGCACACTGCCGGAGACGACCTGCAACGGCTGGCCGAACAGCCCCCCGGTCTGCGCCCAGAAATTCTGAACCATGGCCCTGAGGTTCTGGGCGACTGTCGCCTCGGACCCGGCGAGGATACCCGTCCAGTCGGGCAGCAGGCCCCGGGTGAAGAAATAGATCACCCACAAGATGCAGAAAATCGCGATGAACGCCCCGAAGAGCCGCCAGGTCAGGTACAGCGTGACCGCGATGATCACCGGGAAAACGACGAAATCGATCGGCTCCGCCGAGGGCAGCAGCCCGGCATCGGTGGCATAGATCTTGACGATCCACGCCCCGAAACAGCCCGTCGCCACGATCGCCATCAGCCGGTGCATCCAGCGCCGGCGGCCCGGGTCGCGCATCGCCAGAAGCGAGATCGCGAAGGCGAAGACGATGGGCAGGCCAAGGATCAGGCCGGTGGGTTGCAGAAATGCCCGCTCGAACGCGCGATAGCCGCCGCCCAGCCAGTGCTCGCGCAGCAGAACCCGCTGATCGCGGCGGCTCATATCGGCCCAGCCCTCGGTGGTACTCTCCACGAACCAGCGCACGAAATCCGAGATCGGGCCGCTGGCCGCATAGGTCAGGATCACCAGAACGAAACCCACTGCAAGCAGATCGGCGATCCGGTCGTCGGGCCGGGGCCGCGCGATACCCCCTGCGGTCGGATCAGTCATGAGACCCGGTGTCCGCATCCGGCGGCAGATGGATCTGCCGGGCCGGGCCGCGATAGGTCTCGGTGAGTTCGGGCGGCACTTCCGATCCGTCGAACAGGAAGGGCAGGATACCCCGGCGCAGGCTTTTGCCGCGCATCGCCTCCAGATCCGCATCCGATCGGGTGACGCGCTGCGACATGCGCAGGCCCCAGTCCCTCAGATGGCCGTACATCTGCGCGATCCGGTCCTCGTGGCCCCCGGTCTTCGCCAGATCGTGAAACTCCTCGGGGTCGGTTTGCAGATCGAACAGCATCGGCCGGAATCCGCCCTCGGCATGGATCATCTTCCAGCGTCCGTCGAAGACCATGAACAACCGCGCGTCCTTCGTGGATGTGACCAGATCCGCCGCGAAGGGCCGCACCGCGTAGTCGTATTCGCTGATCACATATTCCCGCCAGTCCGGCGTTTCGCCCCGGAGCCACGGCATCAGCGAGCGGCCCTCGATGATGTGCCGCGGCACCTCGCCGCCCGCCGCCTCGACGAATGTGGCCGCCAGATCGATCGCCTCGACCAGTGCGTCGCATGTCGTGCCGCGCGTGGCATCTGCCCCGGCGCGCGGGTCACTGACGATCAGCGGAATTTTCACCGACGGATCGTGGAACAGGTCCTTTTCGCCCATCCAGTGGTCGCCCAGATAATCACCGTGATCCGAGGTCAGCACGATCATCGTGTCCGCCATCCGGCCGGTGGCCTCCAGATGGTCCAGCAGAACGCCGAGCTGATCATCGCATTGCTTGATCAGACCCATATAGGCGGGGATCACTTTCGCGCGGACATCGTCGCGCTGGAAGGCGGTGGAGATCTTGCCCTCCAGGAATGCCTTGAAAACCGGGTGCGTGTCGTCCAACTCGCAGTCGTGCCGTGTCGGGGCGGGTACCTGATTGGGGCCGAACATGTCGTGGTAGGGGGCCGGCACGATGTAGGGCCAATGCGGCTTGATATAGCTGACATGTGCGCACCATGGCCCGCTGGCCTGATCGATGAAGCCGATCGCCTGCCGCGTCAGCCACGGCGTCTCGCTGTCCTGTTCGCGGATATTGGCCGGCTTGTCGGCGTTCCGGAACATCCAGCCCGATGCGATCTCGCCATTCTCGACCCCGGCATTCGCATAGTCGGCCCATGGGTTTTCGCCCGCATAGCCCTTGGATTTCAGATATTCGTTATAGGGGGAGCGGTTTTCGTCATAGAACCCGTCGGGCCCCTGTCCCCAAAGCCCGTCGTCACGGGTCCAGGCGTCGAACCCGCATTCCGACTGGCGCGCGCCGATCATGCTGTCCGGGTCCAGCCCCAGCCGTGCCATCCCCTCCTTGTCTGCGCGCATATGGGTCTTGCCGATCAGCCAGCACTCCATGCCAAGTTTGCGCAGATGGTCGCCCATCGTCATCTCGCCGATGCGGAGAGGGTAGCCGTTCCACTGCGCCCCGTGGGACGAGGCATAGCGCCCGGTGTAGAAACTCATCCGGGAGGAGCCGCAAATGGGCGACTGGCAATAGGCATTGGTGAACCGGACGCCGCGCGCCGCGACACGATCGAAATTCGGCGTGTGCAGATGCGGATGGCCCGCGCAGCTCAGATAGTCGAAACGCAACTGGTCGTACATGATGAACAGAATGTTCACATGCAGGTCCTCCCCCTCACTGCTCTCCCCCCGGGGCGGTGTCCCACCCCTGTCGCAGGAAGCCTAGTGCATCCGGCGCGGGCAGGGCAGGTGCAAAAAAGCTACTGCGATATCTTTTTGGAATACCCCGCCTTGCGGCTGGCGAACTCAGTGTGCGGTGCGGCGGATGAGAGTTTCGGATTCATCCCCTCTCGGGGTTTGACGGGCAAACCCCTGCCGGGCAACGGGCGAGCGCTATGACAGCGATGCCGGGCTGCAATATCTCAACGCGCGGTACTACGACCCGGAATTGGGGATGTTCGGCCAGAGATGCCGTAACTCTACACAGACAAACCGGCTGGACATACTGTGCGTCAGGTACATACGCCCGCGTCCTCGGACCGGCTTTCTCAGGTGTTCCGACCGCCTCATTCTGCCCCTAGGAACCATATTACTCCACCTTGCGGTGCCACGAACACTGTTCCGATCGCGCTTTCTGCGTCAGGCTGAAATCGAACCAGAACTGGAAATGCCTCTCCCGTCGGCACCGATACCATTCAGCCGGGAAGGATCGTATCAACGCGTCTAGGTCCTGACCGTCGCTGTGCAGGGCTGCTTGCAAGACCACCAATGGTGCGACGTCCGGGGCAATCCCGGATCGGCCCGAATAGACGATTGCGATGTCGCGAAGATTGGCTCCCGGCACAGGCTCCAGCCCAGTCACCCGAAACAGGTCTTCCACACGATGCAGACGCCGACCCTCTCCCAGCCAGGCCCGATATGGGCCACGGAGTCTCCAGAACCATTCTGTTTGAGGCGGTGGCCCTCGCCAAGCTCATGTTCGCAGATCTCGCCCCGGTAGTGGCGCGGGCGATGGGGTGGTTCTTTAATGAAGTGGAAAAGCCGCGACTGCACGGTTGCGGCTTTTTCTGCGTTGCATCCGCTCGATATTGGTTGCTATATCCGCTGCATATCCTCGGAGAAGAGACTAAGAGACGGTTTGCCCCTATAGCTCAGCTGGTAGAGCATCTGATTTGTAATCAGAGGGTCCGCGGTTCGAGTCCGTGTGGGGGCACCAATTTTACAATAAATACATGTGATTACGAGGCTCCTAGTTGGCTACGATCTTAAAGTAGCGCGTGGCGATCCCGCGCAAGTGTTTGAGGATATTGAGGAAGCGCTCGACCCTGTTGCGTTCCCGGTAGAGATCACGGTCCACAGTTCGGTTGACGCAAACGTTAGACTGGCTTGGGATGTAGGCGGTGGCGCTCGTTGCCTCGTTGGCGCCGATTTCGGCCCTGCCGAAGTAGCCCCGGTCCCCAACCACGTCACCGGTGAGGCTGAGCGGGCCAACGAGGTCGGGGGCGGTGGTCTTGTCGGAGGCGTCCCCGGGGTCAATAGCAGCCGTACGGGTAGACCGCGCCCATCCACGACCGCATGAATCTTGGTCGTCAGACCTCCTCGAGACAAACCGATGGCGTGAAGGCATCGGTATAATGCCGACCGGGTCAGATGCGGGATCGAGGCTTGCAGGGTGTACAGGCAATCGTCCAGCGGCAGCAGAGTGTGGCGCCGGAAGGTGACGACCATCGCCTCCTCTGCCTCCGTGAGAACGGTTGAGCGTGGCGCATTCGGTCCCGCCTTACGGTCCTTAACTGTCTCGCGCTTTCGCCACTTGGCGACTGTCTTCGGGTTAACCCCGAGCTTGCGGCTCAGCACCGCGATCGAAGCCTGCGCCTCTCAGCGATTGCAAGGCAATCGCTTGCCGGCCAACGGATCGCTGTATTGCTGCTTTGACAGCGTGCGTGGTCGTGGCGCTGCCATGACGAACTTGTCCCAAAGGGTTTCCTTCCATTCCCGCGAATGGATCGCACCATCAAACCGTGGGATCAAATATCTAGGGGCTCTCGCCGTCGTCAATTGAGCTGGTCCCGGAAAACTGGACAGTGAGCTAAGGTGTATCCCAACGACGAAGGGATATGACGATGGCGCGGAAGCGACGGAAGTTTACGGATCATTTCAAGGCCCAGGTGGCGCTGGAAGCGCTGCGTGGTGACAGGACGGTGCAGGAGATCGCGGGCGCGGCACGGGCTGCTGCCGACACAGGTGAGTGCCTGGAAGAAGCAGGCAATGGAGGGCCTGTCGGATGTGTTCGCCGGAAAGGCGGGTGGCGCGGTGGACCGAGAAGCGGAGCTGAAGGATCTGCACGCCAAGATCGGGAGGTTGGCGGTGGAGAACGATTTTTTAGCCAAAGGGCTCAAGACATGAGCCCCTGCCGTCGCAAGAATATCGTCCAGCCCGATCATCCGCAGCTCAGCCTGAGCGCGCAGTGCCGCATCCTGGGGATCAGCCGGTCGTCGCTGTATTATCGACCCGTGCCGGTTCGCGACGACACGCTGGCATTGATGAAGTCGATCGACCGGTTGTTCACGGCCTATCCGTTCTTCGGTAGCCGACAAATGGTTGCGATGCTTAAGCGTGACGGCCTGTCGGTCGGGCGGCACCGGATCCGGCGGCTGATGCGTCGAATGGGGTTGGAGGCGGTCTATCGCAGGCCAAAGACCAGCCAACCTCACCCGGCGCATCCGATCCATCCCTACCTGCTGCGGACCATGACCATCGACCGCCCGAACCAGGTCTGGTGTGCTGACATCACGTTCGTTCCAGTCAGCCGTGGCTACCTTTACGTTGTGGCGATCATGGATTGGGCGACGCGCAAGGTGCTGTCTTGGCGGCTTTCGAACACGATGCACGCGGACTTCTGCGTCGAGGCGCTGAACGAGGCGATCCGTCGCCATGGCCCGCCCGAGATCGTGAATACCGACCAAGGTAGCCAGTTCACCGGGTCAGCGTGGATCACGACTCTGACCGAGGCCGGGGTGCGGATCAGCATGGACGGCCGCGGCCGCTGCATGGACAACATCTTCATTGAACGGCTTTGGCGATCGATGAAATATGAAGCCGTCTACCTTCAGGATATCGCGGATGGCTTCGAGGCTGGGCGGGTCGTCGACAGTTGGATCGACTTCTACAACCGCCAGCGCCCGCACTCGGCACTTGGTCTGAGGACCCCCGATGAGGCATACTTAGTGAGGATCGAACTGACGAAAGCGGCCTGAGTACACAACCCGATATACCTTAGCAGGGCCGAGAAACTGTGCAGGATACTAGGACCAGCTCATATCTCGACACGTTTGTCCCGATCTTAATGGTTGCAGCGCAGTACTCAGATACACACAATAAAGCCTCCAAGCTTTAACCCTGCTGGCAAAAGCGTAAGCAATCTGATCACTGGCTTACTTCGGGCCGGGCTCCCTAACTCGCGGTATGAAAGGCATTCCTGTTGTTAACCGAGTGAAAAGTGTCGATCAACCTGGGAACTCTACATCTCGGTCTCTCGGCTGTCAGCGGACCTACGAGGCTCGCGTTTCCATCAACGTGGCGATGACGTCGGTGACTCGGTTCAGCTCATCGGCTGTGATGTCATGATAGCTCGGCAAGTTGACCGCGCGCGATGCGATGTCCCAAGCGTTGATATTGGATGGCACGGCCTTGAACATGTCGAGCGATGAAAGCGGATGGAAAAACACCCGCGCGTCGATACCGGCGGAGGCAAAAGCCTGAATCGCTATGTCGCTGGTCACACCCGTCTCGGGAGCGAACACAACTGTGGGCATCCATGCCCCATTTACACCGTCTCTTGGCTCTGGGTTCATTGAGATCGTGGGATACATCGAAAATCTGTCTCGATAGGCGTTCAGTATCTCGCGCTTCCTTTGGGTTAGTTCCGCGACACGTTCGATCTGGCCAAGGCCAAGAGCGGCCTGAATATTGGACATTTTGTACTTGAACCCAACTGCAGAGGCCCAAAACTGGCGTGTTTCGCCTCGCGCCCGACCGTGGTTCGATAGGGTCAGTACACGCTCGTACAAGTCGGAGTCGGAGGTCACGAACATTCCCCCCTCACCAGTAGTCAATGTCTTTGTGCCATGGAAGGAAAACGCACCAAATGCGCCCATAGACCCGGCCCTCTGACCTCGGTAGACCGACCCAATGGCCTCGGCTGCGTCTTCGATCAGCAGGATGCCGTGGTAGTCCGCGATTTCGTGGAGGCGGTCCAAGTCGCAAAGGTTGCCGTAAATATGCACCGCTAGAATGGCCTTGGTGCGGGGAGTGATGGCCGCCTCAACCGCATCTGGATCAAGGCACCAAGAAACTGGGTCGATATCTACGAACACCGGAGTTGCGCCGAGATGCACGACCGGCGCGACCGATGCGATCCAGTTGGTATCCGCAAGGATTACTTCATCGCCCGGCCCAATGCCCAACGCCGCCATGCCCATGTGCAGCGCACCGGTACAGCTTGACGTCGCCAAGGCATGAGGCACACCGAGATGCTCTGCGAAGGCCGCTTCGAAACGGATGATGTAGTCATAGCATTGCGCGCCCCAGCCGTTGCGTGCGGCGTCGGCGGCATAATCGGTCTCGCGCCCAGTGATCGACGGGCGAGTATAGGCAATGCGTGCGCTCAATGAACCTTCACCTCCGGCATCAGAGTCACTACACGCGTTCCAGTGTCGACAAGGTCGGACAGCTGGAAGCGCACCTCCGCAGCGATGTTCCAAGGCAGAACGACGACATAATCAGGTCGTGTTTCTGTGAGCACGTCTGGGGAGAAGATTGGGATGTGGCTGCCGGGTAGCAGCCGGCCCTGTTTCGCAGGCGCCGCATCGCAAACAAACGGAAGCAGATCGCGTTTGATACCAGCATAGTTCAAAAAGGTGTTGCCCTTGGCAGCTGCGCCATAACCCGCGACAGTCTTTCCGTACTTCCGCAGGTCCAAAAGAAATTGCAGGGCGGCGTTCTTTTGCGCCTCTATCCGCGGCTGAAAACCGGTATAGAAGTTGATCCCCTGCATGCCGCGGGAGATCTCCTCAGAAAGTATACGGTTCACGGAAGCGGCGGTTGCGTGGTCCGCCCCGGCAAAACATCCGAAAACCCTTAGGCTGCCGCCATGGGTTGGCAGTTCCTCGACATCAAAAATGCGAAGCCCGCATCTCGCGAAGATCTTCGCCACTGTCGAGAGTGAAAGATACGAGAAATGCTCGTGGTAGATCGTATCGAACTGCGTGAACTCGACCAGACGCATTAAGTGTGGAAACTCCAGCGTCACCACACCCTGCGGTTTTAGAAGGGCCGCGATCCCACTCGTGAAATCGTTGATATCGGGCACGTGCGCGTAGACATTGTTACCGATAATCAGATCCGCTCCCCCTCCTTCGGCTGCGAGCGATACTCCGAGTTCCTTCCCGAAAAACCGCTGCAAGGTTGGCACTCCGCAGGCCTCTGCTGCAGCTGCGGCGCGCGCTGTAGGTTCGATACCGAGACAGTGTACCTGCTCTGCGACGAAGTTCTTCAGAAGATATCCATCATTTGACGCAAGCTCGACGACAAAGCTCGAGCCGTCGAGACCGAAGCGGTCTGTCACCATCGCGCAATAGGATGCGGCATGAGCCAGCCATCCTTTTGAAGTAGAGGAGAAATAGGCGTAGTCCGCCGAAAACAGCGTCTCTGCGTCAGTGAAGTCTTCGGTTTGCACGAGAAAGCATTGATCGCAGACGCGCACACGCAGAGGGAACGTTGTCTCTGGCCGATTCAGATCCTCCGGTGCGCGGTAGGCATTCGATGGAGGCGCAAAACCCAGATCCGCGAAGATATGGCTCAGCGGAGCGCCGCAATGTCGACAATGGTGTTGTGTCACAGTCGGATCGGCTCCAGTTCCTTAAGTCGGGGAAATGACATGTCGCGCCCGGATAGGTTCTTTGCAGGTAAAGGCCACTCGATTCCCAGATCGGGATCGCTCCAAAGAACTCCGCCCTCGTGCTCAGAACTGTATCGCGCGGAGTGCAGATAGAAAACCTCGGCATCTGCAGTCAATGTCTGAAAACCATGAGCGCAGCCACCGGGCACGTAGAGCGCCGAGCGTCGCTCGGCATCAAGCTCCTCGCCAACCCACTGGCCGAAGGTGGGCGAGCCCGCCCTGAGATCAGCAATCACGTCGAACACTGCGCCTTTGCTGCAGCGCACTAGCTTGCATTCTAACGCAGGCGGGCGCTGGAAATGCATTCCGCGCAAGGTGCCGCGCTCAATCGTAACCGACAGGTTCGACTGCACCCACTCGGTATTCAATCCATGAGCGGCGAACTCGTCAACGCAGAACATCCGCGCAAAGGTCCCGCGCGCGTCAGAACGCGGCTCAGTTTCGACACGATATGCGCCTGAAAGAGGCAACCGTGTAAAGATCATTTCCCGGCCTCGAATGTGGTAATCTGGGTCCGCGTCAATGCAACGGGATCGGCGCCGCCTGCCACATCGCGATACCAGCCTACAGTCTCGGCGATCCCGCGTTCGACATCCCATCGTGGGGTCCAGCCCAATCTGCTCCGGCTGCGCTCAATCCCGAGCATGAGACGACCTGCCTCGTGCGGGGCATTCAGATCCTTGCGATACTCATATGCGCCTGGCCAAAGCCGCACAGCGGACTCAATAACCTCTTGAACGCTGCGGACGTCCTGAATCTCGGGGCCGAAATTGTAGGCCGCGTCATATCCGTCGTTGTTGAAGAGACGTTCGGCCAGCCTAAGATAACCGGCTAGTGGCTCAAGTACATGCTGCCAAGGACGTGTTGAGGCGGGGTTGCGCAAAACCAGCATCTCGCCAGCCGAGAATGCACGGGCAAGGTCTGGCAGGAGCCGATTCTTGGCCCAATCGCCGCCGCCGATCACGTTGCCCGCGCGCGCAGAGGCCAGCTGCACTGGGCCGCCCGAAAAGAATGAACTACGATAGCTTGATACAACCAGTTCCGCCCCTGCTTTCGAGGCCGAATAAGGGTCGTGCCCACCCAGTCGGTCCGTCTCGCGGTACGGATGTTCCCATTCGCGGTTCTCGTAGATCTTATCAGTGGTCACAATCACGCAGGCGCAGCGATGTCGGACCGGCCTGAGCGCATCAAGAAGATTTGCCGTGCCCATCACGTTGACCGACCATGTTTCTTGCGGCTGCGCATAAGAGCGGCGCACCAGGGATTGAGCGGCGAGGTGGAATACGATGTCGGGTGCGGCCTGTGCGACTCGTTTACGAACAAATTCTGGGTCTCGGATGTCACCTACACAATGATCTAGCCGCTTGCTCAGTCCTAGTTGTTCGAACAGAGACGGTATCGTGTCAGGTGCAAGAGCCAAGCCGAAGACCCGCGCGCCTCTCTGCAAAAGGATTTCTGAGAGCCACGCGCCCTTGAACCCTGTATGTCCGGTCAGAAGGACACGTTTTTTGGCCCAGTCGAACATGGGTCAATCCCAAATGCGCCATGGCGCATCTCCGGCTTCCCACAATGTTTCGAGCTGTCGTTTGTCGCGCAGCGTGTCCATCGCGGCCCAGAAGCCATTGTGTTTGTAGACCGATAACTGGCGGTCTTGGGCCAGGCCTTCGAGTGGGGCACCCTCCCAAGGCGTTTCCGGTCCATCGATCCGGTCTAGCACTGATGGCTCGCACACAAAGTACCCGCCGTTGATCCATTGGCCGTCGCCGACCGGTTTCTCGAGGAACTTGCTCACTCGATCATCCTTGATCTCCAGCGCTCCGTAGCGGCCAAGTGGCTGAACCGCGGTCACTGTCGCCTCGGTGCCAGCTCGCCTGTGGGCCGCGATCAGCTCTTTGATGTCGATGTTCGACAATCCGTCACCGTAGGTAAGGCAGAACGTTCCGTCGATGTAGTCGGCAACGCGTTTCAATCGTCCGCCCGTCATCGTATCCTCGCCTGTATCGACCACTGTAACGCTCCATGGCTCGGTTTTGGCTTGGTGCACTTCCATGCGGTTCTCGAGCATGTGAAAGGTCACGTCCGACATGTGCAGGAAATAGTTGGCGAAGTACTCCTTGATCATGAAACCCTTGTAGCCACAGCAGATTATGAAATCCGTGATCCCGTGCTGGACGTAGATCTTCATGATGTGCCACAGGATCGGTCGCCCGCCGATCTCGATCATTGGCTTCGGCCTTAGGTGAGATTCCTCGCTTATCCGGGTTCCGAAACCGCCGGCGAGGATAATGGCTTTTATGTTGTTGTCCGACATCTGGGTTCCGTTTGGTGTAGTTCTGTAGGGCGATCCGAACATCCGTCTCACCGGTAGCGACGCATCTTGAGCTTTTGGCGGAAAAATAACCGTTCCACAAGATTGCGGCGGTTTACCGGATCGTTGAAGACAGTGTGGATATGACCGAATGGGTCCTGTTTTATAGTCTGGTTCGTGTGCAGCCGGTCGAGATGATCGTTGATAAGGAAAGAGCCGAACCGCTCCATCGCGTGTCCGTCGTCAGGGATTTTGGGACAGATGGCTGCCTAAACTAAGAGAGGGTCTGGCGCATCTGTTTGGTTTGATTATGCGGCGGATTTGCTGTGAAGCAAGCGTCGCGTTTCGATGGTCTTCTGTTTGATCCTTTCTCGTTGTTTCAGGATGGTTTCACCGCGTCCGAAGTAGACGTCAGCTGGCGTGAGGTTCTGTAGGCTCTCGTGGTAGCGTCGGTGGTTGTAGTGCTCGACGAAGGCGTCAATCTGCTGCTGGAGATCGCCCGGCAGGTAGTAGTTTTCCAGCAGGATGCGGTTCTTGAGGGTCTGATGCCAGCGCTCAATCTTGCCTTGAGTCTGGGGGTGATACGGCGCGCCTCGAACATGGTCCATCTGCTGATCTTCCAGCCAATCTGCCAGTTCGCCCGAGATGTAACTCGATCCATTGTCGCTGAGCAGACGTGGCTTATGCAGGACCGTCGCCTTATCGCAACCCGAAGCCAGCAGCGCGAGGTCGAGCGTGTCGGTCACATCTTCGGCCATCATCGTTGTGCACAGCTTCCAGGCGATAATGTATCGGCTGTAATCGTCCAGGATCGTCGAGAGATAGAACCAGCCCCAACCGATCACTTTCAGATAGGTGAAGTCGGTCTGCCAGAGCTGGTTCGGCCGAGTGGTCTTGTCTTGGAACTCGTCCGCAGCTGACAGAACCACATAGGCCGGACTGGTGATCAGGTCGTAGGATTTGAGGATACGATAGACCGAAGCCTCTGACACAAAATACTTTTCCGTGTCAGTGAACTGAACCGCAAGCTCGCGCGGCGATAGATCACTTTCCTTCAAAGCCAGGCCTTTGATCTTCTCCCGAACTGGCTGGGGAATGCGGTTCCAGACCCGCGACGGCTTGGGACTGCGATCCTCAAGGGCCTCGGGGCCACCCGACAGATACCGGTCGTACCAACGGTAGAAAGTGGTTCTGGGGATGCCGAGCTTATCCAGCGTTCGTTTGGTCGGGAGATGCGAGCCTTCGACCAGGCGAATGATCTCCAGTTTCTCAGATGCGGGGTATCTCATTCGTCGTCGTCCCCATCCGCGATCATGCTTTTTTGAGCAGCCGCAGCTCCAGGGCTTGTTCAGCGACGACCTCTTTCAAATCACGGGATTCCCGTCGCAGGCCTTTGACTTCGGTCGACGTCGCTGCACGGGCCGTATCGCCCGCCAGCCGCTTCTTCCCAGCCTCAAGGAACTCCTTGGACCAGCTGTAGTACAGGCTCTGGGCAATGCCCTCCCGGCGGCACAGCTCAGCTATGCTGTCTTCACCTTTCAGACCGTCCAACACGATCCGGATCTTCTCTTCCGCTGAATACTGCTTGCGCGTCGCACGGCGGATGTCTTTGACAACCTTCTCGCCGTGGCTCTTTCGTGTTCCGGGTTTCTGTCTCATCTCCACTCCTTGGTGGTTACGATGTGCCAGAAACCCTCTCTTATCAAATCGACCTAAACTGTCCCATTGGTGCTGACGTCAGACATCCATCGCGAAAGATACGTCGCGAACCTGTTCTGTTCGGCTTGAGACTTCCTTGTGAAAATGCTCGAAATAGTAGTCGACCGCCTTCAACATCCTTCCCATTGAGGCGTGCCAGAAGTCATAGGGGAACGTGCCAAGCTCGATACCCCCTGGAATGAAGCGTTGCTCCTTCAGCGCGCGCAGACCTTCGTCGCGGGTTAGTCCGCCAGTATGTATTCCAGCGGTCACGAGCAGTAGCAGGTACTCTAGTTTATGCCGATTTGCGAATTGGGTCATGATTTCCGGGAACCTTCGAGGCGTTGAGACCACGAAATCCTCGTCGATGCCTGAAGGGAAAGGCGGAACCGGGTTTGGCGTCGTGGGACCGATGATTTGCATTCCGAGATAGCTTGACGCCGGAATTCTGCGAAAGTGCCAGTTCGGCAAGCCGTATCCGGTCTTGCAGTTGAACTTGCGGTAGCTGGCAATTGTTACACGCTCGGGTTTGTCGACAAGCGAGTTCACGTATTCGTAGGCCGCCTTAGTTCCCATCGATCCCGACATGCGCCGGTGTAGATCCTCTGGCGCAGAGTACATCTCGTAGGCACGAATGATCTGATTGGGCAGGCCCTTGGGCGAGGGTCCGTTGGACAGCCAGATAAGGATTGCGTCATCCCGAAGAGGGAACAATACCTCTGCTCCATGGGTAACGACGAATGTCAGATTTGACATGATGTGTCCTCTAGCTAAAGCCGTCGGGCGCCCAACTACCGCTTTTGACGTGGCTTGCTGTTACGTTAAGAGTACAACGATATCTGGACCGTCCGCGCTGGCACCGGGAACGGTGTTGCAGCATCTTCCCTATAACGGTCAGTCGTCTCAGGCCCCTCCGTCAAGATAGACGATCTGGGCTGAAAGCCCGATTGATTTCAGCCACTCGGGAAGTACATGCCGCGCAATCGCGGGGTTGAGGCCAGCATACACAACCTCAATGCCCTTGGGCGGATCCAACGGGTCGAAAACAGGACCTACCGGCGCGGCCTGACGAACGTACGGGTTTTGGTCCAGATATCCAGAAATCCGCTGTCGCCCAGCCAAGACGGATGAAATCCACAAGCCATAAAAGCCCGCACCATAGATTACCGCCTTACGCTTCCCATGCTCAGAAGCGGCGCCGAGTAGCGTCTTCCTCGCTTCGGTCCAAAAGCTGGCGATGTCACGCAGTTCGATCACCTTTGCGGAGATGTTCTGCGACGAAGGCGCACGCTCGATCCCAGTATCCTTGCGCGCGACTACAACGAAAGCGCCACGGTAATCATTGGTCACGCTTTCAGTTACGAGGCCCGCCTGCCAAAGCGCCGCATCGATAGAGGAGGCTGTGAAGTGATTGATATGATCGACCACCAGCAGATCGCCTGGATTCGAGATCACATCGGGCACAGTGAAGAACACTTCGCCTTGCGGAGCGAGAAGCCGCGCGATGTCTTGAAAAACCTCGACCGGTTGGGCCACGTGCTCAATCACGAAATGCGCGGTGACAAGATCGAACTGACCCGACCACTCCTCGGGGCAGCGGTAAGTCGCCTGATCATCCCCCGCCACCCAGTTTGTCCAATAAGCGCGGTAGTCCTGCGACACATCGAATACGGCCGGTCGGATATCGGGGCGTTTGGCCATGATGGCGCGCAAGGTTGCAGCTTTCGCGGCCCCGTAGTCGAGCACTCGTGCGCCATGTGGCGGGTTAGAATGCAGCAGGACCAGCTCGGCCTGTTTCGCCATACGGAAGACTGGCTGGCCCTCCACCATCTCGTAGAGCTGGTCGTGATCGTCAGAGGCCAACGAAATCTTGTAATCGGTGTCATAGTAACCAGCGAGATCGGGCAGGTCGGGCGATTGACTATGTCCACACGAGTTGCACGAATAGGCTTCAGTTTTTACGTCCAGAAGCGTCGACATGGATGTGACTGCGGGCGCGCTTGCCCGATAGATCGGCTTACCGCAGTCAGTTCCGCAGACGCGACATCGGGTCATGCGCCGGGCGCCTTCAACTCAGGCAGAATATCTTCAAATCTCTGGCCGGCGGCATATGATCCAGCCCATCCGATCTTGATGCCGATGGGATCTTGAAAATTGAAGTACCGGAACTGCATCGACCAGCGCGGGCGGTTGGAAACGTTGGCCCCGGACTGATGAAGAGTCAGAAAGTCCATCAAAACCAGATCGCCCGGATTCGTACACGGTGCCACGATATCATACTGAGCCAAGTGCTCGGCTTCGCTATCGAGCCGCAACGCATAGGCCCCCGATTTTCCAATTCCACCGTCATCCTCATAAACTGGTACGAGGCCCCCACTGTGACTTCCCACCGCGATCTGAACCGGCCCCATATCGGGGGTCATCTGCAAGAGCGGCGACCAGAAGACCATTCCGTCGACCGAGCGAAGTTGGGCCGGGAACTCTTGATGCCACAGAGCGCGGAACTTGTCCTCGGACGGATTGTCGATGCGGATGCCATAGCCTCCCGCAGCAAGCCCAGGCACTGAGCCGCTGCGCAGCGCCTTGAACACCTCGTCGTTCCGTGCGGTCGATACCAGCCGGACGAAGGCGGGGATTTGCTTGATCGCGTCATAGACCTCGCCGCCCCAGGCTCGATTCTCGCGAATCAATGCCGGATACCCCAGCGTCATCGCCTCTTCATGCGTTCCGCAAGGGGCCGACACACGGTACTTCTTGAGCATCAGCTCAACGATCTTGCGAATGCCTTCTTGAATAGGAGCAATATCGTCGGAAACATTATAGAACTCGGGGATCAGAGTGTATCCAAGATCCCGAAACTCGGCGACATTGGTTTCAGTCGGTCGGGACATCGCTGTTCTCCATCTTTGCCAAGCGCTCACGCCATGGGGTTAGGCCGGGTCGCAAATGCGTGTGCGCGGCATCGCCGCGCGCCCCGATCAGGTCTAAGGCCGTTACATAGGGCGTGAACGCTGCGCCATGCTGTGGCCACGGCACTGGGTTGTATTCCATGTAACTGACGGCCACGCCAGCCGCATCGAACGCCGAATGATCAATGTAACGAGCACCGCCCGCACCGGAGATATAGTGAGTCCCGCCAACGGACTGCACGAGTGCCAACACGCGCCGCCATGACTCGCCTCGGACGTCCATCCGGGAGGTGCGGGCCCGGTGCGGCGGAAGAACGTTTAAGGCGCGCGCCTGTTCTTCCGCCGAAGCAATCAGCAAGTCACATAGATCGGTTTGCTTCTGCGCGCGGTCGAACAAATCTAGTGCTGTTTTCCGGTGGGGAGCGTACTTCAGCGATGTCTGAAGTAGCGAGCGGTGGGAGATCGCCCACTTATCGCCCTTGGGCCTGAGGGCAACTATCTGCTGGGATGTACCCTTCCCCTCAAGCGGGATGGTCATCCACTTCGTACCGGATCGGGTCCTGACTTGGATGCGATTAGTGAACGAACCTTTCGAGAATTGTGCATCATCCAGCCACAGAAACACATCCGCCAGCTTCATCATCTCCATGAAGCCGGCCCACGGGAAGTACATGGGCTGGGAAATGGCGACCACAGTCATGAGCTGAGCAATGTCTCCATGATCAGCGTGTCATGCATTCTGGCGCCGTCATCATAGTGATCCACCAGCGTTCCAACTTCCCGATAGCCAAGAGAGCGGTATAACGCCACGGCGGGAGCATTGCCGGCCATTACCTCCAGCATGAGTTTGCGCAGCCCCAACTCGCGCGATGCAGCCGAAAGCTCGATCATCGCTGCGCGGCCTATGCCCTTGCCGCGCGCGTCTTGAGCAAGAGCGATACCAAGCCAGGCAAATCGACCGCGGTGATGAAACCCGCTGAGCTGCACGTAACCAAGACACGCGTCGTTCCGAACATCAGCGATCACCCACCAATGTCCCTCGTTGCGCCGGGCCAGCCATGCCTCGAAATCATGGGACCCACCTGCCGAAGGATAGGCCAAGAGCTGATGCTGAAGCGTCTCGTCCGCGCGTAGGGCCGCGAGAGTCCGATGGTCTGCGTCGGCAACCTTACGCAGGCGGATCAAGGCTTCACACATTTCAGATAGCCGCCGGGCGAAGACGACAGCACCAGCTTGCCATTAAGCGTCTCGTCTACCAGAAATCGGTCGGTCTCGGCCATGTAGTCGTCGCGGGCTGACAACGGATCGTTCCCTTTGAAGAGGATTTGCGAGCGATTTTGCGGCGTGTCCTCTTCGGTCATATGCCCCACAAGCGTATCGGCCACCACCATGTAACAGCCCTCTGTGACCATCGGTCCGTAAGCGCGGAGTTCAGCCAGCACATGGGCGCGAGAATGATCGGAGTCGAGGATTGCCATGACCCGTGAGCCTTCGGGAATCAGATCCCGGACCTGTTCCAGCGTCGCGTCGTCCCAAGACCCGCCTTCGATCAACTTCACCCGGTCCGCGAACGGATGGCTTTCGATAGCTTCGCGGTTATGCGCGCGGATGTCGATATCCACACCGATCACGAATCCATCACCACCCAAAAGCTGCAGCATGGCAGCCTGAAAAATGACCGACCCGCCCCGCGCAACGCCAGTTTCGATGATCACATCAGGGCGCGTCTTCCATATCACTTCCTGCGTTGCGATGATATCTGCGGGCATCTGGATGATCGGTAAGCCCATCCACGTCCACAGATACGAGTAGTCGTACCGATCGAGATCCGTCAAAGTTTCGGTCGCACGCTTGAACGTCGCGCCGTCTTTTCCCAAAGCGCGGGCCTGCGCCTCGGTGTGGGCTTTGAACTCGGCCCGATCATCGTTAACGATCATAGTGCTCCTCACGTTACTTGTTTCGCAGACCCTAACAAAACGCCATTGATGCGCAAGGACAGGACCTTTTTTGCCTGACAGAACGTCACAGTGAGCCAGCGGATGCTGACCTGCCGCCAATTAATTGCGATATGGCGCGAGGCCTCCAAACACCACCGCCCGCACACGGGCGTCGGCGGGCTTACGCCGCGGGAAACTTCAACCGGTCAGAGAAGGACCAAACCCGGAACAGACTTAACTTCTGAACGAGGACAATCCGAGTAGCAGGTCGCTGTTTTAACTTTTCGGAGAAAATCCATATTTGGATTTTGCAGCCTGTCTAATTCGATATTCCCAGGGCAGAAAAATCTTGGTTGGGGTAGTGACTTGAAAGTCTTAAAATATGTTCTCTCGCGTGAGGGTTCAGATTCATCCCTCGGCCCGATACACCAATATTCTTCCGGATTTTCCCTTTCAAGGCCTTCTCCACGGCTCTATCTATATCATTACTTGATGCCGGAAAATTGAAGAATTCTAGTACTCCTTGAATTTTTTGTTCCGGGTTTAGTCGAAGATCTTCATAGCCTATGGAGATTTTATTATCTACGGATTCCCATGACAGAAAGAAATTAAAATACCAAGGTGCAACGTGATGAGCAATAAAAAGTTCAAGCTCTGAGTCGCTGGCTGCGGAGATATCAGAAGGCGCAAATGCCATTGGACCAACGGAACTCTCGTTGCGCATATGGTCGCGAAGGCTGACGCAGGCATCAAAGATGTTCCGGGTAAGAACGATTGGTTTCAGATTGAATCGCCGGATGGCCCAAGCAGTAGCCTCACTGTATCGAACTGATGTTGAGTGGCATACTTGGCAAACCAGTACTTCTGCAGTTGGCGTCGTTCGAGCTCTTGTTCTCTGCGGCCATGCTGAGGCACTAGCACAGCGCGTTTAAAGCCAGGAAGCGACGCGAGCGCTTCGGTCAGGAATGTGCTTCCTGATTTTGGCATACATGCTACGAGGAAGTGGGCAGTTTGATAGCCCGGCAGGTATTCATAGAGTGCCATAGCGACAGGCCGCAGAGATACTCCGAAGACGCAATTCGGACCGGATATATAGGATGTGGAAGCGCTTGATCATCCGCTAAGAGATAGCCCTGCCTTGTCGTTAGTAAAAGGATCAACGATAAGAACTAGCCGGTACGGGTCCTACGAAGTTGTCGCGAAGCCGCGGGAGGTCGAGCCACTTGCCGGGCTACGACCGACCAAGAAAATCCAGCGACTGACCTCTAAAGCTCCATTCTCTGCCGCTCTGCGAGCAGATGGTCGAGCGGCGGCAACTTTCCCGCGCCGCCGATCTGGCCTACGGCGAATGCGCCGCAGGCAATCGCCAGGTCCAGGCATTCCGGCATCGGCTTCCCTTTCAGCCAAGCGCCCAGAAACCCCGCGTTGAACGCATCTCCCGCGCCCGTGGTGTCCACCAGATCGGCCTTTTGTGCGGGGCGGTGATACCGGGCGGCATCCGCCGGGCGTATCTCGGCGCCATGGGGCCCCTGCTTGACGATGGTCGCCACCCGCGGGGACATCGTTATGCCATTGCGGGTCAACTCCCGCGCCTCGGCCTCGTTGGGAAAGAAGAGATCCACCCCGGCGATGATCTCCGACAGGCCGGGTTCCGTCAGGCTGCGTCCGTCCCATGAGCAATCCAGCGACACGGTCATGCCCATGGTGCGGGCCTTGCGGATCAGGTCGGGATGGTCGCGCGCGGTCGTGATCTCGCCCAGATGCAGGTGGCGCGCCGCGGGCAGGGGGCCGCCCAGTGACAGGGCCGCGCCCGGTCGGCGGGTGACAAAAGCACGGTCATCCCCGTGGACAAGCGCCGCGGTGATCTGCGGATCGGTTCCCGCAGGGGCGGTATCGCAAAGCGCACCCACCCGGTTGCTCGCCATTTCCGCCCGCACCACGCTGTCGAAAGGTGCCGCCGGCAGGGTGCCGATCAGCGTGGTCTCGTGGCCCAGCGCCGACAGATAGGCCGCGGTGATATAGGCCCCGCCGCCGGCGCGGAGCGCCAGTCCTTCGGCGAACACCTCGCGGCCCGCCGCCGGCGCGTCGTCCAGACGTGTGAAGACCAGATCGCAATAGATCCGTCCGGCCGTCAGAATGCGCAGGGGCGCGTTCATGCAAGCGCCTCTCCGCTGGCGGCATCGAAGACATGCAGGTTCCGCACATCGAGATCGAGGGTGATCCGGTCGCCTGCCGCCGGCGGTGTCCGGCCCGAGGCGGAAGCGATGATCTCCTTGCCGTCCACATCCACGTAAACCAGCGTTTCCGATCCCAGCGGTTCGGCCACGGAGACGACGCCCGACAGCACGCCGCCGCTTTCCACCACGTGAAGATCCTCGGGCCGGATACCGATGGTCAGCGCCTTGCCGTCGGCTTTGGGGCCGGTGGCAAGTGCCGCGCCGGTCCACAAGGTCACGCCTGACGCGGTCCCGCGCCCTTCCAGCAGGTTCATCGACGGCGCGCCGATGAATTGCGCCACGAAGGTGTTCGCCGGCGCGTGATACACCTCGGCCGGGCTGCCGATCTGCTGGATATGCCCGTCCTTCATGATCACGATCCGGTCGGCCATGGTCATCGCCTCAACCTGGTCATGGGTTACGAACACGATCGTGCTGCCCACCCTGCGGTGCAGTTTCTTGATCTCCAGCCGCATCTGCGTGCGCAATTGCGCATCGAGATTGGACAGCGGTTCGTCGAACAGAAACACCGCCGGGTCGCGGACCATGGCCCGCCCGATGGCGACCCGCTGGCGCTGTCCGCCCGACAGCTGGTTGGGTTTCCGGTCCAGATACTCGGTCATGCCCAGAATGCCGGCCACCTCCTCGATCCGCGCCTCTTTCTGCGCGCGGGTCATCTTCGAGGTGCGCAGCCCGAAGGCGATATTCTTGCGCACGGTCATATGCGGATAGATCGCGTAGTTCTGGAACACCATGGCGATGTCGCGGTCCTTGGGCTCCAGATTGTTCACCACCTGCCCGCCGATCTCGACAGTGCCCGAGGTCACTTCCTCAAGCCCCGCGATCATGCGCAGCGTCGTGGATTTGCCGCAGCCCGAGGGGCCGACAAAGACAACGAATTCGCCGTCCTTCACATCCAGATTGATCGAATGCAGAACCTCGGTCCTGTCATAGGTCTTCACAAGGTCGCGCAGCGCAAGATTGGCCATTTAGCTGGGCTCCGTCAGGGTGTGAAAGGCGGCGGTCAGGGCGGCGTCTGCCTCTTCGAGCCGCCGGGCGCGGGTATCGAGCGCACTGCGATGGGCTGCGGCATCCCGGGCGTAGCCGTCAAGGGCCGCATCCAGCGCCGACGGGGCAGGGCCGCCGAAGACCGTGCGCCGGGCGATGAAGCTGTCGATCGCCACGGCGTCGGCAAAGGCCGTTTCGTCGAACTGGGGGTACCGCCCGATCAGGGCATCGAATGCCGCGACAAAGGCGTCATACCCCTCGCTGAGCGGCGCCCCCCGCGCGATGACGCCCTGAGCCGTTATGGCGGCGATCTCATGGGCCTGACGGAAGGACAGGCCTTCGGCGCGTACAAGGGTATCGGCCAGCTCGGTGATGGTCACGCAGGCCGCATCGGCATGGGCGCGCACCCGCGCCGCCCGGATCGAGCAGGCGGGCAGAAGCGCGGTCAGCAGGGCGATCACCCGGCCTCCCGTCTCGAAGGCGCCGTAGCCTGCGGCCTGCACCTCGCCCTCGCTGTCGTTCATATCGGTGAAAGGGGTGTTGTGCATCGTCATCAGCATGGTGTCGCAGCGACCGACGGTGACACTGGCCAGATGGCGCAGATGTTCGATCGGCACCGGATTGCGCTTTTGCGGCATGATCGAGCTGACCTGAACAAGCGCGTTCGGCACGTAAAGCTGCCCGACTTCGAAGGCAGACCAGAACGCCAGATCCTGCACCACCCGCCCCAGATGCAGAAACGGCAGCTTCAGGGCCGAGTAGAGCCCGGTGATGTAATCGACACTTGCGATGCAGCCATAGGAGTTCTGCTTGGGCCCCGCAAACCCCAGCAGCCCGGCCACCCGTTCCCGGTCAATCGGAAAGCCCGAGGTGGTGATGGCGGCCGCACCCATCGGGCAGAGATCAAGCGCGTCCCGCGCCGCCTCAAGCCGCGTGATATCCGCCAGAAGCACCTCGATCACCGCGGCCAGATAATGGCCGAAGCTCGTGGGTTGGGCCGGTTGCCCGTGGGTATAGGCAACGATCGCCGTTTCCCGCTCGTCCCGCGCCTTGCCGATCAACGCCTCCGTCAGGTCCAACAGGGCGGCCAGCATCGCATCGGTGCGGCTGCGCAGCGCCATCTTGAACGCCGTATGGTCGATGTCGTTGCGGGAACGTGCGGTGTGCAGGCTCCCCGCCAGATCGGCGCCCAGACGTTGCTTCAACTGCTCCTCCACGAAGAAGAAGTAATCTTCATGCTCCCCGGAGTAACTCAGCGCGTCCAGATCGGTCTCCGCGTCGATCCGGGCCAGCGCGCCGGCGATGCTGGTTCCGGTTTCGGCATTCAGAATGCCCGTCTCCACGAGCATCACCAGATGCGCCCGGTTGATCCGGGCCATATGGGCGGCGTAATGGGTTTTGACCCCCTCGAAGAGCGGCGCCAGAACCGTGTCGCGGTAGACCGGGTCGGGAAACGTGGAGCAATCCTTCACACGCATATCCTTATCTTTGCTTCATGAATTTGGCGGGAGTGCGAGGGGGTGACCCCGGTTCCCGCCAGCGATTGAGTGTCTGCATATGGTCCCGGGGAGGCCTCATCCCTTCAGCCCCGCCATCACGACGCCGCGAATGATGAAGCGCTGGAAGATCAGGAACACGACCAGCGTCGGCAGCGTGGAGATAGCGGCCCCGGTCATGATCAGCTCCCAGGCGACATCGGCCTCATCCCCGAAGGAGGAAAGCCCCACCGGCAGCGTGTAGAGCGCGGTATCCGTCGTCGCGATCAGCGGCCAGATAAACGCGGTCCAGTTGCCCAGAAACACGAAGATCGCAAGCGCCGCCAGCGCCGGTTTGACCAGCGGCATCGCCACCGACCACCAGATCTGCAACTCGTTCAGCCCGTCGATCCGCGCGGCCTCCAGAAAATCGTCGGGTACGGTTTCGAAGAACTGTTTCATCAGGAACACCCCGAAGGCGGTCATCAGCCCGGGGAACATGATGCCCCAATAGGTATCCAGCCAGCCAAGCTGCTGGCTCATCAGATACCACGGGATCACCAGCATTTCGGTCGGGATCATCAGCGTCGACAGGATCGCGATGAAGATCAGGTAGCGCCCGCGGAACTTGAACTTGCACAGCACATAGCCCACCAGACTGTCGAAGATCAGCGTCGAGATCGTGGTCAGCGTCGCGATGATCAGCGAGTTCAGAAACCACGTGTAGAACCGCCCGTCCTCCAGAACGTAGGTGTAGTTCTCAAGCGTCGGTTCTTCGGGGATCAGGTTGAGATTGTAGACCTCGAAGGAGTATTTCAGCGAGGTCGAGATCATGTAGACCAGCGGCATCACCATCAGAACGCCGCCCAGAAACAGCAGCGCCCAACGGATGAATTGGGCATAATTCCGCGGCGGTTTCGGCCGGTCGGGGCGCAACAGCGTTTCCGAGGACGGCTTGATCCGGATGTCTTCGGCAATGGCCATCAGCGGTCCCTCAGAATGCGCAGCTGCACAAGGCTCACGATCAGCAGGATCACGAACAGAACCACGGTCTGGGCCGCCGCCGCTCCCATTTGGCTGCGCCCGCCAAAGGCCGTTTCATAGATCATCAGAACCAGCGGTTTGGTCGAGTTGAGCGGCCCGCCGGGGTTGTTGGTGGTCATGTTGAACACATGATCGAAGATCCGCAGGAACCCGATCGAGGAGAACACGACCAGAAAGACGATGGTGGGTTTCAGCAGCGGCAGCGTGATCTCCCACAGCATCGTCCAGTTGGAGACGCCATCGACACGGGCGGCCTCGTAATAGGTCGGCGGGATCGCGCGGAGCCCCGCCATGAAGATGATGACCTGAAAGCCGAGCCCGGCCCAGACGGCGGGGGCCAGAACGGCGGGCAGGGCGATGGAGGTGGATTGCAGGAATTCGATCTGCGGGATGCCGAACTGCGCAAGGAAATTGTTGAACACGCCGATCGGGACCGGTTGATAGAACCATCGCCAGACCCACGCCATGGCCACGGCCGACGTCATGAAGGGCAGGAAATAGAGCGCGCGGATCGTGCCATGCATGAAGCGCACCTTGTCCAGGTGATAGGCCACGAAAAAAGAGATCACGAGGCTGATCGGCGTACCGATGATCAGATATTCGAACGTGTTGACGAAGACGATCCAGAAGACCGGATCGTTCCACAGATCCACGTAATTCTCGAACCCGACCCATTCCCGGCTGCCCAGGAGGTTCCATTCCTGAAAACTCAGCACAAAGGCGTTGCCGGTAGGGTAGAAGCGCACGACCACGTAGAAGACGATGGGCACGGCCAGAAAGGCCCAGGCCCAGACCACCTGTTTCTGCCGGATGCTGAGCCGGTGCCAGCGGGCCGAAAGACCGCTCCTGGCGCCGGGCGACATGTCGTCTGATTGAGAGGTGTCGGCCACGGGTTGCGATCTCCGGCAGGTCAGGAAAAGCAGGGCAGGGGGCGGGCCCGTCCGCGACGGTGCCCGCCCTTGGGTCCGCGGTCACTCGCCGTAATAGTCGTCCAGCAGAGCCTGTTCGGCTTCGGCCGCGGTGGCGAGGCTGTCGGCGACGGAGGCACCTTGCAGCTGCACCCGCTCAACCATTTCCACCATCAACTGGCGCTGCGCGCTTTCATCGGCAAAGCGCGTGGTGTTGGCATAGGCCAGCCCGCGGATGAACGGCCCGTAGACCGGATCATTGGCATTCTCGTCGGTCATGCCAACGGCTTGACGTGCAGGCAGTTCTCCCACGACTTCCAGCCAGATCTCCATCGCCTCGGGCGAGGTGATGTATTCCATGAAGAGGACGGCGGCGTCGTATTTCTCGCCTTCCGCCTGACTGGTGATCGCGTTGACCCAGTAGGAGGAATAGTTCGACCGTGTCCCGTCGGAACCGGCCGGAAGCTCCGCCACACCCCAGTTCAGCCCGCGCGTGTCGTTGAGCGCGCCGATGCGGAACGAGCCGTCGATATGCATGCCCGCGCGCCCGGCCCGGAACGCCGCTTGCGGCTCGTCCATGAACAGAACCTGGGTGACGCCATGTTCTTCCTGAAGATCAGTGTAGAACTCCAGCGCCGCCCGCCCGGCATCGTCATTATAGGTGACGGTCCGGTAATCGTCGCTATAGGGAGAGCCGCCGAACTGGCGCACCAGAACCTCGCGGAACCAGTGGTGATCCTGCGCGGTCATGCCCGTGGTGATGCCCACTTGTGTGATGTTGCCCGCCCCGTCACGTTCGGTCAGCGCGGCGGCGATCTCGACCAGTTCGTCAAGCGTTTCGGGCGGGCCGTCGATGCCCGCGGCCTCGAACAGGCGCTCGTTATAGAACAGCGCAAGGCTGCGCACGGCGGTGGGAAGGGCCCAGTACTGGCCATCCTGTTCCATCGCGGAAACCATCGGGAAGAACTCCGCCTCGATCTCGGCGGGCGAGAAGACATCCGCCGGCAGCGGCTGGATCAGGTCGGCCTCGACGTAGTCATTCAGCCAGCCGTAGAAAAGCTGTACCACATCGGGGCCTTCGCCGGCCGGGATCGCGGCGGCGACCTGCGTTCTGTAGTTGGCGTAGGGGAAATGGGTCATGGTGACCGTGATGTCGGGGTTGGCGGCCTCGAAATTCTCGATAAGTTGCTCCATCGCGGTGACGCGGGCATCGAAGAAATACTGCCAGTATTCGATTTCGACCTCTGCCATGGCGGGGGCGGCGGCAAACAGTGCTGAGGCCGAAACGGCGGTCGCGGCGACTGTGGTCCGAAGTCCGGAAAACATTTTTGGAAACTCCCTGTTGTTGTCGGCTTGCGCGAAGCATGCACCGTATCCGCGATTCGAGCGCGGGGATGATTCAGGATTAAGTCAAACCAATTGAGTTATCAAGCAAGTTGAGTTAATCCCGGAGGCATGAGTCTGCCTCTCCTGCCCCCCGGATCGAATGCCGAACGCAGCCGCGCCTATAATCGCGGGCTGGTTCTGGGCCATGTGCGGCGCGCCGGCGCCTCGGGCCGGGCCGAGATCGCGCGCGCATCGGGGCTGAGCACGCAGGCGGTGAGCAACATCATCGGAGAGCTTGTGGCGGAGGGCTGGCTGTATGAGGCCGGGCGCCGGACCGGCGGGCGCGGGCTTCCGGCCGTGACCTATGCCATCGACGGGGCGGCGGGCACCGCGTTCGGTATCGAGTTGCGCCCCAATGCGGTGCTGTGCGCGCTGATCGATCTGGACGGGCGGGCGCTTTACACCGATCGCGTCGCGGTCTCGCGGGCCGATCCCGGTCATGTCGTCCAGCTGGTGAGCCAGCTTCTCGAACGTGCCCTGTCCAACAGCCGCACGAAGGTCGCGCGGGTTCTGGGCGCAGGCGTTGTGATGCCCGGGCCCTTCGGCAAGACCGGGCTGTCGGGCTTCTTGACCGAATTGCCCGGCTGGGAGGGGCTTGACGCGCAGGCCCTCTTTGCCGAGGTGCTGGACATGGCCGTGACCGTCGAAAACGACGCCAACGCGGCCGCCATGGCCGAACGTGTCTCGGGGGTGGCGGCGGGGCTGTCCTCCTATGCGTTTCTCTATTTCGGCACCGGTATCGGCCTCGGGCTTGTGTCCGGGGGCACGATCTTCCGCGGCGCGTTTGGCAATGCGGGCGAAATCGGCCACGTCCCGGCCCCGTTCGAAGGCGGGTTGAAACCGCTTGAGGAAATCGCCAGCCGGATGGCGTTGACCACGGCCTTGCGGCGCGCGGGCGAAGCGGCGGAAACCGTGACCGATCTCGACCGGCTTTTCGAACAGCGCCACCCGGCGATGATGGCCTGGATCGAGGGCGCGCGCCCGGCCCTGTCCCATGCGGTTCACATCGTCGAGAACCTCTACGATCCCGAAGCGGTGATCATGGGCGGGGCCTTGCCCGCAAGGCTCTTGCAGCATCTGACCGACACCATCCCGCTGCCATCGCTCTCGGTCTCCAACCGGGCGGATCGAAACTGCCCGAGGCTTCTGGCCGGCACCGCCGGTCGGATGACCGCGACCCATGGGGCGGCCGCCCTTGTCATCAATCAGACCCTCACGCCCAGCCTTGGGCTGGCCACCTGAAAGACGTGCCGATGCCCACCACCGACCAGTCCCGCATCATGGCGGAAGCCGCGACCCCCCTGATCGCCCGGATCTGGCGCGCGCTTCAGCCGCTTCGCTCGGTTGTCGGGTTCATGAACACGGGCGCCCATCCCGATGACGAAACCTCCGCGATGCTGGCCGTGCTGGGTTTGCGGGACGGCATCAATCTCAGCTTTGCCTGCGCCAACCGGGGCGAGGGCGGGCAGAACGATATCGGGACCGAAGCAGGTTTCGACCTGGGCACCATCCGCACCGCCGAGATGGAGCGCGCCGCCGAGATGCTCGACATGCGCCTCTACTGGCTGGGTCAGTCCCCGGAGGACACGATCACCGATTTCGGGTTTTCGAAATCCGGCGACGAGACCATGGCCCGCTGGGGCCGTGACCGGACGCTGGCCCGCTTCGTCCACATCCTGCGGATGGAGCGGCCGGATATCATCTGCCCCACCTTCCTGGATATTCCGGGCCAGCATGGCCACCACCGCGCGATGACATCGGCCGCCCATGAGGCGATGGAGCTTGCCGCCGATCCGGCCTTTACCGGCAGCGACCTGCCGATCTGGCAGGTCTCGAAGCTGTACCTGCCGGCGTGGTCCGGGGCGGGCGGCTCCTATGACGACGAACTGCCGCCGCCCGACGCCACGCTCACCATCGACGGGCATGGCACGGACCCGGTGCTTGGAACCAGTTACGCCCGCATCGCGCAGCAATCGCGGGCCTTTCACCGCACCCAGGGTATGGGGCGCTGGATCCCGCCTGGGGCGGAGACCGACTGGCCCCTCCATCTTGCAATCAGCAAGCTCGGCCCCGATCAGGGGGCCATCACCGACAACCTGCCGGGCGATCTGCAGGATCTGGACCCGGCGCTGGACACCGCGCAGATGGCCATCGATGCGGCCTTGGCGGCATTTCCGGACCGAGCCGGAATGCTGGCGGCCGCCGCCCGCGCCCATGCGGCGCTGGGTCAGGCGCAGACCGATCCGCTCCATGCCCACCGGATTGGGCGTAAACAGGCGCAGCTTGCGCGCCTGATGCGGCTTTGCGCCCATCCCGACATCCGCGGACGACTGGCCGAACCGAGGCTGACGCCGGGCGAGAGCACGACGCTGACGGTCGAACGGCGCACGGCCTGTTTCGGGCGCGCGACGGTCACGCCGGTCCTGCCCGACTGGATGGACGGCAACGGCGAAGAGCTGCGCCTGTCCCGTGCCGCGCCACCGAGCGACCCCTATCCCGACAGCTACGATCCGCTTGCGCCGCGCGCGCCGTCTCTGGCCGTCACAATCGAAACCGACGGGATCGCCGCCACCTCCCACATCGCCCTTGAAACGCCGCTGCTGGTCGCGCCGTCGGCCCGCGCGGACCTGTCACGCCACGCCGCGATCCTCAATCTTGCCCGCCCCGGGCGCGCCATCGAGCTGAGCGTTTCCAACATCTCCGGCGGCACGCCGCGCTTCGATCTTCCGGAGGGCTGGACACAACGCTGGACCGGTCCGCAGGTTGCGCTGGACGCGCCCGAGGACGTCGCCGAGGGCCTGTACCACCTGCCGCTCCTGCTGGACGGGCAACCGGCGCATGGCATCCGCGTCTTCACCCATGATCATATCGCCCCACGCCTGCGCAGCACCCCCGCGACGCTCAGGCTGCGGGTTGCGGATATCGCCGTGCCCAAGGCCCGCATCGGCTATATCGGCGGCGGGAACGACCGCGCGGCGGAATGGCTGGCCGCCATCGGCTGCGACGTGACAGACCTCGGCGATCAGGCACTTGCATCGGCCGATCCCTTCGCCGGCTACGACACGATCCTGATCGGGGTGTTCGCGATCCGCTTCCGCCCGGTCCTGGCGCGCCACATGCCGGCGCTGCATGACTGGACCCGGAACGGCGGCAATCTTGTCACCCTCTATCACCGGCCGTGGGACAATTGGGATGCGAAAACCACCGCGCCGTCACCTCTGGAAATCGGTCAGCCGTCGCTGCGCTGGCGCGTCACCGACGAAACCGCGCCGGTCACCTATCTGGTTCCGGACCACCCGCTTCTGACCACCCCGAACCGGATCGCGCCCGGCGACTGGGAGGGCTGGCACAAGGAGCGGGGGCTTTACTTCGCCAAGTCATGGGACAAGGCCTATACCCCGCTTCTGGCGATGTCCGACCCGGGCGAGAAGCCGCTCCACGGCGCGCTCGTCTCCGCACGGATCGGGCAGGGGCGGCACACCCATCTGGCCCTGATCCTGCACCACCAGATGGCCCAACTCGTGCCCGGCGCGTTCCGTCTCATGGCCAATATCGTCACCCCGGACTGACCGCGCCCGTGCGGGGACGCGACCCGGCTTCCACGCGGGCTTTTACCGAGGAATGTGGTTCTTGTCGGGCTGTTTCAGGCTGGTGGGCCGCTAGATTTGCGAATGTCTTCCTGCCGCACGACGGACTCCGCCATCACATGAAGTGCATGAAGGTGACCTTCAGAGATGGTGGGTCGCGGAGTTCGTAGTCGATGAGCAAGTCGTTGGTGATCACGTAGAGACGACCCTTGTAGGGCAGCACGTCACGTTCCACCGGCTCACCGCGCCGGTTCGTGAACCGTCGGAGGTAGGACATACCTTTGGCGAGGTCCGACACAGGACGCTTGCCGCTAGCCCGCTTCGGCGGGAGCGGCTGGGAACGCGCATCGGACTCGGTATTGTTCATCAGCATCTTGCAGACGCTAATACCGTGCGATTGGGGCGAGAGTTTGGCGTGTCGCCCCGGCTCTCTCTTGCTGTTTTAGTTTTTCGGCAGCTTTAGTCTCTCCCGGTAAACGTCAATGCGCTTGCGAGACCTGTCGACTACATCTTTGTAGAAAATGAGTTCAGAATAAAGCTGGCCAATTGCAACTTGAGAGGTTGGCTCTTTTATGTCGCTCGTGTTGAAAAAGCCATTTGCGCCGGGCAGCTTATTGTAACCCTGAAGTCGTATCGGATTGACGGTATCGCCTATCAGGTATCCGTAGAATTTTTTCAGCCGACCATTCGATTTTGCTGCGAGCATAGTCGCATACTCAGTCAAATCCCCAACGTGCTCGTCAAGGCTGACACCGGGCGATTTGAATTCTACGATGACGACAGAACCTTCTTCGTGAAACAGGGCGATGTCGGGTCGACCTGCACTGTTCTCGTCGGATATCTTCGCAAGCATCTTGCTTACCTCTTCGTCGATATCGGCATCGAAAAGGTTCTGACCCCCATCCCACTTGATCTGGCTAAGAGGCTTATCTGATGCAATGTAGTCGTAGTAATGATATTCCTCGCTCAGAAGCCACACATCGTGATCGGAAACCTCATCACTATCTTTCCGCATCGGAAAGAAAATGTTGTGAATGAGGGCTTCATTGCGACGGCGTTTCCCGTCCGGGAGACTTGACTGCACACTCAAGCCCTCGTTCACGGCCATATCTAGCACGTCAATGAGGTTGGCTCTCCGCACCACAAGTTGGGAGAGGTTGGCCATGTCGATGGTTTTGAGCGACGCGGCATACTCCCAAGAAAGATCGTCGATCTTCCGCCTGAAATCATCGCTGTCGGGCTCAAGGTTTTTAATCGCATCCCTCATCGCCATTAGGCTCGATGTCTCGTCTACGACCTTGACTTGAAGATTGGTTAGCGCCCGTTTTGCGACCTCAATCGGCGTATCGCCGAAATTGACACGTGTTTTTGAGTGGGAAAGCATTTCCTCCGACACGCCGTAGTCGTGCGCGACATCAGCGACGATCTTCTCGCGCGACCAGTCAGGCGGTGTGATGAGTTCCTGCACCTTCTCATCCAGTACGACGTAAATATCTTCGAACGTAACCTGGATTCCTTCAAAAAGTGAGCTGGTCCCGGAAAACTGGACAGTGAGCTAAGGTGTATCCCAACGACGAAGGGATATGACGATGGCGCGGAAGCGACGGAAGTTTACGGATCATTTCAAGGCCCAGGTGGCGCTGGAAGCGCTGCGTGGTGACAGGACGGTGCAGGAGATCGCGGGCGCGGCACGGGCTGCTGCCGACACAGGTGAGTGCCTGGAAGAAGCAGGCAATGGAGGGCCTGTCGGATGTGTTCGCCGGAAAGGCGGGTGGCGCGGTGGACCGAGAAGCGGAGCTGAAGGATCTGCACGCCAAGATCGGGAGGTTGGCGGTGGAGAACGATTTTTTAGCCAAAGGGCTCAAGACATGAGCCCCTGCCGTCGCAAGAATATCGTCCAGCCCGATCATCCGCAGCTCAGCCTGAGCGCGCAGTGCCGCATCCTGGGGATCAGCCGGTCGTCGCTGTATTATCGACCCGTGCCGGTTCGCGACGACACGCTGGCATTGATGAAGTCGATCGACCGGTTGTTCACGGCCTATCCGTTCTTCGGTAGCCGACAAATGGTTGCGATGCTTAAGCGTGACGGCCTGTCGGTCGGGCGGCACCGGATCCGGCGGCTGATGCGTCGAATGGGGTTGGAGGCGGTCTATCGCAGGCCAAAGACCAGCCAACCTCACCCGGCGCATCCGATCCATCCCTACCTGCTGCGGACCATGACCATCGACCGCCCGAACCAGGTCTGGTGTGCTGACATCACGTTCGTTCCAGTCAGCCGTGGCTACCTTTACGTTGTGGCGATCATGGATTGGGCGACGCGCAAGGTGCTGTCTTGGCGGCTTTCGAACACGATGCACGCGGACTTCTGCGTCGAGGCGCTGAACGAGGCGATCCGTCGCCATGGCCCGCCCGAGATCGTGAATACCGACCAAGGTAGCCAGTTCACCGGGTCAGCGTGGATCACGACTCTGACCGAGGCCGGGGTGCGGATCAGCATGGACGGCCGCGGCCGCTGCATGGACAACATCTTCATTGAACGGCTTTGGCGATCGATGAAATATGAAGCCGTCTACCTTCAGGATATCGCGGATGGCTTCGAGGCTGGGCGGGTCGTCGACAGTTGGATCGACTTCTACAACCGCCAGCGCCCGCACTCGGCACTTGGTCTGAGGACCCCCGATGAGGCATACTTAGTGAGGATCGAACTGACGAAAGCGGCCTGAATACACAACCCGATATACCTTAGCAGGGCCGAGAAACTGTGCAGGATACTAGGACCAGCTCAAAGGTCGCCCGAACCTTCTGACTCTGGGATTTTGTCGAACCCATCCCGTTGCTCGTTCACGCCGTCGTCGAGTAGGTCTCCCTCAACGAGGACAATGTGAAAGTGTTTGTCGATTGGATTGTTTTGCAGTGTTTTCGTTTTGAGGTATCGGCTCGTCACGAGTTCGACGATTGATGCTTTCGCGCAGAGGCCAATGATATTCATTGGCAGTTCGTACTGCTCTGCAGGAAGTTTGTAGTGCGTAACCGAGAAGTCTGCTGAAATAGATTCCTCCCCCTCGACATGTTTTGCAGTAATCGTTGATTTGGAGGTATGCTCAGGGATATCAGAAGGTCGCAATTCCGCCGTGGTAATTGTGCCGCCAAGATCGCTGCTAAACTCGATCAAGAAATCCCCTAGCGCTTCCTTTAAGCTGACGAACCTCTGCAGAAGATTGAATAGCACGTGCAATTTGATCTGACTGGCGGGCAGCAGCCGCTGTATGTCTGTTGCTGTCAGAATCCTTTCGCGAACCTTTGGGGCAATCTCGGTCAATCGTATCATCGTCCCGATCTCGCCAGAGGCGCGCTCTTCGATCTTGAAGTCTTCCTCTTCGATGGCCTTGCGGTCTTTTTCTTCATCAAGTCCGATATGAAAAAGCCCAGTGTCGGTTTTGTAGATTGATGAAATCGCAATCGCCGCAAAATGATGAAAGAACTGAACCCGCCCGGTTCCTTTGCACTTTCCAATGCCCGGGATGCTCAAGTCGTCTTTGTAGGAGGTATCCTTGGTCAAGAAAGCTTTGAGTTGTTCAGGACCCAGCCCGCATCCATTGTCCTTACACACGATCTCGAGATCGTAGTCATTGCCGAGAAGGTCAGCCTGAGTCGCCTTGACGGAAAGCTGCACTTGAAACGGTACTTCGGCAGTTTCATCGAACTGGCGGATGAGAAAGGCGTCAATGGAATTAGCGAGCAGCTCGTCAACCACGACCAGCGGATTTGAACTGATCCGAGTGTTTTTCAGGCTTCCGCGGATGTCGAGTGTCAATTGGCGTCCTGCTCTTTTCATCGAAGGCTTTCCTGACGTTATCGGGTTCCTCACCGATCTGGTCAATGGAGATAGGGGAACAGAGGGTGGGAACATAACAGGAACACTGTGCTTTGGGCAAGAGTGTCGTCGCTGTGTTTGGAAGATCGTGTTCGGTTGCCGCCGCTCACCAAAATGTTGCATCAATGTTGCATCGACGAGCGCAAACGACAAGAGCCGCCACGATGGGTGGCTCTTATCGTATTGTTATCTCTGAGAGATTTTGGCTCCGGCGGTAGGGATCGAACCTACGACCAATTGATTAACAGTCAACTGCTCTACCGCTGAGCTACGCCGGAACTGAGCGCCGATATAGCAAGCCCGATTCCCCGCGTCCAGTGGGGCAATGCGAAAAAACCGAGACGGTCGTCACCGCAGGGCAAAGGTGGCCTTGGCATTCATCGGTCCCAATGGCTCAACCAGATTTCGCTCCGTTAAATCAATGAGATGGGCGAGAATGTTGCGTTCGGCCATGGGCAGGAGCGCGGCGGGCGTGTCGGTGTAGATCCGGCCGGCCAGCGCGGCGGTGTCGGCAGGCGCCCGGCTGAGCGCGTCCATGATCGCGGTTTCGCGGGCCCGGCGATGGGCCACCAGCGCCTCACATCTGTCTTGCGGTGCCGTGACCGGGTCTCCGTGTCCGGGATAATAGACCCTGTCGCCACGCGCCCGCAGCCGGGCGAGGGAGGCGTAAAAGGCGGTCATGTCGCCATCGGGCGGCGAAATCAGCGAACTGGACCACCCCATGACCAGATCACCGCTGAAGAGCGCCCCGGCCCAGCCAAAGCTCAGATGGTTGGCCATGTGACCTGGGGTTTCCAGCGTTTCGATCTGCCAGCCATCGCCATGGAGCAGGCTGCCATGGACCAGTTGCCTGTCGGGGACGAACCCCTCGTCGATCCCCTCTCCGCCGCCGATCCGGTCGTCGCGCGCCAGCGCCTGCATGACCGGGCTGCGGCCCCAGTCGCTTGGCCCCGCCGCCAGAACCGGCGCGCCGGTTGTCTCGGCCAGCGGGCGGGCGAGGGGGGAGTGGTCCAGATGGGAATGGGTCACCAGAATATGCGAGATCCGCTGCCCCGGCTCCAAAGCCTCCAGAATGGCGGCCAGATGCGACATGATCATCGGGCCGGGGTCGATCACGGCGATATCCGTGCCGCCGATCAGATAGGTATTGGTGCCCCGCCCGGTCATCGGCGACGGGTTGGGCGCAACGATCACGTGCAAACCGGGTTCCAATTCCGTGGCCGTCATCCGCTTGTCCTTTGCACCGCCGCGCGCCCCGGGTTAGATGGGCCATGATGTTCGGCTGGCTCAAGAGATTCATGCCGCGGGGGCTTTACGGCCGGGCCGCATTGATCCTGATCGTGCCGATCGTCACGTTGCAACTTGTCGTCTCGGCGGCGTTTCTGCAACGTCATTTCGAGGATGTGACGCAGCAGTTGACCGCCGCGCTGGTGCTCGATCTGCGCTATATGCTGGCCCGGTGGGAGCGGGAGGGCGGGCAGGCCGCAGCCGACGCGGCGGCGTCCCTGCAACTCAGGCTCACCGGCGATCCGCCGCCGGAAGAGGACGCGCGGCTGTTCTATGACCTGTCGGGCCGCAAGGTCATGGCCGAGTTGCAGGCGCGCGTGCCGGAAGTGACCTGGATAGATCTGGCCGAAAACGACAGGCTGGTCCAGATCGGTCTGATCACGCCCGATGGCCCGGTGGAGGTCGAGGTGATGCGCGGGCGCGTGTCGGCTTCCAACCCGCATCAATTGCTCGTGCTGATGCTGTTCACCGGGCTTCTGATGACCGCCATCGCCTATTTCTTCCTGCGCAATCAATTGCGCCCGATCCGGCGGCTGGCGCGCGCGGCGGAGGAGTTCGGCAAGGGCAGGGTGGTGTCCTACAACCCGCGCGGCGCGCTGGAGGTGCGATCGGCGGGGCGCGCCTTTCTGGACATGCGCAACCGTATTGAACAGCAGATCGAACAGCGCACGATGATGCTCTCCGGCGTCAGCCACGATCTGCGCACCCCTCTGACGCGGATGAAGCTTGGCCTCAGCCTGCAGGAGAGAACACCGGAGATCGAGGCGCTGGAACGCGATGTGGCCGAGATGCAGGTGCTTCTGACGACGTTTCTCGATTTCGCCCGTGCCGATGCGCTGGATGATCCCGCCCCGACAAATCCCAAGGATCTGGTCGACCGGATCATCGAGGATGCGGCCCGCGGCGGCGGTACGGTGGAGCTGGTCGCGCCGGACGATGTTCCGCAGGTGGAAATCCGCCCTCAGGCCGTGCGCCGTGCCCTTGGCAATCTGGTTTCGAACGCGCTGCGTTATGGCCATCATGCGCGGGTCACGCTGCATGTTCTGGATCATGCCGTGCGCTACACGGTGGAAGATGACGGCCCCGGCATCCCCCGATCAGCGCGCCGATGCGTTGCGCCCCTTTGCCCGGCTGGATGAGGCGCGCAATCAGGACAAGGGGACCGGCGTCGGGCTTGGTCTTGCCATCGCCAGCGATATCGCACGCAGTCACGGCGGCACGCTGCGGCTGAGCCAAAGCGCCGATCTCGGCGGCCTCAGGGTCGATCTGGTTCTGGCGCGTTAGGCCTGACCGTGCCGACGGTTCCGCTTTGAAATCTGCCCCACGGTGCCAATATCTTATGGGGCGCATTGCCCTATAAGATATTGATATTAAATTATTTTTATAAGGCGGTGGTAGGCCCGGCAGGACTCGAACCTGCAACCAAAGCGTTATGAGCGCTCTGCTCTAACCAATTGAGCTACAGGCCCGCCTGAGGCAGAGGCTTATCACCTTGCTCCGGCCCGTCAAGCTTGCGCGGTCGCGCCCACTGCCTTATGGCGTCGCGGGAGCCAGCGGACGGAGAGCTTCGATGCCGAACTTGCCCATTTTGTGCCTGCGTTATCTGCTGTGGCTGGTCGGTGTCACTCTGGTGTTTCTGCTGGCGGTCAATCTGGCCGGGCTGCCGCTTGGTCCGGCGACGCAGGTGATCCTCGCCTCCGCCCCGGCGATCGAAATCGCCGCCAATGCCATTCGCCGCGCGGGCGTCATCCCGCCCTTCAGGGCCTGGGTTCAGCTCTGGGCGGCGATGTTTGCGATTTACGTGCTGCTGGAGCTGGTGTTCATCGCCACCTTCGCGCCGCAGCTTTTCGGCATTCTCGCGCGGATGGCGGAGGGCAGCCAGGGTTATCTGATTGCGCGCGCCATGGTTCTGCCGATGCTGGCGCTGTTTCTCTATCTGGGCGTGCGCTCGGAACGCGCGCGTCCCGGGCGGTAGCGGAGATGGACAGCCACCCGGCCCGCTGCTAGCAGGGCCGGGACTGTCAAAGGGGGCAAGATGACCGACGCGAAAAACAGCCTGACCTATGCCGAGGCGGGGGTCGATATCGACGCGGGCAACGATCTGGTCGAACGGATCAAGCCGCTTGCGGCGGCCACCGCCCGGCCCGGCGTGATGGCGGGCCTTGGCGGGTTCGGCGCGCTGTTCGATCTGAAAGCCGCGGGCTATGACGATCCGGTGCTGGTGGCCGCGACCGATGGCGTCGGCACCAAGCTGCGGATCGCGATTGATACCGGCAAGCTCGATACGATCGGCATCGACCTTGTGGCGATGTGCGTCAACGATCTGGTCTGTCAGGGGGCGGAGCCGCTGTTTTTTCTCGATTACTTCGCAACCGGCAAGCTGGATGTGGAGGGCGCGGCGCAGATCGTCGAAGGCATCGCACGGGGCTGCGAAGGTGCGGGCTGTGCACTGATCGGCGGAGAGACCGCGGAGATGCCGGGCATGTATCAGGCCGGTGATTTCGATCTTGCGGGCTTTGCGGTGGGGGCGATGGAACGCGGCGCGGTCTTGCCCGCCGGGGTCGGGGCGGGCGATGTGCTCCTGGGCCTCGCATCCGACGGGGTGCATTCGAACGGCTATTCGCTGGTCCGCCGGGTGGTCGATATGTCGGGTCTGGGATGGGACGCGCAGGCGCCCTTCGCCGCGGGGCCACTGGGCGCCGAATTGCTGACGCCGACGCGTCTTTACGTGAAACCGGCCCTTGCCGCCATCCGGGCGGGGGGCGTTCATGCGCTGGCCCATATCACCGGCGGCGGGCTGACCGAAAACCTGCCCCGCATCCTGCCGGACGGCATGGGCGCGCTGATCGATCTGGGCAGCTGGCCCCTTCCACCGGTCTTCGGATGGCTGGCGGATGTCGGCGGGATGGCCGAGGCCGAGATGCTGAAAACCTTCAATGCCGGCATCGGCATGGTTCTGGTCGTGGCGGAGGACGGGGCGGAGCGTCTGGCCGGGCTTCTGAGCGCCGAAGGGGAAACCGTGTTCCGCATCGGGACGGTCACGGAGGATGCGGGCATCCGGTATTCCGGGGCGCTTGGGTGAGCAAACGGGTGGCAATTCTGCTCTCGGGCGGCGGGTCCAACATGATCGCGCTGGCCGAGAGCATGACCGGCGATCATCCGGCGCGGCCCTGTCTGGTGCTGGCCAATTCCGAGCGGGCGGGCGGGCTGCAGAAGGCCGCCGCGCGGGGCATTCCGACCGCCGTCGTCGATCATCGGCAGTTCAGGGGCGACCGGCCCGCATTCGAGGCGGTTCTGAACGACAGGCTGGAGGCCGCCCGCCCCGATATCATCTGTCTTGCGGGGTTCATGCGTGTCCTCACCGAAGGTTTCGTGGCCCGCTGGCAGGGCCGGATGCTCAACATACATCCGTCGCTCCTGCCGAAGTACCGGGGCCTTGAGACCCATGCCCGCGCGCTTGCGGCGGGCGACGCGGAACATGGCTGCACCGTGCACGAGGTGACGCCCGCGCTGGATGACGGCCCGATCCTCGGTCAGGCCCGTGTGGCCATCGAGCCCGGCGATACGGCCGAGACGCTGGCCGCCCGCGTGCTGATCATGGAACACCGGCTTTATCCTGCGGTTCTGCGCCGCTTCGCGGCAGGCGACCGCCGGCCCGTTTTCCTGCCCTGAGCCCCTGCGTCGCACGCCGCGGATGCTCGCCGCCCCGGGCTTCTGGCCATCGCAGGAGCCCTAAGCGTCAAGACACTTTCAATTCCGATGCGGCTGGCCTATCACCGCGCCCCAGACAACCTATGACCCGTTTGCAGGAAAAGCTCCCGATTTTGCCCCAGACCCTGACCACCACCGATGCGCTTGCCGCGTTTTGCGCCCGCGCTGCCACCGTGCCCTATGTCACCGTCGATACCGAGTTTCTGCGCGAACGCACCTATTTCGCGCAGCTTTGCCTCGTCCAGCTTGCCCTGCCCGGCACCGATGAGAGCAACGCCGTTCTGATCGACCCGCTGGCGGACGGTATCTCGCTCGATCCGCTCTACGATCTGTTCGCGAACGAGGCCGTGGTGAAGGTATTCCATGCCGCGCGTCAGGATCTGGAGATTTTCCATGTGGAGGGCGATGTCGTCCCCACGCCGCTGTTCGATACGCAGGTGGCGGCCATGGTCTGTGGCTATGGCGATCAGGTCGGCTATGAAACGCTGGTCCGCAAGATCACCAAGGGCGGCGTCGACAAATCCTCGCGCTTCACCGATTGGTCCCGCCGTCCCCTGTCCGACGCGCAGAAAACCTATGCGCTGGCCGATGTCACGCATCTGCGCCAGATCTACGAGCATCTTGCCACACGGCTGGAAGAGACCGGTCGCACCGCCTGGATGGAAGAAGAACTGAGCACACTCACGGATGCCAGCAATTACGTGGTGGAGCCGGAAAACGCGTGGCGGCGGCTGAAGCTGCGCAGCAATTCCGGGCGGTTTCTGGCCATCGTCCGGGAACTGGCGGCGTTCCGCGAAACCCATGCCCAGACCCGCAATATTCCCCGCAACCGGGTGATCAAGGATGACGCGTTGATGGAGATCGCGTCGTCCAAGCCGAAATCCCTTGAAGATCTGGGCAAATCGCGGCTGCTTCTGCGCGAGGCGCGACGCGGCGAGATCGCCGAGGGGCTGATTGCCGCGGTGGCCCGGGGTGTCTCTGCCGATCCGAAAACCTTCCCCGACATGCCCGCGGGCCGTGACCGCTCGGCATTGAACCCGGCATTGGCGGATCTGTTGCGGGTGCTGTTGAAAGCCAAGGCGGAGGAGGCCGGCGTGGCGCAGAAACTGATCGCCTCGGCCGCCGATCTCGACGATATCGCGGCAGGGCACCATGACGGGCTCTGGTCCAAGGGGTGGCGCCGCAAGGTGTTCGGTGAGGATGCGCTGCGGCTCACGCGCGGCGAGATTGCGCTGTCGGCCAATGGCCAGAAGGTTCAGATCATCACGGTCTAGCCCGCGCCGGGCCGGTCGCTTGCGTCACCGCCGGTTGACGCTCCGCCGGTTCGTCTGGGCCTGCACGACGATGGTGCGGATCCCCTGCAAATCCTGATTGCTCAATTCGGTCCCGGCCAGAACCTCGCGGGAGCGCTGCGTGCCCTCCCGGGTGGCGACCGGGGGTTCGAAAACGCGGAACTCATAAACGATGCGGCCCTCGCCCCGTTCCACCTCGACCAGATCGGCCATCCAGTAGCCTTGCCGGGGCGGCAGACCCATCGCGCGCACGATCGCGCCGCCGGGATGCGGGTCCACGTTCAGGCTGATCACCTGCGCCACCAGCGGGCGCGGGTCGGTCACGACCACGGTTTCCACCACCGCAACCCGCTCTTCGCGGTCATTACCGAACCAGTTGAACGGGTTCAACCGCGTGGAACAGGCCGAAAGCCCCAGAATTACTGTCAGCGTGATCAGCAGACGAAATGCCATCTTGCCCCTCCGGCTTTTTCTTGAGGAAATGCGTAGCGCATTGGCCCGGCGATGAAAAGCGCCTCTGGACGTTTGCGGGTCTGCGGCCTACCTCAGGAACGCAATCGGATAACGGAGGTACCCATGGCCAGCGCGGCATTTGATGAGATCGCGGAAACCTTTGAGTTTCTGGACGATTGGGAAGACCGCTATCGCCATGTTATCGAGCTGGGCAAGGCCATGGACCCGCTGGAGGAGGCTTTTCGCGTGCCCGCCACCAAGGTGGACGGCTGCGCCAGCCAGGTCTGGATCCTGCCGCGGATCGACGGGCAGGGGCCCGATGCGGTGTTCAGTTTTCAGGGCGAAAGCGACGCGATGATCGTGCGCGGGCTGATCGCGGTGCTGCATGCGCTCTATTCCGGGCTGACCGTGGACGAGGTTCTGAAGGTCGATGCCGGCGGCGAACTGGCCCGGCTGGGATTGAACGATCATCTCTCCGCGCAGCGGTCCAACGGGTTGCGCGCGATGGTCGAGCGGATCCGGAAACTGGCCGGCGAAACCGTGGCCGCCGCCTGAGCCAGCCCCCCCTTGCAACCCGCGCCTACAAGGGGCGCAACGCGGCCTCCAGATCGCCGTAGCCGGTGAACCGCCGCTCGAAATCGAGCTTCAGGAATGCCGCGCAATCCCTTGCTTTCGCGGTCAGCGCAGGGTCGTCGGTCTGCGCCTGATAGACCAGCTTGGTGTAATGGCCGAAATACATGTCCCGCAACTCGGGGTGCCGGTCCAGGCCAAGCGGTTTCGTCACGAAGGCGTCGAATTGCCGGACAAGGAAATCGGTGAGATAGAAGGCGGATATCTCGTCACGTGCGGCAAACTCCGCATTCCCCTCGAAAAAACTGTAACAATGCGGGCCTTCGATCATCTCGACGCCCAGCTCGGCGCAGCGGGCCTGTAACAATCCGCCGGTCCCGCAATCGGCATATGCCACGAAAATCTCGCTGTATCTCCCGCGCTGCTCCGCGACGGCCTTGGCCACTGCGTCCGGAATTCTTTCGGGCGTGTTGTGCAATATCGCCGGCAGGCAATGCAGGTCCAGATGTGACCAGCCGTTTATGTTAATGATATCAATGATCTCGCGCGCCAGCGCCCCGCAGGCCAGGATCAGGACGCGCCCGTCTTTCTGTGCGTGGATGCCATGATTTGTCAGGGTTTCGTCATCTATGTGCATTGAAACACTTTACACCAGTCCGTGCGCTCACGGCGCTGTGGGTTGAGCGGATCAGACCCTTGGCCGAGTCTGGCGTCAAGACAAACCCGGATCTCAGACAGACCGCATTCGAAGGATAGTACCGATGACAGCCACCACAACGCCTACCGCCAGCAGCGCCAGCCTGCCCACGATCAATCTGCACACGCTCGCCCTGATCCTGATCAGCGGCGCGGCGGGCACACTGGCCTTCGACCTCTGGGGCAAGGCGATTTCACCGATGCTCGGGTTCGCGCAACTGGCGCCCGTCGGTCTGGCGCGCGGCTTTCTGGGCGCGCTTGGCCTGCCGAACGGTGCGGCGGCGGGGAACTTCATGCATCTCTTTCTGGTGGGGGCCATCGCCTATCCGGTGGGCTGGCTTTTCATCGCCCGCCCCGTCATCGCCCGCATCCTGCCCGGGCTGCATTGGGCCATCGGCTCGGCCATCTATGGGGCCGGTCTGTGGGTCTTCGCCATCGGCGGGATCACGATGATCGCGGGGCTGCCGTTCTTCCTTGGCTTTACCGGGATCACGTGGGTCGCTTTGGCCGGGCATGTGTTTTACGCCATCGCCGCGGCGGCCGCGGTTGCATATCTGGAACGGCTGCGGAGCCGGTGATCCAGCCGGATCGGGTGGGCAGGAACGAGGGCCCCGTGACGCGCGCGGGCCCTTCGGCGGTCAGGCGGGATGTCTTGTCTTGGGCCGGTCGTCCTACCCGGGGGCGGCAGGGTCAAACCGGCCTGAGGCGCGGCCCCAGAACCGCCAGCGCCAGCCCCGCCATGATCACCAGGGCCCCGGTCACCTCCAGCGGGGTGAGACGCTCGCCAAGCACCAGCGCCGCCGTGGCGATGCCCACGACCGGGATCAGCAGCGCGAAGGGCGTGACATCGGCGGCCTTGTGCCGTGCCAGAAGCGCGCCCCAGAGCGAATATCCCAGAACCGTCGAAATCAGCGCCACATAGACCACCGCAACCCATCCCTGCATGCTGAGCGCGGCAATCGTGGCGACGGGTTCCGGCCCCTCCACCGCCAGCGACAGGGCCAGCATCGGAACCGGCGGAACGAGGCTGGCCCAGATGAAGAGCGGCAGCATCGAAACGCCGCGCAGACCTTTCAGGACCAGATTGCCGCCAGCCCAGCACAGCGCCCCGCACAAGACCAGCCCAAGGCCCACCCGCGTCAGGTTTCCGCCCGCGCCCACGCCGAAAATCACCAGCCCCGCGACCGCGACCGAGATCCCGAGTATCTGAATGCCGCGCACCCGTTCCCCCAGAAACAGCGCCGACAGAAGGATCGTGAGCGGCGCCTGCGCCTGCAACAGCAACGAGGCCAGCCCGGCCGTCACATCCGCCCGCATCGCGGCGAAAAGAAACGCAAATTGCCCCATGTTGATCAGCGTGCCTACGGCGAGGATTTTCCACCATGGCACGGGCGGGCGGGGCAGAACGGCCAGCAGCGGCAACAGGATCAGAAAGCGCAGGCCCACGAAAAGAAAGGGCGGCAGTTCGTCCAACGCCAGCTTCATGGCCGTGAAATTGGAGCCCCAGGCGATAATCACGATCGCGACGATGGCAAGATCGCGGCCGTTCATACAGGCAGACGTCCGCTCGGAGACAGCAGCCATGCCGCGCGTCCCTCGATCACGATGGCCGAAAGCGGGCCACCAAAGGCCGCACCGGTGTCGATGTTCAGCCGGTTGCCATGGTGTTCGACCCGTTCGATGGGCGTGTGACCATGCACCACAAGCAGGCCGTGATCCTCGGTGCTTTCCAGAAAGTCCTTGCGGATCCAGATCAGATCCTCCGGGTCCTGCTGCTCCAGCGGGAGCCCCGGCCGGATGCCCGCATGCACGAACAGGCAGGCACCGTGCAGAAAGGTCAGCGGCAGCGACGTGATAAAGGCGTGTTCCGACGGGGATACATTGGCCTGCGCATCGCGTTGCAGTTCGGCGGTGGGCGCATCGGGATCCATCCCGAAGGAGGCAAGCGTCGCCCGCCCGCCAATGCCGGGCCTCAGATATCCGTTCGCCTGCGCGTCATCGGTGCCGGGAGGGTTGGTCAGGAAATCGTCCAGCATCTGCTCGTGATTGCCCTTCAGAACCACGATCCGGGCGTCGGCCTGCTGCCGCGCGCGCAGATAGCGCAGCACGCCGGCGCTGTCGGGCCCCCGGTCCACCAGATCGCCGATATGGACGATCGGGGCGGTCTCGTCGCCGCAGGCCGCGCGGTCCGTGGCGATCAACTCATGGGCAAGCTCCAGCTTGTCCAGATGACCGTGAATATCTCCGATGGCATAGGTTCGCATGGGGGCACCAAATCGGGATGGGGGGGCGGACGCAAGGGCAGAGATCCGGATGCGGCACGCGCGCGGGGGGCACTGCCTGCCGGGGCTGATGCCCGGCGCTTTGCCTCACGCGTCCCTCCGCCAGGGCGGCGAGAGACCGGGAAAGGAAAAAGGCGCGCCTTCCGGCCCGCCTTTTTCATCCACTCCGGTCCGCCGAACCGCTCAGGCGCTTGCGGCCATCTGGTTGTGCTTGCGCGCGATCCAGTCCTTGGCGGTTTCCACGGCCACGGCCGCATCCCGGCAATAGGCGTCGGCGCCGATGGCCTTGCCGAATTCCTCGTTCAGGGGGGCGCCGCCGACCAGCACGATGTAATCGTCGCGCAGGCCCTTTTCCTTCAGCGTGTCGATCACGACCTTCATATAGGGCATGGTCGTGGTCAGAAGGGCGGACATGCCAAGGATGTCGGGCTCCTCCGTCTCAAGAGCTTCGAGATAGCTTTCCACCGCGTTGTTGATGCCCAGATCGACCACCTCGAACCCGGCGCCTTCCATCATCATCGACACCAGGTTCTTGCCGATATCGTGGATGTCGCCCTTGACCGTGCCGATCACCATCTTGCCGACGCGCGGGGCCCCGGTTTCGACCAGAAGCGGTTTCAGGATCGCCATACCGCCCTTCATTGCATTGGCCGCCAGCAGAACCTCGGGCACGAACAGGATCCCGTCCCGGAAATCGTTGCCCACGATGGTCATGCCGCCCACCAGCGCTTCCGTCAGGATGCGGTAGGGCGCCCAATCGCGCGCCAGCAGGATGTTGACGCCTTCCTCGATCTCTTCCTTCAGACCGTCATAGAGGTCGTCGAACATCTGTTGGACAAGCTCGTCATCGTCCAGATCCGCGAGAATGATGTCGTCTTCTTCTTCGGACATGATTAGGCTCTCCCTCTTCTGGGTGTCCTGGGCGCATTTTGACCATTAGCTAGGCTACGTGGGAAAATTGACGCGTTGGATTGCGACACAGGCCGTGCTGCGACCGACCTGCGCTTGCGAATGTTCTTGTTGCGTTCTACATTCCGGGGATGGAAACGGACCCGACCCTTTCCCCCGATCGCCGCAAGGGCCGGGGGGCCGCCAGCAACCGAACCGGCCGGTTCGAGCGATTTGAAAGAACAGGATTTTCCGATGGTTGGGCGGAGGAGGAAGCCCTGCCGCCGCTGAAGACCGAGGTGCGGGAGGAACTGGCGAAGTCCATCATCACCCGCAACACGAGCCCCGACATCCCGTTCGACCGCTCCATCAACCCCTATCGCGGCTGCGAACATGGGTGCATCTACTGCTTTGCGCGGCCAAGCCACGCCTATTGGGGCCTGTCCCCGGGGCTCGATTTCGAAACGCGGCTGACCGCCAAGCCCAACGCGCCCGCGCTGCTGGAGGCGGAGTTGCGCAACCCGCGCTACCGCCCCCGCGTGATCGCCATCGGCACCAATACCGACCCCTACCAACCCATCGAGCGGGACCGGCGCATCATGCGCGGCGTCCTTGAGGTGTTGCAGGCGTTTCAGCACCCGGTCGGCATCGTCACCAAGGGTACGCTGGTGGAGCGGGACACGGATATCCTGGGGGCCATGGGGCAGGCGGGGCTGGCGCGGGTCGGCATCTCGGTCACCACGCTGGATCCGGGTCTGGCCCGCAAGATGGAGCCGCGCGTGCCGTCGCCCGCGCGCCGTCTGCGGGCGATCGAGGTTCTGTCCCGTGCCGGCTGCGAGGTGCGGGTGATGGTATCGCCCATCGTGCCCGGCCTCACCGATCCCGAGATCGAGGCGATCCTGACGGCCGCCCGCGACGCCGGTGCGGTGGCGGCAAGTTTCGTGACTCTGCGCCTGCCGCGGGAGGTCTCGCCGCTCTGGCGCGACTGGCTGGAAGAGCACTACCCGGCGCGGTTCAACAGGGTGATGGAGAAAATCCGCGAGATGCATGGCGGGCAGGATTACCGCAGCGACTGGGGCAAGCGGATGACGGGCACTGGCACCTATGCGGCGCTGATCCGGGCCCGGTTTCGCCGGGCGTCCCGGGCGCTCGGGCTGGACCGCGACCTGCCACCGCTCAGGACGGATCTGTTTTGCCCGCCGCCGGCGAAGGGCGATCAGCTCAGCCTTCTGTGATGTCGCCCGCCCCGCCGCCGGAACAGCCCCGTGCCGGACAAGGGTTGGGTCAGGGAAACGGGGCCGCGTTGCGGCACTCGCCACGGAAAGGGTCATGACACACGCCCCCGTCACCCGCGCGTACGGCGGCGGCTTGGGCGCGCGCGCGTCGGCCCGGCCCCGTCGGTGCCATCGCTGTCGGAGGAAAACCCGCCCAGGGCGGCGGTGATCGCCTCCAGCGTGGGCGCTGCCGATTTCGGCTCGGTCTCCAGCGCCGCGCGCATCTTGCGCAGATGCTCGGGCTGGGTGCCGCAGCAGCCGCCGATGATCGTGGCGCCCGCATCGCGGGCCAGCACCGCATAGCGCGCCATCAGATCGGGCGTGCCATCGTAGTGGATATGCCCGTCCACATATTTCGGAATGCCGGCATTGCCCTTGGCGATCACCGGCCGCTCGTTGCCCGAGGCGCGAAAGCCCAGAACCGTCCGCAGCAGGTCCGACGCGCCGACCCCGCAATTGGCCCCGTAGGCCAGCGGTTTGTGGTCCAGCCGTTCCACCATCTCGGACATCGCGGCCGAGGTCAGGCCCATCATCGTGCGTCCCGCGGTGTCGAAGCTCATCGTGCCGCACCATGGCATATCGGCCAGCCGGGCAGCCTCGGCGGCGGCCTTGTATTCCTCCGCCGCGCTGATCGTCTCGACCCAGAGCACGTCGGCCCCGCCGGCCTTCAGCCCTTCGGCCTGTTCATGGAACATCTCCACCGCGCTTTCGTGGGTCAGGGCGCCCATCGGGGCCATGATCTCGCCCGTGGGGCCCATCGAGCCTGCCACGATCACCCGCCGTCCGGCCTTGTCGGCCACCTCGCGGCCGATCTCGGCGGCGGCCTTGTTCAGCTCGAAGGCGCGATCCTGCGCATCATGCAGCTTCAGCCGCGCGCGCGTGCCTCCGAAGGAATTGGTCAGAAACAGATCCGACCCGGCCTCCACCGCCCCGGAATAGAGCGCGGTGATCCGGTCGGGATGCTCCACATTCCATAACTCGGGCGCATCGCCTGATTGCAGGCCCATGTTGAACAGCGTGGTTCCCGTCGCCCCGTCGGCCAGAAGCCAGTCACGGGTCGCCAGAAGCTCGGACAGCGCATCGGTCATGTGAATTGGGTCTTTCCTACTTGCAAGCAGGCCGGACATGGCGTCTGCGCCCCTTCTGCGCAAGCTTATTCTCTGCATAATGGTTATGAGCCGCCTTGCAGGGCATGCGGATCGCCGCCTGTCGCGCGCCGATCTGCACGATCACCGCACCTGTCCCGGGCGCGGAGCAATGCCGGGATCGCAGGCGCGGCCCACCCCGGTCTTCACGCAAAACGGCCCCGCGGGCATGGATCCGTCGGGGCCGTCGGAATGTGGGGTCGTGTCGACGATCTAGGCTTCGTTCAGAAGCTGGCCCTTGGCCACCGCCAGAAGCTCGGCATACTTGGCGCGGATCTCGGCCTCCGGCACCCGGTCGCCCAGATCGCCCATCACCTTGCGCATCACATCTTCGTGCCCGGCCTCTTCGAAATCGGCCTTCACGACCTCGGCGGCATAGGCATTCGCCTCGTCGCCGGTCTTGCCCAGAATATCCGCCACCCACAATCCCATCAGCTTGTTGCGCCGGGCTTCGGCCTTGAAAGCCATTTCGGCGTCATGGGCGAATTTTGACTCGAACGCGTGTTCGCGATCATCGAAGGTGGTCATGTCTGTTCTCCGTTCACAGGGAATGCCGGTCGACCCCATTATGCCGGGTGGACACAGGCTCGCAAGCGGATATGGCCCATCTGCCTTGCGACAGAGCGCCCGATGGCCTATAGCGCGGCTCAATTGACGGAATGTGGGGGCACGTTTCGGCCCCCTTTCACGGAGACAATATGGCACGGCGCAAACTGGTCTACGAAGGCAAGGCCAAAATCCTCTATGAGGGGCCTGAACCCGGCACATTGGTGCAATATTTCAAGGATGATGCCACCGCCTTCAACGCCGAGAAACGCGATGTGATCGACGGCAAGGGCGTGCTGAACAACCGCCTGTCGGAGTTCTTCATGACCGGTCTGGGCAATATCGGCGTGCCGACCCATTTCATCCGCCGCATCAACATGCGCGAACAACTGATCCGCGCGGTGGAGATCATTCCGCTGGAGGTGGTCGTGCGCAACGTGGCGGCCGGCTCGATCTCTAAGCGCCTGGGCATTGACGAGGGCACGGCCCTGCCGCGCCCGATCGTGGAATTCTACTTCAAGGACGACGCCCTCGGCGATCCGCTGGTGAGCGAAGAGCACGCCATCGCCTTCGGCTGGGCCAGCCAGCAGGATCTGGACGACATGATCTCGCTGGCGCTGCGCGTGAATGACTTCATGAGCGGCCTGATGATGGGGGTCGGCATCAAGCTGGTGGATTTCAAGATCGAGATCGGGCGGATCTGGGACGGCGACTACATGCGCCTGATCGTCGCCGACGAGATCAGCCCCGACAGCTGCCGGCTCTGGGACATGGAGACCGGGCAGAAATTCGACAAGGACGTGTTTCGCCGCGATCTGGGCAATCTGGCCGATGCATATACCGAGGTTGCGCGGCGTCTGGGCGTGATGCCCACCAATGCCGCGCCGGTGACGAAACCGACCTTGATCAACTGATACCGGGCATTCGGGTCAAGGGCCGGACCGGGGCGAATTCGAGACAGGAAGAAGGGGCAGACGCGATGCGCGCAACCGTTACCGTGATGCTGAAACAAGGCGTGCTGGACCCGCAGGGCGAGGCCGTGCGCCACGCGCTTGGCGCACTGGGCTTCGATGGCGTCGAGGGTGTGCGCCAGGGCAAGCTGATCGAGCTGGATCTGGCCGACGGCACGACCGAGGCGCAGGTGACCGAGATGTGCGAGAAGCTGCTCGCCAACACGGTGATCGAAAGCTACCGGGTGGAGATGGGCTGATGCGCGCGGCGGTTCTCGTTTTCCCCGGCTCCAACTGCGACCGCGATCTGGCGGTGGCGTTCCGGAATGCCGGCTTCGACGTGGAGATGGTCTGGCACAAGGATACCGACCTGCCCGGCGGGCTCGATATCGTCGGCGTGCCGGGCGGGTTTTCCTATGGCGATTATCTGCGCTGCGGGGCCATCGCGGCGCAATCGCCGATTTCGGGCGCGCTGAAAGCCCATGCGGCGCGGGGCGGCTATGTCTTCGGCGTCTGCAACGGCTTCCAGATTCTCACCGAAACCCGGCTTCTGCCCGGGGCGCTGCTCCAGAATGCAGGGGTCAAATACATCTGCAAGACCGTGACCTTGCGGGTGGAGACGACCGACAGCGCCTTCACCAATGCCTATGCGGCGGGGGCGGAGATCGACATTCCCATCGCCCATCACGAAGGCAACTATCAGGCCGATGCCGACACGCTGGCCCGGCTCAGGGGAGAGGATCGCGTGGCCTTCCGCTATCTCGATGCGCCGAACGGGTCCACCGACCGGATTGCCGGGATCCTGTCGGAAAACCGCCGCGTGCTGGGGATGATGCCGCACCCCGAACGGCGCGCGGAGCCTGCCCATGGCGGCACGGATGGCGCGGCGCTGTTCACCTCGCTGTCCGAGGCGCTGGTCAACGCCTGATGGAGATGGCTGCAAGATGCTTGAGGCGGCAGGCCTGCATCGCGTAATCTGGCGGCGATGAGCCTTATCAAAACCAACCTTTCGGCCTCGCGGCGCTTTGGACTGACGCACACCTGGGTGATGCGCGGCCTGATGATGCTGTTTCTGGCCGCGGCCGTGATCGTGATCTGGATATCGAATATCTGGCTGACAGAACGGTTCACCGAAAGCACCCGCAACAGGGCCGAACTGCGCCTTGCGCTTTATTCCGGTTCGATCGTGTCGGAGCTTCAGCGAAACTCGGTGGTTCCGCTGCTCCTGAGCCGCGATCCGCTTCTGATCCGGGCGCTCGATCAGGGCGATTACACCACCACGTCGCAACGGCTGATCTCCTATGGGGAGGAAATCGCCGCAGCCTCGATGTTTCTGCTGAGCCGCGAGGGGCGGGTCGTGGCCGCCACCGATCGCAACCGTCTGGGCGAGCTGTTGAACACGGAGCCCTTCTTCGTGCAGGCGCAGCGGTCGTCAGACACGGTTTTCAACAGCAGCCAGTCGGAAACGGGTGCCTTCGATTTCACCTTCTCGCGCCGGGTCATGGATGACAATCGGCTTCTGGGCGTGGTGGTGGTGGAGGTCAATCTCGCCCGGCTCGAAGACCGCTGGCGCGGCACGACCGAAGCGGTGTTCGTGGCCAATTCCGAAGGGCGCATCATGCTGTCCACCGAACCGCGCTGGCGCGGCCGGACCGAGGAGGAGGCGCTGGCGCTCCGGTCTCCGCCATCGGCCATCCAGCGCGCGATCGAGGCGACGGGCGACTGGGCCTTCGGTGACCCCACGCCCTATTTCTTCGGCGACGCGACGATCCGGCTGGAAAGCCGCATTCCGTTTCGCGGCTGGCGGCTGACCTCGTTCACCGCCTATGCCTCGGTGCGGGAGCGCGTGAACGGGGTTCTGGCGCTCCAGATCATGGGATTCGCGCTGCTGCTGGCCGGGGGGTTCTACGTGCTGAGCCGCCGCGCCCGATTGCAGAGCGCGATTTTCCAGCGCGAGTCGGCAGAGCTTCGCCGGTTGAACGACAGGCTCGGGCGGGAAATCGCCGAGCGCCAGAAGGTCGAACGGACCCTTGAAGAGGCGGAGCAAAGCCTCGCGCAGAGCCAGAAACTGGCCGCTCTGGGGGAGATGTCTGCCGCCGTCAGCCATGAACTGAACCAGCCGCTGGCGGCCATGAAGACCTATCTGGCGGGGGCCAAGCTGCTTCTGCAGCGGCGCCGGCCCGACGAGGCGCTGAGCTCCTTTCAGAGGATCGACGACCTGATCGAACGGATGGGCGCGATTACCCGGCAGCTCAAAAGCTATGCCCGCAAGGGCGGCGAGGCGTTCGAGCCGGTCGATCTCAGGGATGCGCTGACCGGGGCGCTGACGATGATGGAGCCGCAACTGCGCCAGATGACCGTGGATATCACCCAGAACCTGCCCCGTCGCCCGGTGATGGTTCTGGCCGACCGGTTGCGGCTTGAGCAGGTGATCATCAACCTGTTGCGCAACGCGCTGGATGCGATGAAGGCAGAGGACGAGCGCGAGCTGGACCTGATTGTGGCCGGCGGCGACGAGGCCGTCCTGACGGTGCGTGACAGCGGCAGGGGGATTGACGATCTCGATGCTTTGTTCGAGCCATTCTATACAACGAAGAAACCCGGTGACGGGGTGGGCCTGGGTTTGGCGATCTCGTCCGGGATCGTGACGGACCTTGGTGGGCGACTGACCGCACGCAACGGCGCCAAACGGGGCGCCGTGTTCGAGATGCGCCTGCCGATCCTTGATCGGTCCGCCAACGCCGCCGCTGAGTGAGCATAGAGGACGACGCCATGAAAATCGCGATTGTCGATGACGAACAGGACATGCGCCAGTCGATCAGCCAGTGGTTGGCGCTGAGCGGATTTGATACAGAAACCTTTGCCAGCGCGGAGGATGCGCTGAAAGGGATCGGCCCGGACTTCCCCGGTGTCGTGGTCAGCGACATCAAGATGCCGGGCATGGACGGGATGGCGTTTCTGAAGCGTCTGATGGGCATGGACAGCGGCCTGCCGGTGATCATGATCACCGGCCATGGCGATGTGCCCATGGCGGTCGAGGCGATGCGGATCGGCGCCTATGATTTCCTTGAAAAACCGTTCAATCCCGACCGGATGACCGAACTGGCCAAACGCGCCAGCCAGACCCGCCGCCTGACGCTGGACAACCGCGCGCTGCGCCGCGAGCTGTCGGACGGCACCGTGTTGATGCGCAAGCTGATCGGGTCTTCCCCGGTGATGGAACGGCTGCGGGAGGACATCCTCGATCTGGGGCAGGCCGATGGCCATGTGCTGATCTCCGGCGAGACCGGAACCGGCAAGACCCTTGTGGCCCATGCGCTGCACGCGGTGGGGCCGCGGGCGGGCAAGAGCTTCGTCGCCATCAGCTGCGCCGCCCATGACGAGGACGCGTTGTCCGCCATGCTGTTTGGCCCCGTGGGTGAGGGGCAGGATCTGCCCCTGATGGAGCAGGCGCGCGGCGGATCGCTGGTTCTGGAGGATGTGGAGGCGCTGCCGCAGGCGCTCCAGGCGCGTCTGCTGACCGCCATCAACGATCAGGGCACGCCGGCGGAAACCCGGATCGTGGCGATCTGCAATGCCGCCGAGCCCGAAGGCTGCGAGGCGGCGCTTCGCCCCGATCTCTTCTATCGCCTTGCGGCGATGCGGATCGACCTGCCGCCCTTGCGCCAGCGCGGGGAGGATATTCTGACGCTCTTCAACCGGTTCGGAGAGCAGTTCGCCGAGGAATATGGCACCGACGCGCCCGAGGTCACCGCGCAGGAGGCCGCGCAGCTTCTGCAGGCTCCATGGCCCGGCAATGTGCGGCAACTGATCAACATCGCCGAGCGCGCGATCCTGCAGCAACGGCGCGGCTCGGGGACGATCGCGTCGCTGCTGATGAGCGACAATGCCGAGATAAGCCCGCAGGCCGTGGGCGAGGGCAAGCCTCTGAAAGAGTATGTGGAGGCGTTCGAGCGCATGCTGATCGACAACACGATGCGCCGTCATCGCGGCTCGATCGCCAGTGTGATGGAGGAACTCTGCCTCCCGCGCCGCACATTGAACGAGAAGATGGCGAAATACGGGTTGAGCCGGTCGGATTATCTCTGATGCCGGGCTGGCGGGCTTGGCGGGCCATGCCTGCCGGCCCGACCGCCGATCCTTCGCCGCGCCAGCGTGTGCGCTCCGCTGAGCACTGATGACTTGCATGTCATGCGCCTTGTCGGCCCGGCTGCAGTGGGCGGTCCGATGGTCGTGACAAAATCCAAATCGAACTGGCTTTTAGGGGCAGTCCTTATCCAGCGATAATCAGCGCGTAATGACTATTGCAGACCGCGCCGCTCGGGCTCAGCCCATTGATATGGCGGGGTTTTTGAAAGGTTGCGCATACAGCGCGTTTCGGTGGCGGAAGCGAGGTCTTCGCACCCTGGCCGGTCGGCAATGGGATGCAAGTGCGGGGTGGAGCGCGGAAATAGCCCATTGTAATTCCGCCTGCGCTGCCATTAATGTCACCTAAGGGTCGGCAGGATATGCTGACCCCCTTACAGTTTCTCTGCCCCCCTGTCGCGCCGGGCAATTCGCCGCGCAGCAGCCGGGCAGGTCACAGGGCCGGTTAGGGCCCAGGAAGATTGCCCTTGAAAACAGGGCCAATGAACGGGTGGCGCTGACATTGTCGCGCTATCGGAGACAAACCGCGATGACACGCGCGCGACAAACCCCGATACGAACCAACGTGGCTTCGGCCCGTCCGGTGGGCATGTCGGCGCGCGTCCTCGCCATTTCAGGACAACATGGCAGCCATGCCGCCCGACGGGCGGGCAAGGGGCCATGCGCAAGGATAACATGGCAAAAAAGATGCTTATCGATGCCACACACGCGGAAGAGACCCGCGTTGTCGTGGCAGACGGAACCAAGGTCGAGGAGTTCGACTTCGAGTCGCTGAACAAGCGGCAACTGGCAGGAAACATCTATCTCGCAAAGATCACCCGGGTGGAGCCATCGCTTCAGGCGGCCTTTGTGGATTATGGCGGCAATCGCCACGGCTTTCTCGCCTTTTCCGAAATTCATCCCGATTACTATCAGATCCCGACGGCGGATCGCGAAGCGCTGCTGGCCGAGGAACGGGAATATGCCGAGGCGATGGCCGCGACAGAAGACGAGCCGCGCCCGAAGCGGCGCAGCCGCAGCCGCCGACGGAAGGGCGGCGAGACCAGGGCCGAGAGCGCCGCGCATGACGTGGTGACACGGGGCGAGGCCCGCGCGCCGTCGGGCATGGATGTCGTCGATCTGGGCGATGAAGACGAGGATGAGATCGCAACGACCGATCTGCACGATGTCGCCGCCGAAGCACCGGGCGCCTCCGAGGACGGGACGCAGGCAGACGCGGTCGAGGAAGATCCACAGGATGCCGCCGAAGCGGACATCTCCGAGACGGGCGCCGATGACGACGGCTCCGAAGAGGATGGCGCCGAGGATAACGGGGCCGATGACGGTGACGCGGACAGCGCCGAACAGGATGATGTGGATACGGTCGCCGACGATGACGACCAGGAAGATATCCGCCCCGTCCGCAAGCCGCGCCCCCGGAAATACAAGATCCAGGAGGTGGTGAAGGTTCGCCAGATTATGCTGGTGCAGGTCGTCAAGGAAGAGCGCGGCAACAAGGGCGCGGCGCTGACCACTTATCTGTCTCTGGCCGGCCGCTATTGCGTGCTGATGCCGAACACGGCCCGTGGCGGCGGGATTTCCCGCAAGATCACGCTGGCCGCGGATCGCAAGAAGCTCAAGGAGATCGCGACCGGTCTGGACGTGCCTCAGGGGGCGGGGCTGATCGTGCGGACGGCGGGCGCGAAACGCACCAAGGCCGAGATCAAGCGGGACTACGAATATCTGCAACGGCAATGGGAACAGGTGCGCGCGCTGACGCTCAAATCCATCGCGCCGGCCCCGATCTATGAAGAAGGCAACCTGATCCACCGGTCGATCCGCGATCTCTACAACCGCGAGATCGACGAGGTTCTGGTGGAGGGCGAGGCCGGGTATCGTCAGGCCAAGGACTTCATGAAGATGATCATGCCGTCCCACGCCAAGAACGTGAAACAGTACACCGATCCGATGCCGCTTTTCGCGCGGCACAAGGTCGAGGGCTATCTGGCCGACATGTTCAACCCTGTGGTGCAGCTGAAATCCGGCGGCTACATCGTGATCGGCGTGACCGAGGCGCTGGTGGCGATCGACGTGAACTCCGGCCGGGCCACCAAGGAAGGCTCGATCGAAGAGACCGCGACCAAGACCAATCTGGAGGCCGCCGAAGAGGTGGCGCGCCAGGTGCGCCTGCGCGATCTGGCAGGCCTGATCGTGATCGACTTCATCGACATGGATGACCGGCGCAACAACGCCGCGGTCGAGAAGCGGATCAAGGACAAGCTGAAAACCGACCGCGCCCGCATTCAGGTGGGCCGGATTTCGGCCTTCGGGCTGATGGAAATGTCGCGTCAGAGGCTGCGTCCGGGCATGCTGGAGGCGACGACCCAGCCCTGCCACGCCTGCCACGGTACGGGTCTTGTCCGCTCCGATGACAGCCTTGCGCTGTCCATCCTGCGCCAGCTGGAGGAGGAGGGGACACGCCGCCGGTCGCGCGAGGTGTTGCTGACAGCGCCGGTGGGCATCGTGAATTTCATCATGAACGTGAAACGCGAGTATCTGGCTGCGATCGAGGCGCGGTATGGCCTGTCGATCCGGATCGAGGCCGACCCGCATCTGGTCGCCCCGGACTACAAGATCGAGAAGTTCAAGACCGCCACCCGCAGGGTGCCGGAGGCCGCGCCGATCGTGTCGATGGATGCCGCCCTGATGGACGAGATCGAGGAAGAAGCCGTTGCCGACGAGGTTGAGGTCGCGGATGTTCCGGAGGTCTCCGACGGGGAGGAAAACGGCACCAAGCGCAAACGCCGCCGCCGTCGCGGGGGCCGTGGCCGCCGCAAGACCAATGCGGAGACGAGTGACGAGAGCAATGGCGAGGGCGCGGCCGACGAAGCGCCGCAAGAGGCCGACGGGCAGGATGCACCCGAAGCGGTAGCGGAGGAGAACACCACAGCCGAGGTGCCTGAAACGGAAGCGCCTGCCGAGGTGGCGGCCCCCGATCAGGAGAACGCCGCCGAAAACGCCGAGGAGGGGGAGACCAAGCCCAAGCGCCGCCGCTCCCGCGGGGGACGTGGCCGCAAGAAGACCGACGAGGCGCCGGCCGAAGAGGCCGCCGAGGAGGCACCGGCCGAAGAGGAGGTCGCCGCGGCGAGCGATGAAGAGCCCGTGAGCGAGCCCCCTGCGCCCGAAGTCAAGGCGAAGAGGACGCGGCGCAAAAAGGCCGCGCCGGCAATCGCTGAGGCACCCGCCGCGGAGCCTGATACCGAAGCGGCCGTGGCAACCGAAGAGGCGCCCGAACCCGCCGCCGCGCCGGAGCCCGAGCCCGCACCGGAGCCGGTTCTGGAAACAGCGGAAGTCACGGCGGATCCTGCACCGGAACCCGCCCCCGAGCCGCAGCCGGAGACGCAGGCTGCGCCCGAGAAACCGGCCAAGCCGAAACGCAAGGGCTGGTGGTCGCTCGGCTGACGGGCGCGCGTCGGACCCATTGAAGACCAGATTGCAAAGGGCGCCCCGGTGGCGCCCTTTGTCATTCTGTGGCTTGCCCGCCTGTTTTATGCCCGCGACCGCCGGTGGGCCCTTTGGAGGTGTCAGTGCGGGTGGCGTTCCGCTTCGTGAGCGGCTGATCGCAGGTCGGCCCGAAAGCGTGTTGCCCAGTCGTGATTGGTCCGGTCAGCCAGCTTCGCGACCGTCGGCGTCACGCCGGCTACGGCCTCCCGGTTCAGGCCAAGTTCGGCCAACAGGCCGCGCAATGTCCCGACCGGGTCGGCTGCAAGCGTTTCATACGTGATCCGCAGCGGTTCGATGCCTTCGGCGTCGAACCAGCGGGTCCACTCGCGATCAAAGGAAAGGAAGCGATCATGATGCTCCCGGATCTCGCGGCCATCATAAACCGGAGGGCGCGGCGGAGAGACGCGCTCAAGCTCCGTGCCGTCCGATGCCCGATGCCAAAGGCCGGTCTGATTGGCCATCGCGCAAGACACCGCCTGCTCGACCTTGTCGAGCCGGGTCAGGTGAATGAAGGCGGTGCGCCCGAAGGTCATCTCGAAACGCTGCAAATCGGTTGCCGGTTCGGGGTGAAGCACCGCCAGTTTCCGGGCGAAAAAATCGAAGCTGTGTCGCTGCAGCCTGAGCCCGAAGATCCCGGTCTCGCGCCGCCCCTTGGCAAGCGCGGCCTGGACTATATCGGCGAGCATGTCCTTTTCCGGGGCGGATGCGGCGGGCGACAGGCCAAGGGCACTGGCCCAATCCGCCACGGAAGGTTTGTGGAAATAGGAGGCGGGGTTGCCCGATACCCCGGTTGCCGCCAGAAGCTGGCAAAGCAGAGTGCTGCCGCTTCGCGGTGACGTGCAGATGACATAGGACGCGAATTCAGCCATCACTCACTCTTCGGTGCGGGCCACGCGGGCTGCGCCCGCACGGGCAGCTATCCCGGCGTTGCGAGGAGGGCGCGACGGGCAAACCGGCGCTATCGCGCCTTTCCCGCCACGCGGCGGGGGGGGACGGGCAGGGCTCAGTTCGCTTCGGCCCGCAACTGCTCCGCCAGTTCCGCCATCGCCTCGTAGGGCAGGTAGCCACGCAGCAACTGGTCGCCCATCACGAAACTGGGTGTCCCGCTGATCTGCAAACGCTGTGCCAGCGCGTAATTCTCCTCCAGCACCCGGTCGATCTCGGGGGCATCGATGCCGGCCAGAATCGCCTCCGCGTCGAAGCCAAGCTCGGTGGCAATCCGGCTCAGGCTCTCTTCGGACACCTCCGCGCGCATCACCATCATCGCATCGTGAAGATCCTTGTAGGCCGCATCGCCCTCGATGATCCGGGTCGAGAGCGCGAAGCGGGAGGCCAGCGTGGACTGCTCGCCCAGAATCGGGAACTCCTTGATCACGAATCGGATATTGCCATCGCTTTCAAGCAGTTGCTCCACCTCCGGAAAGGCACGCCGGCAGAAGCCGCAGCGGTAATCGAGAAACTCCACCAGCACGAGATCGCCCTCGGGGTTGCCCCCTTCCCAGGAGGTTTCGGAGTTGAAGAGCGCCTCCGCATTGGCCGCCACGAGGTCCATGTCCTGCGCCGCCTCGGCCGCGGCCTGGCGCTGTTCCAGAACCGCGATCGCCTCCATCAGCACTTCGGGATTTTCGAGCAGATAGGCCCGCACCTCCGCCCGGAAGGCCGCGCGCTCCGTATCGGTAAGGGCGTCCAGATCGACGGCGAGGGCAGGGCCGCTCAGGATCAGCATCAATCCGGTCAGGGCGGCGGCAAAAAACGATTTCATCAGCGATTTCTCCGGCTTTGGGCGGCTTCGGCCACCCGTAACACATCTTGCGCGCGAAGCCACCCGCCCGATCCGTTGGGCAGCAGGCCGCTGGCGCGGTTGGCGTGAATTTCGGCGTCTTCCATCCGGCCCAGGATCGCGTAGCGCTCCGCCGTGACGACCGAGGCCATGCCATTGTTGCCGCCGCGGGCATAGGCCAGAGCCAGATCGCGCAGCATGCGCGGGTCGAACGGATCGCGGGCATAGGCCTGTTCCAGCACCTCGCGGGCGCGGGCATTGCCGGAGGATGTGTCCGCCGCCAGAAGCGCGCGCCCGTAGCCCGCCAGAATGAGCGGCTCCCGAGGCGCCAGTTGCACGGCGCGGGCATAGGCCTGCACGGCCTGCGGGAAATTGCGCGATTCAAACAGGATCTGGCCCTGAAGCTCCTGATAATACGGATCATTCGGGCGCATCTGCAACAGCCGCCCGACCTCGGATATGGCCTGCGCGGCATCGGCGTTCTGGTGATGTGCGATGGCGCGCGCCAGCGTCGCGATCTCGCCCTGGTCGGTGCGGCCCGCCTGCCGGAGCGTCTGGCGCGGGGCATTGAGGAAACCGCCCAGCTTGGCGCGGGTCCGGGCGAACCAGTATTGTGCCTCGGCGCTGCTTTCGGCGCCCGCCGCGCTGCCGGAGCGTCCGTTGACAAAGGCCTCGACACTGCGCACGCGATCGCGGGTCAGCGGGTGGGTGCGGACATAAGGGTCCTGCCGCCCGGCCGACAGGGCCTCCTGACCCCGGAAGATCTCCAGCACCTCCAGCATCGCGGCGGGGTCGATCCCGGCCTGAACCATGTAGCGGAGCCCGGCCTGGTCGGCGCTGGCCTCTTCGGCGCGGGTATGGGCGAAAAACAGGCGCGCGGCGGTGGACCCGGTTCCGATCGCGATCCCGGCGCCCAGGCGGCCATTGTCCGATGCCGCCCCCGCCGCCAGCGCCAGAAGCAGGCCCATGCGCGCGGCACTCTGCGCGCTGCGGGCATTGGCCGGGCGCCGGGTCAGATGGCCATTGGCGATATGGGCCGCCTCATGGGCAAGCACGGCCTGCAACTCGGCCGGGTCCTCCATCCGCATCAGCAGACCGGAATGAATGAAGATATGCCGGGCATCGGCCACGAAGGCGTTCAGCGTCCGATCGTTCACCACGATGATCCGGGTGGAGGTCGGCAGACCCGCGGCGCGCAGGATGGGCGCCGCCAGTTCCTGCAGGCCGCGTTCGATCTCTGCGTCGCGAATGATCGAACGCGCCTCGGCCGCCCATCCGGTCAGCAAAAGGGCCAGCGCTGCGATCAGCGTCGTAAACGGGCGGCGGCGGGGCATTGACGTCTCCCATGGGGCCTGCTTCAACGCGTCATCATAGGGAGGCTTTCATGCGACATTCAAGCCGGGCCGAGGTCGATCCCTTCATCGTGATGGACGTGATGGAGGCCGCCCGCGCCGCCGAAGAGGCCGGTCGCCATATTATCCATATGGAGGTGGGGCAGCCAGGCACCGGCGCGCCACGGGCCGCGCGGGAGCGCCTGATCGCCGAGATGGAGGCCGGGCCGCTTGGCTACACGGTCGCCCTTGGCCGCCCCGATCTGCGTGCGGCCATCGCCGCGCTCTACGGCGAATGGTACGGCCTCGATCTGGACCCGGCGCGGGTGGTGATCACGGCGGGGGCCTCAGGCGCGTTTCTCCTCGCCTTCTCGGCGCTGTTCGATGCGGGCGACAAGGTGGCTCTGGGTGAGCCGTGCTACCCGTCCTACCGGCAAATCCTGCGCGCGCTCAGCCTTGTGCCCGTGGGGCTGCAGACCGATCTGGCCAGCCGCTACCAGCCCCTGCCGCGGCAAATGTCCGGCGATCTGGCCGGGCTGATCGTGGCCTCCCCCGCCAATCCGACCGGCACCATGCTGGACAAGGCGGCCATGGGTGCCTTGGCCGGGGCCTGCGCGGAGCAGGGGATCTCGCTGATCTCGGACGAGATTTATCACGGTCTGCAATATGACGGGCGCGCGATTTCGGCACTGGAAGTCACCGACGAGGTTTATGTCGTCAACTCCTTCTCCAAGTATTTCTCGATGACCGGCTGGCGTCTCGGCTGGATGGTGGTGCCGCCGGATCATGTGCGGCTGATCGAACGGCTGGCGCAGAACATGTTCATCTGCCCGCCCCATGCGGCGCAGGTCGCGGCACTTGGCGCGCTCAGCCCAGAAGGCCGGGCCGAGCTGGATGGCCATCGCGCGGTCTATACCGCAAACCGGGCGCTGATGCTGGAGGGTCTCGCCGCGGCCGGTTTCGACAGGGTCGCGCCCGCGGATGGCGCGTTTTACGTCTATGCGGATGTCTCGGAGATCACCACCGACAGCCGGGCGTTCTGCACCGAGATACTGGACCACGCGGGCGTTGCGGTGACGCCGGGGCTGGATTTCGACCCGGTTCGGGGGCAGGGGACGGTGCGTTTTTCCTACGCACGCGCCACGGCGGATATCGAGGAGGGGCTTGCGCGGCTGAAAAACTTCATGTCGACGCGGGCCGCCGCCGAATAGGGTGCCGGCCTCGCCAGATCGGCGTTTTCGCGATCCGTCCGGACGCAGGATGCCTCTTGGGGCGGGCCGCCGGCTCTGCTAGTCTCCGGCAAATTCTTTCGGCGGAAGACCGATGATCCGAGCAGTTTTGAGTTTTCTGATGATCTGGCTGGCGACCCCGGCCCTGGCGCAGGACTTCCGCGCCCTGGCCCGGGTTCTGCCCGCCGACAGTTCGCTGAGCGACGTGGCCGGCGGCGGCGCCCGGATGGGGCTTGCGCTGAGCCAGGCGGTGCCGTTTCGGGTGTTCACCCTGGATGACCCCGCCCGCGTCGTGGTGGATTTCCGGGAGGTCGCCTGGGAGGGTCTGTCGGTCGATTTCGATGCCGCCGACGCGGTGGCAGGCGTCGAGACTGGCGGCGCGCTTGAGCCGGGCTGGTCGCGCATGGTGCTGGAACTGTCCCGGCCGCTCGCCGTGGCCCAGGCCGCGATGGAGACCGATCCGGCCGACGGGACGGCTACCGTTCATCTGCGGCTCGACCCCACAAGCCCGGAGGCGTTCGCGGAGACCGCGGGCGCGCCGCCCGGTGTTGCCACCCTGGTCGCACCGGCTGCGGGCGAAATGGCCCGCCCCCGGCAGAGCGGCACGGGCATGCTGGTCGTGGTGCTGGACCCGGGCCATGGCGGGCTGGACCCCGGCGCGCAGCGCGACGGCCATGACGAGGCCGATCTGATGCTGGTTTTTGCCCGCGAGTTGCGCGAAACGCTGGTGCGGTCCGGCCGGTTCGAGGTGATCCTGACGCGCGAGAGCGATGTCTTCGTGCCGCTGCCCACCCGGGTCAGCATCGCCCGCGCCGCCGGTGCGGATCTGTTCATCTCGCTCCATGCCGATGCGCTGGCCGAAGGGCGGGCGACGGGTGCGACGGTCTACACCCTGTCGGCAACCGCGTCCGATGAAGCCTCCGCCGCGCTGGCGGAACGCCATGACCGGGCGGATCTGCTGGCCGGGATCGATCTCAGCGGCAGCGACGATGTGGTGGCGGGCGTCCTGATGGATCTGGCGCGGCTGGAAACCGACCCGCGCTCGGATGCGCTGGCCGATGCGCTGGTGGCGGGCATCGCGGCAGCCGAAGGCGATCTGCACAGCCGCCCGAGGCTGGAGGCGGGGTTTACCGTGCTGAAAGCCGCGGATATCCCGTCGGTTCTGGTGGAACTGGGGTTCATGTCCGAGCCGGAGGATCTGGCCAACCTTGTGGATCCGGTCTGGCGCGCGCTGATGCAGGCCACGATGCGCGACGCCATTCTGGAATGGGCGGTGGAGGATGCGGCGGCGGCCACGCTCTTGCGGCAATAGCAGGGCGCACCGCCCGGATCGCAGGACAGGTACCGGGCTACCCGGGCACGGGGCCGCGGTTTTGTGATCGCGGAAAGATGCCTGTGGCTTTTGACCCCGCCCGCCGGGACCCCTATAAGCGGGCATCAGGTGGCGGCACAGGTTCGACATGATCCGATTCATTCTTGGCATATTCGGCGCGATCTTCAGTTTGCTGACGATCGGGCTGGTGTTTGCCGCGTTGTCGATTGGCGCGGTCCTTTACATGTACAGCCGCGATTTGCCCGATCACGAGACGCTGGCGCGCTACACGCCCGCCACGATCAGCCGCATCTATTCCGCCGAGGGCGAGATCGTCGACGAGTTCGCCCGCGAGCGGCGTCTGTTCGTGGCGGCCGAGGATATTCCCGATCTGGTGGCCCATGCCTTCGTGAGTGCCGAAGACCGGAATTTCTATGAACATGACGGATATGACCCGCGGGCAATCGGCGCCGCTTTCGTGGAAGCCATACGGTCCCGGGGGCGCGATGTCCGCGGCGCATCCACCATCACGCAGCAGGTGATGAAGAACTTCCTTCTGGACGGATCGCGGACGGTCGAGCGCAAGGTGCAGGAAATCATCCTTGCTGCCCGGATCGAGCAGACGCTGAGCAAGGATCGCATTCTTGAGCTGTATCTCAACGAGATTTTCCTGGGCCAGAATTCCTATGGCGTGGCCGCCGCCGCGCAGACCTACTTCAATGCGTCCCTCCGAGAGCTGCGCCCGGAGCAGGCGGCATATCTGGCGGCGCTGCCGCAGCGGCCAGGCCGGCTGCATCCGGTGCGTGACTACGATCAGGCGATCAACCGCCGCAACTACGTGCTGCGCGAGATGTTCGAGAACGGGTATCTGAGCCGCGACGAAATGGAGACGGCGCAGGCCGCGCCCCTGGAAACCGTTCAGGGCGGCCATATCGAGCCGTTCCGCGCCACAGTGCCGCCGCGGAACTACTTCACCGACGAGATCCGCCGGCAATTGTCGGTGCAGTTCGGGGAGGAGGAGTTCTTCTCCGGCGGCTATGCGGTGCGCGCCACGATGGATGAGAGCCTGCAACAGGTGGCGGAGGTCGCGCTGCGCCGGGGGTTGGAACGCTACGACCGCGCGCAGGGCCTTTGGCGGGACCCGCTGGCGGTGATCGACCCGGCCCTGCTGGAGGGCGCGGATGAGGAAAGCTGGCGCGCGGCGCTTGCGGATACGGACATTCCCCGCGACATCGAAGGCTGGCATGTGGCGGTGGTTCTGTCGGTCGGCGAGAGCAGTGCGCGGATCGGGATCGAGGATGTGCCCGAGGATGAGGACGGCCACTTCATCCCAGCCGAGGACGTGACCTGGGCCCGGCCCGTGGATGCCGATGGCAACCGGGGCAGCGCCGCGCGGGTTGCCGGCGATCTGCTGGATGTTGGCGACGTGATCCATGTGCGCGCGATGACAAGCGACAGCGACGGCAGCTTCATCCGCTGGACGCTCCGCCAGATCCCCGAGGTGCAGGGTGGCTTCATGGCGATGGATGTGAACACGGGCCGTGTGCTTGCGATGCAGGGCGGGTTTTCGTATCAGCATTCGGTCTTCAACCGGGCCACTCAGGCGACGCGGCAACCGGGATCGAGCTTCAAGCCCTTCGTCTATGCCGCCGCGCTGGACAGCGGCTACAGCCCGAACACGATCGTCATCGACGCGCCGATCGAGCTGGACACGGGCGCGGGCATCTGGCGCCCGACAAACGCGTCGAACCAGTTCTACGGGCCTGCACCGCTTCGCACGGGCATCGTGCGGTCGCGAAACCTGATGACCGTGCGTCTGGCGCAGGATGTGGGCATGGAAACCGTGGCCCGCTACGCCGAACGGTTCGGCGTCTACGACGACGCGGAGACCTTTCTGGCGAATGCGCTTGGCAGTCAGGAGACGACGCTGTTCCGCATGGTCGCGGCCTATGCGATGTTCGCCAATGGCGGTGAACGGGTACAGCCGACGCTGGTCGACCGCGTGCAGGACCGCTTCGGCGGGACGGTCTATCGTCACGATCAGCGGCTGTGTCCGGATTGCGAACTGGCCTCGCTGGAGCCCGGCATGGCGCCGCGGATCGTCTCCAACCGCGAGCGTGTGATCGACCCGATCACGGCCTATCAGCTGACCTCCATGATGCGCGGTGTGGTGGAGCGCGGCACGGCGTCCTCCACCGTGAACCTGCCGGTACCGATCGCGGGCAAGACCGGCACCACGAACGATGCGCGCGACGTGTGGTTCGTTGGCTTCTCCTCCAACATCGCGGCGGGGTGTTACATCGGTCATGACCAGCCGCGCCCGCTTGGCCGGGGGGCCTCGGGCGGGGGGATGTGCGGGCCTGTCTTCAACGAGTTCATGCAGGCCGCAATCGAGGAATATGGCGGCGGCCCGTTCCGCGTTCCCGAAGGCGGGGTCTTCTACAATATCGACCGGTTCTCGGGCCAGCGCCTGCCCGACGATGCGCAGGGCGACCACGTTGTCGCCGAACTGTTCCGCCAGGGCGAAGAGCCGATCTACGGGTTGCTGGCGATTGTCGATGGCGGGTTCGCGATGGGATCGGACCTGCCGATGTTCGCCCGCGGCGAGGAAGACAGCGGCGAGGGCGGCACCACGGGGCAGACGGTCACCACCTCAACCGGCGACAGCGCCCGGGTGCCTACGGGCACGGGCTTCGGCACGCTGAGTTCCGGCGGGCTTTACTGAGATGCGGAAAGCTGCCTGGCGCGCGCCCGCTTGCGGGCGCCGGGCCGCTGGTCTAGATCGGTTGGACACTGACATGATCCTTCACGAGGCAGGCTGATCCATGCGGGCCGAGACCCAATCCCATATCGAAAAAGTGCAGAAATCGCTTGAGCTTCTGGGTCAGCGACTGGGGCTGGAAACGGCCCGGCACCGGCTTGAGGAGTTCAACGCCCGGGTGGAGGACCCGGATCTGTGGAACGATCAGGCCGCGGCGCAGAAACTGATGCGCGACCGGCAGGTGCTGCTGGACAAGATCGGAACCTATGAGGCGATCAAGGGCGCGCTGGAGGACAATGTCGGCCTGATCGAAATGGGCGAGGAGGAAGGCGATGACGAGGTCGTCGCCGAGGCCGAAACAGCCTTGGCGGCACTTGTGGAGGATGCGGCGGCCAAGGAGCTGGAGGCGCTGCTGGACGGCGAGGCCGACGCCAACGACACCTTCCTTGAGATCAATGCCGGTGCGGGTGGAACGGAATCCTGCGACTGGGCCTCGATGCTGGCGCGGATGTATGTGCGATGGGCCGAGAAACGCGGCTACGAGGTGGAACTGCAATCGACCACGGCCGGTGACGAGGCGGGCATACGTTCTGCGGTTTACAAGATTTCCGGCCACAATGCCTATGGATGGCTGAAATCCGAAAGCGGCGTGCATCGTCTGGTGCGGATTTCGCCCTATGACAGTGCGGCGCGGCGGCATACCTCGTTCAGTTCGGTCTGGGTCTATCCGGTGGTCGACGACAATATCGAGATCGAGGTGAACCCCGCCGATATCCGGCTGGATACCTATCGCTCCTCGGGCGCGGGCGGGCAGCATGTGAACACGACGGATTCGGCGGTGCGGATCACCCATATTCCCACCGGTATCGTGGTGACGAGTTCGGAAAAATCGCAGCACCAGAACCGCGATATCGCGATGAAAGCCCTGAAATCCCGGCTGTACCAGATGGAACTGGATCGCCGGAACGAGGCCATCAACGAGGCCCATGAGGCCAAGGGCGATGCGGGCTGGGGCAACCAGATCCGGTCCTATGTCCTGCAACCCTATCAGATGGTGAAAGACCTGCGCACCGGCTACGAGACTTCTGACACATCCGGGGTTCTGGATGGCGATCTGGACGGGCTCATGGCCGCGACGCTGGCCATGGATGTCTCCGGCAAGAGCCGGGCAGAGGCGCGGGCGGAATAGACGGGCGGGCGCCCCGGCGCGCGGTCGGCGGGCTGACGGAACCGCTCTGCCATTGCCCCGGGCGCCGCCCTGGGGCCGGATGAAGGGGGGCGGGATGTCTGATTTTCTGCACATGGATGCGGTCGAGCTGTCGCGACGGATGGCGGCGCGAGAGGTGAGCGCGGTTGAGGTGATGCGCGCCACGCTGGCCCGGATCGACGCCGTGAACACCCGCGTGAATGCGATTGTGTCCCTGCGGGACCGCGAGGCGCTGATGGGCGAGGCACGGCTGGCCGATGCCATGCCGCGCGAAGGCTGGCTGCATGGGATGCCGCTCGCCGTAAAGGATCTGGTTGGGGTCAAGGGCGTCCGATCGACCTGGGGGTCACCGTTGCGCGATTGCGTGCCCGTGGCGGACGAGGCGCTGGTGACCCGGCTGCGCCGGACGGGCGCGATCATCATCGGCAAGACCAATGTCCCGGAATTCGGGCTTGGATCCCATTCCTTCAACCCGATTTTCGGCGTCACGCGGAACCCCTACGATCTGTCGCGCAGCGCCGGTGGATCTTCGGGGGGTGCGGCGGCGGCGCTGGCCATGGGGATGGCGCCGGTGGCCGACGGGTCCGACATGATGGGCAGCCTGCGCAACCCCGCCGCCTGGAACAATGTCTACGGGTTCCGACCGACGGCGGGGCTGATACCGGCCGAGCCCGGCGACAGCGTTTTTTCCCACGGGCTGAGCACGCGCGGCCCGATGGGCCGTTCGGTCGCCGATGTGTCGGCGCTTTTGGAAACGCTGACCGACGGGGCGTTTCAACCGGGGCCGCCGCCGCGGAAACCCCCGCGGATCGGCTGGCTGGGAGACTGGGGCGGCGCCTATCCGATGGAGGAGGGCGTGCTCGATCTGGCAGAGGGCGCCGTGGCCGCGATGCGCGATCTGGGCTGGGAGGTGGAGCCGCTGGCCCCGCCCTTCGACGCCGCCGCGCTCTGGCAAAGCTGGACCGATCTGCGGTCGTTCACGGTGGCGCTGGAATACGGGGCCGACTGGCGCGATCCGGCCCGCCGGGCCTTGCTCAAGCCCGAGGCCGTCTGGGAAATCGAGCGCGGCCTTGCGCTCGACGGAGACCGGATCGAGACGGCGGCGGCGATCCGGACGCGATGGCTGTCGGCGCTGGAGGAGATGTTCAGGCAAATTGATGCGCTGGTACTGCCATCGACCCAATGCTGGCCGTTTCCGGCGGAGTGGAGATGGCCGCAGGAGATCGCGAGCGTCGCGATGGACACCTATCACCGCTGGATGGAGGTTGTCGTGCCGGTCAGTCTGGCGGGGCTGCCCTGCCTGAACCTGCCCGTGGGCTTTGGCGCCGCAGGCCTGCCCGGCGGGGTGCAACTGATCGGGCCCAAGGGCGGCGATGCGGCGGTGCTGGCGCTTGGCGAAATCTATCATCAGGCAACGCAATGGCCGCGGACCCATCTGCCGATCCTTGACGATGACACATAAATTCGCAAATCCGCCCGGCAGGGGCTTGGCGCGCGGCAAGCCCTGCCGCTAGAGTTTCGCAAGGGAGGATCCGGGATGAGCGACATAAGCCAGCCACGCCTCGCCTCGAAAGTGCCCGCCGTCAACCGGATGAGCTTGGGCGATCTGGGCTATGCGCTGAAGATGGGGCTGCGGGATTATCTGGCCGCGCCGTTCATGGGGCTGTTTTTCGCCCATGTCTATGTGGTGGGCGGCTGGCTGATCTATCTGTTTCTCTTCGTCACTGACCAGATCTGGTATGCGATCCCGATCACGCTCGGCTTTCCCCTGTTGGGGCCGTTTCTGGCGGTCGGGCTTTACGAGGTGTCGCGTCGTCTGGAGCAAGGCGAAGGCTGGCGGCGAAACGATATCTTCGGCGTGATCTGGCGGCAGAAAGATCGGCAATTGCCGTCGATTTCCTGGGTTATCATCGTCTATTTCCTGTTCTGGTCGTTTTTCGCCCATATGCTGTTTGCGCTTTTTCTGGGCCCCTCGGCGCTGACCAATGTCACATCGTCCTATGCATATCTGCTGGAGCCGGAAGGGCTGATGATGCTGATCGTCGGCACGGTGGCGGGGGCGATATTCGCCCTTGTCCTGTTTTCGCTGACCGTGATCGCCCTGCCGCTTCTGCTGGACAAGGAACTGGATTTCGTGACCGCGATGCTCACCAGTTTCTCGGTGGTGAAAACCAACCCGGGCGTCATGCTGGCATGGGGGGCCATCATCGCCGGGCTGACCTTCGTCGCGATGCTGCCGTTCCTTCTGGGCCTGTTTCTGGTGCTGCCAATGCTGGGCCACGCGTCGTGGCATATCTATCGCCGGGCGCTTACCTCCCGCGACTAGAGGCCACGGCGCGCCTGCATGCCCTGTGCGGAGGTTTCAGTCCTCGTTGCGGATGAAGAGCCAGGACAGACCCGCGCCCAGAGCGGTCAGCGCCGCGGTCACCCAGCAAAGCGTCGCGAACGCCGTATTCATCGCCGCCGCATGGCCCGCCGTATCCGAAAACGCGCCGAAGCTGCCGGTGCCGCCCGCACCCGCATAGATCGCGCCTGCAAGCGTGCCCATCACGGCGACCGCGACAAGCCCGGATACACGGCTGACGGCATTGTTGATCCCCGATGCCGTGCCCGAGCGGTCTTCGGGCACCGCGCCCATGATCGCCGCCGATAGCGGCGCGACGACAAGGGCCATGCCCAGACCCATCAGCGCGGTGCAGGGCAGGGTGAAGATCCAGAAGGCCTGCAACGGGGTGGTGATCGCAAGCCCCGCGAAGGCCAGCGCCACAAGCCCGCCGCCAACCGCGATCAGGGGCCCGGGGCCATGGTCATCGGCCCATTTCCCGGCGCGGGTGGACAGAAGCGGGATGAAAATCGATAGCGGCGCGAAGGCGGCGGCGCTCACGACTTCGGATTGCCCCCAACCGGCGATCAAGGTCATCGGCAGGAAGAAGAGCACCGTGGACAGTGCGAAATAGATCAGAAAGGTCGCCCCGTTCGCGGCCGAGAAACTGGCATTTCGGAACAGATCAAGCGGAACCATGGGCGCGGGACTGCGGGCCTCCCAAGCCAGAAATCCCGCGAACAGCGCCGCGCCGACAAGGGCGGGCGTCCAGTTGACGGCATGCCCCTCGGACGCGCCGGTAAGGCCCAGAGCGATCAGGGCGAGCGCACCGGTGATCAGGGCCGCGCCGGGCAGATCCAGCGGGTGATCGGGGCGCGCCGGGTCGGCGGCGACCTTCGTCAGGATCATCCAGAGCGCCAGTGCGCCAAGCGGCAGATTGATTGCGAAGAGAAGCCGCCACGTCTCGGTCCCGCCGAAGCTCAGAACCAGCCCGCCCAGGATCGGCCCGAGCGCGGTGGTCAATGCGGAGGCGGCGGCCCAGATGCCGATGGCCCGGCCACGTTCCTCCGCCGGATAGGCGCGCGCGATCAGGGCAAGACTGCCGGGCACCATGACCGCCGCGCCGATGCCCTGAAACACGCGCGCCACGATCAGCGTTTCCGGCGTGGGGGCGACGGCGCAGGCCAGCGAGGCCAGCACAAAACCGGCGATCCCGGCGGCAAAGACGCGGGCCAGCCCGTATCTGTCCCCGATGGCCCCGCCGATCAGGATCAGCGCGGAGAGGGGCAGCAGATAGCCGTTATTGATCCATTGCGCCTGAACCAGCGTCGCGTTCAGCCCGTCGCGCATGGCTGGCAGCGCGATCGCGACCAGCGTGCCGTCTATGAACCCCAGGGCCGAGGCCAGAATGGCGGAAAAGAGAATGAACGGCCGTGCCTCGGGCGCACAAAAGCCGGGCACATGGCCCGGCTTTTTCACTGTCATGGCGGCCCCGCCCCGAGAAGGGAGGCCAGTGTTCAAGGATCAGCTTTTGCTCTCGGCGGCAGCCGCGGGTTTGGGCGCGGCCTGAACGGGCGAGGAAGGGGGCTTGGAAACCGCCGAAGGCGGCGTCGCCTTGGGCTGGCCCGAGGTGGCAAGCGGGTCTTCCTGACGCTGAACCGAGCCTTCGAAATGCGCGCCCGATTCAATGGCGATGGTCTTGTGGATGATATCCCCTTCGACCCGCGCCGTGGATGTCAGGCGAACCTTCAGCCCTCTGACCCGGCCGACGACGCGGCCGGTGACGACGATGTCATCGGCAACCACCTCGCCTTCGATCGTGGCGCTTTCGCCGACGGTCAGAAGATGGGCGCGAATATCGCCCTGCACATGGCCCTCGACCTGGATATCGCCCGAGGTGCGCAGATTGCCCACAATGGTCAGATCCGCGCTGAGCGTGGAGGCCGGCGGCTTCGCCTTCGGCGTGCTGGGGGTGCCAAGCGGCATTGCCGGGCGTTCGACCGGCGCGCTCGCCGATTTGGCGGCGGCGTCATCGCCCGGTTTCGGGGCGGGATCGTTGATCTTGGATTTAGAAAACATCTCTACCTGCGGTGATGAAGTTCATCGGATTGATTGGAGTGCCGTTCTGGCGCACTTCGTAGTGCAAATGCGGCCCCGTTACACGGCCCGTTCTTCCCATATCACCGATCCGGTCCCCGCGCGAGACCCTTTGGCCTTGGGACACGCGAAGGCGCGACATATGGGCGTAGCGCGTCTCGATCCCGAAGGGGTGCTGGATCTTCACCATGAGCCCGTATCCGCTCTGGCGCCCTGCAAATATGACCACTCCGTCGCCCGCGGCGTAAAGCGGCGTACCCACGGGACCCGCGAAATCGGTACCGGCGTGAAGCCGCCGACCGCCATTGATCGGGTCGCGGCGATAGCCGAACCCGGAGGTGAAGCGGACCGACGACTGGACCGGCATCGCGAAGGGCAATTGCTCGGCCGCCATCCGGTACAGGTTCACCTGATCGAGACCTTCCAGAACCTCGTTGGCGCGCAGCGACATCGCGTCGGGTTCCTGCCCGCGTGACGACATGGTGATCGGCATCAGCGGCCCGCCCTGGCCGGAATAGCCGCGGCGCACCTGCTCGATGATCTGGTCGGTGGGCATGCCGGCGCTGCGGAACATGTTGTCCAGCGGTTCCAGAGACATCGCGACGGCCTCTTCGATCTGGGTGAAGATGCGCTCGTTGCGCTCGGCGGCCAGTTCGGCCTCGAACTGAAGCCGCTCCACCTCGGAATGGGCTTCGGCCATGTTCTGATGCGCATTGTCGCGTTCGCTCGCGGTGTCCTCCAACGCCTCGGCGAGGAAGGTCATCGTCTGTTCCATGTCCTGCTGGCGGCCCGCCGCGGTCTGGATCGTTCCGGTTTCGGCCTGAAGCTCGGCCATAAGCTGATCGGCGCGGGCGCGGGCCTCGTCGCGTTCCGACATGGTCCGGCGCAGCGTGGTCTGGATCACGTCGACGGCGGTTTCCATCTCGCGCCGGCGCTGTTCGGATTCCAGCAGCCGCGACTGCATGTCCGATACCTGATCCATCGCCACCGCGAACCGGTCCTGGGCCAGACGTGCCTCCGCCGCGCGGGCGTCGCGCTCGTCGGAAAGTGCATTCAGTCGTGTCTGGTAGGTCAGTTGTTCGCGCGCGGCCTGATCCCGGGCGCCGCCTGCGCTGATCGTGTCGATGAGGAAAATGGATGTGACGATCACGGTCCAGCCCACGAAAAGCGCGCCGCCTGCGATCATCAGGGCCTGTGTGCCGGGTCGGAGCCGCACGAACCGTGTGCCTTCATCGGCCTTGAGAAACAGTCGCTGTTCAGGAAGATGCTTTTCCAAGACCGCGCTCAAGCGGTTTAGTGCCCGTGTCTTCACGATATTCTGCCCCATGCTCCGTCTTGTCGCCCGCACGCGTCATCCCCTACGCGGCATCGTAGCTCCGCAAGGGCATAAGCGATGGGGATTATTGCCTCAATGATTTATCTTTAAGTGTGGCTAAAAGACGCCAGCAATGGGCGGTTTGAGCGGAAATCCGCCGATCTGGCGGCCTTCACCCGGCTTTCTCGGAAAGCGGCCAGTAGAAATCCGGGGGGATCCCTGCCTCGGCGCGCTTCTCTTCGTTGAAGGGCGGTTTGAGCGCGCCATGGAAATAGCGCCGGACGAGGCGGTGAAAGGCCTCTTTCGGGTCGGTGTCTTCGCGCCCGCACAGAAAGTGGAACCATTTGGAGCCATAGGCCACATGGTGCACCTCCTCGGCATAGATCACCTCCATCGCGGCCACGGCCTGCGCCGCGCCGGGGGCGTTGCCCGCGCGGCGGAAAACCTCGATCATGTTTGGCGTGACATCCAGCCCGCGCGCCTCCAGCACCATCGGGACGACGGCAAGCCGCCCCATGAAATCACCGGCCGTATCCTCGGCGGCGCGCCACATGCCGGCATGGGCGGGTAACGCGCCGTAGAAACTGTCCATCTCTGCCAGGCAATCGGCGATCAGGTTGAAATGCTTGGACTCTTCATCGGCCGCCTGCACCCAGTCATCGTAGAAGCCCATCGGCATGGGCACATGCGCAAACCGGGCAAGGATGTCCCAGTGCAGATCAACCGCATTCAGTTCGATATGGGCAACCGCATGGAGAATGGCGGTGCGCCCCGCGAGCGTTCCGGGTTTGCGGCGGGGCACGTCGCGCGGGTCCAGCAGCGGCGGTTGCGCAGGTCGCGCCGGCTGGTCGGGCGGGCAGGCGGCGCCAATGGGAATGGCGCGGCCACCTTCCGCACGGGAGGCCTTCCAGCGTTTTGCGAAATCGCGGGAGAGCGCGGTTTTGGCGCGCGCATCCGCCGTGGTCAGAACCGCCACGGCCATCTCGGCAAGGCTGGCGGGCGTGCTCACAGCGCGCGCACGGCCTCCAGCACCGCGTCCGCATGGCCCGGCACCTTCACCTTGCGCCAGATCCGGGCGATCTTGCCCTCGCCATCGATCAGGAACGTGGCGCGCTCGATGCCCATGTATTTCTTGCCGTACATGTTCTTCTCGACCCAGGTTCCGTAACGTTCGCAGACATCGCCTTCCGCGTCGGACGCAAGGGCGATGCCCAGGTCGTGCTTGGCGATGAACTTGTCATGCTTGGCGACGGTGTCCTTGGAGATGCCGATGATCTTTGCCCCCGCGGCCTCGAACTCCGGGGCAAGCTCGGTGAAGGCGATCGCCTCCTTGGTGCAGCCGGACGTGTCGTCCTTGGGGTAGAAATACAACACCACCGCGGCGGGCCGCAGGGCGGAAAGGGTGATTTCGCCGTCTCCGTCGCGGGGCAGCGTGAAATCGGGGGCGGGAGCGCCGGTGTCGAGCATGTGAACCTCATCGAATTGTGACAGGCGGCCGGGCCGCGTTCGGTTTGCAAGCTAGGGGATTTGCAGCGAAGATAAAGGACAAGATCGACGCGCCGGGCAAAATGCCCCCCAGACAGGTCACCCATGGCAGAGCAGCCAAAGGACGTTCGCCAGACCCCGCCCCGCCGATTGCGTCGGCGGATCCTGTGGTGGTGCAGTACGGTTCTGAGCCTGCTGGTGCTGGTTCCGGTGCTGATGCTGGTTGCCGTCATCTGGATGGCGATGGACAATGTCCTGCGCCTGCCCGACGGCGTTCAGACGATGATCGAGACGCGTCTCGACCGGGCGATGGCGGCCAATCAGGTGGAAATCGGCGATATCGGGCTGGCGCTGCGCGAGGGTGGGGTGACACCGCAGATCGTGCTGAGCGATGTGGTGCTCCGCGATGGTGACGATCTGCGGGCACGGTTCCCGGAACTGTCGGTGCATCTGAACGGGCGCGCGTTGCTGCGCGGAGAGATGCGGCCCTATCGGGTCGATCTGACCGGTGCCGGCCTGCGCATGGTCCGCGATGCCGAGGGGCGCCTCGATCTGGCCCTGACCGATGAGCGCCGGGCCGAGGCCCGGGATCTGACCGAGACGCTGGCCCGCATCGACGCGATGTTCGCGCAGCCGATCTTCGCCGAACTGCAAGAAATCAGCGGGCGGGGGCTGGAACTGATCCTGAACGATGCGGTGACGGGCCGCGAGATGCGGGCCCATGACGCCAACCTGCGGCTGGAGCGCAAGGGCGCCGCGCTGACCCTGATCATGGGCGGCCAGCTGGAGGGAAGCCGCAATGCCAGCCTGTCGCTTGCGGTAACCCGAAACCCCGAACTGGGCCGGACCGATATGCGCGCGCAGTTCCAGAATCTGGCGGCCCGGGACGTGGCCAGCGCCGCCCCCGCGCTTGCCTGGCTGGATCTGATGCGCGCGCCGATTTCAGGGGCGCTGACGACGCGGCTCAGGGATGACGGCACGGTCGGCGATCTGAGCGGCGCGCTGGATATCGGGGAAGGCCGGATATCTCTGGGCGAGGGGGTGGCACCTTTGCCCTTCACAGCGCTCAGCGCCTATTTCGATTACGATGCGGCCGCCGCGCGGCTGAGCTTCTCCGCGCTCGATGTGGATGCGCCCGCCTTGCGGTTCCGGGCCACGGGCAATGCCGATCTTATGCAAGATGGCACCAGCTATGTCGGCCAGTTTCACTTCACCGGGATCGAAGCCGCGCCCGAGGGCATTTTTGCCGCGCCCGTGCAGTTCGAAGGGGGCGCGATGGATATGCGGCTGTCCCTGTCGCCTTTCGTGCGTCTGGAGCTGGGGCAGGCAGTGCTGTTCGATGGCGCCTTGCATCTGAGCGCGGAGGGCGAGATCGCCGCGCGCCCCGACGGGTTGAGCATGCGGATCGACGCAACGATCCCCGAGATCGCGGTGACCGATGTGCTGCCCTACTGGCCGACCGGTGCGATCCCGAACACCCGGGGCTGGCTGGACCGCAATCTGACCGGCGGCACGTTGCGCGATATCCGGTTCTCCTTCCGGCAGGAGCCGGGCGGGACGCCCGCTCAGATGCTGCGTCTGGACTTCGAGGAGAGCACGATCCGCGCCTTGCGCCAGATGCCCCCGATCGAGGACGCGCGGGGCTATGTCTCGCTGACCGGCCCGCGCTTCGTGATGTCGCTGAGCGCGGGCGGGGTGACAGGGCCATTGGGCGGGTCGGTCGGGCTGGCGGGATCGACGATGGTGATCGAGGATGTGAGGGTGCGCGGCCCCGACACCGCGTTCGACCTTCGCGCCCAGGGGGAGCTGCGCGATGTGCTGAGCCTTCTGGAACTGCCGCCGGTGAACCTGTTTTCCGAGGGGCGGCTTTCTGCGGAGACGCTGGCCACGGGCCGGGCCGATCTGCGCGGGCGGCTCAGTGTGCCGCTGCGCCAACGGGTGCCGTTCGAGGCGATCGAATTCGAGGTCAGCGGCCGGCTGGCGGACATCCGCTCCGATACGCTCGTGGCCGGGCGGGTGGTGAGCGCGGACAGCCTTGAGGTCGAGGTTGTGCCGGACCGCGTCGCGATCAGCGGACGCGCGCGCCTTGACGGGATCGCGGCAACCGGGCGATGGACCCGCGCCCTTGGTCCCGGCGCCGATGGCCGCAGCCGGCTGGAGGGTACGGGCGTTCTGTCTCCGGACGGGTTGGCCGATTTTGGTGTGGTACTGCCCGACGGTCTTGTCACGGGATCGACGGGGGCGGATTTCGTTCTGGAACTCGGCGGCGGGGATGGCCCGCCCGATCTGGTCCTGTCGTCGGATCTCTCCGGTCTGGGGCTGCGGCTTGACGCCTTGTCATGGCAAAAGCCGGAGGGTCAGACCGGGCGGCTTGCCGCGACGGTGCGTCTGGGCGACGCGCCCGGTATCACCTCGCTGGAACTGGCCGCCGCGGGTCTGGAGCTTCAGGGCGATATCCGCCTGCGTGAAGGCGGTGGCTTCGACCGGCTGACCGCCACGCGGTTCCGGCTGAACGACTGGCTGGATGTGACCGGCGCGCTGGTGGGCCGGGGGCAGGCGCGCGCGCCATCGGTCGAGCTGACCGGCGGCAGCGTCGATCTGCGCCGGGTGCCCTCGGGCGGCGGGGGCGCGCGCGGCGGGGCGGGCAGCGGTCCGCTGACCGTGCGCCTCGACCGGTTGCAGATCAGCGATGGCATCGCGCTCAATTCGGTCGCGGCGGATCTGACCACCACGGGCGGTCTCTCGGGGCAGTTCCGGGGAGAGGTCAACGGCGCGGTGCCGGTCACCGGCACGCTTGTGACCACGGCGAACGGGGCGGCGGTGCGGCTGCGCTCGAACGATGGCGGGGCGGTCATGCGCGCGGCGGGCCTGTTCGAGAATGCCTATGGCGGCGAGATGGAGCTTGTGATGCAGCCGACGGGCCAGACCGGCGCCTATATCGGCCAGCTCACGATCAACGGGCCGCGCCTGCGCAACGCGCCTGCGATGGCCGAGCTTCTGAACGCCGTTTCGATCGTGGGGCTTCTTGAACAACTGGGCGACACGGGCATCAATCTCGGCGAGGTGGAGGCGCGGTTCCGTCTCGATCCGCGGGCTATCGTCGTCGAACAGGGCACGGCGGTGGGGCCGTCCATGGGCATCTCGATGGACGGGGTCTATGACATCGCCAACCGGCGCTTCGACATGCAGGGCGTCGTGTCGCCGCTATACATGGTCAACGGCGTTCTGGGCGCGTTGTTCGCCCCCCGGCGCGAGGGGCTTTTCGGTGTCACTTACCGCTTGACCGGCACGCCGGAAAACACACGTGTAGCCGTGAACCCGCTGTCGATTCTGACGCCGGGCATCTTCCGCGAGATCTTTCGCCGTCCGCCACCGGAGCTGAGCCAGTGAACTTGAACGATTTCGATTTCGACCTGCCGGAGGGGCGGATCGCCACCCGGCCCGCACGGCCCAGATCGTCGGCACGCCTGCTGCTGGCCGACGGCCCCCGGACGGAGGACCGGTATGTCTATGATCTGCCCGACATCCTGCGCCCCGGCGATCGGCTGGTCCTGAATGACACCAAGGTCATTCCGGCGCGGCTGTCCGGGGTCCGGTGGCGCGACACCGGCACCGAGATCGTGAAGGCCAAGGTCGAGGTCACCCTGCTGGAGCCGCAGGCCGATGGCAGCTGGTCGGCGCTGGCCAAGCCGCTGCGCAAACTGGCGATCGGGGAGAAGGTGGTGTTCTCCGACGATCTGTCGGCCGAGGTGACTGCGCTGGAGGCCGGGTTGCACCTGCGGTTCAACCTGAGGGGTACGGATTTCGACGCGGCGCTGAATGCGGCGGGCGCCATGCCGCTGCCGCCCTATATTGCGGGCAAACGGGCCGCCGATGCGCAGGACAAGCAGGATTACCAGACAATCTGGGCCCGCCGCTCCGGCGCGGTGGCCGCACCCACCGCCAGCCTGCATTTCGATGAACCGTTGCTGGCCGCGCTGCGCGACAGGGGGGTCACGATGAGTTTCGTGACGCTTCACGTGGGCGCGGGCACCTTTCTTCCGGTCACTGTTGATGACGTGACCACGCACCGGATGCATGCGGAATGGGGCGAGATCACCGCCGAGGCCGCCGCCGAGATCACCGCGACAAAAGCCGCCGGCGGCCGGATTATCCCGGTGGGGACCACCGCATTGCGGCTGATCGAAACCGCCGCGGGTGCCGATGGCTCCCTCGCGGCGTGGCAGGGCGACACGGATATCTTCATCTACCCCGGCTATCGGTTCAAGATCACGCAGGCGTTGATGACCAATTTCCACCTGCCGAAATCGACCCTGATGATGCTGGTCTCCGCGCTGATGGGCGCGGACCGGATCAAGGAGATTTACGCCCATGCCATTGAGCAGGAATACAGATTCTTCTCCTACGGGGACGCCTCGTTGCTGATTCCGTCGCAGACGTGACAGATCGTGACGAAATTGGATGACCTAACTGGCGTCAAACGGTTAGGGACGGCCCCATGATAGATGTTCTTCGCTCCTCATGGGCCCTGCTGTTGGGCATGCTTCTGCTGATGGTCGGAAACGGCCTTCAGGGAACCCTTCTGGGCGTGCGCGGCGCCATCGAGGGATTTTCGACACTGGAACTGTCGATCGTCATGTCCGCCTATTTCGCGGGCTTTCTGGGCGGCTCCCGCATGGCGCCGGAGATGATCCGCCGGGTGGGGCATATTCGCGTCTTCGCGGCCCTGGGCTCGATGATCTCGGCGGCGCTGGTTCTGTTCCCGGTGCTGACCGATCCGATCAGCTGGACGGTGCTGCGCGTGATCATCGGGTTCTGTTTCTCCGCCGTGTACGTGACCGCCGAAAGCTGGCTGAACAATGCGGCCACCAACGAGACGCGGGGCAAGGCGCTGTCGATCTACATGGTGGTGCAGATGGCGGGCATCGTCTCCGCGCAGGGTCTGCTGGTTCTGGGCGATCCGTCCGGCTACACGCTTTTCATCGTGCTGTCGGTGCTCGTCTCGCTGAGCTTTGCGCCGATCCTGCTGTCGGCCACCCCGACGCCGGCCTTCGAGACCACCAAACCGATGAGCCTGCGCGAAGTCCTCGCCGTCTCTCCGCTTGGATGTGCGGGCATCTTCGTGATGGGGGGCGTCTATTCGGCGATGTTCGGCATGTCGGCGGTCTATGGCACCGAGGCCGGGCTTGGCCTTGGCCAGATCTCGATGTTCGTCGCCTCCTTCTACGTGGGCGGCCTGCTGCTGCAATATCCGATCGGCTGGATATCGGACCGGATGGACCGCCGGGTGCTTATCCTCGCCATCAGCGTTCTGGCCGCCGCGCTCGCCGTGGTCGGGGTGCTGGGCGGCGGCCTGTTCTGGCTGCTGCTGTCGGCGGCATTCCTGTTCGGCGGCATGGCGAACCCGCTTTATGCGCTTCTGGTGGCCTATACGAACGACTTTCTGGAACATGAACAGATGGCGGCGGCCGGTGGCCGGCTGATTTTCATCAACGGGGTCGGTGCGATCTTCGGCCCGCTTGCGGTGGGCGCGATCATGGGGGCGATCGGGCCGTCGGGCTATTTCATCTATCTCGCCGTGCTGATGGCCACGCTTGCGGTCTATGCAGCCTATCGGATGACCGTGCGGCCCGCGCCGTCGTCGGACGAGACCGGCAGCTATGCCCCGGTGATGGCGACCACATCGCCGGTCGCCATGGAATGGGCGCAGGAGGCGTTCATCGAAGCTGCGCAGGAAGCCGAGGAGACGGAAGACAAGTCGCAGCCCGCCGTGTAAGGTGCTCCCAAGACCGCCAAAGGTCGTGAAGGAGGAGAGCGATGACAGACCCGCACCCATCGAAGGAGGTTCTGGCCTTCTGGCTGACCGAGCGTTCGCCCGAGGATTGGTACAAGCAGGACGCGGCGCTGGATGAGGAGATCACCACGCGCTTCATGGATCTCTGGGAAAAGGGGGAGCGGGGCGAGTTGTCGGATTGGACGAGCCACCCGCAGAAGGCGCTGGCGCTTGTCATCCTGCTGGACCAGTTTCCGCGCAACATGTTCCGGGGGCAGGCCCGGGCCTTTGCCACCGATCTCAAGGCCAAATCCGCCGCCTGCTATTCGATCGAACATGGCTGGGACATGCGCGCCGCCGAGCCGGAACGACAGTTTTTCTACATGCCCTTCTGTCATTCCGAAATTCTGGCCGATCAGGATCACTGCGTGCGCCTGATGAAGGAGCGGATGCCGGAAACCGGGCAAAGCAACATCCTGCACGCCCGGGCCCATCGGGAGATTATCCGCACATACGGCCGCTTCCCCTTTCGCAACGAGGCGCTTGGCCGGCACAGCTCTGCCGACGAACTGCGCTTTATGGAAGATGGCGGCTATGGCAAGGTCGTCAGCGAGTTGGAGGCTGCGGGCTGATCTGAGCCGGTCGCGTGCCCTCCGACCGACCTGATTGAGAGGAAGGGACGGCGCGATGACACGGATCGGAACGGCCTTGGCCGCTATGCTGGCGATGACAGGGGCGGCGATGGCCGAGGATGTGCGGCTGGACGTGGCCGGAGACAGCGTGATCGGAACCTTTGAGGCGGCAGACGGGCCGGGGCCTGCGGTTCTGTTGCTGCACGGGTTCACGGGCACCCGCGACGAGCTTCCCGTCGAAGGCACGGAGGATTTCGTCTTCACCCGCTTCGCGCGGCAGCTTGCGGTGGCCGGAATGCCGAGCCTGCGGATCGATTTCCGGGGTTCGGGCGAGAGCCTGGAGATGCCCTGGGAAGAGACGACCTTTTCCACCCAGATCGAGGATTCGGTGGCGGCCGTCGACTGGATGGCCGCGCATCCCGATATCGGTGCCCGCGAGATTGCCGTGATCGGCTGGAGCCAGGGCGGGCTTGTCGCCGCCCATCTGGCCGCCGAGCGCCCGGATCTGGCCCGCGTCGTCCTGCTGAACCCGGTGACGGCGCCGCGCGTCTCCTTCGGGGCGCTTTTCGGACCCGAGGTGATGGAGGCCGGGCTGGCCGCGGCACCGGCCGCGCCCGTGGGCTTCACCTTGCCCTGGGGTGTCGAGATGGAGCTGAACGGCGCCTTCTTTCACGAAATCCCCGACAGCGACCCGGTGGGCGCTATCGCGGATTATCCCGGCCCGGTGCTGGTGGTCGTGGGGGCCAATGACGATCTGATCACGCCGCAGCCCGCGATGGGGCAGACCGTGCTGGACGCGCGCGGGAACGCGGCCGATACGCTGGTGCTGATGGAGATGGATCATGTCTTCAACGTGTTCACCGGGCCGGATATGCTGGATCAGGTCATCGCCACGACAATTGCGTGGCTGTCGGGGGCGTGACGCCGCGACAATACTGCGCTCCATGGATCAATTGCGACAGACCGCCAGATAGTTTAATGCTGAACAAAATCTTCGCCAGGAGGGTCGCCCATGGCTGCCAAAAGCTTTGACATCGTTGTAATCGGGGCCGGACCGGGGGGCTATGTTGCCGCGATCCGCGCCAGCCAGCTCGGTCTGAATGTCGCCATCGTCGAACGGGAGCATATGGGCGGCATCTGCCTGAACTGGGGCTGTATCCCGACCAAGGCGATGTTGCGAAGTTCGGAGATATTCCACCTGATGCAGCGGGCCAAGGAATTCGGGCTGAAGGCCGACGGGATCGGCTATGATCTGGACGAGGTGGTCAAACGGTCGCGGACGGTGGCCAAGCAGCTGAACTCCGGCGTCGGCCATCTGATGAAGAAGAACAAGATCACCGTGGTGATGGGCGAGGCCACGATCCCCGCCAAGGGCAAGGTCAGCGTCAGGACCGACAAGGGCACCGAGGACCTGACCGCCAAGAACATCATCCTGGCCACGGGCGCCCGCGCCCGCGAACTGCCCGGGCTGGAGGCCGACGGCGACAGGGTCTGGACCTACAAGGCGGCATTGACCCCGAAACACATGCCCAAGAAGCTGCTGGTGATCGGCTCGGGTGCGATCGGGATCGAATTCGCCAGCTTCTACAACACCCTTGGCGCCGACACGACCGTGGTGGAGGTGATGGACCGGATCCTGCCCGTGGAAGATGCCGAGATCAGCGCCTTCGCCAAGAAAAGCTTCGAGAAGCAGGGGATGAAGATCCTGCAGAAGGCCATGGTCAAGCAGCTTGACCGTGCCAAGGACAAGGTGACCGCGCATATCGAGATCGGTGGCAAGGTCGAGAAGCAGGAATTCGACACGGTGATCTCCGCCGTGGGCATCGTCGGCAATGTCGAGGGGCTCGGGCTGGAGGAGCTTGGCGTGAAGATCGACCGGACCCATGTGGTGACGGATGAGTTCTGCCGCACGGGCGTGGAAGGTGTTTACGCCATCGGCGACATCGCGGGCGCCCCATGGCTGGCCCACAAGGCAAGCCATGAAGGCGTGATGGTGGCCGAACTGATCGCGGGCAAGAACAAGGTTCATCCAAGCAAACCCGAAAGCATTGCCGGGTGCACCTATTGCTACCCGCAGGTCGCCAGCGTCGGCTATACCGAGGCGAAGGCGAAGGAACTTGGCTATGACGTCAAGGTCGGGCGCTTCCCCTTCATCGGCAACGGAAAGGCGATTGCCCTAGGCGAGGCGGAGGGGCTGGTGAAAACCGTGTTCGACGCCAAGACGGGCGAGCTTCTGGGCGCCCATATGATCGGCGCGGAAGTGACCGAACTGATCCAGGGCTACGTGGTGGGTCGCCAGTTGGAGACCACCGAGGAGGACCTGATGGAAACCGTTTTCCCGCACCCCACTCTCAGCGAGATGATGCACGAGTCGGTGCTTGATGCCTATGATCGGGTCATCAACTTCTAGACCGCGGGAGCGTAATCGGGAAAGGGGGCGGCGCCTGTGGCGGCCGCCCCCTTTCTCGTCTTGCCGGGTCAGTCCACGATCAGGGGCCGGCTTGCCAGTTCGGTCCGGTCCTGCGACATGAAATAGCGGATCACGTAGGCGCCCGGTTCGTCGGGAACCTGCATCCTGAGGAGGGACCCATCGCGGGTGTAGGCGTAGCTCTCCCAAGCCGCGCTGCCGGTCGCATCCGCCCGCCCGATCCCGATGTAATCGTTGTGGTAATCCGGCCCGGTCCATCCGATCTCGATCGTCCCGCCGGCCTCTGCACGGTCCGGCGCCATCAGGTTCGCCTCGACCGGCGTCACGCTCAAGGCGCTGGTCGCTTGCGCGGCCCGGTCCTGATCGAGGAAATAGGTGATCACGTAATCGCCGGGCTCCGTGGGGACGAGCAGCTGCAGCGGGTTGCCGTCGCGGGTGTAGGTGTAGTTCTCCCACCTGTTCGAGCCGGTCGCATCCGCCCGGCCGATCCCGATATAGTCGTTCCTGTTGTCGGGCCCGGTCCATCCGACCTCGATGGTCGATCCGGCGATGGCCGTGGCGGGCGCGGTGACGCCGGTCTCCAGCGCGGTGACGGTGATCGGGGCAGAGGCCAGCGGGGTCCGGTCCTGATCGAGGAAATAGGTGATCACGTAATCGCCGGGCTCTGTGGGGACGAGCAGCTGCAGCGGGTTGCCGTCGCGGGTGTAGGTGTAGTTCTCCCACCGGTTCGAGCCGGTCGCGTCCGCCCGGCCGATCCCGATATAGTCGTTGCGGTTGTCGGGCCCGGTCCAGTCCACGTTGATCGTATCTCCGGCACGTGCGGTTTCCGGCGCGATCAGCGTGGCCTCCACCGGGGTGACGGTGATCCGGGCGGTGCCGATCCGTTCGCGCCCGTCGGCCAGGAAATAGCCGATCAGGTGCTCGCCCGGTTCGGGCGGCACCAGCAGGCTGAGGGGGCTGCCGTCGCGCGTATAGGTGTAGTTGCGCCAGGCATCGCTGCCGGTGGCATCCTCGCGCCCGATGCCAATGTAGTCGTTGGGCATGTCCGGGCCGTTCCATCCGACCTCGATGGTCGATCCGGCAATGGCGGAGGCGGGGGCGACGATCGTGGCGGTCACTGCGGGTTCCTCGAACACCACGGTGATCTCGCGCGCCGCGTCGATGATCACGAACTGCACCTCTTGGCTGACCTCCTGCACGGTCCAGTAGGCCGAAACGGTGTAGGATCCGTTGGCCATCTCGAAGACCAGCCCGTTGCCTTCCTCGGTTTCGTCGGCGTCGTCGGGCAGAGGGCGGATATCCCATAGAACAGGGTCCGTGATCAGCGGGCCATCCTCGCCGCCGATCCGGGCGATAAAGGTGACCTCATGGGTGGGTGGCGGAATGAAGGGCAGCGGGATGGTGACGGTCTGCGCCACGCCCTCCTCGACGGTGAAGCTTGCGCCGTGTTCGCTGTCCTGCGCCATGCGCAGCACCTGCGCCCGATAGCTGCCGGGCAGAAGCTGCGCGGTGAGCGTCGGGGCCCGGGTCGGGTTCAGAACCGGGTTGCCGTCGGCGTCGAACAATGTCCACTCAAGGGGGGAAACCGGGGCCGACATGTCCGGTTCCACAAGCGCGCGCAGGGTGACCGGCGTCGCCACCGGGGCAGGGGCCACGGCGACCTGTTCGAGCGCCTGCGCCAGTTCCTCGGCATTGTCCGCGGTCAGGAACTGCCCGCCGGTATTGTCCGCGATGCACTGCATCTGTGCCCGGGCTTCCGGGTCGGCCACGTCGAACCCGATCACATGGGCGGTGAAGGCGATGCCCGACGCCTCAAGTTCGGCGGCGATGGCACACGGGTCCGCCTCGCAGGTTTCGATCCCGTCCGAGACAAGGATGACCGTGGCGGCGTTTTCGGTGTGGCGCAGCGCCCGGGCGGCTTCCACCACCGAGGCGGTCATCGGGGTGCGCCCACGCGGGTTGATCGAATTGACCGCCTCCGCGATGGCCGCGCGGGTGTCCGGACCCGGCGCGATCAGCGTTTCGATATCCGCGCAATCACCCCGTGTGCGGTGGCCGTAAACCGTCAATCCGATGGCCTGAGAGGCGGGAAGATCCTCCAGCATCCCGCCGATGACCTCGCGGGCGATGACGATCTTGTTGATGCCGTCGATCTGGCCCCACATGGAGCCGGAGGCATCGAGAACCAGAATGGCGGCGGGGGTTTCGTCGGCCTGTGCCCTGACCGCGGGCGCGGCGGGCAACAGGATGCAGACAGAGAGAAGCACGGCTGACAGAAGCTGGCGCATGGCGAAAACTCCATATTCGATATCAAAATACGAGTGCCGCGCCTGCCGCACGGCGTGAATATGCGGAGAATGCTAGGCCGGGTCGGGTCATTTGTGAAGTCTGCGATCGGGTGGTTGACCGTCCGGCGCCCCGCTGTCATGTCGCGACAATGGAGCATCGGGTCAGCACGGATTGGGCGCAGGTTGTTCTGCTTTGGGTGACCGGATTGTTTGCCGCGGCGCAGTTCGGCAAGGTTTCCCTGATATTCGAAGCCCTTGGCGCGATCTATGACCGGCCCGAGCCGGTGCTGGCGCTTGTCGTCTCCGCCGTGGGCGTGGCGGGTATCTTTCTGGGTGCGGTCGCGGGCATGGGCGCCGGGCGGTTCGGCCCGAGGCCGGTCCTGCTGACCGCGTTGCTGACGGGCGGCGCCCTTTCGATGGCCCAAAGCCTTCTGCCGCCCTTTCCGGTGCTGATCGGATTGCGGCTGTTGGAAGGTGTCACGCATCTGGCGATCGTGGTTGCGGCGCCGGTTCTCATGGTGCGGATCAGCAGCCTGCGGGACCAGCCCATGGTGATGGCGCTATGGGCCAGCTTCTTCGGTGTGTCATTCGCGCTCAGCGCCCTTGTCCTTCCGGTGCTTGTCGGGATCGGGGGGCTGGGGGCCGCCTGGATGCTGCATGGACTGGCGTTCTGGGCGCTGGCCGCACTGGTCTGGAGGATGGTCGCGCCGATCGGTCCGTCTTCCGCGCCATGGCCCGGCTTTGTCGCCGCCCACCGGGCGATCTATTCCGATCCGTACCGTCTGGCGCCCGCGCTCGGATTTTTCTGGCATACCTTGATCTTCGTGGCGTTGCTGACCTTTCTGGCCCCTTTCGTGGCGGGACATCTGCCGGTCCCCCTTGTGGCGAGCATCCTGCCGCTCACGGCGCTTGGCGGCACGTTTCTGGCGGGCTGGCTGGCGCGGCGGCACTCGGTCTTCGTGATCCTGCGGGTGTCCTATGTCACCACGGTGATCGGCATGGTGGGGCTCTTGCTGCTGCCCCAGATCGCGCAACCGTGGCTCGCGTTTCTGACATTCGTCAGCATCGGTCTGGTGCCCGGCGCGAGCTTTGCGGCAATCCCGGCGCTCAACGACACGTCGGTGGCCCAGGCGGAGGCCAATGGCGCCCTGGCGCAGCTTGGAAATGTCGGCACATCCGCCGGCAGCCCGATTTTTGCGGCCGCCATGGCAGCGGGCGGTCTGGCCGGACTGGTCGCGATTACGGTGGTGATCATGGCCGCCGGGCTCGGCTCGATCCTGTGGATAAGAGGCCGGGTTGCGCAGCGCTGACAATCCTGTCAGCATGTTCGCTCTTCGTTCGCACATTTTCGTTGGAGACTCAGGCGGGCTCGCCTATGTGTTAGCCAGCGGCAAACGGGGGGCCTTGATGGCTGAGCTGAAAAATATCGAAGTGCGCGGCGCGCGCGAGCACAACCTGAAGAATATCGATGTGGATATCCCGCGGGATGAACTGGTGGTGATCACCGGGCTTTCCGGCTCGGGCAAATCCAGTCTGGCCTTCGATACGATCTATGCCGAGGGGCAGCGCCGCTATGTGGAGTCGCTGTCGGCCTATGCGCGGCAATTCCTTGATATGATGGAAAAGCCGGATGTGGATCATATCAGCGGCCTGTCGCCCGCGATTTCCATCGAACAGAAGACGACCAGCAAGAACCCGCGCTCGACCGTCGGTACCGTCACCGAGATCTACGATTACATGCGCCTGCTTTTCGCCCGTGTCGGAACGCCCTACAGCCCGGCCACGGGCCTGCCGATCGAAGCGCAGCAGGTTCAGGACATGGTCGACCGGGTGATGGCGCTGGAGGCGGGGACGCGCGGTTACCTTCTGGCGCCCATCATCCGCGACCGGAAGGGCGAATACCGCAAGGAATTCCTTGAACTGCGCAAGCAGGGATTTCAGCGGGTGAAGGTCGACGGGCAGTTTTACGAGCTTGATGAGCCGCCCACGTTGGACAAGAAATTCCGGCACGACATCGATGTTGTGGTCGACCGGATCGTGGTGCGCGAAGGGGCCGAGACGCGGCTGGCCGACAGTTTCCGGACCGCCCTCGACCTTGCGGACGGGATCGCCATTCTGGAAACGGCACCGAAGGACGGCGAGCCAGAGCGGATCACCTTTTCCGAGAATTTTGCCTGCCCGGTCAGTGGCTTCACGATCCCCGAGATCGAGCCGCGGCTCTTTTCCTTCAACGCGCCCTTCGGGGCCTGCCCGTCCTGTGACGGGCTGGGTGTGGAGTTGTTCTTCGACGAACGGCTGGTGGTGCCGGATGCCGCGCTGACCCTCGAAGACGGTGCGCTGGCCCCATGGCGCAAGGGCAAATCGCCCTATTTCCTGCAAACGATCCAGGCCATTGCCGATCACTACGGCTTTGCCGCCAAGACCCCGTGGAAGGACATTCCCAAAGAAATCCAGGATGTGTTCCTGCGCGGATCGGGGGAGCAGGAAATCCAGTTCCGCTATGACGAGGGCGGGCGGGTCTATCAGGTGAAACGCACCTTCGAAGGTGTGATCCCCAACATGGAGCGCCGCTATCGCGAGACCGACAGCGCGTGGATCCGAGAAGAATTCGAGCGTTATCAGAACAATCGCCCCTGCGGCACCTGCGGCGGCTTCCGTCTGCGCCCCGAAGCCCTTGCCGTGAAGATCGGTCCTGCCGGAGGCGGGCAGGGAAAGCTTCTGCATGTGGGCGAAGTGGTGCAGATGAGCATCCGGGAGGCCGCCGATTGGTGCGCGCAGGTGCCCGAGCATCTGAGCGATCAGAGAAACGAGATCGCCCGCGCGATCCTGAAGGAAATCCGCGAACGTCTGGGGTTTCTGAACAATGTGGGGCTGGAATACCTGACGTTGAGCCGCAATGCGGGCACGCTTTCGGGCGGGGAGTCGCAGCGAATCCGTCTGGCCAGCCAGATCGGATCGGGCCTGCAGGGCGTGCTTTACGTGCTGGACGAACCCTCCATCGGTCTGCATCAGCGCGACAATGACCGGCTGCTGACCACGCTGAAGAACCTGCGCGATGCGGGCAATACGGTGATCGTGGTCGAACATGACGAGGAGGCGATCCGCGAGGCGGATTATGTCTTCGATATCGGCCCCGGGGCGGGGGTGCATGGTGGGCAGATCGTCAGCCAGGGAACGCCGGCGCAGATCATGAGCGATGCGGCGTCGATCACCGGGCAGTATCTGTCGGGCACGCGCAAGATCGCGGTGCCGGCGACCCGGCGCAAGGGCAACAAGAAGAAGGTCACCGTGGTCAAGGCCACGGGCAACAATCTGCAGGATGTGACGGTCGATTTCCCCTTGGGCAAATTCGTCTGCGTGACGGGTGTGTCGGGCGGCGGCAAATCCACGCTGACCATCGAGACGCTGTTCAAGACCGCCTCGATGAAGCTGAACGGCGCGCGCCAGACGCCTGCGCCCTGCGAGACGATCAAGGGGCTGGAGCATCTCGACAAGGTGATCGACATCGACCAGCGGCCCATCGGGCGCACGCCGCGCTCGAACCCGGCCACCTATACCGGGGCCTTCACCCCGATCCGCGACTGGTTTGCCGGCCTGCCGGAATCCAAGGCGCGAGGCTACAAGCCCGGGCGCTTCAGTTTCAACGTGAAAGGCGGACGCTGCGAGGCCTGCCAGGGCGACGGCGTCATCAAGATCGAGATGCATTTCCTGCCCGATGTCTATGTCACCTGCGAGACCTGCAAGGGCGCGCGGTACAATCGCGAGACGCTGGAAATCCGCTTCAAGGGAAAATCCATTGCCGATGTGCTCGACATGACGGTCGAGGATGCGCAGGAGTTCTTCAAGGCGGTCCCCAGCATTCGCGAAAAGATGGATGCGCTTGTCAGGGTGGGCCTGGGCTATATCAAGGTGGGCCAGCAGGCCACGACGCTCTCGGGCGGGGAGGCGCAGCGCGTCAAACTCTCCAAGGAGCTTGCCAAACGCTCCACAGGTCGGACTTTGTATATTCTGGACGAGCCCACCACCGGGCTGCACTTCGAAGATGTTCGAAAACTGCTGGAGGTGCTTCACGAATTGGTGGAGCAGGGCAACACCGTCATCGTGATCGAACACAATCTGGACGTGGTCAAGACCGCGGACTGGATCATTGATATCGGTCCCGAAGGCGGGGATGGCGGCGGCCGGATCGTGGCCGAGGGCACGCCCGAGGATGTGGCGCTGGAGGAGCGCTCCCATACCGGGCGCTATCTGGCGGCGATGTTGAAGCAACGGGTCGCCGCAGAATAGCGCCTTGCAATCCTCCGGCCCTTGGGTGGCCTTGCGGAAATTCCACCCGCGGGATCTTGAATGTTAAATCTATTTACATACCTCTTTCTCACATTTTGTGAGACAAGGAGAATTTCGGGATGTTCATGCGTTTGAGCCTGGGAGCCGCTGCCGCGATCATGATCGCCGGCAGTGCGGTAGCAGAGGACAGGGTATTCGAGGTCAAGGACTTCACGCAGGTGGAGGTGGCCGAAGGCATCGTTGCGACATTGCGCGAGGGCCCGTTCCGGGTGGAGGCGACGGCACGGCGCGGCGATATCGACCGGCTTGTGATCGAGCAGGATGGCGATGTGCTGCGGATCGAGCGGGAAACCCCGTGGCTTCAACCTTCGCTGAACGACCGGGACCGCTTCGAGGTGGATATCCAGATGCCGGTTCTGTCGAGGATCGTATCGCGTTCCGGCTCGGCGGTAACGGCGGCTGTGCCGGTGACGGAGCGGTTCGAGGCACAGGCGCAATCGGGCGCGTCGCTGGACATCGAAGGGGTAGAGGCAGAGCAGAGCTCGCTTCGGGCCGCTTCCGGCGCACGCCTGCAATTCGAAGGCGCGGCCGGACAAACGGATGTTCAGGTGCAAAGCGGTGCCACCATGCAGCTTGCGGGCAACTGCACCGATCTGAATGCGGATGTTCGCGCCGGCGCCCGATTGGATGCGGGCGCGTTTGAATGCCACACGCTGTCGATATCGGCACGCGCGGGGGCAAGCGCCCTGGGCTACGCCGATCAATCCGCCTCGGTGCAGGCGCGGGCCGGGGCCTCTGTCCGGGTGCTGGGCAACCCCGCTACACGCACCACCGATGGCGGCGTCAGCGCCAGCATCCGGTTCGAGTGACACGCGCCCATCACGGGGCCACGGTCAGGCGCTCCAGCCCGTGGAAATGGTAGATGTCCGCATAGGCCGGCGTCGCGATCAGACGCAGATCCGGACAGCGGTCGAAGAGGATCGGCAGGGCAATCTGCATCTCCAGACGCGCCAGCGGCGCGCCCACGCAAAAATGTAGCCCCGCCCCGAAGGCCAGATTGGCGGGGCCGTCCCGGCGGTCGGGCAGGAACCGGTCCGCGTCGGCATAGGCCGCAGGGTCTCGCCCGGCGGAGGCCAGCAGCAGGCCGACCTCGTCACCCCGGCGGAAGGTATGGCCGAAAACCTCCACCTCTTCATAGACATACCGGGTGAAGAGGTGGAGCGGCGGGTCGTAGCGCAGGACCTCTTCGACCAGAAGATCGGGGTGTTCCCCGGGCCGCGCGCCGGTTTCCAGGCAGAGTTTCACACCGTTTCCGATGGCATGAACCGTTGCTTCATGCCCGGCATTCAGGAGCAGGATACAGGTGGTGATCAACTCGTCGGTGGAGAGTTTCTCCCCGTCCTCCTCGGCGGCGATAAGATGGCTGATCAGGTCGTCGCGGGGGTCCGAGCGGCGCTTGCCGACATAGTCGCGCATGAACGCCACGAAAGCCTCGGTCGCGGCGACGGCGGCGTCCTCGTCGGCGCGGGTGCGGCCGGCCTGATACATGCCCACCATCGCATTCGACCAACGCAGCAGATCCGGCGCCATGCCCTCGGGCACACCCAGAAGCCGGGCGATGATCGTGACCGGCAGGGGCCGGGCCAGCGTATCGAGAAGATCGCTTTCGCCCTCGGGAAAGGCATCGACAAGCTGATGGGTCAGCGCGGCGATTTCAGGCGCCAGCGCCTTGATCCGGCGCGAGGTGAAGGCGCGAAGGACCAGGCTGCGCAGGCGGGTGTGGCGCGGCGGCTCCAGTTCCAGCATGGAATGCGCCTCGACCGCGTAAAACGGGGCCAGATGCTCGGGGACGGGCGGAGGCGCGACCGGCTCGCGCCCGAAACGGCGATCCCGCAGGAGCGTGTTCACGGCCTCATGCGTGGTGGCGCAGATCAGATCGTAGTCCGTCCAACGGAAGAGAGGCCCGGCCCGGCGGGCGCGGTCATAGAACGGGTAGGGGTTCTGCACGAAACCCGGATCGGTGGGGGACTGACTGAGATGCTGCATCTGAAACGAAGGCCGAAGGAGCCCGCCGGACACGGCGGGGATGGGGATTGAGATGTGGTCCGGCTGCGCGGTCCGGGGTTCAGTCGGCGCCGCGCACCGAGATCGTCGCATCGGGAGACGGCTTTACCACCCGCTGTATGAAGAAGATGGCGGCGGCGATGGCGACCCCGATCAGATCGGTGACCAATCCGCCCGCGATCATGAAGAGGGCAGCAAGAACGAGGGCCACGCGCAGGAACCACACGGTCCGCCCGCCGAGGAACCAGCCCTGCACCCCGGCCGACAGCAGGAACACGCCGAATATGGCGGTGAGCGCCGCCCGGATCACTTCGAGCCATGTCCCGTCCATCAGAATGGCGGAGTTGTAGAAGAACATGAACGGCACGATGAAGGCGGCGATGCCGATCTTGAACGAGGCGACGGAGGTTTCCATCGGATTGGCGCCCGATATCCCCGCGGCAGCGTAGCTGGCCAGCGCCACGGGTGGCGTGATGGCCGAAACCACGGCGAAATAGAACACGAAGAAATGCGCCGTCAGCGTGGGAATGCCAAGCTGGATCAGGCCGGGTGCCACGACCGAGGCGGCCACCGCATAGGCCGCCGTTGTGGGCATGCCCATGCCAAGCAGGATCGCGATGCACATGGCGAAGAACAGAGCCAGAATCTGGCTGACCCCGGCCAGATCGAGCAGGACAGAGGAGAACCGCGCGCCCACCCCGGTGAGGCTGATGACGCCCACAATGATGCCGGCACAGGCGCAGACGGCGATGATCTGGATCGACATGACGCCCGCAAGCTCCAGCGCGCGGATCGTCCCCCTGACTGCAAGGCCGACGACGCTGTCGGGCCTGGAGAACTCCAGCACCGAGATATAGACGAAGCCCGCCGCGATGAAGATGCCGGTGATCTCGGCCAGTCTGCGCAGGAACGCACCGGTTTCCGACGGGCCGACAGTTGGCTCGGCGGTCGGCGTCAGGAACCAGGTGATGGTCATGAGCACGGTGAGCGCCGTGATCGCCAGAACCACCACGCGCTGGACGGACCAGGCCCCTTTGCCTTTGATCGAGAAATGCTCCGGCACCGCCCAACTGACCACGATGGCCGCGACGGTCGCCAGGGTGCCGGCCCTGATCACCGAATAGCCCATGAACAGCGCGGCGATCAGGATGATGATCGGCAGGAACAGGAAGACACGGCGCACCATGTCGCGGAACTTGGGCAGTTCATCCTCGCGCATGCCGCGCATGCCCAGTTTCGCGGCTTCGAAATCCACCATGAAATAGATCGACACGAAATAGAGGATGGCGGGGATGATCGCGGCAATCGCGATCTCCTGATAGGGGATGCCGGTGATCTCGGCCATGATGAAGGCGCCCGCACCCATGATCGGCGGCATGATCTGGCCGCCGGTGGAGGCGGCAGCCTCGATCGCGCCTGCGGTTTTCTTGTGATAGCCGACCTTTTTCATCAGCGGAATGGTGAGCGAGCCCGTCGCCACCACGTTGCCCGCACTGGTGCCGTTGATCATGCCCATGAGGCCGGAGGCGAAAATCGCCACCTTGGCGGGGCCGCCCCGCGCGCGGCCCGCGGCGGCGAAGGCGAAGTTCACGAAATAGTCGCCCACTTTCGAGGCCTGCAGGAAGGCCGCGAAGATGATGAACAGGATGATGTAGGTCGACGAGACCGCCGTGGTCGGCCCCAGAATGCCCGCATCGGTATAGACGAAGCCGAAGAAGCGTTGCCACGTGAAGGGGCTTTGGACCGCAAGAATGCCGGGCAGGAGATGCGCGCTGAAGGTGTAGACCAGAAAGATGGCGGTGATGACGACCAGCGCCAGACCCGCGACGCGGCGGGTCAGCTCAAGGATAAGCGCGGCACCTGCGGTGGCCGCGAAGGCCACGCCGATAGGTACGAAGGGCGTGCCGACGGAGTTGCGCGCCGCCGTGGAATAGACGGGCACGAGATAAAGCGCCACGACGACCGCGCAGACCGCCAGCACGATATCGGATGTGGCGAACTGGCCACGGTCGCGCCGTTCGATCCAGCTCAGCAGGATCGCGCCGAAGGTCGCGATCAGCAGCGGCAATCCGAACCACGTGACCTCCTGCGCGTAAATCTCGGTGCCTTCGAAAGCCGGCCATGTGGGCAGTCCGCCCATTTCCGGAAGCGTGCCGGAACTGACCAGCGCGATGAACTGAAAGGTTGTGAACATGGCGATGAAGGCCGGGATCAGCAGCGCGAGCCCCGCCAGCGACGGCAGCCCGGCGCGGCTGTTCGTGTCGTCGCCGAACATCCGGGCCGAAAACAGCAGAAAACCGAGTGCCAGTGCGCCCGCAATATGTACGATGCGGAAATTCCACGTTTCCATGGGGAATTGCGGCAGGAACGGCAGGTCGAGCCCGGTCATCGCCTCGATCGACAGGCCGTTCAACGCGGCGATATGAAACCCGGCATAGACCGTGGACAGTATGGCAACCAGAAGATGGGCCTTGCCGTGATACAGCCGCCGGTTCTGCTCGATCGGCTCTTCATCGACGCCTTCGGCAAGAACCGGGCCCTCGGTCTGTGCGCTGGTCTCGGTCATATATAGCCCCCCTGATCGACGACGGGGGCCTTGCGATTGCGCATCGGAACACCCGTGCCCGCCTTTTTGTCTTGCTGCGCGGGGCATTGCAACAAACAGTTTCGACAGCGCCGTGGTAGATCGACCCGAACGGTTCCCGAAAAAAGGGGAAAGATGGCGGCGTATTCCACTGGCCAGCGGCAGAGCCGGCAGGCTAGTCTTTGCGGCGTCGGGCGCGTGCACGCCGCCTTTCACAAGTGAAGAGGACGAGACATGAATTTCAGAACAGGCACCTTTTTGACAGGCGCGATCCTCGCGGCCTCGGCATTGCCCGCCCTGGCACAGAACGCCGAGCTTTGCGGCGGCGTCGGCGCCCAAGGGTTATGGGTCGGCGGCTCGCCGGAGGCCTCGGATATCTCCACATCGGATACGTTCATTGACCAGACGGGGCTGATGGTGCCGCCGGGCGGAGAAACCGTTTCGCTGTTTTCCGTCAGCAGCGCGGGCGAGTACCGGATCGAGGCCAACCCGAACGCCGGGGGCGATACGGTCATCGACATCCGCGACGAGGCGGGCACGATCATCCTGACCGATGACGACAGCGGCGGCAATTTCGCCTCCCGCGGCGATATCGCGCTGCAACCGGGCACCTATTGCGTTTCGACCCGTGCCTTCGGCGGCGGCGCCGTGGTTGCCGATCTGCGGGTGGGCCGGGCCGAACACGAGGCACTGACCCCGGGCTGGGGTGGCGGCACCGCCGATTTCGCGGGCGTCGACCCCTGCCTGCCCAATACACCGGCCACGCCGCTTGGCGCGGGCGCGATCGACGCGATGCTGGAGGGCGGCGTGACGGCCACGAATTCCATCGCCGGCACGCCCTATTACCGCTTCTCGCTGTCCGCACCGCAGGCGCTGAGCATCCGGGCCGAAAACCCCTCGGCGGATCCGTATATCTATATCTACGACGGACAGGGCACGCTGCTGGCGGAAAACGACGATTTTGACGGGCTGAACTCCCGCGTGGATTTCACAGACCCGCTGCCGGCGGGCAATTACTGCATCGCGATGCGGTCCCTGTCCGACGACACGCAGCCGGTGACCGTATCGGTCCGGGGCTATAACCCGGCGGCCGCGATGCAGGAGATGTTCGCCACCGGTGAGGCCAGCCCGCCCATCGGCGGCAGCTATCCGATCACCGATCTGGGCGTGTTGCAGACCAGTCTGGTGATGGATCAGGTCGTGGGCAGCGATGCGGTATGGTTCAGTTTCAGCGTGCCCGCAGGCGGTCTGGTGCTGATCGATGCGATCGAGATCAGCGACAGCGACCCGGTGATCCGTCTTTTCGACGGGGTCGGCAGGATGATCGATTTCAATGACGACGCGGGCGGCTCGCTCAACAGCCAGCTGACCGTGCAGGTCAATCCCGGCACTTATATGCTGGGTGTGACGCAGTATTCCGACGACTATTCCGGCGTGATCCGTGTGGCCCTGCAGCGCTACGTCCCGGCGCAGTAACGAGGAGGGATCGGAAATTGAAAAGGGCCGCCCAACCGGGCGGCCCTGTTTCGTTTCCGTTCAGCGGTGGCGCGATTACATGCCGCCGTGGATCATGTCCGCGGGGATCTCCGCGCCCGCGTTTTCGGTGAACCACTGCGCCGCGCCGGGATGCCACATCATGACGCTGTTCTTGTCCCAGTTCTCGGGCAGGGTGGAGCGGGCGGCGCGGTGGATGTTCATCATCCGCTCATTGTCGCTCATCACCACATCGACAACGGAATAGACGAAGCTGTCGGGCAGTTCGCAATTGGCGATGGCGAAGTTCCACATCGAAACCGACCGCGCGTCGGCTTCAAGCGTCGTGTAGGTATCGGCCGCAATCATGAATTCCGAGACCGGGAAGGCCTCCATGATCGTGGCCTGCTCCTCTTCGGTGAACTCGATGATGTTCACATCGGTCTGCACCTCAAGCTGGCTGACCGCCGGCACAGGTACGCCTGCTGCAAAGGCGATCACGTCCAGAAGACCGTCCTGCAACTGTCCGCCCAGATCCGACCAGCCGCCGTTGCGGCGCTCGAACTCGACACCAAGCTCTTCCATCATGCGCGGGAAATAGGTGTCGGAGGTGGAACCCGCGGGCCCGAAGCCGATGCGGGCGCCTGCCGGGATGTCGGAAATCGACGTGATGCCCGAAGAGGCCAGCGCGGTCACTGAGAACGGCGTCTGGTACATCGGGAACATCGCGCAGGCGTTGGTCATCTGCAGACCGGGCGCGATCGGGTTGGTGCCCTGAAGCGACTCGGCCGCCGGGCCCATGGTCGTCATGCCGAACTGCGCCTCGCCGGTATGGACCAGCGCCATGTTCTGCATCGGGCCGCCGGTCACTTCGCCGCCGCCGGACAGGCCAAGCTCCTCCGCCACCAGATTGGCCCAGCCGGAGCCATAGGCGAAGTACGTGCCGCCCTGCGACGCGGTGCCGACGGTAAAGCTCTCGGGCCAGCCGGTACGGTCGATATGCCCGTCGGCATAGGCGACAGAGGCGGTCAATGCGGTGGTCATGGCCAGCGCGGTCAGTTTGGTGAATGTCATTTTTTTTGTATCCTCCCCATGTGAAAGGCCGGGCGCCTCATGCGCCCGGTCCAACCCACTTGGGCACTGTTTTAGCGCGCAGGCTGAGGGATGCAAGAAATGAACGCGCCTCGGCGTCAGGCCGCGGCCGCGGCCTCCAGCGCGTTGATAATCTCGCCGAAATCGGCGGCCTTCAGGGATGCACCCCCGACAAGAGCGCCATCCACATCTGGCACGGCGAAAATCTCGGCCGCATTTCCGGGCTTGACCGAGCCGCCATAGAGCAGCCGGATACCGCCGCCGGTATCTGCCCCGAAGCGGGCCGTCAGCTCGGCGCGCAGGAAGGCATGAATATCCCGGATCTCGGCCATTGTGGGCACCAGCCCCGTGCCGATTGCCCAGACCGGTTCATAAGCCACGATCAGGTTGTCCTGGCTTGCCCCGTCGGGCAGGGACCCGGACAGCTGACGGCGCAGCACGTCCAGGGTCTCACCCGCCTGATATTGCGCTTCCGTCTCTCCGATACACAGGATCGCGCGCAGATCCGCGCTCCACGCGGCCTCGATCTTGCTGCGGACAAGCGCGTCGGTCTCTCCGTGATCCTGACGGCGTTCGGAATGGCCGAGGATGACATGGCTCGCCCCGGCATCGGCCAGCATCCGGGCGGAGATATCGCCGGTATGTGCGCCGCTCGTGGCCGGGTGGCAATCCTGCCCGCCCACGGAGACGGAGGAGGCCGCCCGCGCCATCCGCTCGACCAGCGTGGCGGGCGGGCAGATCAGCACTTCGGCCCGGCTGACCGATGGAAGACCCTCCAGTTCCGTCAGATCGGCGTTCAGCCCGTTCATCTTCCAGTTTCCGGCGGCAAGCTTGCGGCGTGTCATGATGGGGTTCCTTTTGATGTCAGACAGGAGATGACAAGAGGCGGGCAGTGCGTCAACAACCGCCGGCGTCGCCGCAGACCATCGCCCGGGGGCAGGCGGCGTGGCCGACAGGCCCGGAAATCGGAGGCTGCGGGATCACAGATGGCCAAGCGCCTCGCGCGCCAGATCCGTGGCGGCCTCCGCATCGTCCAGCATGGCATCGGGCAGCCGCCAATAGGGCATGGCGGTGATCTTGCCCGCCTTGCTGGTGCCGGTCCAGCGGGCAAGGCCCCGAGCATCAAGCACGTCCTGAAACGCGCCCGCGCCCTTGATCCAGATGGAGCCATCCGCATGAACGACCGCGAAGATCGTGCCATCGCGGTACAGGCATAGCCCGCCCATCATCTTGCGGGTTGTCAGGGGACCTAGATCGTCGAACAATTCCAATGCGAAGGCGATATCCGCATCGGAAACGCTCATGCGGTCTTGCCGAGCGCCTCGTCGAACTTGATCGACTCGCCGCAGCCGCAGGCGTCGGTGACGTTGGGATTGCGGAATTTGAAGCCGGATTCGAGAAGCGACACCTCATAGTCGATCTCGGTCCCGAACAGGAACATCTGCGCCATGGGTGCGATCATCACGCGGGCGCCATCCTGTTCCACCACCTCGTCATGAGGATCGACCTCGGTGACGTAATCCATGGTGTATTCCATACCGGCGCAGCCGCCCTTTTTCACACCGATGCGCAAGCCCTGATGGTTATCGCGCGTCATCAGCTTGGCGATCTGTTTCGAGGCTGCGGGGGTCATGCTGACCGCCTGTTTTCCGGGGATGCCGAACATGGTCCTGCTCCTTCGCGTTACGGATACAATCTAGGCGACCGTAGCCGGTTCCTCAAGTGTCACGGGCGAGGATGTGAAAAAGGCCGCAAGCGCGGTCAGCGCGGCCCGCACCGGCGGCTCGAACCGGCCTTCGTGATGGCTGACCAGCCAGCGTTCCATGCAAAGCTCCTCGATCGGCTCGGACAGGCGCATGAGCCCGGGCGCACCGTCGCCGACGGGCAGGGGCAGAACCACGCGTCCTACCCCGGCCCGGGCCATCTGGTAGGAGAAAATCGGGAGATTAGAGCGGGTTACGATCTGCGCGCCGTAATTCGCCTCGACCCATTGGGCCGAGCGGGTCGCGGCGGCGTCGAAGGAGGGGCCGATCCAGCCGGTCACCGATTCACTGGCGCCATAGATCGCGAATTCGGTGGTGCCGACCCGTTGCCCCGCCAGCCATGGCTGTTCGGGGCGGCGGTTGCGGATGCCGATGTCGATCTCGCGCCGGGCGATATCCATGGGCAGTTCACAATGAATGAACTCGGGCAGCCAGATGTCATCGGGCGTCCAGATCTCGCTCAGCCGATCGGAGATATGCAGCGCGGTCCATGTGCCGGCGGAGATGCGGACCGGCACGGAACCCTTTGTTTTCGTGGACCATCTTGCAACATCGGCCGCCGCCGCCTCCATCTTTCTGGTCTTTTCCCACAGCGCCCGGCCCTCGGCGGTCAGCGTATAGCCGGAGGTGCCGTGCAGGAACAGGCGGCGGCCCAGCCGGGCCTCGAACGCGCGCATCCGGCGGCTGAGCGTGGCGGTGCTGACGCCGCAGCTTTCGGCCGCGCGCGCGATGCCGCCCGATCGGGCCACGGCCGCGAAATAGGCGTAATCGTCCCAATGAGGCTGCGTGTTCATTTTTGCAAATCCAGTCGCGGTTTTGGGGCCTGCCGGGGCATGCGGCGGCGGCATAGATCTGTCTCGTAACTCAAGACGAGGAGGCCATGATGATGCCCATTCTCAGACCCGTTTATATCGAAGATCAGTGCCTGACGGAATATCGCAAAGAGCAGATGGCATTTGCAAAAATGCAAACGGAGTTGCAGCCGCGAAAGGTCTCGCGCATCTGGGCCGCACTGCGTAAGAGGTTGTTTTGACTACATGAACCCGAGTTCGAGCCGGGCTTCGTCGCTCATCATGTCCATGCCCCAGGGCGGTTCCCAGGTGAGTTGCACATTGACGGTCTTGACCCCGTCGAGCGGTTCGATGGCATCGGCCACCCAGCCGGGCATCTCGCCGGCCACGGGGCAGCCGGGCGCGGTGAGCGTCATGATGATCTCGACATCGTTCTCGGCCCCGATATCGACCGTGTAGACCAGACCGAGATCGTAGATATTCACCGGAATTTCAGGGTCATAGACGGATCGGCATGCCTCGACCACGCTGTCGTAGAGCGGGTGATCGGTGCTTGACGGCCTGATCAGCGGCGTACCTTCAAGATGCTCTTGGGTCTGGGACATGGGGCGGCCTTCACTGCGCTATTCTTGACAGAAGATATAAGGATTGGAACCGGGTCCGTAAAGGGTGCGTTGACCGCCATCGCGGGCCCCCGAGGTATATCAATGGTATATCAATTCACGCCGCCCCACGCCATGGCCGGAGCGGGCCGCCGGTGCAAACCGGTCTTGGCAAGCCGCGAGCTTGGGCGTATCGGGACCGGATGTCTGATCGATTTACCTTCTCCGTGAGTGCAACCAGCGGCGACGCGCGCGTCGGCGAGATGTCCACCCCGCGCGGCAAGATCCGCACACCCGCCTTCATGCCGCTGGGCACCGCGGCGACGGTCAAGGCGATGATGCCGGAGTCCGTGCGCGCGACCGGGGCGGATATCATTCTGGGCAATACCTATCATCTCATGCTGCGCCCGGGGGCGGAGCGGATCGCGGCGCTGGGCGGGCTGCACCGGTTCATGAACTGGGAGCGGCCGATCCTGACCGACAGCGGCGGATTTCAGGTGATGAGTCTGGCCGATCTGCGCAAGCTGACCGAAGAGGGCGTCCGCTTCAAATCGCATATCGACGGCTCGAAACATATGTTGAGCCCGGAACGGTCGATCGAGATCCAGACGCTTCTGGGCTCGGATATCGTGATGTGTTTCGACGAATGCCCGGCCCTGCCTGCGGATCGCACCCGGATCGCGGAGAGCATGCGGATGTCGATGCGCTGGGCCGTGCGGTCGCGCGACGCATTCGGCGACCGGCCCGGCCATGCGCTCTTCGGCATTCAGCAGGGCGGCCTTGAACGGGATCTGCGCGAGGAGAGTGCCGAGGCGCTGAAACGCATCGGGTTCGACGGCTACGCGGTGGGCGGTCTGGCCGTGGGCGAGGGGCAGGAGGCGATGTTCGACTGTCTCGACTTCGCGACCGGCATGCTGCCCGAGGACAGACCCCGCTATCTGATGGGGGTGGGCAAGCCCGACGATATCGTGGGCGCGGTGAAACGCGGGATCGACATGATGGATTGCGTCCTGCCGTCCCGCTCCGGGCGGACGGGGCAGGCCTTCACCCGGCGCGGGGTGGTGAACATCAAGAACGCGCGCCATGCCGACGACCCGAGGCCGCTGGACGAGGCCTGCACCTGTCCGGCCTGTTCGCAGTACAGCCGCGCCTATCTGCATTACGTGTTCCGGGCGGGGGAAATCATCAGCTCGATGCTGCTGACATGGCACAACCTGCATTACTATCAGGAGCTTATGGCCGGGATCCGCGGCGCGATCGCCGCGGACAGGTTCGAGGCATGGGAGGCGGATTTCCACGCGCTCCGCGCCCAGGGCGATATCGAGCCGCTCTAGCTGGGCGGAATGGCCGGTTTGTCGATCCCGTAATGGGCCGCGTCATTGGGTTGGGTCCCCGTCGCGGCGGCGAAATTCTGATACTCGTAAATCTGGGCGAAGCCGTAAATCAGCTGCGCATAGGACGTATCCAGGACGCCCGGATTCTGGGTCATGTAGCTGTCGAGGAAATTGCCCATGGCATAGGCGCCCGAGGGATCGTTGTTTTCGGTGATCCATTCGCCATAGACATTCGAGGGCTGTGGCGGGTTCATCTGGCCGGCAAGCCATGCCCAGAGATATTCGCACGGGATCATGACGATCAGGCAATAGATCGGATCGAGCCGGGCGGCCACGTTGCCTTCGTATTCGGCATAATCCTTCGTGACCTGCGGCGGCGAGATGGAGGCGGCGGAGGAGACGTGCCATGTATCAGGAAACGTGGCGTTATATCTTTGATATCCTGCCAGTTTCTTGCTCAGGAAGGCATTCAACGGCGTATTGGGCGTGGTCTTGGACACCGCGGTCTGATAGGCGTCGGCGCCTTCGAAACAGTAATAGGCATCGGCCACGTTGTAGCCGCCATATTGATTGGGATCGAGCGTGCCGGCGTTGATCCCCTGAAGATAGGGCAGGGCAAGCGTATCGGTTGCCACATCTTGCACCCCTCTCCACATTTTCCAGAATAGCGAATCCGCCGGCGGCGGCGCGGTGGAGAGTTGGTGTTTTTCGATGATATCGGAAATATCGGGCAGACGGCGATTACCACGCATATTCGGAGACCTTTCATGAGGAGTGACGATGCCGGGTAATCTTACGCTATAGGTTTTCGGGGATTTGGCAATTGCCGGATGAATTGCGCCCGCATTCGGGGAAGAGGCGTTCGGCAATTCGAAACGCGTGGCGAACTGCGGGGTCCATGGGCGGATACCAAGGCGGTCGGGCGTCTTCGGACGGAGGCCACGGAAATCACGGCGGGGCCGTCGCGGGCGGCTTTCGCCGCGCCCCCGTCAGGCCGTCCCGACGCCTCGAAGATGGCCATATTTTGCGGTTATTCCCGGTGGAGAAGGCAAATCTTGCCTTGTGCCGGTCTTCATGGCTGTGCAGGTTGCATTAAGGATCGCGCCCCGGATGTGCTTGAATTTGCCCGCCGGGTGCCCCAGATTAAGACCTTCTGATCCGGAGAGGGCCAGGGGGATTGCTGCCAAGTCAGGGTCCCGTGCCCTCTTGCCAAGAATAAGGAAGGCAAGATGCCAGATAATCAGACGACATATCCCGTCCTTCCGCTGCGCGATATCGTGGTGTTCCCGCATATGATGGTGCCGCTTTTCGTGGGCCGGGAAAAATCGGTGCGCGCGCTGGAAGAGGTGATGGCGGATGACAAGCAGATCCTGCTGTCGGCGCAGATCGACCCCGGTGTCGACGACCCGAGCGCCGACGGGATCTATGAAATCGGCGTGCTGGCCAATGTGCTGCAACTGCTGAAGCTGCCCGATGGCACCGTCAAGGTGCTGGTCGAGGGGCGCGCGCGGGTGCGGATCGCCGGTTTCGTCGACAATCCCGAGTTTTTCGAGGCGCGCGTGACGCCGCTTGCCGAAAGCCCAGGTGACGAGGCGACCGTTTCGGCGCTGCTGCGCACGGTGGGCGAGGAGTTCGAACGCTACGCGAAGGTCAAGAAGAACATCCCCGAAGAGGCGCTGAGTTCGGTTGCGGAAACGCAGGATCCCGCCAAGCTGGCCGATCTGGTGTCGGGCCATCTGGGTATCGAGGTGAGCCGGAAGCAGGAGCTTCTGGAAACGCTCGACGTGGGCGAGCGGATGGAGAAGGTCTTTGGCCTGATGCAGGGCGAAATGTCCGTGCTGCAGGTGGAAAAGAAGATCAAGACCCGCGTGAAGAGCCAGATGGAGCGCACGCAGCGGGAGTATTACCTCAACGAACAGATGAAGGCGATCCAGCGGGAGCTGGGCGATGGCGAGGATGGCGCGGGCGAAGTGGCCGAGCTGCAAGAGCGGGTGGCCAAGACCAAGTTGTCCAAGGAGGCGCGCGAGAAAGCCGAAGGCGAGATCAAGAAGCTCAAGAGCATGAGCCCGATGAGCGCCGAGGCGACGGTGGTGCGCAATTACCTCGACTGGATGCTGTCGATCCCGTGGGGCGTGAAATCCCGCGTGAAGAAGGATCTGGGCCGGGCCGAAAAGATCCTCGATGACGATCATTACGGTCTGGAAAAGGTCAAGGAGCGCATCGTCGAGTATCTCGCCGTGCAGCAGCGTTCGAAAAAGCTGAAAGGGCCGATCCTGTGTCTGGTCGGGCCGCCGGGCGTGGGCAAGACCAGCCTCGGCAAATCGGTCGCCAAGGCCACGGGGCGCGAGTTCATCCGCATCTCTCTGGGCGGGGTGCGCGACGAAAGCGAGATCCGCGGCCACCGGCGGACCTATATCGGCTCGATGCCGGGCAAGATCGTTCAGGCGCTGAAGAAGGCGAAAACCACGAACCCGCTGATCCTGCTCGATGAGATCGACAAGATGGGGCAGGATTTCCGGGGCGACCCGGCCAGCGCGATGCTGGAGGTTCTGGACCCGGAACAGAACTCGACCTTCGTCGATCACTATCTGGAGGTGGAATACGACCTTTCGAACGTGATGTTCCTGACCACGGCCAACTCCTACAACATGCCGGGGCCGCTTCTGGACCGGATGGAGATCATTCCGCTGGCGGGCTACACCGAGGACGAGAAGCGCGAGATCGCCAAACAGCATCTGGTGGCCAAGCAGGTCAAGAACCACGGTCTGAAAAAGGACGAGTTCGAGCTGACCGACGCGGCGCTGACCGATGTGATCCGCTATTACACGCGCGAAGCGGGTGTGCGGAACCTTGAGCGCGAGATCGCCAAGCTGGCGCGCAAGGCGGTGACCACCATCGTGCGGGGCGCCGCGAAGAGCGTGACCGTGACGCCGGACAAGCTGGAAGGCATGCTGGGCGTGCGCCGTCACAAGTTCGGACTGGCCGAGGAGGACCACCAGATCGGCGTGGTCACCGGGCTGGCCTGGACATCGGTGGGCGGCGATCTTCTGTCGATCGAGGCGCTGCGCCTGCCGGGCAAGGGCCGGATGAAGACCACCGGCACGCTGGGCGATGTGATGAAGGAATCCATCGATGCGGCGTCGTCCTTCGTGCGGTCGATCAGCCCGAGCATCGGGGTGAAACCGCCGAAATTCGACAAGCTCGACATCCATGTCCACGTGCCCGAGGGGGCCACACCCAAGGACGGGCCAAGCGCCGGCGTGGCGATGGTGACCTCTATCGTGTCGGTGCTGACCCAGATCCCTGTGCGCAAGGATATCGCGATGACGGGCGAGGTGACGCTGCGTGGCAATGTCCTGCCCATCGGCGGGCTGAAGGAAAAGCTGCTGGCGGCGCTGCGGGGCGGGATCAAGACCGTTCTGATCCCGGCGGAGAATGCGAAGGATCTGCCGGAGATCCCGGACAATGTGAAAGCGGGGTTGGAGATCATCCCCGTTGCCCATGTGACCGAGGTTCTGCGTCATGCGCTGATCGGGCAGCCGGAGCCGGTGGAATGGGACGAGGCGGCCGAGGAAGCCGCCGCGGCCAAGGCTGCGCTGGAAAGCCCCGGCGGCGGTGCGACCGTGGCGCATTGACGACCGCGCCGGATAGGTGACTGCGAAAAGCGTGCCAGGTTTTCCCGGCACGCTTTTTTTCTTTGCCCCGCAGGCGCGCGGCCCCCTTGCCCCGGGCCCTGTCGAAGCGCCCGGGATAGCGGCTGCGGAGGGGCAAACCTGGGCCCGGCGGGGTGGGGAGGACAGCCGCAAGGGGCGTCATGCGGTCTGCGGGATTGACCGGGTTGTTCTTTTGACGGCTGTGCAAAGGACCGCTAGGCTGTGTTCTGAGTTGCAACAATGAGCAGGGGGCCAGATCATGGCCACGAGCAGCAAACCACGCAAATCCACACCCGCGGGGCGGCGGCGCACGAAAACCGCAAGATCCGCCCCGAAGGACGCCACCGCCGCAGCGATGCCCGCGGCGGAGACGGAGGCCGAAGCCCCTGTGCACAATGCGGCGCACAAGGTGACGCGAGGCGCGGCGTCGGCGGCAGACGCTGAGGTGGCCGGGGCACCCCCCGCGGCCGAGCCGGTCGCGGAGGTGGCCGATGCGGAAACCGGCACCGGAGGGACAGGCAGCGAGAAGTTCAAGCGCGGCGATCTGCTGGCGGCGGTCGCGGCCCGCTCCGCGATGAAGCGGAGCGATTTGCGGATCGTGGTGGAACTGGTCCTTGAGGAGCTTGGCAAGGCGCTCGACAGCGGCAAGGATCTGGTCGTGCCGCCCCTTGGCAAGGTCAATGTCAAACGCCGCAATCCGGCGAGGAACGGCGATGTTCTGGTCACCCGGATCAAGCGGCATCAGTCGTCGCCGGAAGGTCTTGCGAAGCCGGGCGAGGATGGCTAAAAGCCCGCCCTACGGGTGATTAGCTCAGTGGTAGAGCGCTTCGTTCACATCGAAGATGTCGGGAGTTCAAATCTCTCATCACCCACCATGCCTTCCTTCTGTCTTGCTGCCAGATTTCGCGCGGACCGGGTGTGCGCGGTTGCCGGTATCCCTCGGGCGTGCGGGTAAAGACCTGGGGAGAGGCGCGCCCGTCCGGCGGTCAGCGCAGCTCTCCTATTCTGGCAAGCGGATGGGGATTTGCCGGGGCACTCGGAACCTCCGGCAGGCCGATATCGCGGGCCAGATGGGGATCGGTCATCGCCCGGTCGAAGGCGCGGGCCTGTCGGCGGTGATCCGCCGCGCGGAGAACTGCCTTGAGCATCAGCGACAGAAAGCCCGGAAAGCGGACTTTGGGATAAGGGGGCGCGGTGCGGGTGATCGGGCGGGCCATGGGCTTTCTCCTCTTGGCGAATCGTCTCAACAGGGTCACGCTACGACCTCAAGTGAACTTGAGGTAAAGCGGAAATGTCGGCGATTGCGAAGGATCTGAGTGTGGGGGCCATGGCGGCACGGGCGGGGGTCGCGGTTTCGACGCTCCATTATTACGAGGCGGAGGGGCTGATCAGTTCATGGCGGAACAGCGCCAATCATCGCCGCTACGACCGGCGGGAGCTGCGCCGGGTGGCGATCATCCGCGCGGCGCAATCGGTGGGCGTACCGCTGTCGGAAATCAGGATCGTGCTGGACGCGGTGCCGCCCAATTCGGTTGTCACCGCCGCCGACTGGGCCCGCGCGGCGGAGCCATGGGCGGCGCGGCTGGATGCGCAGATCGAGACCCTGCAGCGATTGCGCAAGCAGATGGCATCGTGCATCGGCTGTGGCTGCCTGTCGCTGGAGACCTGCCCGCTTTACAATCCCCGGGACACGCTTGCCGCCAACGGGCCGGGCGCGAGACGCTGGACCGGCGCGCCGGAGGAGCGGAGCACACTGGAAGGCTGAGGCGCACGGGCGCGCGCGCCCGGCGGCTTGCGCCCGGCCGCGTTCCGGCCTAGGGGCTGCGCCCATGTATCCGGTCTATATCCTGCGCCATGGCGAGACGACCTGGAACCTGGACCGCCGGGTTCAGGGCAGGCTTGATGCGCCATTGACCGACAGGGGCCGTGCCCAGGCTGCGGCCCAGGGCCGGATCGTGGCGGAAATCTTGGCGGCGCATGCCGATCTGGCGGTTCATTGCAGCCCGCAGGGCCGTGCCCGCGCCACATGGGAGATCGCGGCGAACTGCGCGGGCCATGACGGCCCGGTGCGCCTTGACGCGCGGCTGGCGGAGGTGGATATGGGCGCGTGGCAGGGGTTGACCCATGGGGAGATCGCGCCCCGCTGGCCCGGGATCTACACCGCCCATGACACCGTGTTCGCCCTGTCCCTGAACACCCCGGGCGGAGAGCGCTATGCCAGCCTTGCCGCCCGCGTCTCCGGCTTTCTGGGGGATCTGTCGGGCCCCGCGCTGGTGGTGACCCATGGCATCACGTCATCGGTTCTGCGCGGGCAGCTTCTGGGGCTGGAGTTTGACGAAATGGCCTGGCTGGATCACGAGCAGGGCGTGGTTTTCGCAATCGAGAACGGCGTGGAGACGGTTCTGCGTCCGGGCTCCTGAGGGGGGGAGGTCTCGGCGGCTTCGGGTTCATGTCGGGGAGGGGGGCCATGGGCCGCATCCGGCGCGGCGGAGATCTCGGGAGGCGGCCGCAAGCTGCGGGCGCATCCGCCCGAGAGACGCGGCCGGGATGAAACCGCGCTTGCGTCCGCCCCCGGCTATTTGCTAGAGCGGCGCGGGCGGGTGATTAGCTCAGTTGGTAGAGCGCTTCGTTTACACCGAAGATGTCGGGAGTTCGAGTCTCTCATCACCCACCATCTCCTTTCCACGACTTGCCGCGGTTCCCTTTGTGCCTCGCGGAATATGCGTCGGGTCGGAAGACCCGCGTGCGGTTCGAAGCAGACCGGCACAGGGGCAGATTTCCTGGCGGCCTATCCAGATCTGAGCAATTTCGCATAGCTTTCGATTTGAATCGTACCTTTCGTGCGCAGGCGCACATTATCTGTGGGTGGAACACCCTGCCCAAACCCCACCGGAGACCCTACCTATCCTGCAACGCGAGTTGCCCGAGAAGGAGGCCCCGAGATGAGCTGGAACCCCGCCCTTGACCCAGAGTGCCCCACCGGAGACGGTGTCGACGCGATCGAAACCGTGATCGTCCCGCGCGCCCGCGATCTGGGGGATTTCGAAGTCCGCCGGGCCCTGCCGGCGCCGAAACGCCAGATGGTCGGCCCGTTCATATTCTTCGACCAGATGGGTCCGGCGGAGTTCGTGACCGGGCAGGGGGTGGATATCCGCCCGCATCCGCATATCGGGCTGGCGACGGTCACCTATCTCTATCAGGGCAAGTTTCACCACCGCGACAGCCTCGGCACGGATCAGTGGATCGAACCCGGCGCGGTGAACCTTATGACCGCGGGCCACGGGATCACCCATTCCGAGCGGATCGACGAGGACATGCTCAAGGCGCCCTACACGCTGGCGGGCATCCAGACATGGATCGCGCTGCCGAAAGGGGCCGAGGATGGCGCGCCGGGCTTCGTGCATGCGGGCAAATCCAAATTGCCGATGATGGAGGGCGAGGGCAAGGAGCTGCGCCTGATCCTGGGCCATGCCTATGGCGAGCGCGCCCCGGTCGAAACCGCGTCGGAGATGTTCTATGCGGATGCGGTGTTGCAGCCCGGCGCGACGCTGCCGATGCCCGACGATCACGAGGATCGCGGGGCCTATGTGGTGACGGGCGCGGTGGAGATTGCCGGGCAACGGTTCGAGGCCGGGCAGATGATGGTGTTCCGCCCCGGGGACCGGGTGTCGATGACGGCCGGCGCACAGGGCGCGCGGGTGATGATCCTTGGTGGTGAGACGCTGGAGGGGCCGCGCTACATCTGGTGGAATTTCGTGGCGTCCTCGAAAGAGCGGATCGACGAGGCGAAGGAGGCGTGGCGGCAGGGCGACTGGCAGCATGGCCGGTTTCAGTTGCCGCCGGGCGATGATGAGGAGTTCATTCCCTTGCCGAGCCGGTAGGGCGTTGCGCGCCATGGGTGGCGTCGGGGTTCCGGCCGCGGCGCTTGCCGGCCTCCGGCGGACCGTCGTCTTGCGCGTCCGATCCGCCGGGGGCGAAACTCCATGACCCCGCGCGCCGGTTTCGCGGACCGGCGCAGGGCGCGTGGCGGCATCGCCGCGCGGCGCTGGCGCCGGCGCGGGTATCGGTGTAGCCCGGGTGATGACGACGGGAGGGGCGGGGATGCTGAGCGCGGATCGGGACAGGGGCATCGGACTGGGCCAGGTGGCGATCGGCCTGATCCTGGTGGCGATGCTGTTCATCTCGGTCAACGACATGATCATCAAGCTTCTGTCCGAGGATTTCCCGCTGCATCAGATGGTGTTCATCCGGTCGGCCATCGGCCTGTGCATGGCCTTGGCCTTCGTGCGGATGGAGGGCGGCTTTCACCTGCTCCGGACGCGCAGGCCGGGGCTGCATCTGTTGCGCGCGTCGCTGATCGTGTTCGCCAACATGACCTTTTTCGCGGCCCTTGCGGTGATGCCGCTTGGCACGGCGACGGCGCTTTTCTTCATCGCGCCGCTTTGCATCACGCTGTTGTCGATCCCGGTTCTGGGCGAAACGGTGGGCCCGCGCCGGTTGGGCGCGGTTCTGGTGGGGTTTCTGGGGGTCATCGTGATGATGCGCCCATGGGCCGACGCGGGCGAGGGGATCGGATGGGCCGCGGCCCTGCCGCTTCTGGCGGCCTTGGGCTATGCGGGCATGCAGGTTCTGACGCGCAAGCTGGGCGCGGGGTCCAGCGCGGCGGCGATGTCGGTCTACATCCATCTGGCATTTCTGACCGTGGGGGCGGGGTTTTTCCTTGTCGCGGGAGACGGGCGTTTCGCCGACGGGGTGAGCAATGAAAGTCTGGTGTTCCTGCTGCGGGCATGGGTCTGGCCGGAGACCGCGGAGATCTGGCTTTTCGTGCTGATCGGGGTTCTGGGCGGTTGCATCGGCTATGCCCTGAGCCAAGCCTACCGGCTGGGAGATCCGGCCACCATCGCGCCGTTCGAATACGCCGCCCTGCCGATGGCGATTTTCTGGGGCTGGATGGTCTTCGGTGAGGTGCCGGAGGCCCATGTCTGGGCGGGTATCGTTCTGATCGCGGTGGCGGGGCTTTACGTGTTCTGGCGCGAACGGAAGCTCGGCACGCGGTAGATGCCGCGTTTTCGCGCCGGGGCGGGGCGCACGCCATTGGGCGGCGGGCCGCGCAATCCGGCCGCGCCCGCAGGTCCGATCCGGCGGCCGGGCGCTTCGGTTTCGCCGGACGGCCGCGATGGCCTAAACCTTGGATCGATGCGGGGCGTTTTTGCGTCTCTGCCCGCTTGACGGGGCGCAAAGCACAGCATAGACCACGCGTCACGCCACGGGCCTTTGGTCCGGCGGATGGTGAGCGGTTGTAGCTCAGTTGGTTAGAGTACCGGCCTGTCACGCCGGGGGTCGCGGGTTCGAGCCCCGTCAACCGCGCCACCACCATCCCGCCCGGTCAGGGGCCGTTGCGTCGCGCGCGGTTGTAGCTCAGTTGGTTAGAGTACCGGCCTGTCACGCCGGGGGTCGCGGGTTCGAGCCCCGTCAACCGCGCCACGTTTCCCCCCACTCAACACACCCCTTCCGTGCTGGCCTGTTCTCGGCGTCATGGGTGGTATTCTGCGCGCGCGGCAGGCCATGCGGCGGGCCATGCTCAGGCGTGGGGAGGGCATGAGATCACCGGCCCGTCGGTTCGCGCCCGGGTGTTGCGATGTCGTTTCACGCTTGAAGCAGGAGCCTAGCCGCGCCAGATCCAGCCGCCGCCGAAGATGCGGGAGCCTTCGGGCGCATAGAAGACGCAGGCCTGCCCGGGGCTGACGCCCTGTTCGGGGGTGAGCAGTTCGACCTCCGCCTCGGTTTCCGATATCGGGCGCAGGATCGCCTCCCGCGGGGGGCGGGTGGAGCGGATCTTGACGCCCATGTGCCACTCGGGCCGGGAGGTGAAGGGCGCGTCGCCCAGCCAGTTGATCTCCCGCACGGGGATGGTTCGGGTGGAGAGCGCGTCTTTCGGGCCAACGATCACGCGGCGCGTGTCCGGGTCCAGTTTGACCACGTAAAGCGGGTCGGCCAGACCGCCGAGGCCAAGGCCGCGCCGTTGCCCGATGGTGTAGTGGATGACGCCCGTGTGCCGGCCCAGAACCCGGCCCTCCATATCGACGATATCGCCGGGCTCGCCCGCGCCGGGGCGCAGTTTCTCGATCACCGCGGCGTAGTCGCCGTTGGGCACGAAGCAGATGTCCTGGCTGTCGGGCTTGTCGGCCACGCCGAGCCCGTATCGCGCGGCCAGCGCCCGCGTCTCGGCCTTGGAGGCGAGATGGCCGAGGGGAAAGCGCAGATAATCGAGCTGTTCCGCCGTGGTGGAGAACAGGAAATAGGATTGATCGCGCGCGGCATCGGCGGCGGAATGCAGCTCGGGCCCGGCGGGGCCCATCTTGCGCTGGATGTAATGGCCCGTGGCCATGCAATCGGCATCCAGATCCTTCGCGGTTTCCAGCAGGTCCTTGAATTTCACCCGTTCGTTGCAGCGGATGCAGGGCACCGGCGTGGCGCCCGCCAGATAGCTGTCGGCAAATTCGTCGATCACCGCCTCGCGGAAGGTGTTTTCGTAATCCAGCACGTAATGGGGAAAGCCCATCTCCTCCGCGACGCGGCGCGCATCGTGAATGTCGCGGCCCGCGCAGCAGGCGCCTTTCTTGGCCAGCGCCGCGCCATGATCGTAAAGCTGCAGGGTCACGCCGACCACGTCATAGCCTTCCTCCGCCAGCTGTGCGGCCACGACGGAACTGTCGACCCCGCCCGACATGGCGACGACGACGCGGGTATCCGCGGGGGCTTTGGGCAGACCGAGCGAGTTCAGCTCGGACGGGGGCGTGTCGAGGGGCATGGGGTGCGGGCTCCGATCGGCGGGTTCGGGCGCAATATAGGAAAATGCATCCTATCCACAAGGCTGCCGCTTACCCCTCTTTAAGCAGTTTGGGGCAAATCTGCCATGGAATACGAGGTGAGAGAGGACCCGTGATGTATATCCGACGCATAAAGGGGCCGCATGCAGTGACCCTGCCAGACGGCACGCAGATGACCCGCGCCGATTTGCCGAGCCCCACGACGCGCCGCTGGGTGGCCAGCCGCAAGGCCGCCGTGGTGCGCGCGGTGGAGCATGGGCTGATTTCCGCCACGGAAGCGATGGACATTTGGAGCTTGTCCGAAGAAGAGTTAATATCCTGGAAGGAGGCGGTTGCCAATCACGGAGAAGCAGCGCTGCGTGCCACGGCGTTGCAACGTTACCGCCAGTAATCGGATTCAGGCGGCATCAATTGTCATTACCGTGCGGAACTATTTAACAGGGTAACTTGTAATTAACCATTTCGCCTCAGGGTAGTGCCAACGCCGGATTGAGAATCGGAGAGAGTTGATGCGCGTTCTGTTGGTCGAAGACGATCCCACCACTTCAAAGAGCATCGAGATGATGCTGAGCCACGCCAATCTGAACGTCTATTCGACGGATCTGGGCGAGGAAGGGATCGATCTTGCGAAGCTTTATGATTACGATTTGATCCTTCTTGATCTGAACCTCCCCGACATGACCGGCCATGAGGTTCTGCGCCAGTTGCGTCTGGCGCGGATCGACACGCCGATCCTGATCCTGTCGGGGGCGGACGATACGGAAAACAAGCTGAAAGGCTTCGGGTTCGGGGCCGATGACTATCTCACCAAACCCTTCCATCGCGAAGAGCTGGTGGCCCGGATCCATGCGATCATCCGGCGCTCCAAGGGCCATGCGCAATCGGTGATCAAGACCGGCGAGATCTCGGTCAACCTGGATGCCAAGACGGTGGATGTGCAGGGCCGCACGGTGCATCTGACCGGCAAGGAATACCAGATGCTGGAACTGCTGAGCCTGCGCAAGGGCACGACGCTGACCAAGGAGATGTTTCTGAACCATCTTTACGGCGGCATGGATGAACCGGAACTGAAGATCATCGACGTGTTCATCTGCAAGTTGCGCAAGAAGCTGAGCGAAGCGACCGGCGGCGACAACCATATCGAAACGGTCTGGGGTCGCGGCTATGTGCTGCGCGACCCGCAGCCGGAGATCGGCACGGAAGAGATTGCCGCCAGCGCCTGACCGCGGCCGACGCCCGGCGCATGCGATCGCGGGCTGGACCTGAGGGCGGCCGCCTCCTATCACTTTGACAGTGATTGCGGGCGGGGGACCAGCGGCGAATGAGTGACCTCTCGACAGGGCCGGACAGTGTAAAGGGCGTTTCCAGATCCGAGGCGGAGGCGCGGCTGGCGGAGCTGGCGGCGCGTCTCGCGGCGGCCAACACGGCCTATCACCAGAACGACGCCCCCGAGATCAGCGACGCGGAATATGACGCGCTGAAACGGGAAAACGCCGCTTTGGAAGCGGCCTTTCCCGAGTTGAAACGCGCCGACAGCCCCACCGATCAGGTCGGCGCGGCCCCGTCCGATGGGTTCTCCAAGATCGCCCATGCCGAGCGGATGCTGTCGCTCGGCAATGCGTTCGATGCGGAAGATGTGGGCGAGTTCGTGAGCTTCATCCGCCGCTATCTGGGCCTTGACGACACCGCGCCGCTCGCCTTTACCGCGGAGCCCAAGATCGACGGTCTGTCCCTGTCGCTGCGTTACGAAGACGGCGCGCTGGTGCAGGCTGCCACCCGGGGCGATGGCGCCGTGGGCGAGAACGTCACCGCCAATGCCCGCACCATTGCCGATATCCCCGAAACCCTGCCCGACGCGCCGCAGCTTCTGGAGGTGCGCGGGGAGGTCTATATGAGCCACGAGGATTTCGCCGCGCTGAATGCGCGCCAGACGGAGGCGGGCGAGAAGAGTTTCGCCAATCCGCGCAACGCGGCGGCGGGATCCTTGCGCCAACTGGACCCGGCGATCACCCGGGCCCGGCCGCTGCGCTTTTTCGCCTATGCCTGGGGGCAGGTCTCCGAGCCGCTTGCCGAGACGCAGACGGGGGCGATAGCACGGCTGAAGGCGCTGGGCTTCCAGACCAATGACCTGACCCGCCGCTGCGACAGCACCGCGGAATTGCTGGCCCATTACGCGGCGATCGAACAGGCGCGCGCGACGCTTGGCTATGACATAGACGGGGTCGTCTACAAGCTGGACGATCTGGAGTTGCAGCGCCGCCTTGGGGTCCGATCGACCACGCCGCGATGGGCGATTGCGCATAAATTCCCCGCGGAACTTGCATGGACCCGGCTGGAAAAGATCGAGATCCAGGTCGGCCGCACCGGCGCGCTGTCGCCGGTTGCCCGCCTGACGCCGGTGACGGTCGGCGGTGTGGTCGTGTCCAACGCGACGCTTCACAACGAGGATTACATCGCCGGGCGCGATGCGCGCGGCAAGCCGATCCGCGACGGAAAGGACATCCGCGAGGGGGATTGGGTTCAGGTCTACCGCGCCGGCGACGTCATCCCGAAAGTGGCCGATGTGGATCTGTCGAAACGGCCCGACGGCGCGGTGCCTTATGACTTCCCGATGCTGTGCCCGAAATGCGGCTCGGACGCGGTCCGCGAGGAAGGCGATGCGGTGCGTCGCTGCACCGGGGGGTTGATCTGTCCGGCGCAGGCCGTTGAAAAGCTGAAGCATTTCGTGTCCCGCGCGGCCTTCGACATCGAAGGGCTGGGCGCGAAGCAGGTGGAGCAGTTTCATCAGGATGGCTGGATCGCGGAACCTGCGGATATCTTCGAGCTTGAGGCGCGGTTCGGAAGCGGCCTGCAACAGCTCAGGAACCGCGAGGGCTGGGGCGAGACATCGGCCGGCAATCTGTTCGCGGCGATCCGCGACAAGCGCCGTATCCCGCTGGCGCGGCTGATCTTTTCGCTTGGCATTCGCCATGTGGGCGAGGTCGCGGCCGCCGATCTGGCGCGGCATTACGTGAGCTGGGAGGCGTTCCTGGCCGCCGTCGATGCCGCCGGGCCCGCCGCCGATTGCCAGCGCGCGGCCGAAGAGGCGGTTCTGGCGGAACGCCGGCAGGCCGAAGCGGAGGGCCGCCGCGCCAATCTGGCCGCCACCCGCAGCGCCCTGTGGGACGGGCTGGACCCGGCGGCGCGGGAGGCGTGGGACGATCTGGTGGGCATCGACGGGATCGGCCCGACCGTCGCCGTGTCGCTGGTCACCACCTTTCATCAGGCGCGGGAGCGGGCCTCGATCACACGGCTGGTCGCGCATCTGGAGATCGCGGATATGGAGATCCGGGATGCCGCCGCCAGCCCGGTTGCGGGCAAGACCGTCGTCTTCACCGGGACGCTGGAAAAGATGACCCGGGCCGAGGCCAAGGCGCGGGCGGAGGCCTTGGGCGCGAAGGTCGCGGGCTCCGTCTCTGCCAAGACGGATCTGCTTGTGGCGGGTCCAGGAGCGGGATCGAAAGCCAGGAAGGCCGCCGATCTGGGCATCGAGACGATCGACGAGGATGGCTGGCTGGCGCTGATCGGCGAGGGCGGGGGCCGGGCGGCGCGCGGCGATGCCTGAGGCGCGCGGCAGGCCCGAGATCCTGTTCCCGCTTTTCGCGGGTCTGGAGACCCTTGAGGGTATCGGCCCCAAAACCGCCAAGCATTACAGTGGCCTGCATATCGAAACGCCCAAGGATCTGTTGCTGACCCTGCCGGTGGGCGGGATAGACCGCAGCCGCAAGCGCACGATCCGCGAGGTGGATCTGCCGGGGATGGCGACGGTGGAGGTGACGGTCGGGCGGCACCGGAAACCGGCCGGCCGCGGGCCCTACCGGGTGGAGGTGAGCGACGCGGAGACCGTGTTTCAGCTCGTCTTCTTCCACGCCAAGGGCGATTATCTGGAGCGGATCCTGCCCACCGGCAGCCGGCGGGTGGTTTCGGGCCGGGTCGAGTTGTTCGACGGCGTCGCGCAAATGGCGCATCCGGACCATATCGTGCCGCCGGAGGAGGCGGCGCAGATCCCGGGCTTCGAACCGGTCTATCCGCTGACGGCGGGCGTGACGCAGAAGGGCATGGCGAAGGCCGTGGCCTCCGCCCTGCCGAGGGCGCCCTATCTGGGCGAATGGATCGACTTGGAATTGCTGAAGCGCAAGGGCTGGCCGGCTTGGCCCGACGCGCTGGCGCAGGCCCATAACCCGAAGGGGCCGGAGGATGTGTCGCGCAGCGCCAAGGCGCGGGAGCGGCTGGCCTATGACGAATTGCTGGCCCATCAGATGACGCTGGGGCTGGCGCGCCTGTCGGTGCGCAAGGTGAAGGGATTCGCCTCCGTCGGGGATGGCAGTTTGCGCCAAAAGGTGCTGGATCATCTGCCGTTCAGCCCGACCGGGGCGCAGTTGCGCGCGATAGACGAGATCGCGGCGGATATGGGCGCGCCGGTCAGGATGAGCCGGCTGCTGCAGGGCGATGTGGGCGCGGGCAAGACGCTGGTCGCGTTGATGGCGCTGCTGATCGCGGTGGAGGCGGGCGGGCAGGGCGTGATGATGGCGCCCACCTCGATCCTCGCCGGGCAGCATTATGCCAATCTGAAACCGCTGGCGGAAACCGCGGGCGTGGTGATCGAGATGCTGACCGGGGCGGACAAGGGCGCCGAGCGGCGCGCGAAGCTGGCCGCCCTGGCGCGGGGCGATATCCGGATTCTGGTGGGCACCCATGCGGTGTTTCAGGAAGATGTGGAATTTGCCGATCTGAGACTGGCGATCGTGGACGAACAGCACCGGTTCGGTGTGCGCGAACGGATCCGGCTGAGCCGCAAGGGGCGGGCGGCGGACATGCTGGTGATGACGGCGACGCCGATCCCGCGCACCCTGAGCCTTGCGCAATATGGCGACATGGATATCAGCGTGCTGGACGAAAAGCCCCCCGGCCGGACCCCGGTGAAGATCGCGCTGATTTCGGCCGCGCGGATCGCCGAGGTGGTGCAGCATCTGCGCGATGCGGTCGCCGACGGGCGCCAGGCCTATTGGGTCTGCCCGCTGGTGGAGGAGAGCGAGGTTTACGAGGCGACGGCGGCCGAAGAGCGGTTCAAGACGCTGCGGGCGGAGTTGGGCGAGGGGGTGGTGGGCCTTGTTCACGGGCAGATGCCGCCCGCCGAGAAAACCCGCGCGATGGAGGATTTTCAGGCCGGGCGCACCCGCGTTCTGGTGGCGACCACGGTGATCGAAGTGGGGGTGGATGTGCCCAATGCTTCGATCATGGTGATCGAACAGGCGGAGATTTTCGGGCTGGCGCAGCTGCACCAGCTGCGCGGGCGCGTGGGCCGGGGGGCGGCGGCCTCCACCTGTCTTCTGATGTATCGCAGCCCTCTGGGCGAGAGCGCGAAGCGCCGGCTGAGCGTGCTGCGCGAAACCGAGGACGGCTTCCGGATCGCCGAGGAGGATCTGGCGATCCGCGGGGCGGGCGACCTGATCGGCACGGCGCAATCGGGGCTGCCGCGGTTCCGGGTGGCCGATCTGGAAAGCCAGACCGCATTGATGGCGATCGCGCAAAGCGACGCGCGCGCGCTTCTGGAACGCGACCCGGTTCTGAAAAGCCCACGCGGCCAGTCGATGCGCGTGCTGCTGTGGCTGCTGGAGCAGGACAAAGCGATTCGCCTGATTTCAGTCGGTTAATCACCAAAATCGGCTTTTGTTCACGTATGTTCTCAAAAAGTTCTTTACAGAGCGGCCGGAAAATGAGAACAAAGGGTCAACAAAAGGTTGAGACAGGATGAACGACATGATCACCCAAGCCGCCCGTATCCTCGCCCGATCCCGTGACACGCTGCTTTATGACAGCATTGGTGTGCTGCTTCTGGCCGGTCTGACGGTAGGCCTGTTTCACCTGCCCGGACTGATCTGAGTTTTCCCGAGACTGCCTGCGGTCTGTCAGAGGCCGATGCCGCGCGTGATATCCCCATCTGCGCCCGGCTCAACTGCCTGACGGATGTGCTTTTTCCCTGGAGCGACATCCCCGGCCCTGACCATGAGACACGCATCCTCCGCCGCCCCCGTTGCCCCGGGGTGCGGCGGTTTTTTTGTCATATACGAAAGGGTTGTGCGGTGACGCTCCTGCGCGGAGGCTCAGGCGCAGTTCGCCTGTTGCGCCTCCGCCATGGCCTGAAGCGTGGCTTCCAGCGACAGCATGATCGAGGCGTGGCGGTTCTTGTAATCGCGGGCGGGTTCCAGCACCTCATAGCCTGAAAAAGGCGGGCCGGGCGGCGGGCCGTCTTCCTTCAGCATGGCTTTGAGGGCATCGCGCGCGGCCTGCACCTCGACCTGATTGCGGCCCAGAATGTTCTGCGCCATCAGGGCGGCGGAGGCCTGCCCGAGGGCGCAGGCCTTCACGTCCTGACCAAAGCGCGTGATCCGACCGTCTTCCACATCCAGATCCACCGTCACCGTCGAGCCGCAGAGCGGCGCGCGTTTCTTGACGGTGGCCATCGGGGAGGTCAGACGCTCCGCATGGGGAATGTCGGCGGCCAGCGCCAGAATGCGTTGCGAATAGAGCTTGATGAGGTCGGTTTCGGCGGTCATGGCGTTGCTTTCGTACCTGTCTTGCCTATAGGTAGCGGCGCCCGTCCGATTTGCAAAGAGGTGCGACGATGCGGTTTGACCCGGCCACGCTGAGCTACAATTCCGACGGGCTTTTGCCCGTGATCGCGCAGGAGGCGGAGACCGGCGAGGTTCTGATGCTGGCCTGGATGAATGCCGACGCGGTGGCCCGGACACTGGCGACGGGGCGCGTGACCTATTGGTCGCGGTCGCGGCAGGCGTTCTGGATAAAGGGCGAAACCAGCGGGCATGTGCAGCATCTGGTGGAGATGCGGGTGGATTGCGACCGCGACGCGCTGCTGGTGCTGGTGCGGCAGGAGGGTCCGGCCTGCCATACCAACCGGCGGGTGTGTTTCTACACCGCGGTGCGGGACGGCGACGAGGTGGAGCTGATGGCGCCGGATTGAGGCGTGAAGATCATTTTTACAGCAAGAGTAATGTATTACAGCCTGATCTTCGCGCGGATATCCTGCGGCGTGGCGCCCTCGTCGCGATAGGTTCGGATCGCGCGCGCGTCGTCGCGTTTGGCCAGGCGCTTGCCCTGATCGTCGCGGATCAGCCGGTGGTGATGATAGACCGGCGTCGGCAGATCCAGCAGCCGTTGCAACAGGAGATGGATCGCGGTTGCGTCGAACAGGTCTTCGCCGCGCACCACATGGGTGATGGCCTGGGCGGCGTCGTCCAGCACGACCGCGAGGTGATAGGAGCCGATGAAATCCTTGCGGGAGAGGACGATATCGCCGGCCAGCACCGTCAGATCTTCGGACGGAAAGCCGATTTGCCCGTGCTGACCATCGGGGCCGCGCCCGGTTTCCTGGAAAGCCAGATGCGCAGCGCGACCTTGGTGCAGGACCCGCCGGATCGCCGCCGCCATGTTCAGCCGCAGCGCCACGCCGTCGGGGCGCGGGTCCTGGCCCGGGCCCGGGCCCGGCTTGTCGCGGCAGGTGCCGGGGTAGAGGATGCCATCGGGGCCGGTCAGGGGCGCGGCCCCCTCCTGGGGCGCGCTGGCCGCGGCCAGAATGTCACGGCGGTTGCAGGTGCAGGGGTAAAGCAGGCCCGCGCGCCACAGATCGTCAAGGGCGGCCGCGTAGCGTTCCGTATGGTCCGATTGCCGCCAGACCGGCCTTTCCCAGTCCAGACCGAGCCAGGCCAGATCCTCATAGATCTGGTCTTCCCATTTCGGTCGGGCGCGGTCGCGGTCGATATCCTCGATCCTGAGCACGAACGCACCGCCCGCCGTACGGGCCATGTCATGGGCGAGGATCGCGGAATAGGCATGGCCAAGATGCAGGGGCCCCGTAGGTGACGGGGCAAAGCGTGTACGGAAGGTCAATTTTTTTCAAGAAGATAGACGGTGGAACTCATGTCGAGACCCGGGAGATGGGGCCCGTGTTCCTCCACCAGGATACGGACGGTTCCGGCGGTTTTCCAGCGCGCGATATGATCGGTGAACTCCGGCATCGCAAGGGTATGATCGTTGAACGAAAAGACGAAATAGCCGCCCGGGTCCAGCAGGCCGAGGCAGGTATCGAGCAGGCTGGCCGGGGCCGCGCCCGAGCCGATGACGCCTATCGCGGACACCGCCCGGTAGGTGCCGGCGGGAATGTCGGGCGCACCCTCGGTCGCGGGGAAGAGATGGCGGTAGATGCCGCGGGCGCGCGCCTGCGCCAGCATGCCGGGCGAGAGGTCGGTGCCGTCGAGCTTGGTGAAGCCTTCGGCCCGCAGCGCGAGCCCGCCCAGCCCGGTGCCGCAGCCCATGTCGAGGATCGGCGCCTCCGGGGGCAGGCCGCTGGCCTTGAGCGCCGCCGCGCAGCGCGCGGGCGTGGCATAGCCGTTTTCGGCCACCTCGGCATCATAGCTTGCGGCCCATTCGTTGTAATGCGCGCGCACGGCGGGGGTGCCTTCGATCCCGTAGGTCTTTTTCAGAAATTTCCCGGTCATGGGCCAAGGCTAGCAGCGCGGGTCAGGCGGCGTCCAGTCGTGTCGCGGCCAGCCAGTCGGTCCAGGCAGCCTTGGCGCGGTCGGTATAGGCCTTGTAGCGGTCCTTGCGGCCGCGCCGCCCGCCTTTCAGCCCCTCGACCGGGGGAAAAAGGCCGAAACTCACATTCATCGGCTGAAAGGTCCTGGCCTCGGCCCCGCCGGTGATGTGATGGATCAGAGCCCCCATCGCAGTCACCTGGGGGATCGCGGGAAGCCGCTCGCCAAGGATCTCGGCCGCGGCGAGGCGCCCGGCCAGAAGGCCCATGGCGGCGGATTCCACATACCCCTCCACCCCGGTGATCTGGCCGGCAAAGCGGATATGCGGACGGCTGCGCAGCCGCATCTGGTCGTCCAGAAGCGTGGGGGAGTTGAGGAATGTGTTGCGATGGATGCCGCCAAGCCGCGCGAACCGTGCATTCTCAAGCCCCGGGATCATTTTGAAAACAGAGGTTTGCGCGCCGTACTTCATCTTGGTCTGGAAGCCCACGATGTTGTAGAGCGTGCCCAGCTTGTTGTCGCGGCGCAGTTGCACGACCGCGTAGGGCTTCACGTCCGGCTGGTGCGGATTGGTCAGGCCGACGGGCTTCATGGGCCCGAAGCGCAGCGTTTCCCGACCCCGTTCCGCCATCACCTCGATCGGCAGGCAGCCGTCGAAATAGGGAGTGGTGTCGGGGGCGGACGACGCCTCGCCGGGCTTGAACTCGGTCTTGTCGGCGGCCAGCAGCGCGTCGATGAAAGCCTCGTACTGGTCGCGATCCATCGGGCAGTTGAGATAGGCGGTGCGCTCCTCCTCCGTCTCACCCTTGTCGTAGCGGGACTGCATCCAGGCCTTGGACATGTCGATCGAGTCGAAATAGAGGATCGGCGCGATGGCGTCGAAGAAGGCAAGGCTGTCCTGCCCGGTTTCCGCGGCGATGGCGCCGGCAAGCGCGCCGGAGGTGAGCGGGCCGGTGGCCACGATGGTCGGGCCGGAGGCGGGGAGTGCTGCGACCTCGTCCTGCGAGAGGGTGACGAGGGGATGGTCGCGCAGCCGCTCGGTGACGGCGGCGGCAAACGGCTCCCGGTCGACGGCGAGCGCGCCACCGGCGGGCAGGCGATGCCGGTCCGCCATCTCCATGATCAGCCCGCCCGCGGCGCGCATTTCCCAATGCAGCAGGCCGACGGCGTTCTGCTCGCTGTCATCGGAGCGGAAGGAGTTGGAACAGACCATTTCGGCCAGATCGCCGGTTCGATGGGCGAAGGTGCCGGTCTTGGGGCGCATTTCATGCAAGGTGACGGGCACGCCGCGCTGAACGGCCTGCCAGGCGGCTTCGGATCCGGCCATGCCGCCGCCGATGATATGCAAGGACTGGGTCATCGACCGGGATGTAGCGGCCCGGCGCCGTGTTGAAAACCCCCGCGATGCGCGCGCCTCCCCCCCGGACATGGAAACGCCACCCCCGGGACACTGGGGATGGCGTTTCTCAGCAAGCGGTTTCGGGAAGGGAGGTCAGCTTGCGATGGCGGTATCCTCAAGATCGGCGAAGATGTTTTCCGCCTGTGCCGCCGCGACCCGGGCCCTGTGGTGCCGGGCGACGAAGGGGATCACTTCGCTTTCGGGCATCGGCGCGGGGGCGGCAGGTTCGACAGCCGGCGCGATGGGGGCGGGGCGTTCGGTCTTGGCGCGGCCTTCGGCCAGAACAACCCGGCGCGGCGTGACCTTGTGACGGATCATCTTGCGCATCCGGTAGTCGCGCGGTGCATTTTCCGCATAGGTCAGCATCAGCGCGGCGACCAGAACCAGATCGCGCCAGAAGGCACCGAGTTCATCCGCGACGCCCAGTTCCAGCATCGTGAGATAGCTCGACAGGAAGGTCATCATGCCGAGAATGAGAGCGGCCGGGCGCATGTAGAGCCCGATCATGACGAGAAAGGCCAGGCTGAAGACCACAAGGGAGGCCAAGGGTGCGGCCAGTTGTTCGGGCGCGACCTGTGCCAGGAGCGGTGTCAGACTTGTGCCGGGGATCAGGTTCAACCCGACGGCAAGGAAATATGACGCAATGACAATCCGCAGCAGGTTTTGTGCGGTACTGTTCAGTGTGATCCGGTCTGCAGTGTGAGTATTCATGGTCATGCCCGCTTTTGCTGTGGACGTGTGCTCCGAGGGAACTTTGCACCGTCCTCACCCCCAACCTTTCGGTCCCAGTGGGTTGATGGTGATTTCGAACTGTGGCGGCTTTGCGGGAAAATTGTGCGGAAATTGAAGTATTTCCACGACGAAAAACCGGCCATTCCGCGGCGGAAATGGTCGGTAAATGGGCCAGAATTGTGTTCTCTTGCTCCGGACGGGGCCGCAAGGTCAATGTTTTCTGGGTCTCTCACCCATGGTCATGACCGAAACAGGGGGCTTGGGTCAAGCTTTGGCCTGTTCCAATTCGGAAACGCAGTGTTCTGACAGACAATAGGGCGTTCGAACGGACCGGAACCTGTCCTTTTGGTCAGGTTATTGTTCGCAAATATGCAACAGTTGTTGAAAGCCGGTTTTCCGTGCCAGCGGGCCAAAACGCCGGGAAAGCCCGTTTCGGGGCGGGAATCGGCGCCGGATGAGGCAAGTGATTCGGGTTATGGGGCGGTGGGGAGTCCTGCCCATATCCTGCCCTATTCCGTCTCACCCTCCGCCTCATCCTCCGCGCCCTGATCGGCGATCCAGGCGACGCTCACGACCTCTTCGCCGGGCGCGGTGTTGAACACCTTGACGCCACCGGCGCTGCGGGAGCGGAAGGAGATGCCGTCCACCGGAACGCGGATCGACTGGCCGGTGGAGGTGGCCAGCATGATCTGGTCGTCCATCTCCACGGGGAAGCTTGCCACAAGCGGGCCGCCGCGCATCGCCTTGTCGATGGCGGCCACGCCCTGGCCGCCGCGCCCGCGCACGGGATAGTCGTGAGAGGAGGAGAGCTTGCCCAGCCCGCCCGTGGTGATCGTCAGGATCAGATCCTCCGCCGCGGACATCTCTGCATAGCGATCCTGCGCCAGCGCCAGATTGCCCGTCGCTTCCTCCTCCTCGTCGGAGGGGTCCTGCTCGTCGGTCAGCCCGGCCACGGCCCGGCGCATCTTGAGATAGGCGGCGCGTTCGTCGGCGCTTGCCTCGAAATGGCGTATCACGGCCATGGAGACGACCCGGTCGCCCTCGGGCAGGCGAATGCCGCGCACACCGGTTGAATCGCGCCCCTTGAACACACGCACATCGGTGGTGCGGAACCGGATCGCGCGCCCGGCATTGGTGACCAGCATCACATCGTCGTCTTCGGTGCAGATCCGGGCATTGACCAGCTGGACGGATCCGTCCTCGGGCAGTTTCATCGCGATCTTGCCGTTGGATTTCACATTGGTGAAATCGCTGAGCTGATTGCGACGGACATCGCCGGCGGTTGTCGCGAAGACAATCTGCAACTCGTCCCAGTGATCTTCATCCCGGTCGACGGGCATCACCGCGGCAATGCCCACGCCCGTGGGGATCGGCAGGATATTGACCACCGCCTTGCCGCGGGACGCGCGCGAGCCCTGCGGCAGGCGCCATGTCTTCAGCTTGTAGACCATACCGTCGGAGGTGAAGAACAGAAGCGGCGTATGGGTATTGGCCACGAACAGGGACGTCACCACGTCGTCCTCTTTCAGCGCGCCGCCCGAGAGGCCCTTGCCACCCCGTTTCTGCGCGCGGAAATCGGCAAGCGGCGTCCGTTTGATATAGCCGCCCGCGGTGATGGTCACGACCATGTCCTCGCGTTCGATCAGGTCCTCGTCGTCCATGTCGCCGGACCAGTCGACGATTTCGGTCCGGCGCGGGACGGCGAATTGTTCCTTCACCTCGGCCAGTTCCGCCGCGATGATGGCCATGATCCGCTCCCGCGAGGCGAGGATGGCCAGGTAATCCTTGATCTTGCCGGCCAGCTCCTGAAGCTCGTCGGTCACTTCCTTGACGCCGATCTGGGTCAGGCGCTGCAGGCGCAGATCGAGGATCGCGCGGGCCTGCGTCTCGGACAGGTTATAGGTGCCGTCGTCATTCATCTTGTGGGTCGGATCGTCGATCAGGCGGATGTAGTCGGCGATCTCTCCGGCGGGCCAGCGGCGCGTCATCAGGGCTTCCCGCGCCTCGGCCGCATCGGCGGATTTTCGAATGGTGGCAACGACTTCGTCCACATTGCTGACAGCGACGGCAAGGCCGCACAGCACATGGGACCGCTCGCGCGCCTTTCGCAGCTCGAACGCGGTGCGCCGGGCGACGACCTCTTCGCGGAAATCCAGAAACGCGGTGAGGAAGCCGCGCAGCGTCAGCTGTTCGGGCCGCCCGCCATTGAGCGCCAGCATGTTGCATCCGAAATGCGTTTGCATCTGGGTGAAGCGGAACAACTGGTTCAGCACGACCTCGGGCGTGGCGTCGCGTTTCAGCTCGATCACCACGCGGACGCCGATACGGTCGGATTCATCCTGAACCGCGCTGATGCCCTCGATCTTCTTTTCGCGCACCAGATCGGCGATCTTCTCGATCATCGACGCCTTGTTCACCTGATAGGGAATCTCATCGAGAACAATTGCATAGCGGTCTTTCCTGATCTCCTCGATCCGGGCTTTCGCGCGGATGATGACGCTGCCGCGGCCTTCGAGATAGGCCTTTCGCGCGCCGGAACGGCCCAGAATGATGCCGCCGGTGGGGAAATCTGGGGCCGGGACATATTCGATCAGCTCTTCGGAGCTCAGATCCGGGCGTTCGATCAGTGCCTGACATGGCGTCGATCACCTCGCCCAGATTGTGGGGCGGGATATTGGTGGCCATGCCCACCGCGATGCCGCCCGCGCCGTTGACCAGCATGTTGGGGAAGCGGGCGGGCAGGACCGTGGGCTCGCTGATCCTTGCCGTCGTAATTGTCTTGAAAATCGACCGTATCCTTGTCGATATCGCTCAGCAGGAACGCGGCCGGCTTGTCCATGCGCACTTCGGTGTAGCGCATCGCGGCGGGGTTATCGCCGTCCATGGAGCCGAAATTGCCCTGACCGTCCAGGAGCGGGAGCGACATGGAGAAATCCTGCGCCATCCGCACCAGCGCGTCATAGATCGCGCTGTCGCCATGGGGGTGGTATTTCCCCATGACATCGCCCACCGGACGGGCGGATTTGCGATAGGATTTTTCATGCGTGTTGCCGGTTTCGTGCATCGCATAGAGGATGCGGCGGTGAACCGGTTTCAGACCGTCCCGCAGGTCGGGAATCGCACGGCTGAAATGATCACCGACATCGCATAATCGATGAAGGAGGTTTTCATTTCTTCGGATATATCGATGGACGGGCCGGAATACTCCGGGCGTTCCGGCGCGGTTTCGTCCATGTTTTCAGGGGGTTCTGGCGTGTCAGTCACGCGGATATGCTCGCTTTTGGCTGCGTCTATATTTTGTTGCCGCTCAGTATAACTGCAACTGCATATGGGGTGCAATGGGGGATGCGCCGCCCGCTTGTCAGCCGGGGAGGCGCTTTGCTAACAAACTGTTTTTCTTGAAAGTTTACGAAGTCATGGCAAGCTGGCGGCAGGCAAGGGCAACAAGAGAGGTGCCTGATGGCAGAAACCGAGACCGAGTTGATGTTGAAGGGCTATGGGCTGACCACGGCGGAAATGGTCTATCGCATGCCGGATTTCCAAAGCGTTCTCAACACGTTCGTCTGGCAGGACTATGATCTGGCGCCGGATTACCCGCGGCTTTTCAGATTCATCGAGTTCTGGCAGGGCGAGATCGACGGGCCGCTGCATTCGGTGCGATTCACCCATCGCAAGATGATCGCGCCGGGAGAATGGCGGAACGTGGTGGGAGAGTTCCCGCTGCATTGACGGGGCAAGGGCTGCCGCGCCGCCCGGTGCAGGCTGGCCCACCGCCAGGCGCGGCGGTCCCTGCGTCAGGGCTGCGCGCGCTGGAGCATGCCGAACAGATCCCGCGGATCGTCGGGGTCGGCCAGCAGGTCGAGCTGCTGGTAAAGCCCGGTCTCCTCCAGCCGGTCGCGGATATAGCGCAGGGCGGAGAAATCCTCGATCGCGAAGCCGACACTGTCGAACAGCGTGATCTGGGCGGGCGCGGTGCGGCCCGGGGCCGTCCCCGCGATCACCTGCCAAAGCTCGGTCACCGGATGATCGTCGTCCAGTTGCTGGATTTCGCCTTCGATCCGGGTCTGCGGCGGAAACTCCACGAAGATCTCGGACCGTAGCAGGATATCGCGATGCAGCTCGGTCTTGCCGGGGCAATCCCCGCCGATCGCGTTGATATGGATGCCGCTGCCGATCATGTTGTCGGTCAGGATGGTGGCGAACTGCTTGTCCGCCGTGCAGGTGGTGACGATCTGGGCGCCTTCCATCGCCTCTTCGGGGGTTTTGCAGGGGATGAGGGTGAGGCCCTGATCCCTGAGGTTCGCCATCGCCTTGGCGGTTGCGGCGGGGTCCACATCATAAAGACGCACCGTGTGGATGCCGCAGATCGCCCGGAAGGCGAGGCACTGGAATTCCGATTGCGCGCCATTGCCGATCATCGCCATCGTGGTGGCGTCCCGTGGCGCCAGATGGCGCGCGGCCATGGCCGACATCGCCGCCGTGCGCAGCGCGGTCAGCAATGTCATTTCACTCAGCAACATCGGATAGCCCGTGGCGACATCGGCCAGAAGCCCAAATGCGGTAACGGTTTGCAGGCCGTCCTTCATGTTCTTGGGGTGGCCGTTGACATATTTGAAACTGTAGAGCGCCCCGTCGGATGTGGGCATCAGCTCGATCACGCCATCTGTGGAATGGGAGGCCACGCGCGGCGTCTTGTCGAAGAGCGGCCAGCGCCGGAAATCATCCTCGATATAGTCGGCAAGATCGCGCAGCATGCGGTCGAGCCCGACCTGATGGATCAGCGTCATCATCGCCGCGACGGAAACGAAGGGGACGAAGGCGCGCTCGGAGGGTTGGGGCAGGCTCATGCGGCGAAGCTCCGTGTGGGGCGGTCGAAGACGCGACGGCCCATGAGAGAGGCGGTGAGATCGACCATCAGCGAGGCGGTGCGCCCGCGCTCGTCCAGAAACGGGTTCAGTTCGACAAGGTCGAGAGAGGTGACAAGCCCGGAATCGTGAAGGATTTCCATGACCAGATGCGCCTCCCGGAAGGTCGCGCCGCCGGGAACCGTGGTGCCGACCGCGGGCGCGATGGACGGGTCAAGGAAATCCACGTCGAGAGAGACATGCAGGAAGCCGTTTGCCGCCGCGACCCTGGACAGAAAGGCGCGAAGCGGCGGGGCGATGCCGTGTTCGTCGATCGCGCGCATGTCATGGGCAGCGATATCGGACTGTCCGAGCGCCGCGTTTTCCTGCGGGTCGACGGAGCGCAGCCCGAGGATGCAGACATTCTCCTGCGCGACAGGGGCAGGGGGCGTCGGAAAGGCGTCGAAGCCGCGCTGCCCCGTCACATAGGCAACCGGTGTGCCGTGCAGATTGCCAGAGGTGGTCGTCTCGGGCGTGTGGAAATCCGCATGCGCATCGAGCCAGAGCAGGAACTGGGGGCGGTTTCGGGTCGCCGCATGGGCCGCGACGCCCGCGACGGAGCCAAGCGAGAGGCTGTGATCGCCGCCCAGAAAGATCGGAAACCCCTCCGCCATGGCGTCCCGCGCGGCGTCGGTCAGCGCCTCGGTCCAGGCGACGGTCTCGGAGAGACTGTGAAGGGCGGGGTTGGCGGCGGACACAGCGCGGCGCGGGGCGGGGGCCAGATTGCCCAGATCGCGGGTTTCGCGCCCGAGCGAGCCGAGTGCGGCGGCCAATCCGGCGGTCCGATAGGCATCGGGGCCCATCAGGCAGCCCGCGCGGCGTTTGCCGCTGTCGACGGGGGCGCCAAGCAAAAGGCAGGGAGGCAGGAGCATGTGAGATCCGTTCATTGCGCGTTTGCCTCTGAGTATCTGTCGAATCGGATTGGACAACAGGGATCAGATTGCTCAAGTTGAAGGCTATACTGCCGAAATGTCAGTTATAGGTGACGAATGGATGCAATGGATCAGGATCTGCTGGCCGCGTTGAAGCGGGATGGCCGCGCCTCCCTGTCGGATCTGGCGGCGCTGCTTGGCGTGTCGCGCGCGACGGTGCGGACGCGGATCGACAAGATGCAGGCGCGCGGCGACATTGCCGGTTTCACCGTGCTGACCAAGGCCGATCTGGCGCAGGCGGCGGTGAGGGGGTTGATGATGCTGGCGATTTCGGGGCCGGGGGCGGAGCGGGTGCGGCGGCGTCTTGTGGGGCTGATCGCGGTGCAGGCGGTGCATTCGACCAACGGCAAATGGGATCTGATCGTGGAGCTTGGCACCGAAACGCTGGAAGAGCTGGACCGGGTGTTGTTCGACATCCGCCGCATGGAGGGGGTGGAGACCAGCGAAACCAGCCTGTTGCTGACCACGCAGACCGGCGCGCGGCGCAGATAGGGGCCTATCCGGCGGTGCGGCGGCGCATGGCGGCGGCAAACCAGATCATCGCCAGCGCCACGCTGGCCAGCCCGTTCCAGCTGGCCATGGAGAGGCCGAGCATTTCCCATGTGACCTCGTCGCACAAAACGATCCTGGGTCCGGTATCGGTGGCCAGAAGATCGCTTGCCGACATCGCGCCCAGATCCTGGCCCGCCGCGCCGGTGCAGCTTTGCGGTCCTTCCCACCAGTCGCGTTCGACGCCGGTGTGAAAGAGCGCGATCCCGGCATTGGCCACCATGCTGAGCCCCCCCAAAACGGCGATGGCCGCCGCGGGAACGGCCGCCCCGACAGCGGCAATGGCGATGGCCGCGGCATGGGGCCAGCGTTGCCAGAGGCACATCGCGCAGGGGGCCAGACCGCCGATATGCTGAAACCCGAACGCCGCCAGCAGCAGCGCCGCCGAGCCGAGCCCGGACAGAAGGATCAGACTTCGCCGCGTCACAGGAACCTCACCACGTAAAACCCTGCAAGGAGCAGTATCACGAAGAGAGTGAACATCAAGCCGAGGCGCCGCTCGATGAAATCACGAATAGGTGCGCCGTAGCGCCGGAGCAATGCGGCGACGATGAAGAAGCGCATGCCGCGCGCGATGATCGAGGTGACGATGAAGGTGCCGAGCGGCAGCCCGGTCCAGCCCGACATGATGGTGATGACCTTGTAGGGAAAGGGCGTCAGCCCGGCGATCAGCACCGGCCAGAAGCCCAGATCGTTGAAGCGGGTGTTGAATTCGGCCATCGCATCGGCCTTGCCGAGGGATGCGAGGATCGGCTGGCCCAACTGCTCGTAGAAGAAATAGCCGATGCCGTAGCCCGCCAACCCGCCCAGAACCGACGCGACGAGGCAGACGCCCGCGATCAGGAACGCGCGATGGGGCGCGGCCAGGATCATCGGGATCATCAGGATATCGGGCGGGATCGGAAAAACGGAGCTTTCGGCGAAGGAAATGGCCGCCAACACCAGCAGCGCATGCGGGTGCCCCGCCATTCGCATCGTCCAGAAATAGAGCTTTCCGATCATTGCCGTCCTTTCCGGAACCGTTCAGGCGCGATGCCGCATCGGCCCGGACAGGTCAACACGCCCGGTGCAAAAAAGCTGATGACAAACCCGACCGACTGGTTAAGAATACTTCCGGGGAGGCGAACGGCCCCGGTCGTTGCGTTTGGAACGATCGCCCGCGAAAAGCTTTGACGCTGCGGGGAAGCTGGGGCTTAGTCTTCGCGACGAGACAAGGGAATTTGGCATGATGCCGGATTTAGGGAGGATCAGAATGAACATGACGCTGAAAACAGCGGCCATCGGGCTTGTGGCCCTTGGCATCGGGGCGATGGGCCAGGCCGGCATGGCGCAGGCGCAGGCGGAAGTCACGCTGCGCTGCCAGCATTTTCTGCCGCCGATGGGATCGGTGCCGCGCTTTTTCATGGAGCCGTGGGCCGCGGCGATCGAAGAGCAGTCGGGCGGCCGGATCGATGTGGAGCTTTATCCCGCGATGCAGCTGGGCGGTGCCCCGCCGGCGCTTTACGACCAGATCCGCGACGGGGTGATCGACTGCGGCTGGGCCTTGCCCGCCTACACGCCCGGGCGTTTCCCTGAAGCGGAGGTGATGGAACTGCCCTTCATGACATCGATGAATGCCGAGGACAGCAGCCGTGCTGCGTGGGAGTTCACCGAAGAGTTCATGATGGACACCCGGTTTGCCGATATCCACGTGATGGCGGTGCATGTGCACGGGCCGGGGGTGATCCACAAGACCGGCGCCCCGATCGAGGCGATTGCCGATTTCGACGGGCTGCAATTGCGCGGCCCCTCCCGTCAGGCGAACGCACTTCTGGAGCGTCTGGGCGCCACGCCCGTGGGGATGCCGGTTCCGGCCTTTCCCGAAGCCCTGTCGCGCGGGGTGGTCGATGGTGGCGTGATCCCGTGGGAGGTGGTGCCGGCCCTGCGGGTGGAGGAACTTGCCGACAGCCACACCCAGATCGGCGGCGACCGGGCGCTTTACAACACCTTCTTCATCTGGGGCATGAACAACGACACCTATGCCAGCCTGCCGGATGACCTGCGCGCGATCATCGACGCCAATTCCGGGATCGACACCTCGGCTGCGGCGGGGGCGGCGATGGACCGGGGCGACACGATCGCCGAGGAGGCCATCACCGCGCGCGGCAACACCATCGTGACGCTGAGCGATGACGTGGTGGCCGAACTGCGCGCCGTGGGCGACGAGGTGACGGCGGCCTGGATCGAGGAGATGAACGGTCTTGGCCTCGACGGGGCGGCGATGGTCGCGTTCGCGCGCGAAGCCGTGGCCCGCCACGATACGGCCAACTGATCCACCGGCCTCGGGCGCGCATTGTGCGCCGCCCGAGGCCTTTTCCTTTTCCTGACATGACGGATAGCGGGGGCAACGCGGGGCCATGACGGTGATCATCGCAGGCGCGGGGATTGGCGGGCTGACACTGGCCCTGTCGCTGCATCAGCAGGGCATTCCGTTTCGCGTCGTGGAGGCGGTGAGTGCCCTGAAGCCGATGGGCGTCGGCATCAACCTGCAACCCCATGCGGTGCGTGAGCTTTATGAACTGGGGCTGGAGGCGGATCTTGAGCGGATCGGCCTGCGCACCGGCGAGGTGGCCTATTTCTCGGCCCAGGGCAATCCGATCTGGTCGGAGCCGCGGGGCACGGAGGCCGGGTATCGCTGGCCGCAATACTCGATCCATCGCGGGGAGCTGCAGTTTCTGCTGCTGCGCAGCCTGCAGGCCCGCGCGGGTATGGACATCGTGCAGACCGGCACAGCGCTTGCGGATTGGGAGGAGCACCCCCACGGCATCCGCGCCCGGCTGATCGACCGGACCACCGGGGCGCGGCGGGACGATCTGGATGGGGAGATACTGGTGGCCTGCGACGGCATCAACTCCACCGCCCGGGCGAAGTTGTATCCCGACGAGGGCGGCGCGGTCTGGCGTGGCACGATGATGTGGCGCGGCATCACCGATGGTCCTGCGTTCCTGAGCGGGCGGTCGATGGCGATGGCGGGTACGGCGGACCGGAAATTCGTCTGCTATCCGATCGAGGACAATGGCGACGGAACGGTGCGGATCAACTGGGTCGCCGATCTGGCATTGCCGCCGGGGACGGACTGGAACCGGCAGGACTGGACCCGCGAGGGGCGGCTTGGCGACTTTGCCCCGCACTTCGCGGACTGGTCGTTCGACTGGCTGGATATCCCTTGGGTCATCGCCAATGCCGAAGGGATCTGGGAATATCCGATGGTGGACCGTGACCCGCTGCCGCAATGGTCCTTCGGGCGGGTGACGCTGCTTGGCGACGCGGCCCATGCGATGTATCCCATCGGTTCGAACGGGGCCAGCCAGGCGATACTGGATGCCCGCGTGCTGACCCGCGAAGTCATGCGTCGTGGCCGCACGCCGGAGGCGCTGGCCGCCTATGACGCGGCCCGGCGCGAGGATGTGAACAAGATCGTTCTGGCCAATCGCGGAGACGGGCCGGACAAGGTGCTGGATGTGGTGGCCGCGCGCGCGCCGGACGGGTTCGAGACGATCGGGGATGTGATGAGCGCCGAGGAACTGGCCCGGGTGGCGCAAGGCTACAAGGCGCTGGCGGGCTTCGACGTGGAGACGCTGAATGCGCGCCCGTCGCTGATAGAGATGTAACGGCCGCGCGCCACGAGAGAGATAGGGACAATAATGGCACTGGCACCCAGATGGGAGGCGGCGACAGGCCGCGTGATGGAGCGGATGGCCCGGGGGCTGGCCTATTTCGGCGGCTTCCTTTTGGCGGCAGTGGCGGGGATGGTCTGCGTCTCGATCATCGGGCGGGCGCTTGACGGGTTCGGGCTTTCACCGATCAAGGGCGATTACGAACTGGTGGAGGCGGGATGCGCGATTGCGGTCTTTGCGTTCCTGCCGTGGTGCCAGCTCAAGCGCGGCCATGTCGCGGTGGATATCGTGGTGCAGAACATGCACCCCCGGGTGAAGGCGTTTTCCGGGCTGGTCGGGGATATCCTGCTGGCGGTCGTGGCCTATGTGATCCTGTGGCGGATCTGGCTGGGGTTCGGAGAGAAATTTCCCTATGGCTCGGACGGGCTGCGGGCGTGGTTCGGCTTCGGTCCGCGGCCGTTCTTCCCCGAGACGACCTATGAACTGGAGATCCCGACCTGGATCCCCTACGGGCTTTCGGTGCTTGGCGCGGCGCTCTTCTTCATTGTCGCGCTCTACACGGTCTGGCGATCCATCAACTGGGTCTCCGCCGGATACGAGGCCGCAGCATGACCGGCCTGGAACTCGCGATGATCGCCTTCGCATTGATGTTGCTGGCGATTTTCCTGCGCGTGCCGATTGGCGTGGCGATGGCGGTGACCGGTTTCGTGGGCATCTGGGTTGTGCTCGGCCGGCCCTCGGCGCCGCTCAGCCAGTTGAAATCGCTGACCTATGACACGTTTTCCAACTACAATCTGTCGATCGTGCCGCTGTTCCTGCTGATGGGGCAGTTCGCGACGAAATCGGGCATGTCGGGGGCGCTGTTTCAGGCGGCGTCCGACTGGCTGGGTCACCGGAAGGGCGGCGTGGCCATGGCCGCCGTGGGCGCCTGCGCGGGCTTCGGCGCGGTCTGCGGCTCGTCGCTGGCCACCGCGTCGACCATGGGGCAGGTGGCGCTGCCGGAGATGCGCAAGCGCGGCTATTCCGACAGTCTGTCGACCGGGGTTCTGGCGGCGGGCGGCACGCTTGGCATCCTGATCCCGCCGTCGATCATTCTGGTAATCTACGCGATCCTTGCGCAGCAGAACATCGTGAAGATGTTCGTGGCGGCGCTGATCCCGGGTATTCTGGCGGCAATCGGCTACATGCTGACGGTCGCGATCTATGTCCGGATCCGCCCGGGCGCGGCCACGACCGCCGACCGGGTGCCGATGGCGCAGCGGTTCAGGACGCTGGCGGGCATCTGGCCCGTCGTGGTGATCTTCGGGCTGGTGATGGGCGGTATCGCGGCGGACTGGAACTGGGCGCAGGAGGGCGTTCAGGCGCTGTTCACGCCGACCGAAGGCGCCGCCGTCGGGGCCGTGGCCACGGGGCTTTACGGGCTGGCGACCGGCGGGCTGACATGGAAGGGATTTCTGGACTCGGTTCTGGCCACCGCGCAGGCCACGGCGATGATCTTCTTCATCGTGCTGGGCGCGCAGCTGTTCAACTCCTTCCTCGCCTTCACCCAGGCGCCCGCGCAACTGGTGGAATGGATCACGACGCAGGGATTTGCCCCGCTTCTGGTGCTGTCGATCATGCTTGTCGCCTATCTGATCTTCGGCTGCGTGATGGACTCCCTGTCGATGATCCTGCTGACCATTCCGATCTTCTTTCCGATCATCCAGGCGCTGGAATTCAATATCCTGGGGTATGCCCTGACGCCCGAGGAGGCGGCGATCTGGTTCGGGATCCTGGCGCTGATCGTGGTGGAGGTGGGGCTGATCACGCCGCCGGTGGGGATGAACCTCTTCATCATCAATTCGATGGCGCGCGACATCCCGATCGTGCGGACCTATGCGGGCGTCGCCCCCTTCGTCGCGTCGGACCTGATCCGGGTTGTGGTGCTGGTGGCGTTCCCGGGCATCACCCTCTGGCTGGTGGGTGTGATGTTCTAGGCAGGGGTGCCGGAATGCGCCTGCGCCGGAGGGCAATCGGGGGGCCATGTTCCCCCGTTGACCTTGCTTCGGCGCGGCGCTAGACGGAGATTTCTGGGCCCGAGTGGCGGAATTGGTAGACGCAGGGGATTCAAAATCCCCCGCCGCAAGGCTTGTCGGTTCGAGTCCGACCTCGGGTACCAGCCCAATCGCAGATGGTTCCGGCCCGGGCGATTCGCCGGTTTCCGCGTTTCGCTGCAGCGCAGCCGGCCCGAACCTGACCTTTTAGACAGGTTTTCAGCCGGCGTATTCATGCCACAATCCCGCCTGATTTCGATTACGGTTGACACATTGTTTCCGTGCGGCGGCAAATCAGTATTTCCGAAACTGAAACAATAAATCAGAAAATTGATAGTCTGTCCGCCTGACAGAGACGGTTGAAAGCACGTCCGAAACCGGCGGATTTTCGCTCGATCACCAGTTTTTCAAGGGCCTTCCGACCTAACGCACTCGATCGGAAGGAAAAAACGAGCGGCGGTGCAATGCCGGATTCCGTCATGCCGGCAAGATGAGCCGACAGGCCGTCCAGCCATGACTTCGACACTTTTAGAACATTTTTCGCTTCTGGAGCGGGCATCTTCGGGTTAACCAAACCGGGAGCCCAACTGGGGGGCGATGTCTGTTCAAGGCCACGGGGGCGGCCGCACATACCGCGTCATCGCGATGCGAAGAGATGTGCGTGCCGCAGGGTTGTGATCTGCAACTCGTGGCGCGTGGATCCGATGCCGTTTGGCGTGCCCAACGGCCGGGTCATCCGTGGATAGCGGACCTCTTCCTTCGGTTCATGGCGGGAATGTGCGCGCTGCCCAAGGGTTTCGGCATCGCTCGGCAGAAATTGCAGAACGCAGCGCCTGTTGAACTGACAGGCCGGCGTCACGAAGAGACGGAGTGTACGAGTGTGACTAATTTTAATGAGTCTTTCGCCGCGAACCTGGTTGGACTTTGGGACTTCCGCAGCGGCTCCGAAACGCGCGACACGGGTCTTGATGACGGTTTCGCCCAGAACGGACATACCCAGGGCGGGGCGACGATCTCGGGCGACCAGCTTCACACCAACGGCAGTTCCGGTCTGTTCGACGTCAATGGCGGCACCTTGTCAAACGGCGACGGCACATCGCAGTTCCCGGGCAATGACACCCCCTTCGATCTGGATCGTGGCACGCTTGTCGTGGAGTTCACCCAAGATCACCATGTGGGCTCAAGCCCCGATACGATCGTCAACCGCGGGGAGTTGAACGACGCCGGCAGGGAGGGCTTCTTCGAGCTTCGCGTGACCCAGGACGGGGCGGTGGAGGTCATGCATTGCGTGCCCGGCATCGACTCGATCCTGTCGACCGGGCCGGGCTTCTTCGAGGAAGGCGACACCGTAAAGGCCTATTACGTCTGGGACGAAAGCACTGGCAACCGGCTTGTGGTGGAGAATGTCACCACCGGCGCCGGCACCGAAGTTTCCAGCAGCACGACCGGGCTGACCTTCGACATTACCGACAATGACGATGAAAGCTTCACCTTCGGCGCGCGCGAGGCGGATGACGGCCGCTACAGCAACTATTTCGACGGCGCGATCGATTATGTGGCGATCTTCGATGCCGATGTGCTTGCCGAAACCGGCGACATGATCGTCGAGGGGTCCAGCGGCGACGATCTGATCGACGCAGGCTATACCGGCGACCCGGACACGCCGCCCGATCTGATCGACAACGCGGTCGTGGACGGCACGGATGCCGACACCGTGGTGGCCGGCGCGGGCAACGATACGGTCGAGGCGGGGGCCGGTGACGATCTGGTCTACGCCGGCAGCGGCGATGACAGCGTCGATGGCGGCGCGGGCAACGACACACTGATCGGCGATGACAATACCGGCCAGCCCCTGACCGGAACGCGCGAGAAATTCGAATGGGATCTGGCGCCCGACCCGAACGGCGCGCCGCCGATCGAAAATGGTGACGATCTGACCGGGTTCACCCAGAACACCGGCAGCGTCGACGTGACCTTCTCGGTCCTGTCCGAGCGGGGCGGTGTGGACACGGAATTTGCCAGCAACGATCAGAACATCGCCGGTATTCAGGGCGATGGCGATCCGGTTGACGACAACAGCTCGCTGAGCAGCGATCTGGACAATTCCGGCGATTTTGCGACCTACCGTCTGGATTTCTCGGAGGAGGTGGAGAACGTCTCCTTCCGGGTCAACGATATCGACGGCGATGGTGTGGTCAAAATCCGCGCCTTCGACAAGGACAACATGCCGATCGAGGTTTCGCTGACCGCCGGTGGCCGGCTGACCCTGTCCGACACCGATGGCGTGCCCGGCGCCGATACGGCCGACAGCAATGGCGGCTATCAGGCAGACACCAGTGCGAATTATTCGATCCTGGTCGAGATTCCCGGCCCGGTCGACCGGATCGAGATCACCCATTCCCAGAACGGCGGCGGCGACAGCGGCGTCAACGTCACGGATGTGTATTTCGACACGATCGGCCTTGTCGATGACGGGGCTGCGGGCAGCGACACGCTGGACGGCGGGGACGGGGACGACCTGATCCTCGGCAATGGCGGCGACGATCTGTTGCGCGGCGGCGCGGGGGACGATGTCGTTTCGAGGCGGCGACGGCGATGACGAGTTGCGTGGCAATACCGGCGATGACGTCATCGACGGCGGCGCGGGCAATGACAGCATGGGCGGCGCCGAGGGCGACGACACGATCATGGGCGGCGCGGGCGAAGACACGCTGACCGGCGGTTCGGGCAATGACAGTCTGGACGGCGGTGCGGATGCCGACACCATCAATGGCGGTTCGGGCAATGACACCGTCACCGATACCGACGGCGACAATCTGATCAACACCTCCGACGGGTCGCTTTCGGCGCTGCCGGATCGCGGGTTTCCCTTCGTGCCGGGCTCGCAGGACCAGAATACCGAGAACGACCGCGATCTGGTGACGACCGGCGATGGCAACGACACCATCACCACCGGCGATGACCGCGACACGATCGATGCGGGCGATGGCGACAATGTCATCGACGCGGGCTTCGACGACGATCAGGTGACATCCGGCGACGGCGCCGATCTGATCACCAGCGGCGAAGGATCGGACACGGTCAATTCCGGCGATGGCGACGACACGATCTATGGCGGGCTCGGACCGGGCTTCCCGGATGTGGTGAACATCCCCGACGTGAACCCCGATGGGCCGAACGATCCGATCCTCGACAACGGCGATGACCTGATCAACGCGGGCGGCGGCAATGACCTTGTTTTCGGCGAAGACGACAACGACACGATCGATGGAGGCGCGGGCAACGATACGCTGGATGGCGGCATCGATGACGACGAGATCACCGGCGGCAGCGGCGATGACAGCATCATCGGTGGGCAGGGCGCGGATGCGATGTTCGGCGGGGATGACAAGGACACGTTCACAATCGGCCCGGATGGCGACGGCGTCGGCGATTACATCGAAGGCGGCGAAGGCGGGGATGATAGCGATACGCTGGATCTGTCCAATGCCGGGCCGCTGAAGATCAATTTCGACGATGCGGTCGACGCCGGCGGCACCCCGGGTGAATCCGGCACGGTGACCTTCTTCGACGGCAATGGATATGCGGCCGAGAACGTGACCGGCACGCTGACATTCAAGGAGATCGAGAATGTCATCCCCTGCTTCACGCCAGGCTCGCGCATCGCGACGCCGAAGGGTGAGGTTCCGGTGGAGACCCTGCGCGAGGGTGACAAGATCATCACCCGCGACAACGGCATTCAGGAAATCCGCTGGATCGGTACCCGTACCCTGAACCGGTCGGAACTGCGCCGCGCGCCCTATCTGCGCCCGATCCTGATCAAGGCGGGCGCGCTTGGCGATGGCCTGCCGGAGCGCGACATGATGGTGTCGCCGCAGCACCGGATGCTGGTTTCGGGCGACCGCACGCAGCTTTACTTCGAGGAAAGCGAGGTGCTGGTGGCGGCCAAGCATCTGGTCAACCATGGCGCGGTTCAGTGGCTGGACCCGCTGCGCGCGACCTATGTGCATTTCATGTTCGACCACCACGAAGTCGTGCTGGCCGACGGGGCATGGACCGAAAGCTTCCAGCCGGGCGACCAGTCCCTCGGGGCGATGGGCAATGGCGCGCGCACCGAGATCCTGGAGATCTTCCCCGAACTGAAAACCCCGGCGGGCCGCGAAAGCTATGTGGCGGCCCGGCGCGCCCTGAAAAGCCATGAGGCCAAGCTGCTGACGCGGTAGGTGCGGCGGCGTTCTTTGTGGCCTTTCGGGCCTGACGATCAGAATGACAAGGGCGGTCTTTCTAGAGGCCGCCCTTTTGCGCCGCGCGCCAGCTGGCCCATTCCTCGGGCGTGTCCAGATCGACCAATGCGCGCCGGCCCTTCAGGGGAACCAGATGGGTCCGGTTTGCATGGGCTTTCAGGACTGCGCGCGCGCCTGTGTCGCCTGTGAGCTTTTGCAGCGCGGGAAAGAGGTCGGCGGGGAAAAGCACCGGGTGGCCGGGTGTGCCGTCTTCGCCCGCGGCCCGCAGGATCGCAGTCGGCACTTTTGCATGAAGCGCCAGGATCAGGTGCATCTCATGGGCGGTGATCTCGGGCATATCCGCCAGAACGATCAGTGCGGCCGACGCGGCGATGCCGGCGATCCCGGCGGTGATGGAGGCGGCCATGCCCGCGCCTTCGGGCGCTTCGACGATCTCGCAGGGAATGTCTTTCAGAGCGGCGCGCCGGGCGGGCTGATCCGGCCCGAGGACGACCCGGGTGGCTCCCGCCCTGGCGCAGCGCCGGCCCATGACCGCAAGAAGCAGCTCGTCACCGATGGGTTCGAGAAGCTTGTCCGTGCCGCGCATGCGTGTCGCGCGGCCGGCGGCGAGCAGAAGAAGGACGGGATCGGATGAAGAGATGTCGAAACCTCCGGCGGGGGAATGTCCGGCGCGGGGAAGGGCGCGCCTTGACCTTTATGGCAGATCAGCCTCGCATGCGGGCGCCATCGGCGTCAAAAAGCGGTGTGGTGATCAGCCGGGCGGGGCGCATATCGCCGAGGATCTCGATCTCCACCTCAAGCCCGTCTTCGGCGCGGGCGGTCGGAACGAAGCCGAGGGCGATGGATTTACCCGCGTGGTGGGAGTAGCCGCCGGAGGTGCAGAACCCCTGCACGCTGCCATCCAGCCAGATCGGTTCATAGGCGTTCACATCCGCGTCGGCGGCGTCCACCTCGAAGGCGCAGAGCTTGCGCGCCGGGCCCGTCGTCCGCTCGGCCTCGGCGGCGGCGCGGCCGATGAAATCCGCGGGCTTCCCGAAGCTGATGAACCGGTCGAGCCCGGTTTCCGCCGGGGTGTAGTCCGGTGAATACTCCCGAAGCCAGGAGCCGAAGAACTTGTCGAGCCGGAGTGACATCATCGCGCGCATGCCGAAGGGGCGGATGCCCGAAGGCCTGCCCCGCCTGCCAGAGCAGATCCCAGAGTGCGCGGTGTTCCATCGCATCGACATAGATTTCATAGCCGAGATCGCCGGTATAGCTGACGCGCTGGACAAGTGCGGTGGAAAGCCCGAGCGGGAGCGTTTTGACATCCATGAAGCGAAACGCCCCGGCGCCGACATCGGCGCGGGTGCACCTCTTGCAGGAGCGCGCGCGCATTCGGCCCCGCAATCTGGAAGCCGGTTAGCTGGTATCGGAGACGTTGCGTACATGAACATCGCCCGTCGCAACCAGTTCTCGAACCATCGTAAATGGTAATCCTGTGCGCCATAGCTCGCGGTCAGCTGGAACTCCGTCTCCGACAGGCAGGAGATCGTAAAATCGCCGATCAGCCGGCCGTTCCGGTTCAGCATCGGGGTGAGAGACAGGCGGCCCGGCGCGGGCACGCGGCCCGCCATGACCCGGTCGAGCCAGCCGCGCGCGTCCCGCCCGGTGACCAGATATTTGCCGAAATTCTGCAACTCGTTGATGCCGACGGCCTCTCGCACGGCTTTGACCTCCCGCGCGGTGGCCGCTAAGGCATTGGACCGGCGGAAGGACGGTGTCTCGTACCGGGCTTCGCCCTCTTCGGCGAAGTAGTTCGCAACCTCCAGCCCGTATTGCTGCCCCCAGACGGCGCCCATCCGGTCGAACGCGTCGTAAAGCGGTGTCGTGCGAAAGGGCCGGGCGGCGGGCAGTTCCTCGTTGGGATAGGCGACGGAAAAGCGGTTCCGGTAGTTCTCGATCACCTTCGGCAGGGTGTAGCCGGGCGTGAGGATGCGGCCGAAACGGGCGACATCCATGGCGAAGACATCGCGGTCGGGCGTGCCATCGACCATCCATTGCGCCAGCGTCAGCCCCACGCCGCCACCCTGGCTGAACCCGGCCATGACGCCGCAGGCCGACCAGTAATTGCGCAGGCCCGGCACTGGGCCGACCAGCGGGTTCCCATCGGGGGCGAAGGTGAAGGGCCCGTGGATCACGGATTTCACCCCGGCGGTTTCGAGGATGGGGAAACGTCTATAGGCAAAGGCGATGCTGTCTTCGATCTTGTCGAAATCATCTGGCAGCAGTTCATGGCCGAAGTTCCAGGGCGTGCCGTTCACCGCCCAGGGCTTGCAGGGCTGCTCGTAAAAGCCGATGCAAAGCCCGCGCCCCTCCTGGCGCAGATAGCTTTCGCCGGCGGGGTCCATCACATGGGGATGTTCGGTGGCGCGTTCGTAGATCTCGGCGATCTCGTCGGTCACGATATACTGGTGCTCCATCGGGTGGAGCGGCAGATAGACGCCCGCCATGGCCCCCACTTCGCGGGCCCAGAGACCGGCGGCATTGACCACATGTTCGGCATGGATCGTGCCCTTTTCGGTGACCACATCCCAGGTGCCATCCACACGAGGATTGGTTTCCAACACCTTGCAATGCGTGGTGATTTCCGCGCCGCCCATCCGTGCCGCCCGGGCGTAGGCATGGGTGGTGCCGGACGGGTCAAGATGGCCGTCGAGCGGGTCGTAGAGCGCGCCGAGGATCCCGTCGATATTGGTGATGGGGGCGACCTGTTTGATCTCTTCGGGGCCGAGGATCTCGGTCTCCAGCCCCATGAAGCGATGCTTGGCGCGCTCCGCCTTCAGCATGTCGAAGCGTTCCTGCGTGTCGGCCAGCGTCACGCCGCCCACATGGTGCAGCCCGCAGGAGAGGCCCGTCAGCTCCTCCAACTCGCGATAGAGCCGGATCGTATAGCCCTGAAGGGCAGCCATGTTGGTATCGCCGTTCAGGGTGTGAAACCCGCCCGCGGCATGCCATGTGGACCCCGAGGTCAGGTCCGAGCGTTCCAGAAGCATCACATCCGACCAGCCCAGTTTGGTCAGATGGTAGAGGACCGAAGCGCCGACGACACCGCCGCCGATAACGCAAACCCGGGTGGTGGTGTTCATGAGGCTCTCCGTTTCGTAATGTGGTGCAGGGTTGCGCCCGGCGCAGCCGCGCGGCAAGTCGAAAGGCGACATTTGAGGTCGTAATTCTTGGGGAAAGTGATCGGGCCGGAATGGTGATTTCTCTGATACGCCGCCTGCGGCAGTTTTCGCGCCGCATCTATGTGCGGGTGACGCTTTATGCGGTGCTGAATGTTGTGGCGCTGGTGGTGGCCACGCTTCTTGGGCCGATCATCCCGGCCAGCCTGGGCCGGCTGATCGGCGCCGACGCGGTCGACACGATCCTGCAGGTGATCGCGACTTCGATGCTGGCGGTCGTCACCTTCTCGCTGACGATCATGTCGAGCGCGTTTGCCCGCGCGGCGGGGCAGTGGACCCCGCGCAGCCACATGCTGATGCGGGAGGACACGGTCACCCATTCGGTTCTCGCAACATTTCTGGGCGCCTATCTCTATGCGCTGATCGCGATCATTCTGCGGGCGGCGGACCTGTTCGGCGAACGCGAGATGGTGGTGGTCTTCGGGATGACGATGGTGGTCATCGCCTCGATCGTCTGGTCGATCATCCGCTGGATCTCCCATCTGGAAGGGCTGGGCAGCCTTCAGGTCACCGCCCGGCGGCTGGAGGTGCGCGCCGTGAGGGCCGTGGCGCAGGCGGTGGAACAGCCCGCCCAGGGCGCGAACCGCCTGACCGATCCCGCAGGCACGATCCCGCGCGACGCGGTGCCGGTTCATGCCGGAGATGCCGGTTATGTGCAGCAGATATTCGAGGCGGAGTTGCAGGATCTGGCCGCCGCGCAGGAGGCGCGGATCTATGTGGCGCGCCCGGCCGGGGCCTATGTGCAGCGCGGCGACGTGCTGGCGCTGGTGGCGGATACGACGCCCGATGAGGAGATGGAGGAAGCGGTGCGCGCGGCGATCCCGGTCAGCGATGTGCGCAGTTTCGACCATGATCCGGTTTTCTGCGTCACCGTCCTGTCCGAAATCGCCACCCGCGCGCTGTCGCCGGGGGTGAACGACCCGGGCACGGCCATCGATATCCTGCATCGGCTGTCCCATGTGATCGGCGATGCGGGGCCATCGAAGGAGCCCGACACCCCCGAGCATGACCGGGTCTGGATCGAGCCGTTGATGCCGGAGGAGCTGTTCTACGCCAGTTTCGATCCGATCGCGCGCTGTGCGAATGAGGCGGTGGAGGTGCATCTGGCGCTGCAGAGCAGCCTTGCCGATATCGTCCGGATCGGTCACCCGGCCGTGGCGGCCGCCGCGCGGGAGGCGGCGCTGCGGTGCCTTGCACGCGCCAATGGCGCGCTTGAAAATGACGGCGATCGGGAGCGGCTGGCCGCGGCGATGTCGATCAGGGAGGCAGCCGCGTCATAGCGGGCAGGCGGCCTTTCCGGGGCGCCCGACCCGTTCAGAGCTTGCGGATCTTGAGCTGGGTCAGGCGGTTCTGTTCACGCGCGGCCACCTCGAAGCGGAACCCGTGGAAACTGAAACACTGCCCCTCGACAGGGATCGACTGCGCTTCGTGAATGACCAGACCGGCCACCGTATTGGCCTCCTCGTCAGGCAGCGTCCAGTCGGTGGCGCGGTTCAGGTCCCGGATCGTCATGCCGCCATCGACCAGATAGTTCCCGTCCGGGCCCTGTGTCAGGTTGATCGTCTCTTCCACGTCGAATTCGTCGGTGATCTCGCCCACGATCTCTTCGAGGATATCCTCCAGCGTGATCAGGCCCTGCAACGCGCCGTATTCATCCACCACGAGGGCGAAATGCGTATGGCGGCGCAGGAACTGGCGCATCTGGTCGTCCAGCGTGGTGGTTTCCGGCACGAAATAGGGCTTCATTGCCACTTGCGCGATATCGAACTCGCCAAGGCCCGGCGCGTCGTCGCCGCGCATCAGCCGGTCCATCGCGCGCAACAGATCCTTGGCGTGGATCAGGCCGATGATGTTTTCCTGTTCGCCGCGATAGACGGGCAGGCGGGTGTGGGGCGATTGCAACGCCTGGCTGAGGATCTGCTCGGGGTCGGCATCGGCGTCGATCATCTCGATCGCGGAGCGGTGGAGCATGATCTCCTCCACCGTGCGGTCGCCCAGATCGAGCGCGCCAAGAAGACGGTCGCGGTGTTCCTTGCCCACCGCGCCTTCGGAATGGCCAAGGGTGATGGCGCCCGCAATTTCCTCATGCACGCTGAGCACCCTGCTATCCGGGTCGGTCTGCACCCCGAAGACGCGCAGGACGCCCCGGACCAGAACCTGAACCATGCGCACCACCGGCGAAAACAGCAAGATGACGACACGGATCACCGGCGACACCCGCGCGGCGGCGGTTTCGGCATTGGTGATGGCGTAGGTTTTCGGCAGCACCTCGGCGAAGATCAGCACCAGCAGGGTCATCACCAGCGTCGCCAGCGCCACGCCGCTTTCGCCGAAGACGCGGGTGAAGAGCGCGGTCGCCAGAGAGGCCGCGAGGATATTGACCAGATTATTGCCAAGCAGGACCGATCCGATCAGCCGCTCGCTGTCTTCGGTCAGATGGAGTGCCCGCTCGGCGCCCTTGTTGCCCCGGTCGGCCTGCGAGCGCAGCTTGCCCCGCGACGCGGCGGTCAGCGCCGTTTCGGAGCCGGAGAAGAAGGCGGACAGCACCAGAAGGCCGATGATCGCAGCGGCGGTGGTCCAGAAAGCTGTGTCCAGAAGGGGGGTCTCGTCCATGAGCAGGTTATGGGGTGCGGATGCGGGTTCTTCAAGAGCGGCGTTTGGCGCGGAGCGGCGGGTGTTGCATGGCCGAAGCGGGCCGGTTTCGCGCCCGGCGGCTCGTCGCTATCGCGGGCGGGGCTTCGCCAGCGGATGATGGTCGAACACGAGGGATTTCAGCCGCTCGTCCAGCACATGGGTGTAGATCTCGGTGGTGGAGATATCCGCATGGCCCAGAAGCGTCTGGATCGAGCGGAGATCGGCCCCGCCGGCCAGCAGATGCGTGGCAAAGGCGTGGCGGAGCGTGTGGGGCGTCACGTCGCCCGGCGGGATGCCGGCGGCCACCGCGATTTCCTTGACCAGCGTGAAGAACCGCACCCGGGTGACATGGCCGGATTTCCCGTGCGAGGGGAACAGGAAGCGGGAGACGGGCGTGCCGGTTTCGTCCGCCTTGCGCTCCTCCTCGGCGTCGCGATGCTCAAGCCATGCCGCAAGTGCCAGCCGGGCCGGCGGCGACAGGGGCACCATGCGTTCCTTGCTGCCCTTGCCCTTGATCAGCAGGATCTGTGGGTCGCCCCGCGCGGCGGAGACCGGCAGCGAGATCAACTCGGTGACCCGCATCCCGGTCGCATAGAGCATCTGCATGAGACAGGCGTTTCGCAGCCGGTCGCCGGGGCTGCGGCCATGGGTTTCGGCGGCGTCGAGCAGCCGGTCCACCTGGTCCACCGTCAGGGTTTTGGGCAGGCGTCTGTCCCGGCCCGGCCCCTTGATCAACTGGGCCGGATTGTCGGAGCGCAGCCCCTCTTCATAGGCGAAGCGGTAAAGCTGCTTGATGGAGGAGAGCCGCCGGGCGCGTGTGGCGCGCGCCATCCCCCGGGCATCGAGCGCGGTCAGATAGGCTTCGATATCGGCGCGCGTGGCAGAGAGCAGGTCGGTGTCGCGCAGGCCGAGAAAGCGGCGGAAATCATCCAGATCGCGGGTATAGGCCAGCTGCGTGTTGCGGGCCGCGTTCAGTTCGGCGGCCTGCGCCTCGATGAAGGACTGGATCCAGCGCGTATCCTGCAGGGCGTCGGCCATTTCAGGTCCGGTCCAGGATCAGGAGTTGCAGGGCCGCCCGGCGCGCCGTGTCCTCCAGCCCGAGGGCGCGGAACAGGCGCAGCGCATCGGCGATGTCATCCACATCTCCGGTGCCGTCGCCAAGGGTGCGCGCGGCGCGCAGCAACGCCTCCCCGGTGCGCCCGAGCGTCAGGAGCCGCGTGAACCGCTCGGGCGGGGTGACATCTGCGAAGGCCACGGCCACGGCGGCGGTCACGGCATCGGACCCGGTCGGTGGCGTCCCCGGCGCCTCCCCCCGGGCGATGGCGAAAAGGCGCCGCTCATAGGCGTCCTGCGGGACCGCGCCCTGTGCCACGGCCTCGTAGAGCGGCGACAGGAGCCCGACGCGGCGGGCCAGCATCGCGGCCTCCCCGGTCAGCGGCAGACGGAGCAGGCGGTCGGCATAGAGCCTTGCGAACGGCACCTCCAGCCCGACCTGCTGCATCGCGGCCCAGACTTGGGGCAACCGCGTGGTCACGGCCACCGGATCGCCCGCCAGAAGTGCCGCATCGAAGGCCTGAAGTGCGGCCACCCGGTCCCACACCCCGCCAGAGGCGGCCGGAACCCGCGCGGTGTAGATGACCAGCCATTCCTCCGGCTCGATCGCGCCGGAGCGCATCAGGCGTTCGGCGGCGTCAAGCTGCGCCCGCCAGCCCGCCAGATCGGCCAGATCCGCATGGGCGAAGGCCAGCGGCAGGCCGGTCGAGGGCGGGCGTTCGCCAAGGGAAATCAGCATCTGGTAATGCAGCGGCGTTATCTCGGCGGGAACCGGCAGGGGCGGCTCCCCCTCGAACAGTTCCGGATCGAGAAAGCGGGCGATCAGATCGGCCTCTGCCGTGGTGATGTAGCCAAGCGCCTCGCCGGTGCCGAGCGAAAGCGCGGCAGCGGGCCAGTCTCCGCTTCGCGCAAGGCAGAAGATGCGCGCCGGGAATGTGGGCGCGATGTCGGGACTTGCCCGCATCGCGGCGCAGGCCCGGTCGGCCTGACCGGTCAGCAGGCTGACATCGAACCAGCGGCGGAACACGCGCGGGTCGGAGGGCCCGGCCCGTTCCATCAGCGCCCGCGCCGGTGCCAGGGCGCCGCGGCCCAACAGCAGATCCAGCCGGGCCAGAAACAGCACCGCGTCGGTGCCTGCGTCGCGGGGCGGATCAAGCTCGGCCAAGGCCAGTTGCTGGGTAAAGCCGAGAATGGCGGGCAGCCCCTCGGCGGGTTGAGAGAGCAACAGGCGCGCCAGCGTCTCGGGCGCACTGTCGGCCCAGAGATCCGGCGGCAGACCGGTGCTTGAAAACGGCAGAATGCCTACCGCGTCGAGCCGCACCTGCCCAAGCGGCATCACCGTGATCGTCTGCGGCGCGGCCGATGTGGCGACATTGGCATGGGGCCGTGTGATCGTGTCGGAGAGCCAGTCCGGCCCGGAAAACGGCGCGTCGGTACTCTCGGTCTGGGCCAGCGCCGGAGCGCCCGCCAGAGCCAGCGCGCAAAGGGCCGCCCTAATCCGCATCGAGGACCACCGGCAGGGTTATCTCCCGCGTTTCGGGAATGATCAGACCGGAATAGGAATAGCCCACCAGCGCCAGCACCGCCAATAGTACCAATACAGCCAAAAGCTTGATCAACCGCCCCATTTATGCCCTTCGTTTTTACTTGTCTTATCGGCGTTTGCCGCCGCTTCACTTTCACTATAAGCCTTTTCGGGCGGAATTACGCCAGCCTGGAGGACACTTTTTTGACAATGGGCGAAACCATGCCAAAGGGCCGGTTGCGATTGGCCAGAACGGTTGTTCTGGTGGGCATGATGGGTGCCGGCAAGACCGCGATCGGCCGCGCGCTGGCGGGCCGCCTGGGGGTGGATTTGCAGGATTCCGATGCCGAGATCGTGGAGAGCGCGCGGATGTCGATCGCCGAGATTTTCGAGCGCGACGGCGAGGCGTTTTTCCGCGAGAAGGAGGCGCAGGTGATCGCGCGGCTGCTGGAGAGCCCTCCTTGTGTCCTGTCCACCGGCGGCGGGGCGTGGTTGTCGGAGGAGAACCGGGAGATGATCTCGGCGCGCGCCGCCGTCATGTGGCTGGAGGCGGATCTGGATCTGCTCTGGCAGCGGGTGCGGCACAAGAACACGCGGCCCCTGCTGCAGACGGAAAATCCGCGCGCCACGCTGGCCGGTTTGCTGAAAGCGCGCACGCCCGCCTATGCCACCGCCGCGATGAAGGTGAAGGTCGAGCCTGCCTGGTCCATCGCGCGGACGACCGACGAGGTTCTGGCGCGGTTGCTGGCCGAAGGCGTGGTGGAGGCGGCGGGATGAGCGTGGATACGGTGCGGGTTGCCATGGGCGCACGGGCCTATGACGTGCGGATCGGGCAGGGTCTGATCGGCCGGGCGGGGGCCGAAATCGCGCCGGTCCTGTCGCGGCCGAAGGTCTGGGTGATCACGGAGGAGACCGTGGCCGGGCTGCATCTGGCCGCCCTGCGCGCCGGCCTCGTCGCCGAGGGCGTGGAGATGGAGGCGCTGAGCCTGCCCCCGGGGGAGGCCACCAAGAGCTGGCAATATCTGACCCGCGTTGTCGAATGGCTGCTGGAGCAGAAAGTCGAGCGGCGAGACATGGTGGTGGCCTTCGGCGGCGGCGTCATCGGTGATCTGGTGGGCTTTGCGGCGGCGATCCTGCGGCGCGGCGTGCGTTTTGTGCAGGTGCCGACAAGCCTTCTTGCGCAGGTGGACAGTTCCGTCGGCGGCAAGACCGGGATCAACACGCGCCACGGCAAGAATCTGGTTGGTGCCTTCCATCAGCCGGCATTGGTGCTGGCCGATATCGATGTGCTTGGCACCCTTGCGGCGCGGGACTTTCTGGCCGGTTACGGCGAGGTGGTGAAATACGGGCTGCTTGGGGATGCCGCGTTTTTCGCCTGGCTGGAAACGAACGGTCCGGCGCTGGCCGCGGGCGATATCGGGGTGCGGCAGCAGGCGGTACGCCATGCGGTGCAGATGAAGGCCGATATCGTCGCCCGTGACGAGACCGAGCAGGGAGAGCGCGCGCTCCTCAATCTCGGCCACACCTTCTGCCATGCGCTGGAGGCGGCAACGGGCTATTCCGAGCGGTTGCTGCATGGCGAGGGCGTGGCGATCGGCTGTGCGCTGGCCTTCGATCTCTCGGCCCGCATGGGGCTTTGCGCGCAGGAAGAGCCGAGCCGTGTGCGGGCCCATCTGGCGAACATGAAGATGAAGCGAGACCTGTCTGATATTGCGGGCGAATTGCCGGATGCCGATGGCCTTCTGGCACTGATGGCGCAGGACAAGAAAGTCGTGGATGGGCATTTGCGCCTGATCCTGGTCCGCGGTATCGGAGAGGCTTTCGTGACGGCGGATGTGCCACCTGATCTGCTGCGCGGCGTGCTGTCCGAAGCGCTGTCCGCGCGGGGCTAGAGGCGCGTTACGGGCGGCAGGGAAAGAGGCATCGGACGGGCGCTCAGTAACCCGCGCATCACTCCGGTCGAGCGTCAGTCCGTGCCGCGATAGGGCTCCACATATTGCAGGGCCATATCCCAGGGGAAGAAAATCCAGGTGTCCTGGCTGACCCCGGTGATGAACGTGTCCACCATCGGCTCACCCTTGGGTTTGGCATAGACGGTCGCGAAATGCGCCTTTGGATAGAGCGTGCGCACGACCTCCAGCGTCTTGCCGGAATCGACCAGATCGTCGATCACCAGAACGCCTTCGCCGTCGCCCATCAATTCGGGGTCGGGGCGGTTCAGGACCTTCGGCTCGCCTTGCGTCTGATGGTCGTAGGATTTGATCGAGATCGTCGCCACCTGCCGGATGTCGAGCTCCCGCGCGACGATCATCGCAGGGGCCATGCCGCCGCGGGTGATCGCCACGATCGCATGCCATGCGCCGCCTGCGCCGGGGCCGCGCTTGTCCAGCCGCCACGCCAGCGCGCGGCTGTCGCGATGGATCTGATCCCAGGATATGTGGAACCCCTTTTCATGCGGCAGCGGTGTGACCATGGTCAGTGGCCTTTCTTTTCCAGCGACATATCCGGCGCTTCGGGGTTTTTCATTCCGATCACGTTATAGCCGGCATCCACATGGTGGATCTCGCCGGTCACGGCGCTGGACAGATCTGACAGAAGATAGAGCGCGGATTTGCCGACCTCGTCCTGGCTCACCGTGCGCCGCAGCGGGGAGTTGTTCTCGTTCCACTTCAGGATATAGCGGAAATCTCCGATGCCGGAGGCGGCCAATGTCTTGATCGTGCCCGCGCTGATCGCATTCACGCGGATGCCGTCGCGGCCCAGATCCTCGGCCAGATACATCACGCTGGCCTCCAGCGCCGCCTTGGCCACGCCCATAACGTTGTAATGGGGCATGACTTTTTCCGACCCGTAATAGGTCAGCGTCAGCAGGCTGCCCCCGTTCGGCATCATCTTTTCGGCGCGCTGGCAGATCGCCGTGAAGGAATAGACGGAGATATTCATGGTCATGTCGAAGTTTTCGGCCGACGTATCGACATACCGTCCCCGAAGTTCGTTTTTATCTGAAAAACCAATGGCGTGAACGACGAAGTCCAAGCTGCCCCAGGTGTTTTTCAGCGCCTCGAACAGCGCGTCCATGCTGTCTGCGTCGCCCACGTCGCAGGGAAGGATGATGTCGCTGCCAAGCTCGGCCGCAAGCGGTGTGACGCGCTTGAGCAACTGATCCCCCTGATAGGAAAAGGCCAGTTCCGCGCCCTCTGCGGCCAGCGCCTTCGCAACACCCCAGGCGATGGACTTGTCATTGGCGAGCCCCATGATCAGCCCGCGTTTCCCGCTCATCAACCCCATTACTGCTCCCGTCCGGCCTGTTTTATCTGACTATAGTCTGGGTTTAGGCGATTGATCGGGGCGCTTCAAGAGAATGCGGGTGCTTGGCTTGCCGCGCTTTGGCACCGGCGCTAGCTTGCGCCGCATCAGGCGCGGCAGGGAAGGGCAGGGCGGATGAGCGACCGAACCGGAATATTTGCGGGCGACGACCCGTTCGAGATTGTACGCAGCTGGCTCTCCGAAGCCGAGACTACCGAAACCAACGATCCGAACGCCATCGCGCTGGCCAGCGTGGATGAGGACGGGTTGCCCAATGCGCGGATGGTCCTGCTGAAAGACATCGAGGCCGATGCGTTTGTCTTCTATACGAATTACGGAAGCACCAAGGGCCGGGAGCTGACCGCCTCGGGCAAGGCCGCCTTCGTGATGCACTGGAAATCCCTGCGCCGGCAGGTCCGTGTTCGCGGCCTTGTCGAGCGGGAGGAGGGCCCGCAGGCGGACGCCTATTACCGGTCGCGGTCGCTGAAAAGCAGGCTTGGGGCCTGGGCCTCGGACCAGTCGCAGCCGCTTGACAGCCGCACGACACTGATGGCCGAGGTTGCCCGGGTGACGGCCAAGCACGGCACCGCACCGGCAAGGCCGCCCTTCTGGGGCGGGTTTCGCATCCGTCCCGTGGAGATCGAATTCTGGGCCGACGGGGCGTTCCGGCTTCATGACCGGTTCCGCTGGACGCGCGCCGGGCCGGGTGCGGATTGGCAGATCGCCCGTCTCAACCCCTGACCGACATCCTCCCGGATTTGTCTAGTTTTATTAACCTTTTTGCATTTTCGCGATGCGCGAAATGTCATCCATTTGTTTTATATATAAAAATTTCGCTTGCACCGGATGTCACAAACGGCAAGCCTGACATTGGGACAGGCCATTTACGGTCCATTTGAGAATGAGGACCATCCTAAATGTCGGATGAGCGGAGCGATACGACCAAACCGGTTGTTGGGCGGGTGAAGTGGTTTGATGTGGCGAAAGGCTTCGGTTTCATTGTGGCCGAAGACGGCGGGCCGGATATCCTTCTTCACGCCAATGTGTTGCGGAATTTCGGGCAGGGGTCGGTGGCGGACAGTGCTCGAATCACGGTTCTGGTGCAACAGACCGAACGCGGCGCACAGGCCCAGCAGGTGCTGGAGATCGAGCCGCCCGAAAGCGATCCCGACGACCCGGTCGCCGGGCCGATTGCCGAACTGAGCCCCGATGCGCCGTTTCTGGCGGCCCGGGTCAAATGGTTCGACAAGGCGAAAGGCTTTGGATTCGTGAATATCTTCGGGCATTCTGCGGATGTGTTTGTTCATATCGAGGTGCTGCGCCGCTTCGGCCTTGCCGATCTGCAACCGGGTGAAGCCGTCTCGATCCGTGTGGTGGACGGGCCGCGTGGCAAGATGGCAGCCGAAGTGCGGAGCTGGGATTACGTCCAGGAGGATTGAGATGCGCGTATTCGCGGCGCTTCTGGCACTGCTTCTGTCGGCGGACATGGCCTTGGCCGAATGCCGGCCGGACCGGGTCGATCTGCGCGGCGATTTCGGGACCGCCAGTTTCCGGGTCGAGGTGGCCGACGATCCGCAGGAACGCGCCGTCGGTCTGATGCATCGCCCCAGCATGCCGAGCGGCGCGGGCATGATCTTCATCTACGAGCAGCCGCAGCGCGTGAGTTTCTGGATGGAAAACACGCTGATCCCCCTGGATATGATCTTCATGGATCAGACCGGCATGGTGACGCGGGTGCATGAAAATGCGATTCCCCTCGACCGGACCCCGATCCCGGGCGGGCCCGACGTGCTGGCCGTGCTGGAAATCAATGGCGGTCTGTCGTCGCGGATCGGGATCCGCGAGGGGGCGGAACTGCGCCATCCGGGCCTGCCACAGGATCTGGCCGCCTGGCCCTGCGCCGCGGAGTGAAACGGGGGGCTTCCCAAGGCGCGCCTGCCGGGATAGACGAGGCGTCGTTCGGGGCGTAGCGCAGCCTGGTAGCGCGTCTGTTTTGGGTACAGAAGGTCGTGAGTTCGAATCTCGCCGCCCCGACCATTCTCAACAATCCACAAGATACTGTGTCCTGGGTGCCGCGGTCATCTATTTGTGGCCGAAACATGGCGCGACTTCACCCGATTGCTCAGCGCCGCTGCATAACGGTCTATGGCTGTTGAGCTTTTTCGTCATGGCAATCGCGGTGCCGGACGGGCCTGAATCACGCGCTGGACGGGCGCGGGCTGCGTCGCGACAATTGCAACCCAAAAAACCGTCACAAATCCGTAAAAAATGCGTTGACCCAAGGGGCGATCATACGTCAGGTTGTGTGGGCCGGGTTGATCAGCACAACATATAGTGCGGGCGGCGCGGCACGGGACAGACCAGCTTTCTTTAATGCGCATGCGGATCAGAAGCATGGCATCGGGCCCATTGGGCCCGGGCGGGAGGTTTGTGCCACCGCGAAGAGAGGACGGTACGCGCCGGGACCACACCGGCAAGACCGTTCAGGGGAACAGGTTAGCTAGAGGCAGCGATGAAAATTGAACGCAGATTCACGACCGCAGGCGCAGACACATATGCCGGGCTGGACTTCACCATCACCTCGTCGGAGATCCGCAATCCCGACGGCACCACGGTTTTCAAGCTGGACGAGGTGGAAGTGCCCGCCGGCTGGAGCCAGGTCGCATCCGATGTGATCGCGCAGAAATACTTCCGCAAGGCCGGCGTGCCCGCCGCGCTGAAACCGGTCAAGGAAAAGGGCGTTCCCTCGTTCCTGCAGCGCCACGTGGCCGACGAAAAGGCGCTGGAGGCTCTGCCGGAGGACCAACGCTATGGCGGGGAAACATCTGCCAAGCAGGTCTTCCGGCGTCTTGCCGGGGCGTGGGCGTATTGGGGCTGGAAGGGCGGATACTTCACCTCCGAGAAGGATGCGCGCGCGTATTTCGACGAGATGCAGCTGATGCTGGCCCGCCAGATGGCCGCGCCCAACAGCCCGCAATGGTTCAACACCGGTCTGCACTGGGCCTATGGCATCGACGGCCCCGCGCAGGGCCACCACTATGTGGACTACAAGACCGGCAAGCTGACGAAATCCACCTCGTCCTACGAGCATCCGCAGCCTCATGCCTGCTTCATCCAGGGCGTTCAGGACGATCTGGTGAATGAAGGCGGCATCATGGATCTGTGGGTCCGCGAGGCACGTCTGTTCAAATACGGCTCGGGCACCGGCACCAATTTCTCGCTTCTGCGCGGCGAGGGCGAGAAGCTTTCGGGCGGTGGCAAGTCGTCGGGCCTGATGGGCTTTCTCAAGATCGGCGACCGGGCCGCGGGCGCGATCAAATCGGGCGGCACCACGCGCCGCGCCGCCAAGATGGTGATCGTCGACGCGGACCATCCCGACATCGAGGAATTCATCAACTGGAAGGTGATCGAAGAGCAGAAAGTGGCCTCCATCGTCGCTGGCTCCAAGATGCATGAAAAGATGCTGAACGGCATTTTCGACGCGATCCGCACCTGGGATGGCGCGCTTGAGGATGCGGTGGACCCGGGCGCCAACGAAAGTCTGAAATCTGCAATTCGGGAGGCCAAAAAAGTGGCCATTCCCGAAACCTACATCAAGCGCGTGTTGGATTATGCAAAGCAGGGCCACACCGCCATCGAGTTCCCCACCTATGATACGGACTGGGATTCGGAAGCGTACAGCTCGGTTTCGGGCCAGAACTCCAACAACTCCATCCGGGTCACCGACGCGTTCCTGAAGGCGGTCGAGGAGGATGCGGACTGGGACCTGATCAACCGCAAGGACGGTACCGTATCGAAGACCGTGAAGGCCCGCGATCTGTGGGAAAAGGTCGGCCACGCGGCCTGGGCCTGCGCCGATCCGGGCATCCAGTTCCACGACACGGTGAATTCGTGGCACACCTGCCCGAGCGATGGTGCCATCCGCGGCTCCAACCCGTGTTCGGAATACATGTTCCTTGACGACACCGCCTGCAATCTGGCGTCGATGAACCTGTTGACCTTCTACCATGAAGGCCGGTTCGACGCGGAGAGCTACATGCATGCCACGCGGCTTTGGACGCTGACGCTGGAGATCAGCGTGATGATGGCGCAGTTTCCGTCCAAGGAAATCGCGCAGCTTTCCTACGACTTCCGGACCCTCGGCCTTGGCTATGCCAATATCGGCGGTCTGCTGATGAATATGGGCTATGGCTATGACAGCCCCGAAGGCCGGGCGATGTGTGGAGCGCTGACCGCGATCATGACCGGGGTGGCTTATGCCACCTCTGCCGAGATCGCGTCGGAACTGGGCCCGTTTGCAGGCTACAAGCGGAACCGGGAGCACATGCTGCGCGTGATGCGGAACCACCGGACCGCCGCCTATGGCCGGACCGATGGCTATGAGGGGCTGGCGGTGAAGCCGGTCGCGCTGGACCATGGCAATTGCCCGGACCAGTCCCTGATCGCGCTGGCCAAGCAGGCGTGGGACGAGGCGCTGGAGTTGGGCGAAAAGCACGGCTACCGCAACGCGCAATCGACGGTGATCGCACCGACCGGAACCATCGGTTTGGTGATGGATTGCGACACCACCGGGATCGAACCCGATTTCGCGCTGGTGAAGTTCAAGAAACTGGCCGGTGGCGGCTACTTCAAGATCATCAACCAGTCGGTGCCCGGCGCGCTGACGACGCTTGGCTACAGTTCCTCCCAGATCGAGGAGATCATCAGCTACGCCGTCGGACACGCAACCATGGGCAACGCACCTGGGATCAACCATACCGCGCTGATCGGGCACGGGTTCGGCCCCGCCGAGATCGAGAAGATCGAACAGGCGCTGCCATCGGCCTTCGACATCCGGTTCGTGTTCAACCAGTGGACCCTGGGGGAGGAGTTCTGCACCAAGACCCTGGGCATTCCGGCGGCCAAGCTGAACGATCCGACCTTCGACATGCTGCGGCATCTGGGCTTCTCGAAAGCCGATATCGACGCGGCCAACGACCATGTCTGCGGGACGATGACGCTGGAAGGGGCACCGTTCCTGAAGGACGAGCATCTGAGCGTCTTCGACTGCGCCAACCCCTGCGGCAAGAAGGGCAAGCGGTTCCTGTCGGTCGACAGCCATATCTACATGATGGCCGCCGCGCAGAGCTTCATCTCGGGCGCGATCTCGAAGACGATCAACATGCCGAATGACGCGACCATCGAGGATTGCCAGAAGGCGTATGAGCTTTCGTGGAGCCTCGGCGTGAAGGCCAACGCGCTTTATCGTGATGGCTCCAAGCTGTCGCAGCCGCTGGCCGCCGCACTGGTCGAGGATGACGACGAGGCCGCGGAAATTCTGGAAAGCGGCAACACGATGGAGAAGGCGCAGGTTCTCGCCGAGAAGATCATCGAGAAGGTGGTGATCAAGGAGGTGATCCGCGCCCATCGCGAAAAGCTCCCCGAGCGGCGGAAAGGCTATACGCAGAAAGCCATCGTCGGCGGCCACAAGGTCTATCTGCGCACGGGCGAATATGGCGACGGCCAGTTGGGCGAGATCTTCATCGACATGCACAAGGAAGGTGCCGGCTTCCGCGCGATGATGAACAATTTCGCCATCGCGGTCAGTGTGGGCCTGCAATACGGCGTGCCGCTGGAGGAGTTCGTGGATGCGTTCACCTTCACCAAGTTCGAACCTTCGGGCATGGTGCAGGGCAACGACTCGATCAAGAATGCGACCTCGATCCTCGACTATATCTTCCGCGAACTGGCGGTCAGTTATCTGGACCGGACCGATCTGGCCCATGTGAAGCCGGAAGGCGAAAGCTTCGACAGTGTCGGCCGCGGTGTGGAGGAAGGCGTGTCGAATGTGGCGCCGGTCAGCGAAAGCGCCGCGTCGAAATCTCTGGCGGTTCTGAAACAGATCAGCTCCACCGGGTATCTGCGCAAGCGGGTGCCGCAGGAACTGGTCGTGCTGCAGGGCGGAGCACAGGCGGGCGCGATGGCGCCTGACGGTGACCCGATTGCGGCGCTTCAGACGCTGGTGCCCGAAACATCGGAAACGACCACCACGGTCGCGACCATTTCAAGCACCACAGCCGTGGCAACCGGAACCGTGGGCATGGACGCACGGACCAAGGCGAAAATGCAGGGCTATGAAGGCGAAGCCTGCGGCGAGTGTGGAAACTACACCCTCGTCCGCAATGGCACCTGCATGAAGTGCACCACCTGTGGGGCAACCTCGGGCTGTAGCTGACAAGAGCGGTCTGGGCGTGATCACTCCGCGCCCAAGCCAACAGCGGACCCGAGGTTTCGGGGCCAAACAAGGGACCTAGAATACGTACGGAACTGCACGAAGTAATCAATTCTATATTCTAGTGGGGGCTGCACGACACGACAAACAGGAGATGAGAGAGTGCCACAACTCATTGACGGAGCATATGTGGTGTCCTTTGAAAGCAGCCTCGGCGCTTTCGGAGGAGGCACAGTGATGATTGAGGGTCACCGGATTTCAGGTGGTGACATTGGGTACTTCTACGAGGGGCAATTGGAAGAACAGGGCGATGATGTGGTGGGGCATGTGAAAGTCACACAGCATGACAAGACGATGGAGTCGGTCTTCGGCGATATCGAACAGTTTGAAATCGACCTGAAGGGACGCGTGATACATGGCCGGGGTATTTTCAAAGGGGCCGTGGCCGGTTTTCCGATGTTCCAGTTGACCGTTCGCTTGGATCTTCACGAAGACGAAGGGACCAAGAGCTAGTTGAACGAAATCGGGTTTCCCGCGCCCTTGCCCGGGAGCGGAGACCTGAGACACGGGGCGGGTGCGCTCGCCCCTGACGCGGTTCAGGCCGCAGGCAGAAACCGGGCGGTACATAAAGAGTGAGCCTGAACAGCGAAACTGGGGGAGCCTCGGCTCCCCCTTTTTCTTTACCTGCTGCGGATCAGGTGGCGGCGCGAGCCTTGCGTTTGAGAAATTCCCCAAGCGATTCCGTGCCGGGCTCGGCGATCCGCGGGATGATGCGATACCCCGCATTCACGAAACAGAAGAACGCAAAGCCGAGCAGACCGAGGCAGAGCAGGATTACGAGCGCCTGGCCGAATGGCTGCTGGCCCAGCCAGTCGAAAGCCTGGCCCATGCCGCCGGCATGCGTACTGTCGGCGCGGAGCGCGGCCATGGCCAGAAATCCGCCGATCACGCCGACAACCACGCCCTGCGACGCGACACCGGCCTGCATCGCCCAATCCCAGTTGCGGGTGAAGTGGCTGGCCCGCAACTTGTCGCGATAGGTCCGGCGCAAGGCTTTTTGCAGGTAGTAGAGGGCGGCCCCAAGGGTGCAGATTGCGGCGAAAGCGATGATCCATCGGCCGCCGGGCATCCGCAGGACCGCCACGACGGCATGTTCGATCCCGCCGCCAGACCGGCTTGCCCCGATGATCAGGCTGACGGCAAGCACACCGATGGCACTGTGAACAAGGCCGGTGACGACCATGCCCGCGCGGGCAATCAGGCCCTTGGCGTCCGTGCCGTAATCCTCAAGGTCCATCGCGGCGTCCAGAATGCGCCAGATCGCATAGGCGGCCATGCCCAGAACGATCAGCGCCAGAAGCACCCAGCCGAAGGGCGACGCGCTCAGCGTGGAAAACGCGGAGCCGGTGCCTTCCGCGTCCCCGCCCCGGAAGATCGCCCAAAGCGACAGGCCGGCCACGACAATATAGACGATCCCCCGCCCGGCATAGCCCGCTCTCATGATGGGGAGCGCCCATTGGAAGCTCTGGGTCGGCACTGAAATCTCCATCCGTCAGATGAAGATCAACGCACCGGCCCTGTTTGTGTTCCGCCCGGGCGGGGCTCCCCGTGTCGCTATCCCGTGTCGCTACTCGGCCGCGATCTTGATCACCGGATCCATCTGGGCAAGGATATCGTCGGCCAGATGGCACTTGATCTCGTGGCCTGCGGCCATCTTCCGTTGCGGCGGTACCTCGGTCTCGCAAAGATTGCCCGGAACTTCGGATTTCCAGCGGCAGCGTGTCTGGAACGGGCAGCCCGAGGGCGGGTTCATGGCCGAGGGGATATCTCCCTCAAGCACGATATGCTTTTTCTCGACGGAGGTATCGGCGATCGGCACGGCGGAAAGCAGCGCCTCGGTATAGGGGTGATAGGGCGGCGAAAAGACCTGATCGGTAGAGCCCAGTTCCACCACATGGCCAAGATACATAACCATAACGCGATCAGAGAGATAGCGGACGATGCTCAAGTCGTGCGAGATGAAGAGCAGGGTGGTTTTCTCGTTGCGCTGGATCTCCATCAGCAGGTCGGTCACGGCGGCCTGCACCGACACGTCGAGCGCCGAGACCGGCTCGTCGGCGACCACGATGCGCGCGCCGCCGGCAAAGGCACGCGCGATGCCGACGCGCTGTTTCTGCCCGCCGGAGAGCTGGCGCGGCATCCGGTCGGCGAATTCGCGCGGCAGTTTCACCAGATCGAGCAACTCCAGCATCCGGACCCGGCGTTCGGCCTCGGTGTTTCCGATCTTGAATATCTCCAGCGCGCGGATGATCTGCCGGCCCACGGTCATCGACGGGTTCAGCGTGTCGAACGGGTTCTGAAACACCATCTGGATGGAGGAGACGGTCCTGGTGTCGCGATCCTGGATTTCGGTGCTTTCGATCGACAGGTTGTCGAGCATGACCTGGCCTTCGGTGGCGGTTTCCAGCCCCATCAGAACCTTGGCCAGCGTGGACTTGCCGCAGCCGCTTTCACCGACGATGGCGAGAGTTTCGGACTCGCGCGCCTCGAAACTGATGGTCTCGTTGGCCTTCACCACCTTCTTGTCGGCCCCGCCGAACATCGAATTGGCCGCAACCTCATAATATTTCTTGAGATTATCGACCTTCAGCACGGTATCGCCAATGACACCCTTTTCCTTCTTGTCGGCAAGGGTAGGCGGCGCGGACCAGTCGATTTCCTGAAACCGCAGGCAGCGGGTCGCGTGGCGGTCGTTCCCTTCGACCTGAGCCATGCTGATCGGGCCCGCATCGCAGCGCCCGGCCTCGAAATAGTCGCAGCGGGGGCCGAAATTGCAGCCGTTTGGCCGTTCATGGGGGAGCGGGAAGTTGCCCGGGATCGCGATCAGCGGGCTGGCGTTCTTGTCGGCGCCGGGCAGCGGGATCGAGCGGAACAGCGCCTGCGTGTAGGGGTGCTTCATCTCGTCGAACACATCCTCGATGGAGCCGCGTTCGACCGCCTCGCCGGAATACATCACGCAAATCCTGTCGCAGGTTTCAAGCACCAGCCCCAGATTGTGGGAAATGAACAGCATCGAGGTGCCGTATTTCTTGCCCAGATCCTTGACCAGTTCGACAATCGCGGCCTCCACCGTCACATCTAGCGCGGTGGTGGGTTCATCGAGGATGAGCAGCGAGGGTTTGGACATCAGCGCCATGGCGATCACGATGCGTTGCTGTTGTCCGCCGGAAAGCTGGTGCGGATAGGCTTTCAGGATGCGGTCGGGATCGGGGAGCTTCACATCCTCGACCACCTGTCGGGCGCGTTTCATCGCCTCTTCTTCGCTGATGCCTTCGTGGATGACGGGCACCTCGGCAAGCTGCTTGCCGATCTTCATGGCCGGGTTGAGCGATGCCATAGGCTCCTGATAGATCATCGCGATCTGCGATCCGCGGATATCGCGCAACTCCTCGGGCGACATCTCGGACAGGTCGCGGCCCTTGAACTTGATCGTGCCGCCGACGATTTTGCCGTTTACGCCCAGATCCTGCATGACGCCAAGCGCCACGGTGGATTTTCCGCAGCCGGATTCCCCCACCAGACCAAGCGCTTCGCCCGGCATCACATTGGCGGAGAAATCCATCACGGCGGGGATTTCGCGCAGCCGCGTGAAAAAGGAAATCGACAATTTGTCGATCTCCAGAATGGGCCCGTCATAAGCGGTGTCTTCAGCCATCGATACTCTTCTCCCTGTCGGGCCAGTTCGGCCTCGTATGATTTGCATGCACGCGCACCCGGTGCACATTCCGTGTGGCGGCGCGCCCGTCTCCGGTCGGTGAGCCGGTGGGCGCGCGCGATCTTGGTCAGTCCCTCAAGCTCTCCTCGCGCAACCCGTCGGCCAGCAGATTGAGGCCCAGCACCATCGTCATCAATGCGATGGCGGGCGGCAGGGCGGGGTGCGGATAGATGGTGAGGAGACGGCGGCCTTCGTTGATGGTCGAGCCCCAGTCGGGGCTTTCCGGGCTGACGCCCAGCCCGAAGAAGCCAAGCGTACCCAGAAGGATGGTGGTGTAGCCGATCCTGAGACAGAAATCGACGATCAGCGGCCCCCGCGCATTGGGCAGGATCTCCCACAGCATGATGTACCAGGGGCCTTCGCCGCGGGTCTGCCCGGCGGCCACGTAATCGCGGGTCTTGATATCCAGCACGATGCCGCGAACGATCCGGAACACGGTGGGCGAGTTCACGAAGACGACCGAGACGAACACGATGAGGATGTTGCCCGGCATCGAGATGATGCCAAGCGGGTCGGAGTTCCACGCAAGGCCCAGATAGAGCCAGCCGCCGATCAGCACCGTCAGGAAGATATAGATGTTCCGCGTGAACGGTTGCGTAAAGAACCGGCTGTTGAACAGGATCACGAAAAAGATGATCGGGAACAGGAACAGCACCGCCGCCATGTAGGTCGGGATGCCCGAGGCCACGATTTCCGGCGTCACCAGCAGGTAGAAGAGCAGGATGACCGGGAAGGCCAGAACCAGATTGGCGATGAAGGTCAGCACGGTGTCGAGCTTGCCGCCGAAATAGCCCGCGGGCAGACCGAGGGTGATGCCGACCATGAAGGCGAAAAGCGTCGCCGCCGGGGCGATTTTCAGCACCTCGCGGGCGCCGAAGACCATCCGCGAGAACACATCGCGCCCCAGATTGTCGCCACCGAGAAGATACACGAGATATTCGCCCTCGTCCGGGTCGGGCATGAAGCTGCCCGGCACTTCGTTCCGCATCTGGCTGACCACATCGATGGCGCCATGGGTCGCGACGAGACCGGCAAAGATCGCGGTCAGCATCCAGAACATCACGAGAAAGAAGCCGACCATGCCGATCGGGCTGTCGAAAAGCTTGCCGTAGAGACCAAGCCTGCGCTTGAAGGTGACAGACAGCGCGAAGATCAGGATCATCGCGATCCAGACCGGCAGAAAACGCTGCCCCATGGCGCCGATGATGCCCTTCTGTTCCAGAGAGGGCTGCACGATGCCGCCGACAATGAACACGGCCACGCAGGCCAGAAACAGAAGGACGGCGTATTTCATCGCCATCAGCGCGTAGTCGTTCGGCGAGCGTGCGACGCTCAGCGTGTGGTCCGGGTTGATCTGCACCTCGCCGGGCTGCACGCCCGCGAAGTTCAGCACGAGCTGCGCGAAAAACCCCAGAACGAAGACCGCGATCGCGGCCAGCATCAGCGGGTTGAGGAAGGGGCCAAGGGAGCCTGTCCAGGTAATCGGGTCCATGTCTCAGGGCTCCTTATCAAGAAATGCGGATGCGCGGGTTCAGATACACATAGCCGATATCGGATATCAGCTGTGTGGCGAGCACCACGATCACCGCCACGATGGAAACGGACATCAGAAGCTCGATGTCGTTGTTTGACGCCGCCTGCACGAGCGTCCAGCCGAAGCCGTTATAGTTGAACAGGGTTTCCACGATCACCACGCCGGTCAGAAGCCACGGGATCTGCAGCATGATGACGGTGAAGGGCGCGATCAGCGCGTTACGAAGCGCGTGTTTCAGAACGATGGTTCTGAATTTCACGCCCTTCAGCCGCGCGGTGCGGATGTATTGCGCAGTCATCACCTCGGCCATGGAGGCCCGGGTCATTCGCGCGATATAGCCCATGCCGTAAAGCGCCAGCGTCATCACCGGCAGGGTGAAGTTCCAGAAGGTGATATCCTCCATCGCGGATCGGGCGGAGCCGAGGAAGAGCGTTCGCCCCTCGATCCAGCCGTTTTCCGTCAGCCATGGCGACAGCCCCGCGGTGGAGGAGGCGAGAAGGACGATGAAGATCACGCCCGAGACATATTCCGGCGTGGCCGTCGTGGCGATGGAGGCAGTGGACAGCGTTCGATCGAGACGGGAGCCTTCGCGCATGCCCGCCAGAACGCCCACGACCAGCGCCGACGGGATCATCACGATCAGGACCCAGCCCATCAGCTTGCCGGTAAGCAGAAGTCGCCCGCCGACGATATTGGAAACCTCGTCATCGGAAACTGTGGAATACCCCAGATCGCCCTGCAACATGCCGCAGAATCGCGGCGCCTCGGCCGGATCGTCGCCGAAATCGATGCAGCGCCCCCGGATCTCGCCGGTTTCCTCATCCGTCCGGGTCCAGCCCGGCATCACCCCCAGCCATTCTCCGTAGCGCACCAGCATCGGCGCGCCATAGCCGTTGTTATCCAGCCAGCTGGACACCTCGGCATCGGTCATCCGGGCATTGCCCTGGGTTTTCGCGAGCTTTTCGAGGTTCGGGTAGAGATTGGTCAGAAAGAAGACCACGAAGGTCAGGCAGAGCGCGGTCAACAGCATGACCCCGAGCCGTTTGAGGATGAATAGTCCCATTTGGTTCCCTGTCGGTTTTCGGCCACGGCGGCCGGATATCGGGCCTCATTGACGGGCCCGTTGGCTGGATGGGGCGGGCCATGGGGCCCCGCAGAGAGAGGGCGGGGCGGCCTTTGGGGCCGCCCCGCTCCGCGTCACGCGTCCATGCCGAGGTAATGCACGTTGATCTCGAATTTCGGATGCATGTCGGCGTTGATCACGCCGGGCACGTGATGCCGGAAGAGCGACCGCCAGTAGGGCTGAAGCGTCACCGCCTCCTCCTGCATGATGGTTTGCAGCTGAACCATGATCTCCCGCCGGGCATCGGCATTCTGGATCGCCAGCGCCTGATCCAGCAGCGCGTCGAACTCCGCATTGGCAAAGCCGCTTTCGTTCCAGGCCACGCCCGAGCGATAGGCCAGCCCCAGGATCATCACCCCCAGTTCCCGGTGGTTCCAGTTGGTCGAACTGAACGGATAGCTTGTCCAGTCGTTCCAGAAGGTGGAGCCGGGGATCACCGTGCGCGTGACGTTGAAGCCGGCATCGCGAAGCTGGGCGGCCACCGCATCGGTGGTGTTGCGGCGATAATCGTCGTCGATTGACACGATCTCGAAATCGAAATCCGCATGGCCCGATTCCTGCAACATCGCGAAGGCGGCGTCCTTGTCGATCGTGATCGGCGGCAGTTCGGCATATTCGGGGTGGATCGGGCAGACATGGTGGTTCTCCCCAAGCTCCCCCTGACCGTTGATGCCCAGATCGAGGCAGACCTGCGGGTCGACCGCGAGCGCGATTGCCTTGCGCACCTGAAGATTATCGTAAGGCGCGTTGTTCTGGTTGGGCCGGATCACCACGGTGGCGGCGGTCACCACGTCGCTTTGCTCCCACCCGATGGCCTGGAAGAGATCGACGAATTCGCCCACGGTTTCGTAGGTCATGTCGAACTCGCCCGCCTCGGCGCCGGCCAGCCAAGCGGCCGGATCCTGCCCGAGGTCGATGAAGTCGATCCGGTCCAGATAGGCCTCGCCCCAGTATTCGTGATCGGGGTTTCTCTCCAGCGTCGCCTGAACGCCCACCTCGTAATTGGTGATGCGATAGGCGCCGGTGCCCACGCCGTGATCAAGCGGATTGGTCCCGATCAGATCGCGGTGCTGCACCGCCGACGGGTAATCGGCCACGCCGGGAATGATCGTGATGTCGGGCGCGGGCAGGTTCAGCCGCACGGTCAGATCATCGACGATCTCGATCCCGCCTTCGATGGCGCGCTGCGTTTCTGGGTCGACAAGCTGGCCCATCCGCGCAGCCATCGAGTTGCCCTCGACGCTGGCATCGCACCAGCCCTCGAAATTGGCGGCCACGTCAGCCGCGGTGAAATCGTCGCCGTTGTTCCATTTCACGCCGGGGCGAAGCCGCAGCGTATACTGGGTGGCGTCGTCATTGACTTCCCAGCTGTCGAGCAGGACGCCGGAGAACGAGCCATCGGCGTTGTATTCCACCAGATACTCGAGGAACCCGCGGCTGACATTGGCCATCTGCGACCAGTCATAGCTGCGGGGGTCTTTCAGGGCGCGCACCTCCATCTGGATGCGCAGCGTTCCGCCCATGGGCGGGGTCTGGCGATGGCTCATCGCCTGTGCCGGGTTCAGGCCGATCATCGAATATGCGGTTGCGGTGGCCACCCCCAATGCGGAGGTGCGGACGAGGAACTCGCGACGGCTGAGTTTGCCCTCCCGATACTCATCGGCATACATCTTGGCGGCGGGGTGTACCCGTGTGCCAGTTTTGGTCGGGTGCGTCATCCTTGTCTCCCTGTGACGGTGTGATTGAATTTATCCGGGCGGCCTGCCGATGCCTTTCGACATTTCTTACAACGCCGCAGGGGATATTGCGCAATATTCCAACCCGGGCGTCAATGGGCAGGACCGTCCATTGATGTAACTTTTGCGACAGTATCAAGGTCTGAAACCGACATCGACTGCAAAAGCGACATCGCGGGAAAATAATCCGTCCCGCAGTTAATTGCGCCGCGGAGAGCTTCGGAACGCGGTGGGTGTGCGTCCTGTGGACTGGGAAAAGGCCCTTGTGAAATAGGCGGGCGAGGAAAACCCGAGTTCTTCGGAGATCAGCCGCGCGGATTTGTCGGTATCGGCCAGCAGGCGGCGGGCTTCGTGCATCAGGCGTTCGTGGATCAGCGCATGTGCCGGTTTGCCGGAGGCTTCCTTGCAGACCCGGCTGAGATGGGTGGGCGTCACGCCCAGACGGTCTGCATAATCGGCGACACCCGCGCCGGTATGATAGCTGATCGACAGGAGGCGGGCGAATTTCTCCACCAGATGGTGGGCCCTGTCGCGCAGGATCGCCCCTTCCTGCCGGCCAAGCTCGCGGGTGATCCAGGTCGACACCAGTAGCCCGTACCCTCTGAGCGCGCGATCCTGCGCGGGGGCCTGCGCCGCGATTTCCCGTTCGATGCGTTCGATATGACCGGTCAGACTGGCCTGCGCCTCGATATTGGATATCCGCAGATGGAACGGATCAGCAGGCAATTCGGCCAGCGGATCGGGCGGCATATGCAGCAAGAGACCCTGGATCTGTTGCGGCAATTCCAGCGACATGACCGTGCCGGCGGGCACGAAAACCGCCGTGTTCGGTCCGTAGCCGCGGGTGATGCAGCCGACCGAGACGCGGCCCTGACCGCGGGTGATCCAATAGAGATGATGGCGGGTGTTGGAGTGCAGCGTCTCCACCCGCCAGGTGGGGCGCATGCGCAATTGGCCCAAAGAGGTGACGGCGTAGGAGTCGGACATCGCCGATGAGCCTAATGATCGCAAAAGTGAAAGGGAAGCCGCGGTTTTCCTATAATTCTCAGTATCTGTGCAGGATTTTGCCTATGGTTGGGCAATATGTCGCCAGCCCGACATGCGCGCGCGGAACCATGTGCGCTGCCGTTTGGCGTATTGGCGCGAAGCGATGATCGCCGCATCGCGCGCGGCCTCAAGGGACAACTCGCCGCGCAGATGCGCGATCAACTCGGGCGCGCCGATCGCCTTGGCGCTGCCCCCGGCCCGTGGCCAGCGGGGCAGATTGGCGCGGGCCTCCTCCAGCGCGCCGTTTCGCAGCATCAGATCGAAACGGGTTTCGATCCGCGCATTCAGCCAGTCCCGATCCGCATCGAGCAGGAGCGGCTGGGTCCGGGTCAGCGGCAGGAGCGGCGGCGCGGTTCCGGCCTGCCACTCCGACAGCGGCCGGCCGGTGGCGCGCCAGACCTCCCAGCCACGCTGAACGCGGGCGCGGTTCTGCCGGTCGATGCGGGTGGCAAGCACCGGATCGGCCGCATCAAGATCGGAGAGAAGCGTCGCGTCGGGCAGGGCATCGGCCTCGGCCCTGATCGCGGGCGGTGTCGGCGGGATCTCGGCCAGGCCTTCGGTGAGGGCGCGGAAGTAAAGGCCCGTGCCGCCGACGATAATCGGGCGGGGACCGTCCAGAAGCGGGCCCAGATCGCGGAGCCATTGACCCACGGAATAGGCCGCTTCGAACGGGACGTGGCCGTAAAGCGCGTGCGGCGCGCGGACTTCTTCGTCGGGCCCCGGGCGCGCGGTGAGAACGCGCCAGCCGTCATAGACCTGCAACGCGTCGGCGTTGAGAATGCGCCCGCCCTGCGCCTCGGCGATGGACAGTGCCAGCGCCGATTTGCCGGACGCCGTGGGTCCGGCGATCAGAACGGGGCATTCCGGCGAGAGAGTTTTTATATCGATCAATATCTTGCGGGTCGTTCTTGAAGTAGACGCAATGGGGCCGAGACGGGCGTTGAACCCAAAGCCCTTTTACGCCATGTTGCGGCAATCTCAATGACCCTGCCGCGCCAGCGGCCGCCTCCGAGGATCTCATGCCAGACGAAACACCCGCGACCCGCCCTGCCTATAACCGCGTGATGCTGAAGATTTCGGGCGAGGCATTGATGGGGAGCCAGGGGTTCGGATTGCATCCGCCCACGGTGGAGCGGATCGCTCAGGAGGTCAAATCAGTCCATGATCTGGGGGTGGAGATCTGCATGGTGATCGGCGGCGGCAACATCTTCCGCGGGCTTCAGGGCTCCGCACAGGGGATGGAGCGCACGACTGCGGATTACATGGGCATGCTGGCGACGGTAATGAACGCGCTGGCGATGCAGTCGGCGCTGGAGAGCCTGGGCGTGTTCACCCGCGTGATCAGCGCGATCCCGATGGATCAGGTCTGCGAGCCCTATATCCGTCGCCGCGCGGTGCGCCATCTGGAGAAGAAGCGCGTGGTGATCTTTGCCGCGGGCACCGGCAATCCGTATTTCACCACCGATACGGCCGCCACGCTGCGCGCGAATGAAATGGGATGCGAGGCGATCTTCAAGGGCACCAAGGTGGACGGGGTCTATGACAAGGATCCGGTCGAACATGACGATGCGGTGCGCTATGAGCAGATCAGCTATGACGAGGTTCTGGCCCAGCATCTGGGCGTGATGGATGCCTCCGCCATCGCGCTGGCCCGTGAAAACGATGTGCCGATCATCGTGTTCTCGCTGGATGAACCCGGCGGGTTCAAGGGCATTCTGGCCGGGGAAGGCACCTATACAAAAGTCCAGTAAGGGCTTAGAAGTACTGACTAACACGCGTTGATAAGAACGGGGCAGGGACATGTCCGACGATATTGAAATTGATGTAGCCGACCTTGAGCGGCGGATGGACGGGGCGCTTGCCAATCTGAGGACCGAATTCGCCTCGTTGCGCACGGGCCGGGCCTCGGCGGCGATGCTGGAGCCGGTGCAGGTGGAAGCCTATGGCCAGATGACCCCGATCAATCAGGTGGGCACGGTGAACGTGCCCGAAAGCCGGATGGTGACGATCAACGTCTGGGACAAATCCATGGTCGGCAAGGTGGAGAAGGCCATTCGCGAAAGCGGGCTGGGCATCAACCCGCAGCTGAACGGCACGATCATCATGCTGCCGATCCCCGAACTGAACGAGGAACGCCGGCGCGAGCTGACCAAGGTTGCGGCGCATTATGCCGAAAACGCGCGGGTCGCGATCCGCAATGTGCGGCGCGACGGGATGGATCAGATCAAGAAGGCGAAGGCCGACGGCATGTCGGAGGACGACCAGAAGCTGTGGGAGGCCGAGGTGCAGGAGCTGACCGATGGCCATATCGCGCGGGTCGATGCGGCGCTGGAAACCAAGCAAGCCGAGATCATGCAAGTCTGAGTAACGAGCGACATTCCCGACAATTGAGGAGCCGCCCATGGCCCGATCGAGCCCCGAGACCGCCGACAAGGACAAGACGCCGCGCCATGTGGCGATCATCATGGACGGCAACGGCCGGTGGGCGCAGATGCGCGGGCGGCCACGGCTGGTGGGCCATCACGCAGGCGCAAAGCGGGTCAAGGAGATCGTGCGCTCCTGCCCGGATCTGGGTGTGGAATACCTGACGATCTTTGCCTTTTCGACCGAGAACTGGAAGCGGACCCAGACCGAGGTGGCGGGGCTGATGAAGCTGTTCAAGCGCTACATCCGGCGCGAGACGCAATCGCTGATCGACGAGAATGTGCGGGTGCGGTTCATCGGCGACCGGGTGCGGTTGGAGCCGTCGCTGGTCGACATGATGGACAATCTGGAATTACTGACGGCCGGCAATGCGGGCACCCATCTGACCATCGCGCTGAACTATGGCGGCCGGGACGAGGTGGCGCGCGCCACAAGGCGGCTTGCCCATGACGTGGCCGCAGGCAAGCTCGACCCGCGCCATGTAAGCGACGAGACGCTGCCGAAATACCTCGATACCTGCCTGCTGCCCGACCCCGATCTGGTGATCCGGACCAGCGGCGAGGCGCGGATCTCCAACTTTCTGCTCTGGCAGTCGGCCTATGCGGAGTACGAGTTCATCGACACGCTCTGGCCCGACTTCACGCCTGCGGAGTTCGACAAGGTCTTGCGCCGCTTCTGCAATCGCGAGCGACGTTTCGGCGCGGTGCCGGCCTGATCCCGGCGCGGTCGATGAATTTCAGTCGCGACAGCTTTTCCGACCTTGCGGTTCGCATGGTCACGGGCGTTGCGATGGCGATTGTGGGGCTGGCGGCGGTCTGGGCTGGCGGCTGGTGGTTTATCGGGCTTGTCCTTTTGATCGTCGGCACGCTGGTCTGGGAGCTTGTGCGGATGCTGGGCGGCGGCCCGCGGCGTGCGATTGCGCTTGGCGGTCTGGCCGCCGGGCTGCTGCTTGCGGCAAAGCTGCTGCCCGTGGGGCTGGGCCTGCCGCTCCTGCTTCTGGCGAGTATCGCGGGCATCGGGCTTCTGGACAAGAACCGCACACTCTACATCATGTATACCGCGCTCATCATGTTCGCGGGGTTCGGTCTTCTGGTCCATCGCGAGGATTTCGGGCTGACCTGGATGCTGTGGCTGGTGCTGGTCGTCGCCGCGACCGATGTGCTGGGCTATTTCGCCGGGCGGATTCTCGGCGGTCCGAAATTCTGGCCGCGCGTCAGCCCCAAGAAGACATGGTCGGGCACGGTGGCGGGCTGGGTCAGCGCTGGGATAGTGGGCGCGGCGTTCATGCAGACAACCGGAACGGGGGTGGAGCTGATAGGAATATCCGTTGCGCTGAGCATGGCAAGCCAGATGGGCGATATCGCCGAAAGTGCGGTAAAACGGCGGATGGGGGTCAAGGACAGCTCGACCCTGCTGCCGGGGCACGGGGGCGTGTTCGACCGGTTCGACGGGATGCTTGGCGCGGCGCTTCTGCTGCTGTTGGTCGAAAGCCTGATCGTGTTCCCGCCGCCGCCGCTTTAGGGAGTGTCCATGCGAAAGGTCAGTGTTTTCGGAGCCACCGGATCCATCGGGCAGAACACGCTCGATCTGATCGCGCGCGCGCCCGACGGCTATGACGTGGTGGCGCTGACCGGCGGGCGGAACGTGGCGCAGCTGGCGCGCGACGCGCGCGCCGTCGGTGCCGATATCGCGGTGACCGCCTATGAGGAGGAACTGCCCGCGCTGCGCGACGCGCTCGCCGGATCCGGGATCGCCGCCGCCGCCGGGGAGGCCGCGCTGATCGAAGCGGCGGACCGGCCCGCGGACTGGATCATGTCGGCGATCGTGGGCGCGGCGGGGCTTGCGCCCGGGTTCCGGGCCTTGCGGCATGGCACCACGCTGGCGCTGGCGAACAAGGAAAGTCTGGTCACCGCAGGCCCGCTTCTGCTGGCCGAAGGGCGCGCCCATGGCGCGACGATCCTGCCGGTGGACAGCGAGCACTCGGCGGTGTTTCAGGCGCTGGTCGGCGAGGACATGGCGGCGGTGGAACGGATCGTCATCACCGCTTCGGGCGGGGGCTTGCGCGACTGGCCGGTGGAAGCGTTGCCCGATGCGACGGTGGCGGATGCCGGGGCGCATCCGAACTGGGACATGGGGCAGCGGATCACCATCGACAGCGCGTCGATGTTCAACAAGGCGATGGAGCTGATCGAGACCAAGGAGTTTTTCGGTGTCCGCCCGGATCAGATCGAGGCGGTCGTGCATCCGCAATCCATCATCCATGCGCTTGTGGGGTTTCGCGACGGCGCGCTGATGGCGCATCTGGGTGCGCCGGACATGCGCCATGCCATCGGTTATGCGCTGCACTGGCCAGACCGCCGGCATCTGCCGGTCGCGCGGATCAATCTGGCGGAACTGGCGACGCTGGAGTTTCTGGCGCCTTGCGACACGCGCTACCCCGCGCTCGGCATCGCGCGGGCGGTGATGGAAACCGGCGGTCGCGCGGGCGCCGTCTTCAACGCGGCCAAGGAGATCGCGCTGGACGGATTTCTGGCCCGGCGGATCGGTTTCATGGATATGGCCGGCGTGGTCGAGGCCACGCTTGACGGGATTTCGGGCCGGTTTCGCCTAACTGATGCCATAGACACCCTTGAGACGGTGCTGGAAACAGACCATCTGGCACGGGTAGAGGCCGAAGAGCAGGTCAAAAAAATGCAGGGACGCAAATAGTATGGAATTCATCCCCCAGTTCGGCAGTGTCGCGTTCACGATCCTGGCCTTTATTCTGGCGCTGTCGATCATCGTCGCGATCCACGAATACGGACATTACATCGTGGGCCGCTGGTCCGGCATCCATGCGGAGGTGTTTTCCATCGGCTTCGGTCCGGTCCTGACCAGCCGGGTCGATCGGCACGGCACCCGCTGGCAGATCGCGGCGCTTCCCTTTGGCGGCTATGTGAAGTTTCTGGGCGATGCGGATGCGGCCTCGGGCAAGGACGGGGCGGCGATAGATGCGCTCGACGTGGCCGAACGCCGGCGCTCCATGCATGGCGCGCCGCTTTGGGCACGCGCGGCGACGGTCGCGGCGGGACCGATCTTCAACTTCATCCTGTCGATCCTGATCTTCGCGGGCGTCGTGCTGGTATCGGGGCAGGCGGTGGAGGAGGCACGGATCGGCCCGGCAAAGATGTTGCCCGCCGATATCGCCGTGCTGCAGGAGGGCGATCTGGTCACCGCGGTGGCCGGTGAGCCGGTGGACGGTCTGGCCGATCTCTATGAGTTGAGCCGCGAGACGCTGCCCCCCGCGCCAAGCCTGACCTACGACATCGAGCGCGATGGCCGGGCGATGCAGGTGGAGGCGAGCTTCCCCCTGATTCCGGTGATCGAGGCGGTGACCCCGCAATCGGCGGCGATCGACGCGGGGCTTGAGCGGGGCGATGTGATCCGCGCAATCGACGGGCAGCCGATCTACGCCTTTTCCCAGTTGCGCGATGCGGTCGAGGCCTCGGAGGGCGCGCCGCTTGCGCTGGATGTCTGGCGCGCGGGCGAGATGATGGAGGTCACGCTCAGCCCAAGGCGGATGGATCTGCCGCTGGCCGAAGGCGGGTTCGAGACCCGCTGGCTGATCGGGATCACGGGCGGGCTGTTCTTCGAGCCGGTGACCGAGCCTGTGGGCCTCTGGGAGGCGGCAGGCTTCGGCGTCAGCCAGACCGGCTTCATCATCCAGTCGTCGCTTTCGGGCCTGTGGCACATGATCACCGGCGCGATTTCCAGCTGCAACCTGCAAGGTCCCATCGGTATTGCCGAAACCAGCGGCGCGGCCGCCAGCCAGGGGATCGAGAATTTCATCTGGTTCATCGCGGTCCTGTCCACGGCGGTGGGCCTCTTGAACCTCTTTCCGATTCCCGTTCTGGACGGCGGTCACCTGATCTTTCACGCCTATGAGGCGGTGGCGGGCAAGCCGCCTTCCGACAAGGCCCTGAAAGTCTTCATGTCCATCGGTCTGACGCTGCTGTTGGCCTTGATGCTCTTTGCGCTGACCAATGACATTTTCTGCCCATAAGGGTAGGATGCCTAAGGGCGGCGGATCACCAAAGCGCCCATCCGGCGCCCAAATTGCGCCATATTCAAAGCCGATCTTCTGACCATGACGGGGCAAGTGCCCCTTGGTGTGGCACACAGAGAGGCCGGAGACGATGAAACTGATCACCGACGGATATCGCGGCATCAGCTTTTTCATGCAGATCAATGTGGACCGTCTGCTGGTTCCGCTGATGATCATCGGCGCCCTGACCATTGCCGGTTGGCTGATGTCTTACGCGACGGTTTACTGATCCGGCCGATTGCGCGCCCTGACGGGCCGCCGCGACACGTCCCCGAACACGTCCCTTGTGTATATATTGTGACACAGCCTGTGGATAACCCCCACCGGCTGTAATGGATCGTTTTGACAACGTCCCTCGGCTTCGGTAGGCAGGAGCGGAGGATACGGATCAGAAACGGGGCAGGATTCGATGAGCAGTCGCGCAGAGAACGCATCGATTTGGCGGGGCGCGGTTGCGGCCCTTTTGGCGGTAGCCCTGGTCGCCCTGCTGGCATGGCCGGTCGCGGCGCAGAATTTCCGCTTCAGCCAGTTCGATGTTCAGGGAAATCAGCGGATCGAGGCCAGTACGATCCTGACCTACGCCAATATCAATCCCGGCGAGGCGGTATCTGCGGGGCAGGTCAATGACGCGCAGCAGCGGCTGCAGCAATCCGGCCTGTTCGAAAGCGTCGAAGTCGTCCCGCGCGGCTCCACCCTGGTGATCATCGTGCAGGAATATCCGACGATCAACCGGATCAGTATCGAGGGCAACCGCCGTCTCAACGACGATGATCTGCTGCCGCTGCTGACCTCGCAGCCGCGCCGGGTCTATTCCCCCTCCGTGGCCGAGCAGGATGCGGCCGCGATCAACGATGCCTATCGCCAGGCAGGCCGGCTGACGGCGACCGTCTCGCCGCAGATCATCCGCCGCAGCGACAACCGCGTCGATCTGGTCTTCGAAGTGACCGAGGGCCGGGTCGTCGAGACCGAGCGGATCTCCTTCGTCGGCAACCGCGAGTTTTCCGACCGGCGCCTGCGCCGTGTGCTGGAAAGCACGCAGGCCGGTCTGTTCCGCGCCATCATCCGCCGTGACAGCTTCGTGGCCGATCGGATCGCTTTCGACCAGCAGTTGCTGACCGATTTCTACCGGGATCGGGGATATGTCGATTTCGAAGTCCTGAGCGTGACGTCGGAACTCGCGCGGGGGCGGGATGCCTATTTTATCACCTTCAACATCCGCGAGGGCCAGAGCTTCGATATCGGCGAGATCACCGTGGTCAGCGACCTGCCCGAGATCGATATCGACGAATATCGCGACGTGATCCGCATCAGCAGCGGCAACACCTACAGCCCCCGGCTGATCGACAACACGATCAGCCGGATGGAAAACCTCGCGACGCGGCAGGGTCTGCGGTTCATCCGTGTCGAGCCCCGCATCACCCGCAACGATGCGGATCTGACGCTGGATGTGGAATTTGCGGTGGTGCGCGGCGAGCGTGTATTCGTCGAGCGGATCGATATCGAAGGCAATGCCACGACGCTGGACCGGGTGGTGCGGCGGCAGTTCGACACGGTCGAGGGCGATCCGTTCGATCCGCGCGCGATCCGGCAGGCTTCGGAGCGGATCCGGGCGCTGGCCTATTTCTCCGATGTGCAGGTGGAGGGCCGTCAGGGCACCTCGCCCGACTCGGTGATCGTCGATGTCGATGTGGAGGAGCAGCCGACCGGCTCGCTTGGCTTTTCGGTCAGTTTCTCAAGCGATGTCGGGACCGGTCTGGCCGTCTCCTTCGCCGAGCAGAACTTCCTCGGCCGGGGGCAGGCGGTCGAGTTTTCCTTCAGCACCGCTCAGGACAGCCGGGCCTTCAATTTCGGCTTCGTGGAGCCGGCCTTCCTGCGACGGGATCTGTCGTTTGGTCTGGATGTTTTCTATAGCGAGACCAATCAGGAAAACGCCGCCTTCGACACCGAGAATATCGGGCTGCGAACCTCGCTTGGCTTCCCGATCAGCGAATATGGCAGAATGAGCGTTTTCTATCGTATCTCGGAAGACAGCATTCTGAACGTGCCGACCGATAGTTCGCCGATCCTGCAGCGCGAGGAGGGGTCGCGCGTCACCTCCTCCCTGGGCTACGGATTCAGCTATGACACCCGCAATACGGGCCTCAACCCCAATGCAGGCGTCCTGCTGCGGTTCAACCAGGAACTGGCGGGTCTTGGCGGCGACAGCGAGTACATTCGCACCACGGCGCTTGCATCTGCGGAAAGGGGCATTGCCCGCGAAGAGGTGACGCTGCGCGCGACCATCGAGGGCGGTGCGCTTGAAATGCTGGACGGCAACAGCCGCTTCACCGATCGTTTCTTCCTGTCCAGCCGGCAGATGCGCGGCTTCGAGCCGCGCGGTCTGGGCCCGCGTGACACCAACGCGGTCAACAATGATGCATTGGGCGGCAATTACTTCGCCGTGGCCCGGTTCGAGGCGGCCTTCCCTCTGGGACTGCCGGACGAATACGGCATTTCGGGCGGTGTGTTCTATGATATCGGCACGGTCTGGGGGCTGGATGATGTGGTGGGCGCCGGTGGTGCGATTGTGGATGACGACATCCATTTCCGCAGCTCCGTCGGTTTCTCGATCTTCTGGGATACGGCGATCGGGCCCTTGCGCTTCAACTTCAGCCGGGCGCTGGAAACCCAGCCCTATGACCAGACCCGTGAATTCGATCTGACGATCGAGGCGCGTTTCTGAAGGAGAGGCGGCATGGCGCTTTGGCGCAGCAGGCCCTGGCTGAGCGCGACCCTGGCGGTCGCGCTTATGCTGTTTGCGGAGGGGCCCGCAGGCGCGCCTGCGCTGGCGCAGCAGCTTTCCGCCCCGTCGGTGCCCACGCCCGCGCCGGAGGGCATTCTGGTGCTCAATCAGGACCGGTTGTTTTCCACCTCGCTTTATGGCGCGCGCGTTCAGCGTGAATTGGAGGCGGCGGGCGAACGTCTGGCCGCGGAAAACCGGCAGATCGAGGCGCAACTGACCGAAGAGGAACTCCGCCTGACCGAGCAGCGGCCCCAGATGGACCCGGTCGCCTTTCGCATATTGGCCGAAGAGTTCGATACCCGCGTCGGCGAGATCCGCGCGGCGCAGGAAGCCAAGGCGCAGTCGCTGAGCGATCAGGCCGATGACGCGCGCCAGCGGTTTTTCGAGCTGAGTTTTCCGATCCTTCTGGAATTGGTGCGGGAGCGCGGGGCGGCTGTGATCATGGACAACCGGGCCGTCCTGCTTTCGGCGGAAAGCGTCGACATCACCGCCGACGCGCTGGCACGTGTCAATGCGGAGATCGGTGATGGCGGTGACGCGGTCTTGCTGCCGCTGCCCGATCCGTCCCCGCCTTTGCCGCGCCCCGCGCCGGAGGCATCGTCTCCGCAGACGGATCCCTAGGCGCCAAGCGACCTTGCCGCGCAGGAGCCGAGTTGCTACCACGGTGGCATGCGCGCCAGCCCATGCCCATGGGCCGATCCGCACCAAGGCAGGCAACGACACCAAAGGATACCGGCATCCATGAGCGCCGACACCCCCACGACCGCCGATATTCATCTGATCCAGCGGATCATTCCGCATAGATATCCGTTCCTGCTGATCGACAAGGTGCGCGAGATCGAGCCCTTCACAAGCGCCGTCGGGGTCAAGAACGTCACCTTCAACGAGCCGCATTTTCAGGGGCATTTCCCCGGTGCGCCGATCATGCCCGGCGTCACGATCATCGAGGCGATGGCGCAGACCGCTGCGGTGATGGTAGGGGTCAGCATGGATATGGCCGACAAGGATCTGCTGGTTTATTTCATGGCGATCGACAAGTGCAAATTCCGCCGCAAGGTGACCCCCGGCGATGTGCTGGAGTTGTCGGTCAGCGTCACGCGGGGCAAACCGGGCGGCAAGGTCTGGAAGTTTCTGGGCAAGGGCACCGTCGACGGAGAGATGGCGGCCGAGGCCGAGTTCACCGCGATGATGGATCTGCCCGCCGAGGCCGCCCCATGAGCATCGACGCATCGGCGAGAATACACGCCTCCGCCGTGATCGAGGAGGGTGCTGTGATTGGGCCGGATTGCGAGATCGGCCCGTTCTGCGTGGTGGGCCCCGAGGTGACGCTGGCCCAAGGTGTGACCATGAAATCCCATGCGGTGGTGACCGGCTGGACCGAGATCGGGGCGGGCACGGTGATTTTTCCGTTCGCCAATATCGGCGATATCCCCCAGGACCGGAAATTCGCAGGCGAGCGCACCCGGCTGATCGTCGGCAAGCGCAACCGCATCCGCGAGGGCGTCACGATGAACACCGGCACCGCGGGCGGCGGCGGCGTGACCCGGGTGGGCGATGACGGGCTTTTCCTTGCCGGCTCTCATGTGGCGCATGACGCGCAGGTCGGCAACAACGTGGTCATGGTCAACAACGCATCGCTCGCGGGGCATTGCGTGGTCGAGGATGACGTGATCATCGGCGGGCTGTCGGGGGTGCATCAATTCGTGCGGATCGGGCGCGGGGCGATCATCGGGGCGGTCACGATGGTAACCCATGATGTCATCCCCTACGGGCTGGTCCATTCGCCACGCGGGGAATTGCAGGGGCTGAACCTCGTGGGGCTGAAACGCAAGGGCGTGAGCCGGCAGGACATCACCGCGCTCAGGGCCGCGTTTCAGGCGCTGGCCCAGGGCGAAGGCGCGTTTCAGGATCGCGCCCGACGCCTACCGGAAACCTGCGGCGACAGCATATATGTGCGGGAGATCGCGGATTTCGTGCTGTCGGCGACCGACCGTTCCTTTCTGACGCCGGGATAGGGCGATGACGCGTGCGATCATTGCCGGGGCCGGCACCTTGCCGGCACTGCTCCTGAAGGCGGGGCCGGCGCATCTGGTGGCGTTCGAAGGTGTGGAAATCACGTGTGGCGGAGCCCCGGTTATCCCGGCCCGGTTCGAACAATTAGGACGTCTTTTCAAGACATTGCGGGCCGAGGGGATCGACGAGCTTTGCCTGGCGGGTGCGATGTCGCGCCCGCGGTTCGACCCCTCCGCGCTTGATGAGGAAACCAGCGCGCTGATGCCGCGGCTGATGGCCGCCATCGGGCAGGGGGATGACGGGCTGCTGAGCAGCGTGATCTCGCTTCTGGAAGAGGAGGGGTTCGCGGTGCGCGCGGCCCATGAGCTGCGCCCGGACCTCGTGGCCGGGGAGGGCGGGCTTGCCGGTATCCCGACCGAGCGCCAGCTGGCCGATGCCGCCCGCGCCCGCGCCGTTCTGGCCGCCTTGGGGCCGCTGGATGTGGGGCAGGGCGCGATCGTGGCCGCAGGCCAGGTTCTGGGGATCGAGACGTTGCAGGGCACCGATGCGATGCTGGATTTCGTGGGCCGGACCCGGCCCGGCTCGCGTGGGGTTCTGGTCAAGCGGCCCAAGCCGGGGCAGGATCTGCGTGTCGACATGCCGGTCATCGGGCCCGACACGGTGCGGGGTGCGGCCAATGCCGGGCTTGCGGGGATCGAGATCGCCGCAGGCGGCGTATTGCTTCTGGAGCGCGGCGCCGTATTGGCCGAGGCCGAGGCGCGCGATGTCGCGATATGGGCCACGCCATGACCGTCCGGCTGTTCCTGATCGCAGGCGAGCCCTCGGGCGACCGGTTGGGGGCGGCATTGATGGCAGGGCTGAAGGCGTTGCAGCCGGATACGGAGTTTCACGGGATCGGCGGGCCGCTGATGCAGGCCGAGGGCCTGCAAACGGTGTTTCCGATGGAGGAGTTGAGCGTTATCGGGCTTGCCGAGATCCTGCCGCGGCTGCGGGGGCTTCTGAAACGGGTCTCCGAAACCGCGGACCGTGTGGTGGCGATGCGGCCCGACGCCCTGATCACCATCGATATTCCGGAGTTTTCGCTGCGTGTGGCGGCCAAGGTGAAGGCCCGCGCGAAAGCCATGCGCACGATCCATTACGTTGCGCCGACGGTCTGGGCCTGGCGCAGCGGGCGGGCGCAGAAAATGGCCAGATCCATCGATCATGTGCTGGCGCTTTTCCCGTTCGAGCCGCGGCTGATGGAGGCCGCCGGCATGACCTGCGATTTCGTGGGCCACCCGGTGGCGACCGAACCGCTGGCCAGCGAGGCGGAGGCGCGCGCATTCCGCGCGGCCCACGGGATCGCCTCGGACGCGCCGCTGGTTCTGGTGCTGCCCGGGTCGCGGCGGGGCGAGGTGACGCGTCTGTCCCCGGTCTTCGGCGCGGCGTTGCGGCATGTGCAGGACACCCATCCGCAGGTGCGGATGGTGGTGCCGACCGTTCCGGCGGTGGCCAGTCTTCTGGCCGAAAAGGTGGCCGACTGGCCGGATGCGCCGGTGATCCTCGACCCGACGGCGATGACGCCCGACGCCTATCAGGCCGAAAAGCGCGCGGCCTTCATGGCGGCGGATGTGGCGCTTGCCGCCTCGGGCACGGTCAGTCTTGAACTGGCGGCTGCGGCCACGCCCATGGTCATCGCCTATGACATGAGCTGGCTGTCGAAACAGGTGATCCGGGCGATGTTGAAGGTCGACACGGTGACCCTTGTCAATCTGGTGTCGGGCACCCGGACGGTGCCCGAATTTCTGGCCGAGAAATGCCTGCCGGAACCGATCGCCGGGGCGCTCTCGACGCTGCTGGAGGATGAGGAGGCGCGGGCCGCGCAGCAGGCGGCCGCCACGCGCAGCATGCAACTGCTCGGGCGGGGCGGCGAGGCGCCGGGCCTGCGCGCCGCGCGATCCGTATTGCGGGTGATCTGATCCGAGCCTGCCGAAATGGCCGACGGCGATGGCGCGCGCGGGGCGGGGTCAGCCCGTGAAGTCGGCCGGATCGGCCCCGCTCAGCTGTTGCAGAAGACCGGGTGCGACGGGGAAGATATGGCGCGGCGTGCCGGCCGCGGCATAGACCTGCGCGAAATCCAGAAGACGCGGATCGAACCAGGCGCGGATCGGGTTGAGATGGCCGATCGGGGCCACGCCGCCGATGGCGAAGCCGGTTTGTGCGCGGATCAGCGTGGCATCGGCCTTGCCCAGGGGCTCACCCGCCAGCGCACTGGCCTTGCCGGCATCGACCTGATTGCCGCCCGCGGTGATGAAGAGCACGGCCTGTCCGCTGGTTTCGGCCCGGAAAATGATCGACTTGGCGATCTGGTCGATCTCGCACCCGGCGGCCTCCGCCGCCTCTGCGGCCGTGCGTGTCGTCGCCGGCATCTCCAGCACGGTTTCCTGTACGCCGGCCTCGGCCAATGCGCGTTTCACCCGTTTCAGGCTCTTGCTCATCCGGTTTGTCCCTTGTCTGCCGGAGGCGACCATTGCAAGGATCGTCGCGGGCAGCAAGACGAGGCGCGGAGATGGCGATGGACAACGAAATCAGAAATGCCGAACGCGCCGTCTGGGAGGCGCTGAAAGCCGGGGACCCCAGTGCCGATGCGGCCTGTCTGAGCGCGGATTTCCTTGGGGTCTACCCGTCCGGCTTTGCGGATCGGGCCGCCCATGCCGGGCAACTTGCCGATGGACCGAGTGTTGCCGCCTACCGGATCGGCGAGGAACATCTGATGCGGCTTGGGCCCGATCACGTGCTTTACGCGTATCGCGCCGATTTCCAGCGGCCCGCCGGCGGGTGGGAGGCAATGCTGGTCAGCTCGGTCTGGCGCCGCGAGGGCGCCGGCTGGATCAACGTCTTCAGCCAGGACACCCCGCTTGCGTTGACGGGCTGAGCCGCGCGCGCCATCAAGGGCCATGAGCTTCGTCGCCCGCCTGACCCGCCACCCGATTGCCTTCGATCCCGACAGAGGGGCCGAGGCGCTGGCCCTGTTGCCGGATCTGCCGGGTGAATTGCGCCCGCTGATCGAGGGGACCGCGGGGTGCAGCCCCTATCTGGCCCGGCTGATGGCGCAGGAAAGCGCGTGGCTTGCGGCGGCGCTGGCCGGTACGCCGGAGGCCGCGCAGGAGCAGATCCTTGCCGCGACATCGGCGCTGGAGGGTCCGGCGCTCGGTCGGGATCTGCGCCAGCAGAAGCGCCGCGCGGCATTGCTGACGGCGCTGGCCGATCTGGGCGGGATCTGGTCGCTGGAAGAGGTGACCGGCGCGCTGACCGACTTCGCCGATGCCGCTGTGCAGGCCGCGCTGGTCGCCCATGTGGGGGCCGAGATCAGGCGCGGCAAGCTGCCGGGCATGACCGAGGATGACGCGGCCAGCGGGGCCGGGATGGTGGCGCTGGCGATGGGCAAGATGGGCGCGGGGGAGTTGAACTATTCCTCCGATATCGATCTGATCTGCCTGTTCGACGAAACCCGCTTCGACCCCGCCGACGAGATGGAGGCGCGGGCCGGGTTCATCCGCGCGACCCGGCGGATGGCGGCGACCCTGTCGGAAAACACGGCCGAGGGTTATGTCTTCCGCACCGATCTGCGGCTGCGGCCCGATGCATCGGTCACGCCGGTCTGCATCTCGATGGCCGCGGCGGAGCGGTATTACGAGGCTGAGGGACGGAGTTGGGAGCGCGGCGCCTATATCAAGGCGCGCGCGGCGGCCGGCGACATCGCCGCGGGCAAGCGGTTTCTGAAAGTGCTGGTGCCCTTTGTCTGGCGCAAGCATCTGGATTTCGCGGCGATCCAGGACACCCATGAGATGCGGCAGCGGATCCGGTCCCACAAGGGGCTTCACGGGCCGATCACGCTGGACGGGCATAACATGAAGCTGGGCGCAGGCGGCATTCGCGAGATCGAGTTTTTCGCCCAGACCCGGCAATTGGTGGCCGGCGGCCGGGACCCGGAGCTCAGGGCGCGTGAAACGGTGCCGGCGCTGGCGGCGCTGGCCGCCAAGGGCTGGATCGAGGCGCCCGTGGCCGAGGCGCTAAGCGGGCATTACCGCCACCACCGGGAGGTGGAGCACCGGTTGCAGATGATCGCCGATGCGCAGACCCATGATCTGCCCAATTCGCCCGACGGCTTCGACCGGCTGGCGCGGTTCTGCGGGCAGGGAGACACCGCCGCCTTTCAGGCGGGGCTGAAGGCGCGGCTGGAGGCCGTCGATCGTCTGACGGAGCCGTTTTTCGCCCCCGGACCGGCCGCCGTCGCGGAGGTGAGCCTGAGCGATACGGCGCGCGAGATCGTGGACCGCTGGCCCGGATATCCTGCCCTGCGGTCGACCCGCGGGCAGGAGATCTTCGCGCAGTTGAAGCCCGATCTTCTGGCCCGGTTCCAGCGCGCCGCGCGCCCGGATGAGGCGCTTGGAAATTTCGACGGGTTCCTGCGCGGGCTGCCGGCGGGCGTGCAGCTCTTCTCGCTCTTCAAGGCGAACCCGCCGCTGGTCGATCTGCTGGTCGATATCTGCGCCACCGCGCCCGCGCTGGCGCAGTATCTGTCGCGCAATTCCGGCGTTCTGGATGCGGTTCTGGGTGGCTCCTTCTTCGAGCCGTGGCCGAAGTCCGAGGTCCTTGCGGCCGGGCTGTCCACCCATCTGGACGGGCTGGATTACGAGGCGCAGCTGGACGCGGCCCGACGCTGGCAGAAGGAATGGCATTTCCGGATCGGGGTGCATCACCTGCGCGGGCTGATCACGGCCGAGGATGCGGGCGCACAGTATTCCGCGCTAGCCGATGCGGTGGTGGCCGGTCTCTGGCCCGCTGTCTGCGCCGATCTGGCCACCCGCCACGGGCCTGCGCCAGGGCGTGGCGGCGCGGTGCTGGCGATGGGCAGCCTTGGCGCGGGCCGGCTCAGCGCGGGCTCCGATCTGGATCTGATCGTGATCTACGATGCCGGCGGGGTGGAGATCACCGAAGGCCGCCGCCCGCTCGACCCGCGGGCGTGGTTCGCCAAGGCCACCAAGGCGCTGGTGACCGCGCTCAGCGCGCCAACGGCGGCAGGCAAGCTCTATGAGGTGGACATGCGGCTTCGACCCTCGGGGCGGCAGGGGCCGGTGGCCACGGGTCTGGAGGCCTTCCGGCAGTATCAGATGGAGGAGGCCTGGACCTGGGAGCATATGGCGCTGACCCGTGCCCGCCCGGTGGCGGGCGACGCAAGCCTGTTGGCGGATATCGAGGCGGTGCGGCTGGACGTTCTGGCGCGCGCCCCCGCGCCCGACCGGCTGCTGGCCGATACGCGCGAGATGCGCAGCCGGTTGCAGGCGGCCGGCCGAGTGGGCAGCACCTGGGCGGTCAAGGATGGCCCCGGCGGCAGTCAGGATATCGAGCTTCTGGCGCAGGCCGCGGCGTTGCGCGCGGGCGCGCCGGCCCGCGACGTGGCGGGCCAGATCGCGGCGGGGCAGGCGGCGGGCTGGCTGGGCGCCGATGAGGTGGCGGCGCTGACATCGGCGCAGCGCCTGTTCGCCCGGGTCCAGCAGGCCACGCGGCTCCTGACCGACGGGCCGCTGGATCTGGACAGGATCGGCGCCGGCGGGCGCGGGTTCCTGTGCCGCACGGCGGGGGCGGAGACGGTCGCGGAACTGGCCCGCGCCCTTGACGGCGCCCGCGACGAGGCCGCAAGACTTGTCGAGGCCGTGCTGAACAGGAACACCGCCGAACCGGGAGAGGACAGATGAGCAAACCGGGCGACATCAACGACCCCAAGGGGCTGATCCGCGAGGCCTATCTGATCGAGGGGATCACCGCGCCCGAATGCCGGTCGATTTTCATGGACTGGGCGCTGAGCCTGTCCGCGCCCGACCCGCGCGCGGCGATTGCCACCTTGCTGGAGCGCCACGGGGCCGGGCATGACACGCACCCGATGACCCAGGTCCTGCGCGAGGGCTTGGAGGCCTCGCCCGCCGCCAGACGCCGGGGCGGGCGCGCGGCACGGGTGCCGGGCGCGTAACACCACGGCTCCGTCCTCCGCAAAGGCCGGTCGGGACTATACCTTTTCGCGCGTCGCGTGGCTGCCGCGTTCCCGGTAGGGGGTGGTGTCGTAATGGGCCCGGTAGCATTTCGAGAAATGGGAGGGCGAGGCGAACCCGCAGGCCAGCGCCACGTTGATCACGCTCATATCGGTCTGCATCAGAAGGTTGCGCGCCTTGGCCAGCCTGAGTTCCATGTAGTATCGCTTGGGGGAGCGGTTGAGATAGCGGCGGAACAGCCGCTCCAGCTGGCGGGTCGACATCCCCACTTCGGAAGCCAGAACCGAGGGGCTGATCGGGTCCTCGATATTCTGCTCCATCATCCGGATCACCTGCCCGAGCTTGGGGTGCCGCACGCCGATGCGGGTGGGGATCGACAGGCGCTGCGTGTCCTGATCGGTGCGGATGGACGTATAGATCAACTGATCGGCAACCAGATTGGCTAGGTCTTCGCCGTGATCGGTGGCGATGATCTTGAGCATCAGGTCGATCGAAGCGGTGCCGCCTGCGGTGGTGATCCGGTTGCCGTCGATCACGAAGACCGATTTCGTCAGCGCCACATCCTCGAATTCCTCGGTGAAACTGTCCTGGTTTTCCCAGTGGATCGTGGCGCGTTTGCCATCCAGAAGCCCCGCGCGCGCCAGCGTATAGCCCGCAGTGCAGAGCCCGCCGATGACGGCGCCCTTGCGCGCCTCCCGCCGAAGCCAGTTCAGCAGCCGTTTGGTGGTGGCGGCCTGCACGTCGATGCCGCCGCAGAGCAGGACGATATCGTCGCGCCCCACCTCCTCCAGATCGTGATCGAGCTTGTAGCCGATCCCGGCGCTGCAATAGGCGATCTCGCCGCCCTCTCCGGCCAGCGACCAGTCATAGAGCTGCTCGCCGGCCATGCGGTTGGCGATGCGCAGCGCCTCGACCGCGCAGGAAAAACAAAGCATCGTGAACTGGTCAAGCAGCACGAACACATAGCGTTTCGGCTGGCTCGGCACGCCGTTCTTCAGGCTGGCCATACGCCGGTCCTTTCTTTCCTCCCGACCGGATGCCATGCCGATGGAACCCGGTCTGGTAGCGAAACCATCATTTTCCATCCGTGGCAATCCCCGGTAACCTTAAAATAGGCCATTGGATGCCGGGCCGGTCGCCCCTATAAGCGGGGCCGTGTTTTCAAAGGAGGCTGTCATGACAGCGGCACAAAGCTGGAGCAAATCGGACTGGCGCGCGAAACCGCGGGTGCAGATGCCCGACTATCCCGATCAGGTGGCGCTGGCCTCGGTCGAGGCGCAGCTTGCAAAGTATCCGCCGCTGGTTTTTGCCGGAGAGGCGCGGCGGCTGAAGGCCGAGCTTGGCGCCGTGGCCCGTGGCGAGGCGTTTCTGCTGCAGGGCGGGGACTGCGCCGAAAGCTTTGCCGAGTTCAGCGCCGATGCGATCCGCGACACGTTCAAGGTGATGCTTCAGATGGCGATGGTGCTGACCTATGGCGCCAAGGTGCCGGTGGTGAAGGTGGGCCGGATGGCCGGACAGTTCGCCAAGCCGCGCTCCGCCCCGACCGAGGTGAAGAACGGCATCGAACTGCCCAGCTACCGCGGCGATATCATCAACGAGCTGGATTTCACGCCCGAGGCGCGGAACCCGGACCCGAGCCGGATGTTGCAGGCCTACACCCAGGCGGCGGCGTCGCTGAACCTGCTGCGCGCGTTTTCGACCGGCGGGTTCGCCGATATCCACCGCGTGCATTCCTGGACGCTCGGCTTCACCGACGGGGAGGATGCCGAACGCTATCGCGATATGGCGGGGCGGATTCAGGACAGTCTGGATTTCATGACCGCGGCGGGCCTGACCTCGGACACCAATCATGAGCTGTCGACGGTCGATTTCTATACCTCGCACGAGGCTTTGCTTCTGGAATACGAAGAGGCTCTGGCCCGGATCGATTCCACCAGCGGCCTGCCGATTGCCGGATCGGGGCACATGATCTGGATCGGCGACCGGACGCGCCAGCCCGACGGTGCGCATGTGGAATTTGCCCGCGGCGTGCAGAACCCGATCGGCCTGAAATGCGGGCCGACGACGACGCCGGAGGATCTGAAACTGCTGATGGCGCGGCTGAACCCGGAAAACGAGGCCGGGCGTCTGACCCTGATCGCGCGGTTCGGAGCCGGCAGCGTGGCCGATCATCTGCCGCGGCTGATCAGAACCGTTCGGGAAGAGGGCGCCAATGTCGTCTGGTGTTGCGATCCGATGCATGGCAACACGATCAAATCCGCCAGCGGCTACAAGACCCGGCCCTTCGACAGCGTGCTGCGCGAGGTTCAGGAGTTTTTCGCCATCCACCGGGCCGAGGGTACGGTGCCGGGCGGCGTCCATTTCGAGATGACGGGCAAGGACGTGACCGAGTGCACCGGAGGTGTCCGGGCGGTGACCGACGAGGATCTGTCGTCGCGCTATCACACCGCCTGCGATCCGCGCCTGAATGCCAGCCAGTCGCTGGAACTGGCCTTTCTGGTGGCCGAGGAGCTGTCTGCCGGACGTGAGGCGACCCGCGCGGTGGGTTAGAGCCCGCGTCGCCGCTCGGCTGAAAGCCACGTCCGGACCCCGCGCATCAGGGGTCCGGATGGGTGGCGCTATTAAGCATGTTTCCAGCGATCGATCCGGCATATGGGTTAATGGCCCCGCGCGTCGCGACTATGGCTTGCCGCCCTTCACGACGTAGAGCCTTGGCCGCTTTCCTGGCATGTGGCGCGGTCCGGCCCCCCGGAACGGTTCCGCGGCTTCCGACAATCCGGGATTTTTCCGATCCGCGTCGAAGACCGCGTCCAGAACCGCTTGGCCGGACAGGAGAGGTGTGGCATCGGCACGCGCGACACGGAACCGTCGCGGCGGCTGCCCGATGAGCCCCTCGGTTGTGAGCACGCCGAGCGCGCGGCTGATCGTATCGTCGGTGCCGCGAAGCGGCAGCAGAACCATCCGCCCCGTCAGCGCAGAGCGGCCCTGGCCGCCGGCCTCAAGATGCAGGTGCACGGCCGAGGGCCCGGTGAAGACGCGTTCCACATTTGCCATCAGACGCTCGCGTTCCGGCAGTTCGAACAGGGCCCGCACCGGCATGCCGCGTACCTCCATCCCCATCAGTTCGTTCAGATGGGTGCCGGACAGGCGGAACCGCACGACACCGGGGCGGGTGCGATCGAGGATGAACATGTAGCTGAGCAGATCGGAGATTTCGCGCGGATCGATCTCTGCCCGATCCGGCATGTCACGGTCTGCCCGCAGACGATCCCAGTAGGTGATGACATCGCTGATTATCGGGTAGGTCATGCTGTCCTTGCGTTGCCGGGTGCTACCGCATTCGGGCGGCCGCCGCTGCATCCGTGATCGGGTCATGCGCATTTCGGAGAATGCCGCAGGGATGAGCGCGTTGTGATGCTGACATCGAATATGTTAACGCTAGCCGTGTAATACTTAACCATTTCTTAATAACTGAATAAAATACGGCCTGCATGGGGGTAAATTCTTAAATGGTTAACTCGATGACGGGATACGCGGCCCGCGAAGGGGCCGTTCCGGGGCTGGTCTGGTCCTGGGAAATGCGGGGCGTGAATGCCAAGGGGCTGGATCTGCGGCTGCGGCTGCCGGACCGGATGGGCGCGCTGGAGGCGCCCTTGCGGGACCGGATGAGCAAGGCTCTGGGCCGCGGCAACATCAACCTGACGCTCAGGCTGGCCCGGACTGACGGATCGACGGCGCAATCGGTCGACGAAACCGCCCTGCAGGCCGCGCTTGCGGCCATGGCGCAGGCCACCCGTGCCGCCGAGGCGGCGGGCATCGTCGTGGCCGCACCGCGCCCGGCCGACATTCTGGCGATGCCCGGCGTTTTCGATGCCCGGGGCGCCGAGCCCGATCCGCCCGACGCCCGTGTGTTTCTGGATGATTTCGAACGGCTTCTGGCCGCGTTTCACCAGATGCGCGCCGCCGAAGGGGCCGCGCTGCTGGGTGTGCTGGACCGGCAGTTGGACGAGATCGTCACGCTGGTTGAGGCCGCAGCCGCGCGCGCCGCGGCCCGTCAGGATGCCATCGCGGACGCGTTCCGCGCCAATGTCGCCAAGCTGATCGCGGCGGCCGAGGCCGTCGATAGCGCGCGGTTGGCGCAGGAACTGGCGCTGTTGGCGGTGAAAGCCGACGTGACCGAGGAAATCGACCGGCTGCGCGCCCATGTCACCGCGGCGCGCGATCTGCTGAGCGCAGAGGGGCCGGTGGGCCGAAAGCTTGATTTCCTGATGCAGGAGTTCAACCGCGAGGCCAATACGCTGTGTTCCAAATCCGCCGATACGGAGCTGACGCGGATCGGCCTTGACCTGAAAGTGCGGATTGATCAGATGCGCGAACAAGTTCAGAACGTGGAGTAGCCGGATGGCCCCCCAGACCCGCCGCGGATTGCTGATCATCCTGTCGTCGCCCTCCGGCGCGGGCAAATCGACCCTGGCGCGCCGGTTGATGGACTGGGACCCGTCACTGAGCTTTTCCGTCTCCGCCACGACCCGGCCCCCGCGGCCCGGAGAGGTGGATGGCGAGCATTATCATTTCCTCAGCGAGGCGGCATTCAAGAAGATGGTCGCCGAGAACGCGATGCTGGAACATGCCTTCGTCTTCGGCAATTTCTACGGCAGCCCGGTGGCGCCGGTGGCCGAGGCCATCGAAGCGGGGCGCGATGTGCTGTTCGATATCGACTGGCAGGGGGCGCAGCAGATCAAGACCAGCGCGCTTCGCGATCACGTGCTGTCGATCTTCATCCTTCCGCCCTCCATCGACGAGTTGAGACGGCGCCTAGAGGCGCGCGGGCAGGACACGCCCGAGACCATCGCAAAGCGGATGCAGAAAAGCTGGGACGAGATCAGCCACTGGGACGGCTACGACTATGTGCTGATCAACGACGATCTGGACACGACCGAAGCCCGGCTGAAGCAGATCGTGGAGGCCGAGCGGCTGAAACAGGCGCAGCAGCCGGGCCTTCAGGGCCATGTGCGGATGCTGCACGACCAGTTCGAGGAGGGGCTGACATGATCTATGCGCTGGACGGGATCGCCCCGGAGATCGCCGAAGACACCTGGATCGCGCCGGACGCCAATGTGATCGGGCGCGTGGTTCTGGAGGCGGGGGCCAGCATCTGGTTCGGGTGCACCCTGCGCGGCGATAACGAGGAAATCCGGGTTGGCGCGGGATCCAACGTTCAGGAAAACTGCGTCTTTCACACCGATCCGGGCTGCCCGCTGCGTATCGGCGCGGATTGTACCATCGGGCACAAGGCCATGCTGCATGGCTGCACCATCGGCGATGGCAGCCTGATCGGGATGGGCGCGACGGTGCTGAACGGCGCGGTGATCGGCAAGGGCTGCCTGATCGGCGCCGGCGCGCTGGTGACCGAAGGCAAGATCATCCCCGATGGCAGCCTTGTGATGGGCGCACCCGGAAAGGTCGTGCGGGAGCTGGATGACGCCGCGCGTGCGGGTCTTCTGGCCTCCGCGGAACATTACCGGCAGAACATGCGGCGTTTCCGCGCCGGACTGGCCCCGCTTGGCTAAAGGGTGATCGTCAGCCCGGCATCGCCGATCGTCACGCGGGGCGCACGCCCGACGCCAAAGGCTGCGTCGCGCAACAGCGGAAACTGGACCTCCGCGGCGCGCACATCGGTCGTCTGGCCCGGGTGTTCCAGCAATTGCCAAAGGGCCCGGTCCGCGTTGACGCGCGGGCCTTCCGCGACCAGTTCCAGCTGCTCGTCGTGCCGTCGGATCTCGACGGTGCCGCCCATGGGCAGGGCGGTTTCGGTGCAATTCAGCATCAGAAACGCCAGTTTCACATCGATCCGGGGCAAAGCGGTGTCCGGGTGCCATGTCACCCGCAGGCGGCCTGTGGCGAAAAGCGCCGTCAGGATCTCGTCGGTTTCGCGCCGGCTGATCTCCTGCTCGGCGCCCGCCGCGCCGAAGGCGATGCGAAAGAACCTGATCCGCGCCTGTGCATCCTTGACCGCATCGCCGATCAGCGCCATCTCAGGGCCATCGGCGCTGCCTGTCATGGCCAGCAGCTCGACGCCGTTTCCAATCGCGCCGAGCGGGTTGACCAGATCGTGGCAGAGCCGCGAGCCGACCAGTGCGGCCAGATCCTCGGGCGGAAATATCTTTCTGTCGTCCATCAGCGGAGCCTCGATATGTCAGACGATCTGAATGCGATCCTGGAGCCCGGAATGCTGGTGCGCCATCCGGACCGTCCCGATTGGGGCCTGGGACAGGTGCAGTCCAATATCGGCGGCAAGATCACGGTGAATTTCGAACATGAGGGAAAGGTTGTGATTGATGGCGCACATGTGGGGCTGGTCATCGACATCCTTTCGTGAATTTCGGTGGCAGCCGGTACTCTAGAAACCGCCTGGTTAACGGAACGCTAACATCATCCGGCTCGGCGGCAAAGCGCCGATCGCGGCGGATGCTTGCGTTCAAGCGGGGCTTTGGTAAACCGCGCCCGGGACGCTGTGAGGAGAGGCATGCAGATCGATGATGGCCATTTTGAGCTGCGTCTTGCGCAGGACGCGGCCGACATGCGGGCCGCGCAGCGCCTGAGATATGAGGTGTTCGTGGCCGAACTTGGCGGCGACGGGGCGCTTGTCGATCACGAGGCGCGGCTGGAGCGGGACCGGTTCGACCCCCATTTCGACCATCTGCTGCTGCTGGATCATCGCCGTCCCCCAGATGACAAGGTCGTCGGTGTCTATCGGGTGATGCGCTCGGATCAGGCGCGCGCGGCGGGTCAGTTCTATTCCGAGGACGAGTACGATCTGGACCCGCTCAAATCCTCCGGTCGGCGGCTGCTGGAGCTTGGGCGCTCCTGCGTCCATCGGGAGTATCGCGGCGGCACGGCGCTGATGCATCTCTGGAACGGGCTGGCGGCCTATGTGGCCGATCACGGGATCGAAGTGATGTTCGGGGTCGCGTCGTTTCACGGGACCGACCCCGCGCCGCTGGCACAGCCCCTGTCGTTCCTGCATCACCGTCATCTGGCCCCGGCGGAGTTGCGCGTGCGCGCCCGGGAGGCCGCGTTCCAGCGGATGGATCTGATGGCGGCGGCGGATCTGGACCGGCCCGCCGCCACCCGCGAGATCCCGGCGTTGATCAAGGCTTATCTGCGTCTGGGCGGCTTCGTGGGGGAGGGGGCGTTCATCGACCGGCCCTTCAACTGCATCGACATCTGCCTGGTCCTGGACACCGGCCGGATGTCGGCCCGGCATCGCGATATCTACACCCGCGGAGCGGTCGCGTGATCACATGGGCCGGGGTGCCGCCGCCGAAGGACCCGGCCATCGGTCCGGCGGGGTGGCTGCGCGTGGGGCTGCGCGGCGCGGCCCTTCTGCTGCTTCTGGCGGTCTGTTTTCCCCTGCTCCTTGTGCTGCGCCTTGTGGAGGCGCCGATCTGGGGGATGGATCGGCCGATCACCCCGTGGATCACGCAGTTTGTCTGTATCTGGGCCTGCCGGATACTGGGTCTGCGGCGACAGGTGATCGGCACGCCGATGCACGCGCGCGGCGCCTTCGTGTCCAACCATGTCAGCTGGCTGGATATCTTCGTTCTGAACGCAAACAAGCGGCTTTACTTCGTGGCGAAATCCGAGGTCCGTGGCTGGGGTGGCATCGGCTGGCTGGCGCGCGGGACGGGAACGCTTTTCATCAATCGCCGCAGGGGTGAGGCAAGGGCGCAGCAGGCCCTTTTCGAGGATCGCCTGGCCGCCGGTCACAGGCTGCTGTTCTTTCCCGAAGGCACCAGCACCGACGGGCAGCGGGTGCTGGATTTCAAATCGACGCTTTTCGCGGCCTTCCATGCCGACCGGCTGCGCGACATCCTGCATATCCAGCCCGTCACGCTGCGCTATGTCGCCCCGGCGGGCGAGGCGCCGCACTTCTATGGCTGGTGGGGCGATATGGGCTTTGGCCCGAACCTGTTGAGAATGCTGGCGACGCGGGCCCACGGGCGGGTGGTGGTGATCTACCACCCGCACATCGCGGTGGCCGACATACCCGACCGCAAGGCGCTGGCGCTGGCCTGCGAAACGGCGGTGCGCGCGGGGCTCAGCGAAGCGGAGCGGTGAGCCGGCTGAGGCTGGCGGCGGCATCGTCCTCGCGCCAGATCTCCTCGCCGATGGCGAAGAAATCGACAACCGGGGCAAGCGTTTCGATCAGCCCCGCATCGAGTGCGCCCTCGGCGACCACCGGAAGCTCGATCATCTCGGACCACCAGGCGAACAGCTCTTGCCCGGCCCGCGTGCCGTCGCCAAGCGCACTGTCGCCGGCCGGGCCGAAGGCGATGTAATCGGCCCCCGCCTCGCCCGCGGTCATCCCCTCATGGGAGGAGACCGCGCAGAAGGCGCCAACGATCGGATCGGCCCCCAGCTCTTTCCGGGTCTTGCGGACCGAACGGGCCCCATCGGTCAGATGCACACCATCGAGCCCCAGCTTCTCGACCAGTTGCAGATGGGCGGTGATGACCAGCGGCACGTCGCGGGCATGGGCCAGCTCGCGCAGCGCATCCGCCGCGCGGGTCACGTCGGTTTCGTCGGTGGTGGCCAGCGTCAGGCGCAGGCAGGCCACGGGATGCGCATCGAGCACGGCCGCCAGCCGCGGCGCAAAGGCCTGCGGGTCGAAAACGGGGGGCGTGATCAGGTAAAGCTGCGGGGTTTCGGTCATGGCGCTGTCCTTCGGTCTGGCGGGGGTGATAGCGGGTTCGGCCCGGCCGAACAATGGGGGGGGATTGCGCGACGACCGGTGCGGCACTAGACGGGCGGCATGAGCGATCCTGTCTTTATTCTGGTTCGTCCGCAGATGGGCGAGAATATCGGTGCCGCGGCACGGGCGATGTGGAATTTCGGGCTGGACCGGATGCGTGTGGTGGCGCCCCGCGACGGATGGCCGAACGAGCGCGCGGTGGCGCTGGCCAGCGGGGCGGGGCGGCTGCTGGACGAGGCGGGGCTGTGCAGCACCGTGCCGGAGGCGATCCGCGACTGCACCTATGTGTTCGCCACCACGGCGCGCGCGCGCGGCCTGACCAAGCCGATCGTGACGCCGGAGCGCGCGATGGAACAGGCGCGCGCCATTCAGGCCCAAGGCGGCAAGGTCGGGGTGATGTTCGGCCCCGAGCGCGCGGGGCTGGAGAACGAGGATATCGTTCTGGCGGACGCGACCATATCGGTGCCGGTGAACCCGGAGTTTCCATCGCTGAATCTGGCGCAATGCGTCTTGCTGACGGCCTATGAATGGCGCCGCACCGGGGCCGAGGTGCCGCCGGAAGTGATGGAAATGGCGGGCACCGATTTCGCGACCGGTCTGGAACTGGAGAAGCTCGGCGATCATTTCGAGCAGAGACTGGAGGCGGCCGGTTTCTTCTTTCCCGAAACCAAGGCCGAGGGGATGAAGGTGAACCTGCGCAACATGTGGGGGCGGTTGCCGCTGACCCGCGCGGATGTGCAGATCCTGCACGGGATCCTGCGGCAGATGGTGCGTTGGGCCGGCAAGTCGCGCTGATCGCGGGGCGCGCGCCCGCGGCGCTTCGGGCTGCACCTCGATCCGTGTGGCACAATGCAAGGCGCCGTGGAGTCCGTGACAGGATGCCGCCGTCGCTTGAAGGGGCGCGGCGCTTGCGATAGCTCTGGCGGAAGGTCGATGGAGGCGGGGCAGGCGGCATGAGCCGGAGTATTTTCGAAGAGGTGACGGAGACGCAGAAACCCGCGGCGGTGCCCGGCGGGGTCAGCGGCGGGCGCGGGCGTGGGCGCGCGCTGGTGCGGGTCTGGCTGATGGTGCTCTTCGCGCTGGTCGTGGTGATGATCGCGGTTGGCGGGCTGACCCGGCTGACCGACAGTGGCCTGTCGATCACCGAATGGGCCCCGGTAACGGGCGCCGTGCCGCCGCTCAGCGCGGAGGACTGGCAGGCCGAGTTCGACGCCTATCGGGCGATCCCGGAGTATCAGCTTCAGAACCGCGGGATGAGCCTTGACGAGTTCAAGGTGATCTATTGGTGGGAATGGGGCCATCGGCAACTGGGCCGGGTCATCGGGCTGGTCTGGGTGCTTGGCTTCGTGGGCTTTCTCGCGACGCGCAGGATGCCTGTGGGCTGGACCGGGCGGTTGCTGTTGCTCGGGGCGCTTGGCGGTTTGCAGGGTGCGATCGGCTGGTGGATGGTTTCCTCCGGGCTGGAGGCGGGCATGCTCGATGTCGCCTCCTACCGGTTGGCGGTGCATCTGGGGCTGGCCTTCGTGATCCTGGGGCTGATCGCGTGGTATGTGATGGCGCTTGGCCGGGAGGAAGCAGCGCTGATGCAGGCGCGACGCAACGGCGACCGGCGCCTGAAGGGGATGTCCACGGGGCTCCTCCATCTGACGTTTCTGCAGGTAGTGATCGGGGCGCTGGTGGCCGGCATCGATGCGGGCCGCAACTATGTCGACTGGCCGCTGATGGCGGGCGGTTTCACCCCGCCCGATATGTGGGCGCTGGATCCGGTCTGGCGCAACCTGTTCGAAAATGACGGGACGGTTCAGTTCTTCCACCGGATCGTGGGCTATCTGCTTGTTCTCTTCGGCATCGGGGCCTGGTTTGCGGCGCGACGTTCGGCGCTTGTCAGCACGCGGCGGTCCTTCGACTGGCTGGCGGTGATCCTGTTCGGGCAAATGGTTCTGGGGATCGTGACCGTGATGCATTCGGCACCGTGGCATCTGGCGATTTTGCATCAGTTCGGGGCGGTGGTGCTGGTGGTTCTGGTGCTGCGCGCGCGGTTCCTGAGCATCTACCCGCTGCCACAATCGATAAGGGGATAGGACAGATGAGCGCGATGGCGGAGCTTCTGGCGTTTCAGCGCCAGACTGAGGCGCTGGCCCAGGTGATGGGGCGGCTGAGCTGGGATCAGGAGACCGTGATGCCCGAAGGGGCGGTGGAGCAGCGCGGTGAGGAACTGGCCGCACTGGAGGCCGTGCTGCATGGCCGCCGGGTCGATCCGCGGGTGGCCGACTGGTTGGCGGCGGCCAACCCCGAAACCGAGGCCGAGAAGGCCCATGTCAGGCTGATCCGGCGGGCTTATGACCGGGCGGCGAAAGTGCCCGCGGATCTGTCGGCGGCCATCGTGCGGACCACGGCACTTGCCCACGGGCAATGGGCGCGGGCGCGTGCCAGCGAGGATGTGGCGTCTTTTCTGCCTGTTCTGTCGGAAATCCTGTCCTTGCGGCAGCAGGAAGCCGCGGCGCTCTCGGGCGGCGGCGATGCCTATGACGCCTTGTTGCAGGATTACGAGCCGGGCATGACCGGCGCGGCGCTGGACGAGATGTTCGGTGCGCTGCGCCCGCGCCTTGTAGCCCTGCGCGCGGCGGTGGCCGAAAGCGGCCATGACCCGGCGCCGCTCAAGGGTGTGTTCCCGAAAGCCGAGCAACTGGCCCTGGCGGAGGAGCTTGCCCGCGCCTTCGGTTACGATTTGAACCGCGGCCGGATCGACGAGGCGGTGCACCCGTTCAGTTCCGGCAGCGGCCATGACGTGCGGATCACCACCCGGGTCGACAAGGCGGAGCCGTTTGGCTGCTTCTATTCCACGATCCATGAGGTCGGGCATGCCTGCTATGAGCAGAACATCGCGCCGGATCTGGTGCTCAGCGCCCTCGGACAGGGCGTGTCGATGGGCGTGCATGAAAGCCAGAGCCGGATCTACGAGAACCAGCTTGCCCGAAGCCGGGCCTTCACCGGCTGGCTCTATGGCCGGATGCGCGACCGGTTCGGTTCGCTGAACGTACAGGGGGAGGAGGCGTTTCACGCCGCCGTCAACCGCGTGGCACCGGGCCATATCCGGACCGAAGCGGACGAGGTGCATTACAACCTCCATATCCTGATGCGTTTCGATCTGGAGCGCGCGATGCTGGCGGGGGATCTGGCCGTGCAGGATCTGGAAGCGGCCTGGAACGACCGGTTTCTGGCCGATTTCGGGGTGGCGGTCGACAAGCCCTCGAACGGCGTCTTGCAGGATGTGCATTGGTCGGCGGGGCTGATCGGGTATTTCCCGACCTATTCGCTTGGCAATGTCTATGCCGGGTGCCTGCATCAGGCTCTGCGGCGCGATCTGCCGGATCTGGACGCTGCGCTAGCCACGGGCGATCCGTCCCCGGCGCTTGACTGGCTGCGAGACAGGTTGCAGCGCCATGGCGGGCTGCGCCCCCCGCGCGAGACGATTGAGCACGCCACGGGTGCACCGGTCGGCGTCGAGCCGCTTCTGGAGTATCTGGACGCGAAGTTCGGGGCGATCTACGGGTTCTAGGGTCTGGACCGGCAGCCAATAGATGGGGTTGCGGCTGGAGCGATTGCAGAGCGGAAGACCTTGGGACATCTGTCATGGCAGATTGCGACACGTCGCCAATCCTTGAGCCTACCGAACATGATTTCGATGCGATTGCGCCGCTGGTATCTGCGTTTGTCGGCTCGCATGGGCTTGGCAGGGCACTTTTGACCCGTGAGTCATGCCGTACGGAGAAAATCAATCAATCCTGACCCTGATCCCCGGTGCCCCCGCAAGCGTGGGCGCGTGGGTGTCGGTGCGGCAGGGTCGTCCTGCTACCGCACCGCCCGTGTTCAGGCGCTCAATAGAACTGTGTGTAGGTGAACATCCGGTCGTTTTGCGGCCCGAAGGTCACGCGCAACCCGAAGCTCACCACGTCGCCGTTATAGACACCGGTGGCGGGGCCGAAATCGTTTTCGTGGCGGGCGTAGATGGCATAAAGCTCCGCACTCTCGGTCACACCAAAGCCGATGCCGAGCGAGCCCAGATTGTAGTGGCCGAGGCTGTCGTCAAAATCGACCCGGCGCAGCATGCCGAGCAGGCGAACCCTGTCGGTCAGCGTATAGGACCCGTGGAGTTCGTAGAGATTTGCAGGCTCCACATCCGAGACGAAACGCCCGATCCGCGCCTCGGCCCGTACCCTGTCATTGAGGAAAACCCCCTCCACCCCGAGGAACTGGTCGCCATCGTTGAACGTGTCGGCGGCGGCCAGTACACCGAGCCGAACCGCGTCCGACGCATCGTAGAAAAGATGCAGTGCATAGGAATTGTTCGACTCGAAATCCAGAGACGGGTCGGAACTGTCGGTTTCGGAGGAATGGGCAAAGCCCAGTTGCGCGCCAAACCCGCCGTTGAAGGCGAACGCGATATCTGCCCCGATTTCGCGGGAGGTGACGGTAAAGCCCCCTCCGTCGTCATACTGCTGTTGTTCCAGCACGATGCTTGCGCCATCAAAGCTTTGCGCGGACGCGGCCGCGCCAAAGAAAGCCAGCGCGAGCGCCGGCAATAGTCTGTATGTCATGTATTGTGTCCCGATCCGTGCTGCCGGTCGTCCGCCGGCTTGTTCCGGGCCTCATGGCCCTTGCCGCTGTGTATCAGCCTTGCGACCAGTCCGGGATCCGTTTTTCGAGAAATGCCGAGATACCTTCGGCAGTGTCATCATTCAGCATGTTCTCCACCATGACCGCGCCGGTCATCGCGTAGGCTGCGTTCAACGGCAGTTCCAGCTGTTCGTAAAAGGCGCGCTTGCCGACCGTCACGGCGCTGCCGAGTTTGGCGGCGATGGTTTCGGCAAGGTCCATCGTTTCGCTTTCTAGCGCCTCGGAATGGACGGATTTGTTGATCAGGCCCAGTTCGGCGGCGCGATTGGCATAGATGAAACGGCCCGTGGTCAGCATCTCGAACACCTGCTTGCGCGGCACATTGCGCGACAGCGCCACCATCGGCGTGGAGCAGAAGAGCCCGATATTCACCCCATTCACGCCAAAGCGCGTTTCGTCGGACGCCACGGCCAGATCGGAGGAGGCGACAAGCTGACAGCCCGCCGCCGTGGCGATGCCATGGACCTGCGCGATGACCGGCTGCGGCAGGCGCGGGATCATCTGCATCACCTCGGCGCAGCGATCGAACAGGTCGCGGATCGCGATCGCGCCCTTGTCGGCCTCCTGTCTCTTGGCGCGAAGCTCCTTCAGGTCATGGCCGGCGCAGAAAGCCTTGCCCGCGCCACGCAGAACGACCACGCGCTGGCCGGTATCCTGCATCAGGCTTGAAAACTCCTCTTTCAGCCGCGCCAGCATCGCATCCGACAGGGCGTTGAGGCTGCCGGGCGCATTGAGTGTCAGGCGTGTGATCGCGCCGATATCTTCCCGAATCAAGATTTGCTCGGCCACGTCACACTCCCTTGCCAAGTCGCAGAAAACCCGCGAAGCCTAGGGCGAAAGAAGGGGGTGGCGCAATGGCGTTGGCGATGGACAAGGAGGCGCTGCAGGCGTTTCTGGCAACCGAATTCCCGCAGGTTGCCGATATCTTCCGGATCGAAGAGCTGGGCGAGGGCACCGCGCGTGTCCGCCTTCTGGTCACGGAGCAGCATCTGCGCCCGGGTGGGACCGTGTCGGGCCCGACGATGTTTTCGCTGGCCGATGTGGGCGTCTATCTGGCGGTTCTGGCGATGATCGGGCCCAAGGCGCTGGCCGTGACCACGAATTGCTCCATCGATTTCATGCGCAAGCCCGTGGCGGGCGCGGATCTGATCGGCCATACGACACTTCTGAAGCTGGGCCGGGCTTTGGCGGTGGGCGATTGCCTGATCTATTCCGAAGGCGGCGACAAACCGGTGGCGCGCGCGACGCTGACCTACTCGATTCCGCCCGAGCGCTGAGGGTTACTCCGCCGCGAGGTTCTTGGCCCCACCCGGGCCTCTTTCGATCTTGCTGACCCGAATGTCGGTGGCCGAAAAGGCGCGCCGCAGGACGTCGACCGCGGGCCAGGGCGTGGCGGTGCCACACATGAACACGTCGAACGCGCCATAGCCGATTTCGGGCCATGTATGCGCGGTGATGTGGCTTTCGGCCAGCATGGCGACGCCGGTGATCCCGTGGGGCTGAAACCGGTGCGTGTGCAGGTGCAGCAACGTCGCCCCGCAGGCCGCCACGCACTCGCGAAACGCCTGTTCCACGCGCGCCGCATCATCCAGGCCCGTGCCCCCGGTCAGTTCGATCAGAAGATGGGTGCCGAAGCTCTGGGAGGGTGTGTCGGGCAATGCGGGGCCGGCCTCTCGGGATCTGGATGCGGTGCGGTCCGTTCTGGCTAGTCAGGCGCCCGAGTCGGATCAAGCGGTTTTGCCCGGTTTGATCTATGTCAATGTTAATGGTTGTCGCCGTATACTATAGCGCCGGAAACCAATCACTGCGCCTTGGGGGAGAGGACAGATGCCTGACCAACCCGATTTCGAAACACGTCGCCGGCTTTTGGGCCTGATCGCCGCAGGCGGGGCCATCAGTGCGCTGCCGGCCGCGCCCGCCGCCGAGGCGCAGACCATCCAGAGCAGCGCCCGGATCGTGATCATCGGGGCCGGGGCGGCGGGCACGGCCCTTGCCAACCGTCTCAGCACCCGGATCGACGGCGCGCAGATCACCATCGTCGACCCGCGCCAGCGGCATCTTTATCAGCCGGGTTTCACGCTGATCGCGGCGGGGCTGCGTCCGGCGGAATACTCCGTCTCGGCCACGGCGGACTGGCTGCCGCGCGACATCACATGGATCGAGGGCGCGGCGACCGGCATCGACCCCGAAGCGCGGCGCGTGACCACGTCCACCGGGGACCGGCTGGACTATGATTATCTGATCGTCGCCTCGGGGCTGGAATTGCATTACGAGGGGATCGAGGGGATGTCCCGCGATCTGATCGGCCAGAACGGCATCGGCTCGGTCTATGCGGGCCCCGAAGAGGCGGAAGCGACCTGGCGCGAGATGGACCGGTTCACCGACGAGGGCGGCGTGGGGCTGTTCACCCGGCCCGCGACGGAAATGAAATGCGCCGGCGCACCGCTGAAATACACCTTCCTGACCGATGACTATGCCCGCCGCAAAGGCACCCGGGACCGGATGGAGATTATCTATTGCGCCCATTCCGGTTCGCTTTTCGGCGTCCCCATCGTGAACGAGAAGGTCCGCATGCTGTATGACCGGCAAGGCTTCGACACCCGCTACAACCGGGTGATGACGGCGATTGACCCGGGCCGGAAGGTCGCGACATTCCGCACCCCCGATGGCGGCAGCGAAGAGATCGCGTTCGATTTCACCAATGTCATTCCGCCGATGCGTGCGGCGCAGGTGGTGCGCGACAGCGGACTGTCCTGGCAGACCGGGGCGAACGGGGAACAGGGCTGGATCGAGGTCGATCAATACACGCTTCGCCATACCCGTTACGACACCGTCTTTGCGGTTGGCGACGTGGCCGGCGTACCCAAGGGCAAGACCGCGGCCAGCGTGAAATGGCAGGTGCCCGTGGTCGAGGACCAGCTGATCGCGCAGATCGCCGGGGGGCAGACGGACCATATCTATACCGGCTATACCTCCTGTCCGCTGATCACGCGGGTGGGCCGCGCGATGCTGATCGAGTTCGATTACAACAACGATCTGGTTCCCAGTTTCCCGGGCATCATCGCGCCGCTTGAGGAATTGTGGGTCAGCTGGCTGATCAAGGAGATCGGCCTGAAAGCCACTTACAACGCCATGCTGCGTGGCCGGGCCTGAGAGAGAAGGGGAAAGACCATGGAAAACCCGACGATCGGAACCTTCATCGCCGTGTTCGAGGAGATGTTCGGCCGCGGCCTGTTCTGGGGCCTTGTCGTGCTGGCGGTGATCATCACGCTGGCCTATGTCTTCGTGCTGATCCGCGACCGGTCGGTCAGCTGGCGGAAGTTCTTGCTTGCGCAGCTTTTCATGCCCATAGGCGCGGTGGCCGCGGTCTGGTTCGTGTTCGCGATCACCAAATCGCATTTGCGAGATATCGGCGGCCCGATCGACCTGATCCTTGTGCTCGGCATCGCCACATTGGGCGCGGTGGGCGCCGCGATCCTGGTCTATACCGTGCAATCGGTCCTGAAGGGGCCGGGACCGGCGGAATAGGGCGGGTGACGCCGAAATGTTCTGGGGTAAAATAATACCTTAATAACAAGCCTTTGTTTCGCAAGCATTTTAGCGAAACAAAGGCCCTTGACGCGGCGCGTAACTCCTTTAGAAGACACCCATCCCGCGGGCACCGGATGATGTGCCCCAAGACGACGTCTTCAAAGGACACCGAATATGAAAACCTTTTCTGCCACTCCGGCGGATATCGACAAGCAGTGGATCCTGATCGACGCCGAGGGCGTGGTTCTGGGCCGGCTTGCCTCGATCATCGCCACCCGGCTGCGCGGCAAGCACAAGCCGAGCTTCACGCCCTCCATGGATATGGGCGACAACGTGATCGTCATCAATGCCGACAAGGTGCAGTTGACGGGCAACAAGCGCGACAAACCCAATTACTGGCACACCGGCTATCCGGGCGGGATCAAATCCCGCACCACGGGCCAGATCCTCGAAGGCGATCATCCCGAACGTGTGGTGACCCAGGCGGTGAAGCGAATGCTGCCCGGCGGCAAGCTCAGCCGTCAGCAAATGACCAATCTGCGCGTCTATGCCGGCGCCGAGCATCCCCATCAGGCGCAGGAGCCTGTCGTGCTGGATGTGAAATCCATGAACCCTAAAAATACGCGGAGCGCATGAGCATGGCCGAGACACTGACATCGCTCGACGAGTTGAAAGGGGCCGTTGAAGACGGCGCCGTTCCCGCCCCCGAGGCTCCCGCCAGCCCGGACCCCGAAATCACCCGCGAGCCGGTGCGCGACGCGCTTGGCCGCTCCTACGCCACCGGCAAGCGGAAAGACGCGGTTGCCCGCGTCTGGATCAAGCCGGGCTCCGGCAAGGTCGTGGTCAACGGCAAGGATCAAAGCGAGTATTTCGCGCGTCCGGTTCTGCAGATGATCCTCCGCCAGCCGTTCACGGTTGCCGGTCGCGAGGACCAGTTCGACGTCATGGCCACGGTCAAGGGCGGCGGCCTCTCGGGCCAGGCCGGTGCCGTGAAACACGGGATTTCGAAGGCGTTGCAGCTTTACGAACCGGGGCTGCGCGGCGCCTTGAAGGCCGCAGGCTTCCTGACCCGCGACAGCCGCGTGGTGGAACGCAAGAAATTCGGCCGGGCAAAAGCGCGGAAGAGCTTCCAGTTCTCCAAGCGCTGAATTCGGCGACATCTCATGGCAAAGGGCTACCCGACCGGGTGGCCCTTTTGCCGTTTCCGGACCCGGTGCGCTTTCGGGCGAGGCGGCGGGGCGATATCGCCGGGCCATCTGTCCGACGCGCATTTTCATTCCCGTCGGATGCCGCTACATACACCGCACATGACCTTGATCGAGGCAATCGCATTGCGCTGCGCAATGTCCCAGAGGCGGTCGGTTTTTTTACGCAAGCGAAGAAAGGATGCCGCTTATGTATCTGACGATGAACCGTTTCAGGGTGAAGCTCGGTCAGGAGGAGGCCTTCGAGACGGTCTGGAAAACCCGGGACAGCCATCTGAAGACCGTCGATGGGTTTCAATCCTTCAACCTGTTGAAAGGTGCGGCGGATGACGACAGCCGCCTTTACATCTCCCACACCGTCTGGCGGGACGAGGACAGCTTCGTCGCATGGACCAAATCCGAGGCCTTCCGCGCCGCACACAAGGGCGCCAAGGGGAATGCGGAGATGTATGACGGCCCGCCGCAGCTTGAGATCCTGCACAGTGTTCAGGCGCTGAGCGTCGAGGAATAGCTTGCGCGCGGCTGCGCTTGTCGTAAACCTTGGTTCCTGAACCGGGCAGGGGGTACGGGACCTCGATGAGTCAGACCGCGCGGCTGCGCAGAGCTTTTCGGACAGACAGCGGCAAGGGTCTGACGCTGGTTGCTCCGCCATTCATCTATGCGCTTGCGATGCTGGCCGCGCCGCTGGGAACGATCCTGCTGTTCAGTTTCTGGACGCAGGATTTCCTGACCATCGACCGGACCTTCACGCTGGACAACTACCGCGAGGCGCTGTCGGATCCGCTCTATTCGGAACTTCTGTTCCGTTCGCTTCGCATTGCCGGTGCGGTGACGGTGGTCACCGTGCTTCTGGCCTTTCCCATCGCCTATTTCGTCAGTTTCCACGTGCGCCCGGACCGCAAGTCGCTCTGGCTGTTCCTGATCACCATCCCGTTCTGGACCAGCTACCTGATCCGGGTGTTCCTGTGGCGCGTGATCCTTGCCTTCGACGGGCCGGTGAACGGCACCTTGATGGGCCTCGGGATCATTGACGAGCCGTTGAGCTGGATCCTCTACAACGCCAATGCGGTCATCATCACCCTGGCCCATGCATTCGCACCATTCGCAATCCTGCCGATCTTCGTCAGCCTAGAAAAGATCGACCGCAGTCTGCTGGAGGCCGCGCGCGATCTGGGCGAAAGCCGGGTCGCGACGTTTTTCCGTGTGACCCTGCCGCTGGCCATGCCCGGCGTCCTGGCCGCGATCCTTATCGTGTTCATTCCAACGATCGGCGATTACGTGACGCCGCGTCTGGTCGGCGGCTCCGGCGGCACGATGATCGCCAACATGATCCAGACCCAGTTCATGCGCCTGAACAACGCACCCATGGGGGCGACGCTGGCGGTGATCGCGATGCTGAGCGTTACGGTCATCTCGCTGCTGCTGGTCTTCGTCACCCGTCGCTGGACGCGCGGCAGATGAGGGGGCTGAAGGTCTACGCCATCACCTATCTGGTGTTTCTCTATGCGCCGATCATCCTGCTGCCGCTCTTCGCTTTCAATGACGGCACGATCATCGCCTTCCCGTTGCAGGGCTTCACGGTCAACTGGTTCGTGGAACTGGCCCGGACCGAGGCGCTGCACGATGCCACAGTCAACTCGATCTTCATCGCGGTGACCACGGCGATTCTGGCCACCTGTTTCGGTCTTTTCGCGGCGCGTGCCGGAAACCGCCACAGCTTTCCGGGCAAGGGCGGCATCCTCGGCTTCGTCATGCTGCCGCTGGTCCTGCCGGAAATCATCGTCGCGGTCTCGCTGCTGGTGGCGATGTTGCAGGTGGGCCTGTCACCCTCGATCTGGACAGTCATCGCGGGCCATGTGCTGATCTGCACGCCGTTCTCGATCGCCATCCTGAACGGCAGTTTCGCGAATATGGACAAAAGCCTGGAGGAGGCCGCGGTGGATCTGGGCGAGACACCGGTTTCGACCTTCCGGCTGGTGACCCTTCCGCTGGTCATGCCGGGGATCGTCGCGTCGCTGCTGATCTGTTTCACGATCAGCCTGGATGAGTTCATCATCGCCTTTTTCCTGTCGGGGAACGAACCGACCCTGCCGGTCTATCTGTGGGGGCAGCTGCGCTTCCCCGGCCGGTTGCCGGTGATCATGGCGCTTGGGACGATCCTGGTGGTTCTGTCCATTCTGCTGCTGGTCACGGCCGAGTATTTCCGCCGCCGGGGTCTGCGCCGGGCGGGCCTTGACGACACCGGAGGGTTCTTGTGAGCGACACCATGCGCGGCCCCATCATCACCCTTGAGGGGGTGCAGAAGTATTATGGCGAGTATCACGCGCTGCGCGGCATAGACGCCGAGATCGGGCAGGGCGAGTTCTTTTCGCTGCTTGGCCCGTCGGGCTGCGGCAAGACCACGCTGTTGAGGGCGATCGCGGGGTTCGAGGATATCTCTGGCGGGCGCATCCTGCTGGACGGGCGGGACATGGACGGCGTTCCGCCGAACCGTCGGCCTACCAACATGGTGTTTCAGAGCTATGCGATTTTCCCGCATCTGAGCGTGGCCGAGAATGTGGGGTTCGGCTTGCGCAAGTCACCCATGAGCGGGGCGGAGAAGAAGACGGCCGTTGGCGAGGCGCTGGAGATGGTGGGGCTTGGCGGCTATGGCGGCCGCGCGGCCCATGCGCTGTCCGGCGGGCAGCGGCAGCGCGTGGCACTGGCGCGCGCACTGATCCTGAAGCCGAAGGTGCTGCTGCTGGACGAGCCGCTTTCGGCGCTCGACAAGAAGATGCGCGAGCAGATGCAGACCGAGCTGCGCCGGCTGCAGCGGCAGGTCGGCATCACCTTCATTCTGGTGACCCATGATCAAGAAGAGGCTCTGATCATGTCCGACAGGATCGCCGTGATGTTCGAGGGCGGGATCGCCCAACTGGCCCCGCCGCAGGACCTCTATCGCCGCCCCGCCAGCCGCAAGGTGGGCGAGTTCATCGGAATGATGAACTTCCTGCCCGCCCGCCTGATCGAGGCCGGCAACCCGTCGGTCGAGGTGGAGGTACCGGGCCTAGGCCGCGCGATACTGGAGCCCGATCAATGCCCGATGGGAACCGGCGGAGAGATCAGCATCGGGCTCAGACCGGAAAGCATGACACTGCTCTTCGATGGGCAAAACGCCGAACGTGTGGCGCAGGGCGTGGTCGAGGAGCGGACCTATTACGGCGACATGACCTATTACGACATCCGTCTGGATGGCGCCCCGAACATAGTCCAGGTTTCGATGCGGAACATGCCGGGCCGGCGGGTGCTGGACCGTGGGGACCGCGCCGATCTGGCCTGGGATGCGCGTGCCATGGTGCTGTTCTGCTGAAACGGCGGTAGATCGGGACCCTGCAAGAGGCCAGCTTGCAGGGGGTTTCGCTCGCCACGGATCAGGCTGTCAGCCCTTTCGGACCAGATAGGCGGTCGCACCGTCAAGATCCTCTGTCCCCAGAAAGCCGTGCCCCTGTTCGGCGCAGAAATGGGGCACGTCGACGAATGCAGCCGGATCATCGGCCAGAAGCCGCGCGACCTGACCCGCCTTCAGCGGGCCCATGCGTTTGCGCAGCCGCAGAACGGGAAGCGGGCACAACAGCCCGCGCGCATCGATATCCAGATCGAACTCCATCGGATATGCGGCATAAATCGCCGCCGTGCATCTGTCCACGGATATGTGACCGCAGCGCACGTGACCTTTGCGCCCGACCGGGATAGGCAGGAGACATGTTCGGAATCGATCTCTTCGATGCGTCGCTCTTGCCGGCGATGCTTGTGGCGCTGACCGCGGGCGTGCTGAGTTTTCTCAGCCCCTGCGTCTTGCCCATCGTGCCGCCCTATCTTGCCTATATGGGCGGCATTTCGATGAACGAGATGGCCGCCGCGGGTGCCGCGCGCCGCAAGGCCGTGGTCGCGGCGCTGTTCTTTGTTCTGGGCCTGTCGACGGTGTTCCTGTTCCTTGGCTTCACCGCGTCGATATTCGGGCAGTTCTTTCTTCAAAATCAGATACTTCTGGCGCAAATCTCAGGTGCCGTGATCATCGTCTTCGGGTTGCATTTTCTGGGTATCTTCCGAATTCCGATCCTGGACCGGGAAGCGCGGATGGATGCGGGCGACCGCGGCGGTTCGACCTTTGGCGCCTATGTTCTGGGGCTGGCCTTCGCCTTTGGCTGGACACCGTGCATCGGGCCGCAACTGGGCGCGATCCTGTCAATCGCGGCCACGGAATCGAGCGTCGAACGGGGCACGGCGCTTCTGGGCGTTTATGCCGTCGGTCTGGGATTGCCATTCCTGCTGGCCGCGGCCTTCATCGAACGGGCGATGGGGCTGATGACGCGGCTGAAACGCCACATGAAGACGATCGAACGGATCATGGGGCTGTTGCTGGTCGGCGTCGGCGTGGCGCTGATGACGGGGGCGTTTTCGGCCTTTGCGTTCTGGCTGCTGGAAACCTTCCCGGCGCTTGGCCTTTTGGGCTGAATTGCCATAGGTTGGCCCAACTCCAGATCTAGGCAGGGCTGATGAGCGACCCGTCCCCCCAAGAGGTCCACCGCCGCCGGGTGATGTATATCCCCGGCTATGACCCCGTGCCTCCCCGCAAGTACCGCGAACGATACCGCCGCGAGGCGGCGGCGCAGGCCGCCGTTTCGGGCTATGAGATCGCGCTCGGACCCAAGCGGACGGACGGCAGGTTCGGCTGGCATGTGCAGGCCGTCATGGAAGGGCAGACCGTCGAAACCGATGTCGAGGTCATGTACTGGTCCGACATCGTGCGGGCCTCCATGAAACAGGGGATCCTGGCCACCTATGGCCAGCTTGTCCGCACGGCATGGGCCTATATCGGGTCGGGCGCGCTGTTCCGGCTGATGCGGCTGCGCAAGGGGCCGGTCATCGCCGCGCTATATCCGGTCGTGTTCCTGCTTGTTCAACTGCTTCTGGCGCTGGGCGTCGGGCTTGCGACCGCGCTTGCGGTGGAATGGTTGGGTGTCCGGGTTCTGGGAATACCGCTGTCCTTTTTCGGTCTGGTGCTGGGGCTGGTGATGGTCTGGGCCGTGCTGGATCTGTTCCGCCGGCAGGATGGCCGGTTTCTGGCCTATTACCTGATGCATGACTACGCCTTTTCCGCGCGCTATGGCGGCGCCTACCCGCCGGCGCAGGAAGCACGGATGGCGGAGTTTGCCGACCGGATCGAGAGGGCGCTGCGCGGGGATGTGGACGAGGTGCTGATCGTGGGCCATTCCTCGGGTGCCTATATCGCGGTGTCGATCCTCGCGGATCTGATCCGCGCGGGCCGGGTGCCGGATCGGGGCCCGCGTCTGGCGCTGCTGAGCCTCGGGCAGGTGATCCCGATGGTGTCCTTCCTGCCGAAGGCGCACAGGCTGCGCGCGGATCTGGCCTTTCTGAGCACGCGCGTGGAGATCACATGGGTCGATGTGACCGCACCCGGTGACGGCTGCGCCTTTGCGCTGTGCGATCCGGTGGCCGTGACCGGTGTCGCCCCGGCGGAGAAACGCTGGCCCCTCGTGATCTCGGCGGCCTTCACCCAAACGCTCAGCCCGGCGCGGTGGAAGGCGCTTCGCTGGCGGCTGTTCGAGCTGCATTTCCAGTATCTCAACGCGTTCGACCGGCCGCGGGATTATGACTATTTCCGGATCACCGCCGGACCGCGCAGCCTGCACAGCCGGTTTGCCGGGCGCGCGCCGTCCAGAAGCCGGATCGAGCGCGCGGTGAACCGGTTCACGAGCGTGGCCGCATGATCCCGCCGAAACCGGTGCCCCGCCCGGACCGGGTTTCGCTGCTGCGCTATCTGCGGCTGTTCCGCGACGATATCCTGTCGGCGCAGCCGGCGCGGCTCTACCGCGCGTGGATGGCCGAGTTCCGCACGCCGTTCTTCCGCTCCTATCTGCTGAACCAGCCGGCCCTGATCGAAACGGTCCTGAAGGAACGCCCCGAGGATTTCCCGAAATCCGACCGCGTGGGGGAGGGGTTGCGCCCGCTTCTGGGCAATTCGGTGTTTCTGACCAATGGCGAGACCTGGAAGCGCCAGCGGCGGATCATCGACCCGGCCTTCGAAGGCGGGCGCCTGCGCGACACGTTCCCGGCGATCTGGGCCGCGGGGGAGGCCGCGGTGGCGCGGATGCCTGACGGCATCCTCGATGTGGAGCCCGAGATGAGCCATGCGGCGGCGGATGTGATCTTTCGCACGCTTTTCTCGCTCCCGATCGAGAACGAGATCGCCGCGCGCGTCTTTGCCGAGTTTCGGGAGTATCAGCGCACGCAGCCGATCCTGAACGCCGCCGCTTTCCTGAGCTTGCCGCGCTGGATGCCGCGCGGCCACAGGGCCAGAACCCGGGCGACGGCCCGGTCGATCCGCGCACTGATCACCCAGTTGACCGCCGCGCGCATGGCCGAGATCGAGGCGGGAACCGCGCCCGACGATCTGGCCACGAAGATCATGACAACCGCTGACCCGCTGACCGGCGAAACCTTCTCGACCGAGGAAATGGTCGATCAGGTGGCGATCTTCTTTCTCGCGGGTCATGAAACCAGCGCCAGCGCGCTTGGCTGGGCGCTCTGTCTTCTGGCGATGTACCCCGACTGGCAGGAAAGGCTGGCCGGGGAGGCGGAGATGCTGGACGGGCCCGATTTCTCCGTGATGTCCAGGCTGAAACTCAGCCGCGATGTGTTCCGGGAGGCGCTGAGGCTCTATCCGCCGGTGCCGATGATGGTGCGCGAGACCACCTGTCCGGAACGGTTCCGCGACAGGGATATCCGGGTCGGCAGCCAGTTGGTGATCTCCCCATGGCATCTGCATCGGCACAACCGGATCTGGGACAATCCCGACGGCTTCGATCCCGCGCGTTGGCAGACCGAGAATGGGCGGCGCTGCATGCGGGAGGCCTATATCCCCTTTTCCGCCGGTGCGCGGGTCTGCACGGGCGCGGGGTTCGCGATGGTCGAAGGGCCGCTTTTGCTCTCGATGCTGGTTCGTGCGTTCCGCTTCGAGCGCGTCGCGGGGCGCGACCCGGTGCCCGTGGCCTATCTGACAGTGCGGGCCCGCGACGGGATCGTCCTGCGCGTGACACGGCGGTAAGCTGCCGTCTGCCTATGGGTTTGCGCCGGTGCTTTGGGGCGCGCGCTCAACGCCCCGCGACGGTCTGGAGCACATAGACCCGTATCGCCGAGGCGAGCCCGCTTTCCAGCCCTCGCGCCTCGTCGACTTCGGCGGCCAGTTCGTTCACCGAAAGCCCGCGGGCCAGGGCGATGCGCTGAAATTCCTCCCAGAACGCATCTTCCAGCGACACGGATGTGCGATGGCCCCGCAAGGTCAGGGACCGCTTGCGGGGCCGGGCGTTCATTCGGTTTCGCGCTCGTGATCGTCAAGCAGCTTGCGCGCCTGCGCGTCCCGCGTGGCGTCCAGCATCCGCTCGGCCTTGCTGCGCCCGTGCTTGACGGCATTCGCGTCCGCCACCGCCTTCTTCTCCGCCCGGCTGCAGATCTTGCGGGCCTTGTTCAGGTTGACGATCTCGCTCATTTGGGGCCGACCATGTTTTCGGGCCGGACCACCGCCTCGAAGGTCTCCTCGTCGACGAAGCCGAGCGCGATGGCCTCCTCCTTCAGGGTGGTGCCGTTCTTGTGCGCGGTCTTTGCGACCTTGGTGGCATTGTCGTAGCCGATGGTGGGGGCCAGCGCCGTCACCAGCATCAGCGATTCACGCATCAGCTTGTCGATCCGCACCTCGTCGGCCTGCAGCCCGACCACGAGATTGTCGGTGAAGGCCACCGCGCTGTCGCCCAGAAGCTGCATGCTTTGCAGCACGTTATACGCCATCATCGGTTTGTAGACATTGAGCTCGAAATGGCCCTGCGACCCGGCAAAACCCACGGCCGCGTCATTGCCCATCACATGGGCGCAGACCTGGGTCAGCGCCTCGCATTGGGTCGGGTTCACCTTGCCCGGCATGATCGAGGAGCCGGGCTCGTTTTCCGGAAGGATCAACTCGCCCAGGCCGCAGCGCGGGCCGGAGCCGAGAAGGCGGATATCGTTGGCGATCTTGAACAGCGACGCGGCGACCGTTCTCAGCGCGCCGGAGATTTCCACCATCGCGTCATGGGCGGCCAGCGCCTCGAACTTGTTGGGGGCGGTCACGAAGGGCAGGCCGGTGATCCGGGCCATGTTGCCCGCGACCTCTTCGGCCCATCCGGGGCTGGTGTTGAGACCCGTGCCCACGGCGGTGCCGCCCTGCGCCAGTTCGTAGATCGCGCCAAGTGCCGCTTTCACCCGCCGGATGCCCATCGCCACCTGATGGGTGTAGCCGGAAAATTCCTGGCTCAGTGTCAGCGGCGTCGCGTCCTGCGTGTGCGTCCGGCCGATCTTGATGATCCCGTCGAAGGTCCTGACCTTCTCCTCCAGCGCCGCGTGCAGCTTTTCCAGACCGGGGATCAGAACCTCATGGGCCGTGACCGCCGTGGCGATATGCATCGCCGTCGGGAAGGTGTCGTTCGAAGACTGGCCCATGTTGCAGTGATCGTTCGGATGGACGGGCGACTTGCTGCCGATCTCGCCGCCGAGGATCTCGATGGCGCGGTTCGCGATCACTTCATTGGCGTTCATGTTCGACTGGGTGCCCGATCCGGTCTGCCAGACGACCAGCGGGAAATTGTCGTCGAGCTTGCCGTCGATCACTTCCTGCGCCGCTTCGATCACGGCATCGGCCAGGTTCGCATCCAGCTTGCCCGAGGCCTTGTTGGCCTCCGCGCAGGCGCGCTTGATCACACCCAGAGCCCGGACGATGGCCACCGGTTGCGTTTCCCAACCGATCGGGAAATTCAGGATCGAGCGCTGCGTCTGCGCGCCCCAGTACTTGTCGGCGGGAACCTCCAGCGGGCCGAAGCTGTCGGTTTCGGTGCGGGTTGCGGTCATCAGGTCGTCCTCCGGGGTTTCGCATGTCGCAGGGCAGGGGATAGCCCGGGCAGCGGGCCGGGTGCAACGGCAAGAATCGCGCCCCGCCTAGGACGCGGCACTCGCCTCTGCCGTCGCCTGGCGGAACCGGTAGACCCGGGCGGGGGGCATGTTCCACCAGATCTTGTGGCTGATATCCCAGCTGAGACCCAGTTCTTCGCGGATAACGGGCGTCACCGGCGGCTTCGGGCCATAGGTGAACTGCACATAGTCACAGCCGGGCCGGACCTTGGTGACCGTGCCGGTCAGGATCGCGCGTTGCAGGGCAACCGGCATCGACAGAAGCGGCAGGCCCGAGATCACGGCCTGGGCATCTTCGACCGGCAGGGTGCCCACATCGCCTGCGGAAATCTGATAGACGTTCAGGCCCGGAAACGCCGCGCGGAGGCGATCGCAGAACACCGGGTTCATCTCTATCGAATGAAGCTGTTCCGGCGGCAGGCCCCGGTCAAGGATCGCCCTCGTGATCTTGCCCGTGCCCGCACCAAGCTCGATCACCGGCCCGGCCGCCGGATCGACCCGCGCGGCCATCTCGCGCGCCAGCCCCTCGGAAGAGGGCGCAAGGGCCACGACCTGATGCGGCCGTTTCAGAAGCTGGGTCATGAAAAGCCGGAAATCGCTTGCCATCGGGGGACGTCCTCGGGTGCTGAAAGGCGTTGCCGGTCACAAGTCATGAATGCGCCCGTCAGGCAAGATCAAAGCTCGGGCGCGGGGGGCATTCAGTGAGGTTTTCGAAACCGGTCCAGGCTGACCACTTCGGCATCGCGAACCGCCGGGGGTTCTGCGGTATCGTCGGCGCGGGTCCGGCGCGCGTCGCCATCGGGCGGCGGCGGGTCGTCTTCGGGGTCGTCGCTTTTGGCGCCCCTTGTCTCGAACCGCAGACCGAACTCCACCGACGGGTCCACGAAAGTCAGGATCGCATCGAAGGGAATGCGCAAGGATTCCGGGTTGTCACCGAAATTCAGGGTGATCGAAAACCCTTCGTCATCGACCTCGAGCCCGTCATACCAGTGCTGGATGACGATGGTCATCTCTTCGGGGTAGCGGTCGATCAGCCAGGGGGCCAGATCCGCCTCGGGGTGCCGGGTGTCGAATGTGACGAAGAAATGATGTTCGCCGGGAAGGCCGTGATCGGCCACATCCTGCAAGACGGTCTGGATCAGACCCCGCATCGCGCGGTGCATCAGGCGGCCATAGGCGATGGTGTCCGGCGGTGTGTCTGGCATTTCTTCCCCGGCTGGCGGCATATGCCCTTTCACCATAGAAGATTCGTTTCGGATTGAAAGCCGATGGGCTTTGCGCCGCCGCTAGATATTGGCCAGAACCAGCCATGCCGCGAGCGATGCCTCGCAACCGAAAAAGGTCCAACTCTGGCGCGATCCGGCATCGTCGCGGAAAATGGACGTGATCCGCCCGATTGCCGCGCCCGCATAGGCAAAGCCCATGACCAGCCAGCCGAGGGGTTCGTTAAGCAGGAGCGCACCACCGGCCAGCCCGACGAAGAGACAGCCCGACGCGGCGGAAATCTCCGTATAGGCCATGTTGCTGGGCCCGGCACGCATATCCAGCAGGTCCATCGTCCAGCGGGGGGCCAGCCAGCCGGTGAGACCCAGACCAATCGTCAGAAACGCCACCAGCATGTTGACGATATCGACCGTTGTCAGTGCGCCAAGCATATGGCTCTCCCTGCATTGCCAAGTTTCCACTTAAACGGGCGGGGTGTCGGGATGGATCACTTGCAGTTGAAAAAACATCGCGCGAGGGCCGGGATCGGAGGGGCATCCGCAGGGCGGCTCCCCGATGGAGCGAGGCGTCGCCGGATGGCCCGCCCGCATGGGCAAGACAGATGAAGGAGGAGCGAGGAAGGGGGGAGGGAAGTGCAGGCTTCTGTTGCCAGGTGCCTGCGAACCCCGCCTTACGCTGCTAGGCGCAAGGGCTTAAAGTCGGCGACTTAAGCAGCTTACGCTGCCAGAGCCATTGCCGGAGCACGGTTGTCATTTGCAACTGTACGTTTCGGACCGATAACGGTGGTACCTCACCGGGACAAAGCTAACCCCTTTAGACGTTCGTCGATCCTGTTTCGGCCCCATGATCGCCAAATGAGCGAGGTTTGGTGGAGCCGCCGGGTACCGCCCCCGGGTCCGATCCGCTTATTGCGAGCGCGTTTATGTCCATAGTCCCGTTGCCGGAACACTCTGACTATGGGGGTTCGCGGGCCGGATTTCAAGCAAGCTCGACAGGGGAAAGACTTGCCCGCCGCGCGGGCAAGGTGTCAGCGGCGGTCCAGCGGACGGAAGGGCCCCCGACTTGTGTCGATCCCGATATCGCGCCGGATATGCGGCGGCAGATCCCCCAGATCCTGCGAGGGGGTGTGCCTGATGTGACCGGTCAGGGAGCGGCGCATCCGCCGGGCGGTTCTGGCGGCGTGGGTTGATAGGTCTCGGAGAAACATGTGCGATACCTCTGATATAGGTGGTTTCAATCTCTGGAACTGAATATGATACGGGAAAGCATCTGTTACCAATTGAACGGACCGTCTCATGGATAAGGTGGGCTTATGAAGAAGGTCGTCAGGCTGCCGCCGCTTGCGGCGATACGGGTGTTCGAGGCCGCCGCCCGCCATGAAAACTTCACCGAGGCGGCGGCGGAGCTGGGCATGACCCAGGCGTCGGTCAGCTATCAGATCAAGATGCTGGAGGAGCGGATCGGCGCGCCCCTGTTCCTGCGGCAGGCCCGCAAGGTGACGCTGACCGCGATCGGCCGCCAGCTTTCCACCCCGACGATCGAGGCGTTCGACAGGTTGCGCGCAACCTATGGCGCCGATCAGGACGCCCTGAACCGAACGCTGGCGATCAGCGCGCTGCCCACGTTTGCGACCAATTGGCTGGCGCCCCGCATCGGGCGGTTCCAAATGGCCCATCCCGATCTGGCCGTGCGCGTGGAATCCGATCCGAAGCTTATCGATTTCGCTCAGGATGAAATCGATTTGGCGATCCGCTATGGCACGGGTGACTGGCCGGGAGTGGTGGCGCATGCGCTGTTCCCGTCGGAATTCACGCCCATCACAAGTCCTGAGCTTGTTGAGGCGGAAGGCCCGATCGAAAGCCCCGCGGATCTTCTGAACCTGCAACTCATCGACCCGGCAGATCCGTTCTGGAAGATTTGGCTGGCCGAGGCGGGCGTCGCGACCGACGGTCTGTCGGATCGGGTGGGCAGCCATCTCGGGGCGCAGACGCTTGAGGTCAGGGCGGTATTGTCCGGTCAGGGCGTTGCGATGCTGACGCCGAGGTTCTTTCGCTACGAGCTGGAAACCGGGCGTCTGGTGCAGCCCTTCGACCGGGTCAGCACCGATGGCGGTCATTACTGGCTGATTTATCCGACCGCGCGGCGCAACATGCCGAAGATACGGGCTTTTCGCCAGTGGATCCTGGCCGAGGCGGAAGCCGACAACGCGCTTGCGGCGCATGGCTGAGCTTGTGACCTGACAGGCGGGCGCCGCGCATTGGGCAGGCGGTTGCGCCCGCGCCGATGACCGGGCCAAAGAAGGCGACCGGGCCAAAGGATAAAGGGCGCCGCGGTTGCGCGACGCCCTTTTCGCCCTGTCAGCGGCGGATCAGAACCCGGCCTTGATCCGCTCGAACGCTTCAGCTTGACGCTGGCGCTGCTCGTTCGAGATCGGAAGCTGTGCAAGAACCGGCACCGTGACCTCACCCAGACCGTTGGCCTCCAGCGTCTCGGCCCCGAGCGCGTTCAGCGCCACCGTGTTGGCCGAGCCGAAGCCGCCTTCGATCAGCGGTTGGGCGGAGGCGACATCCAGAAGCGCGTTCACGTAATCATAGGTCTTGTCCTCACTGCCCGGGCCGTCGGCCATGTTCACGTAGCCGCAGAGCCAGACGGAGGTTCCTTCCGTGGTGTTGCGCTCGAACCCGACGGGGAAGCCCTCATCGGCCAGCGCCACCGGCACTTCGTTCCAGGCCCAGGCAACCAGCACCTCGCCAGACCCCATCAGCTGGCCCAGCTCGCCCGGATCGGTCCAGTAGGTGCGCAGGTTCTCGTGAATGGAGCGCAGCCAATCGGTCGCCGCCTCGAATTGAGCGTCGCTCACATCGGACCAGTCGCTCACCCCGGTGGCGAGATAGGCCAGCGCATAGGCATCATCCACATTGTCCGGGATCGACAGGCGGCCCGCAAAGGCGGGATCGTTGAACACCTGCAGCGAGGCCACCTGTTCGGCGGTCACCTCATCGGTGTTGTAGGTGACCGCGGTGGAGCCGTAATCCGTCGGCAGGAAGAACAGCTCCGCCGTTCCCGCCATCACGTCCTCGCCCAGCAGACTGCCGTCCAGATCGCCGAAAGCCGGGATCCGGCCGGTATCCCACGCCTCGATGATCCCGGATGCCTGCCAGCGCGGTACCGATCCGGCGCAGATATGGGTCACGTCGGAGCGGAACCCGGACACGAGCCGCTGAAACGCCTCGTCCTCGTCGCCGAAGAACACGAAGGTCGGGCTTTCCCCATGCTGATCGATATAGGGCTGGTGGAAACTCGGATCCTCGAACCCCGAGTAATCGAAGACCAGCAGGTCATCATCCTGGGCAAAGGCGGGAAGGGCAAACGCAAGCGCGGTCGCCGTGCCAAGCAGAAATCGGTGGGTCATGGTGTCTGGTCCTCATGAGATGAAAGAGGTGAAAAACCAGAGCAGAGGTTAGGAAAGCGCACGGTCGCTCGCAAGAGCAAAGAGCGGGTTCAGCCGTCGCGGGATCTGGCGCGCGCGGTGATGACGGTGCGGGCCAGATCCTGGGTATGGGCCTCCAGCGACGCGAGCCCGGCCACGGCGCGCGGGCCATCATGCGCCTCGACCGCGTCGGCGATGCCGGTATGCAGCTCCACGATAGCGCCGCGGGACCGGGCGGTGAAGGTGATCATGTTCATCAGCGGCTGCATCGCCTCGACCGCGCCGGCCAGCTGGTAGCTGAGGACCGGATTGCACGCGCCATCGACCAGCGCCCGGTGAAACGCCACGTCGGAGGCGCAGAACGCCTCGTCCGTCAGGCCGGGCTGCGACTGGCGGTGGATCTCGGCGCGCATCGTCGCCAGATGATCGGCGCTGCGCCGCTCCGCCGACAGGGGCGCGCAGGCGCGCTCCAGCGCGAACCGCGCCTCGCAGGCGGTTTCGAACCCGACCGAGTTCATCGACAACAGCAGCGTGGAGGTCGTGATCTGCTGGCCATAGGCCTCCTCGTAGCTCAGCCGGTTCACGAAGGCCCCGCCAAAGGCGCCGCGCTGGGTGCGGATCAGTGATTGCGCGGCCAGCCGCTTCAGCGCCTCGCGCACGGTCGGGCGCGACACCTCGAACTGCTCGGCCAATTCCGCCTCCGACGGCAGACGCGCATCGACGATGAGCGCGCCGGAGACGATCGCATCGCGGATCGCCTTGGCGATCTGGGCCGACAGATCGGCGGTGCTGTTCGGATCGATTTTCATTTGTCAGACATTTAAAGGTCTGACATTAAGGTTGGCAAGCTGAGTCTCGCTCTTTGGGAGGGGCAGATTTGACCCGCATTCCGTTTCGAACCACGCTCTGGCTCGGGGTTTTCGCCCTGATCCTCGGGGCGTGGTGGATCATGTATTCCATGTCCACGGGCATGGGGCTCGATCTGCTGGGCCGCCCGAACGAGATGGCCGCCCGCATGGCGGCGATGGATCCGCGGATGGACATGGCCATGCCGATGGCGGAGTTCGGGCCGCTTTTCGGGATGTGGGCGGTGATGATGGCCGCGATGATGCTGCCCACCATGGTGCCGACCCTGCGCGCCTATGACGACCTGATCCTCAGCGCCGATGGCACCCGCATGGGCTGGATCGGTGTGCTCGCGGGCTATTTCCTTGTCTGGCTCTGCTTCGCGGCGGTGATCACGAGCGTTCAGCTGGCGCTGCTGTTCGGCGGTGTGATCGACATGCTGGGGATCGCCCGTTCGCCGCTGGTCGCCGGCGGTTTGCTGCTTGCCGTGGGCCTGTTCCAGTTCACCCGCACCAAGGAGATATGTCACGGCGTCTGCCATTCGCCGATGGGCTATTTCCTGGGCCATTGGCGCCGCGGAGCCGCCGGGGGGCTGCGCATGGGGCTGGGGCTTGGCGTATTCTGCGTGGGCTGTTGCTGGGGCTTCATGGCGCTCGGCTTCGCCGGTGGCGTGATGAACCTGCTCTGGATGGGCCTCGCCACGTTCTTCATGGTGCTGGAGAAGCTGCCGCAGATCGGCCACCACGTCACCCGACCGCTTGGCGCGCTTCTGATCCTGAGCGGGATCGCCGTGATCGCCAGCCCGTTGTTTCAAGGATAGAAGAGGGAGAGACCCGATGCCCGCCAGAAAACGCCCCGATGCGGATCGGTTGCCGATCAGCCAGCGGATCGACCAGCGCATGGAAAATCCGAAGCGGCGGCGCATGCGACCCACGGATTGGGCGATCAAGGGGGAGTTGTTCCTGAACTGCTCCTGCACGGTTTTTTGCCCCTGCGTGGTGTCGCTTGGCAAACACCCCCCGACGGAGGGGGATTGCCGCGCCTGGATGGCCATCGCCATCGACGAGGGGCATTACGAGGGCGAGGATCTTTCGGGCCTGAATGTGGGCCTGATGGTCGAGATCCCGGGGCGGATGGCCGAAGGCGGCTGGAAGGTCGCGGCCTATGTGGACGAGCGCGCCAGCGGCAAGGCCTATAACGGTATCCTGCAGATCTTCTCGGGCGCGGCGGGGGGCACGACGGGCCTTTTCACCATGCTGGTGTCCGACATCGTCGGGGCCGAGCGCGAGAAGGTGGAGATCGTGCGCGAGGGCAGGAAACGCGGGCTGTATGTGGGCCGCAAGATCCAGGGCGAGATCGAGATGATCGATGGCGCCAGCCCGGATCACCCGGTGATGATCTCCAACTCGAAATACTGGATGGGCCCGGATATCATCGCGGCCGTGGGCCTGAAGTCCAAGGTGCGCGATTTCGGACGGATCTGGGATTTCGGCGGGAAATCGGCGGAAATCTGTCCCATTGACTGGGGCGGCAGCGCGGGTGGGGGCAGATGATCACCCCCGCATGGTGCCAGACCATGGCGCGCTACAATGCCTGGCAGAACCAATGGATGTTTCAGGCGGCCGACGCGCTTTCGCCCGAGGCGCGGCGCCGGGATCGCGGCGCGTTCTTCGGCGGGATCGAAGGCACGCTCAGCCATCTGCTGTGGGGAGACATGCTCTGGATAGCGCGGTTCGACGGCGGGCCGGGGCCGGTGAAGGTTGATACCTCTCAGGCAACGGCGGAGGCCTATGACTGGCCCGCCCTGATGGCGGAACGCCCGAAGCTCGACGCGCGGATCGCATCCTGGGCATGGTCCATCGGGCAAGGCGACCTTGAGGGCGATCTGAGCTGGATCTCGGGGTCGACCGGCACCCAGATGACCTGCAGCCGCGCCCTTTGCGTCATGCAGATATTCAACCACCAGACCCATCACCGGGGCCAGGTCCACGCGATGCTGACCGCCGCGGGCTGCGCAACCGAGCCCACCGATCTGCCCTACATGCCCGGGGAGATACCGGAATGGCGCTGATTTCGCCCTCCCGCCGGATCCGCCGCACGCCGTTTTCCGACGGTGTCGAAGCGGCGGGCGTGACAGCGTATTCGGTTTACAACCGCATGCTGCTGCCAACGGTTTTCCGCAGTGTCGAAGAGGATTACCGTCATCTGAAAGAGGCGGTGCAGATCTGGGATGTCGCCTGCGAACGACAGGTGGAACTGCGCGGGCCCGATGCGGCCCGTCTGATGCAGATGCTGACGCCCCGCGATCTGCGCGGGATGCTGCCCGGCCAATGCTATTACGTGCCCATCGTCGATGAAACGGGCGGTATGCTGAACGATCCGGTGGCCGTGAAGCTGGCCGAGGATCGGTGGTGGATCTCCATTGCCGACAGCGACCTGCTGCTCTGGGTCAAGGGCGTGGCGCAGGGGTTCCGGCTGGATGTGCTGGTCGATGAGCCCGACATCTCGCCGCTGGCGATCCAGGGCCCGCTGGCGGACGATCTGGCGGCCCGCATCTTCGGCGACGGGGTCCGGGATCTGCGCTTCTTCCGGTTCGGGTATTTCGAGTTTCAGGGCCGCGATCTGGTGATCGCACGGTCCGGCTATTCGAGACAGGGCGGGTTCGAGATCTATGTCGATGGCAGCGATATCGGCATGCCACTCTGGAATGCGCTGATGGAGGCGGGGCGCGATCAGGATGTGCGCGCGGGCTGTCCCAACGGCATCGAGCGGATCGAGAGCGGCCTGTTCAGCTATGGCAACGACATGACGGCGGCCAATACGCCCCATGAATGCGGGCTGGGCCGGTTCTGCGATACATTGACGGCGGTGGGCTGCATCGGCCGCGACGCGCTGCTGCGGGTGGCGCGCGAAGGGCCCGTGCAACAGATCCGCCCGATTGCGATTGCGACCAGGACATTGCCGCCCTGCGACCGGCCCTGGCCTCTCATGGCCGGCGACAAGCGGGTGGGGCAGGTCACCTCGGCGGCGGTCTCCCCGGATTTCGGGGAGGGTGTTGCCATCGGGATGGTCCGCATGACCCATTGGGATCCCGGAACGGCGCTGACGGTGATCACACAGGACGGGCCCCGCGACGCGGTGGTCCGCGAGACATTCTGGATTCTGAAATAGGAGAGACGCCATGCGCGCCCTGATCGTGGAAAAGAACGAAGACACCGGCAAGACCAGCGCCGAGGTGCAGGAGATTGATGAGGCGCGGCTGCCGGATGGCGAGGTGACGGTCGCGGTGGAGTACTCCACTCTAAACTACAAGGACGGGCTGTGCATCGGGCCGGGCGGGGGGCTGGTGCGGACCTATCCGCATGTGCCGGGCATCGATTTCGCGGGCACGGTGGAGACATCGGACGACCCCCGCTATGCGCCCGGCGACAAGGTTGTCCTGACCGGCTGGCGCGTGGGGGAGGTGCATTGGGGCGGCTATGCCGAAAAGGCGCGCGTCAAGGCCGACTGGCTGGTGCCGCTGCCCGAGGGCCTGACCACCCGGTCCGCCATGGCGGTGGGCACGGCGGGTTTTACCGCGATGCTGGCGGTGATGGCGCTGGAGGATCACGGGCTGACGCCGGACAGGGGCGAGGTTCTGGTGACCGGTGCGGCGGGCGGTGTCGGTTCGGTCGCGACGGCGATTCTGGGCAATCTGGGATATCGGGTTGCCGGGGTGACCGGGCGGCCCGAACAGGAGGCTTATCTGAAATCCCTCGGTGCCGCGCGGATCGTCGCCCGCGAGGAGATCAACGAGACCGTCAAGCGCCCGCTGGAGGCCGAAACCTGGGCGGGCTGCGTCGATGCGGTGGGCGGCGCCATGCTGGCCCGCGTTCTGGGCCAGATGGCCTATGGCGGTTCGGTCGCCGCGGTGGGGCTGGCGGGCGGGGCGGGTTTGCCCGCGACGGTCATTCCATTTCTGCTTCGGGGCGTCAACCTTCTGGGGATCGACAGCGTGATGCAGCCCTATGACAACCGGGTCCGGGCCTGGGGGCGGATCGCCCGCGACCTGCCGATGGAAAAGCTGGAGGCGATGATCCATCCCGCGGGTCTGGCCGATCTGCCCGAGCTTGGCGCGGCGATCCTGAAAGGCGGGGTCCGTGGCCGCGTCGTGGTGGATGTAACGGCCTGAGACCGGGACAATCGGCGCGGATGGGAAGGGGGCTTTCACCGTGCCGCGCCCCGGCGTGGCAAGGCAGGCTCGGCGCTGCCCGCGACGTTGTTTTCCCATCGGAAGACGGGCGAGCGCTTGACCTTGGCTCTGGCGCGCTAGCTTGGGCCAAAACAAGACAGCAGGCAGCATGATGAGCAAGACACCCGTTATCTATTGGATGCGCCGGGATTTCCGCCTTGCGGACAATGCCGCCTTGCGGGCCGCCTGTGAAGGCGGGCACCCGGTGATCCCGGTCTTCATTCTCGACGAGTTGGTGGAGGGTCACGGCGCGGCCCCGAAATGGCGGCTGGGTCTTGCGGTGGAGCGGTTCGCGGAAACCCTGAAAGAGGCGGGCAGCCGTCTGACCCTGCGCCGTGGCGCGGCGCTGGAGGTGCTGCGCGCGCTGGTGGACGAGACGGGTGCGCAGGCGGTTCACTGGAACAGGCTTTACGATCCGGACGCCCGGCGGCGGGACGAGGCGGTGAAATCCGCGCTGAAGGATGACGGGCTGGACGCCGTCAGCCATGGCGGGCATGTCGTGTTCGAACCCTGGCGGGTCGAGACCGGGGCGGGCGGTTTCTACAAGGTCTATTCGCCCTTCTGGCGGGCGGTGCGTGGAGTGGAGGTGCCCGAACCGCTGGCCGCGCCCGGCAAGATCCCCGCGCCCGGGACATGGCCCGCGACGGACAGCCTTGACGACTGGCAGATGGGGGCCGCGATGCGGCGCGGCGCGGATGTAGTGCGCCCGCACCTGTTGCTTGGGGAGGACGCGGCGCGGGACCGGCTGGACATGTTCACGCAGGAGCGGATCGCGGAGTACAAGGCCAAACGTGATTTTCTGGACGTGAACGCCACCTCCGGCCTGAGCGAGCCGCTGAGCTATGGCGAGATCAGCGCCCGGACCTGCTGGCACGCCGGGTGGCGGGAGGCGGAGACCGGCGCCAAGGGCGCCGAGCATTTCGTCAAGGAACTGATCTGGCGCGATTTCGCCTATCATCTGGTCTACCACACGCCGCATATCACCCGCGACAACTGGCGCGAGGGCTGGGACAGCTTCCCGTGGAACGAGGATGAGCGCCTGAAAGAGGTGCGCGACTGGAAGCGCGGGCGTACCGGGCTGCCGGTGGTCGATGCGGCGATGCGCGAGATGTATGTGACGGGCCGGATGCACAACCGGGCGCGGATGCTTGTGGCCTCCTATCTCACCAAGCATCTGATGACCCATTGGCGCGTCGGTCAGGCGTGGTTCGAGGAGTGCCTTGTGGACTGGGATCCGGCTTCCAACGCGATGGGCTGGCAATGGGTCGCCGGATCGGGGCCCGACGCGGCCCCCTATTTCCGCATCTTCAACCCCGAGACCCAGGCCGAGAAGTTCGACGCGGAGCAGGAATATCGCCGCAAATGGGTGGCCGAGCTCTCCGATGCGCCGGGGGAGGAGGCATTGTCCTATTTCGAAGCGATCCCGGAAAACTGGCATATGGCGCCCGACGACGCCTATCCGGAGACACCGGTGGTGGGGCTGTCGGAGGGGCGGGCGCGGGCGCTGGAGGCTTATGAAAATCGCGATTTCTGACACTGCAGCGTCGGGGGCGCCGGTCTATTTCGCTTGAGGCCGCCCGACGGTTTCGCGCAAGATGACCCAGGTAAAAACGGGGAAACAATGACAATAAAAACAAGTACCAAGGGAGAAACCGAACTGCCGCGCTATTTCGGCGCGGTCTTCGATCAGGCCCGGGACATGGCCAACGGCCGATTGGACATGCACCTGCCCGATGGCCGGGTGTTCCGCGCCGAGGGGCGCGCGCCGGGCCCGGTGGCCGAGCTGCATATCCACAATCCCGACATCTTCGCCCGACTGATCCGCGAAGGCGATCTGGGGTTCTGCGAGGCCTATCTCGACCGCTGGTGGTCGACGCCGGACCTTCAGGCCTTCATGGATCTGGTCCATGCCGAGAACGACGAGATCTATGACGGGTTTCTGGGCATGAAACTGATCCGCGCCTATGAGCGGCTAAGGTTCTGGATGCAGTCGAACAGCAAGCGGCAGGCGAAAAAGAATATCGCCCATCACTACGATCTGGGCAACGAGTTCTACGGGCTTTGGCTGGACGACACGATGACCTATTCCTCGGCGCTGTTCGTCACCGGGCAGGAGCCGCTGGAAACCGCGCAGATCCAGAAGTATGCCTCGATGGTGGACGAAATGGGCGCGCAGCCCGGCGACCATGTGCTGGAGATCGGCTGTGGCTGGGGCGGATTTGCCGAATACGCCGCCCGGGAGCGCGGCCTGAAAGTGACTGGTCTGACCATCTCGCAGGAACAGCATGATTATGCCGTGGCCCGCATGGAACGCCTCGGGCTGAGCGACCGGGTCGAGATCAAGATGCAGGATTATCGCGATGAGCGCGGCACCTATGACGGTATCGCCTCCATCGAGATGTTCGAGGCGGTGGGCGAGAAATACTGGCCCGTCTACTTCAGGAGTCTGCGGGACAGGCTGAAACCCGGAAAGCATGCCACGCTTCAGATCATCACCGTTCAGGACCGGCGGTGGGAGATCTACAGGCGCGGCGTCGATTTCATCCAGAAATACATCTTTCCGGGCGGGATGCTGCCCTCGCCAAGCGTGCTGAGGGCCGAGGTCGCCAAGGCGGGCCTTGAAGTCACAGGCGCGATCGAATTTGGCGAAAGCTATTCCCAGACGCTGCGCAGATGGTATGACACCTTCAACGGACGTTGGGAGGAGGTCGCAGCCTTGGGTTTTGATGACAGGTTCCGCCGGATGTGGAATTTCTACCTCACCTCCTGCGCGGCGTCCTTCCATTTCGGCAATTGCGATGTCACGCAGATTACCGTGACCCGGCCACGCTGAGATGCTGACGGCTGCCAAACTTGTCGGCGCCATCTTGTTTGCCGGGGTGGGGTATGTCGCCGGCTATCTGGTGACCGACACCTTCCCCGAAGGCCAGCTTGCCACGTATTTCCCCGCCTCGATCGCGATCATCGGCCTGTGGCAGGGGTGGTACGTGATGGGCGGGCGCGCGGGCGCGGGGTTTTCCGCGGCGCTGGGCAACGGGTTCCGCACATCCGTCCAGATCGCCTTTTTCGGTCTCGCGTTCTACGCGCTGCGGGAGATGTTCCGGCGATCGGCCAGTTTGCGCTATGACCAGCCGGGCGAGGCGGTGACCGCGGCGCTGGAGCTGTTTCTGGAGTATTTCTGGCAAATGCAGACTGCGCCGGTTCTGATCGCGCTGGCCGCGGGCGGGCTGATCGCGGGCGTGTTGACCGAGATGGCCGCGCGCACCTGGAGGTGACAAACCCGCCCATGGATGCGCTGTTTTTCTACGGCACGCTGCGATATGCGCCGCTTCTGGGGCTGGTTCTGGGCCGCATGCCCGATCTGGTGGACGCCACGCTTGCCGACCATCTGGTCAGCTGGGCCGACGGCGAGAGCTTTCCGGTGATCGAGAGCCGTGCCGGAGCGACCGCCACGGGCGTTCTGGCAACCGGGATCACCCCGGAGGATCGGGCGCGTCTGGATCATTACGAGGGTGCGTTCGCCTACAACCTTGCGCGGGTGGAGGTGGAAACCGACGGCGGCGAACGGGTGGCGGCGGAAGTCTATCTGCCTGACGCCGCGGCCTGGACCGCGGGCGCGCCATGGTCTCTCGGGGATTGGGTGCGTGATTGGGGCCTGTTGACGCTGGAGGCCGCCGCCGAGGTCATGGGGCTTTACGGAACCGAGGCGCCGGAGAGCATCGCCGCCCGTTTCGGGATGATCCGCGCCCGCGCGCAATCCCGGTTGCGCACCGGGGCGTGGACCCGGCCGCAGACTGTCGGGGCAGGGTTCACCCGTGCCGATATCGCGCTGGACCGGGTGGACAGACCCTATACCAGGTTCTTCGCCATCGAGGAATACAGCGCCCGGCACCGCCTGTTTGGCGGCGGCCTCTCCGCGCCGGTGTCGCGCGCGGTGTTCCGGGCGGCGGATGCGGTGACGGTTCTACCCTATGATCCGCTGCGCGACCGGGTTCTTCTGATCGAACAGGTGCGTCTGGGGGCCTATGCGCATGGCGATCCCGCGCCCTGGCTGCTGGAACCCGTGGCCGGCATCATCGACGCGGGCGAAAGCGAGGAAATGACCGCCCGCCGCGAGGCGCTGGAGGAAGCGGGCGTGCAGATCGGTGCACTGCACCCGGTCGGGCGCTATTACCCGTCGCCGGGCGGCGTTGCGCAGGTTCTTATCTCCTATGTCGGGATCGCCGATCTGCCCGATGATCTGCCGGCCATCGGCGGGCTGGACGCGGAGGGGGAGGATATCCGGTCCCATCTTGTCAGCCTCGATGCCGCACTGGGGATGCTGACGAGCGGAGAACTGGCGGTGGCGCCGCTGATCATCTCCGTCCAATGGCTTGCACGGCACCGCGAAACGCTGCGCGGCGGGTCTTTGACCGCTTGAGTTTGCCGCCCCGCGCGCCTATCCCTTGTGGACAATTCCAACGGTCGGGAGCGCGCGCGGATGAATGTCTACAAGGATCTGGCCGAGACCATCGGCAACACGCCCCTGATCCGTCTTCGCGCCCTGAGCGAGGCGACCGGATGCGAAATTCTGGGCAAGGCGGAGTTCATGAATCCGGGCCAGTCGGTCAAGGATCGCGCCGCGCTTTACATCATCCGCGATGCGATCGCGCGGGGTGATCTGAAGCCCGGCGGCACCATCGTGGAGGGCACGGCGGGCAACACCGGCATCGGGCTGGCGCTGGTCGGCGCGTCGATGGGGTTCAAGACCGTGATCGTCATCCCCGAGACGCAGAGCCAGGAAAAGAAGGACATGCTGCGGTTGGCGGGGGCGGATCTGGTGCAGGTGCCGGCGGCCCCCTACAAGAACCCCAACAATTATGTGCGCTATTCGGAGCGGTTGGCGGCGGAACTGGCCAAGACGGAGCCCAATGGGGCGATCTGGGCCAACCAGTTCGACAATATCGCCAATCGTCAGGCGCATATCGAGATGACCGGCCCCGAGATCTGGACCCAGACCGGGGGCAAGGTGGACGGGTTCATATGCGCAGTGGGCACCGGCGGCACGCTGGCCGGTGTGGGCATGGCGCTGCAACCCAAGGGCGTTTCCATCGGGCTGGCCGATCCCGAGGGGTCGGCCATCCACAGTTTCTATACGACCGGCGAGTTCAAGGCCGACGGCGGGTCGATCACCGAGGGCATCGGGCAGGGGCGCGAAACCGCGAACCTCAAGGGGTTCCGCCCTGACCATTCCTTCAAGATCCCCGATACCGAGGCCCTGCCGATCGTGTTCGACGTGCTGGCCCGCGAGGGGCTTTGCCTTGGCGGATCCTCGGGCATCAACATGGCGGGCGCGGTGCGGATGGCCCGCGCCATGGGGCCCGGCCACACCATCGTGACGATCCTCTGCGATTATGGCACGCGCTATCAGTCGAAGCTCTTCAACCCCGCCTTTCTGCGGGAGAAGGGCCTGCCCGTTCCGACGTGGCTGGAGGGGGCGGGGGCGGAGCTGCCGAGTGTCTTTGAATGATCGCGCGCCGTTTCTGGCACCTGCTCGCCGCGGGCTTGCTGCTGCTGGCGCTGGCCCTGCCCGGACAGGCGCAGGACCTGCCCGACTATCAGGAATGGGACGAGCTGGCCGATCGCGCGGAATGGGTGATCGACGGGGAGCGCGCGTCGGATGCGGCGCTGGAAACCCTGCGCGCCAGACTGGTGGCGTGGCGAACCGAATTCCAGCAGGCGGAACGCGTGAATGCGCCGCGCATCGAGAGTATCCGGGCCCAGATTGATGCGCTTGGCCCGCCGCCGCCCGAGGGCGAGACCGAACCGACCGACATCGCCGAGCAACGGGCCGAACTGAACACGAGACTGGCGGAGGCGGAGGCGCCCATACGCCGTGCCGAAGCCGAGCTTCGGCGTGCCCAGGGGCTGATCAGCGAGATCGACGCGCTGATTGCCGAGCGTCTGGCCGGCGAATTGCTGTCGCTTGGGCCGTCGCCCCTGAACCCGGCCAACTGGCCGGGCGCCATCGGCGCATTGGCCGACTGGCTGGTCGATACGGCGTTCGAGGTCGACCGTCTGGCGACCTCCGACCTGCGACAGGCGGAGTTGCGGGAAAACGCCCCGGTCATCACCATTTACCTGATAATCGCGCTCGTTCTGCTGGCCCGCGGCTGGCGATGGGTCGGGCGCCTGATGATGCCCTTCATCCGGCGGGAGGAAACCTCGCCCGGGGCGCGGCTTGTGCTGTTCTTCCTGTCGCTTCTGCAATGCCTGATGCCGGTGATCGGGGTGGGGGCGATTGCGGCCGCCATCATCGCCACGGATTTCACCGGGATCCGGGCGCAGGTCCTTGTCGATCTGATCACGCCATTCGCGGTCTTCGTGATGGTTGCGGTCTGGTTGGGGCGTCAGGTGTTTCCGGCTCGCGAAACGGCCGTCCGCCCGCTGACATTGAGCGAAGGGGAACGGCGGCAGGGCCGTTGGACGGTCATCGCGATCGGGGTCACGATCGGTCTGGGCACTGCGATCGACGACATTTCCGAAAATGGCGGGTTCAGCGACGGCGAAACCCTGATCCTCTTCTTTCCGATCCTGGTCATGCTGGGATTGCTGCTGCTGCGTATCGGCCGCCTGCTGATCAGCCATGTGCGGCAGGAAACCCGGGAGGGCGCCGATCTCAGCGTCAATGCGCAGGTCATTCGGGTGCTGGGCTGGGCCGCCATGGCGCTTGGCGTGATCGGGCCGAGCCTTGCGGCCATCGGCTATTCCACTGCCGGGATCAGCTTCCTGCTGCCTGCCGCGATGAGCCTCGCCCTGATTGCGCTGGTGCGGATCCTGCAGCGGCTGGTGGTCAATCTCTACGGAACGGTGACGGGCCGCCACGAAGGGCTGGACGAGGCGCTGACGCCCACGCTGATCGGCTTTGTCCTGGCGCTGTTGTCCCTGCCGCTTTTCGCGATGATCTGGGGCGTGCGCGCGGCGCAACTGCTGGATCTGTGGCGCAACCTGATCGAGGGGTTCGCGATTGGCGGCGTTACCATCAGCCCGCGCAATTTCCTTGTCTTCGCGCTGGTTTTCGCGGCGGGCTATACCGCGACCCGCATGCTGCAGGCGACGCTGAAAAGCTCGGTCCTGCCCAAGACGCGGCTGGATGCGGGCGGGCGCATGGCGATCCTGTCGGGCACCGGCTATGTGGGCATCTTTCTGGCCGCGATCATCGCGATCACGGCAGCGGGGATCGATCTCAGCTCCATCGCGCTTGTCGCCGGTGCGCTCTCGGTCGGGATCGGTTTCGGCCTGCAGACCGTGGTGTCGAATTTCGTCTCCGGCATCATCCTGCTGATTGAACGGCCGATCAAGGAGGGCGACTGGATCGAGGTGAACGGGATGATGGGCTATGTGCGCGACATCTCGGTCCGCTCGACCCGGATCGAAACCTTCGACCGCTCCGACGTCATCGTGCCGAATGCCGACCTGATCTCGGGCGTGGTGATCAATATGACCCACCACAACAATACCGGGCGGGCGATCGTACCGGTGGGTGTGGCCTATGGCACCGATACCAGAAAGGTCGAAGCGGTCCTGCGCGAGGTGGCGGAGGCCCATCCGATGGTGCTTCTGAACCCGCCGCCCTCGATCTTTTTTCATGGGTTCGGGGCGGACAGCCTCGATTTCGAGATCCGGGCGATCCTGCGCGACGTGAATTTCCTGCTCAGCGTGAAAAGCGACCTGAACCATGCGATTGCGGCCCGCTTCACCGAAGAAGGCATCGAGATTCCCTTCGCGCAGCGCGATGTCTGGCTCCGCAATCCCGAAACCCTGCGTGCCGCAACCAACAAGGACGGAGAGCCCGACCCATGACCGAGACGTTGTTTTTGCAAGATATGTACCGCAAGACGGCGCCCGGAAAGGTCACGGGCCTGACCGGTGAGGGCGGCATCATTCTGGACGCGTCGCTGTTCTATGCCCGGGGCGGCGGCCAGCCCGGCGACAGCGGCGTGCTGGACTGGGATGGGGGGCGCATCCCGATTGCCATGGCGGTGAAGGGGGAGGGGACGGACATCGTTCTGGTTCCGGCGGAGCCCGCCGCCCTGCCGCCCGTGGGCGCCGAGGTCGAACAACGCCTCGACTGGGATCGCCGCTTCGGCCATATGCGGGTGCATACGGCGCTGCACCTCTTGTCGGTGGTGATCCCGCTTCCGGTGACCGGTGGGGCGATCGCGGCGGAAAAGGGGCGTCTGGATTTCGCCATGCCCGATCCGCCCGATGACAAGCTGGTGCTGCAGGGCCAGATGAACGCCCTGATCGAGCGGGGTCTCGACGTGTCCGAGACATGGATCACCGCCGAGGAGCTTGACGCCAATCCCGGCCTCGTCAAGACCATGTCCGTACAGCCCCCCAAGGGTGCGGGCCGGGTGCGGCTGGTCCGTATCGGAACCGGCGACCGGCAGATCGACCTGCAACCCTGTGGCGGCACCCATGTCGCCAACACCGCCGAGATCGGGCCTGTCACCATCGCAAAGATCGAAAGCAAGGGCCGACAGAACCGCCGCGTGACCGTGGCTTTGGCGCAGTAACCGCGGCAGGCGGCAGCCGTTTATCGATGCCGGCCGCCCCTCGCTACACGCAGCTCCCCGAGTCCCCGCATACCGCCCCAAAGCCGGGGCCATGGAGCCGGTGCATCGCAGGGTCCCTCGCTTTGGTGCCGGGTCGTGGCACGAGGCCATATGCAAAGGCAGGCGCGGCCCGGGCGGCGCGTGGGGCGCCGAAATGCCCCGTACCTGGGCGTCCCGATCTTCGGGGGACGCAAAACTTTCATCGCCCCCTTGCCAGTGCGGTGCGTTCTCGTCTAAGTGCGCCCTGTCGGAGCGGTGGCCGAGTGGTCGAAGGCGCACGCCTGGAAAGTGTGTAGGCGGGAGACCGTCTCCAGGGTTCGAATCCCTGTCGCTCCGCCACCCTGGAACATAAGTGCGAACGCCGTTTGCCGCCGTTCCTACGCCATCGGAAGCGGCCAGCGTCCGGATCAGCTCGTCATGCGACCCCATGATGCGGACTTCATGGTCTGCGACTTCGACTCGCTGCGCCAAGGCCCTCAGATGATCGCGCCGAAATCCGCCGTCCTTTCCACGCATCTTCTGACGGGCGGATACCGCCATCCGGCGCAGGTGTTCCGGCGATAGATACTGACCTGCGTTCTGGATCGCGCTTTTCGCGCGCTCGGCGTCGATGCGCGCCTGGTCTCGCGTTGCCGTCAACTCGGCGACCCGCTCGCGCAACGACGGATCGTCGAGGTCGGCAATGCCGCTTTCGATGGCGTCATAGAGACGTTTTAACCTTTGCTCGGCTTCCGCCGCCCGCTTTGTCAGTTCATTGGCCGTATCGCGGCGACGCGTGTCTCGCTCTTCCCGGCGGTCAAGATGCGCTGACAGCAGATCTTCCAGCCGCTTCGGATTGAGTAGTCGGCGTTCGAGGTGCTCCGCTACCAGATGGTCGAGCTTATCCATTCTGATTGTGCGACCCGAGCACCCGGTCTTGCCTTGGCGAGCGGCTGTCGAGCAGGTGTAGTAGCGGTAGTGTTTCGCCTTGCCCGATGTACGGAGCGTCATCGCGCCACCACACTCAGCGCAGAAAGCGATACCGGTCAGTAGGGTCGGCCCGCTGACGGTCCGGCCCGGCGTCACCATCGGCGCGCGCTTCTTCAAGAGCTTCTGAACAGCGTCGAACGTCTCGCGATCCACGATGGGCGGCACTGCGACCGTGATGACTTCCGCCTGCTTCTTGGGCGTCCCATCCTTGTGGGCCTTTCCCCATTCATGCTCCCCGATATAGGTCCGGCGGGTCAGGATGCGGTGGACTGTGCCGACGCCCCAGCGTCCGCCCGTCCGCGTGTAGCGCTTACGCTCATTCAGGTACGTCGCGATCGCCTTGACGCCCATCCGGCCGCTTTCGCCGTCGCCGTTGAGCGCCAGTTGGAACATCAGCCGGATCGTGTCGGCGTGAAGCGGATCGATCTCCAGCACCTTTTTGACCTTCGCGCCTCGCTTCTCGGCATCCACGACGCGATAGCCGACGGGCGGCAGTGACCCGTTCCAGAAGCCTTGCCGGGCGTTTTCCTGTAGCGCTCGAAGCGTGTGCTTGGCGTTCTCTTTGGACTGATACTCATCGAAGAGCGCCATGATCTGGCGCATCATGACGTGCATCGGATCGTCGCCGAGTTCCTGCGTCATGGAGACGAGCTTCACGCCGTTCTTTGCGAGCTTTCGGACGTAGAATTCGAGTTCGAAATGATCGCGGAAGAAACGGCTGAACGAGTGGACCACCACGATATCGAAGGCGGACGGTTTGGCCGTTCCCGCTTCGATCAGGCGCTGAAACTCCGGCCGCTTGTCATTCGTCGCCGACGCCCCGGGCTCGACATAGGTTTCGACAAGATCGTACCCGCGCGCCTCGCAATAAGTCTCGCCCTGGCGCTTCTGGTCAGGAATGGAGACGTCATGCTCCGCCTGCCGTGCCGTGGAGACGCGCAGGTAGAGCGCCGCCCGCTGCTTTACCGCTGACGTCGGCGCGTTCACGCGGCTTTCCTCAAGGCTTTCTGGACCGCTTTGGGGTTGCGGTCGATGACGAGCAAATACGCCCGCGCCGGGCCCTCAGGCGCGCGCTGTCCCTGCTCCCAATGGCGCAGCGTCTTGATCGAGAAGCCGAACCGTCCAGCAAACTCTTCCTGCGTCATATTCAGCTTGGTGCGGATCGCCTTTACGTCGATCACAGCGGGAATGTGGACGCCGTATTGGTTCTCGTCCGCCGTCCCCTCCGCATAGGCCACGGCCTCTTCCAGCCCGCGCCGGATGCTGTCGGCTGCCTTGCGGCTCATGATGCGCTCCTCCCGAGATAGGCTTGCTTCAATCGCGCGGTCAGTTCCCGAAAGCCATTACGGTCGGCTTGGCTGATGTCGGCTCGCTGGTTCTTGGCGAAGGCCGTCAGCGCGAAAAGCGGCATAGCCCCGCTGTGATAGAAGTAAATCAACCGCGCGCCGCCCCGTTTGCCGCGACCGGGCAACGCCCATCGCAGCTTGCGCACCCCGCCCGTGCCGGGAATGACATCGCCAGCTGCCGGATTGTAGGCGAGATAATCCACCAACAAGGCGCGCTCCTCTTCGTCCATCATACGACCCGTCGCGGAGATGAATTCCGGCGTCTCGATGACGCTGACGGGCGCTTCTTTCACCATTATATCTATACTCCAATGAGGCAGTTGTGACAAGCCGCTTCGACTGCCTATTCGCGGCCCGACTCCGGCCCGAACATTTCTTCGAGCAAGTCTCCGAACCAGCGTTCGAAGACATCGACCTCTTCGGGCGTGACCGGCACATCATCTGGCCAGTCGTCTACGACCCGCCAATCTGACAGGTCGTCCGCAATCGGACGGCCCCTTGGCTTGGGGTCCGGCAGCTTCGTGTAGTCGTAGAGATCAATGCTTGGGCGTAGGTCGCCCTGTTTCTTCGAAGAATTGGATGGCATGGGCGCAGCTTGGCAATCCAGTCGGCCCAGAGAAACAACGCCCTAAGTGCAATCGCAATCATTCGTGCAAAGACTTGCACGCTTCGGCGTCAATCGGGCGCAGCCTGTCTGACGTCAGCACCAATGGGACAGTTTAGGTCGATTTGATAAGAGAGGGTTTCTGGCACATCGTAACCACCAAGGAGTGGAGATGAGACAGAAACCCGGAACACGAAAGAGCCACGGCGAGAAGGTTGTCAAAGACATCCGCCGTGCGACGCGCAAGCAGTATTCAGCGGAAGAGAAGATCCGGATCGTGTTGGACGGTCTGAAAGGTGAAGACAGCATAGCTGAGCTGTGCCGCCGGGAGGGCATTGCCCAGAGCCTGTACTACAGCTGGTCCAAGGAGTTCCTTGAGGCTGGGAAGAAGCGGCTGGCGGGCGATACGGCCCGTGCAGCGACGTCGACCGAAGTCAAAGGCCTGCGACGGGAATCCCGTGATTTGAAAGAGGTCGTCGCTGAACAAGCCCTGGAGCTGCGGCTGCTCAAAAAAGCATGATCGCGGATGGGGACGACGACGAATGAGATACCCCGCATCTGAGAAACTGGAGATCATTCGCCTGGTCGAAGGCTCGCATCTCCCGACCAAACGAACGCTGGATAAGCTCGGCATCCCCAGAACCACTTTCTACCGTTGGTACGACCGGTATCTGTCGGGTGGCCCCGAGGCCCTTGAGGATCGCAGTCCCAAGCCGTCGCGGGTCTGGAACCGCATTCCCCAGCCAGTTCGGGAGAAGATCAAAGGCCTGGCTTTGAAGGAAAGTGATCTATCGCCGCGCGAGCTTGCGGTTCAGTTCACTGACACGGAAAAGTATTTTGTGTCAGAGGCTTCGGTCTATCGTATCCTCAAATCCTACGACCTGATCACCAGTCCGGCCTATGTGGTTCTGTCAGCTGCGGACGAGTTCCAAGACAAGACCACTCGGCCGAACCAGCTCTGGCAGACCGACTTCACCTATCTGAAAGTGATCGGTTGGGGCTGGTTCTATCTCTCGACGATCCTGGACGATTACAGCCGATACATTATCGCCTGGAAGCTGTGCACAACGATGATGGCCGAAGATGTGACCGACACGCTCGACCTCGCGCTGCTGGCTTCGGGTTGCGATAAGGCGACGGTCCTGCATAAGCCACGTCTGCTCAGCGACAATGGATCGAGTTACATCTCGGGCGAACTGGCAGATTGGCTGGAAGATCAGCAGATGGACCATGTTCGAGGCGCGCCGTATCACCCCCAGACTCAAGGCAAGATTGAGCGCTGGCATCAGACCCTCAAGAACCGCATCCTGCTGGAAAACTACTACCTGCCGGGCGATCTCCAGCAGCAGATTGACGCCTTCGTCGAGCACTACAACCACCGACGCTACCACGAGAGCCTACAGAACCTCACGCCAGCTGACGTCTACTTCGGACGCGGTGAAACCATCCTGAAACAACGAGAAAGGATCAAACAGAAGACCATCGAAACGCGACGCTTGCTTCACAGCAAATCCGCCGCATAATCAAACCAAACAGATGCGCCAGACCCTCTCTTAGTTTAGGCAGCCATCTGTCCCAAAATCCCTGACGACGGACAAGAAGAGCTGTCGGCTCAGGCGCATGTGGTGTGTCAGGCAAGCGCGTCTCGATAGCTTTAAGAACCAGCCGGTTCCGCTCCGCAGCGAGCACGCGAAGCGAAGGCTCCTGAACATCACCCCATAGGAGCAGAAGATACCCCTCGATCTCGGAGCCGCTTCCCATGCCGGCGATGAGGTCCTTGAGCATGAGCCATAAGGGATCAAGTCCCTTCTCAAAATCGGCGTTTGCGAAGTAATCGCGTACGTCCTGCGTAGTGCGCTGCATGACTTTTTGATGCAGTGTCGACTTATCCTTGAACCGCTGGATGAGAGCCGACCTGGAGATGCCAACGGTGTCGGCCACATCCGTCAAAGTGAAGGCCGAAGGGCCTTTCCGCAGCAGAACGCTTAGCGCAGTCTCTAGAACGAACTCATCGCTATGGAGCTTGGGTCTTGGCATAATCTGCCGCTTTCGTTTGCTTTTTCGGCTTCAATCTATGCCCTAACGGGTATCTGATCGCCAGAAGAACGTGTTCTCACCGCACTTTGTTGTCTCGGTGTGGAAGGATTCTCGTCGCGAGGAGCGTAGGCTCGTTCGCTTACGTGACATGAAAGTCGATCAGCTTAGTTCCCTGCTTTCTCCGAGCTGACAGAAAATGATCCTGTCGTAAGAATAAAGATGTCTTCAAATCGACTGTTGATGATCGGTCACTGGTTACACCGTCATGCGCATTCATGGTGCTATAGCGAAGACGTAGTGCTCGTTTTCATCCAACGCTGCGCGCCATTTTACTCAATAAATCAATATCTTGGCAGGCGGACCTTTTAGGGCTTTGTGCTTACGCACTGTTTACGTGGCAATTTCGCTTAGTTGGCGGCTCACTCAGGCGTGCTGAAACGACCGTTGACCCGTTAAGCCTTGCTGCGCTTGTGGGTTCAAAGCTCACTTGCCCCCCATATGAATCCTCAACGACCTTGAAATGCATGAAAATTCTCTGTCTATGTCGGAGCGATTGCCATGTCAGACCCGTGGTGGATTTTGTGCGAAGTAGTCCTCGGAGGGGGCCATGGGTTTCACGAAATCGGCCTCTCGCCAGCGATCAGCAAGCGTTCGCGTTTCAGTGCCACCCGCAGATAGCGGAAGAAGGTCATGATGCGGATGTTCCCCCTCATCTCAGGCCGATACAGCAGCCATAGCTGTTGCGAGGGGTCGGTCACAGGTTCGCCGCATCGCCGCAAGCGCGCGTCGAGATCGCCGACGGCGCAGGGCAAGAGGCCGGCGCCGAGTCCGCCCGCTATGGCAGCGTATTGCATCGCGAGGCTGCCGACGCGGTGGAGGCGACGCCGGGCTGCCGTCGCCGCCCTGTCGAGACCACCGACCGGCGTGTGCCTCAAACCGCTCGTCAACCCGATCCAGGGGAGATCTTGCTCTTCATCCTGATCAAGCGCGCTTCTCGCCGCATAGGGCGCGAAAGCCGCCTTACCGAGGTTGACACCGATCTGTCCTGCCGGCGGTGATTTCGTCAGCGCGAGGGCCACATGTGCGTCACCGCGCGTCAGGCTCTCCGGCGTCTGAGCGGCGAGAAGCGAAATTTCCACATCGGGATGGGTCACGCAGAACGCTGCAAGAAGGGGCATGAGAACGGTGGCCGCGAGATCGGGCACGGCAAAACGGATCATGCCGGCCATACCGGCCTCGAACGCGGCCGCGCTCGTCATGGCGGTGGCGATCCTTGCCTCCACCTGTTCCGCGGCCTCCGCCAGATCGCGGCCCGCGTCGGTCGCGACATATCCGTCCGTGCGCTTCACAAAGAGGACCACGCCGAGCGAACGCTCCATCGCGGCGATGCGGCGGAGCACCGTTGAATGGCTGAGACCCAGACGCCGCGCCGCCGTCGAGACGGCTCCGGCGCGTCGGACCTCCAGGCAGATACGTAGGTCGTCCCAGGCGACGGTTTCGAAATCAGATGCCAAAACCGCTCTCCCACTATGCACAACGGTTGTGCACATGAATGAATACCAATGACGAGGGTCAAGGTCCATCTGCTATGGCGTGAATATTGGAACGGAGCCGTAGCCGTGACCGGACGACCCTTTGCAGTCCTATCGCTTGTGACGCTGGCCGCCTGTGGTACGGTCAGTGATCCCGTCGAGGTCCCCTTTGCCGGCTTCGCCGGCGATCTCCTCGTTTTGGCGGACACTGACATGCCGGCTTTCGCGTATGCAAACGGGATCCTCAAACCAAGGATTGAAGAGAACGACGCAGTCTACGTGCTTAGCGGTGGATTGGAGCCTCGCGTCGAGACACGACTAGCAGCGTCAAATACGGTGACCACTTGGCCCAACGCCATGGCTGTCTCGCAGGACGGGCGGTTCGCCTTCGTCATCGAAGGGCGCAAAGGCGCGCCGGAGGACGTGGATGCCGTTGATGATGTTCAAGAGGCGCTGCCACCGGGCGACCGATTGACGGTCATGTCGCGCGGGTCAGGCGGATTGTGGACGCGCGTTGGGGAGGTTGAGACTGCACCCCGGCCGACGGGGATCGCCTTGGCCCCAGATGGGCGTCACCTCGTCGTCAGCACGGCCACCCAAGGCGCTGCCTTGGAGTTCTTCGAACTGGAAGGCGGCAGGCCGGTGATGCCGGTTCAAATCGATGTGCCTGTGGCAGGCGGTGTCGGACCGGACACCGGTACGATAACCGCCATAGCCTGGCACCCACGGGAAGATGTCCTGGCGCTCAACATGGGCGGAGACACGGTCGGCTTCGCACGGCTGCGACGGGGAGCCGACGGAGCGGTCATGGGAGCGACCGTCGAAGGTGTCGTGACCGACGTCGGTGAGTTGCTCAGCGTCCTGCGCTGGTCGCCCGATGGGCGCTTCCTCTATGCGCTCGACACGGGCTGGGGCCCACGCACCATCGACCGGGTGCTGAACGGACCGGGATCGATCCATGTGATCGCTTGGGATGCCAGCGCCCCGCGGCTGATCGGATCGGTCGCATCGGGCCGCAGTTCGGAAAACTTCGCTCTCTCGCCGGACGGCGCGTTTCTGGCAACTCTCAATATGGAAAGGACCTACCTACCATCCGGCTTTCCCACGGGCCTTATCCGTGGCCGGAGCGCTTCGTCCGTTTCGCTCTTCAACGTCGATCCATCCACCGGAATTCCCGAGCAAATGGGAGAGGCGGTGGAGTTCAGAGGCGTGCTGCCGCAGGGTATCGCGTTCGACCGCACCGGGCATAGCTTGGCGGTCACCGTCTTCCAGGACCACGATGCGAATTCAACCACGGGATGGGTCGAGTACTTCCATATCGAGGGTGACGGCACCGCAGCGCGCCTGAGGCCGACCGGTCACCGCGTAGCGACACCGCGCGGGGCGCATGACCTGGTGCTTATACCGTGAGAGTAGCGCGCGCACTGGCGATTGCGGCGGGAGCCCTTCTCATCGCCCTGCTCGTTTTCTTAGTAGTTCCTTCGCCCATCGATTCCCTACGTTACGAGCCTGATCCGGGCCATCCCTTAGACGGCCCTTTCGCGCCGAACGTCGCTCTGGGCAGAGCTGAAATGATAGCCGACGGCCGTCTGGATATCCCGGAAGATGTAGCGTTCGACTCGAACGGAAGGCTTTATACCGGAACCCATGACGGATGGATTCAGAGAATCACTCTCAGCGAAGGCGACGAGATCGTCGAGCGCTTCGCCGATGTCGGAGGGCATCCACTTGGCCTAATCTTCGGATCGGACGATACGCTCTATGTTGCCAATCACGGGGTCGGGCTTCAGGCGGTTGCGCCCGACGGGACCGTGCGCCTTCTGACCGACCGTTTCGGCGATCGCCCGATCCTCTTCGCGGATGACCTCGATATCGCGTCGGACGGCATCGTTTACTTCTCGGACGCTAGCGCCGCATTCAACAACACGACGCTCGACGCAGGGCCGCCCTATCTTCCCTTCGACATGCTTGAGGCTCGGCCCCATGGCGCGCTCTACGCCTTCGACACGAGGACCGGAGAGACAAGCCTTCTTCTCGACGACATGTATTTCGCAAACGGCGTCGCGCTGACATCCGACGAGACGGCAGTCCTCGTCGTAGAGACACCACGCTACCGGGTTCGCCGTCTCTGGCTGTCCGGACCCGAGGCGGGGCGCTCGGATGTCGTCATCGACGGTCTTCCGGGCTTCGCCGACGGGATCTCGGCCGATACGGAAGGACGGCTCTATGTGAGTATCCAGGCGCCGCGGTCGGACTTTTTGGACCGAACACTGCATCCGCGGCCTTGGCTCAAAACAATAATTGCCAAGCTTCCGCAAACTTTTTGGGTCCGGCCACGGCGCTATGGATTGGTGGCCGCCTACGACGAACTTAGCGGCGCGTCGCTCGGAGCGCTCCACGATCCCGACGGGCAGCGCGTCTTCAGCGTCGCCAATGCCGTGCCGCAAGGTGACAGGCTCTATCTCGGCAGCCTCTCTAACGACGCGATCGCTGTGGTCGACAATCCATTCCTTCAATGAGATCGCAGCGGAAGCTCATTTGGGCCACAACAAGATTGTGGTGGTCCTGGACACTCGATGCGCGCAGCAGAGGTAAGGCCGATGGACCTCCACCAGTGCCGTACCTTGTCGCCGTGGCCGACTCTGGAAGCACCACCGCAGCACCGATAAATCTTGTTGTCTCCCAACCAACGGCGAGCGACCGCATCAGGGCGGGGTCGTCATAGTGCTATAGCGAAGACGTAGTTCTCTTGTTCATCCAAAGCTGCGCGCCAATTATATCTGTGTATCAAACACTTAAGCTTGCACCTATTTAAGAAACTGTTGCCTGCGCGGGGAAATCGCGTCAGCGACCGGGTCATTGCACTGTGCTCAAAATGTATCGCCAGCCTAGCAAACCTTTTACGTCACATTCCGATTGAATGCGCATGGAATGTGACGGGCGTCGGATGGTGCGCGCTCGGCGACTTTTGGGAGTGCAGAACGTAGCCGTTCAACTTGGGCGCCATGATATCCCATGCTTCGACGGCTCTGCGGCTCGGGTTGGCGCCGGGGCGCATGCCGTCCGGCGGGGGAGTACCAGCGTCAAAATGCCCTTTCGCCCATCGGCCAGAATGGTATCACGTGCCAATGTTTTCGACGCCAAGCACAAAGAAACGCCGCTGCCGATGAACGAGATTCTGGAAGGGCTGGTCGAGGCCGCAAAACTGATCGCGGCGTTCGACCCGGAACTCGTCGAAATCACGCTGCGCTCGTTGCAGGTCACCATCACGGCGGTCGTCATTGCGGCGGCGATTGGCCTGCCGCTTGGCGCGTGGCTGGCGGTGATGCGCTTCCGGTCGCGGCGCCTGGTGATTGCCCTCCTGAACGCCTTGATGGGGTTGCCGCCGGTGGTCGTCGGTCTGATCGTCTATGTGCTGCTGAGCCGGTCCGGGCCGTTCGGCGTACTCGGGCTGCTGTTCACCCCGACGGCGATGATCATCGCGCAGGTGATTATCGTCACCCCGCTCATTGCGTCGATCGCGCATCAGGCCATCCGTGACCTGTGGTCGGAATACCATGATCTGCTGATTTCGCTGAACACGACCAAGCGCCAACGCGTGGCGACCCTGCTCTGGGATGCACGGCGCGCGCTTCTGACCGCCTGTCTTGCGGGTTTTGGCCGCGGCATCGGCGAGGTCGGGGCGATCATGATTGTCGGCGGGAACATCGATAACGCCACACGCGTGCTGACCACGGCCATCGCGCTGGAGACCGGCAAAGGCAATTTCGCGCTGGCGCTCGGGCTTGGCTTCGTGCTGATCGCGCTCGCCATCGCGGTCAATCTGCTGATGCATTCGTTGTCGCGCACCGAAAGGTCGGGGACATGGTGAGCTCAATCCTGCCGCTGCGCATCCATGCCGCCGAGGTGAAACGGCGTGGGACCCGTCTCATCGGGCCGATCGACCTGACCCTGGGCGGCACCGGGATCACCATCGTTCTGGGCCCCAACGGATCCGGCAAGACAACCCTCCTGCGGCTGATGCATGGGCTTGAACGACCGGCCCATGGTGGCCTCGACTGGTCGATCCCGGAAGAGGAGGCCCGAAGCAGCCGCTCGTTCGTGTTTCAGACGCCGACGATGATGCGCCGCAGCGTGACCGATTGTATTGCCTACGCCCTGCGCGTGGCCGGGACAAAACGTGCCGAGGCGCGGGCCCGGGCGCGGGAGGTGGCCACCCATGTCGGGCTGGGGCACGCTCTGGACCGCTCTGCGCAGGTGCTCTCCGGTGGCGAAAAACAGAAACTTGCGCTTGCCCGCGCCCTGATCCGCGACCCCGAAGTGCTGTTTCTCGACGAGCCTTGCGCCAATCTTGACGGGCGGGCCACGCGCGAGATCGAAACCATCCTGACCGACGCAAGATCCCGCGGCACCCGCATTGTCATGTCGACCCATGATCTTGGACAGGCGGCAAGGCTTGCAGACGAGATAGTCTTCATGCTCAATGGTTGCGTGCGAGAATTAAATGGCGCGGAGACGTTCTTTGAAAAACCTGCAACGCCCGAAGCGCACGCCTTCCTGAACGGTCAGATCGTGGAGTAACCCTATGATAACCCGAGCCCTGCTTGCCTGCGCCTTCGCCCTTTCCACCCTGCCTGCCATGGCGGAAACGGTGCGCATAGCCGTCACCACATCCTTTGAAAACTCCGGTCTTGCCGATGTGCTTCTGCCGGAAATCCAGGCCGAACTTGGGATCGAGGTGGAGCTTCTGGTGGTCGGAACGGGCCAGGCGCTCCGATTGGGGGAAGCGGGCGATGTCGATGCGGTGCTGGTGCATTCGCGACCCGCAGAGATCGCTTTCGTGGAGGCCGGTCACGCGACGCATTGGCGGGAAATCATGTATAACGACTTCGTGCTGATCGGCCCATCTGATGACCCGGCACGCATTGCCTCTGCCCAAACCGCCGCCGACGCTCTGGCGCGGATCGCCGAGGCCGAGGCGCTGTTCGTGTCACGCGGGGACAACAGCGGCACGCATCAGAAAGAACTGGCGCTCTGGACCAGCGCCGGTGTCGACCCGGAAGACCTTGGCCACGCCTATAATGCCGTTGGCGCGGGCATGGGGGCGGCGTTGAACACGGCGTCGGGGCTGAACGCCTATATTCTGTCGGATCGCGCGACTTGGCTGACCTTCGGAAACCAGGCCGACCTGGCGCTGCTGTTTTCCGGCGATCCGGAAATGTTCAACCCTTATTCGCTGCTGCCGGTGAACCCGGATCGTCACCCGCATGTCAACAACGCCGCCGTCATGCAGCTTGAAGACTGGCTTGTGGGCCCCCGTGGCGAAGAGCTGATCAATGCGTATACCGTGGAGGGTCAGACCCTCTTTGTGCACAGCGCCGTCCCGCAATAGGGACGAAGCGCCGAATATCCGAGCCGAACGTAAAACGCCGCCCTGGTCTCACCGGGCGGCGTTTTTCTTGCCCAGGCGTCTAATGACACCCGGTGATGGCGCAGCCGGTCTAGTCGTCGCCCCGGCCGTGGATCGTCCCCTCAACCCGATGTTCCAGGTCCAGCCCGTCCACCTTCAGCACCATGGTCGCCGTGAAGCTCTTGCCGGCGGTCGCCTCGGATCCTGCCGCGCGCATGGCGTCGTCGATGGCCTGTTGTGACGTCACGCCGACCTGCTTGAGGAATTTCCGCATCGACATGTTGTAGTCATCGCTCATGAGATGTCTCCGGTTTTTCTGCTGTTGTGGCGCTGCTTACCGCGTCGCCGTTTCAAGGAATTGGATCAATGCGGCGCGATCGGATGCACTGGGTATGCGCTGCTCGGGCATTCGGCTGCCGGGGGTATAGGCGTCGGGCCCAAACTCGAACAGTTCCGACACGGTCTGCGGGGTCCAGATGATATCGAGGGACAGCAGGGCATCGGAGTAATCGAAGCCCGGGGCGGTGCCGATCCGGCGACCAAACACACCGTGGAGCGTCGGGCCCGCGCGCTGCTCGTCATCGGGGGTCAGTGCGTGGCACACCGCACAGGCCCGGAACACTTCGGCCCCGCGCGGATTGGTCAATGTCGGCGGCGGTGTGCCTGCGCCTTCGCCAAGCGGTTCTCCGGTGACCGACCAGCGCCGTATCCAGCCGTCACTGCCGCCGGTCCACACGCCGTCATCATTGAGCGCCACTGCCCAGATCGCACCCTGACCGGTGGCGATCTGGGCGGTGATGTCCAGCGTCTGCGGATCAATGAGCCATACGGCTCCGGTCGTGTCCGACACCGCAACCTGTCCGCCGCCCGCCGCCACGGTCAGAAGCGGCCGTGTCGTCAGTTCCAGCATTTGCATCGGTTGCCCCGGCACCACGCGGCGCAGGACGCCATCGGCCCCGGCGACAAAGATCGCGTCCCCGAATTGGGCCAGATCACTGGGTGGTGCCGATACCGCGATTACATCGGCGGGGCTGCCATCGGCGGTCCACAAACGAAGGCGCAGATCTGATCCGACGCTGGCCAGACCGTCCCGATAGGCCACAAGGCCTGTGATCTGTCCCTGGTGCCCATCAATGTAGCGGGGCGCCTGTTCCCCGTCCCAGAGGGCGATTTCCCCGTTCCAGGACCCCGACGCGATCCCGCCTGTCCAGACTGCCAGATCGGCCACCGGCATATCGTGCAAGGGTTCGAACCGGATCGGCTCGGCACCGCTGCCCCAGATCGCGACATGGCCGTCCTGACCGCCCGAGGCGAACCGCCCGTCCGCCAGCGGCAGGACAGCTGTCACCGCACCGGCATGGGCGCGGGTGATCTGGCGGGCGATGACGCCATCCCAGACGATGGCGCGGGTGTCGAAAGAGCCCGAGATCACCCGGTCTCCGTCCACCGCCAGGGCCCGCACGGGGCCTCCGTGGCCGCGAAGATCCTGCGCCCAGGCGGGCGCCGACCCGCCGAGCGCAAAAGCCATCAGCGCCGCAAAAGCGGTGCCGCGCGAGGTGGCGGGGCCTGCCAAATCAGTAATTGATCAGGTTGTCGCCGGGAGTGCCGACGCGCGCGCCTTCGGTGGCAAAGGCGGAATGGGAATCCGTCTGGAAATTGTCGTTCAGCACGAAGGAGGCCGCGACGGCAATGACGATGCCGACGACAACGGATGCGAGGAATGCTTTCATGGGTTAAACTCCCTTTAGGGTTTTCTGATCTGTATGCGGAGCCGCTTCGAGCGCGCTCCAGAGTGTTCTGGCCATCCCGGCATAGAGCTGTCCAAGCGGTCCATCGGGATCAAGCGCCACGATCGGCTGGCCGCTGTCGGAGGCCCTGCGCAACTCCATCGTCAGCGGCACGGCGCCGAGATAGGGCGCGCCGAGGCGCCGGGCTTCGGCCTGCGCGCCGCCTTCGCCGAACAGCGCGTGCCGTCCGCCGCAATCGGGGCAGATGAAATGCGCCATGTTCTCGATCACGCCCAGGATCGGGACATCGACCTTGCGGAACATGGCGATCCCGCGACGCGCATCGATCAGCGCAAGGTCTTGCGGGGTCGACACGATCACCGCGCCCGCCAGATCGGTGCCCTGGGCAATGGCAAGCTGTGCATCACCGGTCCCCGGCGGCATGTCGATGATCAGCACGTCCAGCGTGCCCCAATCCACATCCGACAGCATCTGCGTGATCGCGGACATCACCATCGGGCCGCGCCAGACCATGGCGGTTTCCTGATCGACCATCAGCCCCATGGACATCGCCTGCAGCCCGAAGGCCTGCATCGGGCGCAGCCGGCGGTCCTTGCCGAGGCGTGGCCGCCCGTGCAGCGCCAGCAATGTTGGCAGCGACGGCCCGTGAATATCCGCGTCGAGGATGCCAACCTTCAGGCCGAGGCTGCGCAGACCCAGGGCGAGGTTGACAGAGGTCGTGGATTTGCCGACGCCGCCTTTGCCCGACGCCACCGCGACCACATGGCGGACGCCGGAGAGGACAGGGGGTTTTGTAACCGGCGCCTTGCCGGTGCCCAGATCCGGCGGCGCTGCGGCGCTCTGCTTTGCGGCGCTTTGCTTTTCCGCCGTCAGGACCACGATGGCGCCATCTCCCCCCGGCACCGCGCGCAGCGCTGTTTCGGCGCGGCTGCGGATATCGGCAAAGGAAGCGGCGTCTTCGGCGGTGATCGAGATGGCCAGAGAAATGCGTCCGCCCGACACGACCGGACCGGAAACGGTCCCCGCCTCCAGAAGCGGCGTCCCGTCCGGCAAGGCCAGCCCGGCCAACGCCTCGCGGGCAGTGGCTAGAAGATCGGCGTCATCCATGGTGAAGGTCTTTATGCATGTCCTGCGAAAGCAGGCCGATCTGGCCTGCGATGGGTGCACGGCCGGGGCAGGGGACTGCCCCGGCCGTGCACCTGATCATTATTCCGCCGGCTGCGTGCCGGGCCGTGCAGACCCATCATCGGTGCCGTCCGACGATTTGCCCTGCACCTCTTCGACCCAGAGGGAATGGTGCTCCTTGGCCCAGTTCAGATCGACCTCACCCGACCCCATGGCATCGTAGGCGCCTTCCATACCGACCGAGCCGATATAGATATGTGCGATGACGATCGCGGTCAGGATGGCGGCCACAACGCCGTGAATGACCTGATAGAGCTGCCATCCGGCTTCACCGCCCGCGAGTTCGGGGAAGAGGAGCATGACACCGGTGAAGGACAGCGCCGCACCGCCGAGGGTCACGGACCAGAAAATGCCTTTCTGACCGGCGTTGAACTTCTTGGCAGGCGGATGCACGCCTTTCACGAACAGCCCGCCGCCCTTGCTGAGCCAGTGCATGTCCACCTTGTCGGGGATGTTGTGCGCGATCCAGTAAACGAAGGACAGGATCAGCCCGAGCATGAACGCAAAGCCCATGTAGTTATGGGCAATCTTGCCCCAGGCCGACAGCGTTCCGAACGCGTCTTCGCCAAAGACCGGCAGGATCACCGCGCGCCCGAACACGAGATTCAGGCCGGTCAGCGCCAATACGATGAACGACACCGCCATCAGCCAGTGCGCAAAGCGCTCCGTCGCACTAAACCGCTGAATACGCTCGGAGGAGGGGCCTGAATCGATCCGGATCTTGCCGCGGATCGCGTAGAACGCGACCAGCAAAACGATCATGCCGACCACCGCAATCAGATTGACGGTGCGGACCGGCCCGCCATGGGTATCGGCCCAACCGCGGTTTGCGGGTTTGATCAGCCCCGAGGACAGATCGTCCGGGATCGACACCCGGCCCTGGACCTGTGCATCGCCGTTGAGCGCCTCCATCAGCGCGTCTTCGGTCACCGACTCTGCGGTCGGGTTGATGATGTCTTGCGCCTGCGACGCCTGCGGCTGCGCGATCATCGCAAACAGCCCCAGTGCCAGCACCGCGATGACACGGCTCATCTTGGTGAAAATTGTCATTTGTCGCCCCCCTCAGACAGACACGGTTTCGCCATAGGCGCTGCGCCAGCCCCATGCCCCGGAGCCATAACCCCGCGTCACGACACGCTCACGATAGATGTCGGCGATAATATCCCCGTCGCCTGCAAGCAGAGATTTGGTCGAGCACATCTCTGCGCAGAGCGGCAGTTTGCCTTCGGCCAGACGGTTGGACCCGTATTTGACATATTCCGCTTCGGTCATGTCGGCCTCGGGGCCACCGGCGCAATAGGTACATTTGTCCATCTTGCCGCGTGTCCCGAAATTGCCGACCCGCGGATACTGCGGCGCGCCGAACGGGCACGCGTAGAAGCAATAGCCGCAACCGATGCAGGTATCCTTGGAGTGCAGCACCACGGCGTCCTCGGTGGTGTAGAAGCAATCCACCGGGCACACCGCCGCGCAGGGTGCGTCGGTGCAGTGCATGCAGGCCATCGACACCGAGCGTTCGCCCGGCAGACCGTCATTGATGGTCACCACGCGACGCCGGTTGATGCCCCAGGGCACCTCGTGCTCGTTCTTGCAGGCCGTCACGCAGGCGTTGCATTCGATGCACCGATCCGCATCGCAAAGAAACTTCATTCTTGCCATTTTTCTTTTTCCTCCCTTACGCGGACACGATTTCGCAAAGGGTCACTTTGCCTTCGTGCATGCCGGTCACCGGATCGTAGCCATAGGTGGTTACGGTGTTGACGCTTTCGCCCAGAACCACCGGGTCGGTGCCCTCCGGGTATTTGTCGCGCTGATCCTCGCCCTGGAACCAGCCGGCGAAGTGGAACGGCATGAAGGCGACGCCCGGGGCGACACGTTCTGTCACCAGCGCCTTGACGCGAGTGCGGCTGTCCATTTCCGGACCGCGTACCCAGACCCAGGATCCATCGACAATGCCGCGGCTTTCCGCATCCGCCGGGTTCACCTCGACGAACATGTCCTGCTGCAGTTCTGCCAGCCACGGGTTGGACCGTGTTTCCTCGCCGCCCCCTTCGTATTCCACGAGCCGGCCCGAGGTGAGCACGATCGGGAAGTCGCGGGCGATATTGCGGTCCACCGCCGAGGCCTGGACCGTGTGCCCGATATTCGGCACGCGGAACTGGCGACCATCTTCGCGGGTCGGATAGTCGGCGACCAGATCGGGACGCGGGCTGTAGATCGGCTCCCGGTGAACCGGGATCGGATCGGGCAGGTTCCACGCCACCGCACGGGCCTTGCCGTTGCCGAAGGGCACACAGCCATGGGATATGGCGACCCGCTGGATGCCGCCCGACAGGTCGAGCGACCAGCTGACCGCGGCCATGGCTTCGGGGTCGTTGCCCCCGATGCGCTGGATCGTGGCAAGCTCATCCGGTGTCAGTTCGCTGTCCCATCCGAGGCTCTGCAGAACGCCATAGGTGAACTGCGGGTAGCCGTCCTCGATATCCGATCCGGGCGGGTAGCTGCCCTCGGCCAGCAGTGTCTGACCGTCGCGTTCGAGGCCAAAGCGCGGACGGAAGCCGCCGCCGCCATCTGCAACCGGGATATTCGGGTTGTAGAGGATATGCGTGCCGGGGTGCCGCATCTCCGGCGTGCCCCAACAGGGCCAGGGCAGCCCGTAGTAGTCGCCCGCGATTTCCTCCGGGGCACCGTCATAGGCGCGTAGCGTGACCAGATCGAACTGGTCCTGATGCTGCATATGGGCCTTGAGACGCTCTGGCGACTGACCGGTATACCCGGTCGACCAGCCCCCACGGTTGATCTCTTCCAGGATCGATTCCGCCGTCGGCTCCATGCTGAACTTGCCCTGAACCATCTCGTAGTTCTTGAACATCTCGTCGGCAAAGCCCAGGCGCTGCGCCAGGCGGTAGATCACGGCGTAGTCATTGTCGCTTTCGAAGATCGGTTCGACAACTTTTTCGCCCCACTGGACCGAACGGTTCGAGGCCGTCCGGCTGCCATGGCATTCAAACTGGGTCGAGATCGGCAACAGGTAGGTGTTGTCCGTGCGATCATGCAAGGCGGCAAATGTGGTCGGATGCGGGTCGGCGACGACCAGCAGGTCCAACGCTTCCATCCCGATTTTCGACGCCCCCATGCGCGGCACGGTGTTGCCGCCATGCCCGAACACGATCATTGCCTTGATGTTGTCGCGCTGATCGACATCTTCGGCGTCCAGGGTGGCCGCATCGAACCAGCGGGTCGACGGGATGCCGGGAACGCTCATGTTCTCCTGCGGGGTCCGCGCATCGCGGCCGCCTTTGGCCGGAACTGCGTCGAATTGGCTTTGGAGATACTCGTAATCGACTTCCCAGACGCGCGACCAGTGCCGCCAGCCGCCCTCGGACAGGCCGTAGTAGCAAGGCAGCGAGCCGATATCGAGGCCGAAATCCGTGGCGCCCTGCACGTTGCAGTGGCCGCGGAAGATGTTGGCGCCGTTGCCGATATTGCCCACATTGCCGGTGGCCAGAAGCAGGTTGCAATAGGTCCGCACATTGGCGGTGCCCACGGTATGCTGCGTCCCGCCCATGCACCAGATGAAGGTTGATGGTTTCTGGGTCGCGAAGGTCTGCGCCACACGCTCCAGCGTCACGCCGGGGATCCCGGTGATGCGCTCGACCTCTTCGGGGTGGTAGGCCCGCACGGCCTCCCGGATCTGATCCATGCCCCAGACGCGCTGATCGATGAATTCGGTGTCTTCCCACCCGTTTTCAAAGATGTGCCACATGATGCCCCAGATCACCGCGATATCGGTGCCGGGACGCATGCGGATATAGTCGGTGGCATGCGCCGCCGTCCGTGTGAAGCGGGGGTCCAGCACGATCACGTTGGCACGGTTGGTCTCCTTGCCGGTCAGGATGTGCTGCAGCGACACCGGGTGTGCCTCGGCTGCGTTCGAGCCCATGAAGACAATCGTCTTGGAGTTGCGGATGTCGTTGTAGGAGTTCGTCATCGCGCCGTAGCCCCAGGTGTTGGCAACACCTGCAACCGTGGTGGAGTGACAGATCCGCGCCTGGTGGTCGACGTTGTTGGTGCCCCAGAAGGCCGCGAATTTGCGGAACAGATAGGCGCCCTCGTTCGAGAATTTCGCCGAGCCGAGCAGGTAGGCGGCATCCGCGCCGCTGCGCTCGCGCACCTCCAGCATCTTCTCGCCGATTTCGTCGATGGCCTGATCCCACGAGATCCGGACCCATGCGCCGTTCTCTTTCTTCATCGGGTATTTCAGGCGACGGTCGCCATGGACCAGTTCGCGCACGGACGCGCCCTTGGCGCAATGCGTGCCGCGGTTGATCGGGCTTTTCCAAGCGGGCTCTTGGCCAACCCAGACACCGTTCTGAACCTCGGCCTTGACGGTGCACCCAACCGAACAGTGGGTGCAGATGTTGGTTTTCACCTCGATCGGCTGGCTGAAATCCGTGGGGCCGGCTTCGGCCTTGCGAACCGTGCCTGCGCCAAAGGCGGTCACGGCGGCGAGGCCACCAACGGCCAGGCCAGAGCCCCGCAGGAAGGACCGACGGTCAACCGGGCGGGCCGCGACGGAGGTTGCAAAACCCTGAAGGCCGCCACGCGCGGCATCGCGTTGTCTGCGTTTGACAAGCATTTTTGTTATTCTCCCGTGTAGTACCGATTGGTGCGGTAGAAGGCGAGGACGTGTTCGGTTTCCTGATAACGCTGTTTCGTGCGCTCATCGCCGACCTCTTCGGCAAATGCCGGGCGCGCCGAGCCCGCGGCAACCGCGCCGACGGATACACCGGCCACTGCGCCCACGAATCCGCGGCGCGTGATCTCCTGAGGTTTCGCCTTTTTCTCTACCATGTCGTCCTCCCTGGTCAGCGGGTACGGCGATGACGCACCCGCTTTGGATCGTGATGAATGCACTAATGTGCGGCCGCCGCCGAAGCGGGGCCTTCCTGTTTGCGCGCCAACTCAAACGCGCGAATTTCGATGTCTGTGAACACGCTGCCGATCTCCGCCACGTGGCGGAAGAAATCCGCGCTTGGCGCGACGGCAAGATCGTCGAAGAACTGCGGCGCCCACGGCTGCAGGTGACGGGCAAAGAACCCGGCCTCACCGGCGGCACCGCAACCCAGTGCATCGGCGCTGAACTGGCCTGACGCCAGACCGGCCATGATCTCCGCCAGGCTTGCGATATGGTCTTCGGGCTCGTGGCGCCCCTGGGCGCGTTCGACCCCCATCACGGCGAGGTCGCGGCGCAGATCGGCCAGCGGTCGCTCGTTCAGGAAGCCTGTGATGTAGAAGGATGCATAGGGGAGCAGCTCACCCCGGCCGACCCCGATGAAAAGCTCGAAGAATTCGCGCTCGACCGCGGCGGGATCCGCGGTTTGCGCGGCCTTGGCCAGCCGCCGATAGGCCTGTCCCAAGGCCGTGTCGTCCCCGTGGAGCCCGGCGATCGCCGCAAGCAGATCCCTTTCCGGCGGCGCCACGAGCAACGATGAGAGCAAGCCCCAGTGTTGGGCCCTCTGTTCATTCTGACTGTCACTGGCTGGCTCGGTTTTACCCTTGCTTAGACCACTCAACCGAATCTCCCCTGTCAGACGAGTGTTATGGTTAGTACACCCGAAAAACAGCGCTTTTATGTGCTGTCGATGAGCGTAGCATGATTCCAAGCCCCGACAGACTGATTATTGTTCTGATCTTACCTACAACAGGCAACGGTGTTTTCCTAGCGTCAGGGTCGAAAAAAGGCTTTCTTGTAAAAGGCCTATCGGGTTTATACGGAAAAAACTATCGCGCAGCCAACCATCCTGTCCTTGTCCTATTCGGGGATCGCGCCGCCGTGTCGACGCGGCGCCATTGACGTGGGGGGTGTTTCGTCCCGCTCCATCCGCGACTCGCCGGGGTCGGACCCGCCTTCGCTGCGTGCATCCGTATGGTCGGGCTGGCCGCCACGGCGCACCGGGTCTGTCGGCAACGCGGGCTCGGCCTGCGAGATTGCATCGGTTTCCGTGTCCGCTTGCGTCGCATCCGACACTGCATCCTTTCCGTCCTCCGGCGCGAGTTCCGCCATGTCCCGCGCTTCGTTCTCAGGCTCTTTTTGCGCGTCCTCATGATTGTTGCGATTGATCAGGTCGCCCATCATCTTGGAGACCTTGTCCCCCTGCAAAACGCCGCCGGCGCCCGGTACGCCTTCAGGCGCGTTCCAATCCCAGGCGTAGTCGACGGCCGGGTCGTCGTGATCGCAGATCAACGCGTTGCTGAGCCAGACCTTTCTCATGGCCGCCTTGCGCAGGGTTTCGGGCACTCCGGGTTTCATGAAGGGTTGCAGATCGGTTGCGCCGCTGACCTCGTCGATCGGGGGCAGCGCGGCAAGTTCTTCTACACTGATGTCCGGCTCCGCCTCTGGCACCGGGTCGGCGTCGATCTCGGGCACTGTATCCGGCTCGGCCGCCTGTTTGTCCGCGTCCGTCGCCTGGGCTTCTGCCCGCGCGACGCGGCTTTTGCGGCGCGACCACGCGGCCAGAAACCCTTCTCCGTCGCGGCGTTCCTTCTCTTCTCCGGACATCGCTTACCCTTTCCCGAGCGGGCCGCGCCCGGACCGGCCCCGGGTCTGGACCCATTTGGCCTCGGGCTGCAGGATCCGTGGCGCCCGAGGGGCATCGGTCGAGGTCGCCGGCACCCGTTTGCGCTTGTGAAACACCTCTTCGACGTGATGCTCCTTGATGAACGCATCCAGCCGTGCGGCCAGCGCCGTAGGCATCGGCACCGCTTCGACCATGCGCTCGGGATCGCTGGCCAGTGCCTCGCCCTCATACGGGTCGGCGGTGACGACGGCGATACGATCATTGTCCATGGCAACCCAGACCGAGGGCTGCCGCGCCGTCAGGTTGTCGATGTAATGCCGTGTCTCCCCGGAATGCAGCGCCAGTTCGTGATCGCCCAGATACACGGTCTGCACGCCGTCACGATCAGTCATCAGCGCGCCCGCCTCAAGCGGCGGAAGGTCGATCATCGCGGAGACCGGGCGCAGAACGCGGCCCGACCACCGGGTGACCGGCGGGCGCGACATCGCCACGATGCCCAGACGCAGGATAACCTTCGGCATCACACATCCTCCGGTACGGCGGCGGCGCGGGCAGGCGGCGGTGCGACCAAGGGCAGGCCCATGACCAGGTTCTGCGGCTTGCAGCGGATCACGTTGTCATCGCCCATCCCGACCAGCACATAGACCGGATGGCCCGCGGCGGCAGGCAAAAGCGCCGCGTCCGACAGGAAGTTGAGCGCATAGATCCCCACAAGGGTGCCCTTTGGCGCCGCACCGTTCCAAAGCGCATTGCCGATATCCGTGCCGACCGGGTCCAGCCCGACAAACCAGCGCAGATCGACATCCCGGGTTTCGATCAGGGGGGTGACGACGACGGCTTGACCCAGAAGATGCATCACGAAGCGCTCGATCACCGCACCAAGCGCGGCCCGGGCCTTCAGATCCGATCCGAACGGCAACACCATCGAATGCGCGTCCGACCGGCTCCAGTAGGTCCAGCCGTTTTCCTCGTTGAGAACGTCCAGCCCTTCGACCCCGCCGCCCAGCATCGCGGTCAGCGGCGAACTATGCTTTTCCGCCTCAAGGTCTTCGACAAGTTCGTCATCGGCCAGCATCAGACCGCCATCCTTGACAAAGGCGCGCTGCGGCCGGAAGAAAAGCTCCGCCGCGCGCAGAACACGGGTGTCGTCGCAGCCGTCGAGCGCGTTGCGCAGGATCAACTGCACAAGCTGATTGTAAAAAAGCACCGGCAAGCGGACTCTGTCACGCAGAAGCGCCAGATAACCGGCCTCGATGCTGCCGGCCTCGACAAGCGTGTCGCGCAGCGTGATCAGAAACGTCCAGTTCTCCCGGGCATCCTCGTCGTCCATCGCGTCGATTTCGGATTGCGCAACGGGCGCCTGCGGCGTCGCCTTTAGCTTGCCGAACAGGGCAAGCTCCGCCGCGCACGCCTCTTCGGGCGGCACCACTTCGGGGCGCGCAAGCCAGGCCAGGATCAGCTCGTCGGTCACCCGCATGCGGGTGTCGGCGCCCAACTGCGTCAGATGATGGCCCGATGCTACCCAGAACTCTCTCATGGCTCTCCCTCCCTGTGGCCGAAGGCCGTCAGATCGATCTGCATCCCCGGTTCGTCTTCCTGATCGTCTTCGGTTTCAACGAAATGGAACGCTTTGTCGTGGCCTTGCAGGTAGCCCGCGGAAAAGGCCGTTTCCTCCCGCGGTTTCAGGGATCGGAACTGTTCGCGCAGCGCGCCGGTCTCGTCGATGCGCCGGTGCAGCGCGATCAATGTCCCCTCATCATGCCCCCGACAGAGATCGGCCGCCAGTGCAATTTCCTCCTGGGCCGCAGGCAGCGCCGCGCCCAGATCCGGGGCGCCCAGCTGCTGGACCAGTTGATGCGCTAGCGCCGTGACCGCCTGATCGTGATCGTCGCCCCGCGTCTCGGTGACCACGGCCAAGGTGGACCATCCGAAACTCGTTACCCCCAAAAAGCCCGAGCGGAACGCGATCTGTTCCTTGCGGCCGAGGCTCTCGGGCGGGCGCCCCGCAAAAACGAATGTGCCGGGCACCGCCCATTCCCCCGGTTCCGCGGCTTGCGCGAAGACAACCTTGTCGGATTGATCAAGCTGGATCGTCCTGAGCAAGCGCATCACAATCTCGGGCCCTGCGCGTCGCGCCAATCGGCCTTGGCCAACCCGGTCTCCAGGCTTTCCACATTGCCGTCATGGACCAGTTCGCCCGCGTCGCCCAGAGCGGCGTCTTCGGTCAGCCGCCCCGCATAGGTCTGCGCGATGGTGTCGAAGCCGGCATGCGTCCAGCGGTCGATATTCAGCATGAGATGTGCCGCGAAGCTTTCGATGATGGCCGGCGGGTCGAGGAACTCCTCCTCCTTCAGCGATACCGAGCCGGGATGCGTGCCCGCCTGTTCCAGATGGTCGCGATCTGCGATCAACTCGACGCCCAGAACCATCCAGTCGGGCGGTGCGTCGTCCGGCGTGTCAGGGGCAACCGCAAAGCGCATCCCGCCCAGACGGCCCCTGTCAAGCACCAGCCCCGTCGGCCAGTCGAATCGGATGTCACGCTCCGGCGGCGCGTGGGCGGCCACCGCATCGGCCAGCGCGACCATGCCCGCCAGCACCGCCTTGCGCGCCTCGGAAAGTGGCATGTCGGGCTCCAGCACCACGGCGAAATCCAGTCGCCCCGGGCCGTCGTGACCAACGGAGCCGCGCCAGACAAGCGTGCCTGCACCCTCATCCACAGCGCGGCGTTGTGCATCATCGAACGGGTCGCCGGAGGGCAGCCAATGGGCGGTATAGGGCGGCGGCAACACGAGCGATCTTGGAGGAGTGACGACGTCCAAAACAGAACCTGCCTTGCATAAGTTTGAATTTCAGGAGAGTCCTACAGGGAAACTCAGCAAGCGCAAGGATTGGCCTTGTACACCGCCAACTGCTTGCGCCAGCAGCACAAACAGGGAAGCAACGGTCTTATGGAACATGGCGCGCGCACACGGACGATTCTGACCTGCACCTGCGAAGGGACGATGAACCCGGACGGCGCCGCGCTGCAAAAGGCTGGGTGCGGCGGTGATCCCGCGGCGCATCAATTGTGCCGTGCAAATCTTGACAGATTTCAGGCCGCACTTGCCGCCGGTGGGCCGGTCACGGTGACCTGCACGCAGGAGGCGCCGCTGTTTCGGGAGGTCGCCGACGCCGAGGCGCCGGATGTCGATCTGCGCTTTGCCAATATCCGCGAAACCGCAGGTTGGACGGCGGACGCCGCGCAAAGCGGGCCGAAAATGGCGGCGTTGGTTGCGGCGGCGGGGGTGCGGCCTGCAGACTTTTCTTATACAACAATGGAAAGCAACGGCATCGCCCTGATCCTCGGGCGCGACGACGTTGCGCTTGAGGCGGCCACTGAGCTGGCCGCGACGCTTGACATCACGGTCCTGCTGAAGCCGGGTGCCGAGGTCGTGCCGCCGCGACAGACGCTGTTTCCGGTGCTTCAGGGCGCGATCCGCAACGCCGAAGGCCATCTTGGCGCGTTCACGCTGCGTGTCGACGACTACGCCGCGCCAGAGCCATCGTCGCGGCGTGTTCTGAGCTTCGGCGCGGCCCGCGACGGGGCGGTGTCGCGCGCCGACCTGATCATCGACCTGACCGGCGACACGCCGCTTTTCCCCGCCGACAGCCTGCGCCCCGGATACCACCGCGCCGATCCGCGCGATCCGCTGGCGGTGGCCCGTCTGGTGACCGCAGCCGGGCAAATGGTGGGGACCTTCGACAAGCCGGTTTTCATCGATTTCGCCGCCGATCTCTGCGCGCATTCCCGCAACGAGATCACCGGCTGCACCCGCTGCCTGTCGCTCTGTCCGACGGGCGCCATCGAACCGGCCGGCGACAGCGTGGCGATCGACCCGAATATCTGCGCCGGTTGCGGCCAATGCGCCGCCGCATGTCCGACCGGGGCGGCATCCTACGCGCTGCCGGATGTGGCGACGGTGGCCAGTCAGATCCGCGCGGGCCTTCGGGCGTGGCACGACGCGGGGGGCAAGCTGGCGCCCCATGTGCTGTTTCATGACGCCGATCACGGCGAGCCGCTCATCGACGCCGCCGCCCGTTTCGGTAAAGGCCTTCCGGCCCATGTCATCCCGTTTGCCGTGAACGAGATTTCGCAGGTCGGCCCTGAAATCATGGCCGCCGCGATGGCCTATGGCGCGGGCGCCGTGGCGCTTCTGGGGCGCAGCCGCCCGTTGCATGACCTGACGGGGCTGCGGGACGGCCTGGCGCTGGTGTCCGAGGTTGCGGCCGCCACCGGCCACGGGTCCTGCACGCTGATCGAAACCGATGACCCGGATCAGCTAGAAGCCGCCTTGGCCGCTTTGCCGACCAGCCCGCGCCGCGAAGCACCGTCCGGGTTTTTGCCGCCGGAAGACAAGCGCGGGTTGCTGGTCACGGCCTTTGCCGAGATGAACCGTGCCGCGCCGACGCCGACCACATCGCTGCCACTGCAAAAAGGCGCCCCGTTCGGCGCCGTCATTGTCGATACCGATGCCTGCACCTTGTGCATGGCCTGCACCGGTGCCTGCCCGGCGAATGCCCTTCTGGACAACCCCGAAGCCCCGATGCTGCGCTTCACGGAATCGGCCTGCGTGCAATGTGGCCTCTGCGAACAGACCTGCCCGGAAAACGCGATCACGCTGGCGCCGCAGATTGATTTCGAGGCCTGGGCCGCACCGAAACGCATCCTGAACGAAGAGCCTCCGTTCTGCTGCACGTCCTGCGGCAAGCCTTTTGCCACACAAAGCGCGATCTCCCGGATCCAGGAGAAACTGGCATCGCACTGGATGTTCGGTGGTCCCGACGGGGAGAAGCGCATGAAGGTGCTGGAAATGTGCGAGGATTGCCGCGTGGAGGCCGTTGTCAACGAGGGTTTCGACCCGCATTCCGAAGACACCCGCCGCGTCCGCACGATCGAGGACCACATCGCCGAGGAGGACGCGCGCAAACTCCACTGAGCGGGGCGCGGGCAGCGGCTGACGGAACGGTGCCGGGCGAACGGTGCGGCTCTGCGTGACGCCATGAAGTGCGACGCGCCCGGGCATAGCTTTCGCCTCGCGTCGTGCGGCCTCGGGAGGCCAGACGCCGTGAAGGCCGATCGTGTAGGAGCGGGACCGTCCTCCTGCGCGCTGCTGGACGATGGAACCGCGTTTGCCGGACGGATAGATGCGAAGTCCGAAACCCGGCAGTTCGGCATCCCAGATCGCCTGACCTTTGGTTTGCGGCTAGACTGCTTCGACACATGGATTCGTGAGCTTCGACATGCTCCTGATCCTCGTCTGCGCCCGGTTTTCAAGTAGGCATCCCGCAAGCACGCGGGCGGAAATCAAGGCGCCTTACGCGGCTGCGGCGGCGAGGGTCGTTGGCGTGTGCATCTGGTCGTAAAGAGTGCGCATCACCGTCTCGCGATCCCAGTCGCGGGTGGCTTTGAGGAACTCATGGACCGCGTGATCGCCGCACCAATAGGCGAAGAGGAACGGCGCTCGCAGCTCGTGGGACAGAAAGGCGAGGCGGCGGCGCGTGACCTTTGCGCTCTGGAACGACGGGGCGGCGGTTGCGGCGGCGGCCTCCTCGATCGACGCGCCTTCCTCGAACACCATCCAGGCGGCGTTGCATCGCAGGGCGCTGCGAATCCGCTGCAAGGCGATCCCGGCGACATCCGCGGGGCCGTCGATCCAGTCCAGAAGCTCGATCCCGTTATCCGCGATCCCCTCGAAGAGCGCGCTGGAGGCGGAGTTCGTCACCACCTGTGCGCCGTCGAGCGGCATTTCCCCGCGGGCCACCAGCGCCTCCCGCCGGGCGAGATGCACCAGATGGCCGGGAAACGCCTCGTGGGTGGCAAGGTGTTTCAGATCGGCGAGCGTATAGCTGAACTCAAGGTTCAGCCACAGATGACGGCCGGGATAGTCGCAATAGGCGGCATAGGGTTTGTCGTAAACCGCTTCGGGGCTGATCCAGTCGTCACCGATGTCGAAGACAAGCCGGTGGGAGCGTGCCTGCGCCTCCCGCTGGAGCGATGAGAGGCGGGAGAGGACCTCCTCCGATGGCACGGCAATGGATGCCTCCCACGTCGCGACATCGGCGCTCAGATCCCCGCTCCGATGGCCCAGCTCGTCAAGCGCGTCGCGCAGCTCGGCGCGGTAGCCGTCCAGCAAAGGGGCCGGGATCGGCGCGGGCGTGACCCGAAGCTGGTCCCGCAGCCGCTCCGCGAAGCCGAGTTTCCGGCCCGAGAACATGCGCGCCAGCGATGCGAGGGACAGCGTCATCTCGGTCAGCCAGCCCTTCCGCTGCGCATTTTCCGCCTCGCCGGGAATGCGGGCGAGCAGGGCGCTGATCGCGGCCTCCGCCTCCGGCCAGTCACGGAAGCGGCGCGGCACAACCGGCGCCACGGCCAGGGGGATCAGGCCTTCGGCATCCAGCACGTCGCCGTCCGACAGCCCTTCACGATAGAGCAAGTCGACACCTGCCGTGATTTCCGCAAGATCGCGCCCGAGTTTCATGTCGTTCCCTCCTGAAGAGTGTTCTTCGCAAAAGCGCCCCGCGCCATGATCGCCCGGAAATGCGCGCCGTCGCCGCCCAGAAGCCCGATGTCGGCAAGCGGGTCGTCATCCAGGATCAGCAGATCGGCCGAGGCGCCCGGTGCGATCACACCGGCGCGCCCGGTCAAGCCGCAAAGTTCCGCGCCGATGCTCGTCAGTGAGCGGATGATCTCCACCGCGGGCAGAACCTCGGCCAGCAGCTCCAGTTCGAGGCAATGGTATCTGCGCAGTTCTCCCAGCAGGTCCGAACCGAACGCCATCGGCAGGCCCGCCTGCTGCATGATCGACAGGGAGCGGCGGCCGCCTTCGCGCACCGTGTCGATCTTGGCGATGCTCTCGGGGCCGAGGCCAAGCGCCTCGCCCTCGCGGGCGAGCGCTTCGTAGGCGACAAGGGTCGGCACGGCGATACAGCCCCGGCTGGCCGCCTCGGCCGCGGTTTCAGCTTCGATCAGATTACAATGTTCCAGCGAGCGCACGCCAAGATCGACGCAACGGCGGATCGCCGCGTCGGTATAGACATGGGCGGCCACATAGAGCCCGGCATTCTCGGCCTCCTCCACCGCCGCCGCGATCTCCGCGCGGGAGAATTGCAGGGAATGGATCGGGTCGTTGGGCGAACTGACCCCGCCATTGGCCATGATCTTGATGAACGCGGCCCCCTCCTTGATATGGGTGCGGCAGACCCGGCGCACCGCATCCACCCCGTCCACCAGCACACCCATGGAGCCGACGCGATCGGACAGGATACCGGGCCGGTCATCGGTGCGGTGGCGCAGGTCGCAATGGCCACCGGTGGTGGACAGGCCCTTGCCGCAGATCACCAGCCTCGGTCCCGCAACCAGACCGTCCTCGACCGCGCGGACAAGGCCGTGATCGGCGCCGCCCATATCGCGGATGGTGGTGAAGCCGCGCCCCAGTGTTTCCCTCAACACCTCCGCCGCGCGCAAGGCCGCAAGAGAGGAGGGGGCGATCATGTTGCCCCAGAGATCAAGCGACCAGGCGACGACATGCATATGGCAGTCGATCATCCCGGGCATGACGACCTTGCCGTCAAGCGCGATCTGTCTTGCACCCTCGGCTGCGGGAATGCCGGTCCCGATATCGGCGATGCGGTCTCCGCTGATCAGGATCGAGATGTTGTCGCGCAGACGGCCGGCCTCCGGGTCGAGAAGGCGGGCGCCGGTGAGGAGGAGGGGGCGTGCGGTCATGTCGTGGCTCATCGGTTGTGGCAGGCGACAAGGCGGGTTCCGTCGCGCAGGCTCAGCGGCGGCGCCTCGCGCACGCAGATCTCGGTGGCAAGCGGGCACCGGGTGCGGAAGGCGCATCCTGCGGGGATCGACGTGGCCGAGGGCACATCGTCATGGCTCACGCTGAAATTGCGGCGCTTCCGCGGATCGAGAGACGGCGTGGAGCTGAGCAGAAGCTCGGTATAGGGATGTGTCGGATTGGCGAAGATCGCCTGCCTGTCGGCCATCTCCACGATCTTGCCCAGATACATCACCGCCACCTTGTGAGAGATATGCTCGACGACGCCCAGATCATGGCTGATGAACAGGAACGAAACCCCAAGTTCGGCTTGCAGATCGTTGAGAAGATTGAGAATCTGCGCCTGAACCGAGACATCCAGTGCCGAGACGGGCTCGTCGCAGACAATCACGTCGGGTTTCAGCATCAGCGCCCGGGCGATGCCGATCCGCTGCCGCTGCCCGCCGGAAAACTGGTGCGGAAAGCTGGCCGACTGATCCGGGCGCAGGCCGACCCGCGCCATCATGTCGAGCACCATCTGCGGGCGTTCCGCAGGCGCGCCGATCCCGTGGATGTCGAGCGGCGCGCGCAGGATATCGCGGACCCGCTGGCGCGGGTTGAGGGAGGAGAACGGATCCTGAAAGACGATCTGCATCCGCTGGCGATACATCGCCAGATCGCGCCCGGTCTTGCTTCCGACGCGCGCGCCGTCGAACATCACCTTGCCTTCGGTCGCCTCCACCAGCCCGGCAAGTGCCAGCCCGGTTGTGGATTTGCCGCAGCCGCTTTCGCCGACCAGCCCCACCGTTTCCGAGCGCCCGATATCGAAGCTGACCCCGTCGACCGCGCGCACGGTGCCAACCTGACGCTGAAAGACACCCTTCCGGATCGGGAAGTGAACCTTCAGATCGCGGACCGACAGGACGGGCCCGTTGATGTCGGAGGTGTCAGGCGTCATGGGTCACATTCCAGCAGGCGGCCATATGGCCGGGGCGATGCGCCCGGAGCGGCGGGGTTTCGGCGGTGCATTGCGCGGTGGCCAGCGGGCAGCGGGGCGCGAAGGCGCAGCCTTCGGGCAGGTTCCAGAGCGGGGGGACCGTGCCGGGGATATCCGTCAGTCGCCCGACACCGCCGACATGGGGGATCGCGCCCATCAGCCCGCGCGTATAGGGGTGAAGCGGCGCATCGAACAGATCGGTGATCGCGGCCTCTTCGACCCTGCGCCCGGCATACATCACGATCACCCGGTCGGCGATCTCGGCGACCACGGCAAGGTCATGGGTGATGAGCACGACCGCAGTGCCGTGTTCCCGCTGGAGATTGGCCATCAGCCCGAGGATCTGGGCCTGCACCGTCACATCCAGCGCGGTGGTGGGTTCATCGGCGACGATGACCGCCGGATCGCAGCAGAGCGCCAGGGCGATCATGGCCCGTTGCCGCATGCCGCCCGACAGCTCGTGGGGGTACTGGTGCGCGCGCTGTTCCGCATCGGGCATCTGCACCCCCCTCAGCGCCTGAACGGCGGCGGCCCAACCGGCCCTGCGGGACAGGCCCCGGTGACGGCAGACCGCCTCGGCGATCTGCGCGCCCACGGTCATGACCGGATTGAGCGCGGTCAGAGGCTCCTGAAAGATCATCGCGATCCGGTCGCCCCGGATATCCTCCGCCCGCCGTTCGGACAGGCCCAGAAGATCGGTCTCGCCCACCCGGATGCTGCCGCGCTCGACATGGGCGCCATCGGGCAACAGCCGCAGAAGCGACAGGGCGGTCATGGATTTGCCGCAGCCGCTTTCGCCCACGATGCAGAGCGTCTCCCCGGGACGGACCGAAAGCGACATGTCGTCCACCACGGTGAAGCTGCCCGCCTCCGCGTCGATGCGGATCCTCAGATCGCGCACCTCCAGCGCGGGCGGTTGCTCCGGCGCCGTATCCGTCTTGGTCCCGGAGACCGTCTGGTTCACAGCGTCGATCCCTCCAGATTGCCGACCATCCAGCCATAATCCCCCGCTTCGACGAGGTTGCGGGTCAGGTGGCCCATGATCATGATGCCGTTCTCGAAAGGCGCGCTGACCTCTTCCAGCACCTCGAACGTGTAGGGGCTGACAACCCGGAACAGCGGCGTGCCGCCATTGACGGGCTCCCCTAGCGGGGGCGAAAGCGGCTCGATCCAGCCGCCGGTGGTCGGGCGGATGCCGGCGATCTCGTTCACGACGATCTGTTCGCCGGGGGCGGTCTCTTCGCCATCGATCACTCCGGCATGGCGCAGCATGTTCAGCACGCCCGCAACGATCCGTTCGATATAGGGGCCCTGATCGACGATGCCGCCGCCAAGCTCGATCACCGCGGCGGGAATGCCGCGGGGCATGGTGACCTCCTTGGTGGTGCCGCTGAAGGTGGTGCCCTGCTTGCCGTCATCGGGGCGGTAGAGCAGCTTCGAACCGAAGGCGCGGCTCAACCCCTCGTCATTGAGCAGGTAGACATAGTCCACGGTTGGCCGGTCGGTTCCGGAATGCAGGTCGATATGCATGTCGATCTTGCCCAGAAACTCCCGCGTCAGGGCTGCGGCAAGCTGCTGCGAAAACGTGCCGTTCGGGTCGCCCGGAAACTGCCGGTTGAGATCGAGATGATCGATGGGGTTGAACCGCGCATTCACCGTCATCGCGCGGGCATTGACCACCGGCAGCAGCCGGATCCGGCCCTTGATCTTCATGGTCTGCAGGATGCGGAAGAGATCGAGGATGGCCTGGCTGCCGCAGTTTTCATTGCCGTGAACGGATGCCGAGATCCCGACAAGGGGGCCGGGTTCCTCCCCGACCAGATCCGTCATGTGCAGGACGGCATCCGTGCCGTCGGCAAGGGTGGTGACCTTCGGCGTGTGCCTGACAATTTCTTTGACCATGTTCGCTCCTGTTGGTGTCTTGCGGATCGGATCGGGTGTGTCAGCCCTTGCCGCGGGTTTGCTGTCGGGGGTCGAGTATGTCGCGCAACCCGTCCCCCAGCAGGTTGAAGCCCAGCACAGTGATCATGATCGCCGCGCCGGAGATGATGGACATCCATGGCTCGTCCCGGATGAACCGCGTGCCATAGCTCAGCGACCAGCCCCAGGTGGGGGCAGGGGGCGGCAATCCGAAGCCCAGAAAGCTGAGGGCGCTTTCCCAGATGATCGCGGTTCCGAGCCCGAGCGAGGCCAGAACGATGATCGGCCCCAGAGAATTGGGCAGGATTTCCCGGAAGAGGATGCGCGGCCATGAGGCGCCAAGGGCGCGCGCGGCCTGCACGTAGTTCTGCTCCCGCAGGGACAAGGTGGTGGAGCGCACGACGCGCGCATATTCGGTCCAGGACACGATGATGAGAGAGACCGCCACATTGACCAGCCCGGGGCCCATCACCGCGACCACGGCCAGCACCAGCACCAGCGGCGGAAATCCCAGAAAGACGTCGGTGATCCGCATCAGGAGCAAATCGATCCAGCCGCCGAAATACCCCGAAATCAGGCCGACGATCGTGCCGATGACGGCCGAGGCCAGAACCGCGATCACCGCGATCGAGAGCGAGATCCGCGCGCCATGGACCAGACGGCTCCACAGATCGCGGCCGAAATTGTCCGTGCCCAGAATGTGCTCGGAGGAGGGGCCCGAAAACCGGTTCGGCATGTCCATCTGCATCAGATCATGGGTTGCCACCAGCGGCGCGAAGATCGCCAGCAGCAGGATGCTTGCCGTGATCGTCGCCCCGATCAGCAGGGACGCGTTGCGGAACATCCGGGGCAGACGGAACCGCCTTGTCCTGCGGGCGGCGGCGGCGGGTTTCGGTGTGGCATCTGTCATCGGATCACCTGAGGCGGATGCGGGGGTCGACCGCGGCGTAAAGCAGATCCACCAGCAGGGTGACGCTGGCATAGATCAGCGCGAAGGTCAGAACGATCCCCTGGATCAGCGGCAGATCCCGCTGCGAGATCGCCGAGATCGTCAACTGGCCAAGGCCGGGCCACGCGAAAATCGTTTCGGTCAGGATCGCGCCGCCCAGAAGCGCGCCGAACCTCAGACCGATTACCGACACCACCGGCAACAGCGCGTTGCGCAGGGCGTGGCGCCAGATCACCGTCCCGCGGCGGACACCCTTGGCCTTGGCGGTGCGCACGAAATCCTCCCGCAGGACTTCCAGCATGGAGGTGCGCACCAGCCGCGATATGATCGCCGCGGAATTGAGCGCTAGAGAGATAGCCGGCAGCGCGATATGCGCCAGCGAGTCGAGCAGGGGCTGCACATTTCCCGTCAGCGCCATGCCGAGCGCGCTGATCAGCGGCTCTTCGCGGCCGATGGCGGGCAGCCATCCCAGATGGACCGCAAAGCCAAGCATCAGGAGCAGCGCAAGCCAGTAGACCGGCATCGAAATGCCGATCTGCGCGATCAGCATCGCGATGGCGTCAACGATGCCGCCTTGCCGGTTTGCGGCCAGCACACCGAGCGTCACACCGAAAACGATCGAGATCAGCAAGGCCACGACGGCCAGTTCTATCGTCGCGCCGAGGCGGCCCAGAATGATGTCGGAGACCGGGGCGCTCTGGAAGATAGAGTACCCCATATCTCCGCGCAGGAGGTTCGCGAAATAGCTGCCAAGCCGGATGTACCACGGGTCGTTCAGGCCCAATGCCTCGCGCAGGGTCGCGATGCCTTCGGGCGTGGCGTCCTGGCCGAGCAGCACCGCCGCCGGATCGCCCGGGATCAGCAGCAGCAGGCAGAAGGTCACGATCACGATGCCGATCGCCATGGGCACGAAAAGCAGAAGCCGGCGGATCACATAATCTGTCATCGGGGCGCTCTCGGTTCGGGGCGGATAGGCTGTGGTGTCATCGGCTGGTCAAGACGGGTTTACCGGCGATCCGCCGGGCGCGGGCGGTCACCGCCGGGTGATGCCGGCATCGCGCCCGGGCGGTGGTACGAGGTCGTTGGCCGGCCGCGGGCACTCCACGGCCGGCCTCCGTGAGCATATCCTATTCGGACGCGCCCATTCCAATCAGGCCACGAAACCCGCCGCGGGGAGAGGTTTCAACGACGGATACTGTCTCGGGATCATAGAAGAGCTGATAGCCCTGATAGGAAATGATGTAATAAGGCAGTTCCTCGGCGATGATCTGGGCCGCCTCCCGATAAGCCGCGGCGCGGGCATCCTGATCAAGCGCGGTGCGCCCGGTCAGAAGCAGCTCGTCGACCCGGGCATTGGAGTATCCGCCCCAGTTGAGCCCGCCCCCGGTGGTCAGCTGCGAAAACAGCATCCGGTCGGGGTCGGTGATGCGCAGCCAGCCCAGAAGCGCGATCTGATGCTCGCTTTGCTGGACGTAGCCGGTGGAGAAGGAGGGCCAGTCGGTGATGCGCACGTTTGTGTCGATGCCCGCGGACTGGAACACCGCCTGAAGATACTCGACCGACTGAACGCGGTTCGGATCTTCGCTATGTGTCGAGAGTTCGATGGAGAGCGTTTCCCCGTCCCGGTCGAGCAACCCGTCGCCGTCGCTGTCGGTCCAGCCCAGCTCTGCCAGCATCGCCACCGCGCCCGCCATATCGAATGTGGGCTGTCGGACTTCGGCATCGAACGCCCAGGACGAGGGCAGGATGACGGAGGAGGCGACCTGATCCACACCCTGATAGATCTGGTTCACGATCGTGTCCTGATCGACCAGCATCGCCAGCGCCTGACGCATCTGCGGGTCGGCCAGAAGCGGATCGGCAGTGTTGAAGTTCAGATAGGTCACGCCAAGCCCGGCCATGATCTCGGAGCCCACGCTTTCATCGGCGGCATAGCGCTGGATGTCATTGGGCGACAGCGGCGACTGGATCACATCCAGATCCCCGGCTTCGAAGGCCTGGGCGCGGGCCGAGTTGTCGCCGACGACCTGAAGCGTCAGTTCGCCGACCTCCGGTGCACCGGCCCAGTAACTGTCCGACGCGGCCAGCACGATTTCGCTGCCACGGGTCCAGCTTTGCAGAACCATGGGTCCGGCGCCAATCGGCTCCAACGCCATGTCGCCGCCATTCTCCGCGTAATCAGACGGGACGATGCCGATGTCGAGATAGCTCAGCAGCGGCGCGTAGGGGGTCGAAAGGTTGAACCGGACCGTCAGGTCATCCACGACATCGATGCTTTCGATGGGCGTGAACAGCCCCCGCGCCGGCGAGTTGAAATCGGGATCGGTGATCGTCTCGAATGTATAGGCCACATCCTCCGCGGTGAGCGGCGAGCCGTCCGAGAAGGTCAGCCCGTCGCGCAGCGTGAACACCACCGTTGTAGGGCTGGGGCTTTCCCAGCTTTCGGCCAGATCGGGCACCGCTTCCAGCGAGGGCGTCATGTGTACCAGTCCCGCCGAGATCAGGTTGGCCACCCGATAGGCCGTCGTGTCCCGCGCCAGCCGCGGGTCAAGCGTGCCCGCATCGACATCCGCGCCGATGACGAGGCTTTCCTGAGCCGTTGTGGCCGTCGCCGTCAGCGCCGTCAGCGCAGCGATGGCGACGCCGGTCATGAGTTTCTTTTTCATTGTTTCATCTCCCCTTGATGTAGTTCTGTTGATCGTTCGCCTTCACCTTCACCCCCGCGCGTGCGCATGTCGGGCCGCTCAAGGGCCTCGCGCAGCTTGGTGAGTCTGGGCACGAGTTCGTTCTCCAACACCGCCGGATCGGGGGTGTGGCGATATTCGAAACAGGGCACGCCGGGCCGGACGAGGCGGGTGATATGATCGGCCCCGGTGGCGTAGATGACGACGTCGGATTCGGTGATCACCGCCTCCACATCGGGCGCGTAGGACCAGCCCACGCGAATATCGGCGACATGCGGCGCGAAACGCTGGACGCTCGGGCGCATGATGGCGATGTAATCCTCAAGCTGCGTGATCGCGGCAACCCGTGCCCTGGGGTCGATCGACGCCAGCGCCTTGCGGGTGTTGTTCGACGGAATGAACCGCAGGCCCAGAATGTTGGCGCCGCCGATGATCGCCGTCAGCTCGGTTTCCCGATGCAGGAAGGTCAGCACGATATCGGCGTCAAGGCAGCGTTTGCGGGCATCTTCGTTTTCCCGCAGGTGATCGAAGGTGACGATCGAGATGCGGTCGCTCGGCGACAGCACCGGGCGGATTTCATCCACGTAATCCGCACCGGGTCCTTCGAACACGGCCACGAAGACGATCTTCAGCCCCGATCTGGTGCGACGAAGCTGCGCCTGCGCGTTGACCATGGCCACCAGGGTCATGCGGTTGATGCCAAGCCGCTCCGCCTTGTTCAGCAGGATCTCGATATCGGTGCGCAGGGAGCCGCGGCCGTGGTCGGACTGCTGCGGGATCGACAGGCAGGTATAGGCGCCGCTGCCCTTGCGCATCTCAAGCAGGCCCGCGTCGCGCAGATCCTGATACACCTGCGAAACCGTTGCCTGCGCGATGCCAACATCCCGCGCCATCTGCCGTACCGATGGCAGCTTGGTCCCCTTCGGCAGATCGCCATGGGACAGCAGGTAGCTCATCAATCCGTAAAGCTGCCGGCCAACCGGAACCGGCAGGGATTTGTCGATGTAACTTGGGTCGAATGCGAGGGCCAAAGTGATATACTCGTTTAGATCACTTGAACCCTAGTAACAATGATCGGCACGAAGCAAGGATTTTCTGGACCATCAGTGTTATGGATGAGTATAACGCTTGAAATGGCCTGTGTTTTTGGTCGCCGGAGCCGGGCACGCCGGGTCCTTGCGCGATCATTATAAGTTTATGGGTGATTCTCGGGGGCGGACCGGGCGGGCGCCGAACCCGGCGTTTCATCGGTGGGCAAGGATGCCCATTTGCGGGCCAAAGCGCCGAAGATCGGCGGAAAGGGGAGTGTAACTATGGAATATGTCAATCTTGGCCGGACCGGGCTGAAGGTTTCGCGGATCGGTCTTGGCTGCATGACGTTCGGGTCGCCGGACTGGGCGCCGTGGGTTCTGGACAAGGCGGCCTCCCGCCCGATCATCGCCAGAGCGGTGGAACTGGGCATCAACCTGTTCGACACCGCGGACATGTATTCACGCGGGGCAAGCGAAGAGGTTCTGGCGGAGGTTCTTCTTCCGATGCTGCCGCGGCACAATATTGTTCTGGCGACGAAGCTCTACAATCCGATGAGCGACGACCCCAATGACCGGGGGCTGTCGCGCAAGCATGTCATGGATTCGGTGGAGGGCAGCCTCAAACGTCTCAAGACCGACCATATCGACCTGCTGCAACTGCACCGTTTCGACTATGAAACGCCGCTGGAGGAGACGCTGGACGCGCTGAACGACGTCGTGCGCGCGGGCAAGGTGCGCTATCTGGGGGCGTCATCCATGTTCGCCTGGCAGTTCATGAAGGCAATCGGCTTGCAACGTGCCAATGGATGGGCCGAGTTCGTGTCGATGCAGCCGCATTACAACCTCATCTATCGGGAAGAGGAGCGCGAGATGCTGCCCCTCTGCCGCGCCGAGGGGATCGGCGTCTTGCCATGGAGCCCGCTTGCCCGCGGGGTGCTTGCGGGGGCGCGAAAATCGGTCCGCGCCGGGTCCGATGGCGTGGCGAACCAGCTTTATGACGCCTCCCGCGCGCAGGATGACCAGATTGCCAGGGCCGTTTCGGAGCTGGCGGAGGCGCGCGGCGTCTCCATGGCCCAGATCGCCTATGCATGGGTGGCGACGCGGCCCGGTATCACGGCCCCGCTGATCGGAATTTCACGGGTCGAGCTGTTCGACGACGCGATCGCAGCCCTTGAGATCGCGCTTTCGGAGGACGAGGTCGCGAAACTGGAAGCCGCCTACAGGCCGAAACCGGTGGCGGGGCACGTGTAGCCCACGCCGCATCCCGTAAAAGGGTGCAGACCCCTGCCGCCGATCTGCGCCAGGGTCATGACGGGCCCGGGAACAGGCTTGAACCGGGATCCCGTCGCGGGAGCCACGCCGGCAGGCCCGGCGCGGGCCCCCGGGTCTCACTCGGCGGCGGCGCGTTTCGGCAGGACCCAGTCGGGGCGCGGAAAATGGCAGGTATAGCCGTTCGGGATCCGTTCCAGATAATCCTGATGTTCCGGCTCCGCTTCCCAGAAATCGCCGACCGGTTCGACCTCGGTCACCACCGGGCCGGGCCAGAGACCCGAGGCATTCACATCGGCGATGGTGTCATGGGCCACCTGCCGCTGCTCCTCGTCCACGTAGTAGATCGCCGAGCGGTAGGAGAGGCCCCGGTCGTTCCCCTGACGGTTCAGTGTGGTGGGGTCGTGGATCTGGAAGAACAGCTCCAGCAGATCGCGATAGCTGACCTGCGTCGGATCGAAGATGATCTCGATCGCTTCGGCATGGGTGCCATGGTTGCGATAGGTGGCATTCGGAACGTCGCCGCCGGTATACCCCACCCGCGTCGACACGACCCCGGCGCGCTTGCGGATAAGATCCTGCATGCCCCAGAAGCAGCCGCCGGCCAGAACTGCGCGCGCGCTCATGCCACATCCTCCACCTGATCCAGATAGGCGCCGTAGCCTTGCGCCTCCATGTCGTCACGATGGACGAACCGCAGGGATGCCGAATTGATGCAATAGCGCAGGCCGCCACGGTCCTGGGGACCATCGGGGAAGACATGGCCCAGATGACTGTCTCCATGGGTCGAGCGCACCTCGGTCCGGATCATGCCATGGGTGGTGTCGGTCACTTCGTTGATATGGGCTGGCTCGATCGGTTTGGTGAAACTGGGCCAGCCGCAGCCGCTTTCGTATTTGTCGGCCGAGGCGAAAAGCGGCTCGCCCGAAACGATGTCCACGTAGATGCCGGGCTCCTTGTTGCCAAGCAGCGCGCCGGTGCCGGGACGCTCGGTTCCGTTCTCCTGCGTCACCCGGTATTCCTCGGGACTGAGCGCTGCGATGGCCTCTTCGGTTCTGGCATAGCTGCCCATCTGATCCTCCTGCAGGTTTGTCGCGTCGACCCATGATATGGGGGCCCGTGGCGCGAAGTCCATCGACGCGAAAAACAAAGACCCCGCCAGATGCGGGGCCGGATGCGGAACGAAAAGAGAGATGCCGGGGGCGGCGGGGGTCGTGCCTAGCGACCCCAGGTGCGGACCGGGCCGCAATCCATGTGCACGAAGTTCGAGCCGGAGTACCGGCCGACGCCACCGGCGTTGCAGGCCGCGGCGGCGCGGGCGATCTGGCTGACGCTGCGCGAGTTGATCCGCAGATCCGCCGCTTCGCCGGTCATGTGGCGGGAGTGGCGGGCGACCCCGCGGGAGCGGGAGCGGAGCATCGCATTCGTTGCGGCGGAGCGGTATCCCGACAGAAGCGTATAGGGTTCGGAGGTTTCCAGCAGGTTGTGGGCTGCGGCCATAATGTCGATGGTGCGGGTGTCGATCCGGCGCACCTCGTTCTGGCGCCAGTCGCGCATGAAGTGGTTCACCTCGTCCAGAGCCGGGCCGATATAGTCGCCATCGATCCAGTAAATCATGTCCATGCTTTCGCCGGTGCGACCGTTATACATGGAGAGTTTGCGGATATCGCCGGCCCCGCGGAGAAACCCGAAAGCATTTGCCATCACCGGTGCGGCGCTCACGGCGCTGGCGGCGAAAACGCGCAACAAAGCGCGCCGCGTAAACGTTGACTTGGTCATATAGGTCTGTGCCCCATCTCGTCTCTGCTCGTTCCGTCACACGTCTTATGCCGCTTTTTGCAGCTATTCTGCGTATCTATCCCCTCAGATGTGCTGTTGATGACACAAACGAGAGAAATCTTAAAGTGCCGCCTTTCCGATTTACCGACATACCGCGTCATTTCGGCAGAATTCCGCCCAGCTTTCGCAGAATCGGCGCCGACAACGCGGTATCGCCAGCACCGTCACCGGCCGTTGCAGGCCGGGAACAGGTCGTGGTGAATTGCTGTTTAACCTACAGGCCTTGCGATATTGTGAATGGACAGCGCCGAGGCTTTGACAGCAGGGTGGTCACGACGGTGTGGACTGGTTGCAAACAGGTATTGAGAACATGAGGCTACGGATTTTCAGGTCGGCTGCTCCTCTATTGGTCGTGGGGCTGGTGTTTTTGAACGGTCTGCTGGTGACACACAGCGCAAGCGCGCAGCAGGTCACTGCGCTCAGGCAGGCGATTGCGGAGGCCGCGTCGTCGAACGACGCGTTGGCGACATTCTATCGCGAACGGAATTTCGAACCGATCTGGACAACGACCGAGGCGGCGGATCGGCGCAACGCGCTGCTCACCGCGCTCGACAGAGCCGAGGATCACGGGCTGCCTGTCTCGCGCTACGAGGCCGATCTGCTGCGCGCCACGTTCCGCGATGCGGATAACCCTTATGCGCGCGGCCAGGCCGAGGTGCTCGCCTCCCGGATGTTCCTGCAATATGCCCGCGATGTGCAATCCGGTCTGCTGGAGCCCGATGATGTGGTCTCCGACATCGTGAAGGACCTGCCGCGGCGCGATCCGCTGGAACAGATCCGCAGCTTTGCATCCTCCAACCCCCACGAATTCATGCGGGCATTGCCGCCCAGCCACCCGGAATACGTTCGCCTGATGCGCGAAAAGCTCCGGCTGGAGCGTGTGCTGGGTGCGGGTGGATGGGGCCCGACGGTTCAGGCCGGGGCGTTGGCGCCGGGCGATAGCGGAGAGCCGGTGATCGCGCTCCGGAACCGTCTGATCGCCATGGGATATCTGGAGCGCTCGGCCAGCGCGACCTATGACGCCACCCTGCAGGCCGCCGTGCAGCGCTTTCAGGATGATCACGGGCTGACCGCAGACGGAGAGGCCGGCGCCGACACCATGGCCGAGATCAATGTGGGTGTCGAAACGCGCCTTGGGCAGATCATTCTTGCGATGGAACGCCAGCGCTGGATGAATCGGGAGCGGGGCGACCGGCACATTCTGGTCAACATCGCGGACTTCCACGCCTATGTGATCGATGGCGAGCGGGTCACGTTCGAAACCCGGGTCGTCGTCGGCCATCGTGACAGCGATCGGCGCACCCCCGAGTTTTCGGATGTGATGGAGCACATTGTCATCAATCCAAGCTGGAATGTGCCCCGCTCGATCGCGGTGGGCGAGTACCTGCCGCAGATGCGCAGCAACCCCGCCGCGGCCGGCCATCTGCAATTGCTGCGTGGTGGCCGGGTCGTCAGCCGCCAGGGAATCGATTTCAGCCAGTACACGGCGCGGAACTTCCCCTTTGATCTGCGCCAGCCCCCGGGCAGCCAGAATGCGCTTGGCGAGGTGAAGTTCATGTTCCCGAACCGCTGGAACATCTACCTCCACGACACGCCGTCGCGGAACCTGTTCGAGCGTCAGGTGCGGGCCTATTCCCACGGCTGCGTGCGGGTCCACCGGCCGCAGGAATTGGCCTATCATCTGCTGGCCCCGCAGGAGGAGGACCCCGAGGCGCTGTACCAGACCTATCGCCGCTCGGGCCGGGAAACGCAGGTCAATCTGGAGACGCAGATCCCGGTGCATCTGGTGTACTGGACCGCGTGGATCACGCCGGAGGGCCGGGTGAACTACCGCGACGATGTCTATGGCCGGAACACGTTGCTCTGGCAGGCGATGCTGGACGCAGGGGTGGCGGTGCGCGCCGTCACAAGCTAAACCTCTCGCCGCATGCATTAGGCGAGGCGGCGGGCCATGGGCCATACGATTGAACAGATTGCAGCGGCGCTCGGGGCGGAAGCCCTGGGCGCCGTCGATCTTGAGGTGACCGGACTGGCGGAGCCCGCCCGCGCGGGGCCGGATCAGCTGGCATTGGCCATGTCCGAGAAGTTCCTGGCCGATCTGTCCAAGGGCGCGGCGCGGGCCGCCGTTCTGGGCGCCGGAAGCGACTGGCAGGCGCTTGGGCTCAAGGCGGCCATCATCGCGCCGCGCCCGCGCTATGCGCTGGCCGGGCTGACCGCGGCGATGGATCGTGGGCCCGGGATCGCGGCGGGCGTTCACGCCACGGCGGTGATCGACGCCAGCGCCCGGATCGGCGCGGGTGCGGCCATCGGGCCCTTCGTGGTGATCGGGCCCGGCGCGCGGATCGGCGCAAATGCCCGGATCGACGCACATGCAAGCATCGGGGCCGAGGCGGCAATCGGCGATGACGCGGTGATCCATGCCGGCGTCCGCATCGGCGCGCGGGTGCGGATCGGGGACCGGGTGTTCATCCACCCGGGCGCGGTGATCGGGGGGGACGGATTCTCCTTCGTCACACCGGAGAAATCGACGGTCGAGAGGGCGCGCGAGACACTTGGCAAGGCCGCCGCGCCCGCGGCGTCGCAAAGCTGGACGCGCATCCACTCGCTCGGCTCGGTCGTTCTGGGCGACGATGTGGAGATCGGCGCCAACACCGCCATCGACCGCGGCACGATCGCCAACACGGAAATCGGCGACGGCACCAAGCTCGATAACCTTGTCCATATCGGCCACAACGCGCGCATCGGGCGGGACTGTCTGATTTGCGGGCAGGTCGGCAGCGCCGGATCGACGGTGATCGGCGACCGGGTGGTTCTCGGCGGGCAATGCGGGCTGTCGGACAATATCGTCATCGGCGACGATGTGGTTGCGGCCGGGGCCACCAAGATCTTCTCCAATGTGCCGTCGGGGCGGATGCTTATGGGCTCTCCCGCCGTGAAAATGGATACGCAGGTGGAGATCTACAAAGCGATGCGCCGTCTGCCCCGCGTCATGAAGACCGTCGAGGCATTGCAGAAAGCCGTTTTCAACCGCGGCCAGAATGACTAAGTGAGCGATGAGAAACGATCCGAGGGCAGACCAGATGGCCGACAGCGTTCAGGACAGGGTGATTGCGATCATAGCGGAACAGGCAGTGCTGGAGCCGGGCGATGTCGCCATGGACAACTCGCTGGAGGATCTGGGCATCGATAGCCTTGGACTGGTGGAATCCATCTTTGCGATAGAAGAGGCCTTCGATATTCAGGTGCCGTTCAACGCCAATGAACCCGAGCAGAGCGCGTTCGACATCTCAAGCGTGGCCGCAATCGTGAAAGCCGTCGAAGGACTGGTGGCCGATCAGAAATGAGACGGGTCGTAATCACCGGGCAAGGCACCATCAATGCCCTGGGGCAGGATGTGGCGACGACGCTGGATGCGATGCGCGAAGGACGCTGCGGCATCGCCGATCTGGAATTGCGCGACGTGGACCGCCTGTCGGTCAAGATCGGCGGTCAGGTCAAGGGCTACGAGCCCGAGGCGCTGTTCAACCGCCAGCAGATCGCGCTTTACGACCGGTTCACCCAATTCACCCTTATCGCCACGAAGGAGGCGCTGGCTCAGTCGGGGCTGACTTTCGCGGGTGAACTGGCGGCACGGTCGGGCGTCGTGTTCGGCACGGCCGGTGGCGGTGTGAACACCTGGGACGAGAATTACCGCAGCGTCTACGAGGAGGGCAAGAACCGGGTCCATCCGTTCGTTGTGCCCAAGCTGATGAACAATGCGGCCGCCAGCCATGTGAGCATGGAATACAATCTCAAGGGCCCGTCCTTTTCGGTCGCCACCGCCTGCGCGTCGTCGAACCATGCGATGGGGCAGGCGTTTCAGATGATCCGCACCGGGCTTTGCGATGCGATGGTGACCGGCGGGTCAGAGGCGATGCTGACCTTTGGCGGGGTCAAGGCCTGGGAAGGGTTGCGCGTGATGTCCAAGGACGCGTGCCGCCCGTTTTCCGCCACCCGCAACGGGATGGTGCAAGGCGAAGGCGCGGCGGTATTCGTGTTCGAGGAATACGAGCATGCCCGGGCCCGCGGCGCGGAGATCCTGGCCGAGCTGGTCGGTTTCGCCATGACCTCGGATGCCGCCGATATCGTCATGCCGTCGAAACAGGGGGCGGCGCGTGCGATTTCGGGCGCCATGCGCGATGCCGGGCTGAACCCCGAGGACATCGGCTATATCAATGCCCATGGAACCGGCACGGCCGCGAATGACAAGACGGAATGCGCCGCGGTGGCCGATGCCTTCGGGCATCACGCCAACGATCTGATGATCTCCTCCACCAAATCAATGCATGGCCATTTGATCGGCGGGACCGGAGCCGTGGAACTTCTGGCCTGTATCATGGCGCTGCGCGAGGGCGTCATCGCCCCGACGATCGGCTATGAGGAGCCCGATCCGGAATGCGCGCTGGACGTGGTGCCGAATGTCGCGCGGGACGCCAAGGTCGGCGCGGTTCTGTCGAATGCGTTTGCGTTTGGCGGGCTGAATGCGGTGCTGGCGCTGCGTGCGGTGGCCTGAGCCGAAACCAAACATGGCCGAAACGAAAAACGCCCTGACCGAAGCGGGCAGGGCGTTTGCCTGTGAACCGGAAGGCAGGTCGCGCGCGGATGTCTATTCCGACGCGCCCTCCTGCGTGGCCATGAAGGCCGCTGTCCGCTCGGTCAGAGCGTTATAGCCTGCGGTGAACCCGGTCAGCGACGCGGTCAGATCGACAACCTGATCGGGGGCCGGCAGGGGCACGATGCTGATCGTGGCATTGGCGCCCGCGCGAAAGGCGTTGATATCCGCCTCTCCGAGCCCGATCCGGACGAAGCAGCCAATGGGCTGGCAGAAGCTGAACGGATACTGTCGCGCCTGACTGCCATCGACACTGAGACGCAGTTGCGGGATCAGCAGCGTGTCCAGCGGCGTCACGATGGTGATGCCGGCCACGACCTCGCCCTGATCGGGCACGTCGAACAGGTTGAACTCCGCCACCGGGCTGCCTTCCGCGTCGGACAGAAGTTGATACATCTGGCAGGGTTCGAACTCGCCCTCTTCCACGCGGATGCAGCGAATTTCCCAATCGCCATGGGTTTCGGCGACATATGTGGTGCCAATCCCGTTGGGGTCCTGCACCGGCGTTCCGAGCGACAGGCCGGTTTCGGGGTCGACCGTCGGATCCTGCGCCGCCGCTTCGGGAGCCTCGGACCCGGCCGCTTCGGGCGTCGTATCCTGGGCCAGCGCCGGGCCGGCCAGAAGAAGGGCCAGAATGGCGGGGATGACGGGCAATGCGGGTTTCATGATCACGTATCCTTTTGCAGTCTGCTCTGCTCTATTGCGACGCTGGCTAGCATGGGAAAAGGGCGGTGTCAGGGGCAAAATGCGCCGCTGGCGGGGAACGGCGCAAGACGCGCACAGACCGGGCTGGAACGTCGGGGCGGGAAAATCGAAAAGGGCCCGAAGACACGAGCCCTTTCCAGCGTTTTTTCTCTCCCTGTCGGACTGGCCGACGTTGTGGCGCAGACGCTATGACAGCACAGCCCACAGGTCAACAGGGAAGCGTTCACTTTTTCCACAGGCAACAGGCATGGAAAAAACCGCGTCCCAAGCAAGGGGGACGCGGCCAGTTGACAGGGAGGAAGTTGACGCCACCCAAGGGAGTGAGGGCAACGTCGCGGATCACACTGGCACCGATTGGTTAAGAATGTATGGTATCGCGACTGGAATTCTTTGGGACGGTTCAGACGCATGAGTGATGGTATCTTTATCGGTGGTGGCGGCAACGCATATGCGGAGCCGCAGACCCTGCTTTTGAAATACGCAAACCGCCACGGGCTGATCGCGGGTGCCACGGGCACGGGCAAGACGGTCACCCTGCAAATTCTGGCGGAAAGCTTCTCGGCCCGGGGTGTGCCGGTGTTCCTGTCCGATGTGAAGGGCGACCTGTCCGGACTTGGCGCCAGCGGCACGGCCGATTTCAAGCTGCATGAGGCTTTCATGTCGCGGGCCGGGACAATCGGTTTTGCCGATTATGCCTATCGCGCCTTTCCGGTGACCTTCTGGGACCTGTTCGGAGAGGCGGGCCATCCGGTGCGCACCACGATTTCCGAAATGGGGCCGCTGCTCCTGTCGCGCTTGCTGGAGCTGTCGGAGGCGCAGGAAGGGATCCTGAACATCGCCTTCCGCGTGGCCGACGAGCAATCGCTGCCGCTGCTGGATCTCAGGGACCTTCAGGCGCTTCTGGTCTGGGTCGGCGAGAACCGCGAGACGCTGAGCCTGCGCTACGGCAATGTCTCCACCGCGTCGATCGGCGCGATCCAGCGGCGTCTGCTGGTACTGGAAGGGCAGGGCGGCAGCCAGCTGTTCGGGGAGCCTGCGCTGGAGCTGTCCGACATCATGCTGCACGACGAAGAGGGGTTCGGCCGGATCAACATTCTGGTCGCCGACAGGCTGATGGGCGCGCCCCGGCTTTATGCGACCTTCCTGCTGTGGCTGTTGTCGGAGCTGTTCGAGACATTGCCCGAGGTGGGCGACCCGGACAAACCCAAGCTGGTCTTCTTCTTTGACGAGGCACATCTGCTGTTCGAGGACGCGCCCAAGGCCCTGATCGACAAGGTGGAGCAGGCGGCCCGTCTGATCCGGTCCAAGGGCGTCGGCGTCTATTTCGTCACCCAGAACCCGGCCGATGTGCCCGAGGATATTCTGGGCCAGCTCGGCAACCGGGTTCAGCACGCGCTTCGCGCCTTCACGGCCAAGGATCAGCGGGAGTTGCGGCAGGCGGCGGAGAATTACCGGGAGAACCCGGATTTCGACACCGAGGATGCGATCCGCGAGGTGGGTGTGGGCGAGGCCGTGACCTCGATGCTGGAACGCAAGGGCGTGCCCGGCGTGGTGCAGCGGACGCTGATCCGCCCTCCTTCGTCCCAGCTTGGCCCGATCGCCGTGGCCACGCGGGCGGCTCTTGTCGGCGCATCGCCTGTGGCCGGAAAATACGAAGCGGCCATCGACCGCGACAGCGCCTTCGAGATGCTGACCCGGCGCGCGGAAGAGGCGGCGGCGGAGGCGGAAAGGGCCGAAGCTCTGGAGCGGGAGACCGAGAGCACCGCGGAGCGGGAGTTTCAGGCCGGGCGCCGCTATTCCGGCACCCGCGTCAGCCGGTCCACATCCACCGGTAAATCCGGCGCGGGCACGCGCGGGCGGTCCAGCCGAAGCGACAGCATCGCGACCACCTTCGCCAAGAGCTTTGCCCGCCAGCTTGGCACGAGATCGGGCCAGGCGCTGGTGCGCGGGGTGCTGGGCGGGCTGTTCCGCGGCCGGTAGGCCCGGCGGGCGGGTGTCTTGGGCACTGCCCCGTGCGACCGTTCGCCCCGGTCCGTGGGGCGTTGGCGCAATCCGGCCAAGCAAATCATGGTGAGGGCGAGCGTGGCCTGTGGCGCGGCTCGGCCCCCCCGCGACATCAATGCACAATCCTATGTGATCTCAACATACTATCTATTGGCGCAACGGCGTGCGGAGGCCTAAGGTAGAGACATGATTGTAGAACTCGGACATTTCGCCCTGATCCTGGCCTTCATGGTCGCGATCTTTCAGATGATCGTGCCGATGATCGGCGCCGCGCGCGGGCAGGCGGGCTGGATGGCCGTGGCCTCTCCGGCGGCAACGGCGCAATTCGCGTTGACCGCCGTCAGTTTCGGGGCGCTGACCTATGCTTTCGTCACATCGGATTTCTCGCTCAGTCTGGTGGTCAACAACTCCCACACGCTGAAACCGATGATCTACAAGATCACCGGGGTCTGGGGGAACCACGAAGGTTCCCTGCTTCTGTGGGTGCTGATCCTGACCCTGTTCGGCGCCATGGCCGCGTGGTTCGGGGGCAATCTGCCGCCGACATTGCGCGCCCGTGTGCTGGCGGTGCAATCCTCCGTGGCGGTCGCGTTCTTCGCCTTCATCCTCTTCACCTCCAACCCGTTCCTGCGGATGGAGATCCCGCCCTTCAACGGCCAGGATCTGAACCCGCTGTTGCAGGATCCCGGTCTGGCCTTCCATCCGCCGTTTCTCTATCTCGGCTATGTGGGCCTCTCCATGGCCTTCTCCTTCGCCGTTGCCGCGCTGATCGAGGGCCGGGTCGATGCGGCATGGGGCCGGTGGGTCCGTCCCTGGACGCTGGCGGCCTGGGTCTTCCTGACCATCGGCATCGGGCTTGGCTCCTGGTGGGCCTATTACGAGCTTGGCTGGGGCGGCTTCTGGTTCTGGGACCCGGTGGAAAATGCCAGCTTCATGCCCTGGCTGATCTCGGCGGCACTCCTGCACTCCGCCATCGTCGTGGAAAAACGCGAGGCGCTGAAAAGCTGGACGATCCTGCTTGCGATCCTGGCCTTCGGCTTCTCCCTGATCGGCACGTTCATCGTCCGCTCGGGCGTCCTGACCTCGGTCCATGCCTTCGCGAACGATCCGGAGCGGGGGGTCTATATTCTGGCGATCCTGACGATCTTCATGGGCGGCGCCCTGCTGCTCTTCGCGTTCCGCGCGGGCATCATGGAGGCGAAGGGCGTTTTCTCCACCGTCTCCCGTGAAAGCGCGCTGGTGGTGAACAACCTGCTGCTTGCGGTCTCCTGTTTCGTCGTTTTCATCGGGACGATCTGGCCGCTGATCGCCGACATGTTCTTCGGCCGTACGCTTTCGGTCGGCCCGCCCTTCTTCAACGCGGCCTTCACGCCCTTTGTCATCGGTCTGGCCGTGGCCCTGCCGATCGGTGCGATGCTGCCATGGAAACGGGGGCGGATCGGTCGCGCGATGAAACCGCTTGTCGGCGCCGCCGTGCTGGCTGTTGCGGCGACGCTTCTGAGCTATGCGATGTTCACCGGCTCATCGGCCATCGGTCCGCTGGCGATCGGCCTGTCCGTCTGGCTTGTCGCCGGAGCCGCGATCGATCTGTGGTCGCGCACCGGGCGAGGTGAGATCGGCAACCGGCTTGGCCGGCTGACCCGTCTGCCGCGTGCCGACTGGGGCAAGGCCGTCGCCCATGCGGGTTTCGGCGTCACGCTCTTCGGGATCGCGGCGCTGACCACCTACCAGATCGAGGATATCCGCGTCGCGCAGGAGGGGCAGCCCTATCAGGTGGGCGCCTATGAAATCGAACTGGTGGAGGTGCGCCGGGTCGAGGGGCCGAATTATCTCTCGACCATGGCCACGATTTCCGTCACCGATCATGGCCGGGTTCTCGACCTGCTTTACCCCGAGCGCCGGATCTACCCGGTCGCGGGCATGCCCACCACCGAGGCCGGGATCAACAACGGCTTCACCCGCGATGTCTATGTGGTCATCGGCGATCCGCAGGATAACGGCGGATGGGCGGTCCGCACCTATATCAAACCCTTTGCGAACTGGATCTGGGGCGGTGCCATCATCATGGCGCTTGGCGGGTTCCTGTCGCTGTCGGACCGCCGCTATCGCGTGGCGGCCGGTGCGGCCAAGGCGCGGGTTCCCTCGGCCTCGGGCGGGGTGCCGGCAGAATGATCCGTGCCCTGATCCTGTCTCTTGCCCTGATCCTGCCGGGTGCCGCCCTGGCGGTGCAACCCGATGAGATCCTTGACGATCCGGTTCTCGAAGAACGCGCCCGGGATATCTCGACCGGGCTGCGTTGTCTCGTCTGCCGCAATGAAAGCATCGACGAAAGCAATGCCGAACTGGCCCGCGATCTGCGTCTTCTGGTGCGCGAACGACTGGTCGAAGGCGACACCGATGAAGAGGTGATCGAGTTCGTGGTGGATCGCTACGGCGAATATGTGCTGCTCAACCCGCCCGCCCGCGGCTCCACGCTGATCCTGTGGCTTGCGGGCCCCGCGATCCTGCTGGTCGGTCTGGGTCTTGCCGCAAGCTATGTGCGCCGCCGCAATCACGCCACCGCGCCGGGCGAGGCCGCGCTCAGCGATGCGGAAGCCACACGGCTGGCGGAGATAATGAAGGACTGACGCGGCGTTTCCGCTTTCCTGAACTGATCGGTTTGATATGGTCCGCCCCGGAACAGGGACAGCGGAGACCTCCATGATTTACGAAACCATCACCCTCGACATTGCCGATGATATCGCAACCGTCACCCTGCGGCGTCCCGATGTGATGAACGCGCTCAACACCCAGATGCAGGCCGAGATCACGCATGCGGTCGGAAATGCGGGGCGCGAGGCGCGGGTTGTCGTGCTGACGGGGGAGGGCCGGGCGTTCTGTTCCGGGCAGGATCTGGGCGACCGCACCAATGTGGGCGACATCAATCTCGAACGGACACTGCGCGACGAATACATCCCGATGCTGATGGCGATCGTCGATTGCCCGGTTCCCACGATTTCCGCCGTGAACGGAACGGCCGCGGGCGCGGGGGCCAATCTGGCCCTCGCCGCGGATGTGGTCATTGCCTGCCACAGCGCCAGCTTCATTCAGGCGTTCAGCCGGATCGGCCTGATCCCCGACGCGGGCGGCACCTATGTGCTGCCGCGCCAGATCGGGATGGCCCGCGCCATGGGGGCGGCGCTGTTTGCCGACAAGATCACCGCCGAGCAGGCCGCGGATTGGGGCATGATCTGGGAAGCGGTGCCGGACGCGGAGTTCTCCGAGCATTGGCGCGGCCGGGCCGCGCATCTGGCAAAAGGCCCCACCGCCGCCTATGCCAAGGTGAAAGAGGCCCTGCAGGCCAGCTTTGGTAATTCCATGGCCGAGCAACTGAAGCTTGAAGGCAAACTTCAGGGCGATTGTGGCCGCACCCGTGACTTCAAGGAGGGTGTCATGGCCTTTCTCGAAAAACGGCCGGCCCGCTTCGAAGGGCGCTGAGCGTCCGCCAAGCCACGCCGGGCAAGGGCCGCAGCGGCCCGGCCCGTTCCCTCATCCCATCATCATTGTCAGGAACGCTCCACGCGGGGGCCAAGGGCCAATGCGGGATCGGTGCCGGCCGGTGCATATCGCTCAGCGTTCGGGGATCAGCCCGCGCGGGCTGAAGCGCAGGACCAGCAACAGGATCAGCCCCATGGTCAGCAGCCGCATATGGGCCGCCGAATCGAGCAGGTGATCACGCAGGCCGCTGTCCTCCGCCATGCCTGCGGTGATGCCCTGCATCAGCATCAGGCCGATCGGTTCCACCTGAATCCACAGCCACCAGACAAGGAAACCGCCCAGAACCGCGCCCCAGTTGTTGCCGGAGCCGCCGACGATCACCATGACCCAGATCAGGAAGGTGAAGCGCAGGGGCTGGTAGGTGCCGGGCACAAGCTGGCCGTCCAGCGTGGTCATCATCGCCCCGGCCAGCCCGCAGACGGCCGAACCGAGGATGAAGATCTGCAAATGCCGCGCCTTGACGTTCTTGCCCATGGCCGAGGCGGAAATCTCGTTGTCGCGGATCGCCCGCATCATCCGACCCCATGGGGAGTTCAGGGCCTTCTCGCTCAGCCAGATCAGGGCCAGCAGAACCACGATGAACAACCCGGCATATGCCAGCTTTACCGCAATCGTCGAGGCGCTGACCGGATCGGCGCCGATGCCTTGCGCCAGTTCGACGAAGCGCTCATTGGCCTGCAGATCGACTTCGAACGGAACGGGCCGCGGCAGTCCGGTGACGTTCTTCACACCACGCGCCAGCCAGTCCTCGTTCTTCAGAACGGCGATGACAATTTCGGCGATGCCGAGCGTGGCGATGGCCAGATAGTCGGACCTGAGGCCAAGGGCCGTTTTCCCGATGATCCACGCCGCACCGGCGGCAAGAAGCCCGCCGACCGGCCAGGACAGGACGACAGGCAGGCCCAGACCGCCCAGATACCCGGTCAGCGCAGGATCGATGCTTTCAACCCGGGCCACGCCCGCATCGAACACCGCGCGGAAAATGAAGAACCCCGCGACCAGAATGATCAGGATGACAATCCCGCGCATGCGTCCCGGCCGCATCCGGCCCCAGACGAGAATGGCGCCGACAATGGTTGCCGCCCCCAGCACCAGACCCAGAAGCACCTGTACCCCGCCGGCCGCCCATGCGCCTTCGACCGGCGGCATGGATACGAGAACCGCGGCGAGGCCGCCAAGCGCCACAAACCCCATGACACCAACATTGAACAGACCCGCATAGCCCCATTGCATGTTCACGCCGAGCGCCATGATGGCCGATACCAGCCCCATGTTGAAAATCGTCAGCGCGGTGTTCCAGGACTGAACGAACCCCGTCCCGATGAAGAGCGCGCCCACCAGAACGAACAAAAGCACATGTTTCGGCTGCATCGTTTTCATATCGATTTGCCTTTCATGATGCCGGTCGGACGGAACAGAAGCACGATCAGCAGGATCGCGAAACTGACCGCGAATTTGTAATCGGTGGACAGAAGCTGCAACAGTCCGTCCGGCTGCCAGCTTTCCGGCGCCAGATAGCTCACCACCCTTCGGAAGGCATAGGTGACCGTGATCTCGGAAAACGCGATGACGAACCCGCCCAGAATCGCGCCAAGCGGATTGCCGAGCCCCCCGACGATGGCCGAGGCGAAGATCGGCAGCAGAAGCTGGAAATAGGTGAAGGGCTTGAAACTCTTGTCGAGCCCGTAAAGCACGCCCGCCGTGGTCGCCAGCGCCGCAACGATCAGCCATGTATACAGCACCACCCGCTCCGGGTTGATGCCCGACAGCAAGGCCAGATCCTCGTTGTCGGAAAAGGCGCGCATGGACTTGCCGGTGCGGGTGCGATTCAGGAACCAGAACAGCAGCGCCACCGCGATGATCGCCACGACGATGGTGATGCCCTGACTGGTGCGGAACGCGAGCCCTTCTTCCAGCCCGGTCATCTCGCGGAAGGTGCGGGCGGAGATGATGAACCGCTCCCCGTCGGCAAAGCGCTGATCGTCGACGCCGATGATGAAGCGCACGATTCCGTTCATGATGAACATCACACCCAGAGAGGCGATCACATAGATCACCGGTTTGGCCTTTTGCGCCCTGTAGAAGCGATAGACCGCCCGGTCCGTCCCGATCAGCAGAAGCCCCGTCGCGGCGATGCCCACCGGAAGCGCCAGAAGCGCCGTGGGCAACGGCCCGAGAGACACGCCCGCCCCCTGCAGAAACCAGGTGACCAGAATGGTGACCATCGCGCCAAAGGCCATGGTGTCGCCATGGGCGAAATTGGAAAACCGCAGGATGCCGTAGATCAGCGTCACACCCAACGCGCCAAGCGCAAGCTGCGCACCGTAGGCCGTGGCCGGGATGATGACGAAATTCAGAAGCGTAACCAGCGCGTTCAGGAAATCCATGTCTCTAAAGAGCCTCACATGTTCCGAAATAGGTGACGGCCATCGGGCTGCCATCGAAGATATGCGCCGTCATCAGCGCGGTACTGTCGGCCTCGATCGTGATCATTTCCGCCAACCCGTTCCGCCCGGCGCTCGCATAGCTGACTGGCGGGGCCGCGTCCGGGTTGAGCCGGGTGACCGGCGTGTCGCCCACGACGCTGGACAGAAAGAGCCGCCCCTCATGATCGGCAGCCAGGATCGTAATCTGGTAGGCGGCGGCGCCGCAGGGCTCGCCGGTGATGCATTCCACCGTGAATTCGCAGGCCCACGGCTCGGCAGTGGCCCCGGTCGCGGCCTGCAAAAGGCCCGCACCCGCCAGAAGAGCGATATATGCGGCCCGCACGCCTCAGCCCCCCAGAAAGCTCTTGCGGACCTCTGGATCGGCCAGCAGTTCCGCGCCGGTGCCGCTGAAGGCGTTGCGCCCCTGGACCAGAACATAGCCCTTGTCGGCAATCGCCAGCGCCTGTCTTGCGTTCTGTTCGACCATCAGGATCGGAATGCCGGTGCGCGCCACCTCGATGATCCGGTCGAACAGCTCGTCCATCACGATCGGAGAGACGCCCGCCGTCGGCTCATCCAGCATCAGCACCTTTGGCTTGGTCATCAGGGCCCGGCCCACGGCGACCTGCTGGCGCTGCCCGCCGGACAACTCGCCCGCGGCCTGATTGCGTTTCTCCTTCAGGATCGGAAACAGGTCATATACCTGCGCCATGGTGCCCGAGATATCGTCGCGCCGGATGAAGGCGCCCATTTCAAGGTTTTCCTCCACGGTGAGCGAGGTGAAGATGTTCGATGTCTGCGGCACGAAGCCCATGCCCTTGCCCACGCGGGCCTGCGGGGTCAGTTCGGTGATCTCCTCGCCATCCAGCAGCACCTCGCCCTGGCGCAGGTTGAGCATGCCGAAAACCGCCTTCATTGCGGTGGATTTGCCGGCGCCGTTGGGCCCGACGATCACGGCGATTTCACCCGGTTCCACGGCAATCGTGCAGCCATGCAGGATATCCGCGCCCGAGCCGTATCCGCCGGTCATCGCCCGGCCGACCAGAAACGGATTGTCGCCCTCGATCTTGCGGGGCTGGCCTCCGGGTTTGACCGGGTCGCCCATTCGCGGAGCGGCGGGGCGGGTTATGGAGCGGTCCTTGTTGCCGCGATCGTCTTCATAGGGAGATCCGCTCATGCGGTGGCCGCCTTGTTTTTCAGACCTGTGCCCAGATAGGCCTCGATCACCTGCTCGTTTGCCTTGATCTCGTCGATGGTTCCCTTGGCAAGGACATGTCCTTCGGCCATGACGATCACCGGGTCGCAGAGGCGGCCGATGAAATCCATGTCATGTTCGATCATGCAGAACGTGTAGCCCCGTTCGGTGTTCAGACGCTGGATCGCGTCGCCGATCGTGTTCAGAAGCGTCCGGTTCACGCCCGCGCCGACCTCGTCCAGAAAAACGACCTTGGCATCGACCATCATCGTGCGGCCGAGTTCCAGCAGTTTTTTCTGCCCGCCGGACAGGTTGCCTGCTTTTTCGTCACTCAGATGGTCGATTGTGAGGAATTCCAGCACCTCATCGGCCTTGCGGGCCAGCGCGCGCTCTTCGCTGGCGATCCGGTGCCGTGCAAACCAGGCATTCCAGAGCGCTTCGCCGGATTGATCGCCGGGCACCATCATCAGGTTCTCCCGCACGGTCATCGAACTGAATTCATGGGCGATCTGGAAGGTGCGCAACAGCCCGCGCGAAAAAAGCTCATGCGGAGGAAGGCCGGTAATGTCTTCCCCATCCATGATCACGCGCCCGGATGTGGGTTCAAGAACGCCTGCGATAACATTGAAAAGAGTGGTCTTTCCTGCGCCATTCGGGCCGACCAGCCCGGTGATGGAGCCGGTTTCGATGGTCAGTGTCGCGCCATCGACCGCATGGAACCCGCCGAAATGCTTGTGGACGTCTTCAACGACGATCATCTTTTTCGATACCCCCAAATGAAGCAGCCCGGTCCAGACGCCGGGCTGCTCCTACCTGTGTTTCAAATCATCGGCAATCAGCGATACCGGGCCGTGACAATCTCACCACCTTCGATCGAGATCTCGCGATAGTTGCCCGCGCTTTCGCCCGGACCGATCAGTTCCACCGCCGAGGCGCCCTGATAATCGATCTCCTCGCCGGCTGCGAGAAGCTCCAGCGCACGGCCAAGCTCGCCCGGCTGGATCGGCTCGCCCGGTGCGTTGGCCACATCCATGATATGGGCCGCATAATCGCCGGGCGCGGTGGAGCCTGCGGCCTGCATGGCCAGCATGATCAGGGCCGCGGCATCATAGCTTTCCTTGGAGAAGGGCGAGGTGCCGTCGAAGCCTGCGGCTTCGGCCATGCCATGATAGATCTCGGCGCCTTCGCTGTCGGTGCCGGGGTGCTGGCCGAAAGAGCCATCGATATCGCTGCCGAAGTTATCGGTGAGCGCCTGACTGACCATCCCGTCGGGGAAGACGAAGGTGTCAAACGCGCCGCTGTCGAGCGCGGATTGCACGATGCCGGAGCCGCCCTGATCCACATAGCCCGCGACAACCAGCGCATCACCGCCCGCGGAGGCAAGCGAGCCCACTTCGGCCGAGTAATCGGCGCGGCCGTCTTCATGTGCGGAGACCAGCGTCACCGTGCCGCCCGCTGCTTCGAAGGCTGCGGCGAAACTGTCGGCGAGGCCCTGGCCGTAGTCATTGTTGGTGTAGGTCACGGCGACCTCGGAGATACCGCGGTCCATGATCACATCCGTCATCACCTGACCCTGACGCGCATCGGAAGGTGCAGTGCGGAAGAAGAGGCCACTATCCTCGATGCTCGACAATGCGGGGGAGGTGGCGGACGGCGAGACCATGACCATGCCGTTCGGCACTGCGACATTGGACAGGATCGACGTGGTGACGCCGGAGCAATCGGCCCCCACGATCCCGTCCACGCCATCTGCGGTGATCAGCCGCTCGGCCGCGGCCTGGGCGGCGGCGCTGTCGATGCAGGTGCTGTCCGCGCGGACCGAGGTGACGCTCATCCCGCCCAGCAGATTGCCGCTTTCGGTGACTTCGGCCATCGCCATTTCGGCTCCGTCGGCCATGGCGGGGGCAAGCGATTCAATCGGGCCGGTAAAGCCCACAATCACGCCAAGCGTTACGGAATTGGCATGACTGTCGGCATATGCAGCGGTTGCCATGACAGCAGTGGCCGTTGAGGCCAGCAGAAGCTTTTTCATTGTTTTCTCCCTGTATGGATCGCGGTGATCCGTCATGTGTGGAAGGTTAGTCCGGCCAAAACGGATTGAAAAGAGGCAATTATGCCGCTCAGCATGCGGAAAACAGGGGAAAAACCGGGTTTTTTCACAGCTGCGTCAGGGGGCTGGTCCTGCATGGGCCCGCGCCCTAGGTTTTCCGGTGCCATCTGAGGAAAAGAGCCGTCTCATGCCACATCTTCTCAAGGCCGCGATTTTGGCCGTTTCCCTTGCCGCACCCGCCATCGCCGAGCAGATCGACACCAGCGCCGGCCCGGTCGATGTGACCCCGGTGGCGACCGGTCTCGTCGAACCCTGGTCGGTGGCCTTCCTGCCCGATGGCGGCTTTCTGGTGACCCTGCGCGGGGGGCAGATGCTGCGGTTTGACGGGGCGGGCGGATCGGTTTCGCTGTCCGGATTGCCGGAGATCGCGGTGGGCGGACAGGGCGGCCTGCTGGATGTGATGGTGCCGCGCGACCACGCGGAGACGGGCGAGATATTCTTTACCTTCGCCATGCCGCAGGGGCGCGGAGCGGGGACCGCCCTTGCCCGCGCGCGGCTGGCCGATGCGCGGCTGGAAGATGTCACCGTGATCTGGGCGTTGGAGCCCGGCAGTTCCGGCGGGCGGCATTTCGGCAGCCGCGTGGTCGAAGGAGCGGACGGATACATTTACGTGACCGTGGGCGACCGCGGCGATCGCCCGTCGGCGCAGGATCTGTCCCGCGAAAATGGCAGCGTGATCCGCGTGGCGCGCGACGGATCGGTGCCCGCCGACAACCCCTTTGTCGGACAGGAGGGCGCGCAGCCCGAGATCTGGTCCTATGGCCACCGAAATCCGCAAGGCGCGGCGCTGGATCAGTCCGGCCAGCTTTGGGTGGTCGAACACGGGGCGCGCGGTGGCGACGAGGTGAACGAGGTGCGGCGCGGTGTGAACTACGGATGGCCGGTGATCGCCTATGGCCGGCACTATTCCGGGCTGCGGATCGGGCAGGGGACCGAAGCGCCGGGAATGGCGCAACCGGCGCATTACTGGGACCCCTCCATCGCGCCATCGGGCATGGCATTCTATCAGGGCGACCTGTTTCCCGAATGGCAGGGCGATCTGCTGGTGGGCGCGCTGGTCTTCGACTATATCGCCCGGCTGGACCCCGATCAGGGCATGGAGGAGGTCGAGCAGATCGCGGGCCCCGCAACCGCACGGGTCCGCGATGTGCGCGTGGCCCCGGACGGCGCGATCTGGTTCCTGTCGGTGAACACCGACACGCTCTACCGGATGGCGCCGGCCGGGCGGTGAGGGGCCGCGCTGCCGAGCCTGTCACCATTCGGCAAAGGCCGGAAAAACCGGCCGGTCGGACACGGGAAGCGACCCGTTTCAGACCAATGAGGGCAACCAGAGCACGATGCCGGGAAACGCGATGAGCACGGCCACGGTGGCCACATCCGCGCCGAAGAAGGGCGTGGCGCCCCGGAAAACATCCTGAACGCTGATCGGCAGCTTGCTGTCCTGTGCGACGCCCGCGACCACGAAACAGTTCAGCCCGATGGGCGGTGTTATCAGGCATAGCTCCGCCATCTTGACAACGATGATGCCGAACCAGATGGCGCATTCCTCCGATGTCATGCCGAAGGCGGACATCTCGCGGGTGACATCGGGGCCGCCATTGAGCGCGATGATGGCCGGGAAGGTCACCGGCAGGGTCAGGATGAGCATGCCGATCGCGTCCATGAACATCCCGAGGATCACATAGGCGCCGAGGATCATCAGCAGGATGAGATAGGGCGACATCTCGAGGCCCGAGATGAAGGCCGCGAACTGATCGGGCAATTGCGCGAAGCCGAGGAAGCGCACATAGATCAGAACGCCCCAGATCATCGCGAAGATCATCGCGGTGAGCTTGGCCGCCTCCATCAGCGCGGAGCGCAGCTGACCCCATTTCATGCCCTTCCAGAGCGCCATGATCAGGACGACGAATGCGCCAAGCGCGCCGGCCTCGGTCGGTGTGGCCCAGGCACCGTCTTCGCCGCGGTAGTAGATCGAGAAGATGATGATGAAGACGACGAAGAGGATCGGGATTGCGCCGGGCAGAGACGCGAACCGCTCGCCCCAGGTGAAGCCGGTGACGGGTGGCCCCAGATTCTTGCGGATCTTGGCAAGCCCGATGACCAGCCCGGCATAGATGAGCGCGGAGACCATGCCGGGGATGAAGCCCGCCAGCAGAAGCTTGCCCACGCTTTGCTCCACGATGATCGCGTAGATGACGAGGATGGCGGAAGGCGGGATCAGCGAGGCAAGCGTACCGCCCGCGGCGACCACGCCCGCCGCAAAGGCCTTGTCGTAGTTCATCTTCAGCATCTCGGGGATAGCGATCCGCGCGAAGACGGCCGAAGTGGCGACCGACGCCCCGGAGACGGCGGCGAACCCGGCGGTTGCAAACACCGTGGCGACGCCCAGCCCGCCCGGAAGCCATCCGACCCATCGTTTGGCGGCCTCGAACAGGGCTCGTGTCAGACCGGCGTAATACGCCAGGTAGCCGATCAGAATGAAGGTCGGGATCAGGCTGAGCGCATAGCCGGTGGATTTGGAATGCGGGACCTGACCTGCCAGTTTGATCGCCGTCACGAGGCCCCGGTCGAAGCCCTGACGCTGCATGAAATAGATGCACAGGCCAAGCATGCCGACAAAGGCCGCGGCAAAGGCGACGCGGACGCCGATCAGAACCAGAACCAGCAGAAGAGCGGAGAGCCAGAGCGAAACGGTGAAGATATCGACGCCGTCAAGGAGGGCGCGCATGTCTAGGATGCTGTCCAATTCAGAGGGCCTTTCCGGGCGCGCGTGCGGTCTGCAAGTATGTCTGGCCGGTGGGGTGGATCACGTATCATCCTCCCGTCCGCTGACGGTGCGGGCCTCCCGCGTGGCCTGGGTCATCGGATCGTCGGGCAGGGGTACGGCGACCGGTTTGTCCTCGCCCGTCCGAAGCGCCCGCCAGTAGCCCCAGAGTTGCAGGACGAGCCGGAGCCAGAGAATGGCCAGCGCAAAGGGCACGATCAGCTTGGCGGGCCAGAGCGGAAGGCTGATATCGATGGAGCTGTCGCGGGAGAAATTCGGCGCGTTCAGGTCGAAGCTGCGCTGGAAGTGAAACCACGTGCCATAGACCAGCGCGGTCGTCACGATCAGCATGAACAGGATCGAGATCCATTCGGCGAACCACAGGATGCGTCCATGCAGGCGGGAAACGACGATATCCATCCGGATATGCCCCCCCTCGCGCTGGCAATAGGCGAGCCCCAGAAACGCGAAAAGCGCCATGAGCTGTTCCGTCCAGTCCACGTAGCCCGGCACCGGGGCATTGAAGATCTTGCGGCCGAACACGTTCCACACTGCCATCAGGACCAGCATGAAAATCACGATCCCGCCGATCAGATTGAGGCTGCTTTCCAGCTTCAGAAGTGCGCGGTCCAGCCGCGAAAGAGTGCTGTCGTCGGTCAGAACCGCAGAGGAACTTGACATGTCCGGGAGCCCGTCAATGAGGGGCGGCCCCTGAGAAACGTCTCGGGGCCGCCCGGTGTGTCAGTTGCCGGCGCGATGTTCGGCGAGCGTTGTCTGCACGAGGTCGTAAAGCTCCTGCGCGGGCAGGCCCTGCGACGACATCTGTTCGATCCAAGCCGCATGGATGGGGGCCGCGTTTTCCGCAAGGGCGGCCAATTCTTCATCGGGGATGGTGATCCTTTCGACTCCGCGTTCCTCCAGCACCGCATCCCACCGCTGCAGCAGTTCGGCGTAATTGTCGAGATAGTGCTGGATCGCCCCATCCACCGCCGCGTCGAGGGCCGCGCGGTGGTCCTCGGGCAGCGCATCATAGGCGTCGGTGTTGACCACGATGGGGCAGTTCACCGTGCCGGGGTTGAGGTTTTCGGTCCACCAGTCGGCGATGTCGATCGTCCGGAAGCTGAGATGTGCGTGCTGCGCGAAGGCGACCGTGTCGACCACGCCGCCCTCCATCGCGTTGTAGGCCTCCGACGAGGTGACCGAGGTGGGCACTGCGCCGACGCTTTCCATCAATTCGCCGATGCCGCCGGTGGCGCGCACGCGCATCCCCTCGAACTCCGCAAGGCTGTCACGCGGCTCGCCGGTGCCGACGAGATTGTATTGCGGCATGGGCGAGGTCATCAGCAGGCGCGCATTCCAGCGGCCGAGATCGGCCTGTGTGGCGGGGTGGTTGTAAACCGCGTGGCTGACGGCGACCTCCTCCTCCAGGGTCGAGACGCCCAGGAAGGGCAGTTCCAGAACCGTGATGGAGGGATTCTTGTCGCGGTGATAACCGGCGCAGAACTGTGCCATCTCGAATGCGCCTATCGAGATCCCGTCGAGATTCTCGCGGTTGTCGCTGAGCCCGCCATAGGAAATGTTCATGGTGAACTCGCCGCCCGTGGCCTCGGCCACGGCATCGGCCAGATGATGCACATGCTCGGTGAAGGCGCGGCGCTGCCCCCAGAGCGAGACATTCCATTCCGTGGCCAGCGCTTCGCCCACGAAGGAGAGTGAAAGAACAGCCCCGATGGCCGTTGTCGTCAGATGTTTCATGGATACCTCCCTTTTGCAGGCCTCAAGCGGACCCGCTTGGGTGCAAAGTTAGACAGGCCCGGCAGGTATTGCCAAGGGAAAATGTCAGAATTGGTGAGTTATCATGACCGGTTTGGCCAGAAAATGCTCTTCCAGATTGTCGCCGGAGCCGATCCGGTCCACCACGGCGAACAGGCCGGGCGCACGCAGCGGGGTGAGAACGCCATGCCATGTGCCGGCGTGCAGATTGATGCCTTGGCCCGGCGCGGTCAGAAAGGCCAGCGGGGTGCCGGGCCGCCCGTTGGCATCGGGCGCGACGGTCACCAGAAACGGATGTTCGGTCATCGGCAGGAACGCCTGAGATCCGAGCGGGTGGCGCTCCATCAGGTCGAGTGTGTAGGGCAGGGTGCGCGGCTCGGCCCGGAACAGGCTGATCCCGGCACGCCCATCGGCGAAGGACAGGCGCGCGCGGTCGTGAAATCGGCCACAGAGCCCCTGATTGATCAGCCTGTCGGGCGGGCCCTCGGCCTCCAGCACGTCGCCGAACGGGGCGAAGGCGGCGGCGGTCAGGGGCTGCGCCGCGATCCGGGCCGCGCCGGTCATCGCAGGGTCAGCTTCGGATGCCGGTTCACATCCTTGTAGAGCAGATAGCGGAACCGCCCCGGCCCCCCGGCATAGCAGGCCTGCGGACAAAACGCCCGCAGCCACATGAAATCCCCCGCCTCGACCTCCACCCAGGTCTGGTTCAGCAGATAGACTGCCTTGCCCTCCAGAACATAGAGCCCGTGCTCCATCACATGGGTTTCGGGGAAGGGGATGCTGCCGCCGGGCGCGAAGGTCACGATGTTCACATGCATGTCGTGGCGCAGATCGTCCGCGGCGACGAAGCGCTGCGTGCCCCATGTCTCGCCCGTGTCGGGCATATAGGCAACCGGCACCTCCGCCTCGTGGGTCACGAAGGGCTCGGGCGCTGCAAGGCCCGGTGCCGGTTCATAGGCCTTGCGGATCCAGTGGAAGGTCGCGGGCGCCGCGCCGGGATTGGCGATCCGCCATTGGCAGCCCGCGGGCAGATAGGCGTATCCGCCGGGCGCAAGATCATGGGCGGTGCCGGCGATGGTGAGCCGAAGATCGCCGGAGGTCACGAAGATCACCGCCTGGCCGGTCTTGTCGGGCTCGGGGCTTTCGCTGCCGCCACCGGGGGCAAGCTTGACGATCAGTTGCGCGAAGGTTTCCGCAAATCCGGTCAGGGGCCGGGCCAGGATCCAGGCCCGCGCCCCGCTCCATCCCGGCAGGGCCGAGGTCACGATATCGCGCATCACGCCGCGCGGGATCACCGCAAAGCTTTCGTGGAATTGCGCCCGGGTCGTGGCGAGCGCGGTCTGCGGCGGCAACCCGCCCTGGGGCGTGGCATAGCTGGTCATGGCAAAAGCGCTTTCAGGCGGTGCAGGGCGATCCGTTCGACCTGATGACAGGCCTCGGAAAACTCGGTGTCGGTGTCATTGTGCAGGCGGCGGTCAAACGCGGTCATGATGGTGGTTTTCGTGTGATCCCTCACGGCGATGATAAACGGAAACCCGTGTTTCGCGACATAGGCGGTGTTCAGGCGGGTGAAGACCTCGTGCTCCTTCGCGGTCAGGGCGTCCAGACCCGCGCTGGCCTGCTCGGCGGTACTGTCCTCGGTCAGCCGCTTCGCCGCCGCCAGCTTGCCGGCCAGATCCGGATGTGCCTTGAGCACCGAAAGGCGCGCGTCGGGGGAGGCGCTGCGGAAGGCGCGGGCCATCGCATTGGCGAGACCCGCGGCCGTGTCATGCGCCGGCCCAAGCTCCAAGGCGAATGCCCGTTCGGCAACCCATGGAGAATGCTCGAATACCGATCCGTAAGCCTTTACGAATGTGTCTTTATCCATCTCCGATGGTCGTGGGGGATCGGTCGCGGGCGGGTGGGTTTCCGCCCAGTGGGTTGCGATATCGATCCGCCGCGCGAACCAGACATCCCGATGCCGCATCGCATGGTCCAGAAACCGTTTCAGCGCCATGATCCGCCCGGGCCGGCCGATCAGCCGGCAATGCAGGCCGACGGACATCATCTTGGGCGCGCCGGCCTGACCTTCGCTGTAAAGCGCATCGAAGGTGTCGCACAGATAGCGTTCGAACTGGTCGCCGGCGTTGAAGCCCTGCGGCGTGGCAAACCGCATGTCATTGGCGTCCAGCGTGTAGGGCACGATCAACTGGGCCCTTTTGCCAAAGCGCGTCCAATATGGCAGGTCGTCCGCATAGCTGTCGGCGACATAGGCAAATCCGCCATCCTCCGCCGCCAGCCGCACCGTGTTTTCCGAACAGCGGCCGGTATACCACCCGCTTGGCCGCGCGCCGGTCACCTCGGTATGGAGCCGGATCGCCTCGGCCATGTGGGCCGCCTCAACGTCGGGTGGGAAATCCTTGTAATCTATCCATTTCAGCCCGTGGGATGCGATCTCCCACCGGGCCTCAAGCATGGCGGCGACCTGTTCGGGCGACCGGGCGAGCGCGGTGGCCACGCCATAGACGGTGATCGGGATACCCAGATCGGTGAACAGCCGGTGCAGCCGCCAGAACCCCGCGCGCGCGCCGTATTCGTAGATCGATTCCATGTTCCAGTGGCGCTGCCCGGGCCAGGACGCGGCGCCGACGATCTCGGACAGGAACGCCTCCGACCCGGCATCGCCATGAAGCAGGTTGTTCTCGCCGCCTTCCTCGTAGTTCAGCACGATCTGAACGGCGATTTTGGCTCCGTCCGGCCAGCGCGGGTCCGGAGTGTCGGCGCCATAGCCGCTCATGTCGCGCGGATAACGGGGTGCGGTGCTCGCCATTGGTGCCCTCAAATGTCGCAGATGCCCACGAATTACGCCGCAAAACCCGCAAAGGGCAAGGGCCGGACCTGATCGCGGCTTGCACATCGGAGGCAAAACGTCCGAAATGCCCGCAAAACACTCAAAGGAGGGGCCATGGCCGAGGGATTTTTGACCACCCATGTGCTGGACACCGCGCGCGGTCGCCCGGCTGAGGGTGTGGTGATCCGGCTTTACCGGCTGTCGGGCAGCGGCGGCGACATGATCGCGGAGGCGGTGACCAATGCCGATGGCCGGACCGACACGCCGATCCTGTCGACCGGGGATTTCCGAACCGGCCGCTATGAGCTGGTGTTCCATGTGGGCGATTATCTGCGCAAAACGGGGCAGGCGGCGGCGGAACCCCTGTTTCTGGACGAGGTGCCGATCCGCTTCGGCCTGTCCGAGCAGAGCCACTACCACGTTCCGCTGTTGATCTCTCCCCATGGCTATTCCACCTACAGGGGCAGCTAGATGGATCAGACCATCCTTCTTCACTGGGTCGAATTTGCGGTCCGATGGCTGCATGTGATCACCGCGATCGCGTGGATCGGCTCCAGCTTCTATTTCATCGCGCTTGATCTTGGCCTGAGGCGGGATCCGAAACCGGCCAGCGGCGCGGACGGGGACGAATGGCAGGTCCATGGCGGCGGCTTCTACCACATCCAGAAATACATGGTGGCCCCCGCCGAAATGCCCGATCATCTGGTCTGGTTCAAATGGGAAAGCTATGCCACCTGGCTGTCGGGCGTGGCGCTTCTGGCCGTTGTCTACTGGCTGGGCGCGGAGCTTTTCCTGATCGATTACAATGTGATGGAGCTGACGACCTGGCAGGCGGTTCTGATATCGGCCGGCTCCCTGATTGTCGGGTGGGTGATCTACGATCTGCTCTGCAAATCGCCGCTCGGGCAGAATCCGACGGCGCTCATGCTGTTTCTGTTTCTGTTGCTCGTCGTCATGGCATGGGGTTACACGCAGGTGTTTTCGGGCCGGGCCGCCTTGCTGCATCTGGGCGCGTTCACCGCGACGATCATGACCGCGAATGTCGCGATGATCATCATTCCGAACCAGAAAATCGTTGTCCGCGATCTGAAGGCGGGCCGCACGCCGGATGCGAAATACGGGCAGATCGCCAAGCTGCGCTCGACCCACAACAATTACCTCACCCTGCCGGTCATCTTTCTGATGCTGTCGAACCACTATCCGCTGGCATTCGCGTCGGACTACAACTGGATCATCGCAAGCCTCGTGTTCCTGATGGGGGTCACGATCCGGCATTTCTTCAACACGATGCACGCCAAGGGCGGCATGCTCTGGTGGACATGGGGCGCCACGGCGGCGATTTTCGCGGCCATCGTCTGGCTGTCGGTCCTGCCGCTGTCCCGTGACGAACCGCTGGAGGAAGCCCGGCTGCCGCCCGTGTCGGAGCGGTTCGTGGCCCATGCGGATTTTGCCGATGTGGCCAATATCGTCCTTGGCCGCTGCTCCATGTGCCACGGGGCGGAGGTTTACTGGGACGGTATCGCGACCGCGCCGCGCGGGGTGTATCTGGACAGTGACGCGGCCATCGCGGCCAATGCCAGAGCGATCTATCTGCAGTCGGGCGTGACCCATGCGATGCCGCCCGGAAATCTCAGCTTCATGGAAGAGGCCGAGCGCGCGGCGATCCGGAACTGGTATCGTTCGGTCACAGCCGGTGCGTTGTAGCGCAGTCGAAGGGAAGAGATATGCCGGCGCCGAAAAACGATTTGAAATCAGCGATCAACGCAGGGATTTTGCAGCGGGGTCTCTGGCTGAACCTCGGGTCCGATCTGGCCGCCGAAATCGCCGGGCTGGCCGGGTTCGACTGGTGCCTGATCGATGCGGAGCATGCGCCGTTCGATCCCAGCACGATCCGCAGCCAGCTGATCGCGCTGGCCGGAACCGGCACGGCGCCGGTGGTCCGTGTGCCGATCAACCGCGATTGGGTGCTGAAACAGGTGCTTGATCTGGGGGTACAGACGGTTCTTGTTCCGATGGTGGATACCGCCGCGCAGGCTCACGCCGCGGTGCGCGCCTGCCGCTACCCGCCTGAAGGTGTGCGCGGCATGGGGGCGGGTGTGGCCCGCGCCGGTGGCTTCGGTGCCCTTGCGGACTATGCCGACAATGCCAATGACGAAATCTGCATGCTGGTTCAGGCCGAAAGCAGGGCGGCGCTGAAGAACCTCGATGCGATCTGCGCGGTGGATGGCGTGGACGGCGTGTTCATCGGCCCCGCCGATCTGGCCGCCGATATGGGGTTTCGCGACGATCTGGACAATCCGGCCGTTCTGGAGGCGGTCGACGGCGCCATCGCCACCATCATCGGGCAGGGCAAATCGGCCGGGATCATCAGCTTTTCGCCGGAGATGCGGGCCCGTTACACGCGTCTCGGCGTGACGTTTCTGGGCGTGGGCAGCGAGGCGGTGGCGCTTTCCTCAGCCCTGCGCGCCCTGGCGGCGGAGCGCTAGATGATCACCCTCAGGCATGGCGATGCCACGCTCGTCTTCGATCCATCGGTCGGCAATATCCCGGTCTGGGATGTGACCGGCCGCCACCCGTTGCATGCGGCGCCGTGGCGGGACGAGCCCGAGGTTCAGGACGATCCCGCCCTGCCGCTTGTCAACAAACGTCTGGCAGGAGATTTTCTCTGTGCGCCCTTCGGCCGGGACGATCTGCAGGATGACCCGATCCACGGTCTGCCGGCCAACAGCCCGTGGGATCCGGTGGAGATCGGCGTGTCCCATGGCCGTTTCCGCCTTCAGGCGAGGGTACGCGGCGCGGTGGTGGAAAAGGATCTGCGCCTGACCGGCCCGGTGCTCTATCAGACCCACAGGCTGAGCGGCGGGAAGGGCCGTATCACGCTCGCCCATCATCCGATGAGCCGGATGGCCGGGGGCGGGCGGCTCAGCTTCTCGCCGAAGCGGATGGCCCTGACCGATCCGTCGCCGCAAGCGCCGGGCGCCAATCTCTGGGCGCTCAACCAGATGCAGCCCGATCTGCATCTCCCCCGGGAGGATGGCGGCGACTGGGATCTGCATCTTTATCCGGCGGGCCACGCGGTCGAGGATTTCGCAACGCTGGTCGAGGCGCGTGAAAGTCGTCTGGGCTGGACGGTGCTGATGCGGGTGCTCGAGGACGACATGCTGGTGGTTCTGAAAGACCCGCGCGTGCTGCCGGTGACGATGCTCTGGATCTCCAATGGCGGCCGCGATTTCAGCCCGTGGAATGGCCGCCACAGGGGCGTCATCGGCATTGAAGACGGGATCGCGGCGGGGGGGATCGGACTGGCGGCATCGCTGGCCGAAAACCGGCTGACCGCGATGGATGTGCCGACCGCGCTGACGCTTGGGGGCAGCCATGTGATCCGCCATGCCATGGTTTCGCTGCCGCGCCCGCCCGGTTGGGATCGCGTGGTCGCGCTGACCGTGGGCGCGGGCCTGCTGACCTTGACCGAGGCGTCGGGCGCGCATCTCTCCGTGCCCTTCGATGACGGGTTCTTTCCGCCATGATCCTTGTCGATGCCGATGCCTGCCCGGTGAAGGAGGAGATCTACCGCGTCGCCTATCGCCACAAGATACCGGTCCGGCTGGTCGCCAATCAGTATCTGCGTCATCCCGATCACCCGCTGATTTCGATGCAGATGGTCTTGGGCGCCTTCGATGCCGCAGATGACGCCATCGCCGAGGCGGCAGCGCCCGAGACCTTGGTGATCACCGCCGATATCCTGCTGGCGGAACGGTGCATTGCCGCGGGCGCCCCGGTTCTCAGCCCCAAGGGAGAGGCCTTTACCGCCAACAGCATCGGCACCCAGGTCGCCACGCGCGCGATCATGGCGGATCTGCGCGCCGGTGTGGACGGGCAGGGCCTCGGCGGGCCCGCGCCGTTTTCCAAGGCGGATCGGTCGCGGTTTCTGAACGCGCTGGAGGTGGCGCTGCGCAAGCTGCCGCGCCCATGAGCAAAGCACGGTGCCCCCGGGCGATATCGCCGATCGGAAGACCCGGAGCACCTTTTCAAGTCCGGGGCTTTGGAGTAGGACGCGTCTCTTGGATCAGGAAACCAGTGCCATGAGCTTCACCCTTGCCATCGTCGGGCGCCCTAATGTCGGGAAATCAACGCTGTTCAACCGTCTGGTGGGCAAGCGCCTGGCGCTTGTCGACGACCAGCCCGGCGTGACGCGCGACCTCCGCGAGGGGGCGGCGCGCCTCGGCGATCTGCGGTTCACGGTGATCGACACCGCGGGCCTGGAGGAAGCGACCGATGACAGCTTGCAGGGCCGGATGCGGCGGCTGACGGAGCGGGCGGTCGACATGGCCGATGCGTGCCTGTTCCTGATCGACGGGCGCACGGGCGTCACCCCGGTTGACGAGGTGTTCGCCGAACTTCTGCGCAGGCGTGGAACGACGGTGATCTTGGGCGTGAACAAGGCCGAAGGCCGTGTCGGCGAAAGTGGCGTGCTGGAGGCCTATGGGTTGGGTCTGGGCGAACCGCTGGCCCTGTCGGCGGAGCACGGCGAGGGTATGGCAGAGCTGGCGGTGATGCTGGCCCCGCTGATCGAGGTCGCCGAGGCCGCCTCCGAAGAGGCCGAAACGGATGTCGATCTGGATGAGGACGAAGATGAAGGCCGTGTCATAACGGCCCAAAAACCCTTGCAGATCGCGATTGTGGGGCGTCCCAATGCGGGCAAATCCACCCTGATCAATCAGATCGTCGGCGAAGAGCGTCTGCTGACCGGCCCGGAGGCGGGCATCACGCGGGACAGCATCGCGGTGCCGTTCACCTGGGACGGGGTGCCGATGAAGATCTTCGACACCGCCGGGATGCGGAAAAAGGCCCGGGTGCAGGAGAAGCTTGAGAAGCTTTCGGTCTCGGACGGGCTGCGCGCGGTGAAATTCGCCGAGGTGGTCGTGGTGCTTCTGGATGCGGCGATCCCGTTCGAGCAGCAGGATCTGCGTATTGCCGATCTGGCCGAGCGGGAGGGGCGCGCGGTGGTGCTCGCCGTAAACAAATGGGATCTTGAAGAGGACAAACAGGACAAGCTGCGCGACCTGAAGGAGGCCTTCGAGCGTCTGCTGCCGCAGCTGCGTGGCGCACCGCTTGTGACCGTATCGGCCAAGACCGGGCGGGGGCTCGACCGGCTGCACGCGGCCATCCTCAAGGCCCATGACGTCTGGAACCGCCGCGTGCCGACGGCCACGCTGAACCGGTGGCTTACCGGGATGCTGGAGGCCCATCCGCCACCGGCACCCGGCGGCCGCCGCATCAAGCTGCGCTACATGACCCAGGTCAAGACGCGGCCGCCCGGTTTCGTGGTGATGTGCTCTCTGCCGGAGAAGCTGCCGGAAAGCTATTCACGCTATCTTGTCAACGGGTTGCGGGAAAGCTTTGATATGCCCGGAACGCCGATCCGTCTGCATATGCGCAGCCAGGCCGCAGCGAACCCCTACAAGGATCGGAAGAAATCGACACCGTCCCGGCTGTCGAAACATGTCCGCTCGGGAGCGACGAAAAAGAGCTGATCCGGTTCCGGATCAGCCCTTCCCTTGTGTCATGCATATCCCGTGGCGCCCGATGGGCGTGCCCCGGACGGCGCGCCGCTCAGGCGTTGGCTTCGCGGATCTTGTCTGCGGCCTCTTTGTCGTAGGAAACGCCTTCCTTCTCGAAAAGCTGGTCCAGTTCACCGGAGAGCGTCATCTCGGTGATGATATCGCAGCCGCCCACGAACTCGCCCTTGACGTAAAGCTGCGGGATGGTGGGCCAGTCGGAGTACTCCTTGATGCCCTGACGGATTTCTTCATCGGCGAGCACATTCACATCGGCAAAATCGACGCCCATGAAATTCAGTACCCCGGCCACGCGGGAGGAAAACCCGCATTGCGGCATGGATTTGGTGCCCTTCATGAACAGCACCACATCGTTGGAGGTTACGGTCTCTTTGATCTGATCTTCTGCGCTCATCGCATTGATATCCTTATCGTTTTCTTCCTGGCACGAAGGCCTTGGCGTAGCGTTGGGGATCCTTCGTCACACGCCAGCTCCGGGAGGCATGGCCCGCACCCCAACTCTGTGACGACCCCATGGATGTGTGTAGAGTGGTGTCACCGTCACCAGGTGCTGTGCCCCGCTGCCGCCGACGCGGTATCGCGTGGCGTCGCAGCGTGGACCGTACAATGCCGATCACTCCGAGTATCGTCAGGACTACGAGGGCACCATAGAGATAGGGGGCCATCTCTGCCGCGGTGAAGGCGTATTCCGACGTGCCGGTGTATTCTGGTGGAATATTTTCCATTTACTCCGGGGCCTTGGTGGTCAAAGCCAAGGCGTGTAACTCGCCCGCCGAGCCGTCCATCTTGCCTTTCAGTGCCGCGTAAACCGCGCGTTGCTGCTGGACGCGGTTCATGCCCTTGAAGCTTTCATCGATCACTTCGGCGGCAAAATGGGCGCCGTCATCGCCCTGGACGATCACATGGGCATTGGGGAAGCTTTCGCGGATCAGCGCTTCGATATCATGGGCGGTGATGGCCATCGTGTATCCTTGACTGTTTCACTTGTGAATGTAGAGAGGCGCGCCCGGCGACGCAAGGTGAAGGAACGGAATTGGGTATGCACAATAGATGCACATCCCATACACATCCGATGCATATCCGGATCAGGCAAAGACCTCGGCAAAGGCGCCGCGATAGAGCGCGGAGAGATCGGCAAGTGGAGCCTCGGAGCCGCCCATCCAGACCCTGTCGCCCCCAAACCGGCCCACGGTGGCCAGTGCCACACCCGCCTGACCGGCGGCCACCATCAGCGCTTCGGCCTTGTCATAGGAACAGGAGATCAGATATCGCGCCTGATCCTCGCCGAACAATGCGGGCGTGTCCCCGGCATCGAGCGTGACACCCACGCCCGCGGCCTCGGCCAGCTCGAAAGCGGCCAATGCCAGCCCGCCATCGGAAAGATCGGTGCAGGCGTCGATCCATTCGCGATGGGCGCGGATGAAGTCTCCATTGCGCCGTTCGGCCTCCAGATCCACGGCCGGCGCATCGCCTTCCTCGCGGTGGAAAACCTCCGCCAGAAGCGCCGATTGCCCCAGATGGCCACGGGTTTCGCCCAGAACGAGGGCCAGATGCCCGTCGCGCGGCAGCCCGTCAATCAGGTCATCGGCTGATGTCAGCAAGCCCACGGCCCCGATGGTCGGGGTGGGCAGGATGCCTTGACCGTCCGTTTCGTTGTAAAGCGAGACGTTGCCCGACACGATCGGCATGTCAAGCGCGGCGCAGGCGGCCCCGATACCCCTGATCGCGCCCACGAACTGGCCCATGATCTCGGGCTTTTCGGGATTGCCGAAATTCATGTTGTCGGTGGTGGCCAGCGGCACAGCGCCCACTGCGGTCAGGTTGCGATAGGCCTCGGCCACGGCCTGCTTTCCGCCCTCCACCGGGTTGGCTTTGACATAGCGCGGCGTCACATCGCTGGTGAAGGCAAGCGCCTTGTTGGTCCCGTGCACGCGAACCACGCCCGCGCCAAGGCCCGGATTGCGGATCGTATCGGCCATGACCATGGAGTCGTATTGCTCGTAGACCCATTGCTTGGCCGCGTAGTTCGGCGACGCGATCAGCGCGCGCAGCCCGTCAATCGGGTCGATCTCGGGGATAGGGGCCAGTTCGCCGGGGGCGGGCGTCTCCACCCATGGGCGGTCGTATTCCGGCGCGGTGGAGGCCAGTTTCGACAGCGGCAGATCGGCCTTCACCGCGTTGCCATGCAGGATCAGGAAGCGATCCTCGGCGATGGTTTCGCCCACGACGGCGAAGTCGAGATCCCATTTCTCGAAAACGGCCTTGGCCTCCGCCTCAAGCTCCGGGTTCAGCACCATGAGCATGCGTTCCTGGCTTTCGCTCAGCATCATCTCATAGGCACTCATCGCGTCTTCGCGCACCGGCACGCGGTCCAGCTCCAGCTTGATGCCAAGCCGCCCCTTGTCGCCCATTTCGACCGCCGAACAGGTCAGCCCGGCCGCGCCCATATCCTGGATCGAGATCACCGCGCCGGTCTGCATCAGCTCCAGACAGGCCTCCAGCAGGCGTTTTTCCGTGAACGGGTCGCCCACCTGGACGGTGGGGCGCTTTTCCTCGATCGTGTCGTCGAACTCGGCCGACGCCATGGTTGCCCCGCCCACGCCATCCCGGCCGGTCTTGGCGCCCAGATAGACGACCGGCATGCCCACGCCCGAAGCGGCGGAATAGAATATCTTGTCCGCATCGGCGAGACCGGCGGCGAAGGCATTGACCAGACAATTGCCGTTATAGGCGGGATGAAAACGCACCTCTCCGCCCACGGTGGGCACACCGAAACAGTTGCCATAGCCGCCGATGCCCTCGACGACCCCGTGAACAAGCTGCCGGGTTTTCGGGTGATCGGGGCTGCCGAAGCTGAGCGCGTTCATCGCCGCGATGGGCCGGGCGCCCATGGTGAAGACATCCCGCAGGATGCCGCCCACGCCCGTGGCCGCCCCCTGGTAGGGCTCGATATAGCTGGGGTGGTTGTGGCTCTCCATCTTGAAGACCACGGCCTGCCCGTCGCCGATATCGACGACGCCCGCATTCTCGCCCGGGCCGCAAATGACCTGCGGGCCTTCCGTCGGCAGGGTGCGCAGCCATTTCTTGGAGGATTTGTAGGAGCAATGTTCGTTCCACATCGCCGAGAAGATACCAAGCTCGGTGAAGGACGGCTCGCGCCCGATGATCTCCAGAATACGGTCGTATTCCTCGGCGCTGAGTCCATGTTTGGCGATCAGGTCGGGCGTGATGGCCGGTTCTTGCATCTGGCGTGTGTCCCCCAAGACGTGTTTGCGCCTGTCTTTAGGCCAAGGGCAGGGAAGGGGGAAGGCCTATCCGGCGGCAATCGGGCGGGTAAAGATGACGCTGGTGGGCCGGTCGAAGCCCGGATGGCTGCTGCTTCCGGACCGGCTGAAGCCAAGGGCACGGAAGGTGGCATGGTTTTCGACAAGCTCGATGCGGGTCTGAAGGCGGAGCGTCGTGCAGGTTCCGGCGGCCTTTCGCGCGGCGGCGTCGATCAGGCGGCGGGCAAGGCCCTGCCGCGCATGATCGGGATGTACCGCGAGTTTCGATAGCTGGTAGACGGGCGGCGTGCCATGGCCAAAGAGGCAGGCAATTGGCGCCTCGCCCGCGCGGATCAGGAAAAGGTCCTCCGTCTCGGCCTTGATCCGGAGCGTGTCGGGCGCCATGGCCTTGAGGGAGGAGGGCGGATCGATCCGGCCCTCCATGGAACGGAAACTCAAGCTCAGAAGCCCGTGGATTGCGGTCCAGTCCACGGGTCCCTTCGGGTTCGTTTCCACATCGGGCGTATTCATCCGGCACCCCATTCGCAAAAAAAAGGCCGAGACGAATCTCGGCCAAAGTCCAACAGGGAGGTAGGGATAACGTCGATTGCTCTTCGCCATCCACTATTGCTCAATTAGTCAGCACAATGAGAACGATCAAGGGCTTTCGCGCCGCGCTGCCGCATTCCTGCTATGTCTGTGGCGCATAGCCCACAGATTACTGGGCGTCCGCCTCGGCGGAATCGCGCTTGCGCCGGCGGTAGGCGATCACCTCTTCGGTGACGAAATCGCGGAACACCTCGATCCGTTTCGATTGGCGAAGCTCTTCGGGATAGGCCAGAAAAACAGGAACTTCGTTGCTTTCGACATCGGGTAGAACATGGACAAGCTCCGGGAAATCCTGCGCCAGATAATCGGGCAATACGCCGATCCCAAGGTCGTGGATCACGCCCTGAAGAACGCCGAAATAGTTGTTGACCGTCAGAAAGCTCCCGATCTCGTGAGACATCAGCTCCCGGACAAGGGTGGCGCCTGCACTGACCTGCGCGCTTTGGGTGTTTTGGCTGATCAGGCGATGAGTGCCCATATCGTCCAACGATTCTGGCGTTCCATTCGCCGCGAGATAGCGCGGTGACGCGTAGAGGCGCATATTGATCGTCATCAGACGGCGGCGGATAAGATCGGCCTGCGAGGGTTCCTTCATCCGGATCGCCACATCGGCCTCGCGCATGGGAAGGTCCAGCAGGCGCTCCTCTAGCATCAGGTCGATCTTCAGATGGGGATACTTAGCATATAGCTGCGGCAGGCGCGGCGCCAGCCAGAGTGACCCGAACCCGATGGTGGTCGTCACGCGCAGCTCGCCGAACACTTCCTCTTCGCTGTCGCGGATACGGGCCGCCGCGGCGTCCAGCCGCTTGGTCATGGAACGCGTGGCATCGAACAGAAGCTCACCCTGTTCGGTCAGAATCAGCCCCCGCGCATGGCGGTGGAACAGCGTCGTGTTCAGGCTTTCTTCCAGCGCGCGGATCTGCCGGCTGACGGCCGACTGACTGAGATGCAGCGCGTCGCCCGCGTGGGTCAGGCTGCCGGCATCCGCCACGGCGTGGAAAATCCGCAGCTTGTCCCAGTCCATCTGACCCGTCTCCCGGTTGCGTGTTTGCGCCAACATGAATGTGCTGGCAGAGACATAGACGCTTGGCGAACTCTTGCAACCAACAACTGAATCGGGGGCAAAAAGAAAACAGTTTTCAGGTCAGCACTTTTGACCTATACTTGTTGCAACCGCATCGTTTTCTGGGGGGAGCATCGCATGGGTATCAGACAGGTGTCGTTGGAGGATCGGTTCGATCTGAGCAAATCGCCGGTCCTGCTGAATGGTACGCAGGCGCTTGTCCGTCTGATGATCGCCCAGAAGGCGCGCGACAGGGCCGCGGGGCTGAATACCGGCGGGTATGTGACGGGCTATCGCGGCTCTCCGCTTGGCGCGGTCGACCTCCAGATGGCGCGCGCGAAGAAGCATCTCGAAGCGTCCGATATCCTGTTTCAACCCGGTCTGAACGAAGACCTTGCCGCAACCGCGCTCTGGGGCAGCCAGCAGGCCGAACTGCGCGGCGAGGGCAAGTATGACGGCGTCTTTGGCCTGTGGTACGGCAAGGGCCCCGGCGTCGACCGGTCCGGCGATGCGATGCGCCATGTGAACATGGCCGGCACCTCGAAGCATGGCGGTGTGCTGATGGCGATGGGCGATGACCATACCGGCGAAAGCTCCACCACCTGCCACCAGTCGGACTGGGCGCTTGTCGATGTGCATATGCCGGTGCTGAGCCCCGCGGGTGTCCAGGAGATCCTCGACTTCGGCCATTACGGCTTTGCGCTCAGCCGGTTTGCCGGGGTTTGGGTCGGCCTGAAGGTGATGAAGGACACGGTGGAGGCTACGGGCGTGGTGGATGGCCGTCCCGACCGGATGCAGTTCGTGACACCGGAATTCGAGATGCCGCCGGGGGGCCTGAATATCCGGCTGAACGATCACTGGATCGATCAGGAAAAGCGGCTTCTGGAATACAAGCGCTTCGCGGCGGAGGCGTTTTCCCATGTCAACGGCATGGACAAGCGCGTGCTTGGCAAGCCGGGCGCCAAGATCGGCTTCGTGGCCGCCGGCAAGAACTGGCTGGATCTGGTCCATGCGCTTGAGCTTTTGGGTATCGATCACGCCGAGGCGGAGCGGCTTGGCGTCACCACCTACAAGGTGGGACAGACATGGCCGATGGACATGAAGGGGCTGCATGATTGGGCCGAGGGGCTGGATCTGATCGTGGTGGTGGAGGAGAAGCGCAAACTGATCGAGGTGCAGGTCAAGGAAGCAATCTTCGACGACCGGCGCGGGCGCAGGGTCTACGGATACAAGAAAGGTGGCGGGGGGCCGATCCTGTTCCCGTCCCACTATGCGCTGGACCCGCTGGATATCGCGGAGAAACTGGGCAACATCCTGATCGAGGAAGGACGGCGCACGGACCGCATCGAGGCCGGCATTGCCAATATCATCGAGGCGCGCCGCGCCGACAACGCCCCCGATCTGGCGCAGCGCACCCCGTGGTTCTGTTCGGGCTGCCCGCATAACACATCGACCAAGGTGCCCGACGGCTCCCGCGCGGGGGCCGGGATCGGCTGCCATGTGATGGCGCTCTGGATGGACCGCTCCACCGAAGGCTACACCCATATGGGCGCCGAGGGCGTGAACTGGGTGGGCGAGGCGCCGTTTTCCACCCGACCCCATGTGTTCCAGAACCTGGGCGAAGGCACCTATAACCATTCCGGCATTCTGGCGATCCGCGCCGCCCTGGCGGCAAAGACCAACATCACATACAAGATCCTCTATAACGACGCGGTCGCGATGACCGGCGGGCAGGACAACGAAGGCGACCTGAGCCCGCAGCAGATCGCCCATGAGCTGGTCGCGATGGGCGTGAAGGAGATCGCGCTTGTCTACGACCCCAAGGAAGACATTGATTTCTCTGGCTTTCCGAAGGGCCTGCCGAGGTATCCGCGGGATGAGCTGATGAATGTGCAGAACCGGATGAAAGAGGTCGACGGCGTCTCGGCGATCATTTTCATCCAGACCTGTGCCGCCGAAAAACGCCGCCGCCGCAAGCGGGGCACGTTTCCCGATATCGACAAGCGCGTCTTCATCAATACCGATGTCTGCGAGGGCTGCGGCGATTGCGGGGTGCAGTCCAACTGTGTCTCGATCGTCCCGGTGGACACCGAACTGGGCCGGAAGCGGGCGATCGATCAATCCACCTGCAACAAGGATTTCAGTTGCGTCAAAGGCTTCTGCCCGTCCTTCGTGACGGTGCAGGGGGCGAAGGTGAAGAAACAGGCCACCGCCGAGGTCGATGTGGGCACCTTACCGATGCCCGATCTGCCCGAGATCGAGGGAACCCACAACATCGTGGTCACCGGCGTGGGTGGCACCGGGGTCGTTACTATCGGGGCCGTGATGGCGCAGGCCGCGCAGATCGACGGCAAGGGCGCCGGCATGATCGAAATGGCGGGGCTGGCCCAGAAGGGCGGCGCGGTCCATATCCATCTGCGTCTGGCGGAACGGCCCGAGGATATCAGCGCGATCCGCGTCGCAACCGGGGAAGCCCATGCCATTATCGGCGGGGATCTGGTTGTCTCGGCCGGGGCGAAAACGCTTGGGCTGATGACGACGGGGCGCACGGGGGCCGCGGTCAACAGCCATGAAATCACCACGGGCGACTTCACCCTGAATACGGAATTCCGCATTCCGGGCAAGGATCTGCAGGTCGCTCTTCAAGCGCGCCTTCGCGAGCGCCTGAGCCTGTTCGACGCGACCGAACTGGCCCGTGTTCTGATGGGCGACTCGATCTATTCCAACATGATCACCTTCGGGGCCGCGTGGCAGATGGGGCTGGTGCCGCTGAGCCATGAGGCCATCTTGCGGGCGATCGAGCTGAACGGTGCGGCGGTGGAGCGCAACAAACGCGCGTTCGAGCTTGGCCGTTGGGCGCATCTGAACCCCGCCGACGTGGCAGCGCTGCACGGGCCCAACGTGATCGACAAGCCGAAAAGCCTTGAGGAAAAGATCGCGTTTCGCGCCGATCATCTCACCAGCTATCAGAATGCGCGACTGGCAAGGCGCTATCGCCAGCGCGTCGATCCCATTTCCGATCCGCGCCTGAAGGAGGCGGTTGCCAAAGGGTATCACAAGCTGCTGGCCTACAAGGACGAGTTCGAGGTCGCGCGCCTGCATCTGGACACGGAGGCCAAGCTGCGCGCCGAATTCGACGGCGATCTGAAGCTGACCTATCATCTGGCCCCGCCGCTGTTGCCGGGCAAGGATGCGCAGGGCCGCCCGAAGAAGCGGGAATTCGGCAGCTGGATCAGCACAAGCTACAAGATCCTCGCCAGGATGAAGCCGCTTCGCGGGACCCCGTTCAACCCGTTCGGATACACCGCAGAACGCCGGATGGAGCGCGCGCTGATCCGGGAATACGAGCGCGACATGGACGAGGTGCTGGCGAGCGTGACACCCCAGACGCTGGACATTGCCGTGGCACTGGCGGAGTTGCCGCTCCAGATCCGCGGATTTGGTCCGGTCAAGGAGAAGAACGCCGAAAAAGTCGCCCGGCAGCGCGAAGACCTGCTGAGCGCGTTCCGGAACGGTGGCACGCCGATGGCCGAAGCGGCGGAGTAGGGGCGGCCTGCCTCTGCCGGCCGGCGGGCTATCGGCGCAGGCACCCCACATCCGACGCGGGCGGATTCGCCGCTATTGATCCGGTGCGATCAGCCCCAGCCCTCGGAGATAGATGCCGATCCCGGATTCAAGAAGGTCCTCGGGCGGGAAGGGCGCATTGCCGCCGGGCCGGCCGCGGGCGAACAATTCCACAACCCCATGGCTGAGCGCCCAGATATGTGCGCTGAACATTGAGGGCGGGGGGCGTTTCTCGGGCGGGATATGCTCCGACAACGCCTCCGCCGCGCGTTCCAGAACCTCGCGGGACTTGGCGGCCGCGGCGGCCAGCTCGTGGGTTTCATTGGCCGACAAACCGCTTTCGAACATCGCCATGTAATGGCCGGGATACTTGCGGGCAAAGGCGAGATATGCCCGGCCCGTCGCCTCGAACGCGGCGAGGGCCGAGGGTTTGCCCTCGTTGAAGGCAAAGGTCATCAGATCGGCGAAAATCTCATGCCCTTGGCGCGCACCCTCGGCGATCAGGTCCTCGCGCCCCTCGAAATGGCGATAGACGGCCGCTGGTGTCACGCCCGCGTTCTTCGCAGCCTCCGACAGGGTCCAGCCATTCGGGCCCTTCTGCTCGATCAGCACAAGCGCGGCCTCAACCAGCGCCTGGCGCAGGTTGCCGTGATGATACCCGCGTTTAGGCATAGGCGCGGTCGGCCCACATTTCCGGCCCGCCACAGATGGCCGGGTCTGGGCGGTCCACCACCTTGTCCTTGCGTCCGTCATAGGGCAGATTGATCAGCACGCGGCGGATGACGGCCAGCCGCGCGCGCCGCTTGTCGTCCGAACGGACGACGGTCCAGGGGGCATCGGCGGTGTGGCCAAGGCTGAGCGTCTGGCCGATGGCATCCGAATAATCATCCCATTTCTTCAGCCCCTCGACATCGATCCAGCTCAGTTTCCACTGTTTCAAGGGGTCCTTCTCGCGGTCGAGGAACCGCCGCAACTGTTCCGCACGGCCCACGTTCAGCCAGATCTTCACAAGATGGATGCCATCGGCCACCAGCATCTGCTCGAAATCGGGTAGTTGGTGGAAAAACGCATCCCGTTGATCGGGCGTGCAAAAGCCGAACACATGCTCGACCACGCCGCGATTGTACCAGCTGCGATCGAACAGCCTGATCTCACCCGCGGCGGGCAAATGGTGGATATAGCGTTGAAAATACCATTGGCTGGCTTCCCGGTCGGTGGGCTTCGACAGCGCGACCACACTGGCGACACGGGGGTTCAGGTTTTCGCGGACGCGTTTGATCGACCCGCCCTTGCCGGCCGCATCGCGCCCTTCGAACACCACAGCCACCCGTTTGCCGGTGTCACGGATCCAGGCGTGGCATTTCACCAGCTCGATCTGCAACGCCTTCAACTGCGTTTCGTAATCGTCCCTGTCCATGCGGGTGCGGTAGGGGTAGGTCGGGTCCAGGATTTCATCCTTATGGGCTGTGTCAATCGCCAGCCGAACCGCCTCGGGGGCGGCTTCACGGTAGAACTGGGTGATGGCGCCGTCGAAGGGTTTGCTCATGCGCCGCCTCGTTTTTTGTTGTCTCTCAACAGGTAATATGGCCCCCGGAGTGGCTTAGCGCAATCCGGCGCGGGTTGCCACACGGTCAATTGCATCCAGTGTCGCCATGGGGTCGGCATGGTGGGGCATATGTCCGACCCCCTCCAGGACGGTGAGATTGGCGCCGGGCATCTGCGCGGCAAGGGGTATCGAATGCACGTTCAGCGGCACCGTGTCGTCGGCGCTTCCATGGATCATCTCCACCGGGATATCGAGTGTTGCATATCTGGGGGCCATGGCGGTGACATGTTCCAGAAGGTCGTTCACCTGCCGCGCATTGGCGCGCAAGACCGAGCTTTGCAGGGTCAGCTCCGGGCGGATATGGCTGCCGTATCCATCCGGAACCGGGTCCGGCGCGAAAATGCGCTCTATGACGTTCAGCGCGGCGCGGCGCGGCGTGAGATTGGCGATCAGCGGCACCGCCGTCACGCCGCCCAGGGCCGAGCCCGTGATCCTGTAATATGCGCCAAGCCCCCCCTCCCAGGGTTGCGTGGCCCCCGCCAGGAGGACAATGCCCGCCGCCTGATCGGGATGGTTCAGCGCCCATGCCATGGCCACCGCGCCCCCGTAGGAATGGCCGACAATCACCGCTTGTCCCACGCCCAGTTGTCCCGCCGCGAGAGACAGGAGGGCGGCTTGTTCTGCCGGGCCGTCATGCCCCCGGCCCAACCCTTCCGACAGGCCGAGGCCGGGCCGGTCGAAGGCGATCACCGTGTAGCGATCGGTCAGATCGGGCGCCAGCCGGAAGGTGAAATCCCGCAGATTGCCGCCCGCCCCGTGGAGCAGAATGACGGCCGGGCCGCTGCCCGCCTGCCAGACATGGACCGAGCGGCCCGCCACCTCGATGATACGGCTGTGCGGGTCGCTCATCTCGGCCCGGCCACACGCTGCGACCGACAGAAAGAACAGCAATAGCAGCCCATTACGTGCCGATCTTCGATAAATCAAAACTCGTCGTCTGATAAATCTCATTGATCCAGTTGCCATAGAGCAGATGCGCGTGGCTGCGCCAGCGATTGGTGGGTGTGCGCGTCGGGTCATCCTCGGGATAGTAGTTGACCGGCACGGTGATCGGGCTGCCGCCTTCGACATCCCGGTCGTATTCCTGCTTCAGCGTGGTGCTGTCGTATTCCAGATGGTTGAAGATATAGAGCGCCCGGTGGCCCGCGTCCTCCACCAGGCAGGGGCCGACCTGATCGCTGCCGATCAAGGTGACGAGGCCGGGCACCGTGTCGACCTCCGCGGCGCGCATTTCCGTCCAGCGGGACACGGGGATCAGCACGTCATCCGAAAACCCCCGCAGATAGGGGGAGGCCGGGGCCAGATTACGATGCCGGTAGCAGCCGAATGCCTTGTCCGCCAGCATATGTTTCCTGACGCCGTGGAAATGGTGGATCATCGCCATTCCGCCCCAGCAAACGCCGAAGGTCGAATGCACATGCGATTGGGTCCAGTTGAAAACCTTCTTCAACTCCTCCCAGTAAGTTACTTCTTCAAAAGGCAAATGTTCAATCGGTGCGCCGGTTATGATTAGGCCGTCGAACTTCTCGCCACTCTCCGCGACCTCTGCGAAGGGGCGGTAAAACTCCTCCATATGCTCGGCGGCCGTGGTCTTGGTCTGATGCTCGCTCATGCGGATCAGGCTCAGGTCGATCTGAAGTGGCGTGGCCCCGATAAGCCGGGCGAACTGCGTCTCGGTCTGGATCTTTCTGGGCATCAGGTTCAGAAGCCCGATCCTGAGCGGGCGGATATCCTGCCGCGCGGCGCGCCCTTCGCCCATCACCATCACGCCCTCACGTTCCAGTTGGGCGTAGGCGGGCAGGGTCTCTGGCAGGGTAATGGGCATCGGAAGGGTCCTGAACGGCACGGGTCTGGGAAGGCTGGATTTAGGCCTTTTGCTTGCGCCTGCCAAGGGCGGTCCCGATCAGCTCGACTGCATCCTTTCCGTCACGGACCTTGGCGATCTCGTCGGCACCCACCGTCACGCCCCAGTTTTCGGCCATCGCTCGATAGAGCGGCGCGCGATGGGCAAGGGCCTTGGCGTAGGCGAAACGGACAAAGGCGTCGGGGTCAACGTCGTCCGGCAGGACACTGTTTTCCCTGAGATATGCGGTCCACTGACCAATCAGGAAATCGGGTTGATAATACATCGGCTTCGGGGCCTGATCGAAGCGGCGGATCAGCTCGGCCGTGTGATCGGGGCTGCCTTCGATCCAGACCATCAGCGTGTTGGCCTGCAACGCGCGCAAGACCTCGTCCGCCGGATCGGACGGGTCCACCACCTCGCAGATCGATCCGCCGGTATCGCAGATGAAGTTCGGATAGCCATAGAGATCGCGGGCGCGCGCGACGAAGCTTGGCGTGTCCAGAAGCGCGTTGATCTCAGCCCGGCGATGCAGGGCCTGACGTCTCTGATACTCTTCCAGCGGCAACCCGCCCTTCGCGGGATTGCCCGGTTTGCCCAGAAAGGTCGACAGGGGGGCCAGATTGTCGAAGGTGATGTTGGAGCCGATATAGATCGAGTCCGACCTCAGAAGCTCGGCCAGAAACGGCGTCCGCATCGCGATATGTTTCAGATTATCGGCAATGTGTTCGCCCATATAGGCGGTGCCGATACGGTAATCGACGGAGTAGTGAAACCAGTCCCCATCGGCGCGCAACAGACTGGCCAGCCTGGTTTTTCCAAGGCCGGACATCCCGAATACCAGCAGGTGCTTTTCGGGCGCGTCGCGCCAGGCCCGGGGTGTCTCGTAGATCAAACTCATCTGGGGTGTCCCGCTGGTGGAGATCTAACCCCTAGCGCGCGCGCGGCCCTTCTTCATCCAAAAATTCAGATGGGCGGCGATTTTCGGAAAATCTGTAGCGCGCGGCCATCAAGGATCAGCAGCCCGGCGGCCAGCAATGCGAAACCCGCGAAGGCCGACGGGTCGAGCCGTTCTCCAAGCACGGCGGCACCAAGCAGGATCGCCACCGGCGGAATGAGCAGGGTGACAAGCATGGCATTGCCGCTGCCCGCCATCGCGAGGATCCGGTAGTAGAGCAGGTAGGCGATGGCGGTGCCGAAGGCCGCGAAATAGCCGATGGCCGCGAAGGTGACCGGATCGGTGGGCATCTTCGGCGCCCCGTCGATCATCCATGCCAGCGGCACCATGACAAGCGAGGCGCCGGTGAGCATGCCGGCCGCGGCGACCTGTGGCGGCAGACCCACCAGATGCACCCGCGCCCATGCCGCGGCAACGGCGTAGGACAGTGTCCCGGCGACGATGGCCAGTTGGGCCAGGCTGCGTATGTCGAAATCGGCGAGACTTTCGAAGCCGATCGCCACGACGACCCCGAAAAACGCGATGGTCACGCCAAGGCCGCGCCTGAGGGTCAGCCGTTCATCCCGGAACACCATCGCCGCCACCAGCACACCGAAAACCGCCGTGGCCGCATTGAAGATGGATGTCAGCCCGGTTTCGATGAATTGCTGCCCCCAGGCCATGAGCGAAAAGGGGATGATGTTGTTGAGAAGCCCCATGACAAGAAACGCGCCCCAGATACGCGGGCTGCGGGGCACGGTCAGGCCCCGCCATATCACATAGGCCCAAAGCAGCAGGCAGGCCCAGAACACCCGATGCGCGACCAGCGTCATGACCGGCACTTCGGACAGGGCAAGCTTGATGGACAGGAAGGACGCGCCCCAGATGACGCCCAGTAGCGTCATCTCGGCCCATGCACGGTAGCTGAGACGGAGGGTTTGGGTCGAGGGGACGGCGCTGGTCATGCCGCCGGTCTAGCCGCTTGCCACGCCGCCTGCGACCCGGAAGTTGCGCCATGGAAAACCCGCGCGACCGGAATACGACGCGCGGGTGAGATTTTGACTTGTTGGGATCAGAAGCGGAAGCCGACACGCAACCCGATACCAAGCACACGGTTGTCTTCGAAGTTCAGTGGCCCGGCAAGGCTATTCACGACCTGATCGCCAGGCATGCCATATGTTATGCCGCCCGACACAGTGAACGCGTCCTGCTCGTACTGGCCCGCAAGTGTAATGGAGTCCAAGCCGGTTGTCGGAGATAGCGCCGTATCGCTTGGTGTCGCGCCCGATGTACGATGGGTATATGCGATCGAACCTGACCAGTTTTCGTTGAAGCGACGTCCGACGCCAATCGTGTAGGTTGTGCTGTCGGAAGTAAAATTCACGTACCGCCCCCCGGTGGCGCCAGGTGTGGTGACGTTGAAACCGTCCCAGAACGCATGTCGGATTGAGCCGAACAGCAGAGTGTCTTCGGCAATGCCCGACTGAAATTCAAGATTGATGCTTTCGGGGAACTCCACTTCGAAGGCCGTGTCTACGGTTGCTGAAGCCACTCCGGTTTGCGGATCGACTGTTGCCTCAGTGCCCGTGAACGAAACGTCTATCGCGGAGTGATACGTCAGCGCAACGCGCAAAGCGATGTCGGGGATCTCATAGGCTGCTCCGACAAGGTAGCCAAGGCCCGGCTCGCTCGACGAGGCATTCAGTTCCGAAAACGCAGGAGGGTTTACTCCTGTATAAATCGTACCGGTGGACTCCAATGCTCGCAATCCGGCGTGGACGCTGAAGCCATTGCCGAACTCATAGCGCCCGGTCACCGTCAGAGCTTCGGTTTCCACATTGGCGTTGCCGCCAAAAAACGGAAGACCAGCGGGTGCCGCAGTCGCGAAGCCGGGATAGCCGACCGCAGCACCAAAGGGATTATCGTAAATGACGGCAAATGAAAGCTGATCGTTCATTCGGTGCAGGAATGCAAAACCAGGCAACGTGTAGTCACGCAGCGGGTTCGGCAAAGTGGGGGTATTGGCCTCGGGTTGTACCCGGCCAAACGAGAGCTCGACGTAGTTTCCACTCGGCCCTACGTCCTCGAAAAGAACGCGCATGCTCTGATCGGTGCGGCTGATGTCTGCGCTGGCGATTGCAGTGCTGGCCAAGAGTGCAGCGCTGGCTGCGACGATGTTTTTCATTGCTCTCCTCCCTGAGAGTGAAATGCCCCTTCGAAAGAAAGATACACGATCCACGCGGTTATCGGTCAAATATTCCCTGACGTAAGCGGCGCTCCGCGTTATCCGTCGGGGTGGCATTGTGTCAGAATTGCTACAGTTGCGCGGGCCGGCGATGCGCGCGGCTCTCTGCTAGGATGTTTGCGTAGTTGGCTGCGAAGATCAAAATCGCGCCAAGAAACACGGCCCAGTCCAGCGGTTCGCCATAAAAGGCCATGCCCACAATCGCGATGGCGGGCAGGCGAACGAAGTCCATGGGCATGACGATGCTGGCCGGCGCAAGGCTCAGCGCCTTCGTGATGCAGAAATGGGCGGTGAGCCCCGCAATCCCGATGAGAACGACCCAGGGCGCAATGGCCAGGCTTGGCCACGTCATCTGGCCGTCGATCAGGCAGACGACAAGACCGAAGACCAGTTGCATCGCGGCAAGATGGAAGAGGATGCAGGTGATCGTCTCGGTGCGGGTCAGGAACTTGGTGAAGATCGCCGTGGCCGCAAAGCAGATCGCGGCCATGGCGGCGGCGATCATGCCCGGCGAGATCGGCGCGCTGCCCGGGCGGATCACGATCAGAATGCCGATGAATCCGGCCAGCCCGGCGAGCGCTTTGACCAGCGTCAACCGCTCTCCCAGGAAGAGCGCGGCAAGGAGCATGACCCAAAGCGGTGAGGTGAACTCAAGGGCGAAGACCTGCGCCAGCGGGATCAGCGTGATGGCGTAAAACCAGAGGTTCTGACCCGCGAAATGAGTCAGGTTGCGGACCGCGTGAAGGCCCAGCCTGTTCCGCCGGACCTGACCCAGAGTGCCCAGAACACCGCCGATCGCCAGAACCAGGACAAGACTGACCGCCGAGCGATAGGTCATCAACTCGAAAGTATCGAGCTCGACCGTTACGGTGCGCCCGGCCACCGCCATCGCGCTGAACGACACGATCGCGCCGATCATCCAGATCGCCGCGGATCCGGCGCGCGATTGGGTGGCGACGGTCGGTCCAGCCTCGGCCATGATGGAAAGCCCCGTTTTCGCGGCCATCGATGTGCCCGGCCGCATCCTGCCCGCCTGCAATGCCATGTTTCCGGTGCGGCCCACAAGCGGGCAGGACAGGCCGCACGGCAAAGCGCGGTGGTCGACCCAGTTGCAAGGCGGCAAGGGCGCACGTTCCGTTTGATGCTCCCCAGCCATTTCGGGATGGGGGCCGGCCCTCTGCCGTCATCGACAGGCGTGGCGACAGGTTGAGGCGTCTTGCGCTGCGACCAGACGGGCAGGCAGGCAGCCGGAGCCTGCCTTGCCATGGGCTCACTGCGCCAAGCTCATGAAACCCCGTCGATCCGTTCGCCGCCGATGACCACGCGGTCGATCCGCAGGGCGTCGTTCGCGACGATCAGATCGGCGTGGGCGCCCGGCGCGAGGCGGCCGATATCCGTCCGGCCGAGCCAGTCGGCGGGCAAAGTGGAGAGGCGGCGCGCCGCTTCCGCGAGGGGCAGGCCGATCTCGACAAGGTTGCGCAGGGCGACATCCATGGTCAGCGCCGAGCCTGCGAGCGTGCCGTCGGGCAGGCGCATGGCGCCGTCGGCCTTCACGATCTCCTGTCCGCCGAGCCGGTAGGGTCCATCGGGCATGCCCGCACCAGCGGTCGCGTCGGTGACGCCGTGCAGATACGGGATCGCCCGGCGCGCGGCGAGGATGGCGCCGGCCTCCACATGGATCAGGTCGGGTATGATCTCGGCGCGCTCTGCATGGGCGAAGGCCGCGCCGCAAAGCCCGTTGCCGCGATGGGCGATCCCGCTCATCGCGTTGAACAGATGCGTGGCGGCGGCGCCCTTCGCGAAGGCCGCGCGGGCCATCGCATAGTCGCAGAGCGAATGGCCGATCTGGGCGCGGATGCCGAGGGCGTCGAGCACTGCGTGAAGCGCGCCGTCCGGGTCCATCTCGGGGGCGAAGGTCACGATCCTCAGCAGCGCCCGCCGCGCCCAGTCGCGCAGCAGCTCCGCGTCGGCCGGGATCGCGAAGGGCGGCTGCGCACCGAGCTTTCCGGGGTTGAGAAACGGCCCCTCCAGATGCGCGCCGAGGATCCGCGCCGCCCCGGGGGGCGGATCGGCCATCACCCCGGCCAGCGCATCGAGAAAGGTCTCCGTCTGTTCGACAGGCGCTGTGACGGAGGTGGGGCAGAAGGCGGTCGTGCCGTGGCGGGCGTGGAGTCGGGCGGAGATCGCGATTGCCTCCGCCCCCTCCATCATGTCGGCGCCGCCGCCGCCATGGACGTGGCAGTCAACGAAACCCGGCAGAATGAAGGGTGGTGTGGGAACCTCTACGGCGGTGCCCTCGATCGCGGTGATGCGGGCCCCGTGGCGGATACGGCCGGCGACCCATCCCGCCGGCGTCAGGATCGTCCCCTCGATATCGCAAGAGCCGCTCACAGCTTCAGCGGGGCTACGGCCGCGGCTGCGCCGCTGATGAGATCGGCCGCGTCCTCGCGCACCTGAACAAGGCGCAGGAACAGCAGATCGGTGATCATCAGTTGCGCGTCGCGGGAGGTGATGGCGGAGGAGCGCACGCGCTCTTCGTCGGTGACGGTTCTGAGCGCAGTGCTGGCCAGCGCCGCCAGCGGGTTCGGCTGAAGCCCCGTCACCGTCACGATGGACGCTCCGCGCCGGGCCGCGGTTTCGGCGATGCGCAGGGTTTCGAGGCTGGTGCCCGACTGGGAAAGGGAGACCAGCGCGTCCCGCGGTGTCAGGGTCGCGGCGTTGGCCATCTGGATGTGGCTGTCGGCGTCGAAGGACACGGGCGCGCCCAGTTTCTGAAGCTTGTAGGCGAAGTCGCGCGCCACGAGCGAGGACGCGCCGACGCCGGACAGCTGGATGCGCGCGGCCGCATTCAGCGTGTCGCGCGCTGCGTCAAGCTGCGCGGGCGGGTTCACGCCAATCGTCTCCTGCATCGCGTGCAGTTTGCTTGCCAGAAGTTTCTGCGCCGTCACCGACGGGTCATCGCCCGCCTCGATCGTGCCATGGACAGCGGCCAGGGGCGCGATGCGGGTGGCGGCGGCGCGCGCGATTTCCAGCCGCAGATCCTGATAGCCGGAGAAGCCGAGCTTCTGGCAGAATTTCACGACGCTTGACTGGCTGCGCCCCGCCGCGCGGGCCAGTTCGCCCGAGGACAGGCGGCCGACGGTATCGGGATCGCCGAGGATCGCGTCGGCGATCTGGCGTTCGCCTGCTGTCAGCGTCTCCAGATGCGCTTCGATGACGGTGAGGATGGACAGGGTGAAACCTCCGGCGGCGTGGTGTTGGAATAGTGTACCACAAATATGTTGACAATAAGGAATACAAAATTCAGTGTCGCACCAGCCTGGGGAGGAGAAAGCTGCCGTGTCCAATTCCGCTTCGCCGGATCTGAGTGCGCTCGTTTCGGAAGGACGCAACCCGCGTTCCACCGGTATCGACCTGATGTCTTCGGCCGGGATCATCGCCTGCATGAATGCGGAGGACCGCCTGGTCGCCGACGCGGTTGCCGCCGAGGCGCCCGCCATCGCCGCGGCCGTGGACCGGATCGTGACCGCATTCGAGGCGGGCGGGCGGCTGATCTATATCGGTGCAGGGACAAGCGGGCGGCTTGGCGTGCTCGACGCCTCGGAATGCCCGCCGACCTTTTCGGTTCCGCCCGGCATGGTCGTCGGGATCATCGCCGGGGGCGATGGCGCGCTGCGCCGGTCGATCGAGGCGGCGGAGGATGACGACACGAGGGGCGCGGCCGATCTGGAGGCCATCGACCTGAACCCGCGGGACGTGGTCGTGGGGATCGCCGTCAGCGGCAGGACGCCTTATGTCACGGGCGCACTTCGCCATGCGCGCGGCGTCGGGGCCGGCACCATCGCGCTTTCCTGCAATCCCGGATCACTCATCGCCGATCTGGCGGACATCGCCATCGCACCCGTCGTGGGCCCCGAGATCCTGACCGGCTCGACCCGGCTGAAATCGGGCACGGCGCAGAAGATGGTGCTCAACATGCTCAGCACGGCAGCCATGATCCGGCTCGGCAAGACATGGGGCAACCTGATGGTCGATGTGACCATCTCGAACCGCAAGCTCGCCGATCGCGCCGAAGGTATCCTGCGGGAGGCTACGGGATGCGGCGCCGAAGAGGCGCGCGACCTTCTTGCGCGCAGCGGCGGCAGCGTGAAGCTTGCCATCCTCATGCAGATCACCGGCAAGGACGCCGATGCGGCACGGGCAGACCTTGAAGCCGAGCGCGGATTTCTGCGCAAGGCCATCAAACGCGCGGGGAGCAACCCCGCCACGCCATGACAACCGATACAAGGGAGATGTTTCGAATGACTTCGATCAAGAAGACGGCCGCCGCGCTGGCGCTCGGCCTCACCACCGCACTGGTCGCTCCGGCCGGGGCGCAGACGCTGAACGTGGCATGGTCGCAGGACGCGACCGGGCTGGACCCGCACACGCAGCCGGGCTTCGCCTCGATCCGCCTGCTGGAACTGCTTTACGAGCCGCTGGTGCGCCTCGATGCAAATCTCGAACTTCAGCCGGCGGTGGCCGAAAGCTGGTCCTTCTCCGAAGACGGCACGCAGCTTACCTTCCGGCTTGATCCCGACGCGGTGTTCCACGATGGCACATCCGTGACCTCCGAGGACGTGCGCGCCTCTTTCGAACGTATCCTGGACGAGGCGACCGGTGCCGTGGCGCGGGCCAACTACACCTCCATCATCGGGATCGAGACGCCCGATGCGCAGACCGTCGTTCTCCAGCTCGACGGGCCGGACGCCCCGATCCTGAACGGTCTGGCCTCGGTCAATGCCGCCATCGTGCCGGCCTCCGCCATCGCGGCGGGAACCATCGGCACGGAGATCGTGGGGTCCGGCCCCTTCACCCTGGCCGAGCGGGTGCCCAATGCGAATGCCCGTCTTGCCGCGTTCGAGGATTGGCATGGCGGAGACATCGCCTATGACGAGATCGCGGTGAATGTGCTGCCCGACGAAACCGCGCTTCTGGCCGCGCTGCGGGCGGGGCAGGCGGATTTCGCGCTGATCAACGATCCGCTTGTGGCAACGCTTGTGCCGCAGACGGCCGGGCTTGAACTCAACGCCGCGCCCACGCTCAGTTATTATGTGCTTCAGCTCAACGCCGCGCGGGAGCCGATGGGCGACCTGGCGGTGCGGCAGGCCATCGCCTGCGCCGTGGACCGGCAGGATATCCTCGATGCAGCCCTTCTGGGCGAGGGGGAGGTGACCGGGCCGCTCACATCGCCGGCCTATCGCAGCGACCCGCAGGGGCTTTTCTGCTACGAGCAGGACCAGGAGCGCGCGCGCGCCCTTCTGGCAGAGGCGGGCTATGCCGGCGGGTTCAGCGCGACGCTCATGGCGGCAACCGGCGAGCCGCCGACCGCGTCCGCCGTGGCGCAGCTTATCCAGTCGCAGCTTGCCGAGGTCGGCATCGAGCTTGAGATCGAGATGCAGGAGATGAATGTCTATATCGACCGCTGGCTGGCGGGGGATTTCGACATGGCCGTGGCGCTGAATGGCGGGCGGGTCGACCCCTACACGATGTATAACCGCTACTGGACGCGGGACGGCAACCTGCAAGGCGTGGCCAACTATATCGACGATACGCTCGACAGCCTGATGGCCGAGGGCCGCACCGAGACCGACGAGGCGGCGCGGCGCGAGATCTTCGCCCGGTTCGAAAGCCATCTGGCCGAGATGGCACCCTGGGTCTGGCTCTTCACCGGCAACACCTACACCGCACAGCGCGACGGTGTTGACGGGTTCGAGCCGAGTCCGACCGGGTCGCTTTTCGGGCTTGTCGATGTGACGATCTCCGAGTGACGCGAAGCCTGCCGGCGGAGGGACCGACGTGAGTTACTTTCTCAGACGTCTCGCGGTTTTCCCGCTGGTGATGCTGGGCGTGTCGGTCTTCGTCTTCATCGCCATCCGGCTGGTGCCCGGCGACGCCATCACGGCGATGCTGGGCACCGAGGGCGGGATGCTGACCCCGGCGCAACGCGAGGCGCTCACGGCCTATTTCGGTCTCGACCAGAACTGGGCCGTCCAGTATCTCCGCTGGCTCGGCGGCCTTTTCCGGGGCGATCTGGGCATCTCGGTGACCTACGGGCAGCCGGTGCTACAAATCATCCTCGACCGCTTTCCGCTGACGCTGCAACTGGCGCTCATGTCCATGGTCATCGCACTTCTGATCGGCCTGCCGGCAGGGGTCTATGCCGCCACGCGGGCGGATCGGCCATCGGACCTGCTCGTGCGTGTCTTCGCGATGATCGGCCAGTCGATGCCGAATTTCGTCGTCGCCCTGCTGGCGATCTACATCCTGTCCGTGGGCTTCGGCGTGTTGCCGACGATGGGCCGCTATGTGCCGTTCCGCGAGGATCCGCTCGGCAACCTCGCCCAGATGATCCTGCCCGCGATCGCGCTCGGCACCGCCTTCGCGGCGGCGGTCACCCGCATCTCACGGGCCGCGATGCTCGACATCCTGAGCGAGGATTACGTGCGCACCGCGCGCTCGCAGGGCTTTTCGCAACGCTACTTGATCTGGCGCCACGCCCTGCCCAACGCCCTGATCCCGGTGCTGACACTCAGCGGGGTGGAGTTCGGCTATCTTCTCGGCGGCGCCGTGATCGTGGAGCAGATCTTTGCGCTGCCGGGGCTCGGGCGGGTCGTCCTCGACGCGATCCTGCAACGCGACTACGCGCTTGTGCAGGGTGTTGTCCTCTTCATCGCGTTCAACTTCATGCTCGTGAACCTGCTGGTCGATCTGGCCTATGCCGCGCTCGATCCGCGCATCCGGTACGGAGACAGGCCATGAGGATCGCGGGCGCGCTCCTGCGGCACTCGGCCGGTCGCATCGGCCTTGTCATCATCGGGGTGCTCACCGTGGCGGCTGTGCTGGGCCTGCTCGGCCTCACGCCGCACGATCCGCTGGCGCAGGACCGGCTCGCGCGGCTTCAGCCGCCGGGCGGGAGCTATTTCATGGGAGCCGACCTTTTCGGCCGCGACATTCTGAGCCGGCTGATGGTGGGCGTCGGCCAGTCCTTCACGGTGGCCTTCCTCTCCGTCGGGATCGCGGCCACTGTCGGCACGGTGCTCGGCCTCACGGCGGCGTGGTTCGGCGGGCTCTGGGACGGGGTGGCGATGCGCATGATGGACGTGCTCCTGGCCTTCCCGGCGATCCTTCTGGCGCTTCTGATCGTGGCGATCCTTGAGGCCGGGATGGCCACCTCGGTTCTTGCCATCGCGGTGGTCTACACGCCGATCTTCACCCGTGTCGCGCGCGGCCCCGCGCTGTCGCTCAAGACGCGCAGCTTCGTCGACGCCGCGCGTACCTTCGGCAGTTCGCGGCGCTACATTCTGACACGCCATCTGCTTGGCAACCTCGTGGCCCCGCTCACGGTGCAGTTCACGCTGGCCCTTGCCTGGGCGCTCCTGACGGAGGCCGCGCTCAGCTTTCTCGGCCTCGGCACCCAGCCGCCCAACCCGTCCCTCGGGCTGATGCTGTCGGACAGCCGCAACCTGATGGAGATGGCGCCCTGGATGCTGATCTTCCCGGCGGCGGTGATCATGCTGGCGGTTCTCGGCTTCAACCTTCTGGGCGATGCGCTGCGCGACATCGCGGATCCGCGCTCGCGGAGGGCGCTGACATGACGCTGCTTTCGGTCAGGGATCTGCGCGTGGGTTTCGGCAGGCCCGGTCACGAGACCGAGGTGGTGCAGGGTGTCGACCTCGACCTTGCCGCCGGCGAAACGCTGGCCATCGTGGGCGAAAGCGGGTCGGGCAAATCGGTCACGGCGATGTCGATCAATCGGCTGGTGGACTACAGCGGCGGGCGCATCCTCGGCGGGTCGATCCTGCTCGACGGGACGACCGATCTCGCCACCGCCTCCGAGGCCCGGATGCAGAGCCTTCGCGGGGGCGAGATCGGGATGATCTTTCAGGAGCCGATGACCTCGCTCAACCCCGTGCTCAGGATCGGCACACAGATCGGCGAGATCTTCGCCAAACGTCGCGGTCTGAGCGGGCGGGCGGTACGGCAGGCCGCGATCGGGGCCCTTGAGCGGGTTCGCATTCCCGATGCCGCGCGACGCCTCGATCAGGCACCGCACCAGATGTCGGGCGGCATGCTCCAGCGGATCATGATCGCCATGGCCTTCGCGGGGGAGCCCCGCCTGCTGATCGCGGATGAGCCGACGACAGCGCTCGATGTGACCATACAGGCGCAGATCCTCGCGCTTCTGGCGGAGATGAAGCGGGAAACCGGGATGGGCCTGATCTTCATCACCCATGACATCGGCCTTGTCGCGGGGATCGCGGACCGGGTGGTGGTGATGCAGGGCGGGCGCGCGGTGGAAAGCGGGGCCGCCGATGAAGTCTTCGACAGGCCCGCCCATGACTACACACGCCATCTGCTGAGTGCGGTGCCCCATTTCCGGGGCGGACGGTCGGCCCGTGTCGATGCGGTTCGCGGCAAGGGCGCGGCGGCCACGCTGCGGGTCGAGGACCTCGGCGTCCGCTTCTCCGTGGGCGGCGGTTTCCTCAGGCAGGCGAAAGAATATGTCCACGCGGTCGAGGGCGTGTCCTTCGATCTGGTCCCGGGCGAGACGCTTGGCATCGTGGGCGAAAGCGGCTCCGGCAAGTCGACCACGGCGCGCGCCATCCTCGATCTGGTGCGGCCGACGGCGGGTCGGGTGGAGGGGGCGGAAGGCCGCGCGGTGCAGATGGTGTTCCAGAACCCCAACGCCTCGCTCAATCCGCGGATGGACGTGCGCGCGCTCCTCTCCGAACCGGTGATCGCGGCGGGCAGGCGGGTGGATGCCGCCGCGCTCGACCGGATGCGGATGCTGCTCGACAAGGTGGACCTGCCGCAGGATGCGCTGGCGCGCTATCCGCACGAGTTCTCCGGCGGACAGCGGCAACGCATCTGCATCGCGCGCGCCCTGATGCCGAACCCCCGGGTGCTGGTTCTGGACGAGGCCGTCTCGGCCCTCGATGTATCGGTGCAGGCCAAGGTGCTTGACCTTCTGATCGACCTCCAGCGGGATTTCGGGCTGGCCTATCTCTTCGTGTCCCACGACATGGCCGTGGTGGAGCGTATCGCGCACCGGATCGCGGTGATCTATGCCGGTCGCATCGTCGAGATCGGCGCGGCCCGGTCGGTCCTGTCCGATCCGCGTCACCCGTACACCCGCAAGCTCATCGCGGCGGTCCCGTCGATCGAGCGCCGGCATGTCGATTTCGCGCTGGACACGGACGAGGTTCCCTCGACGCTGCGCCCGGGCGGGTGGCAGGCCCCGCCGCAAAGCTGGCAGGATCATGGCCCCGATCACCGTGTCGCGGTGGAGCCCGCGGCATGACCCTCGATGCGGCCTGGGCCCACGCGGCGGGTGCCGTGGCCGCCGGGCGCATTCCCTGCGCTGTGCTTGGCGTCACCGGCCCCGGCGGGCGGCATGTGCGGGCGACGGGACTGGCGGCGAGGTTTCCCGAAGAGGTGCCCGTCACATGCGACACGCTGTTCGATCTTGCGTCGCTGACCAAACCGGTTTTCACGACTGAGCGCATTCTTGCCCACGCGGAGGCGGGGCGGATCGACCTTGATGCACCGCTCACTTCCGTCATTCCGGACCTGCGCCAATACGATGCCGAGAGCTGGGAGCGGCAGGTTACCTTTCGCGACTGCCTTGCCCACCGGACGCCCTTTCCCGCGGTCGAGCCGATCTACACCTATGGCGGCGACCCGGACCGATTGCGCGCCTTCGTGTTGCAGCGCGCATGGAGGCGGCAGGCGCCTCCGGTCTATTCCGACATCAATTTCATCCTGCTCGGCATCGCGCTGGAACGTCTTGAAGGCTGCCCGATCAGGCAGATGGACCCAGGGCCGGGCTTCACCTTTGCCCCCGATCCGGAGACCTGCGCGGCGACCGAGGCCTGCGCGTGGCGCGGGCGTATCCTCCGCGGCGAGGTGCATGACGAGAACTGCTTTGCCTTGCAGGGCGCCGGGCATGCAGGGCTTTTCGGCACCGCCGACGCGCTGCTCGGTTTTGCCGAAGACAGGCTTTCGGGGGGTCCGGCGCCCATCTTCACGGCGCTCTCGCCCACACGCAGCCATGGGTGGGAAATCCGCCATGAAGGCTGGTCCGGCGGGCAGAACTGCTCGGCCGCGACCATCGGGCATACCGGTTTCACCGGCACCGGGCTCTGGATCGATCCGGAGGCCGGGATTGCCTGGACCTTTCTGACCAACCGCGTCCACCCCACACGCCACACAGAAAGCGGCATCGCCGATCTCAGGCGCGCGTTGGGAGAGGCGCTCTTCGCGGAGTGATGGAATGGATATGCAGTGGTGCGTCGGCCTGATGACCGGCACGGTCCTTGACGGGAATATCGATGTGGCGCTCCTGCGCACCGATGGGGAGGGCGTGGCAGAATTCGGCCCACATGCGCTTTACCCCTATGACGAGGACACCCGCGCGATCCTGCCCCGCTGCCTGAGCGCGGCGCTCGACTGGAACTTCGACGGCCCGGAGCCTGCCATCTTCGCCGCGGCGGAGGAGCGGATTACCCGCGCGCAATCCGCCGCCGTCACCCGGCTGATGGCAGAGGCGGGACTGGCGATGTCCGACATCGCGGCGGTCGGGTTTCATGGCCAGACCGTCCTGCATCGCGCGCCCGTGGGCGGGCGGCCGGGGCGGACCCGGCAGCTTGGCGACGGGGCCCTGATGGCGCAACTGCTCGGGGTGCGGGTCGTCCATGATTTCCGCAATGCGGATATGGCGGCGGGCGGGCAGGGGGCGCCGCTTTCGGCGATCTATCACGGCGCGCTGCTGGACAGTCTCGGCGGCGGGACCGGCACGGCGATCCTGAACCTCGGCGGGGTGGCCAATGTGACGGCGCGCGATGGCGCGGGCGGGCTCGTGGCGTTCGACACCGGGCCTGCAAACGCCCCGATCAACGATTTCGTCAGGAACCGCGGGCTTGGCGAAATGGATCGCGACGGCCAGCTTGCCGCGGCGGGCCGGGTCGACGCCGCGCGGCTCCGGCAGGCGCTCGGGCATCCCTATCTCACCAAGTCCTATCCCAAGTCGCTCGACCGGTTCGATTTCGGCCATGACTGGGCGGCCCCGCTTTCCGATGCGGATGGGGCGGCGACGCTGACGGCCTTCACGGCGGCGGCGGTGGGGCGGGGCCTCGACCTCTTGCCGGTGCGGCCTGTGCGGCTGATCGTCTGCGGTGGCGGACGCCGCAACCCGACGCTTCTGAAGATGCTGGAAACCTTTGCCGAGGTCACGGTGGAAACCACCGAGGCCGTGGGCTGGGAGGGCGACGCGACCGAGGCGCAGTGCTTCGCCTATCTCGCCATGCGCAGGCTGCGGAACCTTCCGGGCAGTTTCCCGTCGACGACCGGGGCGGCCGCGCCGACCCTTGCGGGCCGGATCGCAACGGCGGCCTGACCGGCTGCGGAAGGCCGGGGCCGACGGGCCGCCCAACGATCTCCGCGGTCAGACTGTTGCGCTGCGCGCTTCGGCAAACGAAACGAGTTTGCGGCGATCTTCGTCCCAAAGGTGAAGACGTGCACAGCGGAAGCTTTCCCACAGCGTGATGCGCTTGGATTGTGCCAGCAGATCGTGATCCCTGATCACTTCGTCAAGTCGGTAGAAGGGAATGCGGCTGGCCAGGTGATGCACATGGTGAACGCCGATATTCCCGGTGATCCAGCGCAGGATCCCGGGCAGCGCGTAATGCGAACTGCCCTCAAGGGCTGCATTCTGCACATCCCAGTCGCCTTCGCGCTGCCAGCTTGTTTCCTCGAACTGATGCTGCACGAAGAAGAACCACATCCCGGCGATCGCGGCGAGAAGCATGGTCGGAAAGAAGACAAACAGGACGACATTCCAGCCCCCAAGCCAGATGATCGCCGCAAGGGCGGCACCGATGGCGGCATTCGTGGCCAGGGCGCTCAGCCAGTACCGCCAGCCCGATCGCATCAGGCCGACCGGAAGCCGGTTCTGCAGGAAAAACGTGTAGAAGGGAACGACCCCGAACAGGAAAACCGGATTACGGACAAGGCGATAGAGGGCTTTGCCGATCCATCCCTTTTCCCGATACTCCTTCACGGTCAGCGTCGGCAAATCGCCGACACCGCGGCGGTCCAGATTGCCGTTGGTGGCGTGGTGGATGGCATGGGTCTTGCGCCAGACATCATATGGCGTCAGCGTCAGTACGCCGATCGCACGGCCCGTCCAGTCGCAGAGCTGCCGGTTTCGAAACAGGGAGCCATGGCCGCAATCGTGCTGGATCATGAACAAGCGGATCAGGAAGGCCGCGTTTCCAAGCGCCAGAAAGACGGCAAGCGTGGTGCTGACCGACAGCATCCACCAGGCGCAGGCCCAGAGGGCCAGGAACGGTGTCAGTGTCACGATCAGCTCGAAGAGGCTACGCGCGGTGTCGGGTGTGCGATACCGGGCAAGAACACGGGTCCAGTCCGAAGGGCTGGGCGCTGGATGGGTCATTCCATCGGTTTCGGTCATTGCGAAAGGGCGCTCCGTTGGAGCGCCCGCGCAGTCAATTCAGGCAAGCGCAAGATTGATCGCGCTTTCCCGCCCGTCACGGCCGGCTTCGACATCATAGGTTACCTTCTGATCGTCATCGAGGCTGGTCATGCCCGCCCGCTCCAGCGCGGAGATGTGCAAGAACACGTCCTTGCCGCCTGTTTCGGGGGCGATGAAGCCGAAGCCTTTGGAAGAATTGAACCATTTCACTGTGCCATTGGCCATGTGAAGTTTCCTTGTATGATCGCCGCCCACAGAATGCGGCAGCCCGGCTTCTCACGACTGTGTCGAGCGCTGTGAGCCGGTGAAGGAAAACAGAGGGTCGAAAATGAGGTCAGTAGCATCCTTTACTTGGCGATTGGCGGCCGGGTTTGCAAGGGGGGTAGCTTCGATGGGCCAAGGTTTCCTTTGCTATTCGCCAGGCCGTTCAGTACTGGTGGCTGGCTGCCGGATATCCCGGCGGCCTGAAAAGGAAAGCCAGAATGTCGTTCAACGACTTGGCGAGGATTGAGGCGGCCGAGAAAAAGGCGTCGCAATCGAAAGATCCCAAAGCGCAACCCGATCCCGCACCGGCCCGCCCCTCTGGCGGCAAGCCGGTCGCGCCCCCGGCGGACTGACCGGCCCGGCCTAGGACCCTGTCAGGCTGTCAAGCAGGAGCCTTGCGTGGCGGGGCAGGGTGCCCAGCCTGCGCACCGCTATGAAAAGGTCGCGCTTCGCCCAAGGCTCATCCAGCGCGACCATGGTCAGCTCCGCATCGTGGACATAGGGCTCGACCGCGCCATAGGGCAGGATCGCGATCCCGAGCCGGGCCTGCACCATGCGGCGAACCCCGTCGAAGCTTTGAACCTCGACCCGGATTCTCAACTCCCGGCCCGCGGCGGCCGCGACTTTGCGCACATGGGACTGGATGGAACTGCCCCCCTGCAGGCCGACGAAATCCTCATCCAGAAGCGCCTCGAACGGGACCGCCGCCTGCCGCGCAAGCCGGTGCTCGGGGGGCATTGCCACAACCAGCGTGTCGCGCCTGTAGGGCAGGGTCCTCAGCCCCTTGGTACCGGTCAGGCCGGAAAAGATGCCGATATCGCATTGCCCTTCGTGCACCGCCTTGAGGATTTCCCGGCTGGTCCGTTCCGCAAGCTCGATCCGCAATTCCGGGTGATGCTTGACGAACTCGGCAAGGTCTTCGGGCAGAAACTGGGTGATGGAGGAGGTATTGGCTGCGACCCGGATGGTGCCAAGCTTGCCATCGGCATAGCGGCTCATTTCGGCATCCATATGCTCGACCACGCCAACCAGACTGTCGATATGGGTCAGCAACTCGCGCCCTGCCGCGGTGACGTCGACACCGCGCCGCTCCCTGTAGAGAAGGGGTGCGCCCAGCCGGGTCTCAAGGTCCGATATCCGTTTGGAAACGGCGGAGGCAGCCATGTTGTGCTTCGCCGCCGCCCCGGCGATGGAGCCGGCGCGGGCGACGGCCCTGAACAGGATCAGACTGGTGAAGTCGTGGCGCATGAGGCCCCCCGCCTTCCGGACAGTTTCACTCCGCCGCCGGGGCGCGCTTGCGGTCCCGCAGGCCCAGCCAGATCGACAGAGCCAGAAAGGCGGCCGTCGCCAGATAGAGAGCCACCGAAATCCAGCTTGCGACAAGCACGCCGTAATCGCCGCCCGAGATCGACAGGGCCCGGCGCAGGTTGTTTTCCATATCCGCGCCGAGCAGCAGACCCAGCACCAGTGGCACGAGGGTGATGTCGAGCTTGCGCAGCACGTAGCCCAGCACGCCGAACGCAATCATGACGTAGAGGTCGAAGGTGGAATTGCTGATCGAGTAGACGCCGATGAAGCTGATCGCGACCACCAGCGGCATCAGCGACCAGGTCGGGATCGCCATCAATCGCGTGAACAGGCCGATCAGGGGCAGGTTCAGGATCAGCAGCATGACATTGGCCATGTAGAGCGACGCCACGAGACCCCAGACAAGATCGGGCTGGCGCTCGAACAGAAGCGGCCCGGGCTGGACATTGAGCGAGATCAGCATCGCCAGCATCACGGCCGTTGTGCCGGAGCCCGGAACGCCGAGCGACAGCATCGGGATCAGCGCCCCGGCGGAGGCGGAGTTGTTGCCCGCCTCGGGTGCCGCGACGCCTCTGGGGTCGCCCTTGCCGAAGGTGTTGTTCTTGTTGCTGACCTGCTTTTCTATGGAATAGCTCATCACCGCCCCAAGCGATGCGCCCGCGCCCGGCAGAACGCCGGCGACAAACCCCACCACCGCGCCGCGCACGGTCGCCCAGGCCGTGCCCAGGATGACCTTCGCCTCCGGGATCCAGGTGGTCAGGCGGATCGCGGCATCGCGATCCTTGATCGCGCGCTCCAGAAGGAACATCAGTTCGGAGATGGCGAAAAGACCCACAAGCGCCACGATGGGGTCGATGCCGTCATAGAGGTTGAAGGAGCCGCCGGTGTAGCGCGGGATGCCGGTGGCGGGGTCCAGCCCGATGGTTGCGATCATCAGGCCGATCAGCGCGGACAGCAGCGTCTTGCGCGGATCGACGCCCGCCAGCCCGCCGATTGTGGCAAAGGCCATGACATAGAGCGCGAAATAGTCCGCGGGCCCGAAATAGATCGCCGCCTGGGCGAGGAGCGGCGCGAAAAGGGTCAGCCCCACGATCGCAACCGTGGCCCCGACGAAGGATGCCACGCCCGAGATCGCAAGCGCGTTCGCCGCCTGCCCCTGCTGCGCCATCGGATAACCATCGAGCGTGGTCATCACAGCGGGTTCATCGCCGGGGATATTGAGCAGGATGGAACTGATCCGCCCGCCATACATGCAGCCGAAGTAGACCGCGCTGAGCAGGATGAGCGAGGCCGTCGCGTCAAAGCCGAAGGCGAAGGTGAGCGGGATCAGGATCGCCACCCCGTTCACCGGCCCAAGGCCCGGCATCGCGCCGATCAGGGTGCCCGCGAAACATCCGAAAAGCAGCAGCGCAAGGTGCAGCGGTTGCAGCGCCACGGAGAACCCAAGCGCGAGGGACGAGAGAATTTCCATATATGCTCAACCGGTGAAGAAACTGCCGAGAAAATCGATGGGCAGGCCGAGAAGCTGATCGAACAGCACCCACAAGGACAACGAGCCGGCCACGCCGATCAGGAGCGATTTGCCGGGCGGGCCATCCAGAACGATCGCCACCACCGCTATGAGCGCCGCGGTCGCAATCGGAAACCCGAGACCTTCCAGGAGCAGCGCGTAGACGACGAGCGCAGCCAGCGCCATGGCCTGCCGCAACAGCCGGTCACCCGACGGCCAGCTGACCGTGCCGCCCGGAAACACCACCAGCGACAGCGCAAGCGCCATCGCCGGGATGCCCACCATGACCGGAAAGACCGACGGCCCCAGAACGTCGCCGAACGAGGCCGTGTAGTCCTGCGCGGTCCAGGCATAGAGCGCCGCGACCAGAAAGATCGCGGCGCCCGCAAGCCTGATGCTCATTCAATCACGCCGATATCGCGGGAGATGTCGGCCATGATCTGTTCCTGCTCCCTCACATAGGCCTCGAAGTCGGCGCCGCCGATCCAGATCGGCACCAGACCGAACTCGACCGCGGCTGTCTGCCATTCGTCGGAGTTGTAGAGCGTTTCAAGCCGCTCCACCCATGCGTTGTAAGCCTCGTCGGAGACGTCGCCGCCGGTATAGAGCCCGCGCCAGTTGTAGCCGGTCACGTCGATGCCCTGGCTGATGGCGGTGGGTATGTCCGGAAAGGCCGGGACCGGCTCGGTGGAGAGCGCGGCCAGAACGCGGATATCGCCGGATTCCACGAAGCCCGCGATCTCGCCCAGATCGGTCGAGACAACGTCGAGCTGCCCGCCCATCATCTGCGTCACCGCATCGGTGCCTCCGTCGAACTGAACCCAACGCAGCGCCGTGAGATCCTCCAGACCGGCCTCGCGTGCCACCATCAGCAGGCGGATATGATCCCAGCCCCCCGCGCCGGAGGAACCTGCCGTGACCACGCTTGACGGATCGGCGACCATCGCCGCGTTCAAATCCGCCAGAGTTTCGTACTCGCTGTCCGCCGCGACGGCGATAACGCCGACATCCGCCCCGAGCATCCCCAGATAGCGCATCGTGTCGATGCCCGAGGGGTAGCGGCCCTGCGCGATCTGTGTCACGCCGACGGTCGATGTGGCGACGATCAGGCCCGGATCGTCCGAGCGTTCGGATGCGACCATCGCGTATGTCACGGCACCGACGCCGCCGGGCATGTTGGTGATCTGCACATTGCCGTCCACCAGATCCAGCTCCGACAGGATGCGGCCGATGGTCCGGCAGGTGAAATCCCATCCGCCCCCCGGATTGGATGGCGCGATGCATTCATTTGCCTGCGCCATCTGCGGCGCGGCCGACAACGAAAATACCGTTGCGGCGGTGGCAATGGCCAGTTTGGCCGATAGGATGGTTTTTACTCCCATGGGTCTGAACTCCTCCCGTAAAGAAACCCCGGTGCAGAAGAGGTGACCTTTTCGCGGATTTCAAGCCTGTCTTGCCGTATGGAGATTGCGGGCGTCGAAAAATCCGATGGCTGGGCCATGGCCGGAGGCACGGGCAGGGTGGCCATTGGGGTCGGCGGGTTTGATTGCTGTGGGATTTAAGCATATGTTTTCATATGGTTGCCGGGATCTGACACATATGGGCGGGACCTTGGGCGCGTGCCGGTCATCGTCAAGCTTGTCAGCGCGCCCTCATGGAAAGATCGTCATTTTGCAACCGCGCGGCTCTTGCTGCGCCTCGGGTCTTGCTGGTATCTTGCACGGCGCGTGTGGCGCTACATGCCGAGAAACGGACCGTAACGCCGCCGGATGGGAGGAGATCAGAGATGTCGGACACAGCAAGAGTCCTGCCCGAAGGCAGCGCCGTCACGGTCTGCGAAGTGGGGCCGCGGGACGGGTTTCAGAACGAGAAGACATTCATCCCGACCCGCCGCAAGATCGAGATCGTGAATGCGATGTTCGCCGCCGGTTTGCGCCATATCCAGGTGACCTCCTTCGTAAGCCCGCGCGCCGTGCCGCAACTGGCCGATGCGGCGGAGGTGATCGCGGGGATCGCCCGGCCGGATGACGCGACAGTGTCCGCGCTGATCCCGAACCTCAGGGGCGCCGAACGCGCGGCGGAGGCCGAGGTGGATGCGGTTCACACCGTGGTCTCCGCGTCGGAGACGCATAACCGCAAGAACGTGAACCGCTCCATCGCCCAGTCGTTGACGGATTTCGAGGCGGTTGCGGACCTGATGCATCGCAAGGGCATCACCGTGGAAGGGGGCATGGCCACGGCATTCGGCTGCCCGTTCGAAGGCATCGTCCCGCCGGAGCAGGTCGGGCGCATCGCACGACGCTACCGGGAGCTTGGCGCGAAACGCGTGAGCCTTGGGGATACGACCGGCATGGCGACGCCCGCAACCGTGAAGGCGGCCGTTCAGGCGATCCGCGCCGACGCCCCGGAGGTGGAGATCTGCCTGCATTTCCACAACACGCGCGGCGTCGGCCTTGCCTGCGTCATGACCGGGCTGGCGGAGGGCGTGAGCTATTTCGATGCCTCGGTCGGCGGTCTGGGCGGCTGTCCGTTCGCGGCGGGGGCGACGGGCAATATCTGCACCGAAGATCTGGCCTATCTGCTTGAGGAAAGCGGCTATCGGACCGGGCTTGACCTCGGCGCGCTTATCGAGGTCGCGCGGATGACGCAGGACACCGTGGGTCGCGATCTGCCGGGGCAGGTGCTCAAGGCGGGCCCGCGCCTGCGCCGGTTCGACCCGGAGCTGACCGCGACGGCCGCAGGATGACCGACGACATGCTTCCGCTCGCGGGTGTGCGCGTTATCGATTTGACCCGGATCCTTTCGGGGCCGTTCTGTTCGATGATCCTGGGCGATCTTGGCGCGGACGTCATCAAGATCGAAGGCCGCGACGGCGATGCGGTTCGGCGGCAGGGCGATATCGTCGACGGGATGTCCTGGTATTTCGCGGGGTTCAATCGCAACAAACGCTCGCTCACGCTCGATCTTCGCGCGGAGGAGGGCAAGGCGGTGCTCGAACGCCTGCTGAAAGACGCCGATATCCTGACCGAAAACTTCCGCCCCGGCGTGCTGGACAAGATGGGCCTGAGCGCCGAGCGTCTGGCCGAGATCAACCCCGGGCTCATCGTGGCTAGCATCAACGGCTATGGGTCCACGGGGCCCTATGCGGACCGTCCGGCCTTCGATTTCATCGCGCAGGCCATGTCCGGGTTCATGTCGACCAACGGAACCGAAGAGACCGGGCCCCTGCGGGCGGCGAACCCGATCACGGATCTGATCTGCGGGCTCTATGCGGCCCTTGGCGCAGTTGCGGCGCTTCGCGGGCGGGAGGCCGGTGGGCCGGCGCAGAAGGTCGAGGCGTCGATGATGATGTCGATGCTGTCGATGATGGCCTATCTGTCCGCAGGTGCGCTGGCGAGCGGCAAGGACCCTGCGCGCACGGGCAACGATCATCCGATCGCATCGCCCTACGGCTTGTTTCACACCGCAGACGGGGACATCGCCGTGGCCCCGTCGACCGAGGCGATCTGCGCCAAGTTCATGACCGAACTGGATCTGGGCCATGTCCTTTCCGACCCGCGGTTCGACACCAACGGCAAGCGCCTTGAGCATCGCGCGGAGCTGAATGCGATGATCAACGCGGCGCTGTCGAAAGATACGCAGGCCAACTGGATCACCCGGCTGAACGGCGCTGGTGTGCCCTGCGGACGGGTGCAGTCCATGCTGGACGTGCTGGACGACCCGCAAGTGGCCGCGCAGGAGATGGTGCTGGACGTGCCGCATCCCGGCCACGGGACGGTACGGATGACCGGCTTTCCCATGAAATTCGCCGCCACACCGCTCAGGGTCCGGCACCCGGCACCCGATCTGGGCGGCGACAGTGATGCGGTGCTGCGCGACGCCGGTTATTCCGATGCCGATATTGCCCGGTTGAGGGCGCGCAACGTCATCTGAAACGCTCCCGGCCTTTGAGTGGATCCGGGTCGCGGCTGTTCCGATGAGTTCCGCTTGAAAGAGGCTTTGGGGCGGGCTGAATCTTTCGCAGAGGTTGGTGCCGCCCCGACACGCTTTGCCGGCGCGTTCGGGGCGGTATCAGGATCGAATCCTCGGCTGAATGCCGAAAGGTCGCGGTGGCTAGAGCGCCGCGGCGGAACTCTCCGCGATTTCCTTGTGGTTCGCGGCGTGCCGGCTGACGAGTTTCTCGATCTTTCCACGATTTTCGAGACCCGATCTTGCCAGCGGATGCATCTCCATCCGGTCGGCGAGGCCCGGAAAACGGGTTTCGATTTCCTGCCGGTGCTCGGGGCTGAGCATCTCGGTCGCCTGCTCCCCCAGAAACAGCGTTTCGGCCAGCGCACCGTTGGCGGTGATGACTTCATGGGTCTCGCACAGGACGTGGTGATAGATCACGCCGGTGTCGGGGACGATCTGTTCGACGCCATCCAGTTCAAGCAGCTTCTTGGCGGGGATCATCATTTCGTCCTCGCCCGTCATACGTTTGACGATTTTCGAGGAGACGACCACACGGTGCTGGGGCGACACGACCAAATCAGCACTTGGAACGCCCGCGCCCAATGCGCCAGCTTGAATGCGGATAGGGCACCAATTCGGATGGGTTAGCAGGTCGGCGACCGTGAATTTGTGGAAGCCGAGCCATCCCACCTGCTGCGGCCCGCGATCGCGGGTCAGAACAAGATCGCCGGCGCGTTCGGGGCGGTATCAGGATCGAATCCTCGGCTGAATCCCGACAGGTCGCGTGGCCTAGAGCGCCGCGGCGGAACTCTCCGCGATTTCCTTGTGGTTCGCGGCGTGCCGGCTGACGAGTTTCTCGATCTTTCCACGATTTTCGAGATCCGATCTTGCCAGCGGATGCATCTCCATCCGGTCGGCGAGGCCCGGAAAACGGGTTTCGATTTCCTGCCGGTGCTCGGGGCTGAGCATCTCGGTCGCCTGCTCCCCCAGAAACAGCGTTTCGGCCAGCGCACCGTTGGCGGTGATGACTTCATGGGTCTCGCACAGGACGTGGTGATAGATCACGCCGGTGTCGGGGACGATCTGTTCGACGCCATCCAGTTCAAGCAGCTTCTTGGCGGGGATCATCATTTCGTCCTCGCCCGTCATGCGTTTGACGATCTTCGAGGAGATGACCACGCGGTGCTGCGGCGAGACGACGAGCGGCTGGGACGGCGAGCCGGCACCAAGAGCCCCGGCCTCGATCAGGATCGGGCGGGTCTTGCCGTGGAAGGCGAGATGCTGATAGCTCAGCCTTCGCTCCCCGGTCCAGACCACGGGCTGTGCGCCGTTATTGCGGGTCATGACCTTGTCACCGGGCCGGATATCCTCGACCTTGACCGGCCCACGGTCCGTGTCGATCAACGTGCCGCTCGCGAAACACACGTAGAGGTTGCTGTAAGGCGTCGCATCGGTGTCGTTGAACCGAGAAAGAGTATAGGTTTCGCCCTTGGTCGGCTCAAAATCGAGGGTGAACGCAACGACGTCCGAGAGATTGTTGTTGTTTGGTGTGATGGCCCATATCTTGCCGACAGTGTTGCCGGCGGAGTCCTGCACCGTAAACGTGTATTCCGGGTTTACCTGGGCGTTATCCACGTTCACGCCGTCGATATTGCCGATAATCTGGTTCGTAACGAAACCGTGGTCTCCGAAACTGCCTGAAACTGGTCCGTGTCGCGGTATGTAACGATGTCGCCACCGCCATTGAAGGTGAAGGTCTGGCCGACAAGGCTGCTCGCAGTGCCGGATTGAGTCAGGCCCGGGAAGAGATCGTTCCACGAGAAGACGAGAAGTTGATAGTCTGCCATTGCATTTTACCCTTTACTACAGATGCGTTTTCCACACATCGACCCAAGGCTGTGCTAGGCGCGAAAGATGAACAAACTATGTCAGCTTTCCGGCGGGGATCGGCCAATATGAAGAAACTGCTTAACATTTCACCGATTTGACCGCGCCAGACCCACAAGCGGCTTGCTTGCCTTGGTGTCTGCTGCGGCTGCGTCGGTGATCCCGCTTGGTGCCCTTGCCGATGTGCCAGGACAGGTCCGCGCGATTCGCGTTTAGTCAATCAAAATGAATGAGATGTCAAGGACAAGTGCAATATGGTGAGGGTGACAGGCTTCCGATCACGCAGGCATCGATGAGCATTGAGCGCCCGGTTTGGTGCCGCTCCAACGGGCGTTCCGGGCTCAAACCAGTCCGCGGATGCGATTTGCGGGCGCGGGTGGCTTTCGGCCAACATCACCACCGGCACACCGCCCGTGACATGGCGCAGAATCGATGTGCCACGTATCAGCGTGCAGAAGGCCCCTAGCGCCCCGTTGCGGCCGAGATCCCGTGGGCGAGTGTCGCCCCGATCTCATAGTAATAGCTTCTTGCGACCGAAAACCGCTCGATATGCCTGTCCTGAACCTGAACGGGAAGCGCGGCGCCGGTTTCTGGCCGGAGGAGGCTCCTTGCGGCGGCTGTCCCGAATACCGTGCCGGGGCTTATGCCACGTCCGGAATAGCCGAAAACGGCCAGCGCATTCGGTCCGATGTCGAGTATCTTTGGAATATGGTCGGAGGTCATCGCGATATGTCCGGACCACTGGTGTTCGATCTGTGCCTCAGCGATGTCCGGGAAAAGGCTGGCCAGCTTGCGCCGCGCCCAGCTTTTGTGGGCGCGCCCGCCAAATCCTTCGCTGTCGCCCATACCGCCGACGATCAGCCGTCCCGCCCGGTCGGTACGAACGGAACTCATCACCAGCGCAGTGTCCCAGCATCCCTCGCCGCCGGGCAGAATCTGTGCGCGGATCGAGGGCGGCAGGGGCGCGGTGGCGAACTGACAGTAGTTGACGCGGATGAACTGCGGCGCGGCGATGCCTTTCATCGACCGGTGGTAGGCATTGGTCGCCAGAAGCAGCGCCCCCGCCCGCACGCTGTGGCCGCCCGCGGTGACGCACCATGCCTCGGCCTCCCGCGCGATCCGCTCCACCGGGCTCCGGCCGTGCAGGGCGGCGCCCGCGTCTTGCGCCGCGCGGGCGAGGCCCCGGCAATAGGCCAGGGGCTGGATCGTGCCGGCCCGTGGATCGAAGAGCGCGCCGTGAAATGCCGCCGTGCCCGTGCGCCGTGCCGTCTCGGCCTTGTCGAGAAGCTGAAGCGGCGCGCCGTGGCGGTTGCCCTGACGAAAGCGGTTGCGCAGATCCTCCAGACCCGTGGGCCCGTGGGCCAGATGCAGGGTGCCGTTGCGGTTGCCTTCGCAATCGATCCCGTGCCGGGCGATCAGGTCGAAGACCATCTGCGGGCCGCGCCCCAGCGCATCGATCAGCCGGCCCCCCGCATCGGCCCCCAGCGCCTTGACGATCTCGTCAGGCGGCAACCAGAGACCGGCATTGACCAGCCCCACATTGCGCCCCGATCCGCCATGGCCGATGGTCTCCGCCTCAAGCAGAACGACCTTTGCCCCCTGCCGCGCGGCCTCCAGCGCCGCGGCGCAACCGGTGTAGCCGCCCCCGATCACCACCAGATCGGCCTGTGTGTCCGCGTTCAGGGGCGGGGCGGAAACGGCCTCCTCGGCGCTATGGGTCCAGAGGTTGCCGCCCGGATCAGACATCGAAGCGGACGCCCTGGGCCAGGGGCAATGCGTCGGAGTAGTTCACCGTGCTGGTCTGGCGGCGCATATAGCCTTTCCAAGCGTCCGAGCCGCTTTCGCGGCCGCCGCCGGTTTCCTTCTCGCCACCGAACGCACCGCCGATTTCCGCGCCCGACGGGCCGATATTGACATTGGCCAGACCGCAGTCGGAGCCTTCGGCGGAGATGAAGAGTTCGGCCTCGCGCAGGTTGAGGGTGAAGACGCAGGAGCTGAGCCCCTGTGGAACGGCATTCTGCATCTCGATGGCCTCGGCGAAGTCGGAATAGGTCATGACGTAGAGGATCGGAGCAAAGGTCTCCGCCTCCACAGTCCGGGTCTGGGCGGGCATGTCCACCAGTGCCGGGGCCGCATAGGCTCCACCGGACACCGCCTCCAGCACCTCGCCGCCATAGACCGTGCCGCCCTCGGACCGGGCGGCATCAAGGGCGGCCTGCATCGCGGCCAGGGCGTCTGCGTCTATCAGGGGGCCCACCAGCGTGCCCGCCTCGCGCGGGTCGCCGACGGGCAGGCTGGCATAGGCCGACTTCAGCTTGGCCAGAAGCGCCTCCTTGATGTCGCGGTGCACGATCAGGCGGCGCAGGCTGGTGCAGCGCTGGCCCGCGGTGCCGACCGCAGAGAACACGATGGCGCGCACGGCCATATCCAGATCCGCCGAGGGGGCGACGATCATCGCGTTGTTGCCGCCCAGCTCAAGGATCGGGCGGCCCCATCGCGCCATGACCCGTGGCCCGACGATGGCGCCCATCCGGGTGGAGCCCGTGGCCGACAGGACGGGAACATCCTTGCTGTCGACAAGGCTTTCGCCCAGGTCTGCCCCACCGATGACCACCTGCAGGAGGTCGGCGGGCGCGTCATCGCCGAACCGGGCAAGGGCGCGGTTGAAGATCTCCTGGCAGGCCAGCGCGGTCAGGGGCGTCTTTTCCGACGGCTTCCAGATCACCGGGTTGCCGCACACCAGCGCCAGCGCGGCGTTCCAGGACCAGACGGCCACCGGGAAGTTGAAGGCCGAGATCACCCCGCAGGGCCCGATGGGATGCCAGGTTTCGCGCATGGCATGCCCCGGGCGCTCCGAGGCGATGGTGAGCCCGTAAAGCTGGCGCGACAGGCCCACGGCGAAATCGCAGATGTCGATCATCTCCTGCACTTCGCCCAGACCCTCCGAGACGATCTTGCCCACCTCAAGGGTGACCAACCCGCCCAGATCGGCCTTGGCCCGGCGCAGCTCCTCGCCCAGAAGCCGCACGAGTTCTCCCCGGCGGGGGGCCGGAACCCTGCGCCAGGCCTGAAACGCTTTCCGGGATCGGGCGATCACCTCGGGCATCTCGCTCAGCGGGGTGCCCGGCACCCGGGCCAGCTCGCTGCCGTCGATGGGGGACCGGGACGGGAACCCGCCTTCGGCAGGCACAGGGGTCGCCAGATCGAAGGACTTCAGAATTGCTAGATGCTGCATGGCACTCTCCTTAGGTAACAAGCGCGCGTTGATCGGGCCGTCCCATGGACAGCACAAGCGGCTCTCTGGATTGAAGGTCTTTGAAATCGGTCCGGTTGGCCAGCCCCTGCACGCCTGCGAGGATCAACGCCTGCGCGACGGCGCCGCCCAGGGTCGTGCCCGGGCCCAAAATGACGAAAAGATCGGGCGCGAACTCCCGGGCGGCGACCGCCACGGCTCTGGTGAAATCATAGGTTTCGGTCACCTGCGCCGCCAATGTGTAGTCGCGGAGAGTGTCCCGCGCTCTGGCCCCGGGCCACCAGATCGCGCCCCGCCCGTCGATCACGGGCAGCGCGGGCTGACCGAAGAGAGTAGCCGGCAGTGTCGCGCGCGCCCGGGCCGCAACCGGAGCCTGCAGCGCGGTATGAAAGGCCGCATGGTTGGCCAGCCGCATGGGAAACCGGTCCTCCCGCCGGGGCACAGCAGTCTCGAAGGCGGCGAGCCCCGCCGTGTCGCCCGCCACCACCAGCATCCCGCCCAGATCGATCGAAAGGGCGAGGCTGTGGTTCGGGCGGCTGCCGATCTCGGCGATCAGGTTCAGCAAAGTGGTCCTGACGCCCGGCTCCGGAACCCAGTCCTCGCCGACCCATGGGTAGACCATCTGGCCGCCGATCATCGCGGCCTGCATCAGCCCGCCCATGGTGTTGGCCACCCGGAAGCCGTCTGCGGCGCTGAGCGCGCCGGCACAGGCGAGCGCGGTGTACCACCCCATGGAGTTGCCGGTGACCGCGACCACCTCGATTCCGGAGCGGTCCAGCGCCAGGAAATCGCCGAGGGAGGCCGCATAGATCAGCGCTGCGCTGTTGTCGCCCCGGCCATGGGTGCGGGCGCTGTAGCGGTCGGCCCCGTCAAGCGACGCCAGCGACGGCTGATCGCCCGCCAGCCTCTGGTTTTCGAAATCGGCCATCACGTCCGCATCGGGAAAATGCGCGGCCAGATATCCCAGTTCGGATGCATTGTAGGTTCCCCGGCCGGGGCAGATGACCACCGCCGTCCGCATCAGGCGCGGACCTTTGCGCCGGCCCAGGCGCGGGCGGTGTCCACGATCCCCTCTGCCGAGGGCATGGTGGCGGCATAGGCGGGGCCGGTGGCGATGAAACTGTCCAGAGACGTCAGCCGCCGTGTCGCGTGAAGCCCTTTTTCTGCAAAATGTGTCATCAGCGCCTCGGCCACTCCGCCGGAGGCCCGGGTTTCATCGACGATCAGCACCCTGTCGCAGCCCGCGACAGCGGCATCCAGCGCGGCAAGGGGGAGCGGCGCCAGCCAGCGCAGGTCGATCACCCGGGCGGAAATGCCCGCCGCGCCGATCCGAGGCAGCGCCTGGTGCGCCATGTAGGTGCCGTTGCCGAAGGTCACGATCGCCATATCCGTCCCGGTGCCATGGACCCCGACCTCGCCAAAACGGATCCGCGCGTCCCGATCCGGATAAAGCCGCATCCAGCCGTCATCGCCGGGCTGGTGCAGATCCCGCGTGGGATAGAGCGCGATGGGTTCGACAAAGACCACGACGCGCTGCTCCTCGCGGGCCAGACGGACGCATTCGCGCAGCATCCGCGCGGCAACGGCCCCGTCGGACGGCACGGCGAGGATGACGCCCGGGATATCGCGCAGCACCGCCAGCGAGTTGTCGTTGTGGAAATGGCCGCCGAAGCCCTTCTGGTAGCCCAGGCCCGCGATGCGGATCACCATCGGGTTGGTGAACTGGCCGTTGGAGAAGAAGGGCAGGGTGGCCGCCTCTCCCCGGATCTGGTCCTCCGCATTGTGCAGATAGGCGAGGAACTGGATCTCGGGGATCGGGACAAAGCCGTTATGGGCCATGCCGATCGCCAGCCCGAGGATCGACTGTTCGTCGAGCAGGGTATCGATCACCCGATGCGCCCCGAACCGGCCATGAAGCTTTTGCGTGACGCCGTAGACGCCCCCCTTGCGGCCCACATCCTCGCCCATCAGCACCGTTTCCGGATGCTCCAGCATGAGATCGGTGAGGGCCCAGTTGATCAGCCTGGACATGGGCTGGGGCTGGACCATGGCATTGAGATCGCTGCCAAAGACCTGCGCCCGCGTCTCTGGTTCGGGGCCGATCAGCGGCGCACAGACGCGCGGCGGAGGGATGAGGCTTGCCATGACCTGCTCGGCGGTTTGCAGCCGGGGGCGGGTCACCACCCGGGCGGCAACCCGCCGGACCCGCGCGTCGGTCTCTTCGTAGATCCGGAGGGCCGAGGCGCGGTCCAGCGCCCCGGCCTCCCCCAGCAGGCGCACCGAATGGAGCAGTGGATCGTTGGCCTCATCGGCCTCGATCTCGGCCTTCGACAGATATGCGCTGGCCACGTCCGCGCCCGCATGGCCGTAAAGCCGGACCGTTCGGACGTGCAGAAACGCGGGTTTGCGCCGCTTGCGTACATACTCCGCCGCGGCCCGGGTCGTGGCGTATGTGTCGTAGATATCCAGCCCGTCGCAGGCAAAATAGGCAAGATCCTGGCGGCGCGAGAAGGTCGCCTTGATCCAGCCCTCGGGCGTCTTGACCGAAATCCCGATCCCGTTGTCCTCGCAGCAGAAGAGAAGAGGGAGCGGTACGCCCTGATAGGCGGTCCAGGCCGCTGTGTTGAAGGCCCCCTGCGCGGTGGAGTGGTTGGCCGAGGCGTCACCGAAGCTGCAGAAGGCGATGGCGTCTTCGGCAAAGGCGGTGTGTTCGGGCGGGTTGCGCCGGGCTGCGGCGATCCCGTAGGCCGCACCGACCGCCTTCGGCAGGTGGCTGGCGATGGTCGAGGTCTGCGGCGGAATGTTCAGCGCTTTCGAGCCCAGAACCTTGTGCCGCCCGCCCGAGATCGGATCCTCCGACGAGCATGCGAAAGACAAAAGCATGTCCCAGGTTACCGACTGGCCGGGCACCTGCCCCGCGCGCTGGATCTGAAACGCCGCATCGCGGTAGTGCAGAAAGGCCGGATCTGTGGGCCGCAGCGCCGCCGCCACCGCCGCCATGCCTTCGTGCCCCGAGGACCCGATGGTGTAAAACCCCTGTTTTTGCGCCTGCATCTCCCGGCTGATCCGGTCGAGCGCCCGCGACAGGCACCCCGACCGATAGATCGACACCGCCAGTTCCGGCGTCAGCGGCCCGCTCGCCGGAACGCCGGGGGGCAGGTCGCCGGCGGCGACCCGGCCGAGAAAGGCCTCGTGAACGATGCTTGCACGATCCATGGCCAACCTCACATGAACGCCTGAAGCCCGGTCTGCGCGCGCCCGAGGATCAGGGCGTGAATGTCATGCGTCCCCTCATAGGTGTTCACCGTCTCAAGGTTGATCATGTGCCGCATCACCGGAAATTCGCCGGAAATCCCATTGCCTCCGTGCATGTCCCGGGCGGCGCGGGCGATGTCGAGGGCCTTGCCGCAGTTGTTTCGCTTGATCAGCGAGACCACTTCCGGCGCGGCACGGTTCTCGTCAAAGAGCCGTCCCACCCGCAGATTGGCCTGCAGGCCAAGCGCGATCTCCGTCTGCATGTCGGCGAGCTTCTTCTGGTAAAGCTGCGTGGCGGCGAGCGGCCTGCCGAACTGCACACGGTCGAGGCCGTATTGCAGGGCCGCATGCCAGCAGGCCTCCGCCGCGCCCATGACGCCCCATGCAATGCCGTAGCGCGCGCGGTTCAGGCAGCCGAAGGGCCCCTTGAGCCCTTCCGCCCCCGGCAGGAGCGCGTCGTCGCCGACCTCCACCCCGTCCATCACGATCTCGCCGGTGACCGAAGTCCTCAGCGACAGCTTGTGGCCGATCCGGGGTGCCGAAAGCTTCGCCATTCCGCGCTCCAGCACAAAGCCGCGGATCTTGCCCTGATGGGCATCGGATTTGGCCCAGACCACGAAGACATCCGCGATGGGGGCGTTCGAAATCCACGTCTTGCTGCCGGTCAGACGGTAGCCGCCCTTGATCTTTTCCGCGCGGGCGGTCATCCCGCCCGGATCCGATCCGGCATCGGGCTCCGTCAGGCCAAAGCAGCCGACCCATTCCCCGCTGATCAGCTTTGGCAGGTATCTGTCGCGCTGAGCCCGGCTGCCATAGGCGTGGATCGGGTGGATCACGAGGCTCGACTGCACCGACATCATGGAGCGATAGCCGCTGTCGATCCGCTCTACCTCGCGGGCGATCAGCCCATAGGCGACATAGCCCGCGTCCAGGCCTCCGTCGCTTTCGGGCAGGGTCACGCCGAGCAGTCCATGGGCGCCCATCTCCTGGAGGATGGTGCGGTCCGACTCCTCGGTCTCGTAGGCCTTTTTCACCCGCGGGGCCAAATGCTCCCGGCAAAAGGCGCGGGCGCTTTCGGCGATCAGCCGCTCCTCTTCCTCAAGTTGCCCGGTCAGCAGGAACGGATCCTTGGGATCGAAGGTGGGGATGGCCACGTCAAGCATGCTCGGCTCCCAGAAATTCGGCGATACGGCTCAGGCCGCGATCGAGATCTTCGGTGGAATAGGCGAAGGAAAGCCGCAGATGCCCCGGCAGCCCGAAGGCGCTGCCCGGCACCACGGCCAGTTGCCGGTGCTCCAAGAGGGCCGCGCAAAAGGCCCCATCGGTGTCGAAGCCGAGCCGGGCCATGGCGTCCTCCACATTGGGAAAGACGTAGAAGGCGCCATCGGGTACCGGGCATCTGAACCCCGGCATCGCGGCCAGTCGCGCCACGACGCCGTCGCGCCGGTCGCGCAGCACGGCCAGCCGCTCGGCCAGCAGGTCCTGCGGACCGGTAAGCGCGGCCAGCGCCGCGGCCTGCGATATCGACGAGGCGCCCGAGGTGATCTGCCCCTGCACCGCGGTCATCGCGTCGATCAGCGGGCGCGGCCCGATCCCCCAGCCGATCCGCCAGCCGGTCATGGCATAGGCCTTCGACACGCCGTTGACGATCAGAACGCGGTCCCGCAGGGCGGGGGCCACGTCCCGGAACGACCGGAAGGCGGTATAGGCCAGATGGGCGTAGATTTCATCGGCCAGCACCATGATATCTGGATGCTGTCCCAGAACCTCCGCCAGAGCGCCGAGCTCGGCCTCTGAATAAAGCGCGCCGGAGGGGTTGGAGGGGGTGTTCAGGACCAGCCAGCGGGTACGGGGCGTAATGGCGGCGGCCAGTGCTTCCGGCGTCAGCTTGAAGCCCTGCGCCATCGGGCAGGCCACTGCCACCGGCCGCCCCCCGGCCATGGCCACAATATCGGGATAGCTGGTCCAGTAGGGCGCGGGGATGATCACCTCGTCCCCGGGATCGAGACTGGCGAGCATGGCGTTGGCCAGCACCTGCTTGGCCCCGGTGGAGACAATCACCTCGGCCGGGTCGGCCCCCGCGACCTCCGCGATGGCTGCGCGCAGGGGCGCTGTGCCACGGGTTGCGGGATAACGGGTCTGGCCTTGCAGGGCGGCGGCATGGGCGGCCTCGATCACATGGGCGGGCGTTGCAAAGTCCGGCTCTCCGGTCGACAGCGCCACAACATCGATGCCCTTGGCCCGCATTTCAGCCGCGGCCTCGGTCAGGCGGGCGATCTCGGATACCTCGATCGCCGCGATGCGCTTTGCCCGGTGAAACGCCATGATCCCTGTCCCCCTGACGCGCCCTGAAACTGACTTGTACCGCCAACCTACCAAAACCACTCACCATGGAATATTGAAGGTTCTGAACAATGGTTGGAGGATTCGTCACATGATCGCGCCCCGGCGATTTCTGCCCTCGATCAGTTCGCTGCTCGCGCTTGAGGCGTTCGACCGGCTTGGCACCGCGGTTGCCGCGGCGGAGGAACTGTCGCTCACCCATTCTGCGATCAGCCGTCAGCTGAAGGTGCTCGAAGAGCAGTTGGGCGTGTCGATGTTCGTCCGGGATGGCAAGGGGCTCGCGCTGACCAAGGCGGGGGCCCGCTACGCGGCCTCGGTGCGTCAGGTCCTGCATGGCCTCGCCAAAGCCTCGCTGGAGATCAAGGCGGGCGGGAACCGCGATATCATCAACCTTGCCGTCCTGCCCACCTTCGGCGCGGTCTGGCTGACCCCCCGGCTCAAGGGGTTCTGCGACCGGAACCCGGATATCTACATCAACCAGCGCGCGCGCCTCTCGCCCTTCGATTTCGACCTCGAAAGCTTCGATGCGGCCTTGCACTACGGCGCGCGGGACTGGCCCGGGGTCAGGTATCTGGAACTGGCGCGGGAGCGGATGGTCCCGGTCTGCGCGGCCTCGGCGGCACCCGCCGCACTGCCCGAGCCTGCGTCTCTGCTCAATGCCCGGCTTTTGCATCTCGACAGCCGGCCGGGCGGTTGGGAGGAGTGGTTTGCGGCCAAGGGCGTACCTGCGACCCGGCTCAGAGGTATGGTTTTTGACCAATTCGCCAGCCTTGCGGCGGCCACGGCGGCGGGGCTTGGCGTCGCCTTGATGCCGGAATATCTGGCAGAGGCAGAGATCGCCGCCGGTCGCCTGGCGCCTCTGGATGACAGGCCCGTCCCGGCGGGCGGGGCCTACTACCTTGTTTGGCAAGCGAATTCGCAGCCAAGTGCGGCGCTGGAAAAGCTCATCGCCTGGCTGGACGCGCCTGTGGCGTGAGATGCGGCACGTCCGGCGTTGCGCCGGCCTGCGCATTTCGCCGGCGGGATGGTTGAGGGATTTCGGCTTGACAGACCGCGCCACTCCCACAATGGTCTATATTAAGAACCATTGGGGAGATCACGGACATGACTGACATCACCAGCGACGAGATCATGGCGATGCTGGCCGCCGGACTGGCCAAGGCCGCCGAGCTGGAGGAGCCCTCCTGCGTTTCGATCGTCGATCAGGGCGGCAATATCGCAGGCTTTGCCCGCAGCGACGAGGCGATGTTCGGCACCGCCGAGATCGCGCTGACCAAGGCCTACACCGCCGCCGCCTTCAAGATGCCCAATGGCGATCTGTCGGCGGATGTCCAGCCGGGCGGTGAGATCTTCAACCTGGAAACGGCCGGGCGCGGGCGCAGCTTCACCGCCATCGCAGGTGGCTTTCCGGTCGAAAGGGCGGGCAGGTGCATTGGTGCCGTTGGTGTTTCCGGCGGGCCGGTGGAGCATGACGTGCTGATCGCACAGGCCATGCTGGCCGCCTTCCCGGGCTGAAACTCGGACCGGCGGGCAGGGCGCGCCACAGCTTCAGAACCCACGGCCGAAAGGGTGTCGCGATGGACAAGGACAAGACCGCAATTGCCGACTATGTCGTGGTCGGGGGTGGCTCCGCCGGCTGCGCTCTGGCGGCCCGATTGTCCGAGGATCCCACGATCAGGGTCGTGCTGATCGAGGCGGGCAAGAGCCGTGGCGGGCTCACGGATTACTGGAAGATCGAAATGCCCGCCGCCTTCGACTGGGTTTGGCGAAACGAGAAATACAACTGGATGATGGAGGGGGAGCCCGAGCCCACGATGCACGGCCGCCGCATCTTCCAGCCGCGAGGCAAGGTGCTTGGCGGTTCGTCCAGCATCAACGGCATGGTCTTTCTGCGCGGGCATCCGCTGGATTTCCAGCGTTGGGTCGACGAGGGCGCGGCGGGCTGGTCGTGGCAGAATGTTCTGCCCTATTACAAGCGTCTGGAGCGATGGGAAGGCGGTGAAGGCACCTATCGCGGCGGCTCGGGGCCGATCTCGGTCCGGAAGGGCAGCTTTCCCACCCCGCTCTATGACGCCTTCATCGAGGCGGGCTCTGAGGCCGGTTATCCGGTTTCCGACGATCTGAACGGTGCCCAGCCCGAGGGGATGGGGCACCTCCAGATGAACGTCCACAACGGCGTGCGCGCCTCCACCGCGCAGGCCTATATCCGCCCCAACCGGCACCGCAAGAACCTCACCGTGATCGACCAGGCCCAGGCCAGCGGTCTGATCCACGAAGGCAACCGGGTCGTGGGGGTCAACTTCTCCCGCTTCGGGGACCACGGATATTCCGCCCGCGCCGAACGGGAGGTGATCCTGACCACGGGCGCGGCGGGCAGCCCGCAGATGCTGATGCTGTCGGGCATCGGCCCGGCGGATCACCTGCGCGAGATGGGGATCGACTGCCGCACCGACTTGCCCGGCGTGGGCCAGAACATGCAGGACCATCCGCTGGTCTACATGAAGTTCCATGTGGACAAGCCCATTTCGATGTCGCGCTACATGCGCAAGGATCTGATGCTGTTCACCGGCGCGCAGTGGGTCACCACCCAGTCCGGCGCCGGGGCCACCAACAATGTGGAGGCCGCGGCCCTCGTGCGTTCCGACCCCGCCGTGCGACACCCGGATATGTATATCCAGTACCTGCCGGTTGTGATGGACCATGATGACGGTCTCAGCCCCGATTTGCACGGCTTTACCTATTGCATCGGCCCCACCCGGATCGAACGGTCGGGCTGGCTGAAACTGCGCTCCGCCAACCCGATGGATCAACCGCGCCTTATGTCGAATTTCCTTTCGACCGACCACGACATGCAGCAAATGCGCAACGCCATCGAGGTTGGGCGGCTGATCGCCTCGCAGAAGGCCAATGCCCGGTTTGGCGTCAGGGAGGTCGACCCGGGGCCCGGCGTGGCCTCCCGTGAAGCGCTCGACCACTATATCCGCGACAATACCGCGGGCGATTTTCACCTTTGCGGCACCTGCAAGATGGGGACGGACCGGATGGCCGTGGTCGACCCGGAACTCCGGGTTCACGGGACCGAGGGGCTTCGCGTGGTCGACGCCTCCGTGATGCCCTCGATCGTCAGCGCCAATACCAATGCCACGACGATCATGATTGCCGAGCGGGCCGCCGATCTGATCCTTGGCAAACAGCTGCTGGCCCCGGCCGATGTCCCGGTGCCGACCGGCGAGCCACTGTCACGGACCAGCGTTCTGGGTAATGAAACCCCGCCGGTCGAACTGACCGCCTGAGATCCTGTGCGCCCATGGGCCGTCAGACATCGCGCGCCCGAACCGGCGACCGATATGCGCTTGCGCAGGGAGGTTGTGGCGCCCGTAGACAGGCTGCTCCCGAGCGGTCCGGAGCGGCATCTGAACCGGCTGCTCAGTTCAGGGCACCCTCGGTCGCCTCGGTGCTTCCATCTGCATCGGGCGGGTCGTTCAGCGCGGTTGCGGTCATGGCCGCGATCACCTCACGCGACTTGACGTCAAAGAGACGCCGCGCCGATTTCGCCGCCGCGTCCGGCAGCCGGTTACCCACCGCATCGGCAAGGGCGCGCCAGATCGGGCGCCATTCGGCCACGCGATCCGCCACGCTGTCCGGGCGCACGGGCGTGTTCAGACCCGCGAGGGCTCGCTCGATCCCCTCCACAAAAAACGGGTTCCGCGAACTGTGCCCTAGGGTCGAGAAGAACAGGTATTGCGCCTCGCGGAGATCTCCCGCCTGCCGGGCCAGGTCCAGCATGCCAAGCGCGGTTTCGAGCGCGGCCAGATCGGCCGGTGTGCGCCGTTCACAGCTCAGCACCGCGGCCTCTTCGAGGATTGCCTTGAGATACTCCAGACTGCGCCACGCCATATCGGGCCGGGTCAGCAGGGAGGTGTGGGCCAGATGATTGATCTGATCCTCGTCGGCGACAAAGTTTCCCCCCTTGGCCCCCCGGCTGGACACCAGATACCCCTCGGCCTCCAGCCGTTTCAGCGCTTCGCGCAGGGTCGCACGCGAAATACCCAGGGATTCCGACAATTTGCGCTCTGCGGGAAACTGCTCGCCCGGGCGCATCGCGCCGATCTCGACCTGGCGTTTGATCAGGTCGTAGGCGATGCCGTGAAAGGGTGCGCCTTCGATGCGGATGCCGGTCCAGAACATCTCAGATCACTGTAAATGTGTTGTCGACGGTAATGTCCGCCCCGTTGATGAAACTGGCGTCGTCGGACGCCAGGAAAACGGCGACGCGGGCAACCTCCTCGGGCTCGCACATCCGCCCTTGCAGCGTGCGGATATCCTCTTCGCTGGCGGGCACGTTCAGTTGCCGCAACTGCTCCATCTCGAACTCGCCGTGTTTGGTGCGCACAAAGCCGGGGCTGATCACGTTGGATCGGATGCCCCGGTCCCGGAACTCCACCGCGACGGAGCGGGTGAACTGCGTGACCGCGGCCTTGGTGGTGCAATAGATCGCCTCCATCGGCGTGGCCGTCGAGGCGGAGACCGAGGAGGTCGTGATGATCGCCCCGCGGCCCTTTTGCAGCATCGAGGGCAGGCAGGCCTGGGTCATCAGGACCACGCTGCGCACGTTGTTGTTGATCAGAAAATCGAAATCGGTCTCGGTCACCTGCAGAAGCGGCTGAACCTGGATCTCGCCGGCCTGATTGAACAGGATGTCGATGCCGCCGAAGCTGGCCTGCGCCGCCTCCACCACCGCCTTCACATGCCCGGACCGGGAGACATCGGCGGGTACGAAGAGAAACCGGTCGCTCTGCAACTCCTCCGACAGGGCATGCCCGTTTTCCTCATCCCGGTCGGCGCCCACCACGGCGGCACCTTCCTTGATGAACTCCCGCACCGCAGCCCGGCCGCAGCCGTTGGACGCGCCGGTGATCACGGCGACGAGGTTCTCGAGCTTCCTGCGCTGCAAGCGGTCCTGCCTCCGTTTGACATCAGGAAAGGGTCGGCGGCGATGGCTCACCGCCATAACGGCCCTTTCAGTCGGGCCAGCTTATCGCAATCGGGCAGGGGCAGTAAATACTCGGCTAGGGTTTGCAGAAGACGTCTAGGCCGCCGGTGATCTCCATGCCGCCATACCCCCGCTCAAGCGCCTCGCCGAAGACATCGACGATCATCCTGGGAAAGGCGTCGGAGATGCCTGTGGCCTGTGCGGTGTCCAGCAGGTGCTGCATCGCCGCGAAATGCACATCCAGTTCCGCCTGCCCCCCGTGGAAATCGCCCCGTTCGATCAGGTCCTTGCTGTATCGGGCCTCCGCGTCGATCTCCACCAGCCAGGACGGGACGGAGCCGAACACCGCTTCGTCCGGCATCCCCTCGGCCCGGGTGAAGGCAAGGCCCTGAAAGAGACCGACCATGGACCCGTAAAGATAGGACAGCCAGGCGAGGTCTGCCGCCGCGGCAAAGCCCGGATCGGGCCCGAGCCAGCCTGACCTCGCGCCGAAGGTCATCAGCGTCGGCGCGCAGGCCTTGTAGACCGCTTCGTCACCGGAATAGGCGAAACGGGTCATTTCGGCGCCGACTCTGGCCGGGTAGGTGAAAATCTTGCCGTCGAGATACCGCGCGCCCAGATCCGTCACCTTCGCGCTGAGCGCGCGTGCTTCTGCCGGGGTGCCGCTGCATAGCTGCACGAAGGTCTTGCCGGCGAGGGCGGCGGAGACGTCTGTCTCTGCAAGCACGGCCTCGGTCGTCTCGTAGTCGGACAGCACCCAGACCTGTATATCGGTGGCGGCAATGGCTTCGGCCACGCTCTCGGCCACCGTGGCCCGGTCCGCGAATGTCGCGGCCTTGTCGGCGGTGCGGTTCCATACGGCCACATGGTGGCCGCCGGCTATCGCGGCCTCGGCGATGGCGCTGCCCATATTGCCTAAGCCTATGATCGCTAGAGACATATCTGATCCTTCCTGTGGTGGGTTTCGTTCATGGCTTCTGCGGCTGCCTCAGCGTTTCCGCCCCGGCGCCCGGGTCAGGAACGCCGCCAGGAGGATCAGGACAACCGAGAACAGAATAAGCAAAGTCCCGACCGCGTTGATTTCCGGCGTCACGCCGCGCCGCATGGTGGAATAGATATACATCGGCAGGGTGTTATCGCGCCCGGTCAGAAAGAAGGTCACGGGGATTTCGTCGAAGGACAGGACGAAGACCAGAAGCCCGCTGCCGACGATCGCGGTCTTGATATTGGGCAGCGTGACATACCAGAAGGTGACCAGCGCGTTTGCGCCGAGGTCGGAGGAGGCCTCTTCAAGGGATCGCGGAAGCCGCTGCAGCCGGGCAAATACCTGGATGACCACCACCGCCAGAAGGGCCGTGGCATGGCCCAGAACGACCGTGTGCAGGTTCAGGTTGAAGCCCATGAGGTTGAAGAAGTTGAGCATCGAGATGCCGGTGACGATCCCGGGCAGGGCGATCGGCAGAAGCAGCAGCCGCCGAAACAGCGCCTTGCCCGGAAAGGCGAACCGGTGCAGCGCCATGGCCGCGGGGATCCCGATGCAAAGTGCCAGGGCCGTCGACAGGGTGGCCACGTAAAAGCTGTTTCCCACGGCCTCCAGCAGGTCCGCATTGGCAAAGAGCGTCCTGTACCAGTCCAGCGTGAAGCCCGAGAGCGGCCAGGCCAGAACCCGCGAGTCGTTGAAACTGAAGATGATCAGAATCGCCACCGGCATATAGAGAAAGGCCAGCAGAAGACTGGCATAGGTGATGAAGGCCCCGTCCGCCGCGCCTTTCGGGATAGACAGCGGGGGCTTGCGCGGCTTGGAGCGGGTCAGAGCGATATCGGCCATCTCAGAACTGCACCCTCGCGCGCTGTTCGAACCTGTCCGACAGCGAGATGATTGCAAGAACCACCACCAGCATCACCACCGCCAGAGCCGACCCGAGCGGCCAGTTGAGCGCTGCGCCGAATTGCGAGGTGATGACATTGGCCACCATCAGGCCGTCGGGCCCGCCGACCAGAAAGGCCGCCACGAAATCGCCGAAGCACAGGCAGAATGTCAGGGTGAAACCCGCGACGACGCCCGGCAGGGAGAGCGGCACGGTGACCCGCCAGAAGGTCGTCCAGGAGCTTTGGCCCAGATCGGCGGAGGCCTCGTCGAGGTTGCGCGGGATCTTCTCCAGCGCCGCATAGATCGGCATCACCATGAACGGAATGAAGATATAGGTGAGCGTAATCACCATGGCGGCCTGGCTGTAGAGAAACACATCGAGCGGTTCGCCGATGATCCCCAGCCCCATCAGCGTGCTGTTCAGCACCCCTTGCGTGCCAAGTATCGTCTTCCAAAGGTACGCGCGCAGCAGATACGACACCCAGAGGGGCGCTATCACGCCGAAAAACAGCACCTTGCGGATCGTTGCGTTCTTCAGCCGGAAGACCAGGAAATAGGCAAAGGGATAGGCCAGAACAAGCGCCGTGACCGACACTATCACGGCGATCTTCAGGGTCCGACCAATGACGCTCAGATACTGCGGTTCGTTCAGCAGCGTCAGGTAATTGCCGAACTGAAAGGCGGGTTCGAAAAGCGGGTAGCTCTTGATCCAGAAGCTGTAGGTCAGGAGCACCCCGTAGGGCACCAGCATGAAAAGCACGATCCACAGGATCGGAAGTCCCAGAAAGAACCCCATGCCGATCCGGTCGATTATGCGCAGGGTCATCGCCTATCGCTCCGCGCCAAAGAGGAGGACGTTGTGCGGCTCGACCCCCAGTGCGACCGGGTCCCCCTCACGCGGATGGTCGGAATGCAGCATGCCCTGGCGCAGCATCTCGTCCACCAGCACCTCCTCGCCCGAGGAAAGGCGCACCACCGTCCGCAGGGCCAGACCCTGATAGATGGTCTCGACCACGGTTCCGGGCAACACATTGGCGGGCCGGCACTCGGTGTCCTTCAGGATCTGCATCTTTTCGGGCCGGATCCCGATCTGCCCGATGGCTTGCCCGCCCAAGGGCATGACATCCGTGGCTTTCAGCTTTTGATTGCCCGCCTCCAGCGTGACCAGCCCGGCGCCGCACGCCACGACCCTGGCGCTCAGAAAGTTGGTGGTTCCGATGAAATTGGCCACATAAGGGGTGGCGGGCCGCTCATAAAGGTCTTCGGGTGTGCCGTCCTGCGCAATCTCGCCGGCCTCCATCACCACCACCCGGTCCGACATCACCAGCGCCTCGGTCTGATCGTGGGTCACCATCAGAAAGGTGATGCCCAGCTTTTCATGCATGTGTTTCAGTTCGACCTGCATCTGTTCGCGCAGCTTCGCATCCAGGGCTGATAACGGCTCGTCGAGGAGGATCACCTTGGGCTCGCGCACCACGGCCCGGGCCAGGGCGACCCGCTGACGCTGACCGCCCGAAAGCTGGTGGGGATGACGCTCGAACATGCCGGACAGCCCCACAAGCTCCAGCGCCGCCTCCGCCTTGTCCCGCGCGGCGGTGCCCTTGATGCCCTTGCGCTCCAACCCGTAGGTGATGTTCTTGCCCACGGTCATATGGGGAAAGAGCGCGTAGTCCTGAAACATCATGTTGACGTCCCGCTGCTGCGGCGGCGCGGCGGTGACATCGGCCCCGGCGATGCGAATTGTGCCCGCCGTGGGCACTTCGAAGCCGCCGATCATCCGCAACAGGGTGGATTTACCGCATCCCGAGGGGCCCAGAAGCGTCAGGAACTCCCCGTCTTCGACGGCAAGATCCACATGGTTCACACCGACCACCGGCCCGTAATGCTTGCTGATGCTGTCAAGCTCGATGATCGCCGCCATGGGCCGGAGCCTCTTGCCAGTTGCGTGAAAGGGCAGGGGGCCGATCCGGCCCCTGTCTTGCGGTCGTTACTGCGCCTTGACCGAATTCCAGGCGTTCACATAGGCGCCCATCCGGTCGCCCAGGGGTTGCCACATCAGCAGTGCGTCCAGATAGGCCGGGTCGTCCTGATGCAGGGCGACGAACTGCTCTTCGGTCATGCAGTTGCGCGCGGCGACCGGATTGGCGACCGAGTAGCCGTTCACATTGGCCACCCCGCACTGGCCCTGTTCGCTGAGTTGCATGTTCAGGAACGGGTAGGTGCATGCATTGTCCGCGGAGCCGTCGGCGATCATCCAGGAATCCATCCATCCTTCCGCGTTTTCCTCCGGGATGAACTCCGTGACCTCGATGCCTTCCGCGGCGATCAGCGCCGACTGGTAGCCCGCCCATGTGTTCGAGATATCGACCTCGCCGCCGACATAGAGATCGACCAGTTCGCCCGCGGTGGACCAGTATCTGCGCACCAGCGGCCTTTGCTCGATCAGCGTCTCGACCGCCGCCGCTATCTGCTCGTCCGAGAGCGTGTAGATGTTGGTGTCGCCATTATAGCGGGCGGCCACATAGATTGCCGATTTGTCGTCCCAGAGCGCGATGCGGCCTTCGTTCCGGGGGTCGAAAAGTGCTGCAAGGGAGGTCGGCGGCGTTTCGAAGGCATCGTTGCGATACATGAACGCGATAGCGCCCCAGGTGTAGGGCATCGCGTAGTATTCGCCGTCCATCTGGATGTTGTCGAGTTCCCGGAACTGGGGATAGATGTTCTCCCACTCGTCGATCCGGCTGATGTCGATGGGTTCGACGAAACCGGCTTCGATGATCAGTTTCGTGATGTCGGAGGCGGGCGTGATCAGGTCGTAGACCCCACCGCCCGCCGCCATCTTGGCGATGATTTCTTCGCCGGAGCCCACATAGGTCGCCGAAACGCGACAGCCGGTTTCGGCCTCGAATGCGGCGATGAAGCTGTCATCGGCATAGCCTTCCCAGGTCAGCAGGCTCAACTCGCCCTCGGCCCAGGCGGGCAGGGCAACGGCGGCGGCAAGGCATGTCGTGAGGATCGTTTTAAGTGGCGTGGTCTTGGCCATATCGGTAGCTCCCTTGCGAGACGGTGAAGACTGTGCGGCGCTTTGTCGTGGCGGCGCGCCGACCGCGGGCAAGAACTCAACTGGGTTGTGCAGGCGATCTGGCCGTTAGACCGGAGCAGCCAAAGTAAGGTATACGCAACATACCATTTTAGTTTGAGATTCGTGTCAACCCGGTCCGACGAAGGTTTCCGCGCCCAAGGCCTTGCCCGCCCATGAGAAGGTCCTCCTGTTCGCGCGCCGGGCGTGGCGCCCGGATCTTCTTCCGAATGCCGATCAGACCAAAACTGCGCCAAAGCACTTATTCCAGATCGGTCTAAGTCGCCGCCGGAGGCGCGAAGGCCTCGCAACGGCGCAGAGTTTCCAGCCCCGGCCAAGGTGGAGATACAGGTTTCCGGTGTGAGGCGGGTTCGTCAGTTGACAGCAGGCTGCTTCCTAATGGTACGGTAGCCATGCCTTTAGTGATATGAGGGAGTCAGCCATCATGGATGCCAAGAGCCACCAACCCGTCAGCACACACCGTGTTTTTCAGGATCGGTTCGAGGGAAAGACCGCCCTCGTGACGGGCGGGGCCAGCGGCATGGGCCGGGCACAGGCTCTGAGGCTCGCCGCCGAAGGCGCCAGAGTAGCGATACTCGACCGCAACAAGAGCGGGGCAGAGGAGGTCGCCCATGAAATCGCGGCCCTCGGCGCCACCGCCTGTGCCGTCGCGGTCGATCTCTCCGATGTCGATGCCGTCGAAAGCGCTCTCGAAACGGCGAAAGCCAGCTTGGGGCCCGCGCAATTGCTGTTCAACAACGCCGGCATCGTTCTGGTCAAACCCTATGTGGAATGTACCGAGGAGGATTTCGACCGGCTCATGGCGGTGAATGTCAAATCCACCTTCATGGTCACCCGCCGGCTGATCCCGCAAATGATCGCAGAGGGCGGCGGCGCGATTGTCCTGATGTCCTCGGTCTCGTCCATGCGCGGCTTTGCGCTGGAGGCGCTTTACGGGGTCTCCAAGGCTGCGGTTCAGGCGATGATGATGAATATCGCCGTGGAGTACAGGCAGGACAACATCCGCTGCAACGCGGTGTGTCCCGCCTTTGTCCGCACGCCGCATGGTCTGAATGAAATCAAGGACTTCCAGGCACTTGGCTTCGATTGGAGCGACGATGATCTGGCGGCGACGCAATTGCGCATCTGTGAGCCCGAGGAGGTGGCCGATGTGGCGCTTTTCCTGGCCAGCGACGACGCGCGTTTCGTGAATGGAGAGGCGGTTGTGGTCGACAATGGCTGGCTTGCGAAAGCCTGACTGCGAGGTCCGGCCGAAGAGGTCCGGCAATGCGTCCTTGCGGCAGGTGCCGGGCGTGAGCAGACGAGGCCGAAGGGCGCTCCATTACGGATGCGCGGGACCTCTTTCCGACCTCCAAGCGGTCCGGATGACTTGGCCTGCTTTTACTCTAGAGGCCAAAGCGCCAAGGCGGCCACGCCCCTAACGGCCGGTGTGCGGACGGAGCGTACGCTTAAGCTAGGCGATCAAACGTCTGCTTTTCGCCATACCGAGATGTGAGATGCGCTCAAATGGTCGAAGGGCGATCTGTCCCAGTCGGCCCACCGGTATTCCAATTCAAGCCCCGCGAGTTTGGCCTGGTCTTGCCCCCTGCAACTGGTCCGAGCTGAGTGCGAAATTTTGGGTACATTTCTGGCAACAGAGGAGTGTACCGATGCCGAAGAAACGCTTTAGCGATGAGCAGATTGCCTTTGCCTTGAGGCAGGCGGAAGCCGGAACCACGGTTGGTGAGATTTGCCGAAAGATGGGGATTGCGGAAGCGACGTTCTATCGCTGGAAGAAGGTCTATGCGGGCATGGGCGTGTCGGAGATCCGAAGGCTAAAGCAGCTCGAGGATGAGAACGGCAAGCTGAAACGTCTGGTCGCGGATCTGACCCTGGACAAGACTATGCTTCAGGATGCGCTGCGAAAAAAGTGGTGAAGCCTGTCCGCCGTCGCGAGGTTGTCCGGCACTATCAGGACGTGTTTGAGGTGTCGGAGCGCCGGGCGTGTAATGCCATGGGCTTTGGGCGGGCTTCTCACCGATATCAATCCAGGCGTGATCCGGCGGTGGAGTTGCGGATGCGCCTGAAAGAACTGGCCGAGAGCCGCGTGCGGTATGGATATCGTCGTCTGCATATCCTGCTGCAACGCGAAGGCTGGCAGGTGAACCACAAACGCCTGTATCGCCTTTACTGTGAAGAAGGCCTGTCGATCCGGACGCGAAGCCCGAAACGACGACGTGCCTGCCGATACCGATCCGGCCGATCGAATGCCGACGGCATGAACGATGTCTGGGCGATGGACTTCATGTCAGACCGGCTGTTCGACGAGAAACCCTTCCGGATTCTGACCATCGTGGATTGCTTTACGAGAGAAGCTCTCGCGACCTCTGCGAGGACGAACTTCCGGGCTTACCAGGTGATCGACGAACTGGACCGGCTCGCGCGGATCAGGGGCAAACCTCGAAGCATTCGCTCAGACAATGGACCGGAGTTCGCCGGCCGGCTGCTCGACCAGTGGGCCTACCTGAACAAGGTCGAGTTGGACTTCTCAAGACCCGGGCAACCAACAGACAATGCCTACATCGAGGCGTTCAACAGCCGCCTTCGGCAGGAATGCCTCAACGCGTCTTGGTTTCTTTCCATGGACGACGCTCGAACCCGGATCAACAGTTGGAGAACCGATTACAACGAAACCAGGCCGCATTCGTCGCTCGGAAACTTGACGCCGAACGAATTTACGGCCCAACTGAAGGAAACCCGAAAGGTCGCATGAAGACCGGACCAAAAACAGGGTGAACCCCAGGCCATAAGGTCCATCTCACTCGGCCATGCATAGCGAAATGGGATCGATAGAAACTCGTGCCGGTCTCCGGTCATCCAAACATGGTTTGAAGTATATGTTTGATTCACCAAATCGAACTCATCGACCCCAATATGCTTCTCGTCACATGCAAATGCGAGAGTGGTTTGACCAAAGGGGATGCGTTGAACAGGAGGTACGCGGGTCTCGATCAGGAACCGTCCACCAGGCACCAAGTGCCTTGCTGCATTCTCGAAGCAAGCAGTTTGCGCCTCCTGCGTGACGAGATTGTCGATCGTGTTGAAGACCAGATAAACGAGCGAAAATGCGCCCGGTATGCGCGCAGATACCATGTCTCCGATCTCAACCTGCAAGGAGCCATCGGTTTCTTTTTTTCGGAGCTCCGCCACCATTGCATTGGATAGCTCAATGCCCTTCACCTTGCAGCCGCTCGCGGATAACGGCAGCGCAATACGCCCCGTTCCTATGGCAAACTCTAGAGCTTCGCCTGTACCAGCGAGTTCCTTCAGGCAAGCGACGACACGATCGATAACGATCGGGTCGTTGCCACCATGGTCCTGATCATAGGTTCTTGCGACCTTTGCACCAAAGTATCCATCATCGTTCATTTGAAGCGCAGTTCCCGTTGGCAGCGTGGTTGTGAAATCGCCGATGTTCACTCGGCCTTGAAACCTGGTCTTTGCCGAATACTACAGTGGAAGCCGACTTTCGCCATCCTGCAGAAATCGGGGAGATTGGGCTCAAAATGCGCATTGCAGTGCTATAGCAGACAAGGCGGTTAGTGCTCAAACAAGGAACGCGTTGACTGCCTGGAAAACACGGTGCGCGCGCTTTTCGGCACTTGCAAAATGAGCGCCGTTCGCGATTTCGACATACTGCCTGTCCGCGCTTCCGAGGCCGTCGAAGAGCCTGAGGGCATCGGTCCGGGTCGATGTCGGATCGGCGCCGCCACGGATCAGGAGGGTGGAGCAGTGCACGTCTTTCGGGTCATAGAGCCGGCGTCCGTTGAAGGCCTCCCACAGGTCCAGAAATGTTCCGTTGGGCGCACGGAAGGCGGGCGGATCGTGGCCGGCGGAGCGGGGATCATCGACGAGCGACGCCTGTACCAGCGCCTGAAAGACGGCCTCATCCCGCCAGTCTGCCCCATCCGGTATCTCCGCATCCCACCGTTCCCGCGTGGCGGCCTGGGTCACCAGCCGCGCGGCGCCGTGGCGCGGGTCCAACCTGGCCGGGTCGTTCGGGTCAGCCAGGATCGTCAGCCAGCCGGTATTGATCTCGGCAAAGATCGGCGCATAGAGCACGAGACGTTCGACCCGCGCGGCGCCGATCGTCGAGGCGTAGAGGGCCGTGGTGATCGAGCCCCAGGACCCGCCGATCAGGCAGATGCTCTCGACCGCATGGTGCGCGCAGATCCACGCGACGGCATCGTCGATGTCGCGGATCGCTTCGGACGCACGGGCATAAGGTTCTTCCGCCGTCTCGAACACCTGCGAATGCGACAGCCCGTAGCCGCGGATGTCGAGCGCATAGGCCGCGAAGCCCGCTTCCGCCGTCGCCCTGAGCCAGCTCGCCCCCGGGTGAGGGATGTCGTAAAGGCGGCTGGCATAGGTCGCGCCATGGACGAACAGCACGGGCGCACGGGCCGGATCGTCCCCATGGGCGCGGATGTGCAGCCTGAGACCGGGCTCATCCGACGAGGCGATGAAGTGGGACGCCGCGGTGTCGTGGTCGCGCCAGGTCACTGCAGGGCCCTCGGGATCGCGGTGACGAGATCGGGAACGGCCCAGAGTATCGCCATCCCGGTCAGGAAGATGCCGACCACGGGCCAGGCTGCGCGGAAGACCTGTGCCGTACTCATCCCGTCGGCCGCGCCTTTCAGGGCAAAAAGCGTGTAGCCGAAAGGAGGCGTCAGGCTGCCGACTGTGAGGTTGATCAGGAAGATCGTCCAGAACCAGATCGGATCGAAGCCCATTGCCGCGACGATCGGCTGATAGATCGGAATCGCCAGCAGCATGAAGGCGATCTGGTCGATGAACATGCACAGCAGGAACGGGATCGCCATCATCAGAAGGAATGTCATCGCAGGGCTCCACCCAAGCTCGGCAATGAGGGTGACAAGGCCTCTGGTCGCGCCCGAGAAAGACAGCAATTGGCTGAACAGCTTGGCCGAGGCGACAATGATCAGGATGACGACCGAGATCGTGACGGCACTTGCCACAGCCTCGCGCAGCATGACCCAGTTGAGCCGCCCGAAGATCGCGGCCACCACCATGGCGCCCACAACACCGGTTGCCGCGGATTCCGATGGCGAGGCGACCCCGAGCAGGATGAGCCCCATCACCGAGAAGACGACGATGAGGAACGGCGCCATGGCGAGAACCGCGCGCCAGACCGGCGTTTGCGCCTGCGTGATGTCCGCCTCCGGCATCGGGCCGCCGCGCAGATAGACCCAGGCAAGGGTCAGCGTGGCAAAGAGCAGCCCGGGGATGATGCCGGCGACCAGAAGCCCGGCGATGGACACATCCGCAAGCGAGCCGACGATGATGGCCAGCAGGCTTGGCGGAATGATCGGCGCAAGGCTTGCGCCCGCAAGGATCGTCGTGGCGGAGGTGCGGGAGGCATAGCCGCGCGCGGCCATCAGCGGCAGGACCGACCGGCCAAGCATCGCCGCCACCGCCACCGCCGATCCCGAAAGCGCACCAAAGACGGTCGACAGCGCGATGGTCACGACATAGAGCCGGCCGCGAAGCCGCCCGATCAGCCTGTCTATGCTTGAAAACAGCACGTCCACTGTGCCGGAGCGGAACAGGATCTCTCCCATCAGCACGAAAAGCGCCACGGTCACCAGCGTCGAGGAGGTGGCGGTTTCGAAGATCGAGTTGGAGAACATGCCGAAGCCCCTCGGCCCGATCAGCACGAGAACGCCCAGGATGTTGAGCAGAAGAAAGCCCACGAAGATCCGCGCGCCGGAAAAGAGAATGGCCAGCAAAAGCCCGATGGCGAGGATCAGGAGAACGGCCCAGCTCATTGCCGGCGCCCGGCGATCTGGCGCAGGAAATGCAACGCGGCAGAGGCGAAGCCCACGGCGATCACGGTGGTGATCCACCAGCGCGGGATCGGGTTGGCCGCGTTTGTCATCAAGCCGCGCTCGAACTGCCTGAGTGCTTCGCCCGCAACGATCCAGCCGGTCACTCCGCAGGCGACCGCGCCCAGTATTGCATTGAAACGGCCAAGCCAGATTGCCTGGCCGCCGGGCAGCGCTTGGGGGATGATGTCGATGGCCACATGGGCATTGCGGCGCGTGATGTCGGGCAGGGCGCAAAAGATCATGGCGGCCAGTGCATATTGCACCGCCTCGCCCGACCATGTCGTCGGCGCGCCGAGCCCGTAGCGCATGATGACTTCGAAGACATAGAGAGAGACCGCGGCCACCAGTGCGCCCCCCGCCAGTGCGAACAACCAGCGAGAGGTCGCGTCATGCAGATCGCCGAGGCGGCGCATGTCAGTCGGACAGATTGGCGGCTTGGGCCAGCGACCTCAGCTCCGCAACAGCTTCGGGCGAGGCGCCTTCGGCGACAGCCCACACGCCCGAAGCCCAGAGCGCATCCAATTGAGCGGCGTCCTCGGGCGCGAAGTCGGTCACCTGCATCCCAAGTTCCAGAAGGGCCGCGCGTTCGTCGGCCGCCAGCAGGTCGAAGCGCGCAACGCTGTCGGTCTCAAGCCGGATCGCGGCGCGTTCTATGGCGGCCTGCGCCTCGGCGTCGAGCCCGTTCCAGGCGTCGAGATTCATGAACATCATCAGCCCCACCTGGCCGAAACCGGGTTCGGTCATGTAGCCCGCGACCTCGTGCCAGTTGAAATCCAGAGCGCCGGTCAGGCCCCAGGCCGCGCCGTCGATGGCACCCGTCTGAAGGGCCGAGTAGACATCGCCGCCGCCCATGACCACGCCCGCCCCGCCAAGGGCTTCGATCATCGGATGATAGGAGACCGTTCCACGGATGTTGCGGCCCTCGAATGGCGGCGTTCCGGAGATCGGTTCGCGGAGGTAATAGCGGAAGCCGACCGACCCGGTGGGAGGGGCCGAGAGCAGCTTCATCCCGTGCGATGCCTGATAGTGCGCGTCGATGAAGCCGATGATCCCCGCCGCGCGCCGCGCGACCGGATCGGCGCCGATCGCGTCGATCGCCAGCCCGACCGGGGTGGTGCCGGCGTGATAGGCCGGATGTGTGAAGAGCAGGTCGAACACGCCCGCCTGCGTCGGTTCGAACTGTTCCAGCGGCGGCACCGCATCGGGCCCGGTGAAGGAGATCGTCACGCTGCCGCCCGATTCCTCGGCGACCAGCGCGGCGAAGGGTTGCGCCACTTCGCGGGTGAACACGAAATTCTCCGGAAATGCGCCTACCGCGCGCAACTCCTGCGCCATAGACGCGGTTGCGGAAAGTCCAAGCGCAATCGCGCTGGCCAGTATGGTCATCTTCGTCATCTTTTTCCTCCCTCCGGCGTTGGAGACAATACGACTCGAACGCTTGTAAATGATTTTATAGTTCCGTATGGAACCTTTTGTAAAGTTCCAAATGGGACCTGATTGGGCTAGGGTGCGCCATGACCAAGAACAACGACTCAGACTTCGATGCGGCACGGGCGATGGCTGACCAGTTCGGCCCGCTGTCGCTGACGATGCTCATGGACACCGATCTGTCGCCCATCTGGCGGGTCAGCTTTCTGGCGAACTTCTTTACCGGACCGATCTATGCCGAGCTTCAGGACCGGTTCGGGCTGTCGCGCCCGGGCTTCGTGATCCTGTTCAGTCTCTGCCATCAGGACGGGCTGGTGGCGCGCGACATCTGCCTTGTGACGGGGCTGCCCAAGAACTCGATCAGCCGGGCCGTGACCGAACTTGAGGAAAAGGGTCTCATCGGGCGCGACACTGACACGGCCGACAAACGCGCCAAGCCCCTGACGCTGACCGCCAAGGGACACGCGCTGCTGGCCGGGGTGCTGCCGCTTTTCCGCGAGAGACAGGCCGCGATGCTGGCTCCGCTCGACCGGCGAGAAGCGGCGGAGTTCAACCGGCTGATCACGAAAGTCGTCTTCGCCATGCCCGGTTGGGTGGCTGCGGGATAGGGCGGGGCCGGGGAGGGATCGGCTCCGCACGGCCCTTGCAGGACGCTATGCAGTCGGTGGACGCAATGGCGCTGCGTGGCTGAACGCCGTCGGGGTCGGCGAGAGGCGGCGACCTCGGGCATCCGCGCCCGGGCGGCGACGGGGTTCGGCCCACGCGATGTGCTCATTCGCGATACGGTTTCGTGCTGGTCTCAGAACCGCATGCTGTACATCATGCCCAATCTCAGTTCCGGGCTTGTGCCGCCCGCGGCCAGCTCGCCGGACAGGCTCAGGCTGGCGCCGTTTCGGGTGGCGATGGTTGCATGCCCGCCGATGAAGCCCTGTAGGGAAGTCCCCGATTGGCCGGTCCCGAAGACCACGGGCTGTCCGGCCGCGACCGCGCGCACATCGTCGGCATCGGTATAGGCGAAATCTAGCCCGCCATAGAGCGTCACCGCCATCGGCCCCAGAGCGGTCCGCCGCGGGGCGAGATCCGTTTCGACCTTCGCGCGGAGATCCAGACGCTGTGCGCTGCGCTCCTCGACCGTCAGATCGGCCTGCGATCCGGTCTCGGCGAAGGCATCCGACTGCACCCAGCTGTAGCGAAGCCGCAGGCTGGGGCGCAGGTCGATCTCGTTGAAGCGGGTTTCGGTGCCGAAGGTCGCGGACAGGCTGAAGAACCGGCTGTCGGGGCTGGAGACCGCATTCTCGATGCCGGTGGGCACGGTATTGTTGGCCACGCGGCGGGTCGATGTGCTGCTGACGGTGCCGAAGCTGAGCGCGGTTTCAAAGAAGCCGTAATCCGTCGTGCCGCCCCATGTCAGCCCGCCGAAGGTCGCGCGGCTGTCGATCTGCGAGCTGCTGAAGGGGGTTTCGTATTCCGTGTCCTGCGTGCCGACGAACCCCCCGATCCGACGATCTGCGGACAGGGCGAAGGTGCCCCCCAGCATGCCGGACAGGGTGTCGGTGTCGTCGGCCGATGCGATGGTGCCGGTGGCCCAGACACTGCGCCCTTCCGCGCCGCCCGCAGCCCGACGCTGATCGAGGGTGAAGCCGATCCGGTCGATCGTGCCGAAGGCGCTCCGGTCGAGGGCCGCGAAATGGTCCGGATCGAACACATAGAGCGTGGTGCCGACCACAAGTTGCGGGCGCCCATCGCTGAGGATGTTGTCAGGCGGCGCTAAGTTCCAGGTGAGCGCTGCATTCGGCAGGCCCACATCCAACGTCGCGCCGTTTGCGAGAAACTGCAGCTCGCCCACGATGATCGAGCCGGGGTCAAGCCGCAGATGGGTGTCCGACCCATTCGAGGTGAATGAAAATTCACCCCCACCAAGACCCGAAAAGATGCGCCCAGTATTGCGCACAAAAACATCGTCGCCCCAGACCTCGATCCCCTGCATGCCCGGACCGGTGCGAATCTCCCCGGAATTCAGAACAGTCGTTGCATCGGTGACAACGAAGATGCCCTCTCCGGCGGCTCCTTCGGCGCGGATCAGGCCGCTGTTGATCACCGACAGGTTCGACCCGATGAAGGTCTGGATTCCGGAACCGCCATCACCCGTGACAAGGATTTCTCCGCTGTTGATCAGGACGGCACCGCTGCTGTCGAAGGCGTAAAGGCCGTTCGCGGTTTGGCCACTGACCTCAATGAACCCGCTGTTTTCAATCTGGGAACCCGCTGCGGCCTCGTTCCATATTCCATGCGCCTGCAACCCGTTCGTCGTTATCTCGCCGCTATTGGTGATGCGCGCATTGTCACCATCGTTTCGGATGCCTGCGGACCCGGCCCCGTTCGTGAAGATGTTCGCACCGTTCAGGATCGTGCCCATGTCGGCTGTCGCCATTAGATAGATGCCGGATGCGCCGTTGCCTTGGGTCACGATTTCGGCCCCGTTGGTCGAGCCGGTCTCGATGACGATCCCGCTGCCGCCGCCGCCGACGATACCGGAAGCGTCGTCGCCGGTCGTCTGGATGAGCAGGCCGTCAAAGAACACCCGGTTGCCGATGCCCGAGACACTGATGCCTCTGCCGTTCGCCCCCGCTGTCCAGATCTCCCCGTTTCCCGTGACCGAAACGATGTTGTCATCACCTATCACAAGGATGCCAAAAGAGTTGGTTCCGGTGGGATCGGTCATCGCGATGGTGCCTGTGTGGTCGATCGTGCTTCCCGAGCCACTCACAAAGATGCCGCGCGATATGCCCGCGCCAGACAACTCGATGGACCCCTCGTTCAGGACGCTGCCACCATCTGAAAACATTTGGACGCCGATGCTGTCGTCCCCACTTTGCACGATAGTGCCCAGGTTGATGACTCGAACCCGGTCGCCGCTCGCATCGATAGCGATCACGTTGTCCGGCCCACCGGGACCGGCATTGTTGATCGAGCCTGCGTTAACGACCAGCCCGTCTTCGGAGGTCAGCAAAATCCCTGTTCCATTTCCAAAGACACCGCTGATGCCGATAGACCCCGTATTGGTAAGGGTCACGCGATCTCCTGAGCCCCAGATCCCGATGTTTCCGTCCGAAAACACATCTATGGAACCGTCGAATATCACGCGGCCGTCGTCGCCGAACACGGCAATCCCGACGGCCTCGTCGCCGGCGGCAATGATTGTATCTAGAGCCTGAATGCTGCCGTTGTTCCCTTCAATCAAGATCCCGAAGCCCCGGTCGATGCCGTCAGGCCCACCGGAAATCTCGATACGTCCATCGACGATCGCCTGGGAATTGTCGCCGAACATGCTGATGCCGTTACCGCCGGCGCCATTGACGTTCAGGGCCGGGGAAGGCGTTCCGCTCTCGATGATCACGGTGTTGTTGTCGCCGGTTGCGAGGATCGCGCTTTGGCCGACACCGCCCACGGTGATGGAGCCTGCGGGCGCAGTGACGATCAGCGTGTCATCCCCATCGACGATTGCCAGTGGCCCTCCGTTGGTGACAAAGGTCGGTCCGTTGACGGTGAACGTATCCTGTGCCTGCGCCGGACCTGCCGGTAACGCCAGGGCGATCAAGACCCCGAGGCCCAAACCGGGGCGGAATGTGATGAATGCTGGTTTCATAATTTTTTTTGCCCAATTTCCGAAATCACGTGCCGCGCGATGTCGCACCGCCGAAGCCCGAACGTGTCGGAGGTGTCCGGTTGCGTTTGCCCGTGCTGAATGTGCCCGATCCCGATCCGTGCCTGGCGCCGTTATCCGACGCGGCGGTGGAATTTGGAATGCGCAGCGCTGCAGTGTCGCTATGCGCGGATGCAGGTAGAAAACACCCGAAGAGTGATGCCAAGACATCCGCCCGCGCTCTAGGCTGGCTCGTACAGGTTGCCGGATCGTTGGGTGAACGCGCGCGTCCGGCGGTCGTGCCGCAAGGCAGTTCAATGAGGAGGCGAAATGGCCATGAGTTTTGAGGGCGTCCTGTTGCTGCTCGCGCTGATCGGGCTTTTGTATGTCTGGCCCGCATTCGCCCGACCCGGCCGACCGCTTGCCGCGGCGATGGCGGTCGCGGTCATCACGCTTCTGCTGTTCTGGCGCTCGGCCTATGTCGGCCCGCTTGCCATGGAAGAGCCACGCGGAATGGGGGCGGCCATCGACCTTGCGCTTCGGGGGGTCGCCACCGGCTATGTGATCATGGCCGGCGTGGTGCAGGGCGTTCGACACTGGGCGCGGTCCGGGGGCATGGCCGGATATCGCCACTGGATCGTCGTGCTGGCGGGCGGATTGATCGCGCCCCTGTTGATGGTGCCGTTTTTCTGACGGCGGGGCCGTGTCTAGATGTCCAGCGATTGCCTGAGAGCGGACAGCAGGATCATGAACCTCCGGATTGACCGGGCCGTCGGATCGGTGATCGCGTCTACCGCATCCATCGCCACTGCGGGGCCCGCATGGCCGCTGAGCGCGCTCGCCAAAGTCGTCAGCAAGGCGTCGCGCGCCTCGGGATCCTGGACATCCCCCGCAATTCTCAGCGCATCGTCAAAGCGTTCGCCATAGACCAGCTGGATCAAAAGATTGCGCATATGCAGGGCGCGGATTGCCGGATCCCCGATCTGCAAGACCGCATCCTCGGCAATCTCAAGATAAGTGGCATAGTCCTCCTCCGAGCCCGATCTCGCCGCAAAGCCCAGATTGGTGATGCGCCCGCGCAGTTGCAGATCGGTGTTGTCAAGGTGGCGCAAGCGCGTTTCGGCAGTCCCGTATTGCCCCAGGCTTGACTCCAGCTCGGCCAGCCGGCTGATCGTGTCATCCGTGACCGGGACCCATTCAGGTCCGTCGACCATGTCCAGAAGCTGCGCCATGGCCATGCCGCCGATCTCCACACGTCGGAGCCTCAGGGCTGTATGCGCCAGAAAGATCAGGCTCCGCGCCTGTTCGTCCGGATCATCAACGGCAGCCAGAACCGTCACGGCTTCGTCTAGCAGTCGGGCGGCAACCAGACTGTCCGCGATATCCGAGGTTTCCAGATTTCGCCTGTCCCGGTCACGGATCTGCGCAAGGGTGTCGATCGCCCATTCGACGTCGCGGGACAACGCCATGGTCTGCGCCAGTTGGGCAAGCGCGCCGTCATAACGGTGCGGGATCCCGTCGCCGTCTCTCGGGCCGGCCTGCAACTCGTCCATGGCCGCCTGCAGGGGAGCGCGAACATCCAGGTTGATCCGGGGGCTCAGCGCGAACCGCGCAAGCATGTTGTAGGCCTCCACCTGATCGAACCGATAGGTGCTGACATCGGCGATCGCGGCGATGGCAAGATCGTACCGGCCAACCAGGAGCGCCGAGCGGGCGAAGGCTCCGAATGCATGAAAGCGCCGGTCCGCATCGGGCAGAGCGGCCAGTTCGCTGCGCGCGGCGGCAAAGGCCTGTTCCGCCGCCTCCATATCTCCCGCACGGGCCAGCGCCTCGCCGATGCGGGCCCCTGTCGTCACCCGCCACATGGGATCTTCGATCTGCTCCAGGATGGTGCGGGCCATGTCGATCTGGCTCATCTGAAGGCGGTCGGACGCCATCCGGGACAGCAACGATCCGCGCCCGACAGGGTCGTCGGCCATGTTCTCGGCGACCAGCTGCAAGGCCTCCTCGGTCTGCCCTCGTTCCAAAAGCGCGAGCGCCAGTGCGCTCAGGCCCACGAGCCCCAACGGTGCGCCGGTTCGGTTCTCCGTCGTCAGTTCACGAAGCGCCTGATCGACCGCCCCATGATCCACCAGATTGGCGATGTGCTGAGAGCGGGCGTGATCGTACATTTCGTCATCTTCGATCATGTGCAAGAAGCCCAAGCCGAACTCCCTGCTCTGCGCCCCCAGTCCCGAAACGATGTCCAGCGCCGCAATTTCACGCATGCCGGGCTGCGCCCAAAAATCCATCATGTGATACAGCGCCGAATTGGCTTCATCGAACCGTTTGCCCTCGGCCAGTGTTACGGCCAGTTGCTGCGCCATCCTGTCCATCTGGTTCGGATCTTCTATCGCGGGCAGACTGTACCTGAGTTCGTTGAATATGACCTCCGTGCACCCGGCCTCCGGTGCGGCGAGACACGCGTCAAGGCTGGTCTGGGACAAGGCTGGGTCAGACCATGCCAGAAAGGCGCAGAGACCCGCGCCAAGAATGATCGCCGCAGATCCGCTCCGGCGCAGTCCCGACAGCGGTGCCGGGCCGGAACTCCGATGCAGACGGAATGCAGGATGCGTTGGGTGGGCTTTGTCCATCAAGAAACCTTGATCCTTCCGCAACACATGCCGCCGCCGGGCCCAAAATGGGCAGGGGCAGTTGGGCCGGTTTTTTCTAGCGCCGGCCTCGCCGGAACAGAACCCGCGCCACGACACGGGCGCTATGCATCCATGCATGACCGTGACGGTTGAGATCGTTCGTGCGATATGCCCAAATCCCATTAGGCAAGAGCCCGGTTTCAGTGGCAAGAGGTCTGCGCTCGCGATGTGATCGGCAGAGGATGAAGGCCGGCTGGTCCGGCCGCATGCCATACCGGTCATGGAAAGGTGGAAATGGCGCTCGCCCGAAAGAGTCTGATCGGAATGTTGGTGATCGCCGGCATTGTTGCACTTCTACGAAGCAACCTGCTCGCAAACAGCTACCTTCTGCTGACGGAATCCGGTTTCTATATACCCGCTGAAAGCAGCATTCTGACCTTCCGGGTGCTTCAGCGAAATCCCGGATCGGGCGACTGGTGGCTCTATGGCGTCGACGGAAGGTATCACTACGCACAATCCGATGAGGACCCCCGCACCTATCATCTTGTCGATAAAAATGAACTGCCGCACGGCTTTGAGCCGCTCGATCGTACGACGTGGTCTCGCAGGCTGAGCCATGCGGGTTCACAATAGCACTGGAGAACACAGCGATGTATCGGACGTCCCTTCTTGCCCTTCTGATCGCAGTCGCGGCCGGACCAGCCGCCGCAACCGGCGAAGTGTATTGCGAAGCGCCGGGAGCATCCGGGGCTGTCTTTTCCTATGGCTTTGGCAGTGTCCCCGGGATCGCGCTTGTGAATGCCACCATCCGCGCCGAGGGACAGCGCTGGAGCCTCATCGAAGCGGATGGCGCCATTCCGATGAGCCTTGCACAAGCCTCGCTTGAGAACAGGCGCACCCTTATCGACTTCGCCGATCCGAATATGGAACGCATTGTCGCCTCGGTGCGTCTTCTCTCCGCGGTGGAGGGCGACGACACCGTAACGGTCGGTACGCTGCACATTCCGGGGACGGGTGTGTTTCCGCTGCTGTGTGACTGAGGACCGGACGCTCTACCCACCCCGATTGCAGATCGACAGAAACGTAATCCGCATCCCCGGTATCACCATGAGGCGGTGTCGGGAACGCGCAGGGCTGCATAGCGCCACCGCGGAATTGCATCACATCAGTCGTCGCGAAAACTCCGAAGACGCGCTACCTATCTGATTGCCGGACCGATGCAGTCCCGGCCAGGGAGGGGACAGATGGCGAAACCTGTCGAGCCAAGGCGGGATATCGACGGTTTGGATCAAAGCTGGCTGACGGAGATCCTCTGGTTATGGCGGTTTCGGCAGTGCCGGCGCCGCGCTGTCCGATGGAGATTGAACAACGAGATGTTCGAGCGTGCCGCGATGGCTCTGCCAAGGCTGCGCGATTTCGGAAACGAGACCTATGGAACGGCCGAGGTCTCCGGGCAGATATGGATCGTCCGCGAACGCTATTTTCATGGCTGGCCCGATCCCCCGCGGTTCTTCTTCTTCGCTCTGAGCGATGGTTCCATCTGGTCTGCCGCCGATTTTGCGGACTGGCCGGTCACCTGGTGTCGGGAAACGGGGCGCGACGGAATGCCGGAAGCCCACCTTTGATGCCGAAGATCCGCACCTGCGCGATCGGGTCGGCTGTGCACCAAGGCTCTGGCGATTTCGGAAAGGGCCCCGTCCGCAGAGCGCTCAGCTATCGCCGCCCGGAGGTGAACGCGGAACTGAGATCGTCGATAACCTTGGACGCCGATGACATGGCGATGAGACCGCAGCCGTCCACCATCGGAACAAGTCGGGCAAGAAGGTTCGGTATGTCGTCTTTCGGCGCCCGGCCGCTGTTGACGCGCATCAGGAGGTCTCTCTCCACATGATCGGGCCGGGAGCTCCCGGTCATCAGAAGGAGAGCCTGAGTTCCCAAGCTCCAGTTGCCGAATGCAAAGAATAGGTCCGGGGATGCATCGCGGCACCGCGTCGAGACAAGCGCCGGCAAGGTCCATCTCGAAAAGGCCGGAAAGTGGCGCCGATAGGTCTTGCCGCCGAAACCGTCGACCTGTTCGTATTGCTCGCCGCTGAAATCGCTGCGGGATTCGGACAGAAAGCTTATCCGTCCCAATCCGAGCAGCACATCGAGACAGGCGCCGCACTCAGCTTTCGTGGGTCTCCCGTCAACATCGTCCAGCAAATCCCCGTCCTGACAAGTCTGCCAGAGCCATGCCCCGATGAACGGGGCCCTGACATCCGCCAGTGGTGCCTGCACGACCAGCGGATGCGTCGGGGAGCATCTCTGGAAGCTTACCTCCATCATTCTCTGCCTGATCCCAAGGGGTTGCGGCCATCCGGTGTCCGGTCCGGCGGCTCCCGTTCTGCTTGCACCGCCTGCGGGCGGCGTCGATCTTCCGCTCCGGTCGGGGTTGTCGTCATCGGGATCACCGGCGCGGATCTGCTCGTATGTGACTGACACGACGCCATCCGAACACGCTTCATGGTCTGAACACGGTTCGGTCAGTTCGGGACATGGCGGAAAGGACTGCATGTCCGGTGAATAGGCGACGAAGGGGATTGAGGGCAGGGCGACGGGCCGCGACCGGTCATTTTCCAGCTATGTGTCATTCTATGGCGGTGTCCGGTGTGCGTGATGAATAACGGAAGTGAAGGCGCGCCAGGGAGCGGGTCTTCGTCCGAGCGAAACACGAAACAGACCATTAAGGAAGCGGCAGGACTGCAGGGCGGCCATGGCGAAATGCATGGTTGATGCCCCTCATTAATCCACAGGCGCGTCTTGGCCTGCAATGTGTTGCCTGCAGTATCGCACCTGTCGGGCGACAGGCACGCGGGCTGCCCATGTTCGGCGACAGGGATCGCCCGGGCAGTGTGGCGTTTGGAATGTTTCCGGATTTGCCGGGCGCGTTGGTCTGGACGCCCGCCGCCCCAAGGGTCTGCGGGCGCAGGTCGCGGCGGTCCGAGTCTTGGGATTGCAATAGCAGATCATTTTTGTCAGGATTGACGCAGCAACCGGCTCGGCAGCTGACTCGCCCCCCATTCGCGACAACGGAGGCTTCAGGTGCCGCGCCGATACAACCGACTTCTCCTGCCATTTTTCCTTGGCCTTGCGACCGCATTGCCCGCACTTGCCGACGAGATCACCTTCACCGACCAGTTCGGCCGCGACGTGTCGCTGCCGGGCCCGGCCGAGCGGCTGGCGACGATCCCGATCCCCGCCGCTTCGATGGCCGTGGCCGTGACCGGCACGCCGGAGCCCATCGTGGCCATGCACAGGCTCTCGCAGACCGCCATTGTGGAGGGGATCCTCGGGGAGATTTTTCCGGGCCTGCGCGATATCCCCTCCGATATCGTCGGCGAGGGGTTCATGCCGAATGTCGAGGCGCTTTTGACGGTCGACCCCGACCTTGTCCTGCAATGGGGCACGCGCGGGCCCGACATCGTCCAGCCCCTGGAAGCCGCGGGGTTCACCGTTGCCACCTTGCAGTACGGCAGCGAGGAAGACGCGGCCCAATGGATCGCCATGCTGGGGACGGCTCTGGGGCAGGAGGACCGCGCGACCATGATCCTGGACTGGCGGTTCGGGGCATTGGACACGATGCAGGCCCGTGCCGCCGGGATCGCGGCGGAAGACCGCCCGCGCACGCTCTACTTCCTGCGCTACCTGTCAAGCCTGCGGGTCGCCGGCGAGGGCACCTACAACGATTTCTGGATCGAACTCGGCGGCGGGGACAACGTGGCCGATGAGGGCTTTCAGGGGTTCAACGATGTCAACGCCGAGCAGATCATCGCCTGGGATCCGGAGGTGATTTTCCTCAACGGCTTCGAGGAGGCGCTGACCCCCGACGACGTCTATTCCAACCCGCTCTTCGCGGATATCTCCGCGGTGACGAACCGGCGTGTCTACAAACTTCCGATCGGAGGTTATCGGTGGGATCCCCCGAACCAGGAAAGCCCGCTGACCTGGGCCTGGGTGGCGAGCCTCCTGCATCCCGACCGACCGGTCGCGGGGCTGCGGGACGACATCTCGGCACGCTACGAGATGCTCTATGGTCAAGCGCCCGATGACCAGGAGATCGACGCCATCCTGCGGGTCGATATCAACGGCGTCAGCGCCGCTTACGAGCAGTTCCTGCGATGAGTCTGGCGACGGCTCAGGGTGCGGAGTTCGCCTCCCGGCGCTGGTCTGCCCGAAGCCTCTGGGCGCTGGCGCTTCTGACGCTGCCTGTCTCGGCGCTTTGCGCGCTCGGGTTCGGGCGGTTCGCGGTGCCGCCCGTCGACGTTCTGCGGATTCTGCTGGCCAATGTCGTTCCGATCGAGCCCACATGGCCCGGCACGGCGGAGCGGGTGGTGGAGCTGATCCGACTGCCGCGGGTCCTGTCGGCGATGATCGCGGGCGCGGCCCTGGGGCTGACCGGTGCCGCGCTACAAGGCATCTTTCGCAATCCGCTGGTGGGCCCGCAGATCATCGGAGTGACATCGGGCGCGGCCTTTGGCGGGGCGCTGGCGATCTTCCTTTTCGGCACGGTGCTGACGCTGATCGGGTTCGCCTTCCTCTTCGGGATTCTGGCCGTCGCCATCGTCTACGCGCTCGCCCGGGTGGACGGGCAGGCCCAGGTGCTTACCCTTGTTCTGGCGGGGGTGGTCGTGTCGGCCGCGTTTTCCGCGCTCATCAGCCTGCTGACCTATCTCGCCGACCCGAACGACACGCTGGCGGCCATCGTCTACTGGCTCATGGGCTCCTTCGCCACGGCGAGCTATTCAAGCCTCGGCGTCCTTGCGTCGGCCACCGTGGCGGGCTCGGTCCTGCTCTGGTTCCTGCGGTTCAGGATCAACGTCCTGTCACTGGGCGACGAGGAGGCCACCGCCCTCGGCGTTTCGGTCGAGCGGTCGCGCTGGCTGATCCTGGCTGCGGTTGCGCTGGCGGTCGCCGGCATCGTGTCGGTGGCCGGCATCGTGGGCTGGGTGGGGCTTGTGGTGCCACATATCGCGCGCATGATCGTCGGGCCGGATCACCGGGTGCTCTTGCCCGCATCGGCCATTATCGGCGCGGTCTATCTGCTGATGATCGACACCGTCGCACGGACGGCCACACCGGCGGAAATCCCGCTTGGCATCCTGACCGCGCTGATCGGTGCGCCGGTCTTCGCGGTGATGCTGCGGCGTCTGCATCTGAGGGGGTGGGGCCGTGCCTGAGGCGTTTGTCTCTCTGCGGGACGCGACCATCGCGCCCGGTGGGCACGAGGTTGCGCGCGATGTGACCCTTGAGGTCACCGCCGGGCAGATCCTTGCCATCCTCGGGCCCAACGGGCGCGGCAAGACCACGCTGATCAAGGCGCTGGTCGGTGCACTCCCGCTTTGCGCCGGAAACCGCGAAGGCCGTGGCGCAGTCGCCTATGTGCCCCAGGGAGCGGGGATCGGCTTCGACTACAATGTGCGCGAGGTCGTGGTCATGGGCCGCGCCCGGCATCTCGGCCTTTTCCAGAGCCCCCGCATGGCGGATTATGAGGCGGCAGAGGCCGCGCTGGCGCATGTCGGCATGGCCGATCTGCATGATCGCAGGGTCACGACCCTTTCGGGTGGAGAGCGTCAACTGGTGATGATTGCCCGTGCGCTGGCCGGAGAGTGCGATCTGCTGATCCTCGATGAACCGGCCTCGGCGCTTGATCTGAAGAACCAGCACAAGCTTTTCGGGATCCTGCGGACTCTGGCCCATAATAACGGGCTCGGCATCGCGTTTTCGACCCATGTGCCGGGCCATGCGTTCGAGGCCGCGGACCGGGCCCTGCTGCTCTATGGGCAGGATCGCCGGGTTCTGGGCCCGGTGGCGGAGGTGCTGACCGAGGATGCGCTGAGCGCGCTTTACGACACGCCCGTGCGGGTGCTGGAACAGGCCGCGCCCGAGGGCACGCTTCGCGCCGCCGTGGCCGTGGCGGGCTCGCCATGAGCGGGCGGTTCCTGTTCCTTAAGAACACGGTCGGCACGCCCGGGGCGATTGCCGCGCCGCCGAACGGTCACGAGATCGCCGTGCTGGAGCAGCCCGCCTTCACCCCGGACGCGCTGGAGACTGTGTGTGGCCTGCTTCTCGGCCAGCATCTCGACGAATATCACCTCGGCACCCTGCGCCCCGGGCTGGACGCGTTTCTGGCGCGCGGCGGCGCCGTGGCCACGATGGGGCCCATCGCCGTGCCCTACATGTCCATCCTTCGGCCCCACCGGCCCGAGGGGAGCGGCCGTCGCGATGACTGGGTGTTGGAGATCGCGCGCGATCACCCAATCGTCGATGGCGTCTCCGCAAGGGATATCACCTTCCGAAAGGGCGTCGTCGGCTTCTGGGCACGCGGCAGCATTGCACCGCCCGACGACGCCCGGATCGTGACCCGCTTTGCCGCAACTGGGGCGCCGGCGGACTGGGTCTGGCACGGGCCCCATGGCGCCAAGCTGTTCGTCCATCCGGGCAACGATGTCTGGGGCTATGCGCAGGAGCCCAACTCGTCGGCGCGGGTCTTTGCGCAACTGCTGGATTGGATGGCGGCATGACCGGGATCGCGGTGATCGACGGGGGCATGTCCTACCACACGCGCACCCTGCGCCGGGGGAAATACGCGCGGCTTTTCATGTCGCTCATCCGGCCGTCGGACCTCGGCGCGACCGATCTCGGCGCATTCCCGACGCTGCTCGTCCCCTGCCGGACCAACGGTCAACGTCTGGCGGGCGCGCGCGCGCAGCTGGCAGCCTATATGGAGGCGGGCGGTTTTCTCGTCGTGATGGGCGAAACACGGCCTGATCTCTTTCTCGACGGTGTCGCGGTCGATCCGGTGCCCACCAACTTCTGGTGGTGGCTGGAGAACGAGGGCGATCTCGGCCTTCGGATCACGGCACCGGACCATCCGCTCATGTCCCGCCTGAGCCAGGCGGACCTCACATGGCACGTTCACGGAACCCTCACGCTCACCGGCGGCGGCGACACGCTCGCGGCGTGGCACGAAGGGGCGGCTGGCGGCCCGATTCTGATCGACAGCCGCAGGGGCAGGGGGCGCCTGCTGATCACGACGCTTGATCCGATCTACCACCATGGCTCGGGCTTCATGCCGGCGACGACGCGGTTCCTCGACGTGTTCCTGCCCTGGCTGGCGGAGGAGACGGCGGCGCATATCCGGGGGGCAGCCCATGTCTAGCACCGTTTTGCCCCGCATGGCCCTGCTTGCCGGTCTGGCGCTGATGTCCATGGGCCAAACCGTGCTGTTCGCCATTTTCGGGCCGCTCGGGCGCGATATGGGCATGAGCGAAGTGATGATCGGCGGGGTGATTTCGCTTGCCGCGATTGCCGTGGTCCTGACCTCGCCATGGTGGGGGCGGCAGGTCGACCGGATCGGGCGGCGGCCGGTGTTTCTTTTCGCCATGGCCGGCCTCGGGGTGACGACACTCGTCTTCGCCCTGATGCTGGAGGCCGGGCGGGCAGGGTGGATCGCGGGGACCGGCGCCTTCCTGTTGCTGGGCCTGTCTCGGATCGTCTACGGGTTGAGCGTCACCGGCGCGCAACCGGCGGCCATCGGCTGGGTGGCCGATACCACAAGTGCCGCGGAGCGCACCGGAGGGATGGCGATGATCGGCGCAGCCTTCGGGATCGGCACGATCCTCGGGCCCGTTCTGGCCTGGGGTCTGTCCGGCTTCGGGCTGCTGGTGCCGCTCTACACGGTCGCGGCGCTTGGCGGTGCGGTCTGTCTTCTGGCGTGGCGTCTGTTGCCTGAAACGCTGGTGGCCGCCCCCATCCCGCCGCCGCCGCTCCGCCCCCTCGACCCGCGGTTGAGAGCAACACTCGGGACCCTGGTCGTCGTCTTCGTCGTCATCTCCGCCCTGCAGCAGACGATCGCCTTCTACGTTCAGGATGTGGGCGATCTCGATAACGCCACGACAGCCGCAAACGTGGGCCAGGCGTTGGCGTTGCTTGCCGCCGTGATCTTTGTCACGCAGATCTTCGTGGCCAACCGAAAGCCTGCGCCGGGTCTGATCGTGCGTCTGGGTCTTGGCATTGCAATCGTCGGGCCCGTCGTGCTTCTGCTCTGGCCCGGACAACCGGGTATTCTTGCCGCCCACGCCCTTCTCGGTCTGGGCATGGGCCTTGTGATCCCGGGTTTGCAGGGGACCGCCTCGCTGTCGGTGACGGAGGACGAACAGGGTGCTGTCGGCGGTCTCGTCGGCGCCGCGATGGCGGGTGGCTTCGTGATCGGGCCGGTCCTGGGCACGGGGCTTTACGCGCTGTGGTCTGGGCTGCCCTATCTCGTCGCGTCGCTCCTTCTGCTCTGCGCGCTGACCATTCAGGTCGCCGCGCGTCCGTCCTCCCGTATCCGATCGCATCCCTTGTGACGGCCAATCCCTGTCGCGAAACGGCACTTTCACGGAGATCCCGAATGGCAAAGTTTCCCTCGAAACCGACCACCGGCCAGCCTCGGCGCATCACCGCCCTGGCGCAGGTCGTTCAGGCAGGTCGGCTCACACAAAACATGATCCGCGTGACCCTGAGCGCCCCGGAATTCGCGGGTCTGCCGGCCACATGCGCGGGCGGTCATTGCAAGATCATGCTGCCCGCTGCGGGGCAGAGCATCGACGCGTTCCGAACGCAGCTTGCTGACGGGCCGAAGCCGGTGACACGGACCTACACGATCCGCAACGCCCGTCCCGAGACGCGCGAGATCGACATCGACTTCGTCGCCCATGGCGACGACGGTCCGGCCTCGGCCTGGGCAGCCCGGGCGAGGGCTGGTGATGTCATTGGTTTCGCGGGCCCCGGTGCGCCGAAGCTCACCGAGTTTGACGCCGATTTCTATCTGTTCGCTGCCGATATGTCCGCCATCCCGGTGGTTGCCGCGGGTCTGGAGGCCTTGCCCCGCGACGCCACGGGCATGGCCATCTTCGAGATCACCTCCGCCGGGGACCGGCAGCAGATCGACGCACCGCCCGGCGTGACTCAGCATTGGCTGATCCATGACGATCCGCACCGCGCCTCCTGCGAGCAGGTCCGGATCGTCGAGGCGCTGCGCTGGCCGGAGGGCCGGGTCCGAACGCTGATCGCGGGCGAAACCGGCGTCGTGCGATCCCTTCGGCTGCTCCTGCGCGGCGACAGGGGGCTCGACCGTCGCGACGTCTATGCCTCGGGCTACTGGCGCATCGGTCTGGCCGAAGACGAGCATCAGAAAGTGAAACGCGCGGAGGCCGAGGCGGATGAGGCCCGGCTCTCTCAGGTGAACGGAGGATGACATGACACGGCGTCTGAACTTGGCGGTTCTTGCCTGCCTTCTCGCAAGTCCGGTGCTGGCCGACTACCGGCTTGAGTTCGAGGGCACCAGTTTCCGCGAGTATTATTGCGGCGTGACCCTGACGATGACCAACGAAAGCGACGAGACCCTGACCGAGATAAACGGCTTCGTGGCGTCGATGAAGGACGGCGAGCAGGTGGGGCGCAGCCGTGGCATGTCCTTTCTGAACCTCGCCCCGGGCGAAAGCGGCAGCGCCCTGTTCGAGGCCCCCCATGCGCCGTGCGACGAGGCCACGGAATATGTCTTCATCGTCGGGGCCTGCCGGTTCGGACCGGGCTTCTCGCCGCAGGAGGAATGCGCCGCCCGGATCGTCGGCGTCGCCCCCGTGGCCGAGACGGCGGGAACGCCGTGAGGTGCGCCTGCATCCCGCACGGTGTCGTCCCGGCCCCCCGTGATCCGCGCCAGACGACCTTGGCGACATATGCAAAGAAAGGAGGTGTGTCGTGCTTGAAATCAGAAATCTGACCGTGACGATCGACGATGTGGAGGTTCTCGCGGATATCGACCTGACCCTGCCGGAGGGGGAGCTTCACGTCCTGCTCGGCCCGAACGGATCGGGAAAATCCAGCCTGCTTGCGACGATCCTCGGTCTGCCGCCCTATCGGATCGTTGCGGGAGAGATCCTGTTCGACGGTGCGCCCATCCAGACGCTCCCGCTTGAGGCCCGGGCGCGGCTGGGCATCGGGCTTGCCTATCAGCGCCCGCCCAGCCTGGAAGGTGTCACCGTGAGCAGCTTCGCGGCCGCCATCGGCGCCTGGGACCGGTTGGAGAGGGAGGCCGCCGCGCTGGACCTCACTGCGTTTCTGGACCGTGACATGAATGTCGGGTTTTCGGGCGGCGAGATCAAACGTTGGGAAGTCCTGAAGCTGGTGCTTCAGGATCCGCGGCTTCTGCTTTTCGACGAACCCGAAAGCGGGGTGGATCTGGAACATGTCATCGCGGTGGGCGAGGCCATCGCGCACGCCGTCCGCAGCCCCGACAGGAAGGGGCGGGCCTGTTCCGGGCTGGTCATCACCCATACCGGCCTGATCCTGAACCACGTGAAAGCCGACCGGGCCCATATCATGAAGGACGGGCGCATCCTGCATTCGGGCGACCCGCAAGCGCTTTTCGCCCATATCCAGACCGACGGTTACAGCGTTCCCGCTTGATGCCAGGGAACCCGGACAAATGGAGGCAACGATGACGACCACGACGCAAGACATGGCGAAATTGAGCAACGAGGAACGCGACATCCTGCACGATGTCGGCTTCGACGACCCCTCGGCCCGCGCGGCGACAAGCGTTCTGGCCGACCGCGAGATGCGGATGGCGCTGTCGAACGATCCCGGTGTCGAGATCCTGCCCTTGTCCGAGGCGCTCAGGACCTACGATTTCGTGCAGGATCTGATGTTCGGCCTCGTCTCTCCGGATGAAAACGAGCATATTGCCATGGTGGCCGAGCACATGCACGACCCGCTTGGCCATTTCGTCTGGGTGAAACCCGGGGCGAAGGTCCGCTTGCCGGTGCAGTGCTTCACCCTGCTGGAAACGCCGCAGGGCCGCCAGTTCACCCACGATGTCACGCTGATCGACGAGGGTGCGGAGGTCGAGATGATCTCGGGCGCCGCGGTGCCCGGGTCGGTCCACAAGGGGCGCCATATCTCGATCGGCGAAAGCTACATGCGCAAGGGCGCGTCCTGCAGTTCGGTGTCGATCGAGCACTGGGGCGCGGCCATGGATGTCTATTCCTACGGCTATGCCCATCTGGAGGAGGGCGCGCGCAGCCGGTCCACCGCGATCATGATGGCGCCGCTTACGCATCACCTGAGCCGGTCGCACACGATCCTGGACGCCGACACCAACGCCGTCAGCCAGGCCATCGTCTTCGCCCCCGAAGGCACGGAGCGCATTATCGAGACGGAAACCCGTCTGGCCGGGGAGGGTGCGCGCTCCGAGGACGTGGCGCGCATGGTCTCGGTCGGCGGGCGGATCGTGAACAGCGCGATGCTGGTGGGCGATGCGGCGGGCACGAACGGGTTTCTGGGCTGCGACGGGCTGAAACTGTCGGATACCGGCGAGATCATGGCCGTGCCGTCCCTGCGGGCGCGGGCCGAAGGCGCGATGTTGAGCCACGAGGCCAGCGTCGGCATGATCGACAGCGAGAAGCTCGATTACCTGATGGCCACGGGCCTTGACGAGGACACGGCGCGCAACCTGATCGTGACGGGTTTCCTGAGGCTCGATCACGGCGCGATCCCGGCAGGTGTAAGGACGCGCGTCGTCGAGATGATCGAACAGGCGAAATCTGGGGGCATGTGAGGCGACCCCGGGAGGCTTGTGCGTCCCGCAGCGATGCGCCTTTGCCGGATTGGTCGGCGCACCTCCTGTATCCACCAGAGTATCATATTCTCAGCCAGATCCGGATCAAGGGCCGCTTGCGCAAGCCAAACGCCGCGCGCCGTCATCGGCGCCACAGCCCCGGACTTGCGCTCCATTGTGGACCTTCGGCCTGCCATATCCGTTTTCCCGTGATCGGGATCTTGCCGTCGCGCCCATGAAACCGGCAGCATCCCGATCCTGAAGACGGTGCAGTCGGTTTCGATCACATCTCCCTCAGTTACCGCCGTCTGCCAGTGCTTGCTCCCCGGGACTGGACCACGCCGATTCTTGTGCAGTATGTGTGCAGCCTGGACGCGATACCCGGTTCGCGGTCCATGGGAGACCAGGAATGCCCGATAACGGAGCCACTAAAGCCGCGCGCCTGTCCGCCGCCCCGATGATGGACTGGATTGGTTTGCCCTTTAATTCAACAAGTTAAGTCGCCTCGTGTGCACTTTGTGTGCAACCTGAAATCGCCTTCTGGCGCGCTCTGTCGGGCGTTTGGCGATTTTGCGGACTCGGTCAAACTGAAGCGCATTGGAACCAGAACGACAAATGGGCCTCCCCAAGCTTCCAATGGGACATGGCTATTTGGCCGGTAGCACAGCAATCAAGGGTTACGTGATTTGCAGGTCGGTTTGGGGCAGGGGGCAACAGCGGGTTTTACTCGTTGGTCTGGAACCACGGCTTGACATACAACTGATAGAGTCCCCTTCAAAAGCCGACCTTTGCTGCGCTCGACGCAGATGTCTCAGGTGCGGACTTTGCCGACATCCAACAGATGTCTGCTTTCGGATTGCGAAGCATCAAATATAGCTTCTTCTGCCAAAGTGCTTTTTTGCACTCGTTTGATCCGCTCGAACCAGATGGGTGCCCCTGGTTCGGACCGACGATTTGCCCTTGGGTACGCTGCACTACGTGCGACGGATCGCAGAAAAGGGTCAGGCCAGTGCGTTACACTGTACGGACATATCCGTCCGTGGAACAATGGCCCGGATCCGCAGCGAAATCGAGTCCGGCGCGACGACAATTATTGTCTCGCCAACCTTTCGCCGTCCGGGTTAGTCTTCGTGGTGGTCCGCCTGCGGCTTGAGCGTGACGTTCGGCGGCATTTCCGCAAGGTAGCGATGCACTGCCGAGACAACCACCGAGCCCTCTCCGACCGCCGACGCGACACGCTTCACCGACCCGGCACGAAGGTCGCCAACCGCCCATATGCCCGGTCGGGACGTCGCGAACTGGTCATCATTTCGGCCAGTAATCACAAAACCGCTGCGGTCCAGATCGATCGTGTCGCCTAGCCATTCTGTGTTAGGCGCAGCGCCGATCATGATGAAAAGCGCATGGGTGGCAATCTGCGTCTCGGTGCCGGACGCGCCCGTCCGGATTGTGACGCCGTCAAGCCGCGTGGTGCCATGCAGGGCGGAAACCTCGGTCTGTGGGTGGATTTCGATTGTCGGATCGCTCTCGATCCGCTCGGTCAGATAGGCTGACATCGTCTCGGCCAACCCATTGCCGCGCACCAGGATATGCGTGCGGCTGGCATATCGCGACAGGAACATGGCCGCCTGCCCGGCCGAGTTTCCGCCGCCAACGATCACCGCCTCGGTGCCCCGGCAAAAGCGCGCCTCCAGTTCGGTTGCGGCGTAGTAGATGCCCGCCCCTTCGAACGCCTCCAGCCGGTCCAGCGGCAGGCTGCGGTACTGCACACCCATCGCAAGCACAAGTGCGCGGGTCTGCACGCAGCTGCCGTCATCCAAAGACAGGGCCAGCTGCGGCGCGGCGCCCGTCGTTTCGGTCAGCCCGATGGCGCGGCGTGGCACGGCAAAGCGGGCGCCAAATTTCACGGCTTGTATCTCGCCCTGATAGGCCAGCTCACTTCCCGATACGCCGGTTGAGAATCCAAGGTAGTTTTCAATCCGGCTTGAGGTTCCTGCCTGCCCGCCAATCGCGACATCCTCGATGACGATGGTCGAAAGCCCTTCGGATGCGCCATAGACTGCAGTGGCGAGCCCAGCCGGTCCGGCACCGATGATGGCCAGATCATAGATGCGGCCTTCGGTTGTCGCCGCGTTCCGTTCATTGTTTTCCGGGTCGAGGGAGAGGTCCATTCCAAGCGCCGCGGCGAGCTTGCGCGGGGTCGGATCGGTCAGCACGTCCGAGCGCCCGGTGATTACGGCGCTGCCCTCGTCAGGCAGATCGCACGTTGCCGTCAAGCGCTGCATCTCATCTTTGTTGGTGCGATCGACAAACCGATAGGGAATGCGGTTGCGCGACGCGAAGGTGAGCAGCTGGATCGTATCACGGTCGCTGTCGCAGCCTACGATCGTCAGACCGCCTTCCGCCCATTCCATCAACAGGCGGCGACGGGCGGCAAAGGCCGTGACCACGACATCGGCAATCTCGGGTACGGTCGCCACCAGTTCGCGCAGGCGGTCCTGCGCAATGACGATCACTTCGGTCTGGCCACGGGCAACCCCAGCCAGAAATGTGCCCTGCCCCATCAGCATGCCCAGCTCCCCCACGAAATTGGGGGCCTCGATTGTGACCACGACGCGATCATCGGATCTGTCGATGATATCGATCACGCCGCGCAAGATCAGCGCAAGATCGTAGGACTTCTGCCCAACCTCGAACAGCACATCGCCATCTGCGAGCTTGCGATGCTGCCCTTCGGCGCGCAGGCGCGCGACCAGATCAGGCGCAAGGACCGGCCATGCCTGCCGCTCCAGATCGGAATGCGGCGTCTCGGCGGTGGGGGACGACGTCCGACGGATCGAACTGGCACTTCCACCTTCGGTTTGTGCACCGCTGCCGTTCATTTTGTGCGGCTCACGGTACAGATTGCGTGAACCTGTCTTACACAAGGCGTTGAAAACTCAGTCAAAGAAACACCTCATCAAGAAATGGCAGCTTGCGCACCCGCTTGCCACCGGCCGCCACGATCGCATTGGCAAGAGCCGGGGCGACACAGGGCACAGGCGGTTCGCCAACGCCACCCGGCGGCTCAACCGAGTCGATCAGATGCACCTCGACCTTCGGCATCTGTGACATCCGCAAGGGCAGATAATCATCAAAGTTCGCCTGCTGCACCCGACCCTCCTCCAGCACGATCTTGTTTTGCAGGGCTGCGCCCAGACCGAACCCGACCCCGCCTTCGAACTGCGCCACGACGTTGTCGGGGTTCACGACAGTGCCGCAATCAACGGCACAAACCACACGCATCACGCGCAGGTCGCCTTGGCTCAGATCAACCTCAATCACATTGGCGACCCAAGTGCCGAAGGATTCATGCACTGCAATCCCCCGACCATGCCCCTTCGGCATCGGCGTGCCCCAACCGGCCTTTTCCGCAGCAAGGTTCAGCACCGCAAGGTGGCGGGGATGATCCGCCAGCAGCGACCGGCGATAGATCAGCGGATCTGTCCCGGCGGCCTGCGCTAGTTCGTCGACAAAGCACTCGATCGCGAAGGCGGTATGGCTATGGCCGACCGAGCGCCACCATAGCGCCGGGACCACAGTCGGCGCGTTATGCACCTCTGTCAGCCGGTTCGCGAATGCATAGGGCATGTCAGCGGCACCTTCGACCGACATCGCATCTACGCCATCCTTGACCAGAAATCCTTCTATTGGCGTGCCGATATTGATCGATTGACCGGCAAGCGTGTGCCGCCAGCCCGTGACCATTCGGTCAGGTGCGAGGGCCGCACGAAGTCGATGGTAAAACATCGGGCGGTAGAATCCGCCCTTTATGTCATCCCCGCGCGTCCACATCAGCTGGATCGGACCGGCACCGTTCGTCGCCTTGGCAATCAACACCGCCTCGGCCACGAGATCGGATCCCGGAGTGGCACGGCGTCCGAATGATCCACCAGCCCAGGTTGTCACGATCTCGACATTCTCGGGTGCAAGTCCAAGGATTGCCGCGGCGGTCATTTGATCGCTGCTTTGGGCTTGGCAGCCACCAGTAATGCGGCAGCGGTCACCCTGCCAATCAACAATGACATTGAGCGGCTCCATCGGCGCATGGGCGAGATAGGGCAGTTCGTAATCTGCTTCGAGGATTTCCGCGGCATCTCGAAATGCTGCCTCGACATCGCCGTCCTGCACCGCGATCAACCCGGGCGCTTCCGACAGGGCTCTCAGGTCGGCCATCATCTCATCCGACCCGCGGATTTCGGCGGTCCGGTCGTCCCAGGTGACGGTGATCAGGTCCCGGGCCTTGATCGCGGCCCAGGTGTCGCGCGCAAGCACGGCAACCCCCAACCCGACTGATATGACGTCGATGACGCCCGGCACCTCTTTCGCCCTGGCCGCATCGAAGCTGCCGACCACCGCGCCAAAACGATCCGGCCGCTTCATGACCGCGACAATCGTGTCCGGTGTCCGCGCATCCAACCCGAAAATGGCGGTTCCGTCTGATTTGGCGGCACTGTCGACGCGTGGAAATGCCTTGCCGATAATCGTCCAGCCGCCAGGCGCTTTCAGGAGCACGTCTTCCGGTATCGGAAGCGCCGCCGCCGCCAGCGCGAGATCGCCAAAGTCCGCGCTTTGCCCCGAACCCGTATGGCTGACAACCCCGAGATGGACGGATATTTCTTGGGCCGGAACACCCCAACGCAGCGCAGCCGCTGAAACCAACATCGCGCGCGCGGCCGCACCGGCTCTGCGCATCTTGTCAAATGAATCCCGTATCGACGTGGACTGTCCGGTTCCCTGAAAACCGCCGAAATAGACGTTGCCGTATAACGCGGCATTGGCCGGCGCAAATTCGGTGCGGATGGTCGTGGGATCGGCATCAAGCTCCTCCGCGACCAGACTTGCCAACCCCGTCGCTATGCCCTGACCCTTGTCGAGATGCTTGATCAGGACCGTCACGGTATTGTCGGGCGCAACTCTGACAAAAGCGTTCGGAGAGGTTGCGGCACCCACCTGCTGCGCGCGGGCCTGCCGCGCGATGCCGACCGGGAGGGCGACCGCGATCACCAGACCTGTTGCAACGGTTCCCGCTAGGAACGTGCGGCGGCTGACGCCGCTTGTTGAGGTCGGTTCATTGCTGAGGAGTGCCATGGGTCAGCCTTTCAGGGTTTCGGCGGCGCGGTGGATTGCGGCGCGGATGCGGACATAGGTGGCGCAGCGGCACACATTGCCATCCATCGCCATGTCGATATCGGTGTCCGTGGGTGCGGGCACGGCGGCAAGCAGCGCCACAGCGGTCATGATCTGGCCGGACTGGCAGTAGCCGCATTGTGCGACGTCAAGCTCGCGCCAGGCGCTCTGGATTGCTTTCCCCACGGGACCATCCAGCCCCTCGATCGTGGTGATCCGGGTGCCGACCACGGCCGAAATCGGGGTGACGCAGGCCCGCACCGGCGCGCCATCGACATGCACCGTGCAGGCCCCGCACAGGGCCGCCCCGCAGCCGTATTTCGTGCCGGTCATGCCCAGATTGTCCCGCAATGCCCACAGCAGCGGCAAATCGTCGGGGTCATGTTCGGTCTCGACGGCGCGGTCGGTCCCGTTGATGTTCAGATTGGTCGTCGTCATCGTCGCCATGGCAGTCTCCTATTAGAAATTTGGGGAGGGATCAGTCTGGGCACGGACCACCCGCCTCGGCCCAGGCCATAAGCTGAACCACGAAGTCGGAATGTGGGACCGGAACCGGCGTCAGGTCGACACCCGGCGCCCACCCCCAGAGAACCAATGGATCCACCGACATATGTTCGACCAACGCGGCCAGATCTCGCTCACCATTGAGCGCGGGGTCGGTCAGCGCGCGGCACAGCTCCGCCCGGCCCAACCCCTGCCAGCCCATCGACAGCGGCGCCAATTGCCAATGCGGCGCGCCCGGAACGCCCGCGATCTCGCGGTTGGCTGAGCCATGGCAGGCGGCGCAGGGTGCACCTGGCGCTCCCATATCCGCAGGCCCCCGCTGAATGTTCATCTGGTGAACACGACGCAGATCGGTCTGCAACGGAATATCGCTGCGCGGATGGCAGTTCATGCAACGCGGATGTTCCAGAACGTCCGCCACCGGACCGAACAGGTCAGCATCGCCGGACAAAGTGCCGCCAGACAAAGGACCATCCGATTGGGATGACCCAGATGATGCAAAAAACACCGCCGCAAGCACAACGCCCAAGCCCGCTGCCATCAGGACGGTCCTGCCCTTGTTAAACCAGCGACGTTCAGTGCCGTGGCCACGGCCATCCAGAGCAGTCATGCATCTTCTCCCTGATTGCTGTTTGTTGCTTTCGTCACCGACGGCGCTGCGCTGGCCCGGCGGGCAATAAGGACGCTGACCAGCGCCAGCGCCGCAACCATTGCCGCCGCCGGGCCAAGCCAGGCGAAAGATCTGACGCGCAGCGTCGCTCCACCCAAGGTCGCGCCAACGGAGGCGCCGACGTAAATCGCCGAAGCATTCAACGCCAGAAGCAATCCCTGAAAATGTGGTGCCAACGCCACAAGTCGCGCCTGTTGCGGCACCATGAATGACCAGGCGCAAAGGCTCCAGACCAGCGTCATCCCCAGCGCCGCTGTCAGGCCAAGCGGTAGCACCATCAGCGCTGGCATCAGCACGATCTGCCCCGATGCCAGCAAGATCAGCGAACGGTCCGAGCCAAGCCGCCGGGTCAGCGCCGCACCCAGCGCGTTGCCGATCACCGCACCCACACCGAAGACGACAAGGAAAAGCGTGATGCCATTGGCGCCGAGCGCATAACGCGCCTCAAGCATCGGGCCCATGAAGGTATAGACAACATAGAGTGCCGCACAGAAAAGCGCGGTGAAGCTGACCGCTAGCATCAGGCCGCTGTTGCGCAACACCTGTAGTAGCGCAGTTAACGTGGCGGGCGGCACCTCGATGCCGCGCGGCACCGTGCGTAGAAGCGGCGGTAGCGCCGCTACCCCGAACCCTGCGACCACCCAGAAGGCCGCTTGCCAGCCGAAGGTATAGCCGATGTAACTGCCAAGCGGGACACCCGCGACCTGCGCAAGCGTCAGACCGCCGAACACGATGCCAAGCGCGCGGGCGCGGTCTGCGGGCGCAACAAGCCCGATCGCGGCCGATGATGCCACCGGCGTAAACAACGCGCCCCCCAAAGCGGTCACGACCCTCGCTGCCAGCAGTGGGGCAAAGCCGGTCGATACTGCCGACAGAACCGTGCCTGCAAGAAATATAGCAAGGCCCGCCAGCATCACGTCGCGTCGATCGAAACGGCCCGTAAGCGCCACGACAACGGGCGAGGCCACGGCATAGGTCAGCGCATAGATCGTCAGCAGCAACCCCGCCTCTTGCTCTGTCAGTCCAAGATCGCGCAGCACCGGTGACAGGATACCGATCACCACGAAAGCCCCGACACCGACAACGAAATTGCCAAAGCCGAGAGTATAGAGTGGGAGCTGGCTCTGTGCTGGCCGGGGGATGGCGACATTGGTCATGCTGCACTCCGCCCGCGCAGTTGCAGACGACGTGCGCTGACCTTTGGACGCCCACCTATGGCCAAAACTTCTGCGACCTCTTTCGTCCGCCACCAAACCAAATTCCATACTCCGATCATTCCAATATCTCCGGCGCTACTGCCGTTCGCATCAAAACCAAAAACGGGAGTGACTTACACAACTTGAGTATAGTAGGAACGACATCGAGATCCTTATCACCGGGACGCTGTATTTTTTGATCCAGCGTCCGAAACTCAGGACGCAGCGCGACATGACTTTCATCAGCGGCTTGCCGGATTCGACATCGGACGCTTTGTCATTGATGCGGATGCGTGGACAGGTTTTTTGTGTTGGTGATTACCGCGCACCCTGGAGCCTTCGCTTTGACGAACCGGTCGCACATTTTCACGTGGTCGAGCGGGGGTCGGCGTGGCTGTGCGTCGACGAGCAGCGACCGATCCGACTGGAACCGGGCGATCTTGCTCTGCTGCCGCTCGGTGCCGGGCATACGCTAAGCAGCAATCCCGATCTTACCCCCGTGCCCGTCATTCAGGCTATGACCCAATCGGGACATCGCGATGGGATCATGGTGCGCCTGGGCGGTGACGGTCAGGCGACCCATCTCATCTGCGGCAAGTTCGCCTTTTCCGGCGTCCTTGCCCCCCGGCTGCTTGCGGTGCTGCCCGCGCTCATCCATGTCGATGGGCGCGAGGGATCGCTCGTGGAGCGGCTGCATTTGATCATCCGCTTCCTTCTTGAGGAATCCCGCAATCCAAGCCCCGGGTCGGCCTTAATGGTTGAACGCCTGCTGGAAATGATGTTCATCCAGACCATCCGCGAATGGGGCACAAAGTGCCCGCGCAACCTTGGTTGGCTCAGCGGTTTGCGCGACCCGTTGATCGGGCGGGCGTTATCGGCGATTCACGAAAATCCTGCCCGACCATGGACAGTAGAGATACTAGCACAGACCGCCGGCCTTTCGCGGTCACTGTTCGCCGCGCGGTTCAACAAAATCGTGGGCCAGACCCCGGCCCGCTACATCGCCGCCTGGCGACTGGACCTTGCAGCAGATCTGCTGCGCAGCGGCTCGGCGACCATCGGTGGGATTTCTGCCGGGGTTGGCTATGGCTCCGAGGCCGCCCTGACCCGTGCCTTCAAGCGCCAGTTTGGAGTAACACCCGGGCGGTTTCGGCAGGGCCGCACAACGCTGAAAAGCGGCTGAGCCACCAGCGCGGCCGAGGCAGGCCCGCCATGTCACCCATCAATTGGCGACGTCCCACGATGGAGATGCGAGAGCTATGCGTTTTGCCGGACAAACCGCCCGCTATTTCTTGCAATCCGGCGTAGATATCATTGCCGATACAATTTTGTCTGAAAGCCATTCAACCGCCGGATCGGAGGCCCGGGATGTTGGCCAGACCAATGAGGACGTCACCTTTGGCACATCGAAAAAGAGCGGCGCCATTTGTAAAGAATGGCTTGATATGGCGGACATGGCAGCCGATTTGGGTACGACGCTCACGAAAGGTGAGGCCAGCACGAACCGCGCGACATCCGATATTCGCGAAACCCGGATGCCGACCGTGCGTGTGCGCCCGATCCTGGCCAAGTGTATATCAATCTTGCTCGGACCTGATCCTGTAGCTGAGGCAAGTACAAAAACTGCGGAGCAGAACTCATCGAAATTCGTCGGTGCGGTCCGATACTTCGGATCGAACAGAATGACATAAGGCTCCGACAGGATTTCTCGGGCTCCGAAAGTGGACGTGCTTATGGCGTTGACCCTGAAGGCAAAATCGAAACCCCATTGCCGGAAATCCTCTGAAAGCGTGCCAACCGGGCTTCGAAACTCGAAGCTCAGCGTCGGTATTGCCGAAAAAGCCGCATCCTGAAGGACTGGGCCAAACGCGGTGAGGTGATAATCAGAGGCCCGGATCACGAAGTGCCGCCGCGTCGTGCCAAGATCGAACCGGCTGCGCATCGATAGCAAACCGTCACCGTCTCGCCGCCAAGCTGCAAGCGCCTCCATCAGTGTCATGGCAAATGGCGTGGGAACCAAACCGCCGCCTTCTCGGATCAGAAGTGGATCGTCGTAGAACGCTCTGAGGTCTCCAAGCGTTTTGCTGACTGAGGGTTGGGTCCGGTTCAGTCGTCCCGCCGCTTTTGAGATACTGCCACTGGTCAGGATTTCATCCAGCACCAACAGTTTGTTCAAAGAGATCGGTGCCGTTGACATAGAAAATCTTCATGTTTCCAATAGAAGGAATAGATTTCTTCTAATTCAGAATACATGCGATGTCATGTGGGAACATACCGACAGAGGACAAAACCATGACCCGAATGATATCAGCCTTCACCGCACTTGCCATGGCGAGCCTGCTAGCTCCCGCAGCTCAGGCCGAGGAATTCCAGCTCAACGGCACCGACCTCTTTGGACCCGATGTGGCGCAGGTTGCTGCTGTGCAGGCGGTTGACGGTATCCTGCGGATCGTCAACGCTTTCGAGGCCGCCGACACCAGTGGTGAGATGGCCCCGATTACGGCGCTCGCCAACAGCGTCTATGCGCCGGACGCCGATGTCTTCCGCAGTCAGGAATTCATCACCGACGCAGATGCGGGCGGCCCGGCATTCCTGACGGCACTGGGTTTCATCAACGACGTCTTGGGCGAGGGGACGGAATATCTTGCTCCACAGCAGGTCTGCGCGATCTACGCGTTTGTTCCCGAAGGTGCTACCGACGCCGTTGATATGGCCATGGCCACAGCAGCCGTCGTGCCGCAATTCGGACTGGTGCTGAACATGGTTTTGGTCAAAACCGAGGTGAATGGCGGGGTTCGTCAAATTACCTATCATGAGTACCTTGCCGCGCCAGCAGGCGGTGAAGACTGCTCCGGTCCGGCTGCGGCTGCGTTTGATGCCGAATGGTCAGTGAAGGTTCAGTGATACCGGTTTCAGTGCACTCCTTGACATGCATTCGATCAATGCCAAACCCCTGATCTGTTGCGGCTCATTGGCTCGTCGGGGCACCGGTCTTACAACGGACCAGAATACTGCTTTCGTTAGGAGACCGTCCTGGATGCCGTTTGGCGATTTAATGAACGCACCATTAATGTCGGCTCCCCCACCTTTCGTTGCAAGCGTCTTTTTTTGTGCACAACCTGGTCACTGACGTTCACAATTCCGCTTCGGCTTGCATGAATGGCCAGTATTCCCGCTGCGCCGCGGCACCGAAAATCGCGCTTCGGCGGCACTTGTCATTCTGCGAGCGCGCGCAGCAAGATTTCGGCACTTCCGCTGTGGGCTCTTCAGTAGCATTTGCCGCACAAGCCACGTAAGGCCGGTTCTAGAAACAGCGCCGTTCGCTGCACGGCGCACGAACTGATAAGATGCGGGACTAAGCCGCCTTGTGCAACCGCGGCTTTCGCTGACGCTGCATTTGCTTGCAAGTGCAGCTTCTAAGTCGCTGCGTTGCCGCGGCGTCGCCAAATCGGACATTCAGAGCTACGACGGCACGTAGATCTAAATCGCCATTTCGCTGCAATCAAAACAAAAACTAACGACGCGGACAAGCGGACTTGTGCACGCTCGGCTATTGCCTGCATAGACGCCCACGTCCACCACGATTGCAATGCCGATACCAATGAAATTCTTCTGCCCCGCTGATTAAGCGTTAGGTACACGATCTCACAAAAATGGAGGGTATGCTTTCCATATGCCAATGTGGGTCATTCTGCAGCCTCTCGGCGCACTGGCCGACGAAACGGGTTCGGAATGAGCATCGGCACTTCGCGTTTGTAGGCCGCATAGGATGAGCCAAATTCACGCAACAGGGCGCGTTCCTCGAACTGCAAACCGATCAGGATATAGAGGAGCATCGCAAGCACGAATATTAGATGTCCGAGGGTCATCACCGGTGTTGAGATCATCATGATCAGCAGGCCAAGCTGCAGGGGATGGCGCACGATCCGGTAGAGCATGGGAGTGCGAAATGCGGGCCGTCGCGGGCGCACACCTCGCAGGTTGTCCCAGGCCTGTGACAACCCGACAAATTCGAAATGACCGAGCAAAAACGTCGAAGCCAGAATAATCACCGCGCCAATGGCAAAAGCACCAAAAATGACCCATGCGGCGATCTCGTCAATATGCCAGACAACCGTGGGGATCGGATGCCATTGCCAGATGATCAGGCCAAGCAGGACCGAGGATTGCAGGACATAGGTCGCCCGTTCGCCAGCAGGTGGGATGATCTGGGTCCAGACCCGCTTGAAGGCCGGCCGCGCCATGACGCTGTGGGCCACGCCAAACAGAGTGATCAAACCCAGGTTTACTGCAACGGACGGACCGACTGAGGCCCGCGCCGGACCTCGCAGATCACCTACGTTCAGCAGGAAGACGGCAAGCCAGCCAAATACGACGCCAAACAGCACATAGCAGCACAGAGCATAGACAAGAATAAAGCGGTTCATGACGCACCTTTTTGATGTAATTGAATGATTTGCCTTTGCCCTCACGGGCAAGGCGGACGTGACACTCCCGAATGGACACGCAGGAGCAAAAGCGATTTTTCAGCGACCATCGTTACTTGCGTGGCAAGTAAACCTCGGCGGCGGCATTGGCGTATTCAGCCTTGATGCGGTTGACATTCGGCGCATCACATCGACCCAGAACCACAAACCCACAGGCAGAGATTGGATTGCCCTGCGATGTCAGTTGCCCCGTAGGCAACGTGCAGATCCGGTTGATGTGTTTCAACGCGCGCTCGGCTTCAGAAGATGTATCACCGCGGCATGCATATGCCATTGGCGGATCGGCGAACACATTGCCAAAGAACGCGCCTTCAAAGACCGGAAAAGCACGGCGTTCGGGTTGGCTTGTGCCAAAGCCGGGGATACGCGCCAGCGGCCCTTCATTGCTGCGGATCGAGATCTGGACGGGTATGCCAAAGGCGTTAGTCCGCGCCAGCATGCATGCCGATACTGCCGCTTGCTCTTCGTGGGTGAGCGCGCGCAGCTGCCATTTGGGGGCAATCCCCATTGCGCCACGAAACTGGATTTCCTGACCATCATGTGTGGCCTTTGCAGTGACTGTGGCCGGCAATGCGCATTGCACCACGTACTTGAGCACCGTCCTGCTTTCCTTGGTGGCAAGAAGGGCAGAACCGCTCAGGTCGATTATCGGTGCACCACCCTCCTCGGCACCGCTGGCGGAGGACAGGGAAAGACTGCAGGCTAAGGCAAAGAGGAGGGAGCGTGCGTTCATATCAAAACCGCCTCTCAGTCAGCCAAGCTGGTGGACGCCATATCCGCCAACGCGTCGAACACCGCCGCATCGACGGATTGCGCTGCGTTGATCGTGATGACGTTCCAAGCGATCTTGTTCAGCGTAAACCCGTTGGATCCCAGGCCGTTCAGTTGAAGGCCATTGAGTTGGAGGCCATTACGGGCTTCGCTCGCCATTGCTCCGGCCGACAGGAGGCAAAGCAGCAGGGAAGGGATGAGTTTCTTCATATCGTTCTCCGAAGTGATCGTAGATGCCGTCCAATACGGCGTCTCACTATGGCGTATCTAGCGCGGGTCCAGGGCTGTCGATATGGGCTAAGCGGCAGCAAACGGTGATAATCGGAACGTCTGATTTGTGGTTTTGCAGCAAATTCGATTGCCCGGAGTTCAGTGCAGCGACATTTGCTGAGTCGTCGCAGCCCAGGATGCGATGAAAGCCGAATTCAGTCGTACTTTTTTCACTGAAAATTGCGCCAGGTCTTACCCGGGGACGGGTGTGAGCGGACTTCATTCCGCTCGTCACGCAAGAGAACTTGACCTATGAAATAATGTCGCTGCAACGGCCATCTCGATTTTGGATGTGGCCGGTCGTGGTGACTGTCCCAACCTGAACGCGACCTATTGCAGCTTCACCTGCTTTTCACGCAGCAAGTCGCAGGTTTTCTCTGACTTTTTCTGATCCGCGGTCAAAACGCCCTGCCGGACAATATCGACTTCATATCCGCGCTGACGTGCCGCGAGCGCGGTCTTTGCGACACAGTAATTCATATCGAGCCCAACGATGCGAAGTTTTCCGACTTCGAGTTGCCTCAGGAGACGGTCGAGCTCCCCTGTTTCAAACGCATCTTGAACACGTTTTACCACCGTATAGTCGGCGAGTTCATCAAGCGGTGCAATCAATTCGGTTCCGGCCGTGCCCTCTATAGCCAGTCCTTTTCCCAGAAGCTTTGCGATGGCTTTTGTAGATGGGATTGACCATTCGTGGCGCACGCCGATGATAGGCGTCCGGGCAGCTTTTGCTTTCTCCACCTCGGCCATAATTCGAGTCCTGGCCTCCGCTTTCGCCGTGTCGGTGAATGTACCCGCCTCCCAAAAGGCGGTTTGAAGATCAATCAAAAGCAAAGCCGTTTCAGATCGGGCCGGAATGGGCTCCCCGACACTGACGGCGCCAATCTTCCTGATGCCGTTGGCAAACCAGACCACTATGCCCAGGATTGCGAACGCGAGTAATGTCCAGATCATATCAAACTCCTGTCATCATCTGCATAGGATTTCTTGGTCATTCCTATAGCTCTTCCGGAAATGATTGCGTCATGGATGGTGATGCATCATGCGAAGGGGTGCGTGTCACCGCTGCAGCGCACCGGTTCAGGTCCGTGGTTCCTGGGCAATGACGCACCTCTTTCATAGATCCGCATTTCGCGCCTCAACGGTCACGGCGGCAATTACATCCACCTCAACCTTGTAGTCTGGCCGTCCCTGGGCGGGGACGACAACCATCGTCCACGGCGGCAAATGCGCGCCGACAACTCTTTGGTGCACCTGAACGTAGCCGTCGATGTTTTCTTCGCCGACAATGTAGCTCGTGACCTTGGTCACATTCGACATGCCAAAGTCTTTTTCCGCGAGGATCGCGAGGACAATTTGCCAGGCCTGCTCCGATTGTTCGACCACGCTTTCGGGGCAACTGCCGTCAGGGCGTTCACCCAACTGGCCCGCCAGGGTCATCAACGCCGCGCCAGGCTCAATATAGAATGCGTGAGAGTAGTGACTCGTCGGTGCCGCAATGCCAGTAGGACTAATAGGTAAGTGCATGATTTGCTCCTCTTGGTTTCAGTAACGTGTTAGATGCGCTGCTCTTGTTTGCTGAGTTGCCACCCCCAGACTCCTGTAATCAGGATCCCCAGGTTGCCAATGAAGTCGAGTAGCATCCATTGGTTTAAGACCGGTTCGATGAACAGGAACCAGAAATTGAAGACAAAGAATGGGATCGACCCGACCAGGCCGAACACAAGGAAGGTTGTCGGCGTGAAACGAGCCGTCCAGATGATCGTGCCGGTCAACACGGCCTGGGCCCCGAAGCAGCCCATGATGAACCGGGCTTGTTCGGTGGCGAAGGCAAGCTCCGGCCGGAATGTCACCTCGATGACCATGCCCGGGAAGAAAAGGCACCAGGACCCAAGAAGGACAAAGATGAGTGAGAGGCAGATCTGAAGGATGCGAGCAGTCATGGGGGCTTCCGTGGTTTGAGGGTGAGTGGGCAGGCACGGACGTGCCTAACCCATTGGTTGAAGGGATTATTCGCAGTGCAAATCATATCTGGCTGCCCGTGCTGACCCAGCAGCGATACCAAAGTGTGCGGAAAACCTCTTGCGGCTCCGTCAGACCTGCCTCGGAAAAGAGGACTCCGGTCCGAGCGCCGGATACCACAGGCAGTTTTGGGATCGCTTCGAGTTCCAGCCGGACCGCGTCTGCTGACACGCCAAGAATATCCGCGTGCGCCCGAAGAGCGGGTGTCAATCGGTCGAAGTCCTCGTTCTCATCGAAACACACGTCCGCATGTATCAACTGCCCGCCGGGGGCGAGCCTTTGGCGAAGCCCTCTCAGATAGTCCAGCTTGCTGCCGTCGTCCGGCAGGTGATGCATCACTAGCAGCGATGTCACGATATCGAATTTCTCGTCGTCGGGCAGGTCATCGACGGTTCCGACGATGAAACTGACATCGGGCGATGCGGCGGATCGCCCGACTGCGGCCCGTGCGGTCTCAAGATTTCGGGCCGACGGGTCAATTGCCGTGATACATCCGATGCTGTCACTGTTCCGGAACTCCTCGATCTCCCTTCCGCCACCCGCCCCGACGACCAGGACCTGCGGTGCCGCTTGCGCGTGGCTGGCGATCAGCGCGTGAACGAGCCGGTACATCGCGTCGAGGCCGGGAATGGTGCGCTGCATCTCGCGATACATTACCTGCCGGTCCGTAATCGGTCCTCTCGGATGAGCCATCACTTGCACCCCTCTCGATCCAAAGCCTTCCGGACAGGTGGTCGAAACCGAATTCTCTCAGAGTGCTGTTGCAAGGCCGGCCAGTTGCCGAGGGAAATGTTCTGGTCCGCAAGCCAGCGGCAAACAGTGAACAAGTAGACATCAGCCAGAGAGAAATCGTCACCCATCAGGTAGGTTCTGTTGGACAGGTGACGCTCGGCAAAGCCCAGCCTGCTGCGAAGATGTGCTTTGCCCGGCTGAAGAAAGGCGTCCGGTGTCGTTGGCCGGAAAAGCGGGCTGAAGCTCTTGTGGATCTCGGTCGCGATGAAATTCAACCATTCCAGCGCCCGCAAACGCCGCATGCCGGAGGCAGGCAGCAGCCTCGTGTCGGGTGCTTCGTCAGCGACGTACTGTAGGATCACCGGAACTTCGGTTAGGACCGAGCCATCGGCAAGCCTCAGGGCCGGGACGGAGCCCTTCGGATTGATCGTGCGATAATCGCTGCCGCAGTCCATGCGGCGCGTCTGATAATCCACCTCCACGAGATCGAACTCCAGGGCCGCTTCGCACATTGCGATGTGGGCCGCCAATGAGCAGGCGCCGGGCATGAAATAGAGCTTCATGTCTCGACTCCCACCGCTGGCAAGTTGCGAAGGGCCCAGACGCACAGGCTCGAATAGACGACCGTTCCGGTGGCCATCGCGATCCAGATCCCGACCGCCCCCATGTCGAAGGCGATCGTGAAAACAGCGATCAGCGGTGCAGAGACCAGCCAGTTCCCGATCAGCGAATAGACCATGACCGGGCGCGTCACTTGCCTTGCCCGTAACAATCCCGCAGCACCTGCGCCGGTCGGACCGAACAGCTCCGCCACGGCGAGCACGCCGATCACGGTAATTGCGGCGCTGATCGCAGCAGGCGTCGAGCCTTGCAGCACGTAGTTGGCGACCGGGGCCGCCACGATCAGCAAGGTGGTGCAAATCGACAGACCGATCGCGACGCCGACAACCATCGTGGTGCCAACGACATCGCCTTCGCGGCACGATTTGGGATCGACCCGTGCCAGCCGGGTCATCGAGGCCTGCTGCAGGCCGAAATAGAAAGCATAGCCGATGCCCGCCAGACGGATCGCGACGGAATGTGCGGCCGCGTCCGTGACGGAGAGCGACGCGGCATAGATCGTGGCCCCCAGATAGATACCGACCTCGGCCAGTGTGGCGACCCCGATGGGGATCCCGATACGAAAGATCGCGGCTACATCGCCTGGGTCCACGCGGCCTGACCCGCTGTCGCCAACGCGGCGCGCCTCCCGCATCAAGGCGGCAAGCGTCAGCAGGCTAACCAGCAAGGACGACACGCCCGCGCCCGTCACGCCAAGCTCCGGCAGACCGAAGGCGCCATACATAAGCGCGTAGTTGAATACGGCATTGAGCGGCACCGCGCACAAGGTGATCCGCAGCATGACACCTGGGCGTTCGATGGCCGTCAGGCGCGTGCGCAGGACGCCCACCGCCAGCATCGGGATCAGCGTACACGCCATCGCCCGGGCGTAGCCCGTCCCTGCATCGGTAAGGTTCTGATCGATGCCGAGCAGGCTCAGCAGCGCCGGCGTGTGCCAGAGCAGGCCACAGGTCGGCAAGGCGAGAAGGAGACAAGTGATGGTGCCGGCCGTTCTGAGCCGTGACAACCGATCCGGGTCGCCCGCCGCATGGGCCGCCGCATAGAGTGGCCCGAGACCGCCGATACAGCCGACGGCGAGGTAGAAGAGGATCGAATAGAAATCGCTTGCAACGGCGACTGCGGCAAGGGCTTCCACCCCGAACGCGGCGGTCATCAGCGTGTCGGTGACGCTCATTGCCATGTTGACCAGCGCGAGACCGGTCAAAGGCGCGGCAAGCCGCAATAGGGCCCATGTTTCGGCCTTGCTCACCTTTCGAGCGGCATGTCTCAAGGGATTGCCGGCAACGCGCGGCATATCAAAATAGGTCATTGGTTCAGCCTTTGCCGTGGAGGGCGCGGAGAGTGACCTCCGCGCCTTTCCGATAATGATGAACCGGCCTCAGCCGGCCTCATGGGAGCCCGAGGTCGGCATGGGTCCGACCGGGACGCCGGAATCCCACTCGGTGTGGTCTTCTTCGCCATCGGCGTTCGCAGAGCCGCCGCCCAGCTCGATCTGCAACCGCACACCGTAGCCATCGCTCATGCCCAGCAGCACCTGGTTGATCTCGGCCGGGGCATCGGCATAGTCGCCGGTCCCGCCGGTGACGGCGCGCGTGACGGTCACGCCAGTATCGACAAGCTCGGCGCCATGGCTGATCAGCACATCGCCATCGTTGAAACGGTAGACCTGCCGGGTCATGACGAGGGCGCCCGTTTCCGTGCGCATGCCGTCGCCGATGAAGTACCCGTCACAGGTCCATTCCCCGATCACGAGGTCCGGGAAGGCCGGGTCGCCGTTGGGCAGAGTGCCCTCGACGCCACCTTCGAGCGTACCGGCGGGGTACAGATAGCCCTGGGTGATGAAGGCATTGCCATAGGCGGGCATACCGTCGTCGAAGACCGGCGCCGCGGAGAAGACGAAGCGAGAGATGTCTTCGGCCACGTCAAAGGCGGGAAGCGGTTCACCCGCGTGTCCAGCGAAGGGCATGGCCGCAATGGCAGCGGCGAGAAGTAGATTCGTGTGTTTCATGGGGTAGGTCCTTTTATTGGTGTTTAAGGTTTAGGATGCGTCCGCGGGTGCGGGGCGCTGGTGGGCGACATGCGGTGCGCGCATGTCGGAAGTTTTGGAGTGCGTGACGTGGCGCGCGTCGGCGGCGATACCGGTGGCGATGCGGCTGGCGGCAATGCCCGCGGCGTCGAAGAAACCGGTGTAGATCGGCTTGAAACCGGCAAACCAGAGGCCCGGTCGCTTCGGATCGCGCTCGCCCATCGGATGGTGCGGGCGGCCGTTCTCATCCAGCACACCCAGTTGGCCGAAAAGCGGCTCGAGCCCCGTGCGATAGCCGGTCGCCGCGATCACGATATCCGGGCGGTAGACCGATCCATCGGCCAGAGCGACGGTGTCGCCGGAAAACCCCTCGACGCGCGGCACGATCCGGAAGCGTCCTGCCTTCAGGGCCGCGACGAAACCTTCGTCGATCGCGAAGGTCACCCCATCACGCAAGAGCCGCGTGCTTCCGCCGTCAGGGTGACTGGTCAGCCCGTACCGCCGCAGATCGCCGAGAAAGAGCCTTTCCGTCAGCCTGAAGGCCGGGTCCAGCACCGCGTTCGGCAGGGCCGCGAAGACGCGTGCCAACCCGTGGATCGGATAGCCGAAGATGCTTTTCGGCACGACCGCCGGGCCGTAGCGCAGCGAAACCATCACCTCGGCCGGATTGTGCCGGGACAAGTGGTTCAGCGCGTCCGTGCCGGAGTTACCCGCGCCCACGACCAGCACGCGCTTGCCATCGAAGCGGGACACATCGCCGAGATCGGCCACGTGCAACAGCTCTCCGGCAAAGGCGTCGTGCCCCGGCCAGTCCGGCATGTCAGGAATGCTGTCCCTTCCGGTCGCAAGGACGAGGTTCTCCGCCTCGTACTCCGAGGCGTTGGTCGTGACCCGCCATCCGGTTCCGATGCGTACGACAGCCGTCACGGCAACGCCGAAATGGATCGGCGCATTCAGCCGTGCGGCGTAGCGCTCCAGATGCGCAACGACCGTGTCGCGCTTCAGGTACGTGCCGTCCGATTTCGGCGCCGCCTGTCCCGGCAGCCCGGCGAACTTGCGATGGATGTTCAGGCGAAGAGCCGGGTGGCGGTTCCGCCAGGGGTCGGCCACCCTGTCCCGTGCTTCCAGCACGGTAACGGGCAGCCCGCGTTCGGTCAGGGCATGGGCGGCGGCAAGGCCCGAGAGCCCCGCGCCGATCACGATCGTACTGCCGCGTTTAATTCTGTTCATTTTCTGTCCTTTCGAGGGTGCATCACCAATGGATGTTGATGGTGGGCTCACGCGGGGCGGCGTATTGCTCCAGCCCCATGTCTCGGAGAAGGTGGCGGGGGAGTTTCGAAAGCTCTTTCATCTCCTTACGGATGCGCTGCCGCTTCGCGGCTTCTGCCAGCCGGTCGCGGAGCGCCTTTGCGATGCTCGAAGGTGGTCGGCGCGGTGCGCCGGCGTGGATGGAAATCATGGTCATGTCTTTGGTCCTTGTGTTGGCCGGTTTTGAAACGGGCGATAAAGTTTACATTGAAGGGATCGTTCGGCAGGCGCTGGGTCTCGACCGAAGCGACGCCGTTTTCCCTTTGGTAGTCCGCGGCGGTTTCGACGCCACAATCCGCGCAGGGCCAGCCCGCAATGACCGATCAATATCGGTTGTTCGCGGGCCGGAACGTAGGGAGGAGGTCAGGCCGAGGTGAAGAGAAGCATGGCGTCCGCCATGCAGCCGACATGCCGGTGATCCGTGCCGCAGCACCCGCCGACGACTTTCAGCGCCGGGAGCATTCGGGAAAGATCTGCATGGAGCGTGCCGAACTCTTCGGGGTCGCCATCGTCAAGGGTCTCTGCCTCGTCGAGTTCCGCGTGGCTCAGCCGCGATGCGTTTGCGCGAATACCGCGGATGCGGCGGCACCATGCTTCGTCGGTCAGAACGTCTCGAAAGTGCTCGGGATGCGCGCAATTTATCATGTAATACAGCGGTGCACCTCCGGTTGCGGCGTCCGTTTCCAGAACGGCGCGCGCGAGCTGTGTTCCGTCCGGCAGGCGTCCGTCCGTCTCCACCGTGTAAGAGATCGCAACGGGCACACCGGCCTTGACGCTTGCACGGGCGAACCCAATCGCCTCCGGCATGCTGCCGAAGGTCAGCGCGCTGACCAGATCGACCCCGCAGGTCGCGAGCAACGCGATCTGCGGCGCGTGGATTGTTTCGGCGGTGGCGGAATCCAGGGTGAGCGTGCCATCATAGGCGTCGCCGGCTGGTCCGATCACGCCATTGAGCAGGATCGGCGATACGCGATCTTGCCACCGGGCCCGGATCGCCATGGCGAACCTGACGGCCTCACGGGTGAGCTCCTGCATCTGGGCGGGCGAACGGCCGACTGCGTCGGCCCAATGTGTCCCGGAGCGCCATGTGTTGGTGTCGAGAACGAAACCGGTTCCCGCCCTCTCGGCCATCGCGAGGAAGCGGTCGAAGTAACGGTCCATCGCCGAACAGGCGGCATCGTCTTCGAGCAGCACAGAGGCCGCGAAGGCCGGCAAGTCGAACCCTTCGAGGAACAGCATGGAGGTCTCAAACCCGCCATCGGTCAGGTAGGTGCGCGGGTCAGCGAGGTAGCTGCGGGTCACGTCCGTGTGGAAGGCTGCGGTTTGGTTTTGAATGGTCATCATTTGATCCTTTCTCATGATTGAATGGCCAGTTCGGCCGATGTCATGGGCAGGGTCATGGACGTTTGGGTCGATTCGCATTAGAGGAGTACTGGATCAAAACGGTGATTTTCAGACACCATGAGCCTGTTGGAGGGTAAAATGACCATCAGTACGACCGTTATCGGATCACGCCATGCTGGTACGTCGGTGCTGTTCTCGATCCTCGACGTCCTCGCTTCGGTGGGACGTGATTGGGAAATGCTGCACGGGCTTCCGATGCAGGTCCCGATGTTCGATGTCAGCCTTAGAACAGCGGATGGTGCCCCGTACTGGGACGTTAATGGCCGCAAGATCACGCCAGATGCCGTGCTTACCGAGGCCCCTGAACCGGATCTTGTCATCGTGCCCGATCTGCATTTCGACCCGAACGCTGGGTTGCCCGAAGACCTGAGACCGTTCGCGGGCTGGCTGGGGGCGGCCCATGAGAGGGGAGCGATTGTCACATCCGTCTGTTCCGGCGCCGTATTGCTTTGTGCGGCCGGATTGCTCGACGGCGAGGAGGCGACCACGCATTGGGGCTTTGCCGACATGCTGGACCGTGAGTTCCCCGAGGTGAAAGTCTGCCGGGACCGCATTCTCGTACCCGCGGGAGAAGGACACCGCGTCGTCACAGCTGGCGGGGCGTCGGCCTGGGCCGACCTCATGCTGTACCTAATCAGACGTTTCGCCAGCGCGGATGAAGCCCGCCGGATTGCCAAGATCTACCTAATCGACCCGCATCTCGACGGGCAATTGACCTATGCGTCACTGACATCCGGACGTCAGCACGATGACCAATTGATCGCGCAAGCACAGGTCTGGGCGGCGCAGCATTATGACACCCCCAGTCCTGTCGCCACCATGGCGGAGCAGAGCGGCATGACCGAGCGCGGATTCCATCGCCGGTTCAAGAAGGTGACGGGTCAGGCACCGGGCGATTACATCCAGACCCTTCGGATCGAGGAGGCAAAGCAGATTCTCGAAACCACAACTTCGCCGATCGACGAGATCTCGGCAGAGGTAGGATATTCCGAGCCGTCGAGCTTCCGTTCGGCCTTTCGAAAGCGCGTTGGGATCTCCGCTTCGGCCTACCGGAAGAAATGGCAGGCTCTTGCGCCACTGCACGCCTGAGGATTGCGAGGGGGCTGTCAGGAAACCTGACGGTTAAGAAACTCTCAGTTGCCTTGGAACACAGTTTCGCAAGCCGTGCTGTCGTGCACAGCGCTCATGGAGGATCGGACCGAATCCCTAGCGAGGTGAGGCGGTTAGGGGATGCCGATGTGCGATCCGTGTGCAATCGGCATGGGAGGGCCGAGCGCCGAGGGGAAATGTGATCATCCGGGATGGGACAGCTATGGCATCGTCACTTCAGCTTGTCCCAACGGGATCCGTACCCTCATTAAGAATTTCCAGGTAGCGGTGGTAGCGAAAGACCCTTCCCCGCTTTCGACCCGTAAACTCCTCGATGATGCCGAGACGCTCCAGATCGGCCAGAGCTGCGTTCACGGTCGGTGCGGTCAGCCCGGTCCGCTCCACCAGCTGCCCCGAAGTCAGGAAGGGTGCTTGTTCGAACCAGTCGTGGACACGCAAGGCTGAACCGGCTCGGGCGCTGTCCGAAGTGATGCGTTCCCGGTCCTCCTTGAACAAGTCCACGATCCGGGTGGCCGCGTCGAAGGCCTGGTTTGCTGTTTCGGTAACACCGGTGAGAAAGAAGTCCAGCCAGGCCTCCCAGTCGCCTTTCTCGCGAACATCCTGCAGGAGCCGGTAGTACTCGGCGCGATGGGTCTTGAGGTAGAGGCTGAGATAGAGCAGTGGGCTTCGCAGAACGCCATGGACGCAGAGGTAGAGCGTTACGAGCAATCGCCCGATGCGGCCATTGCCATCGAGGAAGGGGTGGAGCGTCTCGAACTGAACATGGATCAGACCGGCCCGGATGAGCGCGGGCAGGCGCGAGGTCTCGTCGTGAAAGAAGCGCTCCAGCGCGTCGAGACAAGTTTCCAACTCACTCACCGGGGGTGGCACGAAGAGGGCGGTTCCGGGACGGCTGCCGCCGATCCAGTTCTGGGTGCGACGGAACTCACCCGGGGCCTTGGTCTCGCCGCGACCGCTTTGCAGAAGGCGGCCATGCATCTCGCGGATGAGGCGCAGCGACAGGGGCAGGGTGTCGAGCCGCTCGAGGCCATGCATCATTGCATCGACATAGTTCGACACCTCGCGGATGTCGTCGATCGGCTCGCCGTCCTGCGCCTCGGTCTCGAAGCGCAGGAGATCGGATAGGGTCGACTGCGTGCCTTCGATCTGCGAGGAAAGCACCGCTTCCTTGCGCACATACATGTAAAGGAACAACTCTTGTCGCGGCAGGAGCATGGTGATCCCATCGAGGCGGCCAAGCGCACGTTCCGCGAGGCTGAGGCGGTCAATCAGGCCCAGCACATCGATTGGAGGATCGGGCGGCAAGGGCGGCGGCACGAAGGCACGCACGGTCTCGCCCGCGACAGGTGTTTCGATGTATCGTCCCAGGCGCGGGTTGGGTGCGGCGTCGATCATCACTTATTCTTGCTGACTCTCGTTATTAAAGCAAGATGGAAATTACTTTAATAAGGAGATGTGCAATTAAAGGGGGCTTTATTTGGCGGCCTATGGGCTTTCTTTTGTGCGGCTTCGCCGCGCCTTGGCGAACCCCCGATCCGTCGTGATGAACCGCTCTAGCATGGGGACAATCAGTTTTCCGGGTTCGATCGGCTGCTGGCCCGTCTCTCGGCCGAGGATTTCGCCATAGGCGATAAGGTCACGGTGCACATCGGCGGGAAGTTCCACGGTCAGCTTGACCGGTTTGTCGTCATGGATCGGGCCAAGCTTCAGCTTCGTCATCGGATTTCTCCCAAGGGCTCGAGGATCAGGTCGCGGGTGACCATGACGCGGACGGGGAAGCCCGGGCGGATCGTCAGTGTCGGCGGGACGGCGAGCTGCTGTCGGACGATCTCGTCCCCGGTCCGTCCGATCGTGTCTTGCGCGGCCTCGCGGATGGCGCGGGCGACGTCATCCTCGCTGTCGGCCCCGCTTTCCAGGCCGAGGTTCAGGATCGTGGCGAGGCCTGCGGCGAGAAAGACGCGACCCCAATGATAGTTGACCCGGTCCTGCAGGCCGGACGCGCCTGTTCCGTCAGTGCCGGGTGCGCGTTCCAGTACAATCGATCGGCCGTCCGGGAGGATGAGGCGGGTCCAGACCAGAAGCAGGCGGCTTTGGCCGGATGCGATGCGGCTGTCGTATTCTCCCAGAAGCCGAGCGCCTTGCGGGATCAGCAGGTACCGCCCCGACGGGCTGTCATAGACATTCGAAGTCACCTGGGCCGAGATCTGGCCGGGTAGGTCGGAGCGTAGGCCGGTGATCAGGGCGGCCGGGATCACCGTGCCGGCCTGCAGGATGTAGGGGCTGGGCGGCGGCGTCATGCGCTGCGCGCTGACGGTGTCTGTGTTTCCGGGCCGGGTGGGAAACGCCTCCCGGTTTGAGACCGGATCGTTTGCCGTCGGGCTGCCCAATGTGGAGGGGAAGAGCGCGCCGGTCGCGGGGGGCGTCGGTGTGGCCTGTGCTCCGCCGCGCGGCACGGTTTGCGCCTCGGCGAAAAGGGCGCTCAGCCGGGCGGCGTCGAGTTCCTGAAGGCGGCGTTGTTCCTCCGGGTCGACTGTGGGGGCCAATGGACCGGAAAGGGGCGGTGCCGGGACCGGCTGGCCGCGATCTTGCGCCCCAAGGATGGCGCGGCCCAGCTCACCGGGCAAGGGCGGGCCGAGACGCGGGACATCGGCGTAATCTCGCGGTAGCGTCGACAGCCCTTCAGCCGCCTGAATGCGCTCGGTGGAAAAGAGCTCGGTCTGGTTGCCCTCCTGCCGGTTGTTCTGAAGGGCCACGATCAGGATTGCGCCAAGGCCAAGTCCGCCGATTGCGGTGGCAAGGGCGATGGCCCGGCGGGACAGGCGCATGACACGGGGCGGATCGGGCCTGAGGCGAAGCTCCTGGGCGATGTTTTCCTCGGTGCGTGTCGGCTCTCGCATATCAGGGGTCTGTGTCATCGCTCCGCCTCCGGTTGTGGCGCGCGCGGCGGGCGCTGATCGCTATCCGTCCTTACGATCCGTACGACCTGTTGCTGCCTTTCGCCGAGACGCAGTTCTGCGGCCCCGAACAGGCGGTCCACGATCAGCACGTTGCCGAGAACGCGGGTGTTGACGATCTGGCCGCGTCCATCCGCGCCGATCACGAAGAGCGGAGGCATTTCGCCCTGGGCGATGCCGGGCGGGAACACGACATAGACACGCCGTCCATCATCGAAGACCGAGACCGGCCGCCAGGGCGGGGCGTCGCCCTGCAAGCCGTAACGGTAGTGCCGCTCGGCCTCGGGCGGGATCGCGGGACGGCGGATTGTCGGGGCGCGGGGCGTGGATCGCACCACTGGATAGGCCCACGCAACGCTGGGCATCCAGGTCTCCTCGTCGGCGTGCAACTCGATGTGATAGGTGCGCCGGTCGGTGTTGACGACGAGATTGGTGGAGATGTCGGGGCGCGTGGGTTTGACGAGGATATGGACGCGCTCGGTGCGGCCCGCGCCGCTTGTGGTGTCACCGATGATCCAGCGCGCGGTGTCGCCTGCTGCGATTGGGCCGGGGCCGGTCAGGCGTTCTCCGGGTTCGAGCGCAATATTGGTGATCTGCCCAGGGGCGGCGTAAATCTGGTAAAGCGCGCCTTCGCTCCAAGGAAAAACCTGCATGGCGTTGTAATAGCCCTGCTGGCGGGGTTCGACCCGAGCGGCGGCATTGGCAGCGATGATGCGCGCCTCGGGCGTATCCGCTTCCGGATCGCCGCCTCGGGAGGGCGTCCAGGCAGGCGGCGTGTGGACGGGGCGGGGTGGCCCCTCGGCCGGGGGTGGTGCCGGCGGTGGCGCAAGGGCCGGGACCTGGTCGTCATAGGCGATCTCGGGCGGGCGTTGTCCGGTGCAGGCCGTTAGCGCGGTGGCCGCGAGGAGAAGAACGAGGATGGGGCGAAGTCGTTTCATTGGGCATTCTCCCTCGACCAGTTGATGGCGTGGACATAGACGCCGAGCGGGTTGGCCCGCAGGCGCTCCGCATCGCGCGGCGGCTGGATCACGACGGTCAGGATGGCGGTCCAGCGTTCAGTCGTGGCGAGCTGGCCGTTCTCGTAGCGCCGCTCGATCCAGGCGACGCGGAAGCTCGTATCCGAGGCGCGGATGACGCTCGAGACTTCGACGGAAACCTGCGTGTCGCCGACCAGGGCGAAGGGATCGTTCACGCGGGCATGGTCATTCAGCGCAATGGCGCCGCGATCCGTGGCGAAATCGTAGGCACGAAGCCAGTTCTGGCGCAGCACAATGGGGTCGGCCGGGACCTGCCGGACATGCTCGACGAAGCGGGCGAGATGCCAGGCGATCTGCGGGTCGGTCGGGCGATATTCAGCAAGGGCCGGGGCGACGGCCTGTGCCGCACCTAGATTGTCGACCTCGACCACGTAAGGGACGACGCTGCTGCGCGTCGATTGCCAGGTGAGAGCCGCACTGAGCCCGGCCGACAGGGCGAGGCAGCCCATGGCCATAAGGCGCCAGTTGCGGGCCTGGACGCGGGCGGAGCCGATACGCTCGTCCCAGACCTGCGCGGCCTTCTGGTAGGGGGTGATGGGCTCGGGCGTGGTGCCGTAGCGAACACTGGGGCGTCGGAACATCAGGAGGACCTTTCGGAGAGGCTGACGACCGTGCCGCCGCCGCCATGATCGCCGGAGCGGAGGACATGGGCGGCCGTCGAGAGGCCGTGTTGAAGGGATTGCTGGCGCTTCATCCGGCGCGCCCAGTCGGGTGGGCCGTCATTGGCCTGGGCGGGTAGGGCGCCACCCGCCATGCGTCCGCCGGTTGCGGCATAGGCCGCGCGGGTGCCGGACTGCGCGCCGTCCGAGATCGCGCGCCGGAGCGGGCTGAAGGCGGCGACGGCACCGGTCTTTCCGACCGCAGCCGCGCCACCGACGGTTTTTCCGAGGCCTGTGCTGCGCGAGGCCGCGCCGAGCTGGTATGCAGTGGCGGTTCCGCTGCCGACAGCGCTGGCACCGCGCAGGGCCGCGCCACCGGTGCCAAGGGCCATCCGGGTTCCGGCGGCACCGGCGACCGCGGCACCGCCCACGGCGATACCGGTGCCGACCGCGGCGCCTGCGCCAAGCTGCGGCCCGCCCGAGACGATGCCATTCGCGATGCCGGGGCCGAAGATGCCGAGGGCGAGGAGCGCCAGCGCACCAAGGACGACCGACATGGCGTCATTGATCGTGGGCTCACCCGCAAACCCGGCTGTGAATTCGCTGAAGATGGTGGAGCCGATGCCGACGATGACGGCCAGCACCAAAACCTTGACGCCGGAGGAAATGACAAGGCCCAGCACGCGTTCGGCCATGAAGGCGGTCTTGTTGAAGAGGCCGAAGGGCACGAGGATGAAGCCTGCCAGCGTGGCCAGCTTGAATTCGATCAGGGTGACGAAAAGCTGGATCGCAAGGATGAAGAACGAGAGCAGGACCACCAGCCAGGCGAAGAACAGGATCCCGATCTGGATGAAGTTCTCGAAGACGGCGACGAACCCGGAGAGGTCGGCGATGGAGGCGAGGATCGGCTGCCCGGCCTCGAGCCCGACCTGCGCGATGCGCCCCGGCTGAAGCAGTTCACCGGCGGAGATCGTGCCGCCGGTGGCGACCAGGCCAAGGCCCGCGAAACTGTCGAAAACGATCCGGGCCAGCGTGTTCCAGTTGCCGATGATATAGGCGAAGACCCCGACAAAGAGGGTCTTTTTCACCAGCCGGGCGATGATGTCGTCATCCGTACCCCAGGCCCAGAAGAGGGCGGCCAGCGTGATGTCGATGACGATCAGCGTGGTGGCGAGGAAGGCGACGTCGCCACCCAGAAGGCCGAAGCCGGAATCTATATAGGAGGCGAAGACCTCGAGAAACCGGTCAATGACACTGATGCCGCCCATTCCCTCACTCCGTCCCGGCCGGCTCTGGAGCCAGATCGAAGAAGCGCTGCCGGGCCGCCTCCCAGGCGGCGCGGCATTCGGTGTCGGTGGCGTAGTCTTCGGGCGTCAGGTCACGGCAATGCGCGAGGGTGCTGCGCAAGGCGTCATCCCTGACCACATGCCCGGTGTCGGTGGGCAGGACCGTGCGCGTCAGTTCGACGGCGGCGGCGAGGGCGGCAAGGCCGCCGATACCGAAGGCGACAAGGCGCAGAGTTCGCGGGGTGTCGAGGGCCATGCGCTTACTCCCCGAACAGCCGTACTGTGCCGGGCGTGTAGCCGCCGCCGTAATCGAGGAACCGGGCGAGGTTCTCGCGGCCCTGCGCCTCGGCCGAGGCGATCCGGGCGGCTTCCAGCGCTTCGGCGCGGTTCTGCGCGGCGATGGCGGCGGTCAGATCGGCGATCTGCGTCGACTGCAGGGCCAGGAGTTGGTTTCCGGCTTGGGCCACCTGCAGGGCACCGACGGCCCCTTGGCTTTCGCGGATCAGCGCGTCCATCTGGGTGCGCGCGCCGTCGATATTGCTCACGACCCCGGCCTGCACACGCAGCGCGTCCTCGAAGCCCGCAACGGAGGTCTCCCACCGCTCGCGCGCACCGGCGATCATCGCGTCGAAATCACCCTGCGCCGCGGCAGCGCCGTAGTCCTGCGCGAAGGCTTGTTCGATGGTCGCCAAATCGAAGGCGAGGCTCTGGGCATCGGCCAACAGGCGCTGGGTTTCGCCGATGGCGTCCTGCAGCTGCGCCAGAGAGGAATGCGGTAGGTTCGCGAGGTTCAGCGCATCGTTCATCAGCATCTGCGCCTGGTTCTGGATCTGCGCGATCTGGTTGTTGATCTGCTCGAGCGCGCGGGCGGCCGAGAGGATGTTTTCAGCATGGTTCCGCGGGTCGTAGACGATCCGCCCACCGCCGCCGAAGAAGAAGGCCTGGGCGGGTGTCGATATAACCGGTGTCAGGACGAGGGCGCTGGCCATCAATGCGGCGGCGAGTTTGCGGGTCCGGGCAGGGCGCTCAGGATTGCGGGTCATGTTCTGTCTCCTTTTGGTCAGGGTGAGGGGGTGTCGGATCGGCTGGTGCGATGTCGGGCCCGAGCAGGTCGATGGCCCAATCAAGACCGCGATGACGCAGCCAGGCGGCGGCAAAGCCATCCCGGCCATGGGTGGCGATAAGATTGCTGATTGCGGCCTGATCGGCCTTGGAGGCGGCGGCGGTGAAGGCCAGCGCCACCTCGCCGAGGCCCAGCGAGAAGAGCCGGTTGCCGCGGCGCGACTGGCAGTAGTAGTCGCGCTTCGGCGTCGCGCGGGCGAGGATGTCGATCTGGCGGTCGTTCAGCCCGAAGTTCTGGTAGATCCGGGCGATCTGCGGCTCAAAGGCCCGTTCGTTGGGAAGGAAGATCCGCGTGGGGCAGCTCTCGACAATCGCGGGCGCGATGAGGGACCCGTCGATATCGGCCAGCGATTGGGTGGCGAAGATCACCGAAGCGTTCTTCTTCCTCAACGTCTTCAGCCATTCGCGCAGCTGCCCGCCGAAATTGGCGTCATCGAGCGCAAGCCAGCCCTCGTCGATCAGGATCATCGTGGGGCGGCCGTCGAGGCGTGCCTCGATCCGGTGGAAGAGATAGGCGAGCACGGCGGGTGCGGCGGGGGAACCGATCAGCCCCTCCGTTTCAAACGCGAGCACGTCCGCGCTGCCCAGGTCTTCGGCCTCAGCATCGAGAAGCCGTCCGAAAGGCCCGCCGAGGCAGAAGGGCTTGAGCGCGCGTTTGAGTTCTGTCGATTGCAGCAGGACCGAGAGGCCGGTCAGTGTGCGCTCCTCGCGCGGGGCCGAGGCGAGCGAGCTCAAAGCCGACCAGAGATGGTCCCGCGCAGCAGGGTCGATCGTCGCGCCTTCGCGCCCGAGGATTCCCGCGAGCCAGTCCTGCGCCCAGGCGCGTTCCGACGCCTCATCGATCCCGGCGAGCGGCTGCAGCTGCACCGCGAGATCTCCGTCGGCCAGCGCATCGCCGAGGTTTTCCCAATCGCCGCCCATGGCGAGCGTGGCGCAGCGGATTGATCCGCCGAAATCGAAGGCGAAGACCTGGGCACCGGCATAGCGCCGGAACTGCAGCGCCATGAGGGCCAGCAGGACTGATTTGCCCGCCCCAGTCGGGCCGACGATCAAGGTATGGCCGACATCGCCCACATGTGTGGAGAAGCGGAACGGGGTCGTGCCGTCGGTTTCGGCGCGGAACAGTGGCGGGCCGTCCAGATGGTCGTTCCGGTCCGGCCCCGCCCAGACCGCCGAGATCGGGATCATATGGGCGAGGTTCAACGTCGAGATGGGTGGCTGACGGACATTGGCGTAGAGATGGCCGGGCAGGGAGCCGAGCCAGGCCTCGAGCGCGTTCAATGTTTCCGGGATGCAGGTGAAATCGCGCCCCTGCACTATTTTTTCGGTGACCTTCAGCTTGGCCTCGGCGGTTGCGGGATCCTCGTCCCAAACGGTGATCGTCGCGGTCACATAGGCCGCGCCCACCACATCGGCGCCGAGTTCCTGCAGAGCCTCGTCGGCATCCGCCGCCTTGTTGGCCGCATCGCTGTCGATCAGGGTCGAGGCTTCGTTGGTCATCACCTCCTTGAGGATCGCGGCCACCGACTTGCGCTTGGCGAACCACTGGCGGCGGATACGGGTGAACACCCGGGCAGCATCCGTCTTGTCGAGGCAGATCGCCCGCGTGCACCAGCGATACTCGAAACCCTGCGCGTTCAATTCGTCGAGCAGACCGGGCCAGGTGGCGCTTGGCAGCCCGATGACGGTCAGCGTCTTGAGATGCGCGGCCCCGAGCCGAGGTGTCAGCCCACCGACCAACGGATCATCGGCGAGCACCGCGTCCAGATGCATCGGCACCTCCGGCACGCGGACGCGTTGGCGCCGGGTCGAAACGGTCGAATGCAGGTAGGTCAGGGTCTCGGCATCGGAGAGCCAGGCGATCTCCGGCATGAACCCGTCCAGCAGATCGGTCAGCCGGTCGGCGCGGCCGACAAAGCTGGAGACAAGATCCTGAGGAGTGGTGCTGCGATCCGGAGCGTTCTCCAGCAACCAGCCTTCGGCGCGGCTCGCGTCTTCAGCGGGTGGCATCCAGACCAGCGTCAGGAAATACGCGCTCTCGAAATGCGCACCCGCTTCTTCGAACTGCGCGCGCCGCTCGGCATCGACAAGAGCCGAGACGGGATCGGGGAACTCGGAGGTGGGGTAGTCCTGTGCCGGGATCCGCTGCGCCTCGATGAAGACGGCCCAGCGGGAACCAAGCCGCCGCAGCGCGCTGTTGAGCCGGGCTGATGTGGCGACCAGTTCGGCGGGCGTGGCGGAATCCAGATCAGGCCCCCGAAACCGCGCCGTGCGTTGCAGGCTGCCGTCCTTGTTCAGGACGACGCCGGGTGCGACCAGCGCGGCCCAGGGCAGGAAATCGGCCAGAAGGGCGGATTTGGAGCGGTATTCGGCCAGACGCATCATCGGCTCAGACCCCAAACCAGGACGGGTAGCGCAGGTGTCTGCGCGCCACCTCGGCGATCTGCGCATCCCTCTTGGCGGCCCAAACGGCGAGGAGATGACCAACGAGCCAGAATGCGAGGCCCACGAGCCAAAGACGCAGGCCCAGCCCAATGGCGGCCGCCAAGGTGCCATTGGCAATGGCGATGGTGCGCGGCGCACCGGCCAGCAGGATCGGATCGATCAGGGCGCGGTGCACCGGCGCGAAATAGCCGGGAATGTCGGTGGGGTTCTCCATCAGATCAGCGCCCCGCCGCCGAAGGAGAAGAAGGACAAAAAGAAGCTCGAGGCCGCGAAGGCGATGGACAGCCCGAAAACGATCTGCACCAACCGTCGGAACCCGCCCGAACTGTCGCCGAAGGCCAACGTCAGCCCGGTCACGATGATGATGATCACAGCAACGATCTTGGCGACCGGGCCTTCGATCGACTCGAGGATGGTTTGCAAGGGGGCTTCCCATGGCATGCCGGACCCGGCGGCGAGCGCCGGATCGGGCAGGGCAAAAGCGATCAGGCCGAGCGCGGTTGCGCCAAGGGCTGCGCGAAATGATGGCAGAAGGGTCATGGATGGCTTCCTTGTATTGATGAGAAAAGGGGGGTGAGGGCGTAATCGCCCCTGTCAGTCAGGCCGGTGACACGCGCCAACTCGGAGAGGCGACGCTCGGCGCCCCGTCCGGACAGAACGGCGATCAGGTCAATGGTTTCTGCGATCAACCCGCGCGGGACGGTGACCACCGCTTCCTGGATCAGCTGTTCGAGCCGCCGCAGCGCGCCGATGGCGGACCCGGCGTGGATCGTGCCGATCCCGCCCGGATGGCCGGTGCCCCAGGCCTTGAGCAGGTCCAGCGCTTCGGGGCCGCGCACCTCGCCGATGGGGATACGATCAGGCCTCAGCCGCAGCGACGCGCGCACGAGATCGGACAGGGTGGCGACCCCGTCCTTGGTGCGGAGAGCCACGAGGTTGGGGGTCAGGCATTGCAGCTCGCGCGTGTCCTCGATCAGGACCACGCGGTCCGAGGTCTTGGCGATCTCCGCCAACAGCGCATTGGTCAGGGTCGTCTTGCCGGTGGAGGTCCCGCCCGCGACAAGAATATTGGCCCGGCTGGTGACACCCTCGCGCAGGTGACGAGCGGCGTCGACGGAGAGAACGCCGCCGGCAACATAGTCCTCGAGGGTGAACACCGCGACGGCGGGCTTGCGAATGGCAAATGTGGGTGCAGAAACCACTGGTGGCAGCAGGCCCTCGAAGCGTTCACCGCTTCCCGGTAATTCCGCGGAGACACGCGGGGCCGAGGGATGGACTTCCGCGCCGACATGATGCGCGACAAGCCGGATGATGCGCTCGCCATCGGCGGGAGACAGCACCGCGCCTGTGTCGCTCAGCCCATCGGCCAGCCGGTCAACCCAGAGCCGCCCGTCAGGGTTCAGCATCACTTCGACGACGCCCGCATCTTCGAGCCAGGCGGCGATGCCGGGCCCGAGCGCCGTGCGCAGCATGCGCGCGCCGCGGGAGGAGGTTTTTGATTTGAGTGCCGTAACGGTCATGGTAGGCCTCGCGATGTTTCACGAGACTGATCAAGAAGACCGCTATTGGGCTACGGGCAACAGTAGTGAATGCGTAGTAGGGGCATGTCGGGCAGAGACAGGGAGAATGCGATGTTCAAATGCCGCTCTAGAATTCGGCATCGATGAGTTTGATTGCTGGAGTACGCGACTGACTGAGACGTCCGATGTTGTAGACAGCACTAATGTCCGACAAAAGATTTGTTTCAGCGGGATGGCCAAGAGAAATGGAAGTACTGCACATAATAGGTGTCGTGTAGGTACTTCAGGTCGTCTTCCCAGTCGGCAATTGCATCGTCGTAACCGCGAGAAGGCATTTTTTTGAAGTTCTTCGCCAGGGATGCGATGTGATACGCCATCTTTTTCAGCCGTCCTGAACTCTTTGGCTCACCCCATTTCCTTAGCTCAGCGACACTTTGGTATGGCGGAAGTTGTCCGGTGAAGCAGCGATCAAGGATCAGCCTCCTAGACGATGCTGGTAGTCCATCTGTTTTTCCGACAGTGTATCCCAGAATTTTCAGATAACTGATTTCTTGCCTTTCAAAATCCCCACCCCCAGCACCACCACCAACATCGGTTGATGGCCATTTGAACGCCTCATTTTCCGGAAGCTCTCGTATCCGTCGCTTCCATTCTTTTTCGACGGCAGTAACGATGAGAAGGTGCTGTTCGCGCTTTGCGCCTGAAGAACTGGCTGCGCCAATAGTGTTTGACTTCCACAATTTCAGGAGCTGGTCGTTGTCCTTGGATGGAATTGACTCACGAATTTTCTTGCCGCTGCCAAACAAATCAATTTTTGATCTTTGTGCGGCAACTGCTGGGCTTGCAGATCTTGGGTCAGCTTTTCGCTTCGTGGCGGCCTTAGCAAGCCTTTTGGCCTTCCTCTTTTCTTGCTTCGTCACTTTGTGAATTGGTTTTAACTGTAATTCACGCTTCTTTCGCGCGGATGCTTTGGCTTCCGAAACCTTTGTGATGGCGGATGCAAAGTGCCGTTCATAAACAACCCTTATTTCGTCCTTATGGCGGAGCACGGTGCGGCCTTTGAAAGAAATTCCAATTTTGAACAGAGGGTCATCTGATGTCTTAACAACCCAGTTTTCCTCGATCATTTTTGCAATGCAGCGTGAATATAGCCATCGAAACGGCTCATCATTTTCTATTTCATGATCCGTCAAAATCTGGCGCATCAGACCGTCCCAGGCAATCGGTTCCTCTGAAGTCGAAATTAGAACGAACTCGCATAGCGCCCGGTATGTTTCAAAATTCAGCTCAATCTTCTTCACCATAAGAAAAATTCCGTGCGCCATTTATCCCAAGGCTTTGTTGGAGTGGGACACTGCACCTTCGATGTATTCCCGTCTACGCCGCCTCTGAATTTAATATCTCGGCTTCAACGTAAGTGTGGAACTCAGCTGCTGCGGTGAAGCAACGGAACCCAGCTGAGCTAGCCAAAGCCAGAACTTCTGCAGTCTCGTTGAGTAGTACGACAACTGGTCCCGACAATCCGGGCTGAAGGCCTTGTGGCCAAGCTAAATCGAAGACCGCTTTTTGCGCACCAGTTTTGGGGTCCGCGTAGTCAAAAGCGACCAGCCCACGCGGAAGACCTTGGTCTTCCACCCACTGATTTAGGGCTTCCAGGTCCTGTTCTTCGGCTTCGCTGGTAATCCCACCGATTGGTCCGGAAGTCGTCGCAGCGGGGGGTGTCGTCCCTGCGGCTAGCCATTGCGTGTCGCCATGCAGAAGCTCTTCGAAGCGTTTGTTTGCTTCAGCGGCTAGGAGGGTCTTTCGTGCTTCCAGGAAGTCGAGATAGCGGTCGATCTTCCAGAGTGCGGGGTCCATGGGGATCCATTGTGATGCCAGCGCACCAGGGTTTTTCGCCTCCACCTCGGGAAAGTAGTCCTCAGGCAGCCGATCACTGATGTTCAGGTTGGTATCTTTGGTCAGGAAACAAAAATTCGCCAACGCATTTACATCAGCGCGACGGTGTTCCCGTTTGTACAGTTGGGCCTTGGGGAAGATGTGGTGGACTTCGAGGCGGCTCATTTTGCCCAGCATATTCGCCTTGAGTGGCAAACCCGTGCCCCAGTCTGAAGCTTCGCCCATGCGCGTTAGCATATAGAGTACCGGGTAGAACCGGGCACCGAGGCTCCAGCCAGTGAAATGCCCCGGTTCAACTCTCAGGCCCCCATGCCATAGGCGCAGCTGTTCTATAAGTGCGTCCAGTCCGCCATTTGGTCCTTCTAGTGCGGCGAGATCCTGGTCAATGACCGTCTCGGTTGAGCCCGAGAAACGGCCCCACATCCCAGCTTGCGCGAACCAGAATAGCAGTTTGTCGCGTTCTTTCGCGTCTAGGCCGCCGTTCTTCTTATCCATATATCGGACCATCACTGGAACGCCGAAACGGCCGAAAAACACTTGATCGTGGTCGAGGCCGAGGCGTCCGGCAATCAAGTTCAACGATGTGTCGATATGCTTTGTGGATCGTTTCAGGCCGTCCTGAATGTCGATCGCGTCCTTGTCGTGAAGATAGCTGAACTTCGCTTCGCCCGTGAGAATGGTGTTCACCGACCGCAACAACCAGTCGATGTTGAAATGGTATCCTGCGTCCGACCAGTCCTTGATCTTCGCTTTCATGGTGTCGCGGGCGTCGGGCCATTCGGCGCAGATCTTGGCAAGGGCGAGATCGCCCTTCGAAAGCTTGGTACCGCCACTGTTTACGCGATTGAATATGTCGACGACGATGTCGAGCGTCTTGTCAGCACCGGTGACCTCTTCGATGTGCAAGTCGATGTCAGTGATGCTGAGCAGCTTGCTCAATCGGCCCACGAAGTCACCGACGTTCGCGACCTGTTCAGGGTCAGCAGAGAGCTTCGCAACAAAACTGCCGAGACCAGCGGTGCCAGCCTGCATCAAGGCCGTAACATCGATCCAAAGCGGATCGTCCTGCATCTTGATTGGCTGGTAGAAGGCGAAGGTTTCCGTACCGAGGTGGAAACGAAGTCCCGTGAACGCTTGAGGATTGCCGTCGAAGAATTTCGGCGGATGCCCCCTCACAACCCCATAGAGCGATGTCATCCTCTGCTGCCCATCCAGCAACAACTTGACGATACCTGCAGCGATAGAGCCATCGCCACGATGAGCCGCCGTCTTCGCTTCGGTTGCCCATACAAGCAGCCCGCCGACCGGATGACGTCGGTACATTGAGTCGAAGAGACCTCGGACCTGGTCACGGTTCCACACATAGCCGCGTTGGAACTCTGGCAGCGCCATGTGCCCGCTATCAATGTGGTCAAGTATCGTCGATATCTTCACGGCGCTTCTCCATCAGGCAATGGCATAATTATTGAATAGCGTTTCATTACGCTGCACGACCGACGATATCCATCAGCTTTGCGTAATCAGTGACGACCTCGTATTTCACCTTGTCTTGCGAAATCTTATGACTGATTTCTTCAAAAAACTTTCTGGCGCACTCGATCTTGGTCTTCTCAATCTCGCGCAATTTCATCGTCGACATTGAACCTTTGGTTTCGGCCACGAAATAGATATGTTTCACGCCTCCATCCTTGAAAGAGATCGCCCAATCTGGGTTATAATCTCCGACTGGCGTTGGAATGAGGAAGCCGCGAGGAAGCTTCGCGTATACGACCACTTCTGTGCTTGTATCCAAGTCTGCTACGAACCGCTTCTCTACATCTGAGTCGGTCATAACATAATCGTAGACGTGGTTCCTCAGCTTTGCGCTTGCGCGCGAGAAATCTTGACCGGTCTGATTGGCTGTAAAGATATCGACGTCGTAGCGGTCTGCGACCTCGTCATAGTTTAGACGCTCGATGATCATCGTCGCCTTCTGCTCGGCGATAATTCTCGATGCCTCTGCGATGAAGTGCTCTGGATTCTGCTGAAACTGAGCAAAGACACTGGCCTCTAGGCCTGAGAGAATTGCGGCGGTCGATTGACGCGTCAGCTGGGAATTTTCTGCGATCTTGCCGACCAAGTCATATTTCACCCGGGAGTACACCGAGCCACCATGTTGGGTGGAAGTGCTGGTAACTGCGAAGCCGTCGCCAGCCTTCAACTGGTCGTCAGTAATCCCATCGGTCTGAACGCCTGCCTGAACTGTATACTGAAGTGGTGTCACGCGGAGCTGGCTGTCGAGGGCGCTGACACATTTTCGAACCAACTCAGCTGAGTCGAAGTCCACGCGATAGACTGCTTTCCGATTGATCCGGGACCAGAGCTCCTGGAACTCCTTTTTTTCGAAGTTGGCGTTGAGCGGGTTCGTCTTTGGCTTTCGCCCATCGTCAACCTTAGGCAGCTGTGCATCGCTGAACACACTGTCAATGAGCTGGAATATCTGCTCGGCATGCGGTTTGAGTTCATCTGGCAACTCGACCAGCGTGCCTGCTTCTTTTGCCTTATGATAGTCCTCAGAAATTTGATCAGCGTCGTCCGTGTAATCGTTCTTAACGAGATATCTGTAGACCTGCTTCGCCATTGCAGGCGTGATTTCAATAGGGCCCGCCTCGGTAGTGATGGTCTTGCCTGCAAAGTAGGCTTCGGTGGCCTGCCGGGGCCGTGAGGACAAAGTCTCCGAAATTTCCTTCTGCAGCCCGCCCACGAAGTCCTTGTAGCTTTCGCTCGCGACCACCGTAAGAACATTAATGTCATGAACCACCGCCGGGTGGTCCATTCTGTCACCGTGCTGGTTTACGGATAGCCGCAAACCCCGACCCACTTCTTGGCGCCGAGAGATCGTATTGTCGCTATGCTTCAACATGCACATGACAAAGACATTGGGGTTGTCCCACCCCTCCCGCAGCGCAGAGTGAGAGAAAATGAAACGAACTTCTCTTTTTGCCCGTTGATCGGCGCTGTCGGTTGGACCGGGAAGACTTAGCAAGCTCTCCTTGTCCTTCAGGATGAGATCATAAGCGTCGACATCATCTGAATCGACGGCCCGCGCACCGACTGCGGGATCCTTCAACTGTTTGGTTTTCTTGTCGATTGAGAAATAGCCGTTGTGAGTCTTCGTCACGTCAATCGCTGCGAGATACTTTCGGTACGCCTCGTTGTCGATTGCCAGCTCTGAAAGATACTCTTCCTTCAACAGCTCGTATTCCTCTTCAAAGACACGGGCGTACTCTCCATTTTCGTCCGGCTGACCGTAGTCACGGTACTTAATCACCTCATCGATGAAAAATAGCGAAAGGACCTTGATCCCTTGAGCGAAGAGCTGCTTTTCCTTGTCGAAATGCGCTTTGATCGTCTCGCGGATCTGGATCCGCCGGATGTCGCGCTCTGACACGTCACCTGTGGCCTCGCCAGCCGTAAGCACCTCGCCGTTGGTGAATTCCACCGTGTCGTGGTTGTAGTCGATCTGAGAGATCGTGAAGCCTTTGTACTGATCCAGCTCTCCGGAAAGCGTGAACAGGTCGTCGCGAAATTCCAGCCGCCGAAGTTGCCGTTTGATTTCGCCGGATTTCAGCTTGACTTCCATTTCGATCCGGGCGACCGGCGCCTTCTTCGAGATGTCGATCCCCTCAAGGTATAGGTAGGCATTGGTTCCGGCCAGACCGCGCGTTTGAATGCCACGTACGGCGATCTTCTTCACGAGCTTCTGGTTGTAGGCATCCAATGCGTCCAGGCGATGAATCCGGTTGTGCTGGGTCCTGTGGGTCGCGGAATAGCGCAGAACCATCAGCGGCTTGAACTTCGGCAACGCTTCCATCGTCGCGTTTCCCTGCATCTTTTGCGGCTCGTCCAGGATCAGGATCGGCCGGTTGCTGGCGATTACGTCGATGGGGCGGCGGGACTGGAAGTCGTCGAGCTCGTCGTAGATGCGACGGTTGTCCGCACCACGGGCGGCAAAGGCCTGAATATTGATGACCATCACGTTGATGCCAGCGTCCGACGAGAAGCTTTCCAGCTCATGCAGACGCTTTGAGTTGTAGATGAAGAACCGCGCCTTCTTGCCGTAGCTTTCCGTGAAATGGTCAGCCGTTATCTGCAGCGATTTGTAGACGCCTTCGCGGATCGCGATGCTGGGCACCATGATGATGAACTTCGACCAGCCGAAACGCTTGTTCATCTCGAAGATGGTCTTGATGTAGCAATAGGTCTTGCCGGTGCCGGTCTCCATCTCGACGTCGAGGTGGTAGCGGCTCGCAGCCAGCGCGTCGCGGGTGTAGGTCGCTGGCGCTGGCGTCCGCTCGCCACGCCCGTTGACGACTGTGAAGTCGGTCAGGCTTTGGCTGAACGGCAGGTTCTGGCCGCGCTGCACATCCTGGATGTTTGCCAGCACCTGCGCCTCGCTCAGGGCGATATCGGCATTCTTGAAGCCTTCCTCGAAAGCGCTGGTTTGTGCCTTGCGGCCGGGGTCGATCCGATAGTTGACGCCACTGGCCATCGGCTGACCGGCGAAACAGTCCACGACGGAGTCGACAGCATTGGTTTGATAGGGCTGGACCTTGAACTTGAGTTTCATTGCGCCTGACATGCTGTTCCCCCTCAGATCGATTTGACGTCGGTGGTGGGGGAGAGCTGGCGGAAGATCTGTTCGACGTTGATCTTCACCGCATCCGAGACGAAGCCGTTGTCGCGGAACACGACGCGCAACGGTTCATGCCCGGCCAGCTCCTTCACCTGATCCTCTGTGATCCCGGTGTCGAAACAGGCGATCAGCGCGTTGTCGTCGACGAAGAACACGGTTTTACCCTGCACTGTCTCACGGCGAATGGGGAGCGTCAGGTCGACGCCCCAGTCGACCAGCACCTGGAAGAGCAGGTCGTCGGCTGTCCGGTCCGGTTTGACGTTGTCGACGGCGGTGAGCAGATCGGCCTGTTTGATCTCGTCTGGACGGTAAAAAACGTCTTCCATGTTTGACGTGTCGACCTTCAGGACACGGAAGCCAACGTCCTTGTTCCAGTCTGGGTGGGTGTCGCCCTCAAGAACTTTCTTGCCTGCGCGGCGGACACGTTCCTTCGTAATCTCAGCAATAGTTTCAAAGCCTTCTTTCCCAGCTTTTGTGGTTTTGTCGACCACCTCCGGCATTTGGACCAAAATAAATCTCCGGTTGCCGCCGTCTAACGCGTTCTGTTGAATGGTTGCATGCGCAGAAGTTCCAGAACCTGCAAAGAAGTCCAAAAATATACCATTCTTAGATGCCGCCATCTGGACAAAATAGCCAATCAGCTTGGTTGGCTTGGGATAATCATCAAAGACCAGCCCTAGATCATCAATCTCAGCGGTAGCCTTCTGCGAGCCCCCAAATCCAGTAAGCCAAGAAATCACATGGCTCGGCTCTCCTCTGACTTTGACTGCTTCGACAGCACCAGATGAAATAATTTCAAATGAAGTATGCTGGCCCTTCGCATCTAAAATTGGCTCGCAGCCGTTCCTGATATATTCTTCCAGTAGCTCTCGCGAGCTCCAGCCACTGTATATCGACACGGCATTTTGCGTTCGACCATCCAAAACATCGACTTGGTTACTATAATGCGGCCACCCGTCGGTGCGTTTTTCGATGCTTCCGGCCGGAAATGCTGTAGGAAAACCTGCTGGAATCTCGATATTGCTTGGCGGGTTCTTCGGGCCGTTCTTGACAATAGTGTTTCTAATTTCAGGGCGATAAATCTTGCTGTTTTCTGGTACGTTGGGATCCACGACCTTTGGATGTGGAAAATCAGCCTCATTTCTCGCATATGCCAATATATACTCGTGGCAATATTTGAATTTCGCCTGATTATCGAAGTTGCCATCCGTTCGCCATGCAAAAGTGCATAGTGCATTTTCTGCACCAAATACTTCATCCATTAAAAGCTTGAGCTGGGCCAACTCTCTATGGTTGATTGAGCAGAATATAACACCATCGGGAGCCATGAGATTTCGAGAAAAGCGAAGTCGACTGTACATCATACTAAGCCAGTCAGAGTGAAAACGGCCGTTGCTTTCAGTATTTGCAACGAGCTTCCCCCCATCTTCACCTATCTGATTAGTTCGAGATAGAAAATTGCGGACACCTTCTGAAAAGTCATCCTCGTAAATGAAGTCTTTCCCGGTATTATATGGTGGATCAATATAGATCATGGAAATCTGACCGAGATATGTCTCCTGAAGCATTTTTAAAGCCTCAAGATTTTCCCCTTCGATTAACAGATTCTGCGTTTTGTCAAAATCAACACTTTCTTTTGGAAATGGTCGCAGTGTTTTGGCGAGCGGTGCATTTGCGAGCGCCAACGCTTCCCGCTTCCCCGGCCAATCCAGATGATACCGCTCCTGTCCACCCTCAACGACATGATCGCTCAGCTCCTGTCTCAGTTGATCAAAATCTACTGCCAGCCGCACTCTACCACTCTCGTCAGCAGCGACAGTTACGCATCCTGGGAACAGATCACGGATCTTGCCAATGTTCTCTTGGCTCAGGTCCGGGCTTTGCAGCTTCATCTTATCCATGCTCATCGTCCTTTTATTCACTCGGTGCGGTCATCGGGGCCGTCGCCCCGGTCAACCGTTCCAATTCCAGTTTCGCCGCGCGAAGCTCTGCGTTGATCGCCACGCGCTTGTTGAATTGCTTCTCGCGTCCCAACCGCGCCTTGATCCGTTCGACGTCTCGCGTTTTGGCGCGGATCGCCTCCATCCGGTCGACGCGGGTCTGAATGTCTTCTGCGTCCTGTCCGGGTGCGGACTGAACCTGTTGCGGCATCAAGCCGGACAGAAGCGCGTCATAAAGCCCACCGAGGTTGAGCGCGACTGGCAGGGGCGACCTGGCGGCGGTGTCAGCCACCCAGTCGGTGGCAAAATACTCGCTGATTACCCACTTCGCGCTGTCGGCCTCGCTCGGCCGTTTGTAGGCCGCCATGGCCCTGCGTTTGCCGCCATGGCTCAACTCGAAGATCAGGGGAAAAGGAATGGCCTTGTCGATGGCGCGTAGAACGGCCTCGTCCAGCTTGCCGGTTTTCAGCGGTATGTCGAAGACCTGAATTTCGGCCACGGATTTGGTGGCGCTCAGGTTGATCGTTTCTGGCGCGAGTTTGTAGCGCCAGACGATCTGATCGACCTCACGCACGAACAGCTCCTTTAGGGCTGTGTTCGCGCCTGCGTGTTCGTAGATCTTGTTCTTGGGCAGAACCCGGCCGAAGGCCGCGCTTTTGGGATAGTCGAAGAAGCCTGTCATGCGACGCTTTCCTCGATCACCAGGAAGCCGATCAGCTCGAAGTCATCGAGCCCGGCGATGGTGTGGGTCAGCGCGGTTGTGCGGCCGCCGCTGAACAGGCTGTCGAGATCCTTTTCCTCTTTCACCTCGATCATGGAACGGATCGCGGCGCTCAGGAGCCCGGAATAATGCTCCATCTTGCGGCCATCCTCCGTGCGCTCGTTGAACGTGCGGCAGACGTCGGGGACAGGGATCGAGCGGCCCTTGCAGCTGGTCCGGATCAGGTCGAGCAGGCGCTTGACCTCGGTATGGTCGGCGATGATTTCGCCATCGTCGGCGATGTAGACCAGATAGAAGGGGTGGAGCCGGTTCTGCTGGTTGATGTTCACGGTATCGTGGATGTTTTTCAGCGCGAAGATTACGCCGGGACGGAGCCCCATTTGTGCCTGCGACGGTACCACGGCATGCATGCCGTTCGGTAGGTTGTCGAGCTCGCCGTGCTGCTTGGCATAGTTGAGTAGATCCATCCGGAAGTCGTTCAGGCCAAGGTCAGTGATCGAGACACCGGTCTTGACGTCCTCAAGATCGATGACCTCTTCCTGCAGGCGTTTGAGCTGATCCTTGCGGTAGGCGATGTCGCCACTTTTGGCTGTCAGGACGTTGTCGTCACCGGTACCCACCATGTCGGCGATCACCATCCGGTTTTCGACACGCTCCTTGAGGTTGATGTATTCGTCGAGCGAAATGTCGGGCCAATAGTTTACCAGCTGGATCTGCGAATTCGGTGAACCAATGCGGTCAATGCGACCGTATCGCTGAATGATGCGCACCGGGTTCCAGTGGATGTCGTAGTTGATCAGATAGTCGCAGTCCTGAAGGTTCTGGCCTTCGGAGATACAGTCCGTGCCAATCAGAATGTCGATCTCTGCTGGCTCATCCGGCAGGATGATTTCTTTTTCCTTCGAGCGGGGCGAAAACAGCGTCAAGACGCCCTGGAAGTCATAGCTCTTCTTGAGTGTGGTCTTCGGTGAATCCGAGCCAGTCACCTTCCCGGTGTGCAGCCCGAGGTCCTTCGCGAAAGGGGCGAGGTTTGCAAAGAGGTAATTTGCCGTGTCCGCGAACGCCGTAAAGATAAGCACTTTCTTGTTGCCCGGGTTAATTGGCTCGCCAACTTTACGGGTAATAACGTCTTTCAAGTGCTGGAGCTTGGCATCGTCCTCAGGTCGGACCTTATCCATCGAAGCGACCAGATCGTCGATCAGAATAAGATCGGCCTGAAGATCATGTTTCCAAGACGGTAGGTCCATGTCTCCGAGACTGATCTGAACCTTTTTGCCCACCGTGAATTCATTGAGGCCCTCAAGTTCGTCATCTTCCGCGTCCAGCGTTTCGACATCGGCCAGGTAATCACTGACGCTTTGCGTGCCGCCGGATCGCTCGAATTCGCCGATCGCTGTTAGCGTCCGTGATATGTTTGCAGCGAGGGCGCGCAGAGTAAGCCGGAACGCCTCAACCGAGCTTTCCAAGCGCTTAAGCAGGTTAGTCGTCATCAAGGCTTGCAGGCTGCGCTCACGGTCAGCCTGACGCAGCTTGCCACGCCCCCCTTCGACTTGTGTGTCATAGATTTCTTCGTACTTCCGAAGGCGGCTTGGAAGGATGTAGCTGATGGGTGCGTAAACGGACAGCTTGAGGACCGAGAGCTGTTCAAAGATCTCGTTTAGTCCCATCACATCGTCACGATGGGTGATAGGGCAATGGTACGACAATGGTTTCCGGCGTTGAGGGAATTTACCGATGTCCTTGGTGTCGTAGAAGGTCTCGATATGCTTGCGCGAGCGGGCAATCGTGACAGCGTCGAGAAGCTCGAAAAAGTCGAAATCGAGCGCCTTGAGAATCGACGCAGCGTTTCGTTCATCCGGGGGCAGTAGCGACCAGGTGTTGAAGGCTTTCTGGGCTCGCCTGAAAATCTCTTCGACGCTCGTGTCGGTCTTCAAGTTGCGGCTTAAGCCTTCAGACTGGCCTTCATATGCGAGGGCAAGCTGGTTGCGGAGATCGGTAAAACGATTGTTTACAGGCGTGGCCGACAACATGAGGACCTTGGTCTTCACACCAGCGCGGATGACCTTGTTCATCAGCTTCTGATAGCGGGTCTCGCGATCCTTGTAGACGTCGTTGTTGCGGAAGTTATGGGATTCGTCGATCACAACGAGATCGTAATTCCCCCAATTTATCCGGTTTAGCGGGATCCCGAATGACTCGCCCGAGGTCCTCGACAGGTCCGTGTGGCAGAGGACATCATAGTTGAACCGATCCTTTGCAAAAATGTTCGTCGTCAGATTGGTGTTGTAGTTCCGCCAGTTGTCGGCGAGTTTTTTTGGACAAAGCACCAAGACAGCACGGTTGCGAAGCTCATAATACTTGACGACAGCGAGAGCTGTGAACGTTTTCCCCAAGCCAACGCTGTCCGCCAGAATGCAGCCGTTGTATGTCTCCAGCTTGTTGATGATCCCAGTTGCTGCATCCTTCTGGAAGTTGAACAACTTGTTCCAGACAAGGCTGTCTTGATAGCCCGTCAGATCATTTGGCAGTACGTCTTCGTCGATATCTTCCAGAAAATCCTGGAAGATATTGTAAAGCATCGTAAAGTAGATCCGCTCGGGTGAATTCTCCTGATAGACGGACTCAATATGATCGCAGATCGCGTCCGTAACATCTTTGACCTTCTCTGAGTCTGCCCAGATCTGATTGAAAAGTTGAAGATACATCTGCGCGTGACTTGGGTCGTCAAACTTCGTCACAAAGTTGGAAACAGCATCGCCCTTTTGGTAGCCAAGATCGACTGCTGTGAAACCGCTGATGGGCATGTAGGCGACGCCTTCAGCAGAGCTGTCGACATGCATGAATTGCTGCATGGGCGCCTTGGAGGTATTCGATTTGAACTTCGCCTTCTTGCGGATCCAGGCCGCACATTCGCGGGCTACCGCTCGTTGCGTCAACTTATTGCGAAGCTGAATTTCAAACTCGGTTCCATAAAGGCCGCTTTCACGGCGCGCCTTTGGGATGAAAAATTCACGCCGTTCTTTTCGTAAGCGATCGGTTACTTCGGTTGGTACAAACGTTGGTGAAGTGAATATGAACTGCAGGCTGTCCACCTTCGATAGCTCTGCTTTCAATGCCTCAAATGCATAAATGGAGAAACATGACGCGGCGATTTTGAGACGCGATCCGTGAGACACTGTGTCCTTGAGGTCGTCACCAAGAAGCTGAGAGGTGTTATCGATGATTTTCATCGAGGACCTCGCGATTTAGAAGAACGATCTGCTGATCCTGTGGTTGCCGTGCAGCTGGATCAGTGTCGAGCCCGAGCCGTTTGAGGGCGTAGTAAATCAATGCGCGCCGCACGGAGATCTTTGCCGTGCCACTCTGCATTCCGTAGTCCAGCGCAATGACTTGTTTTTGTGTATCCGACAGTTCAGGGTGGGGGCCGATCTCAAGCGTGACACGTTCTTGCCAGTCTGAATCGGCGGCATCGGTTACTTCGCTCGCCTTGGTTTCGCGTGTTTCAATGATGCGGGACAGGAGGAAATCCTTGAAGACCTCGTCCGTCTGGCAAAACGCCCGAGTGTGCCACCGGAACCCGTCGAACCCTATGGCATGAGGCGCGATCCATCTCCAAATGGGTTCTGGACGTGAGAGGGACTGGTACTTCACTTCAAGTGCTTCGTTGCTTCGGATTGCCGCGACCACGGAGCGCAAGGTCGTGGGGTTCACCCCACGCACCGGCGTTGGCGCAGCATCATATGAAGGCAGTTCAGCAATCCAAGTGTCGTCGCTGTCCATGATGCCATCAGCCAAAGACCGCAGCTGTGCGAGGTAACGACTGGCGTCAGGCTTCAGGAACTGCGGGGAATAGTCCGAGCCAGGAACATAGGTGCGTGCACTCTTGTCGTAGACCATATTGGCCGGGGCGAAGCCGATATAGCGGTTCAGATCGGTGGACGCCTGGTTCACCGATACCCCGAACTGCTCCATCAAATCGCTACGGTTCACATGCCCCTCCCAAAACAGGCGGAACTCGATGAACTCGAGTCGTTGTTCGACTCCCCAGCGAAGCTCCACCTTGTCGTTTTCCACTGCGTTCCCCCGGCCTTGCCGATCCGCACGTTAACTATGCACACCCATTTTCTGTGCTGACCCGAGGCTACTTGGGAAGTTGAGCGTGTTCAATCGAAATGCTCAGAAAGGCCACTAGCAACGCTCTGAACTGAACCGCCCCTTGTTTGCCGGAGACCCAGAAGTAAGGATACTGGGCTATGGAAAAGAACAGATGTGGAAACAGATATTCACCAGAGGTGCGCGAACGTGCTGTGCGGATGGTGTTCGAGCATCAGGGCGACTTTGACAGCCACTTTCCGCGATGCGCACGATAACTATGCTCACCCATTTTCTGTGCCTGCTGGACGCTACTTCGGAGTCTTTTCGTATTCAAACGAAATGCGCCACTGGCCTTTTTAAAGGTGGCAAGCTGAAACCACGGCGAGGTCTGCGCATCAACTAGTTTGGCTCGGAGGAGCGCGTTAGGTCTCGCGATAGTTCCTTTACGAGCGTCGTTCCTTTACCCAACCGTCGCGCCAGCGTCTCGACGAAGCCTCCATACCGCTCCTTTCCCTTCGCCTTGGCTGCCGCGTAGTTGTCATCCGGCAAAGGGGGCGTCGTCGTCAGCCAGAAGCGGACGAACAGCGCGAGCGCTTCGGTTGTGATCTCTTGGTCTCGTTCCAGCCGTTCGAGCGACCGCGTCAGGCGGTCCAGCCTGCGGACGATCGCGGCCTCGCTCTGTTCGGCGCTGTCGGGTGAGAGGAACGACGCCAAGGCCGCCTCGATGACTTGGGTTTTGGGGATGCGCCGCCGCGCGGCCAGTGCGTCGACTTCATCGAAGAGGGCTGTGTCGACATAGGCGGTGATCTTGGCTTTCTTCATGTTGTCACCTCACAGTTCAATGCCGTCGTCCGGATCGAGGGCCGCTTGACGCGCGACGGCGCGGAAGCGGGTCTGCATGGCGCGGGCGCGTTGGGCCTCGTCATCGGGTTCGTCTTCGAGGGCCGCGAATTCCTCGCGCGGCAACGGCAACTCGGGCGCCACATCCTCATGTTCTGGGATTTCAGGCTCTCGTCGGATGCCACCATCCCCGTCGTCAGCGGGCTTCTTCACGCCAGTTTCTTGGGGCGGTGCGACTGGCTGAAGACTGCTCCAATCATCGGTTTCCAAGGGGCTGACGAATGCAGATGCTTCGACGACAGGTGGCTTGTGGATCCTTGCCGTCAGTTGTGCGTTGCGGAAGTACCGCACTTTTTGTGCCCGGATCGGGGCTGCGCCCGACACGAGGATGATTTCGTCATCGGGCGGCAGCTGCATGATCTCACCGGGCGTAAGCAAGGCGCGGGCGGTTTCCTGGCGCGAGACCATCAGATGTCCGAGCCAGGGTGACAGGCGGTGGCCAGCATAGTTTTTCATCGCGCGCAGTTCCGTCGTGGTGCCGAGCGCGTCGGACAGGCGCTTCGCCGTGCGCTCGTCATTGGTCGCGAAGGCCACGCGGACATGGCAGTTGTCCAGGATGGCATTGTTCTGGCCATAGGCTTTTTCGATCTGGTTCAACGACTGGGCAATCAGGAAGGCCTTGAGACCGTAGCCCGCCATGAAGGCCAGTTGGCTTTCAAAGAAGTCGAGACGTCCGAGGGCGGGGAATTCGTCGAGCATGAACAGAAGGCGGTGCTTGCGGTTGGTGTTGTGCAATTCTTCCGTCAGGCGGCGGCCGATCTGGTTCAGGATCAGCCGGACCAGCGGTTTCGTGCGGGAGATGTCCGACGGGGGTACCACGAGGTAGAGGGTGAGCGGCTGCGCATCTGAGACCAGATCATCGATCCGCCAGTCGCAGCGCCGGGTCACGGCGGCGATCACGGGGTCGCGGTAGAGGCTTAGGAAGGACATGGCCGTGGACAGGACGCCGGACCGTTCGTTCTCGGACTTGTTCAGCAGCTCGCGCGCAGCCTGGGCGACAACGGGATGCGGGCGATCTCCGAGATGGTCCGTCCGCATCATTGCAGTCAGTGTGGCGGCGATGGGACGCCGCGGATCGGACAGGAAGGCGGCGACGCCTGCCAATGTCTTGTCCTTCTCGGCATAGAGAACGTGCAGGATCGCGCCGACCAAGAGGGAATGGCTGGTCTTCTCCCAATGGTTCCGCCGCTCGAGCTGGCCTTCGGGATCGACGAGGATGTCGGCGATGTTCTGGACGTCCCGCACCTCGCGCTCGCCGCGGCGGACCTCGAGCAGCGGATTGTAGGCGGCGCTGGCCGCATTGGTCGGATCGAAGAGCAGGACACGCCCGAACCGCGCCCGCCATCCGGACGTCAGCTGCCAGTTCTCGCCCTTGATGTCGTGGACAATCGCGGAGCCGGGCCAGGTCAGCAGGCTTGGGATCACGAGGCCGACGCCCTTGCCGGAGCGGGTGGGCGCGAAGCACAGCACGTGTTCCGGACCATCATGCCGGAGGTAACGCTTGTCGAGGCGGCCGAGCACGACCCCGTCGTCTGCGAACAGCCCAGCGGCGGTGATATCCCTGGGGCTGGCCCATCTGGCCGAGCCATAGGTTGTCACGTCGCTCGCCTCGCGCGCCCGCAGGACCGACAGCAAGATCGCGACGGCAATGGCGGCGATCCCGCCCGCGCCGGCAATTGCGGCCCCTTCAATGAAGACGCGCGGCGCGTAGGCGTCGTACCAGTACCACCAGGTGAAGACCTGCCATGGGCGATAGATCGGCAGGCCGAAGAGGGCGGTGAGAGGCGCGCCAAGCTGGGGTTGGAACCCGAGACGAAACGCGACCCATTGCGTTGCTGCCCAGACGAAGAGCAGCGCTACGATGCTAACGATGAGGATCTGGCCCCAGAGGATCTTGGTGGCCGATGATGTGTCCTGACGGCTCATGGTGATGTCCTTTCCGCTCAGAGGCTCAGCCCTCGCTTGCGCCCGAAGCTCCAATCGATCCCGCCGCCGGGTGTCATCGTGCCCGTGACGGTCTGGCCGAGATGACGTTCGAGTTGCGGGGTCCAGGGGACGAGCGAGAATCCGAGCCCATCGTCGATCATGGCGAAGCGGCCCGAGGCGAGATCGAGGCGTTGGCGAAACGTGCCTGCGACGGGCTCGCCCTCGGTCGGCTTGTGGTTGGGAAGCCCGGTTTGTTCGGTGAGGTCCTGAGCGATGGCGTCCAGTTCGCGGTTGCGCAGGTTGGCCAGCAGATCGCGGGCAAAGGTCACGCGCTGGCCTTGCCGTCGGGCGAGACCTTCGGCGACAAGGTGATCCGAGCGGCGCTCCAACGCGTGGCGAACCTCCGCGCCAAATCCGGCGCCGCTCAGCGGTGCGCGGTTCCGAGCAAGATGCAGGCGGTCGAGCCAGGTCGCGCCCTCGGCCTCGATCTGGGCGGCCAGCGACAGATCGGAACGACCAACAAGAGACAGTTGCGGTGTCCCGTCCGTCTTCCCCGTCCAGAGCCGGGTTTCGACAATGCCACCTTGCGGCGTGTCGCCGGTCGCATCGAGATCCCGGAAGCGTAGGTGATGTACGCGACCGTCAACTCCGTCGATGATCGCGTAGCCACTACCGGCGTGGTCGTCATGAAAGCCGCGTTCCACGAGCCGCCCGAGGATCGGCGCGGTGGGCGTGCCTTCGATGGCGAAATCACCCGCTGCGCGATTACGGTCGGCGCCCATGGCGCGGTGCATTCGTTTGATGATGTCGCCGCGCATCCCAAGCTCGCGCAGAGTCTCTTCGGCATTCGGTTTCAACTCCCAGACGGCAGGGTCGATTTGTTCGGCCAGCCCGAGTCTCTCCAGTGCTTCTGCACGCCCGATCATCAAGCGGCGCAGCTCCGGTTCGCGGGGTTCCGGCGTTCCGCGCCGCAGGTCGGCGATGCCGGCATGATCATCCGCCAGTGATCGCAGGCCGCGGTCGAGATCGGTCCAGCGCTCCGCCGTGACCTGCGTTTCCAGCGCTCGGGAAATCTCCCGCTCGCTGCGGGGTCCCAGTTCCAGTTGCACGAGGTCTTCTGCGCGCGCCCGAAACCTCTGGCTGATATAGTCACGCGAGATGACAAGGTCCCGCCCATCATCGGCCTTGCCGCGCACCAGAATGTGGACATGCGGATTGTCGGTGTTCCAGTGGTCGACGGCGACCCAGTCTAATCCGGTTCCGAGATCCCGCTCCGCGCGGGCCATCAGATCCCGGGTGAAGGCGCGCAGGTCCTCCAAGTCTTCCGCGTCCTCCGGCGAGACGATGAACCGGAAGTGATGCCGGTCGTCTTCGCAGCGCGCCGCAAAGCCGCCTCGGTCGAGATCATCGCGGTCAGACCCGAACAAGTCGGCGTCGCGCCCGTCCTGACCGACGCCATCGCGCTGCAAGTAGCCGAGATGCTTGGCCATGGGCGCGGAGCGAAAGCGCTTGCCCTGGTGCCGTACGATGCGAGCCTTCACGACGACGCGCCGGGAGGTGCGGGTCAGACCTTTAGCGGTTCGGGCAAACCGTCCGCGCCCGAAAGCGGCGTTGCCGGAGCGCGTGCTGCCCGCGCCGATACGGTAGCCGGTATGTCCGGATTTCCGCGCAGCTCGCATGACCTCGTTGACGAAACGGGTGGGTTGCTTCGAGGTCCTGCCGCCGTCGCGGATACGCCCGGGGCGGATGCGCAGGTCGTTGTCGTGCCGGGTCATGGCCGCACTCGCTTGCAAGACCAGCTGCCGCTTGAAAAACTCCCATAAATCAACTCGCTAGGTGAAGTCTTGCGGCATGCAGCTTGGATGTGCGGCGCAAATCCTCGCAGAGAAACAACAGCTTGAGGTCCGCTTGCGGCACCGCTTTTATCTCGCGCTCTTTCTGTTGAGACCCTGCGCGTCGACCTTCTCCGGCCCATTCCTGCGACCGGGCTTTCCAGACCTCGCCATGGTGCGATTTCGCGGATCATGGCGTTTGCCCCCGGCTGAGAGGCACGAAGATGCCGTTTCGAGACGCGTCAGACGCAATCCGTTGGGCGTCATCGCCTGGGTTCTGACCCTCCTCGGCCATTGCCGCGAACAGCGGGGCGTCGCGCCAGTCCTGCGTCCTCTGCGGGTTGTTCACTGCCCGCGCGACGTCGGTTCCATCGGCGATGAGTGGCGCGAGGATGGCGAGGTAATTGCGGGTTTCAAGCGGCAGGGCGCGTCCGGTATCAAGGTGGTTCTGGTACCGTGCAGGCCCGGCATTGTAGGCCGCGAGAAAGCCGGGTGACCCGAACCGGTCGTACATCTGCCGCAGATAGGCGGCGCCGGCCAGAATGTTGTCGCGTGGATCGAAGGGGTCATCGCCAAGCCGGTGGGCTGCGCGCAATTCGGCCCAGGTGCCGGGCATGATCTGCATAAGCCCCATGGCGCCCGCGTGGCTCACCGCGCGCGGATTGCCCGCGCTCTCGACTTCCATGACGGCACGGATCCAGGGCTGCGGGATGCCGAACCTGCGCGCGGCTTCTGCGATATGGATGTCGATGGGTTGCTGCTCAGATGCAGAAACACTGCGGTCCTGAGCGATCACGACGGTCGGTGCCACGGTGATCGGCGTGCAGAGGATCAGCACAAGCGCGGTAGTAATGCCTGCGTGCCGACGGCTGTGACCGCGTTCGAGACTACGCATCTGCCGCCCCTCCATATGTCCAAAGAGGGATGGCGCGTCCGATTATCGTGTCCTCTGACAACGGGCCGAAATAGCGCCCATCGAGGCTGTCGGCGACGCCAGCAAGGAGCAGGAAGACCTCGTCCGAGGCGAGTGTGACACATCCCGTCCAACGGGGAAGCGGGCGGCCCTGTTGGTCAGCCAATGCTGCCTCGGCAACAACGGTACCGTCGAGGGTGATATCGAGACCATCGCGACAGACGGTCATGCCCGAGACGGCCGCGATGCGTTTCAACAGCAAGGTATCCGCACTGACATAGCCGCGTTCAACCACCCAGGATGACAGGTCTTCCGGCAGGCGCACGGCAACGATTTCGCCCAGCGATCGCCCATGTGACGCTCGAACGACGTAGAGTCCGATCGGCACGCTTGCTGACGCGTTCCAGATCAGCCAGGGCGCGCGGTCGATCTGTGCAGCTGCAAGCAGACCGAGGCACAAACCGGCCGCGAGGAGGGGAGAGACCGCCGCGCTCATGTCGTCACCATGCGACGCTTGAGCCAGGCCGCATGCCGGGCAGGGGTGTAAGGCCGGGGCTCCAATGCCGCGGTCAGGCGGTTGTGGACGTGCCGCCAATGATCGGGACAGACATCTTCCGGTGCGATGCCATAGCTTTCCACGATGTCGACGGACCGCAGCGCCGCCTCGACCTTGGGCCAGCCGGAGAGGCGCAGCAAAAGCTCTCCGCCTGGCGTGACACAGGGCACCGTCGAGCAGGGCTCGCCAGCGCCGACGGCGCGCAGAATGTCGATCCGGCTTTCAACGGTGCCGTGGTGGTTCGACGACCAGCGGACGAGCGCGAAGATCGCGCCGGGAGCGAAGGCCACGCGCTTTTCCGTGCGCGTCAGGATGGTTTCCTCGGCAATCCGACCGAAACGGATCCAGCGCTCGATGCGCCCTTCGATCCAGGTGAGGTGGACACTTGTCTGCATCGGCTCAGCGCCCCCGCCGCAGATAGGCCGGCGAAATGGCGGCATGGCGTTTGGCGGGCAGGACGCGGTCCTCGGTCTCGTCCGAGGTCGAGGTCTTCTCGCCCCTCGTGACCCAGGCCTGCAGATCGTCGACCGCATAGACGACACGCCCGCCGATTTTCGAGTACCGCGGGCCGGTCCCGTAGGTCCTGTGTTTTTCCAGCGTACGGCCAGACAGGCCGAGAAATCGGGCGGCTTCCGGGGTTCTGAGGTAGCGGGGCGGGAGTCCTTCGTTTGGGTCGGGCATTTGAGCATCTCCGGTGGCTAGGCCGCGCGACGGCGCGTCGCGGGCTGTCGGAGGTCATCAAAACGGCAGAGCGCCGTGGGGAGGGATGACGAAGATCGCGGCGCGAAAACGTAACCCCCAAAGGCCAGCAGGATCAGGGACTGATGAGGGTTCGATTTTCGGAGATCGCGCGGTGATCATTTGCGCGGCTTGGAGCGTCCCGTGGGTCTTTTGCCGAGAAGGAGAAAGCGATAGCCTTTGGTGGTAAGATGCGTGCCATGGGCTGTCAGTCGGGTGATCTGGGCCTTGAGGGAGCTGGTCTTCCAATGCTCGCGCGACACAGCCTCTGCGCCGAACAAATGCCGCGCGATCGTCTGGTAGCTGGCACGATCCCGGCGCGCGTCGAGTGTGCGCAATGCAAGCTGGATGCGCCGTCGCTGCTGCGACGTCAGGGGCGGAGGGGATCGTTTGTGATGCAGCAGTTGCGCGCGGAGCGTCTCGAGTGAATTGATCCGCGCTGTCCAATGCTCGTCCAGCGGCACCAGGATGCCGAGGGGCCGACGCAGGTTCTTTGCGTCCAACACGAGCAACGCGCCCGTTGTGAGGCGCACATACATCAAGCCGTCCTGCGTTCCGATGACGGTTAGATCATTTGCATCGATTTGCGGCGCGGCGGTGTCGCCGCCGGGGACCGGCACAACATACCCTACCGCTGCCGGGGCGATTGAAGGCGTCCAGAACACGGGTGCTTTGGGTGCGTCGATGTCCGGATCAACCGGGAAATCGCAACCCCCATGCAGCCGGTGATCTCAATCCATCCCGCATTAGCGGGTAGGTTGCGCGATAGTCGGAATTGCGGCGCAGGCATTCCCAGGCCAAACCGGACAGGTCGAGGCGGTCGAAATGCCGATACGCCGCTTCGTCTTGCCAATCCCTGGTCATGGCGAAGCTCCGCGTCAGAGGTTTCGATGGGGAAAGAGTATAGCCGGGAGGTGCAAGAAAACGACGACGCGAACGGTCAACTTGCGCAACCTGCGCGAGTGTTCGCCGATCTGGGCCGAATTGCGCAAAGTTCAGCCGTTACCGCCCTCAAGCAGCTTGCGATAGCCGTGTTCGGTCATCCAGCGCGCACGGGCGAGGTGGCTGTCATAGATTTTTTGGGCACGTTCCGGTTCCTTGTCCGCATCGAGGCCGAACAGGATCTGGCTGACTTCCTGCAGGCTTGCACCGCTTTCAGCGGCGTCGAACAGGCGCAGGTAAAGCGTCATATGTGCGTGGTCGTAGTCGGTCAGATCATCGCCTTGTGGTGCGAGATCAGAGATCGGCGTGGTGCCGGTGGCAGACATGATTCCCCCTCGCCGTTTGGCGTTAAGGTCCATAAAAGCACATCGGATTGCCTGTGCAAGAACGGATCGCGGTCAGTCAGGTGGCAGATGAGTATTATAATACGTCGCACCAAAATACGCGATAGGCTTTTTAGCTGCGGATGGACATCCGCGTTGTTTTTGCAAGTAATCTCAAGCACTACCGCCAAGCGCGTGGGCTGACGCAGGCCGCGTTGGCGGCAGCGATGGATGTCGACCGTGCCCATGTCAGCGCCATGGAACGCGGCCAGCAGAATGTCACTTTGCAGACTCTTCAGCGGGTCGCGGCGCATCTGGATGTGGCACCGGCGAAGCTGATCGAAGAACGCGCCGAAGGAGATGTGCGTTCCCGAAAACCGTGATCGTTCGCCCGGGCGGTCAGCTGTTGGGCCGAAACTTGCGAAGTCAGCGCAGAGCATGGGTTGGTTTCATCGCGCCGTGCAGGCTGCTTCTCGATAGCGATCAATCCGCTATTCAGCACTGAGTTCGGTCAGCTTCTGGCCAAGGCGGCGTTGCATCAGATCATCGCCGGGCGTGGTCTCCATCAGTCGCTGAAGCGCCGCGATGGCCCAGCCCCGCCGGTCAATGCGCGTGCTGGCGGTCATCAGGTGATCGACCGCTTCGTCGATGTCGAACGGGCTGGGTTCATAGCCACGGCCCGCCAGAAGATGCCTTATCGCATGCAGAGCGACATCGGCAGCGAAGGCCGGTTCCTTGATCGCGAAATCGCGGGCGCCCCGGATGAGCGTGGCCGGTGCCGCCTCATGATCGGCTGCGCAGTCGAGGGCGATGTCGAAATAGGTCGCGGTCTTTGCTGCGGCGAACCATTTGCCCTTGCGACCGTGGAGCGCGATCAGGTCTTCCAGTAATGCACGGGCATCCCGGTCAGGGTAGCGCTTGACCAGATCGCGCCACTTCGCCAGCCAGGTCTTTCCGCTTGCTGTGGGCAGGCCGAACCGGCGATAGGCCTCGTCCGCCTTGCCTTGCCGCACCAGGATCGCTTCGCAAAACCGGCAGATGTCGTGATGGCCCCATGTCTGGCGATCCTCTTGCAGAAGGGCGTCGGCATAGGCGAGCGCGTCATCTTCGCGGCCCTGTCGAAGCAGGGCTTCGGCCCCGAACTTGTCGTCGAACCACAGCCGGGTCTTCTTGACCGCGAGGAGCGCCAGCAATTCGTCATACCGCGCGGCTTCGAGCAGGCAGGACAGCGTGAGCGTCGCTGTGCCGACATGCGCGTACCGCTGCCAATCCGACCAGGCGCGATGGATCAGGTCGAGATCACGGTCGGCATGCAGTGTCATGAGCGCGGGGTACACGGCGATCTCGCCGAACCGCTCCGAAATCGGGGCGAGGTAGTCGACGCCATCGTCCTCGATGGCCTCGCGCAGCTGCTCCAGCCATTTTGCGCGCGTCTTTTCATCGGCAGGGGCTGCGATCAGAATCGGCACAAGGTCGTCAAGCGTCCGGCGCACGGCGGTGCCAAGCGCGCCCGACGAGGTGTCGATATGCTCAAACGCGGGCCAGATCCGCGCGGCCAATGCGACCACGCCGTCCGCCGCCGTGACGGGATCCGCACGATTGACGGCCCGGATTTCCGCGCTGGCCGATTTCAACCGCTGGGTCGCCTTGGCGGAGCCGCGCCATCCGAAAGCGCTTGCGCGCATGCCGGGTTTGAAGGCCCATTTGTGGACAGGTTTGCGCACCATCCTGCTACCGCCCGCGCGCTTTGCTGCGTGTGATCCAGTCGGCCCCGGCAAAAGTCACGGCGTGGATATGAACCTCGCGGGCATCATCGTCGACAGTGAAGGCGATCACGGCCTTGCGGCCTGCTGGAATGGCGCGCAGCCCGGGGGCGATCTCGTCCCGGCGGCTGCCTTTGTGCGGCAGGTCAGCGAGGCTGGCGATAGTGGCCTCAATCTCGTCCAGTCGGCGCGCGGCGTATTGCGGGCCGGCATAGTCGATCAGCCAGCGCGTGATGGCGTCGAGATCACCCGCGACCGCCGGATGGATCCGGATGCTATAGCTCACGCCTCGCGCGCGGCCTGCAGCCGGGCCCGCGCGGCGGCAAAGGCGTCCTCGGCCGAGACATAGTCGGCACCCGGCGTGTCGAGCCGCGCCCGAATTTCTTCGGCCATCGCCCCAAGTGCCAACTCGCGCTCCTCTTCATCGCGCATCATCTGCTCCAGCGCCGCCGCCACAGCCGCGCTTTGCGAGGCGAAGACGCCTTGGCCCACCTTGTCGGTCAGGAACCGATGGTGACGGTCGGTGAAGCTGAGGGTTGTCTTGACGGTCATGCTGGGCTCCGAGGTATGACTTAGTCATATAGGCGAAAGCTCGTAGATAAGCAACCATGTCGGGGGAGCGGATTGCCGACAATCGCTGCGCAGCGCACCAACGGCAGAAATGCCTTTGACAATGCAAAGAGCTTTGCCAGTTGGCTGGGCTCTACTTGCTTTGATACGTGTCGTGGATTCTCAAACGCGCCTCATTGTCCAAAATTGCGCGATACTGCGTGTAGGTATCATCTCGTCCATAGACACACTTGTACCACTCGATAATGCCGCGGAGCCGCTCTCTGTTTTCGTGCGCCCAATGGATGTTCCTTGAAGCCTTGAAAAACATCGACCTGTAAGCACGACGCTGGCTTCCCGGTATCTTCGGCTTCTCGCCATGTGTCAGAAGGCCTAACGTAGTTCGAGGCAGGCCTTTTGGATGATACTTGGTTTTTCGTTTGTTTGTCGCAAAGCCACCATCTTCGATAGTCTTTGAAATGTAGGTGGTCAGCTTCGGGTGATTGAAGTTCTTTTCTTTGTGAAAAAACATGTCATCGCTATACCTTAGGTATTTCAACTCCCAGGTGGCAGCTAGCCTCTTCAAGCGAAGATCAATACCTCGCATGATCAAATTTGATATGGCTGGGCTTGTTGGAGCGCCTTGTGCCAAGCGATCCCCGAATGTAGTTAGTCGAGCGAGGATAAAGGAAGCTGCGTCTGAGAAGCCAAGAGCCTTGAAAAGTCCTAAAACCCGCACGAAGGTGATAGATGGGAAGAAGTCTTCAATATCCACCTTTAGGACAGCGCGACCGGGGCAAAATTCTCGGGCCGCCGTTAGAATTGATCGAGCGGTCACATATGAGTGTACGCACTCATCGACCGGGAACTCATACAGGATCTTCTTGTTGATCGTTCGCTGAACGCCTTTCAATTCTGATATGGGGATGTCTAATTTCCGAAACTTTGTGGGGTCGGAATTCTTCGGAATTTCGATGGAGACGTAGCACCTGTCAGGGTCTTCGACCAAATAGAAGATGTGCTGCGGAGCAAATCCCAAGAAATCAGCGAGAGACGCCAAGTCCTTGCAATCGTCCGCAGCACCCATTCCTACTTCTTCTCTCTCTCGATGCCATGCAATAAAACGCATGCGAGGAAATCCTCGGATCGGTTTATTGCATGGCAGGCTTCTGCGTACTTCGCGTGCCCGCAACGATGACATTGCGTCTCCCCTCACGGGGAATTGCTAGGAATGTGACAACACTACCTCAGCGGGGGCTGGCGTCAAGCAGCGGCCAACCTCTTAGATCGAGTTTTGCTGATCGCGGTCGAACTAAACGGCTCCAAGAGATCGTCCGCAAAGCCGTTCACCGAGCGGTAGCGGCCAGAACCGACCTTTTCGATTTTCCCCGCTTTGTAGAGGCCATGTAGTGCCGAGTTCAACTGGTCGGGGTGAAGTCCAGAAGACAGGAGCAGCTCAGCGTAGCTTGGCCTGTCACCAGTCAAGACTGCAATCAGGGTGGACGCCATCTGGTACTGATCACGAATTGGCTTAATGTAGGCGGAGTAATTGGTGGGTTTTCTCTGGTAGCGGAGCATTGTATTTCTCAGGTAGTCAAATCGGTTCAGGTATTGAGCGTATTTGAAAAAAGTTAGCGGGTACCTCACGCGATCCAACATCTCGTTTTTGTTTTCTGCATCGAAATAGATGACACTATTTGGATTGAGGCGGGTGAGCAAGCTTAGGGGTCCCCGTGAGATGTAGCTTTCTGCCCGGTAGAATCTGCCGGACAGCAAGACCATTAGGCGCTCCCTTATTCCTGGAATCTGCGTGAATGTCCCAAGCTCTGCAATAGAACCCGGGGACTCTAGGATCAGAAGTGTGAAGTCAACATCGTGGGCAAATCGAACCTCAAGTGTTTGCAGGTCAGTCGATTGCTTTTTGTAGCTACTCTGGCTTTCGATTTCTTCTCCGTAGAGGGCCTTCACATTCGGAATCTGCTGAAGCGCATCACGAGCCATGTCCCTGACAGCGATGCCATGGGAGGAATATCCGGGACCACAAACAAAAACGCGAGATGACACGTTTTGCGCCGCAGTTTTTAGAAGTGATGGCTGAATTATCAAATCTTTCTCCCGACCAAAGAGCAGGACGAGGATATCAGAAAATTTAAGGATTGCCACGCTGATGTCGCGGGCCGACGAGGCTGGCCCTGATTGTTTCCTGCCTTTCGTTTCGATGAGCTTGCGGGGCAGCTGTGGGCCGGCGACAGTTTTAAATGTGACGCCGAGCCGCTCCTTGCCAAACCAGCGAAAACAAAGTTCGCCCCACCCGGTGATCCCGGGCGGGGCGGTCTGCTGTCAGTCGCCGTTGCGGCGGGTGTTGGGGCGCGACCAGATGAGGCTGAAGGTCTCTTCGCCGCCTTCGATCACCGTGTCGTCGAAGAGGTTGGCGTAGATCGGCTGGGTGAAGCTCGGGTCGTCGAGCTTGAGGCTCAGGTAGTCGCGGCCCTCGGTCGAGCGCTTGGACCAGGCGGCGCCGATCTCGGCACGGCCGACAAAGACGCGGTGGGAGGGGGCATTCTCGTTCGGGGTGCTGTCCTCGGGGACGATGCGGACGGCTTTCGCCTGAACGCTGAGGGTGACGATTTCGCCGACGTATTCGCTGCCGGTCTTTTTGAAGGTTCCGATGGTGGCCATATCATATCTCCTTTTGGCTTGTCCGAGCCCGCGCCCTTCGCGGCCTCGATGGCGATCGTCAGGACCGGGGCGATCCGCCGACGCAGCCCCTGTGGCCCGCAGCGCCAGCGGAGGACGGCAAGGCCGGTCTTTCTTGTTCCGCGAGGAATGGCGGACCCGATATTGTTCGGGGGCGCCAGGGGAAGAAAGTCCGGACCGACCGTTGCGGCCTAGGCGGTCGAGGCGTTAGCCGATCCCGGTCAGATCAGCCGCTGAGAGGCCCGCAAGGGACGCGTGGCGCAAGCCATGGGAGAGGGGATGACAGGCTACCTCTGGACCGCGCAAGACTCCGGCAGCAGACGTCGTGCAAAGACAGGTTTTAGCGTGCTCGCGGAAACGACGCATGTCCCGGACGTGCCTCTCTACTCCGGGATTGCCCCCTCTCGCGGTGTCTGTGTTTGTCTGCCGGTTCGGTCTGCCGACGATCTAGGTGCATGCGCGACCGGGGACATGCGCCATGACATGGGTCTCAGTGATCTGGCTTTGCTCAGCCGGTCCTGCCCAATCGCAACTCTGCGGTGACGACGAGGATCGAGACCTGTTGCCTCAATCGGTTGCGCGGCACGCTGACGATTTGGCGGACAGCACGCACCGGCACAAGCTTCACAGGGCGTTCAGCGTTCGTCGAAAGATCTGTGCGGGTGTGGTTCGGACATGGCGTTGACCTCGGACCAGCCCGACACCCGCGCCCAAGCTGTCCCGCCGATAATGAGCGCGCCCAGCCAGGACAAGAAGGTGGTGGTCCCAGCGCCCGCACTGCCGAATTCGGCAAGACCCTTTGCCGCATGAAACCCGGCGATCCCGGCAGGGACCGCGTAGATCAGGCCGATGGCCAGTTTGATGGGGATAGAGCGGATACGGTCAAAGGCGAATTCCCCGAGAGCCGCGACGAAGCCGCCGATGAAGAGGCCCGCAATGATCGACAGGAAGACGCCTTGGCCAGACTCATGCAGATACATGCCGGACGTCAGCCCGATCGCGAAGGGCAGGGCGTAGACAGCCAGGTTGAACAAGATCCAGCAGAGGGCACCGAGGCCGAACAGCGTGAAGAGGGTGGAGAAAAACATGAGGCACTCCTTTCGAGAATAAGGATCGCGCCGCCACCTCCTCCATTGGCACAGGCCGATCATAGCAGAAAACGGCCCACCCTGGGAGGGTCCGGGGCGGGCGTCGGCGGAAATCCGGTCATGCCGGGGGGGCGGCTTTCGGCCGGAAATCGAAGAGCGGGATGCCCATCGCGCGGGCCTTGTCGGCGAGATTTTCGGTGATGCCGGAGCCCGGGAAGACGATGAGCCCGATGGGCAGGGTATCGAGCAACTGGTCGTTGCGCTTGAACGGGGCTGATTTGCCGTGCCGCGTCCAGTCGGGTTTGAAGACGATCTGCGTCACGCTGCGGTTGTCGGCCCAAGCGGCTGCGATGCGCTCGGCCCCGCGCGGCGCGCCGCCATGCAACAGGACCATGTCGGCGTGTTTCGCGTGGACACGGTCAAGGGCCGCCCAGATGGCCGCGTGATCGCTGCAGTCCAGCCCGCCGGTGAATGCGATTTTCGTGCCCTGCGGCAGGAGCGGCTCCAGATCGGCCCGGCGCTTTGCGGCGAGGTGGTCGCGGCTGTCGATCAGGGAAGCGGTCAGGGTACGGCGGTTCACGTGGCTGCCCCCGCGCGGGTGCCAGGTTTGGCCAAGATGGGTCTCGAACAACTCGGCAGCGAGATCTCGCATGGCCTCAAAGGCGTTGCGCCGCTCGATCAGCGTGATGCCCTCCGCGATCAGGGTTTCCAGTTCGACGGACCGGACCTCGGATCCGTCCTGTTCGCGCTGCGCCCGTTTCTGTGCCTGTTCGTTACTGTCGAGATCCCGGCCTGTCCGCGTCGCCATGCGGTGAAACAGGTTCGCAGTGGACCAGAGCAGATCTTCGAGGTCGGGTTCCAGCCGCGTGTCGGACAGGGTCGAGACGAGCGCGTCGAAAATGTCGGCGACGGCGGTGCGAATGGCGTCGGGTTCCGGCAAGGGGCGGGGGTCAGCCTCGTCCGTGAAGGGGCGCCAGCCATAGAGCTGGAGTTCTTCGAGCACAACGGCGGTGGAGGATCGGGTGTGAAGATGGGTCTCGGTCATGATGTCGTCTCCGGTTGTCGAAGACCGCGCCTCTCGCGGCCTTCCTGGGCAACGGAAAAGCGGGGACCGGGCGGGTCTGCATTCTCAGGGGTCCCCGTCGCGCCCGCGCGATGGGGTGGAACCGAAGCGCAGCGTAGGACGGCCATGGCCGTTGCGGGCCCGTCCGGGCTCTGCTCCGTTTTGCCCGCTCTCGGAAGGCCGGAAGGCGTGGCTCTGATCGCGGAGGCGCTGGCCGGCTGCGCCGACTCCGATCAATCGATGGTGTCGTCGAGGAAGGTCACGGCATCCTCGGGCGCCAGTTGCGGACGCAGATGCGCGCGCAACGCGTCGCGGCCAATTGCCCGCAGATCGTCATTGAAATCGCCGAGACGGGGGTAGAGGTGGATCGCGTCGATCCCGGCCCCCATGGCCCGATGCGCCAGTTGGTCTGCGGCGCACAGGCCTGCCGGATCGGCATCGACGGCAATGTAGAGGCGGCGAAGATCGGCGGGCAGCTGCAGGGCTGCGAGATGATTGGCGGACAGAGCCGCCACCGCAGGCAACTCCGGCAGCGCAAGATGCAGGGAGAGCATGGTCTCCAGCCCTTCGCCCGCGGCCAGCACGCTTACCGGTTTGCCGATGCGAACACCATGGCCGAGGAGATTGCCCATCGCCTTGCGCGGTGGAATGACCGGGGCCTTGTCCGCAGTGGCGGGGTCAAGCCAGGTGCGGTGCAGGCCGGTAAGCCGTTCATCGAGGTCCGTCACCTTGGCGAGCAGGGCTGGCCAGGCCTCGGGCCGGTCTGTCAGCGCGTGATCCTCGCGCCAGTAGAAGCAGTTCGGGTGAAACCGAAGACTGTCGAGATGGCCCAGCCCTGTGAGGCCGCGCCCTGCGAGATAGCGTTCTGCCAAGGTGCCAGACATGGGCTGGCCCATGGCCCAGAGCCGCCGCGTGGCCTCGGGTGAGCCGCGAGAGGCTGACGGATTGGCGACGCGGTGCCTGTCCGTCTGCGGCAGGCTGAGAAACCCGCGCGCTTCGTCCAGCGTGTCCCTCAGCGTGGTGATACCCATGTTCAGGGCGATCAGGTCCAGAAGGTCCCCGTGCTGCCCGGTTGCGGAATCGGTCCATTTTCCGGCGGCACCGGGACCAGAGATCGGACCGGTCAGTCTGACATAGAGGCTGCGGCCCGGTGTGTTCTGCACATCGCCAACGATCCAGTAGCGGCCCTGTTTGCGCCCGTTCGTAAGGTAGTGACGGCAGACGGTCTCGGCATTCTCGGCAAGGCGGCGGGCGATGTCGGCGGCGGGGCTGTGCATGCTCTATGCCTCCTGTCATGGATAGAAAAAGGGGCCCGCCTTTTCTGGCGGACCCCGGCTGCCGGAACTCGTGGGGGTGAGTGCCCGGCTGGCAAAGGTCCGGGGGACCTTTGCCAGGGCACGAACGCTCCGACCTGCTCGAAGGTCACTCGGCGGCAGTCCGGGCGAAGGCGTCACCGGCGACGGGATCATCTTCTCCCGAGGGTTCGGAATCTCCGATAGCCGGTTCGCCGCCGTCTTCCGCCGTTTGCGCTTCGCCGCTGTCGGGATCGTCGTCCGAAGGTCCTCCATCGGCGGTATGCGCCTCGTCGACCAGCTCGATCTCCGGAGCGTCCTCTTCCGGCAGCGGCGGTGTGCGCAGCGGGTCCGGTAGCCAGCCGGTGCCGAGGAGCAGATCCTCTGCTGCCGTCACCATCTCGGCCTTCTTAAGCCCGGCGATCCGGTCAGCGGCGTCCTCACCTTTCGCCTCGCGCACTGCTTCGAGGATGCGCGCCTTGGTCACGCGGCCGAGGTAGCTGTCGCCTGTCGCTGTCCAGCCCGCCTTGGCCATGTCGAGCCCGACGGTCCCGGCCAGCACATCCGCATGCGCGATGGCGCGTGGGCGACGCTGGTAGGGGTCGTGGACGGCGTTCACGCTCATTGCCACGCAATGGGCGAAGAGCGCCTCGCGGCTGCAGCTGTCGAACTCGGTCAGCGCCTCCCAGAGGTCCTCGCGCGCTTTCGGCAGGTTGCGCGCCCAGGTCTCGTGGCGCTGGTCGATGGCCTGCGCATAGGCCGTGTCGCCGAGACCCGGCACCTGCGATCCGAAACCCGCGTTGCGTGGTTCGATCTCGATGCAGCTGTCCACGGCGTAGCGGTAGAAGAGCCGCAGGACCATCGCGTGCAGCGCCGCGAGGAAAGCGACCTGCGGGTCCTGGGCCAGCGCATTGCGCAATGCCAGGGTCCGATGGGCCGTGAGTTCCATGACGAGGCGATCGGAGAGCGGCTTGAGGCCGTCGTCTTCTTCGTCGTCAGGGGCGGACGTGGCGGTCTCGTCGATATCCGCGACCGGTACCGGATCGGATGCGACCTCGCCCACATCTTCCACTTCCTCGACCGGTTCATCCTCCGCTCGCACATAGCCCCGCTCGACCCGCAGCCGCCCGGAGCTGTCGATGCTGACGAAGGCCCCGGCCAGCGCAAGATCCTCGGCCTCGAACCGGATCGGGCGCGCTTCGAGTGCCTCCATCGCCTCCTCGATCTCGCCCAGCCGGGCATCGACCTCGTCGGGCAGCTCGTCGGCTTCCGCATGCTTGGCCTCGATCGCGTCGTATTCGGCCTTCAGCGCTTGGTAGCTGGCAGCCTCTTCATCGCACATCGGCACCGCCTCGCCATGGACCCGGCGCATCCCGAAGGTGTGGCCGTAGGGAAACTCGGTATCGACCTCGACCCATTTCCATCCCTCGGCACGGATCGCTTCGGCCTCCTTTGCGAGCTTCTCGCGCACCATGACGTCGAGAAGGGCGGCATCCTGCAGCCAGCCGCCGTCGTCCTGCTGGAACAGGTCGCGCAGGATCTCGCCCCCGGCCTCGACATAATCGTCGAGCCCAATGAGGCGCGCCCGCTTGTCCGAGGCCCGCACCGCGCCTTCGGTCAGCATGCGGCGGATCTCGTAAGGCTGCCGCGAATAGTGCCGCTGCAGCGCCTCCCAGACCTGCTCCTGCCGCGCGTGATCGGGATTGACCGTGAAGGCCATGAGCTGGTCGAGCGTCATCTCCTCCTCGGCATAGGCGTCGAGCAGCGACGGCGCGACAGCGGCGAGTTTCAGCCGCTGCTTGACCACGCTGGCCGAGACGAAGAACGCCGCTGCGATCTCCTCCTCGGTGCGACCCTTCTCGCGCATCGCCTGGAAAGCGCGGAACTGGTCGAGCGGATGCAGCGGCGCCCGCTGGACATTTTCGGCCAGGCTGTCCTCCTCGGCGAGGCCGTCGGTGCGCACGATGCAGGGCACCAGCGCGGTCTTGTTCATGCGCTTCTGCTTCACGAGCAGTTCCAGCGCCCGGAACCGCCGCCCACCGGCGGGGATCGTGTACATGCCGGTCTCGGCGCCGCTGTCGTCCAGCACGGGCCGCACGGTGATGGAGCTGAGCAGCGTCCGCCGCGCGATGTCCTCGGCCAGTTCCTCGATCGACACGCCCGCCTTGACGTGGCGCACGTTCGACTGGCTGAGCATCAGCTTGTTGAAGGGAATGTCGCGCGAGGCGCTGAGGGTGATTTTCTGTTGCTTTGTCATCGGGATATCTCCGCGACGGGCCCGCCGGGAGCCTCTCTCCCGACCTCCAAACCCGTCACGGAAAACCCGGCACCCCTCTTACTCTGGAGGCACCAAAAAGGTCATATGGACTTGTAATACAATCCATATGACCTTATATCATCAGTCAAGCTAGGAAGGAGCGCCAACACATGGAGAACGTTGTTCTGGAACGTCCTGCGCCGGATCGGCAGGGTGTCGCTCTTAAGGCCTTCGCCCGGATCGCGGACGCCTGGTCGCTCACCCTGCGGGAGGCGGCTGCACTGGCGGATATGTCGGACTCGACCTGGAAGCGGGCGAAGAAGCCCGATTTTGCGGGGGATTTGACGCGGGACCAGATGCTGCGATTGAGCGCGCTGATCGGCCTCTACAAGTCGCTCGAACTCTATTTCAACGAGCCGATCTCGCGGGACTGGGCGAAGCTGCCCAACCGGGGTCCGGAGTTCGACGGCGCGCGGCCCGTGGACGCGATGATCGCGGGCGGGTTGCCCAAGATCCTGCGCGTGCGGGGCTATGTCGATGCGCTGCGGGGCGGGGTTTGAGGATCACGTCGGTCAACGACCGCGCCCTTATCCGGCTGATCTCCGAGACCCATCACAAGCCGCCCGTGCTGCGGGGACTGGTCGACAGCGACGCGGAGGCCGCGATTCTCGCCGAGATCGAGGGCGAGACCAGTGCCCGCCTGATCGCCGAAGCGCAGGGCAGCCCCGCGCTCGACCGCCGCGAACTCGCTTTCGCGCGGCGGTCACATGACCTGACCCTCTACGGCCAGAGCCATATCAACGCGGCCTTCACCTATACGCGACCCTCGGGCAACCGGTTCAACACCGGCGACCGCGGCGCGTGGTACTGCGCCTGGGACATGCTGACGAGCGCGCAGGAAGTTGGGTTCCACCGGACCCGTGAATTGGGTTTCATCGGCCGCTACGAGGACGAGGCACGCTACGTGGAACTTCTGGCGGATTTCATCGGGGATTTCCCGGATCTGCACAGGGAGGAGCATCCGGCGCTCGATCCGGTCCCCGAGCAGGGCTATCCGGCCGGGCAGCGTCTCGCCGCGGACTTGAGGGGAGAGGGGCATCGTGGACTGATCTATCCGTCAATGCGCCACCCCGGCGGCCGGTGCTTCGTCGCCTTCGATCCCGGGATCATCCAGAATGTCCGCCCTGGCGCGAGCTGGAAGCTGGTTTGGCAAGGTGCACCCGAGTTCACGATCGAGGGGCTATAGCGCCCCTCGAAATCTTCATTCAGTGCGTGAGCGTATCTCTGCAGGGCATTGAATGTATGTTATATTAAGCGCGATCATGCTTTCTCCAACAGAACCTTCGCCTTCCCCTCCATGATCAGCCGCGCATCCTGCTGCGGCTTTGACCGGGCAACCGCTGTGATCCCCTGCACGAAGTCGAAGACGCTCTCGGGCGGGCGACCTTCCTCGGCCAGTACCGTCTCGACGATCCGCCCTGTCTCAGCCTTCGAGAATCCGCGCTTGCGCAGGAAGTCCTGCCGGTCCTCGTCCGACCGCGCTACGATCTTCTCCCGCGCCGCGCGGATGCCCTCAATGAAGGGCGCAGGCGAGGAGTCGGCGAAGCGGCTCAGCGCCGGGGCGGCCTCGTGGGCGAAGCGGGAGGCGGCGTATTTCGAATGCCGGATCGTGATCTTCTGGAAATCTTCGACGCCCCAGAGGTTGCGGTTCTGGCAAACCGCGCGCAGGTAGAAGCTGGCGATGCCGAGAGTCTTGGCGCCCACCTCGGAGTTCCAGCAATAGAACCCGCGGAAATAGAGGTCGGGCGAGCCATCGGGCAGCAGCCCCGCCTCGATCGGGTTCAGGTCGTCAACGAGGAACATGAACACGTCGCGGTCCGAGGCGTAGAGCGTCGTCGTCTCCTTCGTCACGTCCACGCGCGGGTTGTAGATGCCGGTCGACCAGTCGAGCACGCCGGGCACCTTCCATCGTGTATCGCCCGTGCCGTTGCCCGCGATGCGCTGCACGGCGGAGACCAGTTCATGGTCGTAGATGCGACCATAGTCGGGGCCGGTCACCGCGCGCAGTTCCGTGCGGCCATCCGCGACCTCCATCGTCTTGATCTGCTCAGCCCGGTGGTTGGTCAGGCCGTATTGCAGGTTGATCCCCGCCAGCGGCGCGGGCAGTTGCCGCAGATAGGCCGCGGGCGCGCCGACCAGGCTGGAGAGCTGGCCGAAGGACCAATGGGTCGGTGCGATGGGTTCATCCGTGCCCGGCAGGACCAGCCCCAGCTTCTCCGGGTTGTCGCGATGTGCCTCGACCCGGATCGCCGCACTCTCCACCGTTCGCGTCCGGCTGCGCTCCGCCCGGCCTTTTACGAATGAAAAGAGATCGTCGAGCGACAGATACCGCTCGTCATCCGGCCGGGAGAACCATTCGGACGATACGCGGTCCACATTCGTGCCGCGCGACACATCCACCTTGTAGCCGCCGCTGATGTCACGCCCGGCATCGATAATCTCGGTATTCATGGGTTTTCTCCCGCGACGGGCGGCCGGGAGCCTCTCTCTCGACCTCCAAACCCGTCACGGGCCGGGACGGCTCCCCTCTGACTCTCGGATCACTCGGCCGCGAGATTCCCGGACGAGAATGGTGCGCGCGAGGCGGCCATCCTATGCAGTGCTTCAGGCCTGATATGCGTGTAGCGGCGCAGCATCTTCCAATCCTTGTGGCCGGTGACGAGGGCGACCTGTTCTATGGCGAAGCCTGCCTCGAAGAGGCGGCTAGTGCCTTCGTGGCGCAGATCGTGGAAATGCAGGTCCTTCACGCTGACCTCGACGCAGGCGCGCCGGAAGGCTGTACCGACCGATTTCGAGTTATAGGGAAAGACGCGGCCCTTTGCGTGCCCCAATTCCTTGGCCTGCGCCGTGACCAGCGCCCAGGCGTCGAAGCCAGTGGCCGCGAAGAGCGGGATCCGCTGGTCGTTTCCGGTCTTGTTGCGCGGGTCTTTTCGGTCGCGGATCAGGAGCATGCGGCGGTCGACGTCAAGATCGGCCCATTCGACGCGGCATATCTCGTCGAGCCGCATGGCTGTGGCCACCGCGAACTTCACGATCCGCGTCATCGGCAGGGTGAGGCGTTCGTTGTCATCGAAGCATCGGAAGAGGCGGTTCAACTCGTCCGTGGTGGGGCGACGATCCCGTTCTGTGCCCTTGCCGATGAGGCCGAGCCGCTTGAGTGCGACGCGCGCCAGATCAACGGGTTCCGGAGAAATGTCGAGCCCGTGCACGGCTGCCGCATGGGTGATGATCATCTTGATCACGCCGATATCGATCCCAAGGGTCACCGGACCTGCGCCTTGGTCTGCACGCATCTTGCCGTAGTCGATCAGCTTTTGCCGGTCGAGGTGCCCGACCTTCTCCTTGCCCAGATCGCGCTTGAGCGTCGTAAGCGTGGCGGCCTTGCTGCGACGCGGCGGTTTCCCTACCTCGCACATATCGGTTATATGAAGGTCGATGAGGTCGCCAAAGGTCTGGAGGCGGGAAACGGACGACTTGTTCGGCGCCAGCCCTTGATCGACCCGGGTCTCCGCCTGGCGGGCCCAACGATGGGCGTCGTCGCGGCGGAGGAACGTCTCGCTCGCGTAGCGGCCCTTTCGTCTGATCTGGACCCGGTAGGCACCGGAGGGGAGCTTGGTGATGGAGGCCATTTTCGTGTGCGCTGTGTGTGCAATGAGTCGTCGTAGAGGGGCAAATTCGGGGATATTGGGGCGTATTCCAGCGTAGCAGCATACGCCGCCAACAGTTTGAAGATACACAAAAAATGCAAATAAATCAACACGCTAGATTATCCTGTGCCCCTATGATGGATTGGACCGACCGGCATTGCCGCTATCTGCATCGGCTGATGTCGCGGAATGTGTTGCTCCATACCGAGATGGTGACGGCGCCTGCCGTGATCCATGGCGATCGTGACCGCCTGCTCGGGTTCGACCCGGCGGAGCATCCCGTGGCGCTGCAACTGGGCGGGTCGGATCCACGCGAACTCGCGGAGGCGGCGCGGATCGCGGCCGGTTACGGATATGACGAGATCAATCTCAATATCGGCTGCCCGTCGGACCGGGTGCAATCGGGGTGTTTCGGTGCGGTGTTGATGGAGCGCCCGGGCCTCGTGGCCGATTGCGTGGCGGCGATGATCGCGGCCAGCCCGGTGGAGGTGACCGTCAAATGCCGTATCGGGGTGGACGAGCAGCGGCCGGAGGAGGTCTTGCCCGCCTTTCTGGAAACGGTGCGGGACGCCGGCGTGACCCGGTTTGCGATCCATGCCCGCAAAGCATGGTTGCAGGGCCTGAGCCCCAAGCAGAATCGGGATGTTCCTCCGCTGGACTATCCGCTGGTGCATCGCATGAAACGCGACTTCCCGGCTTTGCACCTGTCGGTCAATGGCGGCATCACCTCGCTGGCGCAGGCGCAGGCGCATCTGGCCGCCGGCATGGATGGCGTGATGATCGGGCGGGCCGCCTATCACGACCCCTCCAGCCTGCTTCTGTCCGCAGATCAGGCCATCTTCGGCGAGACGCGCGCGCCGCGAAGCGCCGAGGAGGTGGTGCATCTGATGCTGCCCTATATCGAACGGCATCTGAGCGCGGGCGGCAAGCTGGCGCAGGTCACGCGCCACATGCTTGGTCTCTTTCAGGGGCGCCCGGGGGCCCGGGGGTGGAAGCGCGCGATCTCCGAAAACGCGCATAAACCCGGTGCCGGCCCCGAGGTCGTTCAGGCGGCGCTGGACGAGGTCCGTCTGCGCGCGGCCTGAAACCGTCACGGACCGCGCGGGTCCGCCAGCGCCATCCTCAGGTGCGGGGATTTCCGCACGCCGCACGACCGGAGGCGCCCGTAGACGCCCGCGTCTTGGCAATACCCGGTGAGGGGGATAAGTCCCCATGCGACGCGGAGCAGGGGAGACGGACATGCCGGATATCGGCGATCTGATGACGATGGGCGCTTTGGTTCTGGTGATCGGCGCCTTTGCCGGTGTCGTGGCGGGGCTTCTGGGCGTGGGCGGCGGCATCATTCTGGTACCCGCCTTCTTTTTCGCCTTTTCCTATCTGGGCTATGACACGGCCGATCTGATGCAGATCTGTCTGGCGACATCGCTGGCGACGATCGTCGTCACCTCGGCCCGGTCACTGTCATCGCATCACAGGAAGGGCGCGGTGGATTGGGATATCCTGCGATCCTGGGCCCCGGGCATCGCCATCGGGGCGGCTTTGGGCGTCGTCGCGGCAAGCGGTCTGCGCAGCGAGGTGCTGATGGCCATCTTCGGAGGGCTTGGGGTGATCGTGGGGCTTTACTTCGGGTTCGGCCGCCCGGACTGGCGGCTTGGCGATGCAATGCCGACAGGGATCAGGCGGGCCGCACTGTCGCCCGTGCTGGGGTTCCTGTCCGTGCTGATGGGGATCGGCGGGGGCAGCTTCGGCGTCCCGCTGATGAGCCTTTACAACACGCCGATCCATCGTGCTGTCGCAACGGCGGCGGGCTTCGGCATGGTCATCGCCGTGCCCTCCGTTCTGGGCTTTCTGTTCGTGCAGGGCGACCCGGCGGGCCGGCCGCCACTTACCTTCGGGTCGGTCAATCTGGTGGCCTTTCTAATTGTCGTCGCGATGACCCTGATCACGGCGCCCTGGGGCGTAAGGCTGGCCCATGCGCTTGACCCCAAACCGCTCAGGCGCATCTTTGCCATCTTCATCATGGTCATGGCGCTGAACATGCTGCGGAAGGCGTTCGGCTGGTGAGCTGGCTGCGGCGGGGATGGCAGGTTTTGCGCCTGAGCCCGCGCTTGACCGTTGGCTGGCCGCGGTGGCGCCCCATGCGCTTGCCTGCGCGGAGGAGCCGTCTCTCACATCCAGATGGCTGCGTCATGGCGGAACATGGTTCGCGGGTGTCGATGTGCTGGGAAACGATGCCGATGGCGGGCTTGCGGGCTCGGGCCCGCTCCGCTGCGCCGCACGGGCCGAGGCGGAGCGTATCGCGGGGCGGCTGCCGCTCCATCGGGGGCGGGTCTCGGTCACCTATCCGGGCTATCCGGGCCGGGACCGTGGCGAGAGCGAGGCCCGGCATCGCTATCGCAGGCGGCGCGATGCGGCCCATCTGGACGGGCTCCTGCCGGTGGGCGAGAGCCGCCGCCGGATGATCCGGGAGCCCCATGGATACATTCTGGGCCTGCCGCTGACGGACTGCCCGGCGGAGAAGGCGCCGCTTGTGGTGTGGGAAGGCAGTCATGAACTGATCCGCGCCGCGATGAGGGAGGCGCTGTCCGGGCATCCCCCCGCAAGCTGGGCGGATGTCGATGTGACCGAGGCCTATCATGCCGCGCGCACTGCCTGTTTCGAGCGCTGCGCCCGTGTGGAGATTTCCGCGAGCGTTGGCCAGGCGATCCTGTTGCACCGCCTGACACTCCATGGCGTGGCGCCCTGGCGCGCCCAAAGCCCGCCCGAAGATCGGCGGGCGATCCTCTATTTCCGCCCGGTACTGCGCGGCGGGGTCCGGGACTGGCTCATGCAGGCCTAGAATCGCCGGGCAGGCGCTCCCGCAAGCCAGAGGCCGCGGGGACCGGCCGGCGCGGTCCGGGCGGACCCTATTTTGACAGACGGGCCGCGCGCCCGCCGCGGCGTTTTTTCAGCAACGGCGCGCGCGTGGGCAGTTCCGCCATGATCCGGGCGCGGGCATCCGGGGCCATCCTGGACCAGTTGGTGATTTCCTCGATCGACCGGTTGCAGCCGGTGCAGAGCCGCGTCTCGGGATGCACCACGCAAATCTTGATGCAGGGGCTCTCGATCTCGTCGCGTTTCCAGACCTCCGGCCCGGGCGGGCGCGCATTCTGATCATCGTCGGTCATGAAATGCCCCTGATATGGCGCAGCCGGTCCAGCGCCCCTTGCAAGATATAGCCTGCGGCCACGTGATCAATGACCTCCGCGCGACGTTTTCGGGTCGTATCCGCCTCCAGCAGGGCGCGTTCGGCGGCCACGGTGCTCAACCGCTCGTCCCAGAAGCTGATCGGAAGGTCTTCGAGGCCTTGCATGCGGGACAGGTTGCGCGCGAAGGCCCGCGTCGATTGGGCGCGCGGCCCCTCCGACCCATCCATGTTGCGCGGCAGGCCAAGCACCAGCCCGCAGATCTCCCGCGCGGCGATCAACTCGACCAGACGGCCCGCATCCGCCGTGAATTTCGACCGCTTGACCGTCTCCAGCGGTGTTGCAACGCTCAGCGAGCGGTCGCTTACCGCCACGCCGATGGTCTTGGTCCCGAAATCCAGCCCCATCAGGGCGCGGTTCCGCGGCAGCGTTTCCGCGAAAGCCCCGATGTCGTCAAAGATCACTCCAGCGCACTTTCAAGGGTCGCGCCCGCAGGCCTGAGCACGGCCAGCGCCTCGGGCTGGCCCGCGAAGACATCAAGCGCCTCGTCATAGATCGCCTGCGCATCCTCCACCCGGCCGAGCACCACGAAGGCCCCGATCAGCCGGGCCCAATCCTCCGGCGGGCCGCCTTCGGTCGACAGGCGTTCGGCCAGACCGCTCACCATCCCCTCGATCATGGCCATGCGATCCTCCGGCGCCATATCTCCCGCGGCTTCGATCTGTTCGGCGGTGGGGCCGGGCCGGGGGCTGGTGCTGGGCTGAGGCAGTTCGGCCAGCGTGATCGGATCGCCCGCCAGAAACGCCACCTCTTCGATCTGAAGGCGGATGGGTTCGAGCCATGGGGCATCCGGCGTGCTTTCGGCCAGCAGGTTGCGCCAGATCGGATAGGCCAGATCGGGCCGGCCCTGCTGCGCATACATCAGCCCCGCGTAGTAGCGCGCGGTGCCGTTTCCGGGCTCGATCTCCAGCGCGGCGATCAACGCCGCCTCCGCCTCGGGCGAGACATAGCCGCCCGCGGCCAGCACCATCATCTCGGCCAGATCCACGTGATGGGCGGCTGTCGCTTCGGCGCCCAGAAGGTCGATCAACCGTCCCTGAGCCAGACGTGCGGCGCGGAAATTGCCCAATGCGGCCTCGTTCTGCGCCAGCAGCGCCAGACCTTGCGTGTCATCGGGCCGGCGTTCCATCACGGTGCGCAGCTGCACCACCAGCGCCTCGCGCTCCGGGTCGGGCTCGACCCGGGGGCGAACGGTCACGCCGGCCTCGGCCTCGGTCTGGTCGGGGCGGGTCGCGCGGGCCTCTTCCACCAGTTCGACCCGTGTCTGAAGCGGCAGATCCGGATAGCCCGGCGCGCCGATCTGCCAATACACGGCGAACGCGCCGGCAATCGTCGCCACAAGCCCCAGACCCAGAACAAGCGGGCCGCCGCGCGTGCCCGCGGTTCCCCCCGAACTGGCCTGCAGGGCGCGGTCGGCCTCCAGCACCCGGCGGGCAACCTCCGCCTTGGCGCGGGTGGCGTCCGCCTCGGACAGCACCCCTCGCGCCACGTCGCGCTCCAGTTCCTTCAACTGATCGCGATAGACCTGCAAGTCATATGCCGCCGCCGGCATGTCGCCGCCGCGTGGCCGGAGAAATCCGGCCCAAATCGCCAGCGCCACAAATATCGAAGCCGCGCCTGCGACAATCCAAAAGCCCATTATGCGTCTCGCCCTCTCAAACGCCGTCCCGTATCATCTATGCCCTGACGCGCCGACACAAAAGATACAATCCGCCGCAGGCTGCGACGCCACCAATCTGCCGACCTGTCGCAATCCGGCCTTGAAATGCCGCGCGGGGTATCCTCTGATCACGCCGGTTCCCGCACACCAATGCCAGTTCCAAGGGATGATCCGACCATGCGCCGCTATTCCGCCTTTGCCATCGTCCGAGAGGCTGCGCGCCACCATCTGGGGTGGGAACGGGCGTGGGCGTCGCCGTCGCCGAAGGCCCGCTATGACGCGGTGATCGTAGGGGCAGGGGGGCACGGTCTGGCCACCGCCTACTATCTGGGCAAGAACCACGGCATCACCAATGTCGCGGTGATCGAGAAGGGCTGGCTCGGCGGCGGCAATACGGGGCGTAACACCACCATCATCCGCTCCAATTATCTTCAGGACCCGTCGGCGGCGATCTATGAAAAATCCCGCAGCCTTTACGAAACCATGTCGCAGGATCTGAACTACAACGTGATGTTCAGCCCCCGCGGCGTGATGATGCTGGCCCAGACCGAGCACGAGCTGCGCGGATACCGGCGGACGGCCAATGCCAACGCGCTGCAGGGCGTGGCGACGGAGTTCATCGCGCCCGAGCGGGTGCGGGAACTGTGTCCGATCATCAATATCGACGGTCCCCGCTATCCGGTGCTGGGCGCGCTGTGGCAACCGCGGGGCGGCACCGCCCGCCACGATGCCGTTGCCTGGGGTTATGCGCGGGCCTGCTCCGCCATGGGCATGGACATCATCCAGCAATGTGAGGTCACGGGCGTGCAATCGGCAAACGGCAAGGTCACCGGCGTGCGGACCACCAAGGGCGATATCGCTACGCCCAAGCTGGGCATCGTCGTTGCCGGCCATTCGGGCGTGCTGGCCGAAATGGCGGGTTTCCGTCTGCCGGTGGAAAGCGTCGCCCTTCAGGCACTTGTGAGCGAGCCGATCAAACCCTGCATGGACGAGGTCGTGATGGCCAACACCGTCCATGGTTACATGAGCCAGTCCGACAAGGGCGAAATGGTGATCGGCGGCGGCGCGGACGGCTACAACAACTATACGCAGCGCGGCAGTTTTCACCATATCGAGGAAACGGTGCGCGCGCTGATCGAAACCTTCCCGATGATCTCGCGCCTCAAGATGCTGCGCCAATGGGGCGGGATCGTGGACATGACCGGCGACCGCAGCCCGATCCTGTCGAAAACGCCGCTTGAGGGGTGTTTCATCAATTGCGGATGGGGCACCGGCGGGTTCAAGGCGATCCCCGGTTCCGGCTGGGGGTTCGCCGAACTGATGGCCAAAGGTCACTCGCCCCTGACGGCGGCCTTCGGTCTGGAGCGGTTCCGCGAGGGCCGGTTCGTCGACGAAAGCGTGGCGGCGGGGGTGGCGCATTGACCCGCACGGCCACCGATCACGCATGCGCCGCGATCTTCCCCGGTCCCACGCGGAATTGCGCGGCCCCGGCACGTTCCGGCCCATGGAATAGGTCCGAAGCGGCCCCTTTTGGCCGAGATCGTGCCTGTTCTCCGTCGCGGATTGAGCCTGCCGCGGCAATTGCGACGCTGATCCTCACAGAAACGGAGGATCTGTCATGTCTGACTACGATCAGAGAAACACCAGTTACGATTACACCACACCGGACAGCGCGGGCAGCGCCTTCGGAACGCTTCTGGTTGTGCTGGGCGTCATCGGCCTTGTTTTGCTGGCCACGATCTTCTTCGACGTCGAGGCGGGCGGCGAACAGCCATCCGACCCTGCGGCAGTCGCGACAGAGGGCGACCAGCAATAACCGCACACTGAAGGCCGGATATCCGAAGGGCTCGGGGCGGTCGGCCACCGCCCGGTTGCTGGCCGGGGCGGACGGCTACGCCCCCGCGTCGGTCCGCGACACGGGCGCGACCAAAATGGCGCCCGCAAAATTTTCCGGGAACCGGGGCCGCCTCTTCCACGTTTCTTCGCTGAACCACTTCACAGAGGAGAGACAGACATGTCCGACCAGTCGAACAGCAACTCCAACTCCGGCAACGGCGCCTTGGCGTTCATTCTCGGCGGTGTGGTTGTGGCGCTTGGTGTCGTCGCCTGGGTTGTCTTCGGTGGCGGCATCGGGGACGACACGCCGGATGTCAGAATCGAAGTGCCCGGCGTCGGGGCGGTCGAAGGCACCGTCGAAGAAGGCTGATACCTACCGCCCGGGGGCGGATTTCCATCCTTGCGCAGGCGGCTCCATCCGGGGCCGCCTTTTGCGTGACCTGTCCCGTGGACTGTCCGGCCGGGTGACGCCGCGGTCGCGATTGTCCTGTCCCGAGGCGCCGCCATGCTGATCCTGACATGTCCCAATTGCGGCCTCGCCGCCGATGAAACCGAACTCAGCCCCGGCGGGGAGGCGCATCTGAAACGCTTCGGCCCCGGCTCGGAAGATGCTGATTTCGAAGGCTATCTTTTCCACCGCACCAACCCCAAAGGGGTGCATTTCGAGCGCTGGCGCCATGCCTATGGCTGCGGGAAATGGTTTCTCGCCGCGCGGGATACCGCCACATTGGAGGTGTTCGGCACCTACCCGGCGCAGACCACCGAACCGCCCGCTGAAATCATCACCCGGATCAGGGCCAGACATCCGGACTGGAGCCCGACATGAGCACCCGTCTCGCCACTGGCGGCCGTCTCGTCGATCGCGGCGCCCAGATCGAATTTTCGTTCAACGGCAAAAGGTTGCAGGGCTTTCTTGGCGACACTCTGGCCTCCGCGCTGCTGGCCAATGGGCAAATGCTGGTCGGGCGCAGCTTCAAGTATCACCGTCCGCGCGGCATCGTCGCATCCGGCCCGGAAGAGCCCAATGCGCTGGTCAATCTGGGTGAGGCGGGGCGCTTCGAGCCAAATCAGCGCGCCACCACGACCGAGCTGTTCGCGGGGCTGTCCGCCCGCAGTCAGAACCACTGGCCCAGTCTCGAATTCGATATCGGCGCGCTGAACAGCTATGCGGCGCGGGTCCTGCCCGCCGGGTTCTATTACAAGACATTCATCCATCCCCGCCCGTTCTGGAAACACGTGTTCGAGCCGATCATCCGCCACTCCGCCGGTCTGGGAGCGGCGCCGAAGGATCGTGATGCGGATCGCTATGAGCATTTCTATGTCCATGTGGATGTTCTGATCGTCGGCGGCGGCGTCGCGGGATTGCAGGCGGCGCTGAAAGCCGGAGCGGAAGGTAAGCGTGTGCTCCTCGTCGAACAGACGGCGGCCTGGGGTGGCCGCGCGCCCGTCGATGGCGGCGACATAGACGGAACCACGGCCGAAGAATGGATCAATACCGCCCTGCAAGCCCTTGGAAAAATGCCCAATGTGGCCCTGCGCACACGCTGCATGGGGGCTGGCGTCTATGACCACGGCTATGTGCTGGCCTATGAACATGTGGCCGATCACACCCCCGAAACGGACGCGCCGCGCCACCGGCTCTGGCGCATCCGCGCCGCTCATGTCGTCACCGCGACCGGGGCGATCGAACGCCCGCTCAGTTTCGCGGGCAACGATGTGCCGGGCGTGATGCTGGCCGCTGCTATGCGGGATTATGTGGTCAATTTCGGCGTTTCGCCCGGCGACCGCACGGTCGTGGTGACCAATAATGACGATGCCTACCGGACGGCGATTATCCTGCATCAGGCGGGCCTGTCGGTGCCCTGCATCGTCGATGCGCGGCCTCAGGCGGACGGGGAACTGGCGATGCAGGCGAAGGCCCTGGGGATCCGGGTCGCGACGGGTGCCGGTATCGCCACGGTCAGGGGCGGCAAGCGGGTCACGGGGGTCGCGCTCTGCCGACAGGCGGGTGAGGGTGCCACGACCGAGGAGATCGCCTGCGACGCGGTCGCGATGTCGGGCGGCTGGTCGCCGGTGGTTCATCTATGGTCCCATTGCGGCGGCAAACTTGTCTGGGACGACGCGCGCGCCTGTTTCCGGCCCGACCCCGACCGCTCACCGCGCGGCGCCGATGGCGAGGCCTTCGTCTCCGTGACCGGGGCCGCGAATGGCGATTTCGCCCTCGCGGAAATCCTGCCCGAGGCACGGGTGGAAGAACCGTCGGAGGCGCCGCTTCTGCCGGTCTGGATGATGCCGCAGGGCGCGGGCGTCGCGAAACGGGCCAAGATGTGGCTGGATTTCCAGAATGACGTGAAGGTCAGCGATGTCCAGCTGGCCGCGCGGGAGGGGTATGAAAGCGTCGAGCATACCAAACGCTACACCACGCTCGGCATGGCGACCGATCAGGGCAAGCTCAGCAATATCAACGGTCTGGCGGTTCTTTCTCATGCTCTGAATGCACCGATCCCACAGGTCGGGACGACCACGTTCCGCCCGCCCTATACGCCGATTTCCATGGGGGCCATCGCGGGCGAGGCGCGCGGCGACATCTTTCAGCCGATCCGGCGCACGCCGATCCATGACTGGCATGAGGAAAACGGCGCCGCCTTCGAGCCGGTCGGTCAGTGGCGGCGGCCCTATTGCTTTCCCCGCGGTCAGGAGAGCCATGCCGAGGCCGTGGCCCGCGAGATCACCGCGACGCGCACGAGCCTCGGGCTGCTCGATGCCTCGACCCTGGGCAAGATCCTCGTCAGGGGCCCCGATGCCGGCCGCTTCATGGACATGCTCTACACCAACATGATGAGCAGCCTGAAACCCGGGCGCTGCCGTTACGGGCTGATGTGCAACGAAAACGGATTCCTGATGGATGACGGGGTCGTGGCGCGGCTGGACGAGGACACGTTCCTTGTTCACACCACGACCGGCGGGGCCGATCATATCCACGCCCATATGGAGGATTGGCTGCAATGCGAATGGTGGGACTGGCAGGTCTTCACCGCCAATGTCACCGAACAATGGGCGCAGGTGGCCGTGGTCGGGCCCAATGCGCGCAAGGTGCTGGAAAAGCTCGGCGGCGATCTTGACCTGAGCGCCGCGGCGCTGCCGTTCATGGGCTGGGTCGAGGGCCGGGTCGGCGATTTCCACGCGCGGGTGTTCCGCATCTCCTTCTCGGGCGAGCTGTCCTTCGAGGTCGCGGTCCCTGCAAGCCGGGGTCGCGCCTTCTGGGCGGCGCTGCACGAGGCCGGTGCGGAGTTCGGCGCCACCGCCTACGGCACCGAGGCCTTGCATGTGATGCGGGCCGAAAAGGGCTTCATCATGATCGGCGACGAAACCGACGGCACCGTCATCCCGCAGGATCTGGGCCTCGATTGGGCGATCTCCGGGAAGAAGGAGGATTATCTGGGCAAGCGGGCTCAGGCGCGCGCGCACATGACCGATCCGGCCCGCTGGAAACTCGTTGGGTTGCAAACGCTGGACGGTTCGGTTCTGCCGGATGGATCCTACGCGCTGGCGCAGGGACGCAACGCCAATGGCCAGCGCAACACGCAGGGCCGCGTCACCTCCACCTATCTGTCACCGACCCTCGGGCGGGGGATCGCCATGGGGCTGGTGCTGAACGGGCCGGAGCGGATGGGCGAGGTGCTGAGCTTCAACACGGTCGGTGAGGCCACCGTCGAGGCCCGGATCGTCAGCCCCGTTTTCTATGATCCCGAGGGGGAGAAACAGAATGTCTGAGATGAGCGCCCTGCCCGGGGCGGTGGCCGCAGGACTGGCCGATATCCGCGAACTGGGTCTGCAGGGAATGGTCACGCTGAAGGCCGACCTGTCCGCGCCGGAAACGGCCGCGGCGGTGCGCGCCGCGACCGGCACCCCCGTGCCCGACCGGCGCCGGATCATCGAGACGGAGACGGGCGCGGTCGCCTGGATGGCCCCGGACGAACTGCTGATCCTCTGCGCCCATGACGGGGCGGAGGCCATGGTAACATCGCTTTGCAATACACTGAAAGGGCGCCATTATCTGGTAGCCAACGTCTCGGATGCCCGCGCGTTTTTCGCCATCGAGGGCCGCGGCACGCGGGAAGTTCTCGCCAAACTTGCCCCGGTCGATCTTCATCCCGAAAGCTTCGGGCCCGGAGAGATGCGCCGCACGCGTCTGGCGCAGGTGCCCGCGGCATTCTGGATGACGGGCGGGGACAGTATCCGGCTGATCTGTTTCCGGTCGGTCGCGCGCTACGTGTTCGACTGCCTTGCCATATCGGCGAGAGACGGCGGCGAGGTCGGGTATTTCTGAACCGGCCGCCAGTTGCGGCGCGCGGGGGCGGAGACGGCCTGCCGGTGCCGCGGAAAAATCGCGTTTTCCGGAACCTGTTGACCGCCGCGGGGTTGACCTTTCGACCCGGTGACCTCCATCTGTCACTCAATCGCTTGCACCAACAAAGAGGGGCCTGACCAATGGCATTCGAACTTCCCGATCTTCCTTACGCCCACGATGCGCTGGCCGATAACGGCATGTCGAAGGAGACGCTGGAATATCACCACGACATCCACCACAAGGCATATGTCGACAATGGCAACAAGCTGATCGATGGGACCGAATGGGCCGACAAGTCGATGGAAGAGATCATCACTGGCACCTATGATGCAAACGCGGTGGCCCAAAGCGGTATCTTCAATAATATCAGCCAGTTGTGGAACCATAATCAGTTCTGGGAAATGATGGGCCCGGGCACGTCCGCGATGCCGGGCGAACTGGAAAGCCGCATCACCGATGCTTTCGGATCGGTCGACAAGTTCAAGGAAGAATTCGGCGCCGCCGGTGCAGGCCAGTTCGGCTCGGGCTGGTGCTGGCTGGTGGTCGACACCGATGGCACGCTGAAGGTCACCAAGACCGAAAATGGCGTGAACCCGCTTTGTTTCGGGCAGACAGCCCTTCTGGGCTGCGACGTGTGGGAGCATTCCTATTACATCGACTTCCGCAACAAGCGCCCTGCCTATCTGACCAACTTCCTCGACAATCTGGTCAACTGGGAAAACGTGGCGAGCCGTCTCGCCAGCGCCTGATCCCGGCCTTCCGCGAATATCCCCGAACCCGCCGGTGCAAGCCGGCGGGTTTTTCTTTGGAACGCCCCTGCGCGCTCCGGCGTTGCCTCCTATATGACTTGAGAGACGGAGGATATCATGGCCGCGCGCGCACGATCCCGGGACGGGCGAAAGGAAACCAAGGAGATACCGGGCGACGAGATCCATGTCTCGCAACAGGGCCGCTCCGGCGGCACGCTGGCCCGCAAGATCGTCACCCGTGACGAGGAAAAGCGCGCCTATGAACACCCCGCGGGAGCGACCCGCGTCCGCAAATCCGACGAAACCGACAGCGAGCCGAAGGAGACCCGATGACCGATCCATCCATGACCCCGACACATGTCGATCAGGTGCGCCGCAACCCCTCGCCGCTGACCAACGGCACCTGGGTTCTGGTGGCCGACGGAGAGAAGGCGCTTTTGTGCGAGAATATCGGCGATGCGGATCACCCCCTGCTTGAGGTGCGCCGGGAAGATCATCAGGAAAATCCCCCGAACCGCGATCAGGGCGCCCACAAACCCGGCCGTTTCAATGACGGGCCGTCGGTGCATCGCTCCGCGGTGGAAGACACGGACTGGCATCGGCTGGCGCAGGACCGGTTTGCCCAGGACCTGTCGGAGATGCTCTACAAACGCGCCCACCGGCACCGGTTCGAACGTCTGATCATCGTCGCGGCGCCGCGCATCCTTGGCGAGTTGCGCGGGCAGATCCACAAGGAGGTGGCCAGCCGGGTCATCGCGGAACTGCCGATGACATTGACCAATCATCCCCTCGACGAGGTGGCGACCCGCATCAGCGCCCGGCTGAGCGAAGAGACCGGCCCGCCGGACGCCTGAGCCTGCCGCCGCGCCGCCTTGACCCGCCAGATCCTGCGTGAAATGCCTGTCCGCAGGCACGGGTCGGGGCAGGTGGCATGAGCGAGGCGGGCAAGGGCGTTCTGGCGATGATCGGGGCCTGCATCATCTGGGGCCTGTCGCCGATCTTCTACAAGCTTCTGTCGGATGTGCCGCCGCTGGAGGTTCTGGCCCACCGAACGCTCTGGTCCTTCGCGGTCTTCGGCCTCGTGCTGACACTCCAGCGCCGGATAGGGGCATTGCCGCAAGCCTTGGCGGGCCGGCGCGCGCTGTTTCTGGCCTTCGCCGCGGCACTCATGATCTCGGGCAACTGGTTTCTCTTCATCTTCTCCGTGCAGGTGGGGCGCACGGTGGAATCCGCCCTCGGCTATTACATCTTCCCGCTGGTCGCGGTGCTGATCGGTCGGGTCGTGCTCAAGGAACGCCTTGGCCGCGCGCAGATCCTCGCGGTCGGGCTGGCGGGTGTGGCCGTGGCGATCCTGACCCTGGGTCTGGGCGTGGCCCCGTGGATCTCCCTCTCGCTCGCGACGACCTTCGGGATCTACGGCCTGATGAAACGCTGGACGGTGGCGGGCCCGGTCGTGTCGGTCACCGCCGAGGTGGCGCTGCTTGCGCCGGTGGCACTCGGCTATCTGATCTGGCTCGGGGCGGAGCAGGGCGCGTTCGGCCATGATGCGGTCCAAAGCACGCTCCTGATCATGGCAGGGCCGCTGACGGCCCTGCCTCTCATCCTGTTTTCCTATGCGGCCAGACGCACGGCGATGTCGACGATCGGTCTGGTGCAATACCTGAACCCGACCCTCCAGTTCGGCGTCGCCGTTCTGGTTCTGGGGGAGGTCATCACCCTCTGGCACGGCATCGCCTTCCCGATCATCTGGGTGGCGCTTGGCATCTATTCCTGGGCGCCGCTCAGGCGCGCGCCGTCTCCAGCGCCGACATGATCGCGGACACGGTGTCGATCACCCGGTAGAACTCCTTCAGCGAGGCTTCGGCGAAGCCCTGCGTCACCACGTGGTCGACCAGAGCGGCCAGCGGGCCCCAATAGGCGGCCGTATTCATCAGCAGGATGGGTTTTTCGTGCAGGCCAAGCTGGCGCCAGGTCAGCACCTCGAAGAACTCGTCCAGCGATCCGGCGCCGCCCGGCAGGACGACAATCGCATCGGAATTCATGAACATCACCTTCTTGCGCTCATGCATGTTCTCGGTGACGATGAAACGCCCCAGATCGCGCTTGCCCATCTCGCGCGCCAGAAGATGGGCGGGGATCACGCCGAACGTGTCGCCGCCGGCATTCTGGGCCGCCCGCGCAACCGCCCCCATCAGGCCCACATCGCCCGCACCATAGACCAGTCGCATACCGGCCTGCGCCAGCCCTTCGCCAAGGGCCGTCGCATCGGCCATGTATTCCGGGTCGGCCCCGGGGCGAGAGCCGCAATAGACACAGACGGAGAATGACAAATCTGGCGACCCTTGCACAAAGAGGTGTTTTGCCCCCTGATAGACCTGTTGATAACGTCACTCAACCCGGTGCACACGCGATCGGAACGCGGACACGCTGCACCGGTGAGTTAGGTTGGATGGGGAAATGGCCTTAGGCACAGGCTCGATAAACAGCGGCTCGGCGCTGGCCATCGGTGTGGGCGCAGCAGCGCTTGCAGGGGTGATCGGCATTGTCATCTTCTCCGGATTGCTTGGCCCGGACCAGCCGGAGGGGGCGGGCGCCCCCGCGCCGCTGGCCAGCCTGCCTGCGGCAGATGTGCCACAGGCGGAAGACCCCGCCTCCCCGGTTGTGGTGTCGACCACGGTCCTGCCCGAACCGCAGGGGGAGACCAACACCGCTGCAGCCCCCGCCGATGAGGCGGAGGCCGCGGTTGCCACGGCCGAGACGCCCCCGGTCCGGATACGGCCCCTGATCGACCTGCTGCGGGTCGACCCGACCGGCTCGACCATCGTCGCGGGCCGTGCCGCGCCCGGCGCGGAGGTCACCCTGATGCTGGACGGTGTCGCGCTCGACACGGTGACGGCCGATGAATGGGGCGCCTTCGTTGCGATGGTGTCCGTGCCACCCGCCGAGATGCCCCGCGCGCTGAGCCTGTCCATGGCGGAGGGCGCGGATGGTCCGCCGGTCGTCTCCGAGGAAAGCATCATCATCACCCCCACCGCCGCCCGGGTGGCGGATGCAGGCGCCGCATCCGCCGACGCGGAAAGCGCCTCTGCGCCCGTTTCCGACAGCGGGGCGGAGGATGTTCAGCAAGCGGGCGCCGCCCCGGATGCGACTGCGCAGCCCACGGAGCCCTCTGCCGCGCCCCGGTCGCCCACCTTGCTGATTGCCGATGACAGGGGCGTGCGGGTGCTGCAACCGGCCGATCAGGCGCCCGCGGTCCTGGATCAGATCGTTCTGGATACCATCACCTACGATCCGGGGGGGGAGGTCGTGCTGTCGGGCCGGGGACAGGCCGACAGCGGCTTGCAGGTCTATCTGGACAACCAGCCCGTGCGACTGGCCGAGGTCGACGCGGTGGGCCAATGGCGCGCCGCATTGCCCGAGGTCGACCCGGGCACCTATACCTTGCGGGTCGATCAGGTGGATGCCGCCGGACAGGTGGTCAGCCGGGTGGAGACCCCCTTCCTGCGGGAAGAGCCGGCGGTGCTTGCCGCCCTGCCGGGCCCCGATGACGGGGTTTCGGTGGTGACGGTACAGCCGGGGTTCACGCTTTGGGGTATCGCGCGGGAGACGCTTGGCGCTGGCATTCTCTATGTGCAGGTCTATCAGGCCAATCAGGATCTGATCCGCGATCCGGATCTGATCTATCCCGGTCAGGTTTTCGCGATCCCGGAAATGGCGTCGGAATAGTCCCGGCCCGTCTGGCCTTCTGCGGCGGCAGGACCTAGGTTCACAGCTTGGAGCCGCCAGCAGGAAACCCGCCAGCCCATGCCAACCGATCTTTCGATGCCCGACACCTCCGAAGAGGCCCGCGAACGCCGCAGCGGGGTGCGCACGATCCGCAAGGTCGCGCCCTATCTGTGGCCGCGCGGGCAGGCATGGGTGAAGTACCGGGTCGTGATCGCGCTCGGCATGCTGGTGGTGGCCAAGCTGGTCGCCGTCTTCACGCCCTTTCTCTACAAGGCGGCGGTCGACGCACTGGCCGGCGAAAGCGAAGGATCCGCCGCGTGGCTGCTGGTGTTCGGCGCCGTCGGCGTGACCATCGCCTATGGCGTGGCGCGGGCGGCCAATGTCGGCTTTCAGCAGTTGCGCGATGCGATCTTCGCGCGGGTGGGCCAGCGGGCGTTGCGGCAACTGGCGCTGGAGACGTTCCGCCATATCCACGCCCTGTCGCTGCGTTACCACATCACGCGGAAGACGGGCGGTCTCTCGCGGATCATCGAACGCGGGGTGAAGGGCGTCGACTTCCTGTTGCGCTTCCTGCTCTTTTCCGTGGGTCCGCTGGTTCTGGAACTGCTTCTGACCGGGATCATTCTGGCGGTCGTGTTCGACATCAACTACCTGATCGTACTTACCGTCACCATCGCGATCTATATCTGGTTCACCTTCAAGGTCACCGAATGGCGGGTGAAGATCCGCAAGCAGATGAACGATCAGGACACCGACGCCAACCAGAAGGCGATCGACAGCCTGCTGAATTTCGAAACCGTGAAGTATTTCGGGGCCGAGAACCGCGAGGCGATGCGCTATGACGGCGCGATGGAGGGGTATGAGGCGGCCGCGCTCAAGACCTCCTATTCGCTCGCGGCGTTGAATTTCGGCCAGTCGCTGATCATCACAACCGGGCTTGTGGTGGTGATGGTGATGGCGGCGCTCGGCGTGCAGGATGGCAGCCTGACCGTGGGCGATTTCGTGATGGTCAACGCCTATATGATCCAGATTACCATGCCGCTGAACTTTCTGGGCACGGTCTATCGCGAAATCCGGCAGAGCCTTGTGGATATGGGCGAGATGTTCGATCTGCTCGAACAGCCCGCCGAGGTCACGGACCGGCCGGATGCGCCGGATCTGGAGTGTCCGCGGGGCGAGGTGGTGTTCGACAATGTGCTGTTCGGCTATGACGCCGCCCGGCCGATTCTGAAGGGCGTGTCCTTCCGGGTCGGGCCCGGCGAGACCGTGGCGCTTGTCGGGCCTTCGGGGTCGGGCAAATCCACCATCGGGCGGCTTCTGTTCCGCTTCTACGATGTGGATGGCGGCGCGATCACCATCGACGGTCAGGATCTGCGCATGGTGACGCAGGAAAGCCTGCATGCGCAGATCGGCGTGGTGCCGCAGGACACGGTGCTCTTCAACGACACGATCCGCTACAACATCGCCTATGGCCGCCCCGAGGCCGGCTTCGCCGAGATCGAGGCGGCGGCCCGCGCGGCGAAGATCCACGACTTCATCCAGGCCTTGCCGGAGGGGTACGAGACCGCCGTGGGCGAGCGCGGGCTGAAGCTGTCGGGCGGGGAGAAACAGCGCGTCGGAATTGCCCGCACCTTGCTGAAAGACCCGCCCATCCTGCTTCTGGACGAGGCCACCAGCGCGCTGGACACCGAGACCGAGCGCGACATTCAGGAAGAGCTGAAGATGATGGGGCAGGGCCGGTCGGTGATCACCATCGCCCATCGTCTGTCCACCGTGGTCGAGGCGAACCAGATCATCGTGCTGGAGCAGGGTGAAATCGTGGAGCGCGGCACCCATGAGAAGTTGCTGGCGCAGTCCGGGCGCTATGCCGCGATGTGGCAGCGCCAGATGTCCGAGGAAGAAAGCGCGGCCTGACCGCGCCGGCGGTGCGGGGCGTTCTGAGCCGCCCGCGCGGGCTGTCCGCCCCTCGCTGAGGCCTCATGCGGCCGGCCTTTGCGCCAATTGATCGGTGGAGACCCGCAGCGCACCCATGCTCCGGACAGGGGCGTTCGGCCATTGCGCCGCCCCGATTGCGGGCCGCGCCATTCTGCGTAAGGGGCGACACCGGCCCTCCCGGCCTGCACGATCCTCCCGCGCGACCGCCCCGATGGGGGCAGCCGTGCTTATTCCGCCGCGCGCAGGGGCGGCCTCGGCTTGCCCTGATCGTCCTCGTCCTGCGCCACCTCCGGCAGGTCCGTGTCGTCGGGCCGGGGGCTTTCTGCGGGGGCAGGGGGCACCACCACCGCCTCGGTGTCGACCAGCGGGGCGGGCGGGGGCAGGTCCTGCTCCCACAGGATGATCGGATTGCGGGTGTTCCGCGCCGCGCGCGCCAGAGCCCAGTCCTGCGCCCGGCTGCTCATGCTGCCGGCACCCAGCATGCCGAGCCCGCGGGCCAGCCACGACAGGATCGTGCCGGCCCAGATCCGGAGCGCAAGAAGCGACGGCGTCATCACCAGTGTCAGAACCGTGGCCAGGCCAAGCCCGAAGACTACCGCGGTCGCAAGCTGTTTCCACCACAGGGCGGTCGGGCTGTTCACCGTGTAGCCGCCGCCGCCGAAATCAAGGCTGATGCCGTACATCATCGGGGCGAGACCCGCCATCGTCGTGATCGTGGTCAGCAGAACGGGGCGGATGCGCGCCTCCGCCGTGCGGGTGATCGCCTCCAGCCGCGGCATGTAGCGGCTGTATTCCTGATAGGTGTCGATCAGTACGATATTGTTGTTCACCACGATCCCGGCCAGCGCCACGATCCCCGTCCCCGTCATGATGATGGAGAAGGTCTGATCCATCACCAGCATCCCGATCAGCACGCCTGTGGTGGACAGAACCACCGCCAGCAGCACCAGAACCGCGTTGTAGACGGAGTTGAACTGCGCCAGCAGGATGATGAACATCAATCCAAGCGCGCCAAGGAACGCCTGGCCAAGGAACGCTTGGCTTTCGGCCTGCTCCTCCTGATCGCCGCCCCATTCCCAACCGACGGAACTGGGGAAGGGGTCCTCGGCCTCGATCCATTCGGTGATCCGGGCGATCCGCTCGTTCGCGTTCACGGCAACCAGGGTCAGATCGCCGCCTTCGACCCCGTCGATCAGCGTTGCGGGCTCGACCCCGTCGGTCATGTGGAAGATGACATATCCGGTGCCGTCTGGGCCGCGCATTTCGGGCGCGGCGCCTTCGGGCAGTTGCTCGACGATGCCAAGCGTCTCGCCCTCATCGGTATCGACGCGCAGCAGATCCGCCTCCACATCGGCCCTGACGTTGAAGACGCGGGACTGATCGACCCGGTCGATCACCGCCAGTTGCGGCGTCGGCTCGTAGGTCACGAAATTCGACAGCGGCACCAGCCCGTCGGCGGTGCGCACCCTGAGCGTATCGAGGGTGGACAGGACCCGCGCCTCGTCGGGGAAGCGCACGCGGATATCGATCTCCTCGTCCGAGGACGGCACCCGCATCGTATCGAGCAGGATGCCGCGCGTGACAAGCTGCACCATCGCGCCCACGGTGGCCACATCGGCCCCGAAACGGCCCGCGGCCTCCACATCCACATTGATCTGCCAGTCGATGCCCGGCAGCGGCAGCGTATCTTCGACAAGGGTCAGGGCCGGCATGCTCTCGAAATGCTCCCGCGCGATCCGGGTCGCCTCCTGAAGATCCTCCCAATTGTCGCCCGACAATTGCAGATTGACCGGTTTGCCATCGGCGGGGCCCTGGGCCTGCTCGAAAATCTCGGTCTCGATGCCCGGGATCCGGTCCAGTTCGGTCTGCAGACGGTCGATGATGACATTGCCGTCCCATCGCGGATCCACGATCGTGACCGGCATGGAGAACAGGCCCCAGAGCACCGGGCGCCAGACCACCGCAGTCGGGCGGTCCTCCCACGCGACCAGATCCATCTGCACCTGTCCGATGGTGTCTTCGGGTGCCGCCGCGCCGCCGGTGTTGTTGTTCAGCCCGCCGTCGCCGGCGAAGGCAAACACATCGCGCACCCCTTCGGTGGCCAGAACCACCTCCTCGACCTGGGCGACCAGCGCGTCCATTTCGGGCACGGAAAGGTTGCCGCGCGCGCGCACATAGACCACGGCGTTTTCGGGCTCCGTCTCCACGAAGAATTCGACGCCGTTGTTGTTGTTTATGAACTGGTAGAACACCACGCCGACAAACAGCGCGATGAGCACGAGCACACCAACCGGCGCGACCGGGTTTCCGACGATCATGTGAATGAACGAACCGAACCAGGTGCGGCGATACCCGGCCTGAATGGGCTTGGGCTTGCGCGCGATCTGGACCGACCCCAGCAGAACCGACATCAGGGCGGAGCTGAGAATGAACAGGGCCGCGCCCGGCAGCATGGCAACAAAGGCGGAGACCGAACCCGACGCGATCCCGATGATGCCGGGATTGATCGTGATCATCGCGGCCATGAACATCGCATAGCCCGCGGCCAGCGTCAGGATCAGGCGCATCCAGTAGGCCGGCACAAGCGCCCTGACGATCTCGGTGCCCTGTTCGGTGATCCGCGTGAACCGGGCCGCAACCCCACCCAGAACGGGCAGGTAGATCAGGGCCACGATCAACGAGGCGGACAGGACGAAGATCAGCGTGACCGGCAGCATGCCCATGAACTCGCCGGGCACGCCGGGCCAGAACAGCATGGGCAGAAACGCGCAAAGCGTCGTCGCGGTGGAGGAGACCACGGGCCAGAACATGCGCTTGGCCGCATCCGTATAGGCCTGCATGGGCCTTGCCCCGGCCTGCAGGCGCTTGTCGGCATATTCCACCACCACAATCGCCCCATCCACCAGCATCCCCACCGCAAGGATCAGCCCGAACATCACGATGTTCGAGATCGAGATGCCCATGACGCCAAGCAGGATGAAGCAGAGCAAAAACGAGGTCGGGATCGCAAAGCCCACCAGCAGCGCCGAGCGCGTTCCGAGGGCCGCCAGAACCACGATCATTACCAGCGCGATGGCTGTCAGAACCGAGCCTTCAAGCTGCCGCACCATGCCGTCCACCGTGACCGACTGGTCAAGCGTGGTGTCCACCCGCACCGAGTCCTGCAACTCGATGGGCCAGGAGGCGCGCACGGCATCGACCTCGGCGCGGACCAGTTCCGCGGTGTCGATCACGTTGAAACCCTGCCGTTTGACGACTTGCAGCGCCACGGTGTTTTCGCCGTTGAACCGCGCGGTGCCGGTACGGTCCTCGAAGGTCAGACGGATTTCGGCGAGATCGCCCAGAGTGACGACCCGGTCGCCATTGACCGAAATGGCAAGGTTGTAGACATCCTCGGCACTGTCGAAGCTGGACGGGATCTTGACCGAAATGGCGCCGCTTTCGGTCTCCACCTCGCCGGCCGCGATCAGCTGGTTGTTGTTCACCACCGCGTCGATCAGTTCCCGGGCGGTGACGTTATAGGCCTCCAGCGCAAGCGGGTCGATTACCACTTCCAGCATCTCCGCCCGGTCGCCCGCCAGCCCCGCCTCCAGAATGGGCGACAGCGCCTCCAGCCGGTCCTGCATCTCGTTGGCAAGCCGCAACAGCGTGCGTTCCGGGGCATCGCCCGACAGCGCAACGATGATGATCGGGAATTCCGAGAAGTTGATCTCGGCGATCTGGAAGCTTTCGGCGCCGGCCGGAAAATCCGCCTCGGCGGCATTCATCGCGTCGCGGACATCGGCGATGCTGGCGGATTTGTCCCAGCCGAACTCGAATTCGAGAAAGATCCCGGCAAAGCCCTCGGCGGCGGTGGAATTGATCGAGACAAGCCCGTCAAGGTCCTGAAACTCCGCCTCCATGGGGCGGATCAGCAGCCGTTCGCTGTCTTCCGCCGAGATGCCGGGGAAGGGCACCGAGATGAACAGCCCCGGGATATCGATATCCGGCTCACCCTCCTTCGGCAGGCCCACATAGGCCGCCGTGCCGACGGTCAGCGACAGGATCACGAAGGCGATCACCATCCGGGCGCGGGATGCGGCCCAGTCGACAAGACCTGTCATTGGGTCAGCTCCTCATAGGTCACGTCGACGGGCACCCCGTCGGTGACGAATTCCTGGCCCACGGTGATCACCGTCGCCTGATCGGGTAGCCCGGTCAGCAGCACGCCGCGCGCGGTATCGCGCAACATGGTCACCGGCACGAACTGGGCGCGGTTCTCCTCGGTCACGATCCGCACCCCGAGCGTGCCCGCGTCGTTCAGCGTCAGCGAAGATGTCGGCAACAGATGCGCAGGCAGTCCAGCGGTCGAAATCATGATATCCGCGGTCTGTCCGTCGCGAATAGCCAGATCGGCATTCGCCACCTCGATTTCGACCCGGAAGGTGCGGGTCTGCGGATCGGCGGAGCGGGACAGGAAGATGACCTCGCCCTGAACCTCCTCGCCGGTGGCCAGACGCGCGCCCGCCGCCGCCCCGACAGCAACCCGGTTGACCTGCGCCTCGGGGACGAACCCGACAAGCTTGATCGGATCGAGCTGGATCACCGTGGCGCACAAGGTGCCCGGCTGCATCAGGGAGCCGAGCTCGGCGGTGTCGCTTTCCAGCAGCCCCTCGAACGGCGCGCGGATTTCCAGACGGGTGATTTCCTGCCGGGCCCGCTCGACCCCGGCCTCGGCAGAGCGGATGCCGCTCAGTGCCGTCTCGACCCCGGCTTCCGCCGACTGGATGGCGGCCTCGGCCGCGGATCGGGCCGCGGCGGTGCTGGCCGCCCGCGTTTCGGAGCCGAAGCCGCTTTCGCTCAGCCGCGAAGCCGCGTTGTCGTCGATCTCGGCCGCGGTCAGGCCCGCGCGCGCCTCCGCCACTCGCGCCCGCGCCTCCGGCAGGCGGGATCGGGCCTCCGCCAGCCGTGCTTCCGCTTCCTCCAGCGCCGCACCGCGCGTGCCGCGATCGATCTCGCAAAGCAACTGGCCCTCTTCCACGAAGGCGCCCGCCCGGATCGGCGGCGAGATGATCAGGCCGGAGGTTTCCGACTGCACGTTGACCTGCCGCAGGGCCTCGGTCCGGCCACGCAGCAAGACGGCGTTTTCCGCCATCGTCGCCTCGCTCCGCCGGGCAACCACATGAACCACATGCATGCCATCGGCGGTCAGCGCCTGCTCGGGCGGGGTGTCGGTCTCGGCGACTTCCTGTATCTCGGCGGTGGCGCCGTCATCGGCGGTGAAGCCGCCGGCAAATCCGATCAGCCGATCCCGCTCCAGGATCACCAGATAGAGCACCGCAAACACAACAATGGCGGTCACAATCGGAAAAATTCGCATCAATAGCCTCACTCGCCCGCTGCCGTCGGGCACAATCATTTGCGGTACGTTTCAGGACATACGCTGAACCGCTTCGTTCAGATTAGTATTTTGCGGCGCAGCGCGCAAGACTGAACCGATTAGTTCAGAAATATGCGGCCATCCTGCTGACATTGGTGCATTTCGGGGCATGTCGGCGGCGGCGGGCATCCCCGCGGGTGATCTCCGGCCTTGGCATTTCCCGGTGCTTCGCGCTAAGAGGACGGCGGGTAAGAAACTTCGCCGCATCAGGGCAAGAAACGGGGCACGCGTCATGGCCAATTCCGACAGTTTCATCAATGAGGTAAGCGAAGAAGTACGGCGGGACCGTCTCTTCGCCCTGCTTCGACGGTGGGGCTGGGCCGCCGCACTTGCCGTGCTGGTGCTGGTGGGCGGCGCGGCCTGGAACGAATACCGCCGCGCGCAGGCCAACACTCAGGCGCAGGCCTTCGGAGATGCGCTGCTGCAGGCGCTCGACAACAACGATGCCGATGCGCGGATGGCCGCCCTTGCCGCTGTGCCCGCCGAAACGCCCGAGGCCGAGATCATTCTGGCCCTTCTGCAGGCCGGGGAAGAGGCCGAAGGCGGGGCCGCCGCTGCCCGGCTCCGCGCGCTGGCCGGCAACCCCGATCTTCCGCGCCGCTACAGCGATCTGGCCCTTCTCAAGGCGCAGATGCTCGCCCCTGCCGAGCCGGGCGAGGCGATGGCGACCATGGATCGTCTGGCGCAGCCCGGTGCGCCCTACCGGGCGCTCGCCATGGAGCAGCAGGCCTATATCCGTCTCGGCGAGGGCGATTTCGAGGCCGGATTGCAGATTTTGCGGCAGCTTCAGTCCGAGCCGCAGACCACGCCGGGCTTGCAACAACGCACGATGCAGTTGATTGTAGCGCTGGAAGCGGGGGCCACGCTGACCGACGCCGCCGAGGCACCCGCCGCGACGGCCGAAGACAGCGTGACGGAGGGGGCGGACGCGGCCCCCGAAGACACTCCGGCAACGGAAGAGAGGACAGACCCGCCCGAAGAACAGACCGATGCCGACGGCACGGCGGGGACACCCGCAAGCGAATGAGCGGTATTGGGCACGGGCAGGAAGGGCAGAGGCAGATATGAGCATGTTCCGCATCGGATTTCTGGGGCTCGGCTTCGTGCTGGCCCTTGCAGGCTGCGACCGGGAGGTCATCTTGGAGGGAGAGCGGTTCGGCACCCGCGTGCCGCTGGCCGATACGCTGCCGGGCGAAGACGGCACCGTGCCGGCGGCGGAGATCGCGGTCGAAGGGCCGCGCGCGATTTCCCTTCTGCCCGCCACGACCAATGCCGACTGGCCGCAACGCGCCGCGAATATCCGCAACCTGCCGCCCCATGTGACCCTGGCCGCCGCACCCGCGGAGCTCTGGGCCACGGGCATCGGCAACGGCAACAGCCGCCGGACCCGCATCACCGCCGATCCGGTGGTGGCCGACGGGCGGATCTTCACGATGGATGCCGTGGCCGGGGTACAGGCGACCTCCACCTCCGGGGCGGCGCTCTGGTCGGTCGATCTGACGCCGGGCTTCGAACGGGGCGGCGGCATCTCGGGCGGGGCGCTGGCGGTCGATGGCGCCACGCTCTTCGCGACAACCGGATATGGCGAGCTGGTGGCGCTCGATGTGGCCACCGGCGCGGTTCGCTGGCGGCAGCGTCTGGATGCGGGCATCACTGCGCCCACGATCGCGAACAACACCGCCTATATCGTCAGCCGCGACAGCCAGGCCTGGGCGATCGACACGTCGAACGGGCGCATCCGCTGGCAATTGCCCGCAGCACCGGCCGCCGCCGTGCTGACCGGCGGCGCGGCTCCGGCCATCACCGACCGTCTGGTGATCTTTCCGTTCGGCTCGGGCGAGCTTGTGGCCTCGCTCCGGCTGTCGGGCGTCCGGGTCTGGGGCACCACCGTCGCCGGGTCCCGGCGCGGGGTCGCCTATAACGATCTCAACGACATCACCGGCGATCCGGTCGTGCAGGGCGGCGTGGTCTACGCTGGAAACCAGGCGGGCAGGGTGGTCGCGCTGGAGGCTGCATCGGGCGAACGGCTCTGGACCGCGACGGATGGGGCCTATTCCCCCGTGGTTCCGGCAGGCGACAGCATTTTCTTCGTCTCCGACCGCAACGAGTTGGTGCGCGTCGACGCCGCGACCGGGGAACGTATCTGGGGCATCGAACTGCCGCTTTACGTCCGCGAGCGGGAGCGGCGCCGCAAGGCCGTCTTCACCCATTTCGGCCCGGTGCTTGCCGGCGGGCGGCTGGTGGTCGCGTCGGGCGACGGGGTGATCCGCATGTTCTCCCCCGAAAGCGGCGCGCTTCTCTCCACCCTGCCGATCCGCGGTGGGGCGGCGGCGAACCCGGTTGTGGCCGGTGGCGTGCTCTACGTGGTCAGCCAGGACGGACGCCTGCACGCCTATCGCTGAATTGTGGCGTCCCGCCCAAGCGGCCAAGGTCTGCGACCGGTCGGGGTGCAGTCATGCGCCCGAGGCAGGAACACCAGGGATCGGCCCGGTCGGGTCTTTCCGTGTCGGATTATTGGGCAACGCCCAGGGCCCTGATCGGGTCGGGACCGGTTTTTTCCGAAAGGTGGGGTCGGGTTAACCTTTTGGTAACGAATTGCGCGTCAGGCTTGTTCAAGCGGGCACGCTCCGGCCCGCGTCACGTGTCGACGCCCTTTGCCCAACCTCGTCCCTCAGTATCCCCTGGCGAAGGGCGTCAGCGCGATGTCCGGCCACTGCATCGCGGGGTCATTCCCACTCGATCGTTCCGGGCGGCTTCGACGTGATGTCATAGGTCACCCGGTTGATGCCCTGCACCTCGTTGATGATCCGCGTGGCGGTTTCGCCAAGGAATTCATGGCTGAACGGATAGTAATCCGCCGTCATCCCGTCGACCGAGGTCACCGCCCTCAGCGCACAGGCATAATCGTAGGTCCGCCCGTCGCCCATCACGCCGACGGTCCGCACCGGCAGGATCGCGACGAAGGCCTGCCAGATCTCGTCATAGAGCCCGTGGCGGCGGATCTGGTCGATATAGACCGCATCGGCCTTGCGCAGGATCTCCAGCTTCTCCCGCGTGATCTCTCCGGGGCAGCGGATCGCAAGGCCCGGGCCGGGAAAGGGGTGGCGCCCGATGAAACTGGCCGGCAGGCCCAATTCATGGCCAAGCGCGCGCACCTCGTCCTTGAACAGCTCGCGCAGCGGTTCCACCAGTTTCAGGCCCATCTTCTCGGGCAGCCCGCCCACATTGTGATGCGACTTGATGGTGACCGACGGCCCACCGCTGAATGACACGGACTCGATCACATCGGGGTAAAGCGTACCCTGCGCCAGATATTCCGCGCCGTCGATCCCGTCGGCATATTTCTGGAACACGTCGATGAACAGCCCGCCGATGATCTTGCGCTTTGTCTCGGGGTCGCTCACGCCGTCCAGCCGGCTCAGGAACAGCTCGCTTTCATCGGCATGGATCAGGGGCAGATTGTAATGGTCGCGGAACATCGTCACGACCTCGGTCGCCTCGTTCTGCCGCAAAAGCCCGTGATCGACGAAGACGCAGGTCAGCTGCGCGCCGATGGCCTCGTGGATCAGCACCGCGGCGACGGACGAATCGACCCCGCCCGACAGGGCGCAGATGACCTTCTTGTCGCCGACCTGATCGCGGATCTTGCGAATCGCCTCTTCGCGATAGGCGCCCATGGTCCAGTCGCCGGAAAACCCCGCAAGGCGCACGAAATTCTCGTACAGCGTCCGGCCGTTGGGGGTGTGATGCACCTCGGGGTGAAACTGCACCGCATAGAAGTTGCGCTCCAGATCGGCGGTGATCGCAAAGGGGGCGTTGGGCGATGTGCCGTAGACCTCAAAGCCCGGCGCAATGGCCGAAACATGGTCGCCATGGCTCATCCAGACCTGTTCGCGCGCATCGAGGAACCAGCCGTTCAGAAGGTCGATCCGGTCCGCTGCGGGTGTGACATAGGCGCGGCCGAATTCGGCGGTGCCATGGCCCCGCTCGACCTTGCCGCCCAGCATCTGCATCATGACCTGCTGGCCATAGCAGATCCCCAGTATCGGCACTCCCAGATCGAAGATGGCCTCGGGCGGGCGCGGCGACCCGTCATCGATCACCGAAGCCGGACCGCCGGAGAGGATCACGGCTTTCGGGGCGAAATCCTCCAGAAACGCGGGCGTGAAATTCTGATAGGGGTGGATTTCGCAATAGACATTCAGCTCCCGCAGGCGGCGGGCAATGAGTTGCGTGACCTGGCTGCCGAAATCGACGATCAGCAGGCGTTCGTGATGGCGGGGGATCGGTAAGCTGCTCATGGAACGGCAATAGGCAAGGCGGCCCGGTTCTGCAAGACCGTCCCGGAGGCCCCGACCGGCCCTTTCGCAAAAGGATCCCGGCGCCGATCCGGAAATCGAGGTGTGGCAGCCCGCCGGCCCGACGGCGATGCGCGTTATCCGGCAATATGCCCCGACGCCGCGCTCTGGACCCCGGAAAGGAGGTTCGCCCGGGAGGATCCAGCGAATCGCTTCGGTATCGACCCGCTTTTCGGCGCTGAAGCCCCGGATTGAGGCCCCCCTTGGCGGCCCCGCAGATCCCGATCCCGACATCGTCCCGTCACCCGCACCGCCAGACGGGCGGTCACCCCGCCGGACAAGGCCGATAGCCTTGCACGCAAGCGGGCCTCGGGCGCGCCGGAAGCGGGGGCGGGGCGGTCATGCTTCCGTCTGTCGGCATCTTCCATCGGGCGACGGGGCTGCGGATGTCGCTTTCCCCCCGCAATCGCCGCAATCTGTCTGCGCGCCCGACACCGGCTGAGCTAAGAACAATCCACAGGACACCCTTGGGGAGCGATCAGCCATGGCCGAATTACGGCGCAGAGCACGGGGCGGGGGCGGCGCCGCCCGGCGCGCGGAGCGGACCGCGGTGCGGATCGAAACCGCGCGCTTCATCGAACGCAACATCCCCGATCTGGAGATCCTGACCCCCGAGGCGCTGGAGATCATCGAGGCCAATGCGGAGACGATCCTGGAGGAGATCGGCGTCGCCTTCGTGGAAAACCCCGCCGCGCTGGCGCGCTGGCGGGAGGCCGGGGCGGATGTCACCGGTGAACGGGTGCGTCTGCCCAAGGGTCTGGCGCGCACGCTTTGCGCAACCGCACCCGCCCGGTTCACCCAGGCCGCGCGCAACCCCGGGCGCAACGTGGAGATCGGCGGGCGGAGCCTTGTCCTCGCGCCTGTCTACGGCCCGCCCTTCGTGCGCGATATCGACGGCGGGCGCCGCTATGCCACCATGGCGGATTTCGAGAAATTCGTTAAGCTCGGTTACATGTCGAAATGGCTTCACCATTCCGGCGGCACGGTCTGCGAACCCACGGACGTGCCGGTGAACAAGCGCCATCTGGACATGCTCTATGCCCATATGTCGCTGTCGGACAAACCCTTCATGGGCTCGGTCACCGATCCCGACCGCGCCAGCGACAGTATCGAGATGTGCGAGATCCTGTTCGGCAAGGAGTTCGTTGCCGAAAACGCGGTCATGACCTCGCTGATCAACATCAATTCGCCGCTGACCTTCGACAATGTGATGATGGGCGCGCTGGAGAGATACGCCGCCGCCGGGCAGGCCTGCATCATTTCGCCCTTCATCGTGGGCGGGGCGATGGCCCCGGTCAGCGTCATGGGCACGCTGACGCAGGTTCTGGCCGAGGTCATGGCGGGCGTGGCCTACAGCCAGTTGATCCGCCCCGGCGCGCCGGCCATCTTCGGCGCCTTCGTCACCTCGATCGACATGAATTCCGGCGCGCCCACCTTCGGTACGCCCGAGGCGGCGCAGATCACCTATGGTGCGGGGCAGTTGGCCCGCCGCCTTGGCCTGCCATACCGCTCCGCGGGTTCGTTCAACGGATCGAAACTCCCCGATGCGCAAGCCGCCTACGAGACGGCGAATTCGCTGAACGCTGGCTTGCTGTCGGGGGTGAATTTCATGCTGCACGCCTGCGGCTGGCTGGAAGGCGGGCTGGTGGCCAGCCCCGAGAAGTTCGTCATGGATGCCGACCAGTTGGGCGTCCTGCACAAGCTCGCCGCGGGCGTCGATATCTCCGCCGACGCACAGGCGATGGATGCGATCCGCGAGGTCGGCCCGGGCGGCCATTATCTTGGCTGCGCCCATACCCAGGCCAATTTCAAGGCCGCCTTCTGGCGGTCGGACCTTCTGGATTACAAACCGTTCGAAACCTGGGCCGATGACGGCGCGCGCGACACCACGCAACTGGCCGCGGCCCGGGTCGAGAAACTGCTGGCCGACTACCAGCAGCCGATGCTCGACCCGGCGACGGACGAGGCGCTGAAAGCCTATATCGCGAAACGCAAGGAACAGATGCCCGACGCGTTTGTCTAAAGCGTCGCGGCCAGCCGCAGCGCGGGATCGGCCGCGTTCAGCAGAGCGGTCAGCACTTCCACATGGCGGGTGGGCGAATAGCCGGCCTGCCCGGTGACGCGCGCCTGATTGAGCGCGTCCTCTTCCTCCAGCAGCCGGGTCAGCCCCCGGGCGGCCATGGCATCCGGTTTTGCCGGTCTCCGGGCCAGTGCGGCGGCCCCGAAACGCGCCGCCCGGACCAGCAGTTTCGGGCGGCGCAGAGTGGCAAGCGTGGCGGTGATATCGGACATCGAAAACCCCTTCCAATAGCAGATCAGACCCGATCAGCTTGGCCGCGGTCACGGGCCTGTTGCGCATTTTTCGAACCTGCGCACGGCGCCCTTCGTTTGTTTACAATTTGAAAACAATTCACAGCTTTTCCACAGATTTTAATCGTTCAGTAATCAATAAGGCCAAGATTTGGCGAGGTCTTATCCACAGCATGTAACCGGAGGCGCACCACGTGACCCCTCAGAAAGATCAACCCGACCTGTCCGGTCTGCCCTCATGGCTGCCGCAGGGGCCGGAGCACTACCTGCGTCACGTTGCGCTCGGCCAGTCGGTGCGCGGGATAGCCCGGGCGGCAAACGCCCATCCGTCGACCATTCTTCGGCGCATCCGCCAGGTGGAGGCGGCTCGGGACGACCCGCTGATCGACGAGGCTCTGAATGCGCTTTCCACCCCTCGTGCAGCTGCAACGACCAAGACCGATTTTCCCAAGGAGCCCTCTGACATGACAGCCCCGTACCGGTCCCCGGTGATCTCCGACGAACCGACCATCAACCGCGAGGCGCGCCGCATCCTGCGCCGCCTGTGCGAAAAGGACGCCGTGCTGGTCGTGGCGCGCGACATGGACAAGGCCGTGGTGCTGCGCCCCGGTCTGGACGGCACGCAGACCCGCACCGCCGTCGTCGACCGGCCGATCGCCCAGGCCTTCGCCCTGAAGGACTGGATCTCCACCGCGCGGCGGGGCCGGATCAGCACCTACCAGATCACCGGCACGGGCAAATCCGCCCTCAAACGTCTGATCGAGGAGGATCGCCGCCGCCGCCACGCGGGGATGGAGCTTGCCGAGGCCGCGACGCCGTTTCAGGCCCAGCATCAGGTCTGGGGGGAGCGTACCGTCCGCGACGGGGAGGGTACGCGCCGGATGCGCGTCAACCTGTCGGAATCGCCGCTGGCCGGCCTGGCCCGGCGCAAGGGCGCGGATGGCAAACCCTTTCTGACCCTCGATCTGGTGCAGGCCGGAGAGAAGCTGCGCGAGGATTTCGAGCGGGCCCAGATGGGGCCGCGGGTCGCGCAGAACTGGGACCGGTTCCTGACCGGCGGGGATCGGGGCGGATTTCTGTCCGACAGCGGTCTGGCGGAGGGCCCGCGCGCGGCCCGGAAGCGGGTCAGCGACGCGCTGGACGATCTGGGTCCGGGGCTGGCCGATGTGGTGATGCGGGTCTGCTGTTTTCTGGAAGGTATGGAATCCGCCGAAAAGCGTCTTGGCTGGTCCGCGCGGTCGGGCAAGATCGTTCTGAAGATCGGGCTGCAGCGCCTGCTGCGGCATTACGAGCGCGAGCATGGCTTCGTCCCGGCCAGCTGCGATTGATCGGGCGGGCGGCGCGCCTCGCAGGCGGGGCGACACCTTGGCCAAGCGCGGTATCGCCTGAAATCGGCCAAACCCGGCCCATGATATCGCGATCTGCGCGGAGTTTCGCGACAGGGCGGCGGACCCTTGCCCAGACCGGTAAAACTGTCGGGGTTCCGTAAACCGGAAGTTAACGGAATCGGACTAGCGTTTCCCCACGTTTGGTGACTGACGCCGGCGTGAGCGTAATGGTAACCGATCGAGAGAGGCGCCCCGAATGACCCAGTTTGCACCAAGCCGTGCCTGTAGATCTCTCTCCTCCGGACGTCATTCGGGGCCTCTTACCGGACTGCTCGCCAGTACGATCCTTGAAACCGAAACCGGGTGGCGCGCGGCGGAAACGATCCGCGCGGGCGACAAGGTTCATACGCTGGATGACGGCCTGCGCCCGGTCCGGCGCGTCGACCGCAACTTCTATGGCGGGGTTTTCGGCAAGCCGGTGGTGGAAGTCATCCGCGTGGCCGGCGGCGTGCTGAACGCCTGTTCCGATCTTTACGTCATGCCCGACCAACCCCTGCTGATCGACCACCCGGCGGTGGACGAGGTGCTGGCGCTGCCCTCGGCGCTCGTGCCGGCCTCGGTCCTGTCCGGCTTCAGCGGCTGCGGCCCGATGCGAAGCCAGACGCGATTCGAAACCGTCTCCATCGCCTTTGACGAAGACGAGATCATTTTCGCCCAAAGCGGCGTGAAGGTGCATTGCCCCGCCGCCCGCGCCGCCGAGATGGCGGAGGATCACTACATGTCGCTCAGCCCCGATCAGGCGCAGGCCCTGCTGGAACTGATCGAGGATGACGGCCTGTGGTCAAGCTGGTCTTACACCTCGGCCAGTCTCGCGCTCGACTAGGGCGGGCCCCGGCGGGCGGGCGGTGCGGATTGCCCGTAGCTCCGGCCCGAGCCTCTCCCGCCATGGATGCAAGGCGCCACCTCCCCCGGTCGATGTCTTACGCAAACGGGGGCTTGGCCATGACGTACACAGGCCGCCGGGCGCTTCCCCCTCCCTTGGTCACCCTCCGGCACACGATCCGACCATGGGGTTCCCGCATCATGATCCGACACGGCGACCGGCACTCCGAGCGCGTGGCCAAACCCGCGCCACGGGCGCAAGCCTTGCACGGGCTGCAGCCCACCTGTGCCAGATTGACAGGTTACATTGCCCGATATCGGGGTTATTTAACGTTAAGCAATCCAGCTGCCGCAGGACCGGAGACCCCCGATGCGCGATCTGAAACTGCCCGAACAGCGCCACCCGGAAAAGGCGCACCGTCCGGATAACGCCCAACCCAAGAAGCCAAGCTGGATCCGGGTCAAGGCGCCCGTGGGCGAAGGCTACAAGCAGACCCACCGGATCATGCGGGAGCACAAGCTGACCACGGTCTGCGAAGAGGCCGGCTGCCCCAATGTGGGCGAATGCTGGTCTCAGGGCCACGCCACGATGATGATCATGGGCGAGGTCTGCACGCGGGCCTGCACCTTCTGCAACATCGCAACCGGTAAACCGCCCGAAGATCTCGACGTGTTCGAACCGGGCCGGGTGGCCGATGCCGTCAAGAAGCTGGGCCTGAACCATGTTGTCGTGACCTCGGTCGACCGGGACGATATCGAGGATGGCGGCGCCGAGCATTTCGCGCAGACGATCCGCGCCATCCGCCGCCAGTCGCCCGGCACCACCATCGAGATCCTGACGCCCGACTTCATCCGCTGCGACCCCAGGGTGCTGGAGGTGGTCGTCGCCGCGAAACCGGATGTCTTCAACCACAACCTCGAAACCGTGCCCGGGCTCTACCCCGAGGTGCGCCCGGGCGCGCGCTATTTCCACTCGCTCCGCCTGCTCCAGCGCGTCAAGGAGCTGGACCCGAGCATGTTCACCAAATCGGGCATCATGGTCGGCCTGGGCGAGGACCGGCAGGCGGTGCATGCGGTGATGGATGACATGCGCGCGGCGGATATCGATTTTCTGACCATCGGCCAGTATCTTCAGCCGACGCCCAAGCATCACGCGGTGGACCGGTTCGTCACCCCCGACGAGTTCAAGGCCTATGAAAAGGCGGCCTATGGCAAGGGCTTCCTGATGGTCTCCGCCACGCCGCTGACCCGGTCAAGCTACCATGCTGGCGATGATTTCGCGCGGCTTCGCGACGCACGGCTCAAAAAGCTCGGGCAGGGCTGATGGCGGAGGCGGCCCGGTTCGCGCTGGCCGGTCTGGGCGCGCTGGCGGGCTTTCTGGGGTTTCTCCTTCTCGATGGGATCGGCGCGGTGCTTGCGCTTGTGGGGGGCACCCTGCTTGGCGGCGTGGTCGGGCATCTGGTCTTCAAGCGGCTCGCCACGCCGGAGCAGATCAAGCAGGATCTCCGGGAGCGCACCGACAGCGTCGACTGACGCCTATTCGCTTACCGGCAGCGCCTTGAGATAGGCCGCGATCGCCGCGCGGTCCGCATCCTCAAGCATCGCGAGATTGCGGATCACATCGGCCATATGTCCGCCCGCGCTGTCGAAATCCGGCGTGAACCCGTCCCGCAGATAGGCCGCGATATCGGCCTCGGACCATGACAGCCTGTCGGGCGTGATGCCGGGAATGCGCCCCTCGCCATTGGGATTGGGGGCGCCCGCCATCCACAGATCACGGTCGAGCCCGCCAAGCCTGTTGCGCGGGGTGTGGCATTCGGCGCAATGGGCCAGCGCCTCGGAAAGGTAACGCCCGCGCTCCGCCGCCGGGTCGAGCGGCCCCGAAACCGCAAAGCCGTCGGGCATATGCAGGCGTTTCCAGACTCCCACCAGCCGGCGGATCGAAAACGGAAAGCCGACATCATGGGGCAGGGAGGGCTGCGCGGAGGGCGGCAACGTATCGATGAACGCGCGCAGATCCAGCATATCCTGCACCGTGGCCAGCCGGTAGGCGGTGTAGGGGAAGGCGGGGTAGTAGTGCCGCCCGTCGGGCGAGACGCCGTTGCGCATCGCATCCACGAAGGCCAGAGCGCTCCAGCCGCCGATCCCGGCCTCCGGATGGGGGGAGATGTTGGGCGCGATGAAGGTGCCGAAATCCGAGGCGAAGGCCCGCCCTCCTGACAGGACCAGCCTGTCGTCGCCCGTCGCCTCGTGGGCGGCGTGGCAGGAGGCGCAGCCGCCCGCCCAGAACACCGCCTCGCCGCGACGCGCATCACCCTCCAGCCCGCTCAAGAGCGCGGCATCGCTGCGTTCGGGGGCGGTCAGCAGCCAGAAAAGACCGATGGCAAGACAGCCCGCAACCACGAATGACAGGATCAGCCGGCCCATCAGGCGCGGCCGGATCGCGGGCGGGGCCGGGTCAAGATGCGGCACCCGCCCCGGCGCACGGGCTCAGTCGGACGGCTGGCGGAAATCGTCATGGCAGGCACCACAGGCATTTCCAAGCGGCCCCATCGCACCGCGAAGCGCGTCCAGCCCGTTGCCCGCCGCGGCCTGCAGGCCGGTCACGGCCTCGCCATAGGCCTGCCAATCCGCGCCGAACCCGGCCATATCCTCCTAGATCGCGGGCAGGGCGCGGGTGGTCTCCACCGCCCCATTGTCAGAGCCCGGCACCCAGTAGCCACGCCCGTCGACCATGGCGAGCGCGGCCAGATTGCTGGCCGCCGTGGTCGCGGCGGCGGCATCGTATTCGGTGTTTCCGCGGGCCATGTTGCCCAGGATGCCGACATTGAAGGCCATGATCTGCATATGTCCCTGACGGGCGTTTATCGCCCCGCTGAACTCCTGTTGCGCATAGGCGGCGGCGCCGATGGCGAGCGACAGGATTGCGGCTGGCAGCGTGACGCGGCGGGCAAGTGACATGGACGTACTCCTTTGCAATGAAACGGAAGCATGTGCGACTTTATAACACATCTCGCCGCCTCCGGGCGAGTTTTGCCTGTGCGCAGGCGCAAGGTGGCGTGCCGCCCCGCGCACAAGCCCGCGATCGCGCCGGGCACGGTCCTCAGAACCGCCAGCCAAAGGCCACCTCGCCGATCTGCCTGCCCAAGCTCTCCCCCGCGCCAAGTGACAGATAGGCGCCGCGTCCAAGCTCGTACTCCGCCTCGACCATGTAATAAGGCTGGTCGATTTCGGATATGTCCAGAAGGGTCAGGCTGAGCGTCAGCGGCTCGATGGGCCGGAAAAATCCGCTTGCGGTGACCGCGCCGATACTCATGCCGCCAACCTCGCCGATTTCGGAATAGATAAGCTGTCCGCCATATCGTCCGTAATCCACATCGACCGACGCGAACATCGCCTGCATGTCGCGGGTGGGCTCAGCGCTTTCCTCATAGCCCGCGGCCACGCTCAGCGTGTCGTCAAACCGATAGCGCGCCGCCAGCCCGACCGCGGTGATGTCGGCATCGTTGAACCGGTGCACGGACGCGCCGAAGCTGAGATCGCCGATCTGCCCGTCATAGCGCACGCCCCACGGCATTTCGTCGCCCTGCAGATTGGTGCGCCAGGTATTGGAACTCGTCAGAGACTGGGCCTGGACGCCCATAAGGGACTGGTCGCTGAACGGCGTGCGTGGCTGATAATCGTCAAATGCGGGGCGCGGAGCCCCCACGGCGAACTGTCCGATATCGGTTTCCATGAACAGGCTGACCCATGTGGCGGTAAGCGGATCGCCCTGATCGGCGCGAAGGGTCTGGAGGCTGACATCGACGCCCCAGGTCAGCGGCCCGCCCAGGGCCACATACCCCGCGCTCAGATCCGCACCGAAAAGGCGACCAATCGGAAGGGTATCGGTATCCACATAGGTGAGCTGCGCGTCGCCGTCGATATAGAAGCCATTGGCATTCACCTCGGTCCAGGGCAGCGGTTGGGCATTGGCCACACCCGCAAGGCATAGGATGGCAGCGGGCAGAAAATGTAGCGGTTTCATGTGAAAGCTCCGTTGCTGGTTCTGTCATGCGTCGTGACAGAACCCGCGGCGGTTCAATGAGATCGGCCGGGCTTCCGGAGTGTTGCAGAATTGTCATGCCGCCTCGCAGAGGGCCACGTGGCCGCGCGACGGGAAAGGGCGGTGATGTGCGGGGCGCGCGGATCGCCCCTCCGGCGGTCAGGTGAACCGGACCGCGCCGATATAGGGCAGGTTTCGGTTGCGCTGCGCATAGTCGATCCCGTAGCCCACCACGAACTCATCGGGGATCTCGAAGCCGATCCAGTCGGCGCGCACCTCCACCTCCCGGCGGGTCGGTTTGTCCAGCAAGGCGATGGTTTTCAGCCTCGCGGGCTCGCGCGTCTTCAGAAGTCGGGTCACATGGTCAAGTGTATGGCCGGTATCGACAATATCCTCCACCAACAGCACGTCGCGCCCGCCGATCTCGCCGCGCAGATCCTTCAGGATGCGCACCTCGCGGGAGCTTTCGGTGGCATTGCCGTAAGAGGAGGCTTCCAGAAAGTCGATCTCGACAGGCAGATCCAGTTCGCGCACGAGATCGGCGATGAACACGAACGACCCCCGCAACAGCCCGACCAGAACCAGCTTGTCCGTCCCCGCGAATTCGGCTTCGATCTCCCGGGCGAGGTCTTCGATCCGCGCGGCAATGGCCTTGGCGGAGATCATCATGTCGATTTCATATGGCTGCTGCGCCATTCCGCCCCCGTCGAACAGCTTGATTTTTCTGCCGAACTCTACGACATGACCCCGACACAGGAAAGATCAAAACCCAAAGCCCATGCCCAGCCATTCCGAAACCCGGCATCTGCCCTACACCGCCGATCAAATGTATGCGCTGGTTGCAGATGTGGAGCGCTATCCCGAATTCATCCCCTGGACCAACGCCGCGCGGATCAGGTCCGTCAGCCCGCTGACCGACGGCTCGGGCGAGGTGATGCTGGCCGATCTGGTGGTGGGCTTCAAGATGTTCCGCGAACGCTTCGGGTCCCGGGTGACGCTGCGCCCCGAAATCCGGCGCATCGATACCGAATATATCGACGGGCCGTTCAAGCACATGATCTCGGCCTGGCGGTTCACCCCCGCCGAGGAGGGCTGCAAGGTCAGCTTCGAGGTGGATTTCGAGTTCAAGAACCGCCTGCTGCAAGGCGCGGCGGGGATGTTCTTTCACGAGGCGATGCAAAGGATCGTGCGCGCCTTCGAAAGCCGGGCGGAGGCGCTTTACGGCCGCGCCTGATCGCCCGTTGCCGCGCGCAACACCATGGCAAGCGCATGGGCCACGCTGGCCGCGCGCACCTCGGCCCGTCCGGGCGCTCCGAAATCCACCGTTTCCGCAACAAGCGCGCCGCGCGTGGCCAGCCCGAAGCAGACCCGGCCTTCGGGTTTCTGCCCCGATCCGCCGGGGCCCGCGATACCGGTGACCGAAATCGCGATATCGGCGGCCGAACGGGCCAGCGCGCCTTGCGCCATCTGCCGGGCAACCTCCTCCGACACCGCGCCGAAGCGTTCCAGTGTCTGCGCCTCCACGCCCAGCATCTCGATCTTCGCCGCGTTGGAATAGGTGACGAACCCGCGGTCGAACACATCCGACGACCCGGCGATATCGGTGATCGCGCCCGCGATCAGCCCGCCGGTGCAGCTTTCGGCGGTGGCCAGCATCCACCCCCGCGCCCGCAAGGCGTCGATCACCGCGCGCGCCGTCATATCAGCGCCAGATGCGCGACCGCGGCCAGAACCGCCACCACAAGGGCAGCCATCCAGCCCGCCACAAGATCGTCCAGCATCACGCCAGTCGGCCCCTCCATCCGGTCGGCCCAGCCCACGGGGCCGGGTTTCAGGATATCGAACAGGCGGAAGACGACAAAAGCCGCGATCAGCCCGGGCCACAGGCGCAGCATGTCGACCTCGGCGAACATCGCCCCGAAGGAGACCGGCCAAAGCGCCACCCACTGGCCCGCCACCTCGTCGATGACGATCTCCGAGGGGTCATGATCCTCCGCGCCCCGCGTTTCCACCCCCGTCGCCCACCAGCCAAGCGCCGTGACGGCCAGTGTCGCGGCAAGGAGCAGCCAGAACCCGCCCAGAAGATGCAGGCCATAGGCCAGCGGGATTGCCGCCAGACTGGCCCATGTTCCGGGCGCCGGGCGCAGATGGCCGATGCCGAAAAGCGTGGTGATCGCGCCGGTCATGCCGCCACCAGCGTCACGGTGGCCAATGCGGCGATCCCTTCTTCGCGGCCGGTAAAGCCAAGCCGTTCCGAGGTCGTGGCCTTGACCGAGACCCGGTCGGCCCCGATCCGCAGGATCCGCGCAAGCTCCGCGCGCATCGCCCCGGCATGGGCCCCGATCCTGGGCTGTTCGCAGATCAGCGTCAGATCCGCATGGGTGATTGCAAAGCCACGCTCCCCAGCCATCTCCACCGCATGGGTCAGGAAGACATGGCTGGCCACGCCCTTCCACTGCGGGTCGGACGGGGGGAAATGGGTGCCGATATCGCCCGCCGCCAGCGCCCCGTAAATCGCGTCGGTCACCGTATGCAGGCCCACATCCGCATCGGAATGGCCCTGCAATCCGCGCGTATGCGGGATCGCCACGCCGCAGAGCATCACATGATCGCCGGGCCCGAACCGGTGCACGTCGAACCCGTTGCCGGTGCGAATATCCATCTGCTGCCCCTTCACAAGACGTGCGGCGCGGGCGAAATCGTCCGGCGCGGTGATCTTCAGGTTATCCTCGCAGCCACGCGTGATCGCAACCTCCAGCCCGAAGGCGCGCGCCACCTCCACATCGTCGGCGGCGCCGCCGGGATGGGCCGCATGGGCCGCACGGATCGGGCCCAGCCGGAACCCCTGCGGCGTCTGTGCGCGCCAGAGCCCGCTCCGGTCCTGCGTGCCCGACACCATGCTCCCGCCGCGCCAAAGCGCATCGGTGACGGGCAGGGCCGGGGCCGCGCCGTCATGGCGGGCCAGCGCCGCCAGCACGCCGTCGATCACGTCGGGCGAGACCAGTGGCCGCGCGGCGTCATGGATCAGCACATAGTCCATCGCGTCATCGACCGCGGCCAGCCCCGCCCGCACGGAGGCATCGCGGCTGTCCCCGCCGATCACATCGACCAGCGGCTGCCGCGTATCCGGCCGGGCGGCGGCGAACAGATCGGCATCCTCGGGGTGGCGGACCACGACGATCTGCCCGATGGCCGGATGGCCGGCAAAGGCGCGAAGCGTGCGGGTCAGCACAGCGTCGCCCTCCAGCATCCTGTATTGCTTGGGAATTTCCCCACCGGCCCGGATGCCGCGACCGGCGGCCACGATAAGCGCGGCGGCGGTCGGCACGGGCGGATCTGCGGCGGGAACTGTCATGACGCCGTGATAGGGCTTCGGCGACGCCGGCACAATCCGGGAGAGTCAGCCGGTCAAAACGGCGGCGCTTTGCCTATTTTTTGGGCATTGGCGCGGGGTCATCTTGATTTCTCTGGGGTTTTCTTTGCTCTCCCGGCCCGCACGCATTACCTCAAACGTTAATTGCACAAGGATTGAGCATTTGACAGTTTCACTGGCAGGCCGGACCCTTGCCCCCCCGGTGCTTCTGGCTCCGCTGGCCGGGATCACCGATCTTCCGTTCCGGCAGCTGGTTTCGCGTTTCGGGGCCGGGCTCGTGGTCTCCGAAATGGTGGCAAGCCAGGAAATGGTGGAGGCCAAGCCAAGCGTCCGGGCGCGCGCGGAGCTGGGCTTCGGCCAGGCGAACACGGCGGTGCAGATCGCCGGGCGGGACGCCTATTGGATGGCTGAGGCCGCGAAACTGGCCGAAGGGCAGGGCGCGCGGATCATCGACATCAACATGGGCTGCCCCGCCAAGAAGGTCGTCAACGGCTATTCCGGCTCCGCCCTGATGCGCGATCTGGATCACGCGCTCGGCCTGATCGCGGCGGTGGTCGCCGCGGTTTCCGTGCCGGTCACGCTCAAGACGCGCCTTGGCTGGGATGACGCCTGCCTGAACGCAGCCGATCTTGCCCGCCGGGCCGAAGCGGCGGGGATCGGCATGATCACCATCCATGGCCGCACCCGGTGCCAGTTCTACAAGGGCCATGCCGATTGGGCCGCCATCGCGCCGGTCAAGGCGGCGGTGGGGATCCCGGTCATCGCCAATGGCGACATCACCGATACCGCCACGGCGCGCCGGGCGCTCGCCGCCTCGCGGGCCGATGGCGTGATGGTGGGCCGCGGCGCGCAGGGCCGGCCCTGGGCGCTGGCGCAGATCGCCCATGATCTCTACGGCGCGCCCGCCCCCGACATTCCGCGCGGGGGCGCGCTGGCCCGGATGGTGGCGGAGCATTACCGGGAGATGCTGGCCTTCTACGGCAGGGATCTGGGCCTGCGCGTCGCGCGCAAGCATCTGGGCTGGTACATGGACGATGCGGGCACCGCCGCCCCGCTGCGCCGCGCGATCCTGACCGCGTCCGATCCCGCCGAGGTGCTCGCGCGGCTGCCGGACGCGCTGGCTGCGCGGCAGGATCGGGAAGCCGCATGACCGCCTGGACCACATCTCTCTGGGCCTCGCTTCCGGTGCCCGCCATCATCCTCGACCCCGAGGACCGGATCGGCGATGTGAACCCGGCCGCCGAAAGCTTCCTCAACGCCTCCCGCAAGAGCCTTGAGGGCCACCCGGTCTGGGACAAGGTGTTCGTCGACGCGCCATTGGAGGAAGCCTTCGCCCGGGTCCGCAGCGGGCAGGCGCCGCTCTTCGTGAACACCGTCGATGTGGGCACGGGCAGCAAGAAACCGGTCGTCTGCGACGTGCAAATCGCCCCGCTCGCCGACCGGCCCGACCATGTGCTGGTGCTTCTGGAAAGCCGGGAGCTTGCCGGACGGCTGGACCGGGCCATGTCCTCGAAAACCGCGGCGAAATCCGCCATCGGCATGGCCGAGATGCTGGCCCATGAAATCAAGAACCCGCTGGCCGGTATCACCGGCGCGGCACAACTGATCTCCATGCATGCCAGTGGCGAGGATCGGGAACTGACCGATCTGATCGTGGAGGAGACGCGGCGGATCCTGAAACTGGTCGATCAGGTGGAGGAGTTCGGAAACCTGCGCCCGCCCGACCGGCGCGCGGTCAATATCCACGACGTTCTCGACCGGGCGCGGAAATCGGCAATGGTCGGGTTCGCGGCCCATATGACGATCGAGGATGATTACGACCCGTCGCTGCCGCTGACATGGGCGGACCCCGACCAGTTGCAGCAGGTCTTCCTCAACCTTCTGAAAAACGCGGCGGAGGCCTGCAAATCCGGCGGCACACTGCGCCTGCGCAGCTTTTACGAGTTGAGCCTGAAGGTGCGCCGCCGCGACGGCACGGGCGGGGCCGTACCGCTTCAGATCGAAATCATCGATGACGGGCCGGGCCTGCCCGACGCGATTGCCGCCGACATCTTCGACCCGTTCGTTTCGGGCCGCGAAAACGGCACCGGCCTGGGGCTGGCGCTGGTTTCGAAGATCATCGCCGATCACGATGGATGGATCGCGGTCGACAGCGTTCCGGGCCGCACCGTGTTCCGCATTTCCCTTCCCGTCGCGCCCAAGGATGGCGCGCCATGACCCCGCGAGGAGACTGATCCAATGGACGGCACCGTTCTTGTCGCCGATGACGACCGCACCATCCGCACTGTGCTGACCCAGGCGCTGACAAGGGCCGGATGCAAGGTGCATGCCACCTCCAGCCTGATGACGCTGATGCGTTGGGTGGAGGAGGGCAAAGGCGATCTGGTGATCTCCGATGTGATGATGCCCGACGGCAACGGGCTGGAGACGCTGCCCCATATCACCGAAAAGCGGCCGGGCCTGCCGGTGATCATCATCTCGGCGCAGAACACGATCATGACCGCGATCCAGGCGACCGAGGCGGACGCCTATGACTACCTTCCGAAACCCTTCGACCTGCCCGATCTGATGAAACGGGCGGCGCGCGCGCTGGACCAGAAACGCCGCGCCCCGGCCCCCAAACCGGCCGACGCCGCCACCGGCGCGCAGGACGACCTGCCGCTGGTCGGGCGCACCGCGCAGATGCAGGCGCTCTACCGGCTGGTGGCGCGGGTCATGAACACCGATCTGCCGGTGCTGATCACCGGCGAAAGCGGGACCGGCAAAAGCCTGATCGCCAGGGCGATCCACGATTTCTCCGACCGGCGCACGCTGCCCTTCGTGGTGGCCTCCTCGGTGGATCTGGAAGGCATGGACAGCACCTCCGCGATCCTGTCGCGGGCCCGTGGCGGGTCGATCCTGTTCGACGAGGTGGGCGATCTGGGCGACGAATCGCAGGGCAAGATCGTGCGCATGCTGGATGCCATGGGCGACGGCGCGCCGCGGGTGATGGCGACCAGCCAGAAGGATCTCATGGAAAAGATGGAGACGGGCCAGTTCCGGCAGGATCTGTTCTATCGCCTCGGGGGGGTCGCGATCAACGTGCCCTCCCTGCGCGAACGGGTCGACGACATCCCGCTTCTGGCGACGCATTTTCTGACCCGCGCGGAATGGGATGGTGGCCCGCTCCGCCGGTTCTCGCCCGAGGCGATGGATCTGATCCGCGCCTACTCATGGCCCGGAAACGTGCGCCAGCTTGAAAACTGTATCCGCCGGCTGACCGTTACCAGCCCGGTGGAGGAAATCAGCAAATCCGAAGTGGAGACGGTTCTGGGCAACCAGCCCGCGATCGAGCCGCTGATGGGCGGGGGCGAGGGCGACAAGCTCAGCGCCTCGGTCGCCAAGCATCTGCGGCGCTACTTCGACCTGCACGGCGGGCTGCTGCCGCCGCCGGGTCTCTACACCCGCATCCTGCGGGAGGTGGAAATGCCGCTGATCGAGATCGCTCTGGATGCCACCGGCGGAAATCAGGCGAAATGCGCCGATCTTCTGGGCATCAACCGAAATACGCTCAGAAAGAAGATCACCGATCTGGATATTCGCGTGACACGCCGCCGTAAATTGATGTAAAACCGCAACAGTGCCGTGGCCAATGGGGAACAACCGCGTCAGGGCATTACAAGGTTTTGCGGCGGGGCAATGAAATGCCCCCATATCAGGGGGGAACAGGTCCGGTGCGATTACCCGCTGGTGATGCGGCAAAAACCCCTTTCAACAGGCTGTTAGAGCTTCGCCAGCAACGCCGCGTGCGCAATGCCGGCACGCTCGGGCTGGTGCTGCTCGGCCCCGTTCTGGCGCTGGCGACCTTCCTCGTTCTGGGCCCCTTGGGGGAAACGGCTGATTCTCCCGCCCTGCGCCTCGTGCTGCTCGCCAACATGATCTACATCCTTGTGGTGGCGGCTCTGGTTCTGCGCCAGGTCGCGCGCATCGTGGCCGCGCGGCGCGCCCGCTCGGCGGGGTCGCGGCTTCATATGCGGCTGACCGGGGTGTTTGCGATCGTCGCCCTGATCCCGGCGGTTCTGGTCGCGGTCTTCGCCACGATCACCGTGAACATGGGGCTGGAAGGCTGGTTTTCCGACCGCGTTTCGTCTGCGCTCGGCAATTCGGTGGATGCCGCGGAGGCCTATCAGCAGGAACATCGCGACGATCTGGCCGCCGATGCCGTGGCGCTTGCGGCCTATCTCAACCTCAACCGGCAGGCGGTGCCGTTCATGTCCGACGGAACGCTTGGCCAGCTTCTGCGGCAGGGCCAGTCCCGCATTCAGCGCGGGTTGCGCGAGGCGTTCGTCATCGACGGCGGCGGCGAATTGCACGTGCGCGGCGAGCGGAGCTATCTCTTCGACTACGAGCGCCCCGACCCCGCCGATCTGGCCCGTGCGGAGGCCGGTGAACTGGTGATCATCGAAGACCGGGAGGTCAACGAGTTCCGCGCGCTCCTGCGGCTGCAATCCTTCGTCGACCGCTATCTCTATGTCAGCCGCGAGGTGGACGGGCAGATCATCGCGCTTCTCGATGACACGCAGCAAACGGTGCAGCTCTATCGCCAGCTCGAAAGCGAGCGCGGCCGGGTGCTGTTCAATTTCGGCGTGCTGTATCTGGGTTTCGCGCTGATCATGATCCTTGCGGCGATCTGGCTGGGCCTGTGGTTCGCCGAACGGCTGAGCCGCCCCGTGGGGCGTCTGGCCAGCGCCGCGCAGCGGGTCGGGCAGGGTGATCTGGATGTCCGCGTGGTCGAGGAACGCGGCGATGACGAGATCGCGATGCTGGGCCGCCTGTTCAACCAGATGACGCGGCAGCTCAAGGGCCAGCGCGATACGCTGGTCGAACAGAACGCGGCCACCGAAGAAAGCCGACGGCTCTTCGACAGCGTGCTGTCCTCGGTCACCGCCGGTGTCATCGGGCTCGATGCGGAAGGCCGGGTCGATTTCATGAACCGGGCCGCGATGGGCCTGCTCGACATGGTCGAACAGCGCGATCACGGGCTGACGCTGGTCAATGCGGTGCCGGAATTCGCGGGCCTTTTCGAGCGGTTGCGCGAACGTGGCGGCGAAGCGGTGCAGGACGAGATCAAGCTGGCCCGGCGCGGCAAGCTGGAAAGCCTGCTGGTGCGCATGGCCACCCGCAGCAATACCGAGGGCGCGCTGGAAGGATATGTGGTGGCCTTCGACGACGTGACCGATCTGGTCAGCGCGCAGCGGATGGCCGCCTGGGGCGATGTGGCCCGCAGGATCGCCCATGAGATCAAGAACCCGCTGACGCCGATCCAGCTTTCCGCCGAGCGGCTGCGCCGGAAATTCGGCCCGAAACTGGGCGACGAGGCCGCCGATCTGGAACAGTATACCGAGGTTATCATACGCCAGACCAATGACTTGCGGCGCATTGTTGATGAGTTTTCCAAATTCGCCCGCATGCCCGAGCCCGAACGCCGCAACGAAGATGTGGCCAAGCTGCTGCGGGACTCCGTCACGCTGCAAAAGGCCGGTCAGCCGGGCGTTCGCTTCACCTGCGCCATCCCCGACGGTCCGGTCATGGCCGATCTGGATGCCACGATGATCGGTCAGGCCTTCACGAACCTGATGAAGAATGGCGGCGAAGCCACGGAAACGCTTATAGAAAAAGGCGCGCCAGAGGGCTACCGGCCGGAGCTTCGCGTGACGCTGGAGGCCGATGAGGGCGCCGTCACGATCGAGATCAGTGACAACGGCATCGGCCTGCCGCAGGACCGCGCGAAACTGTTTGAGCCCTATGTGACCACGCGCGACAAGGGCACCGGTCTGGGCCTGCCGATCGTGAAGAAAATCGTCGAGGAACATGGCGGCACCCTCGATCTCGTGGACGCCGAACCATTTGCCGACGGCGCGCATCGCGGGGCCGCCGCGCGGATCCGTCTGCCGCGTAAATCCGAATAGGAAAGGGAGGATCAATGTCTGATATTCTGGTCGTCGATGACGAGCGCGATATTCGCGAACTGATTTGCGATATCCTGCAGGATGAGGGGTTTTCGACCCGCATGGCCGGAAACTCCGACGATTGCATGGCCGAGCTGAACGCCGCGCCGCCGGGGCTGATGATCCTGGATATCTGGCTGAAAGACAGCAACATGGACGGGATCGACATCCTGAAACATGTCAAACGCGACAATCCGGACGTGCCGGTGGTGATCATTTCGGGCCATGGCAACATCGAGATCGCCGTCGCCGCGATCAAGCAGGGCGCCTATGATTTCATCGAGAAACCCTTCAATATCGACCAATTGATGGTGGTGATCCGCCGCGCCATGGAAACCTCCCGGCTCAGGCGGGAAAACTCCGCACTCAGGCGTCAGGACGGCAAGACCGCCGAGATGATCGGGCAGGGCGCGGCCTTCAAGACGCTCAAGAGCCAGTTGGACAAGGTCACCAAATCCAATGGCCGGGTGATGCTGACCGGCCCGGCCGGCGCGGGCAAGGAAGTGGCCGCGCGCTATATCCACGGCGAATCCAACCGCGCCGATGCCCCGTTCGTCACCGTGAGTTCCGCCTCGATCCAGCCCGATCACATGGAGGAAGTTCTGTTCGGCCGGGAAAGCAGCGAACGCGGCGTGGAACAGGGGCTTCTGGAGCAGGCCCATGGCGGCGTGATCTATTTCGACGAGGTGGCCGACATGCCGCTCGGCACGCAATCGAAGATCCTGCGCGTGCTGGTCGACCAGAGCTTCACCCGCGTCGGCGGCACCGCCAAGGTGCGCGTCGATCTGCGCGTGATCTCCTCCACGACCCGCGACCTTCAGTCCGAAATCGCCGCGGGCAATTTCCGGGAGGAGCTCTATCACCGCCTGAACGTCGTGCCGATCCAGGTGCCGAGCCTTGAAGACCGGCGCGAGGATATCCCCCATCTGGCGCGCCATTTCATCGCCCAGTTCAATGCCGATCAGGGCCTGCCGCTTCGCGATCTGGGCGAGGACGCGGAGGCGATGCTGCAAACCATGCGCTGGCCCGGCAATGTGCGGCAGCTCAAAAACGTGATCGAGCGGGTGCTGATCCTGGGCGAGGATACGGGCCCGATCGAGGCGCGCGATCTGCCGGGCCACGGCGAAGGCGCCTCGGAGGAGGAGGATATCGCCCTTTCCGCCGGTCTCACCACGCTGCCGCTCCGCGAGGCGCGGGAGCTGTTCGAACGTCATTACCTGATGGCGCAGATCAACCGGTTCGGCGGCAACATCTCCCGAACCGCCAGTTTCGTCGGCATGGAGCGGAGCGCGCTGCATCGCAAGCTGAAATCGCTCGGCGTGGTCACCACCAACAAATCGGGCGCCCGCGTCGCGCAGGTCGAAGAAAGCTAGGACGGGTTGACGATATAGGGCGTGGCTCCGCGGCGGCTGATCGCGCAGGTGCCCTCCGTCAGCCGGGGCATCACGGTGGAGGCGGCGACCGGCCCGTCCAGATTGCACGACGGCAACGAAATCAGCGTGTAGCCCCGCCCGCCCATGCATCCGACCACCGCCCGGGCCCGGGCATCGCGATTGAGATCGACCGTGTAGATCTCGCCGCCCGTCCAATGGCCGGGCTCCAGCACGCATCGCCCCTCCGCGTCGCAGATCTGCCGGCCCGGGTGAAAGACACGCGGCCGGGTGCGGATCGCCTGTTCCACCGGAAAATCCTGCACTGCCGCGCGCTCGCAGAGAGCAATGTCGCGGTCGCGCGTCGCCAGGCTGACATCTTCGGCGTAATAGGTCTGCACGCCAGCGCATCCCGACAGACCCAAGACCACAGCGCCCACTATCCCGATCCGCATCCCAAACCCTCACCATTCCGGTCGCAGGCGCAGTCTAGGCCATTTTGCGGGGTTCAGAAACGCCTCCGCTGCGTCTGCGTGCAAAATACCGCCCGCCGGAACCCGTGGCGCACCCGCGCCCGCGCCCGTCGCCGCACCCGCGCAGGCCATGCCGGTGCGCCGACTGCGATTGACGCCGCCTGCGCAACCTGCCAGACAAAACCTCTCGATTGGACCACATTGGGCAAAGGCACATGAAGGTCATCATTTGCGGTGCGGGTCAGGTCGGCTGGCAGATCGCGCGTCATCTTTCCGGCGAAAACAATGACGTGACGGTGGTCGACAACAACCCCGATCTCGTCCGCCGCGCCACCGACACGCTGGATGTGCAGGGTCTGGCCGGGTTCGCCTCCTATCCCGACGTGCTGGATCGCGCCGGCGCGCGTGACGCGGACATGATCATCGCCGCGACCCATTCGGACGAGGTGAACATGGTCACCTGTCAGGTCGCGCATTCGGTGTTTTCGGTCCCGCGCAAGATCGCCCGGCTGCGCGCGCAAAGCTATCTGAACGCGATCTATTCCGATCTCTACCGCCGCGACCACCTGCCCATCGACGTGGTGATCAGCCCGGAAAAGGAGGTCGCCGAGGCCGCGCTGCGCCGTCTGTCCTCGCCCTCCACCTTCGATACCGAAAGCTTTCTGGGCGGCGATGCAAAGATGCTCGGCATCCAGCTGGACGAGGACTGTCCGGTCCTGAACACGCCGCTCCGGCAATTGTCCGAGCTGTTCTCCACCTTGCGGGCTATCGTCGTCGGCATCCGGCGCGACGGTGCCCTCTTCGCCCCCGAACCGGGGGATCAGCTTTATGCCGGCGATCAGATCTACGTCTTCACCCATACGATGGACAGCTCCCGGACCCTTGAGATTTTCGGCAAGGAAACGAAGCGTCAGGATCGGGTGGTGATCATCGGCGGGGGCAATGTCGGGCTTGCCGTGGCCAAGGAACTAGAACAATCGGCCAACCGCATCCGCACCAAGGTCATCGAGCTCAGCCGCGAGAATGCCGAACGGGCGGCCGATGCGCTGGAACGCACCATCGTGCTGCATGGCGACGGGCTGGACATGGAAATCCTGCGCGAGGCGGGCGTCAGCCGCGCCGATACGGTTCTCTGCGTCACCGATGACGACAAGACCAATCTTCTGGCCTCGGTCCGGGCCAAGACCGCCGGCGCGCGCGTGGCCGTGGCGCTCGTGAACGACCCCACGCTCGTGCCGCTGATGAAACCCCTTGGCATCGACGCCTATATCAACCCGCGCACCACCACGGTCAGCTCGATCCTGCGCCATATCCGCCATGGGCGGGTGCGGGGCGTCTATTCCATCGGCGATGCGGAGGCGGAGGTGATCGAGGCGCAGGTTCTGTCCACCTCTCCCATCGCGGGGCAGGCGGTGCGCGATATCGACTTTCCCGAAGGCGTGCTGATCGGCGCGGTGCAGAAGGGCGGCAAGGTCATGCGCCCCTCGGGCTCCACCAAGATCGAGGAGGGCGATGCGATCGCCATTTTCGCCATGGCGGCGGATGTCCCGGCGGTGGAATCCCTGCTGCAAGTCTCGATCGACTTTTTCTGACGCGATGCGCGCCTATGTCTCCCGCCTGCCGCTGATTGTCGTGCTGATGGGGATCAGCGCCGCCGCCATGATGCTGCCCGCGCTTCTGGCCACGGGCATGGACGATCACTTCACCGGCCGGGTGTTTTTCTATTCCTCGCTCCTGTTCCTGATCCTGACCGGGCTCGTCGGCCTCGCCACCCAGACGCTCCGGCCGGTCACGTCGCCGCGGGCGCATCTGATCGCACTTCTGCTGGCCTATGTGGCCTTGCCGTTCATGCTGGCCTTCCCGCTGGCCGAGGCGGTGGGCAATACCCGCTATATCAACGCCTATCTGGAAATGGTCTCCAGCCTGACCACCACGGGGGCCAGTTTCTTCGACCCCGACCGGCTGGCGCCGGCCGTGCATTTCTGGCGCGGGCTCGTCGGCTGGATGGGCGGCTTTCTCATCTGGGTGACGGCGGTGGCGGTGCTGGCGCCGCTCAATCTGGGCGGCTACGAAGTCACGTCGGAGGCGCAGGTCACCGGCCGGGTGCAGCCCGGATCGGGCCAGATGACCGCCGCAAGCCCCGCCGAACGGCTGCGGCGTCACGCGGCCCGGCTGGCCCCGGTCTATCTTACGCTGACCATGATCCTCTGGGTCGCGCTGCTTCTGGCGGGCGAATTGCCGCTGACCGCGCTGATCCACGCGATGTCGACCATGGCGACCTCGGGCATCAGCCCGGTCGGCGGGCTCGAAGGCCGCCCCTCCGGCGTCGCGGGAGAGGCGCTGATCTTCCTCTTCTTCGTCTTCGCCGTCTCACGCCGGTCCTTCGCCTCGGGGTTTTCGACCGATACCGCCCGCCGGATGGCCCGCGACCGGGAGTTGCGGCTGGCGATCTTCGCGGTGGTGGTTCTGCCCACGCTCCTCTTCGTCCGCCACTGGATCGGCGCGCTGGAAGTGGACGAGCTGGCCAATTCCGAAGGCGCGCTGACCGCCCTCTGGGGCAGCGTGTTCACCATCCTGTCCTTCCTGACCACGACCGGTTTCGTTTCCGAAAGCTGGGTGGAGGCGCGCACATGGTCCGGCCTGCCCACACCGGGGCTGATCCTGATCGGGCTGGTCCTGATGGGCGGCGGGGTGGCGACCACGGCGGGCGGGGTCAAGCTGCTGCGGGTCTATGCGCTTTACAAGCACGGCACCCGCGAGATGGGCAAGCTTCTGCATCCGCATTCGGTCGCAGGGGCCGGGCGTCTGGGTCGCCGCATCCGCCGCGAAGGCGCCTATATCGCCTGGATCTTCTTCATGCTGTTCATTCTGACCATGGCGGTGGTGATGGCGGCACTCGCGCTGACCGGGCTGACCTTCGAGGCCTCTCTGGTGCTTGCGGTGTCCGCGCTGACGACGACCGGGCCGCTTGCCGGTGTCGCCGCGGAAACCCCGATTTCCTATATCGGGCTCAGCGATGCGGCAAAGTCGATCCTGGCCGCGGCGATGATCGTCGGGCGGCTCGAAACCCTCGTTCTGCTGGCGCTGATCAACCCCGGATATTGGCGCGCGTGATGCATTTGCAGCATAGCCGCGCTAATGCGCTGGAATCGGGGTGGAAATCTCCCGAACTTGCCCCCATACTCCATTCTGTCTGCTCACAGACTGTCAACAAACAAAGACAGCACCAACGACAAGGCAAGTTTCGAAATGGCCGAAAATAAGCAAAATCTGCAGGACGCATTCCTTAATCATGTCCGCAAAACAAAGGTTCCGGTCACGATTTTCCTGATCAACGGCGTCAAGTTGCAGGGTGTGATTACCTGGTTCGATAATTTTTGTGTTCTTCTGCGCCGCGACGGACAATCGCAACTCGTGTACAAGCACGCGATTTCCACCGTGATGCCTGCACAGCCGATAAACCTTTACGACGGGGAAGAGTGAGCGATAACTCGCTGAGCACCGACACCCAAGGCCCGATGATGCGGGCCCTTGTGCTTCACCCCGACATCCAGACCGACCGCAGCCGCCGCAGCCCGGGCCCGGCGCTGGAGGAGGCTGTGGCGCTGGCCGCGGCGCTGCCCGATCTGGTGGTCGCGGGCGCCGAGGTCGTGCGATTGCCCAAGGCGCAGCCGGGGCTTCTGTTCGGAACGGGCAAGATCGCCGAGCTGAAAACCCGAATCGAGGAGCTTGAGGCCGGGCTGGTTCTGATCGACGGGCCGGTCACGCCCGTGCAGCAGCGCAATCTCGAAAAGGAATGGGGCGTCAAGCTGCTCGACCGGACCGGTCTGATCCTGGAGATTTTCGCCGACCGGGCCCGCACCCGCGAAGGCGTGTTGCAGGTGGAACTGGCCGCGCTCAGCTATCAGCGCACGCGCCTTGTCAGGGCCTGGACCCATCTGGAACGCCAGCGTGGCGGGCTCGGCTTTGTCGGCGGCCCCGGTGAGACCCAGATCGAGGCGGACAGGCGCGCGATCGACGATGCGGTCACCCGCATCCGCCGGCAATTGGGCAAGGTCGTCAAGACGCGCGCGCTTCACCGTGCGGCGCGGGCCAAGGTGCCGTATCCCATCGTGGCCCTGGTGGGCTACACCAATGCCGGCAAGTCCACATTGTTCAACCGGCTGACCGGCGCCGAGGTGATGGCCAAGGACATGCTGTTTGCCACGCTCGACCCGACCATGCGCGCCGTGGTCCTGCCCGACGGGTCCGAGATAATCCTGTCGGACACGGTGGGCTTCATCAGCGATCTGCCGCCGCAACTGGTCGCCGCCTTCCGCGCCACGCTGGAAGAGGTGCTGGATGCCGATCTGATCGTCCATGTGCGCGACATCTCCCACCCCGAAACCGAAGCCCAGGCCGGGGATGTGGCCGCGATCCTGGTCGAGCTTGGCGTCCGGGACACCGCGCCCGCGATCGAGGTCTGGAACAAGATCGACCGGCTGCCGGCGGACTGGGCCGAGGAACTGGGCGCGATCGCCGCGCGGCGCGACGGCGTGCATGCGATCTCGGCTGTCACCGGGCAGGGGCTGGCGGGCCTTCTGGCCGATATCTCCCACACCCTCTCGCCGCCCCGCCACCGGACCGATCTGGACCTGCCGCATGCGGAGGGCCGGAAACGGGCCTGGCTTTTCGAACAGGGCGTCGTGGAGACCGAGGAGCAGGGCGAAGGCGGCACCCATCTCGTCGTCAACTGGACGGACCGTCAGGAACGCGCCTTCCGGCGGCTCTGAGCGGCGCGGCCCATCCGAATTGATCTGCAATTGATATACCTTCACGGGCGGGGCGTCAGCACGGTCACCCCGATATTGCCGGCCCGCGCAAGCTCCGGATCCAGCGACATGGGGATGTATTCGCCCCGCCGCCACAGCTCTCCCAGATCGTCGTAATAGGGGCTGAGCGGGTGGCCGGATTGCCCGGTGGCGATGATGAAGACGGAACTGTCGGGATCGGCGAAATCATAGACCCCGCGATATCCCGCCGAATGGGTGTTCAGGAACGGATCGGGCAGGGTGCCCGGTGTCGCCGCCCGCTGCAACGTGAAATCCCCGCCCGATGTGGGTTGGCGGATGTTCACGACCCATGAAAACAAGGCCGTATCGCCCAGAACCTGGTGGTCGTGCCGGGCCTCGTGGGCGGCCCCCCATCGCCAGCTTTCGACGCCGGGCCCGTATCGCTCCTCCAGCCATTGCAGGGCATCGTCAAGCGCCAGTCTGGCGATGTCGGTACAGGTTTCCCGGGCGGTGGAAGGGCGGATGTCGCACCAGATCGCCGCGCCGTCCACATCCCGGAAGACCCGTTCCAGAAACAGGGGCTCGATCTTCAGGAACTCATTGGCAAGTGGCCCGATATCGTCGCGGATCAGACGCTGCTGCAATTCCCGCATCCAGGCCGCATAAATCAGGGGCTCGGGCAGATGTTCGTTCATCTCGCCATTCCAGTCCGCCAGCAATTGCAGGGCTCTCTGGCGGCGGCGTTCGGGGGTGCCGTCGGCGGCGGCCTCGCCGCTCAGCCAAAGATCGCGGGCCACCAGCGGCAGGATGTTGCGCGCGGCGGCGGACACGGTATCGAGCTGCGCCTCGATGAAACTGTCGCGGGTGTGCACCTGACGGGCCTGCATCAGGCGCTGCCAGCGGGTCACGCGCTGCGTATCGCCCCAGCTGTAGGAGACGTGGAGCGGAAAATCCCTATCCACCAGCTTGTTGTTGGTGTTGCCGAGGATCCCGCCTTCGGGATTCTCGAAGGTGGGATTGGCGAAATACTGGGTTACGCCCTGCCACCTGTTTTCCGCGATCCAGCCCGGCGCGGGGATACGCCCGAGGCTTTGATGCCCCGGCAACCGCCACGGCATATGGCCGATCGTCTGCAGGGCGATGTTCCCGTCCGCGTCCGCCAGCGTCAGGTTCTGGGACGGCGCAACGAAGGCTTCGCCCGCCGCGATCCCTTCGGCCACGGAGCCCGCGCGCATCAGCTCCAGCCCGGTCTGGATAGAGGTGTTCCTGTCGCTCAGCGCGGTCCAGGCGATGCTCATCACATGGCCGGGCGGCGTGACGGTGCCCACGTTCCAGGCGTCCTCCGGCAGCACGGGGCCGTTTTCCGTCCAGCGAAGCGTGATGGTGACGGGCTGCGCATCGGCGATCTCGATGATCGTGCGGCGGGTTTCGAAATCGGCCCAGCCGTCGGGCGTACGGTATTGCTGGGGATTGTCCGGGTTCAGCTCTTCGACGAAGAGATCGATATCGTCCATGTAGGAAGAGGTGATCCCCCAGCCGAGCCGGTCGGAGCGCCCGGCGAGGATCACCGGCATGCCGGGGATGCTGGCCCCGATCACCCCGCCGGTCGACAGCTCCAGCCGGGCGAGATACCAGAGTGTCGGCGCGCTGAGGCCGAGATGCGGATCATTGGCAAGCAACGCTCCGCCCGCCGCCGAGCGGGCCGGCGCCGCCGCCCATGCGTTGGACGCGCCGCCCAGACCGCGCGGCGCGATGGGATACAGCGGGTCGCGCGGGCCGGTTGCGCCACTTGCGAATTGCGGCATCGGGACATCGAAGAAGCTCGCGTAGTCGGGCAGGGCGGCGATACCTTCGCCCGGGACATCGGGCATGAGATCCGCCAGCCGTGCGGCATCGTCGAGCGCAAGCGAGGCCCGGGCGCGCAACACTTCCTCTTCCTGATGGCTGGCCAGTTGCAACGCCATCATCATGGTGATCGCGATACTGTCCGCCGGTCGCCAGGGCGAAATCTCGGGCGCGAAAAGAAACAGCTCCGGCGCACCCCGGCCAAGCGCCTCGGCGCCGACAAGTTCCAGCCATGCATTCACACCGGCGGCATAGGCCTCCAGCGCGGCGATGGTTTCCGGGGTCTGCGCCGCGACCGAGCGGGTGGCGTGACCATAGATATCGAGCTGCCGCAGCAGAATGTCGATCTCCAGCGTCCGCGCGCCGAACAGTTCCGACAGGCGCCCCTGCGCCGTGCGCCGGATCATCAGCATCTGCCATAGGCGATCCTGCGCGTGGGCGAAGCCAAGACCGTAATAGACATCCAGGTCCGTCGATCCGAAGATATGCGGGACATTCGCGTTCGAGCGAACGATCTCCACCGGGGCGGTGATGCCGGGCACCTGCCAGTCGGCCTCGTAATCGGGCAAGCTGCGGCCGGCCATCCACCAGGCGATTGCGAGGGCAAGAACCGCCACCGCGACGACCACGGTGACAAGGCGGACCAGCCAGCGAAGAAAGACGCCCATCAGGCAGTTACCCCAAGATCGGAATGCGAAATCAGCCCCGGTCCTAGCGGCAATATCGGGCAAATGCAAAGCCGGAACGGCGCGGCCCGGCGTCACGCTTTCTCAGGCCGGAGGCGGCTCAGGGAATGATGCGCGAATACCGTGTGCCTTCAAGGGTCGCGCCTGCGATCAGACCGGCCTGACCGTAGATCACGGCGATGACCGGATCGAGCAGCGTGGTCGTATCCACGCCCAGATTTGCGCCCTGGTCAGTCACCGCATATTGCACATCGGCCCCCACCGCCCAACCGGAGCTGCGCCGGAACTCGTTCAACGCCGCATCGGTCATGAAGAAGAGCGTATGGGCGTATTGCTGCGCCCCGATCTGAAAGCCGAAGCTGCCGGAGACCGCCGAGTAGTAATCGACGGAGGCGCCGTTGATGCGCAGCGCGCCACGCCCGTAGGAGCCGCCGAACCCGAAGCCCGCCTGCGTCACCAGCGGCATGACCAGCATGCCGGCGGCGTTCAGGCTCAACTCCTGCGTGCCGGGCACTTCGTCATACATGAACTGGATTGCGCTATCGACGCGGGCATCCAGCCGCGATGCCCCGTCGGATCCCACGCCATTGCCGCAGGCTGCCAAGGGAACGGCCGCCGCGGTTACCACAAAATGTCGCCGGGTGAGTTTGCTCATCGGAAAATCCGCCTGTCTGTTATGCCTCGTTGCCCGGGTCTTTCAGCCCGGATTGCGCATATTATTACGCGCAAAGACACAAGATGTCATCCGCGAATGACACCAGACCTGCGGGTTCTTGCTTATCTGACCACTATCCGTTGAGAATCTGCGCGACCCGGGGTGCGAAATAGGTCAACACGCCATCGCACCCGGCGCGCCGGAAGGACATCAGGCTTTCCAGCATGACCTTTTCGCCGTCGATCCAGCCATTGGCCGCCGCGGCCTCGATCATCGCGTATTCACCGGAGACCTGATAGGCATAGGTCGGCGCGCCGAACCTGTCTTTCACCTCGCGGCAGAGATCAAGATAGGGCATCCCCGGTTTCACCATCACCATATCGGCCCCTTCGGACAGGTCCCGCTCGACGCAGCGCAGGGCCTCCTGCCGGTTCATCGGGTCGATCTGATAGGTCTTCTTGTCGCCTTTCAGCGCGCCGGACGCGCCCACCGCATCCCGAAACGGGCCGTAATAGGCGCTGGCGAATTTCGCCGCGTAGGACATGATCGTCACATTCACGTGCCCCTCGGCCTCCAGCGCGTCGCGCATCGCACCGATCCGGCTGTCCATCATGTCCGAAGGGCCAAGGATATCGGCGCCCGCCTCGGCCTGGGCCAGGGCCATTTTCACCAGCGCCTCGACCGTCTCGTCATTCACGATGATGCCATCGCGCACGATCCCGTCATGGCCATTGGCGTTATAGGGGTCGAGCGCGATATCGGTCATGATCGCGATGTCGGGCACCGCATCCCTGATCGCCCGGATCGCCTGATTGGAAAGGTTTTCCGGGTTCCACGCCTCCTCGCAAAGCTCGGTTTTCAGCGACGGATCGGTGTAGGGAAAGATGCAGAGCGCGGGGATGCCCAGCCCGTGCGCCTCCCGCGCCGCCTCCACCAGAAGATCGACGCTCAGGCGCTCCACACCGGGCATCGAGGCGACCGGCTGCCGCTCGCCCTTGCCGGCGCAGACGAAGACCGGCCAGATCAGATCATTCACCGAAAGCTCCGCCTCGCGGGTCAGATTGCGCAGCGCAACCGAGGCACGGGTGCGGCGGAACCGGGTGCGGGGGAATGGGCCCTGATTGGCTGGCATGGCCATGCTCCTTCGTGGTTTTGTTGCCACAAATCCGTGCCATGAACCATGTCGCATCACAAGGCTGGAAACCAAGGACCCCCGCAACTATGGTGCGCCAAAACAGCTATAACAGGCAGCGCGTCCTTGGACCTTCCCTTCCTCGATCTTGCACGCGAAGTGATCGATCTCAGATCCTTCTCGAACCTTTGGTACTGGATCGTGCTGGCCGTGATGTGGTCCACGGTCAGCCACTGGGTGCTGGGTGTGCCCTATGACATGGTGCAGCGGGCAAACCGCGGGCATGAGCGCAGCACTCAGGACATGGCGGTGCTGGCGCGGGTGAATGTGAACCGGATCCTGACCATCGTTGAGGTCTCGGGCGTCTGGGCCACGGCCTTTGCCGCCTTCATCCTGACCGGGCTCGCGGTGCTGGGGTGGATCTACAATGTGGAGTTCTGCCAGGCCGTCTTTCTGCTGATGTTTCCGATGACGCTGGTGGGCGCCTGGTCGGTGCGGACCGCGCGCAAGCTGCGGGCGACCGGGTTTCAGGATGTGCCCCGCTTGCTCAGATATCACCGGATCGGCGTGCAGATGCTGGGCGTGGTCTTCATCTTCATCACCGCCTTCTGGGGCATGTGGGTGAATGTCCGGGTCAATCCCCTGGGCATGTAGGGCAGGACCGCGCTTGACACCCGCGCGGGGCACGGTAGGTGACGCGGACCCATGACCCCGAACCCGGACCATATCCTGACCGGTGGCGCGCCCGAGGGCTTTGACGCCACGCTTGTCCTGCGCGAACTGGCGGTGGGCACCGGCCCCGTCTGCCATGTGGCGCGGGACGACAAACGCCTTGCGGCCATGGCCAGGGCGCTTGCGTTCTTCGACCCGAGCGTACCGGTCCTGCGCTTTCCGGGCTGGGATTGCCTGCCCTATGACAGGGTCTCGCCGAATGCCGAGATCGCGGCCAGCCGCATGGCGACGCTTGCCGCGCTTTCCGCCGGGCTGTCGGGGCCGTTCATCGTGCTTACGACCCTCAGCGCGGCGACCCAGTTCGTTCCGCCGCGCGCACTGTTGCAGGACGCGGCCTTCGTCGCCACCGTCGGCGGGCGCATCGACGAAGACGCGCTCAAGACCTTCCTTGTCCGGATGGGCTTCGTGCAAAGCCCCACGGTGACGGAGCCCGGCGACTATGCGGTCCGTGGCGGCATCATCGATGTCTGGCCGCCCGGAGAAAGCACCCCGGTGCGTCTGGATCTCTTCGGCGACGTGCTGGACGGGGCGCGGCGGTTCGACCCGGCGACGCAGCGCACCACCGAGAAGATGGAGCGGGTGGAACTTGCGCCCGTTTCCGAAGTGATCCTCGACGAGCCCGCCATCACCCGGTTCCGGCAGAACTACCGGATCGAGTTCGGCGCGGCGGGCACCGACGATCCGCTTTACGAAGCGGTCAGCGCGGGCCGAAAACATGCCGGCGTGGAACACTGGCTGCCGTTTTTCCACGAGCGGCTGGAAACGCTTTTCGACTACCTGCCAAAGGCCACCATCACACTGGACGAGCAAAGCGATGCGCAGCGTCTTGCGCGGTGGGAAAGCATTGAAGATCAATATGATACCCGCAAGACCGCATTGACCCAGAAAGGTCGGCTCGACTCGGTCTACAAGCCCTGTCCGCCCGGGCAGCTTTATCTGGATGACGCGGCATGGGACCGGGCCATCGCCGGGCACCGGGTCGTGCAGTTTTCCCCGTTACCACAGGCCAGCGGGCCCGGCACGACAGATGCGGGCGGGCGGATCGGGCGCAGTTTCGCGCCCGAGCGCCAGCAGGAAAACATAAGCCTTTTCGGCGCCTTGGCGGATTATATTCAGGTACAACGTGAAAAGGCGGCGATTGTCATCGCCTCTTGGTCCGAGGGTGCGCGCGAGCGGCTGGCCGGTCTTCTGGAGGATCAGGGTGTCGTCGGCGCGGTCGAGATCACCGATGCGCGCGACATAGCCGGGCCGGGCAGTCTCAACCTCGCGGTCTGGCCGCTGGAGGAGGGGTTCACCGGCGGCGGGCTCAGCGTGATCTCGGAGCAGGATGTGCTGGGCGACCGGCTGATCCGGCCCAAGCGCAAGACGAAGCGCGCCGAGAATTACCTGACCGAAGCGCAGTCGCTGAGCCCCGGCGATCTGATCGTTCATGTCGATCACGGGGTCGGTCGTTACACTGGGCTTGAAACGGTGACCGCCATGGGCGCGCCCCATGAGTGCATCGCACTGGAATATGCCGGGGGCGACCGGCTGTTCCTGCCCGTCGAGAACATCGAATTGCTGAGCCGCTACGGCCATGATGAAGGCCTGCTCGACAAGCTTGGCGGGGGCGCATGGCAGGCCAAGAAAGCGAAGCTGAAGGAACGCATTCGCCAGATCGCCGACAAGCTGATCCGCATCGCGGCGGAACGGGAGCTGCGCTCGGCCCCGGTTCTGGAACCGCCGGGCGACATGTGGGAGGCGTTCGCCGCCCGCTTCCCCTATGAGGAGACCGACGACCAGCTGACCGCCATCGCCGACGTGATGGAGGATTTCGCCCAGGGCCGCCCGATGGACCGGCTCATCGTTGGGGATGTGGGGTTCGGCAAGACGGAGGTTGCGATGCGGGCGGCCTTCGTCGCCGCGGCCTCGGGCCTGCAGGTGGCGGTGATTGCGCCGACCACGCTTCTGGCCCGGCAGCACGCCAAGACATTTTCCGACAGGTTTCGGGGTTTCCCCATAAATGTCAGGCAGTTGTCACGCTTTGTTCCAGCGCGTGAAGCAGGGGAGACCCGCAAGGGGCTGGCCGATGGCAGCGTCGATATCTGCATTGGCACCCATGCGCTTCTGGCCAAGGGTATCCGGTTCCGGAACCTGGGCCTGTTGGTGATTGACGAGGAACAGCGCTTTGGCGTGACCCACAAGGAACGGTTGAAGGAAATGCGCTCGGACGTGCATGTGCTGACCCTCTCGGCCACACCGATCCCGCGGACGCTTCAGATGTCGCTCTCGGGCGTGCGCGACCTGTCGCTGATCGGCACCCCGCCCATCGACCGGCTGGCGATCCGCACCTATGTCAGCGAGTTCGATAGCGTCACCCTGCGCGAGGCGCTGCTTCGCGAGCATTATCGCGGGGGGCAGAGTTTCTACGTGGTCCCGCGCATTCAGGATCTGCCCGAGATCGAGGCGTTTCTGACCGATCAGGTGCCCGAGGTGTCCTATGTCGTGGCCCATGGCCAGATGGCGGCGGGCGAGCTCGACGATCGGATGAATGCCTTTTACGACGGCAAATACGATGTGCTGCTGGCCACGACCATCGTCGAAAGCGGGATCGACATTCCGACAGCCAATACGATGATCATCCACCGGGCCGACCGGTTCGGGCTGGCGCAGCTCTACCAGATACGGGGCCGGGTGGGCCGCGCCAAGACCCGCGCCTATGCCTATCTGACGACGAAACCGCGCCAGAAGCTGAGCCAGACCGCGGAAAAGCGGCTGCGGGTTCTGGGCAGCCTCGACAGCCTTGGGGCGGGCTTCACGATTGCCAGCCAGGATCTCGACATTCGCGGGGCGGGCAATATCGTGGGCGAGGAGCAGTCGGGCCATGTCCGCGAAGTCGGGTTCGAGCTTTACCAGTCCATGCTGGAAGAGGCGATTGCCAGTATCCGCTCGGGCGCGGGCGAGGCGCGCCTGGACGAGGACGGGCAGTGGGCGCCGCAAATCAATCTGGGCGTGCCGGTTCTGATCCCGGAGGCCTATGTGCCCGATCTGGATGTCCGGCTGGGGCTTTACCGGCGTCTGAGCCAGTTGACCACAAAGGTGGAGCTGGAAGGCTTCGCTGCCGAACTGATCGACCGGTTCGGCAAGCTGCCGCGCGAGGTGAACACCCTGCTTCTGGTCATCCGGATCAAGGCCAAGTGCAAACAGGCCGGGATCGCCCGGCTGGACGCGGGGCCCAAGGGGGCCACGATCCAGTTTCACAATGACAAATTCGCCAATCCGGCCGGTCTGGTGGAGTTCGTGCAGGATCAGCGCGGCCTGGCCAAGATCCGAGACAACAAGATCGTGGTCCGGCGCGACTGGACAAGCGAGGCCGACAAGATCAAGGGCGCCTTCGCGATTGCCCGCGATCTGGCCCAAAAGGTGCAGGTGGCGACGCCGCCCGCCAAGGCCAAGGTCTGACCGGGTAGACGGCGATACGCGCTCAGACCGCCTCGCGCGGCATGGCGCGCATCACGATCGTTCCGATCAGGCACAACACGCCCATGGCTATGGCCAGCGGCACCGCCGTTCCGTCATAAAGCTGCCCGATCGCCGCGCCCAGTATCGCACCGCCCACCGTCGCCAATGCCCCCATCAAGGAGGCCGCCATCCCCGCGATATGGCCCAGGGGTTCCATCGCCAGCGCGTTGAGATTGCCGATGGTGAACCCCGCGGTTGCGAAGATCGTGGCGCTCCAGAGGAAGTAAAGCCAGAACTCCTGCGCGCCCAGAAGACCGAGCGCAAGGGACAGAGCGACCACCGCCGACAGTACCGTCTGCAGGCCGAGCGCACCACGGATCAGCGGGCGCATGCCCAGACGGATCACCAGCCGCCCGTTGATCGGGGCCGCCGGCGCCGACAAAAGCGCCATGACCGCGAACCAGTAGGGGAAACTGTCGCGCAGCCCGTAGGTGATGTCGAACACCTGCTGGATGGAGGAGATGGTGCCGAACAGCGCGCCGTAAATCAGCGTCTGCACAAGGATCGACAATTGCATCTGCCGCAGGCTGAGCGCCTCCCGGATCCCGGCCCACAAGGTCTTCAGCCGCAGCGGGCGCCGTATGGCGCGGGGCAGCGTTTCGGGCTGCCGGATCAGAAGCCAGCCCACCGAGATAGCCGAGAACAGCAGGAAGACCAGAAAGATCGACCGCCAGCCGAAGCCCGCGATGATCGCCGCGCCGATCATCGGTGCGACCGCCGGAAACAGCGTGAAGACCAGCATCGCGAAGCTGACGACCTGGGCCATTTGCCGGCCGGAATAGAGATCCCGCATGATCGCCATGGCGACCACGCGCGGGCCGGCCGCGCCAAGGCCCTGCAACACCCTGGCCGCCAGAACCATCTCAAGCGTCGGGGCGACATAGGCGAGAATCGCCCCTCCGATGTAAAGTGCCGCACCTGCGATGATCACGGGTTTGCGCCCGAACGCGTCGGATAAGGGTCCGGCGAAAAACGTGCCCAGCCCCATGCCGAGCACGAAGGAGGTCAGGATCAGCTGCGCCAGCGTGGGCCTGTCCGGGGTCAGTTCCTCGGCGATGTCGGGCAGCGCGGGCAGCATCGCATCGATGGAAAAGGCGATGGTGGCGAACATCATCCCCATCAGGGCAATGAACTCCGGCATCGACAGGCGGCGCACCGATGGAGGGGCCGTGACATCACTCATGCGAACACCCGGCAGGCCCTGCGGCCGGTCCCCGACGCGCCACCGCGCGGCGGCATGCCCCAAGCGAAGAAACCCGGCCGCCATGAGGACATGGCGCAGTCATTCCGCGGCTTTCAGCTGGTCCGAGATATCGTCAATCACAGTGGACCAGAGATCGGGAGATTGCGCGCCGGTCAGGACATGCTGGTTTGCGATGATGAATGTCGGCACACCGGTGACGCCCCTGGCGCGCGCATTGGCGTCGCGGGCGCGAATGTCCTCGATATCCGCGTCGCTGGCCAGAAGCCGCGTTACCATGGCGGCCTCCAGCCCCGCACCTTTGGCGATCTGCACCAGGCTTTCGGCATCGCCGATATCCTTCCCCTCGACGAAATAGGCGCGAAACAATGCCGCGACCATGGGCGTTTGCCGTCCCTCGAGCCCCGCCCAATGGATCAGGCGATGCGCGTTCAGCGTGTTGGGCGTGCGGGCGATCCGGTCGAAATTGATCTCCAGACCTGCGGCCTCCGCATGTGTCGCGATGCGGGAGTAGACCTCGATGGCGCCGTCCCTGCCGCCGAATTTAGCTTCGAGATAGTCGCGGCGATCCATGCCGCCTGCGGGCATCTCCGGGTTCAGCTGAAACGGATGCCATTCGACGGTGAAGGGATGCGCGGGCGCGGCTTCCAGCGCGCGGTCAAGCTGCGCCTTGCCGATGTAACACCAGGGGCAGATCGGGTCTGACAGGATGTCGAGCTTGATCATGTTACCTCCTTCAGGCAGGCGCGCAGGGCTGCGCGGTCAAGCTTTCCATTTGCGGTGCGGGGCAGGGCGGCAAGCCGGGCATAGAGACGAGGTTGCTTGTAGCGCGCCAACCCGGCCTCTGCCGCGTGGCGCAGGCTATCCTCTTCAATCGGGCCCGTATAGCCCATGGCGACGATAAAAACGCCCTCGCTCGCCTCGATGGCGACGGCGGCGCAATCGGTCAATCCGGGGAGGTCCGCGAAGGCCGCCTCGATCTCGTGGGGCGAGACGCGGAAGCCGCCCGCGTTGAGCATATCGTCACGGCGGCCGTGATAGATCAACGCGCCGTCCTCCGCTTCGGAAACCTGATCGCCGGTCAGAAACCAGTCGCCGGTCAGTGGCAGATGGGGTTTGCCGTCCTCCAGATACCCCAGCATCAGGCCCGGGTCGTCGCGGTGGATCGCCAGCGTGCCCGTGCCGCCCTTCGATACCGGATGCCCATCCTGGTCCAGCACCGCAACCCGGCGCCCCGCTTGCGGATAGCCAAGCGTGCCTTCCGGCGCGGGTCTGGCCGGGCTGCCGGAAATGAAGGTGGAGCATTCGGACATGCCAAGCGCCTCGTGAACCGGTGTGCCGGTGGCGCGCTGCCACGCCTTGCGCAAAGCCTCGGGCAGTTTCTCCCCCGCGCTCAGCCCGTGGCGCAGACGGGGCAGCGCAAGAATTTCGCTTTGCATGAGCATCTTTCTGTAAACACCCGGTGCGGCGGCAAAAATGGTCACGTCGTGCCGCTTGAGCAAGAGCGGTAGGGCGGACAGCTCCAACCCTTCGGCAGGGACCAGAGCGGTGGCCCCGGCGGCCCATGGATCAAGCAGACCGGTGCCAAGCGTGAAGGTCCAGTTGAATGCGCCTGCATGAAGCAGCCGGTCTTGCGCGGTCAGCCCGTACCATCCCTCCCACATCATCCGCCGCGCCCAGATGGCGCGGTGGGCATGGGCCACAGCGCGCGGCCTGCCGGAGGTGCCGGAAGTGAAGACGAGATACGCCAACCGGTCCGGATCCCCCATCAGATACCCGGCCGCCGGATGGGCCGCCAGCGCGCCCAGATCGCGTGCGACCGGGCAGGGCACGGGTTCGGGCAGGGCGATACCCGGTGCTGCGAGGATCAGCGCGGGACGGATGACATCGGCCAGACGCGTGATCTCGGGCGTCGTCAATTGCGCCGAGGTCGGGACCGGCACCAACCCGACAGCGATACAGGCAAGATAGGCGATGGGAAAATCGGGGGTGTTTCCCAGGCGCAGCAATACCCTGTCGCCGGGCGTCAGGCCCATGCCCAGAAGGCCGGTGGCCATGCCCCGCACGGCGGTTTCCAGTCGTGCATAGCTCCACCTGTCCGCCCCGGTTGGCGACAGAACCGCAAGGGCGATCTTGTCCGGTGTCTGCGCGGCCGGGGACAGGACATGGGCGGCCAGATTGAACGGGGCGTGGCAGGGCTCTTGCATGGCATTTGGGTATGCCGCTGCGCCACAAGGTGCAAGGCCGCCAGCCACGGAACCGCGATGCCGGAAGAGGTCGGTGGCGTTACCCGGACGTGGGCGCGAAGAGGCGGCGAGCCAGAAGCACCGCAGCCACGGCCCCGATAAGCTGCATCGCAATGAAGACCGGCATGTTTCCCGGGAGAATTCCGGCAAATGTGTCGCTGAGCGCGCGCGCGATGGTCACGGCCGGATTGGCGAAGCTGGTGGAGGAGGTGAACCAATAGGCGCCCGTGATGTAAAGCGCGACAAGCGTGGGGATCGCCGCCGCCGCATGGCGGAGACCGCCGAGGATCACGAAAAGCAGCCCGAATGTGGCAACCACCTCGGAAAACCATTGCGACGGGCCGCTGCGGATCGTGCCGGACAGTTGCAGGACAGGCAATTCGAACATCAGATGCGCGATCCAAACCCCCAGGATACCCGCGCCGATCTGAACAAGGATGTAGGCCAGCGCGTGAACCGCAGGGATCTCCCGCCGCAGAAGGAAGGCAAGGGTGACGGCCGGGTTGAAATGCGCGCCCGAAATCGGCCCCAGCAAGGTGATGATCACATAAAGAATGCAGCCCGTGGCAATGGCGTTGGCCATCAGCGCCACGCCGGTGTTGTCGGGCGAAAGGCTGGCCGCCATGATCCCCGAACCGACGACGCCGATCAGCAGAAATGCGGTACCGATCCCCTCGGCCAGGAGTTTATTCAGCATTGTATTCTGTCCCGATCCTGGTGAGGGTCATTTGCAGCACATCCCGATCATAGGTTTCAAAAGGCAGCCGGAACAAGGCATTGGCATGTGTCGCTAAAGCGATATATGCCGTCTGGAAGGCCTCGGTCACGTCGGGTTCCGCTGCCTGCGCCGGATCGTCCACGCCCCAATGCGCCCGGACCGGTGCGCCGGGCCAGACCGGGCAGGTCTCCCCCGCCGCCGAGCCGCAGACCGTGATGACCGCGTCCATTTTCGGGGCATCGGGTGCCGCGAATTCATCCCAGCTTTTGGACCGCGCGGTCGAGGTGTCGTAGCCCAGCTTCTGCAGCAGGGCGATCGATTGCGGATGCACGCGGCCCGTCGGATGCGAGCCCGCTGAATAGGCGCGGATGCGGCGCGCGCTGCGGTGGGTCAGAATGTGTTCGAGCAGGATCGACCGGGCGGAATTGCCGGTACAGAGAACAAGGAAATTAAGCATTGGGTCCTGTTTGAATCTAGGTGAGTTTGCCGATCCTGTCCGCTTCGGCCTGAAGCGACATGCGATCCAGCGTTTCGAACGGGAGGGCCGCAAAGGTCCGGATGCGGGCATCGAGCGTACGATAGGCGTCGGCAAAGGCCAGCGCGATTTCGGCATCGGTGCCCGTGGCCCTGGCCGGATCCGGCAGGCCCCAATGGGCGCTGATCGGCTGGCCGGGCCAGGCCGGGCACTCTTCGTTGGCGGCATGGTCGCAGACGGTGAAAACGAAGTCGAATTGCGGGGCGCCGGGCCCTTGCATCTCGCCAAGGTCCTTGGACCGGAGCGTCTCGGTGTCATGGCCGTTCCGCCGCAGCATGTCGAGAACCTGCGGATTGATCTGCCCGCTTGGTCTGGTGCCTGCCGAACAGGTTACGAACCGGTCACCGCCCGCCTCACGGAGCAGGGCCTCGGCCAGAATGGAGCGGGCGGAATTGCCGGTGCAGATGAAAAGCACGGTTTTCGGATGATGCGTTTTCGCGGCACCGGTCTGCGGCGCGCACAGGTTCGGGCGGCCCCGGCAGCAATCATCCAGCAGGTAAGCGGTGAAGTCGCGGGTGCGGTCGGCATCGAGACTGTAGAAGAGCGATGTTCCGCTGCGGCGGGAACGGACGATCCCGGCTTCGGCCAGACCGGACAGATGGGCCGAGAGCGTGCTGGGTTTCAGGCCACAGATTTCGGCGATTTCACCGGGCTGCAACGCATCGGGCGCACGTCTGGCCAGCAGGCGAAACACCGACAGGCGGCCCTCATGACCTAGTGTGGAGAGTATCTTGGTGGCTGTCCCGGAGTCCATAATTCACGTATTCATGAAATACGGAATTAACGCAAGCCTTATCCGAACATCTCCACCAGATCGACGGTGCTTTCCTGCCCGATCCTGTCGAAATGCGTCTCCAGAAAGCCCTCGCAGGCGGCCCGGCCCGCGGCGCGCAACTGATGCAGCACCTGCGGCGTGGCCACCAACTTGGTGGCGACGGAGAGCTGGGCCATCAGCGCGTCGTCGGCCACCATATGGACCAGGACATGTTTCATGGCGCCGGGGCTCAGATGACCGTTGGAGAGCAACCGCTGAACGAAGTGAATGGCCCTCAGTTCACGCAGAAGCGACGTGTTGAAGCTGATCTCGTTGATCCGGTTCTGGATCGCGCGGGCGGAGGTCGGTACGTCTTCCCGATGGAGCGGGTTGATGTTCACGACAAGAATGTCGCTTGGCAAACCATTGTGAAACAATGGGAAAAGGGCCGGGTTCCCGGTGTAGCCACCATCCCAGTATGCCTCAAGCCTGCCGGTTGCCGGATCGATGATCTCAACCGCCTGAAACATCGTCGGCAGGCAGGCGGAAGCCATGATCGCTTCGGGGGTGATGTCGTCTCCGTCGAAGATGCGGATCTTGCCGCTGCGCACATTGGTGGCGCAGATATGAAACTCGGGCCCGGCGGCGCAACAGATGTCCTCGTAATGAAGCTGCTCCACGATCCGCCGCAACGGGTTCTGGTAGAACGGCCCGTAGCTGTAGGGGCTGACCATGCGCGAAACGCTGTCCGAGATCGCGAAGGGCAGCGAGGTTTCGATCAGCGCCGAGATGGCAGAGGGCGATGTGGCATTGAGCCAGGGGGCGAACCGTTGATCGGTGATGGCGCCCACCTGTTCCCAGAGCCATTCCAGATTGTCCCGGGCAAGATCGCGGCTGTCCTGTGACAGGCCCGCCTTGATCGCCGCGCCGTTCAGCGCGCCCGCCGATGTGCCCGAGATGGCCGCGATCTCGATCTCGGGCGTGTCCAGAAGCGCGTCCAGAACGCCCCAGGTGAAGGCCCCATGCGCGCCGCCGCCCTGCAGGGCGAGATTGATCGGTTTTGCCTTAGGTGCCATGGGTTTCGCTCCAAAGCGCCAGCAGGTCGTCGACCGGAATGCCGTTGATCGTCATGCCACTCAAGATGGCGTCCTCGATCGACAGCCCGGTCAGGTTCGCATCCGCGATGACAGCGCCGCTCAGCGTAATGTCGGACAGGCGGGCACCGGCCATGTTGGCATCGCGCACGGAGATCCCGGCCATGTTGGCGTTGCTGATCTGCGCGCCCGACAAGTTCACATCATTGTAGCGCGCGCCACTGAGGTTGACGTTTTCATGGATCAGCCCGGTGGCATTCACGTCGTCCAGGGTCGCCCCCATCAGGTGGCTGTCGGAGAACCGGGCCTCCGAGAGATTGACGCGGGTGAAGGCGGAGCCGCAGAGATACATGTTGTCGATCTCCAGCTTGTCGCGGCCGGCTTCCAAGGGTTCGTCGGTCATCTGTGGGCTCCTTTGTTGCGCCAATTTCTGCGTCAAGCATGGCGAGTAGGGCCATGTGTCAGGCTTTACTTGCGCCAAGATTTGCGACAGGGCCGGGCCAGAGGTTTCTTCGAAACACGTCTTCTCCGGCTCGGTGTGCCCGTTGCGCTGTCACAACGCCGTCCATCCTCCATCGACGCTGATCGTGGTGCCGGTGATCTGGGCCGCGGCCTCCGAACACAGGAAGGCGGCGGTGCCACCCATCTGTTCGACGGTCGCGAATTCCTTGGAGGGCTGGCGCTTCAGCATCACGTTCTTGATCACCTCTTCGCGGCCCATGTCGTATTCCTTCATCGTGTCGGGGATCTGCGCCTCCACCAGCGGGGTCAGGACGTAGCCGGGGCAGATCGCGTTGGCGGTGATCGGCTCTTCGGCGGTTTCCAGCGCCACGGTCTTGGTCAGGCCGACGATCCCGTGCTTGGCAGCGATATAGGCGGATTTGTAGGGCGACGCCGTCAGGCCATGGGCCGAGGCGATGTTGATCACGCGGCCCCATCCGGCCTCCCGCATCATCGGCAGCGCGGCGGCAGTGGTGTGAAAGGCCGAACTGAGATTGATGGCGATGATCGCATCCCATTTCTCCGCCGGGAACTTGTCGATCGCGGCGACATACTGGATACCCGCATTGTTGATCAGGATATCGCAGGCGCCGGCCTCTTCGATCAGCTTGCGACATTGCGCGCCCTTCGACATATCGGCCTTGATGTAGCGGGCCTGAACCCCGGTCACATCCGCGATTTCCTGCGCAAGCGCATGATCGTCCTTGGTGTCGGTGAAGGAGTTCAGCACCACATCGGCTCCGGCCTTGGCCAGTTCGCGCGCGATGCCAAGCCCGATGCCTGAGTTCGAACCGGTGATGACCGCGGTTTTCCCGGAAAGATCGGTGGTGATGGCCATGGGCGAAAGCTCCGTCTGATTTGCGCTGCTGCCAGCATAATGCTGCATCTGCAAAATGAACAGCGCCGCTCACTCAGACTTGCGGGGGGCGCCACCCTCCGCAGCGGGGTTAACGGGGTCTCCCGCCCGGGCACAAAAAAACGCCGGCACGAAGCCGGCGTTAAGTTATTGAGGCAGGTTTCATACAGGCAAGAAACCTATCGAGCAGTGACATCTTTATAAGCAATGGCTTGCTCAGAGTCCAACCGAAAAGTTTGTAATGGTCCCATGGCGGGGATAGCGTTGCCCTACAGGCAAACAAAGCAATCAGAGGATTGTCCACAGATGCGCGCAGATTGTTTCACCAGATTTTTCGCCACTTTAGGGGCGATCGCGATTCTCGGCACTACAGCTTGGGCCGAGCCGCAGCATGGCATCGCTATGTATGGTGACCCGGCATTGCCACCAGATTTTGCGCATCTGCCTTATGCCAACCCCGATGCCCCGACCGGCGGGCGCGTGGTGACCGGCGAGGTCGGCAGCTTCGACAGTCTGAACCCGCACAGCCGGCTGGGCAGCGTCCCGTGGCAGTTGCGGTTTCTGGCCTACGAATCGCTGATGGGAAGATCCTATGGCGAACCCTTCACCCTTTACGGTCTGCTGGCCGAATCGGTCGAGGCCGATCCGGAGGGGCTGTGGGTCGAGTTCCATCTGCGGCCCGAGGCACGGTTTTCCGATGGCAGCCCGGTCACGGTGGAGGATGTGATCTGGTCTTACGAGACGCTCGGCAGCGAGGGTCATCCGCGCTATCGCAGTGCGTGGGAAAACGTCGCCGCCATCGAGCCCGTGGGCGAACGCGGCATCCGGATCACCTTTGTCGAGGCCAATCGGGAAATGGCCCTGCTGATGGGGATGCGTCCGATCCTGAAGGCCGCGCAATGGGATGGCGTGGATTTCGCCACCAGCGGGCTCGACATCGTCCCGATCACAAGCGCGCCCTATGTGATCACCGATTACGAAGCGGGCCGCTATGTCTCCCTCACGCGGGACCCGGACTACTGGGGCGCGGATCTGCCCTTCCGGCGCGGCACCAACGTGATCGACGAGGTGCGGCTGGAGTTCTTCGGCGACGCCACCGCGATGTTCGAGGCGTTCACCTCGGGCCTCATCAACACGATCAGGGAGACCAATGCCGCGAACTGGGAACAGAATTACGATTTCCCGCGCGTCCAGTCCGGCGAGGTCGTGAAATCGCTCATCCCGCATCAGCGCCCGACCGGCATGACCGGCTTTGTGATGAACGGCCGCACTCCGGCCTTCGAGGACTGGCGGGTGCGCGAGGCGATGATCCAGGCATTCAATTTCGAGTTCATCAACCAGACGATCAACGGCGGCTCCGAACCGCGCATCACGTCCTATTTCGCGAACTCGGTTCTCGGCATGGAGTCCGGACCGGCGCAAGGCCGCGTGGCCGAGTTTCTGGAGCCTTTCGCGGATACGCTGCTGCCCGGTGCGCTGGAAGGTTATGAAATGCCTGTCTCGGACGGGTCGGAGGCCAATCGCGCCGGAACCCGCGCCGCGCTTTCCCTGATGGAGGAGGCTGGCTATTCCATCGAAAACGGCGTCATGGTCGGCCCCGACGGGGAGCCCTTCAGCTTCGAGATCCTGCTGCAACAGGGGTCTTCGGAAAACCAGTCGATTATCAATATCTACGTGGAGGCGCTCTCCCGGCTCGGGATCAGCCCCCGCATTTCCACCGTCGACAGCGCGCAGTACCGTGAACGCACCGATGCGTTCGATTTCGACATGACCTATTATCGACGGGGCCTGTCCTTGAGCCCCGGCAACGAACAACGACTCTATTGGGGCTGCGAGATGGCCGAAACCCAGGGCTCCCGCAATCTGATGGGCGTGTGCAACCCGGCAATCGAGGCGATGATCGACCGCATGCTGACATCGGACAACCTGGAGGATTATCAGGCCGCTGTCCGCGCACTGGACCGGGTTCTGACCTCCGGGCGTCATGTGATCCCGATCTGGCATTCCCCCGTCTCGCGGATCGCCCATGTGCGGGAGTTGCGCTATCCCGAGACGCTGCCGATCTACGGCGATTTTCTGAACTTCCATCCCGATGTGTGGTGGTACGAGGAGGCGGAGTAGCGCGCGCCCCGTCGTCGCGGGGCGGAGATTACTCCGCCGCGTCGGGCGTTTTTTCCGGGCCGGCCGTCTTGGCGGGACCGATTTCCGGCGGGGCCGATGGGTCCTGCCCGTTGGGGTAGACCAGACCGGCGGAGATCACCAGTTTTGCCGCGTCCTCGACGCTCATGCTCAGAATCTGCACATCCGCGCGCGGCACGAACAACAGAAAGCCCGAGGTGGGGTTCGGCGTGGTCGGCAGGAAGACCGACACCATGTCGTTTTCATTGGTTGCCGCGATCTCACCCTTGGCATTGGTCGAGATGAAGGCAATCGCCCAGATGCCCTTGCGCGGATACTCCACAAGGCAGGCCTTGTCGAAATTGGCCTCTCCCTGCGCCAGAACCGTTTCGACGATCTGCTTCAGGCCGGAATAGATGCTGCGCACGCCCGGAATGCTGAGCACGACCGACTCGGCCCATTTGATCATCGAACGCCCGATCAGCCCCTTGGCGATCCAGCCCACGATGACGGTGAAAACCAGAAATGTCGCCACGCCCAGACCGCGCACATCGACCTCAAGCCCGGTATACTCACGGATCAACAGAACCGGGTTGTAGGCTGTCGGGATGAACGGCAGAACCCACCCGTCGACCCAGCCCACCACAGACCAGATCAGCCATGCGGTCAGCCCGATCGGCGCGATCACCACCAGGCCGGTCAGGAAGTTCCCGCGGAGCGAAGCAAAAAAACCGCGCCGGGGCGGTGGAGAGGATTCGGGCAATTGCATCCGTCAGCCGTAATAAGGGCGCATAGACATATCATTTAAGCGGCTTGTCGCAGCCACACAAGCAGCGGATGATCTAGCGCGCCGCCAATTCCGCCGCGATACCGGCCGCAAGCCGCGCATTGTTCATCACCAGCGCGATATTGGCGCGCAACGAGAGGCCATCGGTCAGCTCGAACAGGCGTTGCAAGAGGAACGGGGTCACCGCCTTGCCGGTCACCCCTTGGGCGGCGGCTTCGGCCTGGCTTTGGGCGATGAGCGGCGCCAGCATCTCGCGCGGCAGCTCGTCGCCCTTGGGGATCGGGTTGGCCACAAGCTGGCCGCCGGGCAGGCCAAGGGCCGCCCGCATCCGGTGGGACACCGCGATCTCGGCGGCGCTCTCCATTCTGAGCGGCGCGGTCAGCCCGCTGTCGCGGGACCAGAAGGCGGGGAACGCATCCTGCCCGAAGGCGATCACGGGCACGCCCAGGGTTTCCAGCACCTCCAGCGTCTTCGGCAGATCGAGGATCGCCTTGGCGCCCGCCGCCACCACGGTCACCGGCGTTTCGGACAGCTCCCGCAGATCCGCGGAGATGTCGAAACTCCGCTCCGCACCCTGATGCACTCCGCCGATACCGCCGGTTGCAAAAACCTCGATGCCGGCGCGCGCGGCACAGATCATCGTCGCCGCGACAGTGGTGGCCCCGACCGCGCCCGAGGCAAGCGCCACCGCCAGATCCGCACGGCTCAGCTTCATCGCGTCGGGGGTTTGCGCCAGGGCATCAAGCTCCGCGGGGTCCAGACCGATCCGTATCTTGCCGTTCATGACCGCGATGGTCGCCGGCACGGCGCCCGCGGCCCTGACCTCCGCCTCCACCGCCGTCGCGGTCTGCAGGTTCTGCGGATAGGGCATGCCGTGGGTGATGATCGTGCTTTCCAGGGCCACAACAGGTGCGCCTGCATCGAAAGCGGCCTGAACGTCGCGCGACAAGACAATGATATCGTTCATGATGTTCTATCCAGCCACATAATCCGCGGCGGCCTTGACGGCCTGTTTCAGGGCATCTCCCGGCGCCACGCCGCGGGCTTCGGCGGCGATATGGGCCGCCATGAAGGTATCGCCCGCGCCAGTGACCCGCCTTGCATCGACGCGCGGCGGGTCGCAGACCAACACCTCCGTATCGATGCCGAAGGCCGCGCTGCCCGGGCCGTTCGTCACCAGCACCCGCCGCGTGCCCGCGGCCAGCATCGCGCTGACGGCCTCCCGGGCGGTGTCCGGCGCCGTACCGGTCAGCAATCCGGCCTCTTCGCAATTCACGTAAAGCGTGGCGCGCGGATGGCCCATCAGGGGTTTGAGGCGTTCGGCCTTGCCGGGGGAGGCAGGCGCGATCCGCAAATCGCCCGCGGCAAAGGCGGGGCTTTCCGCGATCTCCGACAAAAGCGCCTCCGTCAGGTTGCCGTCGATCGCGATCAGCCCGGACCATGGCGCGCGGTGATCGCCAAGCCGCCCGTCGCTGAGCGGCGCCAGGATCCGGGCACCCGCCGCCTCCAGGGAATGGGCATCCGCAATCGCCGCGATCAGATCGCCCCGCGCCTCGATCGCCATATACTGATCGGTGGGCAGATCCGGGTCGATCAGCACATGCTCGGTCAAAAGACCCATCTGGCCGCATTCGGCCAGCAGCGCATGGCCTTCCGCATCGCGGCCGACAACCGAGATCAAGGCGGGCGTCAGGTCGAACCGTCGCAACGTCATCGCGATGTTCAGCGCCACGCCGCCCGGGATCCGGCTGATCCGGCCCGGTTTGTCATTGCCTGCGACCATCGCCAGATCCGACCGGCCGATCACGTCCCACAGAACCGAACCAATGCACAGGATATCAGGCCGAACACTCATCCAGCTTTCCTATCCGCCCGCGTTCTGCACGTCCATGCCCCGATGCATCCTTGCGTGTCGAGTTTGCCTGCGCGCTGCACCCTCTTGCCCGCCGTACACGTCCCGCCCAAGCATGGGGCTTGCGCCCGGCCCCGAAACGGCCTAAATGGCGCGCACTTCACAGGCGAAGGCGGGCCTTCGGGGGAGACATCCCCGTTTGGTCCACCGGTTGGACACCCGTCCTATTCCTTCGCCGAGGCGCAAACCGGAAAAGGAACATTGGACATGGCGCTCCCTGATTTCTCCATGCGTCAGCTCTTGGAAGCTGGCGTTCACTTCGGCCACCAGACGCAACGCTGGAACCCCCGCATGGGCGAGTTCATCTATGGCGAGCGCAATGGCATCCACATTCTCGACCTGACCCAGACCGTGCCGATGCTGGACGCGGCCCTGAACGCGGTGCGGGACACCGTCGCCAAAGGTGGCCGCATTCTCTTCGTGGGCACCAAGCGTCAGGCGCAGAAGCCCGTTGCGGAGGCCGCGGAGCGGTGCGCGCAGTTCTACATGAACCACCGCTGGCTGGGCGGAACGCTCACCAACTGGAAAACCGTTTCCAACTCGATCAACCGGCTGAAGCAGATCGACGAGGCCATGGAGCAGGGCACCGAGGGCCTGACCAAGAAGGAACGTCTTGGCATGGAACGCGACCAGACCAAGCTGCAAGCCTCCCTTGGCGGCATCCGCGAGATGGGCGGTCTGCCCGACCTGATTTTCGTGATCGACGTCAACAAGGAAGATCTGGCCATCCTCGAAGCCAAGAAACTGGGTATCCCGGTCGTGGCGGTGGTCGATACCAACTGTTCCCCCGACGGTGTCGATTACATTATCCCCGGCAATGACGACGCCGCGCGCGCCATCGCGCTTTACTGCGATCTGATCAGCCGGGCCGCACTTGACGGGATGACCGCGCAGATGGAAGGCGCGGGCGTGGATCTGGGCGCGCTGGAAGAGGGCAGCGTCGAAGACGCGCTGACCGAAACGCCGGCCGAAGCGGTGCCTGCCGTCGAAGAGGCCCCCGCCGAGGAGGCCCCGGCTGTCGCAGCCGAGCCCGCCGCCGAGGAAGAGGCAAAGGCCTGAGGGCCGTCACGCCACTGACATCTGGGCGGGTACGCCCGGCCCATCCGCCGCATACGACAAGATCAGGAGATCACTCCCATGGCGATTACCGCTGCAATGGTGAAAGAGCTGCGCGACAGCACGGGCGCAGGCATGATGGACGCCAAGAAGGCGTTGACCGAAACCGATGGCGACATGGAGGCGGCCGTCGACTGGCTGCGCACCAAGGGTCTGGCCAAGGCGGCCAAGAAATCCGGCCGTACCGCAGCCGAAGGTCTGGTGGCCGTTGCGGTTGACGGGGGTACCGGCGTGGCCGTCGAGGTCAACTCCGAGACCGATTTCGTGGCCAAGAACGCCGAGTTTCAGGACATGGTCGCCCGCATCGCGGCCGTGGCCACCGGCGCCGCCGATCTGGACGCGTTGAAAGCCGCCGATCTGGGCGGCAAGACCGTCGAGGAGACCGTCACCGCCAAGATTGCCACCATCGGTGAAAACATGGCGCTGCGGCGGATGGAGAAACTGTCCGGCGACAAGGTCGTATCCTATGTTCATAACGCTGCTGCCGAGGGCATGGGCAAGATCGGCGTGCTGGTCGCGATGACCGGCAGCGATGAAGGCTTTGCCCGTCAGGTTGCCATGCATGTGGCCGCCGTGAACCCCGCCTCCCTCTCCGAAGCCGATCTGGACCCGGCGTTCGTCGAGAAAGAGAAGCAGGTTCAGATGGATATCGCCCGGGAAAGCGGCAAGCCCGAAGCGGTGATCGAAAAGATGATCGTGGGCCGGATGAAGAAATTCCTGTCCGAGGTCACGCTCCTCAATCAGGCATTCGTGGTGAACCCGGACCTGACGGTCGGCGCCGCCGCCAAGGAGGCGGGCGTCGAGATCACCGGCTTTGTCCGGCTTGAGGTCGGTGAAGGCATCGAGAAGGTCGAGGAGGATTTCGCCGCCGAGGTCGCCAAGACCGCAGCCGGGGGCTGAAACCCGCAACCGACAGCGGTTGGCAAAAAGAAACGGCGCTGCCAGGGACAGGGCAGCGCCGTTCTTGTCTCCCGGCACCGCACCATTGGGGATGACACGCGGCCGCCGGAGGAGAACCCGTGCCATCGAGCGAGAATACGCCCGACGACACGTTCTTGCCGGTCTCCCGGCTGGACGTAGGGTTTGAAAGAACCCCCGTTTCCAGTGTTCCTGGCCAATAAAAACCATCACTCACGGAACACGTTTACCTTGCGTCATTCCAGCGAAGGCCGAAAGTAAGGGATTCCTTACTTTTTGGTAAAAAAACGTCCGGCTTGAGCCTGCGCGCCAGACCCTGTATCGCCGGAACCACAGCCAAAGGACCGTTTCCGATGAAGTTTCTCGATCTTGCAAAGGTCTATATCCGCTCCGGCGGCGGCGGCGGCGGCGCGGTGTCGTTCCGGCGGGAGAAATACATCGAATATGGCGGGCCCGATGGCGGCGACGGCGGGCGCGGCGGCGATGTCTGGGCCGAGGCGGTGGACGGTCTGAACACGCTGATCGACTTTCGCTATCAACAGCATTTCTTTGCCAAATCCGGCCAGCCGGGCATGGGCAAGCAACGCACCGGCAAGGATGGGGCGGATATCGTGTTGCGGGTGCCCGTCGGTACGGAAATCCTTGAAGAGGATGAGGAAACTGTCATCGCGGACATGACCGAAGTCGGCCAGCGGGTGCTGCTGGCGCGGGGCGGCAATGGCGGTTTCGGCAACCTGCATTTCAAATCCTCCACCAATCAGGCGCCCCGGCGCGCCAATCCGGGGCAGGAGGGGGTTGAACGGACGATCTGGCTGCGGCTGAAGCTGATCGCGGATGTGGGTCTTCTGGGCCTGCCCAATGCGGGCAAATCCACCTTTCTGGCGGCGACGTCGAATGCCCGCCCCAAGATCGCCGATTATCCCTTCACCACGCTGCACCCCAATCTTGGGGTCGTCGGCGTGGACAATGCCGAATTCGTCGTGGCCGATATCCCCGGCCTGATCGAGGGCGCGCATGAGGGCAGGGGCCTCGGCGACCAGTTTCTGGGCCATGTGGAACGTTGTTCGGTGCTGCTGCATCTGGTTGACGGCACCGCCGAAGACGTGGTCGCCGACTGGCAGACGATCATCACCGAACTGACCGAATATGGCGGCGCGTTGAACGAGAAACCGCGCGTCACCGTCCTGAACAAGATCGATGCGCTCAGCGATGAGGAAAGGGCCGAGAAACGGGCCGCGCTGGACGCGGTGACCGGCGAGCCGGTGCTGGAGATGTCGGGGGTAGCGCGCACGGGGCTCGTTGAGGTGCTGCGCGCCCTGCGGGCCCGGATCGACGCGGACCGGCTGCGCCTCAGGGCCGATACCGAGGAGCCGGGACCGTGGCGCCCCTGACCCCCAGCCTGAACGAGGCCCGCCGGCTGGTCGTGAAGATCGGTTCCGCGCTTCTGGTGGATCGGGCGAGCGGGCTGCTTCGCGCCGACTGGCTGCAGGGTCTGGCCGAAGACGTGGCCGAGTTGCGCGGGCGCGGGATCGACCTGATCCTTGTCTCCTCGGGCTCCATCGCGCTTGGGCGCAACGTTCTGAACCTCGGGCAGGGGGATCTGTCGCTGGAACAGGCGCAGGCCGCCGCGGCGGTGGGCCAGATCCGGTTGGCGCGCGCCTATGAAGAAATGCTGGCGCCCCATGGCATCACCACCGCCCAGATCCTGCTCACGCTTGATGACAGCGCCGACCGCCGGCGCTATCTGAACATGCGCTCCACCGTGGCCACGCTGCTTGGCCTGGGGGTGGTTCCGATCGTGAACGAGAACGACACCATCGCGACCGATGAAATCCGCTATGGCGACAATGACCGGCTGGCGGCGAATGTGGCCGTGATGGCGGGCGCCGACCAGCTTGTTCTGCTGAGCGATGTGGACGGGTTCTACACCGCCAACCCGGCCCAGGACCCATCGGCCCGCCGCTACCCCGTGATCGCGTCCATCACGCCGGAAATCGAGGCGATGGCGGGGGATGCGGGGTCGGGGCTGTCGAAGGGGGGCATGAAGACGAAGCTCATGGCTGCCAAGACCGCGACCGCCGCGGGCTGCGCCATGGCGATCACCGAAGGCTCGTCGCGGCGGCCGCTGCGCGCCCTGCATGACGGCGCGAATGCCACGTGGTTCACCGCCACGCTCGACCCGCAGGCGGCGCGCAAACGCTGGATTTCCGCGATGAAACCCAAGGGGGTGCTGGTGCTCGACGCAGGCGCGGTGGCGGCCTTGGGGCGGGGCAAGTCGCTGCTGCCCGCGGGCGTGATCCGGGTGACCGGTGGCTTCAACCGGGGCGATCCCGTCGAACTTCACGCGCCCGACGGGGTGCGCCTGGGTCTTGGCCTTGCGCGCTACACCGCCGACGAGGCGCGGGCGATCGCGGGCCATCAAAGCCGCGAGATCGAGGAAATTCTGGGCTATCCGGGCCGCGCCGCGCTGATCCATCGCGACGATATGGTCCTGTGAGCCATCCGGCTTTCCTCCCGGCTCAAATCCGCATATCCTGTGACCTCCGCGCCCTCGCGACAAGGTTTCCCGCATGAAAGACCTGACCGACAACATTCCCGCCCTGATGGCCGATATCGGTCAGCGCGCCAAGGCCGCCGCCCTGGAACTGGCCTTTGCCACCCCAGACGCAAAGCGGGCGGCGCTGGAGGCTGCGGCCGATGCAATCCGGGCGCGTCGCGACGAGATAGTCGCCGCCAATGCGCGGGATATGGAACATGCGCGCGACAAGGGGCTGAGTGCGGCACTTCTCGACCGGCTGATGCTGGATGTAGCCCGTGTGCAAGGCATCGTCGACGGGGTGCGCGCGGTCGCCGCGCAGACCGACCCCGTGGGTCAGATCATCACCGAATGGGACATGGAGAGCGGGCTGCATATCAGCCGCGTGCGCACGCCCATTGGCGTGATCGGCGTGATCTACGAATCCCGCCCGAATGTCACGGCGGATGCAGGCGCGCTTTGCCTGAAATCGGGCAATGCTGTGATCCTGCGGGGCGGGTCGGAAAGCTTTCATTCCTCGGCGGTGCTGGTGGAATGCCTGAAGGACGGGCTGCGCGCGGCGGGCCTGCCCGAAGACGCCGTGCAGCGTGTGCCCACCCGCGACCGGGCGGCGGTGCAGGAACTGCTGAGGATGACCGAGACGGTCGATGTGATCGTGCCGCGTGGCGGCAGGACGCTGGTGGACCTCGTCCAGCGGGAAGCGCGCGTGCCGGTTTTCGCCCATCTCGAAGGTATCTGCCATATCTATATCGATGCGGCGGCGGACCCCGAAAAGGCGCTGAAGATCACGCTCAATGCGAAAACCCGGCGCACCGGTATCTGCGGCGCGGCGGAATGCCTGCTGATCCATCGCGATGTGGCCGATACGATCGGGCAGGGCGTGATCAGGGCGCTCCTGAACGCGAAGGTGGAGGTTCGCGCCGATGAGGCCCTGAGCGGGATCGAGGGCACTGTGCTCGCCGGCCCCGATGACTGGGGGCGCGAGTTTCTGGACATGATCATCGCCGCCCGGGTGGTCGACGATATCGACGGGGCCATTGCCCATATCCGCACCTTCGGCTCGAACCATACCGATGCGATCGTCACCGAGGACGATGCCGCCGCCCTGCGGTTTTTCACCCGGCTGGACAGCGCGATCCTGATGCACAACGCCTCGACCCAGTTTGCCGATGGCGGCGAGTTCGGCATGGGCGCCGAAATCGGGATTGCCACGGGCAAGCTGCATGCCCGCGGGCCGGTCGGGGCGGAACAGCTGACCTCCTTCAAGTATCTGGTGAGGGGCGATGGCACCGTGCGGCCCTGATCGCGCAGGGCCCACCGCCTGACAGATACCGGCGCAGCCCCCCGGCCTCGCCCGCTGTGCCCCATAGGGGCAGGTGACAACCGAAATCTCTTAGCCTTTTTCAGGATGACCGACATGGAAGATCGCCCCAATTCCGCGCCCAGCACTCTTGTGCGCCGAACGGCCTTTCCCGACAGCGTAAGCCGCGCCGTCGTCACGCCGTTGCAGCCCTCCGTCGTCTATGCCTCGCCATCGCCCGACGCGCTGGACGCGCAATACGAAGGCACTGCGAAGGGCTACACCTACGCGCGGGAGGGCCACCCGAATGCCGAGGTGCTGGCCAGCAAGATCGACATGCTGGAGGGGGCCGAGGGCGGCCTGATCGTGGGGTCCGGAATGGCGGCGGTTGCCGCGGTTCTGATGGGCCTGCTGAAAGCCGGCGATCATGTTGTGGGGGGCGATCAGCTTTACGGCCGATCCCTGCGGATGCTGACGCAGGATCTGTCGCGCTTCGGGATCCATGCGACGTTTGCCGACCCGACAGATGGCGGGGCCATGGCCGCCGCGATCCGGCCGGAAACGCGGCTGATCCTTGTGGAGGTCGTCTCCAACCCGACGCTGCGCGTGGCCGATATGGAGGGGATAGCCGCCCTGGCCCGGGATCGCGGCGTACTCCTGATGGTGGACAACACCTTTACCACGCCGATCGGCTACAAGCCCTTCGATCACGGTGCCGATCTGGTGATCCATTCGGTGACCAAACTGCTGGCCGGGCATTCCGATGTGACGCTTGGCTATGCGGCTGCAAGAAACCCCGAGCATCGCAGGGCGATCTATGATTTCGCCACCACCGCGGGCATGACGCCCAGCCCCTATGATTGCTGGATGGCCGAGCGGGGGCTCTATACCTTTCCGCTCCGCTTTGACCGGGCGGAGGCCAATGCCCGCGCCCTTGCCGACCATCTGGCGCAGCTTCCGGGCGTGGAGACGGTGATCTATCCGGGCCGAAGCGACCACCCGGACCACGCGCGCGCGCAAAGCCTGTTGGGCGGGCGCGATGGCAACATGCTCAGCTTCGTCATCCGCGGCGGCCGCGCCGAGGCCAACCGCATGATCGAGGCCGTGCCGCAACTGGCCTTTGCGCCGACGCTTGGCGATGTGGGCACAACGGTGTCCCACCCGGCCAGTTCCTCCCATCGGGCGCTGACGCCGGGCGCGCGGGAGGCGCTTGGCATGACCGAGGGGTTTTTCCGAGTTTCCGTCGGGATCGAGGAGATCGATCTGCTGAAGGCCGATTTTTCGCAGGCGCTAGGCACGCTTTGAGCGCCTTGCCCTGCCGCTAAAGCGCGTGCAGCGGCGACGAGCCGTCAAGCACCACGACGTCGAAACTGAGATCCGGGGCCAGCGCCGCCACCTCGCGCCGGATCAGATTTGCGCTTGGCAGCCTGTCGACCAATGCAAGGTAGCGCCCGTGGAAATCCGCCTCGCTCAGATACCGGGCCATATCGATCGCATCGAAGATCTCCGTGACCAGAGGCGACAGGACAAGCGCCGGCGCATCGGGCCCCGACAGGATCGCATCCCGCAGATGATCGTAGGAAATGGCGATCATGTCCCAGTCCGGATCGCGCAGATGGGGCGGCAGGCGGTCGATTATTTCGGGCGTCAGCGCCACGGCATAGACACGCCGCAACCGCTGCTCGGTTGCACCGTTGGCTGCGGCGCGGTCGCTGCGCCGTCTGATCGGGCCGTCCATCATGTGTCTGTCATGCCTTTCGGCATGTCCTCCGGTCGATCTGCCAAGACGTGCGGCGGGGGTCTGCGGGCCCGGTCTGAGGGACCCCGCCCGCCGCTCGGTTGCAGATGAAAGGGAACTAGCGCCTGACCCGCGCCGGGAAAGAGGTGGGGGCTCACTTTTTCGCGACGCACCGCTTTGCATCGGGCCCGCCGGGGCAGGTATCTGCGCAGACATTGTTAAGCGGACGGAAAATCGCTATCGCGACCGGTGACGCCGCCTGCCTGCATTTCGCCCCGAAAGGCCCCGCCATGCCCTACGTCATTGCCGGCAATCTGCTGGAAACCGTGCCCGAGCCCATGGTGCTGCTGGATACCGAAGGCACCATCGCTGGCGCAAACACGCCCGCCCGCGCCCTCCTTGGTGACTGGATACGGGGGCGGAACTATGTCACCGCCCTGCGCCAGCCCGCGCTTCTGAGCCGGATCGAAGCCGCGTTCGAAAATGGCACCGGCAGCGAGGCACGCTTCGTTCAGAGCGATCAGGCCGGGGAGACCGTGTTCCGGGTCACGATCGGGCCGGTCACCAAGTCCACCGTGCGTTATGACGGCGTGTTGCTGCATTTTCAGGACATCACCCATCTGCGTGAAGCGGAGGAGATGCGCCGGGATTTCGTCGCCAATGTCAGCCACGAGTTGCGCACGCCGCTGACCGCGATCCTGGGGTTCATAGAAACGCTGAGGGGGCCGGCCCGCAATGACGCGGCTGCGCAGGAGCGGTTTCTGGGCATCATGGAGGACGAAGCCCGGCGGATGAACCGCATGATCCAGGATCTGCTCTCTCTCAGTCGGGTGGAGGGGCAGGAGCGCATGCGCCCGCAGGAAACCGTCGATCTGGCAGATGTGCTGAGCGGCGTCGTGGCCTCGCTCAAACCCGGCGCCGAGGAGACGGGCAATCAGTTGCGGATCGAGGGGGAAGGGGGGCCGCTTCCGGTGACCGGCGATGCCGATCAGCTGACGCAGGTGTTCCTGAACCTGACGGAAAATGCGCTCAAATATGGCGGCGGCGGGCGGCCCGTCATTCTGCAGGCCAGCCGGGCCATGGGCACCGGCACCATGAAGGGCCCGGTGATCCGGGTGGACGTGATCGACCGGGGCGACGGGATCGACCCGCTTCACCTGCCGCGCCTGACCGAACGATTCTATCGCGTCGACACCCACCGCAGCCGGGATATGGGCGGCACCGGACTGGGCCTTGCGATTGTGAAACACATCGTCAACCGGCACCGCGGCCGCCTGCGGATTTCAAGCGAGCCGGGGCAGGGCAGTGTCTTTTCGGTCATCTTGCCAACGGGTTGAATTACCCTGCGCGGCAGGGGCCCGGGCCTGTCGGCAATGGGCCGGCTGGATGCAGGCCTCAGTGTCATAAAACCGTTACGAAGCTGTCACAAAAGCATTGCGTGGCCCCGATAGCTGCCGGGGGGAGAGCGTGTGATACCTGCACGTTCGCGACGATCTGAAACCCTAGGGGAGTCTCCTTACATGTCACTTGCTAAACTGACCGTATCCGCGCTGGCTATCGCCGCCGTTTCGGCCACTGCCGCCGTCGCCCAGAGCCGCGACAACGTGCAGATCGCAGGCTCGTCCACCGTGCTGCCTTACGCGGCCATCGTGGCGGAAGCTTTCGGTGAAAACTTCGAATTTCCGACCCCGGTTGTCGAATCCGGCGGGTCCTCCACCGGTCTGCGCCGCTTCTGCGAAGGTGTCGGCGAAAACACCATCGACATCGCCAACTCCTCCCGCCCGATTCGCGAAAACGAAGTCGCGACCTGCGCCGAGAACGGCGTGACCGACATCATCGAAGTCCGCATCGGCTATGACGGGATCGTGTTCGCCAGCGACATCGACGGCAACTCCTTCGAGTTCACGCCCGAGCATTGGTATCTGGCGCTGGCCGCCGAGCTGCCGGTTGACGGTGCGCTGGTCGCCAACCCGAACACCAACTGGTCCGAAGTGGGCGACCTGCCCGATCAGGCCATCGCGGCCTACATCCCGGGCACCCGTCACGGCACCCGCGAAGTGTTCGAGGAAAACGTGATCCTTCAGGGCTGTGAAGACAGCGGCGCGATGGAAGCGATCATGGAGATCAACGGCGGCGACGAAGACGCGGCCGAAGAGGCCTGCATGGCGATCCGGACCGATGGCGTCTCCACCGATATCGATGGCGACTACACCGAAACGCTGGCCCGCATCTCCGCCAACCCCGAAGGCATCGGCGTATTCGGCCTGGCCTTCTACGAGAACAACACGGATCGTCTGCAGGTTGCGACCATGTCCGGTGTCGAGCCGACCGTGGAAACCATCTCCACAGGCGAATACCCGGTGTCGCGCCCGCTGTTTTTCTACATCAAGGCAGCGCATATCGGCGTGATCCCCGGCCTGAAGGAATTCGCCTCCTTCTTCGTCTCCGACGATATCGCAGGCCCGTTCGGCCCGCTGGCCGCCTATGGCCTCGTCTCCGACCCCGAACTGGCCGAGACCCAGGCCAAGATCGAAAACGAAGAGACCATGTAAGCTGAGCTTGCAACCGGCGGGGCGGCGCGTTTGCGCGGCCCCGCCAATCCTGTTTCCCGATCCTGAAAGTCAACCATATGCCATTGCTTTGGATCCTCGTGATCGTCCTGTGCCTTGGGGTCGCGGGCTATGTTCTCGGCCGGCAGCGCGCCATGGCCAGCGCAGGGGGCGACCGCCGCATCCTGCATTCGCTTCCCAGCTATTACGGGGCCAATGTCTCGATCTTCACGATTGTGCCCGCGCTTCTGGTGCTGACCATCTGGCTGTTCGTGCAGCCCGTGGTGATCGAGCGGCAGGTGACCTCCATGATCACCGATACGGCGATCGAGGATGCCGGATCACGCGGTCTGGTGATGACCGATGTGCGCCGCGTGGCCGAAGGGCTGGACGTGGCGATCGAGCAGGGCGCGCTGACCAGCGAGGAGGCGCGGAATATCCGCACCGAATTCACCAATGTCCGGTCGCGGCTCGGCGAGGTCGGTGTGGCGCTTGGCAGTGAGGTGACGCCGGAAGTGCTGGATGCCGCGCAGCGCTACCGCGAACTGAACCGGATCGGCAACCAGATGATGACCGTCGTCGTGCTGATCTTGGCGGCACTCGGTCTGGGCTATGCCTATGCCCGCACCCATCAGGAATTTCGCGCCCGCAACACGGTCGAATACGCGATACTCACGATCCTCGTTCTTGCGTCCACCATCGCCATCCTGACCACTGTCGGCATCGTTCTGTCGATGCTGTTCGAGACGTTCAACTTCTTCCAGCTCTACCCCGCGCAGGATTTCTTCTTCGGAACCGAATGGGCACCGACCTTCGAAAGCGATGCGTCCGAACTGGGCCTGCTGCCGCTCTTGTGGGGCACGATGTATGTATCGGTCATCGCGCTTCTCGTGGCGGTGCCGATCGGTCTTTTTGCCGCGATCTACATGGCGGAGTATGCCAGCGCCCGGGTCCGTTCCATAGCCAAGCCGCTGATCGAGATCCTGGCCGGTATCCCGACCATCGTGTACGGCCTCTTCGCCCTGATCACCGTCGGCCCGCTCCTGCGCGACTACTTCGCCGAACCGCTTGGGCTTGGCACCTCCTCCTCTTCGGTGATGACCGCGGGGATCGTGATGGGCATCATGCTGATCCCCTTCGTCTCCTCGCTGTCCGACGATATCATCAACGCCGTGCCGCAGTCGCTCAGGGATGGCAGCTTCGGCCTTGGCGCGACCCATTCCGAAACCGTGAAGCAGGTGATCCTGCCGGCCGCGCTGCCGGGCATCGTGGGGGCGATCCTGCTCGCCGCCAGCCGCGCCATCGGGGAGACGATGATCGTGGTGCTCGGGGCAGGGGCGGCGGCCCGGCTTGACCTGAATCCGTTCGAGGCGATGACCACCGTCACCGTCAAGATCGTGGGTCAGCTGACCGGCGACACCGATTTCTCCAGTCCCGAGGCGCTGGTCGCCTTTGCACTGGGTCTCACCCTTTTCGTCATCACGCTCGGGCTGAACGTGATGGCACTCTACATCGTGCGCAGATACCGGGAGCAGTACGAATGAGCGACGCAACCGCACCCTCGCCGACGGCGCCCACATCCTCGCTTCTGAAGCAGGATGAGCGGACCCGTCGCCGCAACCGTGCCGAAACACGGTTCCGCGCCTATGGTATGGCCGCCGTGATCGTCGGTATCCTTGCGCTGATCCTGCTGCTGACCTCGATCCTGTCGAACGGTCTCAGTTCCTTCCGCCAGACCTTCATTACCTTCCCGGTGACGCTGGCCGAGGAGCGGCTTGACCCGCAGGGCAACCGCGACCCCGCCGAGATGGCACGGGTCACCACCTTCGGCTATGCGCCGCTTCTGGGGCAGAGCTTCGTGGAGCATGTGCAGTCCATCGGGATCGAAACCGGCCTGGGCCCCCGCGAAATGGCGGCCATGATCTCCGATGAGGCCCCCGGACAACTGCGCGCCATGGTGCTGGCCAATCCGGAACTCGTGGGCGAGACGATCACACTGGAGTTGCTTGCCGGCGGCCGGATCGACGGGTTTTTCAAGGGTCGCGTCACCATGGCCAGCGCCGAGCGCGACAACAACGTCTCGCCAGAGCAGTTGCTTCTGGCCGAGGCGCTGCGCGAGCAGGGCGTCATGGAAACCCGCTTCAACTGGAACTTCATCACGGCGCCCGACGCCTCCGGCCAGCGACCTGAGGCCGCCGGGCTTGGCGTGGCGATCCTGGGGTCGTTCTACATGATGATCGTGGTTCTGGTGCTGGCGCTGCCGATCGGGGTGGCGGCGTCGATCTATCTTGAGGAATTCGCCCCGAAGAACCGGTTCACCGATCTGATAGAGGTGAATATCTCCAACCTTGCGGCCGTGCCGTCCATCGTCTTCGGGATCCTGGGTCTGGCGATCTTCATCAACTTCGCGGGGCTGCCGCAATCGGCACCCATTGTGGGCGGGCTCGTGCTGACCCTGATGACGCTTCCCACGATCATCATTGCCACCCGGGCATCGCTGCGCGCCGTGCCGCCCTCGATCCGCTCCGCGGCACTTGGCCTTGGCGCGTCGAAGATGCAATCGGTGTTCCATCACGTCCTGCCGCTGGCCGCGCCCGGTATCCTGACCGGCACCATCATCGGCCTTGCCCAGGCCCTGGGCGAAACCGCGCCGCTTCTGCTGATCGGCATGGTGGCCTTCGTGCGCGAATACCCCTCCGCCCCGCCGGACGGCTTTTTCGACCCGGCCTCGGCCCTGCCCGTGCAGGTCTATAACTGGACACAACGCTCTGACCCTGCCTTTGTGGAACGGGCGTCCGGCGCGATCATCGTGCTGCTTGTGTTCTTGATTTTCATGAATGCGGTCGCGATCCTGTTGCGCCGCCGGTTCGAGCGCCGCTGGTAAGCGCGATGGAGGACGCACATATGAACGACATGCGAGCAGTGGAGCGCGACGTGGACACCAATGACCTGAAAATCACCGCCCGCGGGGTGGACGTGTTCTACGGCGACACGCATGCGATCAAGGATGTCGATGTGGATATCGTCGACAACACCGTGACCGCATTCATCGGGCCGTCGGGATGCGGAAAGTCCACTTTCCTGCGATGCCTGAACCGGATGAACGACACGATCGACGTGGCGCGGGTTGAGGGCTCGATCATGCTTGACGGCGAAGACATCTACGACCCCAAGGTCGATCCGGTGCAGCTGCGCGCCAAGGTGGGGATGGTATTTCAGAAGCCGAACCCGTTCCCGAAATCGATCTACGACAACGTGGCCTATGGCCCGCGGATCCACGGATTGGCAAAGGACAAGGCCGCGCTTGACGAGATCGTCGAGAAATCGCTGCGCCGGGCCGCACTCTGGGACGAGGCGAAGGACCGTCTGGACCAGCCAGGCACAGGCCTGTCCGGCGGGCAGCAGCAGCGTCTGTGCATCGCGCGCGCGGTGGCGACCAACCCTGAGGTTCTGCTGATGGACGAGCCGTGCTCGGCGCTGGACCCCATCGCCACGGCGCAGATCGAGGAGCTGATCGATGAGTTGCGCTCCCGCTATTCCGTGGTCATCGTGACCCACTCGATGCAGCAGGCGGCCCGTGTCAGCCAGAAGACCGCGTTCTTCCATCTGGGCGAACTGGTCGAGTTTGGCGAGACGGGGCACATTTTCACCAATCCGAGCGATCCGCGTACCGAAAGCTACATCACCGGCCGTATCGGGTAAGAGGCAGGCAAAAAACATGGCAAATCAAGAGCATATCGTCGCATCCTTCGACCGTGATCTCGAAGGAATTCAGGCGATGATCATGAAGATGGGCGGGCTTGTCGAAGACAGTATCGTCAAATCCGCCGAAGCGCTGGAGACCCGCGACGAGGATCTTGCCCTGACGGTCAAGAACGGGGACAAGGCGATCGACGCGCTGGAAGAGCAGGTGAACGAGGAGGCCGCGCGCATCCTGGCCCTGCGCCAGCCGACCGCCTCGGACCTGCGCACGGTGTTGAGCGTGTTCCGCGTCTCGGCCAATCTGGAGCGGATCGGCGATTACTCCAAGAACATCGCCAAGCGCTCTTCGGTCGTGATCCAGATGCAACCGATCAACGGCACCGCGACGGCGCTCAAGCGCATGGCCCGCGTCGTCGAATTGATGCTCAAGGACGCGCTCGACGCCTATATCCAGCGCGACGCGGATCTGGCTGCCGATGTGCGCGAGCGCGATCTGGAAGTCGATCAGATGTATTCCGCGTTGTTCCGGGAATACCTGACCTTCATGATGGAGGATCCGCGCAACATCACCGCCTGCATGCACCTGCATTTCATGGCCAAGAATATCGAGCGCATGGGCGACCATGTCACCTCGATCTGTGAACAGGTCATTTATCTGGTAACGGGCGAGATGCCCGATGAGGACCGCCCGAAACAGGATCGGACACCTTATGAAGAAGGGGCAGGGGGCTGACAGATGGCAGGCGAACCTCTGGTACTTGTGGTAGAGGACGAACCGGCGCAGCGCGAGGTGCTGGCCTATAATATCCGCGCCGAAGGCTTTCAGGTCGTCACCGCCGAGGCGGGAGACGAGGCGTTGGTTCTGGTCCGAGAAACGCCTCCCGATGTGATCATTCTGGACTGGATGTTGCCCCATGTGTCGGGCATCGAGGTGTGTCGGCAGCTGAAAAACGGCACCGATACAAGCCGGATCCCCGTCATCATGCTGTCGGCCCGCTCCGAAGAGGTCGACAAGGTGCGCGGGCTGGAAACCGGGGCCGATGATTACGTGGTCAAACCCTATTCCGTGGCCGAGCTTCTGGCGCGCCTGCGCACGCAGCTTCGGCGCATCCGCCCCGCTGCCGTGGGCGAGCGGCTGGAATATGACGACATCCTTCTGGATATGACCGAACACCGGGTTTACAGGGCCGGCGCCTCCCTGACCCTGGGCCCGACCGAGTTCCGCCTGCTGACGGCCTTCATGGAGCGTCCCGGCCGCGTCTGGAGCCGGGAGCAGTTGCTCGATCGGGTCTGGGGGCGCGACATCTATGTCGACAGCCGGACGGTCGATGTGCATGTCGGCCGCCTGCGCAAGGTGCTGCGAAGCTCCGGCAGCGATGACCCGATCCGTACGGTCCGTGGCGCGGGCTATGCATTGGGTTAGGTTTGTCTTGTAAGAATTTGATTTATTTAACTGAAATATAGCCTCTTGGACCATCCAACCCGCGTCATGAACGCGGGATTGGTGTGCTATGCCATCAAGCGATAGGGCTGACTGAAACTGGGCGCGCTCCCGAAGGTCCTGAGACCCGAAGCCCATGCACATTACCCCGGACCCGTGTCACGAGTGTTTATGAGCGCTACGGCTTCACTGCCGATATGCCACCGGTTGTTTGAACGCTCAGACACTCTGCTGTCGCGCCCGGAACCAGGTTTCAAGTCGGAGGGAGAGATACCAGAGCGCAGCTGTCGGAGTTCTCTAATGTTGAGACTGCAGTGTGTGCAAAATCAAAAACTTAGTACTTTTTATTGATGAGACTCTGCGTAAAGGATGTTTTCCAGTTCTGCGTTCAAAAGCCGATCTTCTGAATGAGGCGATCGCTGTCTTACATGCGGGACGAAGCTAACCTTCGCTGCGTTCGCGCCAGCGACTGCTTTATGTGAGTTTGCCGGACACCGGCGTTTTGGCCGGTGAGAGAAACGATTTAGTTTTGACCTTATCTTTCTCAGCCGCGGAGCTGCTCTGAGCTTTCCAGATGGCGTTTCAGCTCAACCTATCTGTGCTTTTTTAGCCGCAAGATTGGGTCAGGCCTATTTGTAAGATAGCTGCCGATTTGAGTTCAGGTTGCCGTTAGCTCCCTACGATCATTATACCTGTTGTCCCAGCGACTGCGCAGACCAATAGCCCTGAAATTAGTGCCGCAAGACCGTCGCGTGCAATGAGGGCCATTGCTATCACTAGAACGACGGCTGCCAAAGTCGTCCCCGCAAACGGGACAATTTCCAGAAATGGCATTGTCTGAGCTGGTCCCGGAAAACTGGACAGTGAGCTAAGGTGTATCCCAACGACGAAGGGATATGACGATGGCGCGGAAGCGACGGAAGTTTACGGATCATTTCAAGGCCCAGGTGGCGCTGGAAGCGCTGCGTGGTGACAGGACGGTGCAGGAGATCGCGGGCGCGGCACGGGCTGCTGCCGACACAGGTGAGTGCCTGGAAGAAGCAGGCAATGGAGGGCCTGTCGGATGTGTTCGCCGGAAAGGCGGGTGGCGCGGTGGACCGAGAAGCGGAGCTGAAGGATCTGCACGCCAAGATCGGGAGGTTGGCGGTGGAGAACGATTTTTTAGCCAAAGGGCTCAAGACATGAGCCCCTGCCGTCGCAAGAATATCGTCCAGCCCGATCATCCGCAGCTCAGCCTGAGCGCGCAGTGCCGCATCCTGGGGATCAGCCGGTCGTCGCTGTATTATCGACCCGTGCCGGTTCGCGACGACACGCTGGCATTGATGAAGTCGATCGACCGGTTGTTCACGGCCTATCCGTTCTTCGGTAGCCGACAAATGGTTGCGATGCTTAAGCGTGACGGCCTGTCGGTCGGGCGGCACCGGATCCGGCGGCTGATGCGTCGAATGGGGTTGGAGGCGGTCTATCGCAGGCCAAAGACCAGCCAACCTCACCCGGCGCATCCGATCCATCCCTACCTGCTGCGGACCATGACCATCGACCGCCCGAACCAGGTCTGGTGTGCTGACATCACGTTCGTTCCAGTCAGCCGTGGCTACCTTTACGTTGTGGCGATCATGGATTGGGCGACGCGCAAGGTGCTGTCTTGGCGGCTTTCGAACACGATGCACGCGGACTTCTGCGTCGAGGCGCTGAACGAGGCGATCCGTCGCCATGGCCCGCCCGAGATCGTGAATACCGACCAAGGTAGCCAGTTCACCGGGTCAGCGTGGATCACGACTCTGACCGAGGCCGGGGTGCGGATCAGCATGGACGGCCGCGGCCGCTGCATGGACAACATCTTCATTGAACGGCTTTGGCGATCGATGAAATATGAAGCCGTCTACCTTCAGGATATCGCGGATGGCTTCGAGGCTGGGCGGGTCGTCGACAGTTGGATCGACTTCTACAACCGCCAGCGCCCGCACTCGGCACTTGGTCTGAGGACCCCCGATGAGGCATACTTAGTGAGGATCGAACTGACGAAAGCGGCCTGAGTACACAACCCGATATACCTTAGCAGGGCCGAGAAACTGTGCAGGATACTAGGACCAGCTCAATTAACGAGTTCCGACTGAAGCCATTAGTGCTTGTATAATATTCGCATAATCAGGATTGAGTGTGCCGCAACTGCCTGAAAAATATGGGGAAAGTGGGGGCGACAGGTCCGCAGCGCCAGGCGCGAGTAGACCTGTGGCCCCCGAACCGAAATCGGTCCCCCACGTTATATAGGGGGAGGGGCAGTGGAGCAAGGCAGGAATGGCCAAGGGGCGCTATATAACCGACTTCGAAAAGATGGTGATCCGCGTGGGCGTGGCGAACGGCCACAGCGATGCGGACATAGCCCGCTTCATGAACAGATCGCGACCGCTTGTGACGGTCTGGCGGACGAAGATGGAAAAGGACGGCTCCATCGCTAATCTGCCATTCGGTTTTGTCGCGGATGACGTTGCCGGGGAGCTGGCGAAGAAATGAGCGGCCTTCCCGACAAGCGCGAGCTGGCCCGCCGCAACCGGGCGTTCCTGAAACAGGTCACAGCGGCCAGCCTCGCCCGCCACGCATCGCGGCTGGTGCTGAATGCGATGATCTCGCGGGCCGACATGTATTCCGACCCCCCGATTGTCACCCTCACCAAGACCGATCTGATCGTTGACACCTGCCTGTGCCTCAAATCCGTGAAGAGCGCGTTGACCAACCTCCGGCGCGAAGGCGTCATCATCCCGACACAAGGTCTAGAGGGCGGGCGCAACCGCGCCGTCACATATCGTTTCCGGGTGGTGGGGGAGGGGGGCGCCTCGCCCGCCCAAGACGCGGGGCAGGGGGGGCAGACGGAGGCCCGATGGGCAACCGCGCTCACGACGCTGCGGGCCGAGAACCGCGACCGCGCCGCCGCATGGTACGTGCCGCTGCGCGCAGTCCAAATCACCGACGCGGAGGCCCACCTAGAGGCTCCGACCCGGTTCCTTGCGAGCCGGGTGTCAGAGACGGCACTGAACGAGCCGCTTAGGGCCGCCCTTGGGGTGCGCCGGGTGACGATCACCAGCACGGACAGCTAAGCCACCCCGGCCAGCCCTGCGGGGGGGGCGGTTCCGCGCTCCGTAAAGGGGGGAAAAATCGACACCGGGGGTAAAATCTTCCCCCGGTGTAAAATCTGCCCCCCAAGGGGGGTAAATTCTGGCTCTTAGGGGTGAACAAAAAACGCCCCCTATAGATGCGATAGAAGAAAGGGAGAAAGGCCGGTCGCTGGTCGCGCCCGAAATGGGCATAAAGCGCCCACGGGGACCGTCCGGCGGCTCGACAAGCCGGGCAGGCTGAGAAGGGGGAAGGGTGGCAGGGTTAGCCGTTATACGGGCCAGCTGAGGCGTAGGCCGCCATGCAGGTGCCGCTATTGCATCCAGCAACGCCCATCGTCTTGAATGGCGATCTCCTGACGAGGGAACCCGAGTGCGCGACCCGGCAGTTCGATCACAAAGCCCCCGTTTGCCCACGCCCACGCCCCGAGCTGATCACCGGACAACGCATCGCACGTCCGCCCGAGATAGATCGTTTCGCCGCCGCCGGTCAGCACAGCGCCGTGCTGGTTGTAATCGACCCGATAGGCCACCCCGTCCGAGCTGGTCCGGATCTGTTGCTGAGCGATAGCGATGCTTGGGGCCAGGGCGATCAGCACGATTGCGATACGTAGCATGGGTTTCCCTCCGAGATGGTCGCCACCTGTAGATCGCCGCCGCGCCAGCTCTGCAACCGATTCGGCGCTTTAGGGGATTCACGCTCGGACTAAATGTGCTATGTCAACCCTACATCTTGTTACGTAGGAAGGACTGACCACATGACCACCCCGACGTTCTCCGAGCGCGCCGCCGAGCTGCGCACCTTGAAGGCCAGCGCCAAAGCTGCGCCCTTCTTCGCCCATGCAGGGTTACAGGCGAAGGCCGACGCCGCCCAAGACGAGCTGATCGTGGCCATGGCCGCCACGCTCGACGCCGCCTTGGCCGAGCCGCTGCCCGATCCCGTGATCATCGAAGAACAGGCCGCGCCGGAGCCGCAACCCGCGCCCGCGCCGGAGCCGACACCGGAGCCTGCACCCGCGCCGGAGCCGCAGGCATGACGGTGTCGGGTGCATTCAAAGATCGCCGCACCCTGAGCGAGCGCGCGCGGGATTTCGACCATAAGGTCGAACGCCTGCGCGATGCGGGTGTCCTCGACATCAAAGAGCAGGCCAGCCAAGCGCTGGCCGACGCCGCCGCGCTCTTCCGCGAGATGGCCCGCGAGATCGAGCGGCGTGACGAGGAGCTGGGTGGGGATGGCTGAGATCAAACCGCGCGAAACGGTGATAAAACGCTGCGGCTGCGCCGGTTGCGGCAAGCAGGTGCAGGTGAAGCTGAACAAAAACGGCTGCGCCTACTACTACTGCCCATGGGCCGACGAGACCGGCGACCCGTGCAATCATCAACAGCGGTGGGGGAAGGCCGCCAGCGCCAAGATGATCGCCGCCTATGAGGCGGGCGGCGATGATCCGGCCCCACGCCCGGCGCCGGAGCCTGAACCGGCGGAGGAGAGCACCAATGCCCTCTTCGGATGATCTCGAACCCGACACCGTGCCACCGGAGGCCGAGGCCGATGAGGCGGCGCATCTCGACGCATTCCGCGCGCCTTCAATCGAAGACGAGGGCCCCCGCCTGACGATGTGGTGCAACTGGACGATGACGGCGAGCCGGTGGCCGATCTGGACAGCGGCGCGCAGATCGACAAGGACGCCTTTTATGTGGTCTTCGATCACGCCTTTGGATTGCCCGGCCAGTTCGTTCCGGCATTCAAGCCGCTGGCGATCCAGACCGACGAAAAGCACCGCGCTAGGGCGGCATCGGATGCGATCTATGAGCTGCTCGAAATCTACTTCCCGGCGGCGCTCCAACCCGGCTCCGACACGCTGGCCCGCTTGCTGGTCTGTGTGCCGTTCCTGATCGGCAAGGTGATGGTGGCCCGCGCGATCATGGCAGGGCCACGGCCTGAGCAGGAGCGGCCAGCGGAGTTCCGCAGGTCGGGGCAGGGTGGGGCCACCGGCAACCCGGCTACCGACTGGCTGCCGCCTGAGGATGAAGCCGCATGACCGCAACACCTCACGTAGGCCGCACCGGCGTCTGGGGCGCGTCTGGTTCGGGAAAGAGTGCCTTCACCAAGCAGCAGATCGCTGGCATGAAACGGTTGGTCGTGTTCGACCCACTGGCCGAGTATACCCTCATGCCGGTGATCCGCGATCTGGACGCCGTGCGCGCCGAGATGCGGGCCAATTGGACCGGATTTCGGCTGGCCTATGTGCCGCCGGTGGGGAAAGAGCCGCAGGCCCTATCCGCGCTCAGCAGGCTGATGATGGCGGCGCAGCAACCCTTCAAGGAAGGCCGATCTGCCCGCACCATGACGCTGATCGTGGAGGAAATGAACCTCTCGTTTCCAGTGGGGTCTGGGGTCGCAAAATCGCCGGGTTTTGCCGAGCTGTGCAGCCGGGGTCGCCATTACGGGATTGCGCTGGTCGGCCTGTCGCAGCGGATTGCCGAGGTGGACACGCGGTTCAGAGGCAACTGCAACGTCACCGTCGCGTTTCGGCAAAAGGGACCGCGCGACCAACAGGCGGCGGCGGCGGAGATCGGCTGCGCCGTGGCCGATCTGCCCAAGGCCGACCTTCAATATCTCCGGGCGGCGGGCGGCGAGGTAGATCCAATGAAGACCCTCAAATTCGGCAAAAAGCCTACGTAAGGTATCGTTAGATTACGTAGCTTTGACCCGGCGGAATCGGACCCGTCATAAGGCCCTCACTCACAACGAGCGAGGGCCTTTGACATGGACAAGCAGCTTGGGAAAATGGTGGTGGCCGGGATCATCTCGGGAACCGTTCTGATCCTGATCCAGCGCCAGTTTTTTGGTCCTCTGAACCACGCCCGAGCGGGCGATATCCAGAGGTCATATTATGCTTAAGAAACAGAACGTGAATGCTGTTCTGACCGTGGTCGCGGGCATCATCGCCGCCGGCTACATCATGAACATGTTCCCCGACGCGCCGGTCATCGGTGAGGCCCGTCGCGGCCTCGGCGGATAAGGGGAGGGCAAGAGAATGGTGCGCTCGCTCCGCAAAATGGCCACTCCCCTTGGCATCGTGCCGGGCGAGACTGCCACGCTGAACCTCCCCCTGGGCCTGACCTATGACAGGCTCGATATCGAGATGAACGTGGACGTTTCCACGGTCGCGACCGATGTCCCGATTGCCAATTGGGGCGACTACATCGACGAGGTGCGACTGATCGTCGATGGCCAGACCCTGTATCAGGCAGAAGCATCGTTCATGGTTGCCTATGCCCTGTACCATGGTCAGGCCCTTGTGCCCGGCGTTCTGCCGCTGTTCCTCGAACGCCCGTGGATGCTGACCACCGCCGATCAGATGATCACCAGCTATGGCACGGCCAACGGCACAGTCGGTTCGCTGACCATGGAGATCGACCTGAAGGCGGGGATCACGGTCAATCATCTGCGCGTCTGGTCCAAGCGGTCGCCGCCCCGCGACTGGGGTTCGCATTTGCGCCTGCAACGCCACGCCCACAACCAGAGCGTCGGCGGCGAGGCGGAGCTGCAAATGTTCTCGCCCGGCCCCTATGGGATGCTGACCATGCATCTCGACACGGCGGCAATCTCGGACCTTCAGGTGATCTCGAACAACCGGATCGTGAAGGAGAGCAACGCGCTTCTGCGTGCTGCCGATCAGGCAACCGCCGGACGGACACCGCAGACCGGTTACACCCATGTGGACTTCCTGACGGAGGACATCATGACCGAGATGCTGGACATGCGCGTGGATGATTTCCGGCTCAAACCGACCTTCACCGGCTCCGGGCCGGGCGCCGTGTCGATCTACACCGAAACCCTGCGCGCGGCCTTCGGCTGAGCCTGTCCCGCGGGGCCAATGGTGGCCTCGCGGCTGTAAGGAGATCATCATGCTTACTTGGGGCAATCGCTTCGCTTCCGCCGGGCCGCAGGGGCCACTCCGCGCGTCCAAAACTCCGCTGACATTCGGGCCGGCCATTGGCACGGTCAGCGGCAACCCGGCCGGGTGGGGCTTCCAGAACCTGCCTTGGTCAATGGGGTCCAATCCGCCCTCCATTGAAACTGGCGATCCCCGCCGGGGAACCTTCGCCACCGGGGCCACGCGGCGCAGTGGATCGGGCATCGGCAGTGTTATCGGCAATCTGGGCAAAACGGTCGGCCCGAACAGCGCCAATCCGCGTATCAATACCGCGCAGATCGAGGGCCAGACCGGCTTTCAGAACGCGCTGAGCCAAATGGGCAGTGATCTGCTCAACGGCATTGCCAGCTCGAACCGGGGCGGCGCGCAGGCACAACCTGCGTCGTGGGCCGATGGCGAAGAGGGCTTCGACTGGTTGACGGCGGCACTGATCGCGGCGGGGGCCTTCGGCATCTACTACATCGCCAAGGACATGTGAGGTGGGGCCGGGGCTACCGCCGCTCAGCCTTACGGCTGGCCCGTCCGTCTCGGAGGCGTCCGGCGGGTTCGGCAGCGCCGGGACGGGCGCGTTCAATTTCAAACCGCAGCGCGGGCTGATCGAGACCGCGTTGCCATGGCTGGCAGTGGGGGTGATCACATGGCTGATGCTCAGGGACTGATCCGGTTTCGCCGCGCCGAATGGACAGATGAAACCGCCGCCGATTTGGGCCTGATGCGGGATCTGACAGAGCGTGACTTGGCGATCTTCCAAGCGCGTGTCGCGGCAGGGGAGTTCTTTCTTCACGCCGTGACCTTTGGCGACCATCGGGTCGGCTGGATTATCTGGTCAACCGATCACCAGCCGGACGGCTTCGATCTGGTGGTGAATGCCGCCGCGATCCTGCCGGTCGAAGGCGCGGACATGACCGAGGAGATGTATCGCCGGTTCATGCTCATGGCCCGTCAGCTCGGCGCGCGCGCAATCCGGTGCTGGACCACCCGCGACGGCCTACGCAGGAAACTGACCAGCCGTGGCGCGATCTGCCGTTACGAAATGGAGATCGTCCTGTGAGCCGGTCCAGCTCGTCCAGCAAGACCAGCACCGCCACCAGCGACCACCGCGTCGCGGGTGACAACGGCGCTGTCGGGGTCAGCGCGGGCGGAGACGTGATGCTTGATCTTACGACTGACGAGGCGTGGGAGCTTGCGGACGTGGTGGTGAGCCGGATCAGCGATCTGGCAACCGAGACCGTAGGTCTGGCGGGCAAGTCGCAGGCCACGCTGGCGGCGGCGCTCGAAACCACGCAGCAGAACAACAAGACCGAGGCCGGGCAGCTCAGCCAGCAGCTCGTGCAGGTCGGCATTCCGGCGGCGCTGATCGCCGTCGCCATCATCTCGTTTTCAGGGCAGGGCAAATGACACAGAGACACCCCACACTGGCCACGTTCACTGTCACAATCCCCGCCAACGGGGAACGGCAGATTGACCGCGTAGGCGATGCGATCAAGTGCCTGTCGGCCAGCCATGATTTCAAGCTGGGTCTGGACGGATCGCCGCTGTCAGATTTCAGCCAGGGCATAGGGTTTCGGACGGCGGCGGCGGGGTTCCGGTCGGTGCGTATCGTGAACCCGATCAACTCGGAGCTGACCGTGCAACTCAGCTTCGCGCGTGGTGATATCACCGATGACCGCGCCGCCTTCAGCGGGGCGCTGAACGTGACCGAGGCGCGGCCATCGGTATTTGCCACGCCCGCGCCTGTCGCTTGCCCGAGCGGCGCGGCAACGCAAATCCTGCCCGCTGATGCGAACCGAAAAGAGGCGCTTGTGACCAATCTGGGCGCAGGCCGCGTGTTCCTGCAAGGGGCGGTGGGCGCGGCTGGCGTCGGCCAGCCGATTGAGCCGTTGGCGACAATCATTCTGGAGAACACCGCCGCGCTGTTCGTTCGCAACGACACCGGCGCGTCGGTCACCATCAATCTGGCCACGGGGGCATTCACGCCATGAGTTCGATTTCCTCGCCCAACACAGGATTGGGGGTCAATCAGAGCTGGCAAAATGTTCGGGCCGAGCGCGCGGCGGGCGTGGCTTATCAGAACACCACGTCCCGCACCATCTTTGTCACCACCGGCGGAGGGCAGAGCAGCAATCATCGGATGGAGGTGTCCGAGGACGGGCTGGTGTGGGAGCTGGTAGACAGTATCGCGGCCAATGGCCGGTATTATGCGATTGGGTTTCCAGTGCCGCCCGGCAGCTACTACCGCGCTCATCCGGGCACCCCGATTGGCTCATGGCTGGAACTGCGATGAGCAGGGCGCTTGGCCTCCTGATGTTGCTGGGCGTTGGCGGCGCGGGCCTCCTCGTGATGCGCCAGCGCGAGGCCGAGGCCGCAGAGGAATACCGCCTCTTTCGGGCAGCGCAGGAAGAGGCCGAGCGGGATGCATGGATTTTCGGAAACGACACCGGAGGCGGTGGCGGTGGCTTCGATTGGGGGCCGCTGATCAACATGGGACTGAGCGGGATCATGAACAACACCAACAGGACATCGACCGGGCGCGGCCTTGGGGGCCTTCTGGGCGGCATCTTTGGGCCGCGTGGCGGCTCAGGCAAGGGCGCAGCCACCACACCGGGGGCAGGGGGCGCTGTGGTGCCGAAGGGCGGCGCACCGGCCCCACGGGGCAGCTCAGGGGCGGGACGGCCCTCGCGGCGCGCCGGACGGGGCAGCACCCGAGGGCTGCGCGATCTGATCGGGAGTGTTGAGGCCCCACAGGGCTATGGGCAGGTTTTTGGCGGCATCCCGAGGGCCGAGCGGCCACGCGATCTGACGGGTATGACCGTGGGCGAGGTGCTGGACTGGCAGCGACAGGTGGTGCGGAACGGCAGCCCATCGAGCGCGGCAGGCAAGTACCAGATCATTCGGCCCACTCTCGCCGGATTGGTAGCAGAAGGCCACGTGTCACGGAATGATCGGTTCGACCGGCAGACGCAGGATCGGCTGGCCGATCAGCTCCTAGAGCGGCGCGGCTTGAGCGACTTTCTGTCGGGCCGCATTGACGAAACGACATTCGGGCAGCGGCTGGCACAGGAATGGGCGTCGTTCCCGGTGTTCACCGAAGACCAGCGTGGCCGACCCGCGCGCGGGCAGAGCTACTACGCCGGGGACGGCCTGAACAGGTCGCATCTGACGGTTGATCAGGTCACCCGCGCTTTGCGGGATTTGTTCTGATGCCGGTGCCGCTGATCCTCTGGGGCGGTGTCGCTCTGGGCGGCCTCTACCTCGCGGAGCGCGCGTTGGACGAGGCCGGAGACGCCGCACAGGCCAGCGCCGAGGTGCTGAAATGGGCCGCGATCGCGGGGGGCGTCTACGTCTCCTATCAGGCGCTGAAATCCGCCGGGGCGCTGAAATGACCGAGGCAGTCTCAGAGTGGATCAATCTGGCGCTGTCGATCATCGCCATCGGTGTTCTGTCGGGCATCTGGTTGCGCATCGGCGGCATGGCCGAGGCCGTCCGGTCCCTGCATCACCGGTTCGATACCATCGTGGCGCGGGTCAACCGGATCGAAGAGGTTTTTTTCCACCACAAACCAAAGGAGTAGAGCAGTATGTTGAGACAGATGTTTATCCAGAAAATGGCGGGCTCGATTGTCCGCCACGGCCTGACCGTAGCGGGCGGCTGGCTGCTCGCGGAGGGCTATACCGACGAGCAGACATGGGCGACGGTCACCGGCGGGATCACCGCCGCGACGGGGATCGCGTTTTCGATTTTCGAGAAGAAATGGCGTTTCTGACCGGGTGCCGGCCGCGCTGACGTCATCCAGCGCGGTCAACTGGCCCTCAGCTCACCCAAGAGCTGAGGGCTTTTTCGTGGATCGGATCGGAATCGGCCGGGTGGCGACCCGATTCTGAGGGCGCATAATTTCAAGGTTATAAGCGTACGACATCGAGGAGAGGACCCGGCGCGATTCAAAATAGGGTTGCAGGGTAGCGTTATAACCGCTAGGTCTAGTGGCAACCCATAGGCAAGGGCCTACTCAGCTAAGCCATTTGGCGCATAATCATGATTATGTAAATAAATGACGGTAGAATCGATCCCTGACGTGACATAGCACAACTCTGGGCTGAATCACCTTGGATACCCTGCGCCCCGCAGATCGGTGTTTCAAAACTGCTCGTGCACGCTGATGCAAGACGGCAAAGACGATTTCAACGTCCTCCCGTAACCATTTGATAGAACGCAGATATATTCTAGTATAACTCCGCTCGTATTCTGTCGGCATCTGAAATTTGCAACGCCGGATCAGCGCCCGGCTCGACATCTTTTATCTATCCAATCTATAGTCTTAACAACATTGGGGAATGTGATGAAAATCTTGGTCTTGAACGGGCCCAATCTCAATCTTCTCGGTCAGAGGGAACCAGAGATTTATGGAGCGGCAACGCTGGCCGATATCGAGGCGGCCTGCGTCAAGACAGGCCGCGAGATCTCCGTCGAGGTGCAGTTCCAACAATCGAACCATGAAGGCGCCCTGGTCGACGCGATCCAGGACGCCGCCGGTCGCTTCGACGGCATTGTGCTCAACGCTGGCGCCTATACCCACAGCTCGATCGCCCTGCGAGATGCAATCAGCGCAACCGCCCTGCCCGTGCTCGAACTGCACCTCAGCAACACCCACGCCCGTGAGACATTCCGGCATCGCTCGATGATTGCGGGCGTCTGTGTCGGCGTGATTGCGGGGTTCGGCGCGGCGGGCTATCCGCTTGCGCTGCGGGCGCTGGCCGAACATCTGAGGCACGGCACATGAAGCGGCTGCAACCCTATCTTGCGATGCGCTCGGTCGAGGAATTGTGGGCCCACCACACGCGTGTCATGGCAAAGTTCGGCTTCGACCGTCTGTTTTACGCCTATAGCGCCTTCCGTAACCTCAAGACACTCGGCAATCCCGAAGATGCGCTCCTGTTGACCAATCATCCGACCGATTACGTAGAGGAATATGTCAACAAAGGGCTGTTCCGGGATGGTCCGATGATGAAATGGGCGGCGCGCAATGTCGGCGCGGTGAGCTGGCGGCAGGTGCGCGAGGAAGTCGCCCGCCGGGAGATGAGCCCGGGCGAGCGTCATGTATTTGAACTCAATCAGCGTTTCGGGCTCGTTGCCGGCTACACGATCAGCTTTCCCATGGCCATCAAGCACGCCAGCGCCGGAATCGGCCTGACCGCGCGCGAGGGCCTTGATCAGGACGATGTGGATGCGATCTGGCAACGCGATGGTGAGATCATCGAGATCATCAACCACGTGGCCCATCTGTGCATTTCACAACTGCCGGCCACCGGGCAAAGCCGGATGCTGACCCGCCGGCAAACCGAGGTTCTGGAACTCGTGGCCGATGGCAAGACCATCCAGGATATTGCCCTGCTTCTGGAACGCAACGCGGCCACGGTGGAGAAGCACCTGCGCGGTGCACGCGACACGTTGGGGGTCGAAACAACGGCGCAGGCCGTGCGCAAGGCCTCGATCCTGAACCAGATTTTCCTGCTGGAGCCACCGCACCCTGCCCCGCAATCCCAGATGTCGCTTCAGTAGCGGCCTGTCCGGCGCATCCCACCCGCTGCTTACAGGCGTTTGAGATAGGTCCATGTTGCGACCTTGGCGTTCCGGGCGACGGAAAACGCCTCCGCATCGCCTAGATAGTCGAACCCTGCATTCGTCAGCACCCGGGCACTTGCCGGATTGTCCTGAAACACGCTGCCGAAGATGGTAGAGTTCTCCAGCGGATTGGCCTCCACGAGAGCCTTCACAGCCTCCGAGGCAAGACCCGTGTTCCACATCCCCGGTGCAATCCAGTAGCCGATCTCCGACTGGCCCCGGTCCATCTGCCGAAGGGAGATCACGCCCAGAAGCTCGGATCCGCCCGCATTCGAGGCGTCCATGACCCAGACATGCTCGCTCCGGTCGCCCGCCTGCGCGCCGGCAATGAACATCTCCGTCGCGCCCGGGGGCAGTGGATGCGGGATGGTCGTCGTCATCTCGGCCACGCGCTTGTCCGATGTATACATCTTCATCAGACCCGCATCGGAGCCGCGCACCGGGCGCAGTACAAAGCGCGGCGTGTCGATCACGGCCTGGGCGATGATGGCTTCCTGTTTCATCCTGTCCCCTCCTCGAACCAGATGTCCTTGGCCCCTTGCCTCCCTCCTCAGGTGGCGATCGGCCTGCGGGCACACAAGGGGGTGTAACGCCTTGTTATGTCCGAAATGAAAAAGGGCCGGCGTTTCCGCCGACCCCCTCTGAATTATGTTCAGGCTCGGCTTACTCTGCTGCGTCTGCGCGCGGCATCACGGAAATGAAGGTACGGCCCTTGAAGCCCTTGGCAAAGGACACGTGACCTTCGTCGATTGCGAAGATCGTGTGATCCTTGCCCATGCCAACGCCCTGGCCCGGCCACCATTTGGTGCCGCGCTGACGCACGATGATGTTGCCCGGAACAACGGCTTCGCCGCCGAATTTCTTCACACCCAGACGACGCCCGGCTGAATCGCGCCCGTTGCGCGAAGAGCCACCTGCTTTTTTATGTGCCATGTGTCTCTCTCCTTACTCGGCCAGTTTCTTGGCCTGGTCTACCCAGCCTTCACGCTCGATGCGGCCTTTGAACGACAGCTTTTCGTCCATCTCGGCGATATCGCTTTCGCTCCAGCCCGCGATCTGGGCGAAGGTCGTGACACCCGCGGCATGCAGCTTCTTCTCCAGCGCCGGACCAACGCCGGAAAGCTGTTTCAGATCGTCACCACCGGCAGTTTCGGCTTTCGGCGCGGCCTTCTTCGTAGCCGGTTTTTTCGGAGCCGCCTCGGCCGCCGGTTCGGCTTTCGCTTTCGGCGCGGCCTTTGCCTTTTTCGGCGCTGGCTCGGCAACTGTCGGAGCGGAACCCGCCCCGGTCGCCGCCATCACGCCGGATTTCTCCGCACCCTTCTCAAGGATCTCGGTGATCCTCAACAGGGTCAGTTGCTGGCGGTGTCCCTTGGTGCGCTTCGACGAATGCTTCCGCCGGCGCTTCACGAAGTGGATCAGCTTCTCGCCCTTGATCTGGTCGATCACCGTGGCCTGCACCGCGGCACCCGCCACATTGGGGGAGCCCACGACCGGCGCATCGCCGCCAAGCATCAGAATCTCGTTGAACTGAACGGTATCACCCGCCGCAGCGGCCAGCTTTTCAACGCGCAGAACGTCGCCTGACTGCACCTTGTACTGCTTGCCACCGGTCTTCAGGACCGCAAACATATCGTCTTCCTTCTACCCCGCGCCCTGTGGCCCCCGTCATCCGGGTGTTTTCGCGGCTCTGGCCGCGCCTCGGGCTGCGTGCCCCGGTCGGGGCATCTTTGACAAATCAAAACCGCCGCAAGGTTCCCCCCACGGCGACAGAGGCCTGCGTATGCCTCAGGCACAGCCCCCTGTCAAGCGGGTCGGGCCCTTGTTTCGGCGGCAAACCGCGGCGCGGCCCCCTGCCCTCTTCCCTCATGTTTCCTCCCCCGCGACGAAAAGCGCGGCGGCGGCGCCCAGATCGTAGCTGACGGCTTCGAACATCGCATCGAAGGCGGCAAAAAGGGCGCGGTTCAGGGCCTGCCCCGCCGGGCTTTCCGACAGGTCGATATAGGCCTGCACATCCGCGTCGCTCAGCTCGTCATAGGCCATCAACTGATAGGAATAGAGCCACAGCACCGTTTCCTCACGGATCTCGGGCTCCTGCCCCCAGATTTCGGCCAGCATGATGTCTTCGGGCAGGTCGATCTCGAACGCATCACCGTCCGCCAGCCCGCGATAGAAGGCGAAATTCGAGTTGAGCGCGCCCGCGACATTCAGATCCACAAGGCTGTTGGCTTCGTTGAAGGCTTCCAGCAGCTCCAGCCGGGGGCTCATCGCGGCCAGCTCCTCGCGATAGATAATGTTGGCCGCCTCCTCCACCACGGGGTCCATGATCTCGCGCCGCGCGACAACCTCGCCCTCGACGATCCGCTGCCCGATATCGGAGGCGAAAAACGCGGCAAGCTCCGCGAACTCTTCCTCGCTGAACACATCGGCGGGCAGCGCGGTCTCGAAGGCGGATGTGAGGCGATCCAGATTGTAGATCCGGGACACCATGGCCCGCCATGCGGCACCGCCCTGACCGGGGAACATCTCGGCTTCGAGATCCTGACCGTATTCGATCCCTTCGATCGACATGATCTCCAGGACGTCATAAAGCCCCATCGCCTGAAAAAGCGCGTGAAGATCCGGGTTTTCGCGCGCCAAAACGCTATTGGGCACCACCTGCGCCTCAAGGGGCGCGTCCGGGGTGGTCTGGGCCACGCCGGGCGCGGTGAATGCCGGCAACATAAGCGCGGCGCAGGTGATCAGGGCACGCAGCATGGGTTCTCCTCGTGATGACCGGAAGACCGGATTGACCATCAACATGGGTAACGGGCGGGGGGAAATCCACCGCCAAAACGCAAATGTCTCGAAGAGTTGAGCGAGGCGCCGCCTGCCCACCCGCGCGGGACGACGGCCAAAGATGTTCACGCCCCCTTGCGCGAGTTCGCGCCTGCCGTTATTCCCCCGCTTCACGACCCCCATGAAGCGCGGAGAGGTGCCGGAGTGGTCGAACGGGGCGGTCTCGAAAACCGTTGTGGGTGCAAGCCTACCCAGGGTTCGAATCCCTGTCTCTCCGCCATTTTCCTCAGAATCGCTAGATCATAACTCGATGATAGTAGGGAGAAATTCGGCGTTTTCGCACCGATGGCGGTGTTCGGTCCGCTTGATTTGCTGCACATTTTGCTACACAATTTGCTGCACAAACGCGGAGGATTTCCGCCATGAGCATCGCAAAACGAGGCCGTCTCTACCATCTCCGCCGCCGCGTGCCGCGCCGGTATCGGGGCGTTGAGCCGCGCGAAACGGTCTGGATCAGCCTGCATACCGACTCGGAGACGGTCGCCCACAGCAAGGCGGATCGCGCGTGGTCCCAGATGGTCGAGGCTTGGGAGGCCCGTCTGGCCGGGAACAGCGAGGATGCGGAAGCCCGCTACCAGGCTGCCCGCGACCTCGCCCAGGCCCGGGGCTTTCGGTATTTGGACGCGGGTGCTGTCGCCAAGCTTCCAGTGGAAGATGTTGTCGAACGCGTCGAGGCCATTCCGGCCCCCGCGAACCAGCCCGACCCCGTCGAGGCCGCCGCCCTTCTCGGCACCGCTCCGGAGCCCCAGATCACGGTCAGCAAGGCACTTGAGCTTTACTGGACACTTGCCCGGGAAAAGACCTTCGGCAAAAGCGAGGACCAGCTGCGCCGCTGGGAAGCGCCACGCAAGAAGGCGATCCGCAATTTCGTCGCGGTCGTCGGCGACAAGGAGATCGCGAACATCACCCGCGACGACATGCTCGACTTCCGCCAGCATTGGCTCGACCGGATCGAGGCGGGAGAGGTCACCGCGAACTCCGCCAATAAGGATCTGATCCACCTGGGCGACGTGCTGAAGACCGTGAACACGATGAAGCGGCTGGGCCTGGTGCTGCCGCTCGGCGAACTATCCTTCAAAGAGGGTGAGGCAAGAACGCGGCCGCCGTTTAGCGACGAATGGATTGTGCAGCGTCTGCTCGCCCCCAGCGCGTTGGCTGGGTTGAACGACGAAGCGCGCGGCCTGCTGCTGGGGATGATCAACACCGGTTACCGACCGTCCGAGGGCGCGGCGCTGACCGCGGACACGATCAGGCTGGAGGGCCATGTACCTCACATCTCGATCGAACCGACAGGCCGTCAGTTGAAGAGCCAATACGCCCGCCGCGTGATCCCTCTCGTTGGCGTGTCGCTCGCGGCCTTCAAGGAATTCCCCGAGGGTTTCCCCCGCTATCGTGACAGCGCTACGTTGAGCGCGACTGTGAACAAATTCCTTCGGGTGAATGGTCTGCTCGAGACGCCGCGCCACTCCTTCTACTCGTTGCGCCACTCCTTCGAGGACCGCATGCTCGCCGCCGGGATCGACGACCGCATCCGGCGTGACCTTTTCGGTCACCGATTGGACCGGGAACGATATGGCAAGGGCGCGTCTTTGGAACACGTCGCCGAGCTCGTCGCCCGCATCGCCTTCTGACCCAGCAAGGCCCGTGCCCGACGCTGAGCGTCATTGAGACGCGTTTCTTCCTTCATGGCTGCGGCCAGTTCCGCCTCGAGCCGCTCGAAGACAGGTGTGAACGCTACATCCTCGACGACAAGTTTCGACACCTTCACCAGCGCCACCTTGATCCGCGCGGCATCGACCGTCCGGGACGGACGGGGCTGCTGCTGCGAAGGGCCAGTCAAAGATGTCATGCAAGATAGCATGGAGCCATGCGTTCAGCTTGTGCAGAGCACGCAGCCCATCCGCGCAAAACGGCCTGTCACAGCGTACAAATCGGACAGTTGGATTGTCCGGCATATCTGCGTCTCGTGATGAATTCGACTGGCGACAGCCGCGCCTCAGAGCGATGCCGCCATCCTTCGAATCATCTCTGGCCAATTGGCTGCGCAGGCACGTTGGCGGCATGATGAACATGACGCATTGGACTTTTCGGAAGGGCCGACGGGAGCAACTGAAGGGGATGGCAAGATAAAGCGAGTTCCTCGCTGCCCGGGCCGTCGGCCCTAAGCTGCTGTCTGCACATTGGTTTTTGGGGTTTGGCGAGGTCGGCGTGCGGATGGCGTGCGGCATGCTTCAACACTTTCCCCAATGAATTCAATGCACTTTCATGCCACGCAACGCCGCAACTGGGACGCACCCTACGCCATAGCCTGTCTTTGCACGCCACGCTGCGATGACTCCAAGACGCCCCTTGATCCGTTCCGGTGCGCCCCCAATCGTCTCCCCATGACCCGCGATGAGACCGAGTTCCGCATCCGTCCCGGTAAGGTCCGGGACCGCGCCCAGAGCGCCCCACGCGTGCAGCGCCCGGCACGAGGCTTCCTGGCCGACGTGCATCGAGCAATCCGCCGGGCGGGCGGTGACCCGAACAGGCTGGCCGGGAAGAGGAAGGCAAGCGGACGGTTCAACGCCCGCGGTCGGGGTGCCAAGGTCGCGGCGGAGTTGAAAGGTCGGAATCCGTGGTCCCGCAGTCCGGACGGGACCCGAACCCGTGCCCGCCGGGTGACCGTGAAAGCGCGGATCGTGAAGCTGAACCCGCAGCGCGGTGCGGCGCGCGGGCGGTCGTTTGTGAGCGGCAAGGCGGTCGATGCGCATCTGCGGTATCTGGAGCGTGACGGTGTCACGCTGGACGGCGAAAAGGGTCAGGTCTATTCGGCGGATCAAGACATGGCCGATGGCCAGGACTTCCTCGACCGGGGTCGTGAGGACCGCCACCAGTTCCGGTTCATCGTCTCCGCAGAAGACGGTGTCGAACTTGCCGATATGCGCCAAACCATCCGAGATATCATGGCGCAGATGGAAGCCGATCTGCAGACGCGGCTCGATTGGATCGCGGTGGATCACTACAACACCGGCCACCCGCATAGTCACATCCTGGTCCGGGGGATCACCGATGACGGCAAGATTCTGAACATCGCCGGGGACTATATCGCGCATGGCGTCCGGGAGCGGGCGACCGATATCGTGACGTTTGAACTTGGCCGCCAGACCGACCTCCAGGTAACCGATCAGCTGCGCCGCGAAGTGCACGCCGAACGCTTCACCCGGCTCGACCGGATGCTGATGGCCGAGCAGCGGGCGAACAACGAATTTGCTGATCTGCGCCCGGACAAGGACATGCTGGAGACGATGAAGCGTAATCGCGCGCTGTTGATTGGCCGGGCGCAATATCTGGAGAAACTCGGGCTGGCTGAGCAGATCAACCCCGGAGTCTGGCAGCTTGAGGCCAGCGCGGAAACCACGCTACGGGCGATGGGAGAACGCGGCGATATCATCAAATCGATGTATCATGCATTGGAGGCGAACGATCTTTCGGCGCTGCGCGGGGCGTCTCAGCTCACCATGCACGGAGAAGGATTGAAGCAGCAGATCATTGGTCGCGTCCTCGCCAAGGAGCTCGCAGGCGACGGGTCTGGCGACCGGGTGCAATTGGTCATCGACGGGACCGACGGTCGCGTGCACCAGATCGAACTGCGTGCCGAGCATTGTGAGCAGATCGGACGCGGGATGATCATCTCGGCGGCACCGCCGCCAACAGAGCCGCGTGCGTCAGACCGAAACATACTCGCGGCCACAGAGAGCAACGGCACCTATCGCCCGTCACGGCACATCGAGATGGCACGGGAACAGAAGATCAGCCCCGATCCGGACCGCTTTATTGCGGCCCATGTGCGGCGGCTTGAAGCCTTACGCCGCGCTGGAATCGTCGAGCGATATAGCGACGATCACTGGAAAGTGCCTGTGGACCTGCCGGAGCGAGGGCTCACACATGACCGCAAACGCCACGGCCCCGGCCCGCGCGTGGACCTGCTCTCACCGATCGGACTGGACCGGCAAGTGACACGCGACGGCGCGACCTGGCTCGATCGGGAACTAGTGGCGCAACGGCGGGATTCAGTCAGGGAGACCGGCTTTGGTGCCGAGGCAGGCCAAGCGATGGACCGCCGCAAGCGCGTGCTGGTGGCGCGCGGCGATGCGATCGATCTCGGGGACGGTCGCATTCGCGCCCCGCGCGACCTCATCCAGCGTCTGGAGGGCCGGGAAGTGGAACGTGTCGGGCGCGCGATGGCTGCGGAACAAGGGAGAGAATGGAAGCCCGTGACACCCGGCAACCAATTCGCAGGCCAACTGACTGGCAGCACGCAACTGGCCAGCGGACGCTTCGCGATGATCGATGACGGGTTGGGCTTCAGTCTCGTGCCATGGAACCAAACGCTGGAGCGCCGGATCGGGCTGCAGGTCTCCGGAGTTGGCATGTCCGGCGGCGAGATCGACTGGACCTTCGGCAGGCAAAGGGGGTTGGGGTTGTAGTGGGAACAAGCGGCAACGGGATCACGCAGGATGGACGGGAAGCGATCCTTTGCTGCGTGATCCATCAAGGTCCGCAGAGCGGGACTTTCCCGACATTCGTCGCGGCTCTTTCGCTGACGCAGCATCTGTTCGCTTGTGCAGCGCGGTCACCGCTGCAGTGCCGTGTATGTCTCCGAAGCAGTCATTGATGACAACGACTGGGCTCTTTTCCGAAGCCGTACCTTCCGCAATTCAATGAATGCGGAGCCCTTTTCAAGAGTCTGAAATCCTTTCTAAAATCTTCGCCATTGCTTCGAATGCAGTCTCGCCCGTTCCCGCAGAAAAGTGTCTGACGTCAGCGCCTATGGGTCCAAATAGCGTTATTTGCTAAGGGAGGGTTTGTTGCTCATCGTAGCCACGAGGAGTGGACGATGAGAAAGACAACGAAGAGCCCTGGCGAGAAGATCGTCAAAGACATCAAGCGTGCAACGCGCAAGCAATATTCATCTGAAGAGAAGATCAGGATCGTGTTGGATGGCCTGCGTGGCGAAGACAGCATTGCTGAGCTGTGCCGCCGTGAAGGCATATCGCAGGGCATCTATTACAAATGGTCAAAGGACTTCATGGAAGCCGGTAAGAAGCGTTTAGCTGGCGATACGGCGCGTGCAGCAAACACTGACGAGGTCAAGGAACTGCGCCGCGAAGCAAAGGATCTCAAGGAAGTCGTCGCGGAACAGACGCTCGAATTGCGTCTTCTCAAAAAAAGCATGACAGGCGATGGGGGCGACCAAGTTCATGTCGTCCACAAGCCACGCCTGCTGAGTGATAACGGATCAAGCTACGTCTCTGGCGACTTGGCTGAGTGGTTGCAGGACAAGGGCATGAAGCATTCTCGCGGTGCGCCGTATCATCCGCAAACCCAAGGCAAGATCGAACGATGGCACCAAACCCTGAAGAACCGGATCTTACTGGAAAACTACTTCCTGCCGGGTGATCTTGAGGCCCAGATCGAAGCCTTCGTCGACCACTACAATCATCAGCGCTACCACGAGAGCATCAACAACGTCACACCCGCTGACGTCTACTTCGGACGTGACAAAGCCATTCTAAAACAACGCGAAAGGATCAAACGAAAGACACTCGAAGCCCGACGCTTGCATCACCGCCAGCACGCCGCATAATCAAACCAACAAGATGAGCCAAACTCTCTCTTAGATTACGCAGCTCTTGGTTCCAAAAACCCTGACGACGGACAGTGTCGCGGCAGCCAAGTCTCTTGGTTGTGTGGTGATTGCGTTTCCCGGAGTAAACACAGTCCTACATCAGATATCAGACGCGGATTATTGGGCCAAAACGAACCTTCTCGCTACGGTCAAAGCTGCGCTTTCCACCACGACTGGGGGCGTATGACGAAACAAATAGTTTATAAAACAGTCGGGTACGAGTGCTGGTCGCTCCTGAGGCAGCTGAATCCCCGCAGATAAATGGAGAAGAATAGTGAGTGGATTTTCATCGGATGGGTTTGCTTTTCTAAACGAGTTGAAAGCGTCGAACAACAAAGAATGGTTTAACGCGCACAAAGCACGGTACAAAGAGCATCTTGAAGCCCCCTTCGCAGCACTTTTGGAAGCGCTCAAACTCGCAAAGACAGAAAAGACCCGTTCAAAGCGTATTCGTGAGGTTGTTAAAAGCACATCAAGTGGAAACAGAATTCCTCAGATGTAGCTGGTAAATGCACCATCTAATGATCTTCCTCCCAAAGTAGAGTTCAATCTCGGATGATACTAAGAGAGGGTACCCTGAAGAGTGCGCCCGACCACATCCGCGATATTGCGGTCGGCATGTTTCCGATGTTTGACGCTCATGTTCGTGCAGTCGCTGCAACACGACGAACATGAGTAAGGGGCCTTGGCCACAGCGGCGCGGTTGCTATGATCCAAACAATCATCTCAGCGCTTCTGCTTAACACGCTTCTCAAACGTCACCTTAGCGCGCCCGTGCGCGTCCGCGAGTAGCTCCTGACACGTCGCCCATGTCGCGAGTGATGGGTTCAGCACTGCGACCCAGGACATCCAGCCATAGATTGGATGTGGCGTCAGTGTATCAAGCGCCGTAAAATCCCAATCACCATCCACAATTCCGCCTTTACCGGGTCTTGGCGGTGGTGGGCCGAACAGCTCAAAATAGGCACCTTTGCTGACACCCATGTTCAGCCGCCAAACGCCGTCGCGGTCCAAGCCAGACGCTTTGTCGTTGTCGCCGTTCTTTTCCTTGATCGTGGCAAAATACGTTCCGCGATCAAAGACGCGTCCGGGATTGTAGAAATAGGAGGTTTCGCCCCATGCGTCCTTGGGTATCACGCCCTCAAGCTGTGTTGTGATGTGGCTATGAACTGTATCCGTCCCGATCCATTTGGTCTGCGACATGCTTTAGATAATCCTCGATTGTTTTTCCGGCTTCTCGTTGGAAGTTTGCCCCGGTTGGTTCACAGCTTTGCATCCGGTCGATGCGGAACGCCCGGAAGCCTCCGCGTCGTTCACACCACGCCGAACAGGTCCAGACCCGGCCCCAATAGTCAGTTTGCAATGGGCGGATAACACGGGTTGATGTCTCATCTGCCAACGACAGATAGTCGATGCGTAGCTTCAGCCCTTCGCGGATTGCCCGGCGTAGAAGCGGCATATGTTTAAACCCTTCGCGGGCGCGCTCGAACTCATAGACGCCGAATCCCCATGACTTTGGCGCGCTGCGCCGGTTCGAGGCGTGTTCACCTACCTTATCCATTACCGCACGCGCCGCTGTCTGCATTTCCTCGTCTGCCGCTTCCTGCACAATCGCCATGCCAAGGCTCAACGCTTCAAGCTCGGTCAGCGACAGGGCCATTGGTGGCAGAAACACCGGCTCGCGCAGCATGTAGCCGACGCCGCGCTCACCATCTATTGGCACACCGCTAGCCACCAATGTGTCGATGTCGCGGTAGACTGTCCGCACCGACACTTCGAGCGCATCCGCAATGTCGCGCGCAAGGTGGAGCCGCCCATCCCGGACGATCTCCACGATTTCCGCAAGACGGGCGCTGCGCTTCATCTGGTCAGTTAATCACCACTTCCAACTCGGAATGCATGAGCTGGACGGTGGGACCATTGATGGCGGACAAAAAGTTGGCATTGCTGGGGGCCTTGCCAATCTCTGCGGCAGCGGCTTTAGCGGCATCCATATCCTGCCACTGGATATGTTCGATCCATGTACCGTCCTCCATGCAGGACAAACGGCGGTGCATGAAGCCCGGACGGGCTTCGACCCAAGGGCTCATCTCTTGCGCAGCAGCGATGAAGTCTTCACGGCTGACGTCGTCGTTGAGCTTGAATGTGACAGTTTCGATGACGTTCTTTGACATGGTGTTCTCCAGTTGTTTTTTTATCCGATTTGGAGCGTCTAGACCACCTCAACTGACAATTCGTGTCAGTTGAGGTCTGTCATGGGTTTGCACAGAACTCGAAAGGAACCCCATGAAGATTCTACACGTCGATGCCTCCGCCCGGACCGAAGGCTCTCACTCCCGCAAACTCTCTGCTCATTTTGTTAAAGCACTACGGGGCTGCGTTCCCGAACTGCACATTGATCGCCTCGATCTGGCGGTTGATACGCCCCGTCATTTTGGCGCGTTGGAAACCGCTGCAATCTCGATCCCGGCAGACGACGATACGGCAGACATGCGCGCTGCCATCCAAGCATCTGACGATATCGTCGTGCGCGTGCTGGCCGCAGATGCCCTTGTGGTCGGAACACCGATCTACAACTTCAGCATGCCGTCGCCGCTCAAGGCGTTCTTCGATCACCTCTCGCGCAACGGCAAAACCTTTGTCTCGGACGAGACAGGGGTGAAAGGCCTATTGGGCGACAAGCGTGTGGCTGTGCTCAGCACCGCTGGCGGTGCCTACGGTACAGGCGACATGTTCGAGGGCTTGGACTGCCTGACGCCATACTTCCGCGCAATCCTTGGCTTTATGGGGGTGACGGACATGCGCTTTGTCGCCGCCAGACCAATGATGTTCGCAGGGCCGGACGCCGCCGATGCGGCGATGGCGTCTGCACTGGATGAGGCAACGGCATTGGCCGAAGCGTGGTCCGCCTGATGGAGCTGACGACAAATGAACGACGGCTGAGCCTCGGAGCCGTGATGCTGCATATGCTTGGGATTGGCATGACCCTTGGCCTGACCTTTCCGCTCACATCCCTGACTATGGAGGCCTGGGGCAGTTCTGGTTGGGTCATCGGCCTATCGGGGGCCATGGCACCTCTCGCTATCTTGCTGTTCATGCCTGTATTGCCACATGTGGCAAAGCGATTGGGCGCGATCCGCGCGATGATGGTGGGCTGTGCTATCGGGATCGGCGGCTTGCTGATTATGTATGCTATTCAAAGCGTGCCTGTCTGGATCGTCGCGCGGTTCATCATCGGCGCAGGTCTGGCCCTGCCTTGGCTCGTTGGGGACATTTGGATCAATACAGCCGCTAAAGAGGAAAGCCGTGGCCGTGTCATCGCAGGCTATGTTGCCTGCCTGTTCACGGGGTTCTCGGTCGGGCCGCTCGTTCTGGATGCTGTCGGGATCGAAGGGTTTATGCCATTTGCATTGGGGTGCAGTGCCTTGGCTCTCGCGGTCCTGCCACTGGTGATGGTCGGGCGGTTCGCACCACCGATTGAGGCAGAAGCTGGATCAGGCATTCTCTCTGCCGCGCGCGCAGTGCCCGTTATGGCGGTCGGTGCGTTTCTTGCGGGCTTTACCGAAGCGCTCATCTTCTCCCTACTCACGATCTGGGGGCTGGATATCGGGCTGGATGAGACAGGCACGCTGCGGCTGCTTACAACCTGTGTGGTTGGCGGCGTGCTGTTACAGTTCGGCGCAGGACTTTTGGCGGATAGAGTTGGCAGGCAGCGCTTGCTTGGGTTGATCGGGCTTGTGCTGATTGCGGTCGCAATTTTGCTGCACGTTGCAACCGGCCTCGTGATCTACCTTGCTGCATTCATGACAGGCGGGCTGATCCTTGCGCTTTACGGCTTGTCTCTCACCCTTCTGGGCGAGCGGTTCCCACCGGCAAAGCTCGCCGTGGCATCGGCGGCGTTTCTCGTTCTCTATCAACTCGGCTCAATCATCGGCCCGGTTGTGGCGGGGCTTGCAATGGATGGTGTAGGGCCGCTTGGCTTCATCCTGTCGTTGCTGATACCCGGCGCGATCATCGCCGCCGTCGCCTTCACCGCGCGAACACCGAAAGAGGTGTAGCGTCTTAGACAAAGGCGTGCAGCTTGGATGTCCAAACTGCACGCCTTCAAGGTCAGTTTGCTTGGCTCACAATAGGCCAATGCGCCATGTCAATGCTTTCAGGGTCGATAGCCTGCATGAAGCTCATAGCGCTGTCGTCCGTCATAATTGCATCCGCCGCCGCCAGAGCTTCATCCAGTGAGGTCCAATACACCATGTCCAGCCAGACGCCGTCTTCGGATTGGGTCAATGTGCGCGAGACATAGCCCGGCGCGTTACACAGAAACGAAGCCTCAAGGGCGGCGACACTGGCCATGAAGTCTTTTTGATTTGCACCCTCTGCCAGACGGAACTCCACCACCTCAACGACGCTCGCGTCGGCTGTAGCGGCTGTGTCGCAGGCAAGAGCTGCTCCTGCGGTCAATGCAAGTCCCATGCTCGACGCTAATACTGTTTTGATCATCATATTTTTTCTCCTGTTCAATGATGATGCGGGTGTAACGCGCTGCAATTGCCAAGAGCTGTCAGTTGGGTGAAGTGGAACCCTGTGAATCCGATGTTTGATCCTCGCTGCGATCGGCATGAATGGCCGCTATTTCCGCCGCACAGCAGCACGAATTTTCTTGGACACGCAGCATTTCTCACGCTGCGAGCGCGCGCAGCACAAAATGGCAATGGCGGGGTTGGGCTCGGAGCCGTCGTTCGCCGTAGCGATTTTAAATGTCTGCTTCGGGCCGAGGCTGTGTGGAAACTCCGAGCTGAGCGGCGTGGTGGAGGTCAGTTCTTTGCTGCAGACGGGTTTTGGCTTCGAGACGCGAGTTCTGCCCCGCCTGTCAGACCGATAGCGCCGCCATCAGGCCTCTCGTTCCCATCATTGAGAGCATTCGCTTGATGTTGTAAGCCAGAACCTGCAGCGCCATCTCGGTTCGGACGTTCTTCAATCGCCGCATCTGGAAATGGGTCGCGCCCATCCACGCCTTGATCGTCCCGAACGGGTGCTCGACGGTCGCACGTCGGAGTCGCATCCATCCCCCGCCACCGCGGATCCGGTCCTGCATCTCCTTGACCAGATGCTCGTGTTCCCAGCGGGTGATCCGGCGTTCTTTGCCGGTAGTGCAGCGGTTCTTGAGCGGGCAATCCCGGCACGCGTTCGTCCAGTAGCGACGCAACTGCAGACCGTCCTCCTCCGTCGTGTAGCGATAGGTCAGCTCCTCCCCGGCCGGGCAGCGATAGATGTCGCGGGCGTCGTCGTAGGCGAAGTCGGCCTTCACATACATGCCCCTCTTGCGGTTGCCCGAGGTTTCGGGGCGGGGAACCGTGGTGACGATACTCGCCTCGTGGCAGGCAAGGATTTCTCGGCCGCTGAAGTAGCCCTTGTCAGCGATCGCGCTGAGCTCGTCGCGACAAAGCGCTGCTTTGGACGCTTTGGCCATGGCCGCGAGCTGGTCGCGGTCGTGCCGGTGATTGGTGACGTCATGAGTGACGATCAGATGGGTCTCGGCATCCACGGCGGCCTGGACGTTGTAGCCGACCGTGCCGCTGTTCTTTGCGCTGGTTGCCATGGCGCGGGCATCCGGATCGGTCAGAGAAATCTGGCCGTCGGGCGCGTCTTCCAGCGCACGTTCCATGCTCCGAAGGCGCTGGATCTCCTTCTGGACACGCGCGTAGCGCCGGCCGAGATTGTCGACCCTCTCCGCCCGCTCTTCGCCTGCCTCCTGGCGGTCGATGCGAACCATTTCGTCGATGTAGCGCTCGACGCTCGCTTCGAGATGCGCGAGCCGGCTGGTGATCTTGCCCTTCGTGAAGTTCCGATCGCGGTTGTTTACCGCCTTGAACTTGCTCCCGTCGATCGCGACGCAGTCGCCCTTGAGGACGCCCATCCGGCGGCACAGATCGACGAATGCCGCGCAGCTACGCCGGATCGCCGGACCGTTGTCGCGCCGGAAGTCCGCGATCGTCTTGTGATCGGGAACCAGCCGACCGGTCAGCCACATCAGCTCCACGTTCCGACCGGCCTCGCGCTCCAGGCGTCGGCTCGACGGAATGCGGTTCAGGTAGCCGTAGATGAACAGCTTGAGCAGGACGCCAGGATGATAGCCGGGCCGTCCCGTCCGCGCGGCGGAGGTCCGTTCGAACCCGAGCCCGACAAGGTCGAGATCCTCGACGAAGAGATCGATGACCCGAACCGGGTGTTCTTCGTCGATCCACTCCTCCAGCCGCTCCGGAAACAGCGACACCTGGCCGCGATCGACACCCTCGATGAAACCCGCCATGCCTGCTCCTGCCCTTTGCGTAGAGCATACAACATTACCGGGTTTTCACACAGCCTCGGCCGGTAGCGCGGCTGTTTCGATCTCTGATCTGAAACTTGACCGTTGCCAGCTGCTACTGGAAGCGGGCGCGATGGGTCAGAAAGTTAAGAGTGATTGGAGTTTTCTAGAGCATCGTTTTTTCAACCCGTCCGTCGTTAGGTCTCTACCTCTGCCGTTTTTTTTGCTGCACATTTTGCTGCACAACTTGCAGCACGTCGATTAAATAAATAACATTAAAACAATGATATAGATGTTTTCACGTTTGCTACTTCCGGACTGTCTCTCCGCCACTTGTCATTGAGTTTTCGAATTGGACACCATACCGGACACCGAGGGGTGAAAGCCTTGGTGAATGGCAGGCGTGTCAGTTGAACAACAGGCCGACCACGTAGCCGATGCCAAAAACCCCCCCTGCAAAGACCGCCTGAAGGGGCAAAGACGACAGCAGAACCTGCCAATACGTCCCGCGTTCGCGAAGCATGTCGGCCTTTCCTGCGGGGAAGTGCACACCAATGAAGGCGTTGACGACAGCGAATGGGATGATCAGCCACGGGGACATGCTCAACAGGCCAAGGACGAAAAGAGCAACAAGCGAAACGGTTCCGAGCATGAATGGCCTCTGAAACTTCTGTTCCAGAACAGATGACACAGGTCGCTTGTCGAGGAAAGGTGGCGCGCCGCACCTCGGGATTAAAGACCGCGCGCTGACGGCGCGCGGGGCGCTTCTGTCGCAGAACCGGAGGCAGTATCCGGCATCGAATTGTCGCATGTCGGGCTATTCCAAGCCACGCGGCACCCCCCGCAGCGCCGCCAGATACTTTCGCGACCACCAGGTGATATCCTGCGCCAGCAGCCCCTCCATTAGCGCCTCGTGCCGTGCGCGGCGCTCGCCCTTGGGCATCTTAAGGGCGCGCGCGACCGCCTCGGCGACCTGATCCAGATCGAACGGGTTCACCAGAAGCGCATCTTCCATCTGTTCGGCGGCCCCCGCAAAATCCGACAGGACCAGAACGCCCGGGTCTTCGGCGTTCTGAGCGGCCACGTATTCCTTGGCCACCAGGTTCATGCCATCGGCCAGCGGCGTGACCAGACCGACCGCCGCCTGCCGGTAAAGCCCCGCCAACCGCGCCCGCGGCACCGCGCGGTGGATGTACCGGATCGGGGTCCAGGTCAGATCGGCATAGGCGCCGTTGATCTGGCCCGAAAGCTGCTCCAACTCGCTGCGGATGTCCTGATAGGCCGCCACCTCTTCGCGCGTCGGAGGTGCGATCTGGAGCAGGCTGACCAATCCGTTCAACTCGGGATGGACTTCAAGAAGCCGCCTGAACGCCTTGAAACGGTTCGGGATTCCCTTTGAGTAGTCGAGCCTGTCAACACCGATGATCAGCCGCTCACCGGGTTCCAGCGGAACCCGCGGCTGCACCTCGAACGCATTAGCCGCTTCCCGCGCGAAGGCGGCCGCATCGATGCCGATCGGAAAGCTTCTGGCCTCCACCCGCTGCTCGCCCAGTTTCGCCGATCCGTCCGGCATCAGCTCTACATCCGGGCGCGACCGGAACGCTTCCAGCAGCCGGGCCACATCGCGCCTTGCCTGAAGGCCCACCAGATCATAGGCCGCAAGCCAGCCGATGAATTCCTCCGAATTGGGCAGGGCCATGATGTCGTAAAGCGCCGGGAACGGAATGTGCAGGAAAAAGCCGATCCGGTTGCTGACGCCCGTGGCCCGCAAGGCCTGCGCCAGCGGCAGAAGGTGGTAATCCTGCACCCAGATCACATCGTCCCGATGAACGACGCCGGCCAGCATCTGCGCCAGCCGCGCATTCACGGCGCGGTAATCCGCGAGGAACCGGCTGCGCGTCTCCATCAGGTCCGCGCGCCCATGAAACAGCGGCCAGAGCACGGAATTCGAGTAACCCAGATAGTAGTGTTCGTATTCGGCCTCGGTCAGATCGAAGCTCAGTCGGTCGAATGGAAGCCCCGGATGGCTGTCGAACCGGGCCTTCGGCGTCTCGCTCTGACGCCCCGACGTGCCGACCCAGATGCCGCCGGCCTCATCGAAGGCATCCTTCAGGGCCACCACCAGCCCGCCGGACGGGTTGGGCCCGAGCGGCAGCCGGTTCGACACCACAACCAGACGGCCCTTGCCCATCACGCCCTGCCCCATGTGCTGAGAACCTGCCGCACCCGGGAGGGGTCCGCTAGGCGGTGACGGGCGGCGGTCCTGCCGGGGCCCACCTTCACCGAAACGCCCCCCCGCCGATTGGCGATGGCAAAGGCGGGCTCATCGGTCAGATCGTCGCCGAACACTACCGGTTTTCGTCCGCGAAAGGGCGGCTCCGCCAGCAATGTGGCAACCGCGTGCCCCTTGCCGGCGCCGTCGGGCCGCAATTCGATCAGCTGCTTGGACGGGTGCAGATGAAATCCGGGCGCGTCCTCGGCTATTCCGGACATCGCGTGCCCGGCTTTTTCGGCAAGGGACGGATCGGCGCGGTAATGCAGACCCACGGCGACCGGCTTGACCTCCACCAGAAAGCCCGGCGCGGTCCGGGCCACATCCGTCACCCGGTCGATTGCGCGGTCCAGAACGGTGCGATCGACATCGAGCCGCTCCACCCGCCCGCGCCGCCAGAGCCGTTCGGCCCCGTGACTGCCGATCATCGGCACCACAAGACCCGGGAGCATACCCACCAGATCGGAGATCGCACGGCCGGACACCAATGCCAGCGCACCGCCCGCGCGCCGGTGCAACCGGTTCAGGAGCGCCACAAGCCCGACCGGGACCACAACCGCATCGGGCCGGCGCGCAAGCGCGACAAGGCAGCCGTCGAAATCAAGGAAATAGGCCGCGCGGGCCGGGTGTGGGGGCATGGATCAGATCGGTCTTTGTCGCAGGATCGCGAGTCGTGGGGCCGTTCGATCAAGAGGTATCATACCCGCCTGCGGGGCACCACCGGCCCCGCGGCGATCATCTCTGGCGGCGGGCGGCGTCGTTCCGCCATGCCGACAAGGCCGGGTTCTCATCCCGTACCGGACGCGGCACCGGCCCGGGGCTCGGCTCGGGCGCGCGCGGGATGCGGAAGTAATGCAGCTCCCGCGCGCCGAAATAGAAGCTGACGATCGCGCCCAACAGCCACCATAGCGGCTCCGGCACCTCGGCAAGACCGACCATCCGCTCCGCGAAGCTGAGCGGGTCGATCATCGCGTATATGAACAAGCCGAGCGTGCCGAGGGCCAGCATTGGACGGGGCAACCGGTTCAGCCCGTTCACGAAACGGTCAAACAGACCGGGGCGCACGTATTGAAACTCTTCCGAATGACTGTCGAGGGCCGCGCGGTGCGCCTCGGCGCTCAATTCCATCCGCCGCGTGGCGTTGGGCACGAAGACTTCCGCCACGCCCTCGGCGGCCTCCCCAAGGGCGCGCGCGGCTGCCGCCCCGCCAATGGCCCGGCGGATCAATCCCATGCCGCCACCCGCGCCCGGTGTTCCGCAGCACTCAGATGATAGCGGGGGGAGATGAACTCCTCCGCCCGGGTGATCCAGCCCCCCTTGCCGCCATCGCGCCTGCGGGCATATTTGCGGCTTGCGGGCCGGTGATCGGCCAGCCGGTAGTAGTAATTCCGGCGGGCAATTCCATAGGCATCGACCAGATGCTCGGGCGCGTCCCGCTCCGCGGCGAAGGCGGCGCGAATGGTCTGCGGCCCGATCACCCCGTCCACGACAATGTCCAGCCCCATGTCGCGCAGCAATCGCTGCAGGAGCGTCACGGCGTTCGATCCCGCATTGACATACATGTCGAACACCGTTGCATGCAGCGCCTCGGGCAGCATGTCGATGGATGGGCGCTCGAAATAGTGTTCAACAAAGATATCACGGGCCTGATCGCGGGTCAGCGCCCGCACATCCTCGACCGAGACTTCGCCATCGCCGGTCAGATCCAGCCCCAGACGCCGCATCGTATGGATGGTGACGCCGAAATTCGTGGCGCCGCCCGGGTCATCCGGATCGTTCACAAAGCCGCCTTCGCGGTCAAGGATTTCGGATGCAATCTGGTGAACCGACTGCATGGGTTCGCCCTCCATGCTCAGTGGTTCAACTGAACTGAAGGAAACACAAAATTCCTAAAACTTGATTAAAAGCCGCGCGCGCGATCCGTTACGGTATCGCGACCTCGCCTCACACGGCGGAGACCGCGCGCCTTTATCGCGCTCAGCTCGATCCCGGATCGCGGTAGACACCCTGGTCCTGCAATGCCTCGATCACCTCGGCCGGCATGTAGGTCTCGTCATGGCGTGCCAGAATCTCCGTCGCCTGGAATACGCCATCGACATAGGATCCGGTGCCGACCATCCCCTCCCCCTCGCCGAAAAGGTCGGGCAGAACGCCGGTATAGGCCACCGCGACCGACGCACCGCCATCGGTCACGTTGAAGGTGATCGTCTCGCCCTGTCCGCGGACCAGCGTGCCCTCCTCGACCAGCCCTCCGATGCGGAAGACCTCTTCAGGCGGCGGCGGCGCCGCCACCACGTCGGATGGCGGGCGGAAGAAGTTGATCCCGTCGCGAAATCCGTAGCCGATCAGTGCCGCCGCCCCGGCCAGGCAGAGCGTCGCCAGCATGATCACCTGAATGCGGCGTTGTTTTTTCAGGCCCCTCATGGCCTCATCCTCCGTTTCACGGAAACAGCGGCGCCATAGTCAGCCCCGTCGTCTCCTCGATCCCCAGCATCAGGTTGGCGTTCTGTATCGCCTGCCCCGAGGATCCCTTGGTCAGATTGTCGAGCGCCACAAAGACCTGTGCCCGCCCCTCTCGCCGATCCGCCGCCACACCGACATGGACATAATTGGAGCCTCGCACATCATGTGTCGAGGGGGCTGCGCCAAAAGGCAGCATCTGAATGAACGGTTCGCCTGCATAGGCCGCGCTCAATGTGTCGTAAACGGCCTGCCCATCGCCCCTGACATAGACCGTGGCGAGGATGCCCCGGTTCATCGGCGCGAGGTGGGGTGTGAACTGCACCTCTACGGGCCGTCCGGCCAACTTGCTGAATTCCTGGTCGAATTCTCCCAGATGCCGATGGGTGCCGCCGATGGCATAGGCATTCGCACCTTCGGACAGTTCCGCGTGAAGCAGGTTTTCCTTCAGGCTCCGCCCCGCGCCGGACACACCTGTAATCAGGTTGATGATGATCTCGTCGACATCGATCACCGAGGCCTTGATCAGCGGCACCAGCGCATATTGCCCCGTGGCCGCGTTGCAGCCGGTGCCGGCCACCAGCCGCGCACGGCGGATCTGATCCCGGTAGAACTCGGTCAGGCCATAGACCACCTCGGCCTGCAACTCCGGCGCGTCATGGGGTTTGCCGTACCATTTCCGATAGGCGTCCGCATCGCGAAGCCGGAAATCAGCCGACAGATCCACAACCTTAAGACCAGAGGGCAACGCTTTGATAACACTCTGCGATGTCGCATGCGGCAACGCACAGAACGCCAGGTCTATATTGCCGAAATCGACCTCATCGATCCTTTGCAGAAGCGGTAGGTCCAGATGCCGCAGGAACGGGAAGACCTCCGCCATCGCCATCCCGGCCTTGCGGTCGCCGGTCAAGGCCTTGATCTCCATGTCGGGATGGGTGGAGAGCACCCGGACAAGCTCCGCCCCGGTATAGCCCGACGCCCCGAGGATCGCGATGGAATGGGTCATGGTTTTCGCCTCGCAAGTCTGCCCGCGCGGCTTAGGCGAAATGCGGGGAGGTTTCAAATCAAGATCGCTACTGCAACCTCACCAATCTTCATGGATGCGCGCCGCGCCCCCCCCCATCACGGGGCTCACCGTCGCGCAGGTCACTCCGCAAGTTGGAACGGAATTTCCCGCCGCAGAAACCGCGTGGCCTTCGCGCCCACCGTCTTGGGGTTGCCGGTGGTCAGAAACTTGCTTTCCACTCCCGCTCCAAGCTTGTCGGGGTGCCGGTCCAGATAATCGGCAAGGCTCTCCGCCACCAGATTGGCCTGGGAATAGACGGCAACATCGGGCCCGAGCGCGTCGCGAAAAATCTCTTCCATGATCGGGTAATGGGTACAGCCCAGGATCGCCGCGTCCGGCTTTGGCATCCGCCGTTGCAGCGCCTCCACATGGGAGCGCACCAAGGCCTCGGCTAGGATCATGTCGCCATCCTCGATCGCATCCACAACCCCGCCGCAAGGTTGAGCTTCAACGTCTACCCCTATGGCACGAAACGCCAATTCCCGTTGAAAGGCGCGGCTGGACACCGTGGCCGGGGTCGCAAACAGCGCCACATGCTTCACCGCCACTTCGCGCGGCGGAGAGTTGTCGCCCCAATTGCGTTCGGTCAACGCCTCGATCAGGGGCACGAACACGCCAAGCACGCGCTTGTCCGCCGGCACCCAGCCCTCCTGCATCCGGCGAAGCGCCGCCGCGCTGGCGGTATTGCAGGCGAGGATCACCAGATCGCAGCCCGCATCGAAGAGTTGCTGCACGCCTGCGGTCGTCAGATTGTAGATATCGTCGGCGTCGCGCACGCCGTAGGGGGTATGCGCGTTGTCGCCGAAATAGACAAACGGCACCTCCGGCAGCCGTTTGCTCACCGCATCCAGAACGGTCAGGCCGCCCAATCCGCTGTCGAAAATTCCGACTGCCATCTGTCTGTCAGTACCTTTCCCGGGGACCGTCCCGATGCCGTTCCTCGAACTCGAACCCGATCTCGTTCGGGTTCAGAGGATTCGGGCTCAATCCATAGGTCGCTTCGCGCAGGAAATCCATCATCGCCCGGGTATCTTTTGCGAAAGGCTGCAGATCCGCGCGCGGGATCGGCGTGCCGATAGCCACACGGACCGGCGTGTTGATCCGTGCCCGGAACTCCTTGATCAGCATGCCCATCCGCAGGGTCGAATGCAGATGGCTCATCAACTGGAACAGGCGCGAGTTGTGACCATCGAAGAAGATCGGCACGACTGCGGCGTCGGATTTCGCGATCATCCGGGCGGTGAACCCGCGCCAGTTCGGGTCCATCGGCTGGCCGAACGGTTTGTTGGCGGTGGACACGGTGCCGCCGGGAAAAATGCCGATGATCCCGCCTGCCTCCAGATACCGAAGCGCGGTCCTGCGCGTCTCGATATTGAGCTGCACCGCCTCCTTGCTCTCCTCGAAGGAGATCGGCAGGATGACCCGGTCCAGATCCTCGGCCTTGCGAAACACACGATGGGCGAGAATACGGAAGTCGCCGCGCGCCTGGCTGAGGATATGTCCCATCATCAGCCCGTCGAGAATGCCATAGGGATGGTTGGCGATCGCCACCACCGGCCCTTCGGCGGGGATATTGGACAGGCTGCCGCCCACGATCTCCAATTCCAGCCCGTAGCGCTGAACCATGACCTCCCAGAAGTCCCGGCCCTGCCGGACATCCTCGTCATAGCCTTCGGCCAGCCTGATCAGGCCAAGCCGTCCGGTGGCGTTTTCAAGGACACGGATCATCGCGCGCCCGCCGCGCGACGCGGCGGAGGAGGCGTAGCTGATCTCCCGCGCGACATGGCGGGATCGGGATGATTTCTGCCGTCCAGTCATGATGCCGTCACGTCAGCTTCTGGATGTGGCCCTGCAATAGGCCGGGGCAGCGATTCTTTCCAGAGATTTGGCGCGGCACCGGGCACTCACCGCCGGGGCCAACCCCAAAGACACAGAAGCTCCATCGCCACATGAGCCGCCGCAACCGCGGTGATCCCGCCGGTATCGAAGGGCGGGGAGACCTCCACCACATCGCCGCCCACCAGATCGATGCCCGCAAGGTCGCGCAGGAAGATCGCCGCCTGCCCCGACGAAAGCCCGCCCCAGACGGGCGTTCCAGTGCCGGGCGCGAAGGCCGGGTCGATCCCGTCGATGTCGAAGCTCAGATAAACCGGTGCATCGCCCACAACCGCCTTCACCCGCGCCGCCGCGGCGGCCGGTCCACGCTCATGGACCTGCCGCGCGTCGATGATCTCGATGCCCAGATTGTCCTCCACCACCGTCCGGATACCCACATGAACGGACCGGGCGACATCGATCAGCCCCTCCCGAACCGCCGTGTAGCAAAACGTGCCGTGGTCGATCCGGGCCGGATCGTCATCGGGCCAGGTATCGGTGTGGGCATCGACCTGCACCAGGGCCAGGGGGCCGTATCTGTCCGCATGGGCGCGCAGGATCGGCAAGGTGATCGAATGGTCGCCGCCAAGGGTGATCGCCGCGGCTCCCGCTTCCAGAATGGCGGCGATATGGGCCTTCACCAGATCCGGAAACCCGGGCGTGTGGGCATAATCGAAAGCCATATCGCCGTAATCGGTGATGGCCAGCGCCTCCAGCGGCGAATAGCCGTCCCACCCATACGGCGGGTCGAAAACCTGCAGGCTCGACGCCTCCCGGATGGCGCGCGGGCCGAGCCGGGTGCCGGGCCGGTTCGTCACCGCCTGATCGAAGGGGATGCCGGTGATCGCCACATCGACGCCGGTCAGATCCTTGGTATAGCGGCGGCGCATGAAACTGGAGACGCCGCCAAAGGCGTTCTCGAAGCTCAGCCCTTTCAGATCCGGCCGCGTGATCGCCTGATCCACCTGCTGTTTTGCGTCTTCCAGTGCCATATCACCTCCTCAGCTTCACGCCATCTGGCAAGCCGCGCGTCAAAAATACAAGCCGCAATAATGATATCCGGCGGCTTGCACCTATGTGTCAGCCGGGGCATGCAGAAGCCCGAACCTTGGCGGGAGGGCCAGATGAGCGATCCAGACACATTGCGCGACAGTTTCGTCGAAGGGATGAGCCGCGCCGCCGCTTCGGTCAGCGTCGTCACCACCGACGGGCCTGCGGGCCGGGCCGGCGTCACCGTGTCCGCGATGACGTCGATCTCGGCAGACGGGGACCAGCCGACCATGCTGGCCTGCGTGAATGCATCCTCCAGCGCGCTGCCGCCGATCCTGGAAAACGGATGTTTCTGCATCAACGTGCTGCGGATCGACCAGAATGACGTATCGGATATCTTCTCCAGCCGCCTGCCCGCACCCGGCGGGGACAAGTTCAACTGCGTGGAGGTTGCCGCCATGCCATCGGGCGCGCCCCGCCTGGTGGAAGCCCTGGTCAGCTTCGACTGCACGCTGATATCGGCGGAGAAGCACGGCACCCACCACATCTGCATCGGGGCGGTGAACAAGGTCGTCACCGCGCCAGAAGGCAGCCCCCTGCTCTATGGCATGCGCCGTTACCTGCGCGCGGAGAAACACTAGGCATCGCCCGGGGGCGCAGGTATCTCGCCCGTGCCGGGTCAGCGCAACGCGGCGCGAAAGACGCGATCATTCCGCCGGGTGCGCCGTTTCCACAAGACGGGCGAAGAAGCTGGCCCCGATCGGTGCGATCTCATCGTTGAACTCGTACTCCGGGTGATGCAGCCCGGCACTCTCCCCCTGTCCCAGGAACAGATAGGCCCCGGGACGTTCTTGCAGCATATAGGCGAAATCCTCCGCCCCCATCTCGCGACCGGCCGCGGCATCCACATTGTCCTCACCCACGACAAGGGCCGCCACAAGCGCCGCGAACTCCGCCGCGCCCGCGTCATTGACCGTGGCGGGGTAACCGATCTGGTAATCAAGCCGCGCGGAGACGTCATAGGCCGCCGCCTGCCCCGCCACGATCTGCTCCATCCGGCGCATCACCATGGCCTGCACATCCGGGTTGAAGGTACGGACCGTGCCACAGATATAGGCCTCCGCCGGAACGATGTTTTCGGCAGTTCCGGTGTGGATCTGGGTCACCGAAACCACCAGATCCTCGGTGGCATAATGATTGCGCGACACGATCGTCTGGATCGCGGAGACGATCCCCACCGCCGCCACGACCGGGTCCTTGGTTTCATGGGGCATGGCCCCATGGCCGCCCTGACCGGTTATGACAATCTCGAACGTATCCACCGCCGCCATGATCGGGCCGGGCGTGGTGACCATCCTGCCCTCGGGCAGACCCGGCGCGTTGTGCAGCGCATAGACCTGATCGATATCGAAACGCTCCATGATGCCTTCGTCGCACATCACCCTGGCGCCGCCACCGCCCTCCTCCGCAGGCTGAAAGATCAGCGCGACACGGCCCGCGAAATTGCGCGTCTCGGCCAGGTATTTCGCGGCCCCCAGCAACATCGCCGTGTGCCCGTCATGGCCGCAGGCATGCATCTTGCCCGCGTTGACCGAGGCATGGGCAAGGCCCGTGGCCTCCACGATGGGAAGCGCATCCATATCGGCACGCAGTCCGATGGTCGGGCCGGTCCCCTGCCCTTCGATAATCGCCACCAGCCCGCTGCTGGCGATGCCTTCATGGATTTCCGAGATCCCGAATTCGCGCAGCCGCTCCGCCACGAAAGCCGCCGTCTGGTGGCAATCGAACTGCAATTCCGGGTTCTGGTGCAGATACCGCCGCCAGGCGGTCATTTCGTCGGCAAAGCCCGCGATGCGGTTGATGACGGCCATGAACTTCCCCCCTTGATGCCCGCGTGCAACCCGGAAACAGTGTCGCAAAACCCGCGAGGCCGCAATGCGCGATGACAGCGACACCCTGATCCACGACCCCGATGGCGGCATGCCGCGCCTGCTGGCGATCATGCGCCGCCTTCGGGACCCCGATACAGGCTGCCCGTGGGATATCGAACAGACCTTTTCGACCATCGCCCCCTACACGATCGAAGAGGCCTATGAGGTCGCCGACGCCATCGAACGGGAAGCCTGGGACGAATTGAAGGGCGAACTGGGCGATCTGCTGCTCCAGGTCGTCTATCATGCCGAGATCGGCGCCGAACGCGGGCTTTTCGACTTCCCCTCCATCACCGATGCAATCTCTGACAAGATGGTGGCGCGCCATCCCCATGTCTTCGGTGACGAAAACCGCGAGAAATCGGCCGCAGATCAGACCCGCGATTGGGAAACGATCAAGGCCGCGGAGCGGGCCGAACGCGCCCGCGGCGGGGTGCTGGACGATGTGGCGCTGAACCTGCCTGCGCTGATGCGGGCCGAAAAACTGCAAAAACGCGCGGCCCGTGTCGGGTTCGACTGGCCCGGCGTCGACGACGTTCTTGCCAAGATCACCGAGGAGGCCCGCGAACTGGCCGAGGCACGCACCCATCTGAGCGCGGAAAAGGTGGCCGAGGAAATGGGCGATCTTCTGTTCGTGATGGCCAATCTTGCCCGCCATCTCCAGGTGGACCCCGAAGAAGCCCTGCGGTCCGCCAATCGCAAATTCACCCGCCGCTTCGCCTATATCGAGGCGCAATTGGCCGGATCGGACAGACGCCCGGAGGACAGCGATCTGGCCGAAATGGACGCACTCTGGGACCGGGCCAAGGCCGAGGGTCTGTGATCCGGGCCCTGCGTGGGCGTTCCCGCAGGTTCGAACGGCGAGGGGTAGAACTGGCATTGACCGCGCAACCACCGTACAACCGCCGCCCCATGAGCCTTCAGCTGTCGAGGCGAAGAGAGCGGAGGGATTTGGACAGCGCACGCGCCAGCAGATGCTGAACCGGCAAGAGCCCCGTCCGCGCCGAGATCAGCAGCCCCATCCGAAGCTCCCTCAGCAAGGGTGAGTTTATCCCCACATAGCGCAGGTGTCCGTCCTCGATCTCGTCGACGAAGCCGATCTTGGAATAGATGCCGACACCGCCGCCCTTCAGGATCATCGCCTTGGCCAGCGGAAGCGAGTTGGTGGACAATTGCGTGGAGATCTGCGCGCCCATGCCCCCGACCGCCTCATTCACGAAGGAGCGGTGGGACTGGGAATCGTATGAGCGGATCATCGGATAAGGGACCAGATCGTCGAATTCCAGAAGATCGCGCTCCGCCAGGGGGTGATCGTGGGCCATGATCGCACCGATGGGCGTGGATTTCTCGGCCTGGCAACGGACATCGGGATGCAGATCGTTGCTGAATGACAGACCGATATCCGCCGTTCCATCGGCCACGGCCTGCATGACGTCATGGGGCTCGGCCGTCTGGATCGTATAGCCCACCTCCGGGTAGGAGGCCCGGAATGTGTCCAGCACCTCGGGCAGCACGCTGAGCGCGACGGAATCGAGCGTCGCGATGTTGATATGGCCGGTGCGCATATCGCGGATGTCTTCGACCATGTTGATGATTCTCTGATAGTCGAACAGCGTGTTGCGGCAGTGTTCCAGCACCACGACCCCCGCTTCGGTCAGCGCCACCCCGTCGGCGTGGCGGTCGAACAGACGTATCCCGAGCTTGTTTTCCGTGCTGATGATTTTCCGGTTGAGCGAAGACGACGACATGTTGAGCACCGCGGCCGCTTTTCGGATGGAGCCCTGGCGGGCCGTTTCGTCGAAGTAATTCAGAAACCTGTCGTGCATCGCCCTGCCCTTCGGTGAACGGTTACGGGATACGATGCATAAAATGCATCACCATTCGCGCAAATTGAACCTATATGCAGCGCTTCGCCTATGTCTAGAGTTTCCCAAACCAACGAAAAAACTCTGCAACCCACGGGAGCTCCTGATCATGTCTCACCCAATCAACCGCCGCTCATTCCTGCAAACCACCGGCGCCGCGGCGGGCCTTGCCGCCAGCGGCACCATGATGTCGGTGCTGCCCGCCGGTGCCGGCGGGCATGCCTATACCATCCGGATGCAACTGGGCTGGCTCGCCTCCAACGGCATCATGGGCGAGGTCATGGCCGATCATCTGGGCTATTTCGAGGAGGAAGGCCTGGCGCTGGAGATCATTCCCGGCGGACCGAATATCGACGGGGTGCCCTCTGTCGCATCGGGCGTGAACAACTTCGGCTCGATCTCGTCCTCGCCCTCGCTGATGCTGGCGCGCTCCGCCGGGCTGCCGGTCAAATGCATCGCGGCCGGATACCAGCGCCACCCGTTCACCTATTTCTCCCTTGCCGGAAACCCGGTGCGGACACCGCAGGACCTGATTGGCAAGACCGTGGCCACGCAAGGTACCGCGCGCATCCTGCTCCGCGCGCTTCTGGCCCATAACGGGATTGCGGAGGAAGATGTGGAAGTCTCCGTCATGGGCGCCGATATGAACGCCCTGATGACCGGGCAGGTCGATGTCGTCACCGGCTGGACCACGAATGTGAACGCGCTGTCGATCCTCGGCGATCAGCGGGTCGATCTTGCGCTTTGGGATGGCGGCATCCAGCTGTACGCGAACCCCTATTACACCACCGACGACATGCTGGCCGAGCATGGCGACAAGATGCAGGCGGCCATTCGCGCGATCTCCCGCGGGTGGGGTGCAGCGCATGACGATCCGGAGGCCGCGGTGGAGGCGTTGGTGGCCCGCTATCCGAACCTCGATCGCGACAGCGAAATGCTGGCCGCGCCGCTGGTGCTGGATTTCTCCTTCAATGCGCAGACGGCTGCGGGCGGCTGGGGCGTGATGACCGAAGAGAACTGGCAGGCGCAGATCGACATCTATGACCAGCTTGACCAGTTCGCGAACGGCGCCCCCGCGCTGGACGATGTGATGACTCTCGAAATCCTCGACGCGACGGCGGACACCCGCCCGACCCACGGCTGACCCGATGGAGGGGATCGTGCAAGACCCGCGGGGAGGCCGCCACATCGCGGCCTCCCTGTCGGGGGCCAGCGTGACGTTCGGAAGCTTCACGGCGTTGTCCGATATCTCGCTCGAAATCGGCGCGGGCGAGTTCTGGACCATATTGGGCCCGTCAGGTTGCGGGAAATCCACGATGCTGCGGCTGGTCTCCGATCTGGTGCCGCCCGCGGCCGGCACGGTGGAAATCCTGGGCAAATCGACCGAGGCCGCGCGGCTGGCGCGCGAATTCGCCTTTGTCTTTCAGGACGCGACCCTCCTGCCATGGCGCTCGGCGCTGAAAAACGTGGAACTGCCGCTTGAGATGGGCCGCAAGCGCGGGATCGACATCCCCCGCGGCGAGCGCACACCGCGGGAACTTCTGGAACTTGTGGGGCTCAAGGGACGCGAAGATGCGCTTCCCCATGAGCTGTCGGGCGGCATGCGCCAGCGCGTCGCCATCGCCAGGGCACTGGTCTGCCAGCCCAGACTGCTGCTGATGGACGAACCGTTCGGCGCGCTGGACGAGATGACGCGCGACCGGCTGAACATGCAGCTTCTGGAAATCTGGCGGGAAACCGGTGTGACCTGCCTTTTCGTCACCCATTCCATCCCCGAAGCCGTGCTTCTGGGGCAGAAGGTCCTGATGCTGCGGGCCCATCCGGGCCGGGTGAAGGAGGTTGTGGAGATCGACCTGCCCGAACCCCGGAATGTGGAGCTGCGCGAGACACCGGAATTCAACCGCTATTCATCCTATCTGCGCAAATCGCTGGAGGATTGCTGATGACCGTGACCGAAAGCCTGCCCGAAACGGTGGACGCCGATGCCGCGCCGGAGCCGCGGGCGCCGTCTCTCCCGATCCGCCGGCTCACCAATGCGGCCGTTCCCCTGGGTACTGCGGCGGTCCTGCTGCTGATCTGGCAGTTTGGCGTCCGGTACTTCGACGTCCCGACCTATATCGCCCCGGCACCCACCGATGTGGGCGCGGTCTTCCTTGAGGAACTGCCGCTTCTGATGCGGAATTTCTGGCCGACCTTCACAGTCAGCATCGTGGGGTTTCTGGCCGGCAATCTGGCGGCGATCCTGATCGCGGTGACCTTCGTTCACAGCCGGGTCATGGAGCGCGCGTTCTTTCCGATCGCGGTGTTCATCAACACCATTCCCATTCTGGCGATCGCGCCGATCCTGGTGCTGATCTTCGGTCCGGGACTGACCGCGAAAGTGGTGATCGCGGGGCTCATCTGTTTCTTTCCAACACTGGTCAACATGGTGCGCGGCCTGCAATCGGTGAACCCGCAGACCCTTGAGCTGGCGCGGATACTCTCGGCCTCGAAATCCGAGGTCTTCTGGAAGATCCGCCTGCCTTCGTCCCTGCCCTTCCTGTTCTCGGCGCTGAAGATCGCCGCCACGACCTGCGTGATCGGGGCCATCGTCAGCGAATGGATCGGCGCCGATGTCGGTCTTGGCGCTCTCATCATCGACAGCACGTTCAACTATCGCTCACCGCTTCTCTACGCCACCGTTTTCCTGTCCTCAGGTCTGTCGGTGCTGCTCTTCGCGTCGGTGACGGTCGCCGAAAAACTCGTGGTGCGCTGGTAGCGCCCCAAACCCCTGAGGGAGAACTGGATATGGCAGATCGCCAGACAACATTCGTGAGCGTCGCGGGCGCTGAACTGCCCGTCGTCGCCGATTGCGACGTGGTCGTCGTGGGCGCGGGGCCAGCAGGCCATGCAGCGGCGGTGTCGGCCGCGCGCAACGGCTCGTCGGTGACGCTTCTGGAGCGCTATCACCATCTGGGCGGCATGGCGTCCGGCGGCATGGTTCTGGTGCTGGACGACATGGTGAACGAGGGCAACGAGATCGTCACCACCGGCATCGTCAACGAATTCGTCGCACGGATGGAGCGGCAGAACGGTGCGGTCTACCCGCCTACCGAGGACTGCCAGACGAATTGGGAGATGTGGCAGAAATGGTCCCGCTGGGGCTGCATCGATTTCCACAAGGCGATGATGCCGCAACCGATCATCCATGCGGTGGCCTTCGATCCGGACGCCTGGAAGCGCGTGAGCCTCGACATGGTGAAGGAGGCGGGGGTGAAACTGCGCACCCATAGCTGGTTCTCCGACGTGCTGATGGAGGGCGGGCGCATCACCGGCGTGATCGTCCAGACCAAGTCAGGCCGTCAGGTCATCCGCGCGAAATACGTGGTGGATGCGACCGGCGATCTGGACGTGGGCAAGGCCGCAGGCGCGGAATACATTGACGGGCAATACATCGTGACGACTGTCTTCCGCCTGTGCGATGTGGACACAGACAAGGCCATCGCCTTCGAGTTCGCCGAGCCCGAGGAATACAAGAAGCTGGATCGGCAGGCGCGCCGGGCGATCGGCGGGGCCTGGGGCATGTGGTGGCTGAAGACGCCCCTGCCGGGCGTGGTCTGGTGCAACTGCCCGCATATGCCGGGCTATGACGGCATCTCCGTCGAGGACATGGTCGCGGCCGAGTATGAAGGCCGCGAGCGGATGATGAACCTGCTGCATTTCGCCCGCAAAAACCTGCCCGGTTTCGAGAATGCCAAGATGCTGGGGGCCGCCGAACAGATGGGCATCCGGCAGACGCGTCTTTTGCGGGGCGAGTATGTGGTCAGCAAGGATGACGTGAAATCGCGGCGCTACTTCAGGGACACGGTCTGCCGGGGCCGGGATTACTACACGCCCTACCGCGCACTGTTGCCTAGGGGCATCGACAATCTGATCGTGGCCGGACGGCATTACTCCGTCGACAGCGACGCGCAGAAGATGAGCCGCGAGATCCCGCCCTGCATGGCCCAGGGGGAAGCCGCCGGTATCGCCGCGCATCTGGCGCTTGATGGCGACAAGGCCTTCCGCGACGTGGATTACAAGGCGATCCAGAAACAGATGCGCGCGCAAGGCGCCGATCCGGGCGACATACCGTCGGCCAATGCGCTGATCGAAGATCCGGTCGCGGCAGAATAACCAGAGGCAAGAACCCATGTCAGAGACAGTCATGCCGCTTGGCGGCGTCAGAATAATCGACTTCACGCAAGTGATGCTCGGGCCCTGCTGCACGCAGATGCTGGGCGATTTCGGCGCGGATGTGATCAAGATCGAGCGCCCCGGCGCCGGCGATCTCAGCCGCTCCTTCTATGGCGAGCGAAGCGAGGAGGCGATGAACAACGCGGTCTTCGCCTCGCTGAACCGCAACAAGCGGTCGGTCACGCTGGACACGAAGTCCGAGGACGGGCGCAAGGCGGCGCTCGACCTGATCAGAACGGCCGATGTGGTGGTGGACAATTTCCGCGCGGGCGTCATGAACCGTCTGGGCTTCGGGTATGACGCGCTGAGCCGGATCAACCCGCGGATCATCTGCGCCAGCGGCACCGGCTTCGGGCCCGAGGGGCCCTATGCCCACAAGGGCGGGCAGGATGTGCTGGCCCAGGCCATGACCGGGGTGATGGAAAAGACGCAAGACCCATCGATCCCGAAATCGATCTATCCTACCACGCTTTGCGACTATTCGGCGGGCATGCATCTGGTTCAGGGCATCATGGCCGCTCTTCTGATGCGCGAGAAGACGGGCAAGGGGCAGAAAGTCGGTGTCTCGCTCTATGACAGCATGATCGCGATGCAGATGCAGGAGGCCGCGCAATGGTCGAAACACCGCGAGGTGCTGAACTGGGCCGCGATGCCGCTGACCGGTGTGTTCGACACGACGGACGGCGCAATCGTGATTGTCGGAGCCTTCAAGGCGAACCCGTTGCAGGATATCTGTACCGCGCTTGAGATCTCGGATCTGTCGCCGGAATACCCGACCCTTTCGGACCAACGCGCGAACAAACCGTTCCTGCAGGAGACGTTCCGCGCCGCGATTGCGCAGAACACCTCCGCCTACTGGCTGGAGCGGCTGGAGGCGGTGGACCTGCTCTGCGCGCCCGTCCGCTCGCTTGGCGAGGCGCTCGACGACCCGCAGACCCGGATCAACGACATGCTTTGCCCGGTCGATCACCCGGTGCTCGGCGAGGTCACGCTTGTGGGCAGCCCCGTGCATCTGAGCGCCGCGCCGCTGCGTGTGCGTCATCTGCCGCCCCGACTGGGTGAACATACCGAGGAGGTGATGCAGGACCTGGCCGCGCGGCTTCGGACCGAGGCTGCCGAATGAGCGTTGTTCTTGACGTGGACGGCCACGTGGCGCGGGTGACGATCGACCGCCCGGCACGGATGAATGCCATCGACGCCGTGACCCATCGCCGTCTGGCGGACATCTGGGACGAGATCGAAGCGGATTCGGAGATCCGCTGCGCCGTTCTGACCGGCGCCGGGGATCGCGCGTTTTCCGCGGGCGCCGATCTGAAGGACGATACGGGTCTGTCGGGTGAGGAGTACTGGAAGGGGCTCAGCGCAGACGGTTATCGCGGTATCTCCCTGCGGCAGATGTCGACCCCGGTGATCGCGCGGGTGAACGGGCTGGCCCTCGGCGGCGGGCTGGAGATGGTTCTGGGCTGCGACATCGTGATTGCCGCGGATACCGCGCGCTTCGCCCTGCCGGAGGCCAAGGTGGGACGGGTCCCGCTCGATGGCGGCATGGTGATGCTGCCCCGCCTTATCCCGCGCAACATCGCCATGGGCATGATGATGACGGGCCGTATGGTGCCCGCAGCGGAGATGGCGGGATATGGCCTTGTGAATGCGGTTGTGCCCTTCGCCGAACTGGATGCGGAGGTGGACAGGTGGGTCGCGGATCTTCTGGCTTCGGCCCCGCTCAGCCTTCGGGCGATCAAGGCAGTCGCGCGCCGGACAGCCGCCCTTCCGCTTCACCAGGCCTATGAGACAGGCGCGCCCGAACTCTCCGACGCGCTGAGATCGGAAGACGCCCATGAAGGTGTGGCCGCCTTCCGCACCCGGCGCGCGCCGGTCTGGCGGGGCAGATAGGCATGGCCCTCGTGATCCTCAGCGCCTGCGTGGATGTGAAGGACGGGATCTGCACGACCTCCTGCCCGGTTGATTGCATCTATGAGGGCGAGCGGATGTTCTACATCCACCCGACCGAATGCATCGAATGCGGCATGTGCGAGTCGATCTGCCCGGTCGACGCGATCCGCTACGATGACGAGGTGCCCGAGGGTGAAGAGGCCTATGCCGAGATGAACACGGCCGTCTTTCTGGATGCAGACGGCAGGGTCACCGAACCGGGCGGCTGGCACAAGGGCATGGAGCCGGTCCGCGATGCGCCCAATCTGGCCACGCTGACGGCGGCCCGCGAGATCAGGGAAGAGGCAGGTTGATGCAAGGCGTGATTGCGGCGGTACCGACACCGATGGACGGGGCCGGAGCCCCCTTGCGGGATTTGTTCACGGAGCATTGCCGTTGGGCGCTGGCCAATGGCTGCGACGGGCTGAACATTCTCGGCTCCACGGGCGAGGCGAATTCCCTCGACACAACAACCCGCGGCGCGGTGATGGGTTGGGCGGCGGAGGCCTGCCCGACGGAACGCCTGATGGTCGGGACCGGCACGCCCGCGCTGGCCGAAACGGTCGCGCTGACGGAAGCGGCCGACGATCTGGGCTATGGCGTGGCACTTGTGCTGCCGCCCTACTACTACAAGCCCGCAAGCGAGGCCGGGCTGATCGCGTGGTACATGGCGCTTCACGCGGCGCTTGGGGATCGGCCGATCCGGATCTATTTCTACAACTTCCCGCAAATGACGGGGCTGAACATACCGATCCCGGTGATCGCGGAGCTGGCGATGCGGGCCCCCGAACGCTTCGCCGGGATCAAGGACAGCTCCGGCGATCTGGCCTATTGTGCCGGGATCGTGGCGCTTGAGCGCGATCTGGCGGTTTTTCCAAGCTCCGAAACGGTGCTTCCCCATGCCCGGTCGGACAGGTTCGCGGGCTGTATCTCCGCTACGGTGAACGTCACCGCCCCGCTTTGTGCGCAGGTCTGGGCGAAGAACGGGGATGGCACCGCCGATCTTGCCGACGAGATCGCCCGTCAACGCGCGGCGATGGCGGGGCCGACCCTAATCCCGGCCGTCAAACACATGGTAAGCCGCCGCACGGGCGATCCGCGCTGGCGCCACACCCTGCCCCCTTTGCAGCCGCTGCCGGACGGTGCGGCCCGTGATCTCGAAACCGGTCTCCTTCATCCCTAACCAACGGAAAAACAATGCCCAAGCACATGTCCCTGATCGATGGCCAATGGGCCGATTTCGGCAACTACCATCCCGATATCAACCCGGCCAATACGGACGAGGTGATCGGGGAATTCTCCTATGGAAATACCGATGCCGTGGATCAGGCGGTTGCCGCGGCCAAACGCGCCGCGCCGGGTTGGGCCGCGACAACGCCGCAGGTGCGCCACGATCTGCTGGCCGCCGTGGGCAATGCATTGGGGGCGAATGCCCAGGACTACGGGCGTATTCTGGCCCGCGAGGAGGGCAAGACGCTTGCCGAGGCCATCGGCGAGGTCGGGCGCGCCTCTCAGGTGTTCAAGTTCTTCGCCGGTGAGGCGCTCCGGCTTGGGGGGCAACTGCATCCGTCGGTCCGGCCCGATATCGATATCGAGGTCACGCGGGAGCCCATGGGCGTCGTCGGTCTGATCACGCCCTGGAACTTCCCCATCGCGATCCCGGCCTGGAAAGCCGCGCCCGCGCTGGCCTTCGGCAATTGCGTGGTCATGAAACCCGCCGACCTGACCCCGGCCTGCGCCCATATCATCGCCAGTCTTCTGAACGAAAACGGCTGCCCGCCGGGTGTGTTCAACCTTGTCTACGGGCGCGGCTCCGTCGTGGGCGAGGCGTTGGTCAACCACCCGGATGTGGCGGCGATTTCCTTTACCGGCTCGGTCGCGGTGGGCAGCCGCATGGCGGAAACCTGCGGCAGGCTGCGCAAGAAGCTTCAACTTGAGATGGGCGGCAAGAACCCGATGGTGGTGATGAATGACGCCGATATGGACACCGCCGTCTCCGCCTGTCTGAACGGCGCGTTCTTTTCCACCGGGCAGCGCTGCACGGCGTCTTCCCGGCTGATCGTAGAGGCCGGGATACACGACGCCTTCGTCGAGAAGCTCCGGGCTGCGATGACGGCGCTGAAGGTCGGCGATCCGCTTGACGCGGCAACGCAGATCGGTCCGGTGGTCGATGAGAAGCAACTGGCCACCAACCTGACATACGTGGATCTGGCCTCGCAGGAAGCCGCCGAAGTAATCGGCGGGGAGCGGTTGGAACTGGCGACGCCCGGCTTCTTCCAGGCGCCGGCGCTCTTTCTCGGCACCACCAACGACATGCGGATCAACCGGGAGGAAATCTTCGGACCCACCGCATCGGTGATCAGGGTGGGGGATCTGGAGGAAGCCATCGCGGTCGCCAATGACACCGAGTTCGGCCTGTCATCCGGCATCTGCACCAGCAGCCTCAAGACGGCACGGGAGTACCGGCGCCGCGCGCAGGCGGGGATGGTGATGGTGAACCTGCCGACCGCCGGCGTAGATTATCACGTGCCCTTCGGCGGGCGGAAAGGCTCCAGCTTCGGGCCTCGGGAACAGGGCGGCTTTGCCGCCGAATTCTACACCACGGTCAAAACTGCCTATGTCTTCGCGGCGTGAGCGCATGGGCACCGATGCGATCTGGACGGCGCGCTTCATGGGTCTTTGCGACCATGTGGCCTCCTGGTCCGAGGACCGGGACCGCCATGTGGGCTGCGTCATCGTCGGCCCCAAAGGCCAGGAGGTGCGCGCGACGGGCTACAATGGCCTGCCGCGCGGCGTCTCGGCTGCCGATGAGCGGCGGTTCGACCGGGCGAGCGGAGAGAAATTCTTCTGGGGCGAACATGCGGAGCGGAACGCGATCTATAACGCCGCCCGCATCGGCGTACCGCTTCAGGGCTGCACGCTCTACGTGAACCGCTTTCCCTGTGCCGATTGCGGGCGGGCGATCATCCAGTGCGGGATCGCGCGGGTGGTCAGCCCGCCGATCCCCGAAAACGACGGGGCGCTCGACCATAGTTTTCAGGTCTCAAGGCAGATGCTGGCCGAGGCGGGAATTGAGGTCGTGCACCCCTGATGGCACGTCGACCTCAGCCCTCCCGCAGCACCAGATGGCCGGGCCCGACCGTTTCGTAACGTGACGGTTCGGGAGTGTAGCTCAGCGGATGCATCGGCGACGGGATCGGTTTGAAGTTCAGATCCCCGATCTGCTTTCGGTCGCGCGGATCGGCAATGGGCACCGCCAGCATCAGGGATTTGGTGTAGCTGTGCTGGGGGTTCTCGAAAACCGCGGCCCGGGGCCCGATCTCGACAATCCGGCCCAGATACATCACCGCAACATTGTGGCTCACCCGTTCCACCACGGCCATATCGTGACTGATGAACAGAAACGACAGGCCCAGATCGGCCTGCAGTTCCATCATCAGGTTCAGCACCTGCGCCTGCACCGACACATCGAGCGCCGAGACAGCCTCGTCCGCGATGATCAGCTTGGGCGACACCGACAGCGCGCGGGCAATCGCGATCCGCTGGCGTTGCCCCCCGGAAAGCTCGTGCGGAAAGCGGCGCATATAGGCGCGCGGCAGTTCCACCCGGTCGAACAGGGCCGCAACCCGGTCCTGCAACTCCGATCCGCGGGCCAGATCGAAGTTGCGCAAGGGTTCGGCCACCTGCGCCGAAAGCCGCATATAGGGATTGAGCGAGGCAAACGGATCCTGAAAGATCATCTGCATGTCGCGCCGCAGGATGCGCAGATCGCGATGGCTGGCGGCCAGAACATCCTTGCGATCCAGAATGGCGGAACCGGATGTCGGTTCGACCAGCCGCAGGATGGAGCGGCCGCAACTGGACTTGCCGCAACCGGATTCACCCACCAGCGACAGCGTTTCGCCCTTGTTCAGCGTGAAGGACACATCCTCCACCGCGTGAACATTGGCCACGTGACGCCGCAGGGGGCCGCCCTTGACCGGGAAATAGGTGGTCAGGTTGCGCACCTCCAGCAGAAGCTCGGGCGTCTCACGCGGTGTGATGGGTTTCGGCGGCACGGTGTCGCCCACAAGCCGAAGGGGTTCGGGCGCGGCCTTGCCCCGCATCTCGCCAAGGCGCGGAACGGCCGCCAGCAGCGCCTTGGTGTACTCCGCCTTGGGGTTGGCGAATATCTCCTCCACCGGCCCCTCTTCCACCACATCGCCGCGATACATCACCACGACCCGGTCGGCGATCTGGGCCACGACCGCCATGTCATGGGTGATGAACATCACCGCCATGCCGGTTTCCCGCTTCAGCTGATTGATCAGCGCAAGGATCTCGGCCTGTATCGTGACGTCCAGCGCGGTCGTCGGTTCGTCCGCGATGAGCAGGCGGGGGTGGCATGCCATGGCGATCGCGATCACCACGCGCTGCCGCATTCCGCCCGACAACTCATGCGGATATTGCTTCAGCCGCCGCTCCGGCTCGGGGATGCGCACCTCTTTCAGCAATTGCAGGGCCCGCTTGGTGGCCGCCTGCCCGGTCAGCCCGCGATGCACGCGCAACCCGTCGGTCAGCTGCCGTTCGATCGTGAAGACCGGGTTCAGCGACGTCATCGGCTCCTGAAAGATCATCCCCATTTCGTCGCCGCGAATGTCCCGCATCGTGTCGGCATCCGCCTGCGCGAGATCTATGGCGCCGTTTTCACCAGTCAGGGTCATCCGGCCATCGACGATGGTGCCGCCGCCGAATTCCACCAGCCGCATCAGCGACAAAGAGGTGACCGACTTGCCCGACCCGCTTTCGCCGACGATACAGACCGTTTCACCGGGATTGATCGAGAAGCTGACATCCTTGACCGCGGTGACCTCCTCGTCGCCCTTGCCGAAGGTGACGCGCAGCTTCTCGATATTGATGATCGGGGTCATGTCTGGGTCCTCGGGTCCAGCACGTCGCGCAGGACATCGCCGAACATGTTCAGGCCCAACACCGTGATCGCCACCGCCGCCCCGGGGACAAGGGCGGTCCACGGCGCCACGTCGAGATAGTCGCGGCTGGCCTGGATCATCAGCCCCCAGCTTGCGTCGGGCGGTTGCGTCCCCAGCCCGAGGAATGACAGCCCCGCCTCGGCCAGAATGGCGAAGGCAAGGCTGATCGTGCCCTGCACGATGATGGCGGGCATGATGTTCGGCAGGACATGGCGGATGATCATCTTGAGATCCGTGGTGCCGGCGGCCCGGGCGGCTTCGACATAGGGCATCTGCGCCACGCGCAGCGCCTCCCCCCGGATGATACGGGCCAGAAACGGTGTGAACGCGATCCCGATGGCGATGATCGTATTGGTCAGGTTCGGGCCCAGAACGGCGCTGATCGTCAGCGCCAGAAGCAGGGCCGGAAAGCTCAGCAGCGTGTCGACCAGCCGCATCAGCACATTGTCGATCACCCCGCCGTAATAGCCCGAGATGATGCCGAGCGGCAGCCCGATCACCACGCTCATCAGCACCGCGGCGCCGGCGATCATGACCGAGGTTTGCGCCCCGAGCACAACCCTGTAGAAGAGATCCCGCCCCAGTTGGTCGGTGCCGAAGATATGGTCGAGCGAGGGGCCAGACAGCCGCGCGCGCATGTCCATTCTGGTGGCGAATGTATCGGGGATGAAGAGCGGCGCCAGTATCGCCACCAGCAGCATCGTGATCACGATGCCCCCGCCGAGCAGCCCCTTGCCTGTCATGAAACCGCGCATCAGCTCAACCGGATCCGCGGGTCGATCACCACGTAGAGCAGATCGACCAGAAGGTTTGTCAGCATCACCACCGCGGCGATGACGAAGACGGAGCTTTGGATCAGCGGAATATCCCGGTTCAGAAGCGCCTGATAGGTCAGCCAGCCCATACCGGTGTAATTGAAGAGGCTCTCCACCACGATGATCGAGCCGAAGAGATAGCCTACCTGCAGCCCCGCCACCGTGAGAACCGGGCCGATGGCGTTGCGCAGCCCATAGCTCCAGACGACCTCCCGCTCGGCCAGACCCTTGGCGCGGGCGACGCGGATGAATTCCTGTTGCAGGATGCCGATCATGGTGGAGCGGGTCATGCGCGTCAGATGCGCCATCAGCCCGAGACCGAGGGCGAGCGACGGCAGAAAGGCGTGGCGGATGGCCCCAAGCAGATCATCGGCGGGATGAACGAAGCCGCTGGACGGGAACCAGCCCAGGGCACGGGCGAAAAGCAGGATCAGCATGATCCCCCAGAAGAAATCCGGCAGGCTGACACCGACCAGGGCCGAGGTGCTGGCGGTGCTGTCCTGCCAGCGGTCCCGATGGATCGCGGCCCACACCCCGAGCGGGATCGCGAAAAGCAGGGCGATGGTCATCGACATCACCACGATCACGCCACTGGCCACGACCTTTTGCGCGATCAGGGGCGCGATCGGCTCCCTGAAGACGAGGGAATGGCCCCAGTCGCCGGTCAGAAGCCCGCCGATCCAGCGGCCATACTGCACGATCAGCGGATCGTTCAGGCCAAGGCTCTCCCGCAGGCCCGCCAGAGCCTCCGGGTTCGATTGCGTGCCCATGATCATCATCGCCACGTCGCCGGGCAGGATGTTGGTGACCGCGAAGGTGATCACCGAAATCAGGAACAGTGTCAGCAACACGGACAGCACGCGGTTGATGATGTAGGCCATGGGCACCCCGGGTGTTCTAGCGAAAGACCCGGGCGACGTTGCCGCCGCCCGGGCGGGTTGGATCAGGCGTTCAGCCAGACCTTGTGGAAGTTCAGGTTGGACCCGTTGGGATGCACGATCGTGTCCAGTCCGCCCACGGACGGCTGCGCGCCGATGCTGCCGTTGCGGAACCACAGCATGATGTCATGCGCTTCGTCGAAGAGCCGCTGCTGCACCGCCTTGTAGATCTCGGCCCGCTCCGCCGGATCGACGGTGATGCGCGCCTCTTCCGTCAGGGCGTCGATCTCGGGGTCGCTGACGCTGCGATAGTTGAACGCGCCGACGGTGTTGAACAGGCTGTAATAAAGGAAATCTGGCTCCCACAGCGTGAAGAAGTTCATCATCGTCATCTGGAAATCCCGATCGACCCAGCATTGGGACAGCCAGTCGGCCCAGGTCAGCTGCTCGATCGTCAGGTTGACCCCGGCCATCCGGAACCACTCCACCAGGATCTGCGCACTTTCGATATGGTAGGGGTAGTTCGTCGTGGCCTTGAACACGATGTCGAGGCTGCCGGGCGGATAGCCCGCCTCCTCCAACAGAGCGCGGGCGCCCTCGATGTCCTGCGGCCGCTGGACGAGATCGGCATTGAAGCTTGCCGATGTGGGATAGCTGGGCGAGGCGGTCACCGCACCCTGCCCCCAAAGCGCGCCTTCCAGCAACACCTCCTTGTCGATGATCATGTCGAAGGCACGGCGGACGCGCGCATCCTGAAACGGCTCGAACGTGTGATTCAGGTTGACGAAGTCCCAGTTCAGCGGGAACCACTTGACCACCTGCAACTCGCCGGCATCCTCGATCTCTCCGATCCGGTCGGCGGGGATGTCGTTGATCATGTGCAACTCGCCCGTGCGCAGCCCTGTCAGGCGCACCGTCGGCTCGGGGATTTCGCGGGCGATGACCCGCTCCAGATAGGCCGGCCCGTCCCAGTAATCGTCGAACCGCTCAAGTTCCACCTCGTTGCCGAATTCACGGCGCACGAAACGGAAGGGGCCCGCCCCGATCGGGGTTTCGCCCTGCACGTCGCCGGACCCTTCGGGCATGATGACGCCCGCGCCGTTTTCGGCCAGCCGCGACAGGAAGGGCGCATTGATCTGGTTGAGCGTCACGACCACGGTCAGCGGATCGGGCGTGTCGATGCTTTCCACCGCGTTGAACACCTCGAAATTCACGGCGCCGGTATCGGGGTTCGCGCAGCGCTCGAAGGAGTACTTCACATCCGCCGACGTCATCTCGGACCCGTTGTGGAACTTCACGCCCGGCCGCAACCTGAACGTATAGGTGAGCCCGTCATCGCTCTGCTCGAAGCTCTCGGCAAGCATGGGAATGACGTTAAGATCCTGATCCACCGTCACGATGGAGTTGTGTACGTTTTGCAGCACCCGACCGGTGGAGGCCGTGCCGGTCTGGTGCATATCCAGGTTTTGCGTGGTCTCCGAATGGCCCCAGATCAGGGTGCCGCCGCTTACGGGTTCGGTCTGCGCCGAGGCGATCCTCGGGGCCGCGCCGGAAAACAGCGTTGCCCCAAAGACGGCGGTGGTACTCGCCAGAAAGCTTCTGCGTTTCATCGTGTCATCTCCTTTTTGGTGGCCGCGGCTTCGGCGGCCCTGTCACGCTTGAGATGCCCGCATTCTGCGGGTCATTATTGCTCGTCCGTCCTCAGTTCGGGAAGGTGGGCCGACGGTCGGCGACCCCCAGTTTCTTCTCCAGCGCCATGCCGAGATTGAGCAGCGGACCCTCGTCAAACAACTGCCCCCAGAGCGAAATGCCCTGCGGCACGGTAAAGGTCGTCTCGCCGGCGGCGTCCCCGGTGGTCAGCTTGCCCGCGCCAAGCGACGCCATCGACCGGCTCGCGATATCCTCGAAACCCGCGCGCAGATGCACGCATGGATGCCCCGTGAAATTCGACGCGACCAGCATCGGGCCAGTGGAAAACGGTCCGATCAGCGCATCAACGCCGCTCATCATCTCCCCCACCGCCTGCATCACGCGGTAGCGCAGCCGGTCGGTCTGAACCAGATCCACCGCCGAGACGAAGCGCGCCTTGCGGAACGTGTTGGGCCAGGCCCCGTCGTCCTGCCAGCGCAGGGTATCATCCGTATCCTCCAGCGTCAGCGCCTCGAACGCGGCCGCCGCCTCGGCATAGACAACGGTCATCAGGGAGGCATAGGGGAGATCCTCAAGGGTGACTTCCTTCACCGTGATCCCCAAATCCTTTGCCGCCGCCAGCGCCGCGCGGTCGACATCGGTCGCGCCGTCCTCGAACGCTTCGGGAAGATAGCCAAGCGTCATCCCCTCGATCCCCGCCCGCGCATCGAACTGGAAAGACGCGGCGATCGACCCGCGGTCGCGCATGTCGCCGCCGTTGATCGCGGCCAGAACCAGGGCGGTGTCCTCCACCGACCGGCAGATCGGGCCCACCTTGTCGAGCGACCAGCAAAGCGCCATGGCCCCTGCCCGGCTGACCCGTCCGAAAGTCGGACGCAGGCCCGTCGTCCCGCAGCGCTGCGAGGGCGAGGTGATCGAGCCAAGCGTCTCCGTCCCGATGGAAAATCCGCACAGCCCCCCCGCCGTCGCCGAGGCCGAGCCCGCGCTCGACCCGCTTGAGCCTTCGTTGAGGTTCCATGGGTTGCGCGTCCAGCCGCCATACCACAGATCGTTATAGGCCAGCGCGCCCACGGTCGTCTTGCCAAGCAACACGGCGCCTGCCGCCCGCAGGCGGGTCGTAACCGCGGCGTCGCTGTCCGGAACGCGGTTCTGAAACGGCTCCGCCCCCCAGCCTGTCGTGATGCCCCTGGTGTCGAACAGATCCTTCAGACCGTAGGGAATGCCATGCAGCGGCCCCAGCCAGACGCCCGCGCCCAGAAGCGCATCCATGGCGTCCGCCTCCGCGCGTGCCAGATCCGGCGTGACGGTCGCAAAACATTCCAGCTTGGGATTCAGAAGCTCGATACGCGCCAGATAGAGATCGGTCAGCGCGCGGGAGGAGATCTGCCCGCTCCGCACCCAATGCGACAGATGGGTAAGCGGCGCAAAGGCGATATCCTCAGGGTCGGACGGCAGCGGCGCCGTGATCTCCGACGGGTGCAGCGCGTCGATCCCGTGGGGCATCGCAAAGCCCGGCAGGCGCGGGTCGAACCGGCAGGCCATTGGGGTGCCATTGTCCAGCCTCAGGTCCCGGCGCGCGATCATCAGATCGCGCTGGCCATCCAGATTGCCAACCATCTGCGCCCGCTCTTTCGCGGTGTAGGCAAGGCCCAGAAGGCGCTCTGCCCCGGCGATATCGGCTTCGGTGATCGTGTCCGCCATGTCATGTCCCCCGTTCAAGTCCTGCGCCCGTCCCATCTCCGGTCCGGGGCGCGGTCAGCTTTGCGTCGGCTAACCTCTCGTCATTTTTTCAAACGCCTTTTCGATGTTTTGTCCGTGATCCGTGCTTCCGTGGCAAAGGAATGCACTTCGCCCGTCTCTCTCATCGACCGGCGCAGATCATCCGTCAGTGTCTGCAGGTGATCGGTCATCGCGGCCCGCGCCGCATTCGCATCCCGCGCGTCGATCGCGTCTATGATCCGCTGGTGCTGCTCGTGATAGACGACTTTGGTCTTCAGAGTCCGGGCCAGATGCCGGTCATGTTGCCAGTTCTCGTCCATCCGCACCGTATCGAGCAGGTCGAATGCCGCCGACAGGATCGGATTGTCGGGGATCCGGGCGATCAGACGGTGCAGCGCGCCGTCCCATAACTCCCAGTAGTCGGAATCCGATGCGCCATGGGCCCGTTCGGCCAGAAGGCGCAGCCGGTCGACATCTTCGGCCGTGGCGCGGCGGGCGCAAAGGGCCGCCAGTTGCGGCTCCACCCCCATCCGCGCCTCCATGATGCCGAGCGTGTCGACCTTGTCGGCGATCGTGGCCGCCATCTCGGTCGCGGGACGCCTTGGCTGGCCCGCGAACGTGCCCTTGCCCTGCCGCCGCCACAGCAATCCCTCGGCCTCCAGCACTTCAAGGGCGCGCCGGACCTGGCGCCGACCGCAGCCCAGTTTCTCCGACAGTTCGCGTTCCGTCGGCAGTCGGCCATCGGAGGGCAGATTGCCCTTTTCGATCATGCGCCTGATCTGGTTCAGCGCACGCGTCGTGTTGTCCGAAAAGTCTCCGTCGCTGGTCACCGGAACTGGCCTTCGCTTGGATTTGCAACGAATCTATCATTCGTTGGTGCGTACCAAATGTAAAATGGTTCGTCTATCCGCGTCAACCTGACATTGCCGCCGGAGTGCTCCGATGCCCGCCAAAACCGCGCCGATGCTTATGAAACGCACAGCTCACGATCACCTGTGTTTGCCCCAGGTGTCACAGGGGCGAGACGCTCTGCGGGACCGGGTTTTCCGTCTGCCTGAAATCGGGGCGATGGCGCGGACATCATGCCGCGATTTCGTGCAAACCATGCGCGCTGTGCAACGCCGGATCGACACTTTCCGCGGTATGCACGCGATCCGATTCCCGATGCCCGGTCAACCCGGTTCCCCCCTACGCTCTCAGCCGGGCGTAGATGTCTCCAGAATTTGCCGCGGCAGGCAGGCGCAGGATTTCGGCGCACATCTCCGGGGCGTTCGTCCAGCTTGACTGGCGCAGGCGGTGGTCTTCGCCAAGGCTGATGTTGAATTCGTAGGGACCGAGTTCGCACAACCGGTCGATGCAGGCACAGGCCATGTCGCGCTGAAGCGTGGTCACTTCGAACGACAACGCCGGGACCGCCCGAGCAAGGCCCTTCAGTACCATCAGTTCGTGGCCTTCCACGTCGATCTTGACGAAATCCGGCACGCCATGCCGGGCTATGAGCCGATCAAGCGTGGTGACCGGCACGCGGACCGTTCTGTCCCAGACCTCGTCTTTCCATGCGGGGGCCGAGGATGCGGCGGCGACGAGATCGGCCGAGGCGGTCGAGACGGTCGGGTTGCCGGAGTTGAGAAACATCTCGATCTCGCCGGGCCCCTCCCCTGCGGCCATCTGTTCGAGAACCGCGCGCCGCTGGCGGCCGTGAATGAGACGGAGCGCGCGAAAGACTTGCGGCTGAGGCTCCAGTGCGACAACGCGCGCGCCCAATCGCAGAAAGCTTGCCGTCCGGTCCCCGACATGCGCGCCGATATCGAAGGCAAGCCCGCCATCGGGCACGAAAAGCGCGTTCAGACGATCCATCCGGCTCGTCCGCGCCGCATCGCGGTAATAGATATCCAGCGACCGCCCGATCGCCGCCGCCATCCCGCGGGATCGGGGGGCGGCACCTTCCGCCGCCCCGGCGCGCTTCCCTGTCGGTTTCATCCTGCTCGCTCCACTCGCGCAATGTCCTCTGTCGCCCGCCCTGCCCCACTCACCTCCGGGGTTTCAGCCCGTTCAGGACCTGCCCCGCGATGCGAGCCGTGTCCTGCCATGTGGGCCGCGCCGCGCCCGCACGTTTCGCGCAGGCCTCCATGCCCGCGCGCAGGGTCTTGTCCGTCAGGATGCGGGCAATCGCATCGGCCAAATCGTCGGGCGCATCGGGCGGAACAAGAAGGCCCGCCCCGGAAGGGACCGTGTGGGGCACCGCCCCGGTATCGCAGGACACGATCGGCAGACCCCATGCCAGCGCCTCGTCGAACACCATTCCGTAACCCTCGTAGCGGGTGGCGAGCGCAAAGAGCGAGGCCTGAGCGAATAGCGCGTCGAGATCCGCCTGCGGGATGCGGCCGGCAAGGGTCACCCGGTCTGCAAGTGCGAGGTGATCCAGCAGCCGCGCCAGATCCTCCGCGCAGGCCGCATCATGGGCTGAGCCCACGATCACCGCGCGCCAGCGGAGATCCCGAAGCCCCGCCAGCGCGCGCAGAAGAACATCGTGCCCCTTGCGCGGATGCTGGATGCCGACCGATAGGATCAGCGGCGGATCAACCGGTGCGCGGATGCCGCTCGGCCGCTCGCTTCCCGGTTGCGCGATGGTGATCCGCTGCGCGGGAACGGCATATTGCGTTGTCAGGATATGGGCGGTGTGGCCGCTTGGCACCAGAACCTCCGCCGCGAGCGCCAGATTGGCACGCTCGGTCCGGAACAGATGGTCGCGCAATGCGGGGTCGAGACCGGTTTCCAGCGCCAGCGGGTGATGGATCATCGCCACGATCGGCGCGCGCACCTGTTGCAGCCCGGCGGTATCGATCGCGCCATAGACCAGCCCGTCAAGGATCAGGGCCCGTTCGGGGCTAAGCGAGCGCAGGGATGTCACGGCATGGTTCATATCGGCGAGCGTGGGTTCGGGGAAGGACGCGCCGAGTTGCAGATGCGTCACGTCATGGCCCAGTGCGCGCAGTTCGTGCAACAGACGCCGTTCGTAGATGTACCCACCGGTTACCGTGGCGATGTCACCCGGGATCGCGAAGGCGGCGGCGCGCGGGGTCATTGCAATTGCTCCGGCGCGTAGACGCGAAATACCCGCCTTTCCAAGACACCGACCCCCGCATATCCGAGCGCGGAGAGGATCGAGACGAGAACCACAGAACTCCACAACATGTCGTAATCCGACAAGGACGCGGAAAGCGCCATGAGACTGCCGATGCCGTTGCCGGTTGCCAGCCATTCCACGACCGTGACCGCCAGCACCGAGGCCGGCACGTTCATCCGGGCCGCCGCGAAGAAGGCCGGAAGCATCGCCGGAATGCGCACCCGGATCAGTTGCTGGACCGGCCCTGCGGCGTAGCTGTCAAGCACGTCGATGATCCGCCCGGGGGCCTGGCGCAGACCGTGCAGGCAGGCCACGAATGTCGGAAAGAAGACCATGATCGCGACCAGAACCACGGTGCCGAGCGCGCCGCGCCCGAGGATCAGGACCACAAGCGGCGCCGTCGTGATGATCGGAACCGAACGCAGCGCGATGGCCAGCGGCATGGCCACGCCCGCGATCCGCGGGACAAGGACGATGAGCATGGCAAGCAGCGCCCCCGCGGCAAGGCCCGCCAGATAGCCCGGAACGAGGAATATGGCCGTTTGACCAAGCGCCTCGGCCAGAGTGCTGCGCGTGGCCGCCGCATCGGGCGCCAGAACCAGCGCCGAGAACACCTCCCACGGGCCTTTCGCGAAAAACGGGTTGAGGTCCAGAAGCGCCAATGCCCCCCACCAGAGCAGAAGCGCGGCGGCCCCGGTCAGCAGCAGGCCGCGCAAGGCGCCCTGCCCCCGGCCCCCCTTCCCCGCCCCGGTGGGCGCGGCAAGGATGACCGGCGGCTCGTGATGCAGAAACCGTCTCGCAAGCCAGCCAATGGCCAGATAGCTCAGCACGGCCACAAAGGTCGCGACCGTGGCCAGCGCCCATGTCATGTCGACATTCATGGACCGCATGGCGCGCAGGGTCAGCACGCCCATGCCCCGTTCCGCCCCGGTGAACTCCCCGATCATCGCGCCAAGAAAGGCGGCGGGCGCAGCGATCTGCAAACCGGCGACAAGATAGGGCAACGCCGCCAGCGCCCGCACGTGCAGCAGCGCGGCCAGCCGCCCGCGGCCATAGCTCTGCACCAGATCGAGCCACCCCGCCGGCACGGCCCGGAGCCCGACCAGAAGGGGGATCAGCGTCGTGTAATAGACCGCCAGCGCCGCCAGCACGATCTGCGGCCAGGGCCCGGGTCCGAATACCACGCGCAGGATCGGCCCCGTCGCCACCAGCGGCAGGCAGAAGACCAGAAGGGCCAGCCCGCGCACCACCCCGTCGCTTCGCGGCCAGACACTGGCGAGCACGGCAAGGGCGATGGCCGCAAGGTTGCCGATGACGAACCCGGCCGCCGCATTGGCCAGGGTCACGGCCAGTGCGCGGCTCATGAGCCCGAGGTTCTCGTAGAGGTAGACAAGGATCGCCGAAGGCGGGGCCAGAACGAAGGCATCGGCCAGCGCACGGCCAAGAACTTCCCACAGCAGCAGGGCCAGAAGCGGACCGGGGAGAAGGCGGCTTAGCCCGCGCAGCGGGCCGTTTCGCGCCGGCGCGTCGGCGCGCAGGGGACGGGCGATGATCATTGTGCCGCTTTCGGCAGGTTTCGGGCCATGCCTTGGGACAGGGCCGCAAAAACCCTCTCCACGATCCGGGCGAATTGCGGCTCCCGGGACAGGCTCTGCCGCCGCGGTCGCGGCAGGTCGACCGGGATATCGGCCACGATATCCGCAGGGCGCGGCGACAGGACCACGATGCGGTCCGCAAGCATCACCGCCTCGGTTACGGAATGGGTCACGAGAAGCGTCGTGGTTCCGCGCGCCTCCCAGATACCGGGCAGATCGCTGGCCAGTTGCTTGCGGGTCAGCTCGTCCACTGCGCCGAAGGGTTCATCCAGCAACAGAAGTCTTGGCCGGGTGACTAGCGCGCGCGCAATGGCGGCGCGCTGGCGCATGCCGCCCGACAGCTCGGCCGGGCGCGTATCGGCGAACCCCTCAAGGCCGACCAGATGGATCAGCTGATCGATATCGGCGGCGTTTTTCGGGCGTCGCGCAAGGGCGCAGGCCAGCTCGATATTCTGGCGAACGCTGCGCCATGGCAGAAGCGATGGATCCTGGAAGGCCACCGACAATGCCGCCTCCCGCAGGGTATCGGCGGGCGGATGCCCATCGATCGTGATCTCGCCGGCGGTGGGTTCTTCCAGCCCTGCCACCATGCGCAACAGCGTGGACTTGCCGCATCCCGACGGGCCGACCAGCGCGGTCGTCTGGCCGGAGGCGAATGTCAGGTCGATGGGGCTGACCGCCTCGACCGATCCGCCGAAGGTCTTGGCCAGCCCGGTGCAGACGACGGAAACCGACATCGCCCGCTCAGGCGCCGCGCACCTCTTCCAGGATGGAGCGGTCCCACAGATCGGGCGTGACCGTCCGGCCCAGAAGGGCGAGCGTCTCGATGTTCGCGGCCACCGTCTCGTCGGTCCACCAGCCGAAGCCGTTCGCGTCGGTCAGGTCCGAGAACATCAGCGGCACCTGCCGGGCGGCCTGAAGTCGTTGGGTCTCCGGATCGAGCCCCGCATCCGGGAACATCTCCAGCGTCAGGGCGGCGGCGGCATCGGTGTCTTCGCGATAGGCCTCCCAGCCACGCACTTCACCGGCCATGAGCGCCACGATCTCCGCCCGGCGATTGGCAAGACTGTCATCGGTCGCGATATAGGTCTGGGAATGGACCGCATAGCCGTGATCGGCCATCAGCATCGTCACGTTGTCCACACCCTGAATGGTCATCGCCACCGGCAGGTCGGTTTCCCAGCACAGCAGGCAATCCACCTCGCCCGCGACCAGCGGCTGCGGCGAATACTGGGTCGGCACCACCTCGATGGCATCGATATCCACGTCATTAAGCCTGCACAGCGCCTCCAGAACCGGGGTGTTCGCCAGCGCCATGCCGATCCGCATGCCCTCCATATCCGACGGAACGTTGACCGGATTGGCCGCAAGGGAGGCGATGACGAACGGGTTCTTCTGCATCGCGACACCGATGATCCGGAAGGGCGCGCCCTGCTCTACGGCGGCGGCGGTGTAATCGGCGGCGGAAATGCCCACAAGCGCCGCACCGGAGACGACCGGCGGCTCCACCGGCGCGTTTGGCCCGCCCGCCACCAGCGTCACGTCAAGCCCGCCGTCGCGCCACCATCCGCGCTCAAGCGCGATATAGCTGCCGGCGAATTGCGTCGAATGCAGCCAGGAGAGCTGGAGGCTGACCGGAACCTGCGCCCACCCGCGCTGCGGGAAAACACCCATGGCTCCGGCACCCAGAACCGCCCCGCCCGCGCCAAGAACGTGCCGCCGCGTAATCCCTGCTGCTTTCTTCATCGTATTTCCCCGCTTTCTGAAAATGGTCTGATCCAGGCCCTTGAACCCATTGGATTTCGGTCGTTTCAATTGCATCACATTACTTAGGTCAGTGCCGCCCGGTGACAGGCGCATTTGGTCGCATCCAGGTCAGCATCATCCCGGGCAGGACCGTCGCCAGCAGGACAAGGCCAAAGGCAACGCTTGTCGCAAGCCCTTCACTCATAGCCGCCCCGAACACCGGGAACAACACTGCCGCCGCGCCCTCCCGCAGGCCCCAGCCGCCGATCGACAGCGGCAGGACCATGGCGAAAAGGATCAGCGGCACGATGGTTACCACCGCCAGAACAGGCACCGCCACACCAAGAGCCGCGGCGCAAAAGGCAAAGGCCACGACATTGCAAAGCGCCGTTCCAAGACTGAGCATCGCCTGTTGCTTCCATATATCGCGCGCCGCAACCGAATGGATGAAGGCGCGCATGACCCTGTGCAGACCATGCGCCGACACGGGCCCGGCACGCAGACTGATCGCGATGGCGGCAAAAAGACATACCGCAGCGATCAACACGCCCCAGATCGGCACCATCGCGCCGGCTGGCCAGCCGGGGCCGATCGGGAAAAAGACGCTTGCCAGGAGGCCCGCTAGCAGAACGGCAAGCAGGCCGATCTGGCCCGCGATCCGTTCGAAAACAACGGCCTGACCGGAAACGAACAGGCCCGCCTGCCCCCGCGCCCGCACCGCGCGCCCAGCATCGCCAAGCACACCGCCGGGCAAGGACTGGTTCACGACCTGCGACAGGTAGTATTCGCGCACCGCGTCGTTGCGGGAAATCGCGATCCCGAGCCGGGCGGCGGTCAACCGCCAGCGCAGTGCCGACAAGAGCGTCTGGAGCGTGAGCGCAAGCGCCGCCGCCGCCAGCCAGTAGGGATCGGCCGCCCGCAGCATCGCTAGCGCCTGCCAGCCATCGCCCACCCGCCAAAGCAGCACGGCAAGACCGGCGAGAACCGCGACCTGTGCGGCCCGGATCAGCATGGGGGAAACGGTAAATCGCCGCGGCATGCTCAGTTGACCGCCCCCGTATCGGTTTGCGTGAAATACGCGTTCAGCAGGATGTCGCGCATCCGGTCCATCGGCATGGCCGTCGCGTCATCGTCGGGCCGCAGCCCGGGATAGGGTGCGGCGTCGGTCAGCCGCGCGACCAGCGGTTCGGGTCCGATCACATGGATCGGCACATCGGGCCGTTCGTCCAGACCAATGAATTCCGCCGCCTGATGATCGCCGACGATAATCATCAACGGCGGCTCGGTCGCATGGCGCAGGGCATATTCCAGAACCGCGCGCAGGGAATAGTCGACGGCCAGCCGGTATTGCGCCCGGATCCGCTCCCGATCCCGCCAGACGACCTCGGGCGGGTCGCCCGACGCCGCCACCGCGTTGAAGATCGTCCCGTCGCCGATATCTTCCCAGGGAACGATATCGGGCACCGGCACCCATGGCGCATGGGAGGAGACCAGCGCCACCTGCGCAAAAAGCCGCCTTGTGTCATCGCCGCTGCGCAGCAGCCGGTCCAGCGCGGCCAGCGTGAACTGATCGGGCATCGTCACCCAGTTGAAAGGCAGCCCCCGATAGCCGAGATCGGCCGCGACCAGAACCGTTTCAAACCCCATCCGGTCCGCCTCTGGCCAGTCAAGCGTGATTTGCGGCATCACGGTCGCGGTCCGGAACCCGCTGTTCGCGGCGTGGTGAAACAGGCTCTCGCGTCCGCTGGAAAGCGCGGCGCCATAGCGGATCTGGTTGTCCACCCACAGCCCGTTGGCGAAGGTCGCATGGGCCAGCCAGCTTTGCCCGCCGCGGGTGGGCGATGTCAGATAGCCCGACCGCATGGCAAGCCCGCGCCCCGCAAGGCGGGATTCGTACCCGGCCAGCGTTTGCCGATGCAGCCCGGCATAAAACGGCGTGTCGAAACTCGTTCGTCCATAGCTTTCGATGAAGATGACAAGCACGTCCCGGTCGATCGCATCGAAAAGACCGGGGGCGTCGATGAACGGATCGCGGGCGGCTTCGGCGCGAAAGCTGCGCAGCTCGGACAATGTGGTCTGCACCATCTCGACCCGTTCCACGCCCACGCGGGCGGTGAAGGCGGTTCCGGGCGGATCGAAGGGCAGCAGCGTCCAGCGCCCCATGGTCTGCCCGATCTCGGCCGCGGCGATCACGCCGGACAGGGCCGCGGCCAGGCCGGAGAGACCGGCGACAACCGGGCGCGCATTCACCCGCGCCCAGACCCCCGTGGCCCACCATATCAGCGCGGCCAGCAGCAGAAGGGACGCCGCCGCCCCCAGAATCGCGGCCAGCGCCGCAGGCCCGCCGAACGTGCCCTTCAGAAGCCGCAGGAACGCATCGACAAGCGCCAGATCGGCCACAGGGTTGAAGCCCCGCGACAGCGCGCTGAAGCTTATGAAATCCGCGGTCTTCAGAAGAACGATGAGGCAAAGGACAAAGGTCAGGGCAGCCCGCAGCGGACCGGACACACGGGTTTGCCCGAGGGCGATCAGCGCCAGCAGGATCGCAGGCAGTTCCAGCGGAAACACAGACAGCGCGCCCCAGCCCATGGCATCGGGGTGGTTCGGCTGGATCAGGACAAGATGCAGGACAAGTGCCGCAAGCAGAAGATGAAGCGTCCGGCGCAGACCGGCATGGGGGATTGTCATGACCGCCGTGCCAGCCAGAGCCAGCGCAGGTCGCGCCAGAACGACCATGCCACCGCCGCCGCGGCCCCCCAGACCATCAGGTCGGACACCGGCCTGCCGATGACCGGCATCAGCACCAGAAGCAGCGCCCCGATCTGGAGCACGCAAACGACCTTGCGGCTGAACCTCCGGGGCAGATCGCCGCCCAGCCATGGCAGGACACCCTGCGCCGCGAGGAAGATGTAACGCGGGAGGCCCAGAAGGATCACATAAGCCCCGACACTGCCGCTCTGATAGGCCAGAAGCGCCAGAACCAGCGCCAGAACCGAGTCGACCTCCATGTCGAAACGGGCCCCGAAGGCCGACACATAGCCCTCGCGCCGGGCCAGCCAGCCATCGACGCCATCCAGCAAAAGGGCGAGCGAAGCGAGTGTGAAGACGGCCCATGGATGGCCGCCTGAGGTGATCAGCGCGGCCAGGAGCACCGAGACGAACATCAATCGAAAAAGAGTGACCGTGTTGCAGAGCCCGATCCCCGGATGCGGGTAGCTCGCACGCAGCGCCAGAACCGCCACCGCAAGCGCCAGGCCGTAAAACCCCGCGCCGACAAGCACGCCTGCCGGCAGAATATCGCCGACCAGCACCGACCCCATCGCCATGACGCCGGGAAATCCGACGACGCCCACGGCCAGAAACTGTGCAGTCGGGCTCAGGTTCCTGATCGACGCCGCCAAACCGGGCCGCCGGCTGGCGGCATGCGCCGCACCAGAGAGCTTATTCTGAAAAGCCATGTTTTGTTTGGGGACTATGCCCTTGCTCACTCTGTAATATTGGGATCAAGATGGCCCATGAAGGCGAATTGGCAATCGATAAACCATAGCGAGGTCGCTCGAAAATGACAATTCCGGCATCATCCTATCGGCCCCCTGCCCGATGGCTGCACTGGATCATGGCGCTTCTGGTCCTGCTCACGATCCCGGCGGGAATGCTGATGGTGCAGGAAGGGATCAGCCGGCCGCTTCAGAACACGCTGTTCGTGTTCCACAAGAATGTGGGGGTTTTGCTGGGCCTTCTGGTCGTGATCCGGCTGGTTTACCGCTGGCGCTCCCCGCCGCCGCCCGAACCTGCGCATCTGCCCGCGTGGCAGGCAAGGATCGCGGGGCTGACCCATACCCTGCTTTATGCGCTTTTGGTCATCATGCCGGTTGCCGGATATGTCCGTGTGAAAGCGGGCGGATTTCCGATCGAGTCCCTCGATGCGATAGGTCTTCCTGCGCTTGTTCCGCGCTCCGATGCGCTGGCGGAGGTTGCCAAATCCATACATTTCTATGGCGGTGTGGCCATCGCGATCCTGGTTGCGATGCATATCGGCGCGGCCCTGCATCACGGGATCATCAAGCGCGATGGCGTGTTTTCCCGCATGTGGCCGCGGAAGGCCGGTAAGCCCGGAGGGGCCTGATCCCAAGTTTCCGAATGGCCCGTACCTAGGGCGCCAGCCTCACCCGCGCCCAGAGCGGCCGGTGGTCGGAGGCCATCCGGATACCGGGCCCGTCCAGCACCCGCAGATCCTCCACCCGCCCGGACGCATTCGTCAGAACGCGGTCAAGCGGCAGCCGTGGCCTGCGGATTGGAAATGTGGCCCGCGCCGGGCCGTGAAACGCCTGCCCCAGCACCGGCTTCGACAGGGCAAAACCGCCCCATGGACGCCATTCGTTCAGATCGCCGCACAAAATGACGGGCCGGGTATCGTCGCCGTCCAGATGTCGGCCGATCCTTCGCATCTGAACGATCCGCAGCATCTGCGACAGCGACAGATGGGTGACAACGAAGCGCAGGCGGCGTCCGGCGCGGGCGGCATCCACCATGACCGCCCCCCGTGGGCAGACCAGCCCCGGAAGATCGATCAGCCGCACGGATTCCACCAGGATATCCGGGTGCAGATAAACCACGACGCCCAGAAATCCGTGACTGTCCGGCCCGGATCTGCTGTCCGGGTCATCCTGCACATGGCGCAGGCCGGTGATCGCCTCGATCTCAGAGATGTTCAGGACGCCGTGATGGGGCGGCGCCTCTTCATCGGCTTCCTGAAGAAACATCGCCTCGGTGCCGGGATGCCAGACCTCGTTACGCAGCACATCAAGCGTGCGATCCGGATCGACCCGGCCGTCATTGCCCCGGCCACGATGGATATTCCAGCTGATGCAGGCCAGCGTATCGGGCATCGGGGTCGCCATGGTCTCGCGCTCCGCATCAGGGGCCTCACCGCGTCTCACCGTTGGACAGAAAAAGCCCGCGATCTTCAAGCCGAAACACTTATGGCCAAGCATCCTGCCGGCGGGTGCACGGTCCTACCCAGCATTGAGCCGGTTCCTGATGAGCGCGATCCGAGTGACAGGCTGCGATTCCCCCGGAAACTACACGCGCTTGCCGAGATCCGTGCCTGGCGCGGGATCTCTCTGGCCATTGCGGAGGCGTTCTTCGCCGGACGGGGTGAGTGATCTGCACAGTGTCATCGAACGTCACCACCTTCCCGCGACTTTTCCCGTATTGTCAAAGTCCTGTACGCTGCTCATCACAGCTAGAAACGGCGCGTTCCGGTTGCCGGCCCATGTCATGGGACCCTCATCCGGATTTTAACTGGGCTAAAAATTCCTTGACTCACGCGCTCTAGATCCACCACGGTTTTAGTCATGCTAAAACCACAACCCTTCGAAGAAGCCCCCTCGAACCTCGGTCCGGCCCTCCGCGCCCGCCGCAAGGAACTCGGGATGACGATGCAGGCGGTGGCCGACGCCGCCGGATTGTCGGTCGGCTTCATCAGCCAGATCGAGCGCGGACTGGCCGCGCCGTCGCTGTCCTCGCTTGCGGGGCTCGCCGAAGTCTTGCAAAGGCCGATCAGCGACTTTCTCGTCCAGCCGGGGGCGGACGGGAACACGACCCGCCAGAACCGGCGCGTGACCTATTCGGTCGATATGTCCGGCCCGTCCTACGAGCGGATTTCGACCAAGTTCAGCGGCTCTCAGCTGACCTCGGTGATCGTGCATGAACCGCCGGGCCGCCGCAGCGAACCGATCAGTCACCGCGGCGAGGAGATGTTCTTCGTGCTGGCCGGCGAGGTCACGGTGGAGATCGAGGGCCAGGCGGAGGTTCTGGGCCCGGGGGATTCGATCCATTTCGACAGCAACCGCGTCCATTCCACATGGAACCATACCGATCAGACGGTCTCGCTCCTCTGGTGCGGGACGATGGACATGTTCGGCGACGCGCCCGCCCCCATTCACAAGAACGCTCCGGAAAACGGGGCAGGCATCCCCAACCCAACAGGAGATACCCCATGACGACGAAACGGATGTTGCTGGCCGCGGCCCTTGCGGCAGCCACCTCTCTCACCTCCCCCGCCGTAGCGCAAAGCGTGCTCAGGCTCGATGAGGTTGCGGTTGGCGAACTGGACCCGGCCAAGGCGTCGGACTACGCCGACTCGATCCTGATGTTCAATATCTACGACACGCTGGTCCTGCCGCGGCAGGGCGGACCCGGCCATGATCCGCATCTGGCCACAGCGTGGGAAGTGGATGGCTCCAGCTACACCTTCACCCTGCGCGACGATGTGACATTCCAGTCGGGCAACCCGCTTCGCGCCGCCGATGTGGTTTATTCGCTGGAGCGGATGCAGGCCATGGGTCAGGGCCTGTCCTATCTCTTCTCCGGTGTGACCGCCGAAGCGGTGGACGAGCACAGCGTGCGCTTCACGCTGGAGGAGCCCTATGCGCCCTTCGTGGCCTCGCTGGTGCGCTTGCCGATCGTCGACCAGATGCTGGTGGAGGAAAACGCAACCGGTGACGACCCCTGGGCCGAAGCGTTCCTCTCGGCCAATGGTGCGGGCACCGGCGCGTACACGGTCTCCTCCCACAATCCGCAGTCGGAAACCGTGATGGCGGTCAACGACGGGTACTTCCTGCCCATCAACGACGCCGCACCGGATCAGGTGCGCCTGCGTTATGGGCTTGAGGCCGCCACGGTCCGCACCCTGCTGGCCCAGGGCGAGCACGATATCGCGAGCCAGTGGCTCCCGCCCGAGGTGATCCGCGCCCTGGCCGCGGACGGCGCCCAGCTTCTCACCGAAAGCGGCACCGGCGCATTCTATGTCAAGCTCAACACCACCCGTCCGCCGCTGGATGACGTGAACTGCCGGCGCGCGCTCGGCCACGCCTTCGATTACGGCACCGCGATGCAGATGATCGCCATCACAGACGAGATCAGCCAGGGCAGCCCGGCAACCGGCGCAATCCCGGTGGGCATGTTCGGCGCAAACGGCCCCGAAATGGCGCTTTCCCGCGACATGGCGGCGGCAGAGACCGCGATGGCGGCCTGCCCCTATGCGCCCGAAGACTGGAACCTTGAAATCACCTGGATCGCGGAGGTGCCGATCGAGGAGCGCTTCGCATTGCTGATGCAGGCGAACTTCGCGGAACTGGGCATTTCCTCCTCGATCGAGACACTGCCCTGGGCCCTGTTCACGGAACGGGTAAGCACACCCGAAAACACCCCGCATATCAGCCAGATCTTCGTCAACGCGGTCACCGGCGATCCCGACACGCTGCTTTATGGCATGTACCATTCGTCCGTGCCTGGAACATGGCAGTCGCCGGAGTATCTCGATGATGCGGCGGTCGATGCGGCACTGGAGGCCGGACGGGTCGGTGCGACCGATGCGGAGCGTGCGGCGGCCTATGGCCAGCTCAACGCCCGGTTGATGGAACTGGCGCCCACGATCTACGGCTTCGACCGGCAATCGGTCTTCGCCGCATCGGACCGCGTGCGCGCCCCGGCGCTGAGCGATCCCGGCATGGCCTTCGGCCTTGACGGCATGGGCTTCAGCTTCCGCCTGATGGAAATGGTCGAGTAGCCAGTCTCTCTTTCTCTCTCCCTGCCCGGGCTCCGTGATGGGGCCCGGGCGTATCCGGACCCTGCCCATGCTCCCCGTCCTGCGCATTCTTCTGCGGCGGCTTGGCATCTCTGCCGTCGTGCTTGTCGGCGTCTCGATGCTGATCTTCGCCATCGCCCGCGTCATTCCCGGCGACCCGGCGCGCATCGCCCTGGGGCCAAGCGCCTCTGCCGAACAGGTGACCGCGCTCCGCGCCGAGATGCATCTCGATGAGCCGTTGGTGGCGCAATACGGCCATTTCGTCTCCGACGTGCTGCGCGGCGATCTGGGGCAATCGCTCTACACCAACCGGCCCGTCACGCGGGACATCGCCGAATTCCTGCCCGCCACGCTGGAACTGGTGATCTTTGCCGGCATCCTGATGGTGGCGCTCGGCCTGCCGCTCGGCATACTCGCCGCACGTCATCGGGGCCGCTGGCCCGATCATCTGATTCGTGTTCTGACGCTTCTGACGGTGTCTGCGCCAAGCTTTGTCTGGGCGGTGATCCTGATGCTGCTTTTCGCCTTCTATCTGCCGCTGTTTCCGGTGGCGGGGCGGATTTCCGATATCTACGAGATCGAGCGGGTGACCGGCTTTCTGACAGTCGATACGCTGCTGGCGGGCAATTTCGCCGCCTTCGTCGACGCGCTGCATCATCTGGTCCTGCCCGCGGTGGCGCTTGCGCTTTCGGGGATCGGACAGGCCGCGCGGCTGACCCGCGCCAATATGGTCGAAACCTATCAGAAACCATACATCGAGATGGCGCAGGCTTACGGTTTCTTCCCGTCCCGGATCGCGCGCAGCTATGCGTTCAAACCCTCGCTGATCCCGTCCCTGACCATCATCGGCCTCGATTTCGCGGCGATGCTGGGCAACGCCTTTCTGGTGGAGGCAGTCTTCGCCTGGCCGGGGCTGAGCCGGTACGGCGTGAACGTGATCCTCAGAAAGGATCTCAACGCGATCATGGGAACCGTGCTGATCATCGCGCTGACATTCCTGATCGTGAATATCATCGTCGATCTGCTGATCGCCTTCCTGAACCCGCGCATCCGGCACTCCACGAGGGCCGCGTCATGATCCGGAGCCTGCGCATCATCGCGGCCAATCCGCTCTCGCTGACCGGGCTGATCCTCGTGCTGCTCGTGGTGCTTGCGGCCGCCCTCGCCCCGTGGATCGCGCCGTTTCCGACCCATAACGGCGCGATTGTGGATTTCGCCTACGCCAATCAGGCCCCGAACGCGCGCAACTGGATGGGCACCGATCTGGTGGGCCGCGATATCTTCAGCCGCATCCTTTACGCCTATCAGATCAGTCTGCTGCTCGGTGTCGTGGTGCTGGCCATAGCAACCCCGATCGGCACCGTCGTGGGCCTGCTGGCGGGCTATCTCGGCGGTTGGGCCGAAGCGGTGCTGATGCGGATCGTCGATATCTTCCTGTCGATCCCGCCGCTGGTGCTGGCCATCGCGGTAATGGGGGTGCTGGAGCCGACGCTGACCAACGCCATGATCGCCGTCACCGCCATGTGGTGGCCGTGGTACGCGCGGCTGGTCTATTCCATCGCCCGCTCCGAACGGGAGGAAGGCTATGTGCTGGCCGCCGAGGTGATCGGCGCGCCCACGGCCCATATCGCCTTCCGGGAGATCCTGCCCAATTGCCTACCCGCGATCATCACCAAGATGACGCTCGACATGGGCTTCGTGATCATCATCGCCTCCTCGCTCTCCTTTCTGGGTCTGGGCGTGCAGCCGCCCACGCCCGATCTGGGCTCGATGGTGGCGGAAGGCGCGCGCTATCTGCCCGACAGCTGGTGGCTGACGGTCTTTCCGGGCCTTGCCATCCTGCTCGCCGTCTTCGGCTTCAACCTGCTCGGCGACGGGTTGCGCGACGTTCTGGGGGTCGACGAATGAGTGACATTCTGGACATCCGCGACCTGACGCTTGCGTTCAAGGGACATCGCGGCCTGACGGAGGTTCTGCACGGCATCTCTCTCAGGATCGCGGCGGGCGAGCGCGTGGCCCTGGTCGGCGAAAGCGGCTCGGGCAAATCGGTCACCGCGCGGATCATTCTCGGCCTGTTGCAGGAAACCGGCAGCGCGCGCGTCGCCGGACAGGTGGCCTTCGACGGGCGTGACATCATGGCGATGCATCCGCGCGACCGGGCCGCACTTCGCGGCACCGAGATCTCGATGATCTTTCAGGATCCGACCTCCTCTCTCAATCCGACCTTCACGATCGGGCGGCAATTCGCCGAGGTAATGCACAGGCGCGCGCCCCGATTGAGCCGCGCCGCCTGCAATGCACGCGCGACGGAGATGCTCGAAGAGGTCTCGATCCCCGATCCGGCAAGGGTGCTCGACGCCTATCCCTTCCAGTTGTCGGGCGGCATGAACCAGCGGGTGATGATCGCCATGGCGCTTGTCAATCACCCCAAGCTGCTGCTGGCCGATGAGCCCGGGACCGCGCTTGACGTCTCGGTGCAGGCCCAGACCCTGCGGTTGATGCATGATCTGGTGGAAGACCATGGCACCGCGGTTCTGTTCATTTCCCACAATCTGGGCGTGGTCCGGGAGTTCGCCGACCGGGTCTATGTGATCTATCGCGGCCGGATCGTGGAGGAAGGCGCCACGGATGCCGTTTTCCATGCGCCCGGCCATGCCTATACCCGCGCGCTGATGGATGCGGTGCCGCGGATCACCGGCGTGGGCCTGCCCGAAGTGCCCGAGGTCAGCGAGGCGTTTCTCGCCCCCATGGTCCGGCACGGGAGCGCATCATGAGCCTGTTGCGGATCGACGGCGTCTCCAAGACATTCCAGACCGCGGGCGGGCCGGTGCATGCGGTGCGCGACGTCTCGCTTGAGGTCGCGCAGGGCGAGTGCCTCGCCGTGGTCGGCGAAAGCGGTTCGGGCAAGACGACGCTCGCCAACATGATCCTCGGCATTCTGGCGCCAAGCGCGGGCGAGATCGTCTTCGGCGGCACGCCGCTCGCCGCCCGCCGCAGCCCGGCGCAGCGCCGCGCGATCCAGCTTGTGCAGCAAAACCCGCTTTCCGCGCTCAACCCGAAGCGAAGCGTCGGCGCCTCCGTGCGGCTGGGGCTCGATGTCTATGGCATCGGAACCCGGGCCGACCGGTGGGACCGGGTCGAGGCCGCGCTGGAGGAAGTGGGCCTGCCGGCCGATATGCGCCGGCGCGGCCCCGCCGCCTTGTCGGGCGGGCAACGCCAGAGGGTCGGCATCGCCCGGGCGCTGGCCTGCGAGCCGGATCTGGTGGTGCTTGACGAGCCCACATCGGCACTTGACGTGCTGGTTCAGGCCCGTGTCCTGCGGCTTCTGAACGACCTGCGGCGCAAGAAGGGGCTGACCTATGTCTTCATCACCCATGATCTCGCCGTGGTCCGAAACGTGGCCGACAGGGTCGCGGTCTTCAAATCCGGTCGGCTGGAAGAGCTTGGGCCCACCGAACGCATCTTCTCCGCACCCGAGCAGCCCTACACCCGCGCCCTGATCGGTGCGGTGCCTGTGGTGGATGACGCGGAGCTCAAGCTCAGAAACACATTGGCGGAGGCACCATGACTGACCTGACCGCGGCATTCGCCGCATCCGATCAACCGGACGCAAGTTTCGACGCGCTGGCGCGACTGGTGGAGGAGACCGTGGGCGCGCGTCTCTTCACGTTGCTGGAAATCGACCATGTGCGCGGCGTGGCGCGGCGCAGCTACTCCAACATGCCCGAGGCCTATCCGGTGTCGGGCGAGAAGGAAATCGAGCCGAACCGGTGGAGCGAGATCGTCAGCGGCCGCCATGAAACCTTCGTCGCCAACTCGATCGAGGAGATCGCCGAGGTCTTCCCCGATCATGCGCTGATCCAGTCGCTTGGATGCGAAAGCTGCATGAACGTGCCCGTGGTCGTGGGCGGGCGCGTGATCGGCACGCTCAACTGCCTGCATGCCGCCGGCCACTACACGCCCGAGAAGGTGGCCGCGGCCGAAACCCTGAAACTGCCCGGTGCGGCGGCATTTCTGCTGGCCGCATCGATCGAGAAAGGAGCCTGAGATATGTCCGAAACGATCGTGCGTGTGGCCACGGATGTGGGGGGCACCTTCACGGATCTGGTGGCATTCGAAACCCGCCCCGACGGCACGATGGACATCGTGACCGCCAAATCGGACACCACGCCGCCCGATTTCGAAACCGGTGTCCTGAACGTGCTGAAAAAGGGCGGGATCGCACCGGAAGACGTGGATTTCATGGCCCATGGCACCACCGTGGTGATCAATGCCCTGACCGAACGCAAGGGCGTCAAGGTTGGCCTGATCACCACCGAGGGGTTCCGCGACGTGCTGGAGATCGCGCGCGGCAACCGGCCCGATTTCTTCAACCTGCACTACGTCAAGCCCGCGCCGTTCGTGCCACGCCATCTTCGCGCGGAGGTGCCGGGCCGGATGACCTATCGCGGCGCGGAGCGTGCGCCGCTCGATCTTTCGGGGCTTCCCGACCTTCTGGAAACCTTCCGCGCCGAAGGCGTCGAGGCCGTGGCGATCTGCCTTCTGCACGCCTATGCCAACACCTCCCACGAAGAGGCCGTCCTGGCAGAGGTCCGCCGGCTCTGGCCCGAGGTCTCGGTCGTGGCCAGTCATCAGATCACCCGCGAATGGCGGGAATACGAACGCACCAACACCGCCGTGCTTTCCGCGTTCGTCCAGCCCGTGGCGGCCCGCTATCTGGGCAAGCTCGATGAAGGGCTGAAGGCGCAAGGCCTGCCCAAAAGCCCCTACATCATGCAATCGAACTGCGGCGTGGACAGTCTGAAGGCCACCTCCGCGGTGCCGATCACCATGGTCGAAAGCGGCCCCGCCTCGGGGTTCTGGGGTGCCGCGGAACTGGGCAAGCTGATCGGCGAGCCCAATATCCTCGCGCTCGATATCGGCGGCACCACCGCGAAATGCTCCCTGATCGAAGGCGGCGAGGTGCGGATCATGACGGACTACTGGATCGAACGCAGCCGGACCTCGGCGGGCTATCCGATTATGGTCCCGGTCGTGGATCTGGTGGAGATCGGCAACGGCGGCGGCTCGATCGCCTGGGTCGATGATTTCGGCAAGCTCCATGTCGGGCCGCACTCCGCCGGCGCCCTGCCCGGGCCCGCCGCCTACGGCAAGGGCGGCAAGGAGGCCACGACCACCGATGCCAATCTGTGGCTGGGCCGGATCAACCGCGACTTCTTCTGCGGCGGAGAGATCGACGCCGATATGGAGGCCGCAGGCGCAGCGCTGAAAGCGGTGGGCGACAGGCTCGGTGTCTCGGTGGACGAGGCCGCCGAGGGCATCATCCGCATCGCCAACAACAACATGGTCAACGCGTTGAAACTCGTCAGCCTCAACCGGGGCCATGACACGCGCGATTTCACGCTTCTCGCCTTCGGCGGCGGCGGCGCGATGCATGGTGTGGCGCTTGGCCAGGAATTGCAGGTGAAAAAGGTCGTGGTGCCCAATGCGGCCTCGGTCTTTTCCGCCTGGGGCATGATGATGTCGGATCTGCGCCGGGATTACTTCGTCACGCAACTGGTCGATCTGGCCGATGGTGCGGGCGATGTGATCGAGGATGTCTTCGCCACGGCCGAAGCGCAGGCGCGCGCCACATTCGAGGCCGAAGGCGTCGACCCCGCGAAGATCGGCTTTCTACGCTACGGCAAGTTCCGTTACCAGAATCAGGAACATACGACCGAAGTGCCGCTTGACGGCCCGGTGACCGATGCCGCCCTCGATCGCATCACAAGCGATTTCCACGAAGCCTATGAGCGCGAATACACTTACCGGCTGGACGCGCCGGTCGAGATGGTGGGCATCCATCTGGTGGCCCGCGCCGAGGTCGGCAAGCTGACAATGCGGCCCGCCGAGATCGGACCGCCGGAGGCGAAACCGGCCCTGAAGGGCACGCGTCAGGTCGATTACGCGCTTGAGGGCAAGCATCAGGCCGACATCTATGACGGCGAGAAACTCGCGCCCGGCATGGCCTTCAGCGGGCCGGCAGTCATCGAAGATCCGGGCACGACGGTCGTGGTCCATCCCGGCAACCGGGTGGAGATCGACGCCTATCGCAACATCCACATCTATCTGGAGGGCCCGGCATGAGTGGCGCAAACGATCCGATCACGCTGGAGATCATCCAGAACTCCCTGCAGGCCACCGCCGACGAGATGTTCGCGGCGATGCGCAAGACGGCCATGTCCTCGATCATCTACGAGGTGCTGGACATGGGCACCGGCATCACCGATGCCCAGGGGCGCATCGCGTCGTCGGGCGCGGGAATTCCGGCCTTTATCGGGGTTCTCGACAAGTCGGTGCAGTTCATCCTGTCCAAGCACAAGGATATCCGGCCGGGCGACGTGTTCATCACCAATGATCCGTGGCATGGCGGGGTGACGCATCTGAATGATCTGGTGCTGGCGATGCCTGTCTTCTCGGGCGAGCAGCTGATCGCGTGGACCGCCAATATCGCGCATAATTCGGATGTGGGCGGCATGGCGCCCGGCTCTCTCTCGGGGGAGGCGACCGAGATCTTTCAGGAAGGCCTGCGGTTGCCCGCGGTCAAGCTGATCCGTGAGGGCGAGACCGATCAGGCGGTGATGGACATCATCACCACCAATTCGCGGATGCCCGATTTCCTGCTTGGCGATGTGTGGGCCGCGATCGCCGCGGTGCGTGTCGGGGCGAAACGGCTGCAGGAGCTGGCAGTCAAATACGGCACCGAGACCTTCATCCGCGCGATGGACAGTTTCATGGAGTTCGGCGAACGAACCGCCAAGGCGGAACTTGCCAAGCTGCCCCATGGCACGTTCGAGTTGCGCGAGGAACAGGATGACGGACGCATCTTCAACGTGACCGTCACCATCAGCGCCGATGAAATGGTGGTCGATCTGCGCGACAATCCCGACCAGGATCCGGGCTGCACGAACACCTCCCGCGACGGAACGCTGGTCTGCGCGCAGATGGTGTTCAAATCGCTGACCGATCCCGAAACCCCGGCCAATGACGGCTCGTTCCGGCCGCTGAAGGTCCTGACCCGCGAAGGGTCGATCTTCCACGCACAGGAACCCGCAGCCATCGGCTTCTACTTCGAGACCGAGGTCCGGGTCTATGACCTGATCTGGCGCTGCCTTGCGCCACATATCCCCGAGCGTCTGCCCGCCGGGCATTTCAGCTCGATCTGCGGCACCTTCATCGGCGGCATCCATCCAGACACTGGGCGGCAATACACAATCATCGAGCCCCAGATCGGGGGCTGGGGCGCATGGGATGGCCGCGACGGCAACCCGTGTATCTTTTCGGGCTTCCATGGCGAGACCTACAACACGCCGGCCGAGATATCCGAGGCACGGAACGGGTTGTTCGTCGACCGCATGGCGCTCAACACCGCGCCGGGCGGCGAGGGCCGATACAGCGGCGGGCGTGGCCTGATCCTCGAATACCGGATCCGGACCGAGAAAGGCTTTCTGACCGCGGGCTACACCCGCTCGCGGATCAAACCCTGGTCTCTGGAAGGCGGCGAGGAAGGCTCGGGCAATTACGTCGAACTGCGCAAGGCCGATGGCAAGGCGGAAATCTACAGTTTCGTCTCGGGTCTCGATGTCACGACCAATGACGTGATCCGCGTGGTGACGTCCTGCGGCGCCGGCTATGGCGATCCGAAGGCCCGCGACCCCGAGGCCGTGCGCCGCGACATCAAGGATGGGCTGATCACGCCCGAGCGCGCCCGCGAGATCCATGGCGTGACATGACACCGGCCGGGTCCGGCGCCTCGCGAACCGGATCCGCCGCGAACTCAAGGAGATTGAAAATGGTCAAGATCATGTATCACAACCCGCTCGGAAACAGCGATTACGATCAGGTGTTTCTGGATGCGACCACGGCCCACGCCAGACCGGGCACCGAAATCCACGTCACCTCGCTTCCGCCCGAGGATGGCGCATTTGAGCATATCGAGTACCGGTCCTATGAAGGCCGGGTGACCACCGGCGTGATGCGGGCGGTCCGTGCCGCCACGCGCGCGGATTTCGATGCCTTCGTGATCGGCTGCTTCTACGACACCGCCCTGCACGAGGCGCGCGAGTTGTCCGGCGACATGATCGTCGTGGCTCCCTGCATGGCCGCCTGCGAAATCGCGACCTCGCTGGCCAATCGTTTCGGTGTCATCATCGGACGTCGGAAATGGGCCAACCAGATGCATGGCAATATCGTGGAGTATGGTCACGGCGGGCGATGCACGGGCCTCTACCATGTGGAACTGGGCGTGACCGAGTTTCAGGCCGATCACGACGAAACCGAAAGACGCCTGCTTGCGGCCGGCCGCCGCGCGGTCGAGGAGGATTACGCCGAAGCGGTCATTCTGGGCTGCACGCTGGAGATCGGCTTTCACGAGCGGTTGCAGGAGCAGCTTGGCGTACCTGTCATCGACCCCTCCATCGCGGCCTTCAAACGTGCCGAATATGCCGCCGCACTCCGTCGCGATTGTGGCTGGGTTCCGTCGCGCAAATGGACCTGCGAGGCCCCGCCGGAGGAGGAAATGGCCCGTGTCGGCGGGTTCGACGTGAACCGACCCTTTGGAAACCATATTTCGGGAGCAGCCTGATGGACAGATTGAGCAGACTTCGCCATGCGATGAAAACGGAAGGTGTGGACCTTGTCGCGCTTGGACCGGGCGCGCATATGGCCTGGCTTCTGGACGTGCGGCCCCATGGCGACGAGCGCCCGCTGGTGGCCTGCATCACCGCCGATCACGCGGGCTTTCTGATGCCGGGGCTGGAGGCCGACAGCGCCCGGCAGCAGACCGATCTGCCCTTCTACCCGTGGGACGATGCAGACGGGCCGGATGCGGCGCTTGCCGATCTTCTGAGCGAGTTCAACCTGACGGGCGCGCGGTCGCTGGTTCTTGACGAAACCATGCGGGCCGATCATGCCGCCCTCATTCAGGATGCCCTGCCCGGTGCGACACGGCAGTTCACCGCGACGACGGTCGGTGCGTTGCGGATGCGCAAGGATGCCGACGAATACGCAAAACTGAAGGCGAACGCCCGGAGCGCTGATGCCGCGATGAAGGCCGCCTGGGCGGCGATGCGGCCCGGCATGACCGAGACGGAGGTCGCCGATGTCGCACGCGAAAGCTTCCTGTCCCAGGGCGCCAAGCCGCTTTTCACCATCATCGGTGCAGGCCCGAACGGAGCCTTCCCCCATCACCACACGGGCCAAACACGGCTGGCCGGCGGTCAGGCCGTGGTGATGGATATCGGCGCGGGCATGGCGGGTTATTCCTCCGACATCACGCGGATGGCGATCCTCGGGCCGGCGCCGGACGGGTATGACAAGGTTCACGACATCGTCGATGCGGCGGTGGAGGCGGCCCTTGCCGCCGCACGGCCCGGCGTGCCGGCAAAGGCGGTGGACGCCGCGGCGCGCAGTGTCATTGCCGAGGCGGGGTATGGGGACTACTTCCTGCACCGCACCGGCCACGGCATGGGCGTGGAAGTGCACGAGCCGCCCTATCTGACAGGCGCGTCGGAGACCCTGCTGGACGAAGGCATGGTGTTTTCCATCGAACCCGGCATCTATCTGCCCGACCGGTTCGGCATCCGGCTGGAGGAGATCGTCATCCTGCGGGCGGACGGCCCCGAGATCCTGTCGGATCTGCCCCGCGCAGCCGTGCGGATCGATGCCTGACACCTTCACGCTTTCGGTGGTGCAGGCCGCGCTCGAATCCGCCGCCGAGGAGATGTTCGAGGTTCTGCGCAAGACCGCGATGAGCCCGATCATCTACGAGGTGCTCGACGTGGGCACGGGCATCACCGATGCTGAGGGCGCGCTGGTCAGTTCCGGCGCGGGCATCCCCTCCTTCGTGGGTGTGCTCGACAAGACGGTGACCGCCATCCTGGCACAGGAAGGCGCCACCGTCGCGCCGGGCGACGTCTATCTGACCAATGACCCCAATCACGGCGGGGTCACCCATCTCAATGATGTCGTGGTGGCCGAACCGGTCTTCGTCGGGGCGGATTGCGTCGCCTGGGTCGCCTCCATCGCGCATTGGGGCGATATCGGCGGCCGCACGCCCGGCTCGATGGCCACCGATGTGACCGATATCGTTGCCGAAGGCTTGCGACTGCCGATCCTTCGGCTGTTCTCCGGCGGGCGCAAGAACGAGGCGGTGATCGATATCATCCGCTGCAACTCGCGCCTGCCCGATCAGGCGACGGGCGATCTCTGGGCGCAGGTTTCGGCCGGGCGGCGGGCGGGCGCGCTGATCCGCGGGCTGTGCGCGCATTACGGGTCCGATACGTTTCGCGCCGCCATCACCGAAGCGCGCAGGACGGGCCGCGCGCGGGCCGCCGCCGGGCTCGCGCGCCTGCCCCACGGCACGTTCGAAATCGCCCAACCGCAGGATGACGGCAGCGTCTGGCATGCCGGGATCACGATCACGCCGGAGCGCTTCACGGTCGATCTGCGCGATGCGCCGGACCAGACCGAAGGCCCCTACAACACCAGCCGCGACGGCGCGGTCATCGCCTGCCAGATCCTCTTCAAGGCGCTGACGGACCCCGCGCGTTTCGCCAATGCCGGATCCTTCGAGCCGCTCGACGTGCTGACGCGGCCGGGCAGCATATTCGACCCGGGCCCCCACGCCCCCCATGGCTATTACTTCGAAACCCGGATCAGGCTGATCGACATGCTTTGGCGCGGTCTGGCCACGCAGGCGGGCGCCGACCTGCCGGCGGGGCATTTCGCATCGATCTTCGGGACGGTGATTTCAGGGATCAACCCCGATACGGGCCGCCGCTATGCCATGGTCGAGCCGCAGATGGGCGGCTGGGGCGCGACGCCGGACCGGCCCGGCAACGACGCGATGTTCTCCACCAGCCACGGGGACACGTTCAATTGCCCCGTGGAGGTCGCGGAGGCGCGCTATGGCTTTGAGATCGTGGAAAAGACTCTGGGCGACCTAGGCGCGCAACCGGGCGAATGGCCCGGGGGGCGCGGCATCATAACCCGCTTTCGCATGCGGGCCGCCGCGGTCATGTCCGCAGGCTATTCCCATGCGGTCGTACCGGTCTGGCCCCTGCCGGGCGCAAGCGACGGCGGCACAAACAGCCTGTCGCTTCGTCGCGACAACCAAATATTCGAACAGGCGGGTTTCGTAAGCGGGCTCACCCTGCAGCCCGACGACGAGATCTTGCTTGCAACGGCCCGGGGCGGCAATGCCGCCCGGCGGCGCTGACACCGGGCAAGCCGGACAAATCCGCCCGGCCCGCCCTGGGGTGCATGGCCCGCGACCCGCCGCCCGGCACGGTCAGTTCATGCGGCAGGTCTTGATGCCGATCAGGCTGTAAAGCGGGCAATTGCCAAGCACGGAGGTCAGCAGGAAGACCGCCGCGATCGCGATCAAGAGCCAATGCAAAACGCCGGTTGCGGCAAAGCCGGTCCCGAATGCGAGCCCGAGAAGAACAACCGCAACTGCGATCCGTATTCCCCTGTCGATCTTGCCCATATTGGTGGTCATATCCGTCTCCTTCTGGTCGGTTTCCACCAGTATGACACACGATATGTCCGGGGCTCGGTGACTTCGTCACCATTCTCCCGCAGATCGCGTGAGGCGATCCAGCCCGCCACGCCCGACAAGCCGCAGCTCGCCCCGGGATTGCTCCACCCAGCCCCGGCGCTGAAACTCGGCCAGCGTGCGGGAGATCACCTCTCTGGCGGTGCCCAGCTCCGTGGCGAGCATCTGATGCGTGGCCTGCACCACATCCCCCGCACCCGCCAGTTCCAGAAGCCGCCCGGCCAGACGCACGTCCAGACGCCGGAACACGATATCGTCGATCAGCGTGAACAGGGCGGTGATCCGCCGCGAATAGGCCGTGAAGATGAAGTTGCGGAACACATCGGACCGCGCCGCGAGAGCGTCGAACGTGGCGCGCGGAATGGCGACGGCGGACACGTCGCTTTCGGCCAATCCGTCTGCGGAATAGTTCTCGCAGGCCAGCATGCAGGCCGTCGTCAGCACGCAGCTTTCGCCCGCATGCACGCGATAAAGCAGGACCTCGCGCCCGGTGTCCGATTTCTGGTGCACCCGCACCGTGCCTTCCAGCAGCAAAAGCAGGTTGTCGGCGTGTTGTCCGGGCTGGAAAACCTGTGTGCCGGACGGCACCGACACCACCGTGCTGCCCTTGATCAGCTCCGTCTGCATGTCCTCCGAAAGGCTTTGCAACCCTTCGAAATGACGGATCCAGCCCTTGCCTGCATCACCCATGTTTCCGCCCGCCGCGCCATCATTTCATCGAACAGCATCGCGACACCCGCCCTGCCGGCGCATTCCTGTGCCGGCGCATTCCTGTGCCGGGGCCTGTCTGCGCCCAAGCCCGGCACAACCGCCACGGTGCCGTTGCGCGTCCTTCATGGCAGGATGATCGGCGTATGGCATGAACGCAAGTTAACTCTGGCGCTTCGGTTTTTCAGGCCGCGCGCCTATCCTGTCGCTGCGGGCGAGCCCCGGTCCTGCCGATGCCGCTTCCACTGGCCGTAGAAGCCGTAGATCAGCGAAAGCAGGCTGGCGATCAGCAGAACCGCGGTGATGGGGCGGGACACGAAATCCCAGTAATCGTAATCGCTTATCACCAGACCTTGACGCAGGCTGCGTTCGGCGATCGGGCCAAGGACAAGCCCGATCACGAAGGAGGCGATCGGGTATCTCAGCTTGCGCAGCAGGAACCCGAACGCGCCCATGGCCAGCATCACGCCGACATCGACGATGTTGGAGTTCAGCGCATAAACGCCTGTCATGCAGAGAACGACGATGGCCGGGCCGACCAGCGCATATGGCGCCTTCAGCACCAGAGCGAAGTAGCGCGCGGCCCGGATGCCGAAGATCAGCATCAGGATGTTCGCAATGAACATGCCGATGAAGACGGTATAGACGAGCTGCGTGTTGGTCTCCATCAGGAGCGGCCCCGGGATGATCCCGTGGATCGTCAACCCGCCGAGCATGACCGCTGTCGTGGCACTTCCCGGAATGCCAAGGGCAAGAAGCGGGATCATCGAGCCGCCGACGGCAGAGTTGTTGGCCGATTCCGGGGCGGCGATGCCCTCGGCCACGCCGGTGCCGAAATCCTGCGGCCTTTTCGACCAGCGCACCGCCTCCGAATAGCTGATGAAGGCCGCTGTGGTCGCGCCCACACCGGGCAGTGCGCCGATCACCGCCCCGATGGAGGAGGACCGCAGAAGCGTGAACCGCGTCTCCATGAATTCCTTCATGCTTGGCAGTTTGGTGGAGACATCGGTGATCACCTCGGCCGTCGATGTCTTCTCGCCCGCCCGTTGCAGAACTTCCGCCAGGGCGAATGTGCCGATGATGGCCGGGACGAAGCTGATCCCCGTCAGCAGGGAGAGATTGCCGAACGTGTACCGCTCCGTCCCGGTGATCGGGTCAAGACCGACCGTTGCGATCCCGAGACCCAGAAGCCCCGCGACCAGCCCCTTGAGGATCGAGCCGCCGCCGATGGCCGAAATGGCCGTGATCCCCAGAACCGCCAGCGCGAAATACTCCGCCGGGCCGAAATTCAGGGCGAATTGCGCCATGGGCGGCGCCAGAAGCATCAGGACGATCGTGCCGAAAATGCCCCCGATCGCGGAAGAGGCCAGCGCGATCCCGAGCGCCTTGCCCGCCTGCCCCTTCTTGGCCATCGGATAGCCGTCGAGCGCGGTGCAGGCCGCCTCGGGGCTGCCCGGCGTGTTGAACAGGATGGCCGAGATCGAGCCCCCGAAGGTGGAGCCCACATAGACGCCCGAGAGCAGCAGCAGCCCCGCGGTCGGGTCGAACACGAAGGTGAAGGGGATCAGAAGCGCGACACCGACGATGCCGGTCAGGCCCGGAACCGAGCCGAATGCGATCCCCCAGATCACCGAGAAGATGATCAGCAGAAAGGACGATGGGTTGCCGAAGAGATAGGCAAGCGCTGAACCATAGGCTTCCAACATGGGCGGTATCCTTCCGGAGCTTAGTAGAACAGCACGTTCAGATCATAGAAAATCCCGGTTCCCCGGGGCAGCGGCAGCTCAAGCGCTTGTGTGAAGAACAAGACCAGCACCGCCGTGAAACCCGCCGCGAAAACCACCCGCGTCAGGTTGTTCCGGTAGGGCAGAACGAAGCTTGCCAGCACCAGAAACGCAAATGTCGCCAGGATAAAACCCAGATGCTGGAACGCCACGAAATAGACCAGCACCAGCGCGCCCATCCCACCGATCCGCAGCGCCGAGTTGCGGAAATCCGGCGACATCGTGAAGGCTCCGGCCGCCGACAGGCCGCTGCGGCGCATGTCGCGCACGGAGCGGATGGCCAGAATGGCGGCAATCAGGGCCATCGTCCCGAAGATGATCTTGGGCCAGTAATCGGCGTCGGCCTGCGCGAAACGGCGCGATTCCGGAAAGCCGTCCGCGACGACCCACAGGAAGATCGACAGACCGCAAAGAAAGACTGCGAAGGCCAGATCCAGCAGGCGATGTGCCATGTTATGCGCTCCTATCGGGATATGAGGCGGGCCGGTACGGGGGCCACGCGGCGCCCGGTGGCAGGGCCCGGCGCATGATCGGCCGGGCCCGCCATAATGGTGCGCGTCAGTTCAGGAGGCCAAGCGCATCGAGAACGCGTGTGTAAACCTCGATCTCTTCCTCGATGAAAGCCTGAAACTCTTCGGGATCAAGCAGTTCGGAGCGGAATTGAAGCGCAGCCTGCTCCTGCACTTCCTGATACGCATCGGAGGCGACGGCTTCGGAGATCAGACCGTAAAGCGTTTCGACATGGGCCGGATCGGCATCCGCAGGCATTGCGAAGGCCCGCCAGCGCCCAAGCGTCACGTCATAGCCAAGCTCGACCGCGGTGGGGACATCCGGCAGCACCGGCAAACGCTCGTCGGAAAAGACCACGAGCGGGCGCATGTCACCGGAATCGATCAACCCGCGCGCAGGGCCGTATTCCTCGTGCATCGCATCCACCTGCCCGCCGAGCGTGTTCGACACCATCTCGGACGAGCCGAACGGCACGGTCGTGACCTCGGCGCCGGTTTCGATGTTCCAAAGACCCATCACGGTATCGTCGAACCCGGCGGCGCCGGTGATCCCCACGGTCAGATCGCCGGGGTTTTCGCGGGCATGGTCGATGAACTCCTCGATGGTCTGGAACGGGCTGTCGGCGGGCACCACGATCATGCCCTGATCGTATTGCACGCGCGCCAGCGGCTGGAACGCGTCCATGCTGATCCGGCCAAGGGCATGGGCGATGATCTGGTCGGGGCTGATCGCCATCAGCGTGTAGCCGTCGACCCGGCGCTGCTGGAAATTGGCGAAGGCCGGCATGCCGCCGCCGCCCTGGATCGAGATCGGCACCATGGACTGGCCCGAGATCTCCTCGAACGGCACCGCGACGGCCCGCACGAAACGGTCTGTGCCGCCGCCCGGCCCATAGGAGTGAATGACCTCGATCGTGCGCGAGGGGTAATCCTCCGCCAGGGCTGCCGGTGCAGCAATGGACATGCCCGCGACAACCGCGGCGATTGTGGTGATTTTCAGAGACAGCATATTCTCTCCTCCAAGAACTTGTCTTTGGCGTGCGGCACTTTCGTGACGGGCGTTCCGGTGCCACACATGCGTGGACCGCCCCCTCAGGTCGTCACTCCGCGGCGAGATGCTGCGGAACGTTCTCCTCCAGAACTTTCATCGCAGCCGCAGTTCCTCCTCTTGAATGCGGGATACCGGCCTTCGACAGGCCCATCTCGATGCCCGACAGGGTGCCGATCAGCATCGCATCGTTGAAATCCCCCAGATGTCCGATGCGGAACACCCGGTCGGCGACCTTGGACAGGCCATTGCCGAGAGAAATGTCGAAATGCGCCAGAACCGTCGCGCGGAACGCATCGGCGCTGTGGCCCTCGGGCATCAGAACGGCGGTCAGCACGCCGCTTTCCTGCCCCTGCTGGCGGCAAAGCACCTCCAGCCCCCAGGCCCGCACGGCCGCGCGGGTCGCCGCCCCGTGCCGGGCATGGCGTGCGAAGACATTCTCCAGCCCTTCTTCATGCAGCATCGCAACCGCTTCGTTCAGCCCGTAGAGCATGTTGGTCGCGGGTGTGTACGGGAAATACCCCGTTTCGTTCGGGCCGGTCATGTCCTGCCAGTCCCAGTAGGACCGGCGCATGCCGCCCGCGCGCGAGATCTCCATCGCCTTGGCGTTGACGCAGTTGAACGAGATGCCCGGCGGCAGCATCAGACCTTTCTGGGAGCCCGACACACACACATCCACGCCCCACTCGTCGAAGCGGAAATCGACCGATGCGAGCCCGGAGATGGAATCCACCATCAGAAGCGCCGGATGTCCCACCGCATCCATGGCCGCGCGCACCTCGGCGATGGGCGAAACAGATCCGGTGGAGGTTTCGTTATGCACCACGCAGACGGCCTTGATCTCGTGGCCCTTGTCCGCGCCCAGACGCTCCGCGATGGCGTCGGGGTCTGCGCCGCCGCGCCAGTCGCCTTCGATGAATTCGGGCGCCAGCCCGAGACGTTTGGCCATCTTCATCCACAGCATGGAGAAATGGCCGGTTTCGTACATCAACACCCGGTCGCCTTCGGAAAGGGTGTTGATCAGGGCCGCCTCCCACGCGCCGGTGCCGGATGCCGGAAAGATGATGACATGGCCCGCATCGGTCTTGAAGATCGTCTTCATGCCGTCCAGCGCCGCCTTGCCGACAGCGGCGAAATCCGGGCCGCGGTGGTCTATCGTTTGCGCGCTGATCGCCCGCAGAATACGATCGGGCACCGCACTCGGCCCGGGGATTTGCAGGAAATGCCGACCGGCCTTTCTCGATGTCATTGAATACCCTCCCACTGATCCGGCCCGAACAAGACGCGACATATTGCCGAATGCATAATGTTGAATTATGAATACAATTTGAGATGATCCGGTGTCAAGCCGGCACAGGACGGAGGAAATCGACATGCCGCTGGACGCTCTAAAGGGCCGGTTTTCCGGGGAAATCCTCGAAGATGCGTTTTCGCGGGGGCGCTATTCCACAGATGCGTCGATCTATCAGATGATGCCCGCGGCGGTCGCGATTCCCCGCTCCAAGGACGATATCGCAAGCGCGCTCGCGGCGGCGCGCGAGGCCGGCATACCGGTGACCGGGCGCGGGGGCGGCACGTCGCAATGTGGCCAGACGGTCAATTCCGGGCTGATCCTCGACAACTCCAGACACTTCAACCGCATTCTGGAGATCGACCTGGAAAACCGCCGCGCCGTGGTGCAGCCCGGCGTTGTGCTGGACGAGTTGAACCGGGCGCTGAAACCCCATGGCCTGTGGTTTCCGGTCGATGTCTCCACCGCGTCGCGCGCCACCATCGGGGGCATGGCGGCCAACAATTCCTGCGGTGGCCGGTCGCTCCGCTATGGCACCATGCGGTCCAACGTCCACGCCATCGACGCGCTTCTCTCCGACGGGACCGAGGCGCGCTTTGCCGAGGTTCCGGGCGGCGCGCTCTCCAATCACCCGGCGCAGGCCGTCGTGGACGACATGCTTCGGATCGGCGCGACCCACGGCGATCTGATCGACACCCGCTTTCCGAAGCTGAACCGCCGGGTCGGCGGCTACAATCTCGACGCGCTGGTCCCCGGTGCCGAACCGGTGAACCTGTCCCATCTTCTGGTCGGCTCCGAAGGCACGCTGGCCTATTTCACGGCGATCGAGCTGAAGCTCTGGCCCCTTGTGGGGGAACGTGTTCTCGCCGTCTGCCATTTCCCCAGCTTCTATCAGGCGATGGACGCGACCCGGCATCTGGTCGCGCTGGACCCGCTTTCGGTGGAACTGGTCGACAGCACGATGATCGGCCTGTCGCGGCAGATCCCGCTCTTCCGGCGCACCATCGAAGCCTTCGTGGAGGGCGATCCGGCGGCGCTGCTGCTGGTGGAGTTCGACGAGGGGTCAGCCGCCGCCAATGTGCGCAAACTGACCGAAATCGAAGAGCGCATGGGCGATCTGGGCTTTTCGTGGCGTGGCGAAGGCCGCAACTGGGGTGGCGTGAAACAGATCACCGACCAGCGGCTTCAGGGGCAGATCGCCGAGGTGCGGAAATCCGGCCTCAACATCATGATGTCGATGAAGCAGGAGGGCAAACCCGTCTCCTTCGTCGAGGATTGCGCGGTCGAACTGACCGATCTGGCCGATTACACCGCCCGGCTGACGGATGTGTTCGAGCGTCACGGCACGCAAGGCACCTGGTATGCCCATGCCTCCGTCGGATGCCTGCACGTGCGGCCGGTCCTGAACCTCAAGCTTGAAGACGACGTGAAGAAGATGCGGTCCATCGCGGAGGAGGCCTTCGCGCTGGTCGCAGAGTACAAGGGCTCGCATTCGGGTGAACATGGCGACGGCATCGTCCGCTCGGAATTCCATGAACGCATGTACGGGACCGAGATCACCGATCTGTTCCGCGAGGTGAAACAGCGGTTTGACCCCGATGGCGTGCTGAACCCGGGCAAGATCGTCGACCCGCCCAGGATGGATGACCGCAGCCTGTTCCGCTACAGCGACACCTATTCCGTGCCGCCGCTGAAAACCGCTTTCGACTGGTCCGCCTGGCCCGGTGCGGGCGGCGGCTTTCAGGGCGCGGTGGAGATGTGCAACAACAACGGCGCATGCCGGAAGCTGAAAGGCGGCGCCATGTGCCCGTCCTACCGCGTGACCCGGAACGAGCGCGACGTGACGCGCGGGCGCGCGAACAGCCTGCGGCTTGCAATCTCGGGCCAGCTAGGACCCGACGCGCTGACCTCCGACGCGATGGTGGAAACAATGAAGCTCTGCGTCTCTTGCAAGGCCTGCAAGCGCGAATGCCCCACCGGCGTGGATATGGCCCGGATGAAAACCGAGGTTCTGGCCGCGCGGGCCGCGAAATACGGGCTGACCCTGCATGATCGTCTGGTGGGCCGGATGCCGCGCTATGCGCCCTTCGCATCGCGTGTGGCGTGGCTGATGAATCTGCGCAACCGCATCCCCGGCGTCGCGAAACTGACCGAAGGGTTGACCGGGTTCGCGGCGTCCCGCGACCTGCCGACATGGTCCTCACATCCGTTCCGGGATGACGAATTCGCCGATGGCGCACCCGATGTGATCCTGTTCGCCGATGCGTTCAACCGCTATTTCGAACCGGAAAACCTCCGCGCCGCGGGCCGCGTGCTGCGTGCCGCGGGCCTCAGGGTTCAGGTCGCCACGCCTGCCGATGGCAAGCGCCCGCTGGATTGCGGGCGGACGCTTTTGTCCGTCGGTCTGGTGGAGGAGGCACGGGCCGAGGCCGAGAGGCTGATCTCAGCACTTCTGCCCCATGTGGAGGCTGGCCTGCCGGTTATCGGGCTTGAGCCCTCCTCGCTCCTGACGCTGCGCGACGAGATCCCCGCACTGATCACCGACGGACGGGCCGAGATAGTGGCCGGGCAGGCCCTGATGCTGGAGGAATTTCTCGTCAGGCGGAACATACGCCTGCCGCTGCGGCCCTTGGGCAAGAAAATCCTGCTGCACGGGCATTGCCACCAGAAGGCGCATCAGGTGATGCCGGATGTGCAGGCGGCACTTGATCTGATCCCCGACGCCGAGGTCGAGCTGATCGAGACAAGTTGCTGCGGTATGGCCGGGGCTTTCGGCTATGGCCGTGATACGGTAGATATATCGCTGAAGATGGCCGAGGCCGATCTGCTCCCGGCTGTGCGGAACGCGCCCTGCGACACGCTGATCGTCGCCGATGGCACGTCCTGCCGCCACCAGATCGCCGACGGCGCGGGCCGCGCGGCGATCCACGTGGCGCGGGTGCTTGAAATGGCCCTGGCAGAGGGAGACCGCTGAGATGAACCTGTCCACCCCGTTGACCCGCCCGTCGCTTCACGAAGAACTTGTGACCCGTCTGCGCGAAGCGATCGTGCAGGGCACGCTGGAGCCCGGTGCAAAAGTGCCCGAGCGCGAATTGTGCGAAAGCCTCGGCGTGTCGCGCACCCCGCTGCGGGAGGCGCTCAAGGTTCTGGCCAATGAAGGTCTCGTGGTTCTTGAATCGAACCGGGGCGCGCGGGTGTCGAACGTCACCATGGAAGAGCTTGAGGCGGCCTTCCCGGTCATCGCGGTTCTGGAAGGGCTGGCCGGCGAACTGGCCTGCGCGCGGGCCAGCGATGGGGAGATCGCGCGGATCGCCCTGCGCCATCGGGATATGTTCCGGCATTATGAGGCGGGCAACAGACCCGCGTATTTTCAGGCCAACCGCGACATCCATGACGCGCTGATGACGGCGGCCCGCAATCCGGTTCTGGCACAGCATTACACGATGTTGTCCTCCCGGGTTGAACGGGCACGGCTCTTGGCAAACGTGTCGGACAGCAGATGGGCCGAGGCGGTGGAGGAGCATCACGATATTCTCGCCGCGCTTGAAACCCGCGACGGCGCGCGCTTGCGCGAGTTGCTGACCGCGCATCTCAACAACAAGCTGGCAGCGTTGAAAAAGGCCTTGAGCTGACCGGATCGGTAGCGCGGCGTTTTCACCTGAACCGTCCGCGTCTTGGCCGGGGGCGGTCGGCACGCCCCTGCCCCGCCCCGCCAAACCGGCGCGGGACGTCCCGTCAGACGGCGATCCGCTGATCTCCCAACACGCCGTCGATCCAGGCCTGCAACCTGTCCGGGTCGGCGGGAACGGTCTCGGCAAGGCCGGCGGCGAAACTGTCGAACGCGAACCGATTGAGCGCGTTTGCCGCGGTCAGAACCGGCAAGCCAAGCGCAAGCGCATCGGCGATGAGCGGGCGGAAGCCACGGCCCTCGGCCTCGTGCTTGCCGAACTTGTTGATGATGACAAGATCGGTGTCCGGCGTCATCCGTGCCCGCACCTCTTCAACCGCGCCTTCCAGCGCGGAGAGATCGAGCCTGCATCCCCGCGACCCCGGCCCGAGCGACTGGCTGATCCGGATGCCGGGGCCGCCACCGAGTACGCGGAGATCCATGTCGCAGCGCCAGCCATCGGCCCGGGCCGGATTGGACTGAACCGTGCCCGCAAGACGCAGACCGTCCGCCTCAAGCCGCGCCGCCAGGCCACAGAGCAGCACGTCGGCCCCGGCCTTCTGCTGCGGATAAATGACACCCAAACGCATTCTTTTTGACCCCCGGTCCGAAAGTGAAGGCCCGCCCCGGTCCGCAGGCTGTCGCGGTTGGGGCGGGCCCTTTTGATGCGCGGCCTAGGACATGATCGGCCGCGGTTTCAGGGACATCTCAAGGAAATTGTCCTTGTAGGCGCTTTCCCCGATCCTGCGCAGAACCCCACGGCCAAGCTTGTAGCGGTAGTTTCCGCTGACCGGATCGGGCACCGCATGACAGACCGAGTTGGCCATGGACCCCGGATAGTTGAACGCCGCCTTGGCCACACCCGGCCGCATCTCGTCGGAGACGATGGCAACCGCCACGAACTGCCCTTCGGTGGTGCGGATATGGCCGTTTTCCATCAGCCTTGAGAAGCTCAGATCTCCGTCGAGCACGCCCACGGGCTCCCCGGTCTGGACATAGACCGTGTCGTTGTAACCCTCCACCAGATCGCCGCTTTCGATACCGTGGGGCGCGGCATCATCGGGGTGGATCACGATATGCGGCCAGGGCCAGCGCTTGGCCAGGTAGGGTTTGCGCAGATCGTCGAAGCCCGACTGCCATGTCTCGTTGACCCGGCCATTGGTGATCCAGATCTCGCCCTTCTCGGCCCGCGGCTTGATCGCCTCGTAGAAATCCGACCAGCTGTCATTGGTCCACGGCGTCTTGAGCATGTTGGCCTTGCCGGTATGCGTGCCGAAGGCGTAGAGCCATTTGCGGTCGAACGTATCGCCTTCGATCTCGCCCCAGTCGTTGGACGGATCATGCAGACGCTGCGTGCCGACCATCTGCCCGTCAACCATGCGGATCGGCGTCTGGATGCCCGTGGTGCCAAGCTCGCGCAGTTTCTCATGTCCGGTCTTGCCCTCGCGTTGGGCCTCGCGAACCAGCACGTTGTAGGACAGGACCCCGGTGCGGGAGAAGCGCGCGGCCTCTTCGAAGATGTCGTTGGACTCCTCCCAGCCGAACCCCTCGTATCCCATCTTCTGCGCGAACTGACCGATGGCCCACCAGTCCGGTTTTGCCTCACCCGGCGCGTCGTTGAACTTCGCATAGAGACGCAGACGGCGTTCCGCATTGCAGCGGGCGAAATCGACCTCGCCCCATCCGGCTGCGGGCAATACGATATCGGCGTATTGGGTGTTGAGCGGGTCGACCGGATAGATGTCGCTGTCGACCAGCACCATGCCCCCTGAATCCACCCGTTCCTTGAACACCTCGAACAGGTGGTCACGATCGACGGAGCGGGGCTGGTTCGGGTTGCGCACCGTCATGTCGGCAACGCGGCTGGCCAGTTCCTGCGACGCAAGCATCGCGGGGAACCATGTCAGCCCGATGGTCCACATGAAGCGGACATTGCCGTCCATCACCCAACGGTCCACGTTCAGCGCCTTCTTGCGGCGCCCGGGATGTTTCTCGGGCGAAAGCCATCCGCGTCCGCCGCCGGCACTCATGCCACCACGCTGGTGACCACCGCCGCGGCTGATCACCTGACCCGGCCGGTTGCCCGCGCCACACATCAGCCCAAGCGACGCCAGAGACGCCGTGTTCATGTAATTGTTGGACCAGTAGTTACCTTTTTCCAACATGAACGAGGTCTTGGGCCGGGTACCATCCTCCCGCGGGCGGGCGATCATCTCGGCGGCGCGCTGGATGTCCTCGGCCGGCAGGCCGGTGATCCGGGCGGCCTCTTGCAGCTCCGCGGCCGGCTCATTGGCGATGAACTCCTGGAAATCCTCCCAATCCGACTGCCACCGGCCCCAGGTCGTGCGCCACTGCCAGCGCGTGTTGCGCGTGCCGCGCCCGTAACCCGACTCGATCTCCCAACGATTGTTGACCCAGTTGTCGATGAACTCCTGATCCTGCCAGCCGTTGTCGATGATGATCTTGGCCAGCGCCAGATGCAGCGCGGTATCGGTGCCCGGAATGATCGGCAGCCAGAGGCCGCCATTGCGGATGCCGTACTCCACGCCCATGGTCCGGTGCGGGGTGACAAAAATCATCTGCTTGCCCGGATTGGCGCCGCCCATCATCCATTCGGTAAACAGCACCGTCTTGGTCTCATAGGGGTCTACGCCTGACAGAAATGCAACATCGCAGGATCCCCAGTCCTCATAGGAGGCCGCGAAGGAGTTGATCCCCGCATCGTCCAGCCCGGCGGCGTCCTCGGCGGCCTGCGGCTTGTCGTGGGGCGCATAGACCGGCGTGCCGACGCCCCGGTTGACCAGCTTCGAGATCGCATAGGTGTTCTCGAAATACTCGTAGGAATAGGTCTTCATACCCCAGGCATGCTCGCCATACTCGGAGAGGATGTATTGTGAGATATCCGCCATCACATCGGTCACCAGATCCCAGCTTACCGGGGTCAGGATGCCGCCGATGCGGATCTGCGGGTATTTCAGACGGTCCCGCGTGGGGGTATCCGGATTGTAGATCTTCTGCGCGAGCGTGCCGCCCCGGACGGAATAGTTGCCGTTCGGGTTGACCACTTCGGCATCGGCATCGGCGATGATGACGAAATGGTGCGGGCGCCCCTCATGCATGCCGATATTGTGCTGGCTGCGCGCGACCCAGGGCGCGCCGAAAGTGGGAAACTCCACGCCAAAGGCGTTCTGGTCGGCGGCCTGTCCGCCCTCCCGTCCCACGGGCCAGCGATAGACCTTGTAGGAACACGCGACGATGCAATAGCTGCACGCAGTGGTCAGAATCTCCGCGTCGGGCGGCGGAAGGGGCACGTAATCGCGGTTGTTGACGACGGTCTCATTCATGGTCGTGCTCCTATGTTACGCTTCGCCCGAGGGGTTTTGGTTATAGCCGTAGAACAGCCCCATCACGCCCGTCGCCACGATGTCATCGCCGTCGATCTCCAGAACGATCTGCGGCAGGCTCTCCACGGCATGGCCGGATACGATCATGCCGTGCTTGGTCAGATCGAAGGTCGACAGGTGCAGCGGGCATGGCCCGAGCACCGAATGCTCGGCATGGAAATCGGCGGCCCCCATATAGCCGCCCATATGCGGGCAGATGGTGTTGAAGGCGACGATGTTGCGCCCCTCGCCCACGCCGCCCCCGGCCTCTTCGTCAAGCATCACGAGGACGTTTTCGACGTCGTCATTGGGATAGAGGAAGGTCGTGGCCTCGCCGGACACAAGATCCGACACCTTGCCGACCACGGTCCTGACATAGGAGGAGGAGACAAGCTGCTGCGCCCCGGCACCCGTTCCGTAGGTGGCCAGCACCGCGACGGAGGCTCCGCCCAGGATCAGGAACTGGCGGCGGCTGACTGCCGAACAGGGGTGTTTTTGGCCGACACCCTCGGCCTTGGCTTTGTGTGTCATTGGTCGAACTCCGCCCAGGTTGCGGTTTCAGGGATCTCCGGCGGTTCCATCAGAAGCGGCTCGTCCATCGAGAGCGCTTCCAGGAAGGCCACCAGATCGGTCATTTGCCGATCGTCGAGGTTCAGGGGCTCCAGCCCCGCGGTCTGATCCTCTCCGCCGCCTGCATTGTAGAAGGCGACGACGTCCTCCAGCGTGGCGAAGACGCCGTTGTGCATATAGGGGGCGGTCCATACCAGCTCGCGCACCGAGGGGGTGCGGAAGCTGCCGATATCGCCGGGCCGCTTGGTGACATGGTAAAGACCCATGTCGTCGGTCACCGTCCGGTACAGCTCTTCCGAAGCGCCCTTGGCATAGGTCTCCCAAAGCATGACCAGCTGGAACTCGGGAAACTCGTTGAACTCCGGCGGCGTGGGAACGCCCGTGTTGTAGAATTGCTGGTTGGAGCCGAGCGCACCATTGTGGCACGCGATGCAGCCCGCCTCGCCGTTGAAAAGCTCCATGCCGCGCAGGGCGCTGTCGCTCATCGCGCCCTCGTCGCCCGCAAGGTAGCGATCGAAGGGCACCTGCTCCGCGTCGGTCACCACCGTCCGCTGGAACGCGGCAATCGCATTCCACGCATGGCTGATGCGGGGATAGTCCGTCCCGAAGACATCGTTGAACCGCTCGACATAATCCGGAACGAAGCGCAGCCGCATCTCCATCATCGAGCCGTCGCCATTGCCCCCCACGGCCCCGCCTGCGGCGGCGCGGGCCTGCGCCTCAAGCGAGGTCTGGCTGCCGTCCCAGAAAAGCCGGGTGTAATAGGCCGAGTTCAGGATCGTCTGGCTGTTGCGCCAGTGCTGGTTGCCGGAATAGCCGAAGGAAATCGGCGTCCCGTTGCCCCAGCCGACATCCGGCAGGTGGCAGGCCGAACAAGGCATGGTTCCGTTGCCGGAAAGCCGGCCGTCCCAGAACAGCATCTCGCCCAGTTCGACGATCTCCTCGCTCATCGGGTTGTCGGCCGGAATGGGCGGTGGCCCCAAGGTCTGAAGCGGGGGAAAGTCCTCCGTATCGGCGGCCACATTGGCCGCCGCCGCAAGCGCGAGCACCGATGCGCCGCCGAGGATGACTGCAAATCGTTTCATATTGTCTCTCCTCAATTCTGGCCCAGGGTACGAAGCGCGTAATCGGGCAAATCCGGCACCGTGACGTTCGGCGCGCTGCCGGTCAGGCTGTCCAGAAAGGCGACCAGATCGGCCATTTGCTGATCGTCCAGATCCAGCGGCTCCAGCCCCCCGCGGTCGTCGGCGCCGCCGCCCTCGTTGTAGAAGGCTACGACCTCCTCAAGCGTGCCGTAGACGCCCGAATGCATGTAAGGCGCGGTCTGCCCCACATCCCAAAGGGAGGGCGTGACGAAGCGGCCCCAGTCGGCCTCGTCCTTCGTCACGACGTAATTGCCGACATCTTCGCGCAGGTTCATGTAATTGGGCGTGCCCATCGTGGCGTAGTGGCGCAGCAACGTGATCTGCCGCAGCGCGGTCATTTCCGCATCGCCCCCCGTTCCCAGAAGCTCGGGGTGATCCGGGGCGCCCGTGGCGTGAAGCCCGCCATCCGACAGCATCGCGCCGGCGTGACAGGCGGCGCATCCCGCCTCCCCCGCGAACAGCTCCATGCCGCGCAGCGCGGCCTGGGACATCGCGGCCTCGTCCCCGCGCAGATAGGCGTCGAAAGGGGCCCCTTCGGTGCGGATGGTTTTCAGGTATTCGCCGATGGCACCGTAGATGCGCCCGGCATAGGGCTCGTTTCCATAGGCGTCCTGAAACATCCGGGCATATTCGGGAACCTGCGCCAGACGGTGCTGCATAAGGCGGCTGTCCATCAGCATCGTGTGGCTTTCGGTGATCATGTCGCGCACGACCGTGCCCAGATCGGCCCCGTCAAGCCGCCCGTCCCACATGAAATAGGTGCGGTTCGCCACATTGAAGAGGCTGGGCGCGTTGCGGAAGTACTCCACGCCCGTATAGCCGGTCGACATCGGCCGGCCATCCGACCAGCCGGTTTCGGGGCTGTGGCAGGTGGCGCAGGAATTGGCCATGTCGCCCGAGAGCCGGCTGTCGAAAAACAACATCTCGCCAAGGGCTGCGCGCGCGGCGTTCACCTCGCGCGGATCCGGCAGCGGGGCGAATACGTCCGGCGCACCGCCTTGCGGCATTGCGGCACTTGCCATCAAGAAGGCGGCCAGGGCCGCACCACCAAGGCGACGGGCAGCCCGTGGCAGAAAGGTGGGGGTTTCTCGCATCTTGCTGTCCTTTCAGTTCCTGACGCTCACACCGGCGGACCCTTGGCGCAGGCAAAAGCGCGCCGCAGGGTCGCGGGGTCAACTCAAAGGTTAACGGGCCCGCTGTTAACGCATGTTGCGGGCGGGGTGACGAAGCGTGAAAAGATGTGACGGGATGTAACGGCCGCGCGGGACGGCGCAGCTCAGGGCCGCCTGGCGGGCAAGAGCGCCTCATGAACGGCGCGCGCCAGATCAAGCGGGTCGACGGGTTTGCTCAACACCGCCGGCACCGGGCCCGGCAGATCGAGTGCCGCCCTCTTGAACCCGGTCCACAGAACCACCGGAAGATCGGGCCGCAGCTTGCGCATTTCGGTCACCAGCTCGGTTCCGGACATGCCCGGCATGACCACATCGGAAATCACCAGATCGACGCGGTCGGGCTTCTCGCGGAAGGCCTTCAGCGCGATTTCGGGCGCGGTGAAGGCATCCACCCGATAGCCCAGGCGTTCCAGCACCCGGCGGAAGGTCGCGGCAATCTCGGTCCGGTCATCGACCAGAAGAAGCCGGCCATGGCCATGCGGCGGCACGCCCGCCTTGGGCACCGCCCGTTGACCGGCCGTGGCCGCGGCCGCGGGCAACAGGACGCAGAACCGCGCGCCCCCGTCCGGCGATGTCCCGATCCGCACCAGCCCGCCCATATCCTGAACCAGCCCCTGCACCACCGCGAGGCCCAGCCCCGACCCCTTTCCCAACGGCTTGGTGGTGTAGAAGGCGTCGAACACCCGCTGCCGCTCGACCTCGGGGATGCCGGGGCCGTCATCATCGACGCAAAGCTGAACCCAGCCATCCGGGCGACCGGGCAGATCCGCGGGCGGATCGGTCAGCCGCTCCACCGAAAAGCGGACGCATCCGGGCCGCTCGCCAATCGCCTCGGCCGCATTGGTGCCAAGATTGATCAGGATCTGATGCAGATGGGTCTGATCCGCCAGAACGCAGATCGGGGCATCGTCGGGCGTCTCGATCACGATGGTCGGCGCGATTGCCGCGCGCAGCAGATCGGCGGCCTCCCCGATCGCGCCGTCAAGCTTGATCGGCTCGGATTTCGACGTCTCCCGGCGGGCGAATCCCAGAAGCTGCCGGACGAGCGCCTTTGCGCGGCGGGCCGCGATGGAGATCTGCGCGATGTCCTGCGCCTGCTCCGATCCGGGCGCGGCCTCTTCCGCGGCCAGATGGGCCGATCCGACGATGGTGGTCAGGATATTGTTGAAATCATGGGCGATCCCCCCGGCCAGCAGCCCCACCGCTTCCAGTTTCTGGGCGCGCGCGACCTGATCGCGGGCCTCGCGCCGGTCCGTGATATCCTCGCCAACGCCCACATAGCTGTGGATCACCCCGTCGGTGCCGCGAAGCGGCAGGATCACCGTATCGACCCAGAAACTCGACCCGTCGCGCCGGAGATTGCGGAACAGGCCCTGCCATCGGTCCCCGTTGCGCAACAGGCGCCAGATCTCCCTGTAATCGTCGCGCGGCGTATCCCCGGATTCGAGGAATTTCGGCGTCTGCCCGATGACCTCCTCCCGCGGCCAGCCCGAGGCCTGTTCGAAGCGGCGGTTGACATAGCGGATCACCCCGCCGGTATCGGTGATCAGGATCGTGGCCGGGCTCTGCTCGACCACCTCGGCCAGTAGTTTCTCGGATCGCTCGACCCGGGCGCGCGCCGCAAGCTCTTCGGCCAGACGGGCCACCGACCGGCGGACGTTCCGAGCCAGAACGAAGATCAGCGTCGACAGGACCGCCGCCGCGACCACCAGCAGGAACATCGCCACGAACCCGGTGATCGTAAGCGTCTCGCCACGCCGCACGGCATCGATAAGCCGCGCGGTGCCTTGCCGCCGCGCGTCGCGCCAGACCGTTTCCAGCGTGGCGAGCCCGGCGATGGCGCGCGCGTCATCCACCCGCACCAGACCGTCGGTGCGCTCGGCCGGCCAGTTGGCCGCGGCCCCCCTGTCGGCGATGGCCAGGTTGTCGCGGTAGCGCGCGACCGTATCGACGATATCGCCAAGCGCGGCCTGTTCCGCCTCGGACGGCTCACTTGCCCTGTAGGCCGCGACCACGCCGTCGAACCGCTCCAGCTGCCGCAGCACCTCGTCGCGATAGCCGGGATCCTGGCGGATCACGTAGTTCTTGAAATTGTGGATAATTCCGCCGTAGCCCAGATGCCCGCGGATCGCACTGATCCAGTCTCCGGTCTGCTCGGCTTCGCTGGAATACAGGGTCCAGCTCTCGGTCAGATCCGCAAAATGCCGCCGGGTTTCGGCGCCGAAATGCAGCCCCGCCGCAAGCGCCCAGATCAGGACCACCGCAGATGCGATCATCGCCCAAGACAAATGTTTGATCGAGATCAATGCTGCATCCTCCAGTCCTATTATGGGTAGTTGACGATCCAGGAAAGGCCCAGGTCAATGGCAGATAGCATCCTTGCAGTAGATGACGATCGACAGCTCACGAAGTTTCTCGACCGGTTTCTGACAAAGCAGGGTTTCGATATCTCCACCGCCGGATCCGGCGTGCAGATGGGCGTGGCTATGGAGCATCGCGATTTCGATCTGATGATCCTCGATGTGGGCCTGCCCGATCTGGATGGCTTCGACATCGCGCGGGAACTACGCAAGAGTTCGTCCATGCCGATCATCTTTCTGACCGCGCGCGACGAGATCTATGACAAGATCATCGGTCTGGAAATCGGGGCCGACGATTATCTGACCAAACCCTTCGAGCCGCGCGAGCTTCTGGCGCGCATCCGCACCGTGTTGCGGCGGCGGCACATGGTGGTCGACAAGACCACGGAAGACGAGACGGAGCATTACAGCTTCGCCGGGCTCACCCTCGACATTCCGCGCCGCACGCTGTTCGATCAGTTCATCCGACCGATCCCGCTGACCGCCATGGAGTTCGCGATCCTGCGCTGCCTTGTCGAGGCGTCCGGTCAGGTCGTGTCCCGGGATCGTCTGATGCGCGAGTTGTACGGCCACAGCGTGACCGCAACGAACCGGGCGATCGACGCCCATGTGGCGAGGCTGCGAAGGAAACTCGGCGAGGCGGGGCTCGACCGGGATCTGATCCGCACCGTGCACGGGACGGGCCATGTCCTGACGGCTGTCGCGAATGCCTGTGCGAACGGGCCCACCCCCGCCGGGGCCGATTTGCTGTCGGCATGAGAGAGCGCTCCCGCTCCCGCCCGCAGGGCCCGGCGCCGGACGATGCGCCCTAGCCCGGCAGATATGCCACCACCTCCACCTCAAGCTTGACCTGCGGCCCGCCAAGGCCCGCGACCAGCAGCCCGGTATGGGGCGGCTTGTGATCCCCGAAGAAATCCAGCCGCGCCTTGGTGATCGCCGCGCTGTCGTCCCGGTCGAGCATGTAGACGGTGATCTTGACCACATCCTGCGGCCCGGCCCCCATATGGGCCAGAACCCGGCCGATGTTGCGGTAGACCTGAACGGCCTGGGCGCCGGCATCGTCGCCGCCGATCCAGTTTCCGTTTTCGTCGCGGGCCACCTGCCCCGCCACATGAATGAAATCGCCCGCGCGGGAGGCGTGTTCATAGGTCGGCGCACGGGCCACATCGGGCGGGCTGCTGAGCGTGATGGCGGAAGATGTCATGTCAGGGGGTCCTTTCCCTTGGTTCCGATCTCAATCAAGCGCGGCGCTTTGCCGATGAACGCCGCCTTTTTCCGAGCGTGCCGTGACCGTGACACTGGCCGCCGGCGCGGTCGCCTTCACAAGCCATTCGACCTTCTTTGTCACCGGCGACCATTGCTGACCCCAGTTGGAGTAGGCATAGCGGCGTTCGTTTCGCCCGGCGAGGTTGCCAAGCTTCACGTCGCCCGGGTTCATCACCAGATCGGCGCCGTCGCAGTCCAGCTCCACGGTCACGGGCTTCGCGACACCGTTCTTCACGGCGACATCCGACAGGTTCGTGGGCAGATAACCGTGGTTCGACACAACCGCCGTGACCCGGTGCAGATCCGCGCCAAGCGCCTCCACCTCAAGCGTGTCCACGGCGATCCGCGGGGCGGCGGCCGCATGGCGGAGGTTGAAGAGCACATTGTTGTGGCAGATCTCTTCCAGAATTTTGCCGGGCGGGTTCCGGTAGCTCCAGATGTAGACCATCCCGCCCACCTCAACCGGGCCAAGCTGCGGGTGGTCGAACGCGCTCCACGGGCGGAACCCGTGCGCGCCGACATTCTCCACCACCCAGTCATGCACCAGCCGTTGGGTGGCCGCGTCGCGCGGGCCGAGGTTGTAATAGCCTTCCTTGGGCACGCCGGCGGTGCGCTCCAGATCCCAAAGCTCGGTCGCGAAGGAGATGATGCCCATCTCCTCATAGGTCCAGTCGGTCAGGGAGCCATGGCGCGCCTTGGTCTTGTCGGGCGTGAAATCCTCATAGACCGAGATCGTGGGATACCCGGTGAGCCGCTCCCCGACCTCGCCAAGCGCCTTGTAAAGCGCCAGATCGGGCGGGCTCATCTCGCTGTCGGGCTGCAGCATGGACGGCCGCAGGATGATGCCGCCATGGGTGTGATAGGCGCATATGCCGGTGATGTTGGGATGATCCAGGATCAATTTGCCGATGCCCGCCGCTTCGGGCTCGGAAAACGGATGGTCGCCCGCGCCGTATTCCTGCGGCGTCCAGTTGGTCGGGAAATTGCGGTTCATGTTGCCGTCCTGCTGCATCTCGATATGCACATGGACGCCGTCGTAATTGCGGATCATCCCCTCGGGGTAGAGGCGGTAATACTCGCCACCTTCCTCCCCCGGTTCGCGCTGCACCATGATGTCAGGGTTCTCGTCATCCTTCTTCCACTCGCCCTTGGTGTCGGGAACGCGCATCTGGACGATGTATCCGTCGCCATCGATGTCCTGTGGGATCAGCCCCTCGATCCGGTCCTCGCCGGGCAGGAAGCGGCCATTTCCGCACCAAGGATGATAGGGCGCGTTCAGCGCGTATTCCGCCCCGTCAGGATTGATGCGGGGGACGATGTAGAACACCTGCCGATCCAGAAGCCGCGTCACCTCCTCGTCCTGCCCGTACTTGGTCAGCAGATACCAGCAGGCATAAAGCGCCGTGGCACTGGTCGCATGCTCCTCCGCATGGATCTGCGCGTCGATGTAGAAGCCCGGCTTTTCCGATGCGGGCCCCGTCTCGGGGTTCGTGATCGTCAGAAACCAGACTTCGCGCCCTTGGAAGCTCCTGGCGATGGAGGTGAGCGTGCACAGATGCGGGTAGGCGTCGGCCAGCGCATGCAGATGCGCGGTCAGCGCCTCGTAATCGTGGTAGGTGTCGAAGGCGATATCGACCTTGGGCATCTTGAGTTGTCCTTTCAGTCAGGCCGCTCAGGAGCGGCCGAAATGGTCCATGATGGCAGCGGCGTATTTGATGCCCTGGATGTACTTGTCGATATGAATGTTCTCGTCCGGGGCATGCAGATTGCAGCCCGGATTGGCGAAACCGGTCAGAACGCAGGGGATCCAGACATGTTTCAGGATCGCCCCCTCGGCAGAGACGCCGTTGACGATGGGCGGCTCGCCATAGACCTCATGAGCGGCGGCGATGATCGATTGGCTGATATCCTCGCGGGCGGAGATCTTGTAGGGGTCTTCGGTCCGCGCCTCGCCCTTCACCTCGATCCGGTCGAAGCCCTGCGCCTTGAGATGATCGCGCAGCTTCACGATCGCCCTCGCCGGCGAGATGTTGGGGATCAGGCGAAAATCCATCCGGACCCGCGCTTCGGACGGAACGATGGTCTTGGTGCCTTTCCCGGTATAGCCGCCCGTGATGCCCTGGATATTGGCCGTCGGTTCGTAGGTCCGCGCCTTCAGCGCCTCGACCCCATCGCGGCCGAGCGCGAAGGCGTCGACGCCCATTTCCTGCTTGAGGAGGTCGAAATCGATCCGCGCGGCCTTGTCTTCCAGATATCCCATATCCTCGGCATCGGGCTCGTAGATACCTTCGGCCCAGTCGGGAATGAGAATGCGTTTCTCGCGATCCATGATCGTGGCCAGCGCATGAACCAGATCCCAGACCGGGTTCGGCACCAGCGGCGCGTTCAGCGAATGCACATCCGTCCGCGGCCCCCGCGCGATCAGTTCCACGAACAGCACCGATTTCAGGCCGAGGGACACGTCCGGCACCTCGACCCCGATTTCAAGGCTGCCATCGAGGCAGTGCATCCCGTCCGCTTCGAGCATCTTGGCATTGGCCTTGGCCCATGGCCCGAGATTGGGCGAGCCGATCTCTTCCTCTCCTTCGATGAGAAGCTTCAGGCCCACAGGCACCTCTCCGCGCACCGCCAGAAATGCCTTGGCCGCCTTGTTGAAGGCCAGAACGCCGGATTTGTTGTCGGTCGCGCCGCGCCCGTAAAGCACGCCGTCAACCACTGCGCCCGACCACGGGCCGCCATGACTCCATGCCTCGATCGGTTCGGGGGGCTGCACGTCGTAATGGGAATAACACAGAAGCGTCTTGCGGGATCCGGACGGGATTTCCCCATAGACGACAGGCGGCCCCTCCTCCAGCTCGTGGAACTCCGCCGGAAGCCCGTCGCGGTGCATCATATCCCGGATCAGCGCCGCGCAGTCGCGCAGACCGATATCCTGCGCCGAGACCGAGGGTTGCCGGACGAAGGTCTGAAGATCCTCTACGAACTCGTCCGCATGGGCGTCTATATAGGCGTAGATGTCTTTCACAACGGATGCTCCTGCGACAGATCCCAGGCATTCAGGCGCTGGCCGCTCAACGCCATGTCACGGGCGGTGGCGATATGGGCAAAGGCAGGCGCAAGGCGCGCGGGATCGATCCATTCGGCCTTCAGCTCGGGCGGATAGTTCGCCTCCGACATCGGGGTGTGCATCGCCTTGCCCGGCGTGATCGTGCAGGACAGGATGCCATGGGCCGCACCCTCCAGGGCAAGGCATTTGGAGAACCCCTCCAGCGCGTGTTTCGCCGCGCAATAGGCGGTTTCATCCGCAAATCCCTTGATGCCCGATTGCGAGGAGACGAAGATGAGCGCCCCGCCGCCCTGCGCCTTCATACCGCTCCAAACGCCTTGAGACAGCTGAAAACCGGCTTGTATGCCCACATCCATCGTCGCCCTGAATGTCGCAAGGCTGACCTGCTCCAAGGGCTCGGGCCGCAATATGGCGGCATTGTGGATCAAGGTGCCGACCGGCCCCCGGATCGCGGCAATCGCATCGGCGGTGGCCTCCGCATCGGCAAGATCCACGGTCAGGATCTCGGTCCTGCCGCCGGTCGCTGCCTTCACCGCGGCCAGACCTTCGGCGTCGAGATCCATCAGCACCAGCCGCGCGCCCTGCCCCGCGAAGACCCGCGCAATCGCGGCGCCAAGCCCCTGCGCCGCCCCGGTGATCACGACCGTCTGTTCCGCCAGTGCGGGCATCAGACGGCGCCCGACATGTCGAGATCGACCCATTTGCGGCCGGCGGTCGAGGCGATGACCGCGTCCAGCACCATCTGGTTGCGAAGCCCGTCGACGAAGCTTGCGCCGCGCCGCAGCCCGCGGTCTTCGATGATCGCGCCGGTCAGTTCCTGCAATGCGGCCAGAACGGAGACGTTCCAGATCCCCGCATTCAACCCCTCCAGAAAGGCGTTCGGATCGTCCACGCTGATATCTTTGAAGCTTTCCCCGGCCTTGGCGAAATAGAGCTTCTCGTCACTGTTCGACAAGGTCAGCGTGCCCCTGGAGCCGAAAACCTGCGTCTCGTTGCCCATATTCGTGGCCGCGACCCCGCTCATGAAGACCTGCGCCAGCGCGCCCGAGCGCATCTCCAGCGTGAAATGCGACAGGTCATCGGCGGTCGCCGTCCAGGCCTCTCCGGTCCTGGGGTCGACCCGGTCGGGCAGAACCGTGAGCGCCTGACCGATGACCGAGGCGGGCTCTCCCAGCCACCAGCGCAGCATGTCGACCTGGTGCGAACCATTGGCCCCCAACCGCCCGCCGCCCATGGACGCATCGGACCACCAGTCGCCCTTGGGGCGCGAGGCCGGATCGGCCCAGGAGGCCCCGATATTCGTGATGTTCACGTGGCGGACATCCCCCAGATCGCCGCCATGGATCATCTCGGCAATCCGGGCGCGGGTCGGGTTGAAGCGCAACTCGTGGTCGATCATGTGCAGCCGGTTGGCCGCGCGCGCGGCATCCAGCATCCGGCGCGCCTCGCCCGCGTTCATCGCGGTGGGCTTCTCGCACAGCACATGCGCGCCCCGGCTGATCGCAGCCAGCGCCATCGGCGCATGCATCACCGTGGGCGTCGCGATGCAGACCAGATCAAACCGGTGTTCGGCCAGCATCTTTTCCCAGTCATCATAGACCGCCGTGATGCCATGAGGCTCCGCCGCGGCCCGCGCGCTTTCCAGCCGCCCAGACGCAAGCGCGACGACCCGGGCTCCCTTGATATGAGCGAAGGCGGGAAGATAGGCGTCCCGCGCGAAGCTTGCGCCGATGATGCCGACATTTAACATGGGTTCTCCTTCAGAAATGGGGGCGGCACCGGGGATACCGGCGCCGCCCGAAAGCTCGGGTCACTCCGCCAGGCGGGCATCCCAGAGATTGACGTGTTCATCGCGCCGGGCCTCCCATTCGATCCGGCGGCTCACCCCGTAGAAATCCGGCTGGAAATACATGTGCAACCACGGGCCATAGTCATAGAAGACCTGAAGCATCTCATTGATGACCTCGCGCTCCTCCTCCGGCGTTGCGGCATTGGCGATGTCTTCCCAACGGTCGAACCAGCGCGGATCGGCCCAGTCGGTATAGTTCGGGCCGCTTTCCACAGTGGCCAGCACGGCCATGTCGTAAAGCGCGCTCCAAAGCGCGCCACCCGAGCCGAGGAAGAAGAGCGGGCCCGCATCGTGGCCACGGATCAGCGGCACATAAACCGACGACCATTCAAGAAGCTCCACCTCGGTCTGAACGCCAACCTCGGTCAGGAAACTGCCGACCGCAAGCGCCACATTGGCATCGTTCAGATAGCGCCCGCGCGGTGCCTGCAACGTGATCTCGAAGCGCACCCCGTCATCGCCACGGGGGTATCCGGCCTCGTCCAGCAGGCGCTCGGCGGTTGCCGGATCGTAGGGATAGGGCTCCAGATTGGGGTTGTCGTTGGGCGGGTTCACCAACCCGGTCGCCCGCTCACACTCGAAGTTCAGGAGTTGCGAGCAGATCGCCGGCACATTGACCGCATACTGCAGCGCACGGCGCACATTCTCGTCACGCACCGCCTCCCCGGCGACACCCTCGAACTGGTCGGACTGGTTGAAGCCGATATACATCCGCCGCAGTCCCTGCACGACCTGAACATCGGCCACGCCGCTGGCGTTGACCACGTCCATCTGGTCGGGCGACACATTGGTGATGATATCCACATTGCCGGTCAGAAGTTCGGCAACCCGGGTCGAGGCTTCGGGAATGATCCGGAACTCGATCCGGTCGAAATTGCCCTCGCCCTGCCATTTCTCCAGCGTCAGGTTCGACCCGATGTTCCAATCCACCAGCCGGTATTCGCCGGACGACACGGGCGAACGGGCGATTTCGTCCTCGCTCATGTTTTCGTAGCTGTCCTTGCAGTGGATGAAGACCTGCGAGGTGAAGCCAAGCGCCATGCCGGTATCGGAGACGGTGTTGATGGCGACGGTCAGGTCATCCACCACCTCGGCGCCCGCGAACTGCATCGAGGTATAGACGAAGCCGGGCGTGTTGCCCGCGAAAGCGTTCTCCGGGTCCCCCGCCCTGTTCCAGGAATAGGCCACGTCCTCCGCCGTCAGCGGTTCGCCGTCTTCGCAAACGCGGCCTTCGGGCAATGTGAATTCCAGCCGGGTGCCATCCTCGCTCATGGTCCAGCCGGTGGCCAGACGCGGCAGGATCTCCCCATCATCGCTGATGCTGGTCAGGGCGGTAAAGATGTGTCGCGCGATGTTGGAATTGTCCATCGAGCGGATCTCGGCCGGCTCGAAGGTGCTTGCATCGGCGCTGAGCCCGACCACAAGCGTGTTTTCGTCCGGTTGGGCTGACGCAACGGCTGGCAGGCCGATCGTCAGCGCGGTGGCAAGAAGCGTTCCCTTGTATCTCATGTCTCATGTCCTTCGTTGTAGCAATACGCCATCGGTGAAGTGGTCATGGGCCCGCTTGAACGGACTTCTCGATTTGTTCAGCCCGGCGCCAGCGTGGCGGACCGGACCTCCTCGATCTCGACCGCGGCACGTCGGTCTGAGGCCAAAATGCAGGCTTGCAGCATGTAGAGGGATTGCAGGTGATCGCGCCCGGTGCATTCGGGCGGCGCATCGCCCCGGCAGGTCGCGACGAACGCCTCCAGCAAAGCGGTCGCATCGCTGATCCAGGGTGTGTGGTCGGGCAAGGGCACGATCGTCAGTTCGGGCTCCATGCGGTGTGCCATCGCCAGATCGCCGAACATCTCGCGCTGGACGATCACGCCTTCCGAGCAATCCGTGCGCCAGTCGAAATGCATCGGTTCATGGCCGGATTGCCATGTCCCCTGATAATTGACGGTCATCCCGTTCTCGAACGCGATCAGGGCGGAGACATTCGCGTCGCCGGCATACATCGTCCAGCTCGGGTTGAAGGTATGGGCCTGAATGCGCAGCGGCTCGGTCCGGTAGACGTAGCGCATGAGGTCGAAATGGTGGATCGACTGTTCCCAGAGCATCGGATGCGCCATGCGCAGCGGATAGGAGTTCAGCCAGTCCTGCGTACCGTCGCGCCAGCGTTCATAGGTGAACCGCCCGAAGCCCGGCGTCCCCAGCCCCCCCTCCTCCAGAATGCGGCGCATCGCCCGGGTCACGGCCAGATAGCGGAAGTTCAGACCGACGATCAGGTGAACCCCCGCCGCCTCCGCCATCACCACGAATTTCGCGGCTGTCGCCACATCGTCGGAAAGCGGTTTTTCCGCCAGAATGGCCAGACCGGCGGTGCAAGCCGCGTCAATCTGCGCCTCCCGCCCGCCCGGCGGCGTGCAGAGCAGGACCGCATCGGCCCCGGTCCCGACTACATCGGACAGATCCGCGCCCATGGGCAGATCCGGAAACCGCTCCGCCGCACGGGCGCGGGCGCCCGGGTCCGGGTCGCAAAGCGCCGCTATCTCGACATCCGGGGACCTGCCCACCACATCCAGCCAAGTGCGCGACCGGGCGCCAAGCCCGACGATGATCAGACGGAGCGGCGTCATAGCGCCGCCTCGACCGGGAGGAGCCGATCAAGCGCGGTCTCCATCCCGGTCCAGTCGATCGCGGTGAAGACGCTTTCGTGATCGCTACCCATCGGAGGGCGCACCGGCCGGTGCGGTGGTGGCGCAAGACGGATCAAGGTGCCGCGCAGCCGTTCCGCAATGGCCCGGGCCAGTGCGAGATCGCTCTGCACGGGCGGCGTACCGGCGTGAAGGACGCGCGCGCCGTTTGCGGCGATTGTGCCGATATGCGCCGCGATCCCGTCGGCAAGATCGGGCAGCCACGACCATTCACGGTGCGCCTCGGGCGCGTCCAAGGTAATGACGCCACTGCTCCGCGCCTCCGCCAGCATGCGCTGCACCAGGCAAAGCCTCTGGCGGCTCTCCCGCACCGCTTCATGGGGGCCGAAGACATTGCCGAGGCGCAGGCTCGACGTGACGAAGCCATCTTCGGCGGCGGCCTCGGTCAGAAGTTCGCCCGCGCGTTTGGCAGCGGCATAGGCACAGAGCGCCGTGGGGGTGGTGGCTTCGGTAAAACGCCCGCCCGGCGCCGGCCCGTCCTGCGGCTCGAACACGCCCATGGAACTGAGAAAGAGAAAGGCGCGCGCGCCTGCACCGCGTGCCATCTCAAGCGTGCGGGTCAGAAGCTCCGTGTTGCGCCGGATATGCCCGGCCCGCGACAGCTCAAGCCGCGCCGGGGCCGCTGTGATCGCAGCGCCGTGGATGACAGCCGAAGGCGCAAGAGCGGCCAGAGCGGGCAACGTCTCGTCCAGCGGTCCTTCGATCCGGCGGATAGTGCCAAGACGCGCGGCGGTCGCGCTGTCGAAATGCCGGTCCGCGGCCAGAACCTGCCGGCCCGCGCGGTGAAGCGCCAGCGCGATCTCGGAGCAGACGAACCCGCCCGCGCCGGTGACGAGGACCGGGCCATCGCTCATGGCGGCGTCTGTGCGCCCGCGATGCGCACAGCCTCGGCAATCGCATCGGCGTGGTCCGGCCCGGTCGCGGTGAAGGGCGGGCGGACGCGGGCATATCCCGCATCCCCGGTCTGAAGCGCCACTGCCGCCTTGATCGCGGGGATCAATGGCAGGGTTTCGAAAATCTTGCGAACCTCGCTCACCTGCCGGTGATGGGCGGCTTCGTCCGGCCCGCCGAGCCCGTCGATCAGGCGGCGGATGCCTGCCGCATTCACGTTCGAGCTGGCGCTGATGCATCCCGCGCCGCCCGCCGCCACATTATCGGGGATCAGCGATTCCGAGGCCGAATAGGTATCGATGCCGGGGAACGCCGCGATCACCGCGGCGGTGTTTTCCCAGTTGCCAGAGCTGTCCTTGAGCCCGGCGATAGTGTCCGGAAAGGCCGCGATCAGGCGGTCGATCAGCGGCAGGGTGATCGGCACGCCGGACATTTGCGGAATATGGTAAAGATAGACGCGCAGATCGGCGCCCACCGCCTCGATCACCTGCGCATAGGCATCGAACACGCCGTCATCACTGACACCCTTATAGAAGAATGGCGGCAGCATCAGCACCCCCCGGCAACCAAGGCCGGTCGCATGGGATGACAGCGCGATGGTATCGGCCGCCGCCGAGCAGCCGGTGCCCGGGATCAACTGCGCGGGCGGAATTCCGGCGTCGATCAACGCCTCCAGCGCCTGCATCCGTTCCGCGACAGACAGGGAGTTCGCCTCGCTGGTGGTGCCGAACGGCGCCAGCCCATGCGCCCCGGCCGCGATCAGCGCCTTTGCATGCGCCACGAAACGGTCCGTATCCACGGACAGATCGGCCGCAAAAGGCGTGATGGCGGGAACAAACAGTTCGGTCTTGCGTGGGGTCATCTTCGATGTCTCTTTCGGGCGCCTGTCAAGCGCCGGCCAATGGGTCCGTGGGGTCGATCAGGGTCAGCGGCGCGATGGTGCGGAAATCATCGTCCTGCATCGGGCCGCCTCGCCACATCAGGACGGTGAAATGGCCCGGCCGGTCCAGCACGGTCGCGCCCAGATGCCAGACGCCGGGGTTGAAGATCACGCCGATCGTGCCGGGCATCAGAAACGCCAGCGCCCGGTCGGGAAGCGGCCGCCCCTCGATGTCGGAGGGCATCACCATCACCGCGTAGCGCGACACGTCGAGCGGAAAGAAACACTGCGCCGCGAAGGGATGGCGTTCGATGCGGGTTACCGCCAGCGGCAGCGCCTGAGGCGCCACGTTGTTGACATGCAGCACCGGGGCGCTGGTTTCGCCGCGCGCATGCAACGCGGTGCTGTAGAACCGCCGGGTGCCGGGCTCCTCCGGCGGCAGAACCAGATCCCCATAGGGGGCGAACGCGGCCGCATCGGGGGGTTGCAGCTTCAGCACCGGGCCGGTCATCGGCCCTGCCCCTGCGGGACCCGGTCGCGCCAGAACTCCGCGATCTCGTCACGCCCGCAAACCCAGACATCCGCCCGGCCCGCGATGTGATCCATGAACCGTATCAGCCCGGCCAGCCGGCCCGGATGGCCGATGATGCGGGAATGCAGCCCCACCGACATCATCCGCGGCATCTCTCGGGCCTCGGCCAGCAATATGTCGAAACTGTCGATCAGGAAATTGGCATAATCGCTTGCCGCGAAGACGTCTCCCGACAGGAACTTGGCGTCATTGGTGACCATCGAATAGGGCACGACCAGATGCGGCTTGCCCGAGACCTCCGTCCAGTAGGGCAGATCGTCGTTATAGGCGTCGCTGTCATAGGTGTAGCCGCCATGGGCCACCAGAAGATCCCGCGTCGCGGGCGAGGCGGAATAGCGGCAATACCAGCCCTTCGGCGGGCGGCCGACGGTTCGGGTCAGGCTCTCATGGGCCTTTGCGATATGATCGGCCTCGGTTTGGGCATCCAGATGATAATGCTCGATCCAGCGCCAGCCATGGGCGCAGATATCCCAGTCTGTCGCGGAAATCGCCGCGGCGATGTCGGGGCAGCGTTCCAGCGCAAGGGCGCTGGCGAACACCGTCAGCGGCAGGCCGCGCGACCGGAACAGACGGTGCAGCCGCCAGAAGCCGACCCGCGATCCGTATTCATACATGCTTTCGGCGGCCAGATCCCGGTCGCCTGCGGGAACCCGGCTGGCCCGAACCTCGCTCAGCGCGCTTTCGGAACGGCCATCGCCATCGCCGACGGAGTATTCGGAGCCCTCCTCGATATTCAGCACGAAGTTGACGGCGAGACCCGCGCCGCCCGGCCAGCGGATATCGGGCGGGTTGGCGCCATATCCGGCCAGATCGCGGGGCCGGGTCATGAATGCGCCCTGCGCTGGCGGCGGGTCCGTTCAGTCACGCGGCCCCTCCACCTTGTTGAAGAAGCAGCACCAGTCGCCCCGGTTGACATTCGGCAGCGCGCGCAGACCGAAGAACATGCCATCGGCGGGTGCATGCAGCGCGCCGACCTCATCGCCGAAGATATTGACGATGGAGGCGATCTTGTCGCCCTTCCGCATCATGGTGAGGAACTCCACGCCCTCCTCGGGCAGGAATATGCCGGACGCGGGCGCCAGCAGCGCCTGCTGCTGGCCCTTGGTGGCGTCGTCGGGATAGGTCGCCTCGCCGTCCAGCATATCGTAGTGGTAGCAGATGTTCAGGATCGACTTCGCAAGCTCGCGGCCCACGTAACGGAACCGTTCGGGCGAGGTGTAGGAGCGCCCGCCAAGCTCGACCGTGATCCCCACCTTGCCGGCATTGTTCAGCGCCGCCATCGGGCTGCCGGACTTGGTGAAGTTCGACATGATGCAGCCCCAGCCTGCGCCCATGGCCTTGGCAAGTTCCACGCTTTCGGGGCGCTCGTCGACGAAGATCGCCTTGTCGAGGAAGGAATGCGCGCCGCCGGAATGGATCGAGATCTCCAGATCGGCCACGTCCTTCATCGCCTGCCAATGGGCATCGGCCACCCGGTCGGAAAAATAGCCGTCGGGCTTGCCGGGATAGATCCGGTTCATGTCATAGGTGAACGTGTCGAGCGGGTTGCCCCGTTCGGCGGCCGAAAACGCCAGCGGGTTCACGCACGGTACCATCACGACCGCACCGCGCAGCTTGGCCGGATCGATCTGCTTTTGCGCCATCATGCAGGCCAGCGGCCCCTCGGGCTCATCGCCGTGGATTGCCGCATTGACCCAGAAGGTCGGCCCGGCGCCCGCGCCATTGATCACCACCACCGGGATCTCGACCCTGATCCCGCCGGCCAGATCGCCCGCGGGGATCGCGCCGCGCACCGTTTCACCGGGTTGCGCCGTCGCGGTGCCCACGCTCAGCGACTGGTTTGCATCCGTGCTCATACCGCTTCGGCCCCCGATTTTTCGTAAGCCGCAAGCTGTTCGGGCGTGTAGACCTGCATGAATTCGATCTCGATCCCGCCGGCATCATTGTCGAGAAACGCGACCCAGCCCTCGGGATGGGCATGGCTGCCGTAAACGCCGCAGGCCTGACAGATGCGAAGCTCCGCGCCCTGGGATTTCGCGTGGTCCAGCGCCTTGTCGATATCGTCGACCTCATAGCAGATATGGTGGAGACCCTCGGCGCCCCGCTCCTTGATCCAGGACGCGAAGCGACCGTCCGGATCGGTCGACTGGCAAAGCTGATACTCGATGCCGCCCAGATAGAAGAGCGCGACCTTGTTTCCGGATTTCGGGAAATGCGTGATCTCGGTCTCCGCAGGCACATGCAGGAACTTCGCATATGCGCTCAGCGCCTGCTCGGCATCCTTCACGGCAAAGGCCATGTGCTTGATGCTTCTGATATTGGGGTTGTCGGATTTCACATCCATGTCTGCGTCCCTTTCCTAAATGGCTGCGGTCCGCGCATCCGCGCGGAAGCTTTCGACGACCTGCGCCATGCGTTGCATCGCGATCTCGATCCGGTCGACGGGCTGGGTCATCGACATGCGCACGAAATCATCCGTGTGATCGCCGTAAATCGTGCCCGGATACATCATCACCCTGCCCTCGGCCAAAAGCCGTTCGCAGAATGCGCCGGCGGTGATCCCGAGACCCAGGCTGGCGACATTGGCATAGACGTAGAAGGCGCCCTGCGGCTCGGCATAGCCCATGCCGATGGCATCGAGCCCCTTGCAGATGGCGCGGCGGCGCGCATCGTAGATCTGGCGCATCTCCTCCACGCAGTCCTGCGGGCCGGTCATCGCGGCCAGCGCGGCATGCTGGCTGACGGCGGCGGTGGAGATCGCGAAGGCGTGGTTGACCTCGGACATCGGCATGATCAGGTCGCGCGGCCCGGCCAGATAGCCGATCCGCCAGCCGGTCATCGCATAGGCCTTGGAAAACCCGCTGAGCGTGATGGTGCGCTCCTTCATGTCCGGCAGCGAGGCAACCGGCAGCACCGTGTTATTGCCGAAGGTCAGGCGGGAATAGATCTCGTCGGAGATCACGATCAGATCGTGCTTCTTGGCCAGTTCCGCGATCTTGCGCACCTCGTCTGGCGGGGTGACGGAGCCGGTCGGATTGTTGGGGTTGATCAGCACGAGGATTTTCGACCGTTCGGTGATGTGGGGCTCGATCATCTCGGCGGTCAGCGTGAAATTCGTGGCAAGCGTCATCGGGATTTTCACCACGACGGCATCGGACATCTCGGCGGCCTGCTGATAGGGGTTGTAGCCCGGGCACGGCACGATAATCTCGTCGCCGGGGTCAAGCAGCGACAGCGCGATAATGAACATGCCCTGCTGGCCGCCCGGAGTGATCATGATCTCGTCGGCGGCGTAGTCAGCCCCGCCATAGGCCCGGATGTTGTCCGCAATCGCCTCGCGCAGCGGCGCGATGCCAAGCGGGTGGGTATAATGCGTGGCGCCGTTGGCCAGCGCCTCCTGCCCGGCCTTGATGATATGGGCGGGCGTATCCAGATCGGGGTCGCCGCGGCCCAGTTTGATCACGTCGTCAAGCCCCTCGGCGATATCCAGCATCTTGGTGATCAGCGCCCCGTCGGACAGTTTGACCCGTTTGGCCAGGCGTGCGGTGTTCGGTGTGGTCATTGTCGTTTCCTTGCCAGGCAGGCGATCAGGCGAGCGCGTAGAGATCGGAGTATTTGCGCGTCAGATGCGCGATGTAGGGATCGGGGTCGAGCGTCCGCCCGGTGGCCTTTTCCAGCAATTCGTCGCGGCCGAAACGGCGGCCATGACGGCAGACCTTGTCGGTGAGCCACGCCCGCAGAGGGGTGTAGTCCGCGGCGTCCAGCGCGGTCTGAATGCCGGGGTTTTCGTCCGTCGCGGTGTCGAACAGCTGGGCGGCCATGATATTGCCGATGGTGTAGTTGCAGAACGTCCCGATCTGGCCCGAGGACCAGTGCACATCCTGCAGGACGCCCTGCGCGTCATCGGGCACATCTACGCCCAGATAGCTTTTCATCCCCGCATTCCATGCCTCGGGCAGATCGGCAACGGCCAGCGATCCATCGACCAGCGCGGCCTCAAGCTCGCAGCGCAGCATGATGTGGAAATCATAGGTCAGCTCGTCCGCCTCGACCCGGATGAAGCTCGGTTCGGACCGGTTCACCGCGCGGTAGAACTCCTCTTCGGTGACGTCGTCGAGCGTGCCGGGATAGGCCGCTCTGATATCGCCCATGTGATTGGCCCAGAAGGCGCGACTGCGGCCCACGTGGTTTTCCCAAAGGCGCGACTGGCTTTCATGGGCCCCGAAACTGACGCCGCCGACGGCATAAAGGCTGATCAGATCGGTGGCGAGCGGCGTGCGGGTATAGGCGGGGTCGACGCCCTGCTCATACATCGCGTGGCCCGCCTCGTGCAGCGCCCCGAACAGGGACATCGGCATGTAGGATCTGTTGACCCGTGTGGTGATCCGCACATCGTTGCGGGTGAAGGACACCTCGAACGGATGAACGGTGGTATCCAGTCGGCCGCGATCGGTGTCATAGCCGATCCGCCTGGCCATTTTCAGGGCAAACGCCATCTGCGCCTGAACCGGATAGTCGCGAAACAGGAAATCCGACCGGGGTTTCTCCGCATCGGCGATCGCGCGCACCAGCGGCAGCATACCCTCGCGCAGCCGGGCAAACAAACGGTCCAGACCGGCCTTGGTCGTGCCCGGCTCGAAGCGGTACATCAGGGCGTCATAGGGATGGTCGTCAAACCCGATGGCCTGCGCCATTTCCCGGTTGATATCGACCATGGTGGTCAGCGCATCGGCAAAAATCGAGAAATCGGCCTTCTCGCGCGCCTCCGCCCAGACCTCGTGAGCGGCCGAGCCCAGCTCGGTCTTCCGGCGCAGAAGCTCCGTCGGGATGCGCTCGTGGTAATCGATGGCCTCGCGCACCTGCGCCACGATCCGCGCCTCCGCGCTGTCGGAGTGCTTGCCTGAGATCTCCGCCTCCGCCCCGTCGAGCGCGCGCTTCGTCTCGTCCGAGCACAACAGGTTGCGGGCCGCGACCGCCAGGGTGGCAAGTTGCTTGGACCGCGTCTCGGCGCCGGCCTTCGGCATCATCGTCCGCGCGTCCCAGGACAGGACCGATCCGGCGTTCAGAAAATCGTTCACCCGGCCCGTCACGTCGATTAATCCTGCATAACTCATCCTGACTGCTCATCCCTTTCGGATCTGTGCGGCGCTGCGGGTTTCCGGGAACCCGATCAGGTCAACGCACGGTGCTTGACTATCCATTCTGCTCGTGTATCTCAGTTGGACAAGAGCAATGTCGACAATATACTGATGGCAAGGAAGAGGCCGGAAGTCAAACCAAAACATTGCTGTCCGCCAGCCGCCCAGAAACGGAGGAGCCGCGCCCCGATGCCAAGCCCGAACACCAATGAATCCAGCCTTGTCGAGATGGCCGTCTCCGGCGTGATCACCACACCTGCGGTGCGACCGGGCCAGTATATCCCCCATCCCGACGGCCGCGCGACGGTGCTGCCGGGGATGTACGGGATCACCTATAACGTGCGCTGCGGGGATCGCGCCTTCGGCTGGGCGGGCGATCATGTGGAACCGGGCGTATCCATCGATGACGAGGCCGATGCCGGCCGCCATCATGCGCTGCACTACCTCAACTGCATCGGTAACGAGGCGATGGTGACCTCCGGCATGGCGGCAGGCGAGCGCGGCATCGTTGTTGGCGAACATGCGCGCATTCTGGTGCAGTTCTCGCCCGAGGCGCATGACGTGATGGCCCCCGGCGACCGCATTCAGGTGATGACCAAGGGTCAGGGCCTTGCGCTGACCGATCATCCCGGTGTCGCCCTGAAGAAGATGAGCCCGCGCCTGTTCCATGCCATGGGGATCACAGAACACGGGTCACGCCTGCATGTGAATGTGGCCATGGAACTGCCGATGCGCATCATGGGCTCCGGCGCCGAACTGAACTCGGAATATGTCGATCAGGATCTGATGTCGGGGGACCGGGCGCTGATGGCGGAGCTGGGCATCGACCAGATGCGTCTCGGCGATCTGATCGCGATCCGCCATGCCGATCATCACTGGGGGCGGTCCTACCGGGAAGGCGCGGTGTCGATCTGCCTGTGCATCCATGGCGACAGCGTGATGACGGGGCATGGCCCCGGCATCCTGACCCTTATGACCGCGCGGGACGGCACGATCGATTTCGACATCAGTGCCGACGCCAATATCGCCCAACTTCTCGATCTCGGAGCCTGATCCATGAGCATTCAAACAAACGCCGCCGATATCGTCACCGTTTCGGTCATGGGACAGGTCGCCAACCCGTCCCTGTCCGGTCTGCCCGCCGAGCCCTACCGGCTCGATGCCGATGGCCGCGCCTTTCTCTGGCCGACCTTCGGCGGGATCGTCTACAACGTCACCGTCGGGGACAGCGCCTTCGGCTGGTCCGGCGATTGCATTCATCCCTCCGTCAGCATTGCGCATCCGGACGCCAACAAGAACCGCGGCCTGAACGTCTTTGCCTGCGTCGGGAACGAGGCGCTGATCGTCAGCGGTGCCGCCAAGGGCGCGCGCGGCGTCGTCACCGGAAAATCGGGCCGGTTTTCGGATCAGGTGATCATCCATTTCGATAGCCAGACGCGGCGCAAGATCGCCGTCGACGACCGGATTCTGGTCAAGAGCGAGGGTGTGGGCCTATCTGTGCCCGCCTGCCCGGACGTTCATTTCAAATCCCTGTCGCCGGCGCTGTTCGATGCGCTGCCGAAACGGATCGAAGACGATGTGCTGATGATGGGTGTCTGCGCGAAGATCCCGCCCCATCTGGTCGGCGCGGGCGCGGGTCTGACATCGGAGGGCGGATCGCTTCATATCCAGTCCACCGACCGGGCAGAGCTGGCAAAGCTGGGGCTCGACGGGCTCCGCCTTGGCGATGTGGTGGCAATCGAGGATACCGACAGCCGGTACAATCACGGCTATCTGCGCGGTGCGATGGGGATCGGGATCATCGGCCAGACGGATGGCCCGCGCGCGGGCTACGGCCCCGGCATGACCGTGGTGATGACCGCGCCCGCCGGACAACTGGGCGCCTATGACGCGCCCGGCACGAACATCGCCGATATCCTGGGGCTAAGCGCATGACCAAGGCGATCCCCATGACCAATGTGGACCGGGCGCAATTGCGAGCCTTCGTGTCCGAAGGGTTCGAGGCACTCGGCCTGACGGCGGAGGATGCGGGCATCTTCGCCGATGCACTGATCTTCTCGGAGTTGCGGTTTCACCCCGGCCAGGGCCAGGGCGTGGCGCGGTTGCGGCGGTATCATGAGCGGATCGGCAATGGCGAGGTGGACCCGCGCGCGGACTGGTCCATCGTCAAGGAAGGCCCGGCATTGGCGCTGGTCGATGCGCATAACGGCATCGGGACGGTGGCGGCGGCCAAAGCCATGCGGCTTGCGATCCGGAAAGCCAAGGAGGGCGGCATCGGCACGGTGATCGTGCGCAACTCCACCCATTACGGCTCCAGCGCGGTCCATGCCTGTCAGGCGCTGGATCACGGCTGCATCGGCATCGCCTTCACCAATGCGGGTCCGGAAATGGCCCCCTGGGGCGGGCGCGAAGGCGTGACCGGCACCAACCCGTGGTCCATCGCGGCGCCGTCCGACCAGGGCTTCCCGACGGTGCTCGACATCGCGATCACGACCGCGGGCAAGGGCATGATGAACTGGCTGATCCGCGAGGGGAAGAAAATGCCCCTCGATTGGGCGATCACCCCCGAGGGTGAGGAGACCGACGACCCGGCGGCCGCGCTGAAAGGCCCGCTTCTGGGGATCGGCGGGCACAAGGGCTATGGGCTGGCCTTCATGACCGAAGCGCTGACCGGCGTGCTGTCGGGCGGCGGCTTCGGCCTGACGCCCTATTCCGACCCGAAGAAGCTCGATGTGTCCCATTACTTTCAGGCCATCGACATCTCGTGGTTCATGGAGCCCGACGCCTATGCCGCGCGGATGGGTGAGTTCGTCCAGATGGCCAAGACGCGCGCGCTCCGCCCCGGTTTCGACGAGATCCTCGTGCCCGGCGAGCAGGAGGCGCGGCGCACGGCGGCGAAATCCGAAAACGGTGTGCCGATCGACGATGTGGTTCTGGCCGACATGCAGGCGCTTGGCCGCGAGTTGAACCTCAAGACTACGCTGGACCCTATCGGCCCCTATACCGGCGACACGCTGTGAAACCGCTCGACGCCGCCTTTCACGCCCGTGCGCGCGACAGGTTGCGGGCGCGGGCACAGGCGGCGGGGCTGGACGGGTTACTGCTGCTCCGCGCGGCCAATCTGGCCTACGCGACGGGGCTGTTTCTCTCGGCCAACGAACGGCCCATGGGGCTCTGGCTGCCGGTGGAGGGCGCGCCGGTCCTGATGCTGCCGGGCTTGGAGCGCGAAAATGCCGAGGGCACGGGCCTGTCCGATCTGCGCTTTTATGACGAGTTCCCGGGCGAGGTGCCGCCAGTCCTCTGGATGCTTGACCAGATCGGGCGCAAACGCGTCGGCATCGACCTGCTGGATGCCGCCCTCCTGGACGCCGCGCGTGACCGGCTGGCGCATATTGACCTGACCGACCACGCGATGACCGCGCGCACCATCAAGGAACCTCAGGAGATTGCGCTGACCGCCGAGGCTGCGACCTTCGCAGACCTCTTCCTGACCCGCCTTCATACCGCCGCCGGGGACATTATCGCCCAGGGCGGCACGGAGGCCGACCTGATGGCCGATGCCATGGCCCATGCGAAGGGCGCGCTTTTCGCGAAACATAAGACCGCCTTCGCGGGCACACCCATGGGCATCACCGCGTCGGTCCATTCGGGCCCGCGCGCCGCCCTGCCCCACGGCGCGGTTCTGGAACGCGTGCCGCAACCCGGCGAGACGCTGATCGCGGGCATCGGGGCCAGCCTTGGCGGCTATCACGCCGAGAGCGGCGTGACCCTGATCCTGGGTGAGATCACCGCCGAACAGCGCCGGATCATGCGCGCGATGGCGGCATGCAACGATGCCGCCATCGCCGCCTGTGCGGCGCGCCGGACCTGCACACAAGCCAACGACGCGGCGCTCGATGCCCTGCGCGCGGCGGGGCTCGGCGACGCGATCCGGCATCGCATCGGCCACGGCATGGGGCTGGAGGGGCACGAGGCCCCGTGGCTCGCGCCCGGCGATCCGACCCCAATCCGGACGCATATGATCTTTTCCAACGAGCCCGGCGTCTACCGCCCCGGCATCGACGGATACCGCACCATCAACACCATGATCGTGACCGAAACAGGGGTCGATATCCCGTCCCGGTTTCAGGCCAACACACCGATTGACGCCCGCGTCATCGCAATCTGAGGAGTTCCCGAGATGCCCGAACCAGCCGCCTGGAAATACCAGAAGATCACCAAGCCGATGTTTGACGCCCCCGTCGAGGAACGCCTTTTCCATGGCCGGGTCATCACCTGCGTGGGCGATGAGGTGATCGAGGACGGATTTGTCCATCTCAAGGACGGCAAGATCGCCGCGGTCGGCGCGCGCGCCGATGCGCCCGGAGGGATCGCCGCCACCGATACCGGCGGCAAGACCCTGATGCCGGGCATGATGAACAGCCACGCGCATCTCAGCTGGGACGGCATTCACGAGCTGAGCCAGCAAAGCATGTTCGACCCGCCCGAGATCCGCGCCTACAAGGCCGCCGGCAACATGCTCAAATCCCTGCGCGCGGGCATCACACTGGTGCGGGATCTGGGGGTGCACAACGCCAACCTCTTCACCAAACAGGCCGTAGCGCAGGGCATCTTCCCCGGCCCCCGGCTTCTGGTCTCGGGCGAGGCCATCATCCAGACCGGCGGCCACACCTACTGGGTCTGCCGCGAGGCGAGCGGTGCCGATGAAATGCGCCGCGCCGTGCGCGATCAGGTCAAGGGCGGGGCGGATCTGATCAAGATCATGGCCTGCCACGACACGCTGGAATTCACCGATGACGAGTTGCACGCCGTCATCGACGAGGCCCATCGCAACGGCATCCCGATCACGGCCCATGCCACCTACAACGACTGCATCAGGCGCGTGGCCGAGTTCGGCATCGATTGCGTGGAGCATGGCGGGTCGATGACCGACGAAACGATTCAGGTGCTGCTCGACCGCAAGCTGCCCATCGTCACGACCTTCTCCGCCCTCGTCATTCAGGCGAACGAGGAGATCGCGCGCGCCTTCGGCATCCCCGAATGGAAGATCGAGGAGCGCAAGCGCGCCGTGGCCGACAAGAGCCGGTTCGACGGTCTGGTCCGCGCCGCGAAGGCGGGCGTGCCGATCGTCTTCGGCACCGATGCGGGCAGCCCGGCGGTGGAACACGACCGGATCGTGCCGGAACTTGGCTTCATGGTGGAGGTGGGCGTCTGCTCCGACAATCTGGACGCCTTGCGCGCCATCACGGCGCGGGCGGCGGTGCTGAACGGGTTCGGCGACCAACTCGGCACGCTGGAGGCCGGGAAGCTGGCCGACATGATCGTGGTCGACGGCAAGCCCGATCAGGACCTCACCGCACTGGAGAAGGTCGAGATGACCTTCATCGACGGCAAAAGGATGCACTGACATGACCCAATCGCTTTTGCTGCAACGCACGGCGCCCCGCATCGTCGACGAGGACGGATCGTTTCGCACCAGAATGCTGGAGATCGCCGCCGGCCTCGACAATGTCATCGCCCTTGGCCGGGGCGACCCGGATTTTCACACCCCCGCCCATGTGGTCGAGGCCGCGAAGGCCGCGCTGGACGACAACCAGCACCACTATACCGGGCCCACAGGGCTGCCCCAGCTTCGGCAGGCGATCTGCGATAACCTGCGGGCGGAGTACGGCCTCGACTACACCGCCGACGAAATCATCGTCACCGCTGGTGTGCAGGAAAGCATCATGTTGTGCATGTTGGGTCTGGTGCAGGCGGGCGACGAGGTGCTGATCACCTCGCCGCGGTTCACCACCTATGACACGGCAGTGCATCTCTGCGGCGGCATTCCGGTGCCGGTCCCGACCTACCAGAAAGACGATTTCGCGCTGGACGTGGCCGAAATCGAGAAACGCATCACGCCGAAAACGCGCATGTTCGTGATGGTCTCCCCCAATAACCCCACGGGCGCCGTAACCCCGCCCGATGTGATCCGGCAGATCGCCGATCTGGCGGTGAGGCACGATATTCTGGTCATCGCCGACGAGATCTATGCCAAGCTGATCTATCCGCCCCACGAGCACCTGTCGCTGGCGGCGCTGCCGGGGATGAAGGAGCGGACCATCACGCTCAACGGCTTTTCCAAGACCTATGCCATGACCGGCTGGCGCGTGGGCTACATGGCGGCACCGGCGGATTTCGTGGAGAAGCTGACCGAGCCGCGGCACACCCTGTCGATCAATACCTGCACCATATCGCAATTCGCGGCACTTGCTGCGCTGACCGGCCCGCAGGACGAGATGGAGGCGACGTTCCGCGCCTATGCCGAGCGCCGCGCCTATCTGATGTCGGCCCTGAGCGAGGCGGGCCTGAGCTACGGCGCGCCCGGCGGCGCGTTCTACATCTACACCAACATCTCTGCCACGGGCATGAAGGCGAAACCGTTTTGCGAGAACCTGCTGCGGGAAACCGGCGTCATGGTCTTTCCCGGCGACATGTTCGGGGAGCCGGACAGCGATTTCATCCGTATCTCCTACCTGCAACCGCTGCCGGTGATCAAAGAGGCGATGGCGCGGATCAAAGGGTTCATCGCCAGCCATGCTGGGGCGGCGGCATGAGCAACATGACCCCCAATCCGGAGGAGAAATTCGTCGGCATCCAGGTCTCGCCGATCAGCTTCATAGATGAAGGCGTGGAGACCGTGCTCGACACGCTCAAGGATCGCGTCGGCGTCAACGTCCTGATGCTCGGCACCGTGTCCTGGCTTGGCCTGAAGACCGGGCGCTCCATCGCGCACGAGCTGGACGGCTGGCCTGACCATGGCGTGCCCGAGCCGTTCACGATGAAGGGCGGCGCCTATTTCAACCCCGATCCGCGTTACTACACCAAGACGCTGATCAAGGAGTTCCGCGCCACCGACACGGAGATGGAGGGGATCGACATCCTCGATCTGGTGATCCCCGAGGCCCACAAACGCGGCATGAAGGTCTATGTCGAACTGATGGAGCCGTTCTTCAAATACGCAGGCCACGGATCGGCCAGCGCGGTGGATATCCCCAACCTCGCGACCTGCATGGAGGTCGACGTGTTCGGCCGCCGCAAGGACGAGCCGTCGACCTCGAACCCTGATTACCGCAACTGGATGCACGCGATCATCGAGGATCAGGTGCGCAATTACGACATCGACGGGATCATGTGGTGCAATGAGCGGAACTCGCCGCTCGATCAGATGATGCAGGGCCAGGCGCCCGGTGACTTCTCGGAAGCCAGCCGGGCCGAGGCCATCGCGCGCGGCATCGACGTGGAGGCCTGCCGCCGGGGCTGCATCGCGATGTATGACTTCATGCAGGACGCCCTTGGCGGCACCGAATTCGACGACGGGGCGTTCATCACCTTCATCCGCACGCTTCTGGAAAACCCCGAAGTGCTGATCTGGGAGCGCTTCTGGCTGGAGCGCAACAAGGATCTGGACCGGGAACTGTACGGGCTGGTGAAATGGTGCAAACCCGCCCTGCCCTTCGGCCTCAACGTCTGGAACCGCAATCATTTCAACCTGTTCCGCCGCGCCCAATGGCCGTGGCACGAACAGACGATGTATGCCGACTGGGTCAAGCCGATCACCTATCAGCACCAGTCGGGCGAGATCTGGCACAAGGAGTTCGGCTTTTTCCGGAACACCATCCTGCGCGATTTCGACCCTGCGGTGGCGATGCAGGTCATGGACGGGATCCTCGGCATCCGGGGCTCCGGTATCGACACGGTGATCCAGGACGGTCTGGATCCCGACACCTACGTTTTCGGGCAATGCGAGGCAGCGCTGGCGGGGGTGCACGACAAGGCCAAGGTCTTCATGGGCCTCGGCATCGATGCGCCGCGGGTGCGCGCGGATCAGGCGAAATGCACGCCCGACATCGCCTATCGCTCGGTCATGGCCACCTATCGCGCGGGCGGGCACGGGGTGGTCCTGTCGCCCAATTACGCCTCCATGCATCTGACCAATCTGGACGGTGTGGCCAAGGCGCTGAGCGAACTGGGGCTGAAATGACCGCGCTGAATACGCTGATTTCGGGCGGCGACGTGCTGCTGCCCGATGGCCTTCATCGCGTCGATCTGGGGCTGGCGGATGGCAAGGTGGCGGATCTCTATGCGCCGGGCACCGCGCCGGACGCATCCCGGATCATCGACGCCCGCGGAAAAACCGTGCTGCCCGGAATCGTGGATATTCATTTCCACGTCCGCGCGCCCGCCTATCCCGAACGCGGCACCGTCCTGTCGGAAACCCGGGCGGCGGCGGCGGGCGGGGTCACGACGCTCTTCGAGATGCCGATTTCCAAACCCTGCTGCTCGACGCCCGGAGAACTGGCCCGGCGCCGCGATCATTTCAGCGAAAATGCCGTCATCGATTTTGCCCTTTACGCAGCGCCCGGCGATCTGACCGAGGCCAGCCGCGACGCGATGATGGATCTCGGCTGCATCGCGTGGAAGATCTTCACCACGCCCTCGCCGCCCGGCCGCGCCGACGAGTTCGAGGGGCTGGCCTTTCCCGACGAGGCCGACCAGCTTCGCGCGCTTGAGCTTTTGTCGGACACCGGGCGACCCGTGGTGGTCCATGCCGAAAGCGCCGCGCTGCTGAGCCATTACGAGGGTCTTGCCAAGGCGCTCGATCCGGCGGATGCGGCGACCCATGGCCTGTCCCGCCCGGCGATCTGCGAGGCGGTGGCGGTGGCCAAACTGCTGGCGATGAACATCACCGCGCAGGCGAAACTGCATATAGCCCATGTCACCTCCACCGAAACCGTGGCCGTCCTGCGCGGCTTTGCCGGCACCTCGGACTTCACCGCCGAAACCTGCCCGCAATACCTGTTCGCCACCGAAGAGGACGTGGCGCGCGCGGGCATCTACGCCAAGGTGAACCCGCCGATCCGCCATCAGGCCGATCAGGATGCGCTCTGGCAGGCCATCGCCGACGGGGTGATCGACTACGTCACCACCGATCATGCGCCCTTCGCCAAGGCGGAGAAACAGGCCGCCGAGGGGGATTTCCCCGGCGCGCCCCCGGGCGTTCCCGGCATCGAGTTCATCCTGCCTGCGATGCTGGATGCGGTGGCGCGCGGGCGGCTCGATCTGAAACGGGCCCATGATCTGATCTGTGCCAATGGGGCGCGGCGTTACGGGCTCTATCCGCAAAAAGGCGCCCTGTTGCCCGGCTCTGCGGCGGATGTCGCGATCGTGGATCTGGCAGGCGAGACCAGATTTGCGCCCGACACCATGCACAGCCACGCCCGCGACGTGGCACATCTGTTCTATGGCCGCGTGTTGCGCGGAAAGGTCTGTGAAACGATCCTCGCGGGGCAGAGCGTATTCAAGGACGGCGCGGTGACGGGCAAGCAGGGCGGCGGCCGGTTCGTCAGGCGCTGACGGTCTGCGGTTTGCCGTTCCGGCCACTTGGGTCCTGCAACGAGCTGGCGCGGTGAAGGCCGTGTACTACGCGGGCTTTGCAAGGTCTGGATCGCGGGACAAAGAGTAAATTCGCTGCGACCGCACGAACGACCGCTTTACACATTCGCACACCGCGCTGCCCTTTGCCTGAGCCACGATGCCCAGATGGCGAAACCCAGGCCCAAGCCGGATGCCGCCAGCATTAATATAAGCAACGTTTGCGCGCCATTGGTTCCGGTCAGGGCTGTACCTGTCGCCGCCGTCAAAATGGCACCTCCGGCAACTATCAATGCGCCACTTAGCCCCGCGGCACTGCCCGCAAGTTCCGGTCGCACTGACATCGCGCCAGCATTGCTACCGGGCATTGTGATCCCATTTCCGAGGCCCACGAAGATCGTGCTCGCAAAGAAGATTTGTGGCGATGTAATGCCCAAAGCCAAGACGAGCAGACCTCCAACAAGCCCGATACAGGCTATGATCCGGCCCGCAATCATCATGGTTGTTGGCTCAAATCCTTTGCCAAAACGCCCGGCAATGAAGCCACCCAACATGAACCCGACCGTTATTGTTCCTATGTAGAATCCAAGCTCCGCCGTGGAAATTTCAAATACGGTTTGAGCCACAAGCGGAGCACCCGTCAGGAAGATGTAGAACGCACCAACCGAGAAAGTGCCGCACAGTGCGTAAGCCCAGAACAGCGGTTCGCGCAAAAGGGATGTCGTGCCAGGTATTGGCGTGCCGGGATCACTGTCCCGATCCCGCTTGGTTTCGCCCAAGTCCAGCCAACACAAAATTAGCAGGCCAAATCCTGAAGCGGCAAAGAAAGCGAAGATGGATCGCCACCCCAGAAATGTGTCCAGCACACCTCCTAACATCGGTCCAACCATCGGAGCGATTGCCATAGTCATTCCGATGTAACCGATCAAGCTCACAGCCTCTCGCTCTGATCTTGTGTCCCGGACGATGGCGAGAGACAGGGCGTATCCGCCGATTATTCCGCCTTGAAGCATCCGGGAAAACAAAAATACCTCAATGCTTTGAGCAAGAGCGCAGCCCACCGACGCAAATGCAAAGACCAGCAACGCTCCCAAAAGGACTGGCCGTCTGCCAATCCGGTCTGACAGAGGGCCAATGATCAGTTGAATGATGGCAGTTATCGCAAGATACCCGGAGACCGCCCAGCTCACCGTCCCATAGTCTGTTTCAAGATCGACAGCGATGTTCGCCAATGAAGGCAAAAACATATTGAGAGACATGGGCGAAAACCCAGTCAGAAGTATCAGCGTGAGCAAATGCGGCGGTGTTTTTGGGTGGTACATTTTGAAGGTCTCAGCTCTAGAAACAAAAAAGCCCCCGAAGATTTCGGGGGCGCATGGAAACGGATATGGAAAACCCTTATCGGACCATGCACCTCATGCTGACTACGACGACGAATTTAACGGACATGGCTTCTCTCCTTTGACGCCGAGCCTAGTCAGACAGTTCTTCTATGGCAACGTAAAAAGCCGCCATTCATGCGTCGCGCAGCATCGGTCATTAAGGGCTCGAAGCGGGCCTTCCCCTCGCCGTCGCCCTGACGCCGACCTCGCCCTCCCGACGCGCCGACCAAAGATCTGCGGAGCGCGGGCCCTAGCCGTTTTCCTTGAGCCGCGGGTCGAGGAAATCGCGCAGCCAGTCGCCGATGATGTTGAAGGCCAGCACCGTGAACACTATGGCAAGACCCGGGAACACCGCCAGCCACCATTTGTTCGACAGCAGGTGATCGCGGCTTTCCGACAGCATCGAACCCCATGTCGGCACATCCGGTGGCACACCCAGACCGAGGAAGGAGAGCGCCGCTTCCGACAGGATCACGCCGGCCACGTTGAACGACGCGATCACCGTGAGGGGCGCGATGATATTGGGCAGGATCGTCCGGAAGAGGATCGAAAAGGTGCTGTCGCCCATGGCGCGCGCGGCCTCGACATATTCCTTTTCCCGCAGGCTGAGCGTCTGCGCGCGGACGATCCGGGCATAGGTGATCCACTGCCCGATCCCCAGAACCAGGATGATGTTCACCAGCCCGGGGCCTAGCACCACAAGGAACATGATCGCCAGAAGGATGAAGGGAAAGGCCAGCTGGATATCGCCAAGCCGCATGATCACATCATCGACCCAACCGCCGAAGTACCCCGAGACAAGGCCGGCGATGGTGCCGAGCGTGCCGCCCACGACAATCGCGGCCACGCCCACCAGCAACGAAACCCGCGCGCCGTAAAGCAGCCGCGAGAGCACGTCGCGGCCCAACTGGTCGGAGCCTAGCCAGTAGGTCAGATCTCCGGCGCCGGGCTGGCCCGGTTCCAGCAGGCGCATCATGATGTTCTGTCTGTTGGGGTCGAACGGGGCCAGCCACGGGCCGAAGATCGCCACGAAGGTCACGATCAGCAGGATCAGCAACCCTACCAGCGCCCACCGGCTGGTCAGCATGCTTTCAAAGGCCCGGCGCAGCTCCCTGCGGCGGTAGGAGGAGGCCATGCCGCCGACGGCCTGGGTGGTGGATGCGGAGCTGGGGGCGGGTCTTGTCTCGGACATGGCGCGCGCCCCCTTAAAGCTTCACGCGCGGGTCAAGCCGCGCATAGATCAGATCGACGATCAGGTTCAGCAGAATGAAAATCGCCGCCAGCAGGATGACCGAGGCCTGAACCACCGGAATATCGCGCTGGTTGATCGCGTTGAAGACCAGACGGCCGATGCCGGGATAGGAAAACACCGTTTCCACCACCACCACGCCGCCAAGCAGAAAGCCGAACTCCAGCCCGATCATCGTGACGACCGGCAGCCAGGCGTTGCGCATCGCGTGATGGATCACCACCCGGCGCTCCGAGATCCCCTTGGACCGCGCGGTGCGGACGTAATCCTGTTGCAGAACCTCCAGCATCGACGACCGGATAAGGCGGGCGTTTCGCGCCAGCGTATAGGTGCCGACCGCGAAGGCGGGCATGATCATGTAATACATCGACCGGGGCAGATTGCTGAACGCTGTGGCGAAATCGCCCTCGAAGAGCGGTTCCAGAAACGGGACATGGCCGGATATCGGGAACCAGCGCAGATAGAGGCCGAAGAACAGGATCATCATGATCCCCATCCAGAAATTCGGGATCGACTGGCCCAGCATCGCGAAGGTCATGATGCCGCCATCGGCGGGCTTGCCCCGGTTCAGCGCCGCATAGATGCCAAGCGGGATCGAGAGCCCGATCGCAAGAACCAGCGAGAAGAATGTCAGCTCGATCGTGGCCGGCATCGCCTCCAGCACCACATCCATCGCCGGCTGGCGATAGCTGAGCGAATTGCCGAAATCGCCCTGCAACGCGTTCCAGACATAGCTGAGATACTGGATATGCAGTGGCTTGTCGAAGCCCAGAGCCTCCCGCGCGCGCTGGATCTCCTCGGCGCTCGCGTTTTCGGACACGAACAGATAGGTCGGATCCCCGCCGATCTGCAACGAGATGAAGCTGATCAGCGTGACACCGATCAGCACGACAATGCTCTGCATCAGACGCCGTATCAGGAATGTCCACATCAGGCCGCGCCCTCTAACAGATCAAGGTTGCCACGGCGCCGGGCGGCCGGTTTGCCGGCCGATCCCGAAACAGACCTTGCCCAATCGCTCACCGATCCTGCACGATGCGGGTCCGTGCATCGCCCACCCTCCGTCTTTTCCGGCGACACCGCCTCGGGATGCTTGACAATCAATTCATTGTTCTCCCAAGGTAGATTTTAGATTGTCGACAGTAGAACAACCAAATCATGCGGACCCGATTGCGTCAAGCACCCAAATCGAGAAACGGAACCGGGCCCGCGCGATAGATCGCGCGTGTATGATCAGGGGGCACAAACGATGAAAAAGGCCGCAAACAATGCATCTGCATGACCGTCAGCGTCGCGTCGCGGAACCAGGGTGCGCCGCCACGGCCGTGCTGCGGAGGAGCATTCCCGGTGCAGCATGAGGAAACCCCGCCATCCCGGGAGCCGCCGCTTCTGGAGGTACGCGATTTGCAGACCACCTTCGATCTGACCAAGACGCTGTCGATCTGCGCTGTCGACGGGGTCAGCTTCGATGTCCATGCAGGCCAGACACTCGCCATCGTGGGCGAAAGCGGCTCGGGCAAATCGGTCACCAGCCTGTCGATCATGGGTCTCTTGCCCAAGGATGTCGGGCGCGTATCGGGCGGCAGTATCAAGCTTGCCGGCCGCGAGATCACGCAGCTCAGCGATGCCGAGATGCGGGAAATCCGAGGCAAGGAGATCGGGATGATCTTCCAGGAGCCGATGACCAGCCTGAACCCGGTGCATACGGTCGGCCAGCAGATCGCGGAAATGGTCATCCGGCATGAAAACCTTTCGAAATCCAAGGCCCGCGCCCGCGCGATCGAGATGCTGGAACTGGTCGGCATCCCCGAGCCTGCGCGCCGGGTCGACAATTACCCGCATGAAATGTCCGGCGGCATGCGCCAACGCGCGATGATCGCCATGGCGCTCTCCTGCGAGCCGCGCATCCTGATCGCCGACGAGCCCACCACCGCGCTGGATGTCACGATTCAGGCGCAGATGCTGGAACTGATGCAGGACCTGCAGCAAAAGCTGGGCATGGCGATCATCTTCATCACGCACGATCTGGGCGTCGTGGCCGAGGTCGCGGATCGCGTGGTGGTGATGTACGCCGCTCAGGTGGTCGAAACCGCCGGTGTGGAAGACATCTTCCGCAATCCGCGCATGCCCTACACCGCAGGGCTGATGAACTCGATCCCCCGGCTCGGCTCCTCGATCAACAAGCAACGGCTTCAGGCGATCCCGGGCACCGTCCCTGCCCTGACCAGCCTGCCGGCGGGCTGCCGGTTCCACCCGCGCTGCGCCTTCGCGACCGATATCTGCAAGGCCGCCGCCCCCGAACTGGAGCAGGCGAGCGAAAGCCATATGATCCGCTGCGCCCGCTGGCGCGAGCTTGACCTGAACGAAAGGCAGGCCTCATGACCGCCCCCCTGCTTGAGGTCGACAAGCTGCGCAAATACTTCCCGATCCATGGCGGGGTGTTGCAGCGCGTGGTCAACAATGTGAAGGCGGTGGACGACATCTCCTTCGGCATCAATGCGGGCGAGGTCGTGGGGCTTGTCGGCGAAAGCGGCTCGGGCAAGACGACCGTCGGGCGCACGATCCTGCGGCTGGAACAGGCCACCGGGGGCACCGTCCGCTTCGGTGGCACCGACGTGATGGGCCTGAACGCCGCCGACATGCGAAGCTATCGCAAGCGGATGCAGATCATCTTTCAGGATCCCTATGCCAGCCTCAACCCGCGCGAAAAAGTGCGCGAGGTGCTGACCCATCCGCTGCGCCTGCACAAGATCGGCGACCCTTCGGAGCATGAAGACCGCGCCGCGACGCTGCTGGAAAAGGTCGGGCTGTCGCGCGACCATCTGGCCCGGTTTCCGCATGAATTCTCCGGCGGCCAGCGGCAGCGGATCGGCATCGCCCGCGCGCTTGCCGTCGAGCCGGAATTCATCGTCGCCGACGAACCGGTCTCGGCGCTGGACGTGTCCATTCAGGCGCAGGTCATCAACCTGCTGGAGGATCTGAAAAACGATCTGGATCTGACGATGCTGTTCATCGCCCACGATCTGGGCGTGGTCGAACATATCTGCGACCGGGTGATCGTGATGTATCTGGGCCGGGTGATGGAAATCGCCTCGGCGGCGGATCTCTATGCCCGGCCGAACCACCCCTATACCAAGGCGCTGCTCTCGGCGGTGCCGATCCCCGAACCGGGCAGACGACGCAAGCGCATGGTTCTGAAAGGGGATATTCCCAGCCCAATCAATCCGCCCTCGGGCTGTGTGTTCCGCACCCGGTGCCCGATTGCAACCGAGGAGTGTGCGAAGATCGTGCCGGAGCTGAAACCCGTCGGCAACGGGCACACAAGCGCCTGTATCCACACGACCTGACCGGCGGACTTGCCGGCCTTCGCCGTATCGCGCGCCCTGCCCCGGCAGCCCGCCACCGGAAAAGACATCGCACCGGCCCGGCACGGCGGGAATGCCGCCGCCGCGCGACCGGAGGGATGGTTGAAGGTCGGCCCCCCGTGGCGATTGGCAGACGGCGCTTCCCCGCCAACCCCCTGAAACGCGCCCGCCATGAATGCTTGACAAGGCTTTCCTGCGTGCCGCATTGTCCACTTATGGATTGTCGACATTACACAACAACGCAGTCGGGCGTATTTCATGAGACAAATGCCACTGGTTGTATTCAATCGACTTGCGTCTTGCCGATTGCTGTTGCCAGTCCGAGGTCTCCCTCCTTTAAGTGTCGCCACCTTCCTGTCGGACTTCTTGCCCGCCAACAGCCAGGTGCGGCGGCCCGTCAGGCAGATAACGATTGCCCTGGAGGACTGATGTAATGACCACGAAACCGATGCTTGCAGACCCGATGCCGCCCGATATCGCCCCCATCGAAAACGTGCCCTTGCGCGTTCAGGTGGCCGACAGGCTGCGCAGCGCCATCCTCAGCGGGAGGTTGCGGCCCGGAACCGGGCTGGTGGAGACCGCGCTGGCCGAGCAGATGAATGTCTCCCGCGCGCCGATCCGCGAAGCGATCCAGATTCTGGAAAATGACGGGCTGGTCGAAACCATCGCCTACAAGGGCAAGCGGGTGAAACCGCTGACCGCGCGCGAAGTGGCGGAAACCTATTCCCTGCGCGAGGTGTTCGAGGTGATGGCCGTGCGCCGGATCCTGGAAAACGGCGCGCCGCTGGATCTGTTGCGGGAACATTGCGATGCGATGACGGCCGCAGCCGAGGCCGACGATTTCGAGGCGCTCGTGGCCGCCGACGAGGCGTTTCACCACGCCCTGATCATGCTGGCCGATCACGATCTGCTGCTGGCGTCCTGGAAAAACCTCTATCTGCGCATCCACCAGATCATGGCGTTGCGCAACCGCGACGAACACAATCTGACCGAAGTTGCCGGCAACCACCCGCCCATCGTACAGGCGCTGGCCGATGGCGATGCGGATCGTGCCGTCAAGCTGATCTCTGACCACACACGCATTCTGGCCGCCTTCGATCCGGCGACCATCGCGCAAGACCTGTGACACCCGCAACCCCGACATATGGCGCATCCCGCCTTGGATGGTTGCGGTTTCCAACAGACCCGGACGGACCCAACGAGAACACGAAGACGAGCCCCGGTCCGTCGCCAAACATCCAACAGGTGAAAGGAAAGCCAATGCCAAGACTACACCATCTGCTTGCAGCGGGCGCTGCAAGCGTTGTGCTGACAACGGGGGCGTTTGCGCAACCCGCCGACGATACGATCGTCGTGGGGCTCAGCGCGGATATCAACACGCTCGACCCGTCCGCGATTGCGTCGCGCGACAACTCCAATATCGCCCGCCACATCTTCGGCACGCTCTTCACCATGGGCGGCGACGGGGTGGCCCGGCCCGAGCTTGCGAACACTCTGGAGATTTCAGAGGACGGCATGGCCTATGTCTACACGCTCAACGAGGGCCTGACATGCCATGACGGCGAAGCGCTGACGGCCGAGGACGCGGCCTATTCCTTCAACCGCGCCGCGGATCCGGAAAACGCCTTCACCGGCAACACGCCCGGTTTCGTCTTCAGTTCCATCGACTTCCAGAGCGCCGAAGCGCTGGATGACCTGCGGGTGCAGATCAATCTCGGCGCGCCCAACCCGATTGCCTTTGGTCTGATCGCCGAGGTCTTCATTCACTGCATGGACAGCTATGAGGCGATGAGCCTTGACGAGGCATCGGGCAACCCGATCGGATCGGGCCCCTACCGCCTTGCGGAATGGCGTCGCGGCTCCGAAGTGGTGCTTGAGGCCGTGGAGGGCGCGGATGTGGGCTTCCAGAACATCATCTGGCGGATCATCCCCGAAGCCTCCACCCGCTCTGCCGAGCTGATGGCGGGCAATGTGGACATCATCACCAATGTGGCTCCGGACCAGATGGAGGTGATCAATGCCAGCGGCGTGGCCGAGGTCAACCCGATCCAGGGTACGCGGCGGATGTATGTCGGGTTCAACCTGAGCGACACGATGGCCCAGGAACCGGGCGGCGATGCCATTCAGGACGCCGCGGTGCGCCGCGCGCTGCAATATGCCGTGGACGTTCCGACGATCTGCCGCCAGTTGCTCAACTTCGAATGCGAGCGGATGACCGGCATCGTCAACCCGCCGAACGCCAACCCGAATATCGAGCCCTACCCCTACGATCCCGAAACCGCCGAGCGGCTTCTGGACGAGGCAGGCTGGCCCCGCGGGGATGACGGCACGCGCTTCTCGATCCGCTTCCAGGCCGGTCAGGGCCGCTATCTGAACGACGCCAATGTGGTTCAGGCCATCGCGCAGTACCTGTCCGATGTCGGGCTCGACGTGGAACTCGACATCATGGAATGGTCCAGCGTCTACATTCCGCTGATCCGCGAACGCAATGCAGGGCCGCTCTACTTCATTGGCTCGGGCGGCGCGCTCTGGAGCCCGCTTTACGACATGACCGATCTGGCCACCGTCGATGCAGGCACCAACTACACCCATTGGGACGATCCGCGCTGGTTCGACCGGTGGGCCGATATCGCGGCCGCGGAAAGCGAAGAGGAAGTGCGCACCATCGTCGATGAGATGTTGCAGGTCTTCTATGATGACGGACCGTGGCTGCACCTCTACTTCCAGCCGGATTTCTACGGCGTCAGCAACCGGATCGACTGGACACCGCGTCCGGATGAAAAGGTGTATCTGTTCAACGCCACGTTGAATTGAGCCGAGGCTTTCTCCCTGTCGCCTCGCGACGGTCGGGTGCCGGACCTCCGGGTTCGGCACCCTTCTTTTTGACGGGGGCATGCGATATGCGGCAGACCTGCCGCTCGGGCGACCGGACGGGCGAGGCGCGGGCCGGATGGTGCGACCTGGCCGCTCCGGCAAATCAGTCGGCGAGCAGTCTGGCTTCGTCGGAATTCAGGGTTTGGCGCGCCGCGCCATAGGCCTCGCGGCCCGTGGTCTCGGCCAGTTCGGGGAACAGCGCGAAGATCTCGGCCCGCTGTTCCGCCTCGATACCGTGGAGGGTCCGCTCATTGGGCTGGAAGCTCTCGGTCCAGGCCCCGTTCGACAGCACGACCTCATGCTGCGCGAACATGAAATGGATATAGGTCGCGCGGGCGGCGGTGACCCGCTGCACCCCCGGAACGACATCGATCAGGTCCTTGGCCGCCGCAAGCACTTCGTGGTCGCCGAAATACATCCCCGCACGCGCGCCATGGTACAGAACCCGGTGATTGGGGCTGACCATCATGTCCCGCACGGGAAACCCGTTTCCCAGAGCCCCCTTGTGGATCATCACCGGCTGCAGCTTGGGAACGGATAAAAGCGTGCGCCCGTCGATCTGCTTGGCACCCGTCCAGCAAATCTCCTGCAGGCCGTTGTCGCGGGTAATGACCCTGTCACCAACCCGAAGCTCTTCGACAGAGACTTCTCCGCGCAGCGTCGCGATGACGGTGCCGGGCGTGAAGCACGGCAGCGTCTCCTCGACCTGCGAAACACGGCAGGGTTGGATGACAGGGGTATGCGAAGCCGTCAGCTCTTGTGGCACACGGTGATCTGCATCCTTGACGGTGCGGACCTGCTCAAAACTCGCTACTGAATTACTGTTCGGCATGACGACCTCGTTCACTCGATACTCACCCAGACACGCGGGCGATCTTTCCTCTTGGTTCGGTTGCCAAACTCCCTGCCCGACCACCCGCCGGGAGAGCGACATGAAACCGAAGTTTCTTTTCACGATGGAAAGTATTTCCAACTGCTTTGCGGTGTCGGGCGTACTGCCTCGGCAATCGCTGCATAGCTATGCAATATCAAATCCAGGAGGTTTGTGAAGTCACGAATCCGACACTTGTACGACAGGTTGGGACATGAGGCTCGGCAGAGGGTCATCTGCACCGGCCTTTCCGTTAAGGTAAAGCTGCATAAACCTATTATTAACAAATTATTAGGGCATTCGCGCCACGCATTCCGACATCGGAAATCCGGCAGAGAAATAGCTCTTGGACAGCCTGTTCAGTGGATCGAAACAATGAGAAACCTATCCCTTTAGACAGGTTTTCGGGGTCGTTTTATGGATCGTTCCAAAAAATGTTACAGGCACAAAGCCGATATCGCCGCGAATCGAAGCGTCAAAACACGGCTCAGCGCGAATCGCCACCCCTGTCAGGCGCCCGGTTTGCGCGACCCGTCAGTCGCAATCGGGCATGCTCCGATGCCGGAGGTATCGCGGAAGCCGGGCCTCATGTGGCGCGATCACGACCCCTGCCCCGCAGCCGCCCTTGCCCCGCAGCACCCGCAGAGATCGCGATCAGGTTCCGATCCCGCTGCCGCGTCTGCTCTCTGATCGACATGAGGCCAGACTGTGCGCCCGACCATATGGGCGCCGATCTTCCTGCGCAGGGTCAGCGGATACGTCCCCCTTACCCCTGCGGGATATCGCCCGCAGCGCCGTCTTGCGATCCCGTCTCCCGCGCTGACCGCACGCAGGCCCGATCACCCAGGCCGTATCAACTCATAATACAAACGTTTGTATTGCCTGAAGCCGCGAATCGTCGTTTGCTGGACCCATGAACGGCAAGGGAGGGATACCATGACAGTCTCGATAAGGTCCGCGCGGCGGCTGGTGGCAGGTCTTGCCGCCGCGGCCTCACTGATGACGGCCACTAGCGCCATTGCGCAGGAGAGTTGCCTCGGCACCGCCGAAGCGCTGAACCTGACCGACGCGCAGGAAGCCGAGATCGCTGCCCGCGATCTGACCTTCGGCTTTCTGACGAACAACATCTCGGATGATTTCAGCCGCACGCTGGTGGCCGGTGCCGAGGCCCATGCCGCGGAAATCGGCGTCGACCTGATCGTCAACAATGCCGATTTCGATGCCAATACCCAGCTTTCCCAATTCGATGCGCTGGTCCAGCGCGGGGTCGACGGGATCTTTCTGACCGCCGTCGATGCGGGCTCCATCGGGCAGGCCGTCCGCCGTGCCAATCAGGCTGGCATCGCCGTCTTCATCGTCGGCGGCGCGCCCGCGCGCGGCGATGTGATCAGCGTGATGAATGCCGCCAGCTATCAGGGCAGCTACGACGCCACAGCGGCGCTGATGGCCGAAATCGGCGCACCGAACGCACAGATCGCGATCCTGGGTATCCCCTTTGCGCTGCAAACGATCCGCGACCGGGAAAAGGGTGTGCTGGATGCGGTCGGCGCCTCGGGCGGGCAGATCATTTCGCTGCAATCCGATTTCAGCCAGGACCGGTTGCTGGAACTGGCCGCAAACGTGATCCAGGCCAATCCGGATCTTGCGGGCATCGTCGCAACCTGGAGCCTTGCGGTAAACGCCGCGACCGAAGCGGTGGAACAATCGGGGCGGGATATCCCCATCGCAGGCTACGATTCAGAAGTGCCCGGATACATGGAGCTTCATTCCGACGACACCAATATCGTGGCTCTGTCGGGCCAGCAGGCGGCCCTTCAGGGGCGCGCGGCAATCGAAGGTCTGGCGCAGTCGATCCTCGGGGCGGAACTGTGCGAGGAGATCATCACCCCGAACCTGCTGGTCACGGCCGAAAACTATGCCGAGATGTGGGCGATCCAGTATCCCGGCGTCACCCCACCCTGGGCGGAGTGACACCGGCCAGCGTTTCGGGGGGCGCCGTCCCCCCGGGACACCCCCCGCGTGCCCGGCTGGGGGAAGGTTCCCGCGTGCTTCTTGAACTGTCCCATATCACCAAGCGGTTTCCCGGCGTTCTGGCGCTTGACGATGCGCGGTTCGCGCTGGCCGCGGGCGAGGTTCATGCCCTCATGGGTGAAAACGGTGCGGGCAAGTCGACGCTGATGAAGATCGCCTCGGGCCTGTTCCAGCCGGATGCCGGAGAGATCAGGATCGACGGGCGCGCGGTCCGCCTCCCGGGCCCGGCGTCAGCCAAGGCCGCAGGCATCCATACGGTGTTTCAAGAACTGACCGTGCTGCCCAATCGCAGCGTGGCCGAAAATCTGTTGATCGGGCGCGAACCGGTGCGCGCGGGCGGGCTGTGGCTGGATCGCCGGGCCCTGATCCGCACGGCAGAGCGCATACTGAACGATCTTGGCATTCCGCTGGAGGCCACCGCGCCTGCCGGGCGGCTGTCCACCGGGCAGCGGCAGATGGTGGAGATCGCCCGGGCCTCTGCGCAAGACCCCCGGGTTCTGATCCTTGACGAGCCGACCTCCTCGCTTGGCCGCGCCGAGGAGGAGCTTTTGTTTTCTCTGGTGCGCCGCCTTTCGGAGCGTGGCGTGGGCATCATCTACATCACCCACCGCATGTCGGAGGTATTCGCCCTGTCCGACCGCATCACGGTCCTGCGCGACGGGCACTATGTGCTGAGCGGGGCCACGGCCGATCTGGACCGTCCCGCGCTGATCTGCGCAATGGTCGGCCGCGACGTGGCCGAAGACCGGCACGGCACGGCGGGCGAAGATCTGCCCGTGGCCCTTGAGGTCGAAGGGCTGGCGCGAGGCACGGCGGTGCGCGGCGCCAGCTTGTCGCTGAAGGCGGGCGAGGTTCTGGGCATGGCGGGGCTGATGGGGGCGGGACGGACCGAACTGGCCCGCCTGATCGCCGGAATAGACCGGCCCGACAGCGGCGGGATGATCCTTTTCGGCAGGCCCTACGCCCCGGCGGATATTGGCGAGGCCATGGCCCAGGGCGTGGCCTATGCCTCGGAGGATCGCAAACGTCTGGGGCTGGTGCTGCCGCTTTCGGTGGCGGACAACATCGCCCTGCCCAGTCTCCGCCGGCTGGCCCCGCGCGGGGTGATCGGCCCGAACCGCATCGCCGGTTTCGCACGCGACTGGATGGAACGGCTGGGCGTCAGGGCCGCCGGCCCGAGCGTGGCGGTCGACACGCTTTCGGGAGGCAACCAGCAGAAAGTGGCGCTGGCGAAATGGCTGGCGACGGCCCCGCGCGTCATTTTGCTGGACGAGCCGACCCGCGGTGTGGATGTGGGCGCCAAGGCGGAGATTTACGCGTTGATCCGGCAGCTTGCGGCAGATGGCGCCGCGGTTCTGGCGATTTCCTCGGAACTGCCGGAGTTGCTCCAGATCTCCGACCGGATCGCAGTCATGGCGCAGGGGCGCGTGGCCGGCATCCTCCCGGCGGAAACGGCGACCGAGGAGAACCTGCTGGAGCTGTCCTTCACCGAAGCCGCGGAGACGGCCGCATGACGCGCGCGGCCGTCCGCGCGCGCGGCCCGGGTCTGGCACGGATGATCCGTGATCTTCTGCCCTATGCCGGGCTTTTGGGGGTGATCGTCTTCTTCGCCCTGTCCAGCGAATACTTCCTTGATCTGCGCAATTTCGAACGCCTCGTGACCGACAGCGCCACATTGATGCTGGTGGCCTTCGGCATGACGATGGTGATCCTTCTGGGGGAGATCGACCTGAGCGTCGGCGCGGTCGTCTCCCTGCTTGCTGTGATCCTGGCGCAGATCATGGAGGCGGGCGCGGGATGGCCCGTGGCGGTGACGGCCGTTCTCGCTCTGGGCATACTCATCGGCGCGCTCAACGGTGCGCTCACGGTGCTGGGCGATATCCCCTCCTTCATCGTCACGCTTGGTGTGATGGCCATCGCCACGGGGCTGGCCTATGTCTTCACCGGCGCGATCTCGGTTGCGATCATGAGCGAGCCGTTTCTGGTTCTTTTCTATGATGCCCGCGCCCTTGGCCTGCCTGTGCCGTTGCTGATCGTGGCCGTCACGTTCCTCGCCTGTCTTTTCTTTCTCGACCGGACCGTGGCCGGGCGGGAGCTTTTCGCCATCGGCGCGAATGCCGCCGCGGCGCGGCTGTCGGGTGTGCCCGTTCGCCGCCGCAAGATCATGGTCTTCGCCATCATGGGCGGGCTGGTGGCGATGGCCGCGGTGCTGTCGGCGGCCCGGCTCGGCAGCGGCGCGCCCGCGTCGGTTCCGGCCCTGACGCTTGATGCCATCGCCGCCGTGATCATCGGGGGCGCCAGCCTTTTCGGCGGCCGCGCATCGCTCCTGCGCACGTTGATGGGGGCGGCGCTGATCGCGGCTCTGAACAATGGCATGGTGCTGATGAACGTGAACATCGACCTGCAATATGTGGTCAAGGGCATGATCATCCTTCTGGCCGTGGTGCTGGAGCGCCTCGCCTCGGGTGGGCGGTCATGAAGCCGGCGCGCCGGCATATGGCCGATTACGGGCTGGCCGTGGCGCTGCTTGTGGTGCTGGCGGCGCTGATGCTGCTCAGCCCTGCCTTTCGCGACCCGGCCAATCTGATCGGGATCGGGCGGCAGGTCGCGATCCTTGGCATCGCCGCCGCCGCGATGACATTCGTGATCCTGGCCGGCGAGATCGACCTCAGCGTCGGGGCGGTGGCCTCGGCGGCGGCGGTGGTGACCGCGATCGCGCTTGCCGGGGGATACGGGATCTGGGCCCTCCCGATCGGCCTGGCCGTGGGCGCGGGCTTCGGGCTTCTGAACGGGCTACTGGTCGTCTATGTCGCCATCCCCTCCTTCATTGCAACGCTGGTCAGCTTCTTCATCGCGCAGGGCGTGGCGCTGACGCTGACCGGCGGCCGGACGATCCTGTTCGACGCGGAATGGTTCCGCCAGATGTTTGCGACCGGGGTCTTCGCCGGCAACCGCGCGGCCTTCTGGTGGCTGCTGGCCGTGGCGCTGCTGATGTGGTGGCTTTTGGCACGCACGCGGTTCGGCGCGAATATCTACGCGCTCGGCGGCGACGCGGAAAGCGCGGGCATGCTGGGCCTGCCGGTGGCGCGGCTGCGGCTGGCGATCTTCACCCTGACGGGGGCGCTGATGGGGCTGGTGGGCATGATCCTGATCGCGCGGATCGGCAATGCGCGCGCCGATGGCGCAATCGGCCTTGAATTCGATGCCATCGCCGCCGCCGTGATCGGCGGCACACGTCTTGGCGGTGGCGCGGGCTCGATGCCGCGCACGATGCTGGGCGTTGCGCTTATCGGCATTCTCAACAACGGGCTTGCGATCCTGAATATCGATTTCAACACCCAACAGGTGATCAAGGGCGTGCTGGTCATCGCCGTGGTTCTGATCGACCGGTGGGCGCGCGGCGGCAGGGAGGTCCCGGAATGAGACTTTGGACAGGCGACGTGGCGCAACTGGCCACCGGCTTCGGCTTCACCGAGGGGCCTTGCTGGATCCCCGGGCGCGGCGCGCTCTTGTTCACCGATATCCCCGGCAACACCATCCAGATATGGCGCCCCGCGGATAATCGCGCGGAAACGCTGATCGGGAATGCCCATTTCGCGATTGGTCTCGCCCTGTCGCGACATGACGAAATCCTCTGCTGCGAACACACGACCCGCAGCCTGACCGCCCGGTCAACCCGCGATTTCAGGCGCCGCGTCCTCGCCTCGGGCTACGGGCCGCATGTCCTGAACTCCACCAATGACGTGATCTGCGCCTCGGACGGGACGATCCTGTTCACCGATCCGCCCTTTGGCGTGCGCTATCTGGATGGCGCCCTGCACGGCTATCAGCAGGCGCAGGAGCTCGACGGGGCGTGGGTGTTCCGCATCACCGACCGCACCGACCGGCCTGAGCCGCTGATGACGGAGATTTATCGGCCGAACGGGCTCTGTCTCTCACCAGACGAGAAAATCCTGTATGTCTCCGACAGTTCCGAGATGCATCACAAGGTGCTGGCGATGGATGTGGCCCCCGACTGGAGCCTGTCGGGTCTGCGCGATTTCGCGGTGATGCCGATGGGGGTGCCTGACGGGATGCGCGTCGATATCGAGGGGCGGCTCTGGGTTGCCGGGGGCGACGGTGTCCATGTCTACGCGCCGGACGGTGCGCCGGTGGACCATGTGCCGGTGCCCGAGATGGTGACGAATGTGGAGTTCGGCGGCGCGGACCTGTCGGAGCTGTTCATCACCGCGACCCGTTCCCTTTACCGGGTCAGGACCAAGACGCGCAGCGGCCGGGCATGGTAGGCCCGCCGGAGTTCAGAGCGAAGCGGATCGGAGGGAGGCGCCGGTCTCAGGTTCGAACAGATGCACCCGCGCCGGGTCTACGGAGACGCCGATCGTGTCGCCGGCCCTGATCGTCGCGGTGCCTTCGGTGGTGACGATCAGCTCCGGCTCTCCTTCGGTGAAAAGATAACTGGCCGCACCCGTCGTCTCGACCGCATTGACCACAAGCGGCACGGCATGGGGCGCATCCGGGGGCCCGAGCACCATGTGTTCGGGCCGGATGCCGACCTCAACCTGCAGGCCCGGCGTGCCGGCGATCGTGGTTTCCAGCATCGGGTTGCCCGGCAGGGCCAACCGGACGGCGCGGCCATCCCCGGCGATGACGCCGGGGATGAAATTCATCGCCGGACTGCCGATGAACCCCGCGACGAACCGGTTCGCCGGCCGGTCGTACAGCGCCATCGGCGTGCCCTGCTGTTCGATCCGGCCGCCCTGCAGGACGACCACGTGATCGGCCATGGTCATCGCCTCGATCTGGTCGTGGGTGACATAGACGCTGGTCGCGCCGATCCGGTCGTGCAGCGCGCGCACCTCCTTGCGCATGCGCACGCGCAAGGCCGCATCGAGGTTCGACAGCGGCTCGTCGAACAGGAAGGCGCGTGGCTGGCGGATGATGGCGCGGCCCATGGCGACGCGCTGGCGCTGCCCGCCCGACAATTCGCGCGGGCGGCGGTCCAGCAGGGTTTCAAGCCCGATGACGGCCGCCACCTCTTCGGCGCGCCGGGCCCGTTCGGCCCGGGACACCCCCTTGAGCCGCAACGCATAAGTCAGGTTGTCGCGAACGGACATGTGCGGGTAAAGCGCGTAGGACTGGAACACCATCGCCAGATCGCGCTTGCGCGGCGGCAGGTCGTTCACCGGCTCGCCTGCGATGCGGAGCGTCCCCGAGGTGATGCGTTCCAGCCCCGCGATAGAACGCAACAAGGTGGATTTCCCGCAACCCGACGGCCCGACAAGGGCCACGAACTGGCCCTTGGGGATCGCCAGGCTGATCTCCTTCAGGGCATGAAAGCGGCCATAGTGCTTTTCGACGCGGTCCAGCTCGATCTGATAGGTCATTTCAGGGCTCCGGCGGTCAGGCCATTGACGATCTGCCGCTGCAACAGGACGAACGCGGCCAGGATCGGGGTGACATAGGTGGCGGCAAAGGCCATGATCGCGTTCCAGTTCACCACATTGGGCTGCAGGAAATTGGTCATCCCGATCGAGGCGGGTTGCAGACGGTTATCGGCGATGATGGAGGCCGAATAGACGTATTCGCCGAAGCCGTTCATGAACACCAGAAGCGCCGAGATCAGCAGCCCGTTCCGCGCCAGCGGCAGCACGATCATGAAGAAGGCGCCGATGCGGGAGTTTCCGTCGACCAGCGCCGCCTCCTCCAGTTCGCGCGGCACGGTCATGAAAGCGGCCCGGCACAGGATGACGAAAAACGGCATCGTCTTGGCAGAGAATGCCAGGATCGTGGCAAAGCGCGGGTATTCCAGAAGACCGACCGACGCGAAGCCCACGAAAATCGGCGTGACCATCAGCGACGGCGGCAGCACCTGCAACATCAGCACCGCGAACAGGGCCGCATCGATCCAGCCGTTGCGGTAACGCGCCAGAACATAGGCGCAGCCCGATCCAACCAGCGCCGTGATCAGCGTGACGCCCGAGGCGATGACAAGGCTGTTGCCGATATAGCGCGGGATATTCGCCACCTCCCAGATGGTGGCGTAGTTGTCCCATTGCGGCGCACCGGGCAGGAACTCCGGCGGTACGGCGAAGATCGAGGATTGGGTCTTCAGGCTGGTGACATACATCCAGTAAAGCGGAAAGAGATACACCGCCGCCAGCGCCAGCGCCACGGCCAGCAGCACCCGGTTTGTCACCGCCCCGCTCACAGCTGCGTTTCCGCCTTGGTGGAGCGGACATAGATCAGCGACACGAACAGCACCACGATGATCATCAGAACCGAGATCACCGCGCCGCGCCCGAAATCGAACTCGCGGAAGGACAGCTGCCAGGACCAGTATTGCGCCACGGTGGACGACCCCGCCGGCCCCCCTTGCGTGATCGCGGCGAACAGATCGAATTGCTGCAGGGTGAAGATGATGCCAAGGGCCAGAACGGCGCCGATGGTGGCGCGCATCATCGGCAGCGTGATGGTCCAGAAGCGCTGAAACGCGTTGGCGCCGTCAAGCTCCGCCGCCTCGTACAGATCCCCGGGGATCGCGGCAAGGCCCACGGCCAGCAGGATCATGTTGAAGGGCGTTCCGTACCAGATATTGGCGATCAACACCGCATAGAGCGAGGTCTCCACATTCGAGCGCCAGAAAACCGGATCCTCGATCAGACCGAGGCTCTCCAGCAGATGGTTGATCACCCCGAAATCTCCCGACAAGAGCCAGTTCCAGAGAACACCCACCACCAGCCCGGGCATGACCCATGCCGCCAGAAACAGCCCCCGGATCCATGTCGCGCCGGTGAAATTCTGGTGAAAGAAAAGCGCCAGCGCGAAGCCGAACGTGAATTGCAGCGCGACCGAGCCAAGGGTGAAGACGATGGTCTGCCAAAGAACCCGGCCGGCCAGCGGATCGTCGAAGATAGCACGGTAATTGTCGAACCCCGCATTGGGATGCCAGAGCGTCCCGAGGCTGAACACATCCACCGTCTGGAAGCTGATGATGACATTGTAGATCAGCGGCAGCCCCGCGAAGACCAGCAGATAACTGAGCGCGATGATGACCAGCAGGACATCGAAGCCGATCCCGTCGCGCAGGCTGCGCAGAATGCGTGTCATGATCCACCTCGCGGGGCAGGAAGAACCGGGGCGGCACGACCGTCGCCGCCCCGGTCCGGGAAGGTCAGTTCATGATGCCGTCGATGCGCGCGGCCGCCTCGTCCAGCGCCTCCTGCGCCTCGGCCTGACCGGTCAGAACCGATTGGAACGCAGTCTGGATTTCCTGGCTGATACGCGGCCAGTCGGGATGCGGGCCCCGATTGCGGGCATAGCTCAGCTGTTCGGTGAAGACCTGCGCGGCCGCGTCGATCCGCGCGTCGCCCGTGGGCGCCAGCGCGACTCCCGCGACCGAGGGCAGCCGGGTGAATTCGGGCCAGACCCGGTCCACCTGGCTCATGTAGTATTCCAGAAACGCGAAGGCCTCCTCCGGGTGGTCGGTATTGGCGAAGATCGCCAGATTGAAATCGCCAAGCGCCGAGGCGCGCACGCCCCCGTCTTCGCGGACCGGCAGAAGCGTAACGCCCCAGTCGAATGCCGCGTCGGACGCCATGCGGCCAAGCTCCCACGGGCCGGAGATGACCATCGCCGCATTGCCGCCATTGAAGGTGCCGGTGGAATCCCATTGGCCACGGGTCAGCGTATCAGGGCTGGCCAGGCCCTCAACGAGAAACGCCTTCCAGAGCGCCAGGGCATCGGCCACACCCTCGGCATTGATATTGTCGAAACTGCCGCCGGCCATCTGCGCCCAGGGCAGAAACTGGAATGTCCCCTCCTCGGACGCGCGGGCCGAAAAGGCGATGCCGTAGACATCGTTTTCCGGGTCGGTCAGGGCGCGCGCGGCCTCCAGCAGGTCATCCCATGTCCGGGGCGGGCTGTCCGGGTCCAGCCCGGCGGCGGCAAAGAGATCGCGATTGTAGTACAGCGCGATGGTGTTGGAGGCGCGCGGTATCCCGTAAATGCGCCCGTCCCATGTCAGGCTGGCGCGGGGCCCTTCGAAAACGGCGTCGATGTCGATCACATCCGATGCCGCCACCTGATCGGTGATGTCCAGAAACGCCCCGCGTGAGGCAAAGGCCGCGTGATCGGGATTGTCGATGGCGATCAGATCGGGGTTGGTGCCGGTCGCCACGGCGCGCAACGTATCGGTCACCAGATCATCGAAACGGATTTCCCGTATCTCGATGGTGATCCCGTTGTCGATTGCGGAAAACTCCTGCGCAAACACCGATTCCGGCGCGGTCGCACTTTCGGTCCAGAGCGTCAGGGTCACATCCTGCGCCACCGCCCCGCCCGCGCCCGTCATCAGCGCCAGAACGGATGCATATACAAGTCTCTTCATGAGAATCCTCCTTGGTGTCGGGTGTCGTTCTGCCCCGGTCCACTGTCTGGCGGCCGCGGTCTTTTATAGCTCATGGCACCGTGCCTTCGAAAATCGGCAGCAGCGCCTCGGCCCTGTCCTTGCGGATAAACACCGGTATCCGGCCCCAGGGAGCGTCGATATCGGCGGTAGTGCCTCCGGAATAGGCAATCCCGGTCCAGGCGTGGACCCAGTCCTGCCCCTCGGGCAGGGCCACCGACCGGGCGGTGGCCCCGGCCTCCAGCACCGGCGCGACCAGCATATCGGGGCCCAGCATGTAGGCGTCGGCCCGGTCGAACAGGTCCCGCTGGCCGGGGTGGTGATAAAACAGCGGCGCCATGACCGGATCGCCGGTGGCGGCATAGGTGGCGAAAACGGTCTCCAGATAGGGCCGCAGCCTTTCGCGCAGGCCCAGAAGTTCGACCAGAACCGCCTCCACTTCGGGCCCGAAGGACCAGACCTCGTTCGAGCCGCCGGTGTCGGTGAAGATGTTGAACGTATCCTGCCCGTAGGTGACCGGCTCACCGGGCGCCGGCGGCGGTATGTCGTCGGGCACGCGGAAGCCGTGCAAGCGGCAGATCGGGGAGAAGACGCCGAATTCGAACCAGCGCACCAGAAGATCGCGGAAGGCCGCCGATCCGCCATGCCCGTCGTAGAAGCCGCCGATATCGGTGGTCCACCAGCCCATTCCCGCCATGCCCGCATGCAGGCCGGCAGGGATCTGCGCCCGGAACCACGCCCAGTCGGACCAGACATCGCCGGACCAAAGGATAACGCCATGGCGCTGCGAGCCCGCCCATGCCGACCGGCAGAGCAAGACCCCGTCCGCCGCGCCCGCGCGGGTCAGACCCTCGCGATACCCGGCCTCATGCACCAGCGGATAGGCACAGAGCATTTCGGTCCCGTTGCCAAGCGCGGTGCGGATGTTCTCGGGATGGGCGGGCCGCATCTCCGGCTCGCAGGCATCAAGCCAGAAATGCCGGATCCCTTTATCGAGATAGTTTTGCTGCACGATATCCCAGTGAAACGCCCGCGCCGCCGGGTTGAAGGCATCGTAATAGGTGAAGAAGCCGGCCCCGAACGGGTCCTTGTCGGGGAACGGAATGATCGCAGGAATGCCCCGCTCCGTGCCAAGCAGCAGCCCCTCCTCCGTCATCTGCCGGTAATGGATCGACGAGGCGGAGACCGTGGGCCAGATCGACACCATGACCTCCACATCCAGTTCGGCCAGTTCGGCGACCATGGCCTCGGGGTCGGGCCAGTCCTTCGGGTCGAACCGCCATTCGCCCTGCCGGGTCCAGGCGAAGAAGTCGATGACGATGCAGGAGAGCGGCAGCGCGCGGCGCTTGTACTCGCGCGCGACCGACAACAGCTCCTCCTGATTCCGGTAGCGCAGCTTGCATTGCCAGAACCCCAGAACCCAATCGGGCACATCCGGGGAATGCCCGGTGGCGCGGATATAGCTGCGCAGGATTTCCGCGGGGCTGTCGCCTGCGGTGATCCAGTAATCAAGGCCGCCCGTCGCCTCCGCCGTCCAGCGGGTGACGTTGCGGGCAAACTCCGCACGCCCCGTGGCCGGGTTGTTCCACAAAAACCCGTATCCGCGGGAGGAAACGACGAAGGGAATGACCGCATGGGCGTTTTGCTGCAACAAGGTGGTGGAGACGCCCTTAAGGTCCATCGCGCCGTGTTGCGGCTGGCCCATGCCCCAGAGGCTTTCGTCCTCATAGGCGCGGAACTGCGCCTCCAGCCGCCAGGATCCGCTGGCCAGCGCCTTGAAGCTGCGGGTGCGCGGGCCCGCGAAATGGCTGCGCGTTTCGGCCAGAAGTTCCTCCCCGGTATCGGCGCGCAGGAACCGGATCACCGCCTCGCGCTTGATATCGGCGCCATAACGTTCGGTCAGCGTGATCTCGGCGCGGATGCGCCCATGGGTGAGGCTGGCGCGATCCGCCCCGATCTCGATCTCCGCGCGACCCGCCGGTGCGGGCAGCAGCGCATCGACATGGGGCGCAACCAGTCCCCGGCCCGGGCGCGCGCGCACCCGCACCGCATCCGGCCCCCACGGGGTAACGCGGATCATCTCGCCCATGAACCGGCATTCAAGACCGCCGTCGACTTCCTGGAACACCGCCATCAGATCATCCGATCGCCAGATAGGCACCGTCAAGAATGACGGCGGTGCCCGACATGTAATCCGCCTCCTCCGAGGCGATGAATGCGGCCAGCGCCGCGACCTCCTCGGGCCGGGCGGCGCGCCCGGCGGGGATGCCTGCAAGAACCTCCTCCATCACATCCTCGGGGATGTCCCCGATCGCATCGGTGGCGATCAGGCCCGGGGCGATCGCCACCGAACGGATATCGGGCGCATGATCCAGCGCCAGCGACCGGGTCAGCGCCAGCACCGCGCCCTTGGTTGCCTGATAGGCGGAAAACCCCCGTTCGCCCACGAAGCTCTGCACACTCGCGGTGTTGACGATGACGCCCCTGCCCCCCTGCCGCCGCATCTGTTCCACGGCGACCTTGGCACCCATCCAGTAGCCACGGATGCCGATACCGGTGATCCGGTCGAACTCGTCCAGCGTCTGCTCGTGGATCGGCTTGAAAACCGCCGAAAAGGCGTTGTTGTGCCAGATATCGATGCGCCCGAACCGCGCCACGGTGACGGCCGCCAGGCCTCTCACCTGATCGGGGTCGGCCATGTCGGTCCGGTGAAAGGCGCCGCCAAGGGTTTCGGCCAGATCGGCGCCCGTGGGGTCGATATCGGCGATCATCACCTGCGCGCCTTCGGCGGCGAAGCGTTCCGCGCAGGCACGCCCGATTCCGTTCGCGCCACCGGTGATCACGTAGATGCGGTCCCGGTGACGGTCGGCGACGGGAAACATGCGCGCGGTCACGGCCCGCCACCGGGCAGGATGACGTGTTCCTCGGTCACCAGAAACGTGATGCTGGCAGCGAAGGCGGCAGTGTCTTCTCCGGCGATACGCCCCGCTTCGGAACTCAGCCCGGCCTCCATCGCGGCGCGGTCGTCAAACCAGATTTCGGCGGATCCATCGTACGCGGCCGGGGCCATATCGCCTGGATCCCCGGCAATGTTGATCCGGTATCCGCGCAGCCCCGGAATGGCGGCGGCCAATGGCGCATGCCGGTCCAGCCAATAGTCGCGAAAGGCCTGCGTCGCCATCCCCGGCTTTTTGCGCACCAACGCCACGAGCTTGACCATGTCACCCCCACCTCCTGCCTGCAAGAAGACGGTGATTCCGCCAGCCGGTCAATACAAACGTTTGGATTTTTGCTCTCTCGCCAGCCGCATCTGCATAATGTACACAAGTTTCGAGCGCCAAGGAGGACCTATGCAGAAACGGGTGGGCCTGAAAACGCTGGCATTGAAACTGGGTATGGACGTCTCCACGGTCTCGCGCGCGCTGCGCGACGACCCGCGGGTGAAGGAGGCGACACGCCGCGCGGTCCGCGAACTGGCGGATGAGCTGGATTATCGCCCGAACGCCGCCGCGCGTGCCTTGCGCATGGGCAAATCCGGGCGGGTGGCCGTGCTGTTGTCGCCACCGCAGCAGCGCTTCGCCAGCCCGATCTTCCTGGAGCTTCTGTCGACGCTGGATCAGCATCTGCGCGATGCCGGTCTGAGCCTTGCGGTTTTTGCCGCCCGCGAGCGGGCGGAGGAGGTCGATATCGTTCGCCAGATCGTCGACGAGAGGCTGGCCGACGCCATCATTCTGGGCCGGACCCGCAAGACAGACCCGCGGGTGGCGCTGCTGCTGGAATCGGGCATGCCGTTCGTGACCTTCGGCCAGACCGACTGGCAGGATCGTCATCCACTGGTCGAGATCGACTATGCAGAGGCGGGACGGCTTGCGATCCGGGCCCTGCACGCCTCCGCCAGCGGCCCGATCGATGTGCTGGCAGCGCCCGAGGGTCTGAACTTTGCCGACAACTATGTCGCCGGCGCATGTGCCGAGGCGGCCCGGCTCGGCCTGCCGGAACCGACGCTGCACCGTGTCGAAATGACGGAACAGGCCGGGGAGGATGTCGCCCGGAAGATCCTCGCCCCCAACCCGCGGCGCCCCGCCTTCGCCTGCATTCAGGATTCGCTGTCATTCGGCGTCTACCGTGTCGCCGCCGCCGCCGGGCTGATCGTGGGCCGTGACCTGACGGTTTTCGGCGGACAGAACTTCCCGGGTTCGGAACATACCGCGCCGCCGCTGTCCACGTTTTCAACCGAAGACAGCCATGTCGCCGAGTTGCTGAGCAAGGTGATGCTGCGCCGTCTTGCGGTCGACGGCACGCCCGCCGACGGAACCTTCGAGCATCACGAGATCGCGCCGAAGCTGCTGCTGCGTCAATCCCACCGGCTGATCGAACGGGCGCCGCTCACACGAACCGGTTGACCAGATTTTCCAGCCGCTCCTGACCGCCGGATACCGGCTCGGGGTTGATCTCCTCGGCGATGACGCGTTCGGCAATCGTGTCGAGATCGCTGCGCAGCATGGATTGTGCCGCGGGCGTCTCCCAGCCGGCATAGCGTGCGGCGCGCGCCGTCTCCAGCCCGCCATCCTCCAGCATCGCCGCCGCCGCTTTCAGGCCCCGCGCGCAGATATCCATCGCCCCCGCATGGGCCAGAATCAGATCCGCCGGGTCGAGCGACTGGCGCCGCAGCTTGGCATCGAAGTTCGTGCCGCCCGTCGTGAACCCGCCCGCCCTGAGGATCTCGTAATAGGCCAGCGCAACCTCGGGCACCGCGTTCGGAAACTGGTCCGTGTCCCAGCCCGACTGATAATCGTTCCGGTTCATGTCGATCGATCCGAGGATGCCGAGCGATGCCGCCAGCGCCAGTTCATGCTCGAAACTGTGACCGGCAAGGATCGCATGACCCTGCTCGATATTCACCCGCACCTCGCCCTCAAGTCCGAAATCCTTCAGGAAGCCGTAAACCGTCGCCACGTCGTAATCGTACTGATGCTTGGTGGGTTCCTGCGGCTTCGGCTCGATCAGGATGGTCCCGGCGAACCCGATCTTGTGCTTGTAGTCCACCGCCATCTGAAGAAACCGCCCGGCCTGCGCCCGCTCGCGGCGCAGATTGGTGTTGAGCAATGTCTCATAGCCCTCGCGCCCGCCCCAAAGGACGTAATTCTCGCCGCCGAGCTGATGCGTGGCATCCATGCAGGTCTTCACCGTGGCCGCCGCAAAGGCGAAGACATCCGGGTCGGGATTGGTGGCCGCACCGGCCATGTAGCGGCGGTGGGAAAACAGATTGGCCGTGCCCCAGAGCAGCCGCAGGCCCGTCTCTTCCATCCGGGCCTGAAGATAATCTGTCATCTCGCGCAATCGCGCGGTGTTCTGGGCGAAGCTGTCGCCTTCGGGCCGGATATCGGCATCGTGGAAGCAGAAAAACGGCACGCCCAGCTTCTGGAACATCTCGAACGCCACATCGGCCTTGAGACGGGCATGTTCCATCGTGTCTCCGAACCATGGCCGCTGGAACGTCTGCCCGCCGAACGGGTCGCTGCCGGGCCATGCGAAATTGTGCCAGTAGCAGATCGCAAAGCGCAGATGGTCTTCCATCCGTTTGCCCAGGATCCGCGCATCCGGGTCGTAGTGGCGAAAGGCAAACTCGTTCTCGGTCTCGACACCCTCGAAGCGCAGCGTCGGAATCCCGTGGAAAATATCGGTCATGTCAGTCCCTGAATTGCTGTTCGCGCCTTGCGGTACCGGGCGTGCCCGGCCCTGAAGGCATCCGTGAAAGAGGCTTCAGGCGCGATGATGCGGGCGGTCGCGGGCGGCTCCGCGATCTCTGCGCCCACGTCTTCGGCGGCCATCAGACCCAGAAGGGCCGCGCCATGGGCCGCGCCGAACTCCCCCGCGACGGGCAATGTCACCGGGCAGTCCAGCGCTGTGGCGATTGCCGCCAGCCAATAGTCCGACCGCGCCCCGCCGCCGGTGGCGATCAGCCCGTCGATCCGGGTGCCCGTGGCCGCCAACAAGTCCCGGCAATCGCAGAAGGCAAAGGTGACGCCTTCCATCACGGCGCGCGCCGCCGCCGCCCGGTCGGTCGCGTGGGCAAGACCCAGAAAGGCGCCGCGGATCGCGGCATCGTTGAGCGGGGTACGCTCCCCCCCGAGATAGGGCAGAAAAAGCGTCTCCCCCGGTGCGCGCAACGGGCCGAGAGAGATGGCCAGCCGGGCCGCATCCTCCCCCACCAGCCCGGCATACCAGTTCAGCGCATCGGTGGCCGACAGGATCACCCCCATCTGGTGCCACGTATCGGGCAGTGCGTGGCAGAATGTGTGAACCGCCGTCTCCGGCGCGGGCGCGTAGGCGTCATTTGCCGCGAACAGGACGCCGGAGGTGCCGAGGCTGACAAAGGCCTGCCCGGCCCGCACCACGCCCATCCCCACGCCCGTCGCCGCATTGTCGCCGCCGCCGCCCGCGACGGGGATGCCCGCGGTCAGGCCGAACCGACCGGCAAGCGCCGGGCGCAGGTGGCCGGACACATCCGAGCCCTCGACAAGGCGCGGCATTTGCGCGACCGACAAACCCGTCGCCGCCAACAGGCGCTCGTCCCAGAGCCTGCGGCCCGTATCGAGCCAGCTTGTCCCCGCCGCATCGGACATGTCCGATGCGTGCTCGCCCGTCAACCAGAGCCTGAGGTAATCCTTTGGCAACAGGACCTTGGCGACCGAGGCGAAGAGACGTGGCTCCGCATCCGCGACCCATCGCAGCTTGGGGGCGGTGAAGCCGGGAAACACGATGTTGCCGGTCACTGCGCGAAACCGCGGATCGGCATCCATCTCTGCGGCCTGCCCATGGGCGCGTATGTCGTTCCACAAGATGCAGGGCCGCAGCACCGCGTCGGCGGCATCCAGCAACACCGCGCCATGCATCTGCCCCGACAGGCCGATACCGCGCAGCGCGGACAGGTCCCGCTCCGCCGCCAGCGCCGTCAGCACCGTTTCCGCCGCGCGGATCCACGCCGCCGGATCCTGTTCGGACCAGCCCGGATGCGGCCGGGACACCGAAAGCGGGGCTGTCGCCTCGGCCAGCAGGCGGCGTTCCCCATCGATCAGCACCGCTTTCAGCCCGGTCGTGCCAAGATCGAGTCCCAGATACATGTCGCCCCGCCTTTCGTGTCCCATCCGCGCATCCTGCAATCGGGTATGGAAACGGTCAATACAAACGTTTGTAATTCGTCGCCGCTATGGCTAGCCTCCTCGCTGAGGCATCCTGCACAAAACGAGGTCCGGAATGCAAAAGGTCTTCAGCCGGGATGGCGACCGCATCGTGGCGCGCCATAATGGGGAAACGCTCTGGCTCGACCCGATCGGCCCGAATGGCATGCGCCTGCGGGCAACGAAGAACGCCCGCATCGACATGGAGCGTCCGGGTGCGCTGCTGGAGACGTTGCCGGCCCATGACGCGGCGATCGACCTCACCGGCGAGGCCGCGATCCTGACGAACGGGCGCCTGCGGGCCGAATTGCGCCTCGTGCCGCGGGGGATGGGCCCCGCCGTTGAACTGCGCGTCAGCGACCGGGTCAACGGCGCGCTTCTGCTGGAAGAGGAGATGCCCCATATCCTCTGGCCCGGCACACGCCACCATTCCGCCGAGGCCGGCGATCTCTGGGCCATCGAGACCAGGTTCGCCGCGCAGGACGGGGAACGGTTTCACGGCCTTGGCCAGCATCAGCACGGGCGCTTCGATCTCAAGGGCTGCGTTCTGGACCTGATGCAGAAGAACACCGAGATTACGATCCCCTTCCTGATCTCGTCGCGTGGTTATGGCGTCTTGTGGAACGCCCCAGGTGTCGGACGGGTGGAGCTTGCCGAAAACCGCACGAAATGGGTGATGGAGGCGACGAAACAGCTTGATTACATCGTGATCGCGGGCGCCGGACCCGCCGATCTCCTGACCGAATATACCGGTTTGACGGGGCGGCCGCCCGAATTGCCGGACTGGGCGCTTGGGTTCTGGCAATGCAAGCTGCGCTATGAAACCCAGGAGGAGGTGCTGCGCGTGGCGCGCGGCTACAAGGCCCGCGGCCTGCCGCTTGACTGCATCGTCATCGACTTTTTCCATTGGACCAAGATGGGCGAATGGACCTTCCGCAGCGACGAATTTCCCGACCCCGCCGCCATGGTGGCCGAATTGCGGGACATGGGCGTGGCACCCATGGTTTCGGTCTGGCCGACGGTGAACGCCAATGCCGACACCTATGGCACATTCCTGCAAAACGGCTGGCTGGTGGACAGTCGCCGCGGCGCGATGGACGGATCGATCTTCTACGATCGGGAGCCCGACGGGATGAACCCGCTACGGTTCTACGATGCGACAAACCCGGAGGCGCGCGCCTTTCACTGGCAACATGTGCGGGAAGGGTACGCACGGCACGGCATTCACGCGTTCTGGCTCGATGCGAACGAGCCCGAGATGTATCCGATGCATCCCGACAATCTGCGCTTTCATCTGGGGGACGGGCGCGATGTGGCCAATATCTATGCGTTCCTGCATCAGCAGGGATATGCCGAGGCCTTCGCCGCCGACGGCCTGACCGACGGGCTCATGCTGTCGCGCTCCGCATGGGCCGGGTCGCAGCGGTTTCCGCTGGTGGTGTGGTCCGGCGACGTCAGATCGAGTTTTGCCGATCTGGCCCGGCAACTGACCGCCGGGCTGAACATGGCGCTTTCGGGGATCAGTTGGTGGACCACGGATATCGGTGGCTTCAAGGGCGGCGATATCGGCGATGCCGGGTTTCGCGAATTGCTGATCCGCTGGTTCCAGTGGGGGGCTTTCTGCCCGATCTTCCGGCTGCACGGTTTCCGCCAGGACGCGGCGCGCGACCCGCGGTTCGGGCATGAGTTCAGCTTTGGCGGGGCCGATAACGAGATCTGGAGCTTCGGCCCGGAGGTGGAAAGCATCCTGACCCGCTACCTGCATCTGCGCGCCGGGCTCAGACCCTATCTGCGAAGCCAGATGGCCGCCGCGGCCGCACGGGGGATACCGCCGATGCGGCCCCTCATGGTGGATTTCCCGGACGATCCCGTCGCCGCCACCATCGCCGATTGCCATATGCTTGGCCCCGATCTTCTTGTGGCCCCGGTGCTGGAGGCCGGGGCCGAAACCCGCCGCGTCTATCTGCCGGACGGCACCGACTGGATCTGTATGTGGACCGGCACCCGGCACGCCGGCGGCCAGCGGATCGAGGCCCCCTGCCCGCTTGAGCGGATCCCCGTCTACCGGCGCGCGGAGGCCGAGATGGCAGGGTTCGGGACATCCTGACCAGAGGGCGCCGGAACCGACCTGCGGGTGAACAGCGCCCGGATCGCTCTCCGGCGGCCTTCGTGCCCGGTTGGAGGCATCCAGCTTGCAAAGCACGACCGCCACAGCAGGCGTTCGACCAGGAAACGGGCAGCACCGGGGAGTTCTTGTGTTTTCAGGGCGGTTGATGCTGTTTGACAATGTTTGGGATGCGTTGAGACTTATCAACAGCCGTTCGCGACATATATTGCACTGCAGCGTCGATGTTTCAGGAGCAGATCATGTTGAGCAAACCGTTCATGACCACGCAGGAAATCGCGAAGCTTCTGAAAGTCCGGGAGCAGACGGTGCGAAGCTGGATTCACCTGCGGGATCTGCGGGCCGTGAAGCTTGGCCGGGAATTCCGGGTCGCCGTGAAGGACCTTGAGGCGTTCGTGAACGAACACGCAACGCGCGCCCCGAGCTGGACCGACGGCACCGGGTCCCGGACGTCATGACGGAACATCCCGCGCGTATCGACGCCGACGCCTCCCCGGTCGAAAGCCACCCCGCCCCCTCGCCCACGGTCTGGCACAGCAGGCCGGTCGACATGGTGCAGGGCGAGATGAAAACCGGCTCCGCGGGCCTGTCCGTGGCGGAGGCGGCGGACCGGCTGGAGCGCCATGGCCCCAATAGACTGCCCGAATCCGCGCAGGCGGGGCCCATTGCGCGGTTTCTGCGCCAGTTCCATAACCTGCTGATCTATGTCCTGCTGGCCGCGGCGGCGGTGACCGCGGCGCTTGGGCACCTTGTCGATACCGGCGTCATCCTCGCCGTGGTTCTGGTCAACGCGGTGATCGGCTATGTGCAGGAGGGCCGGGCCGAGCGGGCGCTTTCGGCCATCCGCGACATGCTCGCGCCCGAGGCCCGGGCGCTGCGGGGCGGCCGCAGGGTTTCGGTCCCGGCGGAAGAGCTCGTACCGGGTGATTTGGTCCTGCTGGAACCGGGCGACAGGGTGCCGGCCGATCTGAGAGTTACCGCCGCCTACGGGCTACGGATACAGGAAGCGGTGCTGACCGGCGAATCCGTGGCGGTGGAAAAGGCGCCCGACCCCGTCGCCGAGGATGCGACACTCGGCGATCGCCGGTCGATGGCCTTCAGCGGGGCGCTGGTCGCCGCGGGCAGCGGCCGGGGCATCGTTGTCGCGACCGGCGCGGAAACCGAGATCGGGCGGATCAGCGGCCTGCTCGAAACGGTCGAAACCACGTCCACACCGCTGCTGAGGCAGATGGAGCGGTTCGCGCGCACCGTCACCTTCGCCATCCTTGTCGTGGCCGCGCTGATCCTCGTCTTCGGGTATTTCGTCAGTGGGATGAGCTTCAGCGACATCTTCATGGCGGTTGTGGGCCTGTCGGTCGCGGCGATCCCCGAAGGACTGCCCGCGATCCTGACGGTGACGCTGGCCATCGGGGTGCAGGGCATGGCCGAGCGGCGCGCCATCGTCCGCCGCCTGCCCGCGATCGAGGCTTTGGGTTCGGTCTCGGTCATCTGCTCCGACAAGACCGGCACCTTGACCAAGAACGAGATGACCGTGGCCTCGGTGGTCACGGCACGGCGGATGTATCAGGTCACCGGAGCAGGCTATGCGCCCCATGGCGGGATCACTTTCGAGGGGCGCGACGTGGATGTCTCCGCCCATCCGCTACTGTCCGATCTGGCCCGGGGCGCGATCCTGTGCAACGACGCCGAAGTCAGCGAAAGCGACGGGATCTGGTCGGCCAATGGCGACCCGATGGAGGGCGCGCTTGTCACCTTCGGGTGGAAGGCCGGGCAGGATCCCGATGCGCTCCGCCAGTCGAACCCGCAAACCGATGCAATCCCCTTCGACGCGCGCCACCGCTTCATGGCGTCCCTGCATCACGACCACGAGGGGGGCGCCGCGATCCACGTCAAGGGCGCGCCGGAACGCATCATCGCCATGTGCGCCACCCAGCACGGCGAAGAGGATGGCGACCAGCCGCTTGATGCGGCCTATTGGCATGCCCGCGCGCACGAGATCGCGGCAGAGGGGCAGCGGGTTCTGGCCATCGCCACCCAACCCGCCAACCCCGAAAAACAGACGCTGAGCTTCGACGACGTGGATGGCGACCTGACGCTTCTGGGCCTCGTCGGGCTGATCGACCCGCCCAGAGACGAAGCGGTGGCCGCGGTCGCCGAATGCCGCGCCGCCGGTATTCGTGTGAAGATGATAACCGGCGATCATGCCGGCACCGCGCTTGCCATCGCCCGCAGGCTGGGGCTTGAAAACAGCGACGAGGTCCTGACCGGCGGGGAGATCGACGGGCTGGATACCGACGGTCTGCGCACCGCCGCCGAGCGCGTCGATGTCTTCGCGCGCACCAGCCCCGAGCACAAGTTGCGGCTGGTGGAGGCACTTCAGGCGGGTGGCGCCGCAGTTGCAATGACGGGCGACGGCGTGAACGACGCCCCGGCGCTGAAGCGGGCGGATATCGGTGTGGCCATGGGACGGACCGGAACCGAGGCCGCAAAGGAAGCGGCCGAGATCGTGCTGGCCGACGACAATTTCGCCACCATAGCGGCGGCCGTGCGCGCGGGGCGCACCGTCTACGACAACCTGAAGAAGGCCATCGTCTTCCTGCTGCCGGTCAACGGCGGCGAGGCGCTGGCCCTGATCCTCGCGCTGCTGCTTGGGCTGACGCTGCCGATCACGCCGGTCCAGATCCTCTGGGTCAACATGGTCAGCTCCGTGGTTCTTGCCATGGCGCTGGCCTTCGAGGGGGCGGAGCCCGACATCATGCGCCGCCCGCCGCGCCCCGCCGACGAGCCGATCCTGTCGCGCTTCGTGCTCTGGCGGGTCGGCTTCGTGTCGCTTCTGTTCTGCGCCGGCATCTTCGGCATGTTCACCCTCGCGCAGTCTCGCGGTGCAACCCTTGAAGAGGCCCGCACGATCGCCGTCAACACGCTTGTGGTGATGGAGATTTTCTATCTGTTCTCGGTGCGGTTCCTGAACACCACATCCCTGTCGATCCGGGCGATCCTGGGCACGCGCCCCGTTCTGATCGCGATCGTGGCGGTGACGGCGCTGCAATTCGCCTTCACCTATGCGCCCTTCATGGAGGCGTTTTTCGATACCCGCCCGCTGAGCCTCAGCCAGGGGCTCATGGTCGTCGCGGTCGGCCCGGTTCTCCTTCTGGTGCTGGAGATCGAGAAGCGCGCCCTGAAGGCATGGCGGGCCAGACCGCGCCCACCGGCACCGGGCGCGCGGGCGTCATCCCCACCTCGGGGGATATGAAGAACGCCGCGCCTCAACCGCCATAACCGCGGGGCCGGTGCGCTGAAATCTGGCGGGGGACGTGACCCCGCCACCGCGATAGCGCATCGGCGGATTTGCAGCCCTCGCCTGTGGCCGCAGGCCTGCGCGGTCTCGGTCGTCCTGCCCGCAATTTCCCGTCCCGTCCGAATGCGACAATAGGATCCGCCTGCCCCACCGCAACACCGGATGACAAACCTCGCAGGCTGTGTATGGTGGGCGCGAGACACAGGGGCGTCTGCCGTTTGGCGGGCTGAGAAGAACCCTTTGAACCTGAACCAGATCATGCTGGCGGAGGGAGTGGCTCGGCGCTTCAACGGGCTCATTTCCCGCTTCGAGTCGCCTGGCCTCCGCCCAAAGGAGGCCATAGTGACCACATCTCCCGCAGACGCTTTCGCCGCGACACGCGCGGCCACACCGCTCGTTCACTGCATCACCAATTACGTGGCGATGAATGTCGCCGCCAACACGCTGCTTGCCGCTGGCGCATCGCCCGCGATGCTGCACGCAGCCGAGGAAGCCGGCGAGTTCGCGGCGGTGGCCGATGCGCTCACCATCAATATCGGAACGCTCTCGCCGTCATGGGTGGAGGGCATGGTCGCCGCGATCGAGGGGGCGCGGCGGGCCGGACGCCCCTGGGTCCTCGACCCCGTGGCGCTTCAGGTGAGCGCGTACCGACGGGACGTGGCCATGCGGCTCATGGATCTTTCGCCGACGATCCTGCGCGGCAACGCCTCGGAGATCCTTGCGGTAGCGGGCGACAGCGGCGCCGGGCGCGGCGCCGACGCGACCGACAGCGTGGCCGCCGCGGAAAGCGGCGCCCGGAGGCTTGCAGGCGAACGCGGCTGCGTGGTCGCGGTGACCGGTGCCGTGGACTTCGTGACCGATGGCGCGCGGGCCGTGAGGATCACCGGCGGATCGGCATTGATGCCGCAGGTGACCGCACTTGGCTGTGCCCTGAGTTGCCTCGTCGGGGCCTTCGCCGCCGCCGTGCCCGACCCGTTCGATGCGACCGTTGGCGCCCTGGCGAGTTTTGCCACCGCGGGAGAGATCGCCGCGGAAAAGGCCGAGGGGCCGGGATCCTTCGGCTGGCGGTTTCTTGATGCGCTGGCGGCACTGGACGCGGCGGCCTTCCACGGGCGCGATCGGATGACGCCCGCATGATCCGGTTCGACCTATCGCTCTATCTCGTGCTCGACCCGGCGCTTTGCGGCCCGCGCGGCATGGTGGAAACGGCTCGGGCCGCCGTCGCGGGCGGTGCAACGATGGTTCAGCTGCGCCACAAGACGGCGTCAACGGCGGAGCGCACAGCCCTTGGCCGGGCCCTGAGGGCCGCGCTTGCGGGCACCGGCGCAGCGCTGATCGTCAATGACGATATCGACGCCGCGCGCGCCTGCCATGCCGACGGGCTCCATGTGGGGCAGGACGACATGCCCGTGGCCGAAGCCCGCGCCCGGATCGGCCCCGACCTGATTCTGGGCCTGTCGGTCGAAACCGTCGACGCCGCCCGCGCCGCCGACCCCGCCCTTGTGACCTATGTGGGCGCGGGGCCCGTCTTCGCCACCGCAACGAAACCGGACCACAAGCCGCCCATCGGCTTCGACGGGCTGGCACGGCTTGTAGCCGCCGCACCGGTTCCGGCCATCGCCATCGGCGGCCTGAACGGCCATCACGCCGCCAGCATCACCGCCGCGGGTGCCGCAGGGATGGCCGTCGTGTCCGCCATCTGCGGCGCCCACGACCCGGGCAAAGCGGCGCATTCCATCGCATTGGCACTCAAGGAGGCCCATCAATGATCCCCAATGTTCTGACCATCGCCGGCACCGACCCGAGCGGCGGCGCCGGTATTCAGGCCGATCTCAAGACCTTCTCGGCGCTCGGTGCCTATGGCATGTCGGTGGTGACGGCGCTGGTCGCGCAGAACACGCAAGGCGTGGCGCGCATTCTGCATCTGCCGCCCGATTTCGTTGCGGCGCAGATCGACACGCTGTTTGCCGATGTGCGCGTCGATGCGGTGAAGATCGGCATGATCGACACCGCCGAGGTTGCAGCGGTCGTCGCCGAAAGGCTCCGTCATCACAAGGTGGATGTGGTCATTCTCGATCCGGTGATGGTCGCCAAGAGCGGCGACCGGCTGCTTGCCGCGGAGGCAATCGACGTGCTGCGCACCGCGCTTCTGCCGCTGGCGAGCCTGATCACCCCGAACCTGCCGGAGGCGGGTGTCCTGCTCGACCGCGCGCCGCCCGACAATGCCGATGCGATGGAGGACGCGGCGCGCGCGCTCCACGAGCTGGGCCCGGGCGGTGTGTTGCTCAAGGGCGGCCATCTGACGGGCGGAACCAGCCCGGACATCCTTTTCGACGGCGACAGGCTGACGACCCTTCCGGCCATGCGGATCCGGACCCGCAACAGCCACGGGACAGGCTGCACACTCTCGGCGGCAATCGCTGCGCTCAGGCCACAGCGGTCTTCGATGGCCGAAGCGGTCGCCGATGCCAAGAGCTATCTGACCCGTGCCCTGCAGGAAAGCGACGCGCTCGATGTCGGGCAAGGGCATGGACCGGTCCACCACTTTCACGCGCTCTGGGCGTCCGCAAGAACCAAGGAGATCTCGGCATGACCACATTCAGCGCCCGCGCGCGGCAGGACACGACGGCGCTTCGCGACCGCATCCTGGAGTTGCCGTTCAACCGCGAGCTGGCCGCCGGGCGCCTGTCGCGTCAACGGTTCCAGTTCTACATGATCCAGGACGCGCTTTATCTGGAGCAATATTCCCGCGCACTCGCCATCGCCTCGGCCAAGGCCCCCGACACCCGCGCGATGGAGCAATTCGCGCGCTCCGCCCAGGGGGCGCTGATCGTCGAAAGGGCACTCCACGAAGGCTTTTTCGAGAAATTCGGCATCGCCCCGACCGAGGCCGCGCAATTCGAACCGTCGCCAACCTGTTACGGCTACACGAATTTCCTTCTGACCGTGGCCCATCAGGCCAGCTACGAGGAACTCGTGGCCGCGGTTCTGCCCTGCTTCTGGATCTATTGGGACGTGGGCAATCACATCGCCGCCGACACGGGCCCCGACAACCCCTATCGGGCCTGGATCGACACCTATAGCGATCCGTCCTTCGGCCAGTCCGTCGAGGCCGTGATCGCCATCGCCGACGAGGCCGCGGAGCGGTCAACCGAAGCCCGCCGTGTCGCCATGCTGAACGCCTTCAAACGCTCCGCGCAATATGAATGGATGTTCTGGGACAGCGCCTATCACGAGGAGAAATGGCCGGTGCCCGCCTGACCCTGTGGCCGGCGGGGACGCCATCGACAAGCCGCCGCCGCGCCATTCGCACCGGAACGGAATCCCGGTTCATCCCCGCAGGCGCGGGGAACAGGAAAAAGAGACCGGCAGAGGAGACACCTCCACCGGTTCATCCCCGCAGGCGCGGGGAACAGTCTGGCTGGAACTCACTGATCCAAAAGGGCATTCGCGATGTCAAAGAGCGCACCGCCAGATTGCCCCGTTTTTCGATATTGCGAAAGGGGCATTTCAGGGCCTCCTCCGGAAGGCGCGGCACCGGTTCGGGCGCTGCCATCCGACGGGAACCGGCTGGGTGGCCGCTGCCCATCACCGCCGCCGCGCGCGGAGAGCTCACCGCATCGGGCTCGACAGACAGATGCGAAGACGGCGCGGCTCCATCACGGCGCTATGCCACAAGGGGCGACATCAATCCCCTTGCAGGCGGGACACGATCGCCACTGAAACGATTATCAGTGCAGCGCCAAGCCACTGCACTCCGCTCAGCGCCTCGCCCAGGAAGGCGTAGGCGGCAGCGATGCCGAAGACCGGGATGAGTGTCAGGCAGAAACCGGCGACATTGGCGGGCAGGCTCTGCAAAGCGAAAAGGTAGAGCCAGAAGGCCAGCGCGTATTGAATGACGCCGGAGGCCGCGGCCAGAAGCAGAACCGGCAACGGGACGCCGTCGAGCCCCAGTGCCGCAAGCCCGAGCAGAAGCGCGGCGGCCAGGACGCCGAGCGTCCACAACAGTCCGACGCTCTGCTGCAAGGCCGACAGCGGCAGCGGGTCCATCCGGCCCACCAGTCGCCGCGTCGCGATGACGTAAAGCGCCGCGAAAAAGGTCCCCGCGAGGATGAGCGCATCGCCGGCAAGCGAGCCTTGTCCGGAAAACGCGCCCGCATCCGGCGCGATCACGAGGATAATGCCGAGCGTGGCCAAGGCGGCAAGGCCGAGCATGGGCGGGCCGATCCGCTCCTTCAGGAGCAGCCAGGCCAGAAGCAGGATCAGCAGGGGTTCGGCCGCCCCGATGAGCGCCGCATTGCTCGCCGTCGTCAGCGCCAGCCCGACAATGCCGAAGGTGTAGGCCACCCCCGGTTCCAGCAGGCCGGAGAGGCTCGCCCGGCGCGTGGGGCGGTCCAGCCTTACGCGGGGCCGCAAGACAAGAACGGCCAGCCAGAGCACGGTGATGGAAGCGGTCAACTGGATCGCGAGCAGCGTCATCGGCGGCATGTGAGCGAGCACACCCTTGCTCATGACGGTGGCCGATCCCCAGCAGGCGGCCGACAGGATGGCGGCCAGAATGGCGAGCCCATGCCCGGGACGGGGCCGTGCGCCCTGCCCGGCCGGTGCGCCCGCCCCCGGGATGCCGGTCATGATGCGGCCTCGACGCGCAGGGCCGCGCATTCGACGGGGCAGATCGCCTCCGGGCACACATCCTCATCGCACAGCCGGCAGATATGGTCGGCCTGCCGGCGATCCGCGGTCATGGCGCCAAGCAAAGTTTCGATCAGCGGCGTCAGCGCGGCGCGACCGTCTTCCGGCAAGGTGGCGAGCGCCTGCGAGAGGACCTGTTGCCTGCCGTTCAGGATGGCGCGCCGGCGGGCGGCGCCGCGGCGTGTGAGACGGAGACCGACGGAGCGTCCGTCCACGCCGGCGCACCGTTCCATGAGGCCGTCGCCGGCCAGGCGGTCCACCAGCCGCACGGTGGCCGAATGGGTGATCCCGATGATCTGCGCCAGCGCGCCGACGGACAGGCCCGGATCGGCGCCGACGCTCACCAGCGCCGCGGGCGCAGCGGCGCCATGCTCCGCGCGGGTTTCGGCCTCTTCGGTCATCCGGTCGCTCAGCGCCAGAGCCAGCGCGCCAAGCAGGTTGGCGGTGCGTTCGTTGTCCATGCGGATATTATATGCATGATGCACACATAAAACAAGCGTGAAGCTATAGTAGTAGACGCTCGCCTGCGGAAGGTGGCGCTGCTTCACGATAGTTGCTCCGTCGTGGAGAATGATGTTCCTTGAGTTGGAGCATTCGCACCTCTTCGATCCGGCTTTAGCCGCTATCTAACAGAGCAGCCCGGGCCTTCGCCTCATCAAGGCACCCATAATCGCGAAGCGCGAACGCCTCCGCCGAGGCAGGGCTTGCGAGGGCGACTCCCCACAAAGCAGCAATGGTGGTTCGAGCGAGCCGCTAGCTCGTGACCGGGCCTTTCATCAGGTCAGACTCGTCTTGCCGATGGCAGCACCGCTTTCCTGCAGCCGATGCGCCGCGCGCAGACTGTCAGGCGTCATCGCACCACCTTCGTGGTTTGCGGTCGTCCAGATCCGCCCTTCGTCGATCAGATCGGCGACGCGGGATAGCAGGCGATGCTGTTCGATCATGTCGTGCGTTTCGAAGAGCGAGCGGGTGAACATGAATTCTCAATGCAGCGAGATCGCCTTCTGCTTGAACAGCTTCACGTTGACCGCCTTGGGATCGGGGTCGTCGACCAGGCCGAACCTGCCTGGGGTGCCAACATCTCGGCGATCGCCGAAAAGTGTTGTTCCGTACCCATGAGACCAGCGACATAGCGCGACGTCAGGCCAAGCGCTTCCATTTGTGCGGGCATGTCGCCCCGATGGTCGATGACGTGATGGGCGCCCATGGCCTCGACCCAGGCACGGGTTTCGGGCCGCGAGGCGGTCGCGACCACGGTCAGAGCGGTCAGTTCACGCGCAAGCTGGATCAGGATCGAGCCGACGCCGCCCGCTCCACCGACGGCCAGCAGCGTGTGGCCATAAGGACGTCGTCTCTGCAGGGGCGGCGGGCCTTGTCGATGGCTGATGCTTTCCCGGGACAGGTCGGAGTCGCTGTTGCGGGCGGCTCCATTGCCGGGCTCTGCGCGGGCAATGCGCTGCTGGCGGCAGGCCACGATGTCCATGTCTTCGAGCGCTCCGCCACGCGGCTGGCCAGCCGGGGTGCCGGGATCGTCGTCCAGCCCGACCTTACATCACTTCTCGAACGCGCAGGCGCAGCTCCTTCCCATGCCGGAACAGTTCACGTCCTGGGAGGCGATCTTTGCCTCTCTGTCGGGCGCCTTTCCCGCCGAACGGTATCATGCGGGCATGGAGCTGGAGATTGCCGAAGCGACTGCCAACGGCGTGACGCTGCGTGCGAACCGGGAGACCCTGACCGCCGATCTGCTGATTGCCGCAGACGGGTTCCGGTCCGAGACCCAAGCCCGGTTCGCACCCGAAACCATCTCGCGCTATGCAGGCTACATCGCCTGGCGAGGCGTCGCAGACGAAACCGATCTGCCGGACGCGCTTGTCGCCTTCTTCGACGACAATTTTTGTTTCTGCGATGTAGGCGGTGGCGGGCATGCCCTGTGCTACCTGATCCCTAGCGAGGGTGGCAGCACCGCGAAGGGGACACGGCGTCTGAACTGGGTCTGGTATGTGACCGTTCCCGAAGGCGAGAGCCTAAATTCTGTCATGACCGATGGTGCGGGACGACAACGGCACGCGTCGGTGCCTGCCGGCCATGTAAACGCAACGGCCCTGAATGACCTCCATCGCCGCGCGGAAAACCTGGAGCCGCACTTCGCGGACCTCGTGCGCGCGACGCCCGAGCCTTTCATCCAGTCCATCTTCGATGTGGCCCCACCAGAGATGGTCTTCGGACGTGTCTGCCTGTTGGGAGATGCCGCATTCGTGGTCCGCCCACACACGGCGGCGACGGCAAAGGCGGCAGCGGACGCGAGTGAGATGAAGGTCTTCGGCCGGGCGGGATCGACTGCCGGGTCCGACATCCGAGACTATCTGAGCCGAACGGTCATAGCGTTCGACTGGGTCGAACTGGAGAATGCCGGCCAGTGCCGGGACATGCTGGGGATCGACAGTTTTGAGACCCTGGAATTGCCGATTGTCGAGTTTCCGGACGGGGAGCGCATATTCGCTCCAAAACCACAGGATATCGCGGCCCGCCTCGGATGGGTTACCGCGCCAAAGCACGAAGAATACGACCTCTCGATCTACGGCGGCGGTCCGTCGGGCCTAAGTGCTGCGGTTTATGCAGCTTCGGAAGGACTACGCACGATCCTGACCTTCCCCAATCGAGTGGTCCGGGTTCAGTCTTAGTGCATGACGGGTCTGGGGTTCACCCTGTTTTTGGTCCGGTCTTCATGCGACCTTTCGGGTTTCCTTCAGTTGGGCCGTAAATTCGTTCGGCGTCAAGTTTCCGAGCGACGAATGCGGCCTGGTTTCGTTGTAATCGGTTCTCCAACTGTTGATCCGGGTTCGAGCGTCGTCCATGGAAAGAAACCAAGACGCGTTGAGGCATTCCTGCCGAAGGCGGCTGTTGAACGCCTCGATGTAGGCATTGTCTGTTGGTTGCCCGGGTCTTGAGAAGTCCAACTCGACCTTGTTCAGGTAGGCCCACTGGTCGAGCAGCCGGCCGGCGAACTCCGGTCCATTGTCTGAGCGAATGCTTCGAGGTTTGCCCCTGATCCGCGCGAGCCGGTCCAGTTCGTCGATCACCTGGTAAGCCCGGAAGTTCGTCCTCGCAGAGGTCGCGAGAGCTTCTCTCGTAAAGCAATCCACGATGGTCAGAATCCGGAAGGGTTTCTCGTCGAACAGCCGGTCTGACATGAAGTCCATCGCCCAGACATCGTTCATGCCGTCGGCATTCGATCGGCCGGATCGGTATCGGCAGGCACGTCGTCGTTTCGGGCTTCGCGTCCGGATCGACAGGCCTTCTTCACAGTAAAGGCGATACAGGCGTTTGTGGTTCACCTGCCAGCCTTCGCGTTGCAGCAGGATATGCAGACGACGATATCCATACCGCACGCGGCTCTCGGCCAGTTCTTTCAGGCGCATCCGCAACTCCACCGCCGGATCACGCCTGGATTGATATCGGTGAGAAGCCCGCCCAAAGCCCATGGCATTACACGCCCGGCGCTCCGACACCTCAAACACGTCCTGATAGTGCCGGACAACCTCGCGACGGCGGACAGGCTTCACCACTTTTTTCGCAGCGCATCCTGAAGCATAGTCTTGTCCAGGGTCAGATCCGCGACCAGACGTTTCAGCTTGCCGTTCTCATCCTCGAGCTGCTTTAGCCTTCGGATCTCCGACACGCCCATGCCCGCATAGACCTTCTTCCAGCGATAGAACGTCGCTTCCGCAATCCCCATCTTTCGGCAAATCTCACCAACCGTGGTTCCGGCTTCCGCCTGCCTCAAGGCAAAGGCAATCTGCTCATCGCTAAAGCGTTTCTTCGGCATCGGTACACTCCTCTGTTGCCAGAAATGTACCCAAAATTTCGCACTCAGCTCGGACCAGTTGCAGGGGGCAAGACCAAGTATTGGCGCTACGGCTGGCGTGGCCGGCGAAGCGGCTCCGGATGGCGGAGCCGGCCACTGCACGACCTCGGGAGCCGGCGGGCGATAGCCCAGGGATGAGTGTGGGCGCTTCGTGTTGTAATGTTTGCGCCAGTTCTCGATCACGATCTTCGCCTCGGCGAGGCTGTAGAAGATCTCGCCGTTGAGGAGTTCGTCCCTGAGCTTCGCGTTGAAGCTCTCGCAATATCCGTTCTCCCAAGGGGACCCTGGCTCGATGTAGGCCGTCCTAGCGCCGACGGCGGCGATCCACTCTCTCACGGCCTTGGCGACGACCTCCGGACCATTGTCGGATCTGATATGGTCGGGGACGCCCCGCAGGATGAACTGATCCGACAGCACGTCGATGACGTCCGCCGATCTCAGCCGACGATCGATCCGGATAGCGGTGAAGGCGCGCATCGTGAAGCTCAACCCGCAGCGTGGCGGCAGGCGCGGAAGGCAGTTCGTGAGCGCCAAGGCGGTGGATGCGCATCTGCGCTATCTGAAGCACGACGGCGTGACCCGCGACGGCGAGAAGGGCCAGGTCTACTCCGCCGAGCGCGATATGGAGGACGGCCGCGCCTTCCTGGAACGGGGTCGCGAGGACCGGCACCAGTTTCGCTTCATCGTTTCGGCCGAGGACGGCGTCGAGCTGTCCGATCTGCGCGAGACCACCCGCGATCTGATGCGCCAGATGGAGGCCGATCTCGATACCAAGCTCGACTGGATCGCGGTCGATCACCACAACACCGGTCATCCGCATACCCACATCCTGCTGCGCGGCGTCACCGACCATGGCAAGGCGCTCAACATCGCGGGCGACTATATCGCCCATGGCATCCGCGAGCGGGCGAGCGAGATCGTCACGCTGGAACTGGGTCGCCAAAGCGAGCAGGAAATCAGCCGCCAGCTTGAGACCGAAGTCCATGCCGAACGCTTCACCCGGCTCGACCGGATGCTGATCGCCGAACAGGAAGCAGGCAGCGAGTTCGCCGACCTCAGACCGGACAAGGACATGCGCGTCCTATTCCGCAAAAACCGGGCGCTGCTGATCGACCGGGCGCGCCACTTGGAGCGCATGGGACTGGCGACAGAAGTGACACCGGGCCAATGGGCGATTTCGTCAGAGGCAGAGAGCGCGTTGCGCGATCTTGGCAACCGCAACGATATCATCAAGACGATGCACCGAGCGGTGGACGATGCCGGCATTGCCGACCGGCTAACCGGCTCGCGCTATGTGATGCATGGTGCGCAATTGACCGAGCCCGTGACCGGGCGTGTCCTGTCGAAAGGACTGGGCAGTGACGAGCTGGGCGAACGCATGCATCTGGTCATCGACGGCGTCGATGGTCGTATCCATCATATGGAAGTAGACGCCGAGCACGCCGCGCGCTGCCGATCGCAACATCCTGGCCGTCACCGATGCCAATGGTGTCTACAGCCCGTCCGCACATCTGGAAGTGGTACGCGCTCAGGCGAAGGAGCTGCGCAGCACCGATCCCGAAATGTTCGTCAAAGCCCATGTCCGGCGGCTGGAAGCGCTGCGGCGCGCAGGGATCGTCGAACGCATCCACGCCGAACACTGGACCATTCCCGCCGACCTGCCCGAGCGAGGCCTCGCCCATGACTTCAAACGGGGCGGTCGCGATGCCCGCCTCAAGCTCCTCTCGCCCATTCCGCTCAGCCAGCATGTCACGCATGACGGCGCGACCCGGCTCGACTGCGAGCTGACCGCACGCCAGCCTCTCTCAGTCGCGGCTCATGGCTTCGGGCGGGAGGTCACCGAGGCGCTCGACCGACGTGCTCAGCACCTCGTCGATATGGGCCACGCCACGGCGAAGGATGGCTATATCAGTATTCCGCGCAAGACGGTCGCAGTGCTGGAGCGCTGCGAGATCGACCGTATCGGCAAGGCGCTGGCCGCCGAGCGCGGGCGCACATGGGAGCCCGCCAAGGCCGGCAACTACGTCGCCGGTGCGCTGGTCGGCTCGACCCAGCTTGCCAGCGGGCGCTTCGCCATGATCGACGACGGACTGGGGTTCAGCCTCGTGCCCTGGAACCCACCGTTGGAGAAGCAGATCGGCAAGCACATCACAGGTATCGCCATGTCCGGCGGCAAGGTGGACTGGGACTTCGGACGGCAGAGGGGATTAGGCTTGTAGGGCGGCAAGCGGACTGTGAGGTTGCGGCATTGCGTCAGTAGCCTCCAGCCGAAGCGGTCAGTCCCCATGCCTGCGGCGACAGGCTGTTGTGCGCAAGGATGGGCTTTTGCAAACTTAGTCTTCCTGCCAGATTGGGCGATGCTTCATGCTTCGAACCAGCGGTCAAAAGCGGACGGTCACAGTTGTTGCGGTATGAGCTTTCAATCAAATGCCCGGAAGTCAGGTCGTACCTGAGGTTAATGGGGGCTTTGAGTTTGGCGCTTATACGGCAATGAACTTGATTTAAAATGCGTGCCCTCACTCTCTCAATAAATATTCCGCTCGCCCAATCAGTTTGACTTGCGAACCTTTCGCTTATCTGGCACCCATTCCTCACCACAGGGGAGCCGCGTAATGCCGCGGCTGAGATGGGGGCGCAAGCCCACGGACCCTCGAAGCTGATCTGGATAATGCCAGCGTAGCAAGGAGGACAGAAATGTTTGCAGGCGCACAAGTATCCCTTTACCCGATGACCGACGGTTTCGTTGACGTGATCTTGTCATCGCTCGACGCTCTTGATCCGTGGCGCGACAGGCTGCGGATTGAAACCGACGATATTTCAACGCTTATCCTCGGCCCGCCAGAGGTGCTTTTCCCCGCGCTGTGTGATCTTTACGCGGCGGCTGCATCGTCCGGCCAGCATGTTGTCTTGCGCGCCACGCTGTCACGGGGGTGTCCGGGGGAACCGGATGATCCGATCTGCCAGACCGGGGCATTGGCCAACCCGTCAGAGCCGCTGGCCCTGCGCCAGAAGAACGCGCTGGCAGCTATCGCTGCAACCCCCGAAAAGGGGCAACAGGCGGATGCGCAATTCTCGCTTTATGTGATGGGGGCGGGCGATCATATGGCCGAGATCATGGGCTGTATCGACTTCCTGCAACAAAGCGGAACCTTTGACCGTTCCAAGAATTTCTGCACGCGACTGACGGGTGATGCAGGGCCGGTCTTTGCCACGCTCCAGCAGGCGTTTTGCAAGTTCGGGCCACCGAATGGCCATGTCACGATCGATTTGACCGTTTCTGCCAACAGTCCCAGCAAACGCTGATCTGATGCAGTTTGATGTGCCTCGCCGTCCCGGCAGAGGTCTGACCCGCGGCATTCCTGCCGTCCTGAGTGTGGTCAGCGCCTTTTTGATCTGGGAACTTTATGTTCGCCTGTCGGGAATTTCCCCGCTGATGCTGCCAGCACCCTCGCGGGTGCTAGACCAAATCGTATTGAACCGCGCTCTGCTGTGGGACAACACGGTGCCGACACTGAAAGCCACCTTTGCAGGGTTTGCCTTGTCGCTTACCGTAGCCTTCGGCTTGTCGGTGGTGCTGGATTTCATGCCCCGTGTCCGTCGCGCGCTGTTCCCGATCTTTGTGGTCAGCCAGACATTACCGCTTGTCGCCATCGCGCCCTTGGTCGTGCTGTGGTTCGGGTTCGATCTGACGCCCAAGGTTCTCCTGGTGGCGCTTGTTACCTTCTTTCCCATGCTGGTCGCCCTTGTGGACGGATACGCGGCGACCGACCCCGAAATCGAGGATCTGATGCGGTCGATGGGCGCCACGCGCGGCCAGATATTCCGCAGCGCACGGTTTCCGTCCGCGATGCCCTATTTCTTTGCCGGTCTGCGCATCTCGATCACCTATGCGGTCGTCGCGGCCATTTTCGCAGAATATGTGGGCGCGCGTGCCGGTCTGGGCATCGTGATCTTGAACGCCAAGAACAGTTTTCGCCCCGATCTTGTGCTGGCGGCTGTGGTGATCAGTTCAGCGCTGACCCTGGTGCTCTTTGCGGTCACCGCTCTGTTGCAACGTGTCGTGCTGCGCTGGCGCGATGTGGAGGGGAATAGATGAGTGTTCTGGACATGCGAAATGTCGGCCTCACGATTGGCGGTACAGCCATACTGGATGATATTTCATTACATCTCGCAGAGGGCGAGTTCCTGTCAATCCTCGGGCCGTCGGGTGCGGGAAAATCGACCATATTCCGCCTGCTGACCGGCGCTGCGCAACATGACAGCGGCACGATCACCTGCAACGGTCAGCCATTGGCGACAAATCAACACGGCTTTGGTTTTATGCCGCAGCGCGATGCGTTGATGCCGTGGCGGCGGATTATCGACAATCTGACCTTGGGCCTGGAGGTACAGGGCATACGCCGTAAAGATGCGCGCGCCCATGTTACGCCGCTCTTGGCCGATTTCGGTCTGGATGGGTTCACCGACCATTATCCCGCCCAACTGTCCGGCGGGATGCGCCAGCGCGCGGCCCTCTTGCGGACCATCGCGCAGAACCGGCCTGTGCAGCTTTTGGATGAACCTTTCGGCGCGTTGGATGCGCTGACGCGGACCCAAATGCAGGCATGGTTCGAAAAGCGCTGGCGCACGGCGCGCTGGACAACCCTGCTGGTGACACATGACGTCCGGGAGGCTGTGGCGCTGTCGGATCGTATCTATGTCCTGTCGCGCCGACCGGCCCGCGTGATCGCGGAAGTGCATGTGCCCGCCCCGCGCCCGCGGCTGGGACGCCCCGTCAGCGCTGACGCCCATGCAATCGAGGCGCAGTTGCTTGAAATTCTACTTAACCAAACCGGAGAGACCCTATGAAACATTTGATCACCGCTGCTTTGCTGATGCTGGCCCTGCCTGTCTCTGCACAGGAAAAACTCAGCGTTGCACTGGACTGGACACCCAACACAAACCACGTGGGCCTCTATGTGGCGCAGTCGCAAGGCTGGTTCGAGGACGCAGGGCTTGATGTGGATATCCTGCCGTATACCGACACTTCGTCGGGCACATTGGTGGCGGCAGGTGTCGCGGAGTTCGGCATTCTGAGTGCGGTCGGGTTCCACAGCCAGCGCGCGACGGGGGCCGATATGACAGCCGTCTTGGCAGTCGTGCAGCATGAAACCGGACGCGTGGTTTTCAACGGTGAGCGGGATGATATCCAGCGCCCCGCCGATCTGGACGGCAAGATCTATGCAGGGTTCGGCAGTGCGTGGGAAAACGCGTTGATTTCAACGATCATCCGCAATGACGGCGGCGAGGGTGTTTTCGATACCGTCACGCTTGGCACATCCGCCTACGAAGCGCTGGCCAACGGCAGCGTTGATTTCACGCTCGAGGTCAGCACATGGGAAGGCGTAAACTCTGTTCTGTTGAACCGCCCGCAACGTGCGTTCCGCTATGCTGATTACGGTGTTCCAGACCAGCATACGACGTTTTTGGGCGGCAATGGTACGTGGCTTGCGCAAAACCCCGACATCGCCCGCGCCTTTGTGCAGGCCGCGCAACGGGGCTATGAATTTGCAGCCAACAACCCGCAAGAGGCCGCAGAGATGCTGATCGCGGAAACCTCGGGCATGTTGACGAACCCCGATCTTGTGCGCGCTTCGATGGCAGCGCTGGTGGATGGCGGCTATCTGCAAGACCCCGGTGAACCTGTCGGCCTGATAGATGGTGCGATGTTCGCGAATATTACCAGCTTTCTTTTTGAGGCCGGTATCATGCGCGGCGAAGACGGCAGGCCGCTTGATGTGATGCCCGATGTGTCGAGCTGGTTTACAAATGAATATTTGTCGCAGGCGGATTAAGAATTTTGCGGGGTATAATAGGTGGCATTTGCGTACCATCTATCATGTCTCTCTGGTCCTGCCTTTCGGTACACATAGTACCAATTTCAGTGCGCGGGGCTACGCAAAGGCTTTGTGGCAGGCACCTTCCTTACGAGGCACCGGGCTTTAGTGGCAATGCATTGGAAATGCTATTTAATTGCTCGACCGGCGGCTACCAATAATTGAATGCCGCAAAAAACTGCCTTTGACACCTCGAGACGTAGGCCTTTCCATATCCTAAGTCGTATCTGCCGTCATGTCCCATTAGGGTCGGCGCGGGTGCGTGATGGCCCAGGGCGCGCCCTAGGCGGTATTGGGGCGCAATCAGCCATTCAAAAGAAGCTGTCAAATCCAAGATCACTCTGCCGCAAGGCTTCGCGCAACCGTTGGAAGCCCCGTTCGCGTAGCTGGCGCACCCTCTCCTTAGAAATTCCATATCGCGTGCCGAGCCCTTCCAACGTGGCCGGAGGATCGCTCACTTGCGTTGCGACGACAATGTCACGTTCGCGATCGGGCAGAGTGCTGAGCACGTCTACGAGTACGCGGCGTAGTCCGGCAATCTTCAGGCTTAGCAACGCGGCTGACTCTTCAAGACTGCTTGGGTCGATCAAGAGCGCAAGGCGGTCCACGCCATCCTCTCCCCGAACAGGCACATTCAGTGAGCTATCGCTACCAGTAACCTGATCGCGCAAATCTGCCGCCCGGTGGGTGTCCACGCCCAGTGCGTCGGCGAGTCTCTTGTCCGAATCCGCCCGATTCATGTCCGGATTGGTCTCCATCTCGGCATCAAGAGCGGCGATCTGCACGGCTGCTGCCCGCGACTGCGCGGAATTGGGGCGCCGAACGACGGAAATGTTCGCCCGCAAATAGTCCTGAACTTCGGCCCGCATCCACCACACTGCGTAGGTCGAAAAGCGAAAGCCGCGATCCGGCTCGAAGCGGTCGACCGCCTTCATCAGCCCGATCTGGGCCTGCTGCAGCAGGTCTGGGTCGACCTCACCGCCCCTGCGCTTGAAGCGTTTTACGATCGAGCCAGACAAGGGTGCAAAAGCATGGATCAGACGATCCCGCGCATGCCGGTCCCCATGCGCTTGCCAAGCGTCGATCAATGCCCGCTCCTCTCCAGCGGATAGCATCCCTGCGGTGCGGACGCGTCGGGCACCTTGGATCAAGTTCGTAACGGGTTTGTTCATTGGTTTCGCTCTTTAGTATCGTATCGATACTAATCTGCAGATTTGACGATTGTCAAAGTAGTTTCGTTTCGCTATCAAATTGGCATGAATGACAACCTGCAAACACCAGACCAGATTGCGGAACTGCTCGTCCATGTAGGCCGTACGGCACGGCGCGAAGACGCACGCTCCGCACTGACAGCCGCTCAATGGACCGGTCTGCGCTTTTTCGCCCGCGCCAACGGCAGCACGCGCACCCCTTCGGGCTTAGCCAGCTTCCAGGCAACGACGCGGGGCACGGCGTCGCAGACCATAAAGTCGCTCGAACGCATGGGGCTGGTTACAGGGACCCGCTCTGACCGCGACCGGCGCAGCGTGTCTTTCGATCTGACCGATCGCGGGCGCGAAACGCTGGCACACGATCCGCTTCGGGATCTGATCGACGTAATCGATACCCTTGGTACCGTTGAGCGCGACCGCTTCCTTGCGACGCTGTCCCAACTGGCATCCACGCTGGCCATCCGGCGGGACCTCCCCGCTTTCGGAACCTGCCAGGATTGCAGCCATTACGCTCAATCGGGTGACACGGCCTATTGCGCCTGCATGGCGGCGGAACTGGCCATCGAAGACATTCCCAAGCTCTGCGCGAGCTACAGACCGGCCCCGGCCGCCGGAAAACCCAAGGAGACCCGAAATGGCACAGCCTGAGACCCCTGCAATGCCGCGCATGATCGCCATCAGCAGCGGCAAGGGGGGCGTGGGAAAATCCACGGTCACCGCAAATATCGCCGTGGCCATGGCCGATGCCGGTCTTCGTGTTGGTGTGGTGGACGCCGACATCTACGGGCCGTCCATCCCGCGCATGTTGGGCATCGCGGCCGGCAAGCCGGCAATGTCGCCAGACCAAAAGGTGATCCCGGCCGAGGCGTATGGGGTGAAGGTCATGTCCATGGCCATGTTGTCCGACGATGACAGCCCGGCGATCCTGCGCGGGCCGATGGTGACGAAATACCTGCAGATGTTCGTGCGACAGGTGGAGTGGGGCGCGCTGGATGTCTTGCTGCTGGACCTCCCGCCGGGCACGGGCGACATCCAGCTGACCTTGGCGCAGGCCTTTCCCCTAACGGGTGCGGTAGTCGTCAGCACGCCGCAGGATGTCAGCCTCAAGAGTTGTGCGGCTGCGGCCTGCGCATGATGGAGCAGGTCAATGTCCCGATCATTGGCGTGATCGAGAATATGAGCGGCTTCACCTGCCCGGACTGCGGAACGGTGACGCATATCTTCCATCAAGGTGGCGGAGAGGCGATCGCGCAGGAGTTGGACGTAGATTTCCTTGGCAAGGTGCCTCTTGACCCGACTGTGGTCGACTGCGGTGACGACGGCCGCCCACTGGTGCGCGCCGCGCCGCACAGTCCGGCGACTGCGGCCTACCGGAGTATCGCTGCTACGTTGGCCTGGACCGGCGGTGACGTCGCGGGAATCGCAACGCCCTTTGCCTGGACGGTTGCCGAGGGCGTAGGAAAACCGTCCCCTGCGCCTATCGCCGAGGGTGGACCGCCCGACCGGCTTGCGGCGCTCGACCACGCCGATGGCGCGCTGCTCTTGCGGTGGTCCGACGGGACGGATCAAAGGTTGAGCGAGCGCGACCTGCGGCTGGCCTGCCAATGCGCGCAATGCCGCGACGAGATGAGTGGCAAACGGCTGCTGAACCCGGACACCGTGCCGCTGGATATCCGCCTCACCCGTGTCTGGAGCGTCGGCAACTACGCGCTCGGTATGGCCTTCAGCGACGGCCACGACACCGGCATCTATGTCTTCAAGGCCCTCCAAGCCATGGCGGGGACGGAGCTTGAAGATGTCTGACGCCGCCACCCGCCGCCGCATCCGGGCCGAATCCTCAACCCACGATCCCGATGTTGTGGGATTCATCCTGGACGCGCCGATCCAGGGGCGCCCGTCCGTCCGGTTCGAGGCCGCAGGTGATGCCCCGCTGGCGCGCGCGCTTTTCGCGCTGGATGGTGTTGTCCGAGTCGAAGTGGGCGGTGCAACGATTTGGGTTAAAAAGAATGCCGAATCGGACTGGGCAACGCTGAAACCCGCGATCGCCGATGCGATCCGAAAGCTGCTCGACGAAACCGACGCACCGCTCGGGCAGGATGGGCGGGATGAGACCACGCCCGACCAGGCTCTGCTCGAGGCGGTTGAGACTCTGCTGAACCAGCAGGTCAATCCGGCCGTGGCCGCCCATGGCGGGCATATCTCGGTAGACAAGGTCGAGGGCAGCGCCGTCTATCTGCGCATGTCCGGCGGCTGCCAGGGCTGCGCGGCCTCTGCGGCCACACTTCGCGAAGGGGTGGAACGCATGCTGCGCGCCGCCCTGCCTCAAATCGGCAAGATCGTCGATGTCACCGATCATGCGGCGGGGGACAATCCGTTCTACGCGCGCGACGATGGACCATCGCCTATCCTGAACCGAACCGTTCCCGAAGGCGTCATCGGATGGGAGGACGGGCAGATCATCGTCGACCCGGATTACCTGGCACCAAAGCTCGGCATCACGCCAGAAGCGCTACGCGCGGGTTTGCAGAGGGGCGATGTCGTCGGCGTGACCGAGACCGGCGAAGGAAAGGACAGCGGCAAGACCCGGATCGTCCTGCGCACGACGACCCGCGCCTGGGCCGCGGAAATCGACGCAAGCGGCGCGGCCCGCGAGATCCCGCCGCCGCGTGTAATCGAGGCAGCCGCGGGCAGGGAGAAAGAGCTTGCCAACCGCGTCCGCGCCCATCTGCAAGGTCTCACCGAAGACGAGGTGCCGATCACCTACGGCGCATTGGCGCGCGCGCTCGGTCTGTGGACCCCGGGCTCGATCGCCAAGGTCACCAGGGCCCTGGAAGCCACGATGAGGGAGGACGCCGCAGCAGACCGTGCCTTTATCGCCGCCCGCGCCGTCAATCGCGGACGCGACAAGCGTCCCGGCAAAGGCTATTTCGATCTCGCCCGCGCCCTGTCCCGCGGACCGCGGGCCGGCGAAAGCGAGGCGGATTCTCACGCACTGGAGCTCCGTCGCCTGAAAGAGACGATGGCCAAATAAACAACTTCTGGCGTAATCCCTCGGATTTCGAGCATCTAACCACAGCAGATGTTTCGCATTGCGAATACTTCGAGGCTGACAGCCGTCCGTGGCATCAGACCGAGCAAAGACGGCAAAGTCCCGCAGACTGTGAGTTCGCCGATCCTCAAAAATTGCGGGCGCAGCGAATGACAGGAACGATGGGCCGCACCGCAGCATCCATGACCATTGGTGGAGGTCGGCTCTGGGCCGTTTTGTTTCGGCGCGGTAGCCGCGCAGCTGCCGCTAAAACCCGCTAGGTCATTTCACCTTTCGCGTGCCATGGCATTTGGGATATCGAGAACAGCCATAGAAGGTTTGTCCAGTCTTTCGATTGGCTCTCTCGATCATCTTCGATCCACACCGGGGGCATTTCGTGAGATCAGTTTCCTTTTGGATGGCTTTTTCTCGGACGTGCTGGACATGCGCACGCCGTGTTTCCTTGTTGGCGTCCAAAGCGCTGCTGCGCAGTTTGCGGGCAAAATCGTGCACCTCATTTTCAGTGAACCGAACGGCTGTCCGCGAAGCAACATAGTTCAATAGGTCTCGTCTGCTCCAAAACACGTTAGCTGGCATTTCGGTTTTTGGTTCCGCTGAGCCTACGAATGCGACAAGATTTTCCAGTTGGTCCGGCCTGACTCCAAGCAGGTCTTGGACGACTTTTACGTGATGGTAATTCTGGCGAAGGGGGTTCTGAAACTGTGATTTGTGGCGACGCATGACCTGCGTCCAACGCGCTTGGGTCTTGCCACCGAAAATCCATCCCGACATGTTCTTGGTTTCGATCACGAAGACACCGAAACGTGACAAGACGATATGGTCAACTTGTGTCGTGCCGTGGCTGGTTGGCAAGGTAAGATCTTCGAGTAGGATGTAGTCCTGTTCATCTAGTTTTCGGCTGAGCGTCGCATTGACGCGTCGTTCTCCTTCCGCGCCAATCACTGTTGGGGATTTCAGGTAAAAATATAGAAACGCTACGCCGACCGCGAGCAATACTAAAAGTAGTTCCAAGGATTTTATGTTCTCCGTCCAGTGGCCAACTCAATCCGAACATAAAGCGAATTGAAGCGTTGGGCAAAAAGCTGGAAAACGATGACAGCGTGGCTCGAACGGCCGCTTCCGGGAAGCTGCATTGCGGCATCCGCTGATGCGACCAAAGTCGGCTTTGGGCCGTGTGCGGCAGCCCCTTGGGCCTTGATGCTAAAGGATGCTGCGCCCGCTCCTAGGTCTGGTACGAGCCCATTTTGCCCTATGCTGCGCTTCGCACGAAGGGCTACTATAGGTGGTTGCCAGTCAGTTGTCAGCTAGCCTAGGTCATGTTGACAAATGGCGCACCCAAAGGCGGATGGATGCGATGTCTATGAAGCCGAGGTAGCTTTCAGCAGTTTTGTCGTATCGTGTGGCGACACGGCGGGCGTTCTTGAGCTTGTTGAAACAGCGCTCCACCAAGTTCCTCAGCCGGTAAAGCCCATGATCGACACCGACGCGCATCTTTCTGGTCTTGCGCATCGGGATTTGGGTCAGGATATCGCGCTCACTTATGGATTTCCGGATGCGATCAGCATCATAGCCTCGATCCGCCAGCAGCACGCGCGGCTCGGGCAGATTGTCACCCATCACGAGATCAAAGCCGAGATAGTCCGAAATTTGTCCGGGCGTGATGTCAATTCTCATAGGCAATCCATGCGCGTTGACGCGGAGGTGGATCTTGGTCGTGAACCCACCTCTTGAACGGCCAAGACCGTGTCTTGGAGTCCCCCTTTTGCGCCCGCTGCCTGATGGTGGGCGCGAATGACGGTGCTGTCGATCATTTGCAGGGCATCCGGGACGGTCCCGCTTTGATTGAGGGCTTCAAGGATGTCTTCCCAGAGCCCCGCCAAAGTCCAACGTCGGAATTGCCTGTAAACGCTGGACCATTTGCCGAACTCCTCGGGCAAGTCGCGCCACGGTGATCCGGTGCGCGCGATCCAGAATATCCCATCCAAAACAAGGCGATGGTTGGAAGGCTTGCGGCCATTCGGCGCGCGGACAGCAGAGATGAAGTGTTCAAACAGCGACCACTCTTCGTCGCTCATCAGGTCTCGGGGCAAACTGATCTCCATAGCAGATACCAGCTTGAATCACGCCCGAACCAACTTGTGAATCCCTTTTGTCAACACGGCCTAGATAAGCGCGCTTGCTTTTCTATGGATTGAAAGTATCGACCGCAAAGACCAAAGGAGCGAAACGAGAGCGTAAACGTAACCGGTAGGCCTTCTAGGCGCAGGTTGATTGCTGAACGATTTCTTGGGACCTGCTCTCAAGCTCAGTTGAAGCTCAACAGTTTTGGGAAACAGAGAGTGATGGCGCGAGACTTAAAGTCTAATCACAGAGCACGAATTGACATGCTCAAAGCGAAGTCTCTGTTTTTCAAACTGGATCAATACCTTGAAAAACTATCGGGGAAAGGTTTCGACGTTGCAGGCATCCCTTTTCGTTTGGTTGATGACCTGCTCGCACGTGATACCGGAGTGGATTTTGCGGCAGCTATTCCGCTCGCACGCCATACCGTTGGAGGGCAACCGCGCTTACTGACTGCTGTGCTGAATGATCTGTGCGAGGGTTCGGCCGAAAATCTACGCCAAATAGTTTCAGATGTTTCCGCCCATCCTATGACCCGGTTTAAAGCAATGGGGTGGGCAAATTTCGTAACCCACAAAGCGAGGTTTCCCGATAACGGGACTCCGTCCAAAGACACCTTTCAATTCTGGGATCAAATGAAACCTCCTCCTGAAATTGAGGGCGGTAGACAACTCTGGCGGAGCACGGCCAAGACCCACGTGTGGTATGACGACGCTTCTGCCCAGCAGTTTATCGCCGATGGGTTTGGACGGAGCGCAGCCGATGCGTACTCAAAGCTCTGGCATCCCGCGCTGAAGTCTGACGTGTTTCGGCTGTATCGCTTGGTGAAGAGTGGTGGAGTTTACTGTGATGCAGACAGCATGCCTGAATACCGCGCCTCCGAGTTCTTGGAACGCGCAGGAAACCGGGTCTGGGCGTCTTCCATGACGAATGTTCCGAACTGTGTGACGATCAACGGTTTCATCGCCGCACCACCACAAAACCCGGTGATGGAAGGGTTGCTCGAGCAGGTTCTGAAAAACATTCGTGATGTCGCATCCCGAGGGATGTTCTGGTTGTCCGGACCGGGAGCGTTCACGACGTTTCTCTACCAGAACTTGGGCCAACATGATATCGGCCTGCTTTCTCAAGGGTGCCTGAAATCAAGTGTTTTTCGGCAGTTTGACGCAGCTTACAAACACACGGAACAAAACTGGCGTGTTTTTGAACACAACTTAGGTATGGGGAACGAAGCTGGTTTGAAGCGAGCGATACCAGTTGCTCAGGACATGTAGCAATCGATGTCAGGTAACGTGCAACAGAAAAGCAGCCATTGGCGCAATCGCAGCGAAAGCCCGCATGAGCTGGTCCCGGAAAACTGGACAGTGAGCTAAGGTGTATCCCAACGACGAAGGGATATGACGATGGCGCGGAAGCGACGGAAGTTTACGGATCATTTCAAGGCCCAGGTGGCGCTGGAAGCGCTGCGTGGTGACAGGACGGTGCAGGAGATCGCGGGCGCGGCACGGGCTGCTGCCGACACAGGTGAGTGCCTGGAAGAAGCAGGCAATGGAGGGCCTGTCGGATGTGTTCGCCGGAAAGGCGGGTGGCGCGGTGGACCGAGAAGCGGAGCTGAAGGATCTGCACGCCAAGATCGGGAGGTTGGCGGTGGAGAACGATTTTTTAGCCAAAGGGCTCAAGACATGAGCCCCTGCCGTCGCAAGAATATCGTCCAGCCCGATCATCCGCAGCTCAGCCTGAGCGCGCAGTGCCGCATCCTGGGGATCAGCCGGTCGTCGCTGTATTATCGACCCGTGCCGGTTCGCGACGACACGCTGGCATTGATGAAGTCGATCGACCGGTTGTTCACGGCCTATCCGTTCTTCGGTAGCCGACAAATGGTTGCGATGCTTAAGCGTGACGGCCTGTCGGTCGGGCGGCACCGGATCCGGCGGCTGATGCGTCGAATGGGGTTGGAGGCGGTCTATCGCAGGCCAAAGACCAGCCAACCTCACCCGGCGCATCCGATCCATCCCTACCTGCTGCGGACCATGACCATCGACCGCCCGAACCAGGTCTGGTGTGCTGACATCACGTTCGTTCCAGTCAGCCGTGGCTACCTTTACGTTGTGGCGATCATGGATTGGGCGACGCGCAAGGTGCTGTCTTGGCGGCTTTCGAACACGATGCACGCGGACTTCTGCGTCGAGGCGCTGAACGAGGCGATCCGTCGCCATGGCCCGCCCGAGATCGTGAATACCGACCAAGGTAGCCAGTTCACCGGGTCAGCGTGGATCACGACTCTGACCGAGGCCGGGGTGCGGATCAGCATGGACGGCCGCGGCCGCTGCATGGACAACATCTTCATTGAACGGCTTTGGCGATCGATGAAATATGAAGCCGTCTACCTTCAGGATATCGCGGATGGCTTCGAGGCTGGGCGGGTCGTCGACAGTTGGATCGACTTCTACAACCGCCAGCGCCCGCACTCGGCACTTGGTCTGAGGACCCCCGATGAGGCATACTTAGTGAGGATCGAACTGACGAAAGCGGCCTGAGTACACAACCCGATATACCTTAGCAGGGCCGAGAAACTGTGCAGGATACTAGGACCAGCTCAAAGAACCAATGATTTCCCACAATGCGAACAGACCAGATACACGTGCAATCAGTGCGAAATTCGGTGCTGTTAAAAAATCCCAATGCAACAGGTACTGTTCTCGTCATAGGTCGGGCAACTGACGTCTGTTAAGTCGCGAGCGCCGACGATAAGGCCGACTACGGCTTTCCAGGATGCCACGATGAACCGCGTGCTTACGCGAATTCCTCACGTAAGCAGCAACTCCATGAAGGAGATCTGTTCTAACTTATTGATTGATAAAAGAAAATGGCGCACCCGACAGGATTCGAACCTGTGACCTTCGGCTTCGGAGGCCGACACTCTATCCAGCTGAGCTACGGGTGCTCTATGTGTTCCTACTGCTTACGCAGTGCTTACTCGAAACATTGGCTCGTTTGAACAGCGGTTCCGACATCCGCTCAAGCCTTTGTTTCGTCTACTCTTTCTACCGGCCCCATTAACCACCGCCAGACTTGACATCCGCCTTCGGAGGGCAAACCTGCAAGATATCCGAAACTTCGCCACACTATCCGGTAGTGCTATAACTCCATGATTTTACAACGCTATCTTGACTGTTGTCACATCCCGTCATATCCTCCAATACGCTAGAACCTACCATATCGTGGTGAGTTTTTGGTGAGTTTTTTTGGAGGCCATTATGCCCAGATTGACAAAGACATTGGTCGAGCGCGCCAAGCCCCGCGAGAAGCAGTTCACCATCTGGTGCAGCGACCTTAAGGGGTTCGGCGCATTCATCTTGCCAAGCGGAACCCGAACCTACTTTGTCGACTACCGGAACGCGCAAGACGTCCGTCGGCGAATGTCGTTGGGACGGCACGGTGTCATCACAGCCGAACAGGCCCGCAAGCTGGCGATCGAAGCGCTCGCTGATGTTTCGCGCGGAGAGGACCCTGCTGGTGAGCGTGTCACGCGCCGCAAGTCACTTACCGTGCAGGAACTGTGTGAGAATTACATGCATGCCGCCGAAAACGGACTGATCCTTGGCAAGGGAAACCGGCCGAAAAAGGAGAGCACTCTCTACGTCGACCGCGGGAGGATTGACCGCCATATTGTCCCCCTTCTGGGCTCCAAGCGAGTCATCGATGTCTCCAAGGCGGACATCAATAGGTTCTTGAGGGACGTGGCCACGGGCAAGACTGCAAGAGTCGCGAAGACAGATAAGCTGCGCGGGAAGTCGATTGTTCGCGGAGGTAATGGCACGGCCGCTCGGACGACTGGATTGCTGGGCGGGATTTTTTCGTTCGCAGTTTCCGAAGGGCTCATTGAGACCAATCCCGTCCTGGGCGTGAGGCGTCCGGCCGACAATCGAAGAGAGCGTCGCTTGACCCCTGACGAATACCGGCAGCTCGGGCGGGCGTTGTTTCAGGCGTCTGCAGAAGGTGAGACCGCGCAAGTCGTGGATGGCGCATGGTTGCTCGCGCTCAGTGGGTGCCGATTAGGAGAAATCACGAAGTTGAGATGGGACGAGGTTGATGAAGACGGTGGATGTCTCCGATTGACGGACAGCAAGGAAGGCGCCTCTGTTCGCCCCATCGGCTTGGCGTTTCTAAACCGTGTTCAGAAAATCGAGCAGGATAACGACTGCGAAACCGTTCTCGCACCCGCACGTGGTGGGTCGTCGTTCGGTGGCATGCCAAACGGGTGGAGGCGCATTGCGAAACGCGCAAAGTTGGAAGGCGTCACGCCTCACACCTTGCGCCATTCTTACGCTTCTGTTGCTGGCGACCTCGGCTATTCAGAACCAACGATTGCCGCTTTGCTCGGTCACGCCGCAGGGTCCGTCACCAGCCGCTATGTGCACCACCTCGACGAGGTCCTGGTGGCAGCCGCAGATCGTGTCGCCGAGGAGGTCTTCTCAATGATGACGTCCCCGCAGCCGGGAACATCAGCGCACAAGCGCAGCTGCAGCAAGCTGAAGGCCGCGGAGCAGGTTTCGGCCTGATCATTAGGCTGTGGCTGGTTCTGGCACCAGTGCTGGCTTGAACTGGCGGCCGGAAATCCTAGTGCCAAATGGGCAATTATTCATGCACCGGATGTGCATGTACCCGCACTGCCTCGAACCCGCCGTCGCAGAAATCTTCGTTGTCAGCCAACGCTCGATAGAGCTTCGCCAGCCAGTAGTTAGGGCCAAACACTTCCTCAAAATCTTCTGCGCCCTCTCTGAGTTTTTCCGCAACTCGTTCGGCGTCCTCGCCCAAACCATAGGCCCGGCGAAGTGCGGAATACTGCCCCCCCAAATGCTCCAGACCCATCAGTCTGTATCGATCCGCGAGGTTCAACTCGTTGAAGTGCGACCGCAAATGCTGGAATACTTGAAGCGCCATTCCGGCCGGTCGGACAAGGCGGTACGAAAGCACCAGTGCGTCTGCCTCCATCCTCACTCGCACCACCAAAAAGCCCATGTCTGGGATCTGGTCATAGCAAGGATGCAGGAACATGCGCACGTTCGTGCCTTCGTCTAGAATTCGGTCTCGCTTGCGCGTGTTGCAGACCGCACAACTCGGACAGAGATTGTTTGGAAAGACTGAGAACTCTGGAAATTGCTCCTTTGGCAAATAGTGATCCAGCGTCGACGACTCGCTGATACCGCAGAATGGGCACCGCGCAATGCTGACCCTCTTCAGGAGATCGCCGCGGAGCTGAGTCATCGGCTGGGTCTCCACCCCATATGCGTGACGCATCGCCTCCTTCTGCAAATTGGTCATATGTGCCTCAGCCAAGCCGCCGACTTCCGGTACAGCGTCCAGATACTCCTGGTATGCGGAGAGCACCCTTGCGCGTACTGCCAACATGCGTCGCCTTCTCGGCTGACGTTTGGCGGCGGCGATATCATCAAACACATCCGTCGCATTGACGGCTAGCAGCGGAATCGAACGCATCCCGCTACTCCTCTATCTCATCTCGAATGCTCAAAATGTAGGAGCGCGCCGCAAAACCAAGCTTGCGGCCGAACGCTTCTTCAATCTCCTCAAGAGTATTCCGGCGCGCCAACGCCCTCAGCGTCTCGTGCCAATCAGTCGAGCCATCGCCGAGATTGAAAACCTCCTGCGTTATCACGCCAATGTTTTCGGCAAACGTCTCCACACTCGGCGACACAACGCGATTCTGGTCGGCTAACCGGCGCAGCACATGGACATATTTCGCCGGCGTTTCCTGCAAGACCACGGGTGAGTGAGTGGCGATGATGGCATAACCGTCGAAGGCTTCGAGGCAGTCTCGTACACTCTTGAGGAACGCGGCGAGCAGCGGCGGATGAAGGTGGGTTTCTGGTTCGTCGATGAGAACCAGTGTTGGTTCCGATCCTGAGATATGCGCCGTGAGTTCGGTGACGATCTTGAGGACGACCTTGTGCCCACTGCTCAATCCGCGGAAGAGTTCCGTCAGGTCGTCATCATCCCGATTGGCATAGAGCTGAGTCAAACCAATGCGTTGAAACGATGGGTCACGAAGAAGCGGCTTCAATACCTCCAACAAGTTCTCGAGCCGGTCGGCCTCGCGAACCCGCTGCAGTGCAGCTAGGAACTCCGCCTCGATCTCCGACGGAGTGCGCAACCGATAGGCTTGCTCATCATCTGGTGCATCATCGCCCGATCGCTCGCGAAGGCCGCAGTAGACGTAACCAAATATCTCTCCACTGTCCTGGAGCCTCTCCTTCTCCTCCTCGGTGCCTCCTGGAATGACAAAAGTGTCGAACGCGCTGTAGGATACCACAACCACTGTCTTGAATGGTGGCGCATTACCGACGAACCGGCCCGCCGTATCTTCAAGAATATCTTCTTTGCTACCGTAGCCAAAGCCACTCGCAACGATAGCGAGGTTAGATAGTAGCCGGGTTTTGCCTGTCCCATTGTATCCGATCAGCGCATTGATCCGATTGGGCAACCGGCCCCGGCGCTGAAAATCGAATTCAATCGTGAACGCGTTCGAATTGCGCGCCACTCGCGTTTTGAATTTGACTTTGAACCCTGCGCTTCGCCGTCTTGCTGGTAGCGCGTCTGCGCGCAGCAATCGTGCAGCGTCGGTGATCGTACGCTTTGCCCCGCCAAAGCGGAGCAGCGAAACCTGGTATGCTTCGGTATCCTCGACTTCGGCCTTGATCCCGTCGTCGAACGCGACGTCTCGAAGACCCCTCAAGTAGGGCTCAAAGACATCTCGTCCGAGCTTATAGATCGTTTCATAGTAGTCGAGGTCTGCGCCCAGTGACGCGTGGCTCTCGGGCAGTTCACGAAAAGCGCGCTTGGGCATTTCGGTGTAGCCACTGGAACGCCCCACCTGAATAATCTTGATACTTCCCAGATCGTAGCTTTCGTCGGTGGCCAAGTGCAACGTGACTTGGAAAGTCGTTTTGTATCCGTAGTCATCCCAGTTGTCCTGAACGAGCACAGCATGCGGATACCGATTGGTCGTGGGCGATTTATCCGATCTGAATTTTACGACAAACCTCATCCTATTTGTCCTGTCCCGGCAGATGTGTTCTTCCGTCCTTTGGCCGACGGCTTCATCGTTCCAACCTCACCCGCAAGCGTCGTGCCCGCTCGCGGAAAGCGGCCTCGCCTCCCTCCAAGATGTCACAAACTGATTTGCGGATCTCCGCGCTCTCCAACCCCCCCGACAAATAAGTTATCGGCGGAAGGCCGCCCGAAGGGTGTGGACCGGCAGACGCTACGATGATCTGGTCCGCATCTGTGTTGATGACGAGATTGGCATTGTGGGTGACCATAATGACCTGGCGCTTTGCCTTAGCTGCAATGAATAGTGCCACCAACTCATCGAACACAGATTTGGGATCGAGATTTTCCTCCGGCTGGTCGATGATCAGCGGACGATCGTCTGAATCATCGAGTGCGAGATAGAGCAGCAGCAGCACGATACCGCGCGTGCCCGGCGACAGCTTGCGAATGTCGACACCGTCATAGGCGATCTCGTAGCGAACCGTGATGTGCTCGGTGCCGAAAAGCCAGTGGGCAAGTTGCTTCGACCAGGCTCGATACTCGGCTTGCTGCGTCGGCGCATACGGCGCGTGCGACAGCAAGTCCTTCAAGTATTTCGCCATGAATGCTGTCATAGCTGCCTGCACCTCGGCTGCGGAACCGGTTTCCCAAGCCGGCTTTAGTGCTTCAGTGGCAGCCGCGATCAGCGAACCTCGACCGTAGAACGGCCCGGCCTTACGGCGGTCGAGAAGCTCTTCCTCCGCGATCGTTCCCCAAGCTTGAACGTCGGCAATCCTGCGAACCGAGAAGCTGAGCTTCCTCAGCGTGCCCGATGATTCCGCCAGCCGCGCCATCAGAGGGGCGTAGAGCCCTGCAAGCGCGTCCTGTTCATTGATGATCGCGTCGAACACCCGACCGTAGGTGTCATCGCGTTCGGTCTGGAGCTCCTTGCGGCGTGCCACCGCACCTTGCGCATCGGTGAGTCTGGTCTCAAGCGTCTGAAGCGCTGAGTTCTCCTGTGCGATGCGGCCGGTCAGTGCAGTGTATTGTTCGCGCACCAGCTTGTCGGCGCTAAACAGCGCCTCAAGGCGTGTCATTTCAGCGACGATCGGAGCGAGCGGCAACGTCGAGAGATCGGCGGTGTCGGGAATCAGCGGCGTATTCGGATCGCCGGGTGGCGGTGGAACGCCGTTGAACTTGCGGACCTCGCCATCGGCCCACGCAATGTACGCCGGGAGGCTCTTGTCAACATCACCTTTGTAGATCAACAGGAACTCGTCCCACTGCTTGGCGTCAAGGCCGCTGTTGCCGTGGCGCGCTTGTGCCTGGCGGAGCATTTCAGGAGCCCCAGTGGCGCGCATGCTGCGAACTTCGTCCTGCAGGGCGATGAAGGTACGGCTTTGATTGCCGTACGCCTGGATCTTATTCCTAAGCTTCTGCGCCGCCTCACTGAGCTGGGTGTGCCTCGCGACCTGCGCTTCAGTGCCTTTGACCACAAGCTTCGCGCGGTCGGCCATATAGTCGGCGATCAGCTTTTTCTTCTGACCAACCTGCGTGGTCAGGCTGGCAACTAGGCTCTCCTTTTCGAACTCCGAGGCGATGCGATCAGAAATGTCTGCGATCGCTTCCGCCTCGCGTTCGCGCGCTTGCTGGAAGCGAGAGGTCCGCTGGTTGCGCAGCTCCGCGAAGTCGAGCGCCCATTCGCGATCGTCCTGCGAGTGGGATTCGAAAATCACGCGCTCGATCTCGTCGACGAGGCCGTCGGACACGCCCATGGACGAGCACAGCTCTTCTACGAATTGCTGGGAGAGATACCGAGCACGCGGGAACGACAAATGGTCATTGCCGTCGCTCCCATTGAGAGCGCGGGTGACCGCTGCGCCGCCGCCCCACGTCAAGGTCGTTGTCGCGCTGCCGATCAGTTTGCGCGCTCGTGCCAGAAAGGAGGGGCTTATGTTTTCATCGGCGTCCCAGCCCGCCGGCGTGATCGCATCGCACCCAGCAGCGATCACGTCGGCCAGCGCCGTTTTGCCCGATCCCCGGGCCCCGATGATCGCCACCAGCCCGGGATTGAGGGGAACGTCTGGAGTGATCGCCCAATCCGCATCGTCAATCCGGATGTGCGAGATCACCTGCGACGGCATCGCCGATCGTGGCGGCTGCTCGCCGACATAGGCGCGCCCGCCGGGATCGATGCACGCTTGGCGAAGCGCATCAAATTCGAGCCCACCCTTGATCCATGAGAAGCGATCGCCGAATGGCGATGCCACATCCTCCAGTTTGTGTGCATCGCTTCCATGCAGACAGGGTTTGAGGCCGCCATACTGGGTGCGGATTTCATCAGGACCAAGGCTCTTCTGCCCCAGCCAGAATTCACGTTGGGCGGAACTGCCAGCAAAAATCACATGAGCGAAACTCTCGATCTCGCGCCGGATTGTTTGATCGGCGGCCTCGCGCACACCCGATGTGCCATCCGTTGCACCGCCCGCGACAGCAATCAGGATGTTCTTTTTGGCCCATGCGCTTTCGGAGAACACCTCGCGAAGCTTCTGAAAATTGACCTTGTACTGGTTGACGCCATAGGCCAGCGCAGCCCGATCATCGGTGATGCTGGCATCCGCCTTCTTGCCAAGGCGGATGAGATCGGCGCGCGTACAATCGAAACGGTCCTGCATGACATTGAACTGCAGACGCGACAGAATACGCCGCAGCTCGTCGAGATGTTGAGGATCTTCCGGGCTGACGAACAGGTGGAGATTGACGAATCCCCCTCTCGCCGTAGCAACGTCAAGCCGGAGTTCGACGTTCGGAAAGACCAGCTTGGCGTTAGGAAGGCGACCCGCGGCCTTGTACCGCAATACCTCTTCGTATGTATCGGTCACATAATAGTCTGTGACCGCAATTGCCTCGATAACTGGCGTAGCTCGCTCGAGCGCGGTCAGATAGTCGTTCCATGCGCTCGGCCCGCTGAATTGATTGTTCATGACCGTACCTGGCGCGTGAATATGCGGTTCCCATCTCCGCCATTCTGACCCTCTGTTGATCGTTGTTTCCCCTTCCATCGACTATCTCGACCCACCCTTCTTTTTCATCAGCGGCTCCCCATTCCAAAGAGTCGATAGCGGTGCGGCCGCCAGTCTGTCACCGAACGGCACGACATCCGTGCTGTCGTAGAGAACCACACCGTATGCGAAGCGGTCACCGCACGCCTCGGCCAGCGTCCGCAATCCGCCGAAGTCGCCGGATTTGACAGTTGCACTGGCCTTGACCTCGATACCGACAATCATGCCGTCGTCGCGTTCCAGCACGATATCGACCTCTCGCATCTGTTGATCACGGAAATGATACGGCGTCAGGCGCAAATCGGACGCCGACATCAGCTTCATGATCTCTGAGAACACGAAGGTCTCCAGCACCGCACCGAACGCGCCTCGGTCGGCCTTCATTCGATCGAATGTCAGGCCGCGCGCCGTGGCCAGCAAGCCGGTATCGAGGAAATGCAGTTTCGGCGTCTTGGCGATGCGCTTCAGCGCGTTTGTATACCAAGGCTGCAAGGTGGCGACGAGAAACACCTGTTCGAGTAGCGCGACATAACGCTGGCCGGTCTTGTGGCTTACGCCAATGCTGCCGCCGAATTGCGAATAGTTGACCAGTTGGCTTGAATACTCCGAAAGAAGGCGCACGAATTTCGGCAGTTCGGTAAGCTTCTCGATCTCGGCGATGTCTTTCAGATCGCGCGTGAGAACCGAGGTGAGGTACGACCGCGCCCAATCCTGCCGCCGCCTTTCGCTCTCGCGGCGAATGGCTTCCGGAAAACCGCCGAGCAAGACCAGCCGGACCAGATCGTCGCCGACAATGGCGTTCCTACCTGCCTCTAGCGCACGGTCAAAAAGCCGATCGAGAAACGTTGGCGTGCAACCCTCGATTTCGGCACGGGCAAGCGGGAGCATCCGAATGGTTTCCATGCGGCCCGCGAGACTGTCCGCGACTTTGGGCAATGTCAGAACATTGGCCGAGCCTGTCAGCATAAAGCGGCCGGGTCGGTAGTCCTCGTCTACCGTTTTCTTGATCGCCAGCAGGAGATCGGGCGCGCGCTGGATCTCATCGACGATGGCGCGGTCAAAACCCCGGATGAAGCCGGCTGGATCGGAGCGCGCTGCATCGAGGACCGTTTGGTCATCCAGTGTGACATAGGTCCGCCCGTCCTCGCCCATTTTCTGGACGAGCGTGGTCTTGCCTGCGCGGCGGGGTCCGACGATGAGAACTACCGGCGTATCTGAAAGCGCTTCCTTGGCGCGATGCTCGACAAAGCGTTCGTACACGCGAATCCCACCCTTGGTAAATTGGAACTATGGACTATGATAATTGGAAGTCAACGATATGTTGATTGGAACCCGCCAGAAATACGTTTGGAACCGTAGGGCTGGCGGGCGTTGATTTTGGGCGAAACCTCGAAGCCCATTTTGCGCAAATGAGACCAGCCGACGGCCATCCAGCTTGACTCCGCGCATGAAAGAATAGAACAAATAGGGAACATGCTGTCGTTCATGAAACAGGAGAGCCATGTCCCAACCGCGGCCCCGGTCCGCGATCGAGTCTTTACGCGCGCAGATCGAGCGACTCGAAAGCAAGAGCAAGCGCGTCACATCGGTGCTCCCCTTCGGGATCGCCGAGGTCGATTCGCGTCTGCCGGGCGGCGGTCTCGCACTGGGCGCGCTCCATGAGGTCGCAGGCGGTGGCCACGGGACGGTCGATGGCGCGGCAGCGGCCCTGTTCGCCGCCGGGATCGCCGCGCGGACCAAGGGCAAGGTGCTGTGGTGCATCACCCGGCCGGATCTCTTCGCACCGGCGCTGGCACAGGCAGGCCTTCCCCCCGACCGCGTGATCTATGTCGAGGCGGGCGACGACAAGACCGTCCTGGCATGCGTCGAGGAAGGCTTGCGCCATGGCGGGCTTGGGGCGGTCGTCGGCGAAGTCGCGCGCCTGTCAATGACGGCCTCGCGCCGGTTGCAGCTGGCCGCCGAGACCTCCGGCACCGTCGGTTTCGCGCTCCGGCGCTGGCGGCGACAGAACGATGCGGTGGATTTCGGACAGCCGACCGCCGCCACCACGCGTTGGCGGGTGTCGGTTCTCCCTTCGGCCAAGTTGCCCGTGCCGGGTGTTGGACGTGCCCGCTGGCTCGTTGAGCTTATCCGCGCGCGGGCCGGGGAAAGCGCAGATTTTGAACTGGAGGCTTGCGATGACACGGGTTGTCTCGCTCTTCCTTCCGACCTGGTCCACCGACCGGTTCAGAAGGAAATCGGGCGACGCCGCGCCTCCGGTTGAGGCGCCGCTGATTATGGTTGGCCGAGAGGGAAGACGGCGGGTGGTGCAGGCGGCGGATGCTGCCGCCCAAGCCGCGGGGCTGCGCGTCGGGATGCCCGAGACCAAGGCGCGGGTCCTGGTCCCTGGCCTGATCATCGAGGAGGCCGATCCGACGGCCGACGCGGAAGCGCTCGACCGGCTCGCCGGATGGGTGCTCCGGCGCTACGCGCCGCTCGCCGCCGCCGATCCGCCCGATGGTCTCGTGATCGACACGACTGGCGCCGATCACCTCCACGGCGGCGAAACCGCGATGTTGGCCGAGATGATCGAGCGTCTCGCCGGGTCCGGTATCACCGCACGCGCCGCGGTCGCCGACACCTGGGGCGCGGCTCATGCTCTAGCGCGCTACGGCGGACAGGCCGCCTTCATCTCTCTTTCCGGGACCGCCTCGCAGGACATTGCGGACCTGCCGCTGACCGCACTTCGAATTCCCGCCGATATGGCGGCGAGCCTGCGTCTTCTCGGATTCGAGCGGATTGCCGATCTTCTCGACCAGCCGCGTGCGCCCCTGGCGCTGCGCTTCGGGCCGGAACTCGGCCGCCGCGTCGATCAGGCGCTGGGGACGGCGAGCGAACCCATCGACCCGATCCGCCCGCCTGATCTCATCGACGCGCGCCGCCGCTTTGCCGAGCCGATCTCGACCGCCGAAACCATCGCCCGCTATATCGGCAAGCTCGTTGATGCGCTCTGCACTTCGCTGGAGGCCAAGGGACTGGGGGCAAGGCGGCTCGATCTCATCTGTCACCGGGTCGACAATCATGCCCAGGCCGTGCGGGTCGGCACGGCTCTGCCGGTGCGCGACACTAGACGCCTGACGCGGCTGCTGTGCGACAAGATCGAGACCATCGATCCTGGCTTCGGCATCGAGATCATGACGCTCGCCGCCAGCATCGCCGAACCGCTGCCAGAGCGGCAAAGCGTGACCTCGCTTGTGGACGACACCGTTCCGGACGTCTCCGATCTGGTCGACACGCTCGCCAACCGGGTTGGCGAATTGCGGCTCTATCGCGCGTCTCCCGTTGCGAGCGATGTGCCTGAGCGGTCCGTGACCCGCATTCCGGCCATGGCCCCCGAGACAGGGGCGAGTTGGCCCGGCCACTGGCCGCGGCCGGCGCGCCTGCTCGCCCGGCCCGAGCCGATCGAGGCGATGGCCCTCCTGCCCGATCATCCGCCCGTCGCGTTCACGTGGCGCGGCATTCGCCGCCGCGTCGCCTGTGCGGACGGTCCCGAACGTGTCTTCGGGGAGTGGTGGAAACGCGATGCCGAGCTGGTCGCGGTGCGCGATTATTTCCAGGTCGAGGACGAGGCCGGCGAACGCTACTGGATCTACCGGGCCGGCGACGGCGAGGACGCTGCGACCGGCTCGCACCAATGGTTCCTGCACGGAGTGTTCGGATGAGCGCCCGCTACGCCGAATTGCAGGTCACATCGCATTTCAGTTTTCTGCGCGGGGCATCGTCAGCCGAAGAGCTGTTCGGTCAAGCGGCGACCGTCGGGATCGACGCGCTCGCCGTGGTCGACCGCAATTCACTGGCCGGGATCGTGCGTGCGCATGAAGCGGCCAAGGCCACCGGCGTCCGGCTCATCGTGGGCTGCCGCCTCGATCTCGCGGGCGACCTCTCCATCCTCGTCTATCCCACAGACCGGGCCGCCTATGCCCGGCTCTGCCGGGTGCTCTCGCTCGGCAAGGAGCGTGGCGGCAAAGCCAAATGCATGCTCGATTGGTCAGATCTCGTCGCCTATGGCGAGGGTCTGATCGTCGTCCTTCTGCCGGACGAAGCCGATGAATTGTGCGGATTGCGGTTGCGGCGATTGCGCGATGAGTTCGGTGATCGGGCCTATCTGGCGCTGACCCTGCGGCGCCGGCCCAACGACCAGCTCCGCCTCTGGCAGCTCTCCAATCTTGCCGCCGACATGGGCGTGCCGACCGTCGTCACCAATGACGTGCTGTTCCACGAACCCGGTCGGCGGCTCATGCAGGACGTCGTCACCTGCATCCGCCACAATGTCACGATCGACGAACTCGGCGACCGCCGTGAGCGCCATGCGGATCGCTATCTCAAACCACCGGAGGAGATGCACCGGCTCTTCGCCCGCTATCCGGAGGCGCTTGCGAATACGGTGAAGATCGCGAAGCGCTGCCGCTTCTCGCTCGACGAGCTCGCCTACCAATACCCCGAAGAGCGCCAATATCCCGATCTGACGCCGCAACAGGCGTTGGAAAAGCTGACATGGGAAGGTGCTGCGGAGCGCTATCCGGAAGGGCTGCCGGGGTCCGTGCGCCGCACGCTTCAGCACGAACTCAAGCTGATCGAGAAACTGGACTACGCGCCGTATTTTCTCACCGTCGATGCCATCGTGCGCTTTGCGCGGTCAAAGGACATCCTGTGCCAGGGGCGCGGGTCGGCGGCCAACTCCGCAGTCTGCTTCGTGCTCGGCATCACCTCAATCGATCCGGGCCGCAACGACCTCCTGTTCGAGCGGTTCGTCTCCGAAGAACGCCGTGAGCCGCCCGATATCGATGTCGACTTCGAACACGAGCGTCGCGAGATCGTCATTCAGTGGGTTTATGAGACCTATGGCCGGGACCACGCCGCCCTCTGCTCCACCGTCATCCGCTACCGCACCAAGGGTGCGCTGCGCGACGTCGGCAAAGCGCTCGGTCTGCCCGAAGACCTGACCAAGACCCTGTCGGGTCAGGTCTGGGGCTGGTCGGAGGAAGGCGTTCAGCCCGAGCATGTCGAAGGCCTCAACCTCAATATGGAGGATCGCCGGCTGCGGCTGACCCTCGATCTCGCGCGCCAGCTGATGGGCACGCCACGCCATCTCTCGCAGCATCCCGGCGGTTTCGTCCTGACCCAGGACCGGCTGGACGAATTGGTGCCGATCGAACCGGCAGCGATGGACGACCGGCAGGTCATCGAATGGGACAAGGACGATATCGATGCGCTGCATTTCATGAAGGTCGACGTGCTCGCGCTCGGCATGCTGACCTGCATGAAGCGCGGCTTCGATCTCCTGGCAGAGCACAAGGGGATCGAACTGGACCTCGCCACGATCCCGGCCGAGGATCCGCGCACCTATGCCATGATCCGCAAGGCCGACACGCTCGGCACCTTTCAGATCGAAAGCCGCGCGCAGATGTCGATGCTGCCGCGCCTGAAGCCGCGCACCTATTACGACCTTGTGGTGCAGGTCGCCATCGTCCGGCCCGGTCCGATCCAGGGCGACATGGTCCATCCCTATCTGCGCCGCCGCGAGGGGATCGAACCCGTTCACTATCCCAAGCCGGAACTCGAAAAGGTGCTCGGCAAGACACTCGGCGTGCCGCTCTTCCAGGAGCAGGCCATGCGCGTCGCCATCGAATGCGCCGGCTTTACCCCCGGCGAGGCCGACATGCTCCGCAAGTCCATGGCCACCTTCAAGTTCACCGGCGGAGTCTCGCATTTCCGCGACAAGCTGATCGCCGGGATGGTGGAGAACGGCTATGAGTCCGAATTCGCCGAGCGCACCTTCAAGCAGCTCGAAGGCTTCGGCAGCTACGGTTTTCCGGAAAGTCACGCCGCTTCCTTCGCGCTGATCGCCTATGCCAGTTCCTGGCTCAAATGCTGGCATCCCGACGTCTTCTGCGCCGCACTGCTCAACGCTCAGCCGATGGGCTTCTACGCGCCTGCGCAGATCGTGCGGGACGCGCGCGACCATGGCGTCGAGGTCCGTCCGGTCTGCGTTAATGCCTCCCGCTGGGACTGCACCTTGGAGCCCACCGACAATGAAAGCCGCTTCGCGGTCCGGCTCGGGCTGCGCATGGTGAAAGGACTGGCCAACGCCCATGCGGCCACGACCGTTGCCGTTCGGGCGGATGACCCCTTCGCGTCGATCGACGATCTCTGGCGCCGTGCCCGTGTGCCGACGGCCTCCTTGGTTCAACTGGCCGAAGCCGATGCGTTTGGACCGGCACTCGGACTCGCTCGGCGAGAGGCGCTTTGGGCGATCAAGGCGCTGCGCGATGAGCCCCTACCACTCTTTGCCGCCGCGACGGAACGTGAAGAGCGGACCGTGCCGGAAGTTTCCGAGCCGGCAATCGCGCTGCGCCCCATGACTGTCGGCAGCGAGGTGGTCGAGGATTATGGCCATGTCGGACTGTCGCTGCGCGCCCACCCGCTCGCATTCCTGCGCCAGGATCTGTGCCGCCGCCGCATGGTCACCTGCCGGGATGCGATGGAGGCCCCAAACGGCCGCTGGCTGGAAGCGGCGGGAATCGTCCTCGTCCGCCAGCGGCCCGGCAGTGCCAAGGGCGTCATGTTCATCACCCTTGAGGACGAGACGTCTGCTGCCAACCTCGTCGTCTGGCCAAAGGTTTTCGAAGCGAACCGGCGGACGGTATTGTCCGCGCGAATGATGGCGGTGCGCGGTCGTATCCAGCGCGAAGGCGACGTAGTCCATCTCGTCGCGCACCGGATCACCGACCTCTCGGCCGAGCTTGCCGCCGTCGGTAAGCGGGACGAACCGTTTCCGCTCCCTTACGGGCGTGGCGACGAGGCCCGCACCGGCGGCACGGCGGGACCGGATCGCAGGACATTGCCGCCCAAGCTGCCGCCACCGCGCGACATGTATGTGCGCGATCTGCATATCGACAGCATCAAAGTGAAAACCCGAGACTTCAGGTGAGACCCATGAACGACGACAAGAAACTACTTGAACCCTCGCGCCTGCCGCTCGAAACAGAAAGCCCGAGCGATGACGCACTGCGTAAGCGCATCGGCGACCCGCTCTACGCGGCGTTAATGGACGGTATGGAGCCAGAGGACGTGCTCGCAGCCCTGGACGCCGAGCGGGCGTATTTCCTGAGCCAGGTCAATTCGCCAAAATTCGAATAGCGGCGTCCCATAATGTCGCGGGGCAACAGGCCATCATCCCCTGAAACCTGAACGATTCATCCGCTGGGCCTTACTATACCCGTCAGCGGCCGAGCCAAGACCCCGCATTCATCGCCGGTTTCGCCTTCACGCTTGATCAGTTCCATCAAGTCTTCCGGCGAGCGTTCGCCAACACGGATAGCCTCTCCTGTCCAACCGCAGTCGCCACAGACGGGGCGTTCCCAAACGATTTCCGGCGCTTCGGTGTTCACGCCTTCTTCGGGAGCCAAGCCAAAGGAGCCGCAATCCGGGCATTGCTCCGGTACACCGCGAAGATGCCGAAGGATGACCGACACAGTCGTTTCGATAGCGTAAGCCGTTGCATCTCGCGCCGCCTCCGCGTCGTGCCAGGTCGCAGACTGTGAATGCGTGAGCCAGTTGGTGAACGTCCACGCGGATTCAAGAGCAACTTTTGACAGGCGCCGACGCTCGCGGAACTTCGAGCCCGGCATGATCGTGTTGCAGATGAGGTCCGACCACGCCCTGAAGTCTGAACGCTTGGGTCGGTCGTCGCCCCAGTCACCGACATCTTGCGCCGCATGTATGAATTCGAGGAGATTCTCGCGGCAACGCACTCCGATCGTCCTAAACGCGGCCGCATCATCAGCTTGTGCCAGCGCAGATCCCGTTTCCGATATCGCCGAAAAGAGAGAGCCGAATGGGTGAATTCTCGTCGCCTCGATCTGCTGGCGCTGGCCCCGCGGAATCCGCAGGCAAAGGCCCATGTGGAACGTCACCGCGAGATCCATGTTCGGAAACTGGTCTTGAGAGTATAAATTGGTCGGTTTCGTAATGACCCACCAACGACCATCGCTTGCGTGAACGTCCCAAACGTCATGTCGGTGACCGATCACCGACTCCGAATAAACCTTCTGCAAGAATTCAACCGACGCGTCAGGTGACTGGGACCGATAATAATCCGCGATCGCCACCTCTTCCTCTTCACTTGATGGCAGCATGTCAGCCCTCGTCTGTTTTTTCGCCGCGCGCGACCACGCTCAACACGCCGTCGGATAAAGGTCGTTGTAGCATCTGAGCTTCGTCCCACGCAGCGTCGAGCCAAGCCTCCCATTCGTTCTTCTCCGTGAGGATGACGGGCATCGCCTTCGGGTGAATCTCTCTGACTTCACGGTTGGCATCGGTCGTCAGAAAGCCGAACAGATCGCAGGTCACTTCTCCCTCGGCGACCTTCCGCGTCGACGTCCATGTCGTCCAAACCCCGGCGAAAAACGCGAGCGGACGATCTTCGCCGAGCGCAAACCAGACGGGTTCCGACTTGCCATCGGCCGACCGGCCCGGCTCGGAAAACGAAGTAAACGGGACGAGGCAACGCGAAGATGGCGACAGCCAGCGCCGCCAGTGCGGGCTTTTCGTATTGCGGATATTGGTGACGCCCCGGTCGGTCCTTTTGCCTTCGAGAGCGAATGCAGGCGACGGCATGCCCCAGCGCGCAAGCGCCAATTCACGGGTGTTGTTTGCGCCTGCGCGGACAATCGGTGCCAAATAATCCGGAAATACCCCCGGCATGGACGGAAGATTGCCCGTCTTGTCGTCCATCGCGTCAAACAAATCGCGGATAGCGGCTTGGCCCTTGGTAACTGAATAAAGATTGCACATGACCAGTTCCGTGAATTCTCTGTTCGGCGTCTCTACTGCATCGGGGAATCAAGTAAAACCGTGAGCAATGTGCGCGCACCACCCTTGCAATTCACCGATCCTACAAGGCCATTCCCCGATCCGATCTCGAAAACATCGCAGCATCTCAATATTCATTGGGCATGACACGATGAGAGAAAGCATAGATGACCTCACGTCAATCGTACATCACGGCCTATGACGATTTCAGCCCGTCGCTCTACGACAGGCTCCATGCGCGCTTCCTGCGCCTGTCCGGCGGCGAGGGCCAAAGCGCCGTCGAAGGCGCGATCACCGCGCTCCTGAAGCCCGGCCTGAGGGTTCTCGACGCTGGCAGCGGAACGGGCCGCCTGGCGCGTCGATTGCTGATCTCGGAACCGGACCTAGATGTCACGCTGCTGGATTTCAATCCGAGCCTGCTACAGGCCTCTCGCGGCCTGCCGGTCCGCCGCATCCATGGCGACATCACGAAAATTGCATTAGCGGACGGGCAGTTCGATCTAACCCTGGCGCTGTGGGCAATCGAGGCCAGCGGCGATCCGACACGAGCGGTGTGCGAACTCGCCCGTGTGACGAAGGATGGCGGGTACATCTGCCTGCTGTTTTGCTCGCAGCGGGAGAATGTCGACCTCATCGACCGCGCGGTTGAATGGAGCATAAAGCGGAAGCGCACAGGCCGGTTTCTGGAACCCGCATTCTTCACAAACGCGCTCAAAGCGTACGGCGCTGAGAGTGTTCGCACGCTGGGTTGCCGCGGACCGGTAACCGCCATCCTGGCCAGAATGGGGGTCCGAACATGACCGCTTCCGAAACGTCCGATCGCCAACCCCATCGTTTCTGGCACGATGGGAGGTTCGTCACGATCACGCTCGCGAGCCTTGCCTTCATGATTTACATGTTTGGATTTCGGTCCGCTTCTTTTCCCTGGATCGATGCCATTGGCGCAGCATTTGCACATGTCGCGCCCGGCGCGGTCGCGGGCATCACCGCATGGCGCCTTCAATCGTGGGTGCGACGCAAGAGTCCTCTTTGGCTGACGCATGGCTTTCTCGCGGTCGCTACCGGCCTGTTCTGGCTGGCGATGATGCTCGCCGTCACCTACGCGGCCAAGCCGGATATCGTGATGGAGATCGCTCAGAAAGCCGGTCTGGGGACATTTTTCTCAGGCATTATCCTTTATGCAGCCATCGCGTTCGTGTTCGCATTGACGCAAGCACGACAACGCGCCGCCGAAAGCGAAGCTGCTCGAGCAAGAGCCGAACTGGCAGCGGTCCGCGCCCGTGTCGAGCCACACTTTCTCTACAACACGCTGGAGACCATTTCCGGCTTGGTCAGGCAGGATCCGGCAGCGGCAGAGAACGCGATTGGCCGACTTGGCCGAATGCTGCGCCGCGTGCTCGATGCTCCGACTGACGAGAACGGCGACCCGCTGGTCCCGCTGCAAGAGGAATTGACCCTGGTGCGCGACTATCTCGCGATTGAGCAGCTTCGCCTCGGTGACCGGTTGACAGTCATCGACCGGATTGACGACGACACGCGCGACCTTGGGGTTCCCGCTCTGGGTTTGCAGGTGCTCGTCGAAAACGCGATCGTGCACGGGATTGCTGGAAAGTCGGAGGGCGGGACGATATCGCTGACCGCCGCGCGTCACGGCAATGAACTCGTCTTGATGGTGGCGGATGACGGTGTTGGCGCAGAGGAGTCGAGGGTTGCACGTGGCGGGCTCGGGATCGGACTTTTGCGCAAGCGGCTGGACACCCAATTTCCCGGCAAGGTTGCGTTCGACGTGGCTGCCTCGCCGGGCCATGGCGTCTCTGTAAGGCTTTCCTTCCCCGCAATCGAAGTCGAATGACAATGAGCGAAACCAGGATCACCTGCATAGTTGCGGACGACGAGCCTCATATTCGGACAAGGCTCGCGGAATTGGCAGCGCAGGCGGGCTTGCAGGTCTTAGGAAAGGCCGCCAATGGAACGGAGGCATTGGCGTTGATCAGGCACCTGGAACCTGCCATCGCTTTTCTCGACATCAGGATGCCCGGCCTCGACGGTCTGGAATTGGCCGAGCGGCTATCGGAGTTGCGTCAGCCACCGGTTGTCGTGTTCGTGACCGCCTATGGTGAGCATGCGCTCGCCGCTTTTGAACTCTCCGCCATCGACTATGTGGTGAAGCCGGTGGAAACACAGCGCTTCACGCGCGCCGTAGACCGCGCAAAAGCCATCGCACAGGCGTCAATGGCCGCGGATGCACTGGTCCGGCTGAAAGGCGCATTGGGGTCGGAACGCCCGCAGCGCATAACCTTGCGCAGTGGAGCTGAATTCATCTCGGTCCCGCCCACCGATATCATACGCTTTCAGGCATTGGACGACTATGTCGAAGCGCACCTGGCGACGTCATCGCATCTGCTCTCGGTGACAATGGCCGCGCTCGAAACCGTTTTGTCACCGCCGTTCATCCGTACTCACAGGTCCCACATCGTCAATGCCGATTACATCCGGGCCTGTTCGGTGACGGGTGGGCGGACGACCCTTGAAATGTCCGATGGACAGCCGGTGCCGGTGTCCAGATCGCGAAAGACTGCCGTCCTGCATGTCCTCGACGGCCAGTGATCAAGCGCTGTTGAGCATACGAACCTGTGACCCAGACGCCTGCAGCACTTCCGGATAGCAATTGAGCCAGAAAATACCAGGCATGGACGGAAGATTGCCCGTCTCCTCCTCCATCGTGTCCAAAAGATTGCGGATAGCGGCCTGGCACTTGGTCATGGGGTAGAGAACGCGCATAGAAAGTTACGCTTGTTCGTGTTTCCGAGTTTACGGATTTACGTAACCCATAGAGAGCTGATCCAACAGGCGTGACGGTTTCAGGGGTCGAAGCCCATTCGGCAAATATTCATGTTGCTCTTGTATGGTACGAACATGAAGTTCGTCGCTTCCCTGTGCCATCCAATAAATCCGGGCGAACGGCATCGGCGACACCTCGCGCTGATGGCCGTACTACTCGGATCGATGCCAATCATTGCCACCGCTCCGGTCCGCGCTCAATCTGCCTCGACCCAGGCTGCGAACGGGCAAACACCCGCCGTCGTCGCGATCGACGGTCAGATGACAGCGCAGGATGGTGAAGGCACACCATCCGTGGAAACAGACCACCTGTTACAGGATGAAACGTGGCGACGGCGTCATTGTGTGCGGGTGTCCCAGGACAGTGAGGGGCGGCGGCTATTCCGCTGCCGCGGAAGATTTTACTGGCGCGACATGCGCACCCGGGTTCAGCGGTGTGTCGACGAAGAAGTTGACCGCCTGGGTGGCTCTCCGAGCCGGCTTGCCTGGCGCACGATCGATCTCAAATGCCGCGAAATCGGGGGACCATCCGTCATACCGCCGGGCGAAGGCTAGCGCGTTTCGCCCGCGCTGAGAGACGAAGACTGCGCCACCTGCCTCCAAACCGTCATTCCCCATGCTTCGAAGTGCGTCCCTTGGTGCCATTACAGATCAAGGATGCGTGTGTCCGGATTTCCGCCTTCGCGGACGTACAGCAATGTTGATCCGGGAGGGGAAGGCCTTCCCCTGCGGCCGAGCCTGTAGTCTCGGCCAACCCCTTCTGCGGGGGCTTCCCCCGCAACGCCCCCTTTTGAGAGTGAGAGTGCGGACGGGTTTGCCGTGACGGGATGAGGACCGAAGGAGAGGCCTCCGGCGCCCGTCGCGGAGTATCCCGCCATGCCCCGACGCCGATCCCGGTCCCGTACGGACCGCACGAACCTCTATGACGACATCACCACCAAGATCATCGCCGAGCTGGAAGCTGGCCGCCTGCCCTGGGTCCAACCCTGGGGGATGGCGGTGGCGAAAGCGCCGCTCGCCATGCCCGGCAACGCCGCCACCGGCCGCATTTATTCGGGCATCAATATCCTCCTGCTCTGGGGCGCAGTGATCGAGCGCGGTTATTCCGGCCAAAGTTGGCTGACCTTCCGCCAGGCGCTCTCGCTTGGCGGCCATGTCCGCAAGGGCGAGCGCGGCACCACCGTCGTCTATGCCGACCGCTTCGTGCCGGAAGACGAGAAGCGACGCGCCCGCGAGACCGGCGAAGACGCCCAGGCGATCCCGTTCCTCAAGCGCTTCACCGTGTTCAACACCGACCAGTGCGAGGATCTGCCCGAGGAGGTCGCGACAGCCGCACCGCCGGTCCCATCGGGCCTGATCGAACCGCGCGTCGAAGCGTTGATCGACGCGACCGGTATCGACATGCGCATCGGCGGCAATCGCGCCTATTACGATCCCGTGCATGACTATGTGCAGGTGCCGCCGCCGCAGGCCTATTCCGAGCCGATCAATTGGCACCGCACGGCGCTGCACGAGCTTGGTCATGCGAGCGGTCATCGAAGCCGTCTCGATCGCGACCTGACCGGCTCGTTCGGTTCGAAAAAATACGCCTTCGAAGAACTCGTCGCCGAAATGAACGCCGCCTTCTGCTGCGCCTCGCTCGGCATCGTGCCCACCGTGCGGCATGCCGACTATATCGGTTCCTGGCTGGAGGTCCTGCGCGAGAACAATCGCGCCATCGTCCGGGCCGCATCCAAGGCCAGCAAGGCAGCCGACTATCTGCTCGGCTTCCTGCCGGAACACGAAGCAGTGACGGCTGAAGAGGAGCGACACATGCCGCAGGCCGCTTACGCGGAAGCGTAATGCCGGATTTGCGCCTGTCCGGTTCCGCGGCCGAGGTGCCTGAGAGGGAGAGAAGGGAGGGGGTTTTCGTGACGGGTTGGAGGCCGAGAGAGAGGCTCCCGTTTCTCCGTGGAAAAGCCCCACCCGGGGCTTTTCCTGCCAAACCGGCACCCGTCGTCACCCCATCACGGAGAAACCATCATGGCCACCAAGAAACTCATCCTGCCGTCCTCGCGCGACATCCCCTTCAACAAGCTGGTGCTCAGCCAGTCCAACGTCCGCCGCATCAAGAGCGGCCTCTCGATCGACGAGCTCGCCGAGGACATCGCGCGGCGCGGCCTCCTCCAGGGCCTCAATGTCCGCCCCGTGGTCGATGAGGGCGGAAAGGAGACCGGCATGTTCGAGGTGCCCGCCGGCGGCCGCCGTTTCCGGGCCCTCGAAGCGCTGGTCAAGGCGAAGCGTCTCAACAAGACGGCCCCGGTGCCCTGCATCGTGCGCGATGCGGACAGCGACATCCTCGCCGAGGACGACTCGCTCGCCGAGAATACCCAGCGCGCCGCGCTCCATCCGCTCGACCAGTTCCGAGCTTTCCAGACTCTGCGCGAAAAGGGTCAGAGCGAGGAGGAGATCGCCGCGGCTTTTTTCGTGTCGGTCAATATCGTCAAGCAGCGGCTGCGGCTCGCGGCCGTCTCGCCGAAGCTGCTCGACCTCTATGAGCAGGACGAGATCACGCTCGATCAGGTGATGGCCTTCACCATCAATCCTGACCATGACCGCCAGGAACAAGTCTGGCAGGCTCTCGAATCGTCCTGGTCGAAGGAGCCCTATCAGATCCGCCGCATGCTCACCGAGACCACGGTGCGCGCGTCTGACAAGCGTGCCGTCTTCGTCGGCCTCGACGCCTATGAAGAGGCTGGTGGGACGATCCTGCGCGATCTCTTCCAGTCCGATGATGGCGGATGGTTGCAGGATGCCGCGCTGCTCGACCGACTGGTTGCCGAGAAGCTCAAGACCGCGGCCGAGGAGATCGCGGAGGAAGGCTGGAAATGGGTCAGGCTCGACGTCACCATGCCCTATGATGCCGCCTACGGCCTGCGCCGGATAGACGGCGAACCGGTCGATCTGACGAAGGATGAACAGGCGCAGATCGACAGCCTCGAAACCGAATATGCCAAGCTCGAGGCGGACTACGCCGAAGCCGAGGAACTACCCGAAGAGGTCGACGAACGGCTTGGCGAGATCGAAACGGCCCTCGAAGCCTTCGCGGCGCGGCCGGTCATCTATGACGCGCAAGAAATCGCGCGCGCCGGGGTGTTCGTCAGCATTGCCGGGAATGGCGCACTCGTCGTCGAGCGGGGTTACGTGCGGCCCGAAGACGAAGTGACGGATGAACCTGACGGCGATGATGCGGGCAACGCTGCCGGCACCGATACGGCGCACCGTGGCACGACCATCTCGGTCGGCGGCGAGACTCCCGAGGACGAGGAAGACGATGGCATCAAACCGCTTCCGGATCGTCTGGTCTCGGAGTTGACAGCCCACCGGACACTGGCGCTTCGCGACGCCGTGGCGGAGAACCCACATGTCGCCATGACCGCCTTGCTGCACAAGCTGGTCGGCGATGCCTTCGGCACCTATGCCGCATCCGCAGGCTGCCTCGAAGCCTCGGTCCGCCATGTGCACTTCTCCGCCCAGGCCGAGGATCTGGCGGATAGCAGTTCGTCCAAGGCGATCGAAGCCCGGCATGAAGCCTGGCAGGCCGATATCCCGGCAGACGATCAGGCGCGGTGGGACTGGATCGACGCGCTGGACCATGCCAGCCGGTCGGCCCTGCTCGCACATTGCGTCTCCTTCGGGATCAACGCGCTGCACGAGAAGGTCGACCGCTATGGCGCCGGCTTGTCACAGGCCGGTCTCGAACGCCGTCTTGGCCAGGCCAACCGAATCGCCGGGGCCGTCAAACTCGACATGATCGACGCGGGCTGGAAACCGACCGTCGACAATTATCTCGGCCGCGTCACCAAGGCACGCATCGTCGAAGCGGTGCGCGAGGGTGTTGGCGAGCAGACTGCCCAACTGATCGATCATCTGAAGAAGGGCGATATGGCCAAGGAGGCCGAACGGCTCCTGGCCGACAGCGACTGGTTGCCCGAACCGCTGCGATCCGGTGAGATCGACGACCCTGCCGCCGAGGCAGATAACGATGAGGGCGAAGCGCTGCCGGAATTCCTGGCCGATGACGAGGATGCTAGCGCCGAAGATGGCGAGGCCGAGCCGGAGGCGATGGTTGCGGCCGAATAGACCGCCATCGGGGCGGCTTCGGCCGCCCCGGCCAATTGCATTCAGATCCCCCAAAGCCCGGCCATCGCGCTGGGTTTTCTCATGTCCGGAGGCCGATATGGCCGACGGCAATCCCTACCATGCGTATCTGCCGCCGGACCCGTCCAGTGAGGCTTCGGACGGGACATGAGAGGGAGAGGAAGGCCGGGACGGGTTTGAGCCGGTGCGGGGAAGAGAGCGAGCCCGCCGGTTCGATCCGTTCCCGCTCTCGCGAAAGGCCCTCCCATGTCTCTCACATCTCCCGTTGCGGCGACCACCGCATCCCGTCCAGCTCCGTCCGCGCCCAATCCTGCCGCTGAAAGCGTCGAGGCGGCCAGACTTCTCCTCCCTCATCTCGAACGCGGGTCGCGTGTCGACGCTGCCATGCTGCGATCCGCCATGGAAACCGCCTTCGGCGCGTCGGATGCCACCGGCGCCTGGGACTGGAAGACGGCCTATGACGCCTGCGAGGCCGCGACCGTTCTCTTCTTGCGCAAATACGCAAAGGCGCTGAAGCGCAAAGCCGCATCTCCGGCCCACCTGCTCGCTTTGCTCGACAGGATTGCGGGCCTCCTTCCCGCCCATACGCGCCGGTCCGAAGAGAGCCAGACCCTGCAGCAATTCTCGACGCCGATCGGTCTCGGCTTTGCGGCCAGCACCGCCGCCGCGATCACGCGGGACGATCTGGTACTGGAACCTTCGGCGGGCACCGGCCTGCTTGCCATCCTCGCCGAGTTTTCCGGTGGCAAACTGGTTCTGAACGAACTGGGTGAGACACGCGCCGCACTGCTCGCCGACCTCTTTCCGAAAGTTCTCATCACCCGCTTCGACGCGGCGCAGACCGACGATCATCTCGACCCGGCGATCCGTCCTTCCGTCATCCTGATGAACCCGCCCTTTTCGGCGGCCGCGCATGTGTCGGGCCGCATGGCCGACACGACTTTCCGCCATATCGCTTCGGCGCTGGCGCGCCTTGCCGATGGCGGCCGTCTCGTGGCGATCACCGGCGCGGGTTTCGCACCCGATACCCCGAAATGGCGCGACGCCTTCGTCTCGTTGCAGGAGCGCGGGCGGGTGGTGTTCACCGCCGCGATCAAAGGCGCGGTCTATGCGCGCCACGGCACTACCATCGACACCCGCCTGACCGTGATCGACAAATCTCCCGCCGACGATCCCGCCGCTTTTCCCAAATCACCCGGTCTGGCACCCGATGCGACGACGCTTCTGCAATGGGTGACCGAGCACGTCCCGCCACGCCTCTCGGCGACCCCATCCTCCGCAACGGTCTCCCCGCCACTCTCGACGCCGGTTGTGCCGGCTCGCGTCGCCCGTCGGGCGGTCCTGGCTTCGGCGCTCATGACGCCCGAAGGCGACGCGCTCGCTTATGACACCGTCGACTGGGCGCCCGCCGATGACGGACAGATTACCGAGGCGCTCTATGAGACCTACGGATTGCAGTCGATCCGCATATCCGGATCTCAGGCGCATCCGACCAAGCTCGTCCAATCCTCGGCCATGGCCTCGGTCGCGCCGCCGAAGCCGAGCTACCGGCCACATCTGCCCGCGCGCATCGTCGCTGACGGCATATTGTCCGACGCGCAGCTCGAATCGGTCATCTATGCCGGCGAAGCTCATGGCGATCACCTCGCCGGGTCCTGGACGGTGGACGAGACCTACGACCTCGTGGCGGCCGCGCCCGACGATGCGGCAGACGTGGTCCGCTTCCGCCGCGGCTGGTTCCTCGGCGACGGCACGGGTGCTGGCAAGGGCCGACAGGTCGCCGGCATCCTGCTCGACAATTGGCTCAAGGGCCGCCGCCGCGCGGTCTGGATCTCCAAATCCGACAAGTTGATCGAGGACGCGCAGCGCGACTGGTCGGCGCTCGGCATGGAGCGATTGCTGGTGACACCTCTGTCGCGCTTTCGCCAGGGGACCAGCATCTGCCTGAACGAAGGCATCCTGTTTACCACCTATTCCACGCTACGCTCCGACGCACGCGAGGAAAGGTTTTCCCGCGTCCAGCAGATCGTCGACTGGTTGGGCTCCGACTTCGATGGAGTGATCATATTCGACGAAAGCCATGCCATGCAGAATGCCGCCGGAGGGACCACCGAACGCGGTGACCAGGCCGCTTCGCAGCAAGGCCGTGCCGGGCTGCGGCTCCAACATGCTCTGCCCGATGCACGCGTGGTCTATGTCTCGGCGACCGGCGCCACCACGGTGCACAATCTCGCCTATGCCCAGCGGCTCGGCCTGTGGGGCGGCGAAGACTTCCCCTTTGCCACCCGCGCCGAATTCGTCGAGGCAATCGAGGCCGGAGGCGTCGCGGCGATGGAAGTGCTGGCGCGCGACCTAAAGGCGCTGGGTCTCTACGCGGCGCGCTCGCTCTCCTATGACGGCGTCGAATACGAACTGCTCGAACATGCGCTGACCCCCGAACAGACGCGCATCTACGACGCCTATGCCGGGGCGTTCGCAATCATTCACAACAATCTCGATGCGGCGATGCGGGCCGCTAACATCACCGGTTCTACGGGGACGCTCAACGCGCAGGCCAAGGCTGCCGCCCGCTCCGCTTTCGAGGGGGCCAAGCAGCGCTTCTTCTCGCATCTGATCACCGGCATGAAGACGCCGTCGCTGATCCGGTCGATCGAAGGCGATCTCGAAGCCGGCTATGCCGCCGTCATCCAGATCGTCTCGACCGGCGAAGCGCTGATGGAACGGCGGTTGGCGGAAATCCCGACCGAGGAATGGGGCGACGTACAGGTCGACATCACGCCGCGCGAGTACGTTCTCGACTATCTCGCCCACTCCTTTCCGGTCCAGCTCTACGAGCCCTATACCGACAATGAGGGCAATCTCTCCTCGCGTCCCGTCACCCGCGACGGGCAGCCCGTCGAAAGCCGCGAGGCCGTCGCCCGGCGCGACCGGCTGATCGAGCAGCTCGCCTCGCTGCCACCAATGCACGGCGCGCTCGACCAGATCGTGCAGCATTTTGGCACCGACACCGTGGCCGAGGTCACGGGCCGGTCGCGGCGGATTGTGCGTAAGTCGAGCGGCAACGGCATCAACCGGCTCGCCGTCGAGACCCGCGCCGCCTCGGCCAACCTCGCCGAAGCACAAGCCTTTATGGACGACGACAAGCGGGTGCTGGTGTTCAGCGACGCCGGTGGGACGGGCCGCTCCTATCACGCCGATCTCGGCGCAAGGAACCGGCGGCTGCGCGTCCATTATCTGCTCGAAGCGGGCTGGAAAGCGGACACCGCGATCCAAGGCCTGGGACGGACCAACCGGACCAATCAGCAGCAACCGCCACTTTTCCGGCCGATCGCCACCGATGTGAAGGCGGAAAAGCGCTTCCTGTCGACAATCGCAAGGCGGCTCGACACGCTCGGCGCGATCACGAAGGGCCAGCGCCAGACAGGCGGCCAAGGTCTGTTCCGCGCCGAAGACAATCTCGAAGGTCACTACGCGCGCGACGCGCTGCGCCAGCTCTATCTTCTCCTGGTCGCCGGCAAAATCGAGGGTTGTTCGCTCGAAACCTTCGAGGCGTCGACCGGGCTGTCATTGATGGATGCCAACGGCATCAAGGACGACCTGCCGCCGATTACCACCTTCCTCAACCGGCTGCTCGCGCTCACCATCGACATGCAGAACGTCCTCTTCGCGGCCTTTGAGGAATTGTTGACAGCCCGAATCGAGGGCGCGATCGCGGCCGGGGTCTACGACATCGGCCTTGAGACACTCACAGCCGAGAGCTTCCGCGTCACCGACCGGCAGGTCATTCACGCCCATCCCGGCACATCTGCCGAAACCGCGCTGCTGACGATCGCGCGGCGCGAGCGCAACCGCCCGGTGACTCTAGAAGCGGCGCTCGATCTCCTCGCCGATCCGCGCGCTGTCTTGCTCGTCAACACCCGTTCGCACCGCGCCGCCGTGCAGGTGCCGACGACGAGCCTCATGCGTGACGACGGCAGTGTCGAGCGCCGAGTGCGGCTAATCCGGCCTATGGAGCATCTGGCGGTCGCGCGGGCCGACATGCCGCAAACCCATTGGGAAGAGGCCGACCGGGACCGCTTCGCTCAGGCATGGCGGACCGAACTGGCGGATGTGCCGGAGTTCACCGACAGCACGATCCATATCGTCGCCGGTCTGTTGCTGCCGATCTGGAAGCGCCTGCCGACCGATTCGACGCGGGTCTACCGGCTCCAGACCGATGACGGCGAGCGGATCATCGGCCGCCGCGTGTCGGCGGCCTGGGCGGCAACGGTCTCGGTGACGGGTCCTGCGAGCCCTACGGCCGAGGAGGCGTTCACCGCGCTGTGCGAAGGCCGGACGATCCTCGAACTGACCGAAGGCCTGCAGCTGCTGCGTGTGCGTGTCATGGGCGCCAATCGCATCGAGCTATCCGGCTTCACTGATGCGATGCGCGAGCGCCTGAAAGCCGATGGGCTGTTCGCCGAAATAATCTCCTGGAAGCTGCGCCTGTTCGTACCGACCGACGATCATGGTCCCGCGATCCTGGCAAAGCTGCTCGAACGCTATCCGGTCGAGCGCATCGCCGAGCGGGAGGCAGTGTGATGGCCCGCGACGCAGCAGAGCTGGCCCGCCGCCTCGCGCGCAACTCCGAGGCGGTCTGCCGGCATTATCTTCCGAACGGTCGCCGTGAAGGCCGCTACTGGATGATCGGCGATGTCAGAAATACGCTTGGCCGTTCGATGTTCGTCCGCTTGGAAGGATCGGACAGCGGCAAGGGTGCGGCAGGCAAGTGGACCGATGCGGCCACCGGCGAACATGGCGACTTGCTCGACATCATTCGCGAGAGTTGCAGGCTGGTTGATTTCAAGGACGTTGCCGAAGAAGCGTGGCGGTTTCTCAGTCTGCCGCAGCCGGAACCGAGCATCGATCCAAAACGGCGACACGCACCGGCCCCCACCGGATCGCCGGAAGCCGCGCGGCGGCTGTTTGCCATGGCGCAGCCGATTGCGGGGACGCTCGCAGAAACGTATCTGCGCAATCGCGGCATTACGGAATTGCACGAAACCGCAAACTTGCGATTTCACCCGCGCTGCTACTATCGACCCGACTGCTATTCCGAAACTGAGACATGGCCTGCACTTATTGCTGCCGTCACCAATCTCGAAGGTACGATCACCGGCGCGCATCGCACCTGGCTTGATCCGAATGGCTTCTCCGAGGCGATACTCGGCAAGGCGCCGATCGACACCCCACGTCGCGCCATGGGCCATCTGCTCGGCCATGCCGTCCGGTTCGGCATTCCGAAAGATGTGATGGCAGCGGGCGAAGGCATCGAGACCATGCTGTCGCTGACGATCGTCCTGCCCAGAATGCCGATGGTCGCTGCGCTTTCCGCAGCTCATCTGGCCGCCATCCTGTTTCCGGCATCCTTGCGCCGACTATACATCGCCCGCGACAACGATCCGGCTGGAGATGGGGCGTTGGAGACGCTGATCGACCGGGCAACCGAGTCTGGCATCGAGGCGATTCCGCTGATCCCTTGCCTCGGGGACTTCAACGAGGATGTTCGGCAGTTCGGCGCCGATGCTGTCCGGGACGGCGTTCGCACTCAAATCGCACCGGACGATGTCGCCCGTTTCATGGGCGTCGCAGGGATCGCCGGGAGGGAGGCGGAGCGGGTCTGACCGATCGTGTCGGGACCGGTCATGGGAAGAGAGCACCCTCATCGGAAAGGACCGCGACCTCGGCCTTCTTCGAGAGGGCGACAGAACGGCAAACGGGCTGGACCCGCAATGGCTGCGCCCGGTTCTTTTCCGTCGGCCCTTCGGGCCGTTCCATCGCGAGCCAAAAGAACCGGTCTCCGCCATCCTCCGCTGCCGCTTCGGCCCTACGCTGGCGCTTCCGGGTGCAGGTGCGTCCCGCCCGCCGTCTTTCGTCGCCATGAAGGCCGCGGCGGTCGCGGTCACCCGACGAAGGAGCATCCCATGTTCACCGATCCCGACGACACCAATAATGAGCCCCACCACAGCGCATCGCCCACCGACACCATCTGCACCGAGCTACAACTGCACGGCTATCGTCCCTCCGAGAACGATCCCGATCCGCGCGAGGTGCCCGAGGACCGGTGTATCGAGGGCGCTGTTGCCGACATCTTTGATTCTCTCGTGGCAACGATGGCGGATACCAGCCTCGATCACGATCTCGACGAACTGCTTTGGTCGACGGTCAACATGTTCCACCGCGCTATAGACCGGATCGAGCGCAAGCTCGACGACAACGAACAGGCGCAGAAACGCGGCCAGCGCGAACAGGACGGCAGCGAGGTCAAGGCCGTGCAGCTCGAACATCTTATCGGCGTCGGCCAATCCCTGCTCGAACGCCGCGACTGCATGGAAGTCTTTCGCGACAGGGCCGCCGATCACTATCTCAGACTGACGGGCTCACCCTGGTCGCAGCGATCCGGATCGCGGGTCAACCACCGCAACCTCACTTCGGCGATGATCGACAGTCGGGACTTCCTCGCTGCGAAGAAACGCGCCGATACCGAAGTTCATCTTCCCGATGGACCGAAAATCGCCCTGACCGGTGGAATGGACTTCAACGATCACCGGCTGATCTGGGATACACTCGACAAGGTCCATGCCAAGCATGGCGATATGGTCCTGCTACATGGCGGATCGCCCAAGGGCGCCGAACTGATCGCCGCCAAATGGGCGGAAAACCGCAAGGTGCCGCAGGTCGCCTTCAAGCCCGACTGGACCCGGCACGCCAAGGCCGCGCCGTTCAAGCGCAACGATGCGATCCTCAATGTCCTGCCGATCGGCGTCATCGTCTTCCCCGGCACCGGCATCCAGGACAATTTCGCAGACAAGGCGAAGAAGCTCGGTATCACGGCCTTCGATTTTCGAAAGGCAGGTGGCGCGTGAGCGCCACCTGCCTTTCAACCTAGCGATCAGCGACCGTGTATCTCGCCATAAATAGATCGACGGTCTGCTCCGCGTGTTTTTCCATCCGTCGCTTCCCCGGGATCGCGGCGTCGCCGAGATACATGGCCTCGCTTGTCGGACCACCCATGAGAAGCCAATTGAACTGCTCCGCCGCAAGCTTCGGGTCGGTCATCGAGAGCTCTCCTGTGGTTGCGAAATGCGTGAAGGCCTCTGTCAGACGCTCTATCGCGCGTCCCGGCCCCTCCTTGTAGAGCGCCACGCCGAGTTCCGGAAACCTGCCGCTCTCGCCGATGACCATCCGTCGTAGCTGCATCAATCGTGGCGTCAGGACTGTCTGCAGTTGTTTGATGGCGAACCTGCGAAGCCAGACTTCCGGATCGATCTCGTCCGGCAGCTCATCCACGTCGCGGTTGATCTTCCGCGTCGCACCGCCCGCCAAGGCATCGACAACTTCGTGGAACAGTGTCTCCTTGTTTTGGAAGCGGCTGTAGATGGTCTGAACCGACACGTCTGCCTGCAATGCGATCTGATCCATCGTCGCGCCAAGAAAGCCCTCCTTCAGGAAAACGTCCGCCGCAGCCGCGACGATCTTGGCGCGACTGCGTTCAATGCGTGTTTTCGCGCCGTTCGACACCTTGGGCTCTCCTCTCGCGAACAAACTTTGCTGCATCCAGTTGACACTACTAAATGGAACGATCATTCTAGTTTATAACGGCCGTTGGCTGGATTCAAGCGCTTGGAGCTTGGGCCAGTCAGGCCCATTGCGAAAGGACCTGTCTGAATGAGACTCTACGGCACACCCCCAACGCGCGCCCTTCGTGCGATCTGGCTGATCAACGAGTTGGAGATCGACTGCGAGATCGTCGAGGTCGACATGGGTATCGGGGAACACAAAGACTTCGATATGCTTGCATTGAACCCCACTGGAAAGCTGCCGTTTCTGGTCGACGGCGACGATGTCATCAGCGAATCATGCGCGATCCAGCTCTATCTCGCGGAGAAATTTCCCGAGAAGCGATTCATGGGAGCCAACCTGTCGGAACGCGGGCAGATCTATCGCTGGATGTTCTTCCTCGCCACCGAGATCGAGCAGCCTCTCTGGCGCGTCGGGCTCCACACAAGGATGTACCCGGAAGACGAGCGCCTTGCAGCAGACGTGCCTCTTGCGAAGCGTGACGGGGAGGCCATGATCGCTGTCCTCGAAGATCACATGAAGGACCGGGAGTTTGTCGTGGGCGAGCGGCTGAGCGTCGCCGATTTCAATGCCGCCTATACCCTGAACTGGGCCAGAGAAGGGGGCATCCTGGGCGATGCGCCGAGACTGAACGCCTATGTAGAGAGAATGTACGCGCGCCCCAAAGCGCCCCCGACCATCGAAGAAGCCTGGGCCGAGTTGAAGCGTCAGATCGCGTGACGGTTTGCGCGCGCTCAGACGAAAGGTTTGTAAATGAAACCTACCCAAGGGCCGCAAAGCCCCGCCGGGCTCAAATTGAGCCATGCCAGCTTTCTTCGAGCATGCCGCAGTTCCGCCAGAGTCGGGAGAGGAGCGCGCTAGCTAACGAAGTCAAGGTAGAGATCGCGAGCCTGTCGTTCGTGGCCGCGCAACCAATAGATTCGCAAGCTAGGGCGGGAAATGGACCTCCTGCATGGCGCGTTGTTACGGTACAAACGGGTACAAGCCAAATGTGTACAGATGGCTGACGCGCTAGAATCCTGGCCCTTTTCGAATAGACACAAACAAGCCTTTCCGACGCGGCTCAACAACGATCCTGCTCATGATCTCGTCGCGGAGATGGCCGGGCAAGCGAGCTGATTGCCAAGCCAATTCATCTTTAACCGATTCTCGGGCCGCTTCAGAGCCGTCTGCAATGATAGCCCTAAGCGCATAATAGGCGCCACCATAGGCGTGCTGAGGAACGTGTGCCGTCGCGACCGCCTGACCAGCCGCGTGAGCCGCCTCGCAGGCTGCGATATCAGCTTTTGCAACCTTGGCGGCTGCGTGCGCCGCAAGAGAAGCACTCCGAATTACCGGCATGCTGAAAACACGAGTATTTGCCCATTCGCGGCCTATCTTGAGCGCGTTTCTTGGACGCCCATCTTCAGGATAGTTGCGCTCGAATAAGGAAAGAACTCTTTCGGCGCAGTCGAGCGCCCAAACCGCTAATGCCACCTGATCGTCTTCCGAATATTTTTTCATAAATCACCTTCCAGACTCAATAGTCCTCCCGCTGCGGCTTAATCTCAAGTGACGGCTGCTTTCGCTAGAGGCACTTAATTGTCGAGTGCTCCCGGAACTGGGTGTAGTTAACTGAACATTCGTTCACGCGGAATCGTTGGCTCGCATTACCGCGATGATTGAACGGAAGTCCAGATAGGGTCGAGACGCTAACCATTGTTTTCAAGGTCGTTGTGTCGGCTTCCGAAAGCGCAGGTTGTCAGGACATGTAGTGTACGCATTCTTTCAAGGTCTAAGGGAATGGCTTCCGAAACGACGGTTCGTGCCTTACATGGGCGACGAACGCCTGTGAACACTGGTGTAGCCGGAATCCCTCGGTGTCCGAGAGTGGCCGAATTCTCCGTGAACATCTCTATTCGGGTCGACCGCTGCAAATGGCCTCTTCAATGGGCTGATCTGGCCGAAGGACGGCTGCACCTCGACCGCCTAAGGCTCAACGGTGCCGGTCCACTTTCTTCCCCTGTCGGCTACGCCGCCCTTCCTCGCACGACAAGAAAGTCTTCCGTCACTGTCCTCCTCTGACGTTCCGGCCCTGCGGGTGAGCCGTCGGTCGCCTCCGGCCCGCCGATCCCCATCGAGGCCGCAATGGTGCGGGCTCGAGAACATCTGATCAAGGAGAACTACCATGGCAACCATCGGCACCTTCAAGAAGTCCGGCAACGAATACACCGGCGAAATCGTCACCCTCAACGTCCAGGCCAAGAACGTCCGCATCGTTCCCGAAACCAGCCAGACCAGCGAGAACGCCCCCAGCCACCGCGTTCTGGTCGGCCGCGCCGAAATCGGCGCCGCCTGGTCGAAGACCTCGAACGAAGGTCGCGCCTATCTCGGCCTCAAGCTGGACGATCCGAGCTTCACCGCTCCGATCTACGCCAACCTCTTCGACGACGAGGACGACGGCTATAGCCTCATCTGGTCCCGCCCCAGCCGCCGCAACGGCGACTGAGCGACCAGCGCGACGCCCCGCCCGGATTACCCGGGCGGGGCATTCCTATGCTCCAAAGGACTTGCCGCAGCTCATCCACTGTCTGACCTGCGGGCAATAAGCTGGCTATTGGAACGTCGCATCGCGACAAGTCAAAGGCAGAGTTCAGCGCGGCGCTCGATCACCTGATTGCTCTGAGCGAGCGACTCCAGCTGGCCAGACTATGGACCCGATCGGCATTTCAAGAGTTCGACCGCCTTCTCCACCAGCGCTTCCGCAAAACCGACGTCCAACGGACGATGGCCAACAAGTAGCCGGTAGAAAATGGGCGCGTAGATCATGTCCAGCAAGACCTCGATATCCGACGGCGCCTGGATTTCGCCGCGCTGCACTGCCGCGTCAAGCAGTTGCCGACCTGCCTCGCGCCCCGAGAGGATGATCCGGTTGCGAAACGCACGGGTCATCTCGCTGTCCGGATCCGCCGAGGCCAAAGCCAACGCAATCTGCCGACCGCGGGTCGTTGCGAAAACCTGAACGATGTCTTTGACCTGGCGCATGAGGGCATCGCCAAGGCCGCTCTGCATCTTGGCGGCTGCAATTTCGGGGTGACCCTCCATAAGTGCCGCCATGGCAAGTTCGCTGGCATTGGCCCAATTGCGATAGATGGTTGGCTTGCCCACACCGGACCGAGCCGCGACCGCCTCAATCGAAATGCGGCCCAACCCATCTTGCATCAATATGTCGTACGCGGCCGCCAGCGCCTTGCGCCGGGCAGCTTTGCTGGGCGGACGACCGCGGAGCTTGTGACTGTCTTGACTCATTTCATTACGAGTCGTAACGTAAATATAAGATCACATCAAGAGGAGGATTACTCGATGGTCAGAACTCTCGTCCCTTATCTCGTTGCAAAGGATGCCGCGCGCGCCATTGAATTTTATCGCAAGGCGTTTGGAGCGGTGGAAGTCTTCAAGATGGTCGACCCTGGTGATGGGCGCGTCGGACATGCGGAACTCACCATTGATGACAGTCAGTTCATGCTGGCTGACGAGTATCCCGATTTCGGCGCGGTCAGCCCGGACACCATTGGCGGCTCGCCGGTCACACTTCATCTGTCGACGGAAACGGTTAATACCGATGTGGAACGTGCCGTCGCGGCCGGCGCCCTGCTTTTACGCGCACCCAAGGACCAGTCCTTTGGCGAACGCAGTGCGATCCTGCAGGACCCTTTCGGCCACCGCTGGATGCTCTCCCAGACAATCGAGAAGATCACACCAGCCGAAATGCAGTCACGCTGGGACGAGGAAACCTCGGCATGAACAAGGAAATAAATGAGCAGCTTGAGGCCGCCGAGCAAGCTTTCAGCGCAGCCATGATCAGCAATGATCCGGATGCCATCCGGCAATGCATTACGGACGACTGGATACTCGTCACCCCGGAAAGCGGCCCCGTATCAGCAGAGAAGCTTCTGGACTTGATCGCTGCGGGCAATCTCACCCATGACACGATGACCAAGACGACGCATCACAGGCACATCCTGGGCGACGTCGCGACTGTCACCGGTCGCGGTCAGAATTCCGGCCGGTTTCATGGCGAACCCATATCAGCGGACGAATGGATCACGGATGTCTACCAGAAGGTGGATGGCACGTGGCGCTGCGTGTTGACCCATCTTGCACCTGCCCTTTCCACGCCCGATGGGCAGATCGTCCAATGACAACGGAGGAGGAGTTTCGTGAACTGGCGCTTTCACTCCATGGCACGGAGGAAGTGGCACATTTCGACAGGCGGGCCTTCAAGGTTCGCCGAATATTCGCCTCGCTTGAGCCGAACGGGGACACGGCAAACCTTTACCTCACACCGCCAGAGCAAGAGCAGTGGTGCGACATCGTTCCCGGAGCATTCGCGCCTGTCCCCAACAAATGGGGCTCCAGAGGCTGGACGCAGGTCTGGCTTGCTCACATCAAATTGGACGATCTTCATGCGGCTTTGCGTGCCGCATGGTCAAACTGTGGTGGTGCCGAATGAAGCGGGTTGTTGAAGGGTTCTCGGTAGTGGATCGATGAAGTCCACTTCACGGTGCCGAGTTAAGCCACCGTCTTCTATGACTCATGGGGCTAAGCCTCTACATTATCTGGTCCCACCCCATTTACCCAAACAGCGACTGTTCGAACACATTGACGCCCCGCCCGGATATTCCGGGACGGGCTTTCCGCATTGGTGAACGGCAATCTGGAGTCCGGAGTGACCTTTGCTGCCTCCGCGACGAGATTTGCCTACGCGGCTCAAGAACCTCAAGATCCAGGCCGAAAGATCGGCTCTCAAGTACGGCTCGCAAGCCAACCACTGGCCTCCTAGCACCGCAGCCACCTTCGGCCTTGCTACCAATGCGGTTGACATGCAGCAGTTTTACTGCATAACAGTTGGAATGGATGAAGACCAGATCGACTTCGTTTTTAAGGCGCTGGCGCATCCTGAACGGCGGCGGATTTTGGACTTCCTGCACCGGCAGGGCGAACAGTCCTTGTTTGAGATATGCGCGTTTTCGCATGCAGAGAGCGGCCAACCCTTGGCCCGGCAGACAGTAACGCAACATCTCGACATGCTGGAGCGAGCGGGCCTGATCGACGTTTCGTGGAAAGGTCGGACAAAGGCTCACTCGGTCAACCTCGGCCCGCTTCGGGAAGCGATTGGCCACGCGGTCGGAACATACCTCTAGAAAGGAAATGGGAATGCGCATCTACATCACCAACGTCTTTGTCGACGATCAGTCCAAAGCGTTGGATGTCTATACCGGCAAGCTCGGCTTCGAGTTGAAGAATGACATTCCGATGGGCCAACACCGCTGGCTAACCGTTGTATCAAAAGAGCAACCCGATGGCGCGGAACTGCTTCTCGAGCCCAGCGAGCATCCAGCAGTCCCGCCCTACAAGCAGGCATTGGTGAAAGATGGAATTCCCGCTGCCTCGTTCCAGGTCGATGACTTGGATAGCGAGTATGAAAGATTGACGCGATTGGGAGTCGAATTCATCAGCGAACCGACGGACGCCGGGCCGGTGCGCATGGCCATACTCGACGACACCTGCGGTAATCTTGTTCAGTTGATCCAGTATCACGGGGGTGATGGTGCGCAAGCAAACTGAGCTTCCTGAGGCGGTGACCATAGCGATTGCGTCGCTGAGGGATGGCGAAAAGAGCAAGGTCGGCGACGCGCACGATCTCTTGCAGGACGCGGTCCTTGGCAGGCAGGGCTGTCTGCGCACCGACAAACCGCAACCCGTCGATTGGGCAGAAGCTGCCTGGGACGAATTCATTACGCTGATGGCGCACGACAACAATCACGCCCGCTCGATTGCGGGCCAAGTGCTGTCCAACCTCGCGCAATCTGTCCCGCCGGAGACCGCGTTGCGTGATCTTGACAAAGTGAGTGCGGCGACCCGCGATCAGATGTTCGTCACAGCGCGTCACGTCCTTCAGTCCATGTGGAAGTTCGGTCTCGGAACTAAGGAGGTTAGAAGGGCCTTGGTTGCCGAATTTGCCGATTTGTTCCGCATCAGTGGTACCGAGAAGAACCCCACATTGCGCCGGTTTGACATCGTCACCGGCTTGCGCGCCCTCTTTGATGAGACCGGCGATGATAGCTTATTGCAGACGGCGCGAGACCTGATTTCCCTTGAAGATGATCCCACCTACCGAAAGAAATACTCCGGTGTCTGGAGAGACTTGATCGACCGATAGTTCGCTTCCGGGTTGCCCTGCCCAGGTTTCGCTGCGACAGCCGCCTTGGTCCTTCGCCTTGATGTCCGGCGCCTATGGCAAGTCACGCAAGAATGAGCAATTGTGGCATCTGTCCTATTGTCAGCAGTCGACGTTGGGAAATGAGGTACCGTTCCATGCCGCAAACCCGCTCTCCAATCGTTATTCACGCTCGTCCGGCTGTACCAAATCCAAGTGTGACACTTCGAGCGCCTGAGCCAATTCGTAAAGCGTGATCACTGTCGGATTGCGCCGGCCCCGCTCGAGGCTGCTGAGATACTGCTGGCTGAAGCCAGAGCGTTCTTCCACCTGCTCCTGCGTCAGGCCCTTCTCCCGTCGCAGGCGGGCAAAGTTCCGGCCGACCAGTTTGCGCATATCCATGCACAAACGGTTCGCAGTTTACACACTATAAGTTTATCAACTATAGTATGTAATTGAAGGCCTGCATCGTCTGTCACGGCGATCCAGCTGCTCGTTCGATGCCATACACTCATCACGCGATGCCGCCAACATGGCTATCGGCAAATAGCAATTCAGTTACCAGTTAACATGAGGCGAGTTTCCGCCTATCTTGCGAAAAAAAGGGGGGATCAGGGTGTCGAACGATAAGTTCCTCGACAAGCCGCCGGAAAGCGCGGCACTGACAGAATACGACCGGGCACATGCGACGCTCTACATGCGCCTGCTCGATGCCGCCGCCGATGGAGCGGACTGGCGGGAAGTCGTTTCCATCCTTTTCGAAATCGACCCCGAAGAAAACCCCAGCCGTGCGCACGAAATCCACGAAGCTCACCTCGCCCGCGCACGCTGGATGACCGAGCACGGCTATCGGCAGCTTCTGCGCGGTGCAAGCCACTGACAAGCGTGTGATGCCGCCACGGCATCACACGTTGTTGCCCCGCTGACTTCCTTAAATTCCCCCTAGAGTTGAAACTGCAGAGACGCATCAGATGTGCGAGTCTGGAGGATCATCATGTCCCTTGACCCATCTCAGTGGCGTTCGGCATCCGAATACGAATATGTGGAGACCCTGACTGCGCCGGACCTTGCCTGGGAATGGCTACGCCGCAACGTCGATTATCAGAACGATTATGCCAACGCCAAACGGAGGAAAGAGGACCCCCAAGACCTGACGCGACTTGTGCGCCGGTCTTGGGGGTTGCGATTTCCCGATCGATCCGCTTCACGATGCGTTGCGGGCTGCCGTCTATTGGCAACCGGAGGTCGATCCGGGCACTGTCATCCTCACTGCAAACACACCGATTTCGGGGCAGAAACCCGGATCTTTGCCGGAAATCGATAAAAACGACACGCGTCATGACCCGAATGGACTGAGCCTGCGGATCGACGATAATGGAGAAAGAATCAGATTACTGCTCATCGACGGAGCGCAGCCGGGGATGCCACTCGCGGCACTCATCCCGATCGATGACAGCTGCATTGACCGCATGGAGGCGCTTAAGCGGCTTTCACTTCTTCTGCGGGATCGCCGACTGACCGCCGACACACGGCTAACTACGCAACGCCGCCGTCGCCTGCGCCGCATGCTTCAGGCCATTGACGGGCGTCAAACCGGGGCGACCTACCGCGAAATTGCCAATGTGATTTTCGGAACGTCGCGGGTGTCCACGGAGCCTTGGAAAACGTCCGCATTGCGCGACGCCACGATCGGCCTTGTGACCGACGGGCGCGCTTTGATCGACGGCGGATATCGCACGCTCCTCCGCCATCGGAGACGGTCGTGATTAGTGCGCAATTGCGAGCCCTCACAGCGCCTTCTGGATTTGCCAGGCGTTTGATGTAGGAATTTGAGTTACGGCATTGGTCACAACCGTTACTAAGGCTGAGAACGAGCGGACAATGATCCGAAACTTCTACATCGTAAACCACTTCAAACCCTTGCACGGCGTCCGAGTCACTGATCAGGATGTAGTCGGCAAACTTGCCGGGCTTTTTGTATTGTGCGTTCCGTGTGCTCGTAAACCCGTGCCCTGTCACCAATTCGAACAGTCCTGCATCATTCAGTATTCGAAGCGTTTCACTGTCAGGTTCGACGTTGAAGTCACCACAAACCACTACCAGGTCGTCCGGCTCCGATACATTCCGAGAAAGGTCCAGAAGCCGACGTGCCTGCTTCGCTCGCTCCGGCGTATCCATCTTTCCATTAAGGTCGCGCAGACCATGCATATGCGTTATGCTAATTGAACGATTTGAACTGTAGTCAAAGACCCGAATGCCGTGGGCGTTGCGCGACCGCGGGTGCTCACCATATCCGACCGGCGAATAGCCCTTGTGGACGAAACCCTGAACCTGATCGATAATCGGGACCGATTCGTGCACAAATGTCGCCAGCCCAAATCGTGAGGGGATGGACTGGTCTTCGTCCCAAAGAATACCCTGCGCTGCCGGACAAAACACTGCGACGTGATTTGGCAAGGCTCTGCACACATCGCGAAAGAAATTCGCCCTCTGCGGCAAGACATGATCACCATCGCGATATGTTAGCCAACCCTTATCTGAACTCGGGCTATGAATGACTTCCTGCAAGCAAAGGATTTCAGGGGCGCAGGTTTGGAGATACGGCAGCAAGGCCTCATGCAACTTGCCACCCCAGCCATTCAAACACATGATCTTCATAAATTGATCCTTCGTCAGTATCGAAAGGTGACATTCGCGGCTCTCCGGAAGATCTGCAAGATCGACTCGGTACCGCCATTCCTGAACTGTGACATTCTAAGTTTTGGGCAACGTCTGGAAATAATGCTGGCCTGCGCAAGCAGCGTCGATCAACCGCGTTCCGAGCATCTGGCCAAGGACTTGACCAAATCGCGGGGGTGAGATTTTACCCCCCGCTACTTCCCCATCCCCCTTTCCGGCTTCTCTTCGCCATCGTGGCCGCAATCCGCCGCTGTTTCTCAGCGGCTTGAACGCAATCCACGGAGGTCCGATCATGTCCGCCAATCCCACCGGCTTGCCGCCACGCTATCTGCGTACTCCCGAAGCCGCCCGTTTCCTGAGCCTGTCAGGCCGGACGCTGGAAAAACACCGCACCTATGGCACCGGTCCCGCCTATCGCAAGCTCGGCGGGCGCGTCGTCTATTCCATCGAGGACCTGCAGGCCTGGGCCGATCGCGGCACCGTCACTTCGACGTCTGATCCACGAGGATCGGTTCTGCCCGCCAAACGACATGACGAAAGAACATTCGCCGGTTCCGGCGACTGGTCTCGCTGATCAATTCGGCAGATTTCGTCATGACGAAGAAGCAGCCAACCACGTCCGACCGCGCACAGCTCGAGCTATTCTATGCTTGCAGCGCCGATCCCGCCCCACGCGATGCGCAGGACCTGATGGCCTATCCGTTCTTCAGCTTGTCCAAATCGCATCGGGTCAAGCCCATCCAGTACGCTGTGGCTGACGTGGTGATCCGGGTTGAAGCTGTGCCGGAGCATGGCATGGCCACCATCTGGGATGCGGACATCCTGATCTGGGCTGCGAGCCAGCTTGTCGAGGCGCGCGACGCTGGTTTGCGCACGTCGCGCCTCATGGCTGCAACGCCTTACGAGATTCTCACCTTCATTGGCCGCGGCGTCAGCGCGCGCGACTACCAGCGCCTCAAGGCCGCGCTCGACCGGCTGCAATCGACGACCGTGGCGACGACGATCCGCCAGCCGGCGTCTGGACGGCGGCATCGTTTCTCCTGGATCAACGAATGGGTCGAGCGCACCGACCATCGCGGCAATCCTGCAGGGATCGAGTTGATCGTACCGGACTGGTTCTACAGCGCCGTCCTCGACGATGCGCTGATCCTCACCATCGACCGCGCCTATTTTTCCCTCACGGGAGGCTTTGACCGCTGGCTCTACCGCATCGTGCGCAAGCATGGCGGAAAGCAGCGCGGCGGATGGCGGTTCGAGTTCCGACACCTTTATCTGAAATCCGGCAGCCTCTCGCCCTTCAAACGTTTCGCATTTGAACTTCGTGACATCGTTCGCCGCCAGCCACTCCCCGGATACATCCTGTCGATCGAGGTCGAAATTGGCGGCAAGACGTTGCTCGCATTCGAGCCTGCGCCCTGTGGACAGGATGTTGACGGCCTCGTGCTATCGGGAACCCGGCCTATCGTGCCATCGGGAACCGGGGTGTCGTGCTATCGGGAACCGAAACCAGGCCTAACTTCCTCAGATCGAACCGAAAATCGTGCCCTTAACTTAGAGTCTAACCAAGAATCTAACTTCTGTTGTGCGCGTGGAGATGTGGAAAACCCTCCCGAGGGGGAGGAATCCCGAGCGGCCGAAGCGCATCTGCACCGTCATTCAGGCTCATCTCCGGGAACGGGGCAATGATCGTGGCGCTGCTCAACCAGAAGGGCGGTGTCGGCAAGACGACGCTCGCTTTGCACCTTGCCGGCGCATGGGCGCGGCAGGGACAGCGCGTCACGGTGATCGATGCGGACCCGCAGGGTTCGGCACTCGATTGGTCGGAGCGGCGATCCAGAGAAGGCTTGCCCCGTAGCTTTGGTGTTGTCGGCCTCGCCCGCGACACGCTCCACCGTGAAGCGCCCGAGTTCGCCAAAGATGTCGAACATGTCGTCATCGACGGGCCGCCCCGGATTGCAGGGCTGATGCGCTCGGCGCTGCTCGCCGCCGATCTCGTTCTCGTTCCCGTGCAACCGTCCCCCTTCGATGGCTGGGCCTCAGCCGAGATGCTGGCGCTGATCGACGAGGCGCGTATCTACCGCCCGGACCTTGCCGCCCGTTTCGTGCTCAACCGCTGTGCAGCCCGCACGGTCATCGCCCGCGAGACAGCCGAGACGCTCACCGATCACGATCCGCCGGTCCTCGCCGCCACGGTCGGCCAGCGTGTCGCCTTCGCGGAGACCGCCCTGACCGGTCGCCTCGTCTTCGATGCCAACCCCGGTGGCCAGGCTGCGACCGAGATCACCACGTTGGCGGCCGAAGCCGGAAGGCTGGCACCATGAAGCGCGGTTCTTCAAACGACCGTTTCGCAGAGCGGCCTAGCGGCGCGGATTGCTGGGTGAAGCAAGCGGACCGCGCATCGAAACGCAGCCAGGACAACGCCGCATTCACCGCCCGACTGACCATCGACATCACGCCGGAGTTGCGCGGGCGCATCAAGATCGCCGCATTCCAGCGCGGCATCACTGTCGCCGAGATGCTGCGTGACCTGCTCGCGCGCGGGTTTCCTGAGAACGATGGTGAACCGCGATGACGGCACTTCCGGCAGATCACACACAGGTCGAATTGACCTGGATCGAAAAGCAGACCGAATACTGGATCCGCTTCGGTCGTCAGGCCGGTGAACGGATCATCGATCGCCGTCGCCGGATCGTCAGCTTCGCGCCCGATAGCGTCTTCGCCTTCGTGCGCTGGGCGTCCAACGAGTACGGCACGGTCCAGTCGAACATCGACATCCTGCGCGCGGTCGAACCCGGCAAACCGTTCCAGACGCTCCCTTACGTGCGCCCGGGCGCTGACATCCTTCTGCATATCCAGGGCTGGTCGAAGGTCGAACGCGTGTTGCAAACAATCGACGCGATTGATGGGATCGACGTCGACCCCGCAGATGTTCCGCCGGACTACTGGCGACACGTTCACAACCGGATGGCCGCCCGCTTGGTGCCGCGGCACTACACGCCAGCGCGCCATAGCGCCTGGTTGAAACGTCGGGAGGTGGGTCGATGAATCGCCACGCCCTGCTCCTTGTCGGCGCCGTGTCGATCGGTGCGATTGCTGCGTCGGCGTTCGTCGACTTCCCGACGCGGATTATCTGGAACGCCAGCCCGTCTGCACCGATCGGATTCTATCAGGTGCAGGAGGCCCAACAGCTTGAAGTGCCGGACCTCGTCGCCGCCGATCCGCCCAAGCGGCTCGAACGCTTTGTCACGGAGCGCGGTTATCTGCCGCCTGACATTCCTCTCCTGAAGCGCGTCGTCGGGCTGCCGGGCCAGACTGTCTGCCGTACCGGCCGCACCATCACCGTCGATGGCGTCACGATGGGAGACGCTCTTAAACACGACATGGTCGGGCGACCAATGCCGGTCTGGCAGGGCTGCCAGCGTATCGCGGCAGACGAAGTCTTCCTCATGAACTGGAACGTCGAGAACAGCCTCGATGGACGATATTTCGGCCCGATCCCCGCCAGTTCGATCATCGGCTCGGCAGTCCCACTGTGGACCGATGAAGACGGCACAGGCCGATACCGATGGCGCGCCGCAACTCGAGAACCGCAAACCAAACCGCCCTCCAACGCCAACTGAAAGGACATTCCCATGGCACATATCGGACACTTCACCCGCACCAAGGACGGCTATCGCGGCCACCTCAAAACGCTCACGCTCGACGCCGAGCTGACGCTCGTTCCGGCGGAGCAAACAGACACCGAGAACGCGCCCGACTATCGCGTCCACATTGGCGCCGACGAGCAGGCCCAGGAAATCGGCGCGGGCTGGAAACGTACCGGCGAGAAGGCCGGGGATTATGTTTCCGTGCTGATCGACGACCCGACATTGTCAAAGCCGATCCACGCCAACCTGTTCCATTCGGTAAGCGAGAACGACACGTATCTGCTCACCTGGAACCGGCCGCCGAAACGCCGCGAACAGAGTTGAGGCGATGCGCGTGTTCCGCCACCACCGGAGCCCCGGACGGCTTTGCGCCGTCCGGTTGGTTGCCCTCTCCCTCCTTACCGGTCTTCTGGTTGCTGCCGCTCTGCCAACGGCAACAATCGCTCAAAGCGCACCGACCGTGCAGCAAGTACACGATCCTTATAGCGTTCACATTGCCGAGGCCGCGCAACGCTTTCGCATTCCCGAGCGCTGGATCCGCGCCGTCATGCAAGTCGAAAGCGCGGGCCGCGTGCGCGCTGTCTCCGGCGCCGGCGCGATGGGTCTGATGCAGATCATGCCCGGCACCTGGGCGGAATTGCGTATCCGCCACCGTCTCAGCCGCGATCCGTTCAATCCGCGCGACAACATTCTCGGCGGCACGGCCTATCTGCGCGAGATGTACGACCGCTTCGGATCGCCCGGCTTCCTCGCGGCGTATAATGCCGGTCCGGAACGCTATCAGCAGCATCTCGATACCGGCCGCGCGCTCCCTCGCGAGACCCGCGTCTACATGGCGACGCTTCTGCCGATGATCGGGCTTGACGCGCGCGCGAACGCCGCGACTGCTGCTCCACCACCGCCCGATTGGCGTGAAGCTCCACTCTTCGTGGACCGTTCCGAACGCAATTCGGCTGCGGATCGACCGCAAGACAAACGCCGCTTCGTTGACGATCCAGCATCACCACCGGCGCAGCGGAACCGCGCGCAAGGCGCGCAGCCCGATTCCGTATTCGTCGCTCAATCGCGTGTGGATCAGTGACCATGACGACCGCTGGCGCATCTCGCAGTTCCGAACATCGCAGCGCAGTATGGCGTATGTTGAGGGGAGTGGCAGTAGACAGGGGAAGGGGATGGCGAGATAAAAGGGCGCGATGTGCGCCTCGGTTGTGGGGAGTGATTTCAGCGACTTACGCGATGAATTCGCGATGTGCGCGATCACGGTGCAACCTGCGCTTCTGCTACTATTGCAATGAATTCAATGCGTTCGTGCGATGTGCGGGTTTCCGGACATGAGCGACGAAGACGACTTCCGCATCCGGCCCGGCCGCATCCGCTCCTCGACTCGCCAACGCGCACGGCCCTTCATCGCCCAAGCACTTGCCTCGGCGCAGAGGGCCGGTGGACACGTCTCCCGTTCGGGCAAGATCACGTCCGGCCATCGCTCCCATTTCGGACGCGGCAAGCGCGCCAGCATCCAGGCCAACCGCTGGGTGACCAGCCGATCTCGCATCGCCGTCATCAAGACGCGCGTGGTCCGGCATGGGCGGCACGGAGCACCGCTCGCCACCCATCTGACCTATTTGCGCCGCGAAGGCGTCACGCGCGACGCAGAGAAGGCGCGGCTGTTCGGACCGAACACCGACGAGATCGATCCAAAGGCGTTTGCCGAACGCTGTGAGGACGACCGGCATCACTTCCGCTTCATCGTGTCGCCAGAAGACGCCATCGACATGACGGACCTCAAAACCTTCACGCGCGATCTGATGCACCAGGCCGAGAAGGATCTCGGCACCAAGCTCGACTGGGTCGGCGTCGATCACTGGAACACCGAGCACCCGCACATCCATGTCATCGCGCGCGGCCGCGCCGACGATGGCGAAGACCTCGTCATATCCCGCGACTACATCAAGGAAGGCATGCGCGCCCGCGCCCAAGACTTGATCACGCGGGAGTTGGGCTATCGCACCGATCGAGACATTCACAACACGCTCGAACGCCAGATTGATAGCGAACGCTGGACCGAACTGGACCGCCAACTCCAACGTGACGCCAATCCCCACGGCATCATCGACCTCGCGCCCCGGCGCGAACCCCAGCCCGACGAACTCCACGCGCTCAAGGTCGGACGAATGCGCAAGCTCGAATCCCTCGGTCTCGTCAGTCAGATCGGCCCTGGTCAGTGGGTGATGGACGAGAGCGCAGAGGCGACCCTGCGCGAACTTGGCGAGCGCGGCGACATCATCAAGCGCATCCATCGCGGGCTCTCCGAGCGCGGCATTGAGCGTGGCGCGTCAAGCTACGTGCTGGCGGGCGAAAGCCTGAGCGATCCGGTCATCGGCCGACTGGTCGATCGCGGTCTGGACGATGAACTCAAAGGGACGGCCTACGCGGTTATCGACGGCGTTGACGGCCGCACCCACCATGTCCGGTTGCCGCACATCGATGCGGCGGGAGACGGCGCCCCCGGATCGATCGTCGAACTGCGGAAATTCGACGATGCGAGGGGCCGTCGCCGCGTGGCGCTCGCGGTCCGCTCCGACCTAACGATCGAACGGCAGGTGACGGCGACCGGTGCGACCTGGATCGACCGGCAGGCGATCGCGCGCGAACCGACGCCGCTTGGCGGTGGAGGGTTTGGTGCCGAGGTCAGCGATGCCATGGACCGGCGCGCCGACCATCTGATCGGAGAAGGTTTGGCGAGACGTCAGGGTCAGCGCGTGATCTTCAATCGCGATCTGCTGAACACGCTGCGCAAGCGCGAGCTGGATGCCGTCGGTGAAAAACTCGCAAACGAGATTGGCCGTCCGTACACGCCTTCAACGACTGGGGAATATGTTGCTGGCACGTATCAGCGACGCATAGCGCTCGCCTCGGGCCGCTTCGCCATGATCGATGACGGCCTCGGTTTCCAGCTCGTGCCCTGGACGCCGTCTGTCGAGAAGCATCTCGGCAAACACATCTCAGGTGTCGCGCGCGGCAACGGAGGTGTGGATTGGGACTTCGGTAGGAGCCGAGGGCTGAGCCTGTAGCAGCGGCGATCGCCGGAAAGGATAGGAACATGCACGCGACGAAAATACTCTGGGGTCAGATTACTGTCGTGTCGCTGATCGTGTTCACGACGACATGGACGGCGACGCAATGGACAGCGTTTCGCCTCGGCTTTCAGCCGCAGCTCGGCGAACCCTGGTTCGAGCTCTTCGGCTGGCCGGTGTACTACCCGCCGGCCTTCTTCTGGTGGTGGTATGCCTATGACGCCTATGCGCCGCCGATCTTCATCGAAGGCGCCATCATCGCGGCGTCGGGTGGATTCATCTCGGTCGGCGTAGCAATCTTCATGTCGGTCTTGCGCGCACGCGAAGCACAGGACGTCGATACCTACGGATCAGCGCGATGGGCAGATCGCAGGGATGTCGAACGTGCCGGGCTCCTTGATCCGGATGGTGTGGTGCTCGGCAAACTCGATCACCACTATCTGCGCCATGATGGCCCTGAACATGTGCTTTGCTTTGCGCCCACGCGATCCGGCAAGGGCGTCGGTCTCGTCATCCCGTCACTGTTGACCTGGCCTGGCTCGGCGATCGTCCACGACATCAAGGGTGAGAACTGGCAACTTACCTCCGGTTTCCGCTCCAGGCATGGTCGGGTGTTGCTGTTCGATCCGACGAACGCGCAATCGACCGCCTACAACCCGTTGCTGGAAGTCCGCCGCGGCGAATGGGAGGTGCGCGATGTCCAGAACATCGCCGATATCCTTGTGGACCCCGAAGGCTCCTTGGAGAAGCGGAACCATTGGGAGAAGACCAGCCATGCGTTGCTGGTGGGTGCGATCCTGCATGTCCTCTATGCCGAACCCGACAAGACACTCGCCGGGGTCGCCAATTTTCTGTCCGATCCCAAACGGGGTATCGAGGCGACGCTCAATGCGATGATGATCACGGCCCATCTCGGCGAGGCGGGTCCGCATCCCGTGATTGCCAGTGCCGCACGCGAATTGCTGAACAAGTCCGGCAACGAGCGTTCCGGCGTGCTGTCGACAGCGATGTCCTTTCTCGGCCTCTATCGCGATCCGGTTATCGCCAAGGTCACACGCCATTGCGATTGGCGTATTTCCGATCTGGTGACTGGGGCTGAGCCCGTCACGCTCTACCTCGTCGTGCCGCCCTCGGATATCAATCGCACCAAGCCGCTGATCCGCCTGATCCTCAATCAGATCGGCCGCAGATTGACAGAAGACTTGACTGGCCACCACCGGCGACACCGTCTGCTGCTCATGCTCGATGAGTTCCCCGCGCTCGGCCGTCTGGATTTCTTCGAGAGCGCGCTCGCCTTCATGGCGGGCTACGGCCTCAAGAGTTTTCTGATCGCGCAATCGCTCAACCAGATCGAAAAAGCTTATGGTCCCAACAATTCGATCCTCGACAACTGCCATGTGCGGGTCAGTTTCGCGACCAATGACGAACGCACGGCCAAGCGTGTATCCGATGCCCTCGGAACGGCGACCGAGTTACGGGCGATGAAGAACTATGCCGGGCACCGACTCTCACCCTGGCTCGGGCATTTGATGGTCAGCCGACAGGAGACCGCGCGGCCCCTCCTCACACCCGGCGAAGTCATGCAGCTTCCGCCTACCGACGAGATCGTCATGGTGGCAGGGACACCGCCGATCCGCGCGAAGAAGGCGCGCTACTTTGAGGATGCGCAGTTCCAGGCGCGCATCCTTGCACCGCCAGCACAAGCGACATCGGCAAAGAGATGCCCCGATGATTGGACCGCGCGGTCGCTGCCGCCGCGACCGGAAATCGCCGATTCGGAAGTTCAAAACGATCGGGATGAAAGTGGCGAAGCGCTGCATGAAAAGCGCAAACAAGCCGAACTCGATCAAGTAGGCGCGCCCGATCAGGGCAAGCCAATGGACAATGAATTCGAACCCGATCTGAAACGGCCAGCAGCTGACCGTGTCGCACAACTCCGTCTGTTCGACCATCAGGCGCGTCAGGCTGCCCAACGTGCCGCGCTCGATCCTGATGACGGTATCGAATTGTGAGTTCTTGGCTATGAAACAACGCAAAAAGCAGCGCCTGTCCGTCTATCTCGATCCAGAGATCATGACCGCGTTGACCGAATATGCAGCTCGTCGTGATCACTCCCGTTCGCTGGTCGCCGAGGCTGCTATTGCATCGTTTCTGTCACCTGATGCGGCGGAACGGCAGGAAGCAGCGACCACAAAACGGCTCGATCAGATCGACCGCCGTATGATGCGGATGGAGCGCGACGTCGGTATATCAGTTGAAACTCTGGCGGTCTTTATTCGGTTCTGGTTGGCAACGACACCTCCCTTACCCGAACCCCAACAGATCGCAGCCAAGGCTCAAGCCGGCAAGCGGTATGATACGTTCATCACTGCCCTGGGACGACGAATTGCGCGGGGACCGAAGTTGCGGCAGGAGATTCCCGAGGACATAGCGGATCAAGAGACCTGACCCGTGGTCAGGAGTGCGTTGCGCAACTGCGACTCAAATCGGACGTCGAAGTATTTTGTAGCGAAGGTCCGGATCGAGCCCTTCTTACCGATCTTCTGCACCGCGACGGATGGTTGCTATCAAGGGAGAGGCGATAACCATCAACAACTGCTTTGGTTTTGTACAGAGTTTGTGTTGCTGTCAAACGAGGTTGTTCGCGTTTGTTCCAAAAAAGCGTTTCTGGAATGCAACTAAAGGAGAGCTGTGCCGGACTTTATCCACCAATCTTAAAGACCGCCTGCGCCCGTGGCTCTAGTCCAGAACCAGACTTTAAAAACTCTATGTAATCGAAAGCTGCCTGATAGAATTTAGACGCCGTCTGAACATCAACACCACGCGTATACTCCTTGATGTGCTTGGGCTTGTGAACCTTACCAACCGCCGTAGTGGTGTTTTCGATTTCAACTTTTTCGATCCGATACGGCGAAGCATGTGTGACGAGATTTCGCCAACGCTGCATGTCAGAAACGGTTTGAAACAAGCCTTTTGACCTATCGACAGTCTGATCGGTCGCGGTGAACAGCATGTTGAGCTTTCCCCAGAATGTTCTTTCGCGGCGATAAGCCTCAAAATCGAAGCCATTGAACTTGTCAGTTTGGGGCATTGAGAACGCAACTGATGCTGAGAAACTCTCAATAGCAGAAAAAGACAAAAGCATTGATCCTGTAAACGCAGAAAACCCCATGCTCATGTTGCCTGTGCGAGGCCGCTGATCCATGGCTTTACCAACTTGAAACAGCTCGAAGGCGGCGTGTAGCGTTAAGTCCCAGTCATGGTTTTCGGCGGAATACTGATGGGGCATCAAATTTCATTCCTTCTATATCCAAAGCACGTTTCATCCCAGATAAACGCTCATCCCAAGCCAGCCCCGTCTTAGGTTTGCGCATACTGTACTAATAGATACTACGGTAGTCGGCCTCAAGATCAGTAGCTTGCGCGATCTCGTCCAAAACGGTCACAACCAACGGAAGAAGCTCACGAACACGCGCAGGGTCGTCCCAATATTCCGACCCGTGCTTACCTCCATGAAACAGATTATTCCGTACTGCCTGCGCAAGCCGCACAACTCGTTTAAAGTCAGACACATCTGGGGAGAAAATTAGTGGTACGAACTCCAAATCGCTACCCGAGGAATCAACGACTTGTCGCAGGGGATTTGCAGCAATTAGCGCCTGCGCCATTTTTGAGGGTATATAAGTGTCCTCCCACCGATCAATGAATTCTTGCCAATTTGCTTCGGCCTTGTGGCCCGGCGTCTTGCTGCGCAGATAGTTGCACTCTTTGAGCGCAAATTCAAAACGAGAGAACCAGTAGAAAAACTCAAACGCAAGGCTGGGAATTTCCGGAGGTATTTCTTCGCGCCTCATTACTTCTCCAAACATTTTTCAAATATCAAAAATAACTTGATCTGCATATTCCACACTACCAAGTGCTGCGCGCAATAGTTGCAGGTAAAGTGAGATGACGAATAATGCCGTCATTACTGCCCATATTGATTTTGGACTTTTGCTTGCCACGACGGCTACCGAACCAAGTTTCGGCGACGTTGAGGAGGTCAGTGTTGGTCTGTCGGTTTAGAAAACGATCAATCAGTTCTTCGCTCAAGCTAGGATCAGGAAAAACCATATAATCGCCTACTGTTTCCAAATCATCTAGGTTCTGTTTGTCATCCTCAATGCGCTTTTGAAACATCTTGCGCGGGATCACCATGTCTGGCTGAGCAATTGCGAACGACTCTGCGTAGATAGGAGCCATAAAGTCTATGATGTGCTCTTCGGTCTGGACCCACATATGGAAGCCGTCGTCCGCCCAACTGAACTTCCCACCTTCATCTTTCCCGTAAAAGATACAACTTGGGCCATCGGCCACACATAAGGCAAAGCCACCAGCGACCGCAGTAGCTTTAATTCCATAATGCTTGTTCAGAAGATAGGAACCAACGATAGCGAAGAATGTGCAGCCTCGTTCAACGTTGCCCTCGTCTTTAATCACGCCATGCACAATCTGGTGTATACGGTTATATTCAGTCATTGGGATTACGAATTTACCCATAAAAACTCCGTTTCCGTGTTAAATTAGTTGGCCTGCACATTTGTCTATTCGCTTATAGCTAAACGGAACCATCTGATAGCAGTCATTCAGGCCGGCGCAGAGAATTAGTGCATTGTCGGCTTATTTGACGATGCGTAATCACTCTTGGAAAATCCATATACCTAACGCACCTCGTCGTTTCCCTGTCTTTCTACGCCAGCGCACTACTACGCCCTTGACGCTGTTGCGCTGCCCCTAATTCCGGTTCTTTTAATCGTCCCCGATACCGGGCCGTCATGTGACGTCCCTCCACACGGGGACGAGCATGACAACTTCATTTCAACAATCAGAGGCGGTTTCACGCGGCAGTCGCATGTTGCGCACTGCACTCGGCCCAGCGATCGCCGGGTATCTCGACGACGTCGGGATCGTCGAAGTTATGCTCAATCCCGACGGGCATCTCTGGATCGACCGTCTTTCCAAGGGTCTTTGCGCAACCGATGACCGTCTCTCTGCCGCAGATGGCGAGCGGATCATACGTTTGGTCGCCCACCATGTCGGTGCCGAGGTTCACGCCGGGAGTCCGCGCGTTTCTGCCGAGCTTCCCGAGACGGGAGAACGGTTCGAAGGGCTTTTGCCACCAGTCGTAACCGCACCGACTTTCGCCATCCGCAAACCCGCTGTCGCCGTCTTCACGCTTGAAGATTACGTGGCATCGGAGATCATGTCCGGCGCGCAGGCCGCCACTTTGCGCACTTCCGTCGCCGAGCGTCACAACATTCTGGTGGCAGGTGGGACGTCCACGGGCAAGACCACACTCACCAACGCATTGCTGGCTGAGGTCGCCAAGACCGATGACCGGGTCGTGTTGATCGAGGACACGCGCGAATTGCAATGCGCCGCACCGAATCTCGTGGCGTTGCGCACCAAGGACAATGTCGCCTCGCTCTCCGACCTCGTTCGATCCTCGCTGCGCCTGCGGCCCGATCGCATTCCGATTGGCGAGGTTCGCGGATCGGAGGCGCTCGATCTCTTGAAAGCTTGGGGCACAGGTCACCCCGGCGGCATCGGCACCATCCATGCCGGGACCGCGCTGGGTGCGCTGCGGCGCATGGAGCAACTCATCCAGGAAGCCGTCGTCACCGTTCCGCGCGCGCTGATCGCCGAAACCATCGATCTGGTCGCCGTCCTTTCGGGACGCGGATCGGCCCGCCGCCTCTCCGAACTCGCCCGTGTCGAGGGTCTCGGCTCCGATGGCGATTACCGCCTCACATCCACAACAGAACAAGGATCGAAATGATGCTCCAAGACGCTCACCCCTTCCGCCGGCGGGTCGATACGATCTGTATCGCGACGTTCGTGTCCCTCACGATGGCGTCGACGGCCCACGCTGCCGGATCGTCGATGCCGTGGGAAGCACCGCTACAATCGATCCTGGAATCAATCGAAGGCCCTGTGGCCAAGATCATCGCCGTGATGATCATCATCATCACCGGCCTGACACTCGCCTTCGGCGACACCTCGGGCGGTGCCCGGCGGTTGATCCAGATCGTGTTCGGTCTCTCGATCGCCTTTGCGGCCTCCAGCTTCTTCCTCTCCTTCTTCTCCTTCGGCGGCGGGGCGGTGATCTGATGGACCATGCCGATCCCATCCCCGGCTTCGTGATCCCGGTGCATCGCGCCCTGACCGAGCCGATCCTCTTGGGCGGCGCGCCGCGCTCCATCGCCATTCTGAACGGCACACTGGCCGCGGCCGTCGGGCTCGGCCTGCGTCTCTGGCTGGTCGGCATCCTGATCTGGGCGATCGGACATTTCGCGGCGGTCTGGGCGGCCAAGCGCGATCCGCTTTTCGTCGATGTCGTGCGCCGCCATGTGCGCATCCCCGGCCATCTTGGGGTGTGATCGATGATGAACCTCGCCGAATATCGCCGCACCTCGAACCACCTTTCAGACTTTCTGCCTTGGGCCGCGCTTGTCGGCGATGGCGTGGTTCTCAACAAAGACGGTTCGTTCCAGCGCGCGGCACGGTTTCGCGGTCCCGATCTCGATAGCGCCGTACCTGCGGAACTGGTCGCGGTCGCAGGACGGATCAACAATGCATTGCGCCGATTGGGCTCTGGCTGGGCGGTGTTTGTCGAGGCGCAGCGCGTGCCCGCCAGCTCCTATCCCGAAAGCCGCTTTCCCGACGCCGCCTCGGCCCTGGTCGATGCCGAGCGCAAAGCGCAGTTCGAGGAGGAAGGCGTTCACTTTGAATCCCGCTATTTCCTGACGCTGCTGTACCTGCCGCCCGCTGAGGAAGCAGCGCGCGCCGAACGGTTTCTCTATGAAGGCCGCGAAAGGGTGGCGGGTGCCGATGCCCGCGAGACCCTGGCGGGCTTTGTCGACCGCACGAACCGCGTGCTGCAACTCATCGAAGGCTTCATGCCCGAATGCGCCTGGCTCGATGATGCCGAGACGCTGACCTATCTGCATTCATCCATTTCCACCAAAGTCCAGCGGGTCCGCGTGCCCGAATTGCCAATGCATCTCGACGCGCTGCTAGCGGATGAGCCGCTCACCGCCGGGCTCGAACCGATACTCGGCATGGCGCATCTGCGAATGCTGACCATTACTGGTTTCCCGAGCGCTACGACGCCCGGCATCCTCGACGATCTCAACCGGCTCGCTTTTCCCTATCGCTGGTCGACGCGCGCGATCATGCTCGACAAGACCGATGCAACACGGCTGCTCACCAAGATCAGGCGGCAGTGGTTCGCCAAACGCAAGTCGATCGCCGCGATCTTGAAAGAGATCATGACCAATGAAGCGGCGGCGCTGCTCGACAGCGACGCGCATAACAAGGCGATGGACGCCGACGCAGCACTGCAGGAACTCGGCTCCGACCTGATCGGAGAGGCCTATGTGACGGCGACGGTCGCCGTCTGGGACACAGACCCGCGCATCGCCGACGAGAAGCTGCGCCTCGTCGAGAAGGTGATCCAGGGCCGCGACTTCACCTGCATCGCCGAGACTGTGAATGCGGTCGAGGCCTGGCTAGGTTCGCTGCCCGGCCATGTCTACGCCAATGTCCGCCAGCCGCCGGTCTCGACGCTCAATCTCGCCCATATGATCCCCCTGTCGGCGGTATGGGCGGGGCCGGAACGGGACGAGCATTTTGCAGCGCCCCCACTGCTCTTCGGCCAGACAGAAGGCGCGACCCCGTTCCGGTTTTCTCTTCATGTCGGCGATGTCGGCCACACCTTGGTGGTTGGCCCGACCGGTGCGGGCAAATCAGTCTTGCTGGCATTGATGGCGCTGCAGTTCCGCCGCTATGCCGATTCGCAGGTCTTCGCCTTCGACTTCGGCGGTTCGATCCGCGCGGCGGCGCTCGCCATGGGCGGCGATTGGCACGATCTCGGCGGTTCCCTGTCGGACGACGCGTCGGAGCCGGTTGCACTTCAGCCGCTGGCGCGCATCAATGATGCCGCCACGCGAAGCTGGGCGGCAGGCTGGCTTACCGCGATCCTGGCGCGTGAGGCCGTGACCGTAACACCTGAGGTGAAAGATCATCTCTGGTCGGCGTTGTCATCGCTTGCTTCTGCCCCGGTCGGCGAGCGCACGCTGACCGGTCTGTCGGTATTATTGCAATCGCAGGATCTGAAGCGCGCGCTGCAACCCTATTGCGTCGGTGGCCCGTTCGGTCGGCTGCTCGACGCCGAAGCCGAGCGCCTCGGCGAAGCAAGCGTCCAGGCCTTCGAGACCGAGGGCTTGATCGGCACCGGGGCCGCACCCGCCGTGCTCGGCTATCTGTTCCACCGGATTGAGGGTCAACTCGATGGATCCCCGACCCTGCTGATCATCGACGAGGGCTGGCTGGCGCTCGACGATGAAGGCTTCGCCGGGCAGCTGCGCGAATGGCTGAAGACATTGCGCAAGAAAAACGCCAGCGTCGTCTTCGCCACCCAGTCGCTCTCCGACATCGACGGCAGCGCCATCGCGCCCGCGATCATCGAGAGTTGTCCGACGCGTCTCTTCCTACCGAATGAACGCGCGATCGAACCACAGATCACCACCATCTATCGCCGCTTCGGTCTCAACGACCGACAGATCGAGATCCTCGCTCGCGCGACGCCGAAGCGCGACTATTATTGCCAGTCGCGGCGCGGCAACCGGCTCTTCGAGCTCGGTCTCGGCGAGGTGGCGCTCGCCTTCACAGCAACTTCGGCCAAAACCGATCAGGCGGCGATTGCCCGCATTCTCGCCGACAGCGGTCGTAAGGGCTTCGTCGGCGCTTGGCTGCGCGAACGCGGTGTTGCCTGGGCCGCCGACCTCATTCCCGAGCTGTCCAATCTCGATCGCTTCGAAGCCGACGATGACCTCGAAGACCAGATCGCACTCGACCTTTCCGATGATCCCACCGCCGCAGAAGAAAAGGAGAAGACCCCATGACACTCAAACGACTTCGCATCCGCCGGATTGCCGCCGCATTGCTGGCCGCACCCCTGGTGCTGTCGCCGGTCCTGACGACGCCGGCCCAGGCGCAGTTCGGCTTCGGCCGGATCGTCTACGACCCGACCAACTATGCGCAGAACGTCCTGCAGGCGGCCCGCGCGCTGGAGCAGATCAACAACCAGATCAGTTCGCTGCAGAACCAAGCGCAGATGCTGATCAATCAGGCACGCAATCTTGCAAGCCTGCCGTATTCCTCGCTCCAGCAGCTGCAGCAGTCCGTCGCCAGAACGCAGGCGCTACTCAGCGAGGCACAACGGATCGCCTATGACGTGCAGCAGATCGATCGAGCCTTCGAGACGAGCTACGGCGACGCGTCGATGACCGCTTCCGACCAGGCGCTGATCGATGGCGCCAAGGACCGCTGGCAGAATACCGTAGCCGGATTGCAGGACGCGATGCGTGTTCAGGCGGGCGTCGTGGGCAATATCGAGACCAACCGTGCGCAAATGTCGGCTCTGGTCGGTGCAAGCCAGTCCGCCACGGGCGCGTTGCAGGCGACCCAGGCCGGTAATCAGCTTCTCGCGCTTCAGGCGCAGCAGATCTCCGATCTCACCGCCGTGATCGCCGCACAGGGACGGGCACAGAACCTAGAAGCCGCCCAGCGGGCCGCCGCACAGGAACAGGCGCGCGAACAGCGCCGCCGCTTCCTCGAACCCGGCGAGGGCTATCGGCCCGGCAATGCCGAGATGTTCCCGAACGGAGGCTGATTGTGAAACGGGCGGTGCTCATTCGGCTCAGCACGGGCATCTTCGTGCTCGTCGCGCTCCTCGCCGCATTGCTGGAGTTCAGCCGTGACGATGAGATCGTGATCAGGCCCCCGCCTGCCAGAATCGATCTGCCCGATCCGAACCGCGCCGAACTGCGGCGCTGTCAGGCGCTCGGAGAAGCCGCCCTTGACGATCAGTACTGTCTCGATGCCTGGGCCGATAAGCGCCGCCGCTTCCTCGACACAGGTTCCGCGAGGAGCGAGTAAGCCATGGGCGGCACTGGCGTCATCGACCGCTTCCTCGAGGTCTTCACCCGTTACATCGACAGCGGGTTCGGTCTCTTGGGCGGTGAGGTCGCGTTTCTCGCCACAACGCTGATCGTCATCGATGTGACCCTCGCCGCGCTCTTCTGGGCCTGGGGCGCCGACGACGACATCCTCGCGCGTCTCGTCAAGAAGACGCTCTTCATCGGCATCTTCGCCTACATCATTTCCAACTGGAACACGCTCGCCCGCATCGTCTTCGAGAGTTTCGCCGGTCTCGGCCTACAAGCGACCGGCACCGGCTTCACCACCGCCGATCTGCTGCGCCCCGGTCGCGTCGCCCAGGTCGGTCTCGACGCCGGACGCCCAATTCTCGACTCCATCTCCGACCTGATGGGTTACATCTCGTTCTTCGAGAACTTCATCCAGATCATCGTGCTGATGTTCGCCTGGGCGATGGTTCTGCTCGCCTTCTTCATCCTCGCCATCCAACTCTTCATCACACTGATCGAATTCAAGCTGACGACGCTGGCGGGCTTCGTGCTGATACCGTTCGGCCTCTTCGGAAAGACCGCCTTCCTCGCCGAGCGGGTGCTCGGCAACGTCGTCTCTTCGGGCGTCAAGATCCTCGTCCTCGCAGTCATCATCGGCATTGGCTCGACGCTGTTCGCCGAATTCACGGCTGGTTTCGGCGGCGACCAGCCCAATATCGAGGAGGCGATGGCGATCGTGCTCGCCGCGCTCTCGCTGCTCGGCCTCGGCATCTTCGGCCCCGGCATCGCCAACGGGCTAATCTCGGGCGGCCCGCAGCTCGGCGCGGGTGCGGCAATCGGCACAGGTGTCGCGGCCGCCGGCGTGACCGCCGCGGCCGTGGCCGGAACGGGGATGGCGGGCGGTGCTGTCGCCAAGGGAGCGATGGCCGGTGCTCGGGGCGGTGCGGCGATGACCGGCGGAACCCACGCGGCTTACAGTCTCGGTTCGGCTGGGAAGAGCGGCGCTGCCGGTGTCGCTGGTGGTATGGGAGGCGTTGCCCGGGCTGGAGCCGGCGTCGCCATGTCGCCCCTCAAGAAGATGGCAGGCGCCATGCGTGAGAGCGCGCGTGGCGGTGCCCACACCGCGATCGAGGCGAGCGGCGGGAGCATCCAGGGTGGTTCTACCGATGTCGGAACCGCCAACTCCTCGTCCGCACAGCCCGCCTGGGCCAAGCGCATGAAGCGCTCCCAATCCCTCCACCATGGCGCGACCGCCACTGCACACGCCGTTCGCTCCGGCGACAGCCATGGCGGCGGCTCTTCCATCAACCTTTCCGAAAGCGACCGATGATGTTCAAGCGACCCACTCTCCATTACGGCAAGACCCCCGAACCCGAGACGCCCTATCAGAAAGCCGCGCAGGTCTGGGACGAGCGCATCGGTTCCGCTCGCGTCCAGGCGAAGAACTGGCGGCTTCTGGCGTTCGGCGCGTTGCTACTCGCGGCGGGCCTTGCGGCCGGTCTCGTCTGGCAATCCGCACGCGGCACGATTCAGCCCTGGGTGGTCGAGGTCGATGCACTCGGCGAGGCGAGGACGGTCGCGCCTGCGGCTGCCGATTACCAGCCGACCGATCCGCAGATCGCATTCCATCTGGCGCGCTTCATCGAGCACGTCCGCTCGATCGCCGCTGATCCGATCGTCGTGCGCCAGAACTGGCTGCGCGCCTATGACTTCACTACCGACCGCGGCGCGCTGGCGCTCAACGAGTACGCGCGCGCCAACGATCCCTTCGAGAAGGTCGGCGAGATGCAGGTCTCGGTCGATGTCTCCAGCGTCATCCGCGCCTCGCCCGACAGCTTCCGCATTGCCTGGACCGAGCGGCGCTACCGCGACGGCAGCCTCGCTTCGACCGAACGCTGGACGGCGATCTTGACCATCTCGGTGCAGCCGCCGCGCACCACCGAGCGGCTGCGCAAGAACCCGCTCGGCATCTACGTCCATGCCATCAACTGGTCGCGGGAGCTGCAGGAATGAGACACAAGACTCCCACACTCCCGCTCGCCTTGGCGGTCGCCCTCATCCTGTCCGGCTGCGCCACCTACAGGCCGCCCGAGATCACCTATGACGACGACGTGCCGTCGCTCCCGACACCGCCACCGCCCATCGTCGAACAGCCCCCAAGGCCCGTGCACACGCCGCCAGCCTGGACGCCTTCGCGCGGCGGGAACAGCGCTCGCACGCCGGAAGCGCGTGTCGTCAACGCCAATGCCGCCGCCCGCGTCCAGCCTCGGCGTGAGGGCTATTACAACGCCATTCAGGTGTTTCCTTACAGCCAAGGCGCGCTCTACCAGATCTATGCTGCGCCCGGTCAGATCACCGATATTGCGCTCGAACCAGGCGAGCGACTAACCGGCGCCGGACCCGTTGCCACCGGCGACACCGCGCGCTGGATCATCGGCGACACCGAAAGCGGCAGTGGCCGGAGCCAACGCGTCCACATCCTGGTCAAGCCGACCCGGCCCGACATCACGACAAACCTCGTCATCAACACCGACCGGCGCACTTATCTGATCGAGCTGCGCGCTGACGAGGACACGTATATGCCCTCGGTCGCCTGGTCTTATCCGCGTGTTCGCGGCCAGGTGCGACCGCCCGCTGTAACTCAGCCTACAATTCCGCCCGCATCGCAGCGGCGCTACCGCTACGGCCTCGAGGGTGACACGCCGCCCTGGCGGCCTCAGACCGTCTTCGACGATGGGCGCAGGGTCTACATCGTCTTCCCGCGCGGGATCGTGCAGGGCGACATGCCGCCGCTCTTCATCATCGGCGCCGAAGGCGAGGCCCAGATCGTCAACACCCGCGTCCGCGGCAACATCCTGATCGTCGACCGACTGTTCGCCGCCGCCGAACTCCGCCTCGGCGGACGGAACCAGCAGATGGTGCGGATCGTGCGCACCGATGGCGTGCGGCGCAGCCGGACAGCCAGCGCATCGGAGGAGCACCGTCATGACCGATGAAACCGAAACCCCGACCCTGGAGGCCGAGGCTACGAAGCCTGTCGATCGACCTGATCCGAAGGAGGCATTCCGGGTGCGCGCCGAACCGCCGCGGGTCGTGCGCCTGTCACGCAAGGTTTTGGCGGGACTGGCGATCGTTACCGCGCTCGGCATTGGCGGTGCCTTGATCTTCGCGCTTCAGGGCCGGGACGGAAGAAAGGGGCCGAACGAGCTCTACACGACCGAGAACCGGCCGACGGCCGACGAGTTGCGGCGCTTGCCGTCGGACTACAGCGATGTTCCGCAGCTGGGGCCCGCGCTTCCCGGTGATCTCGGTCGGCCGATCCGCCGCGCGCAGGAAGAGGGTCGCCCGGTGCCCGCAACACCCGTTCCCGGACCCGATCCGGAGGAACAACGCCGGCTCGCGGAGATGGAAGCGGCCCGCACCAGTGAGCTCTTCTTCGCCACCCAGGCCGGTCGGACCCAAACCCCACCGGCAAGCCCTGGTCTCGATCTCGCCAGCGGCATTCCGACGGCGCTTCCGAGCCAGCAGCGGACACCGACCGCGCAAGAGCGGCAGTTGGCGTTCCTCAATCAGGCCGCCGACCGGCGGACAATGACGCCGGACCGCGTCACGCCGCCGGCCTCGCCCTATGTCCTTCAGGCGGGCGCCGTCATTCCGGCGGCGCTCGTGACCGGCATTCGCTCCGACCTGCCCGGCCAGATCGTCGCCCAGGTCACCCAGAACGTCTATGACAGCCCGTCGGGGCGTTACCTGCTGATACCGCAGGGCGCACGCCTGATCGGCGAATATGACAGCGGAGTCGGCTTCGGCCAGCGCCGGGTGCTCCTCGTCTGGAACCGCATCATCCTGCCCGGCGGCCGCTCGATCGTCCTGGAACGGCAGCCCGGTGCCGATGCCGCGGGCTTCAGTGGGCTGGAGGACGGTGTCGACCATCACTGGTGGGACATCGCCAAAGCCGCGGTCCTCTCGACCCTCCTTAATGTCGGAGCGGAGCTTGCGACCGATGACAGCGACGAGATCGCTCGGGCCATCCGCGACGGGGCGCAGGACACGATCGGCGATGCTGGTGAAGAGGTCGTGCGCCGCCAAGTCGGGCGCGCGCCGACGCTCACGATCCGACCGGGCTTCCCCGTCAGTGTGATCGTCACCCGCGATCTGATCATCGAGCCGCAAAGGGGACAGTGATGAGCAAACTGAAACTCGGCCCCCTTGTCGACGACAAGCCGGTTAAGCTCACCGTCGAACTGCCGGCCGCTGTACACCGCGACCTTGCCGACTATGCGGAAGTCCTCGGTCACGAGACCGGTCAGCCGGTCGAGGAGCCCGTCAAGCTGATCGCGCCAATGGTTGAGCGCTTTATGGCAACCGATCGCGGCTTCGCGAAGGCGCGGAACGCGCTCCGTGAGCGGAAGGCGTCGACGATGCCATCAAATGCGGGACAGACTTAGTTTTCTTGCCGTCGCAGATGCCATTCCGTCGCGCTGTTAGCCGCGCGAGGCTGAGCATCCGTCGCCAGGCGGGATTGTCATTGTTCGGCGACCAGACGGCGCAGAAGGGCAACATTTCACCCTCGAGCTGCCGATACACCACGCCGGGGAACTGAGTAGCCACCGTGGATTCGCTCGTCAGCGTCACGCCGCGTCCAAAAGATACGATCTGCATGAGATTATCGCGGCCCACACGGTGCCGCTCGATCGCAGGATGAACACCGAGATCGGCCAGATGCTTGATCAGAAAATCGTGGATCTCCGGTCCCGGATCGCCCTCGCTGAGGATGAAAGTCTCAGCTCGAAGATCCTCCCAACGGATCGACTTCCGTTCCGACAAGGGATGCGCATCAGGAACCACCGCAAACACGCGTTCGGTCCAGAGTTGTGCCGCATCGCAATCGGTCAGGGACGGTGTGCCCGTAACGAAGGCAACATCTAACCTATGCCGGCGGACGGCCGAGATGTGATCGGATGGTGCCCCTTCGATAATGTCGATACGTACATTGCCATAGCGGTCGCTATAGGCACGCAGCATCTGCGCCAGGAAGCCGGATGCCAGTGACGAAAAGATGCCAATCCGAACCGCGCCTTCTTCGCCACGGCCGATTGGCCCGATATCGTCGGCGGCGAAGGAGACTTCGCTCAGCGCCTGCCGGGCATGGCGGACGAATTTCTTGCCTGCATGGGTCAGGATGACACCGCCGGAATGACGATTGAAGAGCGACGCGCCGAGTTCGTCTTCAAGATCACGGATACGCCGACTGATGGCGGATTGCTCGATGCCCAACGACACGGCGGCACGCCGAAAGCTCCCGCACTTGGAAGCGGCAACCACATAGCGCAGATGTCTCAGTTCGATCGCCACCTCTCTACCCTCAGTCGATAGGACCGTGGCCTTGCTGCGCCAGCTTTTCGACACCCTCCTTCATGGCCTCGATCGCTTCCTCGGAGTGCCCCTGCCAGTCGGTGATCTCACCGACCACGCGCAGGGGGTCTCGCGAGCGAAACGACTTTGTCGGGTTTCCTCGAAATCTCTTATTGGTGACGTTCGGATCATCTTCGACTGGGCCGGTCGGCTCGACGATGTAGATGCGTTGGGGGCCATCCCCGAGCGCCAGCTCAGCGGCCCAGACGGCGGCTTCGAGCGTCCGGGCAAGATAGACGTGACTTAGTGTCATGCCGTAGTTCGGATCACTCCCAGGGACGAGCATGTCGCCCCGGCTTAGCTTGGCACGCGTTCCGTGGTACCAGGTCCACTCCGTTACTTCCGATTTGACGCGGACTTTCCCTCTCGTTCGCCACGACATGAAAGGGTGGCGCGGCGCGTTTTCCGCAATCAGTTCGGATGCGTCTTCGATGTCATCGTCCGACTCGACGACATACACCCGCGGCGGCGCATCGCCCGCAGCAAGTTCCGCACCCCATGTCGCCGCATCAAGATTGGGCGTCATATACGTGAAGGACGAGCCTCCACCGTTTGGACGTCCAAACGGATCAGCAGGTGAAACGGTGTCGCCTGGCCGAAGATCATCGCGCGTCCCATAGTAAAAACATTCAGCGTCGGATCGAACTGCAGTGTCCGAATTTCGATTGCCAGTCATCTTTTTGTCCTCGTTTGCGTCCACCAAATTGACGATTTCGCGATGCTTAGGAAGCGACGCGCCCAACACTCAGAATAAATTTCCCAATCCCTTGTACTCCCGCATGAAAGCTTCCGATCCCTGCCGATATCATGATCTCTCATGGGAAAGTGCGGAGACTGCCTAGCGGCTGTTTCATGATGGCGCTCTACCTCCAAGACCTTGACTAGTCACTAAACGGAGTATAATCCTCCGTTTAGTGACTAGTCAAGGTGGCGCAACGTGGTTCACAACACCGCAAAGAAAACGTCAGCGCGACTAGCCTGGACATCTGGCAGATGCGACAAATGCGAAGACTGTGTCGGCGTTTATGAGCGATATGATGGATGTTTCGTAGATCAAGATTAAGAGGGAAATGAACGAGATGCGGGCGGACGCCTTAAGGAACCGGCAGCACCTACTTGACGTTACGACTGAATTGATTCTTGAGGTGGGCGGTGAACCTTCTCGGGACGCGATCACAAGGCGTGCTGGCGTCGGCATTGGAACGCTCTACCGACATTTCCCAGATCAGCAGTCTCTACTGCATGCTGTTGTCCGCTGCGTATTGGAAAGGAGCATTAGTTCTGGAGAGAATATTGTAGAAAGCACGCCCGACGGGGTGGATGCGCTTCGCCAATACATGCACTCCGCACTTGATAACGGGATCGGGGTAGTCAACATAATTCACCCGCTTCTAGAAAAGCATGATTGGCCAGACCTTCGCTCCCGCGCCGAGACATTTATGAAAACCATCGTTGCAGGCGCCCAACAAGATGGCCCTTTTCGTAGCGACGTCTCTGAGCGGGATATTGTGCTCGCTATGATCCGCTTCTCGAGACCGCTCGCAATTGGTCTTTCCTTGAACGAAGAACGCGAAATCGCCCATCGACACCTCGACATTTTCATTGACGGACTATGCTCCTAACTGCGGTGTATAGTGAAAGCTCTTTCACGAAGGGTCTGAGGAAAGACGTTAAATGAAGCTTCTTCCTTGAAGCGGATACCCGCCCGAGTGACGTGACCCCCAGCTTTCCCCCAGCTGGGATTAGAGCCGGGCGGTTGTTTTGCGCATCAGCGCGGTTGAAGCAATGGGCTGCGTAGCGGAGCCCGTAGGGCGTAGCGAAGCAGGCCATTGCTTATGCAGTTCAGCGGCGAACGCCGCCGGGGTTGCGTAGCCAAGGGACGAGTGTGGCCTCTCTTGGTTGTAATCCTCGACCCAAGCAGCGATCTCGACCCGTGCGTGAGCCATGCTGAGGAACAGGGTCTCGTTCAGCAGCTCGTCGCGCATGCGGCCGTTAAAGCTCTCGACGTAGCCGTTCTGCATCGGCTTGCCCGGCGCGATGTAATGCCACTCCACCCCGATCTCGCCGCACCATGCGAGCACGGCATTGCTGGTGAGCTCGGTGCCATTGTCGCTAATGATCATGCCCGGCTTGCCGCGCTGGGCGATCAGCTGGGTCAGCTCGCGCACGACACGGTGCCCGGAGATCGAGGTGTCCGGCACAGCCGCCAGGCACTCGCGCGTCACGTCATCGACCACGTTGAGCACACGGAACCGGCGGCCCGTCATGATCTGGTCGTGCACGAAGTCCAGGCTCCAGCGCTGGTTGGGCAGAGCCAGCACCGCAGCAGGTGCTCTGATGCCCACAGCACGCTTGCGGCTGCGTCGCCGCCTCACTGCAAGCCCTTCCTCCTTATAGAGCCGTTGGGTCTTCTTCCGGTTGATCATCACGCCCTCCCGGCGCAGCAGGATATGCAGGCGACGGTAGCCGAACCGGCGACGCTGGTTGGCCAGATCGCGCAGCTTCTCGCGCAGAGCACCGTCATCATCCCGGATGGAACGATAGCGCACGCTCTTGCGATCAGCATCGATGACACGGCACGCCCGCCGCTCGCTCATCCCGTGGCACGCCTGGAGATGAGCGGCAGCTTCCCGCTTCGCGGCGGGCGTCACCACTTTTTTGAAAGAAGATCCTTCAGCGCAACGTTGTCCAGCATCGTGTCGGCCAGCAGCCGCTTGAGCCTGGCGTTCTCGCTCTCGAGCTCTCGCAGGCGCCGGGCCTCGGATACCTCCAGCCCACCATACTTGGCCTTCCAGTTGTAGATCGTCGCTTCCGACACACCATGCCGCCGGGCCAGATCAGCGGTCTTCGCGCCCGCCTCCGCCTCCTTCAGCACGCCAATAATCTGCTCTTCTGAAAACCTCACACGCTTCATCGTCTGTCCTTCCTTCAAGGCCAGACTCTAATCGCTCGTGGAGGAAAATCAGGGGGTCACGTCACGAGCGATCCACATTTTGCTTGTCGTGTCGAAACGAGCGCCCATTCAAAAGGCAGTGCCAAGCCGAAGGTGTTCAGTCCGCCGATATCCCGGCCTTCTGCTCTCGCTTCATTCCGATCATCTGATCTTCCGTAAACCTTGTTCGGGATCTCGATCATTCCTTTGCTGGAACGAAATTCACCCATTATTTTGGACTTAGGTCACGCGCAGTCAGCAATTTGATCGAGTTCTTCAGACACAACCATCTTAAATGGCACCTGCAATGCAGACACCCCGTAAGGCATTCCGAGTAACAGGAATGTCCGAGGAATTGCGCTAACTTGACGCTCCTTTCCTAAGTCACGCGGTCGACCATCCAAACGCCTCAAAATTGACAAGATGCGGCGCGGTCACACCATGGCCTCGTCAAGCAAGAATTCCTTAATCTCCGCCGCAATAAGGTCCGGGGCGACAACGTGCCACTCACCTGGCAGGCTTTTGTGGCGCGCACCCGGAATCCGGCGTGCGGCGGTAGCGGCGGAGCCTGTGAGGTCGTCGCTGCTCCCCTCGCTGTCTAGGATGAGGGTCGGTACTGAGACGGCACTCAAAACCTCTGGCCCCATCGCGTCAGACAAACGGCAGTCGTAAACAAGTGTCGGCGCGACGCTGATCATCCCCATCCACCTGTCCGTACCACGCATATCGCATATCATTTCGTCCGGTACACCGATTGACGAGTGGAAGAGTTCCACCGCGTCTTCATCACGGCCAGCTTTCGTCAGTTCATCGAGTTGCCCCGTCAACGGATCGGAATTTTCCCGCGTCTCGTCCTGCAGCGTCGGCTCCATGAGAACCACTCCAGCCAATGGAACCCCTAAGGCCGTGGCGTGCAGCGCAAGCAGCGCACCAGAGGAGTAGCCATATACAAAGGCGTGACCGCCAACCTTCCTGACCAGCGCCTCCAGGTCCTCAGCTTCGCGCTCCGGCCTATAGGGGGGCGTATCGCCACTCTCGCCACGGCCGCGACGGTCATAGCGACAAACGGTGAAGTCTTGCGCCAGCAGAGGTACGAGTTCATCGAACGCGCTTAGGGCCCGGTAGTGACCGGCAGGCTCGATGAGGATCAGCACGGGACCGCTTCCGGTTCGGTCGAACGAGATCGAGGTTCCGTCTTTGGACTTCACGCTGGATGATCTGGACACAGCTCACTCCTTTGGGTACTAATCAGTACTATAAAATGTCTCGAAACTCTAGTACTGTCAAGTACCCATCCAGGAGGTCATTAGCTGGTGGTACCGACTCCTAAAAGGCGACCACGCCCCCACCCCGAAGAAGTGCGCCGGGCGATTCTGGACGCAACGCTGCAGCTCTATCTAGAGAAAGGGTACTCGGGGACGAGCACGGACGAGGTGGCCGCGCGCTCTTCGGTCTCAAAGCAGACGATCTACCGCCACTTTTCCGACAAGGACGATCTAGTGCGAGAAGCACTGCAGCGCCTCATCGCGGCTGCCGAGGAGCAGGGTGCAGAGGCATTCGACACACTTGCTGAGTCCAACGACTTAGAGAACGATCTGCGTGCTTTCGCCCGGCAGCACATCTTCGATGTCATCCAGCCGGATATCATGCAGGTGCGACGGCGCATTATCTCGGAGGTCGAACGGTTTCCCGATATCGCCAAGGCCTGGTACGAGGCCGCGCCCAAGCGTGCTAGAGAGAAGTTGGCAGAGTGCCTTAAAGGGCTGTGCGAACGCGGGCTTCTGAACATCGCGGACGCGGAAATTGCTGCGGAACAGTTCAACTGGCTAATCCTATCGATCCCCATGAACCGCGGAATGTTCGATGTGGACACGATCGAGGACCGGTCCCAGCACGCGGATTATGCTGATGCGGCTGTCGACGTATTCCTTGCGGCCTATGGCGCCGCGCAGTCGCCCGACAAGTCACGCCGCTGATCGGGACTCAGACTAGAGGAACAAGGTACGATCATTTGCATCTCAAGCAGCGGATATTGGGCTGGATCGCGCGCGGCGAGATCAACATCGCCCTCCGCAGATGGCGGCGGCCCACAGTCAAGGCCACCGGACGGCTGAGACGTCGGGCGGTGAGACACTGAAGGGCTCGATCCCTTTCGACGTGCGGCGCTGCTGAAGTGCTCTCAAAGGGTCTGAAGCCACGCAAGCTGCGCTAATTCGCTAGTTCTGGCCTCGTCTTTCGGCAGTCCGATCAATTCGTCTCCGGGCGCGTCAGGACCAGCTTGAGGCCTGCATATCCGAAGAAGGTGGCAGCCATGGCGTCGATGGCTCGACGCCCTCGGCGATAGCCGGACCGGATCGTGGCTTGCGAGAACAGGACGGCGTAAGCGAGGTAGATCACCAGACCGAGGATCGCGCAGAGCGCGGTGATCAATGCCAGACCCGAACTGTCGTCTGTCGAGCCCACGCCAAGAGCGAGAATGGAGATCCAGGCCAAGACCGCCTTAGGGTTGCTGAGATTGAGCATGAGTCCCCGCAGCACCAGCTTCCTCTCTGCAACCGGGGCGATGTCGGCCCCTCCAGCGAGGGGTGTGATCGCGCTACGCGCCGATTGCCAGGCAAGCCAGAGCAGATAGGCGCCTCCGAACCACCTCAGAACGGTGAGGGCGGCGGAGGATTGCACGAGCAGTGCGCCAAGGCCGGCCGCAGCCACCAGACCCCAGAATGCCAAGCCGGCTGCCAGACCCAGTCCCAGAAAAGCCGCCGCTCTCGCCCCGCCTGCCATGGCCGTCGTCGATACGGCCAGCGTGGCCGGTCCCGGCGAGGCGGCCGCCACGAAGAAGGCAAAGAGTGCTGGGGACAATAGAGCATCAATCATGTGAAGGTTCTCGCTGGACAGTCGAATGCTCCGAAACATCCTGGGTGCCATCGCAGCGCCACTGACCGGCTCACTCCGGTGCCCCCGCGTTCTGCAAACCGGTCCACGTTGACCGACATATTGCGTTGGAACCCGTCACCGACCCCATCCGCCCTGAAAAGCGCAGTCGGCTGCCCCATCGCGTGGCGTCGGCCGCCGCCATTCGGATGGCAGATGATGTCGCGATGTAACGCTACCATCATATGATGTGTCCTTCCCTATGCGCTCGCAGTCGCTCGATCGAACACCGCCTTCTGCGCAGCGAACGCGCGCCCGAAGGCCGGACGTGCCTCGCCGCGAGAAACATACGCCACCAGTGATGGATGCTCCTCAAGCAATTCGGAGCCATGGAGGCGGCGCAACACAGTGACCATCATCAGGTCGCCAACGGAGAACTCGCGTTCCAGCCAGTCCGATCCACCAAGCCACGTTGCGAGTTCGCTCAGGCGCTGACGAATGCGCGATTCCAACATCGGTTGGCGCTCCGCGTGCCAGGGTTTGTCGCGCTCGAACATACGCGCGAGATCCCAGTCCCAGATCGGTGGCTCGACTGTGTCGATGGCTGCAAATGTCCAGGCAATAGCCCGAGCACGACCGGCCTCGTCGTCCGGGAGCAGCCCCGGATACCGCAGCCCGATATGCAAGACGATTGCACCAGATTCGAAAAGATGGAGATCGCCGTCTTGCCAAGTCGGGATCTGTCCGAATGGATTAAGGTTCCGATGATCTGGCGCCTTGAGTTCTGTAAAAGTCAGGAGGCGAACATCGTATGGTTGTCCAGCTTCCTCTAGCGCCCACCGCACGCGGAAGTCGCGCGCCAATGCCCGACCGCGGTCCGGAGAGGTCGCGAAGGCTGTAAGGATGGCACACATCGGACATGTCCAAAATTGAGGTACTGCTGAGTACTATAAGTGCTTTGCTATGGCTTTGTTTGTCAAGTGCGAAACGATTCCGTGCAGGCGAGCGCGGGAACGTCTTTCGAGCTTGCCTCGTCTATTCGGTGCCCCGCTAGCATCCATTCGGTTGGCATCCATTTAGGGGAGATCGCAAGCTGGGAGATACCGTCAGAGTGGAGTTCGTCGGCCACCGACTCGTCCTGCGCGATCGCGCTTACTGCGAGTGGCTTCGGACGCGGTATTACGTGCACGATCCGATAGGTCGAAGGCGCTGTTTCGGCGCTTTGCACCAGCCCAACTGCTTACGCGAACTTCCTGCGTAAGCAATAAGTTCTTGAACGCGTGTTTCGCTAAAATATTGATATTTAGAGAAAAATGGCGCACCCGACAGGATTCGAACCTGTGACCTTCGGCTTCGGAGGCCGACACTCTATCCAGCTGAGCTACGGGTGCATTTTGTCTGGGTATCCTGACCCAGTCTGAATCGTCAACTCGGATCCTCACATCAAGTAGCAACATTGCTTCTGGTGAGAATCTGGTGAGTTTCCAACTTAGTCTTTTCCGGTCTCCCTCGTAAGTTATTGGTTCCCTACACTCTTTCTCGCACTTTGCCACTGTAGAAGCTGCCTTCGGAGGGCGGCGCTCTATCCAGCTGAGCTACGGGTGCCTGACGTCGCTATACCCTCCGATCGGAGCGGCTGCAATCCTCAACCTTGCAGCCCGCGATGCGCAATGTTCGTGATGACTCGATCACGCGGACGGGCGGGGAGAGCGTACCGGCGTCCCTTGTGCCGGAGAAAACCCGCTCCCGCCCGTCCCTTGCGGGAGGCCGTTGCCACATATCGGAGGATCATGCCGAGGCAGACCGGGGTTCGCGATGCGTGTCCTGCGCGGTATCCGCCGCGCGGGGGGCACATAAGGCATCACGCTCAGGCGAAGAGATCGTGGGCCAGATCAAGGGCATCGACAAGCGCGTCGACCTCGGCCCGGGTGTTGTACATCCCGAAGCTCGCCCTGCAGGTCGCGGTTACGCCCAGATGCTCCATCAACGGCTGTGCGCAATGGTGGCCCGCGCGCACGGCAACTCCCTTCTTGTCCAGAATCGTCGAGATATCATGGGCATGGGCGGACCCGTTGAGGGTGAAGGAGAAAATCGCCCCCTTGGTTGCGGAGTTGCCCTGCACATTCAGCCAGTTCAACCCGTCCAGCCTTGACCGGGCATAGGCGGTCAGATCCGCTTCATGGGCCGCGATCCGATCCAGGCCCACGCCCATCATGTAATCCAGCGCCGCGCCAAGCCCGATCTGCTGGACGATGCCGGGCGTTCCGGCCTCGAATTTCATCGGCGGATCATTCCACGTGATCTGATCCTTGTGCACCTCGCGGATCATGTCGCCGCCGCCCATGAAGGGCCGCATCTCCTCCATCCGCTCACGCCGGATATGGATCGCGCCGGAGCCCGAGGGACCATAGAGCTTGTGCCCGGTGATGGCGTAGAAATCGGCGCCGATATCATCCACATCGACGGGCATGTGAACCGCCGATTGCGACCCGTCGAGCAGGACCGGCACGCCCGCAGCATGGGCCCCCGCAACGATGGTTTTCACGTCGAGCACGGTGCCCAGAACGTTGGACATATGGGTCAGCGCGATCAGCTTGGTGCGCGGCGTGATCGCATCCAGCACCGTCGCCGGATCCAGATCGCCATTCGCATCCGTGTCGACCCAGACCAGCTTGACCCCCTGCCGCTCACGCAGGAAATGCCAGGGCACGATATTGGCGTGGTGTTCGGCGACCGAGAGGATGATCTCGTCCCCCTCTCCCATCCGCGGCATGGCCCAGCCATAGGCCACCAGATTGATGCCTTCGGTCGTGCCCGAGGTGAAGACAATCTCTTCCTCGTCGCGGGCGCCGAGGAACCGGGCGATCTTGCCACGGACAGCCTCGTAATTCTCGGTCGCCAGGTTGCTCAGGTAATGCAGCCCGCGATGGACGTTGGAATACTCCATCGAATAGGCATGCGCGACCGTGTCGATCACGACCTGCGGTTTCTGGGCGGAGGCGCCACTGTCCAGATAGACCAGCGGCTTGCCATTGACCTCCCGCGCGAGGATCGGAAAATCCGCGCGAATGCTTTCGACATCATACATCTAAACGCCTCCTTGTGGCATCTGCACACCCAGAATTGCGAGAATGATACTCGCCAGCAACGCGAAGCCGATGAGTGTCAGGATCACCATCACCAAGACCTGACCAAGCGACCGGAACCCGTGCAGCGCCGCTATGAAATTGACCAGAAGCCAGAAAAACAACGCGATCGACAGCAGGAAGATCAGTGGCCCAAGCACCGGCAGGATCAGCATCGCCAGCACCTGCAGGACCTGGATGCAGATGAAGATGAATTGCAGCCAGATCACCAGCAGGAGGGATTCCTCGAAACGCCCCGTACCCCCGAACGCCGCGCCGATCCGATGGATCGCGTGGACCATGACGATCAGCAGAACGCCCTGAACCAGACCAAACGTAACCGGTGAGATCTGAACCGCCACGTCGCCGGGCGCTGGCGGAGCGACCAGATTGAAGACGAAGCCAAGCAGCATCGTGACCACGACGACAAGCGCCAGCATCAGCCAGAGCGCCTGCCGCGGCGGCGCAAAGGTAAGTACGGTGGTGGCACCTTCGCGCGGGTTCGCCACAGTATCGCGCGCGAGGCGCAAGAGCGATCCCAGGGTCGCGATATCGGTCATCCTAGCCCTGCCTTTCAGGCGCCTGTTCGGCCTCGATTAGCGTCATGCCCCAGATTACGACAAAGGCCAAGAGCAGCCCCACGCCAACCATGGTTTGGGCTGGCCCCGGCCCGATGAACCCCGCCACCATCCCGTAGAAGAGGAAGGCCGGGCTGGTCGCCAGAAGCGACCAGAAAAGCGCGAGCCGGGCGGAATAACCGGTACCCTTGCCGCCAAGCATGCGCGCCACCAGATGGCTGAGCATGCCGATGGCATAGAACAACAGCGGCGCGATGAACAGCCAGCCGAAAAGAGCCGCGCCGATCAGCGCATCGAGAGGGCGCTCCGGCATCAGGATCGCCTCGCGCTGCAGGCGCGGCCACTGGGCCACGAAGATCAGCAGACATGCCAGGATCAGATAGACCAGCGCGCGATCTTCGCGCCGCCCCATATCCAGCAGCCTGCGGATCACCCGTCGGGGCCTGCGCCAGCTTTGCACGATATCCGTCGTGACCGCCATGGCTTACCCGCGCCGCCGCTCCAGCCATTGCTGCAGACGCAGCAGGATATCCTCCCGCAGGCGCTCATCCTCGATCTCCTCGATGGCTTCGGCCAGAAAGGCCAGAACCAGCAGATCGGTCGCCTTGTCCTCGGGCACACCCCGCGAGCGGAGATAGAACAGCCCGTCCTCGTCGATCGCGCCCGTGGTCGAGCCATGGGAGCAGATCACGTCATCGGCGTAGATCTCCAGTTCGGGCTTGGCCTGAAAGCTGCTGTCCTCGTCCAGAAGCAACGCCTGGCTGATCTGGTAGCCATCGGTTTTCTGCGCCCCCTGGCGCACCAGGATCTTGCCCTGAAACACGCCTTCGGCCCGGTTGCGCAGCACCTTCTTGAACACCTGACGGCTTTCGCAGCGTTCCGCGTCATGGGTGATAAAAACCGTGTCGTCATGGTGAAACGCGCCCCGCGCGCCATCGCCAAGGGCCGCGCCCGCCACATGGGCCACCGCATCGTCGCCCACGATCTCGATGATGTTCTCGTTGCGGGTCAACACGCCATTGGCTGTCAGCGTGAAGGACTTGAAGGTCGATCCGCTGCCGATCCGGGAGAACATATGCGTGACCGCGCGGCGCTCGTGATCCCTGCCCTGCGCCCTGACGTGGTGGAACGTCCCGCCATCGGCCACCTCGATTTCCATGCATTTGTTGAAGCGCGCGGCGGCCGGGCCGCTTTCCAGCACGGTTACCTCGGCCCCCTCCTCGATCTTGACCAGATGGTGAAGGATCGCGTCCGAGGCCACGTCATTATGCAGATAGATCAGATTGATCGGCTTGCTGACCTTGCCCGTGGCCCGCAGGACGATCCCGTTCGTGGCATAGGCAGTGTTCAGCGCCGCAAGCGGCCGTGCGACCGGGTCCTGCCCGCGGGTTTCCAGCACACCATACAGATCTTTGGCCCAATGGATATCCTTGGCCAGCGCATCGGCAAGCAGGTCGATCTCCACCCCTTCAAGGGTCAGATCGTCACTTGCGGCGGCATCGAACACGCCATCGACGAAGACCAGTTTCAGCCGGTCGATCCCGTCGTAAAGCGGCGCCTCGTCCCGCGCCTCGAAAATGGCGGCCTGTGGCGGTTCGGCCGCGGTCAGCGTCGCGGGATCGGTGAATTTCCAGTATTCGTCCCGCCGCGTCGGCAGGCCGGAGGCGCGCAACCGCGCGGCCGCCCCCTGCCGCGCCTCTGCGGCCCAGGATGACCCGGCGGGCATCTCCAGCCTGGAAAGCCGCGCCTCGGTCAGGTCGATCTTGGCTTGAGCCAACGCCATCACGCCACCTCCGCCAGAATATCGCCATATCCGTTTTCCTCGACCTCAAGGGCCAGTTCGGGCCCGCCGGTCTTCACGATGCGGCCATCGGCCATGATATGCACGACGTCCGGTTTGATATGGTCCAGCAGACGCTGATAATGAGTGATGACCAGAAAGCCCCGGCCCGCATCACGCAGGGCGTTCACCCCCTCGGCGACCAGTTTCATGGCATCGACATCCAGCCCGCTATCGGTTTCATCCAGAATGCACATCTTCGGCTCCAGCATCGCCATCTGCAGGATCTCGTTGCGCTTCTTCTCACCGCCGGAAAAGCCGACATTGACCGGCCGTTTCAGCATGTCCGCATCGATCTTCAGGGCCTTGGCCTTCTCCCGGATCAGCTTGAGGAAATCCGCGGCGCTCATCTCCTCCTCGCCGCGGGCCTTGCGCTGTGCGTTCACGGCCGTCCGAAGGAAGGTCATGTTGCCCACGCCCGGGATCTCGACCGGGTACTGGAACGCCAGAAACAGGCCAGCGGCGGCGCGTTCCTCGGGGTCCATGTCAAGGATATCCTGCCCCTCCAGAACGGCCTCACCTTCGGTCACCTCATAGCCATCGCGGCCCGAAAGCACATAGCTCAGCGTCGACTTGCCCGAGCCGTTCGGCCCCATGATCGCATGGACCTTGCCGGATTCGACCGTCAGGTCGACCCCTTTCAGGATCTGCTTGTCTTCCTCTTCCAGCTTCACGTGCAGGTTCTTGATGCTCAACATATATGGGTCCTCTTGATTGTCAGGCCGCCGCAACGGGCGCCGGATGAATGCAGTGCGCGGGCAGCCGCGCGGGTGATACGGTCGTTTCGGGCGCCGGATATCGCATCGCGGACGCCATCGGGCCTGTGGCCGGGCAGGATATCGGATGCTGTCGCCATGCTCAGCCGAGCCGCACCGCGGTGCCGGAGGCCGAGACCATCAGCATGTTGTTGATGACCTCGTAATCCAGATCCACGCCGACGACCGCCGTGGCGCCCAGGTCGCGGGCGTGATCGGCCATCTCGTCAAGCGCGGTCTGGCGGGCCTTGCCAAGTTCCTCTTCATAGGCGCCCGACCGGCCCCCGACGATATCGGTGACCCTCGCGAAGAGGTCGCGAAACACATTCGCGCCAAGGATCGCTTCGCCCACGACGATCCCCTTGTATTCGGCGATCTGGTGGCCTTCGACACTATGCGTGGTCGTGATGATCATATGTTCCTCCCCTATCTCGGATCCACATGCGGCAGCCGGTCGATATAGCCGTGAAGCTGATCCTCCGACAGTTTTCCGCGAACCGACAACTCGCCCATCGCCGTGACGGTGATATCCTGGCTCAGCAGAACCGCGTCGCTCAGCATGGCCAGATGTTTCAGCTCCTCGTCGCCGAGGCTGGGGATATCCAGCAGCGCCCGAAGGAACACCGCATCCCCATCCACCGCCTGGCTGCGATAGAACCGCCTCTGAAGCCGGCTGGTATGGACGTTGAAGAACTTGATCGTCTTCAGGAACAGGAACTTGTGCAACTGATACCCGAGCTTTCGCAAGCTCTGCATCTGCGCGTCGATCAGCGGCTGATCGACGTAAAGCGGTATGGCCGCAACTTCGGTGATGACCGCAAGGGCCGACCTCAGCTTCTTGACGCCATGTTCGAAAACAACCGTTTCACCGCCCTGGATGTCGATCTTCAGCAAATCGAAATCGGGCAGATCCTCCAGCCCGTCCAGCGGCTTCGTGACGATCTCCACACGCTCCTTCACCGTCGCGCCGCGCCGCATCCGGCCAATCGCGTCCAACGTGTCCATGTTCGGTTCAAGCAGAGACGTGAAGCCCGAGCCCTGACAGATATTCAGCGTGGCCGGGCCATCCGCGCCGATCGCATGAGGCAGATAGTGCTCATGCGGACCGGCTTCGGCGACCAGCTCGTCATATCTCTCCGGTTGAGGTTCGAAGCCCCAGACCTCGCACAGGCCTGCCTTCAGCAACCCCTCGTAGGGTGCCGCTTCCAGCGGATTGGCCCCCACATCCACAATCCGCGTCAGCCGCTCGGGCGACAACACATCGTAGAGATAGGTGGCCCGCTCTGTCTCGAACGGCGCGGACATTACCCCACGGAGCCTTCCAGCGAAATCGCCACAAGCTGCTGCGCTTCCATCGCGAATTCCATCGGCAGGGCCTGCAGCACCTCCTTGCAGAACCCATTCACCACCAGGGCCACGGCTTCTTCCTCGTCCATGCCCCGCTGACGGCAATAGAACAGCTGATCGTCATCCACTTTCGATGTCGTCGCCTCATGCTCCACGCGGGCGGAGTTGTTCTTGACCTCGATATAGGGAACCGTGTGCGCGCCGCACTGATCGCCGATCAGAAGCGAGTCGCATTGCGTGTAGTTCCGCCCGTTCTTGGCCTTCGGATGCATGGAGACCAGACCGCGATAGGTGTTCTGCGCCCGGCCCGCACTGATGCCCTTGGACACGATCCGGCTTTTCGTATTCTTGCCCAGATGGATCATCTTGGTGCCGGTATCGGCCTGCTGCATGTTGTTGGCGATTGCGATGGAGTAGAACTCTCCCTGGCTGTCATCGCCACGCAGAATGCAGGACGGGTATTTCCATGTGATCGCCGATCCGGTCTCGACCTGGGTCCACATCACCTTGGACCTGTCGCCCCGGCAATCGGCGCGTTTGGTCACGAAATTGTAGATCCCGCCCTTGCCGTTCTCGTCGCCCGGATACCAGTTCTGGACCGTGGAATACTTGATCTCCGCATCTTCCAGCGCCACCAGTTCGACAACCGCCGCGTGCAACTGATGGGTGTCGCGCTGCGGCGCGGTGCAGCCTTCCAGATAGCTGACGTAAGAGCCCTTGTCGGCGATGATCAACGTCCGCTCGAACTGCCCGGTATTCTCGGCATTGATCCGGAAATAGGTGGAGAGCTCCATCGGGCAGCGCACGCCCGGCGGCACGTAGACGAACGAGCCGTCCGAGAAGACGGCCGAATTCAGCGTCGCGAAGAAATTGTCGGTGATCGGCACGACAGAACCGAGGTACTTCTTCACCAGTTCGGGATGCTCCTGGATGGCTTCGGAGATCGAGCAGAAGATCACGCCCGCCTCTTTCAGTTCCTTCTGGAAAGTCGTCCCGACCGAAACGCTGTCGAACACCGCGTCCACCGCGACCTTGCGGCCTTCCGCGGGCACTTCCTCGGCGCCTTCGACACCGGCGAGGATCATCTGCTCTCTCAGCGGAATGCCCAGCTTGTCATAGGTCGCCAGAAGCTTCGGATCCACGTCATCGAGGGATTTCGGCTTCTCTTCCATGCTCTTGGGCCGGGCATAGTAATACTGATCCTGGTAGTCGATCGGCGGGTAGTTCACCATCGCCCATTCCGGCTCGTCCATCTGCTTCCAGCGTTTGAACGCCTGCAGACGCCAATCCAGCATCCACTCGGGCTCGCCGTTTTTCTCCGAGATCAGACGAACGATATCCTCGTTCACGCCCTTGGGCGCATAGTCCATCTCGATATCGGTCTCCCAACCGTATTTGTATTTGCCGCCCATGGCCTGAACGGTTTCCACCGTTTCGCGGTCCACACCGTCGCGAATATCCGTGTCGAGTGCTGTCATGGGTCATCCCGTTCGCTATTGGGGCGGTGTCCGCCGCCCTGTTTCCATCCCGTGCCCTCGGGTCGCGCCGTTTCCTCAGAACCGGGTCTACAGCCCTGCCCTGCTACGCGACCCGCGCCCGAAACCGGGCATGGGCTCCTAACCAGGTCTCGCAGAATCGCAAGACCTCTTCCTCGGTCGTCTCCGGGCCAAGCGAGACGCGAATGGCGCTGGCCGCCGCGGTCTCGTCGAACCCCATTGCGCGCAGAACGGCGCTGGATCTGACCTTGCCCGATGAACAGGCGGACCCTGCCGAGATTGCGAACCCGGCCAGATCCATCTGCATCACCTGCGTCTCCCCTTTCCAGCCCGGCGTCACGATGCAGGACGTGTTGGGAAGCCGCTCGACATCTTTCCCGACAAAAATAGTCTCTTTTGCGCGGGCTTCCAGAGCTGTTTCTAGAATATTTCTAAGTTTGGCAACCTTGTCCCAGACACCAGCCTCCAGATCTTGTGTCGCAGCCCGTGCAGCAGCCCCAAATCCTGCAATGCCAATGATGTTTTCCGTGCCCGAACGCCGGCCCATCTCCTGCCCGCCGCCCTTGATACGGGCTTCCAGATCCAGCCCGCGGCGCAGAACGAGCGCCCCGATTCCCTTCGGCCCGCCCAGTTTGTGCGCCGAGATCAGCGCCATATCGACGCCGGACCAGTCGAAGGCCACGGGCAGCTTGCCGAAAGCCTGCGTCATGTCGCTGACGGCGAGACCCTCGGGGAGGGTCTGAAGAATGCCGGTCTCCGAATTGGCCAACTGCACAGCACTTCGGCCCGGATCGGCGATCGCCACCTGCCCGGCCCGGTCCACGGCCAGATCCTCGGCGATCCACGCGCGGACCGCATCATGTTCCACCGCCGCCCCGTGCAGACCGCGCCCCGCGCAGGCAAGGGCCGCCGCTTCCGTCGCGCCGGACAGAAAGACGATATCGGCGGCCTGCGCCCCGAAGGCCTCGGCGACCTCGGCCCGGGCGGTCTCCACCAGCCCCTTGGCCGCGCGCCCCTCCGCATGCACGGAGGACGGATTGCCGACGATATCCATCGCCGCCACCATCGCCCCGCGCGCCTCCGCCCGCAGCGGCATGGTCGCGTTATGATCCAGATAGACCCGGTTCATCGCGGACACACCGCGTCGCGCGCGGCCCCGGCTATCCGGCCGCGCAACGCACGCGCAATAGGGGACCGCCCGTCACACGACCGCGCCGAGCCGGTCAGCCGCGATATGCCGTAAACCGGCGCCGTCAAGCGTCATCCACCACTTCGAAAAGATTGGGCACCGCCGGGCATGGGGTCAGTTCATTGGTCACCACATCGGACAGGCGGGTCTGATGCAGATACACATAGACATGGGCGCTCAGGCTTTCCCACAGCCGGTTGGTCATGCTCTGCGCGCGGCTGCCCGAGCTTCCGCCCGACGCGCCCGCGCCCGTGTGCAGGGCGCTCACCGTTTCGTCGACGGCTTCGAAAATCTCCACCACCCGGATCTCCGCGGGCAGCTTGGCCAGCCGGTACCCGCCACCCGGCCCGCGGACGGATTCCACCAACCCGCCCCGGCGCAGCTTGACGAAAAGCTGTTCGAGATAGGGAAGCGAGATATCCTGGCGTTTCGCAATCTCCGAAAGCGAGGTCAGCCCATCATCCGTCTGCAAAGCCAGATCGGCGAGCGCCACCATCGCATACCGGCCCTTGGTGCTGAGTTTCATTGCCGCCGTCTCCATCATTGGCGCAAGACGCGCCGAAACATTGACCTTTGCCGGCGGGCGGCTTAATTGCCATCCACCCATTTCTCCGACACGCCCGGAGTTTAGAATTGTTCTAGGTAGCGCCCGGCCCTGCTGTCAAGCCGTCGTCAACCGGACCGCCACGAAGGAGGCATGATGCCCGAGGTCATTTTCCCCGGCCCAGAAGGTCGGCTTGAGGGTCGTTATCACCCACAAAAGGCCAAGGACGCGCCGATTGCCATCATCCTGCACCCGCATCCGCAATTCGGCGGCACGATGAACAACCGCGTGGTCTATAACCTGCACTACGCATTCTACAATATGGGCTTCACGGTGCTGCGCTTCAATTTCCGCGGTGTCGGCCGGTCGCAGGGCGAATATGACCAGGGCATCGGCGAATTGTCCGATGCCGCCTCAGCGCTCGATTATCTTCAGTCGATGAACCCGAATTCGAAGCATTGCTGGGTCGCCGGATTCTCGTTCGGCGCGTGGATCGGCATGCAGCTTCTGATGCGGCGCCCGGAAATCACCGGCTTCATCAGCGTCTCGCCCCCCGCCAACATGTATGATTTCAGCTTTCTGGCGCCCTGCCCCGCTTCGGGCCTGATCATCAACGGGGCCTCCGACCGCGTGGCCAAACCTCAGGACACGCGCATTCTGGTGGACAAGCTGCATGAGCAGAAGGGCATCACGATCACCCATGAAGAGGTGGAAAACGCGGGCCATTTCTTCGAAGATCCGCATATGGACCCGATGATCGAGAGCGTTCAGACCTATGTGCGCCGGCGGCTGACGGAAACCACACGCTAGAGACCACGCCCATGAGTATTGTCGAAGAGCTTGCCGATAAACTCGCCAAAGACACGATCGAGGCGGCGGAAGCCCTTGACGACGATCTTCTGATAAATCGCGTCGCCGAGGTGATCGGTGCCTCTTCCCCCTCGACGGAGGAGGCGTTTCGCACCGCCGTTCGCGTCCGCATGGCCGAGGCGCGGGCGCGAAAGTATCTGGCCGAGCAGCTCGCGCGGAAAGGCCCCGGCTGAAAGTCTGAGCCGCAGATGTTGCAACTCCGGTTCCACGGCACAATCTCCTTGTAAAGGAGGCCGGACGTGCAGACCGAACCGAACCCTTCCAGCCGCATCACCGGCGCCGCCGCGGCGGCGACCGACGGGATCACATCACTCTCCATGCTTCTGATCGGGGTGGTCTGGATCGGGGCAAGCGCGATGCAAGACCCCGTGATGATGGCCCGCCGCGCCGTGGAAGTGCCCTCCGCCTTCTGGATTCAGGATGCGCTCAAACTGATATCCGCGGCCGCGACGATCACGCTCGTCATTGCGATCCGCAACCTGACGCATCACGCCGGATGGATCCGCTGGCCCGGGTTTCTGGCGGCCGCCTGCCTGGTGGGGAACGCGGCGCTGAGCATCGCGCTGATGAGCGGGCTGGCCAGCCCCTCCCTCATGCCCGCAATCGGCCTGCTCGCCCTTGGGTCCGCGCTGTTGGGCGCGCTCTGGCTGATCCTTGTCAACGGCACGGCCCTGCAGGCCCGGCCATGGCCACCTGTCATCTCGATCCTTGGTATCGGCGCGGGGCTACTGGGTCTTTTTCCGCCGCTCGGGATGGTGGCTTTCGCCCTCGGTCTGATCTGGACCTGTGCGATGATCTGGGGTTTCCTGCGCAAGGCCTGAACGAGGGCCCCGCGACACCACGCCACCGGTATACATCGGTATACACACTTCCCTGCGGCCGCATGATCCGCTAGACCGCGCGCAAGATGCGATTCACCGAAGAACAGAGGGACGCCAGATGTCGAAAATCAAGGTAGACAACCCAATCGTTGAAATGGATGGCGATGAGATGACCCGGATCATCTGGGATTTCATCAAGAAAAAGCTGATCCTGCCCTATCTGGACGTGGATCTGCTCTACTACGATCTCGGCATCGAAGAGCGGGACCGGACCGAAGACCAGATCACCATCGACGCAGCCGAGAAGACCAAGGAGGTCGGCGTCGCCGTCAAATGCGCGACCATCACCCCCGATGAGGCGCGGGTCGAGGAGTTCGGCCTGAAAAAGATGTGGCGCAGCCCAAACGGGACGATCCGCAACATCCTGGGCGGCGTCGTTTTCCGCGCGCCGATCATCTGCCGGAATGTGCCGCGCTTGGTGCCGGGCTGGACCCAACCCATCGTGATCGGCCGGCACGCCTATGGCGACCAGTATCGCGCGACGGACATGAAATTCCCCGGCCCCGGCACGCTGACGATGAAATTCGTCGGCGATGACGGCACCGTGGATGAGCGCGAGGTGTTCAAAGCCCCGTCCTCCGGCGTCTATATGGGCATGTACAACCTCGACCAGTCGATCATCGATTTCGCGCGGGCGTCGATGAACTATGGCCTGTCGCTTGGCTGGCCTGTCTATCTCTCGACCAAGAACACCATTCTGAAACAGTATGACGGCCAGTTCATGATCCTGTTCCAGAAGGTCTTTGACGAGGAGTTCAAGGACAAGTTCGAAGCGGCGGGCATCACCTATGAACACCGCCTGATCGACGACATGGTGGCTTCGGCCATGAAATGGTCCGGTGGGTTTGTCTGGGCCTGCAAGAACTATGACGGCGACGTGCAGTCCGACACCGTTGCGCAGGGGTTCGGCTCCCTTGGTCTGATGACCTCCCAGTTGATGACGCCCGACGGCAAGATCGTCGAGGCGGAGGCCGCACATGGCACCGTCACCCGGCACTACCGGCAGCATCAGGCAGGCAAGGAGACCTCCACCAACTCCATCGCGTCGATTTTCGCCTGGACCGGCGGGCTCAAGCACCGCGCCAAGCTTGATGGGAACGACGCGCTGAAGAACTTCGCCGAAACGCTGGAGAAAGTGATCGTGGATACCGTGGAAAGCGGCGACATGACCAAGGACCTGGCGCTGCTGGTCGGCCCCGATCAGAAATGGCTGACCACGATGGGCTTCCTTGAGAAGGTTGATGAGAACCTGAACAAGGCGCTGGCCGGCTGATCCGCGCCCGCCACGAAACATGACAGAAGGCCGCTTTGCTCCGCAGGGCGGCCTTTCTTATTGCCGCTCGGACTGGCCACGCAGGCGCGCGGCCGGTGGGTGGTCACACGGCCTGCATCCGGGTAACGGCGGCAGACAGCCGGCTACTGCCCGCGATTATGGGTCTTGGCATAAAGCTCGGCGGTGATCCGGCTGGCGGTTTTCTCGAACAGGCACGGGATCACTGCATGAACCGCCGCGGCGCAGCTTGCCAGAAACAGACGGCCCGCGAATTTTCCGGCAAAGGCCGCGTGTTGCAGATAGGTTTCGTCCACATCCTGCGGATGGCTCAGAAAGATACGCGTGATCATTTCGGTCCTCCATGTCCTGTCGCAAGGCCAATCATGACCGGCATGGAGAGAGAATGCCTCCCATATCCGTGCGGATTTTGCGTGATTTCGGGAGATATGCACGGTATATCTGCAATTATGGAGACATTTAATGAAACGGATCGTCGAATCCTGAGCGTTCTGCAACGCGAGGCCGATATCGCACTGGAAGAGTTGGGGGCAAGGGTGGGCCTGTCGCGCAATGCCTGCTGGCGCCGTGTCCGCGCGCTGGAGACACGCGGTGTCATCACCGGGCGAGTGGCGCTGCTCGACCCCGCAAAACTGGGCTTTGGCCTGATGGTCTTCATTCAGGTCCATGCGGCGCGCCACGACGCGGACTGGCTGGAGAAATTCGGCCGCGCCGTGCGGGAAATGCCGGAGATCCTCGGCGTCTACCGGATGACCGGCGATCTCGACTATCTGATCCGCGCGCGCGTGGCCGATGTCGCGGATTACGACCGACTGTATCAGCGGCTGATCCGGAAGGTGGAGCTCAACGACGTGTCCGCCAGCTTCGTCATGGAAGAGCTGAAGGATACCCTCACCCTGCCCCTGTGATGGCCGCGGGCGCCCCCTGATCGCGTCGCACCCGGGCCCAGCGGCAAATCCGGCTCGCCCTCATTCAGCGCGTCAGGGCATCAGCGTCGTCGCCCCCGCCGATCTGGCGCAAGCGGTCGGCAGCGCCCGGGGAAGGACCGGCGCTCAATCCAGCGCTTCGACCAGCACCAGATCCCGTTCGGACGCGCCTTGCGCAAAGCTCAACGCTTCCTGATACCGGTCTGAATTATAACAGGTTTCCGCCGCTTCAAGGCTGGGGAACCGCGCCACCACATTGCGCGGATGGGCACGCCCTTCCTTCTGTACCGCCCGCCCCCCGCGGGCCAGAAACGTCCCGCCATGTTCGGCAATCGCCTCGGTCGCGATGGCGGCATATTTCATATACGCCTCCTCGTCGGTGACGGTGACATGGGCAATCCAGAATGCTCCGGGCATCGGCTATACTCCTTGCAAAACGGCCTCGGCGGCCTTGATCGCGGCAGCGGCCTTGCTGGCATCCGCGCCGCCGCCCTGGGCCAGGTCGGGCCGTCCGCCCCCCCCCTTGCCGCCAAGTTCGGGGACCGCCGCGCGGACCAGATCGACCGCGCTCAGCCGCCCGGTCAGATCATCGGTCACACCGGCGGCCACGGCGGCCTTGCCGCCCGCATCGGCGATCAGCAGAACCGCACCGGAGCCGAGCCGGGCCTTGTGCTCATCCACGAGGCCGGGCAGATCCTTGCCGGTGACGCCCTGCAAAAGCTGCGCGTGGAGGGCAATGCCGTTGATCTCGCGCGCTTCGGGCGCGGGGGCACCTGCCCCGCCGCTCATCGCCAGTTGCTTGCGAAGCTGCGCCACCTCATTGGCAAGGCTCTTGCGCTCCTCCTGCAGGGCCGCGACACGGTCCAGAACCTCGCCCGCCGGGGCTTTCAGCGCCAGAGCCACCTCCGCCAGCCGTCGATCCTGCCCCGACAGATATTCGAACGCCGCCGCCCCGGTCAGCGCCTCGATCCGGCGCACCCCGGCGCTGGAGGCGCTGTCGCCAAGCGTCACGAACACGCCGATATCGCCGGTCTGGCGCACATGGGTGCCGCCGCAAAGCTCGATCGAATAGGTCCGCTTGTCCGTGCCCTTGCCCGAGCCGTCCAGCATGCCCATGGACACCACGCGGACCTCGTCGCCGTATTTCTCGCCAAACAGCGCCTGCGCGCCGAGGTCACGGGCCGCATCCGGCGTCATGATCCGCGTTTCGACGGGAGCGTTCTGGCGAATGAAGGCGTTCACCTCGTCCTCTACCCGCTTCAGCTCGGCGAGGCTCAGCGCCTTGGAATGACTGAAGTCGAAGCGCAGCCGGTCGGGCGCGTTCAGGCTGCCGCGCTGAGCCACGTGGTCGCCAAGCGCCCGCCGCAACGCCTCGTGCAGCAGATGCGTGGCCGAATGGTTGGCCCGGATCGTGTCGCGCCGTGCGTGATCGACCTCAAGCACTGCCGCCTTGCCGCGGGCGATCTCGCCCTCGGTGACCTCCGCCATGTGCAGGAACAGATTGCCGGCCTTCCGTGTGTCGGTGATCCGCGCCTGCCCGGTTTCGGACCTGAGGATGCCGCTGTCACCCACCTGCCCACCCGCTTCGCCATAAAACGGCGTCTGGTTCAGCACGATCGCGATACGCTCTCCGGCCTTGGCCGTCTCAACGGGCGCACCGTCGCTGACCAGGGCCAGGATCTGCCCCTCCGCGATTTCGGTGTCATAGCCGAGGAATTCGGTCGCGCCGTGCTCGTCGGCCAGATCGAACCAGATCTTGGCATCCGCCGTCTCACCGGACCCGACCCAGGCGGCCCGCGCCTTGGCCTTCTGTTCGGCCATCGCTGCATCGAACCCGTCCACATCGACCACGCGGCCCTTTTCGCGCAGCGCGTCCTGCGTCAGATCGAGCGGGAAGCCATAGGTGTCATAAAGCTTGAAGGCCGTTTCACCGGGCAGATGCGCCTCCTCGGGCAGGTCATCCAACGCCTCGTCCAACAGGCGCAACCCCCGGTCCAGGGTCGCGCGAAACCGCTCTTCCTCAAGCTTCAACGTCTCGGTGATCAGCGCCTGCGCGCGGCCCAGTTCCGGATAGGCCTGACCCATCTGCGCGACCAGCGCCGGAACGAGGCGATACATCAGCGGATCCTGCGCGCCCAGAAGATGCGCATGGCGCATGGCCCGGCGCATGATCCGGCGCAGCACATAGCCGCGGCCCTCGTTCGACGGCATCACCCCGTCGGCGATCAGGAACGAGGTTGAGCGAAGATGGTCCGCGATCACCCGGTGATGCACGTTCTTCGGGCCGTCCGGATCCACGGATGTGGCATGGGCGGAGGCCTCGATCAGGCTGCGCATCAGGTCGGTATCGTAATTGTCATGCTTGCCCTGCAACAGCGCCCCGATCCGCTCCAGGCCCATGCCCGTATCGATCGACTGCATCTCCAGCGGCACCATGGAGCCGTCGGCAAACTGCTCGTTCTGCATGAAGACGATGTTCCAGATCTCGATGAACCGGTCGCCATCCTCCTCGGGCGAGCCCGGCGGGCCGCCCCAGATATGATCGCCGTGATCGTAGAAGATCTCGGTGCAGGGGCCGCAAGGCCCGGTGGGGCCCATCTGCCAGAAATTGTCATGGGTCGGGATGCGGATGATCCTGTCTTCAGGCACGCCCACCTTTTTCCAGACCTCGAACGCCTCGTCGTCGGTATGGTAGACCGTGGCCAGCAAACGGGTCCTGTCGATCCCGAAATCCCGGGTGATCAGCTCCCAGGCATAGGGGATGGCCTCGTTCTTGAAATAGTCGCCGAAGCTGAAATTGCCCAGCATCTCGAAGAAGGTATGATGCCGCGCCGTATAGCCGACATTATCCAGATCGTTGTGCTTGCCGCCCGCGCGCACGCATTTCTGGCTGGAGGCCGCGCGGGTATAGTCGCGGTGTTCCAGCCCGGTAAAGACATTCTTGAACTGAACCATCCCCGAATTGGCGAACATCATCGTGGGGTCATTGCGCGGCACAAGCGGGGAGCTTTCGACAATCTCGTGCCCGTTCCGGCCAAAATAGTCGAGGAAGGTCGTGCGGATATCGTTCAGGCTGGCCATGTGACGTCTCTTCTGGAGTGGCGGATCGCGCGTTAGAGGGATGTAGCCTTGCCGCACGGCCCTGTCCACAGGCCAATCGGGCCCGGCGATCACAGAAGAAAAGGCACCGCCACCGCGATGCCTTTCCGGGGGATATGCCGGACCCCCGACCCCGGGCCGGGGGGCTTTCGGGACAAGGCGCGCTCGGGCCGTGCCGGGCGCGTCGCCGCTGGCCTAGTCCTCGATCATGTCCTCGTCATCGGCCACGGGATCACCCGGGGCCAGATCGAAATCCAGACCATGGGCCGCGCGGATCTTGTCTTCGATCTCCAGCGCGATCTTGGGGTTGTCTTTCAGAAACTGCTTGGCGTTCTCGCGTCCCTGACCGATGCGCTCGTCGCCATAGGAGAACCACGAGCCGGATTTCTCCACCACGCCGGCCTTGTTGCCCAGATCCAGCAACTCGCCGGTCTTGGAGATGCCTTCGCCGTACATGATATCGAACTCGACCTGCTTGAAAGGCGGCGCCACCTTGTTTTTCACCACCTTCACGCGGGTTGCGTTGCCGACCACCTCGTCACGGTCCTTGATCGCGCCGATCCGGCGGATGTCCAGACGGACCGAGGAATAGAATTTCAGCGCGTTGCCGCCGGTCGTGGTTTCGGGGCTGCCAAACATCACGCCGATCTTCATGCGGATCTGGTTGATGAAGATCACCATGCAGTTGGACCGGCTGATCGACCCGGTCAGCTTTCGCATCGCCTGGCTCATCAGCCGGGCATGCACACCGACCGAACTGTCGCCCATGTCGCCTTCCAGTTCCGATTTCGGGGTCAGGGCGGCGACTGAATCGACAACCACCATACTGACCGCGCCGGAGCGCACCAGCGTATCGACAATCTCCAGCGCCTGTTCCCCGGTGTCGGGCTGGCTGATCAGCAACTCATCCAGATCCACGCCCAGTTTCCGGGCATATTGCGGATCAAGCGCATGTTCGGCATCGACAAAGGCGCAGACACCGCCCTTTTTCTGCTCCTCGGCCACCGCGTGCAGCGTGAGCGTGGTCTTGCCCGAGCTTTCCGGCCCGTAGATCTCGATCACCCGGCCTTTCGGCAGACCGCCGATGCCGAGCGCGATGTCCAGACCGAGAGACCCGGTGGAGGTCGCCTCGATATCCTTGATGACGTTTTCGCCACCCAGCTTCATGATCGAGCCCTTGCCGAACTGGCGTTCGATCTGGGCCAGCGCACTGTCGAGCGCCTTTTGCTTATCCGCGGATTTTCGGTCGGTCATGTCCAGAATGTTCGCCATTGCCATGAGTGTTGATCCCTTATTTCATACCGCCATGGGGGCGGCAATGATGCTCTGTGTTCGCCTCTTGTTCTATATCGGTGATGCGCACAAAAAGAGAACATTTCAAGTGAAATCTTGTAGAGCCAAGTTTTTTCCCGGAAGGGTTAAGAACCGGTTAGCGTAGGAAAAATCAGTCAGGGGTGTGATCATGTTATTGTTCTGGAAGCAAAAACTGGTTCTTTTTGCGGTGCCGAAAACCGGCACGACGGCGTTGGAGGCGGCATTGCTGCCCCATGCCAGCGCCGCGATCCTCGATCCGCCGGGCATGAAACATGTCTCCGTCAGCCGCTACCGCAACATGCTTGCGGGATTCTTCGAACAGCGCGGCCGCCATGAAATGGAGACCATGGCGGTGATGCGCGAGCCCGTATCCTGGCTCGACAGCTGGTACCGGTACCGCCGCCGCCCGCAACTGGCCGGCAAGGACAACTCGACCGGGGGGGTCGATTTTGACGGGTTCGTCACCGCCTGGCTGACGGACAATCCGCCCGCATTCGCCAATATCGGATCACAGGCCCGGTTTCTGCGCGACGGGGATGCGGCCTGCGGAGTTACTCATCTGTTTCGCTATGACCGGCTGGACGAGGCGGTCGATTTCCTCGAAACCCGGCTCGGCGCGGATCTCGCCCTGCCCCGGCGCAACGTTTCTCCCGAAATGGCGGTGAACCTGTCCCCGAAACTGGAGAAACGGCTGCGCAGCGAACGCTCGGCGGAATTCGATCTCTGGGCCTGGCTCACGGAACAGCGACCCTAGTTCGATACCTCAGACCCATGGTCATGGCGGCGTGGCCGGCCATCGGTCGGGCGCTGGCTCAATGCAACTGGCGCTGCACCGTCGCCGTCAGATCCGAGAGGGAGAACGGCTTGGGCAGGAAGACGGAATTCGGGATCTCTTCACTGGTCTTGTCCAGCGCGTTCTCCGCATAGCCCGAGACGAACACGACTTTCACACCAGGCCGGTCCTTCAGCGCAAGGCGCACCCAGCTTGGGCCGTCCATTCCGGGCATCACCACATCGGTCACGAAGACATCCACTGAGAGCGCCGAATCGCGCAGCGTTTCCAGCGCCTCCTCCGCATTTTCCGCCTCCAGCACCGTATATCCGCGCAGCCGCAGAGCGCGGGAGGCGAAGGCGCGCACCGGGGCCTCGTCTTCGACCAGCAGAACGACCCCGTCACCCGGCGCGGCCGGACCGGTATCCTGCTCCGGTTCGGGCGTTTCCGGCTCTGCCGGCGCGGGCGGCTGTGCTAGCTGCTCCGGAACCGCCGCCGCCGGACGCTCCGATGGAACGGGTGTCTCCTCAGCCGCCGGATGGTCATGGGCCGGACAGTAGATCGTGAAGGTCGTGCCCTTGCCGATCTCGCTGTCAACGAAGATGTAGCCGCCCGTCTGCTTGATGATCCCGTAAACCATCGACAACCCAAGGCCCGTGCCCTCGCCGACGCCTTTCGTGGTGTAAAACGGCTCGAATATCCGTCTGACCTTGTCGGGGGGGATCCCCGAGCCCTCATCCCGGACCGTGATCGAGACATATTGCCCGGGCGGCACCACCGCCTCATCCCGGCTGAGCGCTTCGCGGAGCCGTACCATCCGGGTCTCCACATGGATCGCGCCGCCATCGGGCATTGCATCGCGCGCGTTCACCACAAGGTTCATCATCACCTGATCGAGCTGGCGGGAATCGGCCCGGATCGGCAGCAGGGCCGGGTCATGGGACAGATGCAGTTGCACCTTTTCGCCCACCAGCCGGTTCAGAAGATGGGTGAGGTCGCCCATCGTGTCGCGCAGGTCGAGAAGCTCGGGCTGCAGCGTCTGTTTCCGGGAGAAGGCCAGCAATTGCCCCACCAGGCTGGCCGCGCGGTTGGCGTTCTGGTTGATCTGCACGAGATCCCCGTAATCCGGATCGCCCTGATCGTGGCGCAGCAGCAGCAGGTCGCAATGCCCCGTGATCGCGGTCAAGAGGTTGTTGAAATCATGGGCCACGCCACCGGCCAGTTCGCCGATGGCCTGCATTTTCTGGCTCTGGACGAATTGCTGCTCCAGCGTCTTCAACTCGGTCGCGTCATGCATCACCGCAAGCAGCGACGGGCCCTTGCTCGTGGCGATGCGTCCAAGGGTGATCTGCAGGAAGCAATCCTCGTCCCGGCGTTTGGCGCGCACCACCTCGGGCCGGTTGGGAATGCGTTCCTCCAGCGTGTCGCGGATCCAGTCTTCGACGGGGCGGCCAAGCCCCTCCACGAGGTTCGACAGAAACGGCCCCTCCCCGGGCGAGAGGCCCAGAAGCGTCTGCGCATGCTGGTTGAAGGCCAGAACCTCGCCATCGCTGCCGATATGGACAAGCGCGACAGGCAACGCCTCGAACGCGCGGGCCGCCACGCCCTCATCCCCGATGCTGCCACTGACGCAGGCGGGCACCAGATAAATCTCGCGCCGCCCATCGCCGGCCTTGATTTCGACCGGGGTCACGTCGATCGTGCCCGTTTCGGTCCGCAGGGTCCGCCGCTGGCCGGAGATCAGGGGCAGTTGCCTGAAAACCTGCGACAGGCTGCGCGCGCGGCGCCCAAGCGTGTCGCGCATCGCATCGTTCATCGACAGGATCGTGTCATTCTGGCTGACCACCATCATCGGCAGGGCGATGTGATCGCCGCTGCGATTGGTGCTCTCGACGCTTTCATCCAGCCGCCAGAGCGTTCCCTTTCCGACGCGATAGGCCGTAACCCGGACATGGCCCTTGCGGGTCACGACGGTTTCCCGCGCCATCCTTGTGCGCGACAGGGCGGTCTCCTGCCGGAACACCACCGCCGGCGCATTCGCAAGCAGGCCGCTGAGCGCGCGCGACATGGGCTGGCCCGCGCGGTCTCCGAACCGGTCCGTCGCGGAGATGTTCTGGGCAAGAACCAGCCCCTGTTCGTCGGTGCAGAAACATGGCGCCGGATCAAGCTCGATCAGCGAAATCGCCTGTATCAGCGCGCGACGCTCTCCGGATTTTCCAAGATAGGTCTTCGCCATCAGCATCAGCGCCAGAACCACGATCGAGCCGGCCGCGGCAAAGAGCAAAAGCGCCCCGAGGGCGGAGGGCACGAACCAGCCGGCTGCGGCGCATATCGCGGCCATACCGAACAGCAGCCATGGCTGACGCGGGGCCGTTCCGAGGGGAGCCCGCATCTTGCCGGGCTCCAAAGCCTGATCCGCCACAGTCAACCTCCAATCCGATTCGGTGTCTCCCATTTCGCAATCAAATGCTTAAACGGGTCTTAAAATCGGCGTGCGACCGCCAGCTTTTCCTAAATTTTTAAGCTGTTGAGGTGGCCTGCGTCAACTCGGCCATGAAAAACCCGTCCGACGCGGTCAGCGGGGTCTCGATATGCCGCCCGGTCAGAACCCAGCCGGGCGTGCGGGCAAGGAAGGCTTCAACCTGTTCCTCATTCTCCGACTGCAGGAGCGAGCAGGTCATGTAGACAAGCGATCCGCCGGGACGAACCAGCCGGGCGGCCCGATCCAGAATATCGGATTGCAGTCGCCGCAGATCCGCCAGCCGCTCCGGCGTCAGCCGCCATTTCGCTTCGGGATCGCGCCGCCATGTCCCGCTGCCGGAGCATGGAACATCCGCAAGCACCAGATCGAACGGGCCCGCGCCTGTGAGCGCGGATGTTTTCCGTGCAATCAGCCGAACCCCGGCGCGGCCCGCCCGCGCGGGCAGATCGGCCATGCGCACCGGATTGGCGTCATGCACTGATATCTCCGCATCGGATCGGGCGGCGATGGCCAGCGCCTTTCCGCCGCCGCCCGCGCAATAGTCGAGAATGCGCCCGTCCACCGGCCAGTCCACCGCCGCGCAGGCCCGCTGTACCGACAGATCCTGCAGTTCCACCAGCCCATCAAGATAGGCCTGCGTGTGGCGCACACCGCGCGCGCCGGAGATCACCTCGATCGCGGTCTCGCATCCCGGAACGGCGCGGGCCCCGATCCCGCTTGAAGTCAGCAGCGCAACCGCTTCATCTACCGTGGTTTTTCTAAGGTTGGCCCGCAGATACACAGGCGCGCGCTGCCCCATGGCTCGCGCCAGATCAGCCAGGTCGGCGCCGAAGCTTTGCCGCAGCGCGGGCGACAGCCAGCCGGGCAGATCGGCCAGAACATCCGGCGCCGGCGTGGGGACCGAGGCTTCGGTCGGGCTCAACGCGGGCGGCGCGAACCCCTGTCCGGTGAAGATCGCCTCCGGGGCCAGACCGTTCAGCCGGATCAGACCAAGCACAAGGCCGCGGCCGGTCTCCGCCCCGCCAAGCGCCGCACAGCGGCCCTTGCAGCGCAACACGTCGAACACATGGTCGCGCACGGCGGCACGGTCTTTCGATCCGGCATATCGCGCGCCCCGGGCCCACCCGGTCAGCGCCTTTTCCACGGGCACATCCTGCAACCAGCGGTCCAGAACGGTCATCGCGGCGGCATATCGCGCCTCGGGGGTCACCTGATCACATCAAGACTGGCCGACATCATACTCAGCTCAAACGATAATTGGGGCTTTCCCGCGTGATCTGGACATCATGCACGTGGCTCTCCTTGAGGCCCGACCCGGTGATCCGCACGAAACGGCAGCCCTGACGCATCTCGGCCACCGTCGCACTGCCGGTATAGCCCATGGCGGCGCGCAACCCGCCGACCAGCTGGTGGATCACGGCGCCGGCGCTGCCCTTGTAGGGCACCTGCCCCTCGATACCTTCAGGCACCAGCTTGTCACTTGCGGCATCCTTCTGAAAATACCGGTCGGCAGAGCCCCGGGCCATCGCGCCAAGCGACCCCATGCCCCGGTAGCTCTTGAAGCTGCGGCCCTGATACAAGATCACTTCTCCGGGGCTTTCGTCGGTCCCGGCGATCATGCTGCCCACCATCGCGCAATGGGCACCCGCCGCGATCGCCTTGGCAAAATCGCCGGAATACTTGATGCCGCCATCGGCAATCACAGGCGTACCCGTGGCGGCGGCCGCCTCGGCGCAATCCATGATCGCGGTCAATTGCGGCACGCCCACGCCGGCCACGATCCGCGTTGTGCAGATGGAGCCCGGCCCGATCCCCACCTTGACCGCATCCGCGCCCGCGCCGATCAATGCGCGCGTCGCTTCGCCCGTCGCGACGTTGCCGGCCACGACCTGCACGGCGTTGGAAAGCTTCTTGACCCGCTCCACCGCGTGTCCCACGCCTTCGGAATGCCCATGGGCCGTGTCGATCACGATCAGGTCGCATCCCGCATCGATCAATGCCTCGGACCGCTCGAACCCGGCATCGCCCACCGTCGTCGCCGCGGCCACGCGCAGTCGCCCCAGCTCGTCCTTGCAGGCCGAGGGGTTCAGAACCGCCTGTTCGATATCCTTGATCGTCAGAAGCCCGGTCAGGCGGCCGGTCTTGCTCACGACCAGCAGCTTTTCGATCCGCCGGGCCTGCATCAGGCTGCGCGCGGTGGCCAGATCGGCGGGCTCTTCCAGCATCGCGAGATTGTCGGAGGTCATCATCACCCGCACCGGCGTGCTGTCATCGGTCGCAAAGCGCATGTCGCGATTGGTCACGATGCCCAGAACGCGCCCGGCCTCGTCCACCACCGGAAACCCGGTGATCCGATAGCGTTCCTGCAGCGCCTTGGCATCGGCGAGCGTCTGGTCAGGCTTCAATGTGATCGGGTTGTAGACCACGCCGCTTTCGAACCGCTTCACGCGCCGGACCTCGCGCGCCTGCGCCTCGATATCCAGATTACGGTGGATCACGCCCATGCCGCCGGCCTGCGCCATGGCGATCGCCATGCGCGCTTCGGTCACCGTGTCCATGGCGGAGCTGAGAAGCGGGATGTTCAGGGCAATGGACGCGGTCACCTTTGTCCGCGTATCGGCCGTGCTCGGCAACACCGACGAGGCGCCCGGCACAAGCAGCACGTCGTCGAAGGTAAGGGCCTCACGAATCTCCATCACGCGACCTCCTGGGGGAGTTTCCGTTGGCATGCTGCTATCTCATGGGGCGCGCCGAAGGGAAACCCCCAAATCTGGTACGCGGCGGCTTTGGCGAAATTGCCGCGTCACTCCACATCCTCGGCAGGCTTGAACCCGGTGGCGACGACGAATTTCTCCGAACTGTCGGCACGGCTCGCCGCGGGTTTCACGTTGGCCACCTTGGTGAACCGCTGCTTGAGCCGTTTCTGCAACGTCCCCTCGGCGCCACCGGCCAATACCTTGGCGACGAAGGTGCCGCCCTCCTCCAGCACGTCGAAGGCCAGCTCCGCTGCCGCCTCACACAAGGCGATGATCCGCAGATGGTCGGTCTGCTTGTGCCCCGACGCCGCCGCCGCCATGTCGCTCATCACCACATCGGCCTTGCCGCCAAGCCAGGCTTTCACCTGCGCGTCCGCCCCGTCTTCCATGAAATCGAGCTGGTGGATCTCGGCCCCGGCAATCGGCTCGACCGGCTGCAGGTCAAGCCCGATGACCCGGCCCACCGCCTTGCCCGGGCGGTCGCCCAGGGCGTTGACCCGCTTCACCGCCACCTGACACCAGCCACCCGGCGCGCATCCCAGATCGACCGCCCGCGCACCGGGCACCAGAAACCGGTACTTGTCGTCCAGTTCGGAAATCTTGAACGCCGCGCGCCCGCGATATCCCTCCGCCTGGGCCCGTTTCACATACGGGTCGTTCAACTGCCGTTCGAGCCACAGGGTCGAGCTGAGCTTGCGCCCCCGCGCGGTCTTCACCTTCACCCGCAAATCGCGCTGCCCGCGCCCGCTTGTGCCCTTCGCCATGGTGCGCTTGAGCTCCTTGCCTCAGTGTTTCAAAAATCATCCCGCCGGAAACCTCGCGGCCGAACCGCGCGCGCGTCCCGCCCCGGTGCAAGACGACCCTCGCCGGATCCCGGGCAAGGCCCGGGCGCCATTCCTATAGCGGACCATCCTCCAGAACACCATCGGAGGACATCTGCGCATAAAGCAGCCCCTCCCGCAGGCCCCTGTCGGCCACGCTCAGCCGGTCCGTGGGCCAGGCCCGCAGCAGCGCCTGCAGGATCGCCGCGCCCGACATGATCAGGGTCTGCCGGTCCCGTCCGATCCGGGGGTCCTTGCGCCGGCCTTCGGGGCCGAGGCTCAGATATCCCTGAATGACCGTGTCGATCTGGTCGGAGGTCATCCGGAGCCCGTCCACCTTGTTGCGGTCATAGCGCCGCAGGCCCAGATGGCTGGCCGCCACGGTCGTGACCGTCCCGCTGGTGCCGATGATCTGGAACCCCTCGCGGGCCTGGTCCGCCGCATCGTCATAGGGCGAGAACTCCGCAAGCTGCTCCTCGAAATACCAGCTCATGAGCGCGAAGCGCGCGCTGTCGTCGGTCACGTCTGAATACATGTCCTTCAACGTCGCCACGCCCAATGGCACGGAAATCCAGTCCACCACCTTGGCGCGCGGAAAAACCGTATCCTCGTGATCGAAGCCCTGATGCAGCCGCATGATCGCGCGGGGGCGTTCCAGCGCGGGCACCCGGCTCAGATCGATCCAGACAAGCTCGGTCGAGCCGCCGCCGATATCGACGACCAGCAATTGCTCGGTCCGGGTGGACACCAGCGGCGCGCAGGACACCACAGCCAGCCGCGCCTCCTCCTCCGGCTCGATGATCTCCAGCTCCAGCCCCGTGTCCCGCTTGACCACATTGATGAAATCGCGCGCATTGACCGCACGCCGGCAGGCTTCGGTCGCCACCAGACGCGCGCGGCGCACATCGTGCTGGCCAAGCTTGCGCTGACAGATCTTCAGAGCGCCGACCGCGCGCGCCATGGAGCTTCGCGACAGCCGGCCCGACGCTTCCAGCCCATGGCCCAGTTGCACGGATTTCGAGAATGAATCCACCACATGCAGCTGATTGCCCTTGGGCTGCGCAATCAGCATGCGACAGGAATTGGTGCCCAGATCCAGCGCGGCATAAAGATCCGCAGGATCGGGGCGATTGTCCGCAGCGGGTTTCCGTTCGTCAGGCGGGGCCGCCACCGGGCTGACCGGGGCGACGGGTCTGGGGAACGGGCCGCCACCGTGAACACGCTTGCGTGACATCGGCCCCTCCGAATGATCAAGTTGTCCCGAATGTAGCGGCCCGGTCGTGAACTCACAATGCTCTTGCTCGCCCTCAACATCATCATGAGAATTATGACGGCCCGCGGCGCTGGCCTGAGCCCGCCTCAGCGCCTAAGGTTCGGCCGGGGTCGTTCCGGCCCCAATTGATGTCGAAAACAGGCCCGGTGGGCAGGTCAGCCGCCCATATGGTGACGGCCAGAGATAAGGATTCGCCCATGCCCGCCGTCACCATCGTTTACTGGCGTGATATCCCGGCCCAGATCATTGTGGGCAAGGGACGGCGCGGGTCCAAGGCCCCCCTGCCCGAGCGGTTCGAACAGGCAATCGACCGCTGCGCGATGAAGGTCGGCGCCAAGGACGATGACGCGTATCTGGCCGACTGGCGCAAGGCCGCGCCGTTCGAGGTCGAGGGCGAGCCGGACGAGATCGCGGCGGCGCAAGCCGACCTTCTGGACCGAACCTATGATCAGGATCGTCTGAAAACGCTGATCGCCAATGACGGATGGGAAAGCGGCAAGGCCGCGTGATCCCATGCGCCCGACATCACCCCTGGAGAGATTGATGGCCCTGTTGAACTTCAAACGCACTTCCGCCGCAATGCCCGCACCGCCGGTCAACCCCGAGCTGGAGGCATTTCTGGACGGCTATTCGATCGAGGTGATGCCGCGCACCGCCGAGAAGGTCGAGGATTTCCGCGCGCTCCTGCCCGAAGGCACCCGCGTCTACATCGCCCATATCGAGGGTACACCGATTGACGACATGGTGGCGACCGCCGCGCGTCTGGCCGCCGATGGCTATGCGGTCATGCCGCATTTCCCGGCTCGCATAATCGCAGACAAGGCGACGCTGGCCGACTGGATCGCCCGCTACCAGGGCGAGGCGGGAGTCGATCAGGCGCTGCTTCTGGCCGGCGGCCCGCCAAAGCCCGTCGGGGCGTTTCACAGCTCCATGCAGTTGATGGAAACCGGTCTGTTCGACAAGGCGGGCTTCAGGCGTCTGCATGTCGCAGGCCATCCCGAGGGCAACCGCGACATCGACCCCGACGGCGGCGATGCCATGGTGATGGAGGCGCTGCGCTGGAAACAGGATTTCGCCGACCGCACCGATGCGGAGATGGCGCTAGCCACGCAATTCGCGTTCGAGGCCGCGCCGGTGATCGCATGGGCCGACCGCCTTTCCGCCGAAGGTATCCGCCTGCCGATCCATATCGGCATCGCGGGGCCCGCCAAGCTGCAGACCCTGATCCGCTTCGCCATTGCCTGCGGGGTTGGCCCGTCGCTCGACGTGCTGCAGAAGCGGGCCAAGGACGTCACCAAGCTGCTCTTGCCGTTCGAGCCTCTGGACATTCTGACAAAACTGGCCGCACACAAGGCTGCCAATCCGGATTTCAATATAGAGGCGGTCCATTTCTTCCCCTTGGGCGGCATCAAGACGAATGCCCAATGGGCCATCGATCACGGGGGCGCCTCGACCCGCCCCGCCAATGTCTGAACAGGAATATTCATGACCCGCACTGTCCTTGAGTCCAAATCCAAAACCGTCGTCATCGGCTTTGACGAGCCGTTCTGCGTGATCGGCGAACGGATCAACCCCACCGGACGCAAACTGCTGGCCGCGCAGCTTGAAGCGGGGGATTTTTCCACTGTCGAGAAGGACGCGCTGGAACAGGTGGCCTGCGGTGCGATGGTGTTGGATGTGAATGCGGGCGTCGTATACAATTCCAACCCCAACCCGAACGAGACCGAACCACCGCTCATGGGCAAGATGATCGAGCTTGTTCAGGGGCTTGTGGATGTTCCTTTATGTATCGACAGCTCTGTCCCCGGCGCGCTGGAAAAGGGGCTTGAACTGGCCGAGGGCCGCCCGCTTCTGAACTCCGTCACCGGAGAGGAGGAGCGGCTGGAGGCGATCCTGCCGCTCGTGAAGAAATATAACGTGCCTGTGGTTGCGATCTCGAATGACGATACCGGCATCTCCGAAGACCCGGATGTGCGCTTCGCCGTCGCCAAGAAAATCGTCGAACGGGCCGCCGATTTCGGCATACCGGCCCATGACATCGTGGTCGACCCGCTGGTGATGCCCGTCGGCGCCATGGCCACCGCCGGGCGGCAGGTGTTCACGCTGGTGGCGAAGCTGCGCGAAGAACTGGGCGTAAACACAACCTGTGGCGCATCGAATATCTCTTTCGGCCTGCCCAACCGCCACGGTATCAACGCCGCTTTCCTGCCGATGGCGATCGGCGCGGGAATGACCAGCGCCATCATGAACCCGGTACGTCCGGTGGAGATGGAGGCGGTGAACGCCGCGAATTTCCTGATGAACCACGATCCCAATGGCGGCAAATGGATCGGCTTTGCCAAGGTTTTGGAGGCCGTGAAGGAGGGCATGCCCTTCCCCGAGGCGGCGAAGGCCGCGATTGCATCAGGTGCGGGCCGCAGCGGGCGCCGTGGCGGGCGCAGACGGGCGTGAGCGGGTCGGATCGGCCAGCCGGGCCGGTCTTGCGGCCCGGAAACCGCATGTTGACCAAACCAGACCAAGGGCGGAACACTCCGCAGAACGCAGTCGCGGAGAGAGCATGCCCCCTCGCCAACCCGGTCGATGACCGATCCGCCACGGGATCTGACGCCGCCGCCCTGGCGCGTGGCGTTGCCGCGTCTGGCTTTGCGCTGTGCGGTCGTGGTCGGGGCGGCCCTTCTGCTTCTGTCGCTCTACGATGTCGCGATGACGCTCAGCGACCGGCTGCCCGAAACGGACCGTTGGGCGACACAGATCGTCCTGACCGGCGGCGTCCTGCTGCTTTATGCAATTCTGATTTCCGTGCCCTTCGTGCCGGGGGTGGAGATCGGTCTGGCCCTGTTACTGATGCGCGGCGCGGAGATTGCGCCGGCGGTCTATCTCGCCACCGTCCTCGGGCTTCTGCTGGCCTATCTTCTGGGCCGCTATCTGCCGATCACCGTCATGCACCGGCTGTTTCTGGATCTGCACATGACTTCGGCCTGCCGGATGATCGCGGAGATCGCGCCGCTTGGCGCCGACGCGCGGCTGGCATTGCTGAGGCGGCGCCTTCCGCGATGGGCGGCACCGTGGTTGCTGCGCTATCGCTATCTGACGCTGGCAATGCTTTTGAACCTGCCCGGCAATGCCGTGATCGGTGGCGGCGGCGGGCTGTCGCTTCTTGCGGGTCTGAGCCGCGTGTTCCGGCCCCTGCCCCTCGCTCTCACCTTGTGTCTTGCCGTGGCGCCGGTGCCGCTTGCGGTCTGGCTGTTCGGCGCGGAATTTCTGGGCTAAGACACGCTGCCCTCTAACCCGAAGACATACAGGCCATCCAAATGTCCAGCGATCCCCTAGTCATCTTCACCCCCTCCGGCAAACGCGGGCATTTCCCCGTGGGTACGCCCATTCTAACCGCTGCCCGGCAGCTCGGTGTCGATCTGGATTCGGTTTGCGGCGGGCGGGGTATCTGCTCCAAATGCCAGATCGCGCCTTCGTTCGGCGATTTCCCCAAGCATGGCGTCACAGTATCGGAAACAGCCCTGTCGGACTGGAACGCCGTCGAAGAGCGCTATGACCGGATCCGGGGCCTGAAGCAGGGGCGCAGGCTTGGCTGCCAGGCCACCGTGCAGGGCGATGTGGTGGTCGATGTCCCGCCGGAGTCGCAGGTTCACCGGCAGGTCGTGCGCAAGGCGGCCTCTGCCCGGCCGATCACGATGGACCCTGCCACGCGGCTTGTGCTGGTCGAGGTGCAGGAGCCCGACATGCACGAACCCTCCGGCGATCTGGAGCGGGTGCAGGATGCGCTGCGCGATCAGTGGAGCATCGAACATGTGCACGCGGGCCTGCCCGTTCTGCGCAAGCTCCAACCGGCGCTGCGCAAGGGCGAATGGAAGGTGAGCCTCGCCCTCCATACCCCTGCGAATATGGAACAAACCCGGATCCTCGATGTCTGGCCGGGCTTTCACGAAGGTGGCCTTTACGGGCTGGCGATCGATCTGGGCTCCACCACGATCGCCGCGCATCTGTGCGATCTGGTCACCGGGGAAGTTCTGGCCTCCTCCGGGCTGATGAACCCGCAGATCCGCTTCGGCGAAGACCTGATGAGCCGCGTCTCCTATGTCATGATGAACCCCGGCGGCGATGTCGAGATGACCAATGCGGTGCGCGAGGCGATCAATACGCTGGCCGGCGAAATCGCCGCCGAGGCGCAGGTCGACCCCGCCCTGATCATGGAGACTGTGGTCGTCTGCAATCCGGTCATGCACCATCTGCTGCTTGGCATCGACCCGGTGGAACTGGGTCAGGCGCCTTTCGCGCTGGCAACCTCCGGCAGCCTCACCCTGCCCGCCCGCGATCTGGACCTTAACGCGCTGAATGCGGAGGCGCAGGTGTATCTGCTGCCCTGCATCGCGGGCCATGTGGGGGCCGATGCCGCCGCCGTGGCACTCAGCGAGGCGCCCGACAAATCCGAGGATCTGGTGCTGATCGTCGATGTCGGCACCAATGCCGAGATCCTTCTGGGCGACAGGACCCGGGTTCTTGCCTGCTCCTCCCCCACCGGGCCCGCCTTCGAGGGAGCGCAGATCAGTTCCGGCCAGCGCGCCGCCCCCGGTGCCATCGAACGGGTGGAGATCGACCCGGACACCAAGGAGCCCCGCTTCCGCGTCATCGGCTCCGACCTGTGGTCCGACGACCCCGGATTTGCCGAGGCGACGGCGGCCACGGGCGTGACCGGGATCTGCGGCTCGGGCATCATCGAAGCCGTGGCCGAGATGCGGATGGCGGGGCTTCTGGACGCCTCGGGCCTGATCGGCTCGGCCGCGCAGACCGGCACGACGCGCGCGGAGCCCGAAGGGCGGACCCATGCCTATCTGCTCCATGACGGAACGGCGGATGGCGGCCCGCGCATCACCGTGACCCAGGGCGATATTCGGGCCATCCAGCTGGCGAAATCGGCCCTCTACGCGGGCGCGCGCCTGCTGATGGACCAGCTTGAGGTCGACACGGTCGACCGCGTGGTTCTGGCCGGGGCGTTCGGTGCCCATATCAGCCCGAAACACGCTATGGTTCTGGGCATGATCCCCGACGCACCGCTGGACAAGGTCACAAGTGCCGGCAACGCGGCCGGTCACGGCGCCCGCATCGCCCTGTGCAACCGGGCCGCTCGTACGCAGATCGAACAAACCGTCGGACGGATCCACAAGGTCGAAACCGCGGTGGAGCCCAGATTTCAGGAGCATTTCGTCGCCGCCAATGCGATCCCCCACGCCACCGATCCGTTCCCCGAACTTGCCAAGGTCACAACGCTGCCGGCCGTGGCCTTCGGCGCAAGCGGCGGATCGGATGGCGGCAGACGCCGCCGGCGCCGGTCCTGAGCCGTTTCTGCAATTGACGCCCCTGGCGGCTTTGAGTATCTCAACGGTCTGAGCGCGGGTATGGTGAAAAGGTATCACGCGAGCTTCCCAAGCTTAAGTTACGGGTTCAATTCCCGTTACCCGCTCCAAGGCCAGCCGCGATTGGACTACAGATCAGGCCGCTATAGGCTGCCGGTGCGAACGGCGCGGGCAAGCTGCCTTGTGGAGGCGTCCTTCTCGGCCCCGTCGACCTCCCCGCTCAAGACGGGCTCCAAGGCCAGAGCCAGTTCCTTGCCCAGTTCCACGCCCCATTGATCGAAGGAATTGATCCCCAGGATCACGCCCTCGACAAACACCCGATGCTCGTAAAGCGCGATGATCTGGCCCAGAACAAAGGGTGTCAGCCGCTTGTAAAGCAGGGTGGTGGACGGCCTGTTTCCGGGAAAGACCCGGTGGCGGGCCTGACGTTCCAGCTCGTCGCCCGACAGCCCCTTGCCCGCCATCAGCGCCCGCGCCTCCTCCAGCGACCGGCCCCGCATCAGTGCCTCGGACTGGGCGAGACAATTGGCCGCCAGCAACCGGTGCTGATGGGCCAGATCGGGCTCATGTCCCTCGGCGGCCAGCAGAAATTCACACGGCACAATCCGGGTTCCCTGATGGATCAGCTGATAGAACGCATGCTGCCCGTTGGTGCCCGGCTCGCCCCAGACAATCGGGCCGCTGTCGCGCGCCAGATCGGTGCCGTCCATCGCGACGCGCTTGCCGTTGCTCTCCATTTCCAGTTGCTGAAGATAGGCGGGCAAACGCGCCAGACGCTGATCGTAAGGCAGCACCGCGCGAGTCGCATGGCCGCAGATCTGGTTGTGCCAGATCCCCACCAGCGCGAGCAGCACGGGCAGGTTATCCGCAAGATCGGCCTCTCGGAAATGGGTATCCATCGCGTGGCCGCCGGCGAGCATCTGGCCGAACGGCTCGGGCCCAACCGCCAGCATCACCCCAAGCCCGATCGGCCCCCAGAGTGAATACCGCCCGCCAACCCAGTCCTCGAAACCGAAAACACGCGCCGGCGGGATACCGAACGCACCGGTCTTGTCCGTGGCGCTCGACACGGCCGCGAACTGCGTCGCCGGGTCTGCGACTGTTCCGGCCATCCAGTCCCGCGCGGTCCGTGCGTTGGTCATCGTTTCGATCGTCGTGAAGGTCTTGGAGGCCACGATCACCAGCGTGCGCGCCGGGTCCAGCCCCGCCAGCGTGTCATGGATATGCGCGCCGTCGATGTTGGAGACGTAATGCAGCCTCGGCCCGTCCGCCCAGGGCGCCAGGGCCAGGGTCGCCATGGCCGGGCCCAGATCGGAGCCGCCGATCCCGATATTCACCACATCGGTATAGGTGCCGCCCTGCCCGACAAGACCGCCATGGCGCACCGCATTCGCGAAATCGGCCATGCGCGACCGGGTCTCCAGCACGCCGGGCATGACGTCCCGGCCATCCAGCTCGACCACCCCGCCGGGCGCCCGAAGCGCGGTGTGCAGCACCGCGCGCCCCTCGGTCTCGTTGATCCGCGCGCCCGCGAACATCGCGTCGCGACGGTTCTCCACCGACCGGCTTCGGGCCAGCTCAAGAAGAAGCGACATCGCCCCGGCATCCAATGCGGTTTTCGAGAAGTCGAAAAGCAGCCCGTCGACCCGGCGCGAAAAGGTCTCGGCCCGGTTCTCGTCCGCGAACAGATCGAGGATCCGGAGGCCCCCATTCGCGTCCCGATGGTCCTTCAGCTCATCCCAGATGGTCATCCGCGCATCCCTTCCGCCGGTTCATTTCGCCCAATGCACCACCGCATCCGACCAGACCGCCCGGATCGGCGCCTCCGTCGCATTCAGATGCGCGGCACGTTCCAGCGCGGCGCGTTTTTCATCTCCGAGAATGACGATATGTTTCGACAGCGCGCCGTTGAGCACCGGCGCGGTCAGGGTGACGCGCGGCTCTCCGGCTGCATCGGCGCGCATCGGCATCAGGATCGGCGCGTCGGAGGCAAGGGCATCGGCCAGACGGTCGGCGCCCGGGAACAGACTGGCTGTATGCATATCCGCGCCCATGCCCAGCACCAGAACCGAGATCGGCAAATGCCCGTCGAACGCGGCCGCCAGTTCCTCCATGACCGGTTCGGGCTCCGGCGAGGACGTGTAGAGCGGGATGAGGTTTGCCGCCGAAGCCTTTGATACCAGAAGCCTTTCCTTCAGAAGCCGCGTGTTGGAGCGCGGGTTGTCCTCGCCCACCCACCGTTCATCGTTGAGAAACACCGCCACCCGGTTCCAGTCCAGCGCCTGTTCGCTCAACACATCGAAAATCGGGCCCGGCGTGGTGCCACCGGGCACACAGAAACTGGCGGTCTCATGGCGGCGCAGGCAATCCGCCAACTCTCCGGCCAGTGTATCGGCCAGATCCAGCATCATCATGTCCCGGTCCGGATATTCGACCAGTTCTCTCATCATGCGATCTCCCGCCAGCGCCGCCCGTCCTTGTGCATCAGGATCAGCGCATCTTCCGGCCCCGCACTGCCGGGCGCATAGGGCAGCGGCCGGTCGCCCCGCTCGGTCCAGGCCGCGATGATCGGATCGGTCCAGGCCCAGGCCGCCTCCACCTCGTCGCCGCGCATGAAAAGCGTCTGGTTGCCACGGATCACATCCATGATCAGCCGCTCATAGGCGTCCGGCACATCCGCCGCTTCGGGCCCGAGCGCATCGGCAAAGCTCATGTCCAGCGGGACATCCACCAGACGCATGCCCCCGGGGCCCGGTTCCTTGATCGTTACCCGCAGATCCATGCCCTCATCCGGTTGCAGGCGGATCGACAGCACATTCGCCCGGCCGCCTGCATCCGCATCGAAAATGGAATGCGGCGGCTCCTTGAACGTGACCACTATTTCCGAGTTCCGCGCCTTCATCCGCTTGCCCGTGCGCAGATAGAACGGCGTTCCGTTCCAGCGCCAGTTGGCCACATGCACCTTCAGCGCGATGAAGCTTTCCGTGCGGCTTTCGGGGTTTTCCACATCCTCCAGATAAGAGGGCTCGCCGCCTGCCGCCGTATACTGGCCGCGCACGATATCGGCCTGTCCCAGAGGGTCCAGTGCCCGGATCACCTTCAGCTTCTCGTCGCGGACGGCATCGGGCCCGAACCTGCTTGGCGGCTCCATCGCCGTCAGGCACAAAAGCTGCATCAGATGGTTCTGCACCATATCCCGCATGGCGCCGGATTTGTCATAATAGCCGCCGCGCCCGCCAACACCCACCTCCTCGGCCACGGTGATCTGGACGTGATCGATATACTGGGCATTCCAGAGCGGCTCGAACAGAACATTGGCGAAGCGGACGGCCATCAGGTTCTGAACCGTCTCCTTGCCGAGGTAATGATCGATCCGGTAAATCTGCTGCTCGTCGAAATGCTCGGCCAGCGTGGCATTCAGGGCCCTGGCGCTGGACAGGTCACGGCCAAACGGTTTTTCCACAACGATCCTACAGTCTTCGCAGGAAATGTTGAAGCGTTGCAACCGCTCCGCCAGATCGCCGAACAGACCCGGGCCGACCGAAAAGTAAAACGCCTGGACGACATCGCCGCGCATCATTCCGGCCAGTTCGGGCCAGCCGCTGTCGCCACGGGCATCGACGGGTATGTAGTGCAGCTGCGCCAGAAAGGCGTCGATCGTCTCGGGCTCGCGCTTGGCCTCGGTCACGAACTCGGTGATCGCCTCGCGCACGAAATCGCGCCAGGCATCGCTGTCCTGCTCGGTGCGCGCGGCCCCGATGATGCGGAACCCGTCCGGCACCTGCCCCGCCCAGAACCGGCGATAGAGGCCAGGCAGGATCTTGCGCCGCGCCAGATCGCCCGTGCCGCCGAAAATCACCAGATCGAACGGATCTACCGGTATGACGCGAGAAACCATGTAATCTCCTCAGGTGCTGAGCCGAACTCGGCGTATGGTGTTAGCGCTAACGAAACCCTATCCGGCTCATACAGGCCCCGGTCGGCTTAGTCTAGCAAACTGGAACGGCACCACAATGCCGGAGCATTCGCGGGCGGATGTTTTCCGGCCCCGACGCGGGCGGGCCGCAAAGACCGCAAGCCGCACGCCCCCGGACGCCCTCGCCCTCGGCCTCGTAACCCAAGGAAAATGCCGGAGTGTCAGTACCCCCGCGCCCACCATTGGGAGGGTTTCAGCCGCGCCCGTTTGCCCCGGCGGGTCTCCCACCAACGGGCAAGTTTCACCCCCGCCGCGCCCATATGCCCCCGCGCCAGCCATCGCCAGAGCCGGTCTGCCGTGCGGGTGTAATCCCGGTTGAACGGGCAGACCCGCATGCAGATCGCGCAATCTGTCTTGATCTTGGTCCAATAGCCGAAACAGGCCTCCGCGTTCGAAGACCATTTGCGCACCCCGCGCAGCGTCGACGGCGATCCGGCGGCCACCTCTTCCCCGAAATCGGGGGCGCCGAAGGGCAGCGCCTTGACCGGGCAGGCCGCCGCACAGGCGGTGCAATCCTGACAGTAATGCGCCATGCCAAGGGGTTTCACCGCGTCCAGCGCCATATCCAGGTTGGTGAAGATCTTCGAAAACCGGACCCGCGGCCCGAATTCCGGCGTCAGAACCATCTGGTTGCGCCCATACTCGCCAAGCCCCGCCTTCACCGCATAGGGAATGACCAGCGCGGTGTCGTTCATGCTCGCCACCGCCTCATACCCCAGATTGCGGATATAGGCGGCCATCTGCATCACGATGGCGGCCTCATGGCTGTATTCGCGCCCCGTCGCCGCCCCGGCCAGCGCGCTTGGATAGGTCTCCACCAGTCCGAAATCCATCGCGTGGCCCATCACGATCACATGGGTCAGCCCAGGCGGCAGATCGTTGGGCACGGGTTTCATCTCACGCACATCGGGCCTGTCCGCATAATGCCAACGCAGGTCGATGGCCGTGATCCCCACCAGATCGGCCCCGAACAGCCGCGCAACCCGCTTGATGTTCGCCGCCGCATCCGCGGGGCTGCCCAGATCCGCCTGAATATCGGCCACCGGCACGGAGGACCGTATCGGCGCCTGAAACCCCTCCCGCTCCCCCTCGGCCGCATTGCGTTCCGAAATCATGTCCGAGATCAGCCAGCTTGCGTTTCTCAGCGCGAAATCGGCCTGGGTGAAGCCATCGCCACAGCGCGGCGCGGCCTCCATCCGGTAACTGGCGAAGAACGCGTCGCTATCCTTGCTCCGCACCCGCTTGTCCCAGAAGGCGCGGGTGAAGATGTCGTTCATCTGCGAAAATCTCCGGAAATCCGCGCTGATGTCGAACCCGGCCGCCCGGTCACTTTCCAGCAGATGCTCCGGCGTGCGGTTCTCGGGCCAGCTCATGCGGGCGCCATCACGCATAACAGTTCGAACAGCACCGACGCGCCCAGCCAGGCCGTGCCGCCCGACGGGTCGAAGGGCGGCGAGACCTCCACCAGGTCGGCGCCGATGATGTCCAGCCCCCGAAGCGCCCGCACACACTGGATTGCCTGAAAACTCGCCGGGCCGCCCACCTCGGGCGTGCCGGTGCCCGGCGCATAGGCCGGGTCGATGAAATCGATGTCGAAGCTCAGATAGGCGGGCGCGGTGCCGACGACGGCCCGCGCCTCCTCCATCACCGGGCCGAAACCGCGATCGAAACACTCCTCGATCGGGACGATGCGAATGCCGTGGCGATGCCCGAAATCGAAATCCTCGGTGTCATAGGCCGTGCCGCGCATGCCGATCATCACGGTCCGCTCAGGCGCGATCAGGCCTTCGGTCACCGCCTGCCGGAACGGGTTTCCATGGGTCAGCGTCTGGCCCCCGAAATAGGGCGGATAGAGATCGGTGTGGCTGTCCAGCAGGATCAGGCCGAAGGCTTCCCCCCGCGCGGCTTTCAGCGCCCTCAGCACGGTCAGCGTGCAAAGATGGTCGCCCCCCACCATCAGCGGCCGGATGCCGTGTGCCAGAACTCCGGCGATGAAGGTTTCGGCATTGCCAAGCGCCTCGTCCTGATCGACGGGGCTCATTGCCACATCTCCCAGATCGGCGCACTGCATGGCGGCGAACGGCGTCTGGCCCGTGGCACGGTTCATTGCGCGGATCATGGTGGAGGCGTCGCGCAGGGCGCGCGGCCCATGGCGCGCGCCGGGCCGGTTCGAGGTGGCCCCGTCCCACGGCAAGCCGAAGAACCCCAGATCCACCTCCGCCCGGCGCGGGTCCTCCGGGCCCAGATATGGCAGGCGCATGAAGGTGGGCACGCCGGCATAGCGCGGCAGATCGGCCCCCGAGGGCGGGATGAAGAACGGATCGGACATGACGCCTCCTTTTCGGCGGGAAGCTAACAGCGCGCCGATGCCCCTGTCACGCGTCCAGTTCGGCATCCCAGTAGAGGAAATCGAGCCAGCTTTCATGCAGGTGGTTGGGGGGGAATTTGCGCCCCATGTTGCGCAACTCCTCCGAGCCGGGCTGACGCGGCGGCTTGCGCAGCGACATGCCCGTCTGTCGCAGGCTTCTGGAGCCCTTCTTGAGATTGCAGCGCGAACAGGCCGCGACCACGTTTTCCCAGCTCGTGATCCCGCCGCGGGCGCGTGGCACCACATGGTCGAAGGTCAGATCGCCCCGGCCGCCGCAATACTGGCAGCTGAATTCGTCCCTCAAAAACAAATTAAAGCGCGTGAAGGCCACGCGCTTTTGAGGTTTCACATAGTCTTTCAGAACCACGACCGAGGGTATTCGGATCACCGTTGTCGGGCTGCGCACGACCTCGTCATATTCGGCGACGATCTGCACCCGGTCCAGATATGCGGCCTTCACCGCGTCCTGCCATGGCCAGAGAGACAGCGGATAGTAGGAGAGCGGCCGGTAATCGGCGTTCAGCACCAATGCCGGGTTCTGCTTGAGGCCACCGGCCTCGCGCACGAAACTGGTTCGGAAATCGCCGTCGCCTGCCAGTATCATCCGCGCCTCCATTCCCATGCCAGCCGCCATTCCAAGCCTTGCGTCGGGGGCACCCACTCCGGCCATGCGCTGACTATATATAGGCTTCCGCCTCTTACAACCCCCGCAATATGCTGTGGCTGCCGCCTGAAGAGATACCTGCGCTCCCTGACAGAATTGTGACGTTATCCACAGCTTTTCCGATACCGGCCCGCCCGGGGCTCAGCCCGGGTTCTCAACCCCGAACCGGTCCCGCAGAAAGGCAAGCGCGACGCTCAACCCGTCGGGCGCGATCCCGTGGCCCGTGCCCTTCATGATATGGGCATAGACATCGAACCCCGCGCCCTGAAGCGCTTTGGCGGCTTCGGGCAGGGATTGCGGCGGCACCACATCGTCCGCATCGCCATGGATCAGCAGAACCGGCGGGCGCATCCTGACCTCGTCGGCAAGCAGTTCGGGGCCCAGAAGACGCCCCGAAAAACCCACGACACCGGCAAACTCGGCATCCCGGCGCGGCGCCACATGCAGGCCCATCATCGTGCCCTGGCTGAACCCGACCAGCGCCACGCGCTCGGCTTGCAGGCCTTCCTCGGCCATCACCGCATCCAGAAACGCGTTGAGATCCTCGACCGCGCGGACCATCCCCTGTTCGGCCTGCTCCTCCGAGGAGCCGTCGATCCACGGGATCGGGAACCATTGAAAGCCCATCGGGTTCATCGCCGATCGTTCCGGCGCATCGGGGGCCACGAACACGGTGTTCGGCAAATGATCGGCCAGCGGGTCCGCCAGTCCCAGCAGATCCTTGCCATCGGCGCCATAGCCGTGAAGGAATACGACAAGGCTGTCCGCCTGTCCCGATTGCGCGGCCTTGCGGCCGAAATCCAATACCCGCGTCACCTGATCCCCTCTCGATCCTTTGCAACCCGGTAGTAGGCCCAAAGCGCGCGGGCGGCAACCGCGCGCCAGGGCGACCAGGGCTCCGCCATCCGGCGCAGCGCGGCTTCGTCCGGGCGTGCGGCAAGGTCGAAAACCAGCCGCGCGCTTTCCTGCAGGGCCAGATCGCCGGCGGCGAAGACATCCGCATGCCCGAGGGAGAATTTCGCGTAGATCTCTGCCGTCCAGCGCCCGATCCCCGGCACCCGGATCAGCTCGGCCACCACGGCCTCAGGCGCCATCTCGCGAAGGGCCGCGTAATCCAGATCCGCCTCCGCCAGGGCGCGGGCGTAGCGCATCTTGGGCCGGCTAAGACCAACGGCTTTCAGGGTGGCATCGTCGGCGGCACGCACGGTGCGCGCGTCGTTCAGGCCCGCCGCCTCGATCCGCGCCCAGATCGCGGCCGCCGACGCGGTGGAGACCTGCTGGCTGACAATCGCGCTCAGGAGGGCCGCGAATCCGTCCCCGCGCAGCCGCAGCGGCAAGGCCCCCACGGCATCCAGAACCGGCCCGAACCGCGGCTCCAGCGCCACCAGCGCCGCCGCGCCCCGATCCAGATCCTGCCTGTTCCGAATACGCATCGCACCCTTTCTTCCGGCCAGAGATATCGCGCACAACCGGTCCGACACCGGTCGGAGCATGCTGGAAATCACATAGCGCTGGACCCCGCACAGGCTCTGCGATACGCCTCTGTCATGACTGATGCAACGGCCCCCGACATCGTGATCGACGACGCGCGCGCCCGGCGAAATGTGGCCGTGCTTGTCGGCGCTCAGGCAATACTGGGCAGCCAGATCACCATGATCTTCGTGGTCGGCGGCCTAGCCGGGCTGATGATTGCCCCCTCGCCCGCGCTGGCGACATTGCCGATCTCGCTCATCGTCTTCGGCTCGATGACGACGGCGCCCTGGCTCTCGGCGGTGATGCAGCGGTTTGGCCGCAAGACCGGCTTTTTTCTCGGCGCGGTCGGCGGGGCCATCGGCTCTCTCATCGCGGCGACCGGGCTCTATCTCGACAGTTTCCCGATGTTCCTCGTCGGGTCCTATTTCACCGGCATCTACATGTCCGCCCAGGGCTTCTACCGCTTCGCCGCCGCCGATACCGCGTCCGAGGCGTTCCGGCCCAAGGCGATTTCCTACGTCATGGCGGGCGGGCTGATCTCGGCCATCATCGGCCCGCAACTGGTCAAGGTCACCAACGATCTGACGGTGGTGCCGTTTCTGGGCACCTATGCCGTGGCGATGCTCATCAACCTCGCCGGGATGGCGATGTTCCTTTTCCTCGATCTGCCGCCCGCGCCCAAGCCGCGCCCCGGTGCCGCCGCCATCCGCAGCCGCACGGCCTTGCTGAAAGACCCGCGCATCGCGGTCGCGGTGATCTGCGCGATGGTGACCTATGCGCTGATGAACCTGATGATGACCTCGACGCCGCTTGCGGTGGTCGGCTGCGGCTTCACCACCGGGAACGCGGCCGATGTGGTCACCGCGCATGTGATCGCGATGTTCGCGCCGTCCTTCTTCACCGGCCATCTGATTGCGCGCTTCGGGGCGACCCGTATCGTGGCCATCGGCCTGCTTTGCCTCGCGGCGGCGGGTGTGGTCGCGCTGACCGGGGTGGAGCTTTACCAGTTCTTCGGCGCGCTTGTTCTGTTGGGCATCGGCTGGAATTTCGGCTTCATCGGCGCCACCGCCATGCTGCAGGCGGCCCATGAGCCCGAAGAACGCGGCCGGGTGCAGGGGATGAACGATTTTCTGGTGTTCGGCTGCGTGACGCTGGCCTCTCTCAGTTCGGGCGTCCTGATGAATTCGGGCGGCACGGATGTGGTCGCCGGCTGGACGGCGGTCAATATCGCGATGATCCCGTTTCTGACGCTTGCGGGCGGCGCGCTGATCTGGCTGTCGCTGCGGCCGAAATCCGAAACGGCCTGAGACAGCGCCCGCTCCGCTTCCCTGCCTGGGCTCACCAGCGCCCGGTTGCCGAAACCCAGATCAGCCGCGCGCGCCGGGCGAACTCGCTTTCATCCAGCTTGCCCTCGATCACGCGTTCGGGCAGGTCGCGGGCCGCCCTCAACGTCCCTTCCGCCCGCCAGCCTGCGTAAAGTGCCGCGGCAGCGTCGCGGCCGACGGCAGCGCGGGCGGCGCGCGCCCGGGTCAGTTCCGCCAGACCGCGCGCGGCCAGATCCCGCACGCCCTGCGGCGTTCCGTCCAGAAGCGGCACCCGCCCCCGCGCCTCCAGTGCCGGCACGGCCCGCAGCAGGGCCGCCACCCCGCTTGCAAACCCGTAAGCGCGGATCGGCGCTTCGGCCGCATCGGTTGCGCCAAGCGCCCGCGCCGCGGCCCAGATCAGATTGCCGCTCGTGGCCGCGATATAGTCGTCGAAATGCGCCTGATCCTCGAACGCGTCCTTGTAGATATCCCACCGCCGCGCGGCCACCAGCGCATCAAGAAGACCGGCATCCCCCGGGCGCACGGCCGCGGCAAGGGGGGCCGCGACCTCATGGGCGCGGGGCGCCCTGCCCGCGGCCAGTTCCTCCACCACATCGCGCCAGAATTGCAGCCGCATCTCGGCGATCATCGGCTCTTCGGTGACCCAAGGCGCGCGGCTCACCTCCACATTGAACGCATAAAGCGGAAACAGGACCTGCCGCGCCGCGGGCGGCGCCGCCATCGCGGCAAGGAACCGGTCCGGGTCGGCGCGGCGGACGATCTCGGCGCAGGCCTCCAGCGTCATGCCGGGCGCACCACGGACAGCAGGTAACCGGTTTCGCGCGCGTGGGCGCGCCAGGCGGCAATCTCCCGCTCCGCCTCCTCCAGAACCTGCCGCAACTCCGCATCCGCGCCGGGTTTCAGGGCGGCAATCCGTGCTTCCATCGGGCGATAATAGCTTTCCCAGGCCACGTCCGACAGCCGCCGCGTGCCGAGTGTTTCATAACCGACGGCCCAGATCTGACGAGCGATCTCGTGTGCGTCGCGCACGTCATACCCTTCCCAAAGCGCGCGCGCGCCGTCCGACGGGGCCGCGCTGAACAGGCAGGGTTCGGAAAACGCCACCGCACCGCCCGGCCTCAGCGCGTCGCGCCAGCCCCGCAGCGCCGCTTCGATGCCCAGAAAATAGACCGCGCCGGCGCACCAGATCAGATCGAACCGGCCCTCCAGCGCCGCCATATCGCCGACCCGGAGCGTCACCCGCGGGTTGCCCTGAAACCGCTCCCGCGCGGCCTCCACAAACGGCGCATGGGCATCGATCGCCGTCACATGGCCCTCGGGCGCGGCCCTGAGCAGCGCGCCGATATCGCCGCCCGGGCCACAGGCCGCATCGCAGATACGCGCATCGGGGCGCGCGCGCGCAACCGCCGCGGCCCAGGCCACATCGGCGGTTTCGCCCGGCCCTTCGCGCGGCAGATCCGCATGCAATCTGAAGAAGGCCGCATTCATGACCCCATAGCCCCGTCACGCACCAGCTTCCACATCACCGCATCCAGCAGCGCCTCGAACGAGGCATCCACGATATTGGCCGAAACGCCCACCGTGGACCATCGCCGCCCTTGCCCGTCCTCGCTGTCGATGATGACGCGGGTCACGGCCTCCGTCCCGCCCTGGGTGATGCGCACCTTGAAATCCACCAGCCGGATATCGTCGATATAGCTCTGATAGGGGCCCAGATCCTTGGCCAGCGCCTTGGCCAGCGCGTTCACCGGGCCCCGGTCGCTGCCGGTCTCGTCCATCGACTCGCTAACCGACAGCATTTTCTGATCGCCGATCTTCACAACCACCACGGCCTCCGACAGGCTGACCATCCGGTCGTATTTGTTCTTCCGCCGCTCGACCGTGACCTTGTAGCGCTTCACCTCGAAAAACCGCGGCATCCGGCCAAGGATACGCCGCGCCAGAAGCTCGAAACTGGCCTGCGCGGTGTCGTAGGAATAGCCCTGATCCTCACGTGCCTTGATCTCGTCGAGGATGCGCGGCAGGGCCGCATCGCCGGATGCCACCTCCAGCCCCGCCTCGGCCAGACGGCGGCGCAGGTTGGATTGCCCCGCCTGGTTCGACATCGGCACGATCCGCGCATTGCCCACGGTCGCCGGGTCGACATGCTCATAGGTCGTGGGGTCCTTCAGGATCGCGCTGGCATGCAGCCCCGCCTTGTGCGCAAAGGCCGAAGCCCCGACATAGGGCGCCTGCCGGTGGGGCACGCGGTTCAGGATATCGTCCAGCATACGGCTGATCCGCGTCAGCCCCTCCAGCGCCTCCGGCGCGACGCCCGTTTCATAGCGGCTGGCATAGGGCTCTTTCAGAAGCAGGGTCGGGATCAACGTCGTCAGATTGGCATTGCCGCAGCGTTCGCCCAGACCGTTCAGCGTGCCCTGGATCTGCCGCGCGCCGGCCTCCACTGCGGCCAGGCTGCCGGCCACGGCGGTTTCGGTGTCGTTATGGGTGTGGATGCCAAGCCGGTCACCGGGGATGCCCGCGGCGATCACCGCTTCCGTCACCCGGCGGATGTCATCGGGCAGGGTTCCGCCATTGGTGTCGCACAGCACCACCCACCGCGCCCCGGCATCAAGTGCGGCCCGCAGGCAATCGAGCGCATATCCCGGGTCGGCACGGTAGCCGTCGAAGAAATGCTCCGCGTCGTAAAGCGCCTCCCGGCCCTGAGCGGTCAGATGCGCGAAGGATTTCGAGAGATTGTCGAGGTTTTCCGCAAGCGAGATGCCAAGCGCGGTTTCCACGTGGAATACATGGGATTTGCCCACCAAACAGACGGCAGAAGTGCCTGCATTGAGGACACCCGCCAGCACCTCGTCATTCTCCGCCGAGCGGCCCGCGCGCTTGGTCATCCCGAATGCCGTCATCGTCGCCCGGGTGTTCGGCGCGGTCTCGAAAAACGCGCTGTCAGTGGGGTTCGCGCCGGGCCAGCCGCCTTCGATGTAATCAACCCCGAGCCTGTCGAGCGCTTCGGCGATGCGGATCTTCTCCGGCGTGGAGAACTGCACCCCTTGCGTCTGCTGCCCGTCGCGGAGAGTGGTGTCGAAGAGGGAGAGGCGGTCTTTCATAGATCACCCCCTCCCTCTGCGCGCCGATATTCACCCTCTTGCCGGTTCGCCTGCGAACCGGCTTGCGCCCGACCCGCCCCCCCGGGGCGGGCGCAAGTGCGCCCACCCCGCGTGCCGGGCACAAGCCTCTGGTGCGCTCGGGACTGCGGGGTCATTTCAGGGACTCCAATTTGGAGGGATCGAAGTCCATTTCTGGCCTGAGAACCACGTCTTCTTTCTTCATCATCACGCTGACATTCGCGAGCATTAGGATATGCTTGATCCGGTCCACCTCTGCGAAGTCTTTATTTTTTTGGGCTTCATCACGGGCGCGCTGCAAAAAATCGGCGACGACACGCAAGCGTTCTAGGCCTGCGCGATAATCCTCTATTCGACGCTTCAATCCGGCTTCGCTGAACAAACCCAAGAATAAGAGATTTCGGGCAAGCCGATTGGCACTGGAGGAATCATTCATCTTCTTAAGAACGTCTAGCGCGGCATGGGTGTTCAGATCGTCCGCCAGGGCGTCTATTATCGCCTGCTCAGGTTGGAGCCTGATAGCCTGGTCGATATCGCCATACATTGCGATCAGTTCCACAAAGCCGAATAAGCGTGATTGTGCGTCAACGCTTTTCTCCACCGTCCAGTCCATAGGCTTCCGATAATGCGTGCTCAGCATCACGAAGCGGATCACCTCGCCCGGCACCCCCTGATCCAGCAGGTCACGCACGGTGAAGAAGTTGCCCAGGGATTTGGACATCTTCTTGCCTTCGACCTGCAGCATCTCGTTATGCATCCAGACACGCGCGAAATCGCCCTCCGGGTGGGCGCACATGCTCTGCGCGATCTCGTTCTCGTGGTGGGGGAATTGCAGATCGATGCCGCCGCCGTGGATGTCGAAGCTCTCCCCCAGCAACTCCCGCGCCATGGCCGAGCATTCGATGTGCCAGCCGGGGCGGCCACGGCCAACTTTCTTGCCATCAACCACTGGCCCATCCCAGCCCGGAAGGTCGTCGGTGGACGGCTTCCACAGCACGAAGTCCATCGGGTTCTTCTTGTAGGGCGCGACCTCCACCCGGGCGCCGGCGATCATGTCCTCCACCGTCCGGCCGGACAGCTTGCCGTAATCGGCATAGCTCTCGACGGCGAACAGCACATGCCCTTCGGCCTCGTAGGCATGCCCCCTGGCCACCAGATCGCCGATCATCGCGATCATCGCGCCGATCCATTCGGTGGCCCGCGGCTCCTGCGTGGGCCTCAGCGCGCCGAGCGCGTCCATATCCTCGTGATACCAGCCGATCGTCTCTTCGGTCCGCTCGCGGATCAACTCCTCCAGGTTCCGGGGGTCGCCCGCCGCCTTGCGCTTCTGCGCGGTCGCGTTGATCTTGTCATCGACATCGGTGAAGTTCCGCACATAAGTGACGTGATCCTCGCCATAGACATGCCTGAGGAGCCGGTAGAGCACGTCGAACACCAGCACGGGCCGCGCGTTGCCCAGATGCGCCCGGTCATAGACCGTAGGCCCGCAGACATACATCCGCACGTTTTCCGGATCGAGCGGCGTGAACCGTTCCTCCCGGCGGGTTTTGGTGTTTCTCAGACGGATCTCAACCATCACGGACAGCCTTTCGCCATAGCGCTCGCGCCGGCGGGGTAGCAGCTTCGGAGTGTTAGGGAAACAAAGAAGACCGGCCCGCCGACAAATGTCAGACAGGAATACAAATGCCGCAAATCGGGGTCATCAGCAGGGTCATGACCCAGCCATACGCCTGCCCGTCACGCAAATCAAGACCGGCGACGGCGGCGCGACCCGGCCCGCTTGCATTCCGTTGTATGCAAACTACCCTTTCCGCCATGTTCGCCCGTCTGATCGACACCCATTGCGCGACCCTGCCCGGCGCCATTGCCGAACAACCGTTCGGACCGGACACGCAGGTCTGGAAGATCGGTGGCCGGATGTTTGCCGCCCATACGCGCGGCGCGAACGGCGTTTCGGTCAAATGCGCCGACGGGGCCACGGCGCAGCGGCTGATCCAGACCCGCAAGGCGATCTCGGCGCCCTATCTCAAACGGGGCGGTTGGGTGATGTTCCTGTGGGAGAACACCCGGCCCGAAGAGTTGCGGTGGCGGCTGACCGACAGCTACATGATCGTGCGCAGCGGCCTGCCCTGCGAACGGCAGGCGGAACTGCCCCCGCCGCCGCCGATACGCGGGCGTGCGGCGGGCGCCTGAAACGGGATCGCGGGCGCAGCCCTTGCCTTTTTCCGCGCCGCCGGTCCATCTGGTCGCAGCATCAGATGAGGTGGCGCGATGAAAGCCTCCAACCGCATTCGCACGCTGACCGGTACCGGCGATGATGGCTGGGGCCTGTTTCTGCGCGCCCGCGCGATGAAGGCCGCGGGCGAGCCGGTGTTGGAGCTGACCATCGGGGAGCATGACATCGCCACCGATCCGCGCATTCTGGCGGCCATGACGGCCTCGGCCCGGGGCGGGCATACGGGCTACGCCGCCGTGCCCGGCATCCCCGCCCTGCGCGACGCGGTGGCCGCGCGGCTCACCGAACGGACCGGGGTGCCCACCTCCCGCGACAACGTGCTGATCACGCCGGGCGGACAGGCCGGTCTTTTCGCCGCCCACCACGCCGCCTGCGACGAGGGCGACCGCGCGCTGCTCATCGATCCCTATTATGCCACCTATCCCGGAACGATCCGTGGCGTCGGCGCGGTTCCCGTCCCGGTTCAGGCCGCGCCGGAGGACGGGTTCCAGCCGCGCGAGACCGCCCTTGCCGCGGCGGCACCCGGGGCCAAATCCCTGCTGATCAACTCGCCCAACAACCCCACGGGCGTCGTCTACACGCCGGAGACGCTTGCGGGCATCGCGCGGGTCGCATGCGAGCACGGGCTCTGGCTGATCTCGGACGAGGTTTACGACACCCAGGTCTGGCAGGGCGCCCATATCTCTCCGCGCGCCTTGCCCGGCATGGCCGCGCGCACCCTTGTGGTGGGCTCGCTCTCCAAAAGCCATGCGATGACCGGGTCGCGCCTTGGCTGGGTCGTGGGGCCTTCGGAGGTCATCGCCCATATGATCACGCTTGCCACCCACACCACCTATGGCGTGCCCGGCTACATTCAGGACGCGGGCCTTCATGCCCTTGGCCTCGGCGTGGAGTTCGAGGCCGGGATCGCCGCCCCCTTCCTGCGCCGCCGCGAGATCATCCTGACCCTTCTGGCGGGGCAGCAGGCGGTGCGCGCGGTCCCCGCGCAGGGGGCCATGTACACCATGCTCGATATCCGCTCGACCGGGCTCAGCGGCGAGGAGTTTGCCGCGCGGCTTCTGGAGGCCGAAAAGATCGCCGTGATGCCCGGCGAAAGCTTCGGTGCCGCCGCGGCGGGCCATATACGTGTGGCGCTGACCCTGCCCGATGACCAGTTCGGGGAGGCCGCGAGCCGGCTGATCCGGTTCGCCAATCTTTGCGCGGCCCGGCGCGGTGCGGAATAGACGCCCGATTTCCGGCTCACCGGCCGCGGCAAGCGCGCTACTCTGCCCCCATGCTGATGACCACACCCGATTCTGACACGCTCTATACCGCCCTTCTGGCACGTGATCCGGCCTATGACGGGCAGGTCTTTGTCGGCGTCACGACGACAGGGATCTTTTGCCGCCTGAGCTGCCCAGCCCGCAAACCGAACCGCGCGAATTGCCGCTTTTTCGACAGTGCTGCCGCCTCCATCGGCGCGGGCTTTCGCCCCTGCAAGCGCTGCGATCCGCTGGCCCATGGCGACCCGATGGTGACGCGGCTTCTGGCCGCGCTGGAGGCCGAGCCGTCCCGCCGCTGGTCGGAGGTCGACATCATCGCCATGAAGATCGAGCCGTCCACCGCGCGGCGCGCCTTCAAGCGGGCCTTCGGGCTGAGCTTTCTGGAAATGGCGCGGCACCGCCGTCTGGCGGCCGGGTTCACCACATTGGCCGCGGGCGGCCGGGTGATCGACGCGCAGATCGATGCGGGCTTCTCCTCCCCCGATGCGTTCCGTCAGGCCGTGATCCGGCTTCTGGGGCTACCGCCCGGCCAGTTGCTCAAATCCGCCGAGTTGACCGCCGACTGGATCGCCACCCCCATCGGCCTGATGATCGCCGTGGCCAGCCGCCACGCGCTCCATCTGCTGGAGTTCTTCGACCGCAAGGCCCTGCCCGCCGCGCTGCACCGGCTTCTGTTGGACAGCCACGGCAGGCTTGGCTTTGGCAGGACCGATCTGATCGACCGGCTGGAGCGCGCGCTGCACCTCTATTTCAGCGGCGGTTCCGCCCGGTTCGACCTGCCGCTTCGGCAACCGGGCAGCGCCTTTCAGCAATCGGTCTGGGCCGAGCTGCAACGCATCCCGGCGGGTGAACGGCGCAGCTATGGCCAGCTTGCCGAAGCGCTCGGCCGCCCCGATGCGGTGCGCGCCGTCGCCCGCGCCAACGGCGCCAACACCCTTGCCATTCTGGTGCCCTGCCACCGGATCACCGGGGCCGACGGGGGCCTGACCGGCTATGGCGGCGGACTCTGGCGCAAGGATCACCTGCTGACACTCGAACGACAATATGAAGATCAGAAAAGGACATCGACATGAGCCGTCACGACCCCGGACGCGCCTTTCGCGCGCTTCATCAACCCGGCAATCCGTTCATCCTCGCCAATGCGTGGGATGCGGGCAGCGCCCGGATGCTGGCCGGCCTTGGCGCACAGGCTATCGGCACATCCTCGGCCGCCCATGCCTTCACCCTTGGCCGCCCCGATGGCGGCACGCTCACCCGTGACGAGGCGCTGGCCCACGCCGTGGATCTGGTCGCGGCCACGCCCCTGCCCGTATCGGGCGATTTCGAGAACGGCTTCGGCGATGGCCCCGAGGACTGCGCCGAAACGGTGCGGCTCTCGGTCGAGGCAGGGCTTGCGGGCATCTCCATCGAGGATACGGCCTTCCCCTCGGGCAAGCCCTATGCCTTTCCGGACGCGGTGGACAGGATCCGGGCCGCGTCTGCGGCCGCCCGTGCGTCGGCCCGGGATTTCGTGCTGTGCGCACGGGCCGACGGGGTCATGACCGGGCAATACGATATGGAAGAGGCGCTGCGCCGCTGCCTGGCCTATGCCGAGGCCGGGGCCGATTGCGTCTATACGCCGATGCCGCCCGATCTGTCCGATATCGCCCGGCTCTGTGCGGCAAGCCCGGTGCCCGTCAACGCCCTGGCCGCGGGCCGGTTCGCCGGAATTCCCCGGGCCGATTATGCCGCCGCGGGGGTGGCGCGCATCTCGCTTGGGTCCGCTCTTGCACGGGTCACGCACCGGGTGATCCATGATGCCGCGGAGGCCATGTTCGATCATGGCGATTTCACGCCCCTGATCCGGGGGATTTCCAGCGACAGGGTCGACGTGCTGCTGCGCGGAGAGGACTGAGACGATACCACCAAAAAGGGCGGACCGCACATTCGCGGCCCGCCCCTTGTTTCATTAAGTGCGGATCGGATCAGAACCGGTAGGACACCCGCGCGCTGATCGTGGTCACGTCCACGTCGATGCCGGTGGAGTCGAAATCTTCGAACTCGTGATACAGGATCTCGCCGCCGACCAGCCAGCTGTTGCCCAGATCATAGGCAAGGCCCGCGCCCGCCAGCCAGCCGGTGTCGTCATAATCGACGCCACCGATATTGGCTGCCGCATTGGCCGCACCCACGGTGCCGTAGATAAGCGTGTTGCCCGCGTCCCAACCGGCACGCAGTTTCAGCCGGCCGACCTCGTCAATCGTGCCGGCGCCTGCGTCCAGTTCCATCTCCGAGAAATCATAGTCGATTTCGGCACCGATCACGGTGTTCCCGAAATCCCACATATAGCCGCCGTGAATACCGGCAAACCCGCCATCGCCATCCACGTTGGCCGCTCCGCCGGTGCCGACGTCACCAAAGCCGAGCTGTCCACCGAGATAGAAACCGGTCCAGTCATTGCCGGCAAAAACCGGCGCAGGCTGTGCAACAACCACAGGCTGTTCCATCGGCGCCGGGTCAAGGTTGCCTGCCAGTGCCGGGCCTGTTCCGGCGGCCACGACAAAGGCCATGGGCAAAGCAAAGATATGTCGTTTTCGCATCGGGCGACTCCTTTTTTGATGTCTTGCGCGATACGGCAGAACTTGGGGATATCCGCGGCCCGTTACGATGCACATTTCGATCATTTCTTTGAACCAGATCGTCAGAATCTGCGATCTGGCAATCACCCGCCGCCCGCGCGCGGGGATTTTGGCAAGTCTCAGCCGAGAGCGGCCGCCTCGGCCGCAAGGGCGGTGATCCGCGCCCAGTCCCCGCCTGCAACCGCATCGGCGGGCGCGACCCAGCTTCCTCCCGCGCAAAGCACGTTCGGCAGGGCCAGATACTCCGCCGCATTGCCGGGCGACACCCCGCCGGTGGGGCAGAAGGAAACCTGCGGGATCGGCGCGCCGATGGCTTTCAGCGCAGGCGCCCCGCCCGAAGCCTCGGCGGGAAAGAATTTCAGCATGTCATAGCCCCGCTCGAAAAGCGCCATCACCTCGGAGGCGGTGGCCGCGCCGGGCAGAAGCGGCAGATCGGCGTCCTCACAGGCGGCCAGAAGCCGGTCGGTCACCCCCGGGGACACGCCGAACTGCGCACCCGCATCCTTGGCCGCCCCGACATCCGCGGGGGTCAGCAACGTGCCCGCCCCTACGACGCCGCCCGGCACCCGGGCCATTTCCGCGATGACCTCCAGCGCGGCGGGGGTTCGCAACGTCACCTCCAGCGCGGGCAGACCCCCGGCCACCAGCGCCTCGGCCAGCGGGCGCGCATGGGCTGCGTCCTCCACCACGAGGACCGGGACGATCGGCGCCATCTGGCAGATCTTGCGGGTGGTCTGGCTGGCCTGCAAAGGGGTCATCCTGTCGTCCTTTTCACTCGGGGGGTGGCTCCGACGAAACCGGAAGCCTGCCACAGGGATACGCAGGCCGCGGCGCCTAGACAACCACGCCCGCGCCATCGGCGGCGGAACCGGCCGTCCGGCGAAAGATCTCGAACATTTCCCGCCCGATGCCATGGGAATTGGCCGACAGATCCGGCGTCGCGGGGGCGCGGTCCTCGACGCCCTCGGTCAGAACCTCCAGCACGCCCCTTGTGGCATCGACCCGGATGATATCGCCATCCTCAAGCTTGCCGATCAGCCCTCCGTCCAGCGCCTCGGGGGCCACATGAATGGCCGACGGCACCTTGCCCGACGCCCCGGACATCCGCCCGTCGGTGACCAGCGCAACCTTGTGGCCCCGATCCTGCAGCACCGCAAGAACCGGTGTCAGCGCGTGCAGTTCGGGCATCCCGTTCGACTTCGGACCCTGAAACCGGACAACCACGATAACATCGCGATTGAGTTCGTTGTTCTGAAAGGCTTTCTTGACGTCGGCCTGACTCTCGAAAATCGCCGCCGGCGCCTCGATCACATGGCGCTCGGGCGCAACGGCGGAGACTTTCATGATCCCCCGGCCCAGATTACCGCGCAGTTCGGCCAGCCCGCCGGTCCGCTGGAACGGGTCGGTTGCCGGGCGAAGAATCTTCGTGTTGAGGCTCTCCCCCGCGCCGTCCTCATAGACCAGCACGCCGTCCTTCAGCTTCGGCTCCTGCGCATAGCGATGCAGGCCCGTGCCCGCCACCGTTTCGGTATCGGGATGCAGCAGGCCCGCCTCCAGCAACTCGCCGATCATGTAGCCAAGCCCGCCGGCGGCATGGAAATGGTTCACATCCGCCAGACCGTTGGGATAGACCCGCGCCATCAACGGAGTGACCGCGGAAATCTCGGCGAAATCGGAACAGTCAAGGATCACGCCCGCCGCCCGCGCCATCGCCACCAGATGGATCACCAGATTTGTGGACCCGCCCGTCGCCATCAGGCCCACAATGCCGTTCACGAAGGCCCTTTCGTCCAGAATATCGCAAACCGGGCGATAGTCGTTGCCCAGCCCTGTGATCGAGACGGCCCGCTCCGCCGCCGCCGCGGTCAGCGCCTCGCGCAGCGGCGTGCCGGGGTTGACGAAACTGGCGCCCGGCAGGTGCAGCCCCATGAATTCCATCAGCATCTGATTGGAATTGGCCGTGCCGTAAAAGGTGCAGGTTCCGGGGCCGTGATAGCTGTCCATCTCGGCTTTCATGAGCACGTCACGCCCCACCTCGCCCGCGGCAAACTGCTGGCGAACCCTGGATTTTTCATCGTTGGGCAGGCCGGAGACCATCGGCCCGGCAGGAATGAAGATACCCGGCAGATAGCCGAAAGTGGCCGCCGCGATGACCAGACCGGGAACGATCTTGTCGCAGACACCCAGATAGACCGCCGCATCGAACGTGTTGTGCGACAGCGCCACACCCGTGGCGAGCGCGATCACGTCGCGGGAAAACAGGCTCAGCTCCATGCCAACCTGTCCCTGGGTGACCCCGTCGCACATCGCCGGTACGCCGCCGGCCACCTGCGCGGTCGCGCCTGCGGCGCGCGCGGCATCCTTGATCTTCTGCGGATAGGTCTCGAAAGGCTGGTGGGCGCTTAGCATGTCGTTATAGGCGGTCACGATCCCCAGATTGGGCACTCTCGCATCCACCAGCGCGTCCTTGTCGGCGCCCATCGCGGCATAGGCATGGGCCTGGTTGCCGCAACTCAGATGCGCCCGGCGCGGGCCATCCTCTGCGGCGCGACGCATGCGCTCCATGTAGATGCTGCGCGTCTTGCGGGAACGGTCCTGAATGCGGGCGGTGATATCGGCAATACGGGCGTCGAGGGGCATGGGTGTCTCCTGGCATCGGCTTGAGGCACTCTAACCTGTTAGCGCTAACAATTCCAGAGGGGCCGCGCCAGAAATCTGCGCCCCCGCTTTGGGCGATCTCGAAGGCCAGCCGCCGGAACGGGTTGCAAAAAATCACGATCCTGCATTTTTTCGTAACCTGTCTGCGTTCAGGCTGGCATGCGCAGCGCCCCGTCAAGGCGGATCGTCTCGCCGTTCAGATAGGGGCAGGTCAGGATGAACGCCGCCAGCCGGGCGAATTCCTCGGGCCTTCCCAGCCGCTTGGGAAAGATCACGTCGGCGGCGAGACCATCCATGATGTCCTGCCCCAAACCTTCCAGCATCGGAGTGTGGAATATGCCCGGCGCAATCGCGCAGCAGCGGATACCAAGCGCGGCCAGATCGCGGGCAACCGGCAGGGACATCCCCGCGACACCCGCCTTGGAGGCCGCATAGGCCGCCTGCCCTTTCTGCCCTTCGAAAGCCGCGACCGAGGCAGTGTTGACGATCACCCCCCGCTCGCCATCGTCATTGGGGGTATTCCTGGCCATTTCCGCCGCCGCCAGACGCAGAACATTGAAGGCCCCGACAAGGTTGATGTCGATCGTGCGCTGAAACCGGTCCAACGGGTGCGGCCCGTCGCGCCCCACCGTCTTGGCCCCCGTGGCGATGCCGGCGCAGTTGATGACGGCGGTAAGCCCCCCCATCGCCTCGGCAGCCTCCGCCACCGCGCTGGCGGTTGCGGCGTCTTCGGTCACATCGACCTCGGCAAAGCGAACCCCGGAAAGCTCGTCCGCCACGGCGGACCCGCGCGCGGCCTCCAGATCGAAGATTGTCACCTGCGCGCCCTGCCCGGCAAGATGACGCACGCAGGCCTCCCCTAGCCCGGACGCCCCGCCGGTGACGATGGCCTTGGCCGTTGAAATCTCCATCTTCGCGGTCCTTCTTCTGTCGAATTGAACAGATGTTCAATTAACCTTCTTCGATCACCGGGTCAATTGGCGAGCAGATTGTAAGATCGGCACCATTCGCCCATGCTGCTAAGACCGGCCTCACGACCAAAACAGCCCGAAGGGATCCGCCGCGATGAACCTGCTGACGCTTTTCAATGTTGAAACCCCGACTGAACTGGCGTGGGTGATTTTGGGCTTGTTCGCACAGATGATGTTCGGCGCACGTTTCATCATCCAATGGTGGCATTCGGAGCGGGCAGGCCAATCTGTGATCCCCCTGTCTTTCTGGTACTTTTCCGTTTTCGGTGGGTTGCTCATGCTGGCCTACGCGATCTATCGTTGGGATCCCGTGTTCATTCTGGGCCAGGCGATGGGCTTGGCAGTCTATCTGCGCAATCTTTGGCTAATCCATCGCCCAAGCCTTGACGGCAATCCCTAGGATGGCGGATCCAATCGATAGATCACGTGGGTTTCGGTAGCGTCAACCCTTGTTCCCGTCGCTTCCAGATGTTCAATGATACCTGCGTGATGGACAAAGAATGACCGATCTTCGCTATCGCGCGCGTTCCAAGTAACGCCGAACCAACGCGCGCCTTGGTGGCGCAGATCCTCTAACTGCGTGATAGCCGTGTTGTCATCATCGACGAAACTTGCCCAATCCGTATCACCGCCACCGGGCGGAAAAACCCATCCCCGGCGACGGCTATAGTAGATCGCAACGGGATCGCCGACTTGCGGACTTATTGCTATAACCAGATCATCGGGCTCCGCCAAGCGATCCAGCGACCGACCCAAGTACAGTGCATTCTCGTTTTCCGATTTCTTCAAGTTGGGAACGACTGCGAAAGTACCCGCGGTAAGCATTACGGAAAGAATGACAAAAAGCCGGAAACGATCCCCAACACTGCTCGACTTGACGCGATTGGACTGCGTCAGAGCTATAATTCCACGACCGCATAAGAAAGCTGCGGGGACATGCAGCACATGCAGGTTCCAAGGGTTGTTCGAGATTTCTCTTGCCCCGGCAAGGTACACGAGAATACCGCCTACCAACCAGACGAGCGGCACCGCCACTAGCGCGCCATCCCGCCCCTCGAACAATGGAGGGATCGTCCAAAAGCCCAACGCAATCATAGCCATGATGACGTATCCGAAGTACCACCAGACCCACATGCCCCACAAATCATCAATAAAGAATCGTTCTTCCCAGAACCTGGACAATCCCCAGTCCCAGACGTACCCGTCGCCGGCTACGTGATAGGGGGGGTAACTGTTACCTAGATGCACCGCCCAAGCATAGTAGCTGAAAACCAAGATCATCCCGGCGATAGCCGCGATGGCGGCCCGTATCGCAGGACGGATCTCCCCGCGAGCGAGCCAGACCACTATCAACCAGGCGACGACCAAACCAGCACCAAGCCCGGGCAGCTTTGTCAACGCCCCAAGCGTGAAAGCGGACGCGCCAAGAAGCAGGTCGCGCCACCCTCCATAGATCCAATGCCGTACGAACAACCAAAGACCAAGCGTTATCAGAGCAAGCATCGCCGGATCTGGCAGAAATGAACTGTCAATAATGATTGCCGCCGGCATCACCGCGTAGCTGAATGCAACGGCATGCGCGTGTCGCTCATCCCAGATCAACGCGGCAAGCCGATGCACCGAGAAGACTGTAACCAGCCCAAACAAAGTCGCCACAAGCCGGCCAATCCAGTCATGCCAACCAAAAACCGCGTGCAGGATTGCAACGATGTAAGTGAAGAGCTGGAACTCTCGGCCCTGATAGCTGGGCCCGGGGCCGGTCCAGCTTACCTCGGGGAAAAAAATGTTCCAGCTACCGAGGCGGAAGTTGTCCGCGATCATAGCGGTCGAGGCCTGACGCCAGCTAAACACATCAACCAGCGGCTGAGGCACATACCAACCTCTCAGGCACCCGGCCAGCACAACTATCAGGGCCAAGATTATCCAATCGACAGACCGCTTATGATCCACCGCCGCAGAAAAGTTTGATTCAACCGCCATGAGATACGCCACTCGCCCGCTCAATCACCCGACGCACGGCGTAAGTTTCCCTCAGATCCTGACCGAAATAGACGCGTGCCAGAACCTCGCCAACCAAGCCGAGACTAAGAAGCTGGATACCCGCAAGCCCCGCCATGACCGAGAGGATCAGGAAAGGGTTGCCCGTCATGTCAACTCCGCCGATTACCTTCATCAGAACGAGCAGAATCAAAGACACCACTGACAATGCCATGCTGAGCATGCCCAGAAGCCCAAAGGTACGCATGGGATGGGCCGAGTTGAACAACAGGAAATTCACAGTCAGAAGGTCCAGCAGCACGGTGATGGTGCGCCCGATGCCATACTTGCTGACGCCGGCGACACGCGGTCGGTGATTGGTTACCATTTCGATGCAGCGCGCACCCCTTTGATGCAGAAGGATCGGGATGAAGCGGTGCATTTCTCCATAAAGCTCAATCTCGACCATCACATCACGGCGAATGGCCTTGAGTGTGCAGCCCAGATCGTGGATCGGAAAGCCGGTAGACCAAGAAATCAGCCTGTTGGCGATACGCGACGGAAGCTTGCGCGTGATCAGCGCATCCTGCCGATCCCGCCGCCAGCCATGGACGAGGTCATAGCCCTCCTCAAGCTTCACAATCATTGCTGCGATATCACTCGGATCGTTCTGCAAATCACCATCGATCGTCACGACAGCATCCATCCGGGCGTGATCGACCCCCGCCTTCATCGCGGCCGTCTGGCCGAAATTCCGCCGAAACTCCACAACACGAACGTGGCTGTCCCGATCGGTCAGATCGGCCAATGCGGCAGAGCTGCCATCCGTGGAGCCGTCATCTACGAGAATGATCTCGTAGGGTTTGCCGATGTCCGACAGGGCCGCCGTTAATTCGGTATGCAGCGGAACGATATTGTCGATCTCGTTATAAATCGGCACGACCACGGATACACCGGAAATCCGGTCCGTGTCGGCTCTCGCCGTTTCCACGTAGCCTATTGCGCTTTTTGGCATAGACAGCCACCCCTCTTGCACGCGCTCCCCGGCAAGAGTGTTCACACCGAAACGATACCTGTCGAGAGAAATCTATCAATTTCGAGCAGTTAGCGCTGATAGCGACACGAAAACATCAACCTCAATGCGGCTGCACACCGGGCAGGAAAACCGGCTGGTCGCGGTAGTGAAGCGAGATGCCGTCCTTGAACACATGCACCTTGGCCGGATCGGCCGTCAGTTTCACATCCGTGCGGCGGACATTGGAGTGGATGCCCTGCAACTTGCCGATGACCGGGTCATGCTCCGGCGCGGATTTCTCGAAATAGAGCAGCGTCACCTCCCCCAGAGCCTCGGTGATCTCAACGGTTCCGTGATAGGCGAAATCGGTGCCGTCGGTGGCGACCATGTCTTCCGGCCGGATTCCCACATTCACCTTCGCGCCCATGTCTTCCGGTTTGGACGGATAGTGAGAGGTGATCGTCCCGCCACCTTCGTTCAGTTTCAGGGTCGTGATCTCGCCCGTCCCGACGATTTCACCACCCAGAAGGTTCATGGCGGGCGACCCGATGAACTGGGCCACGAATTCGCTGTTCGGCTTCTCGTAGAGCTGCAGCGGCGAGCCGACCTGCGCGACACCGCCGCCCGCCAGAACCACGATCCGCGTGGCGAGGGTCATCGCCTCCACCTGATCGTGGGTCACGTAGATCATCGTGCTGTCGGGCATCTGCTCCTTCAGCTGCGCGATCTCCAGCCGGGTGGCAACGCGCAGGGCCGCATCCAGATTGGAAAGCGGCTCGTCGAAGAGATAGACCTTGGGGTCGCGCACGATGGAGCGCCCGATGGCGACCCGCTGGCGCTGCCCACCCGAAAGCGCCTTTGGCAGACGGTCCAGGAACTGGGTGAGTTGCAGCTTGTCGGCCGCCGCCTTCACCGCCTCGTCGATCTCATCCTTGGTCTTGCCCGCGATTTTCAGGGCGAAGGCCATGTTGTCGCGCACGGTCATGTGCGGGTAAAGCGCGTAGGACTGGAACACCATGGCGATGCCGCGTTCGGATGGCGGTACGTCGTTGACCACCTGCCCGTCGATTTCCAGCGTGCCTTCGGTGATCTTTTCCAGCCCCGCGACCATGCGCAGAAGCGTGGACTTGCCACAGCCGGACGGACCGACAAAGACGATCAGCTCCCCCTGCTCGATGTCCAGGTTGATGTCACTGAGCACCCGAACATCGCCATAGGCTTTGGCGACATCTGTCATCTTCAGCTCGGCCATTGGTTTTTCCTCCCTCTTGTCTTCGTTTTGCGGCCGTCAGGTCGCAGCATCCTGAACGCCGAAATAGGCTTGATAGGGCGGCAGCGTCACCTCCCCCTCGGTATTTGCGATCGCGGTGAAGGGCGCGCCCTTGTCTTCGCGCCAGTCGCCTTCGGGCAATGTCGCGGGCTGGGCCATGTTGGTCAGGTTGAAGGCGCAGAAAATCCGCAACCCGTCCTGTTCGCGAATGAATGACACGATCCCGCCATCGGCCTGAACCATGGCGAACGACCCCTTGGACAGCGCCGGATAGGAGCGGCGGAACCGGATCATCGACCGGTAGAACGCCATCGTGCTGTCGGGCTCCCGGCCCTGATTGGCAACCGACCGGCTCAGATGTTCGACCGCCATCGGCAGCCAGGGTTTCGCATCGGAAAATCCGCCATTCTGATTGTCGCTGACCCACGGCATCGGCGTCCGGCAACCGTCGCGTCCCTTGAACTTGGGCCAGAAGCGGATGCCATAGGGATCCTGCAGATCCTCGTAGGAAACATAGGCCTCGGTCAGGCCAAGCTCTTCGCCCTGATAGAGACAAACCGACCCGCGCAGGCACAGAAGCAGGGCCGCGTAGACGCGGCGCGCCTCCTCGCCCAGGTTCCAGCGCGAGGGGTGGCGCATCACGTCGTGATTGGAAAACGCCCAACAGGCCCAGCCATCGCCGATGGCGGTCTCGTAATCGGTGATCACCTTGCCCACGCGTTCGGGCGTGGGCGCGATCCCCGAGAGGAACTCGAAACTGTAGCACATGTGGATCTTGTCGCCGCCGGATGTGTATTCGGCCTGAAGCTCCAGCCCGTATTGGCCGTCCCCCACCTCGCCCACCGCGGCGGCGGCGGGGTATTCATCCAGCAGCGCGCGCAGACGGCGCAGGAAATTCAGGTTCTCCGGCTGGTTCTTGTCATAGATGTGATCCTGCCAGTTATACGGGTTCACCTCGGGCGCGATGGTCGAGTTGCGGCTCTCCGGTGCCAGCGGGGGGTTGTCGCGCAACTGCTGGTCGTGGAAGTAGAAATTGATCGTATCAAGCCGGAAACCATCCACCCCGCGATCCAGCCAGAACCGGGCCACGTCCAGCATCTCCTGTTGCACGGCGGGGTTGTGCATGTTCAGATCGGGCTGCTCTTTCAGGAAATTGTGCAGATAGTATTGCATCCGGTCGCCCGACCATTCCCAGGCCGAGCCGCCGAAGATCGACAGCCAGTTGTTCGGGGGCGAGCCGTCGGGCTTGGCATCGGCCCAGACATACCAGTCGGTTCTCGCATTCTCGCGGCTGGTCTGACTTTCCTGGAACCAGGCGTGCTGGTTCGAGGTGTGGCTGAGAACGAGATCGATCAGAACCTTCAGGCCCAGGTCATGGGCCCGGCCGATCAGCGCATCGAAATCTCCAAGGGAGCCGAACATCGGATCCACGTCGCGGTAATCGCTGACATCATATCCGAAATCCAGCATCGGGGAGCGGAAGAACGGACTGATCCAGATCGCATCCACCCCAAGCTCGGCAATATGCGGCAGCCGGTGGATGATGCCGGCCAGATCGCCGATGCCATCATGGTTGGAGTCCTGAAAGCTGCGGGGGTAGATCTGATAGATCACCGCGCCGCGCCACCAGTCCTTGTCATGCGCCATCACTTTTTGCGGCGCGAGATCCTGCATCAGGTTCATCAGTGGTTCAGACCTTTACTTGACGGAGCCGGCCAGAAGACCGCGCACCAGATACCGTTGCATCGAAAAGAAAACCAGAAGCGGCACCGCGATGGAGACGAAAGCCGCCGCCGCAAGAATGCCCCAGTCGCCGCCGCGGGACCCCAGAAGGTCATCGGCGATCCGCACCGTCATCACCCAGCTTTCATCGCTGGAGGGCAGGAACACCTTGGCGACCAGAAGGTCGTTCCAGGTCCACAGGAACTGGAAGATCGCGAAACTGGCCAGAGCGGGGAAGCTGAGCGGAAGGATGATCTTGGTGAAAATCTGGAAATCCGTCGCCCCGTCGACCTTGGCGCTTTCGATGATATCGCGCGGCAGGCCGACCATGTAGTTTCGCAGAAGATAGATCGCGAGCGGCAGGCCGAATCCGGTATGGGCAAGCCAGATGCCGACAAAGCTTTGCCCAATGCCGATCTGCTGATGCAGGCTGAGCAGCGGCACAAGCGCCAGTTGCAGCGGCACGACGAGCAGCCCCACGACCGCGGCGATCAGCAGTCCGCGACCGGGGAAATCCATCCAGGCAAGGGCGTAGGCCGCGAAGGCCGCGATCAGGATCGGGATGACCGTGGCCGGAATGGTCACCGTCAGCGTGTTGATGAAGGCCTGCCCCATGCCATCCCCGCCCAGAACCGTATCGTAATTGGCGGTGGTGAATTCCGGCGGGGTTTCGGCCATGACGTAAAGCCGCGGCGGACGCTCGCTCGGGTCTTCGTTGGTGGTGAAGACATAGGATCCGTCTTCGTTGATCACCAGCGTCCCGCCATCGCGGTTGGGCACCTCTTCGCCGGCCGCATAGGCGCCCGGATCGCGCCCGGTCGTCCCGAAGGCCGAAATCGGCGGGTGATCTGTGCCTTCGGGGAAGGCCTCCGCCATCTCGGAGGCGGCGAAGACATTGCCCTCGATCACCCAGAGATCGCCGGTCCGGGTGATGTCGCCCTCGGCGCGCAGGCGGTAGGCCTGTTCAACCGGCAGCGGCGCCTGCCACCAGGCAGAAACGGAGATCTGGTCCCGGTCGCGGAACGAGGAGACCAGTAGCCCGATTGTCGGGATCAGCCAGAGGACCACGAGGAACACGACCGAGATGTTCACGGCCCAGGTGAGCGAGGATTTGGTACCGGCAATATTGTCCATGTCTCTTATCCTCTTTCAGCGCATTTCTTTACGGGCTTGCACGATGTTCCAGATCATGACCGGCAGAACCACCAGCATGATCACGAAGGCCACGGCCGTCGCCCGCCCGTCATCGCGGAACATGAAGCTCATCATGTAACTGGGCAGGATCTCGGTTCCGAAATTGCCGCCCGTCATGGTGTAGACGATATCGAAAACCTTCAGCACAAGGATCGTGATCGTCGTCCAGACCACCACGATCGTACCCATGATCTGCGGCACCTTGATCTTGAAGAACACCTGAAACGGGTTCGCGCCGTCGATGATCGCGGCCTCCACCGTTTCTTCGGGGATGCCGCGCAGCGCGGCGGACAGGATCACCATCGCAAAGCCGGTCTGGATCCAGATCAGGATCACCATCAGGAAAAAATTGTTCCAGAACGGGATCTGCATCGGGTCGACGCTGTCCATGCCCATGCTGGCGCGGATCGCGTTGATGATCCCGATATCGGGGTCATTGGCGTAGACGAACTTCCAGATCAGCGAGGCGCCCACGAAGGAGATCGCCATCGGCATGAAGATCAGGGATTTGGCGATGTTGCCCCAGCTCAGCCTGTCGGTCAGTTGCGCCACCAGAAGTCCAAGGAAGGTCGCCATCGCGGGGACGACCAGAACCCAGAGGAAATTGTTGAAAAACGCGGTGCGGAAGGTCTCGTCCGCGATCAGGTTGGCATAGTTTCCGAACCCGATGAACTCGTTGCCCGCCCGGTTGTAGAGCGACCGGATGAAGCTGCCGACCACCGGATAGACCAGATAGAGGCCAAGCGCGAAGATCGCTGGAAACAGGAACAGCCAAGGTCGCACGGCATTGGCGCGGTTGATGTTGCGCCCCGCATCGTTGCCGCGCGCGGGGAAGATCACCTTGTCGAGGATCAGATTGGCGAAATAGAAGTATCCGATACACCCCCCCACGCCGATGACGATGGTGATCGCACCTTGCAGCATTGGTGACATGAGACCCTCCCTTAAGCCTGCCGGCCTGTCGGCCCGATGACGGCTTGCTGATGTCGTGGTTGCCCCGGCCCGCGCGCAGTCGGCGCGGGCCGGGCTGTCTTAGGCCGGATGACCGGTTATTGGATCGAGTCCCACCGTTCCTGGATCATCGTCGCCACGTCGGCGGCATCCGCCCCGGTGGTGTAATCGACCATGCCGGACCAGAACACGCCCTGCCCGATCTCACCCGGCATCAGGTCGGATGCGTCGAAGCGGAAGGTGGTCGCGTTCAGCAGGATGTCGTTCATCTGCCGCGCAGCGTCGGTGCCGAAAAGCTCGGTATTGACCCCGTCATGAGGTGTCAGGAACCCGGTCTGGGCCATCCAGACTTCATGCGCGATGGGGGTTTTCACGAACTCAATCCAGGCATGCGCCGCGGGCGAGTCGTCGGTGATGGCCATCAATGTGCCCGCACCCAGCACCGGCTGCCCCAGATCCTGACCTTCATAGGCCGGGAAGTAGAAGAAATCCGAATCGGCGCCCTCGGGGAAGAACGTGGGAATGAACGACGCCTGGCGGTGCATGTAGCATTCCGGCGGGAAGGAGAAGAGACCGCCGGGGCTGTCGCGGAAGTCGGTCGAGGCGACGGCGGCCGCACCGCCGTTCACGTAGTCGTCGTTCCGCGCAAAGCTGCCGAACTCCTCGATCGCGGCCACGACGCGTTCGTCGTTGAACGGGATCTCGTTGGCAACCCATGCATCATAGACCTCGGGCGGCTGCGTGCGCAGCATCATGTCCTCGACCCAGTCGGTCGCGGGCCAGCCCGTGGCCGCGCCGGACCCAAGCCCGATGCACCAGGGCGTGCCGCCATCGGCAACGATCTGATCGGTCAGCGCGCGCAGATCTTCCATGGTTTCGGGAATGTCGTACCCGGCCTCGTCGAAGGCTTCGGGCGAATACCAGACCAGTGATTTCACATCGACCTTGTAGAAGAAGCCGAAGAGCTCATCCGCTCCGTCCGGATTGGCATAGGTGCCCAGATCGACCCAGGATTGCCCGGCGGCGTAGTTTTCGCGCACCCAGTCCGAGGTGCCATCGGCCAGCGGCGTCAGGAACCCGCGCGCGGCCATGTCCGCAGCCAGGCCCGGTTGCGGGAAGACGGCGATGTTGGGGGCCGATCTCGCCTGCGCCGCGATCACGATATCCTGTTCGAAACTGTCCGAACCGGAATACTGCACCGTCGCGCCGGTCGCTTCCTCGAAATAGGCCGCCACGCTTTCCACCAGTTCCGCATCCAGCCCCGTCCAGGGGCCGGTCATCGTCAGGGTCTGGCCGCTCAGATCATGGGCCTCGGCAAAGGCTTCGAAGCTATCCCAGTTGAAGTCGCCCTCCCCGATCGGGAAAATCAGATGTCCGTCGGCCTGCGCCATTCCGGCGGTCAGCGCCAGAAGCGCAGCACCGGTATAGAATGAATTCTTCATTGGTACCTCCCAGTTGATGCGACCTCGTGGTGGTCGCGTGGTATCCCAGTGCCTCAAAGCTGTGTTCAAAGCGCTTTGAGCATATGGCACACTCAATCAAGCCGTCTTACGAGTCAATCCGCCTTCTTCCATCACCCTGAAAAATAATGAGTTATTGTGCAGGTGCAGAAAAATCCGGCAGGTTTGAATCTTTGACAAGAGACCATCGGCATGGCTAGTCTTGGGCTCCTTTCCGAAGCGCTTTGGGTCCAGATTGGCAATGAATCTCAAACAATTGGCCGAGTCGTTGAACCTGTCCCAGACCACGGTCAGCCGGGCCCTGAACGGCTATCCCGAGGTGCGCGAGGAAACCCGCGCGCGGGTTCTGGCCGCGGCGCAGGCCGCAAACTATCAGCCCAACTCCCGCGCCCGGCGTCTGGCCACGGGGCGTGCGATGACCATCGGCCATGTCATTCCCCTGGCCGGCAAGACCGAGATGGTCAACCCGATCTTCGCCGATTTTCTGGCCGGTGCGGGCGAGGTCTATGCCAACGAGGGGTATGATCTGCTTCTCTCCATCGTCTCGGACGGCGAGGCGGAACGCGCCTACCGGCAGATGGCGGCCAACGGGTCGGTCGATGGCGTCATGGTCCAGTCGCCGGAAACCGACGATACGCGGATCGCGCTTCTGCGGGAGCTTGGCCTGCCGTTTCTGGTTCATGGCCGCACCCAGAACCCCGACGGATACAGCTGGCTGGACGTGGCCAACAAATCCGCCTTTCGCAAGGCCACCAACTTCCTGCTGGATCTGGGCCACAGGCGGATCGCGCTGATCAACGGGCAGGAAAATCTGGACTTCGCCGCCCGCCGCCGCGCCGGCTATGCGGAGGCGATATGGTCCCGCGGCATGGCCCCCAACCCCGACTGGATGCGCGCCGATGTCATGACCGAAGGCTTCGGCTATGTCGCGGCGTCGCAGATGCTGGATCTGGCCGAAACGCCCACGGCCTTTCTCGTCTCCTCCGTTATCCCCGCGATCGGGGTCCGGCGGGCCGTGGTGGAGCGCGGGCTGGTTCTGGGCCGCGATATCTCTCTGGTCACCCATGACGATGTGCTGTCCTATATGAACAACGATGCAGATGGCCCGGCCTTTACGGCCACCCGGTCCTCGATCCGCGGCGCGGGTCAGCGCTGCGCGGAAATCCTGATCGACCTCATCCGCAAACCCAACCAGCCCCATGTGCAGGAGTTGTGGGAAACGGAGCTGACCGTGGGCCGGTCCACAGGCCCGGCCCCGGCCGGCTGACACCAGGGAAGACACCGCATGAAGATGCCCCTCAGCCGCGCCGATTTTCCCGAAGGCTTCGTCTTCGGCACGGCCACCTCCTCCTATCAGATCGAAGGCCACGGCTTCGGCGGCGCGGGGCCCACCCATTGGGACAGCTTTGCCGCGACGCCCGGCAATGTGGTGCGGGCGGAAAACGGGGCCGTCGCCTGCGACCATTACCACCGGCTGGAGGAGGATCTTGACCTGCTGGCCGCACTGGGCGCCGATGCCTACCGGTTCTCCACCTCCTGGGCACGGGTTCTGCCCGAGGGGCGGGGCACGGTGAACGAGGCGGGGCTCGATTTCTACGACCGGCTGGTCGACGGGCTTCTGGCGCGCGGCATCAAACCGGCGGCCACGCTCTATCACTGGGAGCTTCCAAGCGCGCTGGCCGATCTGGGCGGGTGGCGCAACCGGGATATCGCCGGCTGGTTCGGCGATTTCACCGCCGTGATCATGGGCCGCATCGGGGATCGCGTCTGGTCGGCGGCCCCGATCAACGAACCCTGGTGCGTCGGGTGGCTCAGCCATTTCGACGGGCATCACGCGCCGGGCCTGCGCGACATACGCGCCACCGCGCGGGCGATGCATCACGTGCTTCTGGCCCATGGCCGCGCCACGGAGGTGATGCGCGGCCTGGGGATGCGGAACCTCGGCGCCGTCTGCAATTTCGAGTGGAGCGCGCCCGCCAATGACGACGCGGCCGCGACCGGGGCGGCGGCGACCTATGATGCGATCTACAACCGGTTCTTTCTGGGCGGCCTCTTCAAGCGGGCCTATCCGGCGGAGGCTCTGGCGGGTCTGGAGCCGCATCTGCCCGACGGCTGGCAGGACGACTTCGACAGCATTGCGCAACCGCTCGACTGGCTCGGGCTGAACTACTACACCCGCAAGCTGATCGACCACAGGCCCGGCCCCTGGCCCAATTATGCCGAGGTGGAGGGGCCGCTGGAGAAAACCCAGATGGGGTGGGAGATCTATCCCGACGGTCTGCGCGATTTCCTGATCCGGACGGCCCGCGACTATACCGGCGATCTGCCACTTTACGTCACCGAAAACGGGATGGCGAATGCCGACACCGCCGATCGGCCCGATATCGCCCGGATCGACTATCTCTCCCGCCACCTGAACGCCGCACGGGAAGCGATTGCCGAGGGCGTGCCGCTGCGCGGCTATTTCACCTGGTCGCTGATGGACAATTACGAATGGGCGCTTGGCTATGAAAAACGCTTCGGCCTGATCCATGTGGATTTCGACAGCTTGCAGCGAACACCGAAAGCATCCTATCAGGCACTGGCAGACTGGTGGCGCTGACCGCCCGACAAGCCATGCCCGAAACCCCGAAGGATCCGCATATGCCCTCTGCCCTGTCGCTTGTGGCCGATATCGGCGGCACCAACACCCGCGTGGCGCTGGCCAGCGGCAAGGTCGTGGATGCCGACAGCGTGCGCCGCTATGCCAATCGCGACGCCCCCGATCTGGCCCATGTGCTGCACCGCTATCTGGCCGACACGGGCACCGATCACGGGCAGATCACCGGGGTTTGCGTGGCGGCGGCGGGCCCGGTTCATGACGGGGTGGCCGATCTGACCAACCTGCCATGGCGTGTGGAACGCGCGATGCTGGCGCAGGTGTTGAGCGCCGAAAAAGTAGCCGTTCTGAACGATTTGCAGGCCCAGGGTCACGCGATCGGCCATCTCTCGCCGGAGATGATCAGGCCGGTCCTGTCCCAGCCCGAGGCAAGCGGACAGGCCGCGAAACTGGTGGTGGGTGTCGGCACCGGCTTCAATGCGGCACCTATCTACGACACAACGCTCGGCCGGTTCGTGCCACCGTCGGAATGCGGGCATATCAGCCTGCCGCTTTGCGGCCCAGAAGGCGCGGCGCTGTCGGGGCATCTGCGCGATGCGCATGGGTTTGCCGCGGTTGAAGAAGCGCTCTCCGGGCGCGGGATCGAGGCGATCCATGTCTTCCTGCACAACCAGCGCATGTCGGCCGCCGACATCATGTCTGCGCTGGAGGACGGAAACTCCCGGGCGGAGGCGACCGCACGTCTGTTCGTGCGCATTCTGGGCACGGTTGTGGGCGATCTGGCCCTTGTGCACCTGCCCTTTGGCGGCATCTTTCTGGTGGGCGGGGTCAGCCGCGCCTTCGCGCCCTATCTGGACCGGTTCGGCTTTGCCGAGGCGATGCGCGCCAAAGGCCGGTTCGGGCCGTTTCTGGAGCAGTTCGGCGTGGCCGTCGTGTCGGATGACTACGCCGCGCTAACCGGCTGCGCCTCCCACCTGACCCACCTCTAGAAGGCGCTGTCCTTCACCGCCTCCATCGAGACATGGGTCGAACTGGAAGCAACATGGGGCAGCGCCGAGATCACCTCTCCCAGTACGCGGCGATAGCCGCGCATGTCGCTGGTGCGCACTTTCAGCAGGTAATCGAACGCCCCCGCAATCATGTGGCATTGCTCGATCTCGGGCACCTTGTGCACTGCTGCGTTGAACGCGCCAAGCGCGCCCTCGGTCGTGTCGATCAGCTTGACCTCGACAAAGGCCACCTGATCCCGGTTCAGCTTGGCGGGATTCAGAACCGCCCGAAAGCCGAGGATGTAGCCTTGCGCCTGAAGCCGCTTCACCCGGACCTGGCAGGGGCTCTTCGACAGACCGACCTTGCGGGCCAGATCGGTGACTGGAATCCGGCCTTCGGTGGACAATATCCGCAGGATCTTGCGATCAAATCCGTCAAGCTGCCCCGCATCCGGTTTATCTGGCATCTTTTTCCCCGTTCGATGTGCCTATTTCAGGACAAACGCCTGCCAGTTCGAAAAGTCAAGGCAGACCGCCCTGCCCGGCTTGCTGTAATCTGCGTCGAAACCGATCCTCATGAGGCCCCAGATGGACCCGCTTGCCGCTCTTCGAACACGCATCCGCAGCCTGACCCACGCGCCGGAGGATGACGTCCTCACCGCGTTGATCGGGGAGGCCGCGCCGGATGCGGACACCCGCGCCGCCGCGGCCGCCCGGGGCGCAAGGCTGGTCCGCTCCCTGCGTTCCGACAGCACGCCGGGTCTGATGGAGGTGTTTCTCGCGGAGTACGGCCTGTCCACGCGAGAGGGCATCGCGCTGATGTGCCTGGCCGAGGCGTTGTTGCGCGTCCCCGATGCGGAAACCGTGGACGCGCTGATTGAAGACAAGATCGCGCCTTCGGAATGGGGAACGCATCTGGGCAAATCCTCCTCCTCTCTGGTCAATGCCTCGACCTGGGCACTGATGCTGACCGGCAAGGTGCTGCAGGATGGCGAGGGCATGGCGAATGTGCTGCGCGGCGCGGTGCGGCGCCTGGGCGAACCGGTGATCCGCGTGGCCGTGGGCCGGGCCATGCGCGAGATGGGGCAGCAATTCGTTCTGGGCCAGACCATGGACGAGGCCCTGAAGCGGGGCGGCAAGATGCAGATGAAGGGATACACCTATTCCTTTGATATGCTTGGCGAAGCCGCGATGACACAAGCGGATGCGGACGGGTTCTACAAATCTTATCGCGCGGCGATTTCGCACCTGACGCCGGAATGCCGCTCGGATGACATTCGCGACAATCCCGGCATTTCGATCAAGCTGTCGGCGCTGCACCCCCGCTATGAAGTGTCTCAGCGCGACCGGGTGATGACGGAACTGGTGGACCGGACGCGGGCGCTGGCCCTGCAGGCGCGCAAGGCGGGCATGGGCCTCAATATCGACGCCGAAGAGGCCGACCGGCTGGACCTGTCGCTCGACGTGATCGAAGCCGTGCTGCGGGACGAGGCGTTGGCCGGATGGGACGGGTTCGGCGTTGTGGTTCAGGCCTATGGCAAGCGGGCGAGCGCGGTGATCGACTGGCTTTACGCGCTGGCCGAAAGCCTTGATCGCAAGATCATGCTGCGGCTCGTCAAGGGCGCCTATTGGGATACAGAGATCAAGCGCGCCCAGGTGGAAGGGTTGCGGAGCTTTCCGGTCTTTACCCGCAAACCCGCCACGGACGCCGCCTATCTGTGCTGCGCCAACAAGCTGCTTGGCATGACGGACCGCATCTATCCGCAATTCGCGACCCATAACGCGCACACGGTCGGCGCTATCATCGAGATGAGCGACAATCCGCAAGCCTTTGAATTTCAACGTCTCCACGGTATGGGCGAGGCGCTGCACGATCAGGTGCTGAAATCCAACGCCACCCGCTGCCGGATCTATGCGCCGGTGGGGGCGCATCGCGATTTGCTTGCATATCTGGTGCGGCGTCTTCTGGAAAACGGGGCCAACTCCTCCTTCGTGCACCAGATCCTCGATGCGACTGTCGCTCCGGAGGAGGTTGCCACCGATCCCTTCGCGGCTCTGGAGGGTCTGGGGCCGAACCCGGCCGTCGTTCCGCCGGGCGACCTGTTCCAGCCCGAGCGCCGGAATGCGCGGGGCTGGGATCTGCACGATCCGGTCGATCTGGCAGAGATCGAAGCGGCGCGCGCGCCATATCGCACCCATCGCTGGACGGGCGCGCCCCTGATCGCGGGAGAGCCCGGCGATGGCCCCGCCCACGACGTGAAAAACCCCGCGGACCCATATGATATCGTGGGAAATCTGCGGGAGGCCACGGCGGATGACCTGAACGCCGCCCTATCAGCCGCCACCCCCTGGAACGCCGATACCGAAGACCGGGCCGAGGTACTCAATCGTGCCGCCGATCTTTACGAAGCGCATTTCGGCGAGATCTTTGCCCTTTTGGCGCGCGAGGCCGGAAAAACCCCCGCCGATGCCGTGGCCGAGCTGCGGGAAGCCGTCGATTTCCTGCGCTACTACGCGGCCCAGGCCCCCCGATTGACGGCCCCGGCCCGCGGCGTCTTCGCCTGCATCTCGCCCTGGAACTTCCCGCTTGCGATTTTCACCGGACAGATCGCGGCGGCGCTGGCGGCGGGAAACGGCGTCATCGCGAAACCGGCGGAGGTGACGTCGCTTGTTGCGATCCGCGCGGTCGGCCTGCTGCACGAGGCCGGCGTCCGGCGCACCGCGTTGCAGCTTTTGCCGGGCCCCGGATCGGTGATCGGCGCGGGCCTGTCGTCGGATCCGCGCATCGCGGGCATGTGCTTCACCGGCTCTACCGGCACCGCGCAGCGGATCAACCGGGCGATGGCCGGCGCGCTGGACCCCGGCGCACCGCTGATTGCGGAAACCGGCGGGCTGAACGCCATGATCGTGGACAGCACCGCCCTGCCGGAACAGGCGATCCGCGATATCGTGACATCCGCCTTTCAGTCGGCCGGACAGCGCTGTTCGGCGCTGCGGATGCTCTATGTGCAGGACGACATCGCCGGGCCTTTCCTCAACATGCTCCACGGCGCCATGGACGAACTGGTGATCGGCGATCCGTGGGAGCTGAAGACCGATCTCGGCCCGGTGATTTCGGAGGATGCACAAACCGATATCCGCCGCTACATCGCCGCCGCAAAGACCGACGGTCGCCTGCTGAAGACACTGCCGGCGCCGGCCGGTGGCCATTTCGTACCACCCACGGTGATTGACCTGCCGGGCGGGATTGCCGCGCTGGAGCGGGAGGTATTCGGCCCGGTCCTGCATGTCGCCCGTTTCGCCGCCAACGAGATCGACGCCGTGGTCGATGCGATCAACGCAAAGGGCTACGGTCTGACCTTCGGAATGCACAGCCGGATCGACGACCGCGTGCAGGCGGTTTGCGCACGGCTGAAGGTGGGAAACACCTATATCAACCGCAATCAGATCGGTGCCATCGTCGGGTCGCAACCCTTTGGTGGGGAAGGTCTTTCCGGCACCGGGCCGAAGGCCGGCGGGCCCCATTACGTGCCACGCTTTGCCGCCGCCGAAACCCGGGCGAACCCCGTTGCGAGGGGCAAGCCGGTCACCGCAGCGGCGGTGCAGCAGGCGCTGGATGCGCTTGCGCCGTCCCGCAACATCGCCTTGTCCTCACAGGATCTGCCAGGGCCCACCGGCGAATCCAACCGTCTTTCGACCTTTGCGCGCGGCCGGGTTCTCTGCCTCGGTCCGAATGCGGAGGCGGCGGCCAGCCAGGCCCGGATCGCCCGTTCGATCGGCTGCATGGCACTGCCGGTCGCACCAGATGTGACGGACGGCCTCGACGGCATCATCCCGCCCGAGGTGCTGACGGACATCACCGGCTTCGACGCCGTGATAATCTGGGCGGACGCGGAGACCACCCGCCCTTTGCGGCAGGCGCTGGCGTCGCGGGAGGGCGCGCTGATCCCGCTCATCACCGAGGCCAACCCGATACCGCGCCTGATCATCGAGCGTCATATCTGCATCGACACCACCGCAGCCGGTGGCAATGCCTCGCTTCTGGCGGCTTCGGGATAGGCTTGCCAAGCGCGCCCAGCCATCTTAGCAGGCAGGGATGACGAAACCGGACCGGCAGATGTTGAACGCCCTTCTGGGCCATCAGATCGGCACGGTCGAGATTGCCGATGCGGCACGATCGGGCCGCTCCGGGATTGCGGGCTGGTATCTGGACGATCTGCGGCTGAGTTGCGCCGACGGCACGTCCATACCGGCCTTTTTCCTCCATCCGCCCAAGGGCGCGACGCCCGCAAGGGCAGTTGTCTATTGCCACGCCCACGGCAACAACTACGGCGTCGGACGGGATGAATTGATCCGGGGCCGCCCGGCGCTTCAGGCCCCCTATGCGGCGGATCTCGCGACCCGAAACATCGCTGCATTGTGCATGGAGATGCCTTGTTTCGGGGAACGGGCCAGGCCCGGCGAGACCGCGCTGGCCAAGGCCGGGTTATGGTCGGGCAAACCGCTTTTCGGGCGTATGCTGGCCGAACTTGCCGCAGGGCTTGGCTGGCTTGCCGCACAGCCCGAGATCGACGCGGGCAGGCTTGGCGCCATGGGCCTCTCGATGGGCGGCACTCATGCCTGGTGGCTTGCGGCGCTGGATGCGCGGATCAGGGCGGTTGCGCATATGTGCTGCTTCGCGGATCTGGAAACGCTGGTGGATCTGGGGGCGCATGACGGGCACGGGATCTACATGATGGTGCCGGGCCTGTTGCCACGGGCACGGTCGGGGCAGATCGCCGGGCTTGTGACCCCGCGCGCACAACTGGTCTGCGCCGGACTTCAGGACTGGAGCACGCCCGCGACGGCGCTTGATGCAGGGCTGGTGGATCTGCGCGCGGCCTATCGCATCTCCGGCTCGGAGACTACCCTGGAGACCCATATCGAGGAGGATCTGGGTCATGCGGAAAGTGCGGCAATGCGGGCAAGGGTTCTTGATTTTCTCGACCGGCGGCTTTGATCGCGCGCCTATTCGAAATAGTCGCCATCGGCATCGCGCAGATCCGTGATCAGGTCCAGCACCGAGGCAAGATGCCGGGCCATCGCGGCCTGCGCCTCTTCCGGATCGCGCGCGCGCACCGCGTTCAGGATATCCCGATGTTCCGAGAGAAGCCGCGCCTTGTGGCCCCGATCACTGAGCGCCAGTACCCGCAGCCGATCCAGCGGTGTCTTTTCCTGCGCCAGCAGCATGGCCGTTCGCGGGTAGCCGGTGGCTGCCGCAAGAAGGGCGTGAAACCGGTCGTCCTGCGCCTGAAAGTCCAGATCATTATTGTCAGCGATCGCAGTAACCTGCCGGGATATACTCATCTTGATGCGGTCAAGATACTCCGCCCCCAGACCGATCTCGCACAGCCGGGTCACGACGGCCGTTTCAATCGCGCTGCGCAGAAATTGCGCCTCACGCAATCGCGTCTCGGACAGGCGGGTGACGAAATTGCCCCGGCTCGGGCGGGTCACGATCAGGCCGGCCTCCCGAAGGCGGGTAAACGCCTCTCGCACGGGCGTGCGGCTCGCGCCGAAGCGCTGCCCCACTTCGGTCTCCGACAGGAGACTGCCGGGGCGGATCTCCATTCGCAGAACCGCATCGCGCACCTGACGGAAGATCTGCTCCGCAGGGGGCGAAGCGGTCTCCAGTTCGGCAAACGGGATCGCGGCCAGATCCGCGGCATTCTTCTGTGCGGGCATGAAGCAGGCACCTCCCCACCAACCAGCATACCGGTATACAGGTTTATTGACAACGCGATTTGAACATGCAGAGATAGCAGCGATCCTGGGGGGAGATCGAAGACCATGGACAAGGCGCCGCTGACAGTCGCGATGATCGGTGTGGGCATGGTGGCCGCCACGCATCTGCGCGCACTCCGCGATGCGCGGCCTGCCCTGAGCCTTGCCGGGATCTGCGCCCGGCGCCCCCAAACTGCCGCCGCGTTCGCCGACAGGGCCGAGACGGAACTGGGCTACCGGCCCGTGATTTATGCCGACAGCGCGGCGGTTGCGGCAGACCCCGGTATCGATATCGCGCTGATCCTCACGCCACCCGACGCAAGGCTGGCGCTGATTGCCCCGCTCGCCCGCGCGGGCAAGGCGATCTTGCTGGAAAAACCCTTGGCGCGAAATGCAAGCGAGGCCCGGGCGGTCGTCACCCTCTGCGAGGAGATGAACATCCCGCTCGGCGTCGTCTTTCAGCACCGGGTGCGGGCCGCCTCGCAACACGCGGCAGCGCTGGTGAACGCGGGCGATCTCGGCGCGCTCGGCCTGGTGGAAGTAACCGTGCCCTGGTGGCGGAAGCAGGCCTATTACGACGAGCCCGGGCGCGGCACCTATGCGCGCGACGGTGGCGGGGTCCTCATTTCGCAGGCGATCCACACGATTGACCTTGCCCTCAGCCTGACCGGGCCGGTGACGGAGGTTCAGGCGATGACCGCGACCACCAGGTTCCACGAGATGGAAGCGGAAGATTTCGCCACCGCCGGGCTCAGGTTCGAAAACGGCGCCATCGGCTCGCTGGTTGCCTCCACGGCCAGCTTCCCGGGAGGCGCCGAGACCATCACCCTCCATTTCGAACGCGCCAGCCTGCATCTGGGCGAAGGCGTGTTGACGGTCCACTGGCGCGACGGCCGCAAGGAGACCCATGGGGCAACCGCGGGAACCGGCGGCGGGGCTGATCCGATGGCCTTCACCCATGAGTGGCACAAGGGCATCCTGGAGGATTTCGCCGCCGCCTTGCGCGACGGCCACCCGCCGATGATCACCGGCAGGCAGGCTCTGGAGAGCCATCTGCTGATCGACGCCATCGCTTTGTCCGCACGTGAGGGTCGCACCGTAAGCTGCGGGGAAGTGGCATGAGTTTGCGGTTTGCAGCCCTCGGCCTCGATCATCGGCACATCTACGGGATGGCGGGGAACATGATCGGCGCGGGGTCCGAGTTCGCCGGCTGGTGGACCGAGGGCAACCCCAACACTCTGGACGGGTTCGGCAAGCGCTTTCCGGGCGTTCCGCGGGTGGCGGACAAGGCCGCGCTGCTCGACGACCCCGCGATCGATCTGGTCCTGATCTCCGCGATCCCTTGCGACCGTGCCGCCCTCGCCATCGCCGCGATGGAGGCGGGCAAGGACGTGATGGTGGACAAGCCCGGCTGTACCACATCGGCGCAGCTCGACGCGATCAAGGCCTGCGTGGCGAAGACCGGGCGGATCTGGTCGGTAGATTTCTCGGAACGGTTCGAGGTGCCGTGCGTCACCCGCGCCGCCGAACTGGTGGCCGAGGGGGCGATTGGCCGGGTGGTGCAAACCGTCGGGCTGGGTCCGCACCGGCTGAACCGCGCCTCCCGGCCGGAGTGGTTTTTCGACCGCGGGGCCTATGGCGGGATCCTGACCGATATCGCCAGCCACCAGATCGACCAGTTCCTGTTCTTCACCGGTTCCACCGATGCCGAGATCACGCTGGCCTCGGTCGGGAATTTCGCCAATCAGAACGATCCCGGTCTGCAGGATTTCGGAGAGATCGCCCTTCGCTCGGATACCGGGCATGGCTATATCCGCGTCGATTGGTTCACGCCGGATGCGCTGCCCAACTGGGGCGACGGGCGGCTGACCATTCTGGGCACCGAAGGCTATATCGAGCTGCGGAAGTATGTGGATGTCGGCGGGCGCGCGGGGACCGATCATCTGCTGCTGGCGAACGGCACCCGCTGCGAGATGATCGACGCGTCCGATGCGGGCCTGCCGTATTTCGCGCGGCTTGCCCGCGATATCCGCGACCGGACGGAAACCGCAATGCCGCAGGCTCATGCCTTCAAGGTGATGGAGCTTGCGTTGCGCGCCCAGACCCTCGCGGAGGGGCGCGGATGATCCGGGTGGCGATCATCGGCGCGGGGATCGGCGCGGCCCATCTGGAAGGGTACCGCGCCCTGCCCGATCTGTTCGATGTCCGGGTGCTGTGCGATCTGGACGAGGCGCGGGCACGGCTGGTCGCGGGCGACGGGCTGGCCATAGCCACGGATTTTTCCGCGATACTCGCCGATGACACGCTCGATCTGATCGACATCTGCCTGCCGCCGCATCTGCATTTCGAGATGTCTGCCGCGGCACTTCGGGCGGGCAAGCATGTGGTCTGCGAAAAACCGATGGTGCGGTCGCTGGCCGAGGCCGATGCGCTGGCCGATGTGGCGCGCGCTTCGGGCCGGGTGTTTTCGCCGGTTTTCCAGTACCGGTACGGCCCCGCCACCGCGCAGCTCGATGCGCTGATCGCCGCGGGCCTCGCCGGCAAGCCGCAGGTGGCGAGCCTTGAAACCCACTGGAACCGGGGCGCGGTCTATTACGAAACCCCGTGGCGGGGCACATGGGCCGGTGAAGCCGGCGGCGCGGTCCTGGGGCACGCGATCCACAATCATGACCTGCTTGGGCGGTACTTCGGGCCGGTCGCGCATCTGAGCGCGCAGGTTGCAACACGAGTAAACAGCATAGAAACGGATGATTGCGCCGCAATCCTCATGCAGTTCGAAAATGGTGCATTGGCCACAAGTTCGGTCACGCTCGGCGCGGCGACAGATACCTCTCGGCTGCGGCTGGTCTTCGAGACTCTGACCGCGAACAGCGGCACCACACCCTATGCACCCGCCGAGGACATCTGGACATTCGAAGCCCGCGCGCCGGTTGACCAAAGCCGGATAAACGCGGTTCTGGCCGCGGTGCCGGAGGTCAGATCGGGCTTTGCGGGCTTCTTCGAGGCGCTGGCAGAGGCCATGCACGGGCGGCCGGGCCGCGAGGTCACCGGAGAGGATGGCCGCCGCTCGATCGAGCTGGTCACGGCGATCTATGACGCGGCGCGAACCGGGAAAAGGATTTCTTTACCGCTTGGTACAAACGCGGCACTCTACCAAGGCTGGCTGCCGGCGCAGGCGGCCAAAGGAAACAAACAAGAACAGAAATGACCACATCCAATGGGAGGAAGACGACGTGAAACAAAGAATTCTGACAACCACCTTGCTGACATCGGCAATGCTGGCGGGCGCCGGAGCGGTCTCGGCCCAGGAAGTCCGCTTCATGTGCTATTCCGATGGCAACGAGTGCGAAGTCTATGAAGACGTTCTGAACCGGTTCGAGGCGGAGAACGAAGGCATCACGGTGGCCATCGACGTTGTCCCCTATCAGGCGATCCTTGAGAATCTGCCGGTTCAGCTTGCCGCCGGCACGGGGCCGGACATCGCCAAGGTCACCGATCTGGGCGGCCTCAACGAATACTATCTGGATCTGACGCCCTATGTGGATGCCGGGTACTGGGAGGCCAGCTTCGGCGATACGCTGGACTGGTATCGCGGCGGTGACGACCGTCAGGGCATCTATGGCATGCACAGCCAGCTGACGATCACCGGGGCCTTCATCAATGCCACGCTGTTCGAACAGGCCGGTATCGAGATCCCGGGCGAAGATGCCACATGGGCCGAATGGGCAGAGGCCGCGCGCGCCGTGGCCGAAGCGACCGACACGCCCTTCCCCATGGCGATCGACCGCTCGGGCCACCGGGTTGCGGGCCCCGCGATCTCCTATGGAGCGGCGCTCTTCAACGAGGATGGCGAGGCGATCCTCGTCGATGACGGGTTCCGGGCCTTCGTGCAGCAATTCGTCGATTGGCACGAAGACGGCACGATGGCGCGCGATGTCTGGGCCGGTCAGGGCGGGGCGACCTATCAGGATGCGGCGCAGGAATTCATCAATGGCGAGTTGGTCTTCTACTATTCCGGCAGCTGGCAGGTGGGCCGGATGAACGAACAGGTCGGCGATTTCTTCGACTGGCAGGTCGTGGGCTCCCCCTGCGGTCCGGCCGGTGCGTGTTCCGGCATGCCGGGCGGCGCGGGCATCGTCGGCTTCGCACAGACGGACCACCCCGAAGCGGTGGCCGCGGTGATCGACTTCCTGGCGCAGGAAGATATCTATGCCGAAGTGACGGCGCGCACCTCGAACCTGCCCGCACATCTGGGCGTGGCGGCGGCGGGCGTGACCTATGAGGGCGTCTCGGAAGGGGCGCAGGCCGCGCTCAACGCCTTCGCCGGCGATCTGCCGGATGTGGCACCTGCGGCCTTCGCCTATCAGGGCTATGCGGGCAACCGCGCGATGTTCGGCATCACGGTCGAGCGGGTCAGCCAGGCCATTGTCGGCGAGTTGACGGTCGATCAGGCGATGGAACGTGCCGCGGCCGATCTTCAGGCCGCCATGGCCGAGACCGAGTAAAGCGATGGTCCCGCGCGGTTTCCGGATCGCGCGGGACCGGTACGTGCCATGCTGGTGATACTCAATCCTCTGATGCGGATCATCGAAATTCCGATGATGGCGCTGCAACGGCTTCTCGGGGTCAATCGGCTGGCCTGGGTCTTCCTGTTGCCCAATCTCCTGCTGTTCGGGCTGTTCGCCTTTCTGCCTGTCATTCTAAACCTCTCCTATTCGCTGACCGGCGGCGACAATGTGCTGCTGGAGGCCCGGCCCTATGTGGGCGGGCGCAATTTCGAGACGCTGACCAGTTGCAGCAGCTTTCTCGACCCCAACACCTGTATAGAAGACAAATTCTGGCGCGCGGTCTGGAACACGCTGTGGTTCGTGACGCTTCAGGTCGGCATCATGGTCGGCTTCGCCCTGCTGACCGCGATCATCCTCAATCGCGATATCCGCGCGCGCGGCTTTTTTCGCTCGGTCTTCTTCTTTCCGGTGCTGCTGTCGCCGGTTGTCGTGGCGCTGATCTGGAAGTGGATCCTGCAGCGTGAGGGCGTGCTGAACGCATTTCTCGACTGGATCGGGATCGGCGGGTTCAACTGGCTGATCGACGCGGAATGGGCCTTTGCGTGGACCGTGTTTCTGTCGGTCTGGGCGCATATGGGATTTTACACGCTGATCCTGCTGGCCGGGTTGCAGGCGATCCCGCGGGATGTCTACGAGGCCGCCCTGATGGACCGGGCCTCCCCCTGGCGGACTTTCCGGCGGATCACCCTCCCGCTTCTGTCGCCCACGATGCTGGTGGTGCTGGTGCTGGCACTGATCAAGGGGGTGCAGACCTTCGACGAGGTCTATGCCTTCACCGGCGGCGGGCCGGGAACGGCCACAACCTTCATCATCCAGTATATCTACGAGGAAGGCTTCGCCGGCGCGCCGCGGCTCTTCGGCCTTGCAGCCGCCGCATCTCTGATGGTGGCGATCGTGCTGGTGGTGCTCACGCTGATCCAGCTTTGGATCAACCGGAGGAATGTGGATGGCTAATCTCTGGTCGATGCTGACGGCGACACGGGGCAAGGGGCGGTGGGACTGGACCGACTGGGTGTCCTACTCCTACCTGTTCCTTGGCGTTTTCCTGATGTTCTTCCCGGTCATCTGGCTGGTCCTTTCCAGCTTCAAGACCGAGGCCGATTTGCAGCGCTACCCGCCCACGTTCCTGCCTTACCAGCAGGAAACCGTGGTGGTGGACGGCTTTGACGAGCCCTTGCCGCTGTTCCGGATGACCGCCGGAGACTACGAGGGGCAGACCCTTGCACAGCTCCGGCGGGTGGGCTTGCAGGCGCAGATGATCGACCCTGCCAATCCCGCGGAGCGGCTGCGTGTCTCGATAAACGACCGGGAACCGGTGCAGGGCGTGGCGCTTGCGCTGGAGAACTACACCGGCCTGTTCGAGCGGTTCAATTTCCTGCGCTTCTTCTGGAACTCCACCTTCATCACGGTGACCGCCACGCTGATCATGTTGCTGGTCAATGCGATGGCTGCCTTCGCCCTTTCGAAATACGAGTTCCGCGGGCGGACGACCGTGCTGCTTCTGGTGATCGGCACGCTGATGATCCCGCAAACGGTGGTGCTGGTGCCGCTTTTCCTGATCGTGAGCGAGTTGGGCATGCTCAATTCACTATGGGGGGTGATCATTCCGGGCGCGGCCACGCCCACCGGTGTCTTCCTGCTCAGGCAATACATGATCACGATTCCCGACGAGATCCTCGACGCCGCGCGGATGGACAAGGCCAGCGAGTGGAAGATCTTCTGGCGGATCATCCTGCCGCTGTCGGCCCCGGCCATCGCGGTTCTTGCTATTCTTGCGATCATGTGGCGCTGGAATGATTTTCTCTGGCCGCTCATCGTGCTGACGCAGTCGGAAAACTTCACGCTGCAACTGGCGCTCAACTCCTTCCAGGGGGAGTTGCAGACCGACTGGTCGAGCCTGCTGGCGATGACGGTGCTGACACTTCTTCCCATCGCGGCCGTCTTCATGTTCCTGCAAAAATACATCGCCACCGGCATCGCCTCGACGGGAGGGAAATGATGGCATCGATCGAACTCAAGAGACTGTGCAAATCCTACGGCGCGGCGGATGTGATCAAGGGGATCGACCTGTCGATCGCGCACGGTGAATTCTGCGTTTTCGTGGGGCCCTCGGGGTGCGGAAAATCCACGCTGCTGCGGATGATCTCGGGGCTTGAGAGCATTTCGTCGGGCGACATCGAAATCGGCGGCGAAGTGGTCAACACCATCCCCGCCGCCGATCGCGGGCTGGCGATGGTGTTCCAGTCCTATGCGCTCTACCCGCATATGACCGTGCGGCAGAATCTCAGCTTCGGGCTGGAAAACATCCAGACGCCCAGAGCGGAAATCGACACCAAGATCAACGAAGTGGCGACGATGCTGCAGATCGATCAGCTTCTGGACCGGCGGCCCAAGGATCTGTCGGGCGGGCAGCGGCAGCGGGTCGCCATCGGGCGCGCGGTGGTGCGCGAGCCGCGGGTGTTTCTGTTCGACGAGCCGCTTTCCAATCTGGACGCCGAGCTCAGGGTGGACATGCGCGGCGAGATCTCGGCGCTTCACAAGCGGCTTGAAAACACGATGATCTACGTCACCCACGATCAGGTCGAGGCGATGACCATGGCCGACAAGATCGCGGTGCTGCGCCTGGGAGAGCTGGAGCAGTTCGGCCGCCCGCTCGATCTGTTCAACCATCCGCGCAATCTGTTCGTGGCGGGCTTCATCGGCAGCCCCAAGATGAACTTCATGACCGGCGCCGTCCATCCCGCCGACCGCTCGCTCCTGACGCTCGACACCGGGGAGGAGGTCAGCCTTCCGGTTGACGGCTTTGCCCATCGCGAAGGGCAGAAGGTGACGCTTGGCGTGCGCCCGAACGATCTTTTGCCAAGTGAGATGGGGAGCATCCACACCGATGTGCGCAGCGTGGAGCAACTGGGCAGCGACAGCTATCTCTACGGTCAACTGGCCGATGGCACGCGGCTGACCGTCCACAATCCCGGACAGACCCGGGTGGTGGCCGGTGAGCGGGTGGCGCTCAGCTTTGCGCCAGACGCGGTGCATCTGTTCGACACCGAAACGGGGCTGACCCTCCGCGAGACGCCATGAGGCAAACCTGGCGCTGGTTCGGGCCCGCCGACCCGATCTCGATTGCCGAGATCCGGCAGACCGGGGCGCAGGGCGTGGTGTCTGCCCTGCATCACATCCCCCCCGGGCAGGTCTGGCCCGCCGCCGAAATCGCCCTGCGCAAGGCCCAGATCGAAGGGCCGGAGGACGCGCCCTCCGGTCTTTCCTGGGATGTGGTGGAAAGTCTGCCGGTCAGCGAGGCGATCAAGACCCGGACCGGTCCGTGGCGCGACCATATCGCGGCCTATAAGGAAAGCCTGAAGGCGCTCGCGGCAACGGGCCCGCAGGTGATCTGCTACAATTTCATGCCCGTGCTTGACTGGACCAGAACCGCCCTGCGCCACCCCCTGCCCCACGGCGGCACCGCCATGCGGTTCGACCTGACCGATTTCGCCCTGTTCGACATTCACCTTCTGGCGCGTCCCGGCGCGGCCGATGACTATCCCGAAAGCGTACAGGCCGGGGCCGCCAAGCGGCTGCCGGACACGGATAGCGGCCAGCTTGTCGCCAATATCGTGGCCGGGCTGCCCGGCGCCAATGACAGCTGGACACTGGAGGATGTCCGCGGCCTGCTGCTGCGTTATGAGCAGATCGACACGGACGGCCTGCGCCGGAACCTGATCGACTTTCTGGGCGAGGTCGCGCCGCTTGCGGAGAGCCTTGGCCTGCGCCTGTGCTGTCATCCCGACGATCCGCCCTTTCCGCTGCTCGGGCTGCCCCGGGTGATGTCTGACCTGTTGGATTACCGCGCCGTGACGGCGGCGGTGGACATGCCCGCCAACGGCATCACCTTCTGCACCGGTTCACTGGGTGTCCGCGCCGATTTCGACCCGGTGGCGTTTGTAGAAGCGCTTGGGCCGCGGATCCATTTCGTCCATCTCAGAAACACACGGCGCGACATGCCGGCGGCGCGGCCCGGCTTTACCGAAAGCGATCATCTGGCCGGCGATACCGATATGGTCGCAACGATCCGCGCGCTTCTGGCCGAGCAGAGCCGCAGACAGGCCGAAGGCCGCGACGACTGGCAAATTCCGATGCGCCCCGATCACGGGCACGATCTGCTGGATGATCTCACCCGCGCCTCGCAGCCCGGATATCCCCTGATCGGACGGATGAAGGGGCTGGCCGAACTCAGGGGCGTCATCGCGGCCCTGTCGTGAGACGGGCTTTGCCACATCCCCAACCGCCGACACACCCGGCCCGGCACCGGGCGGAGATGCCTATGGCACCTCCTGGCCCAAGGCGGCGGTATAGATCTCGAACCATGTCTCCCGGTCCATATCTACCTTAGCCGCATCCCCGATCCTCTTGATCCGGTTCAGATTATTGGTTCCCATAACCGGCATGATGCGGGCCGGATGCGCCAGCAGCCACGCCACGGCAACCGCGTCCAGCCCCACGCCCTGCACTTCGGCGACGCGGTCCAGCACGACGCGGACCGGCGCGGCCTCCGGTCCGAACAGCGCCCCGCCCGCAAGGGGCGACCACGCCATCGGAGGGATGCCCCGCTCCTGCATCCAGGCGATATCGCCATTGGTGAACGGCACATGATGCAGCACGCTCGCCTCGATCTGGTTGGTCACCAGCAGCGTGGACATGGCCGATTGCAGCAGCGTCCAGTCATGCAGCCTGAAATTCGACACGCCCACCGCGCGCACCTTGCCGGAGGCGACGAGATCGTCCAGCGCCCGGCCCGTGTCCACATGATCCATGAAGGGGTCCGGGCGATGGATCAGCAGCAGATCGATCCGGTCCGTCCGCATCAGGGCCAGCGAGCCTTCCACCGAGGCGGTGATATGCGCGGCGGAAGTGTCGTAATACTTCACCCGCTTGGTGGCATATTTGCCGATCGGCGCGATGATATCGCATTTGGTGACCAGTTCCACCCGATCGCGCAACTGCGGGGCCGCGCGAAATGCGTCTCCAAGGATCTCCTCGGCCCCGTAATCGCCATAGATATCAGCCTGATCCATGGTCGTGATGCCCTGGGCCAGACAGGCTTCGATCTTGGCCTGAACATGGGCGGGCGAGGTATCCACATCATCCCCGATCCGCCACATCCCATATACGAGCCGCGACAGGGCAAGGCCGCCGAACGGTAGGTCGATCCGCTCCATCATCGCCGCTCCCCCGCGGCCAGCGGCGTGGCCGGCGGCCGATCGGGCACCCGCCCGTAAACCTCTGGCAGCGAACAAGTTTCAAGATGCGGCATCACCTTTTGCCCGAACTGGCGGCATTCCTCCAGATGCGGATATCCCGAGAAGATGAAGGCCCGGATACCCATCTTCCGATAGGCCTCGATCTCGCTGAGCACCTGATCCGTCGAGCCCACCAGCGCCGCCCCGCAGCCCGACCGCGCGCGGCCGATCCCGGTCCAGAGATTGGGCTCCACATAGCCGAACTTATCGGCCAGTTCCCGCGCCTTGGCCTGATGTGCGACACCAAGTGAAATGCTGTCATGGGCACGGTCACGGATCAGCTTGCCATAGTCATCGTCCAGCTTGCTGGTCAGATATTCGGCATATTCCCGTGCTTCGGCTTCGGTGTCGCGCACGATCATGTGAACGCGCAGCCCGTAATCCAGGGTTCTGCCATATCTGTCAGCAACTTCGTGGACGTCCTTCATACGCTGCGCGATCTGCTCCTTGGGCTCGGGCCACATCAGATACACGTCGCAATGCTGGCCGCACAACTCAAGCGCCGCCGGGCTGTACCCGCCGAAATACAGAAGCGGCCCGCCCGTCTGATACGGTTTTGCCGGATCGGTGGTCAGCCCCTCGAACTCGTAGACATCGCCCTTGTAGCTGATCTCATCCTGGGTCCAAGCCTGTTTCAGGATCTCGACCACCTCGCGGGACCGTTGATATCTAAGGGAACTTTCGGCTTTTTCACCCGGAAAATCGGAGGAGATGATATTGACCGTCAAGCGCCCCTTCAGCATGTGATCGAGGGTCGCGATGGTGCGCGCCAGCATGATCGGCTGCATTTCTCCGCAGCGGACGGCGGCAAGCATGTTGATCCTCTCGGTGATCGGCGCACAGCCCGCAACGAAGCTCAGCGTGTCCTGCCCGACCTGATAGGAACTGGGGCAAAGAATGTTCCTGAAGCCCTGATTTTCAGCCTCTTTCAGGATCGCGGAGCAATGCTCCCAACTGGATCTGAGGGAACCGTCGGGCACCCCGAGAAACTGATAATCGTCGGAGCAGAGTGCTGCGAACCACGAGATTTCCGCGGCATCCAGGTCGGCTGACGTGACGGGCACAACTGTCATCTTGATCCTCCCCCGGATGCGCAGTTTCGACTTGCGTAGCATCGGGTTTGGGGTAGATCAATGGTATATCAATTTCCGCGCGGGAGGGCGCCGAGATGACCGAACCGGGCGCCTTGCCGGCCTATCTCCAGATCAGCGAGCTGCTGATCCGCGACATCGCCGCGGGGCGTCTGGCCGACGGGCAGCGCCTGCCACCGGAGCGCCGGATGGCGGCGGATCATGGCGTGTCGGTGGTGACGCTGCGCAAGGCGCTGGCCGAGCTTGAGCGGCGCGACCTGCTGGAGCGCCGGCAGGGCTCCGGCAACACGATCCGGGCGGGACAGAACGCGCGCGGGCTGTATGCGCTCTTCCGGCTCGAACTGCTCAATGGTGGCGGCCTGCCCACGGCGCGGCTCCTTGATCTGCGCAAGATGACCAAACCCGACGACATCCCGGATATCGGCAATGTGGTCGATTTCGGCTGGCGCATCCGGCGGCTGAGGTTTCTGAACAAGCTGGCTGTCGCGGTGGAGGAGATCTGGCTCGATGGCCGCTTCACCGGCGATATCCGCGCCGTGGATCTGAGCCAGTCCCTTTATCTCTATTACCGGGACGCGCTCCGCCTGTCGGTTTTGCGCGCCGATGACAGGGTGGGCATCGCCGAGGCGCCGGACTGGGTGCCGGACGCGTTCGGCCTTGCCGCGGGCGCCACGACCGGCCTTGTCGAGCGCCGCGCCTGGAGCCAGCATAACGAGCCGGCGGAGTTCTCCCGCACCTGGTTCGATCCCGCCCGTGCGCGCTACGTGGCGCGGATCAGCTGACGCCACCCGAATGAACTGACGTTCCACAACAGGAAAGAACGCATATGCGATACGGCATCATTGGCTGCGGCATGATGGGGCAGGAACATATCCGCAATATCCGGCTCTTGCTAGGTGTCACCGTCGCGGCGATCGCGGAGCCGGATCCGGGCATGCGGGAAACGGCGCGGGCGCTGGCCCCGGATGCCGCGTTTTGCGACAGCATCGCCGAGCTTCTGGCCCGCCCCGATATCGACGCGCTGGTGATCGCCACGCCCAATCATCAGCATCTTGCGCAACTGGAGGAAATCGCGGCGACCCGGCCCCTACCCGTCCTTGTGGAGAAGCCCGTTTACACCGATCCGGCCGAGGCGCCGCGGCTGGAAAAACTTCAGGTCAGCTATCCTGCCCTGATCTGGGTCGCATTGGAATATCGATATATGCCACCGATTGCGAAATTCCTCTCCCTGGCCCAGGAAGAGACCGGCGGCATCGCCATGCTGAGCATTCGGGAACACCGGTTTCCGTTTCTTCCGAAGGTCGGGAACTGGAACCGCTTCAATCGCAACACCGGCGGCACGATGGTCGAAAAATGCTGTCATTTCTTTGACTTGATGCGCCACACACTGAATTCCGAACCGGTTCGGGTGATGGCCAGTGCCGGGCAGGCCCTGAACCATCTGGAGGAGCGGTATGGCGACGAGATCCCGGATATCTGGGACCATGGCTACGTGATCGTCGATTTCGCAAACGGGGCGCGGGGAATGTTGGAATTATGCATGTTCGCCGAAGGCTCCCGCTATCAGGAAGAGCTGTCGGCGGTCGGCCCGCGCGGCAAGATCGAGGCGCTGGTGCCCGGGCCCGGACGGTTCTGGCCCGCCCATCTGGGCCCCGCCCCGGTGCCGCGCGTGATCGTCAGCCCGCGCATGCCGCAGGGCCCGCGCGAGATGGAAATTCCGGTCGATCCGACACTGCTGGAGGCCGGAGACCACAATGGCGCGACCTTCTATCAGCACCGGCTGTTTCTGGAGGCCGTGCAAAGCGGCATGCCGCCCGCGGTCAGCCTGAGCGACGGGATTGCGGCGGTGCGCATGGGGCTGGCCGCGCAGGAGGCGGCCCGCGAGGGGCGGGTCGTGACCCTGTGATGACCGCTGGCCGGGGATCGCCTTGCCGCGTAGATTGCCCTTCATGAGGGCGCGGATCACGATCGGGATAGACGGCGGGGGTAGCGGCTGCCGGGTGGCGATACGCCTGCCCGGTGGCGGCGTGCTGCGGGTCGATGGCGGCCCGGCCAACGCCTTCACCGATGCCGGGCGCGCGGGGGTCGAGATCTCGGAAACCCTTGGGCGCGCGCTGGATCAGGCGGGGCTGACACGGGCGGTTCTGCCACGGGCCCGGATCTGCGCCGGGGTCGCGGGTTGCCGCCTGCCGCCGCTTGCCGCGGAACTGGCCGCACGGCTGCCGTTTCCCGCGCGGATCGTTGATGACAGCGAGACGACGCTTCATGGTGCCTTTGCGGGGGGCGACGGGACCTTGGCGAGCCTTGGCACCGGGTCGTTCTTCATCCGCAAGGCGGGCGGGCATCTGACCCATCTGGGGGGCTGGGGCTTTGCCCTTGGCGACGAAGGCTCGGGCGCGTGGCTGGGCCGGCGGGCGGTCGCGCTAAGCCTCAAGGCGGTGGAGGGGCGGATCGCGGCAGATGCCCTGAGCGACGCGCTGATGGCCCGGCTTGCGCCGCATCCGCTGATCACCCTGAGGGACGCGGCGCCGGTGGATTACGCGGCGCTCGCGCCCGTGGTGCTGGACCATGCCGGATCGGCGCTTGGGCAATGCCTGATCGGGGAGGCCGTGGCCGAGGTGACCCGCGCGCTGGACGATCTGGGCCATGTCCCGGGTGCGCCGCTGGTCCTGACCGGCGGTTTCGGCAAGGCGCTCGCCATGCATTTGCCTGAGGGGTTGCGGGCCGGTCTTGTCCCGGCGAAAGGCAGCGCGCTGGACGGGGCGCTGGCGATGGCGGCGGCGCTGCCCTGAGCGCGGTGCATCCGGCATGTGGGCACAATCGTCCCCCGGCTGACCGGACGGTCCGGCGCATGTCACCCCCCGCGCGCCCGATGGTGTTTGCTTTTCAGGTGACCCGTGCAATGGGCCGGGCTCAGAGCGCCTGCCCCACCAGCGCACCGATGACCGATGTGGCGGCCATGGCCAGGACACCCCAGAGCATCACCCGCCCCGCCGCACGCAGTTTCGGTGCGCCGCCTGCCTGTGCGCCGAGCCCGCCGAGGATCGCCAGCGCCAGGAGCGTGGCAATCCCCACCGACGGCAGAACCATCGCAAGCGGGCTCATCATGGCCACGATGAGCGGCACGCCCGCCCCGAGCGCGAAGGTCGACGCGGAGACGACGGCCGCCTGAAGCGGGCGCGGTGGCGACAGATCGGTCAGCCCGATCTCGTCCCTGAGATGGGTGCCGAGCGCATCGGCGCGGGTCAGTTCCTGGGCCACTTCCGTGGCAAGTTCGGTGCTGAGCCCCCGGGCCCGATAGATCGCCACCAGTTCGCGCAGCTCCCCTTCGGGATTGCGCTTCAATTCGGTTTTCTCGCGCGCGATATCGGCGCGCTCCACATCCGCCTGGCTGGACACGGAAACATATTCGCCCGCCGCCATGCTCATGGCGCCGGCCACCATGCCCGCCACGCCGGCCAGGATCATCTCCACCCGGTCCGCGCCGCCGGCGGCCACCCCCACGATGAGAGACGCGGTGGACAGAATACCGTCATTGGCGCCCATGACGGCCGCGCGCAGCCAGCCGGAGCGGCCGGAGAGATGAGGTTCCTTATGGGCGGTGAAGCGATGCGTTCCGGTCATGGGGGTTCTTTGGACTACGGAGGGGACGGGAGGAGGCTAGCTCAGGTCGGCAGGCCGATCTTGCCGGGGTTGAGGATGTTGTACGGGTCGATCCCCGCCTTGATCGCCGCCATCACCTGCATGGCGGGGTCGCCCAGCTCGCGGACCAGATAGGGCGCCTTGCCCTGCCCGATGCCGTGTTCGCCGGTGCAGGTGCCATCCATCGAGATGGCCAGATCGTTCAGCCAGCCGACGAAGTTTTCGGCCCGCGCAACCTCGGCCGTGTCGTCCATGTCGATCAGCAGAAGGACATGGAAGTTGCCGTCGCCCACATGGCCCACGACCGGGGCGACGAAGCCCATCTCGGCGGTCTTCTCCTGCGCCGCGGTCACGCAATCGGCAAGGCGGGAGACCGGAACGCAGACATCGGTGGAGATGCCCTTTGCCCCGGGCCGCAGCGCAAGCGAAGCCCAGTAGGCATCGTGACGCGCCTGCCAGAGGCGGTTGCGCTCTTCCTCCAGCGTCGTCGCCTCGAACCCGTCCGCACCGAAGTCGCCCGCGATTTCGCCAAAGGCGGCGGCCTGTTCGGCCACGCCCGTGGGCGAGCCATGAAACTCCACCAGCAGGAGCGGCGTTTCGGGCAGGCTGAGCCGGGAATAGGCGTTGACGCCCCGGACGGTCAGCGCATCCAGCAGCTCGATCCGGGCGATGGGCAGGCCGTACTGGATGGTGGCGATCACGGTGTTGCAGGCGGCCTCCACGCTCGGAAAGGAACAGGTGGCCGCGGAAATTGCCTCCGGAATGCCCTGCAGGCGCAGCGTCAGTTCGGTGATCAGGCCAAGCGTGCCTTCGGAGCCGACCATCAGCCGGGTCAGATCGTAGCCCGCGGAGGTCTTGCGGGCGCGCGCGGCGGTTTTCAGCACCTCGCCCGAGGGCAGGACCGCTTTCAGCGCCAGCACATTGTCCTTCATCGTGCCGTAGCGGACCGCATTGGTGCCCGAGGCATTGGTCGCGGCCATCCCGCCGAGCGAAGCATCGGCGCCGGGATCGATGGGGAAGAAAAGGCCCGTGTCGCGCAGATGGGTGTTCAGCGCCTTGCGGGTCACGCCGGGCTCGATCACCACATCCATATCCTCGGGATGCACGGCGAGGATCCGGTCCATCTGGCTGAGATCGACGCTGATGCCCCCCGCGGGGGCGTTCACATGGCCTTCCAGCGAGGTGCCGGTGCCGAAGGGAATGATCGGCACACGGTGGGTGGCGCAAATGCGCACGATCTCCTGCACCTCCTCGGTCGTATGGGGAAAGACGACCGCGTCGGGGGGCTGGTTCTTCAGCCATGTCGTGGTATGGCCATGCTGTTCGCGCAGCGCGCGGCCCGTATCCATGCGCGGGCCGAACCGTTGGGCGAGGATACCCAGAGCCGCGGTAATCCCGTCTTCGTTGCGCGGCAGATCGGCCAGAAGCGCCATGGCGGTGGTCCTTCACAGTTGTCTCCGGCCCAGACTATGGCCTTTTCTGCCCAAGGTGTATCGGAATTCGCGGGCCCGCCGCCGCAAGGGCCACCCCGGGGCGCGGATGGAGGAACAGGGGCGCGGCGCACGCCCGGCACGGCGGGGGCCGCTTATCCACAGGTTTCGGGGCGCGGACAGGGATGATTATGCAGATGTCACCGGGGCTTTACGTGGCTGACATGTTCGTCGGCAGAGTCGGCCCTGCCTGCTTTGGCCCTCCGGTCCGCGGCAGTCTGCCCTACCCGGCCCCCGGTGCTGGCCCCCAACAGCGCAGAGCCGGGACCCTTGTTCCGTCAGGCAGATTGCCGGGGACCGGAGACCTGAGGCCCCAGGCACGGCCCCCGGGGAATTACCCCCTGCGGTACGATCATTTGATGAAGTGTGGGGTGGCCCCCAGGGGCTGCCCCTATTTCTGCCGGCCCGGTGCGGCGGCGCGGAACCTGCCCCTACCCGCGCTACTCCGCAGCCTGGCTTGCGGCGTCTTCGGCGGCACGGGCTTGTTCAAGCTCGGCGGCCTTTTTTTCCACCTGTTCGACGATATGCTCGATCATCTCGTCATTGGACAGCTTGTGGCTCTGCTTGCCCGCAAGATAGACCATGCCGCTGCCGGCCCCGCCGCCGGTGAAGCCCACATCGGTCATCAGCGCCTCGCCCGGGCCGTTGACCACGCAGCCGATGATGCTGAGGCTCATCGGGGTCTTGATATGTTCCAGACGCTGCTCCAGCGCCTCGACCGTCCTGATCACGTCAAACCCCTGCCGCGCGCAGGACGGGCAGGAAATGATGTTGACCCCGCGATGGCGCAGGCCAAGGGATTTCAGGATTTCGAAGCCGATTTTCACCTCTTCGACCGGATCGGCGGAAAGGCTGACCCGCATCGTGTCGCCAAGCCCCGCCCATAGCAGATTGCCCAGTCCGATGGCCGATTTCACGGTGCCGCCGACAAAGCCGCCGGCCTCGGTGATGCCCAGATGGAAGGGCGCATCGGTCTGTTCGGCCAGCATCTGATAGGCCGCAACCGTCATGAACACGTCCGACGCCTTCATGGAGATCTTGAAGTTCAGGAAGTCGTTGTCTTCGAGGATCCTGATGTGATCGAGACCGGATTCCACCATCGCATCGGGACAGGGCTCGCCGTATTTGTCGAGCAGGTGCTTTTCCAGCGATCCCGCATTCACCCCGATCCGCATGGAGCAATTGTTGTCGCGGGCCGCCTGAATGACCTCCTTCACCCGGCTTTCGTCGCCGATATTGCCGGGGTTGATCCGCAGGCAGGCCGCGCCGGCCTCCGCCGCCTCGATGCCGCGTTTGTAGTGGAAATGGATATCCGCCACGATCGGCACCGGGCTTTCGGCCACGATCTCCTTCAGCGCCCGAGAGGACGCCTGATCCGGGACCGAGACGCGGACGATATCGGCCCCCGCCTCCGCGCAGGCCTGAACCTGCGCGATGGTGCCTTTGACATCGGTGGTCAGCGTGTTCGTCATGGTCTGCACGGTTATCGGGGCGTCGCCGCCCACGGGAACGTTGCCCACATGGATCTGCCGGGTCTTACGGCGATCGATATTGCGCCATGGGCGGATCGGATTATGCGACATGCGCGAAAACTCCGTCGGATCGGCGTGAGAGTCAGATTGAAAGATAGGCCGACCGGGCCGCGGGCACAACGCCCTCGGGCCTCATTCGTCTGCCTGGGGCTCGTCGCTCAGAACCAGGGCGGCCACTTCGGCCAGATCCGGGTCGGTCGTGGCGTCGGCCATCACATAGGCCTCGGAGATCGCATCGGCGGAAAGGACCACGTCGCGCGCCACGGAGGTTCCGGGACCCGCAGGGCCCATGGTGACGCCGTTCACCGCGAAATAGAGCGAGCCGGAATTGCCCGCGCGCAAGGTCGGCGGCACTTCCGAGGCGGGCAGCACATAGCTGTCGCCCGCGTTCAGCGTGCCTTCGTAGATCACCGTGCCGGAGGCGGATGTGACGCGCACCCAGGAGGGGCGGACGGCAAACAGCATCACCTCGTCCCCGGTGCGTTCGGTCACCTGCACCTGACTGCCCGTGGGCGGGGTGTCGGCAAGGGGCAGCGGATCGCCGGTCAGACGGTGCACCGCCGGCGCCAGCGCCCCGACCTCGTCGGGGTCGAGCGTGGCAAGCGGCTGGTCGCGCGGGGTCATCACCGGCACATCCAGCGCCTGAGGGCGGTAAAGCCGGTCGAGCGCATCGGCGGCGGGAACGGCAGTGGCCACATCATCGGGCAGGTCGGCGCCGAAATTGCCATCGACCGCGCCGCCGAGCGGCGCCAGCGTGGCCAGCGTATCGGGAGCCTGTTCGACGGGCGCGAATTGCAGGCGCTGAATGTCGTTCAGCACCGCCCAGGCGCCGTAGCCGATGCCGACGACCAGCGCGATCAGCACCAGCGCCGAGCCCATCGCACCGGGCTCCACCTTCGAGAATACGCTTTCGCGCTCCGGCGCGAAGGAGACCCGCGCGGCCCTGATCACGTCATTGGGGTCGACACGCCCCGGCGCTTCGGCCAGCGAACGCTTGGCAAGCCCGGCCTGACGGGCGGAAAACCCGTGCACGCCGGAAAACCCGCTTTCCCTGCAGAATCTCTCGAAGGTCCATTCGGGATCGAGCCCCAGATAACGGGCATAGGAGCGTACGTATCCGGCGATGAAACCCTGCGAGGAGAAGACGGAGAGATCGGCGTTTTCGATGGCCGCGATATAGGCGGCCTTGATCTTCAGTTCACGCTCGACATCAAGGAGGGATTTGCCGAGCGTCGCGCGCTCGCCGCGCATCAGATCGCCCAAGGGCACGTCGAGAGCTGCGAACTCCTCGAACGGTACACCCGGCACCTGATGTTCTACCCTGTCATGGCCCATACCGGCCCTGCCCCGCGCTTTTATCCGGACCCTTTTCCACCAATCGGCGGATCGGGCCCGCATTGTTGGTTCGGCGTCGTCATCCCCGAACGGGTGATTCCCCAATCACCCGCGTTTGAAACACCTTATCACAAAGGGAGAAGCCTGTGCACCAGCAGAAAAAGGCTCAGGCGCTCAACTCGGCACGATTCAGCGCACAATGGCTCCAGAGCCCGTCCATGGCGCGCACCAGCCCGTCGAGCATTTTCGGATCATGAACCGGCGAAGGCGTGAACCGCAGCCGCTCGGTGCCGCGCGGCACAGTCGGGTAGTTGATCGGCTGCACGTAGATCCCGTAATCGGCCAGAAGCATGTCGGAGATCTTCTTGGTATGGACCGGGTCGCCCACGATCACCGGTACGATATGGGAGCCGTGATCGATGATCGGCAGGCCCATCGCCTTCAGGCGCATCTTCAGCACCCTGGCGCGTTCCTGTTGCAGATCGCGGCGGGTCTGGTCGGTCTTCAGATGCCGTACGGAGGCGGCGGCCCCAGCGGCTATGGCCGGCGGGATCGACGTGGTGAAGATGAAGCCCGGCGCATAGGACCTTATGGCGTCGCACATTTTTGCGCTTGCCGTGATATAGCCGCCCATCACGCCATAGGCCTTGCCCAGCGTGCCGTTGATGATGTCGATCCGGTCCATCAGACCGTCACGCTCCGCCACGCCCGCGCCGCGCGGTCCGTACATGCCCACGGCATGCACCTCGTCGATATAGGTCAGCGCGCCGAATTCGTCGGCCAGATCGCAGACCTGCTCGATCGGGCCGAAATCGCCATCCATGGAATAGATCGATTCGAAGGCGATCAGTTTCGGCGCGTCCGGGTCGTCGGCGGCCATCAGCTCGCGCAGGTGGTCCATGTCGTTATGGCGGAAGATACGCTTGGCGCCGCCATTGCGACGGACCCCTTCGATCATCGAGGCGTGGTTCAGCGCATCGGAATAGATGATGAGGCCCGGAAACAGCTTGGGCAGCGTGCTCAGCGTCGCGTCATTCGCGATATAGGCGGAGGTGAAGACAAGGGCGGCCTCCTTGGCGTGCAGATCCGCAAGCTCGGCCTCCAGCGCCTTGTGATAGACCGTTGTGCCCGAGATGTTGCGCGTACCGCCCGAACCCGCGCCGGTGGCATCCAGCGCCTCTTTCATCGCGTCGAGCACGACCGGGTGCTGGCCCATGCCCAGATAGTCGTTGCCGCACCAGACGGTGATCTCCTGCGTGGAGCCGTCGGGCCGGGTCCAGACCGCGTGGGGGAACTGACCGCGCCGCCGCTCGATATCGATGAAGGTCCGATACCGCCCTTCGTCATGCAGACGGTTCAGGGCTGTATCAAGCGCGCTGTCGTAGTTCACTGGCTGTCTCCCTTCCGGGTGGGCTCCGGACTGTCATCCGGGACCTGACCCAAAGACGCTGGCTGTCTCTTCCCGCCGCCCCCGAGCGAACGGCCATCTCTCTCTTCTGCCGCTGACTTATGGCGGCGGGGCTGTCTTGGCCAAGTTACAAATTGCCGCGCTGTGTACTTTGACATGTGTCAAGCAAGCGGCGGAAACCTCTCGTTAATCGGCGATGACGGCACGGCAATCCGCCTGCCCGCAGGCGGCATTCGCGGATGTCTCTGTATCGCCTATCCCCCAGGCGCCGGTGGCCGGCGATATCGCGAAGACCTTGGGCCGGTCGGCCCGCCGGTAATCGCCGCGCAGGACCGCGCTGGCCGATGCGCTGAGCTGCAGGGCCGCGCCCGGCTCCCAGCCGCGCGGACGCACGACCAGAACCACCACGCAGTCCGCGCCCTCCTCCCGGCCGGCCTCGCACTGGGCCAATGCGGCGGCCCGCGCCGCAGCCTCGTCATGGTAGTTTCCGACGGCGGCGGTCGTGACCGGGTTGGCCAGCCCCGCATCGGGTGCAATCGCCAGAGCGCCGTAATAGAGCATATCCGGCAGCAGCCCCTCGTCGATCGCCCCGCCCAGCAGCGCGATTTCGGCCGCATTCAGGCTTTCATGGGGGATGACCACACCCTCGGCCTGGCCGCGGGGCGAAAACAGCATTCGCTGCGCCTCCCGGCCGGTCGGCAGACTTTGGGCCAGAACCGGCAGGCCCAGGGCCGCAATCGCAACTGCTCCGATAATGGCGCGCATGTCTCCGCTCCTCTTGCTGCGTTCCAAACTCTCCGCCGGTGGCGTTCCGGTCCCTCCGCCCGGCGCGTGGGCCGGTGTCGCGCGATGTAGCGGATCGGCCCGGCTCCGGCAACCGCTGGACACCGCGCGGGAGCGGCGTAATGTTCGGCGAAACCGCCTGACCCGAAGGAAACACACCCATGTCCCTTGATGCCGTTCTTGCCCGAATCGACGCCGATCTGGATGCCGCCACCGACCGTCTGATGGAATTGCTGCGCATTCCGTCGATTTCCACCGATCCGGCCTTCAAGGCGGATTGCAGCAAGGCCGCCGACTGGCTGGTGAACGAGCTGACCGAGCTTGGCTTCGACGCGTCGGCGCGGCCCACGCCCGGCCATCCGATGGTTGTGGCCCATGGCGACGGGGATGGCCCGCATGTCCTGTTCTACGGGCATTACGACGTGCAGCCGGTGGACCCGCTGGATCTGTGGCATCGCGATCCGTTCGATCCGGCGATCGAGGAGACGCCCAAGGGCAAGGTCATTCGCGGACGCGGTGCGGCCGACGACAAGGGCCAGTTGATGACCTTCGTGGAGGCCTGCCGCGCCTGGAAGGCGGAAACCGGCACCCTGCCCGCCCGGGTGACGATCTTCTTCGAAGGGGAGGAGGAAAGCGGATCGCCCTCGCTGATCCCGTTTCTGGAGGAAAACGCCGACGAACTGCGCGCCGATATCGCGCTGATCTGCGACACCGGGCTGTTCGACCCCGAAACGCCCGCAATCGTCACGCAGTTGCGCGGGCTTCTGGGGGAGGAGATCCGCGTCACCGGCCCGTCGCTCGACCTGCATTCGGGGATGTATGGCGGGATCGCGATGAACCCGATCCGGGCGCTGACCAGAGTTCTGGCCGGGCTGCATGACGGCAACGGCGTCATTCAGGTGCCGGGCTTCTACGACGATGTGGCCGAGCTGTCGCCCGGGCTGAAGGCGCAATGGGACGCGCTCGGCTTCGACGAGGCGCGGTTTCTGGGCGATGTCGGATTGTCCGAGAAAGCGGGCGAAATCGGGCGTTCGGGCCTTGAGATGGTCTGGTCCCGGCCCACGGCGGAGATCAACGGGATCTGGGGCGGCTATACGGGCGCGGGGTTCAAGACCGTCCTGCCATCGGAGGCACACGCCAAGGTCAGTTTCCGGCTGGTGAGCGGTCAGGATCCGCTGAAGCTGCGCGAGAGTTTCCGGGCCTGGGTGCGGGACCGGCTGCCAGCCGATTGCGAGGTGAGCTTCGCCGATCACGGCGCCTCCCCCGCCGGCCACATGGATACTGGCCACCCCGCCTTCGAGGTTGCGCGGGCGGCGCTGTCGGCGGAATGGCCGAAACCGGCAGCCTTCATCGGCTGCGGCGGCTCGATCCCGGTGGCGGGGTATTTCAAGAGCCATCTGGGCATGGACGCGCTGCTGGCCGGGTTCGGCAATGATGACGACGCCGTGCATTCGCCGAACGAGAAGTACAATCTGAGCAGCTTCCATCGCGGCATCCGGGCCTGGGCACGGGTGCTGGGCGGCCTCGCCACCTGAACGCGGCACCCATGCGGCTGGCGGCGGGTGCCGCCAGAGGGAAGAGATACTTGGCAGGCGGGGCGCGGCGGTTTCCGCCATGCCCCGCGCGGTCGCGGTCAGGCCGGGTTCGTCAGCCGGGCCGGGCCGCGCCAGAACCGCGCCATCATCAGCGCGCCTGCAAAGGCCAGCCCCACGACGAGACCGAGCCAGATCCCCACGCCACCCATGCCGAGGAGGAACCCGAACAGGTAGCTGCAGGGGATGCCGATCAGCCAGTAGCTGAAGACCGCGTAAAGCATCGGCAGGCGCGTATCCTGCACCCCGCGCAGAAGGCCGAGCGCCATGATCTGGGCCGCATCGGCCAGCTGGAACAGGGTCGCCACCGCCAGCAGCCCCGAGCCGATGGCGATGATCTGCGGCCTGAGCGGATCGGCGGGATCGACGAAGACCGACATCAGCGGTTCCGGCAGGGCGAGGAACAGCACGATGGTCAGCGCGACCATGATCGCCGAGAGGGTCAGCGCGGCGATGGCCACATGGCGCAGGGCGGAGACGTCGCTGCGCCCCCAGGCATGGCCGGCGCGCACCGTTGCCGCCGAGCTGAGCCCCACATGCACCATGAAGGTGACAGACACGATCTGGAGCGCCACCCCGTGAGCGGCCAGTTCCAGCGTGCCGATCCAGCCCATCATGATCATGGTGGCAATGAACAGCCCGCCTTCGGACAGCAGCGTCAGCGCGATGGGCCAGCCAAGGCGGAAGACCTGGCCGAACGCCTCCCAGTCGGGGCGCCAGAGCCGGGCGAAGAGATCGTATTCGGCCACGCCGCGCGCGCGGGCCGCGTAGACGGCGATAATGATCATCATCACCGCATTGGTGCCCAGCGACGCGATGGCCGCGCCCTGCAGGCCCAGTTCGGGCGCGCCCAGATTGCCGAAGATCAGCACCCAGTTCAGCGCCACGTTCATGGCCACGCCCGCCAGCGTGGACCAGAGCACGACCTTGGTGTGTTCCAGCGCCGACAGGTGGCTGCGCAGCACCAGAAACATCACCGCGAAGCCGATCGCGCCGCCCGCGATGCGCAGATAGGATTGCGTGTCGACGGCGACCTGCGGCTCCTGCCCGAGGGCCAGCAGAAGCGGCCCGGAAAACCAGAACACCGGCAGGGTGGCCAGACTGAAAAGCACCGCGATCCAGAGACCCATGCGGGTCACCCGGCGGACCTGCGTCTTGTCGTCATTGGCGACGGCGGCGGCCACCATCGGCATCACCGCAAGCGCGAAGCCCAGACCGACGACCAGAACGATATGGAAATAGGACGCGCCGAGCGCCACGGCGGCCAGTTCGGGCACACCGTACCAGCCGACCATGATCGTATCGGTCAGCCCGATGGATATCTGGGCCAGCTGGCCGCCAATGAGCGGCAGGCCAAGCGTGAGCGTGGCGCGCATATGGGTGCGGAACGGAGACATGACGATCCGGGCTTATCCGGGGTTGGCGGACTTGCCAAGATGCGCGTTGGCTAAATCGCGCCCAGCGCCAGACGGCCCGCCAGAAGCGCGATGACGATGCCGGCCCCAAGCTCGATCATCGGCTGCACGCGGGCGATGGCCGCGCTGCCCGGCAGGCTGGCCAGCGCGCCCTCCCGCAGGGTCACGGCGGCAATGGCCACGGCCACCGTCACGCTTGCGGTGCCAAGCCCCATGGCCAGTGCACCGGCGATGCCGGTGGCGAAGATGCCCATCTGCGCGGTGAGGATCAGGACGAACAGCGCGCCGGTGCAGGGCCGGACCGCCACCGCGCCCACCAGCATGGCCGTATCGCGCCAGCCGGTGGCGCGCTCCAGATCCGCGGGCGCGGGCGCATGGGTATGCCCGCAGGTCGTGCAGAGACCATCGGGCCCGTTGGCATGGGCATGGGCGTGGGCATGCCCGCCACCCAGCGCGCGGGCCCCGCGCCAGGCCAGCCACAGCCCCACAAGGGCCACCAGCGCGAAGCTGAGCGGCGCGAAGCTGTCTTCGGCAAGGCCGGTCATCCGCTCCCGGCTCCACCCCAGAACCCAGAGCCCCGCCGCGACAAGCAGAATGGCGGTCAGGGCCTGTGCAAGGCTCGACAGAAGCGCGATACCCGACAGACGCCAGGGCCCCACCCGCCGCGCCGCGCCATAGCCGCCGATCAGGATCTTGCCGTGGCCGGGCCCTGCGGCATGAAAGAACCCGTAGGCGAAACAGAGCGCTGCAAAGGCGGCCATGGCGCCGGGGTCGCCCGCGCGGAGCGCGCGGAGCGCCCGGGCCAGCGCGTTCTGCGTGTCGCGCTGCTCCTCCATGGCCCAGCGCAGAAGCATGTCGTCGGCCCCGGTCAGAACCAGCGCCGCCAGCCCGAGGGCCAGAAGACCGGCGAGCAGGATCAGGGCGCGGCGCATGTCACCACCACCCGATCGGCAAAGACCGCGCCCACGGCGGGAAAATTGTCTTCGGCGGAGACCGCGCCGCCGATCCGCTCGATCTCGGCCTGAAGCGTGGCATAGGCGGCATCCAGATCGGCGCGCACCAGCCGGGGGGTGCAGCCGTCGCGGCCCGAGATCGCCATCGGCAGCGTCATCTCGAAGGCGATATAGAATTCGGGATCGTAGATCGCGGCTTCCAGCGGCAAGGCGGCGGAGGCAGGGCCGGTGACGGGGCGCCGATGGGTGGTTTCCAGATGCCCGTCCGTCAGGGTCAGGCTGACCGGTTCGGGCGCGCCGATATCCAGCACAGCACCATCCGCCGAGAGGGTCAGCCCCCCCTCGAACCCTGCGCCCCAGTTGAGGTCGAAGCCAAGAGTTCGGGCAATTTCGTCTTCGGTGAGAACGCCGTCGAAATCCGGGTCCAGCCCATAGTCCTGAAGGATCAGAAGCGAGTAAAGCTCGTCATAGCGCCATGTCACCCGCACCTCCACAAGGCTGCCGCTGTCATCATGGATCAGGTCGAGCCCCGCGTCGATGAAGATATGCGGATGCGCGCCCGCCAGCGTGGGGGCCGATGCCAGGAAGGCCGACAGGGCGAGAGGGCGCAGAAACGATCGCGTCATGAGCGCGATATAGGACCCTTCGGCGGCCCGCCGCAACCGCCCGAACCCCACGCCGGCAGACACCTGCCCAAGCCATTGTTTCGCAAAACCTGGTTCATTGTTGTGGCGCTGATCCACAATCGGCCACAATTATGCCCACATTTTGGGGCATATAATGTCTTTGATTGGATGTGGTGAGGTTGATGAAAAATGTCTGAATATTTTAGACAGTTTCTCCGCGATGAAAGCGGCGCCATCACTGTGGACTGGGTTGTGTTGTCCGCTGCGGCCGTCTCGATGGCGATTGCGGCAACCGATGTTCTGGAAGGCAGTATCGGCGAGCTTGCGTCGGATCTTGAGGCTCAGCTGCGGACGCAGCAGATATCGGATTCCTTCGTCCAGTTCACGTCTGCCCATTTCGAGCCTTTCTATCAGCAAGACACATTGACCGTCGCGCAGGCGGAGCAGTTGTTCACCAACGCCAACGAGATGACCAATGCGGCCATTCTGACCGCGCTGGAAAGCGGCATCTCGGCGATGAACGCCGGCACCCTGACAGATGCGCAGATGGCCGAACTGGTCGCGGTGGCTTCGGTGGCCTACCAGCGGAACATTGTCGACGATGCGGTCATCGAGCAGTTCTTCAGCGACATCCATACCGTCTGACGCCCAGCACACCGCCATGGCCCTGATTTTCCACCGGAACTAGCGGCGGTTCTTCTGCGGCCGGCCCTGTCTTCAGCGCTGCCGCCCCCCCAGTCATCCCCCGCGACGGGCATCCGGATGCAACGAGGTGCCAAGGATGTGGTCTGCCTTGTGGATCACTTGGGCCGCACGGCCCACGATCAGCGGGTCGGGGTGCCGCGCGATCCGGGGGGTCTTGTCGGGGTAGTCCAGACTATCCAGGAAATGCAGCATGCAATTCAGCCGCGCGCGTTTCTTGTCGTCCGACTTGATCACGGTCCAGGGCGCGTCGGCGGTGTCGGTGTAGAAGAACATCGCCTCCTTCGCCTCGGTATAGTCGTTCCATTTGTCGAGGCTGGCCATGTCGATGGGCGACAATTTCCACCTTTTGAGAGGGTCGAGCCGCCGGCTTTCGAAGCGGGCGCGCTGTTCCTCCTGCGTGACGGAAAACCAGTATTTGTAGAGCCTGATGCCCGAGCGGACCATCATCCGCTCCAGATCCGGCGTCTGGCGCATGAACTCCAGATACTCGTTGGGCGCACAGAACCCCATGACGCGCTCCACACCCGCCCGGTTGTACCAGGAGCGGTCGTAGAACACCATTTCGCCGGTGGTGGGCAGATGTTCGATATAGCGCTGGAAAAACCACTGGCCGCGCTCCTCGTCGGTGGGTTTGTTGAGCGCCACCACGCGCGCTTCCCGCGGGTTCAGATGTTCCATGAAACGCTTGATCGTGCCGCCCTTGCCCGCCGCATCGCGGCCTTCGAACAGGATCACGATTTTCTGACCCGTTTCGCCCACCCATTTCTGCACTTTCAGCATCTCTGCCTGAAGCCTGGCTTTCTGCGCCTCGTAACTGCGGCGCGACAGCTTGGTGTCGTAGGGATAGGCCCCGGTCTCGAACGCGTGGCGGATCGTATCCGGCGTCACGGTCGGGAACCCGCCCTTGCGCGGGAGGGTGTCAATGGCGGGTTTGGCCGTCTCTGCCGCATTTCCTGCGGTCGCGGGATCAAGGTCTTCCATCGGCACGGCACCTCTACTCTTGCTGAAAAGATCTTGCTGAAAGGTGTCACGCCCTTGTCACGTTCCGCGCCGGCGGACCTTGATCAGTGTCAAATCGGACGCGATATCTTTGGAAAAATGCATCATTGTGATAGGTTTTACGCAATCGGCCGCGTGTTTCCGGCCGAGCATGACCGTCTGAGGGGGGACCGGCATGACCCATTCTGTCAGCCAGGGGGTGCGGGATTCGGTTCGTATCCTGTCGATGCGCCTGTCCATTCTGGGGCTTTGCGCCGTGATCGGCGGCGCGCTGGCGGGCGATCTGAGCGCCCAGACCCTGCTGAGCAATCCCGACGAGGGCAAGAATGTCGCCGGTGGCACCGGCCCGCTGGCGCCACGGCCCGCACCGCAGCCCGCGCCGCCACCGACCGAGCCCGCGGCCGGTACGGCGCACCCGAAGGACGGCCCGGCCCCCGCACCCGTCCCGCTGCCCGCCCCGGCCCCGCAACCTGAGCCGCCGCAACCCGCGCCTGCGCCGCCCGCCGCCGGGGGTGGCAAGAATGACGACACCCCGCGGCCCGTCCCGACGGCACCGGCGCCCGAGACAACCCCGCCCGAGGAGGCGGCCGACACAGCCCCGCCCGAAGCCGCAGCACCCGCGCCGGAGGAGAGCAGCGGCCCCGCGCCCGCAGGCGGGGCGGACATCCCCGCGACCATGGCGGTGCTGGCCGCGGGCTTCCCCGAGGGGGAGGCCGAAAGCTTCACCCAGATGCTCATCGGCCTGCCGGACGGGGTGAGCGCGGACACGATCGGCCATCTGCTTTACCCGCGCCGGCAGTTCGACCGGGCCGCATGGTTCTTCGGCGTCGCGGCCCAACGGCCCGAGGCAAGTGCCGCGAGCCTGAGCAATTTCGGCGCGCTGGCGATGGAGGTTTATGCCGATGCCCCCGACGCCTGGCCCGAGACGATGCTGCAGGCCGCCCATGACGCGCTGGTCGCGGCGAACGGCTTGCAGCCGGACGAGCCCGCGATTCTGAACAATCTGGGCAATGCCGCCCGGCGGCTGGGGCTGCATGACGCGGCGGTGGAGCATGGCGCCCGCGCCACCGAACTCGCCCCGGAGGAACCGCTTTACTGGACCAACCTTGCCCGGTCGATGGCGGCCGCGGGCGATGCGGACGGGGCCGCCGCGGCGCTGGCGCGTGCCCATCTGCTTGAGCCCAACGGTCTGGCCCTGCTGGAAACCCTGCCCATGCTGCCCGGGGCCGCGCCCGGCTATTCCCGCGCCCTGCAGACCCAGTGCGACGTCAATTTCCGCTGTCAGGAGATCTGCCCCCGCTCGATCATCGGCGGGCTGATGTCGGTGACCTGCGAGATCGAAAACAGCTCCGCCCAAATCGCCTGCACCGAAGGCCGCCCCTACCCGACCAGCTATCGCTGCGAGGAGGATCTGCCCGAATACGGCATCCTGATCCCGGGTCTGAATTCCGGTTTCTCGGTGGCGGTGCCCGGTTTCTCGGCCCATGTTCTGGTGCAAGGGGACGGCAGTGTCGATGTGCGGGTGGAGGCCGGGGCGTCGATCGGGCCGGTGGGCGGATATCTGCGCGCCGACGGCCATTACGACCCGAGCGGCGGGGTCAGTTTCGACAATCCGGGCGGCGGTGTGCGGGTCAACCTTCTGCCCAATTCGCCCGCCAACCAGCTTGCCAGCGACCTCGGCCACCCGCCCGTCCATATCGAGGCCGAAACCCTGAATGGCGGCCCGGTCCAGATCAACGGGGAGGCGTATAACGCGGGCCTTCTGTCCTTCTGAAATCCGGGCAGGAACCGGCCGACGGGCGGCGGGGGGCTTGCATCTGCCCCGCGCGCTGTCATTCTGGTGAAAATGACCGGAGGGAGCAGTCATGATCCGACCCATTCTGTTGACCAGCCTGATCGCGCTTTCGGGTTGCATCACGTATCAGACCGGACCGATCCGCACATCGACCACCTACACGCCCGTGCCCTCCAACCCCGCGCCCGCGCCGGTGATCAACGGCGTGCCTGTCACGCTGACCGATGGCAGCCAGGGACTTGCGCTGTGGTGTTCGGTGCCGGGCGACTGCATCGCGGATGCGCGCACCGCCTGCAACAACCGCCAGTCGATCCGCACCGTCTCCGATATCGACGGCAGTTCGCCCCGCGCCTCGGAATTCTTTGCCCGGCGCGAGACCGAGCCCAGTTCGCTGGTGGTCGCCTGTAGCTGAGGCGGCGGGAGACACTTCCCCCCTGCCCCCAAACCTGCTCTAATACGGCGCAACAAACACAAGATAGAGCAGATGCATGGCTGACGACCTTCTTTCCGGCGCGCCCGATCCCAATGCCTATGATGCCTCCTCCATCGAGGTGCTGGAAGGTCTGGAGCCCGTGCGCAAACGCCCGGGCATGTATATCGGCGGCACCGATGAGCGCGCGCTGCACCATCTGGTGGCCGAGGTGCTCGACAATTCCATGGACGAGGCGGTGGCCGGCCACGCCACCCGGATCGAGGTGGAGCTGAACGCCGATTACTCCGTCACGATCCGCGACAACGGACGTGGCATCCCCGTCGATCCACACCCGAAATTCCCCGACAAATCAGCGCTGGAGGTGATCCTGTGCACGCTGCATGCGGGCGGCAAGTTCTCCGGCAAGGCCTATCAGACCTCGGGCGGGTTGCATGGCGTGGGCGTTTCGGTGGTCAACGCCCTGTCGGATCACCTGCGGGTGGAGGTCGCGCGCAATCGCGAGCTGTTCGTGCAGGAGTTTTCCCGCGGTCTCCCGCAGGGCCCGGTGGCCGCGGCAGGCAGCGCGCCGAACCGGCGCGGCACGTCCATCACCTTCCATGCGGATGACCAGATTTTCGGCCAGCACCGGTTCAAACCCGCCCGGATGATGAAGATGGTGCGCTCCAAGGCCTATCTGTTCTCGGGCGTCGAGATCCGCTGGAAAACCGCGATCGACGATGGCGAGACCCCGGCGGAGGCGGTGTTCCACTTCCCCGGCGGCCTGTCGGATTATCTGGGTGAGACGCTCGGCGGCGCCTCCACCTATGCGGAGCGGCCCTTTGCGGGCAAGGTCGCGTTTCAGGAGCGCTTCGGCGAACCCGGCAGCGTGGAATGGGCGATCAACTGGACGCCATCGCGGGACGGGTTCATCCAGAGCTATTGCAACACCGTACCCACGCCCGAAGGCGGCACCCATGAACAGGGGTTCTGGGCCGCGATCCTGAAGGGCATCCGCGCCTATGGCGAGCTGGCCGGCAACCGCAAGGCTGCGCAAATCACCCGCGACGACCTGATCACCGGGGGCTGCGCGCTGGTCTCCTGCTTCATCCGGGAGCCCGAATTCGTGGGCCAGACCAAGGACCGTCTGGCCACCACCGAGGCGGCGCGGATGATCGAAGGCGCGGTGCGGGACCATTTCGACAACTGGCTTGCGGCCGATACCAAATCGGCGGGCGCGATTCTCGATTTCCTGATCCTGCGGGCGGAGGAACGGCTGCGCCGGCGGCAGGAGAAGGAAACCGCGCGAAAATCGGCCACGAAGAAGCTGCGCCTGCCCGGCAAGCTGGTGGATTGCTCGCAACAGGCCCGCGAGGGCACGGAGCTGTTCATCGTCGAGGGGGACTCCGCCGGCGGTTCGGCCAAGATGGCGCGGGATCGCAAGACCCAGGCCCTGCTGCCGCTGCGCGGGAAAATCCTGAACGTGCTTGGCGCGGCCTCCTCCAAGATGTCCCAGAACGCCGAGATTTCCGATTTGTGTCAGGCGCTTGGCGTTGGAATGGGCACGCGGTTCAACCTGGACGATCTGCGCTACGACAAGATCATCATCATGACCGACGCGGATGTGGACGGGGCGCATATCGCCTCCCTGCTGATGACGTTTTTCTTCACCCAGATGCGCCCGATGATCGATGCGGGGCATCTGTATCTCGCCTGCCCGCCGCTTTTCCGGCTGACCCAGGGCGCGCGCCGGGTCTATTGCCTGGACGAGGCGGAGCGCGATGAATGGCTGGCCAAGGGTCTGGGCGGCAAGGGCAAGATCGACGTCTCCCGCTTCAAGGGTCTGGGGGAGATGGACGCGAAAGACCTGAAGGACACCACGATGAATGTGGAGACCCGCAAGCTGATCCGCGTGTCCATCGACGAGGATGAACCGGGCGAAACCGGCGATCTGGTGGAGCGGCTGATGGGCAAGAAGCCGGAACTGCGGTTCCAGTACATCCAGGAGAACGCGCGGTTCGTGGAGGAGTTGGATGTTTGATGACTAAAACGACTCTGGACCTAATTTTGGAAACGCTGCGATCTGAAAACGGCAGTCGGCTGACCGCCAATCAGTTGTCAAGAGCGATGGTCGAGCGAAACGGCGATTGGGCCCAGCGCAAACGAGAGAAAAGCAGGAATAAGTCTATTCGTGAAGGAGGCTTCGAGGAGCTTAGAGCGCAAGTTCAAAGTGAAATCGGATCTCATCGAGAGCGTATTGAGCGCCACCCGAACCTCAGAATGACAGAAGATAGTCCGCGTCGCTATTACTTCACCGATCTTTCCGAGGAAGAAGAGATTGATGCGGTCGAAAATGAGCCAGATGGGCCTGTTTCCGGCGCAATTTCTGAGAATGACCTTTATCCGTTGCTTGCGCGCTACCTCGCATCAGAACATGGCGTCTTGGCAAAGCGGATTGACGAACGAAAATCGCGCAACCGTCAGGGCCCCAAGGGCAATCAGTGGCTGCACCCAGACCTGATAGGCTTCGAAGTATTGAGCGAAAAGTGGGGCGATACGGTAAGAACGCTTGTTCAGGCTAGATCGGACCCAAACTCGAGGCTTTGGTCATTTGAAGTGAAGAAACTCGTAAACAGGGCAAATTTGCGAGAGGTTTTCTTTCAAGCGCTTAGCAATTCCGCTTGGGCAAATATGTCTTACTTAGTCGCTGCGGAAGTTTCCGGGCGGGGCACCTTGGAAGAACTCAGAATGCTCTCAAGTCAGCATGGAGTCGGTGTTATTATTCTTGCTACAAACGCTGAAAGCGAAAGTTCGATCTCAATTCAAGCAAGGGAAAGACCAGAAGTTGATTGGACTGCCGCGAACCGCTTGGCCGAAGAAAATCCTGACGCCGAAGCTGTGTTTCGGCAAGTGCGCGTTTATCATCAGTCCGGCGAACTGACGAAGGAGTTTTGGGACTCGTAGCGCCTTCCTGTGAGTTCAGGTCCCACCATCTGGTCTACAGGCTCTATGCCCACCAAACCCCCTCACCGAGCAGGCGCTCGCCCGGCGGCTTCGCCTTGTTTCCGGGCGGGTTGGCGCTTCAATGCAGGTTCGGGCTAAGGGGCGCTACTCCACCTGCACCGTTTCCAACCACCCAACCAGATCCACCACCTCGCGGCTGGTCAAGAGCGTGCCTCCGCCGCGTTCGCGCAGGACCACGTTGAACTCCCCGAAGACGAAGCCGAAGATCGGCATGTCGCCGCCATGGGTCAGGATCGGGTCCCGCCCGTCGATCAGCCGGGCGATCTGGATGACGGGGAACACACCGTCGCGACGCTCGGCGATGCGGGTGAGATCGGGGGGCGGCACCATCAGCACCTCGGCCATCGGACCGCCGCCTTGCGCGATCTCGCCGTGGCAGACGGCGCAATGCTGGAAATAGAGCCGTTCGCCGCGCTGGACATCCTGCGCCAGCGCCGGCACGCCAAGGAGCAGGGCTCCAGTCAAAATCAGTGCTTTCACCGCCATGTCTTACTCCGTCTGCGGCCCTTGTCCGGGCCGGGATACGCGACCGGCCCCGCCCTGGGCCAGCCTCATTCCTGTATCTCCTGCAAATACGTCACCAATTCGGCAATCGGTTGCGTTGTCATGATCGGCTGGCCCGTGGCATCGGCAATCGCGACATCGGCGCCGGCCTCCTGAAAGAAGCTTCCGAAAAGCGGCATCTCGCCCCCATGGGCCAGCAAAGGATCGCGCCCGTCGATCTGGCGCGCCACGCGGTAGGTGGGGAAAACCCCGTCATTTCCGGCTCTTAGCTGCGTCAGATCGGGCGGCAGAACGGTCAGCAACTCCGCCATGCGGCCATCACCCCGGCCCTCCATCCCGTGGCAGGCGGCGCAGTAGGTGACGAAATGCTCCCGCCCGGCGGCGGCATCCTGCGCCAGAGCGGGCGGGGCGGAGACAAGGGCGCCGGCATGGGCGGTGGCAAGGGCTGCGAAGGTCAGCATGGTGATGCGCATCGATGGGCTCCTCGGCTGATGACACGGACAGGATGACCGATTGATCACATGCCGCATTGATCGGCGTCAAACCCGACCGGCAATCGGATAATCCTCTGCGCGGGCGGGATTTTTCGTCAACGGCATTTCCAAGCCCGGATGGCTTGCCCTATCGTGGCGTTCATGCGCCTGATGATCTGTTTGCTTTTCCTGAGCCTTGCCGCCTGCGGCCGCCCGCTGACAGAGGCGGAGCGGGCCTTCATGGGCACGCTGCAGGGCAACCAGCTGGATGTGAGCCAGGTCAGGATCATCGAGAATCCGTTGGTGGGGCTGCGCAGACAGGTTTTCCCGGTCCGGCCCCGAACCACTTGCCGGGAAAGGATTTTTCCCGAGCCGGAGGGGGAGTTTCTGGTCGGGCAGACCGCGGGGATCGTGCTGTTCAACCGGCTGCATGTGCGCCGGGATTACGCGATACCCGATTATGTGCGCACCGCCGATGGCGGCATGAATCTGGTCGCGGCGATGTTCTTCGCCCATGAAATGACCCATATCTGGCAATGGCAGAACCGCGATATTACCGGCTATCACCCGGCCCGCGCCTTCGCCGAGCATCTGCGGACGGAAGACCCCTATCTCTTTGACGGAGATAGCGAATTCGGGTTTCTGGACTATGGCTACGAGCAGCAGGCGAGCCTTGTGGAGGAATATGTCTGCTGCCGCACGCTGGACCCTGGCGGCGCGCGGACGGAGCGGCTGTTGCACCTGCTGCAAGAGGTGATGCCGGTTCAGCCCTTGCAATCCCGCGTCGACGGGATGCAGGTTTATCTCCCATGGGACGGGGTGGAACTGCGCGGGATATGTTCGTGATTCCCCCATATTTATCAGGATCTTGAAATGACACATCAGGCATTGATCATGCTGGCCGCCGGGATCGGCATTCCGCTTTTGGCGGCGCTGAATGCGCGGTTGGGTGCGAATATCGGCTCGCCCGCCGCGGCGGCGCTGATCCTGTTCATCGTGGCCTTTGCGGCGACGGCGGTGACGATGGTGCTCAGCGGCGGGACCGGCGCGCTGGCCGATCTGCCGGATCAGCCCCGGCATCTGTTTCTGGCGGGGTTGCTGGTGGCGTTCTACGTGCTGTCGATCACCTGGGTCGCGCCGACGTTCGGCGTTGGAAACGCGGTGTTTTTCGTGCTTCTGGGGCAATTGATCTCGGCGGCCGCGATCGACCATTTCGGGCTGTTCGGGGCGCAGGTGGCGAGCCTCTCGCCGATGCGGGCCGCGGGGATTGTGGTGATGGCCGCGGGCGTCGCCCTGACGCAATTCGGGGCAAGGGGGTAGAACAATGGTATATCAATTCGAGGCCGCGGTCCTGCCCTAGCCTTCAGCCTTTTCCGCCAGAAGCAGCCATTCCTCCTCCGCCTCGGCCAGGGCGGTCTGACGGGCGGCAAGCGCTTCGGTCGCCTTGCGGAACTTCACCGGCTCGCGGGTGAAAAGCTCCGCATCGGTCAGGAGGGATTCAAGCTTGGCGATCTCGGCCTCCAGACGGGCGATGACCGCCGGCAGATCCTTCAGGCGGTGCGCCTCGGTGAAGGAGAGACGCGACGATCTGGGCGCAGGCGCGGGTTTCGGCGCGGCGGCGGACCGGGCGGGTTTCGGGGCGGCGGCGGTGGCGCCCGCCTGCGCGCCCCGCTGCGCCTGATAATCGCTCCAGCCGCCGGCATAGACCGTGGCCTGCCCGTCGCCTTCCATCGCGACGGTGGTGCCGACCACCCGGTCAAGGAAATCCCGGTCATGGCTGACCAGCAGCACGGTGCCGGGATAATCGCCAAGGATATCCTGCAACAGATCGAGGGTTTCCACGTCGAGATCGTTGGTGGGCTCGTCCAGCACCAGAAGATTGGATTCACGCGCCATGATCCGGGCCAGAAGCAGGCGCGCCTTTTCCCCGCCCGAAAGCGACCGGATCGGCGCGCGCGCCTGCGCATCGTCGAACAGGAATTCCTTGAGATAGCCAACCACATGGCGCGGCTGTCCGCGCACCATCACCTGATCGGAGCGGCCGCTGACCCCCATCAGCGGATCGTTGGTGAGACTGTCCCAGAGCGTGGCGTCCGGGTCGAGCGCGCTGCGCGTCTGGTCGAAGACGGCCATCGAGAGTCCGGTGCCGAGGGTGACGCTGCCGGTGTCGGGCGCAAGCTGCCCGGTCAACATGTTGACCAGCGTCGTCTTGCCCGCGCCATTGGGGCCCACAAAGCCCACCCGATCCCCGCGCAGGACCCGGAAATCGAAAGGTTTCAGGATGAGCTTCCCCCCGTAGCTCTTTGAAATGCCTTTCGCTTCGATGACCCGCTTGCCGGATTTCTGGCCCGCGTCCAGCACCATGCCCGCCGCGCCCTGACGGCGGATCATATTGGCCCGCTCGGCCCGCAGATCGGCCAGCGCGCGCACCCGGCCCATATTGCGCTTGCGCCGGGCGGAGATGCCTTCCACGGCCCAGCGCCCCTCCGCCTTGATCTTGCGGTCAAGCTTGTGGCGGACGAGATCTTCCTCTTCCCATGTCCTGTCGCGCCAGGCCTCGAAATCGGCGAAGCCCTTTTCCTGCCGCCGCACCTTGCCCCGGTCGATCCAGAGCGTGGCGCGGGTGAGCGCGGTCAGAAACGCGCGGTCATGGGAGATCAGCACGAAGGCGGCGCGGGTCTGCCCCAGTTCGGCCTCCAGCCAGCGGATCGCCTCGATATCGAGATGGTTGGTGGGCTCATCCAGCAGCATCAGTTCGGGCGCTTCGGCCAGCAGCTTGGCGAGGGCCGCGCGGCGCCGCTCACCGCCGGAGGCCTTGTCGACATCGGCATCGAGCCGGAGTTTCAGCCCCTCGGCGGCGGCCTCCACCCGCCAAGTCTGATCGGGGCCCAGATCGCTGAGCGCGTAATCGCCCAAGGTGGCGAAGCCCGCGAAATCCGGGTCCTGCTCCATATAGCCGGTATGGATGCCGGGCGGCAGGGTTCGGGTGCCGCTATCGGCTTCAACAAGCCCCGCCATCACCTTGAGAAGCGTCGATTTTCCCGAACCGTTGCGCCCGACGAGCGCGACGCGATCACCCTCCTGCACGACCAGATCGAGACCCGGGAAAACCGGGTCGCCGCCGAAGGTCAGCGAGATATCGTTGAGTTGCAAAAGCGGTGCGCGGGCCATGGCCGCCTGCTATGGGGCGGAGCCGCGGAGGTCAAGGTGTCAGTTGCCCAGCATCCAGTCGCCATCGGGCCAGAACGCATGATAGGCGAAGGCGAAGAGCACGTCATGGGGCAGGTCCGCGCCGGCGGCATCGCGCACCCGGATCATGCCCACATCGCGGCCGGTCGCGATATCCACGGTGTCGAGCGCGGAGGCCTTGCCCGCCGCCCATGAGATCGTCACGCCCGCTTCGGTGATCTCGCCCAGGTCGGCCAGCCGGGTCAGCGGCCAGGCCCGGTCGCCCACGCGGACCACGCGGGCCAGCGGTTCGATGCCATGGGGCGGCATCTGGCCATCATAGAGGAAGGGTTGGGCCAGACTGTCATAACCGACATAGGGATTGCGGCCATAGGGGCGGCGCCAGTCCGGTTCGTCCATCACCAGACCGTCGGGATTGCGGGCGCGGAACGCGGCGAAGCTTTCCATCCAGCTTGGCAATTCGGTGAGCTTGGCCCCTGTCATCGTGCCCACGATCCCCTCGCCCACCGCCTGTTGCCACCAGCTTTCGGTTTCGCGGTCATACATCACCATGTCGGAATGGCGCAGATTGCCCGAGACCCCGAAGCTGAGCGTCCGCCCGTCGACGCGGCGGTCGAAGGTCATGGCGGAGTTGCACAAGGGGCAGAAGGTGACCGCCACGGGAATGCCCGCGACCGTGTCGTTCACGATCTCATGCCAGGTCAGGTAGCGGATCGGATAGGCGCGCGGCGCGGCCCCGTCGAATTCCAGTGTGATGACCGGCTCGCGCGCGGCGATGCGGGTTTCCCCGGCGGCCGGAATGAACGCGGGATCGTCGAGGGCCGGAATGCCGTCGCGCCCCGGCCCGCCGGCGCGGATCTCATCAAGATCTACTGAGGCGGTGCCGAAATCGGTATTCGGCCATTCGGCGGCCAACCCGGGCTGCTGCGCCGGGGCCGGCTGGCCGAAGGCGGCGATGAAGACCGCGACGAGCGGCACGACGAGCGGGGCAAGGCGCATCTGGACCGGGGCTCCTTCCACAGGGCAACCCTACCCTGCCAGAGCGCCGCCGGGCCGCCTAGCCCCGCTCACGCGGATGTGCGTTTTCCTGATCGGTCACTCCGCCGGGGCGACGGGCTCGGGGTCTTCCTCCAGCACGCGCAGGGCAACCATCCGGTCGGGCTGCCCGATGACGGCGCCATTGCGCCCCTCGCCCCGCTTGATCGCATCGACCACATCCATGCCGCCGACCACTTCACCGATCACGGTATAGTCGCCGTTCAGTTGCGGGGTGGGCGCGAACATGATGAAGAACTGGCTATTGGCGCTGTCGGGGTCGGCGGCGCGGGCCATGCCGATCACGCCCCGCTCGAAGGGCAGCTCGGAAAACTCGGCGGGCAGATCCGCAAGCTCGGAGCCGCCGCGCCCGGCATAGCGCATATCCATGCCCATGCGACCGAATTCCACATCGCCCGTCTGCGCCATGAACCCGTCGATCACCCGGTGAAACACCACGTCGTCATAGGCGCCTTCGGCGGCCAGGGTCACGATCCGCTCCACATGGGCGGGGGCCACCTCTTCGAAGAGGTCGATGACGATGGTGCCCTCCGCCTCGCCCGCAAGGTCGATCTCCAGCCCGGTCGCGGCGGCGGGCGCGGCGAGAGACAGAAGCGCCGGGCCGCTCAGCAGGCAGAGCGCGGCGGCCAGCCTACGCATCGGCGGCCACCTTGACGGAGATCATCTTGTCGGGGTTCGCGGGCGGCTCGCCACGGGTGATCGCATCCACATGTTCCATCCCCTCGATCACGCGGCCATAGACCGTGTATTGCCCGTTCAGGAAGTGATTGTCGGAGAAGTTGATGAAGAACTGGCTGTTGGCCGAGTTCGGGTTCTGCGAGCGCGCCGCGCCGAGGGTGCCGCGATCATGGGGCAGCTTGGAGAATTCGGCGGGCAGATCGGGCTTGTCGGAGCCGCCGGTGCCGGCGGCGCGCAGATTGCCGCCTTCCTTGCCGTTGGCCACATCGCCGGTCTGGGCCATGAACCCTTCGATCACCCGGTGGAACACCACGCCGTCATAGGCGCCGTCGCGGGCCAGTTCCTTCATCCGTTCGGTATGTTTGGGGGCCACATCGGGCATCAACTCGATGACGACGGTGCCGGCTTCCAGCTCCATCAGAATGGTGTTTTCGGGGTCTTTGATCTCGGCCATCGGGCGCTCCTTCTGCAACAGTCGCGGCGGACCCTACTGCGCGCGGCCCGAAAGGAAAAGCGCCTAGTGCGGGAACTTGCCGAGAAGGGCCTGATGCACCGCAGGCGGAACGAAATGGGACACATCGCCGCCAAGCCGCGCGATCTCCTTGACCAGTTTGGAGGCGATGGCCTGCCGGTCGGCCTCGGCCATCAGGAACACGGTGGTGATCTTGCTGTCCAGCTTGCGGTTCATGCCGACCATCTGGAATTCATACTCGAAATCGGCCACCGCGCGCAGGCCGCGGATGATCACGCCGGCGCCGACATCCTTGGCGCAGTCGATCAGCAGATTCTCGAACGGATGGACCACGATCTCGCATCCGGTCGCCTCCGCCAGACGCGCGCATTCCGCCTCCACCATCTCCACACGCTCCTCCAGCGTGAACAGCGGCCCCTTGTCGCGGTTGATCGCCACACCGATGACCAGCCGGTCGACCAGCGTGCAGGCCCGCCTGATGATGTCGATATGACCCAAGGTGATCGGGTCAAAAGTGCCCGGATAAAGCCCCACACGCATCGCCAGCCGTCCCTTCCAAGTCTCAGCCTCGCCAACGCAACATCATTGCGCGGCCTTGTCCAGCCCCGGATGCACCGGACGCCCGGGCCGTGTTGCCGGCGGGGCCTGCCCGGCATCCCGCGCGCACAAAGAGAGGCACAGGCGGATGCCGCGCGCCGCCCCTGAGCGGGCGCGCCTGCGGCGACCGGCCTGCCGCCGTCTCAGAACCCCTTGATCATGCTTTCCAGCGCCTCTTTCTCCATCGCCAGTTTGGAGAGCTGCGCCTTGACCACATCGCCGATGGAGATCAGCCCCACCATGTCGGCCCCGTCCATCACCGGCATGTGGCGAAACCGGCCCTGTGTCATCTTGGCGAGCACCGCATCGGAGGTCTCCTCCCCGGTGCAGGAAATGATGTCCTTCGTCATCAGACTGTCCACGGTTTCGGCCATGCAGGAGGGCCCGCGCGCGCCCAGTTCGCGGACGATATCGCGTTCCGACACGATCCCGGCCACAGCCTTTCCATCCGCGGAGACGACCAGCGCACCGATCCGCTTCTTCGACAGGGCTTCGGCCACCTGCGCGACGGTGCTGCCGGGCTTGATCGTGTCCACACCCTGGGTGGGTTTGCTTTTGAGGATCTGCTGAACAAGCATGGGCGCCTCCTTTTGTCTGGATGTCTGGAATGATGCGTCCCTTGAGAGCAGCGTCCACCGGATCGCCCTTTACTGTCAAGAAGATGTGTTCTGCGCCGCGCCGGTCTCGGCCCGGGTGACGGCGGTTTCCAGCCGGATGATTTCCGCGCGGATGCCATCGGCCAGAAGCCCGGCAAATCGCTGCAACCGGCGGTCGCGAAGCGCCTGCGCATGGCGGATCAGCCAGAAATTGCGATGCAGGGCGATCTGCCCCGGCAGCACCCGGCGCAGACCCGGCGCCGCAGGCAGCGCGAAATCATGGACCACGGCCAGCCCCGCGCCCGCGCGCGCCCAGTTGAGCTGGACCGAAACGGAATTGGAGGTCAGCGGCACATGGCTGAGCCCCAGTTCGGCCAGATAGTCCAGTTCGGCGTCGAAAATCATGTCGGGGATATAGCCGATCATCCGCGCGCCCTGCAGATCGGCCCGGCTTTGCGGGGCCCCGTTCCGGGCGAGCCATGCGTCGGACGCGGCGAGCGACAGGCGATAGGCGCTGAGCTTTTCGGCGCGGAGCCGCGCGGTGCGGGGCCGCGAGACGGCGATGGCGAGATCCGCCTCCCGCCGGCTGAGATCGACGACGCGCGGCAAGGCCAGGATCTGGACCTCCAGCCCCGGGTTAAGGTCGCAGATCGCGGCGCAGACCTGCGGCAGGAGATAGTTGGCGCAGCCATCGGGCGCGCCGATCCGGATGCTGCCGGAAAGCGTTTCGCCGCCCCCGGTCAGATCGCCGACGCCCGCGGACAGCGCCGCCTCCGCCTCTTCGGCGGCGGGCATCAGGCGGGCGCCCGCCTCGCTCAGCGCGTAGCCTTGCGGCGATTTCAGGAACAGATCGGCCCCGATCCGGCTTTCCAGCCTTGCGATGCGGCGGCCCACGGTCGCGGGATCCATCCGCAGGGATTTGCCCGCCGCAGTCAGGCTCTGGCCGCGCGCGACGGACAGGAAGATACGCAGGTCATCCCAGTTGGTCATCGGGGTCATCCTTGCATTTTCGCAAAACGCTTTTGAGAACCTGCCCCTTTTCCGCGCAGCATTGCAAGGCTAGGGTTTGCGCCGAACCGCATATGGGAGGACACCGGCGATGGAAGAGCTGAGCCACTGGATCAACGGCCAACATGTCAAGGGCACATCGGGGCGATTTGCCGATGTGATGAACCCGGCCACCGGCGAGGTGCAGGCGCGCGTGCCGCTGGCCTCCAAGGAGGAGCTGGACGCAGCCGTGGCCGATGCCGCCGCCGCGCAGCCGGCATGGGCCGCGATGAACCCGCAGAAACGCGCCCGGGTGATGATGGCCTTCGTGCAGTTGATCAACCGCGACATCGACAAGCTGGCCGAGGCGCTGAGCCGCGAGCACGGCAAGACCTTCCCCGACGCCAAGGGCGATGTGCAGCGCGGGCTGGAAGTGGTGGAGTTCTGCATCGGCGCGCCGCATCACCTGAAGGGCGAGTTCACCGACAGCGCCGGGCCCGGGATCGACATGTATTCGCTGCGCCAGCCCCTTGGCGTGGCGGCCGGCATCACGCCGTTCAACTTTCCGGCAATGATCCCGATGTGGAAGATGGCGCCCGCGCTGGTCTGCGGCAACGCCTTCATCCTGAAGCCGTCGGAGCGTGACCCCTCGGTGCCGCTGATGCTGGCGGAACTGCTGAAAGAGGCCGGGTTGCCCGATGGCGTGTTGCAGGTGATCAACGGCGACAAGGAAAGCGTGGATGCGATCCTGGACAACCCGGTGATTGCCGGTGTGGGCTTCGTCGGATCGACGCCGATCGCGGAATACATCTATTCCCGCGGCTGCGCCAACGGCAAGCGCGTGCAGTGTTTCGGCGGCGCCAAGAACCACATGATCATCATGCCCGACGCCGATCTGGATCAGGCGGCGGATGCGCTGGTGGGTGCGGGCTATGGCGCGGCGGGCGAACGCTGCATGGCGATCAGCGTCGCGGTCCCGGTGGGCGAGGAGACCGCGGACCGGTTGATGGAGAAGCTGGTGCCCAAGGTCGAGGCGCTGAAGATCGGGCCCTATACCTCGGGCGACGATGTGGATTTCGGCCCCGTGGTGACCGCGGCGGCCAAGGAGAACATCCTGCGGCTGGTGCAGACCGGGATCGATCAGGGGGCGGAGCTGCTGGTCGACGGGCGCGATTTCTCGTTGCAGGGCTACGAGAACGGCTTTTTCGTCGGCGCGCATCTGTTCGACCGGGTGACGACGGATATGGACATCTACAAGACCGAGATCTTCGGCCCTGTCCTGTCCACCGTCCGGGCCAAGACCTATGAGGAGGCCATCGGCTACGCGATGGATCATGAATACGGCAACGGCACCGCGATCTTCACCCGCGACGGCGACACGGCGCGGGATTTCGCCAACCGGATCAATATCGGGATGGTCGGGATCAACGTGCCGATCCCGGTGCCGCTGGCCTATCATACCTTCGGCGGCTGGAAGAAATCGGGTTTCGGCGATCTGAACCAGCACGGGCCGGATGCGTTCCGGTTCTACACGCGGACCAAGACGGTGACGGCGCGCTGGCCGTCGGGCATCAAGGAAGGCGGCGAGTTCTCGATCCCGGTGATGGAATGACGGCGCCGGGCTGAGGCCCGCGCGCAGGTCGTTCGGATTTGCCCCGTCCGAGGGGCATCACGGCGCGCGGTCCGATTGGCCGCGCGCCTTTCGCATGGGCCGGCGGGCAGCGGGACCCGGGATGAAAGCCGACCGGGCCGGGTCTCCACCGTGTTCAGGTGACGGGACCGATTTTCAGCGCCTTGCGGATCATCGCCGCGACCGGGCGGTAGAAATGCCTGTCGGTCCAGTAGCCGTTATGGGAGGCCGGGGTCCAGGAGGTGAGCGGGCTGCCCGCGTTGATCCAGCGATCGCTCAGATCCCCGGCATCGGCCATGTCCTGATATCTGGTGCCGGCGGGGGCGAGCGGCATGCCCAGCACATCGTCCTTGTCGTTGAAGTTCTGCCACCACGGAGAGATCCGCCGCGGCTGCGGGATGCGGATGCCGGGATAATTGATCGGCCAGACCTCATCGGGGGGGTAGGCGAAGGTGAAGATCGGGATGTTGCAGCCGAAGGTGACGAACCCGGCCATGGTTTCCAGCCGCTGGAACGGTGTCAGTGCCTGCACCCACGGCGCATCGAGCCGCATCGCCTTCTGCCGGTCGTAGATGTAGTTGGAGACGATATGCCCGCCAAGCGAATGGGCGAGGACCAGAAGCGGCGTGTCCGGCCCGGCCACCGCCTGCAGATTGTCGATTGCGTCGGTGACGCGGGCCTGAACGCGCTGATAGACATCCGTCTCGTTGTCGGACACCTTGCGATAGGCGGCGGCGTCGGTGAGGTTGTGCATCACGAAACGGCGGGTCTTGAGCCAGCGCGCCTTGCCCTTCAGGGCCTTCAGCACGTAATCTTCCTGCCGCTCCTGCAGGATGTCGGCCCAGAAAACCTCCCGCCAGGCGACACGGCCGTTCCATTCCTCCGGCGCCATGTAGTTGCGAAGCGCGCGGTAAAGCCCGGCGGAAAAGCTGATATCGTTGGGGCCCTGGGGCTTGTCGCCCTGACTGCCCATGCCGTGGATCACGGCAATGGCGACACGGGTCGGGTCTGGCATGGGGTGGCTCCGATCCTTTGTAAAATGACTTCATGAAATAACTTGACGTAAGGGAAGCCTGCCGGATCGGGCCCGGCCGGGCAATGGAGGAATGCCTTACCCTGCATCCACGGTCTGACAATTGCGTGAGGTGCCCCGCGCGCCGTTGTCCGCGCGCGTCGCGGACACCACATACCTGCAAAAGGCAAAAGAATGAGGGAGAAACCGATGAGCGGATCACGGATCACACGGCGGAGCACGCTGTTGAGCGGCGCGGCGGTGCTGGCCACCCCGATGCTGGCCATGGCTGAGGCCCCTGCCCCGAACGTGCGGGCCGGCGCCGGCACAAGGCGCAACCTGTCATCGTTCCGGGTGCAGCGCTGGCAGGACCATTTCGACAGCCTTGGCCGGGCCACCATCGTCGCCGATATCCAGTCCCGCGCGCTGCATTACTGGAGCGCCGATGGCAGCGATTACCGGCTTTACCCGTCCTCCGTGCCGCTGACCGACGAGCTGACGCGGCGCGGCTATTCCGAGATCGTGCGCAAGCGTGTGGACCCGGACTGGACGCCGACGCAATCCATGCGGGAACGCGACCCGTCGCTGCCCGCCTATATGCCACCGGGGCCGGACAACCCGCTTGGCACCCATGCGATGTACCTGACATGGCCGGCCTATCTGATCCATGGCACTCATGACACGCGCAAGATCGGGCGGCGGTCGTCTTCGGGCTGCATCGGGCTGTTCAACGAACATATCGCCGAGCTGTTCGAGCTGACGCCGATCGGCGCGCAGGTCCGGCTGCTGTAGCGCGGGGCCGCGCGGGCCGGGCCCGCGGGCGACCAAATCGCGGTTTTCTCTTGGCAATTCGCTCGCGGATCGCTTTGCTGGGGCAAAAGGAGACCGCGATGGCGCCATCCATGCCGCCCTTTTCCATGGGCATCGAGGAAGAATACCTGCTGGTCGACAGCCAGTCCCTTGATCTGGTCGAGGCGCCCGAGGCCCTGATGGAGGCATGCAAGGCCGAGCTTGAAGGCCAGGTCAGCCCGGAATTCCTGGCCTGCCAGATCGAGATCGGCACCAAGGTCTGCGCGAATATCGCAGAGGCGCGGGAGGATCTGAAGCGGCTCCGCGCCTGCGTGGCGAAACAGGCCGCCACCTTCGACATGGCGCCGATCGCGGTGTCCTGCCACCCGTTCGCGGACTGGAAGCATCAGACCCATACGGACAAGGAGCGCTACAACACGCTTGAGAGGGATCTGGCCGGTGTGGCCCGGCGGATGCTGATCTGCGGGATGCATGTGCATGTGGGGCTGGATGACAACGATCTGCGCAACGACCTGATGGGGCAGTTGAGCTATTTCCTGCCGCATCTTCTGGCGCTGTCGACCTCGTCGCCCTACTGGCAGGGGCAGGATACGGGGCTTGCCAGCTACCGGCTTACGATTTTCGACAATCTGCCGCGCACCGGGCTGCCGCCGCATTTCGACAGCTGGTCGGATTATCGCCGGTCGGTGGATGCGATCATCGAACTGGGGCTGGTGGAGGATTCCTCGAAGATCTGGTGGGATCTGCGCCCTTCGCACCAGTTCCCGACGCTGGAGACCCGGATTTGCGATGTGATGCCGCGGCTGGAACACACGATTTCGGTGGCGGCGCTGATCCAGAGCCTTGCGCGGATGCTGACGCGGCTGCGGCAGAAAAACCAGCGCTGGCGGCTGTATGACCGGTTTCTGGTGGGCGAGAACCGGTGGCGCGCGCAACGCTACGGGGTGGGTGACGGGCTGATCGATTTCGGGCGGCGCGCGCTGGTGCCGATGACCGAATTGCTCGACGAGATCATCGAGCTGGTGCAGGAGGACGCCGAGGCGCTTGGCTGTCTGGCCGAGGTCGAGGGGGCGCGGAACATCCTGCGCGACGGCACCAGTTCGGAGCGTCAGCGCGGCGTCTATGACGGCGCGCGGGTCGCCGAACGGGATCATGACGAGGCGATGCGCGACGTGGTGCGGCATTTGATCGAGGAGTATCATGCCGACCTGTGAGGGCTTGCAATAGTTCTGCAACAATCGCTAATTAAACAATCGTTCAATTCATCGAGGGAGGGAGCCGATGGACTTCGCACTGACGGAGGAGCAGGAGGCGATTTTCGAGATGGCGCGCGGGTTCGGATCCGAGCATATCGCGCCCCATGCCCAGGCCTGGGAGAGCGACGGCATGATCCCGAAAGAGCTTTGGCCGAAGCTGGCCGAACTCGGGTTCGGCGGGCTTTACGTCTCGGAGGAGAACGGCGGATCGGGCCTGTCCCGACTGGATGCGACGCTGGTGTTCGAGGCGCTGTCGATGGCCTGCCCCTCGGTCGCGGCGTTTCTGTCGATCCACAACATGTGCGCCGCGATGGTGGAAAAATTCGGCAGCCCCGACCTGAAGGCCCGGTTTCTGCCCAGGGCCATCGCGATGGAGAGCTTTCTTGCCTATTGCCTGACCGAACCCGGCAGCGGCTCGGACGCGGCGGCCCTGAAGACCCGCGCGGAACGGACCAATGACGGCTACCGGCTGACCGGCACCAAGGCGTTCATCTCGGGCGGGGGCTATGCGGATGCCTATATCGTCATGTGCCGGACCGGCGAGGGCGGGCCGCGGGGCATATCCTCCATCATCGTGGAGGACGGGGCGCCGGGGCTGAGCTTCGGCGGGCTGGAGGAGAAAATGGGCTGGCGGTCGCAGCCTACGCGGCAGGTGCAGCTGGACGATTGCGCCGTGCCGGCCGAGAACCTGCTGGGAGAAGAGGGCAAGGGTTTCAGCTATGCGATGGCGGGGCTGGACGGGGGCCGGCTGAACATCGCGGCCTGTTCGCTTGGCGCGGCGCAGGCGGCGCTGGAGGCCACGCTGGCCTATATGGGCGAACGGACGGCCTTCGGGCAGCCGATCGACCAGTTTCAGGCGTTGCAGTTCCGGCTTGCCGATATGGAGATCGAGCTTCAGGCGGCGCGCGTGTTCCTGCGGCAGGCGGCGTGGAAGCTGGATCATGGTGCGGCGGATGCCTCCAAGCATTGCGCGATGGCGAAGAAATTCGTGACCGAGGCGGGAAGCCGCATCGCCGATCAATGCCTGCAACTGCATGGCGGTTACGGCTATCTGGCCGATTACGGGGTGGAGAAGATCGTGCGCGATCTGCGGGTTCATCAGATCCTCGAAGGCACGAACGAGATCATGCGGGTGATCACCGCGCGGCATCTCTTGGCGGAGCGGGGCTAGGCCGCGCGCACCGGGCGGGCCGCAATGACTGAGGCAGGAGGTTTGATGAGCACCGATATCCATATCCGCATCGAGGGCCGCGCGGGGCGGATCACGCTGAACCGGCCCGACGCGCTGAACGCGGTGACCCACGAGATGTGTCTGGCGATCGAAGAGGCGCTGATGGCCTGGGAGGGGGACCCGGCCATAGCCCTGCTGGTGATCGACGGCACCGGCGAGCGGGCGTTCAGCGCCGGCGGCGACCTGATGCAGATGTACGAGACCGGCACGCGGGGCGATTTCGGCTACGGGCGCAGGTTCTGGGCCGATGAATACCGGATGAACCGGCGGATGTTCGAATTTCCGAAACCGGTCGTGACCTTTCTGCACGGGTTCACCATGGGCGGCGGCGTCGGCGTCGGCTGCCACGGGTCGCACCGGATCGTCTGCGAGGACAGCCAGATCGCGATGCCGGAATGCGGCATCGGGCTTGTGCCCGATGTGGGCGGCTCGCTGTTGCTGGCGCGCGCGCCGGGGCGCGTGGGCGAGTATCTGGGCGTAACCGGCACCCGGATGGGCCCGGGCTGCGCGATTTTCGCGGGCTTTGCCGATTACTACATTCCGCGCGCCGACTGGCCCCGGCTGATCGGGGTCTTGTGCGAAACCGGCGACTGGGACGCGGTGGACCGGAGCGCCCTGCCCCCGCCCGACTGCCCGATGGCCGCGATGCAGGCCGATATAGACGACAGCTTTGCCGGGGAAACCCTGCGCGATATCCTGACGATGCTGGAGTTTCGGGACACGGAGTTCGCCCGCGAGAGCCTGAAGAAGATCGCGCGCAATGCGCCCCTGTCCATGGCCTGCACGGTGGAGCTGGTGCATCGGGCGCGCAGCCGGGACCGGATCGACGAGGCACTGATGCAGGAATACCGCTTTACCTCGCGGTCGATGGAACAGGGCGATTTTCTGGAAGGCATCCGCGCCCAGATCATCGACAAGGACCGCACACCGAAATGGGCCCATGCGGCGGCCCGGGATGTGACGCCGGTGGAGGTGGCGCAGATGCTGCGCCCGGTTCCGGCGGCGGACGCACCGGATATCTAGCAACAGGGACATTACGCCATGAAGATCGGGTTTATCGGGTTGGGAAACATGGGCGCGCCGATGGCGGCCAATCTGGCGACGGCGGGCCATCGGGTGACCGGGTTCGACCTTGTGGCCGAATGCCCCGAGGGGGTGAGCCAGGCCCGCAGCGCGGCCGAGGCCGCGGGCGACCGGGATGTGGTGATCACGATGCTGCCCAATGGTGCGATCCTGCGCCGGGTGGCCGACGAGATCCTGCCGGCGATGCGGCCGGGCGCGGTGCTGGTGGATTGCTCCACCGTGGAGGTGGACGCGGCCCGCGACGTGGCGGGCGCAGCAGAGGCGGCGGGTCTCGGGTTTCTCGACGCGCCGGTTTCCGGCGGGGTTGGCGGCGCGGCGGCGGGCACGCTGACCTTCATGGTGGGCGGCAGCGACGCGGCATTCGAGACCGCCAGACCGCTTTTCGACATCATGGGCCAGAAAGCGGTGCATTGCGGCGGCGCGGGAAACGGACAGGCGGCGAAGATCTGCAACAACATGATCCTCGGCGTGACCATGATCGCCACCTGCGAAGCCTTCGCGCTGGCCGACAAGCTGGGGCTGGACCGGCAGGCGATGTTCGATGTCGTCAGCACCTCGTCGGGGTATAGCTGGACGATGAACGCCTATTGCCCGGCCCCCGGCATCGGCCCGCAGAGCCCCGCCGACAACGGGTACAAACCCGGCTTCGCGGCGGACCTGATGCTGAAGGATCTGCGCCTGAGCCAGCAGGCCGCCGAGGCCGCGGATGCCGACACGCCCATGGGTCAGGCGGCGATGGCGCTCTATCAGCGGTTCGTGGAGGAAGAAGGCGGCGCGGGCCGCGATTTCTCCGCCATGCTGCCCCGGTTCGAAGGGCGCGGACGCGGCTAGGACATCCCGGGGATCAGCCGGTCGAGCTGCCGGTAGCTTTGCTCCATCCCGTCGGTCATGCCGGTTTCAAGCGCGGCCCGGCAGGCTTCGGCCGAGGCAAAGGCGATCCGCGTGGTCAGGACCGTTTCCGGACCATCCTCAGCGAAATCGATGGTGATGATGCTGGGCGACCCCATTTCCCCGCCCATGGTGCCGGGATCGTAGATCTGCGTTTCCACCAGCCGGGCGTGGGTGACAACCTCCAGAAACTCTCCGTGAAAGCCGAAAATGGCGCCATCGGCCTCGTTCCGCCATTGCCAGCGATAGGCGCCGCCCACGCGCAGGTCCATCTCGCAGACCGGCATGGTCCATCCGGGCGGGCCAAGCAGCCAGCGCTGCATCAGCGCCGGTTCGGTATAGGCCCGGAAGACCAGAGCGCGCGGCGCGGCGAACCGGCGGGTGACGAGGATTTCCGCATCGCCCGGCTGTGTGACCCGGGCCTTGTTCGAAGGGGTGGTCATGTGTCGTCTCCGGTCTGATTGGGGGGAGCGTCCTGCATCTCGGCCAGAAGCGCGTCCAGCCGGGCGTAGGTCTGCTCGAACGCGGCGCGGACATCTTCCAGCCAGTCCCGCGCAGGGGTCAGCGCCTCGGCCTTCAGGGCCCGCGGGCGCGACTGGCCCGCAACCCGCCCCTCGATCAGCCCCGCCTCCTCCAGTACCTTGAGATGGCGGGACATGGCGGGCTGGCTGATGCGGGAAAGCGCGCGCAGTTGGGTGACGGTCGCCTCCCCGCTGGCGAGCCTTGCGAGGATTGCGCGCCGGGTGGGATCGGACAGCGCGGCGAAGGTTCGGTCAAGCTGCATGGCATGGGCATCCTGTTAAATGCATATATGCTTATATAACAGATTCGCTATGTAATGTCTCCTGGAAGAATGTCTCCTGGAAGATAGTGTCTTCTGGAAAGCCGGATGCGGCATCCGGCACGGGAGGGTCGCGGGCAGACCGATGCACCCGATCACTCCCTCCTTCGGGCCGCATGTAAAAAAGATTCACTTTTTGACATGCGCCCTCTTGCGCGGCGCGGGCGGAATGCCATATGAGTTAATGTGATTAACATTAACATCCAAGCACGGATAAAGGAGCACAGCAAATGTCTACAACAGCCGCCCACGTCGAAACCGCCCAAGGCTGGTTTTCGCGTTCCGAGGCCTGGCTTGACAGCAAAGGCAAAGGTGCCTGGATCGCTGCCATGATCCTTGGCTTCATCTTCTTCTGGCCCATCGGGCTGGCCCTTCTGTTCTATATGATCTGGAGCAAACGCATGTTCAACGGTTCCTGCAAATCCCGCCGTCTTGCCCATATGGGCAGCCACAACTTCCGCAGCTCGGGCAACACGGCGTTCGACAGCTACAAGGCCGATACGCTGCGGCGGCTGGAAGAGGAGCAGACCGCGTTCGAGGAATTCCTGCAACGCCTGCGGGATGCCAAGGACAAGGCCGAGTTCGACCAGTTCATGAACGATCGCAAGAAGCCGGCAACGGCCGACGAGTCCGACGACTGACGTGAAATGCCGGGCCCGCGAAAAACGGGTCCGGCGATCCTTTATTGCGGATATTGGCCGCGCGTTCTGAAGGAAAGACATCATGACCACCAACAGTGGAGCCTCTTCATCATCTGCAGTGCCGAGCCAGCGCATCCCGGTCCCGGTGCAGATCCTCTCGATCCTCGTCTATGGCGGTTTCGCGATTTCGGTTTCGATCGTGGCGATGGCGCTGTTCGGCCTGATCGGGGTTTTTCTGGCCGTTCTCTTCGCCTGGCAATGGGGCCGCATCCCCGCACTGGGCGGCCGCATGAGCGTTGACGACGCGGTCGATCTGCTTCGCCCGGAGGTGGAGCGCAGCGCACCGAGATCGAGCGGCAACCAGAGCTTCGACTCCTATCGCGACCAGCTTCTCAACCGGCTTGAAAAGGAGCAGACGGAATTCGAGGGCTTCCTGTCGCGGCTGCGCGCCGCCAAGGACACGTTCGAGTTCGACAGGTTCATGGATGACCGCGCCATGTCGCGGGGCCATGAGCAGAGCCGCCCGGCCGCAGCTCTCGTCCCCCACTCCGGCTGAGCGCAACGCGGTCCCGGGCCGGTCACAGCCCTCCCGGCTCCGGGGCCGCGACATCATTCATCTTGCAAAAGGTTCACGACCCCCCATGTCCAGTTCCATGTCATTTTCTTCCCGCCTGCCCGACCCGCATTACCAGTCCGTCTTCTACGAGGGCGTGCCCGCGAAACGGTTTTTCGCCTGGCTGATCGATGTCGCGCTGATCACGCTGATCACGGTGACCCTGGGCATCCTGACGCTGACGCTGCTGTTCTTCCTGTGGCCGCTGGTCTATCTGACCGTGAGTTTCCTCTATCGCACGATCACCATCGCGGGCGGCTCCGCCACGCTTGGCATGCGGATCATGAACCTCCAGTTGCGCGGCCCCACGGGCGAGCGGCTTTCGGCCGGCGAGGCGACGATCCACACGCTGACCTATCTCACCTGTTCGGCCTTCCTGCTGCCGCAAGTGATCTCCGCGGTACTGATCGTGATCGGCGACAAACACCAGGGCCTGCATGACATGCTGATCGGATCGGCCGCCATCAACCGCCCCCGCTGACCGGATCATCGTTAACGAAACAAAAACCAGTTGCCCCCAACCGGGCGACTGGTGCAGGCTTTGGCGTAACACGCGGACAACTCAGCCTTGGATATGCGCCACACCCTTCCGATTGCCACACAGTTCTATGTGACAGCGCCGCAGACCTGCCCCTATCTGGATGGCCGGCGGGAGCGGAAACTGTTCACGGCGTTGCAGGGGGAACATGCGGGCAAGCTGAACGATGCCCTGTCCAAGCAGGGCTTTCGCCGGTCGCAGAACGTGCTTTACCGGCCATCCTGCGCGGATTGCTCGGCCTGTCTGTCGGCGCGGATCCGGGTGGCGGATTTCGAACCCTCGAAAAGCCAGCGCCGGTCGATCCGCCGCAACGCCCATCTGACCCGCACCGCGCGGTCGCCATGGGCGACCGAGGAACAATATGCCCTCTTCCGCCGCTATCTTGACAGCCGCCATGCCGATGGCGGGATGGCGGATATGGATGTGTTCGAATTCGCCGCGATGATCGAGGAGACGCCGGTCCGGTCGCGGGTTGTGGAGTATCGCGACAGCACGACCGACGAGCTGACGGCGGTGTGCCTGACGGATGTGCTGGATGACGGGCTGAGCCTTGTCTACAGCTTCTTCCGGCCGGATCTGCCGGCCCAGTCGCTTGGCACCTATGTGATCCTCGACCATCTGGAAATCGCGCGCGAGGCGGGGCTGCCCCATGTCTATCTGGGCTATTGGGTGCCCGGCAGCAGCAAGATGGGCTACAAGGCCAACTTCTCCGCCCTGGAGATCTATCTCGATGGCGCGTGGCAGGATCTGGGTGACCCTGCGGAATACTCCAACCAGACCCATCCGCTCTCCGTTGATCCCATCGCGCAGCAGGTGGCGCAGATCAGCCTGCCCGACCTGCGCGCCGACGATTGAGACGTGCCGCGGCTGGCCACGATCACCCTGCTGGTGCCGGATTACGACGCGGGCCTTGCGTTTTTCGTGGGCGGCCTCGGCTGGACCTGCACCGCGGACGAGGATCAGGGACGCAAGCGATGGGTGACCGTTTCCGCTGACCCGGAGGGCGGTGCTGCGCTGCTCCTCTCCGAGGCGACGACACCGCTCCAGACCCGGACCATCGGCGCGCAGACCGGCGACCGGGTGGCGTTTTTCCTTGAAACCGATGATTTCGGGCGCGACGCGGCCCGGATCACCGCCGCCGGCGGCACCTTCCTCGAAGCGCCGCGGACGGAGCCCTATGGCACCGTCGCGCAATGGCGCGACCCGTTCGGCAATCTGTGGGATTTGCTCCAGCCCGCAGGCTGACGCGCGCTCGTCATCTTGGGCGAAACGACCTTATGAGGCGCGTGTGGTGTGCCCCAATTGCCCTGCCTGCCCGGCGTCCCCGCGTCACCGCAAAAACCAAACGGGCCGGACGCCTCCCCACGTCCGGCCCGGTGCCGCCTTGAGGCCGATCTCGGATCAGGGCAGCAGGTCCGGCACGATCGTCACGATCCCCGGGAACAGCCAGAGCAGCGCCAACCCGATCACCTGGATCCCCACGAAGGGGATGACACCGCGGTAGATATGCCCCGTTGTCACCGATTTCGGCGCCACGCCGCGCAGGTAGAAGAGCGCGAAGCCGAATGGTGGCGTCAGGAACGAGGTCTGCAGGTTCACCGCGATCATGATCGTCACCCATTTCGGATCGAGCGTGCCGCCATAGATGACCGGCCCCACGATCGGGATCACGATGTAGATGATCTCCAGGAAATCCAGCACGAAGCCCAGGATGAACAGGATCAGCATCACCAGCAGGAACACCACCATCTCGTTGTCGAAGGCGCGCAGGAACTGCTGGATGTAATGCTCCCCGCCGAAGGAGATCAGCACGAGGTTCAGAAGCTGCGAGCCGATCAGGATGGTGAAGACCATCGAGGTGACCTTGGCCGTTTCCCGCACCACGGGGCCCAGAACGCTGGTCCGGAACAGCACCCAACAGCTGAACAGCAGGCCGAAGAAGGCGAAATGATAGGCACCCTGCGCCACGACATAGGCGACCCAATCGGCAAAGGGCACGCTTTCGCGCGTGATCCGCAGGTCGAAGTTCACACCCACGATGATCATGATCACAAGGGCGAAGCTGGCCCAGATCACGATCTTGGACTTGCCGTTCTCCTCCTTCAGCTTGCGATAGGCCGCGAGCATGATGGCACCCGCCGCGCCGAGCGCCGCCGCCGGGGTCGGGTTGGTGATCCCGCCCAGGATGGAGCCCAGAACCGCCACGATCAGGACCAGCGGCGGGAACACGACGCGCAACAGCTCGTTCTTCGACAGCCGCATCATCGCGACACGGCAGCCGTAGAGCGTGAGCAGCGTGGGGACCGCCAGGATCATGAAGGTGGCGCCCGGGCCGGTCAGCGGCCCGATCAGCAGGATATCGGCCAGAAGGGCCAGCACGATACCGCCCCCGCCGATGATCAGCGGCATCGGATCGCCGGAGGGCGACACACCGCGCGCGATGATCAGCACCAGAGCGAGCAGCGTGAAGAGCACCGCGACACCGGTGCCGATGGGCGCGGCATTGGCCAGCTCATCGGCGCGCGCGGCGATCATTTCCTCTTCGGTGAGTTCGACGGCCCGGTCGCCATCGGTCCCGGCCTCGACCTGAGCGGCGCGTTGCGCGACCGCCTCATCCCAGGCCTCCTGCCCGTGCAGATCGATCATCGCGGCCTGACACTGTTCGGAGACGTTGGTCCGCAGGGCGGGGCCCGCTTCCCGCTCGGCATAGTCGGAAACGAAGATCGTCTGGCTGCCCACAAGGCCGGCGGACCCGGCCAGAACCATGGCCACGATCAGTGCGACCGGCGCCGCCAGATACCAGGTCAGCGCTTCGTTGCGGGTGACCGGCTCGCTGTTGCTGCCGCCTTCGATGACCACCGGCGGTGCCGCGGAGGGTTTGACCAGCGCGAAGCCGAAGGCATAGGCGCCGTAGAGGAACGCCAGGAACAGACCCGGCAAAAGCGCCGCCTGGAACAGGGTGCCCACCGACAGGACCGCCGGTTCGCCCAGGAAGGTCAGCGCGTCGGAACAGCCCGCAAGCTGCGCGCGGGTTTCCTGACCGGTCGCATAGAGGTCGCCCACGAGCGTGCCCAGAAGAACGATGACGATGGAGGGCGGGATGATCTGGCCCAACGTGCCCGAGGCCGCGATGACGCCGGTGGCGAGTTCGGGCGAATAATTGTTGCGCAGCATCGTCGGCAGGGCCAGCAGGCCCATAGTCACCACGGTGGCGCCGACAATCCCGGTGGAGGCGGCGAGGAAGGCGCCCACGATCACGATGGAAACCGCGAGGCCGCCGGGCAGCGGGCCGAAGACGCGGGCCATGGTGGTGAGCAGGTCTTCGGCGATCTTGGAGCGTTCCAGCGTGATGCCCATCATCACGAACATCAGAACCGCCAGCAGGGTTTCGATGCTCTGGCCCGCGATCACCCGCTCGTTCATCCGGTTGACGATGAAGGAAATGTTCCGGTCCATCGCCTGTTCCCAGCCGCCGGGAAACAGGGCCTCTTCGATCCGGGGCAATTCGGGGTATCGGAAGACCGATATGGCGTCCCGCGCCACCCCCTCGGCCACCAGCGCGGAGTATTCGGCCGAGCTTGTGTCGATGGCCTGATGGATCAGGAGCCCCGCACTGTCGAGCGCAGCGATGATCGCGAAGGAAATGACCCCGGCCCCGCCGATGGCGAAGGCCACCGGAAAGCCGGTCATGATCCCTGCGAAGAGTGTCAGGAAGACGATGATCAGTCCGATCTCGACTCCATCCAATCCGAAAAGCATGTGCTTATGTCCCTTTGCTGCGCGCGTCTTTGGCGTCGTCGTTACGGATCAGGTCGAGCCCGAGTGAATCGCGTGTTCGAGGTCTTCGGCCTCGTCACCGGTGGTGTCGTAATCGGCATATTTGCCCGCGCTCTCCTCGCCTTCGATCCATTCGAGGTAGGAGCGCCAGAAAAACGCGATGGCCTGCAGGAACACCATGACGCAGAACGCCACGATCAGGATCTTGAACAGGAAATACGCGTTGAAGCCGTTCGGGCTGAAACCGATCGTCTCGACATTCCAGCGGAAGATGCGGGCCTGCATCAGCATCCGGTCGAGATCGCTGGTGGCGGTCACCGTGGGCGTCATCAGGTGGCGCCACATGAAGAACCAGGCGTAGAGATAGGTGATGGTGATCGCCGGGATCATGAAGAACAGGCTGCCGAACATGTCGATCACGCGCCGCGTGCGGTGACTGACGGCGGAATAGACCAGATCGACGCGGACATGGCTGCCCTGCGCGAAGGTGTAGGACACGCAGAGGCAGACAACGATGGCATTGTAGAGCTTCAGCTCCTCGCCCCACCAGCTGAGATCTTGCGAAAACGCGGTGCCGAGCGGGCCGATCTGTATTTCCGCGACCCGGAAAATGCGCTGCAGGAACACGATCATGACCTGCTGGAGGACCATCAGCAGGCCGGCCCAGGCCGCGAACCGGCCGACGCCGTTCGCAAAGGCCTCCAGCCCGCGCACGCAGGTCCAGAGAATTTCGCGCTTCCAGGCCATGCCGAGCGCGGTGATCACGGCGAAGGCGGTCATGACCACGAAGAAGAATTCGACCGAAGCCCCGTAATAGATGAAGCGCATCACCGCTTCGGGGTTGGACCAGTTCAGCCAGTCGCCGGGGTTCGTGATCGCAAGGAACAGATGGTACGGCGCCAGCGCGATATTCTGCAGCACCCAGACGATGAAGTCGATCATACGGTTGTCCCCCCCCGAACGCGGCCGAATTGCGGACGCGACGATCATGGTATGTCTCGAAGCTGGCCCCGCCCGCCTGGATTACGGGTCGGGCGGGGCCATCATGGTTCCACCTGAGGCGGATTAACCGGCGGCGTTGACCCGGTTACGCTGACGCATGTACTCGCCATCGGCGATCTCGTACCAGCCGGCCGATTCTTCCATCGATGCGAAGTAGCTGTTGGCGATTTCCGAATAGATCGGGTCGCCCATGTTCTCTTCGCGGACCTCGGCGGAGGCACGACCGAACGCATCCCAGACATCGTCGGGGAACTGACGCACCTGCACGCCACCGGCCTGCAGACGGGCGAGGGCTGCACCGTTTTCGGCCAGCGACAGCGCCGTGTTCTGTGCGTGTGCGGCCTGCGCGGCGACGTTGACGATCGCCTTGTGCTGTTCGCTCAGCTCGTTCCAGATGTCGAGGTTGAAGCCCAGCGCCAGCGCCGAACCCGGCTCGTGGAAACCGGCGGCGTAGTAGGTGTTGGTGACCTCCTGGAAGCCCATGCGCTCGTCCGCATAGGGGCCGATCCACTCGGCGCCGTCGATCTGGCCGCTTGCCAGCGCCTGATAGATCTCCCCGCCGGGGATGTTCTGAACCGAGGCGCCGAGGCGACCGAGAACCTGACCGCCCTGCCCCGGCATCCGGAACCGCAGACCCTGCAAGTCTTCCGCCGAGGTGATCTCGATATTGTACCAGCCGCCGGGCTGCATCGCGGTCATGCCGCACATGATCGGCTTGAGGTTGAACAGCGACGACAGGTTGTCATGCAGGTCCTGACCGCCACGGCGATAGTACCAGTTGGCCATTTCCTGCGCCGTCATGCCGAAGGGCACGGAGGTGAAGAAGGCGAAAGCCGGGTGCTGGTTCAGGAAGTAGTATTCCGCGGAATGGTAGACATCCGCCTGACCCGAAGACACGGCGTCGAACACTTCGAACGCGCCGACGAGGCTGCCCGCGGGCATCTTGTTGAAGCTCAGCGCGCCATCGGTCATCGCGGTGATGTAGTCGATGGCCAGCTGTGCCGCATCGTCGAAGATGGCGAAGCCATCCGGCACGGACGTGACCATGGTCAGCGTCCGGTTGCCCTGCGCGTAGGCCGGTGCGGCCAGCGTTGTCGATGCCGCTGCCGCGCCACCAAGTGCAGACGTTCTCAAGAAAGAACGACGATCCATATGGTATCCTCCCCATTCGGAATTGCCGCTATCCCCCTCGGATAGCGGATTATTGGTTCATGGTGACCGCACGTTAGCGAAGCCGTGGGTCGCAGAAAACAGTTTTCAACTCGAAACACGGTTTTTTGTCAAATTTTTTTACCAAAATCGGCTTTTGGGCGGATTTTCCACCTCAGGTTGCATAACGTTATCGCTAACTCCCGTGGATGCCCGAAAAATTAGCTTCGGGTGCAAGGAATTCGCGCCGGGATCGGTCGTGACTCGGGGTCTGTCGCCGCCCGGATCGGCCCGGACGCGACCCGTTTGCATGGAAATCACCGGCCTGTCACCGAGGCCCGGGCGCCGCAGGTCGGGCCACCGGCGGGCGGGATTGCCCCGGATCACGGACCCCGGCGGGGCCGCGGGTGCGGCGGCCTGCCCCGGATCACGCCCGATACGCCGGTTCGGGCGGCCGCATTGCGGGGAAGAGGCCGTGCGCGCAGCATTCTTGCGCAAAAAATCGCGCCCGAGACAGTTTATTAGCGGAATTGCCTGTTGACGCCTCTGGCACCCGCTCCTAATGTCCCGCGCAGACGATAACTCAGAGGGTCACATGACCGGCATTCTCGTACTTGTAGGAAACACGCGCATGGGTCGGTAACGACAACCATATCGGTTTCCCATGCGCCCCCGCCGGATCGGGGGCTTTTTTATGCGAGAGTGTCGGCGGACACGCCACACAGACGGTAAAGGACAAGGGCAAGATGACACGTCAGATGACCGGCGCACAGATGGTGGTCGAGGCTTTGAAGGATCAGGGCGTCGATACGATTTTCGGCTATCCGGGCGGCGCGGTGCTTCCGATCTATGACGAGGTGTTCCAGCAAAACGAGATCCGCCACATCCTGGTCCGCCATGAACAGGGCGCGGTGCACGCGGCCGAAGGCTATGCGCGCGCCACCGGCCGGCCGGGCGTGGTTCTGGTGACCTCCGGCCCCGGGGCGACGAATGCGGTGACCGGGCTGACCGATGCCCTGATGGATTCGATCCCGATCGTGGTTCTGACCGGTCAGGTGCCGACCTTCATGATCGGATCGGACGCGTTTCAGGAAGCCGACACGGTGGGCATCACCCGGCCCTGCACCAAGATGAACTGGCTGGTCAAGGAGACCGAGGCGCTTTCGGGCACGATCCACGAAGCCTTCCATATCGCCACCGCGGGCCGGCCCGGCCCCGTTCTGGTGGACATTCCCAAGGATGTGCAGTTCGCCACCGGCACCTATACCGACAAGCGGCAGATCAGGCTGCACCATTACCAGCCGCGCGTGAAGGGCGACACGGAGATCATCACCGCGCTGGTCGAGGCGATGGAAACGGCCGAGCGGCCGGTTTTCTACACCGGCGGCGGGGTGATCAACTCGGGCCCGCAGGCCAGCACCCTGCTGCGCGAACTGGTGGAGGCGACCGGGTTTCCCATCACCTCGACCCTGATGGGTCTGGGCAGCTACCCGGCCTCGGGCAGGAACTGGCTGGGGATGCTGGGGATGCACGGGCTCTACGAGGCCAATCTGGCGATGCATGGCTGCGACCTGATGATCAATATCGGGGCGCGGTTCGACGACCGGATCACCGGGCGCATCGCCGATTTCAGCCCCGGATCGCGCAAGGCCCATGTGGATATCGACCCCTCCTCGATCAACAAGGTGATCCATGCCGATTTCCCGATCATCGGCGATGTGGCCCATGTGCTGGAGGATATGCTGCGGATCTGGAAGGCGCGCGGGCGCAAGACCAATTCCGCCGCGCTGGCCAAGTGGTGGGATCAGATCGAGACGTGGCGCAAGACCGATTGCCTGTCCTACAAGCCCGACGCCAAGACGATCAAACCGCAATACGCGCTGGAACGGCTTGAGGCGCTGACCAAGGATCACGACCGCTATATCTGCACCGAGGTGGGCCAGCACCAGATGTGGGCCGCGCAATATCTCGGGTTCGAGGGGCCGAACCGCTGGATGACCTCGGGCGGTCTCGGCACGATGGGCTACGGGTTCCCGGCCTCCATCGGGGTGCAGGTCGCCCATCCCGACGCGCTGGTCATCAATGTCGCCGGAGAGGCATCGTGGCTGATGAACATGCAGGAGATGGGCACCGCGGTGCAGTATCGCCTGCCGGTGAAGCAGTTCATCCTCAACAATGAACGGCTCGGCATGGTGCGCCAGTGGCAGGAGCTGCTGCATGGCGAGCGCTACAGCCACAGCTGGTCGGAGGCGCTGCCCGATTTCGTGAAGCTGGCCGAGGCGTTCGGCGCCAAGGGGATCATCTGCAAGGATCCCGCCGATCTGGATGACGCGATCATGGAGATGCTGGCCTATGACGGGCCGGTGATCTTCGATTGTCTGGTCGAGAAGCACGAGAACTGCTTCCCGATGATCCCGTCGGGCAAGGCCCATAACGAGATGCTTCTGGGCGAGGCGGAGACCCAGGGCGTGATCGGCGCCGAGGGGGGCGTTCTGGTGTGACATCCCGAGCGGCCATATGCGGCGCCGCGCTGGTGGCGTGGCTCGGGGCCGTGGGCCTTGCCGGGTCAGTCGCGCGGGCCGACACGCCCGGCAGCCTGCACGAGCTTCTGTGCGACCGGACGCTCCATGTCTATTACGGGATCGGCAACCAGATCGAGTTTCTTGCGGCCAATGGCGACAGCTATTTCTGGCGGCCCGGCAGCGCGGCGGTCATCGTGGGCGCATGGCGCATCGGCGAGACGCAGCAGGGCGGCGAGGACATCTGTTTCCAATATGCCGAAGGCGCGCTCCACCCGGGCTATGACGGGGAGGAGTTCTGCTTTTCGGGCGACTGGTTTCTGGGCACCTTTCTCAGGGACGGCCTGCGCGACGGCGACCCCTACAACCTGCGCAGCGGCACCCCGCCCCATGTTCTTGCCGCGCAGCCGCCGCTCGATATCGCCACGCTCAGCATGGATTTCCCCGATGACGCGCGCAGCACAAGCTGCAGCGCCAACCTGTCATGAGCGCCGGTGAGCTTGCCCGTGCGGGGCGGCCGATGCGCCACCGCGCCCGCCTTGCCGGGATTTTTGCGGCCGCTCTCACCGCCCTGCCCGCCGGCGCGCAGGACGCGGCCTCGATCCTCGCGCTGATCTGCGGGCGTACGGTGCATTACTTCAGCCCCGAGCTTGGCAACCAGATCGAATACACCGCGCCCGACGGCTCCGCCTATCTCTGGCATAGCGGCAACGAGGGTCTGGTGCTGGGCACCTGGGAGGTCACGGAGATCACGCCCGATATCGGGGAGGTCTGCTATGTCTATCGTCCGGGCTCGTTCGGCGCGGACGATCCGGGTTCGGAATTCTGCTTCGACTGGGAGATGCTGATCTCGGATGTGCCGCAAGATGGTGTGCGCGACGGCGACCCCTACAATCTCGCCTCCGGCCTGCGCCCGTTCGCCCTGCCCTTCACCCGGCCCGTTTCGGTCGCGGCGCTGCGGACCGAGTTTCCCGACCAACCGCCCGAACGGGCCTGCGGCACCTTGATGATGTGACCGCCCCGCAAGATTGCCGACCCCTCGGGGCCGCGCGCCCACAAGACCCCCAAAGATGGAAGCCCGAACATGTCCCCGCTGAAAATCGAACAAGGCGCCAGCAGCCATTCCGCCTATGACCTTCGCAGCCATATGTCCGACGAGATCGAGACCCATACGCTGGCCGTCCTGGTCACCAACGAGGCCGGCGTTCTGGCCCGCGTCATCGGCCTGTTCTCGGGCCGCGGCTACAATATCGACAGCCTGACCGTGGCCGAGGTGGACCATGAAGGCCATCGCAGCCGCATCACCATCGTGACCAGCGGCACGCCGCAGGTGATCCAGCAGATCAAGATGCAGCTGGAACGCATGGTGCCCGTCCACGAGGTCTCGGACCTGTCGGTCGAAGGCGCCTTCGTCAGCCGTGAACTCGCGCTGATCAAGGTGATGGGCAAGGGCGAGGCCCGGGTGGAGGCGTTGCGGATTGCCGAGATCTTCCGCGCCAATGTGGTGGATTCGACGCTGGAAAGCTTTGTTTTCGAGATCACCGGCACGCCGGACAAGATCGACGCCTTTTGCGAACTGATGCGTCCGCTTGGCGATGTGCGTCTGGCCCGGACGGGCGTGGCGGCAATCGCGCGCGGGGTCTGAGCCGCGCTGGTTCGCCCGGCGACCCCGAAACGACATTTTCGGGCCGTAATCGGGCCGGTCCCGTCGGTCGGAACCGGCCCCTGTGATTAGAACCGGCGCAGCCGAGGCATAAACAGCCGCGCCGGTTCCCGCATGCACCCTGCCCCGGTGGATCGGGGATTACGGGGCGCAGGTACACACGTCCCCGCGTTAACCTGCGGGAATGATGCCGGCCTCTTGCGCCGCATTCAGTTCATCCGCATCCAGCGCGCCGCTTTCATCGGCGTCCAGCGTGGCGAAATCCGTCTCGGTCATGTCGGGCATGGCCATCAACAGCTCGGTATACGAGACCAGCCCGTCGCCATCGGTATCCAGCGACGAGCCCTGGCCCATCGCGTAGCTTGCGGCAACGAGACCCATGACAAGCGCCAGCGCGCCGAGCCAGAGAGCGAAAGTGCGGCGGCCCGTGGCCTGTTTGATTTGGGGAAAGGTCATCCGTGTCGTCTCCTTTGAGAACAGTTGGGTTTCGAGGGCCGGTCCGAACCGGCACCCGTGGTTACCAAGACAAGGTTAGCGAGAGTTTAATCCCCCCATCGCACCGCCCGCCCGATCTCGGCAGGGCCCCGCTGAAACCGCGCCACCGGACCCAGCAAGCCGCCGCCGATGCAAATGAGCCCGCGCGGTCCTTCGCCGATCCGCCGCCGCTTTGGGCCAGCCGCCGCCGAGATGGACGGGCCAATGCGCACCCCCGATTGCACATGCCCCGCGCGTGCCTAAGGGTGAGGCCCATGCCACATCTCAAACCCGTCCCGAGAGCGTCCATGCCCCAGCCCCGGCCCCCGTCCGACGGACCCCGACCCGACCCTCAGGCCCGGCCAGACGGCCCGCCGCGCCCGCACCACGCGCCGCTGGATGTCGCGGCGATGCACCCTGACGGCGGGCACGCCCCGTTTGACGGTCCCGCCCCGTCTGACGGCCCCGCCCCATCCGACGGCCCCGCCCCGCGGGTGATGCCCACCGATACCGCCCGCAAGCTGGAGGCGCTCCTTCCCGATCTGCGGCGGGTCGGACGGCGCCTGAGCCGGACATGGGAGGATGCCGACGATCTGGTGCAGGACACGCTCCTGCGGGTCTGGACCCGGATGGCCGATCCGGAGGGCGGGGAGATCGAGGATCTGCGCGCCTATGCCTTCACCGCCTTGCGCAACCGGGCGCGCGCGCGAAGCCTGCCCTGGGCCGAACTGACGACCGAGCCCGCCAGCCCGCCGGAGGCGCCCGCGCGCCTTGCCTGCGCCGAAACGCTGGCCGCGATCGACGCGCTGCCCGCCGATCAGGCCCATCTGCTGCGCCTGCGCGCGCTTGAGGGCCAGAGCTATGCGGAGATCGCGGCGGCCACGGGGCTGCCCATCGGGACCGTCACCTCGCGGCTGGCGCGGGGGCGTGCGGCGCTCTGCGAGAAGATGGGGCTGAGCCCCGACACGCCGGTATCCGCATTACTCGACCAGGGCTGAGACCGGCGGGCGGCACCGCAAGCGCACCGAAAGCCCCGCCCGAACCCCGCCCCGTCATCACACCCATGCCCGCACGCTCCGCGGTTTGTTCGCGACATGGCCCATGTCGCCAGTGAAGAAGACGGCCCCCGACCCGCCGCGCCAGCCTGTCGCGGTGAGACTGACACGCCGAGGGGGTTCAAGCACATGGCCGACGATATGCGGATCACCGGGCTGGAAGACGTCCAAGCCCCGATCGAACGGGCCCGTGGCCTGCCCAACGCCCATTACACGGACCCCGCAACCATTGCCGAGGAGACCCGCGCGGTGCTGGCCGATACCTGGGCCGGGCTGGCGGTGGGCGCGGATGTGCCCGCGCCGGGCGATGCCGTGCCGATCAGCTTTCTGGGCCAGCCGCTTCTGTTGCTGCGGGACGAGGCGGGGCAGGTTCGCGTGTTCCAGAACATCTGCCGCCATCGCGGCATGATCCTCGTCTCCGCGCCGCGCCGGATCGAGGGCGCGATCCGCTGCCCCTATCATTCCTGGTGCTATGCCAAGGATGGGCGGCTGGTGGCCACGCCCCATGTGGGCGGCCCCGGCCGGAACAGCCATGCGGGGATCGACCGCGCCACGCTTGGGCTGATCGAGGTCCGCAGCCATGTCTGGCGCGATGTGGTTTTCGTGAACCTGTCGGGCGACGCGCCCGGCTTCGCGGAGGTTCATGGCGATGTCATCGCGCGGTGGGCGGAGTTCGACAGACCGCTTCACCATGGCGGCGAGGACAGCCGCTTCACGCTGGATGTGGCGACGAACTGGAAACTGGCGGTGGAGAATTACTGCGAGAGCTATCACCTGCCCTGGGTTCATCCGGGCCTGAACAGCTATTCCCGGCTGGAGGATCACTATCATATCGAGGCGCCGGGCCGGTTTTCCGGTCAGGGCACCCATGTCTATCGGCAACTGACCGATGAGGCGGGCCGGAGCTTCCCCGATTTCGAGGGACTGTCGCCGAAATGGGACACGGGCGCGGAATACATCTCTCTTTTTCCCAATGTGCTGTTCGGGGTTCACCGCGACCACGCCTATTCGATCGTTCTGGAACCGGTCGGCCATATGCGGACGCGGGAGCACGTGAACATCTACTATGCGCGCCCCGACACCGACCCGGCCCTGCGCGCGCGGAATGCCGAGCAGTGGCGCGCCGTCTTCGAGGAGGACATTTTCGTGGTCGAGGGGATGCAGGCCGGGCGCGCCGCGCCGGGGTTCGATGGCGGGCGGTTTTCACCGGCGATGGACGGCCCCACGCATCTGTTCCACGCCTGGGTCGCGGGCCGGATCGCCGCCCGGCGGGCATGACGCGCGACGATCTGGACCGCGCCCTTCTGGCGGCCCATGCCAGGGACGACCGGGCGGCGCTGATCGGGCTTTATGCCAAGGCGTCGGACATGGCGACGGACCGGACGGCCCGCGCCTTCTATCTGACGCAGGCCTATGTCTTTGCGCTTGAGGCGGGCACGCCGGAGGCCGAGAGGCTGCGCGGAGGACTGAAGGCGCTGAACGCGATCTGACAGGAGTTCAACCGGCGCGGCGGGCGGGGTGCGGGCGTGATGCGGTCGGTCGGGGGACTGGATGACGGCGAGACCGACGGACAGGCGCGGTTCCCGCGGCGGGCTCAGCTGCTGCCCAGGATCACGCGCACGTAGTTCCGCGTTTCGCGGAACGGCGGCACGCCATTGTGCCGGGTCACGGCTTCGGGGCCCGCGTTATAGGCCGCCAGCGCAAGCCGCCAGGACCCGAATGCGCGGTATTGCTCCGCCAGATACCGCGCGCCGCCATCGAGGTTCTGCGACGGATCGCGCGGGTTCACGCCCAGAATGCGCGCCGTGCCGGGCATCAACTGCGCCAGACCGATGGCGCCCGCATGGCTGACCGCATCGGGGTTCCAGTTGCTTTCCTGACTGACCAGCCGCAGAAACAGGTCTTCGGGAATTCCGTGACGCCGCGCGGCGGCGCGGGCCAGATCGAGATAGGGGCCGCGATAGCTGCCGGTCCAGCGGGGCACGACGGTGGAGGCGCTGCCGGCGCTTTCGGTGTAATTGGGGGTCAGCCGTACCGAGGCCGCGTATTGGGTGGAGGCGCGGTTGTCCAGAAGCCGCGTTGCGGAGCTGAACCGGTCGCGTTGCGTATCGGCCAGCGCGGTGCCTGCCACAAGGCACATGGCCCCGCCGATCAGCGCGAGACGCGCCGCAAATCCTCTGTCCCCCATGGCTATCCGATCCCCCGTGACGCCCCGAACCAACGCGCGCATAATACGGAAACCCGCCGCCATTTCCAGTACCAGCGTGCCCGGGCCGGGCAATTCACCTTCCATTCACCAAATTCGGATGGTCTAACTCTGGATCAGATGCAGATTCGTGCGACGATTTTCCAGGAGGTGATATGGCCGGTTCCGTCAACAAAGTGATCCTGATAGGCAACCTTGGCCGCGACCCGGAAGTGCGCAGCTTCCAGAATGGCGGCAAGGTCTGCAACCTGCGCATCGCCACCTCGGAAACCTGGAAGGACCGCACCACCGGCGAACGGCGCGAGCGGACCGAGTGGCATTCGGTGGCGATCTTCAACGAGAATCTTGCGCGGCTGGCCGAGCAGTATCTGCGCAAGGGGTCGAAGGTCTATATCGAGGGCAAGCTGGAAACCCGCAAATGGCAGGATCAATCCGGGCAGGACCGGTACTCCACCGAAGTGGTGCTGCGGCCCTATGCCGGCGAAATGACGTTTCTTGACGGGCGCGACGGCGGCTCCGGCGGGGGTGGCGGCGGCGGCGGTGGCGGGTATGGCGACGATCGCGGCGGCCCGCCGGACGATCGCGGCGCGCCCGCGGGCGGATTTGGCGGCGCCAGCGATCTGGATGACGAAATACCGTTCTGAAGCGACCGGGCGGACGGGCTCCCATGCGCCAAGGCGCGCGGCAGCGGCAGGCCACCGGTGTGAGTGCAGCCATGGGCGCGGCAGGCGCGTGCGACGGCCCCGGAGGGGACCAGAGCGCCATCGAACCCGCGCCCCGACAGGCAGGGCCACGATCTGGGGATAGGGACGCAATGAGTGGGACACCGATAAACCCGCGATACGCAAGGACGATCGCCCCACCGGTGATGGAGGCGCGGCGCTGGATCGACGGCGTGACCTTTCCCGAGGATCGCCCGCTGATCAACCTGAGCCAGGCCGCCCCCGTCGCGCCGCCGCCGGAGCCGCTTCGCCAAGCGATGGCCGAGGCGCTGCTGAACCGGCCGGAGAGCCATCTGTACGGCCCGGTTCTGGGCCTGCCCGAGCTGCGCGCCGAACTGGCCGGGCAGTGGAGCACGGCCTATGGCGGGACGATCCGACCCGATCAGGTCGCGGTGACCGCGGGCTGCAACCAGGCGTTCACCGCGACGCTTTCCACCATCGCGGGCGCGGGCGATGCCGTGATCCTGCCGACGCCCTGGTATTTCAACCACAAGATGTGGCTGGACATGGAAGGGGTCGAGGCCAAGCTGCTGGCCACCGGCGACGACCTGATCCCCGACCCGGAGGCGGCGGCGGCCCTTGTCTGCGCGCGGACCCGCGCGATCATTCTGGTCAGCCCGAACAACCCCGGCGGGGTCGAATACCCCGCCCCAGTTCTGCGCGCCTTCCGCGATCTGGCAAAACGGCACGGTCTGGCCCTGATCGTGGATGAGACCTATCGCGATTTTCATTCGCAGACCGGCGCACCACATGACCTCTTCGCCGATCCCGACTGGGACGAGACGCTGATCCATCTCTACTCCTTCTCGAAGGCCTACCGGCTGACCGGACACCGTGTGGGCGCGGTCATGGCCTCGCCCGCGCGGCTGGTGGAGGTGGAGAAGTTTCTCGACACCGTCGCGATCTGCCCGCCGCAGATCGGCCAGATCGGCGCACTTTGGGGAATGCGCAATCTGGGGGACTGGCTGGACGGCGAACGGCTGGAGATCCTGCGCCGCCGCGATGCGCTGATCGCGGGCTTCCAGCGGTTGCCGGGCTGGCATTTGCTGGGCTGCGGCGCCTATTTCGCCTATGCGCGCCACCCTTTCGCGCGTCCGTCGGACGCGGTGGCGAAGGCGCTGGTGGGCAAGGCCGGCATTCTGGTGCTGCCGGGCACCATGTTCGGCCCGACCCGCGCGGAAGGCGGCGACGGGCAGGCGGAGGCCAGCCTGCGGATCGCCTTTGCCAATGCCGATGCGGAGGGGCTGGCGCAGGTGGTGGACCGTTTGGCCGGCGTTACGCTCTAGCCACCTCTTGCCCCCCTGCCCCGCAGCGCGTAGATCAAGCCAAACAACGCCCATGGGAGGGGATGATCCGCGATGGTCAAAGGTACCGCCAAGAAAGCCTCCAACATCTTTGTCTGGATCATTCTGGGCCTTCTGATGATTGCCCTGACCGGGTTCGGGATCACCAGTTTCAGCGGCTCCGCCAGCCAGGTGGGCAGCGTCGGCTCCGCCCGGATCACCGCTAATGACTACGCGCGCGCGCTCCAGCGGGAGATAAGCGCGCAGGTGGCCCAGACCGGGCGGCCGGTGAACCTGAACCAGTTGACGGCGCAGGGGCTGGACCGCGCCGTGCTGGACGGGCTGATCGCGCGGGCGGCGCTGGCCAACGAAACCCAGGAAATGGGCCTTTCGATCGGCGATCTGGAGGTTGCGCGGCAAATCCGGGAAACCAGCGGGTTCGCCACGCCCGAGGGCGGGTTCGACCGGGCGGCCTATGAATTCGCCCTGCGCGAAACCGGGCTGACCCCGGCGGAGTTCGAACAGAATGTGCGCGAGGACGTGGCCCGCTCGCTGTTGCAGATCGCGGTCGTGGGCGGGGTTCAGGCGCCCGAGATATTCGCCGAGGCCCTGACCGCCTACCAGACCGAAACGCGCGACTTTTCGGTGCTGCGCGTGACCGAGGCGCAGCTGCCCACCGGGCTGGCCGCGCCGGGCGAGGACGACCTGCAGGCGGAATACGCCGCTAACGAGGCGCGCTTCATGCGGCCCGAGGCGCGGGCGATCACCTATGCCTGGGTCCGGCCCAGCATGATCATGGACGACATGGAGATCGACGAGCAGGCGCTGCGCGACCTCTATGAGGAACGCGCGGAGCTGTACAATCAGCCCGAGCGGCGGCTGCTGGAGCGGTTGGTCTATCCGTCGCTGGAAGAGGCCGAGGCCGCGCGCGCCTCGCTGGATGCCGGCGAGGCGAGCTATGACGATCTGGTCGCGGCGCGGGGTCTGACGCTGGAAGATGTGGATATGGGCGAAGTGGCCGCGCCGGATCTGAGCGAGGCCGCCGCCGAGGCCGTGTTCGGGACCGAGGAGCAGGAGATCATCGGGCCGGTGGAAAGCGCCTTCGGCCCCGCGATTTTCCGGGTGAACGCGGTGCTGGATGCCACGCAGGTGCCCTTCGAGGAGGCCGAGGAGGATCTGAGCGCCGAACTGGCCGCGGAGGCCGCGCGCCGGGCGATCGACGATATCCGGAGCGATGTGGACGACCTGCTGGCCGGCGGCGCAACCCTTGAGGAACTGGCCGGCGATACGCTGATGGAGCTGGGCACGATCGAGTGGTCCCCCGGCTCCGACGAAGGGATCGCGGGCTACGACGCCTTCCGCGAGGCCGCCGCGGCGGCGCGGGAGGGCGATTTCCCGGAACTGCTGGAGCTGTCCGATGGCGGGCTGTTCGCGATCCGTCTGGACGAGGTGATCCCCCCGGCGCTGCCGCCGCTGGAGGAGATCCGCGAGGAGGTGGCCGAAAGCTGGCTGGCGCGGCATCGGCGCGAACAGCTGGCCGCCCATGCGCAGGAGCTGGTCGGCCGGTTGACGCGGGGCACAGCACTTGAGGATCTGGGGCCGGCGGTGAGCCGGGAGGTTCAGATCCGGCGTCAGGATTTCATCCCGGACATGCCGCCCACGCTGGTTGCGCAGATCTTCCAGCTTGACGCGCCGGGCGATACCGCCGTGATCCCGGGCGCGGATTTCGCCGTGATCGCGCGGCTGGACGAGATCAATTCCGGCGCCCGTGGCAGCCCCGGCGCCGAGGCGCTGCTGGCGCTCATTTCCGAGCAGGTCCGCCAGTCCATCGCGCAGGACGTGTTCGAGAGCTTCGGTCAGGCGCTGGAGGCGGATGTGGGCATTTCGCTGAGCCCGTCGGTCATCAATGCCGTCCATGCCCAGTTCCCCTGAGGCATGGCGCTGATCCCCACATATGACGCGTTCGCCGAAGGCTGGGCGGCGGGGCGCAATCAGCTTGTCCATGCCCGGCTGGCCGCGGATCTGGATACGCCGGTTTCGGTGATGATGAAGCTGGCCGATGCGGGCCGCGACAGCTTCATCCTGGAATCGGTGACCGGAGGCGAGGTGCGTGGGCGCTATTCGATCATCGGGTTGAAACCCGATCTGATCTGGGAGTGCCGGGGCGACACCGCGCGGATCAACCGCACCGCCCGCTACGACCGCGATACCTTTGCCCCCTGCGACGCGCCGCCGCTCGATGCGTTGCGCGCGCTGCTGGCCGAAAGCGCCATCGACATGCCCGACGATCTGCCCGCCGCCGCCGCGGGCCTGTTCGGATATCTGGGCTATGACATGATCCGGCTGGTGGAGCATCTGCCGGATGTGAACCCCGACCCACTGGGCCTGCCCGATGCGGTGCTGATGCGCCCGTCGGTCATTGCCGTTCTGGACGGGGTGAAGGGCGAGGTGACGGTGGTGTCGCCGGCCTGGGTTTCGGGCGGCCTGTCGGCGCGCGCGGCCTATGCGCAGGCCGCCGAGCGGGTGTCCGACGCGCTGCGCGATCTGGAGCGCGCGCCCGTGGGCGCGACCCGCGAAATGGGCGCGAGGGCGCCGATGGCGGAGCCCGTTTCGAATTTCACCAAGGCCGATTATCTGGCCGCGGTCGCAAGGGCCAAGGACTATATCCGCGCGGGCGACATCTTTCAGGTCGTCCCCTCGCAGCGCTGGACCCAGGAGTTTCCGGAACCGCCCTTCGCGCTTTACCGCGCGCTCCGGCGGACCAACCCCTCCCCCTTCATGTTCTTCTTCAATTTCGGGCCGTTTCAGGTGGTGGGTGCCAGCCCCGAGATCCTGGTGCGGGTTTTCGGCGGCGAGGTCACGATCCGGCCCATTGCGGGCACGCGCAAGCGCGGTGCCACGCCCGAGGAGGACAAGGCGCTGGAAGCCGATCTGCTGGCCGATCAGAAGGAACTGGCCGAGCATCTGATGCTGCTGGATCTGGGCCGGAACGACACTGCCCGCGTCTCGAAGATCGGCACGGTGCGCCCGACCGAGGAATTCATCGTCGAACGCTACAGCCACGTGATGCATATCGTCTCCAACGTGGTGGGCGAGCTGTCGGAGGAGCATGATGCGCTCTCGGCGCTGCTGGCCGGGCTGCCCGCGGGCACGGTGTCAGGCGCACCCAAGGTGCGCGCGATGGAGATCATCGACGAGCTGGAGCCGGAAAAACGCGGCATCTATGGCGGCGGTGTCGGCTATTTCTCCGCCGGCGGCGACATGGATATGTGTATCGCCCTGCGCACCGCCGTGGTGAAGGATGAAAAGCTCTATATTCAGGCCGGCGGCGGCGTGGTCCATGACAGCGACCCCGAGGCCGAGTTCGAAGAGACCGTGAACAAGGCCCGCGCCATCCGCAAGGCGGCGGAAGATGCGGCGATGTTCACATCGCGCGGCAACGGCTGAGATCGGCTCGCGCGGCCCTTCTTCGGAGCCCGCGTTTGCTAGCGCGTCAGCACCGCCGACACGGGCGCCATCACCACGCTTTCCGACCGATCGCCAAGCGCCCAGGAAAACAGCGCCGTCACCGTGTCGGAATAGGTATGCCCGACGACGATGACGCGCCCCTCCTGTCCGGCGGCGAAGGCGGCGCGGTCCAGATAGCGGGTGATGACCGTGGCGCGCTCCCGCTCGCTGTCGATCTGACGGAAAAGCGTCGCGGCGGGCACCCCTGCCCGGACAGCGCTTTGCTCGGCGGCGTTCAGACCGCGCGGATAGGCCACGAGCCCATGGCCGGTATCGGCCAGCGCGGCGACGACCGCATCGAGCACCGGGCGATCGCCCTGCACGCGGTTCTGGTCGGTATCGAGAAGGGCCACGGTTTCGGGCAACACGTCCAGAGCACCGGCCAGCGCCGTCTCCACATCCGAGGGCGCAGCGCCATCGGGCAGCATCCCGGCAAGGATCAGCACTTCGAACCCGGCGGCGCGATAGGCCGCGGCGCTCTCGGCAGCGCCCGGGGCGGTCGGGTCGATGGCAAAGCTGACCGGAAAGGGGAAATCGAGCAGCACCGACCTGTCGGAACCGAAGGCCGGGTCATCGATCAGGATCACGGCCATCAGGGGGCGGGTTTCCGACGGGTCGAAAGGCGCGGCATAGGCCTCGATCGCGGGGCGCGGATCCTCCCCCTCGGACGGATCGGGCACGGGCACCCCCGCCGCCGTTTCGGCCGCCTGCGGTTCGGAAGCATCGGCCGCGTCGCCGATCCGCGGCAGCGCGGGGCGGAACGACGCGGGCGGCGCCGGTGTGACGGTAGGCGCAGGCGCGGCGCGCGCGGTCTCTTCGCCCGCCGCGGGAGCGCCGGTTGCGGGCTCTTCCGGCAGTTCCGGGGCCGGGGCGGGCATGGTCGTGGGCGTGCCGGGGTCGGTGTCGATCTGCGGCAGACCCAGAGGGGCGGGCTGCAATTCCGGCGGCGGGGCCAGGGGATCGGCGCTTGTATCGCTCACCTCGGGGGTGGACGTGTCGGGCACCGGGCTCTGCACCTGCGGCAGATCCAGCGCGGCCGTCCCTGTGGGGCGCGGCGCAGGCGCCGTGTCGGGCACCGGTGAGGCCGCCAGCGTATCGGGCGCGGGGGCCGGGCTGCCTTGCGGCGGCGCGGAAACCGGCGCGCTGTCAGGCGCGGGCACTGTCGCGGCCTGTTCGGGCGGCGGGCGATTGAACTCGGACCCTGCGGGCAGCGGCACGTTGTCGGCAGGCCCGGTGCGGGTCGCGGTATCTGCGGACGCGGCCGGTCGATCCGCGGGCGCGTCCTCCGCAGGGGCGGGATCGGCGGGCGTGGGCGCGGGATCGGCGGGCGTCGTGTCGGCGGGCGGTTCGCTCCCGGGCTGTTCGGGCGCGGGCGCGACCGCTGCGGGGGCCGTCTCCGCGCCGGCAGTTTCTTCCGGAACCGGTGTGCCCGAAGGGGCGGATGGCGCATCGTTCACGCCGCCGGAGCGGTTCGGAAGCGGGGCGCTGAGTGACAATATCGCAAGAAACAGCGCCGCGAACAGCACCCCCAGCAGCATCCCGGTCACCACACCTCTGCCCATTCCGCTCCTCATCCGCTATCACGCACCGTCCCTGCCCGGTCCCTTGACCCTGCCGCGCGGCTGTTGAACATGTATAACGCGGGCGCGCGTCGCCTTCGACCCCTTTCGGAAAGGCCTGGGCAACATGCTGCTCTTGATCGATAATTACGACAGTTTCACCTATAATCTGGTTCATTACCTTGGGGAACTGGGTGCCGATGTGCAGGTTGCGCGCAATGACGCGCTGACCGTGCAGGAGGCGATGGCGCTGAAGCCGCGGGCGATCGTGCTGTCCCCGGGCCCGTGCGACCCGGACCGGGCGGGCATCTGTCTGGCCCTGACCGGGGCGGCGGCGGAAGCGGGAACCCCGCTTCTGGGCGTGTGTCTGGGCCATCAGACGATCGGGCAGGCGTTTGGCGGCCGCGTCGTCCAGCATGCGGAGATCGTGCACGGCAAGATGGGCCAGATCCTGCATCGGGGCGAGGGTGTCTTTGCCGGGCTCCCCTCCCCACTTCTGGGGACGCGCTATCACTCGCTGGTGGTGGCGCGCGACGATCTGCCGGACTGCCTGACGGTGACGGCGGAACTGGCCGACGGCACGATCATGGGCCTGCGCCACCGGGATCTGCCGATAGAAGGGGTGCAGTTTCACCCCGAAAGCATCCGCTCGGAACACGGGCACGGGATGCTTCGCACCTTCCTCGACAGCGCCCGGATCGGAGAGCCTGCATGACCGACGCGATGAAGCCGCTGATCTATTCGGCCTCCGAAGGGCCGCTCAGCCGGGCGCAGGCGCGCGCCGCGTTCGAGCATCTGTTCGAGGGGGCCGCGACGCCGGCGCAGATCGGCGGGCTGCTGATGGCGATGCGGGCGCGCGGCGAATCCGTCGCCGAATATGCCGCCGCCGCCGCCGTGATGCGGGACAAATGCATCAAGGTGCGCGCGCCGGACGGGGCGATGGATATCGTCGGCACCGGCGGCGACGGCATGGGCACGCTGAATATCTCGACCGCGACGGCCTTCGTGGTTGCGGGGGCCGGTGTGCCGGTTGCGAAACACGGCAACAAGAACCTCAGCTCGAAATCCGGCGCCGCGGACGCGCTTGGCCAGATGGGCATCAATGTCATGGTCGGCCCCGAGATCGTGGAACGCGCCATCGCCGAAGCGGGGATCGGCTTCATGATGGCCCCGATGCACCATCCGGCGATCAAACATGTGATGCCGGTGCGCCTTGAACTTGGCTCGAAGACCATCTTCAACATTCTGGGGCCGCTGACCAACCCCGCGGGCGTGAAGCGGCAACTGACGGGCGCATTCGCCATCGACCTGATCTTTCCCATGGCCGAAACCCTGCAGGATCTGGGCAGCGAGAAAGCCTGGCTGGTGCATGGCGCCGACGGCACGGACGAGATTTCGATCAGCGGGCCGACATCCGTGGCGGTCCTGGACGGGGACGACATCACCGCCCGGGAGGTGCATCCCGAAGAGGCCGGGTTGCCGGTGCATCCGCTCCGCGACATTCTGGGCGGCACGCCCGAGGAGAACGGCGCGGCGCTGCGCGCGCTTTTGGCGGGCGAAACCGGGGCCTACCGGGATGCGGTCCTGCTGAACGCGGCGGCGGCGCTGATCGTTGCGGACAAGGTGGAGACCTTGTTGGAGGGTGTTGAAATCGCACGGGAAAGCATAGATAGCGGCAAGGCGAAGCAGGCCGTGGAGACCCTGGCCCGCATCACATCGGAGAGCTCATGACAACGCCGACGATTCTGGAAAAGATCAAAGCCTACAAGCTGGAGGAGGTCGCGCGCCGCAAGGCCGAACGCCCGCTTGAGTCGGTCGAGACGGAGGCCCGCAGCGCCCCGCCGGTCCGCCCTTTCGCCGAAGCGCTGAGCGCGGCGGCGCGCGAAGGCTACGGCCTGATCGCGGAGATCAAGAAAGCGAGCCCGTCCAAGGGCCTGATCCGCGCGGATTTCGACCCGCCCGCCCTTGCGCAGGCCTATGCCACGGGCGGCGCGACCTGCCTGAGCGTGCTGACCGACGGGCCGAGCTTTCAGGGTGCCGACCAGTTTCTGGTGGCCGCGCGGGAGGCCTGCGACCTGCCGGTGCTGCGCAAGGATTTCCTTTATGACCCCTATCAGGTGGCGGAGGCCCGCGCGCTTGGTGCCGATTGCATCCTGATCATCATGGCCAGTGTCGATGACGGGCAGGCCGGCGAACTGGAGGCGGCCGCGGCCGATTGGGGAATGGATGCGCTGATCGAGGTGCATGACGAAGCGGAACTGGATCGCGCAAGCCATCTGAACTCGCGCCTTGTCGGCATAAACAACCGGGATCTCAACACGTTCGAGACCTCTCTGGATGTGACCCGGCGGCTGGTGCGGATGATCCCCGATGACCGGCTGGTGGTCGCCGAAAGCGGGCTATCCACGCCGGAGGATCTGGCCGATATGGCGCAATACGGTGCGCGCTGCTTCCTGATCGGGGAGAGCCTGATGCGGCAGGAGGATGTGGCCACAGCGACCCGCAACCTGCTGGCCAACCCGCTGACGGCGCGGTTCTGATGCCGAAACTCACGCATTTCGACGGCGACGGGCAGGCCCATATGGTCGATGTGTCCGAAAAGCCGATAACCGCCCGAGTTGCCAAGGCCGGGGTCTGGGTGAAGATGTTGCCCGAAACCCTTGATCTAATTGAGAAAGGCAATGCCAAGAAAGGTGACGTGCTGGCGGTTGCGCGGCTTGCGGGCATCATGGGCGCCAAACGCACCGCCGATCTGATCCCGCTGTGTCATCCGCTGCCGGTGACCAAGGTCTCCATGGAACTGGTGGCGGACCCCGCCTTGCCCGGGGTGCGGATCGTGGCGACGGTCAAGACCAACGGGCAGACCGGGGTCGAGATGGAGGCGCTGACCGCGGCCTCCACCGCGGCGCTGACGGTTTATGACATGCTGAAGGCCGTCGATCGGGGGATGGAGATCGGCGGGCTGCGCGTACTTCTGAAGGATGGCGGCAAATCCGGGCGTTTCGAGGCCGACCCGTGATTTCCGTCGCCGAGGCGCTGGCCCATTGCCTGGCCCTGACCCGCCCGCTGGAGGTGGAGGACGTGCCGCTGAGCGAGGCGGCGGGCCGGGTGCTGGCCCGCTCGGTGCTGGCCCGGCGGGACCAGCCGCCCTTTGCGGCCTCGGCGATGGACGGCTATGCGGTTCGCGGCGCGGACGTGGCGCCGGGCGCGCGGCTGACCGTGGTGGGCGAGGCCCCCGCGGGCCATATGTGGCCCGGCAGGATCGGCGCGGGCGAGGCGCTGCGGATCTTCACCGGCGCGCCGGTGCCCGAAGGCGCCGACCGGATCGTTATTCAGGAGGATGTGCAGCGCGAGGGCGACCGGATCACGCTTGGCGACAAGCTGGATGCGGGCCTGCATATCCGCGCGGCCGGCGTGGATTTCCGCGAGGGGCACCGGATCGAGGCGCCGCGCCGCCTGTCGCCCGCCGATATCGCGCTGGCGGCGTCGATGAACCACCCCCGCCTGCCGGTGACCCGCTGCCCCGATGTGGCGCTGATCGCCACCGGCGACGAGCTTGTGCAGCCCGGCGAGACCCCGCGGCCCGACCAGATCATCGCGTCGAACACCTATGGGCTGAAGGCCGTGATCGAGGCCGAGGGCGGGCAGGCCCGGCTGTTGCCCATCGCGCGGGACACGCATGAAAGCCTGGAACAGGTGCTGGGTCTGGCCGCGGGCGCCGATCTGATCGTGACGATCGGCGGCGCGTCCGTGGGCGATCACGATCTTGTCGGACAGGTGGCGCAGGCGATGGGGCTGGAGCGGTCCTTCTACAAGATCGCCATGCGTCCGGGCAAACCGCTGATGGCCGGGCGGCTGGCCGGGTCGGCCCTGGTCGGCCTTCCCGGAAATCCCGTTTCGTCAATGGTTTGCGGGCATCTCTTCATAGTACCGATGCTGCGCGCCTTTCTTGGCCTGCCCGCGGGCGAGCGCCGCCGAAGCCGCGCCCGGCTGGCCGTGGATCTGCCCGCGAACGGCCCGAGGGAGCACTACATGCGCGCCTGCCTGTCCCACGGGGCTGAGCTGCCCGAAGTGACGCCCGTCGACATGCAGGACAGCTCCCTTCTGACGCGGCTGGCGGAGGCGGACACACTTCTGGTCCTGCCCCCGCATCAGCCGCCGCTGAAGGCCGGCGCGCTGGTGGAGATCCTGCCACTCTGAGCCGATGACCCCGAAAAAGCGGGGTCATTCCCATAAGGTTTTTTCGTTGCCGTGATCCGGCCAAGCCTCTAGCCCGGGCCTGAAGGCCAGGGGCGAAGAGGACGGGCGCGCGATGAAAACACATGCACAGGCCGTGGTGATCGGCGGCGGGCTGGTCGGCTGTTCGATCCTTTACCATCTGGCCAAACTGGGCTGGCGCGACGTCATCCTGCTGGAGCGGGACGAGCTGACATCGGGGTCCACATGGCATGCGGCGGCCGGCATTCACGGGCTTCACGACAGCACCAATATCAGCCGGATCCAGCATTACACGATGGGCTTGTACAAGGAGCTGGAGGCGGAAACCGGCCAGGGTTGCGGCGTGTTTCAGCCGGGCTCGCTCTATCTGGCGCAGACCGAGGCGCGGGAACACCAGTTGCGGCTTCAGGAGGCCAAGGCGCGCTATTACGGGATGAATTTCCACGCGGTGAGCCGGGACGAGGCGGAGCGGCTGCACCCGCTGGTGGATTTCGACGGTATCCGCTGCATCATGTACGAACCCGATGGCGGCAATGTGGATCCGTCCGGCGTGACCATGGCCTATGCCGCGGGCGCCCGCGCACGGGGCGCGGAGATCCACCGCTTCACGCCCGTCACCGCCACGGTGCCGCAGCCCGACGGGTCCTGGATCGTCGAGACGCCAAAAGGGTCTATCCGCACGGACTGGGTGGTGAATGCCGCCGGGCTCTGGGGCCGGGAAGTGGCGGCGATGGCCGGGCTGGAGTTGCCGCTGATCCCGACCGAGCACCAGTATTTCGTCACCGAAACCATCCCCGAAGTGGCCGCGCAGGGCCGTCGCCTACCCTCGGTCGCGGACCGGGACGGCGAATACTACATGCGCCAGGAAGGTCAGGGCCTGCTGATCGGCGCCTATGAGCGCGACATGCGGTTCTGGGCCGAGGATGGCACGCCGCAGGGCTTCGGCCATGAACTCTTCGCCGACGATCTGGACCGGATCATGGACAACGTGATGCGCGCGATGGCGCGGGTGCCGGTTGCGGCGACGGCGGGGATCAAGCGGGTGATCAACGGGCCGATGATCTGGTCGCCCGACAGCGCGGCGCTCTTCGGCCCGGTGCCGGAACTGCGGGGTTACTTCTGCTGCAACGGGATCATTCCGGGCTTCTCCCAATCCGGCGGGCTGGGGCTTCTGGCGGCGGAATGGATGATCGAGGGGGAGCCGAGGCTGGACATGTTCGGCTGGGATCTGGCGCGGTTCGGCCCATGGGCCGGCAAGGCCTTCACCAAGGCGCGGGTGCGGGACCAGTATGCCAACCGCTTCGCGATACATTTCCCCAACGAGGAACGCGCGGCCGGCCGCCCTGCCCGCCTGCGGCCCGCCTATGAGGTGCAGAAATCCATGGGCGCGGTGTTCGGGTTGAATTGCGGGTGGGAACATCCGTTGTGGTTCGCCGATGAACCCGGTGTGACCGAAACGACCGGGTTCGAGCGGCAAAACTGGTTCGAACCGGTCGGCCGCGAGGTCCGGATGCTGCGAACCCATGTCGGCGTGCTCGACATCTCCAACTTCGCCACCTACGAGATCAGGGGGCCCGGCGCGCAGGACTGGCTGGATGCGCTTTTGGCCAATCGGGTGCCGTCCGTTGTGGGGCGGGCCTGCCTTGCGCCGCTGATCGGGGTGCGGGGCGGCGTGGCGGGCGATTTCACCGTCAGCAGACTGGCCCCGGACCGCTTCATGATGATCGGCTCGGGCCTGGCGGAACGCTATCACCGGCGGTTTTTCGATATGGTGCCGCTGCCGCAGGGCACCATCTTCGAGAACCGGACCGATGCGCTTTGCGGCATGAATGTCGCCGGACCGAAATCGCGCGAGCTTCTGCAACGGCTGACGAACGAGGATCTGTCCAACGCGGGCTTCGGGTTCATGCAGGCGCGGCAGATGGTGGTGGCCGGTGTGCCGGTGGTGGCGCTGCGCGTGTCCTTCACCGGCGATCTGGGATGGGAGCTGCATTGCGCGGAGGAGCAGCAGACCGCCCTGTACCGTGCCCTGATCGGGGCCGCGCGCGACATGCGCGGCGGCCCGGTCGGCAGCCGCGCGCTCGGCGCGTTGCGGATCGAGAAGGGATACGGCTCATGGGGCCGCGAATACAGCCCCGAATACCGGCCGCAGGAAGTGGGGCTGGACCGGCTGATCAAGCTGGACAAGGACTTCCTGCACAAGGGCGCCTATGTTGCGCTGGCCGGGACGTCGCCGCGCGAGACCCTGTCGATCTTCGAGATCGACGCGGTGAACAATGCCGATGCCAGCGGCGGAGAACCGATTTTCCTGCCGGACGGCACCGGTGTGGGGCGGGTCACCTCGGGGGCGTATTCGGCCCATACGGGCAAATCCCTCGCCCTTGGCTTCGCGCGGGCCGGGACGGCGCAGCCGGGCGATGTGGTGGAGATCCACGTGCTGGGGCGCCCGCACCGGGCCCGGATGCTGCCCGCGCCGCCGTTCGACCCCGAGGGGCTGAGACTGCGCGGATGAGATCAGCCGTTGCCGTCGAGCAACCAGTCGCGGAAACGTCTGGCAGGCGGCTTCAGGGTCCGGGCGGGGCGGGTCAGGTAGTAGTTCCACGGGCTGTCGACGGCGCAAGCGAAGGGCTCGGTCAACACGCCGCGCGCCAGATAGGGTTCGGCGAGCGACCGCAGAACCGCCACGCAGCCCAACCCGTTCGCCGCCAGTTCCAGCGCGACGTTGGAGGAATTCGACCGCACGCCCCCGTGCAGATCCAGATCGTCGAGATCCAGCCCCGCGGCGACCGCGCCCCAGCAATCCTGCCGGGTCAGGATATGGATCAGCCCGGCCCCCTTGAGTTGCCCGGGCCGGCACAACACCTCTCCGGCGACCGTGTATCCGGGGGCGCAGACCACGGTCAGACGCTCGGGCGCCAGCAGCGCGTCGCCGGGCAGAACCTCGTCCCGGGGTTTGATCGCGACGGTCAGATCGGCAACCTCGCCGATCCGGTCGCCCCAGACCGTTCCGTTCAGGGTGATCGTGAAATCGGGATGATCCGCCAGAAACGCCGCGACCCGGGCCGCCATCCAGTTCTCGGCCAGGCTGATCGGGCAGGAGATCACCACCGTCTGGTCATGGGTCCGGGCGATGATGGCCTCGGTCGCGTCCTCGATCTGGAGCAGCGCGCGGCGGATGCCGGGCAGATAGGCCTGCCCCGGACCGGTCAGTTCAAGGCTGCGGGCGTGGCGGATGAACAGGGGTTTGCCGAGATACTCCTCCAACGAGCGGACGTGATTGGAAATCGCGGCCTGGGTGTAGTTCAGCTCCTCCGCGGCGAGCGTGAAGTTCAGGTGCCGCGCCGCCGCCTCGAAGGAGCGGAGGTGATTCAGGTAGGGTCGGTGTTCCACGGGGGCCGGGCGCCTTCTTGCCATGTGCGGCACATGAAACCCGCAATTCGCCCCATGGGCCAGAATATTTATGCGTGAGACCCCGTTTTCATTGCGAGACTGGCGGAGAGGCGCATGCCGCTATGGGCCATGAGCCGGACTTTCGCGCATATCGCCGCCTTCGTGCTGGACCGGCCCGCCGCCGACATGCCCGCCAGCGCCCTGCGAAGCGCAGCCTGGCTGCTGCTTGATACGGTCGGCGTGGCCGCCGCCGCGGGCCCGATGGAGGCGGGCATCATCGCGCGCGATACGGCCTGCGCCCTTTATGGCAGCGCCGATCCGGCCCTGACCGCGCGGATGATGTTCGACGGGCGACCGGTCAGCCTTGCCGGTGCGGGCTATGCCGCGGCCACGCAGATCGACAATCTGGATGCCCATGACGGCTACAATCCCTGCAAGGGCCATATCGGGGTGGCGGCGGTGGCGGCCTTTTGCGCGCTGATGCAGCGGGCGCCGGAGATGACGGGCCCCGAGGCGCTGGCCCATCTTGTGGTGGGCTACGAGGTCGCGGGCCGCGCGGGCAAGGCGCTGCATGCGACCGCCTGCGATTATCACACATCGGGGGCCTGGAACGCGCTTGGCGTCGCGGCGATGGCGGCACGGATGCGCGGCCATGGGGCGGCGATGCTGCGCGAGGGGCTGGGCATTGCCGAATATCACGGTCCCCGCAGCCAGATGATGCGCGAGATCGCCAACCCCACGATGCTGCATGACGGGTCCGGCTGGGGCACGTTGGCGGGCCTCTCCGCGGCGGTTCTGGCGGAAAAGAGATTTACCGGCGCGCCTGCGGTGACGGTGGAGGACGCGCCCGAATTCTGGGCCGATCTGGGGCGCAACTGGCTGGTGGAGGATCAGTACATAAAGCCCTACCCGATCTGCCGATGGGCCCATGGCGCGATTGACGCGGCCCGCGATGTGATGCTGGCCCACAAGCTTGGCCCCGGGGATATCGCCCATGTGCAGGTCAACAGCTTTGCCGAGGCTGTGGCCCTGTTTCCGGGCCTGCCGCGGACCACGTCGCAGGCGCAGTATTCCCTGCCCTTCGCCCTCGCCGCCTATCTTGTTCACGGGACGATCGGACTGGAGCAGATTTCGGGGCGCGGGCTTGCCGATGCCGACGTGATCGCGATGCACCGCCGGATCGACGTGGCCCGCGCGGCCCGTCACGACGCCACGTTTCCGGCCTGCCGGATGGCCGATATCCGTATCATCACGACCGACGGGCGCAGTCTGGCCTCGGGCGACACCCATGCCCGCGGCGACAGGCGCCGCCCGTTGAGCGAGGCCGAGATCGCCGCGAAGTTCACCGGGCTTGCGGCGCCGGTTCTGGGCCGGGCCCGCAGCGAGGCGCTCTGCCGGGGTCTCATCGGGCTGACCGCCCCCGGCAGCCGGTTGGGCGATCTGGCCCCGCTTTTGCTCTCGCCGGCTTGAAGGCCGCGGATGGCGATGTTATACTTGCCGTACCCATTGTGCCCCGCGCAACGAAGGAGGTAGGCTATGACTAGTCAACCGAGATTCGTAGGAGCGTTCGAAATGGCAGCAAACGAGGTATATTTGGACGCCCTGATACCGCGCGAGGATTTTGCTACGTTAAGCGGTCTATCAGCCGGAAGTTCAATGTCGTCTATTAGCTTGTCAACGCTATCAGATGATTTTTTTGTTTCCAGCCTCAGAAAGCCTGACTTTCAAAGAGAAACTGCAAATTGGAACCCTCAGAAAATAGTTGACCTTGTGGAGGCGTTTCTGGACGGGGATTTGGTTCCAGCGGTGATCCTTTGGAGGTCTGGACAATTCGTATTTGTCATAGACGGCGCGCACAGAATTAGCGCAATGCTTGCTTGGGTGTACGACGATTATGGGGATAAGCGCCGATCAAGGGAGTTTTTAGAAAACCAAGTTCCGGTTGAGCAGGTGGAAATCGCCGAAAAGACAAGATCACTTATGAATGAGCGCGTAGGCTCATATAGCTCTTATAAAGAAGCTGCTAAGTCGCCTGCCTATGCTGATGAAAAAATCAAGAACCGGTTGGGGGCACTAGCGTCGAATTCTTTTGTTGTTCAATGGGTGCCTGCAGAAAACGCGGAAGGCGCGGAAAAGTCGTTTTTCAAGATAAACCAAGCGCCAACACCAGTTAATCCAATCGAAAAGAGGATATTAAGATCGAGATCGTCAGCAAATGCCATATCAACCAGGGCAATAAATCGAAGTGGTTCTGGTCATAAGTATTGGGGACATTTTGATGCCGCGACACAGCGAGAAATTGAGTCGTTTGGACGATCAATCAACGATATTCTATATAAGCCCTCTCTGTCTGGAAGTGTTATCAAGACAGCTGATGTTCCCATTGGAGGAAAAGGCTATAGCACACTTCCTTTTCTGTTTGAGTTTGTAAACGTAGTTAACGAAATCAGTCCAAAGACCAGAAAGGACCCGGAAGACCCAGATGGAGAAGAAACACTTGAGATGTTGCGGCGAGTGCAAGACTCGCTTGAGCTGATTTCTACTGACAAGCCTAAATCATTGGGCCTGCACCCGCTTGTGTATTTCTATACCCGCGGAGGGCAATTTCAGCCAAATGCATTTCTTGCGGTCATCCAGTTTGTCAAAAACCTGGAAAAAGACAAGAAGCTGGATGACTTTACGCGGGTTCGGAGAAACTTTGAGGACTTTTTGCTGGGGCACAAAGAGGCCTTTACTCTTCTGGTAAAAAACCTTGGCTCAGGGGCTAGAAGCCGACCAGCGATTGAAAAGTTCCTCAAGTATGTTTTCGATCAGCTTGCTTCTGGAAAAACAACGCCAGAGATACTAAGCGGGGCTGCTGCGGAAAGTGAACAGTTTTCCTTCTTATCTTCTCCGGCTCCGTCAAGAGGAACTGGACGCCGCAAAACCTTTAGTTCGGGAACCAAATCTTTTGCGTATGTAAAAGAGCTGCAAAAGAATGGAGTTCGGTGTGGTATTTGTGGCGGGCTCATCCATTCTAATTCAATAGGTGTAGATCACATTAAGCGGAAGCGCGACGATGGGGATGCCAGACCGTCAAACGCTCAAGTCTCGCACCCCTTTTGTAACTCTGGATACAAATCATGAGTTCGCTTGAGATTTGCGGGCAATGTCAATCATTGCCCGCTCGAACGCCTCCTCAGCCTCGGTGGGGTTTAGTTCGCCAGCGGCCACGAGCTTTCGGACCGCTTCCCGGAAGCGGTCTGACTGCTCTTTCTGGCTTTCCTCGTTTTTCTTCTTCGGCATCAGAAACCAATCGTTTGGTAGGTCAGGCGTTTGCCTTTGATACCCCCAAGGACCAGATCGGTCCGCAGGGTGTCGTCAATGCCATTAGCCTGCCTGTTGCTGTAGCGGAAATCAAACTCTGCGAGATAGCGATGCAGATGTTTACGCTTGCAGTGCTGATACACGCCGCGCATACCGCGCTTGAAGATCGAGAAGTAGCCCTCGATGGTGTTGGTGTGGATTTCGCCCCGGACGTACTCGCTCTTGCTGTTATCCACAGAATCGTGGCCCGCGAAGTCCTCATGGAGTGCTTGGTACTGGCGCGCCTCATCGGTCATGATGTGCGCCTCACGCGAGACGTTGCGCAGAATGATCGGGATCAGAGTGTCTTTGCGCAGGTCCTTGACCACAACGCTCTTGGAACGCCCGGTGGAACGGTCCACCAGTGCCAGTACCTTGTTCTTATGGCCATATCCCGCAATGCCGCGTGGGCGGTGCGGCTCGTTACCGATGAAGGTCTCATCGACCTCCACAACCCCGCCGCCGGAACCGAAGGGCGACATGGATCCCGAACGCATAGCCTCACGGATACGGTGCGACATGAACCATGCAGTTTTGAGGGTGACGCCAAGAATACGGTGCAATTGATTGCTGCTAATGCCTTTTTTGCTACCGCAGATCAGGTAAATGGCCTGCAACCAGAGATGCATCTTGACGTGGCTGCTTTCAAAGACGGTGCCCACCTTCACGGTGAAGGGCTTGCGGCACCTGTAGCACTTGTAAGCGCCGATCCGGGTGGACTTGCCGCCCATCTTGCTTACGCGCTTGCGCTCACCGCATTTTGGGCAGGTTGCACCATGCGGCCAGACCCGCGCTTCCACGTAGGCATAGGCGGCTTCTTCGTTGTGAAATTCGGGGCGGGACAGAGCGGACATAACGGGCACCTTCTTGCTTCCCAATTAATATGGGGATTCATGTTGGGTACGTCAAGTATAATAACGCCCCGCGGATTCGTTGACACAGAGGGGGAACAGGGGTAGAACATACCCTGAACGAGGCCCTATCGGACAGGCGGAGAGATCTCTTATGCTGACGAAGAAACAGCTCGACCTACTGGAGTTTATCCACAAGCGGATGCAGCGCGATGGCGTCCCCCCCTCTTTCGACGAGATGAAGGAGGCGCTGGATCTGCGCTCGAAATCCGGCATTCACCGGCTGATCACGGCGCTGGAGGAACGCGGGTTCATCCGGCGGCTCGCCCACCGGGCCCGCGCGATCGAGATCGTGAAGCTGCCCGACGCGCTTGAGGCGAAGACCGGGTTCACCCCGCGCGTGATCGAAGGGGACCGGCAGAACCTGCCCGCGGGCGCGATGCCGGTTGCCACGGATGGCGCGATGAAACTGCCGGTGATGGGCCGGATCGCCGCCGGCACCCCGATCGAGGCGATCAGCCAGGTCGCGGCCCATGTGGCCGTGCCCCAGCAGATGATCGGCACCGGCAAGCATCATTACGCGCTGGAGGTCAAGGGCGACTCGATGATCGAAGCCGGGATCAATGACGGCGATATCGTCGTGATCGAAGAGGGCAGTACCGCCGATAACGGCGATATCGTTGTGGCCCTAGTGGAGGATCAGGAGGCGACGCTGAAACGGTTCCGCCAGAAGGGCAACATGATCGCACTGGAAGCCGCGAACCCGGCCTACGAGACGCGGATGCTGCGCGACGATCAGGTCAAGGTGCAGGGCAAGCTGGTGGGGCTGATCCGCACCTACTGACCCGCGCGAACCCGGCGATCCCCCCGCTCCACGGGCGCGGCGAGGCCTATTGGCCCGCCCCCGTCCAGAGGCGCGCGCCCTGACGGGCGCGGGCGCTGGTGATCCGCAGACCCCTGTCCCTTGCCTCCATCGCGATGGCCCCGGTTTCGCGCAGTGTTTCGCCTGAAATCAGAAGGCAGGGGAACTCCGCCGGAGCGGCGCGGGCCAGCGACACGACGGCTCCGCCCGCGCCCCCGGGCCTGCCCTGCCAGACCAGCCCGTCCGCATCCGAGAGCAGATCGCCCGAGGCGCGCCCGAGCGGCAGGAGATCGGGCCAGAAATCCTCCAGCGGTTCGGACATCAGAACGATGTCATGGCGGGCGCAGGCCTCCGCAACCTCGCGCGCGGCCCGCCGCCCACCGCCATGCCAGAGGCTTTGCCCATCGGGCAGCGCAAGGCTGTGGCCCGTCCCCGCGACCTGCCAGCCCGGGCGGGACGCCGCGGCCTCCTGATCGGCGGGGTCGCCATCGTTTTCCAGCCAGATACCGGCCACGAACCCGTCTCCGCGCGGCTTCGTCAAGGCGCGACCCTCGGGCGCGAGCACGCCGGCCAGCCGACCGGAGGAGGAGAGCAGGAGATCGGGCCGATCCGCCGCGGACCAGATCGCCAGCGCAACCGCGACAGGCGCAAGGCCCAGCATCCGCGCCCGCCCCCGCCAGAGGATGACCAGCAGCATCCCGAGCGTGATGAGCCCCAGAACGCCCGGGGGCGGCGCCATCACGGCGCGCGTCGCCCCCGGCAGATCCGCCACGTGATGCGCCACCGCCAGAATCCAGACCAGCCCCTGCTCCATCACCCAGAAGGCCAGCCCTTCCAGCCCGAGAGGCCACAGAACGGCCGCGAAGACCGCCGCCGGGATCACGATGCTGCCCATCACCGGCACGGTCAGCAGATTGGCGACCAGCCCGTAAACCGCGATCTGGTTGAAATGGGCCGCCGAAAAGGGCGCCGTCGCGGCCCCGGCCACCGCCGAGGAGATGACCAGCGCCGCAGCGCCCTTGGCCCAGACCGGCAGACCGCTCAGCCATGCCCGATCCCGGAGGGCGTTGAAGACGGCGACCAGAGCGGTGGTGGCGGCGAAGGACATCTGAAACCCGGGGCCCATCAGCGTTTCGGGGCGATGGGCCAGCACGATCAGCGCCGCGATGGCCACCGATCTGAGCGTGATCGCGCGCCTGTCGAGAAGGACGGCGACGAACATCACCGCCACCTGAATGAAGGCCCGTTCGGTGGCCACGTTGCCGCCCGACAGGGCCAGATAGAATGCCCCTGCCGACAACGCGGCCAGCGCGGCCCATTTGCGGATCGGGTAGACCAGCGCCAGCGCCGGGATCAGGGCCAGCCCGAAGCGCAGCGCGGCGTAGATGAACCCCGTCAGAAGCCCCATATGCAAGCCCGAGATTGCCAGAAGATGGGCGATGTTGGACCGCCGCATATCCTCCAGCGGCCCGGTGGAGAGGCCCGAACGGTCCCCCGTCAGCACCGCCGCCGCAAATGCGCCCGCATCGCCCAGGATCCGCGCCTGAATGGTCGCCGACAGATCCAGCCGCAAATGGGTGAGCGGGCGCGCCTGCCCCTGCCGCGGTTCCAGCAGCAGGGCGGGATTGCGCGTGTACCCCACCGCGCCGATCTGCAGGAACCAGGCGTGGCGCTGGAAGTCGAAGCCGCCGGGTTCCGCCGGGCCCTCGGGCGGGCTCAGATGCCCGGTCATCATCACCCGCGCGCCGGGTTCGGGCACCAGCCATCGCTGATCCCCATGCAGTGACACCCGCACCCGTCTGGGCACGCGCGCCGGATCGGTCCGGTCCAGCACGACCTGATCCAGCGTCAGGCGCAGCGCGTCCGAGGCGGAGCGGTCGATGGCCACGATCCGCCCCTCGATCGGGCCGTAATACCGGAAGTCCAGAACCGGCCCCGCGACCAGATGTGCGCGAAGCCCCGCAAGGCCCAGCCCAAGCGCGACCAGACAAAGCGCGGCGAAGATCGGCCCGGCCTGATCGCGCCAGCGCCATGCCAGATGAAGCGACACTGCCGCCACGGCCAAGGCGGCGCCGTAGACCGGCCAGCCCGGTTCCGCACGGAGGCCGAAATACCAGGCCACGCCCAAACCCGCGAACACCGGCGACCACGGCATCAGGGCCCCACGCTGGCCCTGCTGAAGCCGGTTGATCAGATGCCAGAGGCGCACCCTTGTCACCCCGCGCGCGGTTGCCTAAACACTCAGCCACACCTATCCGCCTCATGGTTTCCAAGACGTTAACGCGCGTGCCGTCCGACGCCCCGCGCCGAAAGGACGAAGATGACCGACCCCCGTGCCGCGCGCCCCGTGGTGACCCGCATCGCCCCCTCGCCCACGGGCTACATGCATATCGGAACCGCGCGGACGGCGCTGTTCAACTGGCTGTTCGCCCGCAGGCATGGCGGGCGGTTCCTGTTGCGGATCGAGGATACGGACCGGGCCCGCTCCACCCCCGAGGCGACCGCGGCGATCCTGCGAGGGTTCGCGTGGCTGGGGCTGGATTACGACGGCGAGGCGGTGAGCCAGTTCGCGCGGCGTGATCGCCATGCGGAGGTGGCCCGCGCGATGCTGGCCAGCGGCACGGCCTACAAGTGTTTCTCCACCCAGGAGGAGATAGCCGCGTTCCGGGAAACCGCCAAGGCCGAAGGCCGCTCGACCCTGTTCCTGTCGCCCTGGCGCGATGCGGCCGAGGCCAGCCATCCCGATGCGCCCTATGTGATCCGCCTGAAAGCCCCGCGCGACGGCCAGACGGTGATCGCCGACAGGGTTCAGGGCGATGTGACGATCCGCAACGCCACGCTGGACGACATGATCCTGCTCCGCTCGGACGGGACGCCCACCTACATGCTGGCCGTGGTGGTCGACGATCACGACATGGGGGTGACCCATGTGATCCGCGGCGACGATCATCTGAACAATGCCGCCCGGCAGATCCATGTCTATCAGGCCATGGACTGGGAGGTGCCGGTCTGGGCGCATATTCCGCTGATCCATGGGCCCGACGGCAAGAAACTGTCGAAACGCCACGGCGCGACGGGGGTGGAGGAATATGCCGCGATGGGCTACCCGGCTGCGGCGATGCGCAACTATCTTGCCCGCCTCGGATGGTCCCATGGCGATGACGAATTGTTCGACGATGCGCAGGCCCGCGCGTGGTTCGATCTCGACGGTATCGGCAAATCGCCCGCGCGCCTCGATTTCAAGAAACTGGACAGCGTATCGTCCTGGCATATCGCGCGGATGGACGATGCCGACCTGCTGGCGGAGATCGCGCGGTTTCGCGCCCTGACCGGTCAGCCGCCGCTTTCGCAGGCGCAGCATGACGGGCTTCTGGCTGCGATGTATTGCCTCAAGGATCGGGCCAGAACCTTGCCCGATCTGCTTGAAAAAGCCCAGTTTATCATGACGGGTCGACCGATCGAGCGGGACGGGAAGAGCCAGGCGGCGCTGACCGATGTATCCCGTGGTATACTGTCGGAATTGACTACGCAGTTGCAGAATGGTAGCTGGTCCCGTGACACGCTTGAGGCGACCCTGACATCGGCGGCCGAAGCTCACGGGCTCAAATTCGGTCAGCTTGCGCAACCTCTTCGCGCAGCTCTTGCCGGTCGGACTGCGACGCCCAGTGTCTACGATATGATGCTCGTCATTGGCCGCGATGAAACCATCGCCCGCTTGACGGAGGCCGCCGCCCCCGCCCGCTGACGGTGCTCGGGCCCCGGCTCAGAAATGCGGGCCGGAACAAGGCCCTGAAAACGACCCGTCTGACACCTTGTCAGATGTGGCCAATCGAAGAGGGACTGACATGGCTGATGGCAGATTCGCGACGCTGAGCTTTGACGGCAAGACACTGGAGTTGCCCATACATTCGCCTACCGCGGGGCCGGATGTGATTGACATCACCAAGCTTTACGCGCAAGGCAACGTATTCACGCATGACCCGGGTTTCACGTCCACCTCGGCCTGCGAAAGCAAGATCACCTATATCGATGGCGACAAGGGCGAATTGCTGCATCGGGGATATCCGATCGACCAGCTTGCCGGGAAATCCCATTACCTGGAGGTCTGCTACCTGCTGCTCTACGGCGAACTGCCCACCGCAGCGGAGCTTGAGGATTTCGAAAGCCGTGTGACGAACCACACGATGATCCACGAGCAGATGGCCAATTTCTTCCGCGGTTTCCGGCGCGACGCGCATCCGATGGCGGTCATGACCGGTGTGGTGGGCGCGATGTCGGCCTTTTACCACGATTCGACCGACATCTCCGATCCGTGGCAGCGCGAGGTCGCCTCGATCCGGCTGATCGCAAAGATGCCGACGATTGCGGCGATGGCCTATAAATACACGATCGGGCAGCCCTTCGTGTATCCGCGCAACGATTGCGATTACGCCACCAACTTCCTGCGTATGTGTTTCGCCGTTCCGGCGGAGGAGTACCAGCCCGACCCGATCCTGAGCCGCGCGATGGACCGGATCTTCACCCTGCATGCGGATCACGAACAGAACGCCTCCACATCGACGGTTCGCCTTGCGGGATCCTCGGGTGCCAACCCGTTTGCCTGTATCGCCGCCGGCATCGCCTGTCTCTGGGGCCCGGCCCATGGCGGCGCGAACCAGGCCTGCCTGGAAATGCTGCGCGAGATCGGCACTGTGGACCGCATTCCCGAATACATCGCCCGTGCGAAGGACCGTGACGATCCGTTCCGCCTGATGGGGTTCGGCCACCGGGTCTACAAGAATTTCGACCCGCGCGCCAAGGTGATGAAGCAAAGCGCCGACGAGGTGCTGGACCTGCTTGGCGTGGAGAACAACCCCACCCTGCAAGTCGCCAAGGAGCTTGAGAAAATCGCGATCGAGGATTCCTATTTCCACGACAAGAAGCTCTATCCGAACGTGGATTTCTACTCCGGGATCATTCTGGACGCGATGGGCTTCCCGACCTCGATGTTCACCCCGATCTTCGCGCTTAGCCGCACGGTTGGCTGGATCGCCCAGTGGAAGGAAATGATCGCCGATCCGTCGGGCAAGATCGGCCGTCCGCGCCAGTTGTATACCGGCGAGACCTACCGCGATTACGTGGATATCGAAAACCGCTGATCGCCCACGCAACCGACACGAACGGCCGCCCTTTGAAAAAGGGGCGGCCTTTTCGTGTGCAGCGGACGCAGGCGGCCCTGTCATCCGGTTGTGAGGAGCGCCACGGAAAGCATTGAATCTTTTCCGGGACCGCGCGAGTTTGGCGCTTGAGCCAGCCGCAGGAGCGCCCCCGAAATGACCCGCAAAATCATCATCGACACGGATCCGGGCCAGGACGATGCCGTCGCGATCCTGCTGGCGTTGGCCAGCCCTGAGGAGGTGGAGGTGCTGGGCATCACCGCGGTGGCCGGCAACGTGCCGCTGCCGCTGACCCAACGCAACGCCCGGATCGTCTGCGAACTGGCGGGGCGCACCGATATCCCCGTCTTCGCAGGCTGCGACGCCCCGCTTCAGCGCAAGCTGGTGACGGCAGAGCATGTGCATGGCAAGACCGGCCTTGACGGCCCGCAACTGCCCGACCCGACGATGCCTCTGCAGGACCGCCATGGCGTCGATTTCATCATCGAGACGTTGCGCAGCCATCCCCCGGGCACGGTCACGCTCTGCCCGCTTGGCCCGCTGACCAATATCGCCACGGCCTTTCGGCGCGCGCCCGATATCGTCGACCGGGTGCAGCAGATCGTGCTGATGGGCGGGGCCTATTTCGAGGTGGGCAACATCACGCCGGCGGCCGAATTCAACATCTATGTCGACCCCCAGGCCGCTGATATCGTGTTCAAATCGGGCGCGGATATCACGGTGATGCCGCTTGATCTGACCCACAAGGCGCTGACCACCGCCGACCGGGTGGAGGCGTTCCGCGCCATGGGCACCCATGTCGGAAAGATGGTGGCGGAATGGACCGATTTTTTCGAGCGTTTCGACAAAGAGAAATACGGCTCCGAAGGCGCGCCGCTCCATGACCCATGCGTGATCGCCTATCTGATCCGGCCCGAGCTGTTTGCGGGGCGCTTTGTCAATGTGGAGATCGAGACCGGCTCGGAACTGACGCTCGGCATGACCGTTGCCGACTGGTGGGGCGTGACCGACAGGGCGCCCAATGCCACCTTCATGGGCCGCGTGGATGCGGCCGGATTTTTCGACCTGCTGACGGACCGGATCGCCCGTCTGTGATCTGGTAATCCCGTGCGTACCTCCTAGCTTTGGTGTAAGGAGCGCGTCATGACCATCCAGATCCCTTTCGACAATTCCTATGCCCGTCTTCCGGGCCGGTTCTTCACCGCGCAGCCGCCCACGCCGGTGGCGCAACCTGCGCTGATTACCGTGAACCGCCCGCTGGCCGCCGAGCTGGGCATCACCCTGCCCGACGCGGACGAGGAGATCGCGGCGATTTTCGCCGGCAACGCCCTGCCCGACGGGGCGGCGCCGCTGGCGCAGGTCTATGCCGGGCACCAGTTTGGCGGCTGGTCGCCGCAGCTTGGCGATGGCCGGGCGATCTTGCTGGGCGAAGTGGTCGACACGAGAGGCAACCGCCGGGACATTCAGCTCAAGGGATCGGGCCCCACGCCCTATTCGCGCATGGGCGACGGGCGGGCGTGGCTGGGCCCGGTCCTGCGGGAATACATCGTGTCCGAGGCGATGCACGCCCTTGGTATCCCCACCACCCGCGCGCTGGCCGCCGTCACCACCGGAGAGACCGTCCTGCGGGAGGCCGCACTGCCCGGCGCTGTCGTCACCCGTGTTGCGGCCAGCCATATCCGGGTGGGGACGTTTCAGTATTTTGCCGCGCGGCAGGATGTGGACGCGTTGCAGGCGCTGGCGGCCCATGCCATCGCGCGCCACTATCCCGGTGCAGACGGCCCGCTTGGCCTGCTGAAGGCCGTCGTAGCGGCGCAGTCCGATCTGATCGCGAAATGGATGGGCGTGGGGTTCATCCACGGGGTGATGAACACAGACAACATGTCGATCGCGGGCGAGACCATCGATTACGGCCCCTGCGCCTTCATGGATGCCTATCATTCGGACAAGGTGTTCAGTTCGATCGATCAGTTCGGGCGCTATGCCTTTGCCAATCAGCCGAATGTCGCGGTGTGGAACCTTGCGCAACTGGCCACGGCCCTACTGCCGCTGATGGACAACAGGGAGGCCGCGATCGAGGTCTTCACCGAAGAGATCAACCGCTTCCCCGATCTCTTCAACGGCGCTTGGCACGAGGTCCTGAATGCCAAGCTGGGGCTGGCGGAGATCGAGGCCGACGATGCGGCGCTCGCCTTCGACCTTCTGACCGCGATGGAAGACGGCAAGGCCGATTTCACCCGCACGTTCCGCGCTCTGTCCAGCGAGGATCCGGGCCTGGCCGCGCAGGAATTCGACGATCCGGGCCCCTTCGAGGCCTGGCTGGTCCGCTGGCGGGAGCGGTTGACCCGCGAGCGGCGCGACCCGGGCCAAAGGCCCGCGGCGATGCAGGCCGTCAATCCGGCCTATATCCCCCGCAATCATCGCGTGGAAGACATGATACAGGCCGCCGTTTCAGGGGATTACGCGCCTTTCTTCACCCTGCACGAGATCTTGCGGACCCCGTTCGAGGATCAGCCCGAACACCGGGCCTATCAGGCCGCGCCCGCCGTCGGGGAGGAGGTGACGCGCACCTTCTGCGGCACCTAGCGGTTGCGGGACCGGCCGAAGAGGCGCCGGTTCAGGCCGATGAACTCGTCAATCAGCGCACCGCTGCCGCCCAGACTGCGGCCCTTGAGGTAGAGAAACCCGGCAAAACCGCCCAGGGCCGCGCCGATGCAGTCCACGATCAGGTCGCCCATCGTGTCCATCAACCCGGATTTCTGCATGTTCAGCCCGAAGATCTGGTCCATCCCGAACTCGAAGATCTCCCAGACCACGCCGATGGTGACGCCGACGCAGAAGGCGATCGTGCCGAGCGCCCAGGCCGGGGCGGCATAGCGGTCGCCTTCGAAGAGGATGAAGATCAGCAGAAAGCCCAGAAGCCCGAACCCGACCGCCGAAAGCCCGTGCAGGGCGATGTCCCACCACCAGTAGCGTTCATAGAAATCGAAGACCTCGCCCAGAAACAGGGTGGAAAAGACAAAGACCACGATCAGCGCGATGAACTGGCGCGGCAATTGCAGGCCGAAGCGTGGCGCCAGGATCAGCGGCAGGATGGAGACAGCCCATGTGGCGACCGACACGAAGGCGACGGCCCAGCGGCCCATGGCAAGGGACGCCAGACAGGCCACGGCCAGAATGCCCCAGATCAGATAGGTGACCGGTGTTTGCCCGCGCAGGATGCTCATGTTTGGTATCTAGGCACCATAACCGCACTTTCCCAGAGCCGGAGACACTGGCACCTTGCCGATCATGACCGCCCTGCCCCGCAAAACCGACGATCATCTGCGCGTCGCCAGCTACAACATCCGCAAATCCGTGGGTCTGGATCAGCGGCGCGACCCGCATCGCGTGGCCCGCGTGCTGGCCGCGCTGTCGGCGGATGTGGTGGCCCTGCAGGAAGCCGACCGGCGGCTTCCGCCGCGCCGGGCGGCCCTGTCCGCCGATCTGACCCGGGCGGAGGCGGGATTGCAGCGCGCGCCGGTGGCGCTCAACGCGGTCTCTCTGGGCTGGCACGGCAATGCGCTGTTGCTGGCCGATGGCTGGAACAGCACGCATATCCACCGGCTGAGCCTGCCCGGTCTGGAGCCGCGCGGCGCGGTCATCGCGGATCTGGCCGGACCCTTCGGGCCGCTTCGGGTGGTGGCCACCCATCTGGGTCTGCGGCGGCGCGACCGGCAGCGGCAGATGACGCTGATCATGGCCGAGCTTGCGGGCCTGCCCGCGCGCCCGACGGTGTTGCTTGGCGATCTGAACGAATGGGCGCCCGCCGCGGGGTTTGCCCCGCTCGACCCCTATTTCACGGTGCACCGGCCCGGCCGCAGTTTTCCCGCCTTCCGGCCTGTGGCCGCGCTTGACCGGGTCGCGACGGGCCCGGACCTGCGGCTGGAACGGGCCGGGGTCATGCGGGCGGGCGCGGCGGGCCGGGCCTCGGATCATTTGCCGGTATGGGCGGATCTCTCACGGGTCGATTGATCAGCACCAGACCCGCACAGACCAGTCCGAGCGCCACCAGTATCTCGGGACCCACATGTTCGCCCAGCAGTGCCCAGCCGAGCAACACGCCGAAAATCGGCGACAGAAAGCTGAACGAGGCGACTGAGGCCGCGGGATAGAGGCTGAGCAGCCAGAGCCAGAACAGAAAGCCCGCGCTGACCACCGCCACGATCTGAAACCCCAGCCCAGCCCAGTGAATGAGCGACGGCTCCCGCAGGAGCGGCCCGAAGAGTGGCGCGGCCAGCAGCAGGATCGGGGTGGAGATAACCAGTTGCCACAAAAGCTGCATCTCCGGGCGGACCGCCTTCAGCGCGCTGGCCCGGGCGCACAGCGCAATCGCCGCCCAACAGATGGAGGCCGCGAGCGCGAAGAGATCGCCAAGAAGCGACGCCTCCCCCTCGGGGCCGCCCCGGTTGAGGATCGCCCAGGCCATGCCGGCGACGGCCATGGCAAGGCCTACGGCCTTGGATGCGCTCATCCGCTCCCCCGGCAGGAGCAGATGCGCGCCAAGCGTCAGCCAGACGGGCATGGTGTAGAAGATCACCGAACTGCGGGTGACGGTCGTCAGATCGAGCGCCAGAAACAGGAAGACGAACTCGAAGGTGAAAAGCAGCCCGATCAGCAGCCCTGCCCGCGCGGTGCCCGGCGCCACCTGCGTGGAAAGCCCCCGGAACCGCATCCAGGCAAGAATGCAGACCGCCCCGCCAAGCGAGCGCAGTCCGGCCAGAAAGATCGGCTGGATGCCCTCGTTGGTGACCTTGATCGTGACCTGATTGATCGCCAGTAGCAGCGCGAAACCGGTCAGCGAGATCACGCCGAACGCATCCATGGTGTCTTTGCGCTGCATGGCGGCCCTGCCCTTCTCCTGAAATCCGACCAGAGGCGCGCAATCGCCCGGTGTCAACCGCACGGCCCCGTGATAGGAGAGGCCAAACTTCGCGATAGGACCATCCAGATGTCGCTTTTGCAGATCACCTCTCTTCTCATCGTGCTGGCGGGCGCGTTCGGGGCCGTGAACTATCTGTTCCTGCGCCTGCCATCGGCCATCGGCATTCTGATCGTGGCGCTGGCGGCCTCGCTCGTCGCACTTGCGGTCGATGCGGCCTTCCCCGCGCTTGGTATCGCCGATCAGGCCCGCGGGCTGGTCAGCAGCATCGATTTCTCCGAAGCGCTGCTGGACGGGATGTTGGGCCTGCTGCTCTTTGCGGGCGCGCTGCATGTGAAGATCGAGGATCTCCGCGCCGAATGGCGGGTCGTGGCCCTGATGGCGACGATTGGCGTGGGTCTGTCGACGGCGATCATCGGTGTCGGGTTTTCCTGGATAACCGGCATGCCGTTGCTGATTGCGCTGGTCTTCGGCGCCATCGTGACACCCACGGATCCGGTAGCCGTTCTGGGCGTGCTGCGGGCCGCCAATCTGCGGAAATCTCTGGAAACCAAGATCGCGGGGGAAAGCCTTTTCAATGACGGGGTCGCCTATGTGGTGTTCCTGATCCTGATCGGGCTGGCCTTCACCGGCGACCAGTCCCATGGCGAAGGCGGGTTGGGCGACGCCGCGATCCTGTTCGTGCAGGAGGCCTTTGGCGGTGCGTTGCTGGGCGCTGTCCTGGGCTTTCTGACCTTTCGGGTGATGCGGCGGATCGACGACCCGTCGCTTGAGGTGCTGCTGACGCTTGGCCTGGCCTTCGGCGGCTATGAACTGGCCATCGCGCTGCATGTCTCGGCCCCGATCATGGCGGTGGTGGCGGGGCTGCTGATCGGCCATACCGGGCCCAAGGGCGGCATGTCCGAGCAGACCCGTTCCTATGTGGATGCGTTCTGGAAGCTGATCGACGAGATCCTGAACGCGGTGCTGTTTCTGCTGATCGGGGTGGAAGTCTTCGCCGTGGCCTTTACCGGCGATGTGCTTCTGACCGGGGCGGCGGCGATCGCCCTTGCGCTTCTGGCCCGGCTGGTGGCGGTTTCGGTGCCGATCCTGATGCTGCGCCCGTTCCGCGAGTTTTCCGATGGCGTGATCCCGATCATGACATGGGGCGGGCTGAAGGGCGGCATCTCCGTCGCGCTGGCCCTGTCCCTGCCCGAAGGGGAGTGGAAGCCGGTCATTCTGGGCGCCACCTATCTGGTGGTGGTGTTCTCGATCATCGTGCAGGGCCTGACCGTCGGCACCCTCGCCCGGCGGCTGACCGACGCTCCCTGAACCCCCACCACGGGACCGCCTACCGGCCAGCTGAAAATCATGCGCCAAAGGCCGATGGCGGGGTTTTCCAAACCGCCGCTTTGCCCTAGAAGAATGGCCCAACACGATACGCCGGGGACCGGGCCATGACCGACACCATAGAGGATCGCTGCGAGGCAAAGGGCCTGCGCATGACCGACCAGCGCCGGGTCATCGCGCAGGTGCTGGAAAGCTCCGCCGATCATCCCGATGTGGAGGAGCTTTACGCCCGCGCTTCGGGCCGCGACCCGCGGATTTCCATCGCCACGGTCTACCGGACGGTGAAGCTGTTCGAGGAGTCCGGGATCATCGAGCGGCTGGAATTCGGCGACGGGCGCGCGCGCTACGAGGATGCCGAGCGCGACCATCACGACCACCTGATCGACATGAATTCCGGCGAGGTGATCGAGTTTGTCGACCCCGAGATCGAGGCTTTGCAGGAAAAGATCGCCGAAAAGCTGGGATATCGCCTGAAGGGGCACAAGCTGGAGCTTTACGGCGTCCCGATCAGGAAACGCTGACCGGGCCGAGCGGGCCGGCTTGCGGCACCGTCTTGTTGCCAGGGTCGTCGCGGTGGGCGCGACACGCGCGTCTATCCCCCAAGGAGGCTGCGAAACAGGCGCGCCGGGCTTTCCCTTTCCGGCGCTTGAGCCTATGGCCAAGACCTGAGACCTCCGGAAGGGCCGATCCATGGACAATATTCGCGGCATGGCGTGGATGACGCTGGCGATGCTCGGCTTTGCGCTGGCCGACATGTTCATCAAATTCGCGTCCGAAACCCTGCCCGTGGGCCAGATCCTTGCGATGTTCGGGCTTGGCGGGGCGCTGGTTTTTGGGGCGGTGGCCAAACGCGAAGGGGCGATTCTGCTCTCACCGGTCTTGTGGATGCGTCCCGTGATGATCCGCAACATCTCCGAAATGGGCGGCACGATCTGCATCGTTTCGGCCATCGCGCTGGTGCCGTTTTCCACCTTTTCGGCCATTTTGCAGGCCAACCCGCTGCTGGTCACACTTGGTGCCGCGCTGTTTCTGGCGGAGCCCGTGGGCTGGCGGCGCTGGACCGCGATCATCGTGGGTCTGGCAGGCGTGCTGATCATCATCCGCCCGGGCGTCGAGGGGTTCGATGCCAATGTCTGGTTCGCGGTCTTCGGCGTGATCTTCATGTCCGCCCGCGATCTGGCCACCCGGCCCGTGCCGCACTCGATCTCGGCGGCGCAGCTATCGGCCTACAGCATGGCCGCGATCGTGCCCGGCGGGCTGGCCGTTCTGGCGCTGACCGGCGGCGGAGCGGTCTGGCCCGAGCCGCTGATCTGGGGCGCGATGGCGGGCGCGCTGGCGATGGGGCTGGTTGCCTATTTCTCGATCACAAAGGCGATGCGCGTCGGCGAAATCAGCGCGGTCACGCCGTTCCGCTATACACGGCTGGTCTTTGCGTTGATCATCGCGCTGGTGATCTTCGACGAACGCCCGGATCTCTGGACGCTGATCGGCGCCGCGATCGTCATCGCAACCGGGCTGTACACATTCGCCCGCGAGGCGCGGCTGCGGCGACCATGACCCGGGCGGGCGCGCGCCGCGACCGCCAACATATGCCTTCGATCCCGGCCCCGGCCCTGTTATAGACCGCGCGACACCTGAACATGAGGGACCCCATGAGCACCATTATCGATATCCACGCCCGCGAAATCCTCGACAGCCGCGGCAATCCGACCGTCGAGGTCGATGTCTTGCTGGAAGATGGCACGATGGGCCGGGCCGCCGTGCCCTCGGGGGCGTCGACAGGGGTGCACGAGGCCGTTGAAAAGCGCGATGGCGACCCGGCGCGCTATCTTGGCAAGGGCGTCCGCGAGGCGGTGGCCGCAGTGAATGGCGAACTGGCCGAGGGGCTGGTGGGCTTCGATGCCACGGAACAGGCGGCAATCGACGCCACGATGATCGAGATGGACGGAACCGAGAACAAGGGCCGTCTGGGCGCAAACGCCATTCTGGGCGTGTCGCTGGCCGTGGCCAAGGCGGCGGCGGAGTTCACGACGCAGCCGCTTTATCGCTATGTCGGCGGCACCCGGGCCCATGTGCTGCCGGTGCCGATGATGAACATCATCAATGGCGGCGAGCATGCGGACAACCCGATCGATATTCAGGAATTCATGATCATGCCCGTCGCGGCCCATACGATGCAGGACGCGGTCCGCATGGGCTCGGAGATCTTCCACACGCTGAAAAAAGAGCTGTCGGCCGCGGGCCTGTCCACCGGGATCGGCGACGAGGGCGGCTTTGCGCCGGATCTCTCCTCCACCCGCGATGCGCTGGATTTCATCCTGAAATCCATCGAGAAAGCCTCCTACACGCCGGGCGAACAGGTGATGCTGGCGCTGGATTGCGCCGCAACGGAATACTTCAAGGACGGAAAATATGTCTTTGCCGGTGAAGGAGAATCCCTGAGCGCCGAAGAGAATGTGGCCTATCTGGAGGCGCTTTGCGCCGATTACCCGATCCTGTCGATCGAAGACGGCTGCGCCGAAGACGACTGGGACGGCTGGAAGATGCTGACCGATGCGCTTGGCGCCAAGGTGCAGCTTGTCGGCGACGATCTGTTCGTGACCAATCCGGCACGGCTCCAGATGGGGATAGATCGCGGCGCGGCGAATTCTCTTCTGGTCAAGGTGAACCAGATCGGCACGTTGACCGAAACGCTGGCCGCCGTGGACATGGCCCATCGCAACCGGATGACCTGCGTCATGTCGCACCGCTCGGGCGAGACCGAGGATGCGACGATCGCCGATCTGGCGGTTGCCACCAATTGCGGACAGATCAAGACCGGCAGCCTCGCACGGTCGGACCGGCTGGCGAAATACAACCAGCTGATCCGGATCGAGGAGCAACTGGCCGATACGGCGGTCTATGCCGGGCGCAGCATTCTGCGCGGCTGATGCCGTTCGGGCGGGGCCTTGTCGGGACGCGCGCGGCGTTCCGATACATGGTCAACTATCGTTAACCAGTTTTTCGGGTTTCTGGCGGCAACTTCGTCGGTGACGCAAGAAGTCTATCGAGTATGATGTTGATACATGAGAGTTGAGCCTGCCCATGATGGCCGGACCGAAGACGCCCCGCCCCCGCGCCGGGACTTCTGGCCCGAGGCATCGGAACTGATCCAGGCGGATACGCGCGCCTCGCTGGATATCGTGGTGAGGTGGTCGGTCATCACCGTGGGCGCGCTGGCGCTATGGTATGCGATGGCCGCGCCCCTGCCGCTGATCTGGGCGATGAGCTATATCGTGATCGACGCTTCCTATGTGTCGATCATGCGCCGCTGGCGCCCGCCGGTTCGCCTGCCCGGCTACATGATGATCATGGCGATGAATATCGTCACCTCATCGGCCTTTGCGGTGATGCCCTATTATCTGATCATCACCGATCAGCTTGGGCTGACCTTCGCCGGCCTCTGCGGATTTCTGGGCATGTGCGTGCACAATCTGGTGCGCCACCGGGGTCTGACCCATGTGGCGGTCTGGGATGTCATCCTGATGGGCATCGGGGCAGCGCTGGTTGCCTGGGTTTTTGTCCGCAACGCCGCCAGCACCGGCGAGGCCGTGCTGATCCTGACCGGGGTTGTGGGGCTGTCGGTCTATTTCGGCGTCGCCTATCTGGGCAGCCTTCATATCCGCGGCCGTCTCAACAAGGCGGAGATGATCCGGGCCGAGGCCCAGAAGATGGAGGCCGTGGGGCGGCTTACCGGTGGGGTGGCCCATGATTTCAACAACATCCTGACGGTCATTCTGGGCAATCTGGATCTCTACGAGGAACTGGATCATCCGGGCGAGCGCGACAGCGTCGTCCGCGAGGCGCAGGTCGCCGCAAATCGCGCCGCCACGCTGACCGCGCAGTTGCTGAGCTTTTCGGGCCGCGCCACGCTTCGCCCCGAACCCATCGAGATCGCTGAGTTTCTCGACGGTATGGGCACGATGTACCGGCGCATCCTGCCGGCGACGATCACGCTTATCATGGATGCCGGGCCGCCGGGTCTGACCTGCCGGGCCGACCCGAACCAGCTGTCCACGGCGCTGCTCAATCTGGTCATCAACGCGCGCGACGCGATGCCGGAGGGCGGGCATATCTCGGTCACCGCGCGGCCCCGGAAACTGCCGTACCCGCAGGCCCCGCACCGCTCCGACGGCAGGCGCCTGTCGGGGCGGTTCTGCGCGATCGCGGTCCGCGACAACGGCCCCGGCATCCCCGAGGCGCGCCTGGAAGAGGTCAAGGCCCCGTTCTTCACGACCAAGCCCCTTGGCAAGGGCTCCGGCCTTGGGCTGTCCATGGTCGTGGGATTTGCCGAACAGACCGAGGGCGCGCTCTCGCTGCGCAACCGGCCCGAGGGCGGGCTGGAGGCGACGCTTGTCCTGCCGCAGGCCGATCGTGACGCCACGGTGCCTTTGACAGACGCGTCCGACATGGCAGAGTGATCCGCGGAGGAGCAACCGGAGGGAAGGGCCGACCAGACCATGCCGCTGCCGCTATTGCTTGCATTGGTGATCGGCGGAATTGCCGCCATCGCGATCCTGCTGCATCTGTTGGGCTGTTCGCGGCGTCTGCATTTCGCCGATGACGCCACGATCCGCCGCGAATGGGCCCGCCATTTTCCCGACGACACCATATCGGCCACTCATGTCAGCGACGACGGCCTGTCGGCTCTTGTGGAAACCGACCATGGCCCCGGCCTCGTCTGGGTGATGGGCGCGGACAGCACCGCGCACCGGCTGGCCGGCGCCACCGTCACCGAAACCGCGCGCGGTCTCAGGATCGACCTGCATGATTTCGGGGCACCGGGCCTCACCGTTTCACTGGCGCCCGATGCGCGCGCCCTCTGGCGGCAAAAACTGGACAGGACCCGATGACCGACCTTCTTATCTATCCCGACGTGGTCCAATGGGCGGTGCCGCTCTTCATCGCCGCGATTCTGGCCGAATTGCTCTGGATCACGCTCAGACATCGCGGCGGGCGCTATGAAACCCGTGACGCGATCACCTCGCTGATCATGGGGGCCGGCAATGTCGCCTCCAGCATCTTGCTGGGCTTCATTGCCTGGGGCTTTTTCATGCTGCTCTGGGCCATCACGCCCCTCGATCTGGGCACATCGGTCTGGGTCGTGGTCCTGTGCTTCGTGCTGGACGATCTGCGCTACTACTGGGTGCACCGTTTCGGCCACCGGATAAGGTGGGTCTGGGCCAGCCATGTGAACCACCATTCCAGTCAGCATTACAACCTGACCACCGCGCTGCGCCAGACATGGACCGGAACCTTCACCTTCATGATGGTGGTCCGTGCGCCGCTGATCCTTCTGGGCTTTCACCCGGCAATGGTGCTGTTCGTGGGCGGGCTGAACCTGATCTATCAGTTCTGGATCCATACCGAGGCGGTCGGCAAGATGCCCCGCTGGTTCGAGGCGGTGATGAACACACCTTCCCACCACCGGGTCCATCACGGCCGCAATGCCCGCTATCTCGATGCCAATTACGCGGGCGTCTTCATCGTCTGGGACAAGATGTTCGGCACCTTCGTGCCCGAACTGAAGGAGGAAAAGCCGGATTACGGGCTGGTCCACAATATCGGCACCTTCAATCCGCTGCGCGTCGCCTTTCATGAATGGGTGGGGATCTTCCGGGACATCACGCAGCCCGGTCTGACGCTCCGCCAGCGGCTGCTTTATGCGCTGGCCCCGCCGGGCTGGAGCCATGACGGCTCGCGCCAGACCTCCGAACAGATCAAGGACGCCTATCTGGCGCGCCACCCCGAAGATCGCGGGACGCCGGGTTTTGGCGCCCGCGTACCATGAGCCCGGGGCGTCAGGTCTTTCCCCGTTGCGGCGCCGCCCGTGACGCGCCAAGGTAATAATCTCGATACGATCATGCCACACGGTCTGCCTTGTGATCTCGTCGCATCGCAGTCCGAACGCCCATCGCCAGACTTGTAACAAACCCGTGACCTCCTATGTTTTCAGTATACCACGGCACACAATGAACGGTTCCAACGGATGCTCGACACTCTTCTGTCCGGCGCATACGCGCCTTTCACGCTGTCTCTCGCCCTGCTTTTCGGCCTTTTGGCGCTGGAGCTTGTCTTTGCGATCATGGGGGCGACGCTTTTGGGTGCAGGCGGCGGCGAGCCGGAGGTCGAGATCGATTTGCCCGATCTGGCGAATGTTCCCGAGCTCGATCTCGACATGGATTTCGACGCGCTCGACATAGACCCCGCCGAGTTCGAGCTTCCGAGTGCCGAGGATTTTGCCCCCGATCTCGATACCGGCGCCGCCGCCGGGTCGGCGACGGGAGTTGCCGCCTGGCTTGGCCTTGGCCGTGTCCCGGCCCTGATCTGGCTGGGCGCGGTCCTGCTGGCCTTCGGCGTGTCGGGGATCGTGATCCAGAATGCTGCCACGGCCCTCTGGGCCCCCTTGCCCGCCGCCCTTGCGAGCCTGCCTGCGGTTCTTGCCGCGATCTGGTTCGCCCGCAGCTTCGGCGCGGTCTTTGCCCGCGCCATTCCCAAGACCGAAACCCAGTCCGTCGCCGCCCGCAGCCTCGCGCGGCGCAGGGGCACCGTTACGCAAGGCACCGCCCGGACCGGGACCCCCGCCGAGGTCCGCGTCACCGACCGCTATGGCAACAGCCACTACCTTCGCGCCGAACCGTTCAGGCCCGGCGAGGAGATCCCCCAGGGGGCCGAGGTTCTCGTGCTCCGCCACCGCCCGACCGGCGGATTTCGACTGATCCCGCTCAGCGACTGACGGGCAAATTGCACGCGCAGACCTTGCGCCCAACCGATCCTGAAAGGAGACCCCATGGATCTCGCCACCCTTGGTATCATCGTCGGGGCCATCCTGGCCTTCATTCTCTTCATCGGCCTTGTTCTGGGCCGCCTTTACCGCCGGGCCACGCGCGAGGTGAGCCTTGTGAAAACCGGCGCCGGCGGCAAGAAGGTCATCATGGATGGCGGGACTATCGTCGTGCCGCTTCTGCATGAGGTCAGCCCGGTCAACATGAAGACCCTGCGCCTTGAAGTGCGCCGAACCGCCGAAGGCGCGCTGATCACCCAGGACCGGATGCGCGTCGATGTCGGCGTGGAGTTCTACGTCTCCGTCAACCCCACCGATGACGGCATCGCCCGCGCCGCCCAGACCCTTGGCGACCGGACCTTCTATGTCGACCAGCTCCGCGAGATGATCGAAGGCAAGCTGATCGACGGCCTGCGCGCCGTGGCCGCCAAGATGACGATGGATGGGCTGCATGAAAACCGGTCGGATTTTGTCCAGCAGGTGCAGAACGCCGTGTCCGAGGACCTGCTGAAAAACGGTCTGTCGCTGGAATCGGTGTCGCTGACCGCGCTGGACCAGACACCGTTTGAGGCGCTCGACGAAAACAACGCGTTCAACGCGGTGGGTATGCGCAAACTGGCCGAAGTCATCGCGAAGTCGAAGAAAGAGCGCGCCGAGATCGACGCCGAGGCCGAGGTCGCCGTGCGCCGCGCCGCGATGGAGGCCGAACGTCAGAAACTGGCGATCCAGCAGGACGAGGAACAGGCCGCGATTGCGCAGGTGCAGCAGATCGAAACCATGAAGGCCGCGCAGGAAGCCGAAATCGCCGCCCGGCGAGAGGATTCCATGCGCGAAACCGAACGTTCCCGCATTGCGCGCGAAGAGGCCATTCGCTCCGCCGAGATCGCCCGAGAACGCAAGATCCGCGAGGCCGAGATCACCAAGGAGCGCGAACTTGAGGTGGCCGAGCAGGAACGCCAGATCATCATCAACCAGAAATCCGAGGAAGAAAGCCGCGCCCGTGGCTCCGCCGATCTGGCCCGCGCCGAGGCCACCAAGGCGCTGGAAGCCGTGACCACCGCGCGCGCGGTAGCGGAGGCCGAGCGCGCCAAGCAGATCGCCCTGATCGAAGCCACCCGCGAGGCCGAGCGGGAAGCGACGAAGATCCGCCTTGCCGCCACGGCCGAAAAGGACGCGGCACAGGACCGCGCCGATGCCCGCCGCGAAGAGGCGCAGGCCGAGGCGGATGCAATTTCGATCCGGGCGGAGGCCAAGAAGAAGGACATGCTGGCCGAGGCCGAAGGCAAACGCGCCATCGTGGAGGCCGACAACGCGCTCAGCCCCGAGATCGTCGCGATGAAGGTCGACATGGCCCGCATCGAGGCCATCCCCGGGATCATGGAGCAGATGGTCAAACCGGTCGAAAAGATCGACTCGATCAAGATCCATCAGGTCGGCGGGCTTGGCACGGGCGGGCCCGGCGGCGGCGCCGATGCGCCCGGCGGCGACAAGCCGGTCGTCAATCAGGCGCTGGATTCGATCATGGGCATGGCGGTGCAAATGCCCGCCTTGAAACGCCTGGGCGAAGAGCTGGGCATGAGCCTCGACAATGGTCTGGCCGGTGTGGCCGAAGGCCTGACGTCAGACAGCGCGAAAAAGACACGGCAGGTGCCGTCCGAGGCACCGCCGCCCGTGTCCGGCACCGAGTTGGAACACCAGGATGAGCCCCCGCGACATGACGGCCGATGAGGTCATCGCAACGCTCGATCTGGCCCCCCATCCCGAGGGGGGCCATTACCGTCAGACATGGGTTGCCGACATTCCGGGCCGGCCGTCGGGCACTTGCATCTATTTCCTGCTGCGCGACGGGGAAGCCAGCCATTGGCACAAGGTCGATGCGACCGAGATCTGGCTGTTCCATGCGGGCGCGCCGCTGATCCTGTCGCTCAGCGAGACGGAGGCAGGCCCCGCCACCGATCACCTGCTGACGCCGGATCTCGCCCAGGGCAGGCCGCAATGCATCGTGCCCGAAAACCACTGGCAGGCCGCCCGCACCACCGGGGCCTACACGCTCGTCTCCTGCACGGTTTCGCCCGGTTTCCGGTTCAGCGGCTTCACCCTCGCGCCGCCCGGCTTCGATATCCCGCGCCGGTAACGCCCGCAGGCGGCACCGCCGCCGCTCAGGTCGCGGTGTCGGGCCGGCTGATCCGCCCGCCACCCACCGCTGCCGCCACGCCGGTCGTTCCCGGCGCGCTCGTGGTCATGCCGCGCATCACCCGGACGGCCAGATAGCCAAAGGCCTGAGCCTCCAGAAAATCGCCGTCGAGCCCGACCGCGTCCACCGGCAGGACCGGCATGTCGAGGTTTTGTTGCAGCCCCGCCATCAGCGCCGGGTTGTGACGCCCGCCACCGGTGACGAGAACCTGTGCCGGGAGCGTGGGCAGGTGCACCATTCCGCGCGCGACCGACCTCGTGACACAGGCCGCCAACGTCGCCATCGCATCGGCGTCCCGCAAGCGCGCAACCCTTTGGGCCAGATGGCCGAAATCGCCGCGGTCCAGCGACTTCGGCGGGATTTTCAGGAGATACCCGTCGCCCAGACACGCCGCTACGGCCTCCTCATCGGGCCGGCCCGACAGCGCCAGCGCGCCATCCAGATCGACCTCGCCCAGCCCCCGCGCCCGCATCAGATCATCGAGCGGGGCATTGGCGGGCCCGGTATCGAAGGCCAGAAGCGCCGCCGGCGCATCGGGGGCATCGGCCAGCGGATCGACCCAAGTCAGGTTGCCGACACCGCCGAGATTGAGGAATGCAACCGGCCTTTCGGCCCCGATCCAGCGGGCGCAGGCCCAGTGGAAGAAGGGCGCAAGCGGCGCGCCCTGCCCACCAAGCTGGATATCGGAACTGCGGAAATCCCAGATCACGGGGCAACCCAGATCGCGCGCCAGCCGTGCGCCATCGCCCGCCTGATGCGTCCCGCACCCGTCCGGCTCATGGGCAAGGGTCTGCCCGTGAAAGCCGAGCGCCGATACCGGCGCGAGATCCCGGGCCAGCGCCAGATGCGCTGCCTCCACGATGGCGGCGGCATTGGCCACCCCCGCCTCGCCCGGCCAGCGGCCAAGCGCCGCGCGCAACGCGGCCCGCTCGGTCTTGTCATAGGGCCGGTAGGCGGTTTCGCCGAACCCCAGGATCGAGACGCCATCGGTTTCGATCACCGCCAGATCGACCCCGTCCAGCGAGGTGCCCGACATCGCGCCTGCCACCCGCAAAGGCCGCGCTTCGCTCTTTCCCTTCACAACCTGCCCCGCTATAGACCCGTTGCCGAAAGAATGGACGCATCACCCATGACCTACCACCCCAAATCCGATTTCCTGCGGGAACTGAGCACACGCGGATTCATCGCCGATTGCACCGATCTGCAAGAGCTCGACGAGCGTCTGACCAAGGGCGTGGTGACGGGGTATATCGGCTTCGATCTGACCGCGACCAGCCTGCATATCGGCAATCTGGTCCAGATCATGCTGCTGCGCTGGCTGCAGAAGACCGGACATCGCCCGATCACGCTGATGGGCGGCGGCACCACCAAGGTCGGCGACCCCTCGGGCAAGGACGAGATGCGCAAGATCCTGTCGGTGGAGCAGATCGAGGCGAATGCGAAGGGGATCCGCAAGGTTTTTTCGCGCTATATTTCCTATGGCGACGGGCCCACGGATTCCCCGCTGGTGAACAATGCCGAATGGCTCGACAAGCTGAAATACATCGATTTCCTGCGTGATATCGGCAAGCATTTCACGATCAACCGGCTTCTGGCCTTCGAGAGCGTGAAATCGAGGCTGGACCGGGAACAGGCGCTCAGCTTCATCGAATTCAACTACATGTTGCTGCAATCCTACGATTATCTGGAACTCTACCGGCGATATGGCTGCATCCTGCAGATGGGCGGGTCGGACCAGTGGGGCAATATCGTCTCGGGCGCCGATCTGATCCGCCGGGTCGAGGCCGCGGATGCCTTCGGGCTGACCACGCCGCTGGTGACCCGCGCGGACGGCAAGAAAATGGGCAAATCCGCCGATGGTGCCGTCTGGCTGAATGAAGACATGATGTCGTCCTATGAGTTCTGGCAATGGTGGCGGAACGTGCCCGATGCGGATGTGGGAAAATTCCTGAAGATGTTCACCGAACTGCCGGTGGAGGAATGTGACCGTCTTGGCGCTCTGGAAGGCTCCGAGATCAATGATGCCAAGATCATTTTGGCCAATGAAGTCACGGGCCTGCTGCACGGCGTTGATGCCGCCGGAACGGCTGAGGCGACCGCGCGGGAGGTCTTCGAGCATGGCGGCGCGGGCGAGGATCTGCCGAAGCTGAGCCTTGGCGCAGATGAGGTGGGCGACGGGATTTCCGTCGTGCAGTTGATCACCCGCGCGGGGCTGGCCAAATCGGGCAAGGAGGCCAAGCGCCTGATCGCCGAGAAGGGTGCCCGGATCAATGACGAGCTGCTCAGCGATGCCGGGTTGATGATTTCCGCGGCCGATCTGGCGGAACCCATCAAGCTGAGCGCGGGCCGGAAACGCCACGCTCTGGTGGTGATGGAGTAACCTCTCCCGCCGTCATCGGCGGTCAGCGCCGGGCGTGTGGCGAAGGCGGCCATCGGGAGAGGACCATCCCCGGCGCACTGCGGACCGGCACCGCCGATCCCGGCGCAGGGTTAACCAGCCATTAGAGAGTTGGCTCTACCCTGCCCGCATGTTCGATTTCGCCCCAAGCCCGCCCGCCACCGCCCTGCCGCTCCAGCAATCCCCGCTGTTCGCCGATGCGCTGACAGCGGCCGGGGTCGATGCGATCTCCCACGTTCTGCCCGGCGGGCGCGCGCTGGTGATCCGGCGGCGCTGGCCCGGGATCGGCACGGTGGGGCTGATCTCCCGCGGGCCGGTCTGGACGGGGCGGCGCAATCCGCAGGCGCTGGCCGGGCTGAGACGCGCGCTTGGCATCCGCCATCTGATCGTGAATGCAGAGGATGCGGCGGACGCCGCGGCGCTGAGACAGGCCGGTTTCCTGCGGATCGCCGCGCCGCGCGAGGTGGCGGAGCTGTCGTTGCAGGGCCCGCGAGAGGCGTGGTGGGCGGCAATGTCCGTCAAATGGCGCAACCGGCTGCGGCACGGGCAGAAATCCGGGCTGGTGGTGACCCAGAACGCTTTCCGCCCCGACCCGGCCCATTGGCTGCTGAGCGAAGACATCGCGCAGCAAAAACGCCTGAATTTCCGCGCCCTGCCCCATGCGGTCACGCTGGCCATGGCCAGCGCCTTGCCGGGGGCTGCCCAGCTCTTCACCGCGCGCGCCGCGGGGCGGCCGGTTGCGGCGATGCTGTTTCTCTGCCACGGGCCCGTGGCGAGCTATCACATCGGCTGGAGCAGTGAGAAGGGCCGCGCGAACTCCGCCCATAACCTCTTGCTTTGGCAGACGATGCAGTCCCTCTCCGCCGCAGGGCATCAGCGGATAGATCTTGGTGCACACAACCCGGATGACGCGCCCGGGCTTGCCCGGTTCAAGCGCGGCAGCGGGGCACGGACAAGACCGCTTGGCGGCACCTGGGCATGCTCGGCCACGCTTGGCCCGGTGCAATCCATCGCCGAATGGTGGCACAGGACATAGGGGCCGCGGACCGATGCGGCCGGCGTCCTGCTTTTTGCCTCGGACAGAGGGTCTACCGCGCTCGCACCGCTGGCCCGCGGGTCTGACGGCAGAGCGCAGGCGCGCTGGTGGCGCACCCGGCCCCGCTAGCGTGAAAGGGCCTTGCCGCGCAGGGTGGAACCCGCCTCTCGCCCTGGCATTCCGCCGCGGGCCGTTGCGCCCTTGCGTCTCGCTAACCGGCGACGCCCCGCAGAAGACGGGCGCGGGCCGGCGGGATCGCCTTGATCTCCAGCCCGGTGAACACATGCAGCGTGTTCAGGTCCCGGTCCACCACCGCGTGGTCGCTGACCCATCCGCCCATGAGCAGATAGGTCCGTAGAAGCGGCGGCATCTTGGCCTGGGCCAGTTTCAGATCGGGTTTCCGGCGAAGCCGGCTGGCGAATCGGAAGACCGAGGGCGCCTTGACCCGCGGCAGCCAGCGTTTCGGAGCGATGTGGCGGTCCCGAAGCAGGGCAAAGGCGTCGTAATACTCCCGCGCTTCGGTTCCGTGGAAGGAGGAGCAGCCGAACAGCATCTCCACCCCCTCACGGTCGACATAGGCCGTCATCGCGCCCCAGGCCACGCGCAGGATATCGGGGTCGTGGCACTCGGGGTGAAGGCAGAACCGCCCCATCTCCACCATCGGGCCCGCGAAATCCTTCAGCGCGGAAAGCTCATAATACTGCGCGGAATAGGACCGCGAGATCTCTGCGCCGCCGGCCAGATGCAGCAGCCTGAAGCAGCAGACGAGCCGCCCGGTCCTGACCTCTTCCACCAGCACATGGGCGCAGGCCGCATCGTAGGCATCCGCATCGCGCCCCGCTCCATCGGCGCGAAACGCAAGGCACCGCAGCCGCTGTGCCGCGTCGATATCGGCGTCGTTCTCGGCAAACCGGGCGCGATATCGCCCTTTCAGAAGATTCAACATCGGCCCAAGCTCCTGCCTTTGCCGGGCAATTTGTCAGGATGCAGACGTGGCCTACATCTTGTGCACCCCCAATAGCTTGGGACTATGACAGCGAAACGACAAGAGGGCGCGCGTGGAAAAACTGATGAAACCGGATGCGGAGTGGCGCGCCGAGCTGAGCGATCTGGCCTATCGCGTGACCCGCAAACACGCGACAGAGCGCCCGTTCAGCAACGATGATTTTCCCAAGGATCCCGGGCAGTTCCACTGTGTCTGCTGCGATCTGCCCCTGTTCGGGCAGACCGCCAAATTCGACAGTGGAACAGGCTGGCCCAGCTTCACACAGCCGGTCGATCCGGCTGCCGTTGGGGAAAGCGTCGATCGCGGCTGGTTCCTGCGCCGCACGGAGGTGCATTGCGCCCGTTGCGACGCCCATCTGGGCCATGTCTTCGGCGACGGGCCGGCCCCGACGGGCCTGCGCTACTGTATCAATGGTATATCAATCCGGTTCCGGCCAACCGGGGCCGATGCCGGGCCCTAGTTGTCGCCGCCAAGCGCATCGGCCACGTTGATCCGCCCGAAGTTCTGCAAGATCTGCCGCAGCAGGGTGATTTCCTGAACGCTGGTTTCGGTGACCCGGCGCGACAGCGGCACGACCTGCCCGTCTTCCAGACCGAAGCGTTCGATATTCTGCACCACGCCGGCATCGTCGAAGGAAATCGCCACGATGTTGCGTTCGATGATCTCGGGCGCGCGGTAGGCGAAATTGCGGACACGGTAATCGGCGTAGAACCACGCCTCGTCGCGGATCACGCCCGAGGCGGCGGGCCGTCCGACGCTGGATTCCACGCTTTCGCGGGTGTCCACGCCGGGCAGAATCGCGGCCAGTTCCTCTTCGGGCGGGACATATCCGTGATTGTTGAACGTGGCCGAACAGGCCGCCGCCACCGATATCACCAGCAGTGCCAAACCAAGCCGCACCCGCTGCCTGATGGGGAAAGTTCGCCCGATCGCCATTGCCCAACCCTTCTGCCGCAGGCTCTTGCAAGGCCCGCCAATCCTTTCTATCGGCTTACCCGACCCGCGCGCACAGGGCAAGCTGCACGCGCGTATCCGTTGACATCAGGAGCCTTTCGCAATGACAGAGCCCGCCAGCGACCTGCCCCGCGCCGTCACCCGCCTTGGCGACATCCGCCGCGACAAGGCGCAGGCGTTCGAGTTGATCCCGACTGCCGGGGAGATGCGCGCGATCGCCCGGTCGCTGCAGATCGACGGGCTGCGCAAACTGCGCTTCACCGGCGCGCTGGACCGCGTTTCGGATGGCGAATTGCGGCTGAACGGCCATCTGGGCGCAACGGTCGTGCAACCCTGCATCATCACACTGGCTCCGGTGACGACCCGGATCGAGGCGGAGGTGACCCGCCGCTATCTGGCCGAGATGCCCGAGCCGGATCCGGAGCAGGAGGAGGTGGAGATGCCCGAGGACGAGACGATGGAACCTCTGCGCCCGCGTCTGGACCTGGCGGAGGTGATGATCGAGGCGCTGGCGCTGAACCTGCCGCTTTATCCGCGCGCCGAAGGGGCCGATCTGGGCGAGGCGGTGTTCACCGAACCGGGTGTCGCGCCCCTGCGCGACGAGGATACGCGCCCGTTTGCGGGCCTGTCGGGGCTGCGCGCGGCGCTGAAGGACGCCGATCCGGACGATGGGGGAGAGGATGGCGGCGGACAGGGCTGAGCCCTTTGCGGCGGGTTTGGCGCGGGGCCGGGATTAGGGCTTGCATGGCGGGGGAATCCGAGTATGTTCCCGGCCTCATTCGCCGCCAAGAAAAGACGCGCCTTACCACAAGGTTGCGCCCGGCCGGACGGGGTGTGCCGGTAGCCGCTTGGCTAAGGCGCGATGACAGGAATAGAGTTAGACGGAACCCAGGGGTAAAACCGGCCAGGCCGACCCCGCCCTAAATTTGAGGTTGAGACATGGCTGTCCCCCAGAACAAGATCACCAAATCGCGCCGCAACATGCGCCGGGCGCATGACGCATTGGTTGCAGACAATCCCAATGAATGCCCCAATTGCGGCGAGTTGAAACGCCCGCATCACATCTGCCCGTCCTGCGGGCATTATGCCGACCGCGAAGTGATCGCCCAGGCCGATGAGATCGACCTCGACGACGACGCGGCCTAAGCGCGGCCCGGGGGCGGCATGACCGATAAGGCAGCACTGACCGGGGCGCAGATTCCCGGCACAGTTCTGTCTATTGATGCCATGGGGGGCGATCTGGGCCCCTCCGCGGTTGTCTCCGGCATGGCCAAATCGGCCAGCAAGAATCCCAATATCCGGTTCATCGTCCATGGCGACGAGACGGAACTGACCCGCCTGATCGAGCGCAAGAAAGTGTTGGCGGGTCGCTGCGACATCCGCCATGCGGAAGCGGTCGTGACGATGGACGAAAAGCCCAGCCTGGTGATGCGCCACGGCAAGAACACCTCCATGTGGTCGGCGGTGGAATCGGTGCGGGCGGGCGAGGCCAAGGTCGCGGTGAGCTGCGGGAATACCGGCGCGCTGATGCTGATGTCGATGCTACGCCTTCGCAAGATCGAGGGTGTGAACCGGCCCGCCATCGCCTGTCTCTGGCCGTCGCGCAATCCGCAGGGCTTCAACGTGATGCTGGATGCGGGCGCCGATATCCGCGCCGATGCCGAAGACCTGCTGCAATACGCGCTGATGGGCGCCAGCTATGCCCGCAACGGGCTGGACCTGAAGCGCCCGCGGGTGGGCCTGCTGAATGTGGGCACCGAAGAGCACAAGGGCCGGGCCGAGCTGAAGATGGCCCATGACCTGATCGAACGGGTGGCGCCTGCGGCGAATTTCGAGTTCATCGGCAATGTGGAGGGCGGCGACCTGCCTTCGGACCGGGTGGATGTGGTGGTGACCGACGGGTTCACCGGCAACGTGGCGCTGAAAACCGGCGAAGGCACGGCGCGGATGATCCGCGAATTGCTGGGTGAGGCGTTTCGCTATTCGCCCCTGTCGCGGATCGCCGCGCTTCTGGCGCTGACCTCGATGCGCCGCCTGTCGAAACGGATCGACCCGCGCCGGGTGAATGGCGGCGTGTTTCTGGGCCTGAACGGAACGATCGTGAAATCCCACGGCTCCTCCGACCCGACGGGAATGGCGGCCGCGATCAAGCTTGCGGCGCGGCTTGCGGCCTCCGATTTCACCGAGCGTCTGGCCGCCCGGATCGGCGATGCCGAAGAGGCCGCGGCGGCCGCCATCCACGAGGCGGAAGAAAAACAAGAACAAGAAGAACAACAAGAGAGCAAGTCATGACCCTGCGCGCCGTTCCCGTCGGTATCGGCCATTATCTGCCCGCGCGGATCGTGCCGAATTCCGAGTTCGAGAAGACGATCGACACCACCGACGAGTGGATCAGGTCCCGCTCGGGCATCGAGCGGCGCCATTTCGCGGCGGAGGGCGAAACCACGTCCGACATGGCGATTGCCGCGGCCAGGGCCGCGCTGGCGGATGCGGGGCTTGACCCCGGCGATATCGACGCGCTGATCGTCGCCACATCGACCCCGGATCTGACATTCCCGTCGGCGGCGACGATGGTGCAGGCGGGCCTTGGCCTGAAGAGCGGTTTTGCCTTCGACGTGCAGGCGGTCTGCGCGGGATTTGTCTATGGGCTCTCCACGGCGAATGCGTTCATCACCTCGGGGCAGGTCAAGCGGGTCATGGTGATCGGTGCGGAGACCTTCAGCCGGATCATGGACTGGCAGGATCGCGGCACCTGCGTGCTGTTCGGCGACGGGGCCGGTGCGCTGATCCTTGAGGCGCAGGAGGGCAAGGGCACCCCGCAGGATCGGGGCATTCTGGCGACCGATCTGCATTCGGACGGGGATTTCCGCGATCTGCTCTATGTGGACGGAGGCGTCTCGTCCACGCAATCCACCGGTGTCTTGCGGATGCAGGGGCGCGAAGTGTTCCGCCATGCCGTTGAAAAGCTTGCCGAAACAGCCCATACCGCGCTCGGCAAGGCCGGGTTGGGGGCCGAAGACGTCGACTGGATCGTGCCTCATCAGGCCAATCTGCGGATCATCACCCGCACCGCGCAGAAGATGGGCGTGGGCATGGATCGGGTCGTGGTGACCGTGCAGGATCATGGCAATACCTCGGCCGCGTCGATCCCGCTTGCGCTGTCCGTCGGCGTGGCGCGCGGGCAGATCAAGCGGGGCGATCTGCTGGTCACCGAGGCGATCGGCGGCGGGCTGGCATGGGGCGCGGTTATCCTGCGCTGGTAGGCCCGAAGCGGGCGGCAAATCAGCGCCTATCCACAAGCCCTTGATATTGACTTGAGAAATACCATCGCTCATGCTGTTGCGAAATACATGGGGAATGATGGCATGGCTGGCAAAACTCTCACACGGATGGATCTCAGCGAAGCGGTGTTTCGCGAGGTGGGTCTGTCGCGCAACGAAAGCGCCCAACTGGTGGAGCGCGTGCTGGAGTTGATGTCGGACAATCTGGTGGAGGGCGGTCAGGTGAAAATCTCGTCCTTCGGCACATTTTCGGTCCGCAACAAGACCGCGCGTGTCGGCCGGAACCCGAAGACCGGCGAAGAGGTGCCCATTCTGCCCCGCCGGGTGCTGACCTTTCGCCCCAGCCATCTCATGAAAGACCGGGTGGCCGCGGGCAACCGCAGGTAAGGCCGCGCAGATGTCCAAATCTCCGCAAGCTTTTCGCACCATCCGCGAGGTGGCCGAATGGCTTGACGTGGCCGCCCATGTGCTGCGCTTCTGGGAAAGCAAGTTTCCACAGATAAAACCGGTCAAACGGGCCGGCGGACGGCGATATTACCGGCCCGCGGACATGGCTCTGGTCGGCGGGATCAAGGTTCTGCTGCATGAGCAGGGCCTGACCATCCGCGGGGTCAAGAAGATGATCCGCGAGGAAGGCGTGGCCCATATCGCGAGCCTGTCGCCGCCGTTCGAGGCCGCGGGCGTCGAAACGCTGAGCGGAACGCTGGTGACCGAGGAGGATCTGCAGGAGAATGCGGCGGACCCCGCTGGCAATACGGAGGCGGACGGGGCTGCGCCCGAGGCGGAGCAGGTGCCGGACACCCCCCCTGCCCCTGCGGAACTGCCGCTTGAGGAGACGACTCAATCTGAGGCTGAGGCTGAACCGTACCCCGAGCCGGAACCCGTGGCAGCGCAAAGCCCGGAGACGGCCGCCGGGGCCGATTCGCCCCGCGCCGCCCCCGCCGGGCAGGTCGATCATGTCGCCCATCTGCGCGATCTCGTGGCCCGCGGCGCCGATCTGCCGGCGGATCGCCGTCAGGCGCTGGCCCCGGCGCTGGCCCGGTTGCAGGCCCTGCGCGACAGGCTGGCCGGCAGCCCGCCGGGTTGAGACCGGCCCCCGCGCGCCCACCGATGACCCCCCCTGTTTCCAGCTTGCACGTTCTCGCAAAATCGCTAGAAGGGCGGGACGTCGGGCTATGGCGCAGCCTGGTAGCGCGTCCGTCTGGGGGACGGAAGGTCGCAGGTTCGAGTCCTGCTAGCCCGACCATTTCAAGAACCGCCCGGGCCCGTTTGGGCGGGGCGGTTTTTTGATGGCTGAAAAGGGGGCCGTGATGATGCAAGGCGTTCTGCCCGACCACGCAATCCGGGCGATGATCGACCGGCGGGAGATTGCCGCCGTCATTCCCCCGACCGCGGATCAGATCCAGCCGGCCAGTCTCGACCTGCGCCTTGGCACCACCGCATATCGCGTGCGCGCCTCCTTTCTGGCCGGCGACGGGACGACGGTGGCGGCGCGGCTGAACGAGTTCGAGATGCACCGGGTCGATCTGACCCAGGGCGCGGTTCTGGAAAAGGGCTGCGTCTATGTGGTGCCCCTGATGGAGGAGCTGTCGCTGCCCGAAGATGTGAGCGCGGTGGCCAATGCCAAAAGCTCCACCGGTCGGCTAGACCTTCTGACCCGCACGATCACCGATGGCGGCGTGGAGTTCGACCGGATCGGCCCGGGCTATCGCGGCCCGCTCTATGCGGAGATCTGTCCGCGCTCCTTCAGCGTGCTGGTCCGCCCCGGGATGCGGCTCAACCAGATCCGGTTCCGGCAGGGACAGGCCGTGATGAGCGATGACGACCTGCGCGCGCGCCACGCGGAAAGCCCGCTGGTCTCGGGCACGGCGGTGATCGACGAGGGGCTTGGCTTTTCCGTCGATCTGAAGCCGGATACCGGCGATCTGGTGGGCTACCGGGCCAAACCGCATACCGGCGTGATCGATCTGGACAACATCGCAGGCTATGACCCGGCCGATTTCTGGGAAGAAGTGCGCACGGACGAAGCCCGCATCATTCTGGACCCCGGCGCGTTCTACATTCTGGTGAGCCGGGAGGCGGTGACGATCCCGCCCGATTGCGCCGCCGAGATGTCCCCCTATCTGGCGATGGTGGGCGAGTTCCGCGTGCATTACGCGGGGTTCTTCGATCCCGGTTTCGGCCATGCGGAGGCGGGCGGCACGGGCGCGCGCGGCGTGCTTGAGGTGCGGTGCCACGAGGCGCCCTTCGTGCTGGAACACGGGCAGGTCGTCGGGCGTCTGGTCTATGAGAAGATGGCGGCCCTGCCGGAGCGGCTCTACGGCGCCGATCTGGCCTCCAACTATCAAGGTCAGGGGCTGAAACTCTCCAAGCATTTCAGGATGTAGCGGGCCCTGCGCGGCCGTTCAGCCGGTCAGAAGTGTGGAATAATACATCAGCCCATGCCGAGTCAGCTCATCGGAGACCGGGGCCCAGACGGCGTTGAAGGCGATGGGATCGAGCCCCGCCGCCGCCCCGATCTGGCTCAGGTTGGCCCGGCCCGTGACATGGCGCAGGCACCGGGCGGCCATGCCGGACACCGGCAGTTCCATCTTTTCGCCCGCCAATGTCACCGGCACCACGCCTTTGCGGGTGACCACCTCGGCCAGTTTGGGCCCGGACACGCCCTTGAGATGGGGCACCGCCCCGGGCCCCGGCCGCGCCACCCGCCCGGCCGCGTTATGGGCGGCATAGATCACATGGGTCTTGATCGTGCCGCGCAGCTTTTCGGCAAGCTCCATCCGCGCCAGATCGTCCATCCCCACCATGAGACGCGGATCGCCCACGATGGGCGCCGGATCGTAGAGATGGGCCTGCGGGCTGCCGACCAGGTCCAGCCCCGCCGCGCCGAGCGTTTCGACAAGCTGGCGGATCGTGTAGGGCCTGTCCTGCCCATGCAGGAGCAGGTCGTAAAAGCCCGCATCCCCCTCCAGATGGTCGCCCAGATGCGGGTTGCGCTTGAACGGATGGCCCTCGGGCAGGCGGGCGAAGATCGCCCGGGCCTGACGCAGCCTGTCGCGCGGGCTGCCCTGCAACAGCGCACCGAACGCCTCTTGCAGGGGATAGACCCCGGCACGGCCGTAGGGCGCATAGACCATCAGCCCGATCCCGCCGCCATCGGCCAGCGCCGCGCCAAGCGCATCGAAGCCAAGCTGCGGCTCGGGTAAATGATGCAGCACGCCGCAGCAATCGATATAGTCGAACGGCCCGTATTGCGCCGCATCGAGAAGCGATGCGGTGTGGAAGGCGATGCCGCGCAGACCCCGCGCCCTGGCCCGCGCCTCGGCCACGCGGCGCGCGGCGGCGGACAGGTCGAGATAGGTAATCTCGTAAGGCTTTCCGGCACTTGTGAGCGTTTGTGCAAGCTGGATCAGCGCGTCGCCCGTACCCCCGCCGGCCACCAGAACGCGAAAGCGGCGCGACCAGTCGCGCTGCCCTGCGAACAGGAAATGGTCGATCTCCAGCGGATGGCTGGGCGAGCCGGTGACCAGCCGCTTCTTCTCATCCTCCGGGTCGCGATGGGGATAGGGATAGGCGTCGTATTGGGCGGCGATATCATCCATCAGGTTCGCCCTTCATATTCGATCGGATGGGTCTTGAGCGTGGCCAGTTGGGACGCGGTCAGGGACGCGAAGGGCAACACCCATGTGTGGATGGAAAACACCACCGCCCCGGTGTCCGGCAAACGCAATATGCATTGCCGTTCCGAGCGCAGGTAGTCCGGACGCTCCGCCGGGGCGACGCGCGGCTGCATCTCGGTTCTGGGGTGATAGAGCGCCGGGTCCGCGTAGAGCAGCGCGTTCTGCCGCCAGAGCGGGCGATCGGGGTGGACCCTATCGAACAGGCGCTGCACCCTAGGGGCCATATCGGCGTCATAGACGGAAACCGGGGCGTGGATGCGGCTGAGCGGGTGGCCGATCTTCTCGGCCAGTGTCCAGCTTGCTGGAAAGCAGAGCGCCGCGGCGGTCAGCACATGCTCGGGCGCGCCGTCCGGTTTTTCCAGAATGCACAGATCCTCCTGCACCAGCCGGGCGGCGGTCAGAAGCGGCGGCCCGTCAAGCGGCACGGTCACCCCGTCGGGGCGGGTCACCTGCCCTGCCGCGCGCCGGTAGCCGGGGCCCAGATGGGCGAGGATCAGCGCCAGAAGCTCCGCCGCGGGTGCGTCTGACGGGCCCGGCGCCAGCACCTCCGCCCGGCGTTCGCTCAGCAACCGGTCCCGCGCGGCCATCTGCCCGGCGAAGGCGTCATCCACCACCAGCCAGTCGGTCATCCGCAGCGGCTGCACCCCCGGAAGGCGCCGGCTTGCTTCGGTCGTCCAGGGCGCAAAAGGCAGGGTCTTCTGAAAGATGTGTTCCAAATCCGACCTTTCCGGTGCCGCATTCCGGCGCGATGGGCCCGTCGCGGACCCGCAGGCTGGCCCCATGGTGGTGAGGACGCCCGAGATGAATGAAGCCTATCGCCCGCCCAAGCGCAAGATCGACCCCGGCAGGGGCACCGCCCTGCCCGACGGTACGCCAAACGACAATGACCGGGTGGAGATCGGGCCGACGATGCTGGCCTATCGCGAATGGGAGGCGGCGGGGCTGACGCTGCCGGATCTGGCCGCGATGCGGGCCTACAGGCTGCAACGGCTGGTGGAGAAGCTGGCGGAGCGGGACTATGGCGGGCTGCTGATGTTCGACCCGCTGAACATCCGCTACGCGACCGATTCGACCTCGATGCAGCTTTGGAACACCCATAACCCGTTTCGCGCCTGCCTCGTCACGGCGGATGGGTACATGGTGCTGTGGGACTACAAGAACTCGCCCTTTCTGGCCGATCACAACCCGCTGGTGCGCGAAACCCGCTCCGGCGCGTCGATGTTCTATTTCTCGGCCGGGGACCGGACAAGCGAGGCCGCCGAGGGGTTCGCGGCCCAGGTGGCGGAGGTGATGGCGGCCCATGCCGGGCGCAACAGGCGGCTGGCGGTGGACAAGATCATGCTGAAAGGCGCCCGGGCGCTGGAGCGGGCCGGGTTCGAGATTTTCGAAGGCGAGGAGGTGACCGAGAAGGCCCGCGTGCTCAAGGGCCCCGACGAGATCCTCGCCATGCGCTGCGCCGCCCATGCCTGCGAGGTTGCGGTGGCCGAGATGGAGGCCGCCTGCGCGCCGGGGCTGAGCGAGGATGAGATCTGGGCGGTGCTGCATGCCGAGAATATCAGGCGCGGCGGCGAATGGATCGAAACGCGGCTGCTGGCCTCGGGCCCGCGCACCAACCCGTGGTTCCAGGAATGCGGGCCGCGGGTGGTGCAGAACAACGAGATCGTGGCCTTCGACACCGACCTGATCGGCAGCTATGGCATCTGCGTCGATATCAGCCGCACATGGTGGGTGGGCGATGGCACCCCGCGCCCCGACATGATCGCGGCGATGCAGCATGCCCATGAGCATATCATGACCAACAAGGAGATGCTGAAACCCGGCGTGTCGTTCCGGGAGCTGACCTTCGGCGGCCATCAGCTGGACCGGGAGTATGTGGCGCGGCAGTACTCGTGCCGGTTCCACGGGGTGGGGCTGTGCGATGAATGGCCGCTCATCGCGTATCCGGAAACCCTGGTCGAAGGGGCCTTCGAGTATCATCTGGAGGCCGGGATGACGCTCTGCGTCGAGGCGCTGGTGGGCGAAGAGGGCGGAGATTTCTGCATCAAGCTGGAAGATCAGGTGCTGGTGACGGAAGACGGGTACGAGGATTTGACCCGGTATCCGTTTGACGAGCGCCTGATGGGGCTGAGCGGCGATTCGGCATAGCCGATTGCAGGCTGAGGCGTGCGATAGCGCCGCGGGCATCGCCCGCGGGCTGCGGACCCGCCCCGGAGACCGGGACCGGCGCCCGCATGCGGCAAACCGGGGCGCATTGCCCGAAGCCGCGCGGCGCGGGCGTTCGAAACGCCACGGAATTGTCACGCATCGCCTGTGTTCCATGCACAAGGCCGTGAGATCACCGACACCAAGCTTGCGGCAGACCGCCTGTGGACCACATGCTGAATGGTGCACAAAGGAGCCCGTGTCCCCATGCCAACAGAGCGCTTCACCTTCCCCGGTCACGGGGGTCATGACCTGTCTGCGCGGCTCGACCTGCCGGACGGGCCGCATCTGGCGACGGCGCTGATGGCGCATTGCTTCACCTGCGGGAAGGACATTCCGGCCGCGCGGCGCATCTCCGCCCGGCTGGCGGCGATGGGTTTTGCGGTGCTGCGCTTCGATTTCACCGGGCTGGGCCATTCCGGCGGCGAGTTCGAAAACACCTCCTTCACCTCGAATGTGGGCGATCTGCTGGCCGCCGCCGACGCGCTGCAAGCGCGCGGCATGGCGCCCGCGCTTCTGATCGGCCATTCGCTTGGAGGTGCTGCGGTGCTGCGCGCGGCAGGCCGGATCGACAGCGTGAAGGCCGTGGCCACCATCGGCGCGCCGTTCGATCCGGGCCATGTGACCCATAATTTCGGCGACGCGCTGGACAGGATCGCGGCCGAGGGCGTGGGCGAGGTGAACCTTGGCGGGCGACCGGTGAGGATCGGTCAGGGCTTTGTCGAGGATGTGAAGGCGGAGAATATTGCGCCCGCAATTTCAAGGCTCAACAAGGCGTTGTTGATCCTTCACGCACCCCGTGACGAGATCGTGGGGATCGAAAACGCCACGCAGATTTTCGTTGCCGCAAAACACCCCAAAAGCTTCGTCACGCTGGACGGCGCCGATCATCTGGTCAGCCGGGCCGAGGACGCGGAATACGCCGCCGATGTGATCGCCGCATGGGTCGGCCGCTATGTCGACCTGCGCCCGCCCGCCCCACCGCCCGGCGCGCCGGAGGGCATCACCCGCGTGAGCGAGGCGGGCCCGGACGGTTTCCTGCAGGACGTTCAGGCCGGCCCGTTCCACCACGCCTATGCCGACGAGCCGCTCAGCTATGGCGGGACCAACCGGGGCATGACGCCCTATCAGTTCCTTGCCGCGGGTCTGGGCGCCTGCACGTCGATGACCATTCGGATGTATGCGCGGCGCAAGAAATGGCCGCTGGACCATGTGGCCGTGGACGTGACCCACAACCGGATGCACGGGCAGGACGCCGCGGGCCCCGCGATGCCGCTGGATCATTTCACACGGGCCATCACGCTCAGCGGCGATCTGGATACCGACCAGCGCCTGCGCCTTCTGGAGATCGCGGATAAATGCCCTGTTCACAAGAGCCTGGAGCAAAGTGCTAAGATTTCGACGGAGCTTGTCCAAGTGGAAGAAGCGGCGTTGACTTGATCTCTTCCATGCTCAGAAGCGCGGTCACATTGTAGATCCGCACCTCGGAAATCAGCGCCTGATAGAACGCGTCATAGGCCCGGGCGTTGGGGACGCGCACCTTCAGGATATAGTCGATTTCACCGGCGAGGCGGTGCGCCTCCATCACCTCGGGCCGGGCGCGAAGCGCGGCAAGGAATGTCTGCTGCCACTCGGCCTCATGCTCCGACGTGCGGATCAGCACGAAGAAGCAGGCCTCCAGCCCAAGCGCCTCGGCATCTAGGATCACCGTCTGCCGGCCGATGATGCCGGCCTCCCGCAATTTGCGAATCCGGGTCCAGACCGGGGTCTTGGAGGAGCCGACCTCCCGCGCGATCTCGTCCAGAGACCGGCTCGCATCCTCCTGCAGCGCGCGTAGGATTTTCCGGTCCATCTCATCGACCTGAACAGTCATTCCAAGGGCCTTTCATCGGGCGAACAGGGTATCTGATCTCACTCAGGTCATAGAACATACGTCCCTTTTCGCAAGCTCGATCTGCCATTTATCGGGAAATTATTCTACCTTTGGCATGAAAATAGCGCCTGAGGTTCGCCATGCAGCATTTCCCGATCTTTCTGGCCGTCGCCGGTCGCCGCATCGTCGTCTCGGGCGGAGGCGAGGCGGCGCTGGCCAAGCTGCGGCTGCTGATGAAGACCGAGGCGCGCCTGTCGGTCTTCGCGCCCGATCCCGCGCCGGAGATCGACGCCTGGGCGGCGGATGGCCGACTAACCGTGATCCGGCGCCCGCTTGGCCCGGGCGATGCGCTCTGCGCGGCGCTTTTCTACGCCGCCAATGACGACGCGGCCGAGGATGCGCGCGTGACCGCGCTGGCCCAGGCCGATGGCGCCCTGACGAACTGGGTGGACAATCTGGAACGAAGCCAGTTCATCACGCCCGCCATCGTCGACCGGGATCCGGTGACGGTGGCGATCGGCACCGAGGGCGCAGCCCCTGTTCTGGCGCGCGCGATCAAATCCGATCTGGAGGCGCGCCTGCCGGTCAAGCTTGGCCTTCTGGCACGGGTCGGCAAGGGCTTTCGCAAAGCGGCGGAGGCGCTGCCCATGGGACGCGCCCGGCGCGATTTCTGGGCGGAGTACTACTTCAAGGCCGGGCCGGAAGCCGCTGATGCAAAAGATGAAGACGGTATTCTGGAGAACTTGGAGACCCTGCTTTCCGACCACCTGGCGCGCAAGGCCCAGCCGGGCCGCGTTGCGCTGGTGGGCGCAGGCCCCGGCGATCCGGAACTGTTGACGCTGAAGGCCCGCCGCGCCTTGGATGAGGCCGATGTGGTGATCTACGACCGGCTTGTCGCGCCGGAAATTCTGGAACTCGCGCGGCGCGAAGCGGTGCTGATCCATGCCGGCAAAGAGGGGTTCGGCCCGTCCATGTCGCAGCAGGAAATCTGCCGGTTGATCATCTGGCACGCGGCCAAGGGCGCCTATGTGGTCCGCCTGAAATCCGGCGATCCCGCGATCTATGGCCGTCTCGACGAGGAGATCGAGGCGCTTGAGGCCGCGGGCGTTCCATGGTCGGTGGTTCCCGGGATCACCGCCGCCTCGGCCGCGGCAGCCGGGATCGGCCAAAGCCTCACCAAGCGGGATCGCAACTCGGCGTTGCGGTTTCTGACCGGCCATGACGTGAAGGGCTTTGCCGAGCATGACTGGCGCGGTCTGACCCGGCGCGGAGAGGTGGCCGCGATCTACATGGCCAAGCGCGGCGCGCGGTTCCTGCAGGGGCGGCTGCTGATGCATGGCGCGGCCCCCGACACGCCGGTGAGCGTGGTCGAAAACGCCTCCCGCATCGGGGCGCGGGTGCTGTCGACCACGCTGGCGCGTCTGGCTGCCGATATCGATGCCGCCGCCATGGCGGGGCCCGCGATCCTGCTTTATGGCCTGAGCCCCCGCGCCGCCGAGGCCGCCCTTCCCCATCTGCAAAAGGACCATGCCTGATGCCCCGTGCCTTCACGCCCAAAGTCGTCACCGCCAACGCCCTTCTGGAAGGCGATGTGGTGTATCTGACCGAAGATGACCGCTGGACCCGGCAGCTGACCGAAGCGGAGCTGATCGAGGACGAGGCGCATGCGCAACTGCGCCTTCTGGATGCGGAGATGCGCCCCGGTCAGGTTGTCGGGCCCTATCTGGCCGACGCCATCGCCGGCCCCGACGGCCCCGCCCCGGTCCATTTCCGCGAGACGTTTCGCGCCACGGGGCCGTCCAACTACCCCCATGGCAAGCAGGCGGAGCCGGAAAATGTATAGATACACCGATTTCGACGCCGCCTTTCTGGCCGAACGCAACGCCCAGTTCCGGGCGCAGGTGGCGCGCCGCATCGACGGATCGCTGACCGAGGAGGAGTTCAAACCCCTTCGCCTGATGAACGGGCTCTACCTGCAACTGCATGCCTATATGCTACGCGTGGCGATCCCCTACGGCACGCTCAACAGTGCGCAGATGCGGCAGCTGGCGATGATCGCCGAGCGGTGGGACAAGGGCTATGGCCATTTCACCACGCGCCAGAACATCCAGTTCAACTGGCCGAAACTGGCCGATGTGCCCGACATGCTGGACGCGCTGGCCGAGGTGGGCATGCATGCGATCCAGACCAGCGGCAACACAATCCGGAACGTGACCGCCGACCATTTCGCGGGCGCCGCCGCCGACGAGATCGCCGACCCGCGCCCGGTGGCGGAGCTGATCCGGCAATGGTCCACCGACCATCCGGAGTTTCAGTTCCTGCCGCGCAAGTTCAAGGTGGCCGTCACCGGCGCGCCCAATGACCGGGCGGTGACGGCGGCCCATGATATCGGGCTGCGCATCGTCGCGCGGGACGGGCAGATCGGCTATCGGGTGCTGGTCGGCGGCGGCCTTGGCCGGACACCGATGATCGGCAAGGTGCTGGCCGATTTCGTGCCCGGCGAGGACCTGCTGCCCTATCTGGAAAGCGTGGTTGCGGTCTATAACCTGCTGGGCCGGCGCGACAACAAGTACAAGGCCCGGATCAAGATCACCGTGCATGAAACCGGGATCGACGAAATCCGCAACATGGTTGGGGATGAATTTGCCATGCGCAAGGCCGCATTCGCCGGAATCGACCAGCGTATGCTTTCAGAAATCGAAAATCACTTCGCGCCGCCCGTGTTCGAAACCGAGGATAATGATAAATTCGATATCACATATGCGACAAATCCGGCATTTCGCGCCTTTGTGGATACAAATGTGGATAAGCATCGGCAGGACGGCTATGCAATCGTCTCCATCTCGCTCAAGGCGCATGGGGCGACACCCGGCGACGCGACGGCGGAGCAGATGCGGGTGATGGCCGATCTGGCGGAGACCTATGCCCATGACGAGCTGAGGATCAGCCATGAGCAGAACGTCATCCTGCCCCATGTGCCGCGCCGGCATCTGCCCCGGATCTACGCGGCGCTGCGCAGGGCGGGGCTGGCCACGGCGAATATCGGGCTGATCTCGGACATCATCGCCTGCCCGGGCATGGATTACTGTGCGCTGGCCACGGCCCGGTCGATCCCGATCGCGCAGGAGATCGCGACCCGGTTCGAGGCGCTGAAACTGGAGCAGGATGTCGGCCCGCTGAAGATCAAGATCTCGGGCTGCATCAATGCCTGCGGGCATCACCATGTGGGCCATATCGGCATTCTGGGGCTCGACCGGGCGGGGGTGGAGAATTACCAGATCACCCTTGGCGGCGACGGAACCGAGGAGGCCACCATCGGCGAGCGCGCGGGCCCCGGCTTCGGCGCCGAGGAGATCGTTCCGGCCATCGAACGGCTGGTCCATGCCTATCTGGATCTTCGCGACGACCCGGAGGAGACGTTCCTGCAAACTTATCGGCGGCTTGGCATCGCGCCGTTCAAGGCGGCCCTTTACCCGGCGGAGGCCAAGGCCGATGCCGCGTGACGCGAGGCTGCCGCCGGTTGAAACGCGGGTGGCCCGGCTGAACGCCCGCTACCGGCATCATTCGGCGATTTCGGTGCTGGAGCACGGGCTGCGCGACACCGATACGGGGCGGATCGCGCTGGTCAGCGCATTCGGGGCGGAGTCGATCGTGCTGCTGCATATGGTGTCGGTGGTCGACCGGGCCACGCCGGTGCTTTTTATCGACACCGAAATGCTGTTTCCCGAGACGCTGGCGTATCAGCGGGAGGTTGCGGGGGTTCTGGGTCTGGAAGAGCTGCGGATCATCCGGGCGAGCCAGACGGCGCTGGCCGCCCATGATCCCGAGGGCGATCTGCATCAGCGCGACCCCGATGCGTGCTGCGGCCTGCGGAAAACGCAGCCGCTGGCCCATGCGCTGGCCCCGTTCGATGCATGGATCACCGGCCGGAAGCGGTTTCAGGGCGGGCACCGCGCGGAGCTGGAGTTTTTCGAGGCGGAGGGGGATTTCCGCATCAAGATCAATCCGCTGGCCCATTGGGCGCCAGAGGATGTGCAGGAGTACATGATCAACAACCGCCTGCCCCGGCACCCGCTTGTGGCCCGCGGCTATCCCTCGATCGGCTGCGCGCCCTGCACCGCGCCGGTTGCGGCGGGCGAAGACCCGAGGGCGGGCCGCTGGAAGGGCCGGGACAAGGACGAATGCGGCATTCATTTCGTCGATGGCCGGATCGTCCGCGGCCCTCTGAAACAGGCATCGTGAAAGGGCCCGGCAATGGAACTTGCGCAATTGGAACAGACAGCAGGCAACCCCGCGATGAAAGACCAGGTGCTGGTCCGCGACACCGGGTTCGCGGCGGAGGACTGGACCGGGGGCTTCGTGACCCTTGGCGACGGATGCGCGACCAATGCGACCGGGCTGGATCTGGGCCCGGCGGATGACGTGACCGATCTGGCCGCGGATCTGGACCGGCTGGAGATTATCCGCATCGCCTTTCCCAGCTTTGCCGACGGGCGCGGCTTCACGCTTGCCAGACGGCTGCGTGCGATGGGCTATGGCGGGCGGCTGCGGGCCTGCGGCCACGTGCTGGCCGATCAATATGCGATGGCGCGGCGGGCCGGGTTCGACGAGGTGGAGATCGGCCCCGATCTGGCGGCCCGCCAGCCCGAGGAGCAATGGCTGGCGCGCGCGAACTGGCGCGCATTCGATTATCAGGCCCGGCTGCGCGGCTAAGGCCCCTTCCCCTGATCCAGATCAATGCCTAAGACAAGGGACGGCTGCTAGAGCCGTTACATGAGCATGACCGAGCAAACCCCCGTGACCCAGACCGCCGCCAAACCGGCACCCACCCTGCCCGACGCCCAGACCGTGACCTTCGTGAAGCACTGGACGGATCGGCTGTTTTCCTTTCGCGTGACGCGGCCCGTTTCCCTGCGGTTCCGCTCGGGCGAGTTCGTGATGATCGGCCTGATGGGCGACCCGGATCCGAAGACGGGCAAGCAGAAACCGCTTCTGCGGGCCTATTCCATCGCCTCCCCCTCCTGGGACGAGGAGTTGGAGTTCTATTCGATCAAGGTGCCCGATGGCCCGCTGACAAGCCGGTTGCAGCATATCCGGCCCGGTGACGAGATCATCCTGCGGCCCAAACCCGTGGGAACGCTGGTGCATGACGCGCTGATCCCGGGCAAGCGGATCTGGTTTTTCGCGACCGGCACGGGCTTTGCGCCCTTTGCCAGCCTGCTGCGCGATCCGCAGACCTACGAGGATTACGAAGAGGTCATCATCACCCATACCTGCCGCGAGGCGGGCGAGCTGGCCTATGGTGCCGAGCTGATCGACAGCATCCGCAAGGACGAGGTTCTGGCCGAGCTGTTCGGCGAAGGCTTTGCCGACAAGATCCGCTATTATCCGACCACGACCCGCGAAGAGAGCCCGAAAATGGGGCGGATCACCGACCTTATGCGCTCGGGCGAGGTCTATGCGGATCTGGGCGTCGAACCGCTCTGCCCCGAAAACGACCGGGCGATGATCTGCGGCAACCTGGCCTTCAATCTGGAACTGAAGGCGATGCTGGAGGAATACGGGCTTGAGGAAGGCGCCAATTCCAAACCCGCCCAATATGTGGTGGAAAAGGCGTTTCTGGACTGATCCCGGCGCGTCCACGCCGCGCGCGAGCTGAAACGCCTTTCCGGCCGAGACATGAAAAAACCCCGCACCGGTCCGGTGCGGGGTTGCGTCGTCATGGGGCTGGCCCGGCTCCGGCCTAGAGGCCGAGCGCCTCGCGGATCTGCGTCACCACGCCTTCGACCAGCGCCGGGTTGTCGCGGGCCGCTTCGATGGCCGTGCGCAGGCCCAGCTTGGTGCCTTCGCCCAGATCGGAGTTTTCCACGGCCTGCAGCGCGGCATCGGCATCGAACCCGTCAACCGTCAGCGCGGCGTTGGCTTCGGCCGACACTTCGGCATCGGCGGTGGCATCGGCTGCGGCGCCTTCAACCGCGTCTGCGGCCTCGGTCGCGGCATCCTCAACCGCCTCTGCGGCGGCGTCGGCAGCGGCTTCGACCTCTGCCGCGGCTTCTGCGGCGGCCGCTTCTGCGGCGGCGGCGGCTTCGGCGGCGGCGGCGTCCGCAGCGGCGGCGGCTTCGGCGGCCTCAGCCTCGGCGGCGGCAGCGGCTTCCGCTTCTGCGGCGGCGGCAGCTTCTGCCGCGGCGGCGGCTTCCGCTTCTGCGGCAGCAGCGGCTTCTTCAGCGGCAGCTTCCGCCTCGGCCGCGGCGGCCTCGGCGTCTTCGGTCGTGCTTTCGACCGCGTCGGCCATGGGTGCCTCATCCCCGCCCTGGGTCAGGAAGTACCCGCCCACCCCAACAACGATCAGCACCGCAACAATGATCAGAATCCGATTCATCTTATCCCCCAAGGGTGTTCAACTTCATATGACTCGGCACATAATTGCCCCGCAGCGTCGGCACAATGGGAAAGCGGCGGCTCCGCTCCCCTCGGCAAGGGGCCGCCATCAATTCGCCTTGAAAGCCGACGGTGGTAAGGTTAGATTTGCGGCCCGAACCTCAGGCTACAGAAGGAAAAATCCAATAGCCCGCAGACCCCATAATGCGCCGCCCACGCGCGAGACAGGACCCCGCGTCAATGAACGCATCCGGTCACCCGAAATACGCCTTATCGGCGCCGAAGGCGAAAATGTCGGCGTCGTGACACCCGCCCGCGCCATGGAAATGGCTGAGCAGGCCGGCCTTGATCTGGTGGAAATCTCTCCGAATGCAGATCCGCCCGTCTGCAAGATCATGGATTTCGGCAAGTTCAAATACGAACAGCAAAAGCGCGAATCCGAGGCGCGGAAGAAACAGAAGATCATCGAGGTGAAGGAGGTGAAATTCCGCCCCAACACCGACACCCATGATTATGACGTGAAAATGCGCAACGTGACGCGGTTTCTGGAAAACGGCGACAAGGTGAAGGTGACCTTGCGCTTTCGCGGCCGCGAAATGGCTCACCAGAATCTGGGACGCGAGCTTCTGGAACGTGTGGCCACCGATATCGAGGGGCTCGGCAAGGTGGAAAACATGCCCAGGATGGAAGGCCGCCAGATGGTGATGATGATCGGCCCGGCCAAGTAAGTCATTGGTCCGAAACGAAACATGAGGCGCGCGCGGGTCGGACCCGCCGCGCCTTTTTGCTGCGCGCCGGATCCGTGCCGCGGGCGGACCCCATCATGCCGCAATCGTTCGACCGGGGGCGCGGCGTTGTTCAATCAAGACGGTTTGGTGCCGGTCAACCCGAAGCCTTGACCGAAGGGTAAGGCCGGCGGGGAGCGGCGGCCTTTACCCGGTGGCTGAGTCGGAAAAGGGTCAGAGCGCCATCGCGCCTTCACGCGGGACCGGGAGCCGCTGTTTTTCCCGAAGGCGGACTGATGCGGCGGATCAGCCGGGCCTTGCCCGCGCGGGCGTACCGGTCACCGTCTGCCCCGCGGCCACATCCCGGGTCACGACCGCGCCCGCCCCCACGATCGCGCCATCGCCGATGCGGACCCCGGGCAACAGGATCGCGCCGCCGCCGATCCAGACATTTGCCCCAAGCGTGACCGGCCGTGCGATCTCCAGCCCCGCCGCGCGGCGGGCGGGATCGTGATCGTGTTCCGCGCAATAGATATGTACGCCCGGGCCCAGCATCGTATGCGCCCCGATGCGCACCGGCGCGGTATCCAGGATCACGCAGCCCGCGTTCATGTAAACACGGTCGGCCAGCGAGATATTCACCCCGTAGGAACAGTGAAACGGCGCCTCCAGCATCACACCGGCCCCGACCGAGGCGAACAGATCGCGTAGCATCGGGGCCATCCCGCCGCGCGCATCGGGCGCCATGGTCACATGCTGATGCACGGCCCGCCGGGCGGCCCTGCGCATCTCCTCAAGCTCCTCATCAAGGCAGGAATACCACGCGCCGGTCGCCATCTTTTCGCGTTCGGACATCATCCCGCCTGCACCTCCCGCGCCCGCCATTGACGGACGGAAGCCTGCATTTCCGCCTTCAGCCAGCTTGTGAACTGCGCGATGGCCCGTGCCCGCAGGCCCGATTGCCGGGCGATGACCCAGTAATGGACGCCGGTCTGAAACCGCTGCGGAAAGGGGGTGACAAGCTGGCCCATCTCCAGCGCCGGACAGGCCAGCGTTTCCCAGGCCAGAAACACCCCCTGCCCCGCAATCGCCGCGTCGAGGCAAAGCGATGCATCGGCATAGGTCGGCCCTTCGCCCAGAATATCGGGGCTCAGGCCCTGGGCCCCAAGCCACACATCCCAGCCGAACAGCGCCTCGTTCTCGCGGATCACCGGGACATGGGCCAGATCGGCGGGCGCGGCCAGCCGCCCGGCCATCTGGGCTGTGCAGACCGGAAACACGCGCTGATCCAGAAGCTTCTCCGCCACCACGCCGGGCCAGCCGCCGCGGCCCACGCGGATGCACACATCCACATCCGTCTCGTCGGGATTGACCAGCGCCATGTCGGGCTCGATCCGCACGCGAATATCGGGGAACCGCGCATGAAAATCGCTGAGCCGCCAGACAAGCCAGCGGCTTGCGAAAATCGGCGCGACGGAGACGACCAGCCGATCTTCCGCGCCGCGCCCGGCAAGACGCACCGCCGTGGCCAGTTCGGCCATGCCCCGGCCCAGATGAACCAGAACCTCGTCCCCCGCCTTGGTCGGGCGCATTCCCGCCGAGGTGCGGTGGAACAAGGTGCGGCCAAGCGCTGCTTCGGTCTTCTTGACCTGCTGACTGACCGCGCCGATGGAAACGCCAAGCTCGTCGGCGGCGGGCTGCAACCCGTGCAGACGGCCCACGGCCTCCACCGCCCTAAGGCCCGACAGATGGACACGGTTCAGCTCTCTCATTCAGTTTTCCTAAAGTCCGATGCCGGAATACTCCATAACATACTGGCAGGCCCATCGCTATCTCTATAGCCATGACACAGATTTTCCGACATCCCCGACATCTGCTGCGTCTCTGGCGATGCCGCCGGACCGACGAGGCGGGGCGGCAATGGCGGCGCGATCCGCTCTCGCATCCGGATATCGCCCGGATGAGCAAACGCGAGCTGGCCGACCTGCCGTTCGACCCGACCCGTATCGCGCCCCACTGAAACAGGAAAAGCCCTGCCGCGATGGCAGGGCTTTGTTCCCGGTTTCGGTCCGGTCCCGGCTCAGGCGGCGGCGGACACCGCCCGCCGGGTCATGACGCCGACCAGATGCGCCCGATAGGCGCCCGAGCCGTGCAGATCCGAGATCATGTCATCGGCGGGCACCGACAGATCGGCAATCGCCTCGGCGGAGAAATCCGCCGACAGGGCCGCCTCCGCCTCGCTCCAGCGGAACACGCCATCCTCCGATGCGCCGGTCACCGCGACCCGCACGCCATCGCCATACTTCGCGACGAAGACACCGACGAGCGCGAAGCGCGAGGCGGGCTGGACGAATTTCTGGTAATTCGCGGCCTCGGGCACCGGAAAGCGCACCTCGGTGATGATTTCGCCTTCATGAAGGGCGGTGGTGAACATCCCCTCGAAGAAATCATCGGCCGCGATGTCGCGGGTGTTGGTCTTGATCGTGGCCCCGGTGCCAAGCGCAGCGGCGGGGTAACAGGCGGAGGGGTCGTTGTTGGCCAGCGAACCGCCGATCGTCCCGCGATTGCGCACCGCCGGGTCGCCGATGCGCCCGGCAAGGGCCGCCAGCGCCGGGAAATGCGCCGCCGCTTCGGCCTCCACCACCGCATGCGGCGTGGCGCCCCCGATGCAGACCCGGCCGTCATCGTCGAGGCAGACGCCCTGCATCTCGGGGATGCCGGTCAGGCTGACGAGGGTCGCCGGGGCGGCCAGCCGCTGTTTCATGGTCGGGATCAGGGTCTGCCCCCCACCCAGAGCCTGTGCCTCTTCGCCCTGAAGCGCCGTTGCGGCCTCATCGAGGCTGCCGGGGCGCGCTAAGTCGAAATTATACATCCTTGTCTCCTCCCGAGAGGGGTATGCGCCCTCTCCTTGTTCGAAATGGTCGGACGGGCCCGCCGGTGTGGCGGCCCCCGCCCGCCTCAGCCTTGCATCGCCTGCCAGACCCGCGAGGGGCTGAGCGGCATGTCGATATGGGTCACATGGGTGTGCCCCGCCCGTTGCAGCGCATCCACCACCGCGTTGACGACCGATGGCGGCGAGCCGATCGCGCCCGCCTCCCCGCAGCCTTTCACGCCCAAGGGGTTGTGGGTGCAGGGCGTCACGCAGGAATGATCCACCCGGTAGAACGGCACGTCGTCGGCGCGCGGCATGGTGTAATCCATGTAGGAGGCATTCACCAACTGCCCGTTCTCATCATACACAGCCTGTTCCAGCAGCGCCTGACCGATGCCCTGCGCCACGCCGCCATGCACCTGCCCGTCGACGATCATCGGGTTGACGATATTGCCGAAATCATCCGCCGCGGCGAAGGACAGGATCTGCACCTTCCCGGTCTCGGGGTCCACCTCCACCTCGCAGGCATAGGCGCCGGACGGGTAGGTGAAGTTGCTGGGGTCGTAGAACGCGGTTTCCTCAAGCCCCGGTTCGATCTCCTCGATCGGGTAGTTATGGGGCACATAGGCGGCGAGGGTCACATCGCCCCAGGCCACGGATTTATCCGTGCCCGCCACGCTGAACTGGCCGTCCTTCAGCTCGATATCCGCTTCGGAGGCTTCCATCAGATGGGCCGCGATCTTCTTGGCCTTGTTGATGATCTTCTCGGTCGCGCGCACCATGGCCGAGCCGCCCACCGCGAGGCTGCGTGACCCGTAGGTGCCCATGCCCATCGGCGTGTTGGCGGTGTCGCCATGGACGATCTCGACCATGTTCTCGTCGATGCCGATCATATCGGCCACCACCTGCGCGAAGGAGGTCTCGTGCCCCTGCCCGTGGCTGTGGCTGCCGGTCATCACGACCAGACCGCCGGTGGCATTGACCCGCACCGTGGCGCTTTCGTAAAGCCCCGCGCGTGCGCCCAGTTGCCCGACAAGGGCCGAGGGCGCGATGCCGCAGGCCTCGATATAGCAGTTCACGCCCAGCCCGCGCAGCTTGCCGTTCCTGGCGCTTTCGGCGCGCCGCGCCTCGAACCCGTCGCGGTCGATCATTTCGAGGAGCTTGTCCATCGTCGCGTTGTAATCGCCGGTGTCATACTCCACCGCCACCGGCGTGGCATAGGGGAACTCGGTGATGAAGTTCTGCCGGCGCAGTTCCACCGGGTCCACGCCCAGTTCGCGCGCCGCCTTGTCGATCACACGCTCAAGCTGGAACGTGGCCTCGGGGCGGCCCGCGCCGCGATAGGCATCGACCGGCACGGTGTTGGTGAAGACCGCCTTCACATTCACGTAGATATTGGGCGTCTTGTAATTGCCCGCCATCAGGATGCCATGCAGATAGGTGGGCACCGAGGGCGCGAAGGTGGACAGGTAGGCCCCCATATTCGCGTAGGTTTCAGTGCGGATGGCGGTGAAATTGTTCTCCGCGTCCAGCGCCAGTTCGATCTTGGTCACGTGATCGCGGCCATGGGCGTCGGAGATGAAGGCCTCCGACCGGGTGGAGGTCCATTTCACCGGACGTCTGAGCTGTTTCGCGGCGAAGGTGCAGAAGGCTTCTTCCGCGTAATGGAAGATCTTGGAGCCGAAACCGCCGCCCACATCCGGGGCCACGACCCTGAGCTTGTGTTCCGGAATGCCCAGCACGAAGGCCCCCATCAGAAGCCGGATCACATGGGGGTTCTGCGAGGTGGTGTAGAGCGTGCTTTCGTCGGAATGCTTGGCGTAATCGCCCACAGCCACCCGCGGCTCCATCGGATTGGCCACCAGCCGCTGGTTGACCAGTTCCAGCGTCGTCACATGGGCCGCCGCCTCGAAGGCCGCATCGGTCGCCGCCTTGTTATCCTCGATCCAGCCCCAGTCGTAGCACAGGTTGCCGTCCAGTTCGTCATGGACCTTGGGCGCATCGTCGGCGAGCGCGGCTTTCATATCCACGACCGCCGGCAGCTCATCCAGATCCATCTCGATCGCCTCGGCGGCGTTGCGGGCCTGGGCATAGGTCTCGGCCACGACCGCGGCGATCGGGTCGCCCACATGGCGGGCCTTGCCGCTGGCCAGAACCGGGTGGGCCGGTTCCTGCATCGGGTTGCCGTGCTTGTCGGTCACCTGCCAGCCGCAGGGAATGCCGCCGACCGCCTCGAAATCCGCGCCGGTGAAGACGCGCAGCACGCCGGGCATGTTCTCGGCGGTGGATGTGTCGATCCGGTTGATCTTCGCATGCGCCATGTCGGAGCGCAGGAAATACACATAGGCCTGCCCCGCCAGATTGATGTCGTCCGTGTAGCGTCCTTCCCCGGTCAGAAACCGCAGATCTTCGCGCCGCTTGGAACTTGCGCCTATGCCACTGTCTTTCGGCATGGTTGTCCTCCCTTATCTCTGTGTCCTTCCGGCACCGCCACCATAGGGGGCCTCTGAAGGATCATCCCAAGGGCCACCGGCCCTGTCTTGTCGTCGCGTCGGGTCCTCCGGCCGGGTCGGCGCCGTCCTCGGGCGCCGGGCCCGGCGCTATTCCGCCGCGATCGCCGATACGTCCTGCCCGCTGGCCGCCATGATCGCCTTGACGATGTTGTGGTAGCCCGTGCAGCGGCAGATATTGCCTTCCAGATACTCCCGTATCTCGGCCTCGCTCGGCGACGGATTGTCTTTCAGAAGCGCCGCCGCCGACATCACCATGCCCGGCGTGCAGAAGCCGCATTGCAGGCCGTGATGGTCCTGAAACGCCTGCTGGATGGTCCCGAGCGATCCGTCCGCATTGGCCATTCCCTCGATGGTCGTCACCTCCGCGCCTTCCAGCTCCAGCGCCAGAACCGCGCAGGCCTTCACCGCCTTGCCATCCACATGCACCACGCAGGCGCCGCACTGGCTGGTGTCGCATCCCACATGGGTGCCGGTCATGCCCTGGCCTTCGCGCAAGAACTCGACCAGCAGCGTCCGCCCTTCCACGTCACCGGAAACAGCCTTGCCATTCACGGTCATGGTTACCTGGGTCATCCAAATCCTCCCTTGGTTGTCCGCCCCATCCAACCATGGATCGGCGGAATCGCAAAAAGGATTTTCTGTGCATTTTCCGACAGCCCGGCCCGGGCCTGCCGGCGCGGCGCCGTCAGCGTCGTTTCGGCCGGTCGCGCGGCTGCGGGCGGGTCGGGATTTCCTTCAGGAGCCCGCCCACGCCCATGGCCGCGATATCGGCGCTGGTCACCTCCAGCCCGCAGGCCACGCGTTCCAGCACCCAATCGGCCCCGTTCAGCGCAGGCGACCGGGCGCAGCCCGGCAGCCCCACCACCGGCTTGCCCGCAAGATCGCCCAGAAACAGCAGGTTGCCCGGATCGACCGGCATCCCGAACCGGGTCAGCGCGCCACCGGCCCGGCCCAGGCCTGCCGGGGCCACATCATGGGCATCGGACGTGGCCGAGGCGGTCAGGATCAGGGCCATCTCCGCCTCCGAGCCGGCAAGCGCCTCGGCGATTGCGGCGGTGTCATGCGCCACGATCCGGATCCGCGCCAGCGCGATCCCGAGGGCGTCCAGCCGGCCGGCCACGGCGCGCACACCCTTGTCCTCGGGGCTGGCCGGGGCGCCGGGCACCTCCGTCACGATCAGATCGGCGCTCCGCCGCCGGACCGGCACCCGCCAGAGCGCGCCGCGCGCCGCCGCCAGCGCCCGGTCCAGCGCCGCCCGCGACACCGCGTAGGAGATGATCTTGACCGTGCCCACCATCATCCCCTCGCTGACGCGCTGATGCTCGGGCAGGCTGGCCAGAGTGATCATTGGATCCACCGCGTTCAGCGCGGCGATCGCGGCGGCGTCCAGCCCCACGATGCCCGGCCCGGCGGCGCGGATGTTCACCCGGCCCGTGAAGGGCGCCTCGACGGACAGCCCGGCGGCGTCGGGATCGGGCACCAGCGCATCTGCCAGCGCGGCGGCGGCGGCATTCTCGTCCACGTCGCCGGGCTCCAGTCTTGCGACGATCACCTCCGTCTGGCCCGCCTCGCGGAGCGCCGCGATATCCTCCGCCTCCAGCACCCGGCCCTTGCGCAGCCGCCCGCCGGGCAGCGCCAGCGAATGGGCCAGAACCGCGCCCTGCGCCTCTGTCACGGGAACCGGACCGAACTTCATCCCAATCGCAGCCTCTGGGTGATCTCCGCCATGATCGCCACGGCGATTTCCGCCGGGCCCTGCGCGCCGATATTCAGGCCCACGGGGGCGTGGATGCGCCCGATATCCTCCAGCGTGAACCCCGCCTCGCTCAACCGGCCGACCCGTTTGGCATGGGTCCGGCTGGACCCCAGACAGCCAAGGTAGAACACCTCCGAATGCAGGGCCGCGGCGATCGCGGGATCGTCCAGTTTCGGGTCATGGGTCAGCGTCACCACGGCGGTGCGCGCATCCAGACCGACCTCGGCCAGCGCCGCATCGGGCCAGTCCTCCAGAATGCGCTCACCGGGAAACCGGGCCTCCGCGCCGAAGGCCGGGCGCGGGTCGACCAGCACCGGATCATACCCGGCCATCCGCGCCATCGGCACCAGGGCCTGCGCGATATGGACGGCGCCCACCACGACCATCCGAAGCGGCGGGTTGTGGATGCCGATATAGCGGTTGGCATCCATGCCCGAGCGATCCTCCCGGAACCGCGCGGCAAGCCCGTCATCGCCCGGCCCCGCCAGCCAGCGCTGGCCTTTCTTGATCTCGACCACGTAGGCGACGGGCTGGCGCGCGGCGCGCGCATCGACCAGCGCCTCCAGCATTTCCACCGGCAGGACCCGGCCCACCGGTTCGACCAGAACCTTGATCGTGCCGCCGCAGGCCAGCCCCACGGCAAAGGCCTCGTCATCGCTCACGCCGAATTCCAGAAGCTGCGCGTCGCCCGCCTCAAGCGCCTCCATCGCCTCCACCACCACCGCGCCCTCGACACAGCCGCCGGAGACCGAGCCCGCCATCTCCCCGTCCGAGGACACCAGCAACTGGCTGCCCACCCGGCGCGGCGCGCTGCCCCAGGTTTCGACCACGGTCGCCAGCACCGCGCCCTTGCCCTGGCGATGCCATTCCAGCGCCCGTTCGGGCAGATTTTCCAGATCGTCCATCCTGGCCCTCCCGGCCGGCCCGCGCCTCTTGCCACGCAGCCCCCGCCTTTCCCGCGCCAATCAGGCCGGAAGAGCGGTAGGTCTGCAAGGAAAATCGACCCCGCGCGCCGGGGCGCAGGCGGACGGACGCAGGCGGGGGCACGGACAAACGCGCGCCCCGGATGGGGGCGCGCGTGAGGATGTCCGGGCGTCGTCTGCGGGTTTCCGCCGGCTCGGGTTACTGCGCGGCGGCAACCTGCAGAAGCGGCGTGATCCGGCGCACGACCGCGCGGCGGTTGGCGCGCTCGGGGCCGTCCGTCTGCACCCGCAGATTGGATTCACCATAGCCCTGCACCACCAGATTTTCCGGCGGCACGTCGAAATACTCCGACAGGGCCAGCGCGACCGATTCCGCGCGCCGGTCCGACAGGGTCAGGTTCATTGCGGCTCCGCCCACGGCATCGGTATGGCCTTCGATCAGGAAGATCTCGCCCGGGTTCTCGTCAATCATGTCGCTGAGCAGCCGGCCGATCATCGTCAATTCCTCCGCCTGGGACGGCGAAATGGCGGCGGAGCCGGTTTCGAAGGTGATGTTGTCCAGATCGATGGCGGGCGCCAGCAGGCGAACCTCGCGGATGTCGCGCACCTGCGCCAGCGAGAAGCGCCGGTCGATCAGCGCCTGACGTTCCAGCGCCGCCCGCAGATCCCCGTCAGTCGTGGTCTCGATCGGGGCCGGCAACGTGGTCACATCCACCGGCTCGGCCCGGTTCGTGTCGTCGATCAGCACGGTTTCGGTGCCGTCCGGCGCGATCGAGACGCGGCGGACCACCCGCAATTCGGCATCGCGCACGGTGATCACCTGAAAGCCGTCGGGCCGGGTGACCGTGGTCAGCGTCGAGCCGTCGGAGAAGGTCTGCGTCTGGACCTCGGAGCCCGGCTGGCGCAGCAGCGCGTTGTCGTCCTTCAGGATCTCGTAGCTGCCATCGCTCCGCTGCACCACGACGCGGTCATCGGTCTGGCTCACGACTTCGCGGTTGCCGTTGAGGATCGAGCCGACGAAGATTGCGCCCGCGCCGATCAGCAAGGCACGTTCGAGGTTCGAAAGCCCGTCATCGTCATTGCCGGCCGCGGGGGCGGCAGTCGTTTCCGCACCGGCCTCCGCCGTGGCCTCGCCCGAGGCGGATTGCTCGAAATCCTCGGAACTGGAGCGGGAGTTCTCCTCGGTCACGGTTTCGGTCGTGACCTCGGCCTCGGCCTCACCCTCGGCGCCGAGGGCGGCGAGAGGGGCTTGCGTCTCCTCCTCGGTGGCGGCGGCGTCCGCCTCCGCGGTCGCGGTTTCGGATGTCGCGGTCTCTGTCGATCCCGCCTCTGTCATTTCGGTTTCCGTCCCCTCCGCGTCCTGCGTCTCGGCGGTGTCCGTCGTCTCCGCAGGGGGTGTCGCGGCCTCGCCGGTGGCGGCCTCGGCTTCGGTTTCGACTGTCGCCTCGGCTTCTGTCTCCGCCGTGCCTTCCGGGGCCGGCGTCTCCGTCTCGGATGTGGCGTCCCCCTCGGCGGCGGCTTCCGTTTCGACGGCGGTTTCCGTGTCCGCGGCGGGCGCATCGGCTGTGGCATCTGTCTCGGCCGCGGCCTCAGTCTCGGCCTCAGCCTCAGCCTCAGCCTCGGTCTGTGTCTCGGTCTGCGCCTCCGCTTCGGCAGCGGCGGCTTCGGCCTCTTCCGCGGCGGCTTCCAGCTCCGCCTGTGCGGCGGCTTCGGCCTCTGCGGCGGCCTGAGCCTCTGCCTCGGCGGCGGCCTCGGCCTCAACGGCTGCTTCCGCCTCGGCGGCGGCCTCGGCTGCGGCTGCGGCGTCTGCTGCGGCCTGTTCGCCAAGCAGAAGGCAATCCGCCTCGGACGTGCCCTCGGGGCACTCGAATTCCGGTACGGCCTCTCCCAATCCCTGCGCCGGCAGCGTTCCCGGCATGGCGAGGGCAAGGCTGGCGATCAGGGCGGTGGACGTTTTCAGCGAAAGTCGCATGGTCTTATTCCCGAAATGTTTCAGTGCGAAAGGTTAACGGCCCCGTCAGCCAAAAGTTCCCGCTCCGGCCCAGGCGCCTCCCGCGCAAGCCACTCGCGCAGGCGCGCGGCCTCCCCCGGATCGACCCCGTCCGACAGCGCCGCGGCCAGCCCTTCGAGAGCGGCGATGTTGTGGCCCGCGCGGAACGTATCCACATGGGGCAGGATCGCGCGGATCCCCGCCGCTTTCGGCGCAAACCCCTCCCACCGGAGCAACGGGTTCAGCCAGATCACGCGCCGCGCCGACAGGTGCAGCCGCTCCATCTCGCGGGCCAGCGCCTCCGGGTCGTCCCGGTCGAGCCCGTCGGTGATCAAAAGGACCACCGCGCCCTGCCCCAGCACCCGGCGGGACCAGTCGCGGTTGAACGCATGCAGGCAGGCCCCGATCCGCGTGCCGCCCTCCCAATCCTGCGCCTCGGCCCCGGCCGCGGCCAGCGCCGCATCCACATCGCGCTGGTCCAGATGCCGGGTGATATTGGTCAGCCGGGTGCCGAAGGTGAAGGCATGCACCCGCGCCCAGCCCGCGCCCTTGCGGTTCGCCACCGCGTGCAGGAAATGCAAAACCGCCCGGGAATAGGCGGACATCGAGCCCGAAATGTCGCACAGGCACACCAGATTGGGCCAGCGCAGGCGGCGGCGGCGCATCTCGAACCCGGTGATCTCGCCGCCTTGCCGCATCGCCGCGCGCATGGTGCGCCGCCAGTCCGGCAGGGCCCCGCCACGCGCGGCCATGGTCCGGCGGCTTTGCAGGGGTCGGACCGGCAGGCTCAGACGCGTCAGCATCCGTTTGGCCGCCGCGATCTCGGCCGTGCTCATCTGTTCGAAATCGAGGCTGCGCAACCGTTCCTCCCCCGACATGGTGAAGGAGGCATCGACCTCGATCTCGGTCCCCTCCTCCTCGTCCATGCCCTCGGGCAGATCCCGCGCCGCGCCGTCCAGCAGCGCCTCGGCGGCCCGTTTCTCCGCCGGTTTGACAAGCCGGTCCTCGGCAACGCCGCAAAGCGCGGGCAGCATCATCGCCATCATGTGTTCCAGATAACGCGGATCGCGCCAGAACAGCCGGAACACCTGCGCGAAAACCATGCGCTGTTCGGGGCGCGAGACGAAACAGGCGTGAAGCGTCCAGTAGAAATCGGTCCGGTCGGAGAAGCCCGCCGCCTCCACCGCGCGGATCGCCTCGACCACCCGCCCCGGCCCGACGGGCAGCCCCGCCTTGCGCAAGGCGCGCGCGAAATGGGTGATGTTCCGGGCCAGCTTGCCCTCATTGGGGATATCGAGGGGGGCATATTCAGGCATCACGGCGCCTCAAGGCGCGACAGGATCGCCTCGGCCGCGGCCTCCGGTGACAGATCGGTCACATCCAGCGTGATCGCGCCGTCGGGGCAAAACAGTTTCTCGTGAGCGCGCAGCGAGGCCAGGATGTCGGGATCCATCAGCTTGCCGTAACCTCCGCGCGCCGGGTCGGTGAGTCGTCTGCGATTCTCCTGCGGGTCGAGGTCCAGCACGAACACGCGAAGCGGCGCGCCCCGTGCGGCGGCAAGATCGACCGTCGGCTGGAACAGCGGCAATGCGGCGGGCTCGTCAGCCAACGCATCGGTCAGGACCAAGGCCACCTCCAGCGGCAATTGCCGGGCATGCTGGAAGATCACGTCACGCACCTCGCCACGCAAGGTCCCGAAGGCCCGGGTTCCCCGGTCGTGGATGGCGTGCGCCGCGTCCAGCATCAGATGATTGTCGATCAGTCGTCCGCCAAGACGGCGCGCTACGATCCGCCCGACGGTCCGCTTTCCTGCACCGGGCCAGCCGCCGATATGGATAACGGGCGCGACCGGCACAGACATCAGGCCGCGCTGAGATCGGCGCGCACCTCGTCGAGCAGCCGTTTCGCATCAGACCCTTCGATCTTCTGGATATCGTCCTGGTACTTCAGGATCGCGCCCAGCGTGTCGGCGATTACCTCGGGGCTGAGCGAGATCACGTCCAGCGCCAGCAGGCATTTGGCCCAGTCGATCGTCTCGGCCACGCCGGGTTTCTTGAACAGATCCTCGGTGCGCAGTTTCTGCACGAAGGCCACCACCTCGCGGCTGAGCGCGTGCGACGCCTCGGGCGCGCGGGCGGTGACGATCTCCATCTCGCGGGCGAAATCGGGGTAGTCGACCCAGTGATAGAGGCAACGGCGTTTCAGCGCGTCATGCACCTCGCGCGTGCGGTTCGAGGTCAGGATCACGATGGGCGGCTCCGGCGCCCGGATCGTGCCCAGTTCGGGGATCGTCACCTGAAAATCCGACAGCGCCTCCAGAAGGAACGCCTCGAACGGCTCGTCGGTCCGGTCCAGCTCGTCGATCAGCAGCACCGGCGCGCCCGCCGCATCCGGCCGCATCGCCTGCAACAAGGGCCGTTCGATCAGGTAATCGGCGGAAAACAGCGCCTTGGTCAGCACCTCCTTGTCGGCCCCGCCCTCGGCCTCGGCGGCGCGGATCGCCACCATCTGCGCGGCGAAATTCCATTCATAGACGGCGCTGGCCGCGTCCAGCCCCTCGTAGCATTGCAGACGGATCAGGCGGCGGCCGAGGCTTGCCGCAATCGCCTTGGCGATCTCGGTCTTGCCGGTGCCGGCCTCCCCTTCCAGAAACAGGGGACGGCCCAGTTTCAGGGACAGAAACACCACCGTCGCCAACGGGCGGCCACACACATAATTCTGCGCAGCGAGGGCTTGGGTGACCGCGTCGATGCTTTGCATGGCCTCTCCTCCTTGAGCGCCCATCAAGGCGGCGCAGATCATGACCGTCAAGCCCCGCCTTGAGCCGCCACGAAACAATCGCGCCCGTTCGTTGACCCGATTACCCCTTCTGACACCGTTAAGGTTTTGGTAACTACTTCCCCAAGAAAAACCACATCCGATGCGCAGCGCTGCCACAGTTGTCTCCCAAGACGGCAGCGGTACGAGTTGATTAGTTTTGAGAGAGTGTCATGAGTAACCCGACCCGGCCGAGCCACGACTCGCGCCAGTCCTGGCTGGCCCACCTGACCGAGATCGGCCGTGCGCACGGTTTTTTCGAACGGATCGGGAAACGGCATTCGGCGCTGTTCGTCGAAGAGGGCCCCACCCTTCTGGTCACGTTCGATGAGGCCGCCCGCGTCTACGGCCAGACGGAAGACGGCCTGCCCATCGGTTTCGACGCCGTGCAGCGCCATGAATGGTCGCTGCTGAACATCATGGCCTCGGGGCAGAGCTGGTTCCGCGACGCAGATCTCTACGCGTTTTTCGACAAGCTGGTGGACGAGGGCTTCTTCGACAACTTCGACCGGGTGGTGTTTCTGGGGGCGGGGCCGATGTGCGGCTATGCGGCCTGCGCCTATGCGGTGAGCTCGCCGGGGGCGTGGGTGCTGGCGCTTGGCCCGGCGGCCACGCTGGATCGCGAAGACGCGCCGTTCGAAATGCGGTTCCGCGGCGCCCGGCGGCTGAACTTCACCGATCGCTACGGCTATGCGCCCTACATGGTGGACGGCACGGCCCAGACGACCATCGTCTATGACCCCTACGATCCGCCCTCGGCGGCGCATGCGGCGCTGTTCCGCGCGCCCAATACCATGCGCCTGCCCATGCGCTGGTGCGGGGCCAACCTGCTCCCGCTTCTGGCGCGCAACGGCGCGCTCGACCGCCTGTTGCAGGAGGCCGCCCGGGGCAGGATGACGGTCCACGGCTTCGCGCGGATCACCCGCACCGCCCGGCGCAGCGATCCGGCCTATCTGAAACGGCTGATGGCCCGCGCGCTCGACAAGGGGCGCCCAGCTCTGGCCCGCAAGGTCGCGGCCCACGGCGCCGAGGTCACCGGCCACCCGGAATTCGCCGCCGCGCTGCAGACACTCGGCGCCGCGCCCGGGTCACAGCCCACCCTCCCGGCGTAGGAAGGCCACCACCTCGGCCACGCCCCGGCCCTCGCGCAGCGTCGCCATCACGAAGGGCCGCGTGCCCCGCGCCGTTTCCGCATCGTGCCGCAGCAGGTCCAGATCGACGCCCACATAGGGCGCCAGATCGGTCTTGTTGATGATCAGCAGGTCGGAGCGGGTCAGCCCCGGCCCCTTCTTGCGCGGAATGTCCTGCCCGGCCGCCGTGTCGATCACATAGAGCGTCAGATCGGCCAGTTCCGGGCTGAAGGTCGCGGCCAGATTGTCGCCGCCGGATTCGATGAAAATCACGTCCAGATCGGGCAGCCGCTCCCGGAACTCCGCCACCGCCGCTAGATTGATCGAGGCGTCTTCGCGGATCGCCGTGTGCGGGCAGCCCCCGGTTTCCACGCCCTTGATCCGGTCGGCGGGCAAGACCTGCGCGCGCAGCAGGAACTCCGCATCCTCGGCGGTGTAGATATCGTTGGTGATGACGGCCACGGAAAACTCCGCCGCCATCGCCCGGCAAAGTTCCGCCGTCAGCGTGGTCTTGCCCACGCCCACCGGCCCGCCGATCCCGACCCTGAGGGGCCCGTTCGCATGTGCCAATAGTCCGATCTCCCTTCAGATCTGCCGCCCCGGCCCGATGCGATCGGAGCGGGCGGCGCTTGCTTCGGCGTCCTGCGTGCGCCGCGCCCTGCCGGGCGGTTCAGCTGCGAAACAGCCGCACCTCCAGCCGCTCATGGATCATCGCCGCCAGATCGGCTCCGAAGGCCGCGCCGCCGAGATCGTCAAGCGTGGCCCCGGCGGCTTTGGCCGCCACCTCAGCCACGGCGCCGTGCAGCCCGGCCAGCACCGCCTGCCCCTGCGATTGCCCGAGCGGGATGAACCGCACCCCCGCCGAGACGAGATTGGCGGCGAAAGCATGCAGCATCAGCCGCGCGACCGTTTCCGCCGGCACCGCCAGCCCCGCCGCCGCCACGCCCAGAGCCACCGGATAGGGCAAGGGCGGCACCGGGTGGCCCATTGCCGTCAAGGTCCGCGCCAGCGCCGCGCCCTGATCTCGGGTTTCTTCCCAACGTTCGGCGGAGCCCGCAAGCGCTTCGGCATGTTCGGCCAGGCCGGCGGGGTCCTCCCCGGCCATGGCGCGGCCCAGCAGGATCGCGTCGTTGCGCCCCGCGCCCGCGCGCAACACCCCCTCGATCCAGAGCGACAGGCTTGCCGCGTCGGTCACCTCGCCCGCCTCCATCGCCGCCTCCAGCCCATGGGAATAGGCATAGGCGCTGACCGGAAAGCCCGGCGACAGCCATTGGGTCAGGCGCAAGAGCCCGTCGTCGGGCAATGCGGCCTCAATGGGCATGGGAATGGGTGCGGCCATGTCCGTAGGCCCCGCCTTCCGGCGTGAAGGGCGCGGTGAGGGCCTCCGTCTCCGCGCCGAGGCCCGCCAGCATTCCGGCCAGCACGTGATCGGCGCGGATCAGCAGGTGGTCGCCCATGATCTGGCAGGGCGTATGCCGGTTGCCGATATGCCAGGCCAGCCGGGGCAGATCGCCGGTCACCTTCAGCAAGGGCTCCGCCGCCGCGCGGATCTCGATCATCTCGCCCGAGCCGGTTTCCAGCGCGTCGCCCTCGTCAAGCGATACGGTCTCGGCCAGATCCACCATCAGCTCGGCCCCTGCCTCGGTCACCAGCCGCTTGCGGCGCAGAAACCGCGCCTCGTAGTCCAGCACAAGCCGGTCGGCGGCGGGGCCGGACCAGTGCCCGGCTTTATGAACGATCTGGGCGGCGGTCATGGGCGATGATGTCCTTGATTTCGGCGGATGGATGCGCGGGTCAGGAGCGACGATAAGCGCCGCGCCGGCGGGCGCAATCCCCTCGCCGGGCCACGGTCGGGCCGGCAAGAACGGCCTGCCCGCCAATTCATCGCATTGCACAAAAAAAAGGCGATCCCTGACGGACCGCCTTCCTGCATTGCCTATGCGCTGCGCCGATCAGCCAACCATGTCGCGAAAGACGTGGCGCACGATGTTCTCGCGCTTCAGCCCCCGGTGCGCAAGCTGCGCATCGCTCAGGGCGTTCAGCTTTTCGACCTCGCGAACCCGGTCGTTGCCATCCATCATCCGCACCAGGAAACCGCCGATTGCCGCGAAAGGTTTCGCGATCAGCGCGGCAAGTCCCGCGAGAGGTCTGATGGGGGCCGTTCTGATACTGGCTGTGCTCGATGCCATATGGAAACTCCTTCAGGGTCGTGTCAGGTGTTTCCTCCCTTGATCCATAGCTAGGCGTGGCGCTCGGCCCGGGCAATTGCCATTCCTGCAACCCCGGTCTGCGCTGGACGGGCAGCCGCCGCGCATGGCGCGCGCCCCGAACCGCCGCCGAACCGGGCCGGGCGGGGTTAGCGGCTACTTGGCCGGGGCCGTGCCGCCCGCGGGCGGGAGCAGCGCCGCACCGCCGCCCTGCCCGCCGTCATCTTCCGGCTCCGTCTCCGGCGGCTCGAAACCGATCGTCAGGGGGATCGCCGGGCGAACCGTCTCCGACGCGCCACCCCCGGCCAGATAGATCCCGATGCCCATTTGCGGCAGGTAAAGCATCCGTTCCACATAGGGCTCGCCTGCGGTGCCTTCGGTCCGGGTCACCTGCACCGGCAGCGCCTCGTAGCTGCAGGCGCCAAGGCGAAGCTGCGTCGGCTGCGCCACGTTGACTGTCATCGTATCGGCCGACACGCTTCCGTCGGCGAAACGGGTCTGCGTCGCAGCGTTCCAGCGCAGACCGGCGCTGAGGCGCGGCAGATCCCCGGGCGGGACCGCAAAGGATGTCCGGTGATGCGATCCGGCCAGAAGCCGGCCATGCTCCATCTCCCAGCTGTCGGTCACGAAGACGCCGCCACGGGTCAGGAACCGAAAGGTGGAACTGCCGTCGAAATGGGTTTCCACCTCCTCCATGCTGCCGTCGCGGCGCAGCTGATACCGCATCACATAGCCGTCGAACCCCACATAGATGCCATCGGTCACATCCTCCCGGCTGGCGGGACAACTGGCCATGGCGGGGCCCGCCGCGATCAGGGCCAGACAGGCCGCCATCAGATAATCGCGCATGGATAATAACCCCCCTTCCTTCATCCGGGCGGACCAAGCGGGCCGTGCCGGTCACCGGACGGCTCTTCCGCATCGCCCGTATCCCATGGGGGCGGAGGTTGGCCTTTCTTGTCAAGGCTGGCCCGATCCGGGCCGCCCCGACGCCTGCCGCCGGAAAGGGCGGCCTCAGTACAGGAAATAGCGCTGCGCCATGGGCAACTCGGTCGCGGGCGCGCAGCTCAGCAGTTCCCCGTCGGCGCGCACCTCGTAGGTTTCGGGATGCACGTGCACCTCCGGCGTCGCCGAGTTGTGGATCATGTCGGCCTTGCGGACCGCGCGGATGCCCTCGACCGCGACCGTGTCCTTGGCGAGCCCCAGCGCCGCGCCGATGCCCGCCGTCTGCGCCGCCTGACTGACGAAGCTGACCGACGATTGCCCGACCGCGCCGCCGAAGGCCCCGAACATCGGCCGGCTATAGACCGGCTGCGGCGTGGGGATGGAGGCGTTCGGGTCCCCCATCTGCGCCATCGCGATGCTGCCGCCGATCAGCGACATCTCGGGTTTCACGCCGAAGAAGGCGGGCGACCACAACACCAGATCGGCGCGCTTGCCCGGCTCGACGGAGCCGATATGCCGGCTCATCCCATGCACGATGGCGGGGTTGATCGTGTATTTCGCGATGTAGCGTTTGACGCGGGCATTGTCGTTATCGCCGGTCTCCTCGGCCAGACGGCCGCGTTGCTTGCGCATCTTGTCAGCCGTTTGCCATGTGCGGATGATGACCTCCCCCACCCGGCCCATGGCCTGACTGTCGGAGGCCATGACGGAAAACGCGCCCATGTCGTGCAGGATATCCTCGGCGGCGATGGTTTCCTTGCGGATCCGGCTTTCGGCAAAGGCCACATCCTCGGGGATCGACTTGTCGAGGTGATGGCAGACCATGAGCATGTCCAGATGCTCTTCCAGCGTGTTGACGGTGTAGGGCATCGTCGGGTTGGTCGAGCTGGGCAGGATGTTCTGGTAGCCCACCACCTTCATGATGTCCGGCGCATGCCCGCCGCCCGCCCCTTCGGTGTGGAAGGCGTGGATGCAGCGCTCCCCGATGGCCTTGAGCGTGTTTTCCACGAACCCGCTTTCGTTCAGCGTATCGGTGTGGATCATCACCTGCACATCCATATCCTCGGCGACCGACAGGCAGCAATCGATGGCGCCGGGCGTGGTGCCCCAATCCTCATGCAGCTTCATCGCGCAGGCGCCGGCCTCGATCATCTCCACCAGGGCGGCGGGCCGGCTGGCATTGCCCTTGGCCGACAGGCCGAAATTCATCGGAAACGCGTCGAGCGCCCGCAACATCCGCCCGATATGCCACGACCCGGGCGTGCAGGTGGTGGCCAGCGTGCCATGGGCCGGGCCGGTGCCGCCGCCCAGCATCGTGGTGATGCCGGAATGCAGCGCATCCTCGATCTGCTGGGGACAGATGAAATGGATATGCGCATCGAACCCGCCCGCCGTGAGGATCCGCCCCTCGCCCGCAATCGCCTCGGTGCCGGGGCCGATGATGATGTCGACACCCGGCTGCGTGTCGGGGTTGCCCGCCTTGCCGATGGCGTGGATCCGCCCGTCCTTCAGGCCCACATCCGCCTTGTAGATGCCCGAATGATCGACGATCAGCGCGTTGGTGATGACGGTGTCCACCGCGCCGTCTGCCCGGGTGACCTGGCTCTGGCCCATGCCGTCGCGGATCACCTTGCCGCCGCCGAATTTCACCTCCTCGCCATAGGTGGTGAGGTCGCGCTCCACCTCGATGATGAGATCCGTATCGGCCAGCCGCACCCGGTCGCCCGTGGTGGGGCCGTACATGTCGGCATAGGTGCTGCGGGGGATGCGGGTGGGCATTTGAACCTCAAGAATTTGGCGGCGGGCTAGAATTCCGCCGCACACGCCTGTTGAGCCTGATTATTAGAGAGGGTGCCCGCGCAACGGGTAATTCGTTCGCCATCGAAACTGAAAGGCACCCAGAATGGAACCCATCGAGACTTGGCACCTCATTGCCAAAGTTGCTTTGAAAGCACTTGTAGAAATCATGCTGGTACTGCTTTTCAGCAGGTTCAAATGAGGCCACTCGGTCTGAATTTCGCCGTCCCCGGAGCGCCATCGACGGGCCGCGGGGCGTCGAACCGACCTCTGAGCGAAGTCGATTTATGGCAGCCAGATCAGAAGACCCTCCGAGCGGCGCGCCCAGATCAACCCAATCGACGTGCCGGGGGGCGGCCCGTAGATGGCGCGGCGGCCTGCGACCGCTGTTAACGCGCTGGGTGCTCCGCACGACCAGGGCGACCCGTCCCCTTTCGGCGGATCCGGCTGCGCAAGATCGCCTGTCGGGCGATGTATGGCGCAACGCGCGACGCGCTTGATTCCGCGCCGGGGTGCTGCGGCCGAACCTCACGCCTTGAACCCCTCGTCCACCTCGACCCCCAGCCCCTGCACCAGCCCATTCGTCTGCATCGCCATCCCGATCACGGCCAGCAATTCGCCATGCTGCTCCGGCGTCATCCCCTTGGCCTTCGCGGCCGCCGTGTGGCTGTGGATGCAGTAGGAACACCCGTTCGCCGTGGAGACCGCGACGTAGAGCATCTCCTTGACCAGCGGGTCGAGCGCCCCCGGGGCCATGACCACCTTCAACCGCTCCCATGTCGCCTTCAGCAGGGCCGGGTCATGGGCCAGCGCGCGCCAGAAATTGTTGATGTGATCGGTGCCGCGTGTGGCCCGGATATCGTCGAACACGGCGCGGGCCGTGTCGCTCAACTCGTCATCGCGCAAAAGCCGGACGGTGCCCATCGCTACCCCCTCCCGGCCCGCGCGATCGCCGCCGCCTCGCCCCACGGCATCTCAGCGTCTCCTCTGCGGGCCGCGCCGCGCCAGCCGCCGCCGGTTCGTCGCCGCGTGCCGGTTGAGCGGTGCGACGGTGGCGGACACCACATTGGCCGGGGGCTGGCCTCGCAGCATCGCCTCCACCCCGCGGCCGGTCGCCTCGACGAATGCGCCCGGTTTTTCCCGCATCATCCGCCAGCTTTCGTCAAACGGTGTGTTCCACGCGCCCGCCAGCCCCATCATCCGCATCCAGATGACCGAACTGGCCTCCACACCCAGTTGCGCAAGCTCGAACCCGGCGCGCCAGTAATCGAACGGAGAGGATTTCATAATGCCCCCATGACCTTCTGATTGAAGCCCCAGACGATCCGGTCCCCGCCATAGGGCACCAGTTGCACATCGCGGGTCTGGCCCGGTTCGAACCGGACGGCGGTGCCGGCGGGGATGTCCAGCCGGTGGCCGCGCGCCGCGTCGCGGTCGAAGCTCAGCGCCTCGTTGGCCTCGGCGAAATGGTAATGGCTGCCGACCTGCACCGGCCGGTCGCCCGTATTCGCCACGCGCAACGTGACCACCGCACGGTCCGCATTGAGCGTGATGTCGCCCGGCGCGGCGATGATCTCTCCGGGGATCATGATTTGGGCGTCCGGGATCGGGTCTTGCGCTTGGACGGGCTGGCCTTCGCGGGCGCGGTCTCTTCCGCGGACGGGGTATCCTCGGCGGGCGCGGCGGCGGGCGCGGCGTCCTCGGCCGGTGCGGCATCCTCCGCGGGCACCGTATCTTCGGCGGGCGTCTCCGCCACCGGCTCCGTCTGGGGGGCCTCGGCCACGCTCACCGGTTCCGCCGCCACAACGCCTGCATCGGCCGGCGCAGCGGGGGAGGCCGCCGCCGCATAGCGCGCGCCCGTGCCCGGGTTTTCCGCCACGCCCGGGTTCACGATCGCCTTGTAGATACTCTTGCCGAAAAGCCCGCCAAGCGCGCCCAGCAACAGCAGGAACGCCGCGCTGTCCCCGCCGAGAAGCCAGACCAGGATCGCCGCCGCCATCAGCAGCAATACCAGCGTCAGCATGTCGTATTCAGTCTTGCCGACGGGTATTTCGGCCTGCACCAGCTCTTTGAGCACCCGTTTGACATGCGGTTCGGCCATCGGTGTCAGATAGCCCGCGACCGCCCCCAGGATCAGGTTCCACAACATCCGTCTCTACTCCTTTGCCACAGCAGCTTTGCGCGGGGCCCGGAAGCGGGCCCGCCCCCGACGATACCACAGACCGGCGGAGCGTGCGGGCGATTGGGATGTCGCAGGCATGCCGGCCGCTCCGCTCATCGGATCGGGTGATGCACGGTCACCAGCTTGGTGCCGTCGGGAAATGTCGCCTCGACCTGAACGTCATGAATCATCTCGGGCACCCCTTCCATGCATTGATCGGCACGGATCACACCGGCGCCGGCGGCCATCAGATCGGCCACGCTCCGCCCGTCCCGCGCCCCTTCGATCACGAAATCCGTAATCAACGCGATGGCCTCGGGATGGTTCAGCCGGACACCGCGCTGCAGGCGGTTGCGCGCCACCATCGCGGCAAGGCTGATCAGCAGTTTGTCTTTTTCGCGGGGGGTCAGGTTCATCCGGTCTCCTCGAAGCTCAAATCTGCCAGACCCGCGGCAGCGGCTGGCGGGTCAGAAAAGTCACGGCACGGGCCACGCAGCGGCGCAGGGCGAACGCATCCGCCGAGACAAGCCGCGCGGTCAGCCGCCCGCCCCAGACGGACGCCGCGGCCCGCACGCCATCGGCGGGCAGGACCCGGCGAAGCCCCGCCAGCCGATCCACCGCATCGGGCGCAATCAGACTGAGGCTGGCCAGCGCCCGCGCCCCGTTCAGCCCGGCCGTGCCCGGGCGCATCAGGTCGGCGGCGTCCATCCGGACGGGTTCAAGCAGAACCAGCCGCCCGCCCCGGCGCACCGCCCGCCGGTCGCGCAGATGCAGATCGGTCAGCGTCTCGCCCATCGCCATACGGCCCAGAACCAGCGTTTCCAGCATCACCAGCGTAGCATCCGCCGCCATCTCCACCTGCAGATCCCGCTCCAGCGCGGCGCCGTCGAAGAGGATCAGTTCCTGCGGCAGCCAATGCAGCTCAGCGCCCGCGCCCAATGTCAGCCGGGTGCGCACCCGCCCCACCCCGCCCGCGGCGCGATAGGCACGCTCGGCGGTCTGCGTGGTGCCCACAGCCCGGCTTCCCGGGGCCAGATCCAGCGCGTAATCCAGCCTGTCGCCGCCGGTGATCCCGCCGCTTGTGTTCAGAAACACCACCTCGGGCCAGCGACCATGCATCCGGGGCAGCATCGCCTTGGCCGCGCCTTCCTGATGCAGATGGGTCAGCCGGCCATCTGCCATCGCCACCCGGGCCCGCCCGCGGGTGCGTTGCAAACCGGTGGCGGTGCTGGTTGCGTCGAACATCGGCCAAGCTTTGGCACGCTTTCGGATGGTGACAAGCGGTCCCCGACCGGACCCGCCCGCGCCTTGCAGATTCGCCCAAAATTCAGGCAAAGCGCCGCGAGAATCGGCAGGCCGCGCATGGCGCTGCGGCGGACTTCCCCCTTGGCAGCGCCGCCGCCCCGGTGTAGCGGAGAGGTCATGACCTCACTTCGTCTCCGCCGCCCCGACGACTGGCACCTGCACCTGCGCGATGGCGCCATGCTGGAGGCCGTTCTGCCCGAAACCGCCCGCCATTTCGCCCGCGCGATCATCATGCCCAATCTGGTGCCGCCCGTGGTCCGCGGGAGCGATGCCGCCGCCTATCGCGACCGGATCCTCGCGGCCCTGCCCGAAGGCGCCGAGTTCACCCCGCTGATGACGCTCTATCTGACCGAGGAGACCGATGCCCGCGACGTGGCCGCCGCCCATGCCAGCGGACTGATCACGGCGGTCAAGCTCTACCCCGCGGGGGCCACCACCAATTCCGCCTCGGGTGTGACCGATTTCGACCGGGTGCGCGGCGTTCTGGAAACGATGGCCGAGATCGGCCTGCCGCTGTGCATCCACGGCGAAGTGACCGATCCGCAGGTCGATATCTTCGACCGCGAACAGGTGTTTCTGGACAAGGTGCTCGACCCGCTCCGCCGCGCCACGCCCGGCCTGACGGTCACGCTGGAACATATCACCACCAGCCATGGTATCGACTATGTTGCTGATGTGGATGGCAAAATCGCCGGAACCATCACCACCCACCACCTGATGATCAACCGAAATCATATTCTCGCAGGCGGGATCCGGCCGCATTACTACTGCCTGCCGGTCGCCAAGCGGAACACCCATCAGCAGGCGCTGCGCCGGGCCGCGACCTCGGGCAATCCGCGCTTCTTTCTGGGCACCGATTCCGCGCCGCACACGGATCCGAACAAGGAAAGCGCATGTGGCTGCGCCGGCTGCTTCACCGCCACGAACACGCTCTCCTGCCTCGCCCATGTGTTCGAGGAGGAGAACGCGCTCGACCGGCTTGAAGGCTTCACCTCGCTGCACGGCCCCGCCCATTACGGGCTGCCCCCGAACACGGACATGATCACCCTCACCAGACAGGCCACGCCGGTCGCCTACCCCGCGAAGCTCGACACCGGCGACGGGCCGGTCACCCTGTTCGATCCCGGCCACCCGCTGTACTGGGCCGTGACCTGACCGCACCTTCGCTTTCGACACATGGCCGCCGGAGGCATCCCGCGGCCCGCCAAGGAGACCCGCGCCGATGATCCCCGCTACCTATCTTTCTCCCGCTGACATGGCGCAGATGACCGCCCGCATGCTGCTGGATATCCGCGCCGTCCACTTCAACGCGACCGAGCCCTTCACCCATGCCTCGGGCAAGCAGGCCCCGACCTATATCGACTGCCGCAAGCTGATCTCCTACCCGCGCATCCGCTCCACGCTGATGGATTTCCTGACCTGCACGATCCTGCGCAATGCCGGGCTGGAAGCCTTCGATAATATCGCGGGCGGCGAAACCGCGGGCATCCCCTTCGCCGCGCTTGTCGCCGAACGCATGGCGCTGCCGATGACCTATGTGCGCAAGAAGCCCAAAGGCTATGGCCGCGACGCCCAGATCGAAGGCCAGATGAACGAGGGCGAGCGGGTCCTGCTGGTGGAGGATCTGACGACCGATGGCGGGTCGAAGCTGAAATTCGTCGAGGCGATCCGCAAGACCGGCGCAAGCTGCAACCACACGGCGGTGGTTTTCTTCTACGACATCTTTCCCGATACGGTGAAGACGCTGGCCGCGGAAGGTGTGGCGCTCCATTACCTCTGCACCTGGGCCGATGTGGTGGCCGAGGCGCGCCGCGCCGGTGATTTCGACGAGGACACGCTGACCGAGGTGGAGCGATTCCTTGCCGCGCCCGACGCCTGGCAAGCCGCACGTGGCGGCGCCTGATCCGGGACCGCGGGAATAAATCGCGGGCGTGGTCTTTGCGCCACGCCGCCGGCCGGCAGACACCAGATGTTGACGCGGGCAGGCGAAGTAAGGCAATATGCGCCCCTGATTTCGGCCCACAGGCTATCCACAGGGATATCCAGATTGACCCCAGCGCGGCGGCTCCTGTAGGCCCGTGACCACTGTCGGGGGCAGCGATCCAAAGCAAAAACAGGGGCAGCGTCATGAACGAGGTGAAGGCCATCAACCCGACCGGTGCCGCGCTGGATGCCGCGCCCGAGCTGCCCCATAATATCGAGGCCGAACAGCAGCTTCTGGGCGCGATCCTGTCCTCCAACGACGTGCTGGACCGGGTCGACGATCTGGTCAAACCCGATCATTTCTACGATCCCGTGCATGGCGAGATCTTCGCCACCGCCGCCAGCCGGATCACCAAGGGCCTGCAGACCGACGCCACCACACTCAAGAACTTCCTTGCCGATCACCCGGGGCTGAAGGATCTGGGCGGCGCGGAATATCTGCTGCGCCTGCAGCTTTCCGCCATCGCCACCTCCGCCGCGCGCGACTACGCGCAGCTGATCCACGATCTGGCGCTGCGGCGCGAACTGATCGATCTGGGCCGCACCATCGCCGACCGGGCGCAGACCGTACGCGACGACGCCACCCCCGATGAGCAGATCGTCGAAGCGGAGGCCGACCTGTTCAAGCTCGCCTCTTCCGGCACCACCTCGCGCGGCTTTCAGAGCTTCCTGCGCGCGCTGACCGATGCGGTCGATATCGCCAATGCCGCCTATAACCGGGGCGGCGGGCTGGCCGGTATTTCCACCGGCCTTATCGACATGGACAAGATGTTGGGCGGGCTGCACAATTCCGACCTGCTGATCCTTGCCGGGCGGCCGTCGATGGGCAAGACATCGCTGGCCACCAACATCGCCTTCAACGTGGCCAAATCGTGGAAGCGCGGACAGAAGCCCGATGGCTCCGAGGGTACGGTGGACGGGGGCGTGGTGGGGTTCTTCTCGCTGGAGATGTCGGCCGCGCAGCTTGCGCAGCGGGTGCTGTCCGAGGCCGCCGAGGTGCCCTCCGAACTGATCCGCAAGGGCGACCTGAACGAGCAGGAGTTCCAGCGTTACCTGCGCGCGGCGCAGGATCTGGAAAGCTGCCCGCTTTACATCGACGACACGCCCGCCCTGCCGATCAGCCAGCTGGCCGCCCGCGCCCGGCGGCTGAAACGTTCGCCGCAGGGTCTGGATCTTCTGATCGTCGATTATCTCCAGCTTCTGCGCGGCGGCGGAAAATCGGAAAACCGGGTCAACGAGGTCTCGGAGATCACCCAAGGGCTGAAGGCGGTCGCCAAGGAGTTGAACATCCCCGTGATCGCCCTGTCGCAGCTTTCCCGGCAGGTGGAACAACGCGAGGACAAGCGCCCGCAACTGAGCGACCTGCGTGAATCCGGGTCGATCGAACAGGATGCCGATGTGGTGATGTTCGTCTATCGCGGCGAATACTACAAAGAGCGCGAGAAACCCGGCGAGGATAATCTTGAGGCCATGGCCAAATGGCAGCAGGAGATGGAGCAACTGCACGGAAAGGCCGAAGTGATCATCGGCAAGCAGCGTCACGGCCCCGTTGGGTCGGTCGATCTCAGCTTCGAGGGCCGCTTCACCCGGTTCGGCAATCTGGTCAAACCGTGGCAGGCGGCGGTCGAAGGCGACGGGTTCCGCTGAACGCCCGGCAGCGGCGGGCCATCTCATGGCGGGAGGCCTCCTGCGGCGTCTTGCACCCGAAAAGGCCCGCGCCGGAGCATGGGCCTTGACGCCTCTGCCCGGAACGCGGACAGAAGAGCCCATGGCATGCGGGCAGCTTCATATCGATCTGGATGCGGTGATCGCCAACTGGCGGGCGCTGGATGCCCTGTCGGCGGGCGAAACCGGTGCGGTGGTCAAGGCCGATGGCTATGGGCTGGGCGCGGCGCATGTGGCCCGCGCACTGGCCGGTGCGGGCGCCCGCAGCTTTTTCGTGGCAACCGCGCGGGAGGGCGCCGATCTGCGCGACATCCTTGGCCCGTCGGCGGAGATCTACGTCTTTTCCGGTCATATGGCGGGCGATACCGATCCGATCCGCGACGCCGCGCTGATCCCGCTGCTCAACAGCGCCGAACAAGCCGCGCGCCACCGCAAGGCGCTGCCCGATGCGCCCTATGGCGTGCAGCTTGACACCGGCATGAACCGGCTGGGGATGGAAGCCGCAGACTGGGCCGGACTGCGCGATGGGCTGGAAACCGGCCCGATGCGGCTTGTGATGAGCCATCTGGCCTGCGCCGACGAGGCCGCCCATCCGCAGAATGCCGCGCAACTGGCCGCCTTCACCGCCATGACCGAGGGCGTCACCGTGCCCCGCTCCCTTGCTGCGACGGGCGGCATCCTGCTTGGGCGCGCATATCATTTCGACCTGACGCGCCCGGGGGTGGGGCTTTATGGCGGGCTGCCCTATGCCGCGGCCCGCCCCGCGATCCGCCTGTCCCTGCCCGTGGTGCAGGTCCGCGATCTCGCGCCCGGCGAAACGGTCGGCTATTCCGCGACCTACACCGCCCCGGCGCCGCGGAAGATCGCCACGGTGTCGGGCGGCTATGCCGACGGGCTGATCCGCGCGCTGAGCGGCCGGGCCACGCTTTACGCGGGCGACACGCCCTGCCCGGTCGCGGGCCGCGTGTCGATGGACCTGATCACAGTGGACGTGACCGGCCTCCGTGACATGCCCGATCACCTCGATATCCTCTGCCCCGCGCAGACGGTCGACGATCTGGCCGAGGCCGCGGGCACCATCGGCTATGAAATCCTCACCTCTCTGGGCGCGCGCTATGACCGCCTGTATTCCGGGGGCACCACGGCATGATCCTGCTTTCTCCGCTTGGGGCGATCGGCCGTTCGACCCTGTCGATGCTTGGCTTGATCGGGCGCGTCGCGATCTATGCCGCGCAGGCGATCAGCCATCTGGTCCGCCCGCCCTTCTACCCGCGCGAATTCGCCCAGGCCCTGCTGCAGATCGGCTGGCTCAGCCTGCCGGTCGTGGGGCTGACCGCACTGTTCACCGGCGGCGCGCTCGCCTTGCAGATCTACGCCGGCGGCGCGCGGTTCAACGCCGAGGCCGTGGTGCCCTCCATCGTGGCCATCGGCATGGTCCGCGAACTGGGGCCGGTTCTGGGCGGCCTGATGGTGGCCGGTCGTGTCGCCTCGGCCATCGCGGCCGAAATCGGAACGATGAAGGTGACCGAGCAGATCGACGCGCTTGTCACGCTGTCGACGCATCCGATGAAGTACCTGACCGCGCCGCGGGTGCTGGCCGCCACGCTCAGCCTGCCGGTTCTGGTGGCCGTGGGCGACGTGATCGGCATCTTCGGCGGCTATCTGGTGGGGACCTCGCGGCTGGGGTTCAACCCGGCCACCTATCTCGACAACACGGTCGATTTCCTGGAGCTTTGGGATGTGCTTTCGGGCCTTGTAAAGGGGGCCGTCTTCGGCTTCATCGTGGCGCTGATGGGCTGCTATCACGGGATGAATTCGGGCCGCGGCGCCCGCGGTGTGGGGCGCGCCACGACCAACGCCGTCGTCTCGGCCTCGATCCTGATCCTGGCCTCGAACTACCTGCTGACGGAGCTGTTTTTCACCGCATGATCAGACTTGAGGGCGTTCATAAATCCTTCGGGCCCAAACGGGTGCTGCGCGGCGTCGATCTGACCATCGAACGTGGCCAGAGCATGGTGATCATCGGCGGCTCGGGCACGGGCAAATCCGTGTTGCTGAAATGCGTCCTTGGCCTGATCCGTCATGACAGCGGCACCATCACGCTGGAGGGCGAGGACGTGCTGACCGCCGAGCGCGATGCGTTCCTCGCGCGCTTCGGGATGCTGTTTCAGGGCGGCGCGCTGTTCGATTCGCTCGCCGTCTGGCAGAATGTCGCCTTCCGCCTTCTGCGCGGCTCCCTGAAACGGCCGATGGCCGAGGCGCGCGAGATCGCCATCGAAAAACTGCGGCGGGTGGGGCTGACCCCGGATGTGGCGGATCTCTTCCCCTCGGAATTGTCGGGGGGCATGCAGAAACGCGTGGGACTGGCCCGCGCCATCGCCGCGGAACCGGATGTGATCTTCTTCGACGAACCGACCACCGGCCTTGATCCGATCATGGCGGGCGTCATCAACGAACTGATCCGGGAAATCGTGGTCGAGATGGGCGCGACCGCGATGACCATCACCCATGACATGTCGTCGGTGCGCGCCATCGCCGACCGGGTGGCGATGCTGCATGACGGGGTGGTGAAATGGAAAGGCCCGGTGGCGCGGATGGATGATGCGACCGATCCCTATCTGCATCAGTTCATCACCGGATCGGCCGACGGCCCGATCGAGGCCGTGCGCTGATGGCCCCCGAACGCCGCGCCAAAAGGACGCCGCCCGCCCTCGGCACCGCCCTGCCGGAGGCGGCGAAGCGATGACCCCTATCGCCGCCATCGAGGCGATTGCCACGATCCTGTGGGTCTATGCGGGGGCCGGGCTGCTGGAGTGGCTGCTGCGCGCCGCGCGCGCCGAAAGGCGGCAGCATATTCCGATGGTCACCGAGCTTCTGGCCAATCTGGTGCCGGTGATGATCGCCCTGATCGTGGTGGTGATGGCGGGCGCCGTGGTCGGCCTGCCCTCGGTCGTGGTGATCATCGCGCTGCTGTTTCCCGCCGGATTGGCGTTCGGGCTGCACCAGTCGCTCAACGACATGCGGGATGCCAACTGGCGGTTCGAGACGGTCAAGCTGCTGGTGGTTCTTGCGGTTGCGGGCGTCACGATCTGGCGGCGGCAGTTCAGTTGACCGCGCGGGCCCCCTTAATCTCCCGCTATATCAATTCCTTGCGCATGATCGGCCGCGTCTCCGACCGGCGGGCAACCTCCACAAACCCCGCCCGCCGGAAGCTGCCCGCAAATCCGGTCCAGGCATAGACCGGCGGATAGGTCCGTTTCGGCGTGTCGACCGGATACCCCTCCAGCATATCCGCGCCCCTCTCTCGCGCGAAGCCGCAGGCCGCGCGCAGCAACTGCACCGATAGGCCCGTGCGGCGAAACCGCTTGTCGATCAGGAAGCACGAGACGCTCCAGACCGGTCTGTCATCCACCGGTTGCAGGACCCGCGACCGCGCGAGCCGGATGAACGCCATGCGCGGGGCGACCTGCACCCAGCCCACGGCCAGACTGTCGTGATAGGCGATCAGACCCGGCCCCGGCCCCTCCGCGAACAGCGCCTTCATCGCCGCCCGGTTGCCCGCGCCCATGCCCGCCTCCATCTCCGCGCGGGATTGCCGCCACAACATGCACCAGCACCCGCCGCAGCCACCCTTTTCGCCCATCACGCTGGCAAACCCGGCCCAATCCGCGGGGCGGATGTCAAAGATCATCGAAGGGCCACCGGGCGTTCCTTCACGCGTCTGCATCCGTCTTCTCCACCAATGGTCCTGCACCGGTCCGCAGGCCGGCGCGATCACGGCGGGGGCACCGCGTCGCGCCCGAAGCCACAGACTTCTTCCCGGGGCAAGGATAATATCAGAACATATGGTGAACATTACATCGGTCGGGGCGATATCCCAAGCACGATCTTTCAGCGAAGACTTGCCTGCCCGGGCGCATCGGGTCATCTGCGTCAGAAGACCGGTTGCAAAAAGGCCCTTCCATGCGCGCGCTTCAAGTCGCCAATCTGGCGCTGTTGATCCTGTTCCCCATCTCCTGGACCGCGCCGCTGATGCGGGCGGGCGTGCTGCCGCTCTTCGGGCTGGAGGAGATCTCCGTCCTGTCGGGCATCGCGGCACTTTGGGAGGATGAGAAGCTGCTGGCCGTTCTGGTCACGATCTTCGCCCTGATCGCGCCCATGGCCAAGACGATTGCCATCGCGCTGATCCATCTCGGCCGGTTGCCCGGTCGGGCGCTGCGCGTCACCACGATGCTCGGCAAGCTGGCAATGGCGGATATCTTCCTGATCGCGCTCTACATCGTTCTGGCCAAGGGCGTCAGCGTCGGGCGCATCGAAACCGCCTGGGGGCTCTGGCTGTTCACGGCCTGCGTGCTCGCCTCGCTGGCGATCAGCCTGGCGAGCGGCAGGCGTCTGGCAGCGGACGGGGCGCCCTAGAACCGGATCTCGAAGCGCAGATTGCCCGACGTCGTGCGAAGATCGGATCCAAGCCCGCCGACCGCAACCCCGGCCGCCAGACGGCTGCGATCCGACAGATCGAAATCGGCCCCCAGTTCCACACGGCCCGACCAGCCTTCTTCATCGAAGCTGCCCGACGCCAGCGCGGTCGTTGCATCGGTCGACAGATGGTCCCCGTACAGACCGAGATAGGCCCCGCCGAAGGACGTAGGGAAACTGTAGCGCGCGCCAAGCGATATCTCCGTGTAGTCGATATCTTCGGTTCCGGCGGCGGCCAGCGTGCCACCGGTTCCTGTGATCTCCTCCTGACCGGTCAGAACCGTGATCGACGGCGTCAGGGTCCGATCGCCCAGTGCGATGTCGCGGGTAAGCGACACACTGAACGCCAGCGTGTCGCTTTCCGCGCTGCCCGTACCGCCGGCATCAACCTGATCATAATCGCTTTGGCCGTAAACAAGGCTGAGATCGGCCGACCACGATCCGTTGCGATAGCTTGCATAAGGTTGAATGAAGCGAAACGTGCCTTCCTGGGCAAATCCGGTCGAGGACGCGTTCAGATCGGCCGCGCCCAGTGAAACGCCAACGATCCAGTTCGGCGACACCGCGACATCGGCCCCGAATTGCAGACCCCGACCGGAGTAGTCGCGACTGTCGGACCGGCCAGAGGCCTCATATCCGGTGAATTCGAACCATGTATATAAGTTGCCGACCAGATCGGGCGACTGAGACGAGACCGCAACAACCTGTGGGCTGCCATCTTCGGCAGGAGCCAGTTCATAGCTCAGCGCCCGGCCCCGGGCGACAAAACTGTCCTCGGCAGATGACCGGGCCACTGCGAAAGAAGAGGCGGAGGATCTGCGGCTCAAGGCGCCGGCGGCCCCGACAAGCTGCGCAAACTGTTCGCTGACTGCTGGCCCCCACCCCAGAACCGCGCCTGTAAACGTCTTCGTAATCGTGAACACTTCATTTCCTGTATCGAGATGATCCGGCATGAACAAAATCGTGTACTGACCGTTACTCAGGCCCGACGGCCCGCTGGTCGTGCTGCCTTGAAACAAACTGGACGTTCCAGCATAGCCATCGATCCCGGAAAGAGCCGAGTTAATGGTCGCATCACCCGGGAAAGGGGCCGATCCGGTATGGAAATAAATAAGGGTTCCGTAATGCTCATCTCCGCAACACCCGTTAACGACGGTTTGAAGATCGCGGCGTATGGAGAAGACGGATACATCGGTAATGGTTACCTGAACCGTGCTGTAAGGTTGAGAAGTGTTGAGCCTCTGCGTACCCGTGGCATCTATGGTTGACACATGTGTGAAGCTGTCCTGCGCGAACACTGCAGAAGACAGCAGTGTGGTTGCGGCCAGAGCCGTTGAAAACCGAACATAATCCATATGGAGAGCCTTATGCCTGTATCGCGCAATTTCGCGCTTGTTTTACCATTCCACTATAGGCGGAATACCGCCTGCCGACTCATCAAGTCAATATTTTTCCCCTGAAGAAAACCCATGGCTTCCGGTCCGTGCCGCCTGACGGCTGGCGCAATCCGGGCCATGGTCTTTCCGCATTGGGCAAGGTACCAACCCGCCATGGCAAAACCCGTCACCCAGTTCATCTGCTCCGCCTGCGGCTCGGTCCACAAGAAGTGGTCGGGCCGGTGCGACAATTGCGGCGAGTGGAACACGATCGCCGAGGAAGCCCCGTTGAGTGCCGGGCCCGGAAAATCGCTCGGCGCGGTCAAGGGCCGCGCCATGGCCCTGACCGATCTGACGAGCGAGGAAACGCCGCCGCCCCGCCAAAGCTCCGGTCTGGCGGAGCTGGATCGGGTGCTTGGCGGCGGGCTTGTCGCGGCGTCGGCCTGTCTGGTGGGCGGCGATCCGGGCATCGGCAAATCCACGCTTCTGCTGCAGGCCGCCGCCAGCTTCGCGCGCATGGGCCTGAAGGTCATCTATGTCTCCGGAGAGGAGGCGACGGCGCAGGTTCGCATGCGGGCGCAGCGGTTGGGGCTGGCGGATGCCTCGGTCAAGCTTGCCGCCGAAACCAACCTGCGCGACATCCTGACCACGCTGGATGCCGAACGCCCCGATCTCGCGATCATCGACTCGGTGCAGACCATGTGGCTCGACACGGTCGAGAGCGCGCCCGGCAGCGTGTCGCAGGTGCGCGCCGCGGCCCATGAACTGGTCACATTCGCCAAGAAACGCGGTGTCGCGGTGATGCTGGTGGGCCATGTGACCAAGGACGGCCAGATCGCGGGGCCGCGGGTGGTGGAACACATGGTCGATACCGTCCTCTATTTCGAGGGTGAGCGCGGCCACCAGTTCCGCATCCTGCGCAGCGTCAAGAACCGGTTCGGCCCCGCCGACGAAATCGGCGTGTTCGAAATGACCGGTGCGGGGCTGGCCGAAGTGCCGAACCCCTCGGCGCTGTTCCTGTCGGACAGGGACACGCCCGCGCCGGGGTCGGTCGTCTTTGCGGGTATCGAGGGCACGCGTCCCGTGCTTGTGGAAATCCAGGCCCTCGTGGCGCCCTCGTCGCTCAGCCAGCCGCGTCGCGCGGTAGTCGGATGGGACAGCGGGCGGCTGTCGATGATCCTTGCGGTGCTGGAGGCGCGGGTCGGTATCTCCTTTCAGGGGCTGGATGTGTATCTGAACATCGCGGGCGGCATGCGCATCTCGGAACCGGCCGCCGATCTGGCCGTGGCGGCGGCGCTTTTGTCCGCGCGGGAAGATGCCGCGATTCCGCCGAACTGCGTGGTATTCGGGGAATTGAGCCTTTCCGGCGCGCTTCGCCCCGTGTCGCAGGCGGAAAACAGGTTGAAAGAGGCCCGGAAACTTGGTTTTTCACAGGCTATAGCGCCCGAGGGGTGCAAAACCGGCGATGGCGCGGGTATGGAACTGAAAGCCATGGCCGATCTGACCCGGTTCGTGGGCGATATTTTCGGCGCCGCCTAGGCGCGCCGGGGCAAGGACGGCGCCAGCAGCAGGGGCGCAGAAAGAAACGAGGGCAGCCATGGACGGCTTCACCATCATCGACGGCGTCGTGGCCGGGGTCATCGTGATTTCCGCGATTCTGGCCTATTCCCGGGGCTTCGTGCGCGAGGTCATGGCAATCGTCGGCTGGATCATCGCGGCGGTCGTGGCCTTCATCTTCGCCCCCATTGCCTTTCCGCTGGTGGACGAGATCCCCTATCTGGGCAGTTTCATCGGCGGCAGCAACGAACTTGGGATCATCGTCGCCTTCGCGGGTGTCTTTGCCATCGCGCTCGTCATCGTCTCGATCTTCACGCCGCTCTTCGCCAGCGCCGTGCAACGCTCGGTGCTGGGGGGGCTCGATGCCGGTCTGGGCTTTCTCTTCGGGGTCGCGCGGGGCATTCTACTGATCGTGGTGGCGCTGATCGTCTATGACCGGGTGTCGGGCGATCAGGCGGTGTCGATGGTCGATGACAGCCGCACCGCCCAGATCTTCGGCCAGCTTCAGGACCGGATCGAGGCGCAGATCCCCAGCAACGCACCGGCCTGGATTCTCGATCGGTACGAAGAGCTGATCAACGCCACCGAGCCCGCAACCGACGAACCGGCCGCCCCCGAAACGACCGGCAACTAGGGCATCGCCGCAACAATTGTGACAGCTTGATGAAGCGGCGCGTGACAGCCCCTGCCCGACGCCCTACATACAAGCTGAACTCTGACCCCGGATTCGGCCCTGACCTGCTGCCACAGGAGCGACTGAATGAGCCACCCGACTGGCGCTGACGACCGGTTTCCCACCCATCCTTTCGACCCGTTTTTCGATGATGACAAACTGCATGAGGAATGCGGCGTCTTCGGCGTGATCGGCGTGACCGATGCGGCGAATTTCGTGGCCCTTGGCCTGCATGCGCTTCAGCATCGCGGGCAGGAGGCGGGCGGGATCGTCGCCCACCACCCCGATCACGGGTTCAACTCCGCCCGGCGCTTCGGCTATGTGCGGGACAATTTCACCTCCCACAAGGTGATGGAGACCCTGCCCGGCCCGCTGGCCATCGGCCATGTGCGTTATTCCACCACCGGCTCCAAGGGCAACACCGCCATCCGCGACGTGCAGCCCTTCTTCGGGGAGTTCGCCATGGGCGGCGCGGCCATCGCCCATAACGGCAACATCGTGAATGCGGAGGAACTCCGGCGGGAGCTGATCGGGCGCGGCTCGATCTTCCAGTCTTCGTCGGACAGCGAATGCATCATCCACCTGATGGCGCGCAGCTATCAGAAGAACATCCCCGAGCGGATGAAGGACGCGCTCAGACGGGTCGAAGGCGCGTTTTCCATCGTCGCGATGACCCGCACCAAGCTGATCGGCGTGCGCGATGCGCTTGGCGTGCGGCCGCTGGTTCTGGGCCGGATCGGTGACGGAGCCTGGGTGCTGAGCTCGGAGACCTGCGCGCTGGACATCATCGGCGCCGAGTTCGTGCGCGAGGTGGAGCCCGGCGAGATGGTGGTGATCAATGGCGACGGCATCGAAAGCTACATGCCGTTCGAGCCGCGCAAACCGCGCAGCTGCATCTTCGAGCATGTGTATTTCTCCCGGCCCGACAGCATTCTGGGCGGCCAGTCGGTCTATGAAACCCGTCGTCAGATCGGGGTGGAGTTGGCCCGGGAGGCGCCGGTGGATGCCGATCTGGTCTGCCCCGTGCCCGATAGCGGCACGCCCGCGGCCATCGGCTTCAGCCAGGAAAGCGGCATTCCCTATGCGATGGGCATCATCCGCAACCAGTATATGGGCCGCACCTTCATCGAGCCGACCGAACAGATCCGCAACATGGGTGTGCGCCTGAAGCTGAACGTGAACCGGGCGCTGATCCGCGGCAAGCGCGTGATCCTTGTGGACGACAGCGTGGTGCGCGGCACGACCTCCCGCAAGATCAAGGAGATGATCCTGGATGCCGGCGCGGCGGAGGTGCATTTCCGCATCGCCTCTCCGCCCACGGCATGGCCCTGCTTCTACGGGGTCGACACGCCCGAACGCGAAAAGCTTCTGGCCTCCACCATGTCGGAGGAGGAGATGCGCGCGCATCTGCAGGTGGACAGCCTGCGCTTCATCTCCCTTGACGGTCTCTACCGCGCCGTGGGCGAGCCCAAGGGGCGCGATGCCGGATCGCCGCAATATTGCGATGCGTGTTTTTCGGGCGATTACCCGGTGCGTCCCACGGATATGGAGGCCAAGGGGTTCGAGTTTCGGCAGCGCGAACCGGCCGAGTAGACCGACAGGCGGCGTTCAGCCCGCCGGGATCTCCCGGCGCACCCGGCGAAACACGGACACGAATTCCTGCGCGGTCGCGTGGTCCAGCACCCCGTCGGCCACCGCGTCCCGGTCCCACATCCAGCCCCGCGCCGGATCGTCCAGCATGTCCCATTCGCCGAAAAGCCGCTCTGTCACCGCCCCGTCGCTGCGCAGGGTGACGTCCAGATGCCGGTCATCGCGGATGATGCTTTTGTAGATCTCGGTGACCGCCGGTTCGGGCCCTTCGAGAAGCTGGAGATAGAGATCCGCCCGACAGATCAGCGCGCCGGTCACGCCAGCCGCGGAGTTGCGCCCGCGGGCAGTGACGAGAATGCCGTTCAGCGTGGCCTGATCATAGCCGAAGGGGCGCGAGGAATAGATCAACTGAACAAGGTGCATCGGCAAACCGCTTTCGACCCGGGCGGGCGATTGTGCCCGCCACCGCAGGCAGCCTGCGCCGCCATGCCACGCAAGTCCAGCTTTCTTCTGCGCCGACGGCCATGGCCGTGGTTTCGGGGGGCCCTGCAACGCAAAACGCCGCCCCCGCGGACGGGGACGGCGCTTTGAATGTGGTAGGGACCGACGCGAGGCCCGGAAGGCGCTCAGCCGCGCTTGCGCAGCACCGTCCAGGCGCCGGTGACGATCAGGGCCGCGAGTACCGCCTTGATCGCATCGCCGATCAGGAAGGGCGCGACGAAACCGGCCCAGATCGCCGAGGCATCCAGACCGACCCAGCCGGCCTCAACGCCGAGCACACCGGCCACGGCCATTGGCCAGATCGCACCGGGGATATAGAGCAGCGCCGAGATCACCACGCCCGCAAGCGCGGTGCCGAGGAAGCCTTTGGCCAGCCCGCGTTCCGCCGCCAGGCCGGCCAGCCATGCCATGCCGACGAAGCCCACGAGGAAGCCCGCGGTCGGGCCGACGAAGGCCAGCGGCCCGAGTGCGGTGGTGGGCGTGAAGACCGGCAGACCGGCCCAGCCCTGCGCCAGATAGACCAGCAACGTGACCGCGCCCATGCGCGAGCCGAAGGCGAAGCCGACGGTCAGGATGGCCAGGGTCTGCAGGCTGATCGGCGACGGCCAGAGCGGAACGCTGACCTTCGCGGCAAGCGCGATCAGCAAGGTGCCGAACACCACCATCAGCGTCTTGCGCAGCAGACCATCGGTTCCGAAAGCGGCTTGGCTCAGGGTCATTTCGCGGCTCATCGGCCTCTCCTTGCATAATGTCCATGTCGGGGGATGTTGTCTGATGCAGGCGCGGCAAAGTCAAGCAATCCGCCGCAGGCTGCACCCCTTGCCAAGCGGCGCCAGACGCGGCATTTGGCGGCCATGGAAAAGATACTGGACGGACAGATCGCGCTGGTGACCGGCGCTTCCCGCGGGATCGGCGCGGCCAGCGCCGAATGGCTGGCGGCACGGGGTGCGCATGTGGTGGCGGTGGCCCGCACGACGGGCTCGCTGGAAGAACTGGATGACCGCATCCAGGCTGCGGGCGGAAAGGCCACGCTTGCGCCGATGGATGTGACCGATGAAGGGGCGATGGCCCATCTCTGCCGGTCGATACATGACCGGTGGGGGCATGCCGATATCTGGGTTCACAGCGCCTTTCACGCCACGGCGCTGACCCCCACGCCACATCTGACGGCCAAGGATCTGGACCGGCTGATCGCCACCAATATCCGCGCGCTGGCCCGGCTGATCGCGCTGGTCGATCCGTTGATTGCGCCCAGCCCGGCCCCCAGGGCGGTTTTCTTCGACAGCGACTGGGACCGGAAATTCGCGGGCGGCTATGGCATGTCCAAAGCGGCGCAGCGGGCGCTGGTGGAAAGCTGGCGGGCCGAAACGGCGAAATCCGGCCCGAAGATCCACCTGCTCAAGCCCGAGCCGATGCCCACCGCGATCCGGGCCCGGTTCTATCCCGGTGAAGACAGGGACGCCCTCGCCTCCCCCCGCGACGAGGCCGCGCGACTGCTGCCGGTTCTGCTCGGCGCCTGAGGGTCGGCGTCAGCCCCCCGCGACATGCCGGGCAATGGCGCGAAACGCCGCGACGGTTTCATGGTCGCGGGTATCGAACCCCGCGTCGGCGCTTTTCTTCACGATCACGATCTCGCGTGACGGGTCGATATAGATGTACTGCCCCCAAATGCCGATGGCGAGGTAATCGCCCTGCGGATCTTCGGGGATCCACCAGTGATACCCGTAGCCGAAGCTCCAGAACGAGGCCGGGTTGTCACCCGGTTGCAGATGCGGCGCCTCCGGCGTGATACTGGCCTCGATCCAGTCCTGCGGCACGATCTGCACGTCATCCCGGGCCCCGTTCTGCAGATAGAGCTGGCCGAACCGGCCATAATCCCGCAGCGTGGCGTTGAAGCAGCACATCGCGATCGTTTCGCCGGAGACGCTGCGGCTCCAGGTGGCATCGGCCTCCGCCCCCATGGGGGCCCAGAGCCGGGTTTGCGCATAGTCCGCAAGCCCGATACCGGTCGCACCCTCCAGCACAAGACCGAGCACCAGACTGTCGCTGCTGATATAGTCGTTGTAGATGCCGGGCTCCCGCTCCGCCTCGTAGTCGGCCAGAACCTCGGCCAGCGGGGTGCCGGTGGAGAAGCTCATGAAAATGCGGTACACGTCCGACAACGGATTGGCGTAGTTCTCGTCGAACCCGATGCCCGATGACATGGTCAGCACATGCCGGATCGGAACCGCGCCATAGGCCGACCCGTCCAGCGCGCCGACATAATCCGCGACCGGGTCATCGATGGATGCGATATGGCCTTCTTCCAGCGCGATGCCGATCAAGGCCGACAGCATTGATTTCGCGACCGACCATGACGTGAAGAGCGAGGTCTCGTCCGCCCCGAGCCGGTAGTCCTCGTGGGCGATCTGTCCCTGATGCAGGACAAGCAGCCCGGTCGTCTCGGTTCTGTCCAGAAATGCGGCCAGGTTCCGGTTTTCGCCTTCGAACTCATAGCCGTCCGGTAGGCTGTGGGGCGCTTCGTCCAACGCCCAGACCGTCGTGCCGCGCCGAACCGGATCGGACGGGAACAAGGCATCGAGATTGCGGAAATTCTCAACCCGCGTACCTTCGGAAAACAGCATGAGACCGTCCCAGGCCGGGCTGTTGCGCAACAGGATGTAGCCCCCCGCCCCGGCCAGGATCAGAATCAGCCCCAGCCCAAGGAACACCCGCAACACGACCCGCTTCATCTTCACCCCTTCCGAAAGTCGACGGGACGCTCCCGACGGGGCAAAGATTAGGCCAAGTCATCTGTGAGATGAATGCCGCCGGGCAGGGTCAACCCGAAGGGATCAATCGAATAAACCTATGAGCCACAGGCACAATCCGCGGCAGACCGGCGCGGACCTACCCGCGCGCCCGGTCGAGCGTATCGGCCATTGCTTCGGCCCGTGCGGCCAGTTCGGCCAGACCATCGGTTACCTGCGCCGGGATCACGGCGATCTCGGCGGGCGGCGCCGCCTCTTCCAGTTCGGCGATCCGGCGCGCCCGGTCGTCCAGCCGGTTCTGCGCCGTGGTCAGGGCCGATTGCATCGCCTCCATCTCGCTCTGCATGCGGCCCAGATCCTCCTCCAATCCGGCGGTCTTGTCGGCCAGCATCAGGCCCGCCATCAGCAACATGCGCTCGGGCGGCATCCGGCCGATCTGGCCCAGAACCACCGCCGCCTCGGTATCGAGCATGCGGGCGGCGGATTCCAGAAACGGCTCTTCACCTTCCTGACAGGCCACGGCAAATGTGCGGCCGCCGATTTCGATATCCAGCTCAGGCATTGGCTTTGTCTCCGCTTACAAGGGGGGTCAACTCGTCCACGATATCCTGCATCTCGGCCGCATCCGCCGCGCGTTCCGCCTTGAGCGCGAGCAGTTCGGCGGCCAGCGCGGCATTCAGCAGGTCGGCATCCACCGCGTCGCCGGCCGCCGCGTTCCGGCGCATCTCCTCGCTGGTTGCGATCAGTTCCGCATTGGCCAGCCGCAACTTGCGCAGTTCGGCACGCAGCGCGGCCTCCGGCATTGCGGCGCCATCCGAATCCGACGCGCGCAGTTCGTCCAGCGCATCCTGCGCCTCGTCGCGGGCGGCCATGGCGGCGTGGCTTTCGCCGCGCAACCGCTTCACCCGGCGGCGCAGAACCTCGACCTCGTTTTCCAATTGGGCGATCCGGTCCTTGTCGGCGGGGTCGCCCGCGTCAGCCGAAGACGCCGTATCCGCCTCGGCGACCTTGCCACGCAGCTCTTCGATGGTGGCGCGCGCCTGCTCCAGTTCGGCCTTCATCTCGTCCAGATGACCATCATGGGCGCTGGCGGCGCGGGCCAGTTCGTCCCGGCTTGCCTGACGGGAGGCCTCCAGCGCGCGAACCTGCTCCGTCAGATCCGCATTGGCGGCCTGTTCCGCGGCCAGCGCGGCCTGGGTTTCGGCCAGCGCCTCGCCCCCTGCCCCCTCCTCGGCCTCGGCCAGACGGGCGGCAAGTTCGGTCGCGCGCGCCTCGGCGGCTTCCAGCGCGGCTGCGGCGGCGTTCATGTCTTCGGCGGCACCGGTCTGGCTCTGCAGGGCGGTCACGCCCGCGGCGATCCGGTCAAGCGCGGCGGCAAGACGCCCCTCCAACGCGGCGATCTGGTCCATATCTGCGGTCTCGCTCATGCTCTGCGGATGCCCCCGGTCTCTGGCGCCCCCTTTGGACGGGGGCCGTTTTTCACCTTGTCCGGCGGGCCTGTCGCCGCATTCCGGACCCTCGCGCCTAGCGAATCTTATCCGGACCGGTTTTGCAACCGTTTCCGGGGTTTTCCCGGTCGCGCACGCATTTTTCGCCGCCAAATCGGCACCGCCACCGGCGCGGGCGCGCTTGCACTTCGCCCGACCTCTGCTATCACCGCCCCGACCTAACGACACTTGAGACAGGACGCCCGCCTTGGACCTTTCCGCCCTTGCCGCACAGAACCCCGATCATTGGCGCCGAGCCGCCTGCATCCGCACCCTGACGCTTGACGCGGTCGGTGCCGCGAATTCCGGACATTCCGGCATGCCCATGGGCATGGCCGATGTGGCGACCGTTCTGTTCGAGAAACATCTGAGCTTCGACGCAAGCGCCCCGGACTGGCCCAACCGCGACCGGTTCATCCTGAGCGCGGGCCACGGCTCGATGCTGATCTACAGCCTGCTGCACCTTACGGGCTATGCGGACATGACCATCGACCAGATCCGCAACTTCCGCCAACTGGGCGCGATCACCGCGGGCCATCCGGAATACGGCCATGCCAAGGGCGTGGAGACCACGACCGGCCCGCTTGGGCAGGGCATCGCCAATGCTGTGGGCTTTGCCATGGCCGAGGAAAGCCTCCGCGCCCGGTGGGGCCGCAAGCTGATCGACCATTACACCTATTGCATCGCAGGCGACGGCTGTCTGATGGAGGGGATCAGCCAGGAGGCCATCGGCCTTGCCGGCCGCCACGAGCTGAGCCGGCTGATCGTGCTGTGGGACAACAACAACATCACCATCGACGGTGCGGTGTCGCTCTCGGACCGGACCGACCAGAAGGCGCGCTTTGCCGCTTCCGGCTGGGATGTGTTCGACTGCGACGGCCATGACCCCGCCGATATCGACCGCGCCCTTGGCGAGGCCAAGGCGTCCCCGCGCCCGGCGATGATCGCCTGCAAGACGCATATCGCCATCGGCTCCTCCGCCCAGGATACCGCCAAGGGCCATGGCGCGCTGACCGATCCCAAGCTCATCGCCGACACCAAGGCCGCCTATGGCTGGAAATACGGACCGTTCGAGATCCCAGAGGATCTGAAAGCCGAATGGGAAGCGATCGGGTCGCGCGGCCGCGCCGCGCGCGAGGCCTGGGAGGCGGAGTTTGCCCTGCAATCGGCCACCAGACAGGCAAGTTTCACGCGGGCCTTCGCGGGCGATATGCCCCCGAAACTGTCGGCCACGATCAAGGCGCTGAAAAAGCAGATCTCCGAAACCCGGCCCAAGGTGGCCACCCGCAAGGCCAGCGAGATGGCGCTTGAGGTGATCAACCCGATCGTGCCCGAAACGCTTGGCGGCTCGGCCGATCTGACCGGATCGAACAACACCAAGACCGCAGATCTCGGCGTGTTCTCGCCCGAGGACCGCAAGGGCCGCCACATCCATTACGGCATCCGCGAACACGGCATGGCGGCGGCGATGAACGGCATGGCGCTTCACGGGGGCGTGCGCCCCTATGGCGGCACCTTCATGTGCTTTACCGACTATGCGCGCGGCGCGATCCGGCTGAGCGCGCTGATGGGCGTCTCGGTGCAATATGTGATGACCCATGACAGCATCGGTCTGGGCGAAGACGGCCCCACCCACCAGCCCGTGGAACATCTGGCGATGATGCGCGCCACCCCTAATTGCCTTGTCTTCCGCCCCGCCGACGCGGTGGAAACCGCCGAGGCGTGGGAACTGGCCCTGTCGCAGAAATCAACGCCATCCGTTCTGGCGCTCAGCCGTCAGGGGCTGCCCACGGTCCGGGTCGACCACAAGACCCGCAACATGGTTGCCCAGGGCGGCTATGTGCTGGCCGATGCCGAGGGCAAGCGGCAGGCGATCCTCATGGCCACGGGGTCCGAGGTGGCGATTGCCATGGCCGCCCGCGATCTGCTTCAGGCCGACGGGATCGGAACCCGCGTCGTCTCGATGCCATGCTGGGAGTTGTTCGAGGAGCAGCCCGAAGCCTACCGCAAACGAGTTCTGCCCGGCGGGCCGGTCCGCGTCGCGGTCGAGGCGGCGGTGCGCTTCGGCTGGGACCGCTGGCTTTTCGGCGAACGCGGCAAGCGGGAGAAATCGGGTTTCGTGGGCATGCATGGCTTTGGCGGATCGGCCCCGGCGGAAGATCTCTACGCCCATTTCGGCATCACCGCCGAAGCCGTGGCGGACAAGGTGAAATCCCTGCTGAAATAGCGCCGGCCCATGCCGGGGCCGCACATCCGGCCCGCGCGCGACGGGGCGCGCGACCTTGCGGGGCTGACGGGCTTAGTGCCCGCCGGCCTCGGCCTTGCCGGTCACGGCGCGGATCGTGGGGCCGATCACCCGGGTCGCGACCGGGATCAGCAGCAGACCGAGCACAAGGCCAAGAATGCCGTCGATGACGGCCTTGACCAGCCATTCGGTGAACCCGGCCAGACCGGCGGGCACCAGATGCGCCACGGCCTCGGCCGCATGGTGGATCCTGTCTTCGGGCGCGTGCCAGCCAAGCTCCGCCAGCCCATGCACGATGATCGACCCGCCGACCCAGAGCATCGCCGCCGTGCCGACCCAGGTCAGCACCGTCATGAAACCGGGCATGCCCCGGACGATTGCCCGGCCCGCGCGGCGGGTCACGCCCAGGCGCCCCTCCGCGGCCATGTGCAGACCGACATCATCGGCCTTCACGATCAGCGCGACGCTGCCGTAAACCAGCACCGTGATCCCGACCGCGACGATGGCCAGCGCGGCCGCCTCGAACCAGAGGTTGCTTTCCGGCAAGGCCGCCAGCGCAATGGTCATGATCTCGGCCGACAGGATGAAATCGGTCTTGATCGCGCCCCTGACCTTTTCCTCTTCAAGATGGGCGGCATCCTTCAGCTGTTCGTCGATGGGAATCTCGGGATGCGGTGTAGGGTTCAGCTTGTGCCAGATCTTCTCCGCCCCCTCGAAACAGAGATAGGCGCCCCCCAGCATCAGCAGCGGCGGGATCATCCAGGGCGCGAAGACGGACAGCAGCAGCGCCACCGGCAACAGGATCACCAGCTTGTTGAAGATCGAGCCGCGCGCGATCCGCCAGACAATCGGCAACTCGCGTTCGGCCGCGAAACCGTGGACATATTTCGGCGTCACCGCGGCATCGTCGATTACCGCGCCCGCGGCCTTGGCCCCGGCCTTCGTCGCCTGCCCGATCACGTCATCGACCGACGCCGCCGCAACCTTGGCGATCGCCGCCACATCGTCCAACAGTGCCAGTAGCCCGCTCATCCTGCCCGCCTTGTGTGCAACTTGTGTCCCCACTGGTGGCCCAATCGGCCCCGGAAGGCAACGTTTGCGCCTGCGGGCGGTTCCGCCGGTCCGGAGAGGGGAGGACGCATTTCGTTAGCGCCACCATGGCCGTTTCGACAGGGGTTTGCGCTAACATGCCGGAAACATGTCGGTTTTTCCTTTCGATCCCGGGTCCGGTTTTGTATTCGGACCGGGAAATGCGACGCGCGACGACAAAAGGACACCGGGCATGACTGTCACCATCGGGATCAACGGCTTTGGCCGCATCGGGCGCTGCACGCTGGCGCATATCGCCGAAAGCGGGCGCAACGATGTGCAGGTGGTCAAGATCAACGCCACCGGCCCGATAGAGACCAATGCCCATCTGCTGAAATACGACAGTATCCACGGCCGGTTCGGCGGCGAGGTGCGGGTCAGCGGCGACACGCTTGATCTGGGTCGCGGGCCGATGAAGGTGTTTTCAACCTACGAGCCGCGCGAGCTGGACTGGTCCGGCTGCGACGTGGTTCTGGAATGCACGGGCAAGTTCAATTCCCGCGATCAGGCGGCGGTGCATCTGGAGCACGGGGCGAAACGCGTGCTTGTCTCCGCGCCGGCCAAGGGGGCCGACAAGACCATCGTCTATGGCGTGAACCACCGGGAGCTGCGGCCCGAACACCATGTGGTCTCCAACGGCTCCTGCACGACCAATTGCCTGGCTCCACTGGCCAAGGTCCTGAATGACGCGATCGGCATCGAACGCGGGATCATGACCACGATCCACAGCTATACCGGCGACCAGCCGACGCTGGACCGGCGCCATGCGGATCTGTACCGCGCGCGGGCCGCGGCGCTGGCGATGATCCCCACCTCCACCGGGGCCGCCAAGGCGCTGAAGGAGGTGCTGCCGGAACTCGACGGCAAGCTTGACGGGATCGCGCTGCGGGTGCCCACGCCGAATGTCTCGGCGGTCGACCTGACCTTCGAGGCGGCGCGCGACGTCACCGTGGAGGAGGTGAACGCCGTGGTCGCCGAAGCCGCGGCCGGGCATATGGGCGCAGTTCTGGCCTACGACCCCGAGGCCAAGGTTTCGATCGATTTCAATCACACGCCGCATTCCTCGATCTTCGCGCCGGATCAGACCAAGGTCGTGGGCGGCCGCACGGTGCGTGTGCTGGCATGGTACGACAATGAATGGGGCTTCTCCGTCAGGATGGCGGATGTGGCGGGCGCCATGGGCCGGCTCCTGCACTGAGGGGTTGCGCCCGGCCCCGGCCCGGACCAGTCTGCCGCGACGGATCAGCCCCGGGACCCTGCCCAGATGACCAATACGCTCGCGCTCTGGCTGGCGGCCATCATCCTCACCGTTTTCGCCGCCGATTTTCTGGTCTTCGACTGGGATCTGCACCTGATTCTCGGGGAGTTGCTCCTGCGCCTCCTCGACTGGATGGCCTTCTGGCGCTAGCCGGTCTTTCCATCCCGACATCATACCGTTACAAGCGGACTGTTACCGCTAACATGTGCCATTCCCCAACACGATCTGCATAATGGCACCGAGAGCATCCAGAGTTACATGGCGAGGAGACAGATCATGGCCGTCAAAGTTGCAATCAACGGGTTTGGACGGATCGGGCGCAACGTGCTGCGCGCCATCATCGAGCAGGGCCGCACCGATATCGAGGTGATCGCGATCAACGATCTGGGGCCAGTCGAGACCAATGCCCATCTGCTGCGGTTCGACAGCGTTCACGGGCGGTTTCCCGCCACCGTCACGACCACCGACGACAGCATCGATGTGGGCCGCGGCCCGATCGCCGTCACCGCCATCCGCAACCCCGCCGATCTGCCGTGGTCGGACGTGGATATCGTTCTGGAATGCACCGGCATCTTCAATTCGAAGGAGGCCTGCCAGGCGCATCTGGAGAACGGCGCCAGCCGGGTGCTGATCTCGGCCCCCGGCAAGAACGCGGACGCGACCATTGTCTATGGGGTCAACCACGAGCTGCTGGACGGCGACAAGATCGTCGTTTCGAACGCCTCCTGCACCACCAATTGCCTTGCCCCCGTGGCCAAGGTGCTGAATGACACGATAGGTATCAAGCGCGGGTTCATGACGACGATCCATTCCTATACCGGCGACCAGCCGACGCTCGACACGATGCACAAGGATCTCTACCGCGCGCGGGCCGCCGCGATGAGCATGATCCCGACCTCGACCGGCGCGGCGAAGGCAGTGGGCCTTGTCCTGCCGGAGCTGTCCGGCAAGCTTGACGGGGTGGCGATCCGCGTGCCCACGCCGAACGTTTCGGTCGTCGACCTGACCTTCGAGGCCGGGCGCGACACAAGCCCCGATGAGATCAACGCCGCGATCCATGCCGCCGCTGCCGATGGCCCGCTGAAAGGCATTCTCGGCGTCACCGACGACAAGCTGGTGTCGATGGATTTCAACCATGACCCGCATTCCTCGATCTTCGCCACCGACCAGACCAAGGTGATGGACGGCAACATGTGCCGCGTGCTCAGCTGGTATGACAACGAATGGGGCTTCTCCTGCCGGATGGCCGATACCGCCGTTGAAATGGGCAGATATCTCTGACAGGTGCAGGGAGATCGGTTTCTTCGGAACGCCCGGCCCCCGCGCCGGTTTCAAAGAGGCGGCCCCCGGCCGGAAGGAGCGTGACATGACCTGGAAAACCCTTGACGATTTGGACCTGTCGGGCAAGCGCGTACTGACGCGGGTGGATATCAACGTACCCGTCGAAAACGGCGAGGTCACCGACACCACGCGGATCGACCGGATCCTGCCCACGGTGAAGGACATCCTCGCCAAGGGTGGCCTGCCCGTTCTGGTCGCGCATTTCGGCCGCCCCAAGGGCAAGGTCGTTCCCGAGATGAGCCTGCGCCAGCTTCTGCCGGCGCTGCAAAAGGCCTTTGGGCAGCCGGTCACCTTCGCCGACGGCGACTATGGCGCGGCGGTGCAGGCGATGCAGCCGGGCGATATCCTGCTTCTGGAGAATATCCGCTTCGCCCCGGGGAAGAGAAGAACGACCCCGATTTCGCCGCCCGCCTCGCCTCCCTTGCCGATATCTACTGCAACGATGCCTTTTCCGCCGCCCATCGCGCCCATGCCTCGACCGAGGCCGTGGCCCGGCTTCTGCCGGCCTGCGCCGGGCGACTGATGCAGGCCGAACTGAGCGCGCTGGAGGCCGCCCTTGGCACCCCCAAGCGCCCGGTTGTGGCCGTGGTGGGGGGCGCCAAGGTCTCCACCAAGCTCGATCTGCTCGGCAACCTCGTGGCAAAGGTCGATCATCTGGTGATCGGCGGCGGCATGGCGAACACCTTCCTGTATGCGCAGGGCCATGAAATCGGCACCTCTCTGGCCGAAAAGGACATGGCCGGAACCGCCCGTGACGTGCTGGCGAAGGCCGACGCCGCAGGCTGCACGATCCATCTGCCCAAGGATATCGTCGTCGCGCGCGCGTTCGCCGCCGAGGCCCCGCACGAGACCCTGCCCGCCGACGCCTGCCCGGAGGACGCGATGATCCTGGATGCCGGACCGCAGACCGTCGCGGCGCTGGAGGCGGTGTTCGGGGCCTCCAAAACGCTGATCTGGAACGGCCCGCTTGGCGCGTTCGAGCTGAAGCCGTTCGATGCCGCCACCAATCGCGCCGCCGACGCCGCGGCACGCCTGACCGCCGCGGGCGATCTGATCACCGTGGCGGGCGGCGGCGACACGGTCGCGGCCCTGAACCAGGCTGGCGCGGCGGATCGCTTCACCTACATCTCCACCGCCGGTGGCGCGTTTCTGGAATGGATGGAGGGCAAGACCCTGCCCGGCGTCGCCGCGCTGGAAGGGTGAAGCCGGGCCGGCCGCGCGCGACAGGCCCGGTGCCAGGCAGGGTAAGTGAAACCCCCCTTACCAAACGGCAATTCTGCGGTACTCTCTGCCCCGGACATTTCTGAGGGGAGATTTTTCATGCGTCTTTTCACCATGCTGCCGCGGGCAGCACTTGTCGCCGCCGCGCTGAGCCTGCCTGCCGCCGCCCAAGAGGGCGACCCACGCCCGGGCTATGGCGAGATTTTCGCGCCCGATCGTCTGGCAACGGCACTCGCCAATGTCGGCATTGCCGCGATCCGGACCCAGATGGAGCTCGAATACGAGTATCTGTCCACCGATGTCCTGCGCGGCACGTTGTCCCTGTCCGGTGTCACCGCCCGCCCCCGCCTGCCCTATGACCGCGCCGGGCAATGCGAGATCACCGTGGAACGGGCCGTGCTCAGCTCCGACCTGTCGGAGCCTTTCGCCGTCTCCTCCGAGGTTGCGCTGACGCTGATCGGGGCCAATGCCGCCATCGCCTGCCTGCCGCCGGAGGCATCGCTCGGGCTTCGCACGGCCGGTTTCAATGCCATCACGCTCGACCGGCTGACCCTGACCGCCGATTACGTCTATGGCACCGGCGCCACGCTTTTCGATCTGTCCGCGGCGCTGAACGGGGTGGCCATTCTGGATGTCTCGGCCGCCGGGACCTTCCTGCCGCGGCCGGGTGAGTTCGGGCAATCGGGCGATCCCGCCTTCCGTGTCACGCGGGCCGTGGCCAGCCTGCGCGACACCGGCGGATGGGCCGCCTTGTCGCAATTGCTGCCGGAAAACCTGCGCGCGCCCGAAACCATCCGCGCCCTCGGGAACGAGCAGCTGACCCAGGCCCTTTCCGAAGGCGGCACCCGCAATCTCAGCGCCATCGAACGCAACTTCATCGACGCGCTGATGACGCAGGTGGAGGCCTATGTCCGCGACCCGGGCGAAATCACCATCGAGGCCGATCTGCCACCCGGTGGCATCGTGCTGGAACCCGACACCTACGCCAAACCCCACGGTCTGATCTCGGCGCTGGCGCTGGATGCACGGATGACGCCCCTGTCGCGGTCGCGCCTGATCGACACCGGCCTTCTGTCGCAGATCGACGGCGGCGACCTGACCATCGCCGAGCGGCTCGATCTGGCCCGGGCGCTGATGTCCGGAGACGGCGTGCCGCTGGCCACCGCGCTTGTGCCCGAGCTTCTGGCCCCGGTCCTCGGCAGTGACGATGACCGCGCCGCCGAAGCCGCCGGTCTGGTGGCCAATGCGCTGGCCCGGACCGACCCGGAAACCGCCTATGGCCACGCGCTGCGCGCCACCGCCGCCGAAGTGCCCGGGGCCATTTCGATGCTTGACGCGCTGGAGGCGCGGCTGACCACGCCGACCGTCATCGCCGCGCAGAACGTCAATCTGACCGGCAGCCCCGCCGATGCGCTTGGCACCGGCACCGACCCGCGCGATCTCAGGGCGCTGGCGCTGGCCCATTTCACGGGTCTGGGTGCGCCACGGGCCTATGCGCGGGCCTATTACTATGCGCTTCTGGCCGAAGCCGCGGGCGATATCGGTGCCACGGCGCTCCGCGAGGAGATCGAGGCGCGCTTTGGCGCCCGCGGGCCCGCGGTTGCGGCCTTCTGGTCCGATCTGAGCGCCGAAACCCAACGCGCGGCGCTGGCGGACTGGATCGCGCTCGATCTGGCCAGCCGCTACCGCGCGCCGTGAACGGACGCGGCGGGCAACCGGTCCGGCGCGTCGTTAGCGCCACCAATCTTGCCCGCCGCCGCCGCAGCGCATAAGCACGGGGTCACCCGTTTCCTCCAACGAAAGGCCCTGTCCCCATGACCGATGCCCAAGCCGCCCAAATGACCTCGGCCCCCGGTTTCATCGCCGCGCTGGACCAAAGCGGCGGCTCCACGCCCAAGGCGTTGTGTCTCTACGGGGTCGAGGAGGACGCCTATGGCTCGGAGGCGGAGATGTTCGACCTGATCCACCAGATGCGCGCCCGCATCGCCCAGGCCCCGGCCTTCACCGGCGACAAGGTGATCGGGGCGATCCTGTTCGAGATGACGATGGACCGGGAGATCGGCGGCAAGCCCTCGGCGCGGTTTCTGTGGGAGGACCGGCGCGTCGTGCCGTTTCTGAAAATCGACAAGGGCCTTGAGGAGGAGGCCGATGGCGTCCAGCTGATGAAGCCCATTCCCGATCTTGACGCCCTGCTTGACCGCGCGGTCGCCGCCGGCATTTTCGGGACCAAGATGCGCTCGGTCATCAATGCGGCCTCGGAAAACGGGATTGCCGCCAACGTGGCGCAGCAGTTCGAGATCGCGGCGCGGATTTCGGCCAAGGGCCTGATGCCGATCATCGAGCCGGAAGTGACGATCTCCATCGCCGACAAGGCGCGCGCCGAGGAGATCCTCCTGGCCGAGCTTACCCGGCATCTCGACGCCCTGCCCGAAGGCCGGCAGGTGATGCTGAAACTGACCCTGCCGGACCAGCCCAACCTCTACAAACCGCTGGTGGAGCATCCCGCCGTGATGCGGGTCGTGGCGCTGTCCGGCGGCTATTCGCGGGACGAGGCGAACGCGAAACTGGCGCAGAACACCGGCGTCATCGCAAGCTTTTCCCGCGCCCTGACCGAAGGTCTGTCGGCCCGGCAATCGGATGCGGAGTTCAACGCCGCCATCGGCAAATCGATCGATACGATCTACGCGGCCTCCGTCGCCGGCTAGCGCCGAGCCTGCGGGGTCGGGCGCGCCATTCCCCTCTCGGCATGACGGGACAGGGCCGTGGCAGGGCGGCCCGCTACCGCCCCAGCCGCGCGATCAGCGCGTCCATGTCCAATCCGCCGACGCTTCCGGCCACATGGCCCCGCATCCCGGCCAGCCGGGTCGCGCAAAACCCGTCGGCGACCGCGCCCGGCGCATGGCGCAGCAGGACCGACGCGGTCAGCAGAAGCGCCAGACGCTCGGCATACCACCGCGCCTCCGCCTCCTCCGGCAGGACCGGCCAGCGCGCGCGATGGTCGGCCAGCGCCGCGTCATAGGCCCGGTCGGCGCCGCGCGCGGCCTCCAGTTCCTCGCCCAATGTCGCCGCGGCCAGCCCGTCCCGCGCCAGCGTCCGCAGGATATCGAGGCAGATCACATTGCCCGACCCTTCCCAGATCCCGTTCAACGGCGCCTCCCGGTAGAGCATCGGCAGGGGCGTGTCCTCCACATAGCCCATGCCGCCCAGCCCCTCCATCGCCTCCACCACCACGCGCGGGCAAAGCTTGTTGTTGATGTATTTCGCCAGCGCCACACCGATCCGGGCAAAGGCGCGATCCTCGGAGCGGTCACCGTCGAACGCGCGCGCCACGCGCAGACCGAGCGCGGTGGCCCCTTCCCAGTCGAGAACCAGATCGGCCAGAAGGCTCCGCATCAGCGGCTGATCGATCAGGCTACGCTGGAACACCCGGCGATGGGACACCCAGTGGTGCAGATGGGTCAGAGCCGCGCGCATCAGCCCCGCGGGCGCCAGCGCCGTGTCCAGCCGGGTGTGATGCACCATTTCGATGATCCGCTGAACGCCCTCCCCCTCCTCGCCGATCAGATGGGCCTGCGCGCCGTGATACTCGATTTCGGCGGAGGCGTTCGCGCGGTTGCCCAGCTTGTCCTTCAGACGCAGCAGATGGATGCCGTTGCGGCCCGTCTCCAGCCAGCGGGGCACCAGAAAGCAGCTGAGACCGCCGGGCGCCTGCGCCAATGTCAGAAACCCGTCGGACATGGGCGCGGAACAGAACCACTTGTGCCCGGTCAGGCGATAGACCGCCCCGTCGCGCTCGGCGCGGGTGGTGTTGGTCCGCACGTCCGATCCGCCCTGTTTTTCCGTCATCGCCATGCCAAGCGTCGCGGCCCGCTTGCCGCCGATCGGGGCAATCGCCGGATCATGCTCCCGCGCGGAGAGTTTCGGCACCCACTCCGCGGCCAGAGGCGTGTTCGCCAGCACCGGGATCGCCGCATAGGTCATCGTCATCGGGCAGCAGGTGCCGGGCTCCACCTGGGAATGGAGATAGACCATCGCCGCATGGCTCAGATGGCTGCCGCCGGTCCATGGCCCGCCCGCGTATCCGGCCGCGAGCCCCGCCTGTAACAAGCGATGATACGCGGGCGCGAAACGCACCTCGTCCAGACGCCGGCCGCCCGCATCGAAGAGCCGAAGTTCGGGGCCCGGATGCTGCGCCTGCCGGGCGATCTCGGTCCAGTCCGGTTGGCTCAACATCTCCGCATAGGGGGCCGCATCCGCATCGGCGTAGCTGCGCAACACCGGATCGTCATGCCAGAGATGCCGTTCGGGCGGGCCCGGCGGCTGATTGGTGACCTCATGGGTCGGCAGATGCGATTGCGGATCGATCATGATCACCTTTCCCTTGTCATTATAGCGCAACAATCTGTTTTCAAGGGATTCCCTTTTCAAAGCAGATATGCGAATCTCCCCCGTGCAGCGATCCGACAGAGACCGCGCGGCATTGAGGCAACACGACCAGATGACCAAAAAACGCTCCGCTTCCGGGCTGTTGATCCCGATGGTGCTTCTGCTTGTGGGGGCGTATTTCACCTTTTCCGCAGTGCAGGGAAACTATGGCCTGTTCCATCGGATACAGGTAGAGGCGGAAGTGGCGAGCCTGACTGAAGAGCTTGCCATGCTGCGCGAGGAAACCGCCGAGATGGAGATACTGACCCGGCGCATGTCGGACGAGTATCTCGACCTGGATCTGCTGGACGAACAGGCCCGCACCGTTCTGGGGTACATGCGCGCAGACGAGATCGTGTTGCCCTAGCGCGGATGCCCGCCGCACGACGCTTTGACGCAACGTCGAATTCCACTGGTGCAATTCCTCAAATCCTTTGCTAACGATAGTTCAACGCTAAACTATCTGCCCAAGGCTGGAGGAGCCGTTCGCATGGCCGCACGGAAGACAACGGCAAAAACTGCCGCGAAACCAAATGTTTCCGCCGAGGAGCTGCTGGAATATTACCGCGAGATGCTGCTGATCCGCAGATTCGAGGAAAAGGCCGGCCAGCTTTACGGCATGGGCCTGATCGGCGGGTTCTGCCACCTCTATATCGGTCAGGAAGCGGTCGTCGTGGGCCTTGAGGCCGCCGCCGAGGAGGGTGACAAGCGCGTCACATCCTACCGCGACCATGGCCATATGCTCGCCTGCGGCATGGACCCCAAGGGGGTGATGGCCGAATTGACCGGGCGCGAGGGCGGCTATTCCAAGGGCAAGGGCGGCTCGATGCACATGTTCTCGAAAGAGAAGCATTTCTACGGCGGCCATGGCATCGTTGCCGCGCAGGTGCCGATCGGAGCGGGCCTCGCCTTCGCCGACAAGTACCTTGGCAATGATCGCGTGACCTTCACCTATTTCGGCGATGGCGCGGCCAACCAGGGGCAGGTCTATGAGGCCTACAACATGGCAGAGCTCTGGGACCTTCCGGTGGTTTTCGTGATCGAGAACAACCAGTACGCCATGGGCACCTCCACCAAACGCTCCACCAAATCGCCATCCTACTGGGAACGCGGGGCGGCCTATGGCATCCCCGGCGAGGAGGTGGACGGGATGGATGTGCTGGCCGTGAAGGCCGCGGGCGAAAAGGCCGTGGCGCACTGCCGCGCGGGCAAGGGCCCCTACATCCTCGAAATCAAGACCTACCGCTATCGCGGGCACTCCATGTCGGACCCGGCCAAGTATCGCACCCGCGAAGAAGTTCAGAAAATGCGCGAGGAACGCGACGCGATCGAACATGTGCGCGAGCTGCTCCTGCAGGGCAAACACGCGACCGAGGACGATCTGAAGGCCATCGACAAGGACATCAAGGCGATCGTGAACGAGGCGGCGGAGTTCGCCAAGGAAAGCCCGGAACCGGCGCTGGACGAGCTTTGGACCGACATCTATGCCGATGAGGTCCCGCAGGAGGCGTCCGCATGATGCGTGCCGCCCCGATGCTTGGCCTCGCGCTGGCGGTGCCTGCGGTCGTCTTGGCCCAGACCACCGATGCCCGCATGGCGTCCTATCTCAACGGGCAGAGCAATGACGGTTCGATCCTGTTCGGATATGAAAACGACGGCTGCACAGCCACCGCGACCATGACCCAAGTGTATTCGGACGGGGCCGAGCGCACGACCCGCACCCCGATCGACTATGCCGACATCCGCACCGACATCAACGAGATGGGCACGGTCGATACGCTGGACATCGCGCAGATCAACCTGTTTCTTCGCGACGGCGCGGAGCCGGTGATGGTCGATATCACGCTGACCACGACCGAGCCCGAAACCCGCGCTTCCTGGACCCAGCAGGGCGCGACCTGCTCCGACACCGCCTGCACCATCACGCTCGAACATCCCGCCCGGGACGACGCGCCCTCGGCCTCGCTCGTTGTGGGCGGCCCGATGGCCGGCTCCCGGGCCGAGTTCGTGCTCGACGATATCCGCGCGCTCGCGTCCCGCTGCGCCGCGCCCGACTGAAGGACGACTACCCATGGCAACCGAAATTCTCATGCCGGCGCTCTCTCCGACGATGGAGGAAGGCACGCTGGCCAAATGGCTGGTAAAGGAAGGCGATACCGTCTCGTCCGGCGACATTCTGGCCGAAATCGAAACCGACAAGGCGACGATGGAATTCGAAGCCGTGGACGAAGGTGTCATGGGCAAGATCCTTGTCGAGGAAGGCACCGAGGGCGTGAAGGTGAACAGCCCCATCGCCGTGCTGCTGGACGAGGGCGAGGACGCCGACAGCGCGACCGTGGAAAGCAGCCAGCAGCCGCAGCAGCCGGCGCCGGTAGAAAAGGCCCGGTCTTCCGAGGATGAGCCGGCCGCCGGCATGGACCACCCCGCCCCCGCGACGCCGGCCCAGGCGCGGAAGATGGAACCGGACTGGCCCGAGGGCACCGAGGTGAAGCAGACGACCGTCCGCGAAGCGCTCCGCGATGCCATGGCCGAGGAAATGCGCCGCGACGACACGGTGTTCCTGATGGGCGAGGAGGTGGCCGAGTATCAGGGCGCCTACAAGATCTCCCAGGGGCTGCTGGACGAGTTCGGCGCCAAGCGCGTCATCGACACGCCGATCACCGAGCATGGCTTCGCCGGCATCGGCGTCGGCGCGGCGTTCGGCGGCCTGCGCCCCATCGTCGAGTTCATGACCTTCAACTTCGCCATGCAGGCGATGGACCAGATCATCAATTCGGCCGCCAAGACGCTTTACATGTCCGGCGGCCAGATGGGGGCACCGATGGTGTTCCGGGGGCCCAACGGCGCCGCCGCGCGCGTCGGCGCGCAGCACAGCCAGGATTACGCGGCATGGTACTCCAGCGTTCCGGGCCTGAAAGTGGCGATGCCCTACTCCGCCTCCGACGCCAAGGGGTTGCTGAAAACAGCGATCCGCGACCCGAACCCGGTGATCTTCCTGGAAAACGAGATCCTGTATGGCCGCAGCTTCGACGTCCCGGTGATGGACGATTTCACCGTGCCCTTCGGCAAGGCCCGGATCTGGCGCGAGGGGGGCGATGTGACAATCGTCAGCTTCGGCATCGGCATGACCTATGCCCTGGAAGCGGCCGAGAAGCTGGCCGAGGATGGGATCGAGGCCGAAGTGGTCGATCTGCGCACGCTGCGCCCGCTCGACTATGACACGGTGATCGCGAGCGTGCAGAAAACCAACCGCTGCGTGACCGTGGAGGAAGGTTTCCCCGTGGGCGCCATCGGCAATCACCTGTCGGCCTATATCATGGAAAACGCCTTCGATTACCTTGACGCACCGGTGATCAACTGCACGGGCAAGGATGTGCCGATGCCCTATGCGGCGAATCTTGAGAAACACGCGCTGGTCACCACCGACGAGGTGATCGCGGCGGTGAAGCAAGTGACCTATCGCTGATCGGATGGATGTGCTTGGCAAAACCAAAGACGGAGCGGCCTACCGGGTCGCCGTCGATCTGGACGGCAAGCCGCCGGTCGAACTGTGGGTCGGCGATGCGCTCCTGTCCTCGGAATACGGCCGGGACGCCCGTGTCAGCCACACCGAAGCCTATGAATGGATTGCGGCCAATCAACACGCGCTGGTCGATGCGGCCCGCGTTCTGGCCAATGGAAAGACCCCGCGCGCGCCATATGACGGCCTGGCGCTGGCAGAGGAGAGTTAAGCGATGCCTACCGAAATTCTGATGCCCGCCCTCAGCCCCACGATGGAGGAAGGCACGCTCGCCAAATGGCTGGTCAAGGAGGGCGACGAGGTCAGTTCCGGCGACCTTCTGGCCGAGATCGAGACCGACAAGGCCACGATGGAATTCGAGGCGGTGGATGACGGCGTGATCGGCAAGATCCTCGTCGCGGAGGGCACCGAGAACGTCAAGGTCAACAGCCCCATCGCCGTGCTTCTGGCCGATGGCGAAAGCGCGGACGATATCGGCAGCACCGACAGCGCGCCCAAACCGGCGGAGACGTCATCGGAGACCGCACCGGCGGAGGCATCGGAGCAGACCGCCCCCGCCAAGGGCCATGGCCGTGGCGCGACGGAGGCCACGCCCGCCCCCGCCGCCCCCACATCGGGCGATGGCGCGCGCATCTTCGCCAGCCCGCTGGCACGGCGGATCGCGGCGGACAAGGGCCTTGACCTGGCCGCGATCAAAGGGTCCGGCCCCAAAGGCCGCATCGTGAAATCGGATGTGGAAAACGCCACCGCCGCCCCCAGGGCGGACGCGCCCGCCAGCGCGCCCTCGGCGGCCCCCGCGGCCGCCGCGGCGGCCGGAGGGGCGATGCCCACCGGTCCGGCCACCGAAACCGTGCTCAAGATGTACGAGGGCCGCGAGTTCGAAGAGGTCAAGCTGGACGGGATGCGCAAGACCGTGGCCGCCCGCCTGACCGAGGCGAAACAGACGATCCCGCATTTCTACCTGCGCCGGGATATCCAACTCGATGCGCTTCTGGCCTTCCGCGGCCAGCTCAACAAGCAACTCGAAGCCCGCGGCGTGAAACTCAGCGTCAATGATTTCATCATCAAGGCCTGCGCCAACGCGCTGCAACAGGTTCCGGCGGCCAACGCGGTCTGGGCCAACGATCGCATGCTGCGACTGAAACCCTCCGATGTGGCGGTGGCCGTCGCCATCGAGGGCGGCCTGTTCACCCCGGTTCTGAAAGACGCGGAGATGAAATCCCTGTCCGCCCTCTCGACGGAGATGAAGGATCTCGCCGCCCGCGCGCGGGAACGCAGACTGGCACCGCATGAGTATCAGGGCGGCACCTTCGCGATCTCCAATCTCGGCATGTTCGGCATCGACAATTTCGACGCGGTCATCAATCCACCCCATGGCGCGATCCTTGCGGTTGGCGCGGGCGTCAAGAAACCGGTCGTCGGCAAGGATGGCGAACTGGCCGTGGCCACCGTGATGTCGGTCACGCTCAGCGTCGATCACCGGGTCATCGACGGGGCGCTTGGCGCAGAACTGCTGCAAGCCATCGTCGACAATCTGGAAAATCCGATGGTGATGCTGGCCTGATCGCGGGCTTCGGTCGCAAAGGAAGAACCTGCTGCAAAACGGGCGGCGCCGGAACCGGCGCTGCCCGTTTCGATGCCGGCTACCGGTAGTCCGGCTTGCGCTTCTGCATCTGCGCCATCACCGTCTCGATCTGGTTCGGCGCCCCAAGCAACCCGGCCTGAAGGCGCGCCTCCAGCGCCAGATCGGCCTCCGTCTCCCCGGCCCAGAGCGCATCGGCCAGCACCTTCGCCGCGCGCACCGCATCGGGCGATTTCGCCGCAAGCTCGCCGGCAAGGGTCCGCGCGGCGGCCAGCGGGTCCGCGGCCACCCGCGTCACCAGCCCCTCGGCCAGCGCCGCCTCGCCCGACAAGACCTGCCCCGTCATGATCAGCGCCTTGGCCCGGTCCACCGGCATCAGGCGCGGCAGGGACAGGCTGATGCCCATATCCGGGATCAGGCCCCATTTCGCCTCCATGATCGACAGCCGGGCCTCCGGGGCGGCAATGCGGAAATCCGCCGCCAGCGCGATCTGCAATCCGGCGCCGAAACACACGCCCTCGATGGCGGCGATCACGGGCACGGGCAGATCCATCCAGACCTGCGCCGGGCGCTGAAACCGGTTGGCGGTCCGGCCCTCGGGCGGGGCCAGCATCTGGGCCTTCACCTGATCCAGCTTGCCCGCCATCTGCATCAGAACGCCTGTATCCATCCCGGCGCTGAAATCGCCGCCCTCCCCCGTCAGGATGACCGCGCGCAGGTCGTCCCGGTCTGCCAGCGCCTCGCCCAGCTCCACCAGCTCATCCAGAAGCTCCAGCGTGACCGCGTTCTTCTTTTCGGGGCGGTTCAGCCGCAGCTCCACTACCGGGCCCTGTTCATCGATGACGGAAACCAGCGTGCCCATGGATGCTCTCCCCTTGCTACCCGCGACCGAACAGACCGGGCGGCGGGGGCTGGGTCAAGCCTGACCGGGCGTCGCGCTATCGCCGGAACGGGCTGGGCCGCAATCCGGCGCGGGCGCTTTCGACCACTTCATCGACGCGCCTGATGCGGGTCGGCGCGGTTTTGGCGGTCTTGATCCATTCCAGCGTGCCGCGTTTCACACTGCGCGGCCAGCCGTCCCAGACGGGCATCAGCGGCCCCAGAGCCTCGGCAAGATCGTCCGGCACCTCCAGACGCTCCACATCGTCCAGAAACTGCCACATGCCGTTGGCCTCCGCGGCGGCGATCTTCGCCTCGCCCGCCGGCGTCATCCGGCCCTCGGCCCGCATCCGCGCCACGATCTCCTTGTTGACCGCCGACCAGGCCGAGCTTTCGTTGCGGGGGGCCACGCGGTGCTTCATCCGGTCCGCGTCCAGCGCGGCCACTTGCGCATCGACCCAGCCCCAGCACAGCAACTCTTCCACCGCCTGCTCCCATGGCAGGTAATCGGGGTGATGTTTCTTGTAGGTGGCAAGCCAGGCGGTCCTGGCGGTGGCATGGTTCTGGGCCAGCCAGTCACGCAACTCCGCGCGCGACCTGACGGTCACAAGGGGTGTATCCTCCGGCCCGGTCATGCGCGCGGCAGGCGCAGGGCCCGCGTCACCTCTGCGCGCCCGGCCCTCAATGCGCCTGGGCCCAGTTCGCCCCCTGCCCCGCATCCACGGTCAGCGGCACCGAAAGTTGCACCGCCGGGTCGGCGGCCGCCTCCATCACCTCGCGGGCGCGGGCGATCAGATCGTCCACTGCGTTCTCCTCCACCTCGAACAGCAATTCGTCATGCACCTGCAAAAGCATCCGGGCCGGGCACCCCTCGATGGCGTGTTCCATGCGGATCATCGCACGCCGGATCACATCGGCCGCCGTGCCCTGAATCGGCGCATTGATCGCCGCGCGATAGGCAAAGCTGGCCTTCGGCCCCTTGGCGTTGATCTCGGGCGTATGGATCTTGCGGCCGAACAACGTCTGGACATAGCCGTTCGATTTCGCGAAATCCCTGGTCGCATCCATGTAGTCGCGGATACCGGGGAACCGCTCGAAATAGCGGTCGATGAAACCCTGGGCCTCGGCCCGGGGAATGCGCAGATTGCGCGCCAGACCGAAGCCGGAGATACCGTAGATCACGCCGAAATTGATCGCCTTTGCCTGCCGGCGCACATCCGGCGTCATCTCGTCAAGCGGCACGTTGAACATCTCGGATGCAGTGATCGCATGGATGTCCTGGCCCTCCCTGAACGCCTGTTTCAACGCGTCGATCCCCGCGATATGGGCAAGGATCCTCAATTCGATCTGTGAATAATCAAGCGAGACCAGAACCTTGCCCGGCTCTGCGATGAACGCCTCCCGGATCCGCCGGCCCTCTTCGGTGCGCACCGGAATGTTCTGCAAGTTCGGATCGGTCGAGGCCAGCCGCCCGGTATTGGCGCCCGCGATGGAATAGGATGTGTGGACCCGGCCGGTCTCGGCGTTGATATGGTCCTGCAGGGCGTCGGTATAGGTCGATTTCAGCTTGGAAAGCTGTCGCCAGTCCAGCACCCGCGCGGGCAGATCATGGCCCTGCGCGGCCAAATCCTCCAGCACGTCGGCGCCCGTGGCATATGCCCCGGTCTTGCCCTTCTTGCCCCCCTCCAGCCCCATCTGATCGAACAGGATCTCGCCCAATTGCTTGGGCGAGCCTACGTTGAACGGCGTCCCCGCCAGGGCATGGATCTCATGCTCCAGCCCGGCCATTTTCTGCGCGAACGCGTTCGACATGCGGCTGAGCGTATCGCGGTCGACCTTGATCCCGGCCATCTCCATGCGCGCCAGCACGGGCACCAGCGGGCGCTCCAGCGTTTCATAGACCGTGGTCACCTGCGCCCGGTGCAAGGCCGGCTTGAACTGCTGCCAGAGGCGGAGCGTGATATCCGCATCCTCCGCCGCATAGGGCGCCGCATCGGCGATGCCGACCTCGGCAAAGGTGATCTGCGATTTGCCGCTTCCCAGGAGGGATTTGATCGGGATCGGCTCATGCCCCAGATAGCGGTCCGAGAGCGTGTCCATGCCGTGCCCGTGAAGCCCTGCATGCATCGCGTAGGACATCAGCATCGTATCGTCGATGGGCGCCACATCCACCCCGTAGCGGGCAAGGATCTTGGCGTCGTACTTCATGTTCTGCCCGATTTTCAGGACCGAGGGATCCTCGAGCATCGGTTTCAGCGCATCCAGCACATCGGTCAGCGGCAGTTGACCCTCGACCCGCTTCTCTCCGCCGAAAAGATCGTCCCCGCCCTCCCGGTGGCCCACGGGAATGTAGCAAGCGCCGCCGGCCTCCGTCGACAGGCATACCCCCACCAGATCGGCAGTCATCTCGTTCAGGCTGGTGGTTTCGGTGTCGACCGCGACATATCCCACCGCATGGGCCCTGGCGATCCACGCCTCCAGCGCGGCCATGTCGCGCACGATCTCATAGGCGGAATGGTCGAAAGGTACGGCTTCCGGCGCGCCCTCGGCCACGGGGGCGGGTGTATCGGCGATCTCGGGCGCTTCCACACCCATCTGCTCGGCGATCCGGCGGGTGAGCGTCCGAAACTCCATTTCCGCCAGAAATGCCATCAGCGGGCCCGGCTCGGGGTCCTTCACCTCAAGCTCTTCCAGCGTCACCTCGATCGGTGTTTCCGTGTCGAGCGTTACCAGCCGTTTCGACAATCTGATCTGCTCGGCAAACTCGATCAGCGTCTCGCGCCGCTTGGGCTGCTTGATTTCGTCCGCCCGTGACAGAAGCGTCTCCAGATCTCCGTATTCGTTGATCAGAAGCGCGGCGGTCTTCACCCCGATCCCGGGCGCGCCGGGAATGTTGTCGACGCTGTCGCCCGCCAGCGCCTGCACGTCCACCACCCGGTCCGGGCCGACGCCGAACTTGGCCTCGACCCCCTCGGCGTCGATGCGCAGGTTCTTCATCGCGTCCAGCATTTCGACCCCGCCACCGACAAGCTGCATCAGGTCCTTGTCCGACGAAATGATCGTGCAGCGCCCGCCCGCCTCGCGCGCCTGTCGCGCCAATGTGGCGATGATGTCGTCGGCCTCGTAGCCCTCCAACTCCAGACAGGCGAGGTTGAACGCGCGCGTGGCCTCCCGCGTCAGCGGGATTTGCGGGCGCAGATCCTCGGGCATTTCATCGCGGTTGGCCTTGTACTGGTCGTACATGTCATTGCGGAACGTGTGCGATCCCTTGTCGAACACCACCGCCGCATGGGTCGGCGCATCGGGGCCGGTGTTCCCCTCGATCATCTTGTGGATCATGTTGCAAAAGCCGCTCACCGCACCGACCGGCAGACCGTCGGATTTGCGCGTCAGCGGCGGCAGCGCATGGTAGGCGCGAAAGATGAAGGCCGAGCCGTCCACGAGGTGCAGATGATGTCCCTTGCCGAATTTGTCGCCCGCCATTGCCGTCTCCCACGCTGATGCTCTTGGTTCTACCCAAGTGCCGCGCTCTGCGCGACTGCCTTTTTCGGGGACCCGCGCGTCGGCGGGCGGCGCGGCCCGCCGACGCTGCGGTTCAGCCTTGATGCCACCAGAGCGACAGGCGCACCGCATAGGGTGTGGGCGTCCAGATCCCGGCCTCCACGCCGGCGGCGCGCAACATGGTGCTGATCCAGGTGTTGCAGGTGCGAAATATGTGAAACCGCCCCCGCGCCTCCAGAAATCCGTCGGCTTCAGTGAAGCTTGCCCCGGGAACGGGCACACCGGTGGAGGTTGCCGCGATGGCCGCCAGCAGCGCGTCGTATTGCGCCCGCGTCAGGGATATCCGGGCATAGTCGAACCCCGGCGGCACGATGCCCAACGCCTCCACCCGCAGAACCGAGCCGTCGCCGGCGACCGCGCGGGCCAGCGCGGTGCCGGTGATGTCCGCGTAGCTGCCCGCAGTGGTGTAGAACGCGCGGGCGCCCCAACCGACCAGGAAATGCGCCACCAGCGTGTGCCGGACGGGAACGCCCGCGGCCTCCGCGTCAGACAGGGCGGCGCGGCTTTCCGCCGTGGCCGGCAGCAGGAAATCGTAATGGATCGGGCCCCCTATCAGGCCGATCTCGACGCTTTGCGCCCCGTCGCGGGGCATCTCGGCCACGGGCCCCGGGATCAGCGCGCCGATGATCGCTGCGGCCAGATACGCGCAGATGGTCAGCACCGGCGCCAGCGCGACGCGGCGCAGCGTCCGCCGCATCAGCCCTTGCCGGTCTGATCCGCGAAGTCCTCATGGATGTATCGCTTGTCGCAATAGCCGCATTCGACCCAGCCCCGGTCGGGCGGGATCTGCAACCAGACCCGCGGATGCCCCAATGCACCCTCCCCGCCGTCACAGGACACGCGCCATTGAGTGACAATCTCGGTTTCGGGGGCATCCTGGGTCATTTTGGTCGTCCTCGTTCTTGCCCGTCGGGGGCTTACAGCCTAAGTGCGGGGTCCATATTGCAGGTTGCCCCCTTTCGGGCAAGCCCGGGGAGGAGGGGCCAGATGTCAGGCAACGCGATCGAGTTGACGGGGCTGCGCAAGACCTATGCGGCGGCCGGCAGCGGCCCGGCGAAAGAGGCGCTGAAAGGGATCGATCTGACAATCCCCCAAGGGTCGATCTTCGGGCTGCTCGGGCCGAATGGCGCAGGCAAATCGACGATGATCAACATCCTGGCCGGGCTGGTCAACAAAACCTCGGGCAAGGTCAGGATCTGGGGCTTCGATCAGGACGTGAACCCGCGCCAGTCCCGCGCCGCAATCGGAGTGATGCCGCAGGAACTGAACCTCGATCCGTTCTTTACCCCGCGCGGCGCGCTGGAGGTGCAGGCCGGGCTTTACGGCGTGCCCAAGGCACAGCGCCGGACGGACGATATCCTGCGCCTGATCGGGCTGGAGGACAAGGCGGAGGCCTATGCCAGATCGCTTTCGGGCGGGATGCGGCGGCGGCTGCTTCTGGGCAAGGCGCTCGTCCATCATCCGCAAATCCTCGTTCTGGACGAACCGACCGCGGGCGTGGATATCGAGTTGCGGCAGATGCTCTGGGCCAATGTCCGCCGCCTGAACGAAGAAGGGATGACGATCATCCTGACGACCCATTATCTGGAAGAAGCCCAGGAAATGTGCGACGAAATCGCGATCATCAATCATGGCGAGGTGATCGTCCGCGACCGCACGGACAATCTGTTGGCCCGGATGGATGCGAAGACCCTTGTCATCACGCCCGAGGCGCCTTCGGGCCCGATCGACGTGCCGGGCGGGGTGGAATGCCTGACCCGCGACGACGGCGCGCTGGTGTTCACCTATCACCGGTCGGAAGTCTCGGCCAATGCGATCCTGGAAGCGGTCCGCAAGGCCAGGATCACGATCCGCGACGTGGCGACGGAAGAGCCCGATCTGGAAGACGTGTTCGTGGCGCTGACCTCCACCAACGCCTGATCAGGCCCGCTTCGCCCGGGTCAGGAAGCAGTTGTTGCGCGCGGATCGCACATCGACGAAGGCGACATCGGGATCGCGCAGCAGGGTCTCGCAGCGGCTGGCCACGTCCTCAGCCGGGGTGATCGCGCCGGTGCCGTAGATGATCCGCTCCTCCGCATTATAGGCTTTGACAAGAAAATCCGGCGAATAGGTCAGGAGCTCGGGCGTCGGCCCGTCGCCGGGCGTACAGGCGTCGGCGCAGAGGAAAATCGGGCCGCTTTCCGCGTAGGGGTGCAGAGCGGCGAACGGCCGGTGGTTCAGCACCAGCGCCTCCCGACCGGCGGGTACATTTCGCAGGCAGTGACGACAGGGCATTCCCTGCCCGTCGGAGACCATCCGCTCGGCCGCCATGCCATTGGCATCCGGCGCCCCGGATCTGAGCGCCTCGACAAGATCGGTGGGCAGGGCTTCGAAGGTTACGGACATGGCTGTATCTCCCCGATAGGTCGTCATCGGGGCCAGCATGCGGTGCCGGGCCCCCTCGCCGCGACCCGGATGTTGCGCATGCGGTCAGTCGTCGAACAGATTTGGGGTGTCCGCCAGCGCCATGGCCACCTCCCGCGAGCCGCCGAAAAAGCTGTGCAGCACATCGGTGTTCTCCTCGGCCAGGCGATCCTGCCGCAGGCGCAGGTGATTGGGAAAGTCCGCCTCGCGGATCCGGTCCGATTCGTAATCGAACTCATAGCGCAGCGTCGGCAGCAGCCGGTCGACGATCTTTGCCGGGGTTTCCGGCGCCGCCAGCCCCACCCGCTCGGCATGCCCGATCAGATACGCATCGTCGAAGACACACTGGATCTCCAGCAGTTTGACATTGGCCCGGTCGGACATGAAATCCTGCATCAGGTCGAGATTGTTGGGGTCGAGGCAGATGATCATCTGATCGGTGTCGTAATAGTCGAACAGCATCCGCATCACCGCGCGACGGTGGCGGTTGCGCTTGTCCAATGTGCGTTCCAGCCCGCCGAGATGCGGGATGGCGCAGGATGCCTCGTCGAACAGATACTCGATCCCCCTGATCCCGGTCGCGGCTTCGGCGGCATGCAGCAGCCGCTTGGCCACATGCCATTTCTTGCAGACGATCATCATCAGTTCCCGGTCCTGCCCGAGGGTCGATTCCCGCTCCCAGAAGCGCGGCGCGAACCGCCGCCCGATCCGGCCCCGGCCGGTGAGGAACGTGTAAAGCTTCTCGCCATCGCCCGAGATCGCGAAATTCGTTTCGCTGGAGGCCCAGAGCGCGCCAAGCCGGTCTTTCAGAAACGTCGCTTCGGGGCTTATCTTGCGGGCAAAGAGGTAATCCTGACTAATCAGCAGATCGTAGTGATCGTTGTAGAAGGTCACCGGCATCCCGTAATCGGAAAACATCTTGAAGGTCAGCGAGCGCGTCTCGATCTCCACATCGGCCACCAGATGGCGCACCAGCGTCTGAAAGAACGTCTCGTCGGGGATCCAGGTCGTGCGGAAGAACCGGATCACATCCGGGCGCTGCCGGCAGAACCCCAGCACCGCCTCCACCGTGCGGCGGCGCAGGCACCACCACTGGCTTCCGATCATGATTTGCAGATCCTCGGGGATGCTGCGTTCCAGCCCAAGACGCCGTTGCGTGTTGAACAGCAGGTAGAACAGCCACTTGTTCTTCCGCTCGTTGACCAGATGCCGGTAGACCAGACGCTCGCGCCTGAACCCGGTCTTGATCCAGTCGGAGGTGAAGAAATCGAAGCTTTCGATGTAGTCCTTGTCGGCGGCGTCCAGAAAGCGCCGCGCATAGGCGCCCGATTTGATCGACATGCAATCGCCCGACAGCATGTAGAAATGCGTGGCCTTGGGAAAGGCGGCCTCCGCCGCCTCCAGCGCATTCAGGCTGGCCTGCACCAGCGACCATTCCCCCCAACCGCATTTGATCCGCTTTCTGGCGAAGACGACGCCCGGATTATCCGCCAGCGCCGTGGTGATGGCCACATAGTCCGCCTGGTTGGCACGCCCGTCGAAATGGATCGACACATAGTCGCCCGTCGCGGTCAGACGCTCCGCCTGCCGGATGATGGCAGGCGCATCCTTGTGGCACAGAAGGATGAAGGCGATCTTTGCCATTTCCGAAACAGAAGCCTCAATCTTTCCTTATAGTTGTGCCACTAATACCTGATATCGGTTGAAGAAACCCTAGTTGTTTGCTTTTTCGGTATCAATCAGCGCGCTATAAGGCGTCGAATATCGAGTAGGAGGTGCTCCGCCCATGGGTTTTCCCGGAACCTGGATGACCGAAAGCGAAAGCGTGGTCTATCGCGTGGTGCCCAAATGCGCCTGCTCCACCATCGGCCAGATCATGTATTACTCCGATCAGGGCGCGTATTTCGACGGCGATATCCATGATGCCAAGGCGGGCATCCACAAATGGGCGCTTGAGGCCAGCCAGCCCAAGATCGAAGCGAATGTGAAAGCGCATAAATCCTATGCCTTCACCTGCGTGCGCAACCCCTATACCCGCATCCTGTCCAGCTTTTTCGACAAGATTTGCGGCATTCAGCGCAACGGCAAGCGCTACCGGGGCAACATGGTGCCGCTGTTGATCCAGAAATACGGGATCGAGGTCGGCGGCGATGACGGGAAGGAGGAGTTCGACCAGATCAGGAGCTTCCGGCGCTTCTTGCTGTTCGCGCGCGACACCATCCGCTGGCGGCGCCCGATGGACCCGGATATCCACTGGTCGGCAATGTCGGGCCATATCTCCACCTTCATCGTGAATGGCGGGCGCTACGACCACATTTTCTGGACCGAAAAGTTCAATGACGGGATGCAGACCGTTCTGGATGCGATCCCGATGGCCCATGAGGTCGCGCTGGACGCCGTGCCGCGGTTCAACGAATCCGAAGGGCATGGCCCCAAGCGTGCCCACCCGGTCGAAGACTATTTCGACGATCTGTCGATGCATCTGGTCTATGAGATCTACAAACGCGATTTCCAGTTGTTCCGGTATGATTTCGAGGATCCATCCAACAAGATGCCCATCGGAGAGATCGACCTTGACGAGGTGCACGCGAAACTGGGCGACTAGGCTCTGCGCCGCGGCCCTGATCGCGGCGGGGCCTGTCTGGGCCACCCCGCCGCAGGTCGTGACTGTGGAGGATGCGCTGTTCGCGCGCAACGCCGATACGCTGTTTCTGCTGCGCACGATCACCGACAATCACAGGCTGCACATGGTCCGGCAGACCGATACACTCCTGATCCATCGCTCTCTCGCCGGGGGCGACGACCGCGGATTTCGCGGTGTGGCGCGGGTGATCGACTTCGGCCCCGATGGCGCGCCGCGTGTCGAGACGCTTCCCCTGCAAGACCCCGCCAACCCGTATGATCTTTTTGCCGCGGCCGATGCCTGACCGCTTGACGCCGGGCGCACCGCCCTGCCCCGCGAGGATGCCCTGACGCTCGACCGGATCGGCCTTGGGTACCGCCCGAACTCCGCTGTCCCGTCCGGGCCCGCCTATCACCTGTCGGCCAAGGATCTGGCCGCGCGGATCGAGGATACGCTGCGCGCCGGCCGGCAGATCCTGCCGCCGCATGCGCTTGGTGGCGGCAACACGGGCCCGGATGCGTTCGATCCCTCCGCCTTCGATCCGGTGGCGGATTGCCGGGCCGATGCCGCGATGCGCCTCTTTCATGCCGACACGGACCCCGCGCTTGTCCGGCTGACATGCGCGGATGAGGAGAGCGGCCAGCGCGCAACGCTCTGGCTGGTCGTCCCGCAACTCTGACGCGCAAAGAGCCTCCCCGCGCGCCCTCAGGATCCGGTCAAGCCCGGGTCGTCAAAGCCCGGCCGCCAGCGCCTCCGCCACCACGGATTTCAGGCTCATGCCCTCGATCTCGGCAAATTCCAGATCGCTCGTCCCGAGATAGCTGTCCTGGTTCCGAGCGGTCCAGCCATTGGTGGCCAGCCGGTAGATGCGCGCGGGATCGATCTCGATTTCGGCGGCGTGAATGAAATCGCCGGTCCGCTGGTCCAGACTGCCGGCCTGATGCTGATTGGCGCGGGTCATGATCTGCGCCAGCACATCGCCCGGCACCTCGGCCACGGCGATGGCCCCGTCGAACCGGATGAACGCGTCGAAATCATAGCGGGTCAGCGGTCCCGCGGCCAAAGGCGCGCCGAAGGTCGTATGGCCCAGAACCGCCAGATCGGCCTCGCTTGCCGCGCGCACCGCCTCGGCGGCCAGCAGGATCGAGGCCGGCAGATCCAGCGCGGCGGCCCGTTCGGTGATGACGGCGGTATCCTCCGCGGTCAGATGCTCGGCCTTGACCGCCGCGATCGTCTCGGCCAGGGCCGCGTCGCCGCCCATGGGGGCGATCGCGCGCATCTCATGGCTGACGGCCACGCCCTCGCCGGTCCTGCTCAACCCGATCACCGTCAGGTTGCGCGCCCAGGCCCCGCCGTGAAGATAGCTCAGCCCGTCGGCCTCATGGGCGAAATCCAGATGGTCATGAGCCCCGAGGATCAGCGTGCCCGGCGACAGATCCGGCAGGATCGCCCGATCCGCCAGCACGCCCGCATGGCTGACCAGCACCGGCAGGTCGGCGCCGCCGGTCGCATCGGCGAAGGCATCGGAAACGAAACCCACGGGATCCAGAAGGCTGAGCGTCTCCCGGGCGGGCGGGCGATAGACGAAGGGGTTGTCGGTTCCCACACCCATCAGCGCGATGTCGATCCCGCCCAGCCCCATCCGGGTTGAGACGGGCGCGAAGAACCGCCCCGTCCGGCGGTCCACCAGATTGCCGATCACCTGCGCGCCCGCGGCCGTGGCGCGGGCCACGAACACGGCCATATCGTCGAGGATCGCGGTTTCATGATTGCCCAGATTGACGACCAGCGGCAGTTCCGCCGCCAGCGCCTCAAGAAACGCCCAGTCCGCGCTGGCGCCGGACCGGGTGGCCGCCACATTCCCGCGCTCGAAGAGATCGCCGTTGATCACCATGCCCACGGGCACGCCGGCCCCGCGCACGATCCCGCGCACCTCCTCCAGCAGGGCGGGAAGCCGCGCATAGGGCGAATGCAGGTCCGAGATGCTGAGCAGGATCGCATCCCGGCTCTCCTGCGCGCGCGCCCGGGCGGGCAGACCGGCGGCAATCGGGGCGGCGGCCATGGCCTTCAGCACCCAGCGACGGTCAAAGGCCGCGGTAAAACTCTGCATGGGATCGTCTCCGTCACAAAAGGGTATCAAAGATCCTGTCTAATGAAGGCAGGTGACATCAGTCTGACGTGATTCCTCAGGTTTGTGAAACTTTCATGAAATCTTGCCCCGGTTCGATCCAGATCAACATCCCGTCTCTGTCCGCGTGAGACCTTCGAGAGCAAGGATCAGGACCAAAATCAGGAGCGCAAAGATGTTCGACACTGCTGACACGGACGCCGCCACGACCACCACCGTCATTCATCCCTCGGGCCGCAATACGGCGCCCTTCATGGAGATCCGCGACCTCAACCTCTGGTATGGAGAGAAACAGGCGCTGATCGACGTGAATTTCGATCTCCATCCCGGCGAGGCGCTGGCCTTTATCGGCCCTTCCGGCTGCGGCAAATCCACCGCGCTGAAATGCCTGAACCGGATGCATGACGACACGCGGGACGTGCGGATCACCGGCCAACTGGTGCTGGATGGCGAAGACATTCACGACCCCGATGTGGACCCGCCGCTTCTGCGCCGGCGCTTCGGCTGGGTCGCGCAGAAGCCCAACCCCTTCCCCTCCTCGATCTGGAACAATGTCGCCTACGGGGCCCGGCTTCACGGGCTGATGCGCGACAAGGCAGAGCTGGAGGGCCATGTGGAAACCTGCCTGCGCCGCGCCCATCTGTGGGAGGAGGTGCGGGACGATCTGCACCGCAAAGCGGGCACCGATCTGTCAGGCGGGCAGCAACAACGGCTGTGCATCGCCCGCGCGCTGTCCACCCAGCCCGATGTGCTGCTCATGGACGAACCCACCGGCTCCATCGACCCGATCGCGACCGCCAAGGTCGAGGAACTGGTGCTGGAGCTGAAGGAAAGCAAGGCCATCGTCATCATCACCCATTCGATGATGCAGGCCCGCCGGGTCGCGGACCGGGTGGCATATTTCCATCTGGGCCGGCTTCTGGAGATCGGGCCCACGGAAACCATGTTTACCCATGCCAAGACCCGCGAGGCGCGCGCCTTCATCGATGGGCAGTTCGGCTAGGCCTGCGGGCCCGCAACGCGGGTCATGAGGCCAGATCGCGCTGCCCCTCGGGGTCGGTGACATCGGCGATTGCGGGGCGCGCGGTGCCGTCCATCACCAGTCGCGCGGCCTGGGTGGCCGCGTCCTGGAACGGGCGCAGCACCAGATCGGCACCGGCCAGCCGCATCGCCTCCCCCGTCCTGTCATTGTGGACAGCCACCGCGACCTTCCCCGCAAAGCCCAACTGGCGCAACGCCAGCACAAGGGCGCGGCGCGGATCGTCATGGGTGATGCCCGTGTCATGCTCCGGCACCGCCGAAACCGCCCAACGCACGTTCGACAAGGGCAGATGGGCCAGAAATTCCGGGTCGGTCGCATCGCCATAGACCACATCCATGCCCTGATCGCGGGCGAAGCGGACCGCGACCGGATTGAAGTCGACCCCCAGAACGCGCTGCCCCTGCTCCGCCAGTTCGCGGGAGATCGCCATGCCGTAGCGGCCAAGGCCGAAGACGATGACATCATGGGCGCGGGTGGGCGCCTCGCTTCGATCCTCCATCGCCCCGGCCGAGGCGCGTTCGAACACGCCCAGAACCGGCTCCACCCGGTCATAGAGCTGGTGGGAATAGGTGATCATGTAGGTCGAGGCCGCGATGGTGATCAGCCCGACCAGCGTGACGAGCCCGAGCGCTTCGTCGCTGACATGGCCGATGGAGACGCCCATCGCCATGAAGATCAGGGAGAACTCGCTGATCTGCGCCACGGTCAGACCCGCCAGAAACCCGGTTCGCTTGCGGTATCCCATGGCCCCCATGATCGCCAGTACGATCAACGGGTTGCCGATCAGAACGAAGGCGGAGAAGATCAGCGCGGCGAAGACGCTGGCGCCCAGAACCGACAGGTCCAGCGAGGCACCGAGCGCGATGAAGAAAAACAGAAGCAGAAAGTCGCGCAGGCTTGCCAGACGCGCGGCAATCGCCTCCCGGAACGGGGTGGAGGCGAGCGAGACACCCGCCAGCAGACCGCCCAGCTCCTTGCCGAAGCCCAGATAATGGCCGAGCGCCGCCAGCATCGCCGCCCATCCGATGGCGAAGGAGACCAGCAGTTCCGGCGACCGGGACAGCCGCTGCACCAGCGGGTCGGCCAGATAGCGGATGAACAGCCCGACCGCCACCAGCATCAGCGCGCCATAGCCGAACACGGCCAGCACCTCGGTCCAGGCGCCGTCCTGTCCCGCCCCCACACCGATGGCCGACAGCACGATCATCGCCATCACCACCACCAGATCCTGCACGATCAGGAACCCCAGCGCGATGCGCCCGTGGAGCGAACCCAGTTCGCGCTTGTCGGTCAGCAGTTTCACGATGATGATGGTGGAGGAGAAGGTCAGCGCAACCGCGATGTAAAGGCTCGTGACCCAGCCGAAGCCAAGCGCCAGCCCGATCAGGAAGCCGAAGATCGTGGTAAAGGCCACCTGCCCCAACCCGGTCAGCAACGCCACCGGCCCGAGGGTTCGGACCATGTTCAGATCCAGCTTCAGCCCGACAAGGAACAGCAGCACCGCAATGCCAAGCTCGGCCAGCAGGTCGATCTGGATATCCGAGCGCGCGATGTCCAGAACCGACGGCCCGGCCAGGATGCCTACGGCGATGAAGCTCACGATCAGCGGCTGGCGAAGCATCAGCCCGACGAAGCCGACCGACGCCGCCAGCACCAGAAGGGCGGCGATTTCGTAGAAGATATAGCTGTTGAGCGCGTCAGTCATACGTAGCGGCCTCCGGCAATGTTGCGACGATGGCCTGGCTGGATTGGATGCCCCGGGCCTGCCAAAGCACCGCTACCCTGTTACAGAGATTCCGGTCTGCAAGTCATTGCAACAATTGATAGGAAAAGCCTTCCGATGGCTTAGGCAAGCGCGGCGGAGGGTGCCTGCACCAGACCCTGCCCCCGATCGGCGATATCGGTGCCGTCGACGAACCCGTCCCGCGTGGCGCTGGCCAGCATCCGCGCCTCCACCGCCCGGCTGGTCAGCGGGACGCCCGCGCCCGCCAGCGCCTGCCACCAGAGCGCGGCAACGCCGGCCACATGCGGGCAGGCCATGGAGGTGCCGTTCAGCGCCACCAGCCCGCCCCCGGTCGCGGCGGAGACGACATTGACCCCCGGCGCGCTCAGCACCGGGTTGGTGTTGGAAAAGGGCGCAACCGACAGCACGCCGCTCGCCTCGGAAACCGCACCGACGGAGATGACGCCCTCCGCCGCCGCCGGGACGGAGGCCGAAACCTCGAAATCCGGGTTCGTCTCGCGCGCGCTTTCGTTGCCGCTCGCCGCCACAACGACCACGCCGCCATCGAAGGCGGCCTGCGAGCGAAACAGGTCCATGATCCGGTCGAACATGCGCAGGTTCATCCGGTAGGCCTCCAGCGCGATGGAGGTGGCCAGGATCACCGGCATGCCCTCCTCCGCGACCAACCGCTCCGCAAATCCGGGAAAATCGAAGCCGAGCGACATCGAGACCACCCGCACCCGGTTGCTGGAGGCCCATTTCAGCGCATCGAACAGCATCTCCGAACTGCCCGAGCCGTCATCGCCCAGAACCTTGCCGATCAGCGCCGTCCCGACCCCGGGGGCAACGCCGATCCGCGTTCCTTCCACATCCCGGCCGAAAATCGTGCCCGCACAATGGGTGCCGTGACCGTTCGGATCGCCGTCACCATCGCCGGAAAAGTCCCGCTGCTCCAGTTGTACGCCCCGGAACGCCGGATGGGCGGCATCGATGCCGGTGTCCAGCACGGCCACCTTCACCCCCACCCCGTCAAACGGGCTGTCGGCGGCACCGGTCCGCACAACGCCCCATGTGGGCCCATCCCCCACGCCCGGCCCCGGGGTGGCGGAAGCGACCGGGGCCACCAGCCGGGTCGGCATGGCGCGGGCGACGTGAAGCACGCCCGGGTCATGCTTAAGACTGCGGGCCTCGGCGCTGTGCATCTCGGCGGTTTCGAAGACGGGATCGGGCGGGATCGTCGACGCCATGCCGCGGCTGAACGGCTCGGCGCCCGCCCCGGGCACGCCAAAGGGCTGTCCACGCCGCAGCGCGGTGTTTTCATCGCGCAGGATGATGTAGCGATCCATGATCGGCGCCCCGGAAAATCTGCTTCAAGAACAACGGGCTGCGGCGGCTCTGTGCATGGCGGCCCAGACCCTTGCTAGCAAATCGCGGGGGGCGGACCTAGCCTTCGGTCTGGATCAGCCCCTCTTCGGCGAAGAGCTGCCTGAGCGAGCGATGCGGGCGCGGGCCGATATGGCGGATCACCTCGGCCGCGGCCAGCACGCCCATGCGCCCCGCCATTTCAAGGCTCTGCTCCGTGACCAGCCCGTAAAGGAACCCGGCGGCGAACTGATCGCCCGCGCCGGTTGCATCCACCGGCGTGATCTTGTCCACCGGCACCTCCACCTGCTCGTCATCGCGGCGCAGGATCACCGCCTCGCCCGAGCGGGTGCAGACCAGCGTCGGGCAGACCATCGCCGCCTCGCGCAGGGCCACATCCAGATCGTGGGTCTCATAAAGCGACAGCCATTCGGCCTCGTTGCCGATGACGAAATCCATCTCATCCTCGATCAGCGCCCGGAACCCGTCGCGGTGGCGGTCCACGCAGAACGGATCGGACAGGGTGATGCCCGCCTGCCCGCCGGCCGCCCGGCATGCCGCCGCGGCGGCGAGAAAGGCGGATTTGCCCTTGTCCTTGTCGAAAAGATAGCCCTCTAGAAACAGGAGTTTCGCGGCCCCCATCACGCTTGGGTCCACGTCCTCCTCGCTCAGTTCGGAGGACACGCCCAGATAGGTGTTCATCGAGCGTTCGCCATCGGGCGAGACGAAGATCATCGAGCGCGAGGTCGGCAGATGCTCGCCATTCACCGGCGGGTTCGGAAAATCGGTGCCTTCGGCCACCATGCTGTCGGCATAGAACCGGCCAAGCGCGTCATCCTTGACCCGGCCGACAAAGGCCGTGCTCAAACCCAGCGTACCAAGACCCGCCAGCGTGTTGGCGACCGATCCGCCCGGCGTCTGGACGCGGTCCGACATGGCGGCGTAAAGCACCTCGGCGCGCTCGCGCTCGATCAGCTGCATGATGCCCTTGGTGATGCCCATATTGTCCAGGAAACTGTCATCGCCATGGGAAATCACGTCGACGACCGCATTGCCGATGCCCACCACGTCATAGGTTTTACTCATAAGGTCTTGTCCTCGAATTGGCACAGATCGCGGATGATGCAGGCCGCGCATTTGGGTTTGCGCGCCACACAGATGTAGCGCCCGTGCAGGATCATCCAGTGATGGGCATGCTGCTGGAATTCCACCGGAATATTGTCTTCTATCGCGCGCTCCACCGCATCGACATCCTTGCCCGGCGCGATGCCCGAACGGTTGCCAAGGCGGAAGATATGCGTATCGACCGCCTGCGCGGGATAGCCCCACCACATATTCAGGACCACATTGGCGGTCTTGCGCCCCACCCCGGGCAGCGATTGCAGCGCCGCGCGGGAGGACGGCACCTGCCCGTCATACTGCTCCACCAGAATGCGGCTGAGCTTGATGACGTTCTTGGCCTTGTTGCGATAGAGACCGATCGTCTTGATATGGCCGATCAACGCCTCTTCGCCGAGGTCGAGCATCTTCTGCGGCGTATCCGCGATCCGGAAAAGCGCGCGCGTGGCCTTGTTCACGCCTGCATCCGTCGCCTGCGCCGAGAGAGCCACAGCCACGACCAGCGTATAGGCGTTCACATGCTCCAGCTCGCCTTTCGGCTCCGGTTCGGAGGCGCGAAAGCGCGTGAAAATCTCTTGGAGCGTATGATAGTCGAGCTGTTTGGCCATTTCGGGCAACCGTATGGCGCGGCAGAACCGGCACGGCAAGCCCCCCGGATGAATACCGCCAATTCGTTGCGAATTGTACGCGCTTTGCCCGGTGCGGTTAATCAGGTGATGACGATCAGCCTGTTAGGACGCGGGGCCCGAAAGTCGACCTGGAAAGGCACTGCCATGCCCCGCATTCGTCTTATCGCCTATGATCCTCTGGCTCTCGTCTATGACCGGCGGGAGGCGACATTCGCCCTTGGGGCCGGGTTCGACCCGCGGCGGGACGAGATCGAGATGATCGTCGCGCCCGGTGTGCCCGGCGGGCCGTCGCCTGCGCCTGTGGCCAGCATCGCCACGCCCGCCGACAGGCCCCGGATCAGCGGCGCGGTCGACGCCACGCCCTATGCACGGCTGCGCGCGCCCGACGGAGCGGCGATCTGTCTCGACCGGATCGAAATCGACGGGCGCGCGGTGGGCTATGCAAGCTCCCGGCCGCTTGTGCCGGGCCTCAGCTATGCGGACCTGACCGGCGAAGATGGATCGTGCGCGCCTGCGCACGCCGACAGCGCCGGCTCCCGCGCCACCCATGATCTGCCCGGTTTCGCCTCCGACGCACTGGTGGCGACCGGGGCTGGCCTCCGCCGCGCGGACAGCCTGCGCGAGGGGGACATGGTGCTGACCCATGACAACGGGCTGCAACCCGTTCGCTGGATCCTGCGCCATCGCATGCAAGCGGGCACATCCACGACCAGCCCCGGCACGGCTCCGGTGCAGCTTGCCGCCGGTGCGGTGTCAACAGGGCGGCCCGAACAGCCGCTGACCGTTTCGGGCTCTCTGCGGGTCCAGATCCGCGAACCGATGGCCGAGCTTCTATTCGGTGAGCCGCAGGTTTTCGCGCAGGCGGGCCGGCTGGCCGATGGCGGCGCCATTGCCGCGCGGCCGGCCGGCACCTCGGTCACGGTTGTGCAGCTTCTCTTCGACGTCCATGAACTCGTGCAGGTCAACGGGCTCTGGGTCGAAAGTCTCTGGCTGGGCGAACCGACGCTGAAGGCCCTGCCGCCGATCGCGCGGGTCATCGCGCAGCAGATCGCCCGCGGGCTATCCGACCGGCCCTGCCTTGCCCGTCTCGATCTGGTGCCCGAGGAAATCCTCTGCCTCTATCCGCAACGTCAGAGAGAACGGGAAACGCGCGCCAGCGTCGCCTGACACCGGCCATCCGTTTGGCGCAAGAACCGGGTCGCATCAACCGTCACCGCCCCCCTATCCTTGACCAGAGGATGGAGCGTAAGATGAATGAGATGACCCTGCCGGAACCCGACACAGCCTATCACTTCAACGTGGTGCGCCGCGCGATCGACATCATCGATGCGGCACCCGCGCCCGGCCCCTCGCTGGAGGAACTGGCGCGCGCGCTCAAGATGAGCCCCGCCCATCTGCAGCGCGTGTTTTCCAGATGGGTCGGCGTGTCCCCCAAACGCTATCAGCAATACCTGACGCTGGATCATGCCAAGCGCCTGCTGGCCGACCGGTTCACGGTGCTGGATACGGTGGCCGAAACCGGTCTTTCCGGCGGCGGCCGGTTGCATGATCTGTTCCTGCGGTGGGAAGCCATGAGCCCCGGTGACTACGCCCGCGGCGGCGCGGGCCTGACCATCCGCCATGGCTGGTTCGACAGCCCGTTCGGCGACGCGCTCGCCATGGGGACCGAGCGGGGCCTCTGCGGGCTGGCCTTTGCCTCCGAGGTCGGGCGCGAGGCGGCCTTTGCCGACATGTCGGGGCGCTGGCCCAATGCGGCCTATGTCGAGGATCCCGCCGCGCTGGCCCCATGGGTCGCCGCCGCCTTCGGCCGGACCGGCGAGACGCGGCTGCATCTGATCGGGGCCCCCTTCCAGATCAAGGTCTGGGAGGCGCTTCTGTCCATCCCCTCGGGGCAGGTGACCACGTATTCCGAGATTGCCGGGGCGGTCGGAAACCCCCGCGCGGTGCGCGCCGTCGGCACCGCCGTGGGACGCAATCCGATCAGCTGGCTGATCCCCTGCCACCGGGCGATCAGGAAATCCGGTGCGCTGGCGGGATACCACTGGGGCCTGCCGGTCAAGCGCGCCATGCTCGCCTGGGAAACCGCCGCCGAGGACGCCCGGAGCACCGCCTGACCGGGCGGGCCCGGCGAACCGGCGGCTTTCCGCCGTCGCTTTTTTCGATGTTATTGAATAACAAGGCCCTGCTATTGCAGATAGCCAAGGAGGCCCGTGACAGATACCGGGCCAGAAGACATGGGAAAAGGGCAGCTACATGACCATTCGTAAAACCGGCATCGCCGTAACCGCCATCGCCGCATTGGGCCTCACCGCCTGCGTGCCGACCAACACCGACCCGAATGCGAACCGCACCCGGGACGGTGCGATCGTTGGCGGCATCCTGGGGGCTGCGATCGGGGCGCAGGCCAATGACAGCGACCGGGGCATGGGCGCCGTCGCAGGGGCGGCCGTCGGCGCGCTTGCCGGCGCAGGCATCGGCCAGATGCTGGACCGTCAGGCGCGCGATCTGCGGTCGTCGATGGCCAATGACCAGATTTCGATCAACAACACCGGCGAGGAGTTGGTGGTGACGATGCCCGAGGGCATCCTGTTCGCCGTGGACAGCGCCGCCATCCGCCCCGGCCTGCAAAACGATATCCGCGCCCTCGCGCGCAACCTGCAGCAATACCCCAACACCACGGTGGACGTGATCGGCCATACGGACGACACCGGCTCGGCCGCCTATAATCAGGATCTGTCCACGCGCCGCGCCAACGCGGTGGCCGGGGTGATTCTGGAGGAAGGCGTCAGCCCCGCGCGCGTCCGCAGCTATGGCCGGGGCGAAACCGCACCGATCGCCACCAACGCCACTGCGGAAGGCCGCCAGCAAAACCGCCGGGTGGAGATCGTCATCCGCCCGATGAACTGACGCCTCGGCAGGAACGCAAACCCGAACCCGGCCCCCGAACGGGCCGGGTTCGCGCCCGGCGACGTTTCTGCCGGGCATCATTCCCCCATCACAGCCCTAGACAACCCGCCCGTGCTGGTCATATGTTTTGACCAATTGGGAGGGAGGGCCCGGTCGTGCCGTTTCAGCGCATAGAGGCGGAAAAACTGTCCCACTCCGTTGTGCGACAGATCGAGGAGTTGATCCTGCGCGGCATTCTGCGGCCGGGCGAACGGCTGCCGTCCGAGCGGGAGTTGAGCGAACGCCTGGGCGTGTCGCGGCCGTCACTCCGCGAGGCCATCGCCGAACTGCAGACCCGCGGCCTGCTCGCCACACGGGCGGGTGCCGGCATCTATGTTGCCGATGTGCTGGGCAGCGCCTTTTCGGAGGCCCTGATCCGGCTGTTCGCCGCCCATGACGAGGCGGTGTTCGATTATGTCTCCTTCCGCCGGGATCTCGAAGGGCTGGCCGCCGCCCGCGCCGCCGTTCATGGCTCGGACACCGATCTGAAGGTCATCGACACGCTTTACCACAAGATGGAGGCCGCCCATTCCAAGCGGAACCCCTCGGACGAGGCGGAACTGGACGCGGAGTTTCATCTGGCCATCATCGAGGCCAGCCACAATGTGATCATGCTGCACATGATGCGGTCGATGTTCGACCTGCTGCGCGAAGGTGTGTTCTATAACCGCCAGATCATGTTCAAGCAGCGCACAACCCGCGACCTGCTTCTGGAACACCACCGCATCATCAACGACGCAATTCAGGCCCGCGATCCCGAGGCCGCCCGCGCGGCGATCATCACCCATATGAACTATGTGGAAGAAGACCTGAAGAATCAGCAGCGGGCCGAGAAGAACGAAGAAGTGGCAAGGCTGCGCTACCAGCACGAAAAGGCGCGCTAATCCTCCGCCCCGCCCGCGAAGGCATTGCCGCCCTGCCAGTCGCACGGCGCGTCGCGCATCTCCAGATGCAGACGGCCGCCGGCATAGGCATGCGCCGCGGCCACCGCGTCGTCCAGTTCGATCCCCAGACCGGGCGCGGCGGGCGCCTCCACGAAGCCGTCCGTGACCCGGGGCCGCCCCGAGACCAGGGCGTCGTGAAAGGGCGTCTCGATCGCCTCGACCATCAGCAGGTTGGGCGTGCTGACGCCGAAATGCACATTGGCGGCCCATTCCACCGGCCCGGCATAGAGATGCGGCGCCATCTGCGCATTGTGGCTTTCGGCCATCGCGGCGATCTTCTTGACCTCCCAGATGCCGCCCGCCCGGCCAAGGGCCGGCTGCAGGATGCGCACCCCGGCGCGCAGAACCGGGGCAAACTCCGCCTTGGTGCAAAGCCGTTCGCCGGTCGCGACCGGGATCATGCTGGCCGCCGCGACCTCGGCCATGGCGGCCGCGTTGTCGGGGGGAACCGGCTCCTCGTACCAGAGCGGGTCATAGGGCTCCAACGCGCGGGCCAGCCGGATCGCGCCCGCGGTCGAAAACTGCCCGTGGGTGCCGAAAAGCAGATCGGCCCGCCCTCCCACCGCCGCGCGGATCGCCGCGCAATGGGCGACGGATCGGGCGATATCGGACAGCGCGGGCATATGTCCGCCGCGCATCGTATAGGGGCCGGCAGGGTCGAATTTCACCGCCGTCCAGCCGTCATCGGCCAGGGCCGCCGCGGCCTCGGCAGCCATATCGGGGCTGGTCCAGAAGGCGCGCGGATCGTGGTGATCCATCGGGTACAGATAGGAATAGGCGCGCAGACGGTCGTTCATCCGGCCCCCGATCAGCGCCCAGACCGGCCGATCCCGCGCCTTGCCCAGAATGTCCCAGCAGGCCATTTCCAGCCCGGAAAACGCGCCGATCACGGTCGGATCGGGCCGCTGCGTGAACCCGCTTGAATAGGCCCGGCGGAACATCTTCTCGATATCTTCGGGGCTTTCGCCCTCCATGTGCCGCGCAAACACGTCGCCGATGACCGCGCGCATCGCCTCCGGCCCGACAGCCGCGGCATAGACCTCCCCCAGTCCGGTGATCCCGCAGGCGGTGGTGACGCGGACAATCAGCCAGTAGCGCCCGCCCCAGCCCGGCGGCGGCGGCGCGACGACAAACACCTCAAGATCGGCGAGTTTCATGGCGGGCTCTCCTTTTTCCGGGGCCGGGAGGGCCGACCAGATCACGTTTCGCCGAACGGGTCCAGTTGACCCGGCCCAGCCATCGGCGGGCCCGGCGCGGCGGCCTTGCGATCCGGTCCGGCCGCGCGCCCGTCACCCGGGCAGGGCCTGATCCGCCGCCAGTCCTGCGGGGCCGGTGCCGCCCGGGGATGCGCCCCGAAACACGATGACATTGCGCCGTGCCTTGCCGCTTCTGGTATCGGCGATCGCCTCGTTGATCTGGTCCAGCGTCCACCGCCCGGTCACCAGCTCATCAAGCTTCAGACGGCCCTGCCCGTAAAGCTCGACCATCCAGGGGATATCGCGTTTCGGGACGACCTCCCCCATCAGCGAGCCGCGCATGCCCTGCCCCGTCGCGGCAATGATCACCGGTTCGTAGCTGACCGTGTCGCCCGAATGCGGCATGCCGACCGCATAGACCGTGCCTTTTGGCGCCAGAAGCCGCATCGCCACGTCATAGGCCGGGATCGCACCGACGGAGACCAGCACATGATCGGCGCCGCGCCCGCCGGTCAGCGCCCGGATCGCCTTCCACGGCTTCGGCTCGCTGGCCAGCACTCCGTCGGTGGCTCCGAATGCCCTGGCATCCTCCAGCTTCGACGGCTCCAGATCCATCGCGATGATCCGTGCCGCGCCTGCGATCCGGGCCCCCTGGATCGCGTTCAGGCCCACACCACCCGCGCCGATCACCACCACGTTCTGCCCCGGGCGGATCCCGGCGGTGTTGACCGCCGCGCCGACGCCCGTCGGCACCCCGCAGGCCAGAAGGCAAGCCGCCTCCGGCGCAAGCCCGCCCACATCCACGACCTGGCTCTGGTCGACCACCACCTTTTCCGCGAAGGCCGCGCATTTCAGTCCCTTGACCAGCGCGCGCCCGTCCGCGCCCGTCAGGCTTGGCGGCACCGGTGCGGCGGAACTGCAATAGACCGGCGCGCCCGAGGCACAATCGACGCAAGTGCCGCAGGCGCGGATCAGCGTCACGATCACCCGTGCGCCAGCCTCCAGACCGGTCACGCCGGGCCCGATGCCGGTGACGATCCCGGCCGCTTCATGGCCATAGACCGCCGGCAGGCCGCCGCCCCATCCGCCGTCGATATAGGAGATGTCGGAATGGCAGATCGCCACCGCCTCCAGCGTCACCTCCACCTCGCCCGCGGCGGGCGCGCGCAGGGTAACCTCCTCGATTTTCAATGGTTCGCCAAAGGCATGGCAGACGGCCGCGCGGATGAGTGTCACCGATGAATCCTTCTCGCTTTCGGGCAGAGTGCGAAGGGTTTCACCCGCCCGCAAGCCCATTCGCGGCGTGCAAGGTCCGTTTGCGCCACCACGCCCGGCTTGCGGCACGGGCCGATCTGTCCGACAAAGCCCCTGAGGGAGGATCACATGAACAGCATCCAGCTTGGCGATATCCATCTGCATGTGCGGCAGGATGGCGACCCGAACGGCCCGCCGGTGGTCTTCGCCAACTCGCTCGGCACCGATCTGCGGCTTTGGGACGATGTGGTGGCGCGGCTTCCGCAAAACCTGCGGATCATCCGCTATGACAAACGCGGCCACGGGCTGTCGGCCTGCCCGCCCGCGCCCTATTCCATGGGCGCACTGGTGCGCGATGCGGAGCAGCTTCTCGACGCGCTGGAGGTGCGCGACTGCGTGTTCGTGGGCCTTTCCATCGGGGGCATGATCGCGCAGGGGCTTGCCGCCAAACGGCTCGATCAGATCCGCGCGGTCGTCCTGTCGAACACCGCCCCCAAAATCGGAACGCGCGAGATGTGGCATGAGCGGATCGCAATGGTGGAAAGCCAAGGTCTTTCGGCCATGTCGGACACCATCCTCCAACGCTGGTTTTCCCCGGCCTTTCGGGAGAGCGCGGCGGTTCTGCCCTGGAAACGCATGGTCGAAACCACACCGGCGGCGGGCTATGCGGGGTGTTCCGCCGCGATCGCGGGAACGGACTTCTACACCACCACGGCGGCGCTGCGCCTGCCCGCGCTGGTGATCGCGGGGTCCGAAGACGGCTCCACCCCGCCCGATCTGGTGCGCGAAATGGCCGGGCTCATCCCCGGCGCGCGGTACGAGCTGATCCGGGGGGCGGGCCATCTGCCATGCGTGGAAAAGCCCGACATCTACACCGGCCATCTGGTTGATTTCCTCACCGGTCTGGGCGTGATCGAGGGCGGATCATGAGCATCTCTCCCTTCGACAGTGCGCTCTACCGCGATCTGTTTACGGATCGCGAAACCGCGAAACTGTTCACCGACAGCGCCGAGATCCGCGCCCTGCTTCTGGTCGAGGGGGCGCTTGCCAAGGCTCAGGGCGCGCTTGGCATCATCCCGGCGGCGGCGGGCGACGCCATCCACCGCGCCAGTCTGGAGGTTCAGATCGACCCCTCCGCCCTGTCCGCCGCCACGGGGCGGAACGCGGTGCCGATCCCTGCATTGGTTGCCGCCTTCCGGGCCGAAATCGGCGACCGGGATGCGGCCCAATACGTCCATTGGGGGGCCACGTCGCAGGATATCGTCGACACCGGCCTGATCCTTCGGCTGCGCCAGGCGCTGGTGCGGATGGAAGGTGAAATATCCCGCCTTTGCAAGGCGTTGTCCGCCCATGCCGGGCGGCATGCGGAAACGCCGATGGCCGGCCGCACTTATGGCCAGCGGGCGACGCCCACCAGTTTCGGCATGGTGGCGGCGGGCTGGGGCCATCCGTTTCTGGCGCATCTGCATCGTCTCGATCAGTTGCGCCCGCGGCTTCTGACGGTCTCGCTGTCCGGGGCGGCGGGCACGGGCGCGGCCCTCGGCCCCGAACTGCCCGCCCTTCGCGAGGCGCTGGCAGAGGCACTTGGCCTCGCCGCGCCGCACGCCTCATGGCACAGTCAGCGCGACCGGATCGCGGAGCTTGCGGGCTGGCTGACGCTGGTCGCGGGCTCGGCCGGAAAGCTGGGCGAGGACCTGATCCTGCTGACCCAGACCGAGATTGCGGAAATCTCCCTGGCCGCCGCCGGCGCCTCCTCGACCATGCCGCAGAAGCAGAACCCGGTCGGCCCCTCGGTTCTGGTGGCGCTGGCCCGGCATGTGGCCGCACTCAACACCGCGATGCAGGGCGCGATGCTGCACCGGCAGGAACGGGACGGCGCGGCGTGGCTTTGCGAATGGCTGAGCCTGCCGGCCATGGTGGCGGGGGCCGCAAAGGCCCTGGCACTCGCCGCCGATCTGGCCGAAACGCTGACGCCGGACACCGCGCGCATGGCCTCCAACATCGCCGATCCGCTGGAGCTGATCCATGCGGAAGCGTACAGCTTCCTGCTTGCGGAGCGGATCTCCAGACCCGAAGCACAAAGCGCGATCAAGGCATTATGCGCCGAAGCTCAGACATCCGGCGCGCCGCTTGGCGATCTGGTGGCCCGCGACTTTCCCGATCTGGACCTCGCCCCCGCGCGCGATCCGCGACGCGCGCTTGGCCACGCCCCCGCCGAGGCGCGCGCCTATGCAGCGGCCGCGGACCGGCGGTTTTCCTGAGCAAATCCCCTTGGGGATGGACAGGCCCGGGCGGGCCCGATAGGTAAATGCGCTGTCCGACGCGGCGGCAGAACCGGATTTTCCCATGCGCAGCCGCCTGCCTGTCATCTTCATTCTGATCACCGTCGCCCTCGACGCCATCGGCATCGGGCTGATCCTGCCGGTGATGCCGGATCTCATCCGCGAGGTTCGCGGCGCCGATCTGGCGAATGCGGCCTTGTGGGGCGGGATCCTGTCGGCCGCCTATGCGGTGATGCAATTCGGCTTTTCGCCGACCCTCGGCAATCTCAGCGACCGGTTCGGACGCCGCCCGATCCTGCTCGTCTCGATGGCGGTCATGGCGCTGGATTATGCGGTGATGGCGGTTGCAGGCACGATCTGGCTGCTGCTGGCGGGCCGCATCGTCGCGGGCATCGCAGCGGCCACCCATGCCACCGCGCTGGCCTATATGGCCGACATCACGGAGCCGGAGAAACGGGCGCAGAACTTCGGCCTGATCTCGGCAGGCTTCGGCGTCGGCTTCATTCTTGGCCCGATCCTCGGCGGTCTGCTTGGCGGGCTGGACCCGCGCGCGCCCTTCATCGCCGCGGCCTGTCTCGCCGCGCTCAGCTTTGTCTTCGGCTATGTCGTTCTGCCCGAATCCCTGCCGCCCGAAAAGCGCCGCCCGCTCCGCTGGCGGCGGGCCAATCCGCTTGGCGCGTTGCAGCATGTGGGCGCCCTGCCGGGTGTGAGGCTGCTGCTGATCGTGATGCTGGTCTACCAGATTTCCAACTTCGTCTATCCCGCGGTCTGGGCCTATTACACCCAAGCCGCGTTCGGTTGGGGCACCGGCAAGGTGGGTCTGTCGCTTGCGCTTTACGGTCTGGCGATGGCCGTGGTGCAGGCGGGCCTGATCCGTCTCATCCTGCCCCGCCTGGGCGAGGTCCGCGCGGTCTACTGGGGGCTGATCCTGAACATGATCTGTCTGGTCGCCTACGGTCTGGCGAGCCAGGGCTGGATGATCTGGGCGCTGATCCCGATCTCGGCCATCGGCGCGATCGTGGCCCCGGCCATGCAGGCGGTGATGTCGCGGGCGGCGGGCGCGGACCAGCAGGGCGAATTGCAGGGCGTCCTGTCCTCCATCGCGGCTCTGTCGATGATCCTGTCGCCACTGATGATGACGCAGGCGTTTTTCTGGTTCACCCGCGATGGCGCGGATCCGGTGCTGCCCGGCGCGCCCTTCCTGCTGTCGGCGGTTCTGATGTCGATGTCCTTTGCGATCTTCGCCATCGGCCTCAGCCGCAGGCGATCTCAGGCCGCCTCCGACAAGACCTCGCTGTAAAGCGCCAGATCCACATTCCCGCCCGAGGCCGTGGCGATCACCGCATCGCCCTCCAGCGCGTCGCCATGGAACAATGCTGCGGCAAGGGCCACCGCGCCGCCCGGCTCGATCACCAGCTTCAGCCGGGCGGCCGCCAGCCGCATCGCCGCGCGCACCTCGGCATCGCTCACCACCAGCCCGGGGCCGCAACGCGCGGCCATGATCGGGAATGTAATCTCCCCCGGCGATGGTGTGAGGATCGCGTCGCAAAACCCTGTTTCCGGGCCGCTATTCCGGACGATGCCGCCCGAGGCGAGCGAGCGCGCGGTATCGTCGAACCTCTCCGGCTCCACCGGTCTCACCCGCATCCGCGGCGCGCGCGCCTCCAGCGCCAGCGCGATGCCCGAGGTCAGGCCGCCGCCCCCGCAACAGCTCAGCACCTCCGCCTTGGTCACGCCCTGTTCCGCCGCCTGTTCGGCAATCTCCAGCCCGCAGGTGCCCTGCCCGGCGATGACCAGCGGTTCGTCATAGGGCCGGATCAGGGTCAGCCCCCGTTCGGCCTGCAGACGCGCACCGATCTCCTCGCGCTTTTCACGCCCGGCGCGGTCGTAGAGCACGACCTCGGCCCCGAAGGCGCGGGTATTATCGATCTTCAGCGCCGGCGCATCCTGCGGCATGATGATGGTGGCCGGCACGCCGTGAAGCTTTGCCGCCAGCGCCACGCCTTGCGCGTGATTGCCCGAGGAGAACGCCAGAACCCCCGCCCGGCGCCGTTCGGGCGCAAGACCGGACAGAGCCGACCACGCCCCGCGAAACTTGAAGCTGCCGGTATGTTGCAGGCATTCCGCCTTCACCAGAACCCGCCGCCCGGCGATCTCGTCCAGAAACGGGGAGGACAGCAAGGGCGTGCGCCTGACATGGCCCCGCGCCCTGTCAGCCGCGGCCTCTATCATTTTGATATCACTCATGAAACAAGATCCAGAAATTCGGAGATCAGGGCGACTGCGCCGGGCTCGTCCAGAAACGGCACATGGCCCCTGTCCGGGATCTCGGCCACCAGCATGTCCGGCCGCCTGCGGCGCATCTCGGCGGTGGTCTGCCGTGACAGCAGGTTGGAGTTCGCCCCCCGGATCAGCGCAAGCGGCAGCCCGTCCAGCGCATCGAAGAGCGGCCAGAGGTCCGGCGCCGGCTGCGTGGTGTCGAAGGCGGGGGCCACGGCCTCCCGCAGGCGCGGATCATAGCGCAGATGCAGCCCGTCCTCCTCCTCCCGCCAGATCCGCCGCGCCATGTCCGCCCATGTGGCGGGCGGGACGTTCCGGAAATCCGGCGCATAGCTTGCAGGCAGGGCCGCCGCGCCTTCGGCCAGCGTGGCAAATCCGGGGCGTCGCCCGATGTAATCCATGATCGCGTCCAGCCCGCCGGGCTCGATCACCGGGCCCACATCGTTCAGCACAACGCCGGAAAGCCGCTCCTTGGCGGTCGCCGCCAGCATCATCGCCACCAGCCCGCCGCGCGATGTGCCCAGAATGGCCACCTTGTCCAGCCCCAGATGGTCCAGCAGGGCCAGCACGTCGCGCGCCTCCTGCGGGACGTTGTAGCTCATCGGGTCGGGGGCGTGATCCGATGCGCCGCGCCCCCGGAAATCCATCCGTATGATGCGCGCGCGCTCCGAAAAGGCCGCCACCACCGGCTCGAAATCCTCCATGTTCCGGGTCAGCCCGGGCAGGCAGACCAGCGGCTCCCCCGCCCCCCGATCCTCGTAGGCGAGACGCAGACCATCGTCGGACACCGCATATCGGATCATGCGGGATCGGCCCGGGCCACGTCGGGCACGCAGCGCAGATCCCGCGCGGTCTGTCCCGGCTTGCCCGACAACCTGTCCACCGGCTCCCCGGCGCGGTTCACCCAGAGCACCCGGAACCCGTAGGAGGCCGCCGCGGCGGCATCCCACCCGTTCGACGACACGAACAAAACTTCGTCCTTGGAGACATCCAGATGGCGGCCCACCAACGCATAGACCCGCGCATCGGGCTTGAAAACCCGCTCCTCCTCGACGCTCAGCACCGCATCCAGCAGATCGCCGATCCCGGCGCTGTCCACCGCGCCTTCCAGCATCTTGGGCGATCCGTTCGACAAAATCGCCGTCTTCATCCCGTTGGCTTTCAGCCTGGCCAGCGTTTCCGGCACTTCAGGATAGGCGGGTAAGGTCCAGTAAAGGCCCAATAATCGCTCCCTGAGTTCCGGATCGGCCTGATCGGTGACATCCAGCGCCCAATCCAGCCCGTCCTGCGTGATCTGCCAGAAATCCACGTGGTCGCGCGCGATCGTGCGGATCCATGAATATTGCAGCTGCTTGGCCCGCCAATGGCTGGAAACCTGCTGCCAGACCGCGGCAAACCCTTCCAGCCCGTCTTCCTCCGCCAGATTTCTCGCAGCGGCGTTTACGTCAAATAATGTCCCATACGCATCGAATACACAGGTTGTAACCGGCATGGCATCGCCTTCCTGTTTTGGTGGCGCCATCGTGACACAGGCCGCCTCTTCCGACAATTCTCAACAGCAATATTTACTTAGGTCGGAATTCGGCTAGGCTCGGGGGATGATCGCGACGCGGATCGCGGCGCACAAATTCCCCCCGACAAGGATGTCATATGACAAAGGTTACCCCAGGCACTTCGGTATCGTTCCACTACACCGGAACCCTCGACGACGGGTCCGTCTTCGACAGTTCGGACGGCCGCGACCCCCTGCAATTCACCATGGGCGAAGGTGAGATCATACCAGGGTTGGAGGCCGCCTTCGAGGGCATGAGCCTCGGCGACAGGAAAACCGTCACCGTCCCCGCCGATCAGGCCTATGGCCAGCATATCGTCGATGGCGTCCAGCAGGTCCCGCGGGAGGCCATTCCCGACGATATCCCCTTGGAATTGGGCACAAAACTGCAATTGCAGACGCCAGAGGGGCAAACCATGGTCGCCGCGATCACCGAGGTGTCGGACACCCATGTGACAGTTGATGCGAACCACCCGCTGGCCGGTCAGGATCTGACCTTCGCGGTGCATATCGTGGCGCTTGGCTAGGGCGCTAAAGGTTCTCGGGCTGCATCATCCCGAGCACGTGATAGCCGCCATCCACGATAATGATCTCGCCCGTGGTACAGGCCCCGTAGTCGGAGGCGAGATAAACCGCCGTGCCGCCGATCGCCTCCAGGGTCGCGTTGGCGCGCAGCGGGGCGTTCGCCTCGGTCGTCTTGAAGGTCTTTCGCGCCCCGCCGATCGCGGCGCCAGCCAGCGTCTTCATCGGGCCCGGGCTGATCGCGTTCACGCGAATGCCCTCGGGGCCCAGATCGTTGGCCAGATAGCGCACCGCTGATTCCAGCGCCGCCTTGGCCACACCCATCACGTTGTAAAACGGCGTGACCCGGTTCGATCCCTGATAGGTCAGCGTCAGGATCGTCCCGCCATCGGGCATCAGGGCCGAGGCCCGCCTGGCCACATCGATCAGCGAGTAACAGGAGATGGTCAGCGAGGTCTTGAAATTCTCGCGCGTGGTGTTGATGAACCGGCCCGTCAGCTCGGATTTATCCGAAAACGCAATGGCATGGACCACGAAGTCGATACTGCCCCAGACCTCTTTCAGACGCTCGAAACAGGCGTCCATCGAGGCGTCATCGGTCACATCCACGTCGATCAGAAGATCCGAGCCAAGCGATGCGGCAAGCGGCTCCACGCGTTTGCCGAACGCCTCCCCCTGATAGGAGAAGGCCAGTTCCGCCCCTTCCGCATGCATCGCCCGCGCGATGCCCCAGGCGATGGAGCGCTCATTGGCGACCCCCATGATCAGCCCGCGCTTGCCCCTCATCAATTCCGACATTTTTTTATCCGTTGTATTTCGACAGCAACATCGAGCCGTTGGTCCCGCCAAACCCGAAGGAATTGGTCATGACCGTGTCGAGCCCCGCATTTTCGACCAGCGCCGTGGCGATCTCGGAAGGGTCAAGGGCCGGATCGAGGGTCTCGACATTGATCGACGGCGCGATGAAATCATGCTCCAGCATCAGCAGGCAGAAGGTCGCCTCCAACGCTCCTGCCGCACCCTGCGCATGCCCCGTCATGGACTTGGTGGAGGAAATCGGCGGCGTCTTCCGCTGGCCGAACACCCGCCGCACGGCCTCGACCTCGCCGACATCGCCCACCGGCGTGGAAGTGCCATGCGCGTTGATGTAATCGACCTTGCGACCCTCCGGCAGGGTCTGCAGCGCCAGCCGCATCGCCCGTTCGCCGCCTTCGCCCGAGGGCGCGACCATGTCATGCCCGTCGGATGTGGCCGCAAACCCGGTGACTTCGGCGTAGATCCTGGCGCCACGCGCCAGCGCGTGCTCCAGTTCTTCCAGCACAAGGATCGCGCCGCCGCCGCCGATCACGAACCCGTCGCGATCCGCATCGAATGCACGGCTGGCGCGTACGGGCGTCTCGTTGAATTTCGAACTCATCGCACCCATGGCGTCGAACAGGCAGGAAAGCGTCCAGTCCAGTTCCTCCGCGCCGCCTGCGAACATGACATCCTGCTTGCCCATCATGATCTGTTCGGCAGCCGCCCCGATGCAATGCAGCGAGGTGGAGCAGGCGGAGGTAATCGAATAGTTGATCCCCTTGATCTTGAAGGCGGTGGACAGATTGGCGCTGATCGTCGACGACATGCATTTGGGCACGGCGAACGGCCCGATCCGCTTGGTCGCCTCGGTCTTCAGGACGGTCTGATGGGCCGCGAACATGGCGCTGGTCGACGGCCCGCCGGAGCCCGCGATCAACCCGGTTCGCGGCGTGCTGACCGTGCTTTCCTCAAGCCCCGCATCGGCGATGGCCTGCGTCATGGCGATATGGGCATAGGCCGCGCCCGGCCCCATGAACCGGAGCGCGCGCTTGTCCACATGCTCGGTCACGTCGATTTTCAGCGTCCCGGCGATCTGGCTGCGGAACCCGTGCTCGGCCATTTCGGGCGAAGCTTCGATGCCGGATTTGCCCGCTTTCAGCGCGGCGGTGACCTCGTCGGCCCCGTTTCCGATCGGCGAGACAATTCCCAGACCTGTAACAACCACACGGCGCATGAACGCACCCTCCCTCGCAAACTCAGCTTTCCGACAACGCGACCTTCATGTCCTTGACCTGATAGATCACTTCTCCGTCAGCCTCCACCCGTCCATCGGCCACTCCCATGGTCAGGCGTCGGGTCTGGATCGCCTTGGTGAAATCCACGAAATACGTCAGCATCTTGCGATCGGGCCGGACCATGCCGGTCAGCTTCACTTCGCCCACGCCAAGCGCATAGCCGCGCCCCTGCCAGCCCCGCCAGCCCAGATTGAACCCGGTCAGCTGCCACAGCCCATCCAGCCCCAGACAGCCGGGCATGATCGGATTGCCGGGAAAATGGCACTCGAAAAACCACAGATCGGGGGTGATATCGAACTCGGCCCTGACATGGCCCTTGCCGTGCTCGCCGCCATCGCCGGAGATGTCCGTGATCCGGTCCATCATCAGCATCGGCGGTTCCGGCAACTGGGCATTGCCCGGCCCGAACAACTCGCCCCGCGCGCATTGCAGCAACGCATCTTTGTCAAAGCTCGTTGGAAAATCCGCCATATGTCCCTGCCTGCCGCTATATGTAGCATTCTCAGATGCGTTTGCTTCTTTGTCCCTATCATTGGGGCGGCAAAGCTGGCAAGTGCGGGCCGTTTGGTCACAGATCGCGGACCTGTGGGCAAAACCGTTTGAAAAACGGGGGCCAAACGCCATATATATACGCTGAAACGCCAGGAAAGACCCCGCTTATGACCCCTGAAGCCCTTGAACGCGGCACCAAATGGCTCGCTCAGGCCGATCTGCGGCCCACGCGGCAGCGTCTGTCTCTCGCCTCGCTGCTTGTGGGGGACGGTCAGGATCGGCATGTGACTGCGGAGGGGTTGCATGCCGCGGTGTTGGGCACTGGCGACAAGGTTTCGCTGGCCACGGTCTACAACACGCTCAAGGCGTTCTGCGACGCGGGCCTTATGCAGGAGGTCACGGTCGACGGGTCGCGGTCCTATTTCGATACGCGGATGGACGATCACCCGCATTACTACTGGGAAGATGACGGAAGGCTGACCGACGCGCCCGCCTCCCAGTTGAAGATCACCTCCCTGCCGACCCCGCCCGAGGGGCACGAGATCGCCAAGGTCGATGTCGTCATCCGGCTCCGCCGCAAAACCTGATCATATCCGGGCAGGATCTGCCGCTTCGGTGTAATCCCGCCCCGGCCCGCGCCTGAGCGTTTTGCACTGGCCTTTGCGCCCGCAGCATTGTAACGCCCTGCCAACTCCACCTTTATCCAAGGCCGTTCCCTCATGGACCTCCGCAATATCGCGATCATCGCGCATGTCGATCATGGCAAAACCACGCTTGTGGACGAACTGCTGAAGCAATCCGGCGCATTCCGCGACAATCAGGCCGTGGCCGAACGCGCGATGGACAGCAACGATCTGGAACGCGAACGCGGCATCACCATTCTGGCCAAGGCCACCAGCCTGGAATGGAAGGGCATGCGCATCAATATCGTCGACACGCCCGGCCATGCCGATTTCGGCGGCGAGGTGGAGCGGATCCTGTCGATGGTGGACGGGGTCGTGCTGCTGGTGGATGCGGCCGAAGGGCCGATGCCGCAGACCAAATTCGTGACATCCAAGGCGCTGGCGCTTGGCCTGCGCCCGATCGTGGTGCTGAACAAGGTCGACAAGCCCGATGCCGAACCGGACCGGGCCCTGGACGAATGTTTCGATCTCTTCGCCAATCTCGGCGCCGATGACGATCAGCTCGATTTTCCGCATCTCTACGCCTCCGGCCGCGCCGGTTGGGCCGATGACACGCTCGACGGCCCGCGGAAGGACCTGACCGCGCTTTTCGATCTGGTGGTGGCCCATGTGCCCGCCCCAAAACAGATCGCCCATGACAAGGAGCCGTTTCGCATGCTGGCGACGACGCTCGGCTCCGACCCGTTCATCGGCCGCATCCTGACCGGACGGGTCGAAAGCGGCACGCTCAGAACCGGCGAAACCGTCAAGGCGCTGTCCCGCGACGGCGAGAAGGTCGAACAGTTCCGCGCGACCAAGATTCTGGCGTTTCGCGGGCTTGGCCAGCAACCGATCGACATCGCCGAAGCAGGCGATATCGTCAGCATCGCGGGCATGTCCAAGGCCACCGTGGCCGACACGATCTGCGATCTTTCGGTGACAGACGCGATCCCGGCGCAGCCCATCGACCCGCCCACGATCACGGTCACCTTCGGCATCAATGACAGCCCGCTGGCCGGCAAGGACGGCAAGAAGGTTCAGTCCCGTGTGATCCGCGAACGCCTGATGAAAGAGGCGGAATCGAATGTCGCGATCCGCGTCACCGACACCCCCGGCGGCGAGGCTTTCGAAGTCGCGGGCCGTGGCGAATTGCAGATGGGCGTTCTGATCGAAAACATGCGCCGGGAGGGGTTCGAGCTGTCGATATCCCGGCCACAGGTGCTGTTCCTCGAAGAAAACGGCGAGAGACTGGAGCCGGTCGAAGAGGTCACGATCGATGTCGACGACGAATACACCGGCGCCGTGATCGAAAAGCTGACAGGCCCCCGCAAGGGCGAATTGTCGGAGATGAAACCGGCGGGCGCGGGCAAGACGCGGATCGTGGCGCTTGTGCCCTCCCGCGGTCTCATCGGCTATCACGGGGAGTTTCTGACCGATACCCGCGGCACCGGCGTTCTGAACCGCGTCTTCCACGCGTGGGAGCCCTACAAGGGGTCGATCCCGGGCCGGCGCGCCGGTGTCCTGATCTCGATGGAAAATGGCACATCGGTTGCCTATGCGCTCTGGAACCTCGAAGAGCGGGGCAAGATGTTCATCGGCGCGCAGGAAGCCATCTATACCGGCATGATCATCGGCGAACACAGCCGCGACAACGATCTGGAAGTGAATCCGCTGAAGGGCAAGAAGCTGACCAATGTCCGCGCCTCCGGCACCGACGATGCGGTCCGCCTGACCACGCCGATCACCATGTCGCTGGAACAGGCCATCGCCTATATCGACGATGATGAACTGGTCGAGGTCACGCCCAACGCGATCCGTCTGCGCAAACGCTTCCTGGACCCGCATGAGCGCAAGCGCCAGGCCCGCGCGGCCAGCTGAACGCAAAGAAACGGCGCCTTTGTGGGCGCCGTTTTTCGTTATCTCTCAATTGACTGGAAACCGTCCCTCAGGTGGATGATCCGCCGCAGGGCAACAGATGATCCATGTTCATCGACGGCTGGTCGCAACCGGCCTCTCCCACGATCTTCGCAGGCACGCCCGCCACCGTCTTGCAGGCCGGCACATCTTCCAGCACCACGGACCCCGCGGCGACGCGGGAGCAATCCCCGACCCGGATGTTACCCAGAACCTTCGCGCCCGCCCCGATCAGAACACCGTTGCCGATCTTCGGATGCCGGTCCTCTTCTTCCTTGCCGGTGCCGCCAAGGGTGACGGAATGCAGCATCGAGACATTGTCGCCCACCACCGCCGTCTCCCCGATGACGATGGAATGGGCATGGTCGATCATGATCCCCTGCCCGATCCGCGCCGCGGGATGGATATCCACACCGAACACCTCGCTCACCCGCATCTGGATGAAATAGGCAAAATCCTTGCGCCCCTGCCGCCACAGGAAATGGCCGACCCGATAGGCCTGGATCGCCTGGAACCCCTTGAAGTACAGAAGCGGCTGCAAGAAGCGATGGCAGGCGGGGTCGCGCTCGTAAACGGCGACGATATCGGCGCGGGCCGCGGCGCCAACCCCCGGATCGGCGGCAACGGCCTCATCGGCAATCTCGCGCAGGATCTGCTCTGACATGTCGCCCGACGTCAGCTTCTGCGCCACGCGATAGGCCAGCGCCCTCTCCAATGTCGCATGGTCCAGGACCGATCCATGCACCAGCCCGCCGAGCAAAGGCTCGGCCTGAACCGCCTGCTGCGCCTCGGCGGTGATCCGCGACCAGACCGGGTCGATCTCTGCGATATGGGTGCGGCGTTCAGCCATGGCGGGCTCCTTCAGGGCAGTCTGCCGACCCTTTATACCAGATCGGCAGGCCATCCCAAGACAGAAACCGTGATCGCCGCCATCAAACGGCGTTGGGCAGGGCAAGGCTTGCGTAATGGACCGCAAGCCGAACGGTGCCGCCCGTGAAATCCGCGCCTTCCGCAGAAATCAGCAATTCCGTGGGCGCCCAGTACACGGTCGGCGTGGTCGGCCCCGAAACCCACGAGTTCTGGCTGACGCCCAGACCGGAGCCATAACGCAGATCGTCGCCCGCAACGCCCAGCCGCCAGGTCGTCGCGCCGCCAATCGCGGCGGTGACCAGTCCCGTCACACCGAAGACAATCGCGCGGTCGGGAATGACCGCGGGCGTGGCAACCGTCGGGCCCGCGGTCAGGGCCACGTCGATCTCGACCGAGCGCAGGGCCATCCCGGCCCCGTTCTGGGTCAGCGTCACCGCCCCGGCGCGCCAGTCCTCGCCGTCATGCATCGCCAGAACCCCCTCATCGAGGATCACGGCGCGGAAACCCTGCCGCGGGGCCACGAAATCCCATCCGCCATTGACGTAAATGGCGATTTGGCCGCCCTGCCCGGCCCATGCGTTGACCCCGTTGGACGGCACAGCATAGCAATCGCCCTCTTCGGCAACAGCCGGTGGGTCGTTCACGCTCAGCGACTTCAGGCGCAGCTGCACCATCCCGTCAAGCCGGCTCAGGGCCTCGTTCACGGTCACATGTTTCTGCGCCTGCGACGGGCTGAGAAGGGGCAGGTTCAATTGCGGAGTATCAGTCATCAATCATGATCCTTGTGAAGGGGCCCGGGCCGAACCGCCCGGATACTTGAGCAACATCAATGCTGTACGGCGCAACGGTGCCATCGCTGCCGCGCACGGCATCGTCATAGATCCAGCCGGGCTGGCTGACCGTCACCTCGCGTTTCAGTCCACCTGCGTCGCGCACCTGCACCAGATAGGTCTCGGCATCCTCGCCAAGCGGAACCTCGGTGCCCTGCCACGTATCGCCATCGACCCGGGTCCGTCGTATCCATGTCACCTCCAGCCCGCCGGTTCCGGCCCGCGCCCGCAGATGGGCCGGCGCATAGGGTCTCAACCCCACACCGTCGAAGGCCAGAACGCGCTCCTGATAGCTTGCATCGTCTAGGGCGCGGCGCGCCGGACCGACGCGGTAGTACCGCGCCAGGCCACGTGCCGAGACGGCCAGATCGATCTGCTGCGGGCGTCCGTCCAGAAGTACGAACAGGCTGCCCGGTGGCCAGACATCGGGCATCACCCCGTCACTGCCCACCTGCCCCCGCAGCCGCATGGAAATCTCCCACAAACCGGTGCCGACCAGTTCGGCATCGGCGAACTGGACCACTTCCCATGGGCCTTCGTCACCCGCGCCGATCGCGGCGACATTGGCCCCGTTCAGCACGGCCTCCCGGTCGGTCGACGACAGGCCGCCGCCGGATGCGATCCGCACCCTGAACGGCGCGCCACGGTCCCAAAGACCCGCGCTCGCCGCGAAGAGCGGTGTTTCCAGCGTGCCGATGACGGCGCCCGCCTCGATCAGGCGGTTCAGCGTGTACCCGTTCGAACTGCTTGAGGAATAAAGCGCCACCGAGCCCGGCCAGGGTTTGGCCGCGACGGCCAGATGCGGCGCATGCTCCACCTCATCGCCGCTCAGAAGCGGCAGGTCCATGAACACAGGGCTGACCGGCAATGGCGGGACAAAGGCCTGCTGTGGCACCGCCTCGTCGGTCGCATCGGACGGCTCGGCAAGGCTGCGCTCGACCCGCACCGCCTCGATCCGCCGCGCGCCGATATCCTCCACCCGGTCGATCCGCCAGGTGGAGCCATCTTCCAGCGCGATCATCGCGCCGGCACCCAGATCGCGGCGCGACGGCGGCAGATCGAAGCTCACCGTATCGCGGGCCACGCGCGCCTCTGCCAGCCAGCGCTCGGCGATGCCCCGGCCCTCGGCCAGCGTCAGCGCAAGGGGCAACTCGCTCTGGCTCACGCCGATATCGTCGTCGTCGGGGAAAATCGCTTCGGCCACGCGGGTCTCGAACGCGCCATCCGCCTCCGTATAGCCGAGCCGCACCCGACCGACGGTCTCCGCCTCCGGCGCGCGCGTCAGGCGCAGACCCGCCGCGCCATCCTCATCGACGGCCGTCGTCTCGGCCAGAATCTCGCCATCCGGCAACAAGGGCAGATGCAGGAAATGCAGCTTGCCATCTCTCTCCACCGCGCCGAACCCATAGGCCAGCATCAGCGGCTGCAACCGCGCCCGCGCCGTTTCGATATCGGAAGAGACATGCCCGCGCACGAACCCGAACAGACCCGAGACATCGTAATCGGTCACCCCCGCCTTTTCGCAGATCTCTGCCACGACCATGGCAAGCGGCTGGCCGGAAACGCGGCCGGTGATCCAATGGCCCCGCCCGTAATTCTCCCCGTCGCTCCAGATGTCGCGCTTGTTCGGAAATGCGGGCCAGGGCCGCGCATCCCACGCCCAGACATGCGCCTTCGAGAGATCCACCATCGGCGCCCCATAGATCGGCGAGACCGGATTGTTGGCCGGGTCGCTCCAATAGGCGATCGTGGCGCGCAGATACTGCGCCTGAATCAGGTCATCCCGCCGCCCGTCGGAGAAATAGGGCAACGCGGTTTCCGAGCTTTTGGGGTCCAGAAACTTGTTGGGCTGGTTGCTCCCCTTGTCGACCGCGCCGCAGCCGAACTCGGTGAACCAGATCGGCTTGGATTTCGGAACCCAGGGGCTTGGCGTCGCCAACTGGTACCCGCCCCTCCGATCAGCGTGGGGCGAAGCCCACCACTCGCGGATCGCCTTGTAGCGATAAACCCATGGCGCATTGGTCGGGCCATCGGATACCGCTTCATAGATGCTCAGCTCTCCGGCATCGGTTTCCGGCCACGGCGCGACGGGTTCGCCTCTGGTCACATTGGCCGGGTCGATCGGCCCGGTCCAGCGTGTATCGGCCGCCCCCGCCCAATAGCCTCCCAGCATGCCGGAGCCGTCCGAAATGCTGCTCATCCCGACAAGCTGCCCGTCGATCCACAGCTTCACATGTCCCGGCGCGACCGGGCGAAGTTCCCAGACCAGTTCGTGGATCAGTCCGTCAAACGGCAGCAGATCGGTCGCCAGATCCAGAACCACGGTTCCGGTGTCAGACGCGGTCTTCGCGCTGGAGCCGTCCCCCGCCCGCAACCGGAAGGTCGCGCCCGCGTCGCGCACACCCATCCACGCGCCGAACCCCGCAGCGCCGGCTTCCCAGAGGGTCGCCTCAACGGCCGTGTCCGGAAACCTCACCTGCCCGGAAAAGACGACCGTCTCCTGACGGTAAGCCACGGCAAAGCTACCCGAAACGCCCGGCGCCATGGTTTCCAGGAACCCGCTCAGGCTCAGGCCCGTCGAGCCGTCCTCGATCGGCAGACGCCGCTGCGCCACCCGCCCCTCGCTCGACGCATAATACCAGTCATGGCCTTCACCGCCGGCCACATTCGCCCTGAGATAATCTGTGTTGTAGATACTGCCCCAGGCCACATCCGCATGATCCGGCCCATCCCGCCAATCCGACAGCGGCATGTAATTGTCGATGGCAATGAAATCGATGTTCTCATCCGCCCAAAGCGGGTCCAGATGGAAATACACATCATGCGAGCCATCCTGCGGATGATAGCCGAAATACTCCGACCAGTCCGCCGCGTAACTCAGCTTCGCGTCCGGCAACAGACTCCGGACATCCGCGGCAAGCGCCCGAAACGCGTCCACCGCCGGAAACCCGAACTCATCGCGCATCTGGGTCAGTGCGCGCATTTCCGTTCCGATGCAAAATGCCTCCACGCCGCCTGCCGCCGCGCAAAGCGCCGCATAATGCAGAATGAACCGCCGATAGCCCCAATCCTCGGGGCCCGAATAGGTGACGGTGCTGCCCGAAATCGTGAAATCGCTGACCTGGGCATTTCCGAAAAACGCCACCACCGCGGCACGGTTGGCCGCGGTCTTGTCGGCGCTGCCCGGCTGTCCGGGCGCCTTGTCGCCAGTGATCCGGCCCCGCCAGGGCAAGACAGGCTGATCCGCATTGTCCGACCACGGGTCCGGCAGACCGTTGCCGGACAGGATTTCCATCAAAAGGAACGGGTAGAACACAACATGCTGCCCGCCCGCATGGATCGCCTCGATGGCCTGAATGACGGAGGCGTCGGCAGGTGTCCCGCCATAGACCGGCCTGTCGTCCAGCCTTGCAACTTCCTCCGCCGCGCCGCGGGTGACCGACGAAACGCGCCACGGCATTTCCGCCGCGTCCCGGCTCGTATTCTCGACCTTGGGTTTGATCTGGCATTGGCTTGCGCGCAGATCGTCACCGAACCAGCCGACGATCAGGGAAACCGACCCGACATTGGGCAGCTCTCCGCGCAAGGCCTCCAGCGACACCTCAAGGTCGCTCTCCCCGGCGGGCGTGTTGACATTCACCGCCTCCGAACTGCCAACCGCCCCGCGATAGCTCAGCCGCGACCGCGCCAGCGCATATTCGCCGGTGCCGGGCATCAGGGCCACCGCCTGAACCGCCTCCGACACCGCAGGCAGGAATGGCTGGGCCGCGGGCTGCGCCGGTCGGATCACCTCGAAACTCAACTGCGGCACCCGGTTGCCGAATTGCGCCAGCGGCAGATCCTCGATCACGACATAGGCGATCCCGCGATAGGCCGGCACGGTGCCCGCCCCTTCGACGGCTTCCATCTTGGGGTCCGGCATCTGGTCTTCGGTACCACGATAGACCCGCATCGTGATCTCGTCGCGGGACAATTGCACACCATCCGCCCAGACACGGCCGACCCGCGAAATCTCGCCTTCGCAAAGCGCCATGGCCAGGCTGATCGAATAGGAATAGCTGGTGGTCTCGGGCTGCGACGGCGCACCCTTGCCGCCGCCCGAGCGGGTGACGGTTTCCAGAAACTGGGTCGACCAGATGACCTGCCCGCCCAGCCGCATCCGCCCGAAGAGCTGCGCAATCGGGCTGCCCTCGTTGGCGCCGGTCAGCCGAAACCGCTCGACCCGCCCCACCTCGACCGGGTCCGATCCCGAGCCCAGAAGCCGTTGGTCGATGACCCGGCCAAGGGTTGCCCCCACGGCTCGCCCGACCACGGCACCGGTCAGGCCCAGAAACGTGCCCGTGCCCGCTGCTCCACCGATGGCCGCACCCACCGCTGACAGAACTATCGTTGCCATGTCTTTATGTCCTTTCGGGGAAGGCAAACCGCGCGACGATGCGCCGTGCCCAGGGGGCGCTCAGCGCGCTTTCCACCACGCCATGCCCGGAATACGCATGGATGAATGTTGCCGCGGGGCCGATATCTCCCTGAAGCCCCAGATGCTTTGCGACAGATCCCTCACGCATGCGAAACAACAGCACATCGCCCGTCGCGATCTGGGTCAGAGGTTTGGGGCACAGATGCCGAAGCGCCGCCGCCCAAAGCCGCTCAACCCCTTCGGGCTCCGACCAGTCCTGCGAATAGGGCGGCACCGCTTCGGGCTCCGCGCCATGGATCTCGCGCCAGACACCGCGCAGCAATCCAAGGCAATCGCATCCCGCACCCTTGCAGCTCGCCTGATGCAGATAGGGCGTTCCCAGCCAGCCACGGGCCGCGATCACGACCCTGCTCATCGGCGTGACCCGCCGTCGCGCGCATTGCTCCTGGCGGGATAGCTCATCAGCCAGTCGTCTCCCGGTATGTCCGGAAAACCGCGGAAATTCAGTAGGTTGTTGAATTTCAGCCGGCAGGTCTCCATGCGCTTGTCGCACCCGGCCTCCAGCCGGATCATATCGCCCGGCGCAACCGGCGCGCGAAACGGCTCCCACAACTCGACGCTGCGGACACCGTCGTCAAAGCGGTCATTCTTGATCACACCCACAAGGCCCGCGGCCTCCCCGCTCAAAACCTCGAACCGGCCCTTCTCGAACCACCGCGGTTCGAACGAGTCGAACCCGGCAAAACGGAACACGCGCGCCTCCTCGACCTGTTCCACCGGCCGCTCCTCGCTGTAGCCGGTGGTGGCGAGGTCGAAACGGCACATGCTGTCGCCAAGGATCGCACCGCAAGGTTTCTGGTAGATCCGCCCGCGCGGCTGGTTCATCGCCTCCGCCACACCGCGCAGCTCGGCCGAAAACGCGCCATTCTGGCGGCTCAATTCGCCGATGGTGCCGCGAAACTGCAGAACCCGCGCGTCGGGCTCCGCCCATTTGACCAGCCATGCCTCGATCTCCGCGCCGTCATAGCGGCCTGCCTCGATATCGGCCTCGGTAATCGCGGCATCGCTCAGCGCACCCATCGCTTCGGTATTGTCCACCGACAGGCCGGTCGTCTGGCTCAGCGCTGCCGCGGTCAGCCCGCTATCGGCCTTGAAGATCACGCCGTCGAACTCCAGCGGCATGTCGTGATCGGTAAAGCCGAAACAGACCCCGTCCCGCCGTGTCAGCTTCCAGCAGCGTGCAACCCCCGTCGCGCCCTCTGCCAGATGCGCGTCCAGCGCCTCCACCCCGCTCATACCCGGATCTCCACCACCGGAACGCTCGGGGCCTCGCCGGCCTGAAAGTTCGCAACCGACGTCTGGATGCTCGGCGTATCGAAGCGCACCGGCACGTCATACTCGAACCCCGCCGTGATCCGCTCGCCGTCGTCCGGTGCATCGACGAAACTGACCAACCCGGTCGTGGTATCGACCGTGTAGTGCACCGTATCGACCAGCTCGTCGGTCGAGATACCGATCCGCACGGACCCCTCGACCGGCTTGGAAATCGGGCGGGTATAGCTCTCCCCGCCCGAGGAATAGGTCTTGTTCAGCTGGAAAACCCTGGTGAAGCCATCGCCCATCGCGATGAGTTGGTCGCGATAAGCGGGCTCCTTGGAGGGCGCGCAGCTTTTGTAATCCGCCCAATCCTTCCAGCGAAACCCGTGAAGCTGCCCGCGCCGCGCCTCGAAAAACGCGATCAGGGTCTCGATATCGTCAAGCGAGCGCATGGCCACGCCCGCGTCGTAACGGCGCCGCGAATGGGCCCAGGGCGTGTTGCGCTCCTCAAACCCGTTGGCCAGCGTCACCACTTCGGTGCGCCTTTCGGGCCCGCCGACCGAACCGAGGCTCAGATTGGCGGGAAACCGGACTTCGTGAAATGACATGATGTTGCGTCCCTTGTCTCAGCGGTGTCTCAGCGGTTGCGCTGTCCGCGCGCCATCGCCCGGCTCAGTTGCGCGGCAATCTGGGTCTGGCTGCGCTGGAACCCCTGCACATCCGGCGTGTTGACATTCATTGTGATATTGACCGGGGCACCGCCCGCCGAGGCGACGCCCAGGCGGCCATCCGCCCCGCGCCTCAGCGGCATGATCGCCTCCGGCCCCGCCTCTCCCATCAGGCCCAGCCCGCCGCGCATCGGAAAATGCGTCGGACCGCTGACAACCCCGCCGCGCGCGAAGGGCATCACCCGCCCGCCACTGAACGCGCCGCCGTTCTGAAACGGCAGAATGCCGCTGACCAGGCTGTTGATCCCGTTGCTCAGCGCGCCGCCCAGGGCGTTCTGCACCGGCCGCATGGCGGTGTTGTAGGCCGCGTCCACCATGCTCTGCGCCACGTTTCTCAGCGCATCCGACAGGCGCATCCCGTCAAAGATCACGCCGTCGAAGGCCCGTCTGAGGCCACCGCCGATGCTGCGCGACATGCCCTGCACCTCGCGGCCCGTGTAAAGCATCGTCTCCTGCATGCCGCGCAGCTCGCTCTGAAAGGCGGAGGCCATGGTGGACGCCCCGGCCAGCGCCTGCTCCATCTGCTCGATCTGGATCTCCAGCCTCGCGAACTCGTCTTCCGTTTCGGTCGTCATGTCTCGCCCTCCGGGCTGCGTGTGGTGTCAGGGAACCGGGCGGCCAGGGCCTCAAGCCCCGCCCGTCCCATCGGCGCGGGGCCCTGCCCCTCACCCAGCATCATCAGCAGTTCCGCCGGTGTCAGCGCCCAGAACTGGTCAGGGGTCAGGCCCAGACCCTGCAGGCCCGCGCGCATCAGCCCGGGCCAGTCGAAGCCCGCATCCGTCCTCATCGGGGCGGCTGGAAGGCAAGCGCCAGCATCCGCGCGGCCACCCGCGCGGCTTCCAGCGGCCCGCCCTCGATCTCGGCCTGCACCAGATCGGGCAGATCGCCGGTCCAGCCGCCCCCGCGCAACCCCGCCAGGACAAGCAGCAGAACGTCGCGGGCGCGCAACTGGCCGCCCTCGAACCGTTCGACAAGGGCCGTCAGGCTCTCCGCCTCCAGCCGGGCTTCCAGTTCTGCCAGCGCACCCAGGGTCAGTTTGCAGACCCGGCGTTCGCCATCCAGAACCAGCGCCACCTCGCCTCTCAGGGGGTTCGCCATCCGGTCAGAGCGGAGTGAAATTCAAGGCACCCGCCGAGGCCATCGACAACTCGTAGGTCGCCTCGCCATCGTAATTGCCCGAATACTCGATCGCGGTGATCTGGAATGGCCCCTCGACCGTCCCGAAATCCGGAATGATGACCTGAAACTCGGGCACCTCCCCGTCGAAGAAGATCTGCCGCGCGCGCTCATCCGTCGCTTCATCGCGAAACACGCCCGAGCCTGACAGCGCGGCCGATTTCACACCCGCGCCACCCAGCAATTCGCGCCAGCCGCCGGTGGATTCCAGGCTGGTCACATCCACCGTTTCGGTGTTGAAGCTCAGCCGCGTGGCGCGCAGGCCTGCAAGCGTCTGGAACACACCTTGGCCATCCAGATCGACCTTCACCAGAAGGTCCTTACCGTTTTGGGCAGTCATATTTCTCTCCAATCAAGTCAAAGGCTTGGGTCCCGCGGTTCACACCGGCGCGGCGTCATCCACATGGGCGCGGAACCAGATCTCTATCTCTCGTCCTCCGGTCGTGCGTCGGGCCCGCGCCCGGGTGAACAGCAGGCCACTCAGACGCCCCCGCGCAAGCGTCAGCTCCGCCCGATCCAGAATGTCGGACACACGGGCCGCGACCTCCTTGGCAGTCTGAAAACCGGCCTGCTCGCTGAACACGGTCACGCTGAAATCATGCAGCGCACCGTCGCCGGTCTTGTCCGACCGGTCGCGTACCCGTTCGGGGCCCAGGCTCACGTAGATCGGCGGCACGGGGCCCGGCGGCAGTGCATCGTAGATCGCCCCGCCAACCAGCCCGTCCAGCACCGCATCGCCTGCAAGGGCGGCATAAACCGCCGTTTGCAGGGCGGCTGTCATCCCGTAACTCATGCCCCCGCCTCCTCGCTGGCATAACAGGTCAGGTACCGGCCCTCCGGGTCGGCCTCGGTCACCGCTTCGATCCGGTAGATCCGCGACCCATCGACAAATCTCTGCTGCGGGGTCGGGCGCGACGCGGCCCCCTGCGGTACCGCCCTGACCGTGATCCGCAGGCCAAGACGGGAAATCGTGGCGTCGTCCCGTCCCGTCCGCGCAGCCACCTCGGCCCAGATATGGCCCAGGGCCTGCCAGACCTCGGTGAAGCCGCCCGCGCCGTCAGGCACCCGCATCGGCCCCTCCAGACGCAGACGGCGCGACAAATGCGGCCGGGCGCTCATGCCCCACCCCCGCGAAGCCGGATCGCGCGATAGGGCTCGATCAGCACCGTCACCGCAAAGGGCAACCCGGTGTCGTGATCCGCCTGACCGCCATAGAACTCCGCCGCCTGGATCAGAACCGCCTGCCGCAGATCAGCGGGCACGCCGGCCCAGTCCACACCGTAGCCGGCGGTAAACTCGATCTCGATCATCCCGCCCTGCGACGGCGATGGCAGCGTGCCGCCGACAGCCAGGATTGCCGGGCGATGGGTATCGCCGCGCAGCACATAGCGCGCCGGATCCACCAGCGTCTCGCCGCCCGAGCGCGAGATCACCTTGACGCTCTCGATGCTCTCGACCGGCGCCAAGGGCAGCGATTGCAGCTCGTCGGATTGCCACTTGCTCAGCTGCCATGCAAAGCGGCGCCGCATCAGCGCCTTGCCGATCCGCGCCTCGATCGACGACAGGGCCGCCCGCAAACAGCTTTCCAGCTGTGCGTCCTGGCTGCCGTCATCGGCGAACCCGGTGGCCAGCCGCAAATGATCGGTCAGTTCCGCCACTGGCAACGCAGCACTTGAGACCGAGGTCAATTCGACCATCATCATGTTGTTTTCTCCGGGAAATACCTACCTCATTGGATAGGGCGACCGGCCCTTCGCGCCGCTCGGGCGGAAGGACACACACTGCTGGACAACGCAAATATCTCTGGGCCGGCCGCCCCTGCCCGCCCGGATGGAAATCATCCGGGCGGGATCTTCTGGCCTCGCGCGACCGTGGCTTTAGAGCGTGCCGAATTTCAGCAGCTTGATCGCCGCAAAGTCGCTGACATCGCCGCCCACGCGCTTGGTGGCATAGAACAGGACATGCGGCTTGGCGCTGAACGGATCGCGCAGAACCCGCAGATCGGGACGCTCCGCGATCGTGTACCCGGCGTTGAAGTCACCAAAGGCGATCGCCATCGCGTTGGAGCCGATATCGGGCATGTCCTCGGCGATCAGAACCGGATACCCCATCAGGCGCGCCGGCTCGCCCGCCGCCAGCCCGTCGGACCACAGGAACCGGCCGTCGGCGTCCTTCATCTTCCGCACAGCTCCTGCGGTTTTCGAGTTCATCACGAAATTCGCGTTGGCGCGGTACCTGGCGCCCAGAGAATACACCAGATCAACGACCGCATCCGCCGGGTTTGTGGCGTCGAAATCGCCATCGGTGCCGGTGAAGACATAGCCCAGGTTGCCCCAAGTCCAGGCAGCGTTGTCGATTGTCGGATGTGTCAGAAAGCCGGTCGGCTTGTCCGTACCATCGCCCGAGATGAACGCCATCGCCTCGGCGCGGCTGAACTTGTCCGCAATCCGGTCCGCCAGCCAGCCCTCGATGTCGAAGGCACTGTCGTCCAGCAGGCGCTGAGACGCCTTGGGAAGCGCCGAAAGCTCGTGAAGCGGGATCGAGATCCGTTCGATCTGCGGCGTATCGGTCTCGGCCTGCGGTCCGGATTCCGTCGCCCAGCCGGCGCCAACATCGGTGTGATCGACAAGCACGTCGAACGAGGTCGCCTCCACATTGACCACATTGGCCACCGAACGCAGCGAAGAGGACGACCGCAGGACGCCCTGGATCTGCTCCGCCGTCTGCGGATCCACAAGGAAACCACCCTCGGCGTTCACCGCCACGTTCAGCCCCTTCTGTTCGATCTCCAATCCGCGCAGCGCATCATCGTCGCCGCAACGCAGATAGGTGGAGAGCGCCTTCTTGTGCGGCGCACCCTCGTCGATTGCCGCCGACAACACGGGGCGGCGGTGGGTCATGGTCTTGGTGTTCAGCATGGCAATACGCTCTTCCTGTTTTTGAAGCTTTGCAGTCATATCGTCTTGGAACTGGCTGAATTCGCTCAGAAACCCGTCAAGGGCGCTCTTTACTTCAGCCGCGGGGCCCCGGTCGGCAGACACACCACCTCCGGCCCCGGACTTGGTCTCAGTCTCGGTCATCACATCATCCTGATTGTTTAAGATGAGATCAGCGGGGCTCGCGCGCCGCCAGTTTACGGCGGGCGTCCTGAAACACCGTCGCCAGTTCATGCAGGATGTCGCCCTTGGCCTGCGCGGCCTCCTGGGCATCCACCCGTGCCTGTGGCAGCATCGGGAAAGTCACAAGAGAGACCTCCCAAAGCTCCACCTCCGACAGAAGCCTGCGCCCCTGATCGTCCTTGTGGGCCCGCACCGTGCGATACCCGATGCTCAATCCGTCGATCGCCCCCGCCTCGATCAGCGCGGCAGCCTCGCGGCCCTTTTCGATACTGTCCAGAAGGCGCCCCTTGACCCAAAGCCCCTTGCGATCCTCGCGAACCTCGTCCCAGATCCCGATGGGCTGCGCAGGGTCATGCTGCCAGAGCATCTTCACGTTGCGGCCCGCGGTCTGCAGCGCTTTCAGGCTGCGCCCATAGGCGCCGGGCTGCACCACGTCTCCGCCCTGGTCGCAGGCGCCGAACAGGCTCGCATAGCCCTCGATCACCCGCCCCTCGGTGACAACAAGCGCGTCATCGAACTGGCAGAACTTGGTCTCAAGCCCTGCGGTGTTTACTGCCGTCATTCCCGTCTCCTATCCACCAGAACTCATCTGGATCAACTCGTTGATACCCTGGGCCAGGATCACGCTGACCACGCCAAAAACGGCCAGCCATAATCGCCGTTCCAGCCGCTCGATCGCGGTTTCGATCGCTTCCAGGCGGAAGGTCAGCGCCTGCCACCGCTCCTCCAGCACCCGTTCATTGGCCTCGATCCGTGCATTGGCCGCATCGAACGGGTCATAAAGATACCGGGAGCCGCCCGCGTCGCGCCCACTCATTCATCCTCCACCAGTTTCGGAAGCCCAAGCATCATGCGCTTTTCCGCCTGGGTCAGAAAATCGGCCTCGGCCACCCTGCGCCATTGCGCATCGCGCTCCGTGGCCAGGGCGGGCACCTGATCCAGATCCGGCTTCAACTCGACGATCTCGCCCGCAAACCCCGACAGCCAGTGCGACAGCTGCGCAAGAACCTTCTGCGCCATCGGCAAGACGGTCAGCCGATAGAACGCCCGGTTCGCTTCGGCATAATTCGCGTAGGTCGCGTCCCCTGGAATGCCCAGCAGCATCGGTGGAACCCCGAAGGCCAGCGCGATTTCCCGCGCGGCGGCCTCCTTGGTCTTCTGAAACTCCATATCCGACGGGCTGAAGCCCATCGGTTTCCAGTCAAGCCCGCCTTCCAGCAACATCGGCCGGCCGGCATTCCGCGCGCCTTGGTGATGGGCCTCCATCTCGGCCTGCAACCGGTCGAACTGGTCCTGACTCATCGATCCGGCGCCATCCGCACTGCGATAGACGATCGCGCCCGACGGCCGCGCCGCATTGTCCAGAAGCGACTTCGACCAGCGCGAGGCACTGTTATGAACGTCGATCGCCGTCGCCGCCGCCTGAAGCGGTGCCAGCCCGTAATGGTCGTCCTGCGGATGGAAGTTTCGGATATGGCAGATCAGCTCGGGCGCAAAACGGTGCTTCTTCGCCCCCACCGTGTAGTCATAGGCCACCGGCCAGCCGTCGGCGCCAGGCACAAGGCTCATCCTGTCCGAACGCAGCACATGCAACTCTCCCGGAACCCGGGGCTCCGGCGTCACGGCCTCCAGATAGCCATTGCCCGACAGCAATAGCTGGGCGTAAAGCGCCTCCATCAGTTCGGCGCGCCCCTGTGCCTGATTGGGCCGCGACAGAAGCCCCAGAACCGGGTGGAGGTCATAGCGCCGCTCCGCATCCTGACAGACAACCGGCAGCGCCGCCCCCGCCTCCGCGATCAGCTTGACAGAGCGATAGCCCACCGGGTTCCCCTGAAATCCGGTCCGCGTCAAAGACGCCGTGTCCCGCGGGCTCCATGCGACACGCCCGGCCCCGCCCCAGGCCATCACCCGGCCCGCTGCCGAGGCCTTGGCCTCCGGCACCTCGACCGTGCCGCGTTTCAAGAAATCCAACACCATCCGCATCTCTCCTCAGTCCATGAAAAAGGGCGCCGCCGCATCATGCGAGGCACCCCGACAAGGGCGGATGAGCGCCCCTTCGACCAGTTTCACCTTCGTTACAGCGTCCGCACCGCGGGGTTCCGATAGGCCCGCGCGGGTCCCAGCATCCCGTCGGTCAGCGCCCAGACAAGCGCGTCCACCCGGTCCGGGCTTCCGCGGCCCTCGAACCCGGTCAGCGCCATCTTGCACATCTCGTCTTCCAGTTCCGGCAAGGTGCCCAGATGCCGGACCCGGCCCTGCTCATACAAGGCGGCCACCGGCTCCGCGCGGGCCACCTTCCCGCGGGAGGCCCGCACCGCCCGGTAATTCACCAGCGGATCGGTCTGCCGCATGATCGTCTCGACAAGATCGCCGCCCTGATTGACCTCCGCCACCATCCGTCCGGCCCCGTGCCGGTGATAGGCCGCACTCGCCACTTCCGCCCAGCCCTGCGGCGTTGCCGCCCGGACCGAACAGTCCTCGATCACCACCGCGTGCCATTTTTCGGGCGGCCCGTCCCGAACAACGCCCACAACCACGATCCCGCACGCGTCGGAGCCGTCATGTCCCGTCACTGGCGGGTCCACCGCCACGATCACGCGCGCCCCGTCGGGCACCGTCTCGACCCGTGCGGCATCCAGATCCGCCCGCCGCCACAGCGCCCCATCCACATCCTCCAGCAGCTCCCCGTCCAGCTCCTGCCGGCCCAGTCGCGTATTGCCGTAGCGCTCCCTCACATCGTCCAGAAAGGACGGCGCCAGATAGGCCCGGTTCGCCTCCGTCGGTGCGCTTGTCATCACCGTGTTCTCCCGGGTCAGCAGGTCCTTCAGAACCGCCACGTTGCGCGGTGTGGTGGTGACGACCTGTTGCGGATGGCGACCCAGCCGCAGCCCGAACTGCAACATGTCCCAGGTGTCCTGCGCCCGTTTCCACTTGGCCAGCTCATCGACCCATGCCGCATCGAACTGTGGCCCCCGCAACGCCTCCGGATCATGGGCGGAGTAGAGCCGGGCCTCCGCACCGTTCGGCCAGACCAGCATCCGCTCCCCGGCCACCCAGCGCGGGCGCCGGTCGGGTGGAGAGCAGGCCAATATCCCGCTCTCCCCCTTCACCATGACGGCCAGCGCCTGATCATAGGTCTCCCCCACCAGCGCCAGCCGCCGCGCCCGCCCCGGTGCCTCGGCCGTGCCGCCCTCGACCATCATCCGCACCCATTCGGCCCCGGCGCGGGTTTTCCCCGCGCCGCGACCGCCCAGGATCACCCAGGTCCGCCAGTCCCCCTCCGGCGGCAATTGGTGCGGCAAGGCCCAGACATCGAAGACGTAGGGCAGCGCCGCCAGCGCCTGATCACTCAGGCTTTCCAGAAACGCGTCCACTTCCGCTTGCGGCCTCAAGGCAAGCCAGGCGGAGGCCGATCTCCTCGCGCGCTGCGTCAAGGTCAAGTCCTCCCCCCCCGGCAGCGGTCCCGTGTCTGTCTCCTGCGTCACGCGCTTTCTCCCGCATCTGCAAGGCGAACATGTAGGCGGTGTTCATCGCCCTGAGGTCCTTGGTGACCTCCTGTTCGCCCACCGTCTTTTCTGCCCGCAGCGCGTCAATCGCATCGGACAGCACCTCCAGCGCCACATCGAACGCCTTCATCGCCTCGGCCACGATCCCTTCGGCCCGTGCCAGATCGTTACGGTCCGTTTCCAGACCGGGTGTTTCGTGAGTAATAGCTGTCAAGTTCAATAGTCCCCGTGCTTCAAAACCCGCACGAGCGAGAAATGAAAAAGCGACCGCGGGACATCAAATCCCGGGCCGCTTACCCACTTCTTCCAGCATGTCACAAGTGATGCCACAGACCGCGCGCACAGTCAATAAGTTTTTCATTTACAAAGGGTTAACGGGGCCCGCACGGCGTTACACTCTGTTAACCTCCCGCGCCTCCTTCTCCCCGAGATGCCGAGGCCGCGGAGAGGTTGGCACTCCACGCCCCGCGATCCGCATCGGGCGCGGCCTCACTCGGTCGCGGACGCCTCGCGTTCCGCTTCGATCTGGCGCCAGCGGGCCACGTTCCGGTTATGCTCCTCAAGGGTTTCGGCGAAGGCATGGCTCCCCGTCCCATCGGCAACGAAGAACACGTAATCCGTTTCGTCCGGGTTCAGCGCCGCCTCGATCGCGGCCCGTCCGGGGTTGGCGATCGGGGTTATCGGCAGGCCATCGATCACGTAGGTGTTCCACGGATTGTCATCGCGCAACTCGCTCTGCCGGATGCCGCGGCCCAATACGCCGCGTCCGTTCGTGACCCCGTAAATCACCGTCGGGTCGGTCTGCAACCGCATCCCCCTGTTCAGGCGATTCTCGAAAACGCTCGCCACCCGGCCGCGCTCTTCCGGCACCGAGGTTTCCTTCTCGATGATCGACGCCAGAATCAGCGCCTCCTCGATTGTGTCCAGCGGCACGTCATCGGCACGGGCCTCCCAGGCCGCCGTCAGGATCTCCTCCTGCGCCGCCTGCATCCGCGCCAGCAACTCCTGCCGGTCCGCGCCGCGCTCCACCTCGTAGGTGTCGGGCGCCAGCATGCCCTCCTGCGGCAGTTCCGGCACCTCCCCGCTCAGAAACTCCGCCTGGTTGAGCCCCTCGACGATCTGCCAGCTGGTCAGCCCCTCGGGCACCGAAACCCGATACACCACCTGTGCATCGCTGCCGGTCAGTTCCCGGTAGATCTCCGGCACTTCCTCTTCATAGGCAAAAGTCGCCAGTTCTATGATCTCGCCCGTGCCCGGCACACGCTCCCGCAGACGGATCTCGCCCGTGCCCTGGTTGCGCAACACGAATGTCGCCGTATAGCGAAAGGTGGAGGCCGCCCCGGATGTCACGATATCCAGAATCTCCGCCATGGAGGCACCCGCCGGGATCTCGTAATTCCCGAACCGCAGTTCCCCGGCCTGTCCGGTGTAATCCGCGCCAAGCCGGAAGACCATCGGGCTGGAAATGGCCCCCTCCTCGGCAAGCCCCTCCGACACGGTGCGCAGGCTCGCGCCCCGCTCCACTTCGAAAAAGATCGCCTGCTGCAAGGGCCCCGACGTGGTGAATTCCCTCTGCCCCCAGCCGATTGCCGCCGCAAAGGCGATGAACGCCACGATCAGAAAGCTCAGCCCGTTGGCGGCGACGTGTTTCCACATAAGGTCAGACTTTCCCCATGATCAGGCAGGCATTCGTTCCGCCAAACCCGAAAGAATTCGATTGAACCACGTTGATCTCGCCCTCGACCTTGGTGTTTGCACAAAGGTTGATCCGGGTTTCGGCCGCCGGGTTGTCCAGGTTGATCGTCGGCGGTGCCACCTGATCGCGCAACGCCAGGATCGCGAAGATCGCCTCTATCGCACCGGCCGCGCCCAACAGATGCCCGGTCGCCGATTTGGTGGACGACATCAGCACGTTTTCCGCATGGTCCCCCATCAGCCGTTCCACGGCCCCCAGTTCGATCGTGTCGGCCATGGTGGATGTTCCATGGGCGTTCACGTAATCCACCGCCGAAGGCTCCAGCCCCGCCCGTTTCAGGGCCGCCCGCATGGCCCGCTCCGCGCCTTCGTGATCCGGCGGCGGCGCGGTGATGTGATGGGCATCGCCCGACAGGCCGTAGCCCAGTATCTCGGCGTAAATCCGAGCGCCGCGGGCCTTCGCATGCTCGTATTCCTCCAGCACGACAATACCCGCGCCCTCTCCCATGACGAACCCGTCGCTATCCGCGTCCCAGGGCCGGCTGGCCTTCTCGGGCTCATGGCCCCGCTTGGTGCTCAGCGCCTTGCACGCGTTGAACCCGGCCACGCCGATGGCGCCGATCGGGCTTTCGGCCCCGCCGGCGATCATAACATCCGCGTCGTCAAGCATGATCAGACGCGCCGCGTCGCCAATGGCATGCGCGCCGGTCGAACAGGCGGTCACGACCGCATGGTTCGGTCCCTTGAACCCATAGCGGATGCTCACCTGACCGCTGACCAGATTGATCAGGGCACCGGGCACGAAGAAGGGCGACACCCGCCGCGGCCCGCGTTCGTTCAGCGTGATCGAGGTCTCGGCGATGGAGTTCAACCCACCGATCCCCGATCCGATCATGACCCCGGTGCGGATCCGGTCTTCATGGGCCTCCGGCATCCAGCCCGCGTCTTCCACGGCCTGCTGCGCGGCGGCCATTCCATAAAGGATGAATTCGTCGACCTTGCGCTGCTCTTTCGGCTCCATCCAGTCATCCGGATTGAACGTCCCATTCGTACCATCGCCCCGCGGCACTTCACAGGCATAGGTCGTGGCAAAGCCCGTCGTATCGAACTTGGTAATCGTGCCCGCGCCCGATTTTCCGGCCAGCAAACGCGACCAGCTTTCTTCGACCCCACAGGCCAAAGGCGTAACCAGCCCCAGCCCGGTAACAACCACTCGCCTCATATCCCGCCCCTTATCTTCTCAGCGCAATTCGACACCTGATACCGCCATTGGGTGATCCGGGGCAATCCCCAGCCCGGCGATCACGTGGCGTGCGTCCGGTTCTCTATATCCCGCCCGGCAAGATGCTACATGCAATTCCAACAGGGGATACCGCTCGGCCGCGCCTTGCAAACCAAGGGCCCACAACCCGGGTTTCCGGCGGAAAACAGCCCGCAAAAGCAAAACGGCACCCGCAAAAGGGTGCCGCCTGCAAATTCCAAAACTGGCAATCGATCGCTTACGATGCTTCCTTGATGAATTTCACCGCATCGCCGAAAGTCTGAATGGTTTCGGCCGCATCGTCCGGAATCTCGATGCCGAATTCCTCTTCGAATGCCATGACCAGTTCAACGGTATCGAGCGAATCTGCGCCCAGATCATCGATGAACGAGGCGTTTTCAGTTACTTTGTCCTCTTCCACGCTCAGGTGCTCGACGACGATTTTCTTCACGCGATCTGCGATGTCGCTCATGGTCTTTCCTCATCCGTTGCGGGCAGACATAGTCCGTGCCACCCTTCGTTTCGCCCATCTGGCGGTTTCCAAACCGGTCAAGCCGGTCCATTTCCGTCTGGCGTTCCCGCCCCCCGGCAAATCTGCGCCGCCTATAGCATACTCCGAAGCGAAGGCAACTATGCTGGTTGCGGTTTTTCCGGTCCCTCCCGTTGTCCCGAATCGCCCGTTTCCCCTGCAGTATGGCGGCTCAGAAATCCGCCCAGCTCGGCAATGGCCCGGTCCGCCTCGGGCACACGTCCGGCCATCAGATGCCACACATGGGGCACCCGGGGCCAGATATCCAGAACCACCTCCCGCCCGGCCCGCCGCAGCAAATCGGCCATGCGAACTCCGTCATCGCGTAAAACCTCGGTTTCGCAAGCCTGTATCATCACCGGCGGGGCGCTCGAAAAATCTCCGAACAGCGGCGAAACCCGCGGATCGTGCGGGTCGTGCCCGTTCAGATACTCCATGACGCCGCGATATCCCCATTTCACCGGGATCAGCGGGTCGCGTTTCAGGTTCGCGGCTATCGAAGCGCCGGAAAAGGTCATATCCGTGATCGGCGACATCACGCCGGCCACCGCCGGCATCGGCAGGCCTTCCCGCCCCAGCACATGCAGCAGCGACAGAACCAGCCCTCCGCCCGCGCTGTCTCCGGCAAGGGCGATCCGGTCCGGCGCGTGTCCCGCCGCCAGCAGCCCTTGATAGGCCGCCAGCGCATCGTCCAGCGCCGCGGGAAACGGATGCTCCGGGGCCAGCCGGTAATCCGCCAGAAACCCCTCCAGCCCCGCCTCGGCCGCAAGGGCCGCAACCAGATGGCGATAGGACCGGACAGATCCCAGAACAAAGGCGCCGCCATGCAGAAACAGCAGCACGCCGTTTTTCGCCTGCCCCCGCCGGCCGGCCCAAACGCCCGGCACACCGCCGATCCTGTCCGCCCGCAGCGTCAGATCGCGCGGCGTCCTGTAGACGATCCGCGCGTTCAGATTGAACAGCGCCCGCGCCACCGGCTGCGGAAAAGGCAGCGCCAGCACGGGTTTCTGCCCATATCGGGCCAGTATCAGGCTCACCCGCTGCTGCCAGGAGATATCGCTCAAAGCATCGCCATCCCGCCATTCACATGCAGCGTGGTCCCGGTCACATAGCCCGCCTCCGGGCTTGCAAGATACACCACCGCCGCGGCGATCTCGCCCGGTGTGCCCATCCGGCCCGCCGGGATCTGTGCAAGGATCTTGGTCTTCTGGTCGTCGGTCAGCTTGTCGGTCATGGCCGTTTCGATGAAGCCCGGCGCCACCGCATTGACGGTGATCCCCCGCGACGCCACTTCATAGGCCAGCGATTTCGACATGCCCACCATCCCCGCCTTGGAGGCCGCATAGTTCCCCTGCCCCGGGTTGCCCGTCGCGCCCACGACCGAGCTGATGTTGACGATCCGGCCCCAGCGCGCCTTCATCATGCCGCGCAACACGCCCCGGCACAGCCGCATGGTAGAGGTCAGGTTCACCTCCAGAACGCTGGCCCATTCCTCGTCGGACATCCGCATGAACAGGTTATCCCGCGTAATCCCCGCGTTATTCACAAGGATATCCACAGACCCCATCGCCGCTATCGCCTGTTTCGGGAGCGCCTCGACGGCCTCTGCATCGCTCAGGTTGCAGGGCAGGACATGGGCCCGCTCGCCCAGTTCCGCGGCCAGCGCCTCCAGCGGCTCGACCCGCGTTCCGCTCAGACCCACAGTCGCGCCCGCGGCGTGCAGCTGTCTCGCGATATCCGCGCCGATCCCGCCTGACGCCCCGGTCACCAAAGCGCATTTGCCCGTCAAATCCGTCATCACCGTCTCCTTTTGAAATCAACCGCCGGTCACCAGCCCGAACCGGGAAAAATCCTCCCCGGTCAGGAGGCGGCCCTCTGCGCCCGCATCCAGCGTGGCCCGGTAAAACGCGTCATCGCCCAGCATATCGGTCACGTAGCGGCGGCGTTCCTCATGGGCCACGTCATCCTCGGCCAGGGCCGCGCCGCCCCAGTCGCTGATCACGATCTCGGCCCCCGCGCCGATCTGCCGCCCGGCGCCCGCCAGCACCAGCCAGACCGCATCCCCTTCGATCCGGGCACCGGGCGCCACCTCGGTCGTCAGCCCCAGCCTCCGGATGCGATAGCCGTTCTGAAGCAACGCCGTGATATCCGCGGCCCCCGGCATGTCGCCCAGAACCACGGTTCTCAGGCCCGGGTTCTGCTCCACCAGCATCTCGAACCGCTCCGGGCTGGCCCCGGTCATCGGGCCCGACATGTACATCCGGTCTCCCTCCACCCGGAACACCGTCGCGCCTGCGGTTGCAAAATACAGCAGACCGGCGGTGGCGGCCCCCAGAATGACAAGGCCCAGACCCCAGAACAGAACGCGCCTAGCCATTGTTCAGCACCTCGGCCGCCGCCTTGACCTCATCGGCGGTTCCCACCGTCCGGGTGGCAATCTCCCGGTCGATCCGGCGCACCATCCCCGACAGCGCCTTGCCGGCACCGATCTCCCAGGTTTCGGTCACGCCATGGGCGGCCATCCACAGCACGCTCTCGCGCCAGCGGACCGAGCCGGTGACCTGATCCACCAGATTGTTCCGGATCAGCATCTTGGAGGTTTCGGCATGGGCCGTGACATTCCCGACAAGCGGCACCACCGGCTCCTCGATATCCACATGGCTCAGCGCCTCGGCCATCGCGCTGGCGGCGGGCTCCATCAGGGCGCAGTGAAACGGGGCGCTGACCGGCAGCAGCACCGCCCGTTTCGCGCCCTTGACCTTGGCAATCTCCACCGCACGCATCACTGCGCCCCGGTGCCCCGACACCACGACCTGCGCCGGATCATTATCATTCGCGGCCTGGCAGACCTGTCCGTCCGCCGCCTCCTTGGCGACCGCCATGGCCGCCTTGAAATCCAGCCCCAGAAGCGCGGCCATGGCGCCCTCGCCCGCCGGAACGGCCGCCTGCATCGCCTCGCCCCGGTGCCGCAGAAGCCGCGCCGCATCGGCCAGCGAGATCGACCGCGCCGCGCAAAGCGCCGAATACTCGCCCAGCGAATGCCCCGCCACATAGGAGGCCGCCGTCACCTCGACACCTTCGGCGCGCAAGGCCGCCATCGCCGCCATCGACGTGGCCATCAGGGCCGGCTGTGCATTGCGCGTCAGGGTCAACTCGTCGATGTCCCCTTCCCATATCAGCGTGCTCAACGCATCGCCCAGCGCCTCGTCGACCTCCTCGAAGACGGCTTTGGCCTCGGGGTAGGCATCGGCCAGATCACGGCCCATGCCGATGGTCTGCGCCCCCTGTCCGGGAAAGATAAAGGCTCGGGTCATGGGATGCTCCTCCACATCGCTGGCTTCGAGGATCGGGGCTATCGCATGAAACCGCTCTTCGCAATTGCGAACAGGCCTTGTGCGTTGCGCCGGGCGCGCCAGCCGCTACCTCTGAACCATCAATCGCACCCCAGCACGGCAGAGGATCGAAGGATCATGACGGCAACCGATGCCCGGCCCGACCACCCCGGCCCCCGCAACAGTTCGCGGCGCTACGGCTCCGTGGCAAAAACACTCCACTGGCTCACCGCGCTGTTGATTCTGACGGCCATTCCGCTCGGGCTCGTCGCCAATGCCTGGCCCTATGACACCTCCGCGCAACTGGCGGTCAAGGCTCTGCTCTTCTCGCTGCACAAGACCATCGGGCTTCTCGCCTTCTTCGTGGCGCTTGCGCGGATCTTGTGGGCCACGATCCAGCCGCGGCCGCAAACGCTGATAGCCGGGCGGCCCACCCAACTGCTCCTGGCCGATGCAACGCATTGGGTGCTCTATGCAAGTCTCGTCATCGTGCCGCTTTCCGGCTGGCTGCACCATGCCGCGACCACCGGCTTCGCGCCGATCTGGTGGCCCTTTGGCCAGACCCTGCCCTTCGTTCCCCGGTCGGAGGCGGTGGCCGGTTTCTTCGCCGCCTGGCACTGGCTTTTCACCAAGCTTCTGGCCGCGGCAATCCTGCTTCACATCGCCGGCGCGCTGAAACACCACTACATCGAACGGGATGCGACCCTCGCCCGGATGCTGCCGGGCCAGCCCGCCCTGCCGGACCCGATGCCGCAGCGGACGGGGGGCGAAGGCCGCCGCGCCCGCATTCTCGCGCTCGCGATCTGGGCGCTGGCGCTTGCGGGCGGAACGCTCCTCGGCCTGCAAGCCGACGATCGGGCCGCCATCCCGCGCCTGGCCGAGGTGCAGTCGGAGTGGGCGGTGCAGGACGGCACGCTGGAAATCACTGTCCAGCAACTGGGCAGCGCCGTCACCGGCAGCTTCGCCGACTGGACGGCCGAGATCGACTTTACCGAAACGCCGGCGGATCGGCTCCATGGCCGCGTGGACGTGGTCATCGCCATCGGGTCGCTGTCTCTCGGCGGCGTGACCACGCAGGCGCTGGATGCGGAATTCTTCAACGCCGCCGCCTTCCCCACGGCCCGTTTCTCCGGCCCCATCCGCGCGGCGGATCAGGGCTATGTCGTCGATGGCATCCTGTCGCTTGCCGGTCGCGATGTGGCTGCCGTTCTGCCCTTCACACTGGCCATCGCCGATGATACGGCAACGGTTTCCGCGCAGGTGACGCTTGATCGCCGCGATTTCGGGATGGGCCCCAGCTACCCCGATGAAAGCAGCGTGGGTTTCGGTGTGGATGTGCGGGTCGCCCTGACGGCGGTTCGTGCCGACGCGGAATAACCTCCGCCCGCCCCCGCCCGCCGCACAACGCCCCCCATGTCGGCCAAAAAAAGCCGCCCCTTTCGCAAGGGGCGGCCCGGCACGCCACCGTGCCCGCGGTGCGGCCGCGCTCAGCTTTCCATATCTGCGGCGCGGATCGCTTCCACCGAAATCATCACGCCGACCTCGTCGCCCACGAAGGGGGTGAACGCACTCAGGCCGAACGCCGTCCGGCTCAAGGTTGTGGTCGCGTCGAACCCGGCCACCAGCGCGCCGTTCATCTGCGGCAACGGGCTGGGCCCGGCGGAGTTCAGCGTCGCGTCCAGCACCACTTCCTGCGTCGTGTCGCCGATGGTCAGATCGCCAGTGATCAGGGCCGTGTCGTCGCCGGTCACCTCGATCCCGGTGGAGACGAAGGTGATCATGTCCTCGTCGGAGGCGGCAAAGAAATCCTCGCCCAGCATATGGGCGGTCCGCGCTTCCCAGCCGGTGAACATCGAGGTCGTGGGCATCGACACGCTGACAGACGAGCTTGCCGGATCGTCGGCGTCGAACATGATCTCGCCCTCGAAACCGGAAAACATGCCATAGGTCGTGGACAGGCCCAGATGGTTCCAGCTGAACACGATCTGGCTGTGCGATGCGTCAAGCCGGTAAAGCTCCGCATCGGCGAGGGCGGGGGTGGCGGTCACCGCGGCAAGCAGCGCGGCAGAGGACAGAAGCTGTTTCATGATCTTGGGAACTCCCTGAAAGAACAAAGTGATAACGGAACACATCTCGGGTCTTACCCGGCGATGACAACCCGATCTGCCTCAACAGATCCTGTGCGCCACCGCACGAGTGCCGCCCGGCCCGTCCACAGATAGCCGCGCCCCGCCGCCGGTCGACTTGGGCCGGCCGGTTTTCGCCACCCGCGCCCGCCCGCTCGGCGAAATTCCTCCCCCGGCCCGCACCCGGCGAGGCGGGCGCGTTTCCCCTTGCGCCACGGGCGAACCCTTCCTATAAGGCGCCCTTCCTCCGTCGTTGCTTTCGCACCGGCGTGGTCTCTCGTGACCGGGGGGCGGAGGATCATCGCCCCGGTCTTTGAAACACGCTTTGATATGAACTGGAGAAGACATGCCGCTCTATGAGCATGTGATGATTGCGCGTCAGGACCTGTCCAACACGCAAGCCGAAGGCCTTATCGAACATTTTGGCTCCGTGCTGTCCGACAATGGCGGCACCCTCGTGGATCACGAGTACTGGGGTGTCAAAACCATGGCCTACAAGATCAACAAGAACCGCAAGGGCCACTACGCCTACATGCGTTCGGACGCGCCCGCGACCGCCGTGCAGGAAATGGAACGCCTGATGCGTCTGCATGATGACGTGATGCGGGTTCTGACCATCAAGGTCGATGAACACCCCGAGTTGCCCTCGGTTCAGATGCAGAAACGTGACGAACGCGGCGACCGCCGCGAGCGCCGTTAAGGGAAGGATCAAGACCAATGGCTGCAAAACCGTTTTTCCGCCGTCGCAAATCCGACCCGTTCGAAGGCGACAACGCACCCAAGATCGACTACAAGGACACGCGTCTGCTGCAACGCTATATCTCTGAGCGTGGCAAGATCGTGCCCAGCCGCATCACCGCCGTCGGTGCCAAGAACCAGCGCCGTCTGGCCCAGGCCATCAAGCGGGCGCGGTTCCTCGCCCTTCTGCCCTACGCCGTGAAATAAGGAGAACGACCCATGGATGTTATCCTTCTGGAACGTGTGGCCAAGCTCGGCCAGATGGGCGAAGTGGTTTCGGTCAAGGAAGGCTATGCGCGCAACTATCTGTTGCCGCAGAAAAAAGCCCTCCGCGCGAATGAAAGCAATCTGAAAGCCTTCGAAACCCAGAAAGCCCAGCTTGAGGCGCAAAACCTCGAAACCAAGGCCGAGGCCGACAAGATGGGCGAAAAACTCGCCGGTCAGCAGTTTGTCGTGATCCGCTCCGCCTCCGATTCCGGGGCGCTGTACGGCTCGGTGACCACCCGCGATGCGGCCGGTGCCGCCACCGCCGATGGCTTCACCATCGACCGCAAGCAGGTCGCGCTCAGCCGTCCGATCAAGGAACTGGGCCTGCACACCGTGCATGTCATCCTGCACCCCGAGGTGGAGGTGGACATCACGCTGAACGTCGCCCGCTCCGTCGAGGAAGCCGAGCTTCAGGCCTCCGGCAAGTCGATCCAGGAACTGGCCGCCGAAGAAGAGGCCGCCGCGGAGTTCGAGATCGCCGAGCTGTTCGACGATATCGGCGCGGCACAACTGGACGATCTGGAAGAGGCGCCTGCCGAAACCGGCAACGACGCGTCTGCCGAAGACGCAGGCGACAGCGAAGACGACGACAAGACCGCCTGATCTTCCGCATTACCGGAGAAATCGAAACCGCGCCCTTACCGGCGCGGTTTTTTCATGCCCTGGCAGGGCCTCATGGCCCGTCCGCCATCGGGGTCCGCCGTCCCGTCTCTCACAGATGCTGTGACGCAGCCGGGCGAAAACCGACAAAACAAGACCCGCCTCGGAGGGCGGGTCTTGCGATGCCGTCAGGCTGGAAACCGGTCAGTTGTTCCAGGTCTCCATGTTCAGCGTGGCGGGGCAGCTATCCCCGCTGAAGGTGCCGACCCAGACATCGACCCGCCCGTTCAACAGGTGCGCGCCCCGCAGATCCAGCCGGGGGTCCAGATTGCCGTTGCTGTCGTCATCATAGAACCACTGCCCGTTGGCCGCGTTCACGATCAGCGTGCTGTCGCATTGGCTGTCCACGTCGATGGCAAGCCGATACTGGTCCATACCGCTCAGGAAGAAGGTGTAATCGGGCGTCGCGTTGGCATAGCCCCCCGCGCCGATGCCGCAATCGCCGACGGGCGTGCCGCCACCGGCCTGAACGCCATAGGCCTGCGGGCTGTAAAGCTGCTGACCGGTGATGTTCACCTGCTGACCCGACAGCGCGAAACTCGGGCATCCACCGGCCTGTTGCGGCTGGGGCGCGGGCGCGGTGACATAGAAGGTCTCCATGTTCAGGGTCGCGTTGCAGGGCGTGCCGGAATAGCTGCCGACCCAGACATCGACCCGCCCGTTCAACGCCTGGGCGCCGACCAGTTCGAGGCGGGGGTTCGGATATCCCGCGCCATCATCGTCGAAATGCCACGTGGTATCGGCGCTGTTGACCAGCAGGGTCGTATCGCATTCCGCCACCACGTCTATCGCCAGACGGTAGGGATCCATACCGCTCAGATAGAAGGAGTATTGCGGCGCGGCGCTGAAATAGCCCGTGCCCTGGAACTCGCCGCAATTCGATGCCGGCGTGGTGCCCTGCGCCTGAACCCCATAACGCTGCGGTGCGTAAAGCTGGTCGCCGGTAAGCTGGATCTGCGCGCCTTGCGTGTTCCATGTCGGGCAACTTGCCGGTGCCGGTGCCGGTGCCGGGGTGGGCGCGGGCGCGGGCGCCTGTGTGAGGAAGGTCTCAAGTGTCACGGTCGCGCTGCACCCGCCGCCTGCGAATGTGCCGACCCAGACATCGACGCGGCCATTGGTCTGCGCCGCGGTCGCAAGCTCGATCCGCGGATCTAGGTTGCCGTTGCTGTCATCGTCGAACAGCCACTGACCGTTGGCCGTATTAACGAGCAGCGCCGCGTCGCACGTGCTGTCCACATCGATGACTAGGCGGTAGCTGTCCATTCCCGACAGATCGAAGGAGTAATCGGGCGCGGACCGGAAATTGCCCGATCCCAGAGTGCCAAGACCGCAATTGGCCAGGCTGTTGTCGCCGCCAGCCTGCACGCCGAAGGTCGTCGGGGTGTAAAGCTGGTCGCCGGTATAGGTGAAGGACCCGCCGGCCAGTTGGTAGGCCGGGCAGGCCAATGCCGCCACACCCATGGACAAGAACAGAAAAATGCTGGCTAGGAATAATCTCATCGGAATTCCCTCCCCTAAGCTTATCAGTGTCAAATATGTGGGCGCAGGCAGAACCCTCCGACCACGATCCGGATCAATTGGCCTGCCCCCGCCATGCATGATGCTTCCACGTGCCGGGCACGGGACGGGCCGCCCCGTGACCGGGGCACACCGACAACGATAGGCGGATTACCGCCAAACGCATAGGGGAAACCTTTCGCGGCACGTGCCTTTTTTGTGCGTTTTGCATGTAAAAAGGGCCGCCCCAGGGACGGCCCAAATCACACTGTCTGATGGTCTGCGATATCGGCTGCGCGGGTTGCGCCGACGTCTCAGTCCTCCTCTTCCAGCGCCTCGACGGCCTTTTGCAGATCGTCCTTGGAGACGTCCTTGTCCTCCACCGCTGCCATTTCGAAGATGAAGTCGATCACCTTGTCCTCGAAAAGCGGGGCCCGAAGCTGCTGCTGCGCGGCCTGATTTTGCTGAATGAATTCAAAGAACTGGCGCTCCTGCCCCGGATACTGCCGGGCCTGATTCATGATCGCCTGGGTCATCTCGGCATCCGAAACCTGAACATCGTTCTTCTGCCCAAGCTCGGCCAGAAGCAGGCCCAGACGGACGCGCCGTTCGGCCAGCGTCCTGTGCTCCTCGGTGGGCTCGATCTCCGGGTGGTCGTGGCCCTGCACATCGGGGTTTTCCTCATGCCAGAGCTGATGGGCGATCTGGCCTGCTTCCGCAGCGACCAGCGACGGCGGCAGATCGAACTTCACCAGATCGTCCAGCTGGTCCAGCAGTTGCCGCTTCAGCACCTGCCGGGCGGCGCCGGAATACTGCGCCTTCAACTGCTCCTCGATCTGGCCCTTCAACGCGGCCAGATCCTCGGCCCCGTACTGCTTGGCCAGCTCGTCATTCATCTCGGCCGGTACGGGCTTCTTGACCTCTTTGATCTTGCACTCGAACACGGCCGCCTTGCCGGCAAGATGCTCGGCCTGATACTCCTCGGGGAAGGAGACCTCGACATCCTTTTCCTCGCCCGCCTTGGTGCCGACAAGCTGCTCTTCGAAGCCCGGAATGAAACTGTCGGACCCCAGCACCAGCGGGTAATCCTCCGCCGCGCCACCATCGAAGGGCTCGCCATCGACCTTGCCCAGGAAGTCGATCACCACCTGATCGCCCTTGGCCGCCTTGCCTTTCTTGGTCGCGAAGTTCTGCGCGCTTTCGGCGATCTTGCCCAAAGCCTCGTCGACCTCCGCCTCCGCGGGGGACACGACCAGCCGCTCCAGCTTCAGCTTCTTGTAATCCACATCCGGAATATCGGGCAGCTTTTCGTAGGACATGGCCACGACGATATCGTCGCCCTCCTTCCAGTCCTCGTTGACCATCTTGATCTCGGGCTGCATCGCGGGGCGGTCGCCGCTCTCCTCAAGATGGCCCTGCATCGCGCCGTCAACGGTTTCCTGCATCGCCTCGCCCATCAGGCGCGGGCCGAACTGCTTCTTCAGCAGCGGCAGCGGCACCTTGCCCTTGCGAAAGCCCTTCATTTCGACCTCGGGCTGCGCCTCGGCCAGCTTTTCGTCCACCTTCGCGTCCAGCTCGGCGCCCGTGATGGTGATTTCATAGGCGCGCTTCAGTCCGTCGTTCAGCGTCTCGGTGACGTTCATCGTTGTCCTCGCATAGGTGAAAAGGGCACCCGGCGGGTCCCTTGGCAGAATTTGCGCCTTACTAGTGGGGGGCCGGGGGGCGTTCAACCCCGAAATGAAAGGGGTTTGGTGCGGGTGGAGGGACTTGAACCCCCACGCCTTGCGGCGCCAGAACCTAAATCTGGTGCGTCTACCAATTTCGCCACACCCGCATGCGCCGCGTTCTTTAGCAGAGGGCTTGGTCACAGGGTAGAGGCAAAACGCATCGGCCGGGCCGGGTGCCGCGCGCGCCAAATCCCCGGTCCGGGCGGCCGGAACAAGGCACAAACCGTCACGTGGCGACCGGCGCAGCCTTCGCGCCCCATGCCCCGCGCCGACCGAATGCGCCTGCGGGAAACCGCCGGGCGATGCCTCTTTGTCACGGCGAAAAACCGCCCAGTCAAAAGGCTTTGGGAATTCCGCCTGTATCGGTTAACCTTTTCCTAATCACAATGAGGCAGCATTGCCCGCAGATCCATGAGCAGGATTTCATATGACACGGCCCGCAGATGATCGGCGCCATCATAGCGCATTGGACAAGGCGGCGTGGCTCGATGACGCCGCGCTTCCGATCGGCACCACCCTGCTTACGCTGGATGGCACGCTTCCGGTCGAATATCTCGTGCCCGGCGACCGGGTGATCACCCGCGACGGGGCGTATCGGCTGCGCGCCGCGCTGCGCCATACTGTCCCACAAGGGCTGCGCATGGTCCGCGTCAGCCGCGATGCGCTTGGCGGAAAACCGGATGCGGATATCACGCTTCTGCCCCGGCAGCGCGTTCTGATCCGCGATTGGCGCGCCCGGGCGCTTTACGACACGCCGCAAGCCTGTGTCCCTGTCGAGCGTCTGATCGACAGGGAATATGTGCGCTGGACGATGGACACGCCGGCGCATGTGATCTCTCTCCATTTCGACCGGCAGCTCATCCTTTATGCCGCGGGTCTGGAGCTACAGAGCACGGCCCGGCTGGCCCCGCCGGTCTCTGACGCGGCCTAACACGGCGCAAGGGCGCGCACGGCAACGCGTTTCCCGCGCCCCGGCCATAGGTTCCCCTCAGAGGCTCCCAAGCGGCGCAGCATCCTCAAGATCGCGCAACACCTCCGGAAGCCTCTCGGGCAGATCCTCCGCGACAAGGCCCGGCCCGAAGGCGCGGGCGCAGTCCACATGCAGCCATGCGCCGGTCTCCGCGGCCTCCATCGGGCTCATGCCCCGCGCCAGCAGGCCGGTGATGAACCCGGCCAGCACATCGCCCGACCCTGCGGTCGCAAGCCACGGCGCGGCGCGGTCATACCGGGCGGCGTTGATCGACGCCCGCCCCGACGGCTCTGCGGTCACCGTGTCCGGCCCTTTGAACAGCACCACGCAGCCCGCCCGCGCGGCGGCCTCCCGCGTGGCGTCGACCTTGGAATAGGCGGGGCCCTTGGTGGGCGCGGCGTCCAGCCTTTCGGAGAGATCCGGGAAAAGGCGTCTGAATTCGCCCGCATGGGGTGTCAGGATGCAACGGTCATGCAGCATCGCGAACAGATCCGCGGGGGCATCCTCAAAAGCGGTGAGCGCATCGGCGTCCAGAACGACGGAGCGGCGCGGCGGAGGCGCACCCGGCGCGCGGGCCCGTGACGCAAGGTCCCCGGCCCCGAGGGCCACCGGCACAAGATCCCTCGCGCGGTCCACACCCAGTCCCGGACCGAGGCAGAGCGCATTCAGCCGCTCATCTTCCAGAAGAGTAGCAAGCCCCCCCGCCCCGTTGGCACGTTTGATCATGATGGCGGTCAGTTGTGCTGCATGTTCCGCCACCGCCGCATCCTCGCAGACAACGGAGACGAGGCCCGCCCCGATCCTGAGCGCACCGCGCGCGGCAAGGCGGGCGGCACCGCCCGCACCCGGCCCGCCGGAGAGGATGAGCGCGTGACCATGGGAATACTTGTGATGATCCGCGCGTTTTGCCAGCGCCCCATGCGCCGGGCGCTCCACCAGCCGCACAGTCTCGACAGGCGGCACGACCGCGCTCCCCCCGGATCGCGGCGTCAAGCCGATGTCACAGAGAACGGTTTTCCCGCATTCCGACGGGCCACGATCCAGATAATGGCCAAGCTTCGCCGCATGAAAGGTCACGCTCAGATCCGCCCTGATCGCGGTGCCCAGAATGCGCCCGCTATCGGCGCAGAGGCCACTGGGCGTATCAATCGCCACCACGCGAACGCCCTTTTTTCCAAACACGTCCCGCGCCTGCGCAAAAACCGTGAAAAGCCCGCGAAAGGGGCGCGTGAGCCCGGTCCCGAACAATCCGTCGACGATCAGGCTGCATTCGGGTACTTCCAGATTGTCGTCTTGCAGGGGGGGCGGGTCGATACCGCGCATGGTGACCGCGCCCAACTCTCTCCAGCGCTCATAATTCGCTCTCGCATCCGGCGGCAAGTGGTCGGGATCGCCGTATAGGAACACCTCCACCTCCCATCCCCAGCCTTTCAGCAGGCGCGCGACGACGAACCCGTCGCCGCCATTGTTGCCCGGGCCGCACAGCACAACCGCGCGGTGCGGGGCCTGCGCCAGATCCGGCCATTCGGCGAAGACGGCCTCCACCACGCCCCGGCCCGCGCGCTCCATCAGCTCCAACCCCGTGACCGAGCCGCTGTCGATCGCGGCGGTTTCGATCCCGCGCATCTGCGCCGCCGTCAGCAATTCCGTCACGCCGATCCCCTCTTGCGATTCAGTTCTGCATAAAAAATATGCGTACCGCTTAATTCGTCATCGCACCGCTGGGTTTCCATCAGTGGCGCAACACATGCGTCATGCTACCCGATTGCCCCCCATGGGCGAAAGTGGTGTCACGGGCGGGCATGCATGACGAGGAGGCCCGGGGGACATGAAAAAGATCGAGGCGATCATCAAACCGTTCAAGCTGGATGAGGTCAAAGAGGCCCTTCAGGAGATCGGCATACAGGGCCTGAGCGTCACCGAAGTCAAAGGGTTCGGGCGCCAGAAAGGCCATACCGAGCTTTACCGTGGCGCGGAATACGTTGTGGATTTCCTGCCCAAGGTGAAGATCGAGGTCGTGCTGGCCGATGATCAGGTGGATACCGCGATCGAAGCGATCATCGACGCGGCCAAGACCGACAAGATCGGCGACGGCAAGATCTTCGTCTCCTCCATCGAACAGGCGATCCGCATCCGCACCGGCGAGGCCGGCGAAGACGCGCTTTGAACCGCGATCAGTTGTACGAGAGGGGCATGACCATGCCCCGGAAACAGACCCAAAACGTCAAGGAAGGTCACGATGAGCAAAGATAAGGTTTTGTCCATGATCAAGGACGAGGATGTCGAATATGTCGATATCCGCTTCACCGATCCGCGAGGCAAGCTTCAGCATGTCACGGTGTTGTCCGACCAGGTTGATGAAGACTTCCTGGACGAAGGGTTCATGTTCGACGGCTCTTCGATCGCCGGCTGGAAAGGCATTGAAGCTTCCGACATGAAACTGATGCCCGACACCGAAAGCGTCTATGTCGACCCGTTCTACGCGGAAAAGACGATCTGCCTGCACTGCTCGATCGTGGAGCCGGACACCGGCGAGTCCTACGAACGCGACCCGCGCGGCACGGCGGAAAAGGCCGAGGCGTATCTGAAATCCTCCGGCATCGGCGATGTGGCCTATTTCGGGCCCGAGGCGGAGTTCTTCCTGTTCGACGACGTGCGCTTTTCGGTCGGCATGAACAAGGTCTCCTACGAGGTCGACGCGCAGGACGCCGCCTGGAACACCGACAGCGAATACGAGATGGGCAACATGGGCCATCGGCCCGGCGTCAAGGGCGGCTATTTCCCGGTGAACCCCACCGACGCGGCCCATGATCTGCGCTCGGAAATGCTGTCCACGATGAAGCGGATCGGCATGAAGGTCGACAAGCACCACCATGAGGTGGCGTCGTGCCAGCACGAGCTGGGCCTGATCTTCGACAGCCTGACCAAACAGGCCGACGAGTTGCAGAAATACAAATACGTCATCCACAACGTGGCCCATGCCTACGGCAAGTCCGCGACCTTCATGCCCAAGCCCATCGCAGGCGACAACGGCACCGGCATGCATGTGAACATGTCGATCTGGAAAGACGGCAAGCCCCTGTTCGCAGGCGACAAATATGCCGACCTGTCGGATGAGGCGCTGTATTTCATCGGCGGCATTCTCAAGCACGCCAAGACGCTGAACGCGTTCACCAACCCGTCGACCAACAGCTACAAGCGCCTGATCCCGGGCTTCGAAGCGCCGGTTCTGCGCGCCTATTCCGCCCGCAACCGCTCGGGCTGTGTGCGGATCCCGTGGACGGAATCGCCCAAGGCAAAACGGGTCGAGGCGCGGTTCCCCGATCCGTCGGCAAACCCCTATCTGTGCTTCGCGGCCCTGCTGATGGCCGGTCTGGACGGGATCCAGAACAAGATCCATCCGGGCGATCCCTCGGACAAGGACCTCTACGATCTGCCGCCCGAAGAGCTGGCGGGCATCCCCACGGTCTGCGCAAGCCTGCGCGAAGCGCTGGACGCGCTGGAGGCCGATCACGCCTTCCTGCTGGCCGGCGACGTGTTCACCAAGGACCAGATCGAAGGCTACATGGAGCTGAAATGGGAAGAGGTCTATGCCTTCGAGCATACCCCTCACCCGGTGGAGTATCTCAACTATTACAGCTGCTGAGCCGAAGCGGTTCGGGTTTCGGAAAGGGCGCCATGTTGGCGCCCTTTTCTTTTGCGATATCAAGCGAAAGGCTTGACCCGACATGCGCACCGGTTGAGGATCAGCCGAACCTTTGAAACAGACCCGAACCGGAAGACCCATGACCCGCCTGGCCCTATTTGCGCTGCCCTTCGCCCTTCTGACCACCGCGACCCTCGCCCAGGACGCCGCGCCGCCTGCGGAACTGGGCACCGATCCCGACGCGATCCTTGAGGTTGCAAGGGGCTTCGGCGCGGCCCAGATGGAAGCCGCCGACAGGGCCGGCCGCCCGCTTGTGACCGGTATGCTGAACGGCACCCGCTATGGTGTGCTGATGTATGGCTGCGACGAGGGGGATGGCTGCGACAGCGTGCAGTTCTTCGCCACGTTTTCGGAATCCGGCACCACGTTGGAGTTTCTGAACCAGTGGAACGCGGACAAACGGTTCGGCTCGGCCTATCTTCAGGAGGATGGCGATGTCATCCTGCACTACAGCACCAGCATCCGCTACGGCGTCAACCAGCGCAATTTCGAGGATACGTTCGATGTCTGGCAGGTCACGCTCAACCAGTTCGTGAACCGGCTTTCCGGCCTTCCCGACGACGCGGCCCGCTAGAACCGGGTGAACCGGGAGGCCTTGCGCATCGTGCGGATCATCTGGCGGGTGTTTTTCTGGCTGCTCCGGGCGCTTTCGCGCTGTTCGGGCGTCATCGCCTCTTCGCGGGCGTCGCCCCGGCCACGGGTGGCGCGGTTGATCCCGGCATTGACGCCGCGGTTCACAAGCTGACGGATCAGCGTATTCATTACCATGCGAATGATGCGGTCCATCATCGGCCTCCTGTTCGTTACTCCCCGGCAATATAGGGCAAAACGCGGCAGAATTCAGGCGTCCCGCCCGTCATTCCCCGAAAAGCTCGTCCTGGCCATCGTTATCGGGGCCATCGTCCAGCTCCGACAGGTCGTCTTCGCCGCCCGGTCCCGGCATCAGCCCCGGCGGCGGTCGGCTGTCGAGCAGACCGGCGGATCGCAGCTCTTTCAGCCCCGGCAGATCGCGGGCGCTTTCCAGACCGAAATGATCCAGAAAGCCTTGTGTCACCACATAGGTCACCGGCCGGCCCGGCGTCATCTTGCGGCGGCCAAAACGCACCCATTCCATCTCGATCAGCTGATCCACCGTCCCGCGACTGACCGAAACGCCGCGGATCTCCTCGATCTCGGCGCGGGTGACGGGCTGATGATAGGCGATGATCGCCAGCGTCTCGACCGCGGCCCGGCTCAGCTTGCGGGTCTCGACCGTTTCACGGCTCATCAGAAAGCCCAGATCGGCGGCGGTGCGGATCGCCCAGGCATCGCCGACACGGGTCACGGTCACCCCCCTGCCCTCGTAGCGGCGGCGCAGCAACACAAGCGCCTCCGCCGCATCGCAGCCATGGGGCATCCGCGCTTCCATCTCGCGGGTGCTCATCGGCTCGGAAGACGCGAACAGCAACGCCTCGACCATGCGTTCCTGCTCGGCCAGGGGCGGCGCCTGAAACAGGCTTTCCTCGGTGTCGGTCTCTGGGTCGCTCATTGCGGGTCGTCTTTGCGTTTCAGCTGGATCGGCGCGAAGGTTTCGGTCTGTCGCAACGTCACCTTGCCCGCCTTGGCCAGTTCAAGCGCCGCCGCAAAGGTGGAGGCGGTCGCGGAGCGGCGCCGCTTGGGGTCCATCTCCCAGCCCTCGGGGATGTAGGAGGAGATATCGGTCCAGTCGCCCGCAAACCCGATCAGCCCGCGCATGCGCTCCAGCGCCTCCTCCATGGTGAAGACGCTTTCGCGATCCATCACATAGGGGCGGAACTCGTCGCGGGTGCGGATCCGGGCATATCCCTGCATCAGGTCGATCAGGCTGGCGGTATAGGTGATCTTGCGCGCGGTCGTCACATCCTCGGGCAGGCCACGCACGAACCGGTCCCGCCCCAGCAGGTCCCCGGCCATCAGCTTCGCCGCACAGTCGCGCATCGCGGCAAGGCGTTCCAGCTGGAACGCCAGATGGGCCGCCATCTCCTCCCCCGATGGCCCGTCTTCGCTTGGGTCGGGCGGCAGAAGCAGGCGCGATTTCAGAAAGGCGAGCCATGCCGCCATCACCAGATAATCCGCGGCAAGTTCGATCCGCAGCGCGCGCGCCTGTTCGACGAAGACCAGATATTGCTCGGCCAGTTGCAGGACGGAGACCTTGCGCAGATCCACCTTCTGCGTGCGGCCCAGCATCAGCAGCAGATCGAGCGGCCCCTCGAACCCGTCCACATCGACGATCAGCGCTTCGGCGGCGCGCCGCTCGCTGACCGCGTCCCATTCCGCGTCATTGTCATTTGCCGGTACCGGGATCTCAGCCATAAACCTGTCCGTCCAGAAGCGCCGCAAGGTCGGCTTCGGCGGCGTCAATGTCAAGCGGCTCGGGGCGGCGGCGCGCGGCAAGCGCCGCGTCGGCGCGGGATTTCGCGCGCCCGGTCAATCCGCCGCTGGCGCTGACCACCTCCTCCATCTCGGCGCGGTCGCCGTTGCAGTGCAGAACGATATCGCACCCCGCCTGCCGCGACAGCGCGGCCCGCTCCGCCAGCGGGCCCGGCAAGGCCCCCATGGAAAGATCGTCGGTCATCAGCAACCCGTCAAAGCCGATCTCCTGCCGGATCAGGTCGATCAGACGTGGCGACATGGTAGCGGGCAAACCGTCCTCCACGGCCTCATAGACGATATGGGCGCTCATCCCCATGGGCAGACCGGCCAGTGGCCGGAACGCGGCGAAATCCACCGCGCGCAACTCCTCCAGCGGGGCCGCCACCCGCGGCAGGGTCCGGTGGCTGTCCACTTCGCCCAGTCCGTAGCCCGGCAGATGTTTCAGAACCGGCAGGACGCCGCCGGCCATCAGCCCTTCGGCCACGGCCCGGGCCGCACCGATGACGCCGGGCGCATCATGGCCGTAAAGGCGATTACGCAGCACCGGATGCGTGCTCTCGCGGGCCACATCGGCAAGCGGGGCGCAATTCGCGTCAATCCCGACATCATGGAGTTCATGGGCGATCAGCCGCGCGCGCAGAAACATCGACCGCGCGGCGCGGTCCCGGCCCGCAGTCATCACCTGATCGAGCGCGGGGCGCCATTGCCGCCAGTTGGGCGGTCCCATGCGTTGAACACGCCCCCCCTCCTGATCGATCAGCACCGGGGCCTCGCGGCCCACGGACGCACGCAAATCGCCGGTCAGGCGGCGAAGCTGCCCCGGGTTTTCGACATTCCGGGCGAACAGGATAAAGCCCCAGGGCTGCGCTTCGGCGAAAAAGGCGGCTTCGTCAGCGGACAGGACCGGACCGAGACATCCCAGGATCGTGGCAGAGCCCGCCGCCATCCCGCTCAGCGTACCGTGACGGGGATACAGGCCGCGCCTTGCGCCAGAAGCGTCGTGCAGAAGCGCCGCGCATCGCTGAGATCGCTGAACCCATGGGCGCGCAGCCGGTAGAACTGCCGCCCGCCCGAGACCGCCGGTTGTACGATCCGGGAGCGTCCGTCGAAGAAATCCGGGAAGCTGCGGGTCAGCCTCTCCCATTCCGTGCGCGCGGTCTCGGCATCGTCAAAGGCGCCAAGCTGGACCAGCCGGGTCCCCGCCGGCAGGCTGTCGGGGTCGATCTCGGCAGCCGGCGTCGCGCCTGCGGTGGCGGTCGCCGCATCGGCCGCGGCGCTCAGCGCGGCCATCTGAACCGCCGCCGGCCGGGTGGTCGGGCGCGGAGAACTGCGCACGCCCGGCACCGAAACCGGGATCACGGCAATCGCATCGCGGGTCTGCGGCGCAGGCTCCGGCGTGGGGTCGGGTGATGTGGCCTCAGGCGTCGCGGCCGTCTCGGCCCCTGCCTCGGGCACGGGGGGCGTCTGCGTTTCGTCCTGCATCAGCCGGTCGATCAGGGCAAGCGTCGCTTCGCTGGCGGCCTGCGGCGTGGGCGTTTCCGGCACGGCCTCGCGTGGCGCCTCCGGCAGGCTGGCCGAACTGAGATCGATCTCGACCAGTTCCACAGGCGGCGGGGCCAGCACGATCCGTTCGGCGGCGGGCTCGGCCTCCCGCCCTTCGGCGATACGGTTCACCGCCAGCCCCTGATGGTCCGCCTGACTGCCGCCGGGGTTTTCCGGGGCGACCCGCATGGCCCCTTCCAGCGCGCGGACGACCGGCACCCCGGTCACGTCGCGCATCGTCAGCTGCCACGCCCAGATCGCCATTCCCGCGATCAGGCCCAGCGAGATCAGCGCCCCGGCCCAATTGATCAAAGTTGCAACTGGCGACGGCCCCGCCGGCGGCGGATGACCATGCGCCTCATCCTCGAAATAATCGATATCAGCCATGCCTGCCCTCTTATGCCCGGCAATGGCGATGCCGGGGTTTGCCTGCTCGTCCCCGCCTCGGCGCCTAGTTATCGAGGTCTTGCCTCAGCGCATTTCGTTCAGCGGGGTCACACCCAAAATACCAAGACCGCCCGAAATAACAACGGCTACGGCGCGAATCAGCGCAGATTTCGCCAAAGTTGCGGTTTCGTCATCCTCCTGCAGAAAGCGCAGCGACGGATCGGCGTTGCCCTTGTTCCACAATGCGTGGAATTCCGAGGCCAGATCGTAGAGATAGAAGGCCACCCGGTGCGGCTCGTGGGTCTGGGCCGCGATCTCGACCAGCCGCGGCCATTCAGCCAGCTTCGCGGCCAGGGCCAGCTCCGCCGGATCGGAGATCGGGGACAGATCCGCCTCCGCCAGAACCGCATCATCGGCGGAAATCCCCGCCTCGGCCGCCTTGCGCAGCACCGAGGCGATGCGCGCATGGGCGTATTGCACGTACCAGACCGGGTTTTCCTTCGATTGCTCGGTCACCTTCTCCACATCGAAATCAAGCGGCGCGTCGTTCTTGCGGGTCAGCATCACGAACCGGGTCACGTCCGGCCCGACCAGATCCACCACATCGCGCAGTGTGACGAATGTGCCCGCGCGTTTGGACATTTTCAGCTCTTCCTCGCCCCGCCGCAGCTTGACCAGCTGCATCAGCTTGATGTCGAGCGGCACCTTGCTGTCCGACAGCGCGGCCACTGCCGCCTTCATCCGTTTGACATAACCGCCATGATCGGCGCCGAAGACGTCGATCAGCTCGTCGAACCCGCGCGACACCTTGTCGAAATGATAGGCGATATCGGGCGCGAAATAGGTCCATGATCCATCCGACTTCATGACCGGCCGGTCCACGTCGTCGCCGAATTCGGTGGATTTGAACAGGGTCTGGACCCGTGGCTCCCAATCCTCGGGCGTCTTGCCCTTGGGCGGCTCCAGCGTGCCTTCATAGATCAGGCCCTTGCGCCGCAGTTCCGCGATGGCCTCTTCGATCCGGCCGCTGCCATAGAGCGATTTTTCGGAATAGAACAGGTCCATCTCGACGCCAAGCTGCGCCAGATCGGCGCGGATCATCTTTAGCATCGCGTCGGTCGCGAAGTCGCGCACCTCGGCCAGCCAGAACTGCTCCCCCTTGTCCAGGAACGCATCGCCGACCTTGTCCTTCAGCGCCTGCCCGACCTCGATGAGGTAATCGCCCGGATAGGTGCCGTCCTCGAAGGCGACCTTCTGCCCATGGGCCTCCAGGTAGCGCAGATAGACGGACCGGGCGAGCACATCGACCTGCCCGCCGCCATCGTTGATATAGTATTCCCGGGTTACCGCATGGCCGGTGAAATCCAGAAGACTGGCCAGCGCGTCGCCGAACACCGCGCCCCGCGTGTGGCCCACATGCAGCGGCCCGGTCGGGTTCGCGGAGACGTATTCGACATTCACCTTCCGCCCCGCCCCCACGTCGGAGCGGCCATACCCGGCCCCGGCGGCAAGGATCCCCCGGATCACGCCGCGCCAGGTCTCCGCCGACAGCCGCAGGTTGATAAAGCCGGGCCCGGCCACATCGGCGCTGTCGATCCGGTCATCGGCGGCCAGCTTGCCCGCCAGCGCCTCCGCGATGTCGCGCGGTTTCATCCCGGCGGGCTTGGCCAGCACCATCGCCGCATTGGTCGCCATATCCCCATGGGCGGCGTCGCGCGGCGGCTCCACCGTGACGTTTCGCATCTCCAGCCCGCCCGGAAGAACCTGCTCGGCGACAAGCGCGTCGAGGCTTTGCAGAACAAGGGCACGGATATCGGTGAACAGATGCATATGGCTTTCCCCTAACTGCCCGGCGGTTTAGCATCTGGGAAAGGAAGGTCAACGCCGGCTTGGAGTATCGGGCGGATGCGGGTCCACGCGATATTTGGCATTATCACGACGATCAGCATCCTGCTGGTCGTGTTCTCCGGGCGCTGGATCGCAGACACGCCTGCGATCGCCGTCGTTTTGCTTGTATTCGCAGTGTTGTATGTCGCGTTTCTGGCAACCTTCGCCTACTCGGCCTATTCAGGCAAAGGCAGTATCAGCGACTTTCTGCTTCATATCGCCATTTCGTCGGTTCAGACGGTCACAAGCTGCGCCGCTTTCTACATAAGCTACGGATTGAACGGTACGGGGTGCGTTACAGATCCCGCTGAAGCGTTCTATTTTTCTACAGTGTCTTTCTCGACCCTCGGCTTTGGCGATCTGACGCCAGAGGAGGGCTTGAGCCGTGCCGTTGCAGCAGGGGAGGCCGTCGTTGGCAATCTGCATCTGGCGCTCTTCGCCGCGTCAGCGTTTTTCTTGCTCAGCGGCACCGGTCAAAACGGCGATGGCTCCGCCCCCGAAGCGGACCCGGTGGAAGAGGAAGATATCGAAACCCTGCTGCTTGCCTGTCAAAGGCGGGTTTCACGTCTGCAAGCCGAATTGGATCGGCTTCGACAGCGTTCGGAAGAGTTGCAAAAAGAGATTGACGACGAACTCAGCCGAGAACAGCAGCCAGCAGCAGAACAGCCAGAAAAGCCGCCAGGATGAACCAAGCGCGGTTCTCAACGAACTTGTTCACGCGCAGAGCATGAAAGGCGATGATCTTGTCGTTCATGTCAACTCCTGTTTCATCCACTCAGACATAGGTCAAAAACACCAAAAGATCAATAATGCTGCCTTCAAGCGCCGCCGATCAGCCGCGCGTGTTCCTGAAGCGCGAAGCGGTCCGTCATGCCTGCGATGTAGTCCGACACGATCCGCGCCAGAGCCACCTCGCCATCGGCGTCCTCCACATCCTTGCGCCACTGTTTCGGCAGGCTCTCGGTATGCGCCATGAAGTATGGAAACAGGTCATTGACCACGCCGGTCACCTCCGCGCGCATCTCGACCACACCGGGCGCGCGATACATGCGTTTGAACAGGAACCGCCGGATCACGTTCAGATCCACCCAGAGCGCATCGGAAAAGCGGATCACGCCCCGGCCCGCCGCGCGGACGTCTTCCGCGCTTTCCGGCGCGATCTCGGCCAGGTTGCGCCGGGCAACCGCGATCACATCCTCCACCAGAACCCCGAAAAACCGCCTCAGCGCCTCGTGCCGCCGCCGGTAGTAATTGAGGTTCGGGTAAAGCCGGTCAACCTCGGCGAAACAGTCCGACAGGATCGGCAGTTCCGCCAATTCGTCGGTCGAAAACAGCTCGGCCCTCAACCCGTCATGCAGATCGTGGTGATTGTAGGCCACATCGTCGGCGATGGCCGCCACCTGCGCCTCGGCGCTGGCATGGCTGTGCAGTTCCAGATCGTGGCGCGCGTTGTAACCGGCCAGGGCCCAGGGCAGATCGTCGGTCACCGGGCCGTTATGCTTGGCCAGACCCTCCAGCGTTTCCCATGTCAGGTTCAGCCCGTCGAATTCCGCGTAATGCCGCTCAAGCGAGGTCACGATGCGGATCGCCTGCGCATTGTGATCGAACCCGCCATAAGGCGCCATCAGCGCCGACAGCGCGTCTTCGCCGGTATGACCGAAGGGCGTGTGCCCCAGATCATGGGCCAGCGCCAGCGCCTCGGTCAGCTCCGCGTTGAGGCCGAGCACACCGGCGATGGTGCGCGCCACCTGCGCCACTTCGATCGAATGGGTCAGGCGGGTGCGATAGTAATCCCCCTCATGCTCCACGAAGACCTGCGTCTTGTGTTTCAGCCGCCGGAAGGCGGAGGCATGGATGATCCGGTCGCGATCCCGCTGAAAGCAGGAGCGAAAAGTGCTTTCCTCCTCCGCTATCAGCCGTCCCCGGCTGTTGCCCGGATCGCAGGCATAGACCGCCAGCATCGCCGCCTCCTTGTGGCATCCCCTTGCGCCCCATATATTCAGTTTCGTAGCGAAGCGACACCGCCCGGAGCCCGAAAGATGACCCTGACCCTGACCGTTCCGCCCAAAGTCACCCCGCGCGCCTTTGAACGTCTGGCCGAAATCAACGAAGACACGGACACGCCCAAGGCCCTGAGGGTGGCCGTGGAAGGCGGCGGATGTTCCGGATTTCAGTACGAGATCAAGCTGGACGACCCGGCCGAAGACGATCTGGTGCTGGAGAGCGGCGGCCAGAAAGTCGTGGTCGACAGCGTGTCGCTGCCGTTTCTGGCCGATGCGGTGATCGACTTTTCCGAAGAACTGATCGGGGCGCGCTTCACCATCGAAAACCCCAACGCCTCGTCATCCTGCGGGTGCGGCACGTCCTTCTCCATGTAGCGCGCCTTCAGGCACGGGATGCGCCCGGCAGGCACGCCATGTCTGCCCGCAGGATCGTCGCGGATCCCCCACCCGCCCGATCGCCAACCCCGCGACGGGCGCGCTTCCGCGTCACGGATGTCTCCGGGCGCTTGAGAACGTCGCATATCTGTGACGGGATGGGGCGGGTTGTCTGATCGCTGTAATGAGGCGGCGCCACACGGTATCGGCCCAAGGATCAGGGGTTTCCGGCCCAAACCAGAGCTTCATCGCCATCCGTGCGAAGGTCGGCACTGCGGGACGGAGCGTACGCTTAAGCTAGGCGATCAAACGTCTGCTTTTCGCCATACCGAGATGTGAGATGCGCTCAAATGGTCGAAGGGCGATCTGTCCCAGTCGGCCCACCGGTATTCCAATTCAAGCCCCGCGAGTTTGGCCATAAGGTCCATCTCACTCGGCCATGCATAGCGAAATGGGATCGATAGAAACTCGTGCCGGTCTCCGGTCATCCAAACATGGTTTGAAGTATATGTTTGATTCACCAAATCGAACTCATCGACCCCAATATGCTTCTCGTCACATGCAAATGCGAGAGTGGTTTGACCAAAGGGGATGCGTTGAACAGGAGGTACGCGGGTCTCGATCAGGAACCGTCCACCAGGCACCAAGTGCCTTGCTGCATTCTCGAAGCAAGCAGTTTGCGCCTCCTGCGTGACGAGATTGTCGATCGTGTTGAAGACCAGATAAACGAGCGAAAATGCGCCCGGTATGCGCGCAGATACCATGTCTCCGATCTCAACCTGCAAGGAGCCATCGGTTTCTTTTTTTCGGAGCTCCGCCACCATTGCATTGGATAGCTCAATGCCCTTCACCTTGCAGCCGCTCGCGGATAACGGCAGCGCAATACGCCCCGTTCCTATGGCAAACTCTAGAGCTTCGCCTGTACCAGCGAGTTCCTTCAGGCAAGCGACGACACGATCGATAACGATCGGGTCGTTGCCACCATGGTCCTGATCATAGGTTCTTGCGACCTTTGCACCAAAGTATCCATCATCGTTCATTTGAAGCGCAGTTCCCGTTGGCAGCGTGGTTGTGAAATCGCCGATGTTCACTCGGCCTTGAAACCTGGTCTTTGCCGAATACTACAGTGGAAGCCGACTTTCGCCATCCTGCAGAAATCGGGGAGATTGGGCTCGTACCAGACCTAGGAGCGGGCGCAGCATCCTTTAGCATCAAGGCCAAGGGGCTGCCGCACACGGCCCAGAGCTGCCGTACACCTGAAATGCAGGACGTTGCAGTGCGGCCGGACGGAGCTGCCATTGCCGAGTATTGTCTGAATGTCCGCTTGTCCGAGTGGCAGTCTGCAGCGACACGTCCGGGTTCGAACGCTGCTCAACCTCTCAGCGGGACGGCATGACCGATCAGCAACTTGACAAAAAGCAATGGCACGAACCATTCAAAGCCCGGCGTCGGTCCGAGAGCGTAGAGCGAAAGGCCCAGGGCAATCGCGAAGAGTGTCGTTGCAAGCGGACTACGAAGGGCTGCGGGCGCGAAAAGGACGGTAATTGCAGAGGCAAATAACCATCCACCTATAGTAAACGCATAGATCGCATCGAACCCCTCGCCCCGAAATGCCCATGCAACAACGACAATGTGAAGAACATGTAGTGCGATGAACTTTAGATGATCGCGTGGACGATGTTCAGGGCGATGGTACCATCTCTTGGTGGTCTCAGTCATGTTGCAGACGGCACCACCGATAACATCGGCCCCGATGAGCGCACCGAGTAATACAAGCGGCCAACTCAATCCGAGAGCAGAAAGATGCAAGGCTACTAAGGCCGCACCTACGAGAGTCGAGCCGAACAACAATGCGTTCTCGCCTTTGCTCATGCCCGGGCCAACGAAACGGTCCCATGATCCGATTAATCCGGGGCGAGGTTGTGCGGGGCTCATTAGCAAGACTCCGGTATGTAACACTCCCCCAGTGAACAATTCAGGAAATCGGTTTTCAAGTGTCTAGATTTGGAAAAGCCCAAAATCACCGATTCGTTCAGCGTGCTGCATCTGGCAAAGTAGGCCTGAACTTGACCGTGGCTGCTTGATATACTGAGGGCAAAAGCGCGGGACAAAGTTACGTTTCGGTCAGATCGCCTCAACGTTAGCTATAGAAAGGTAACCTGCGTCCCCTCGGGAATCAGGGCGGCTTGTAAGCGGGTATTGGACTGCCCATATCTGCGTCAAGCCTGAACCGGTTTGGGGTTGAGGAGCCTACATCTGTGGACACGTCTGGACATATCGCGGCGGTGCTGGGTCCAACTCTGATCGTTGTGACTGTATCAGAGGTCCTCAATCTGAGCATTTGGCACGACGTTCATCCCACAGTCGTTTATCTTAACGGATTGCTCTTCTTAATCGGGGGTTTGGTGATCGTAACGACCCACAATATTTGGCGCTTGGACCTGAGCCTGTTGGTTACGGTGTCAGGATGGCTCCTCGTTTCGGCTGGTGCCTTCCGCATGTTCTTTCCGACAGCACAGCAATTGGCCGCTGGCTTGGGCACCTATATCGTGATCGCAATGCTGTTCACGCTTGGCGTTGCGCTGACGGCATACGCGTTCCTGAAACCGTCAAGCTGAAATGCAATCTGCAAAAGCCTCCCGTTGTTTTGATCAGAGGGTTTGTTAGACCGCGCTACCTTTTGGCTCTTATGCGAATCCAAAAACGGGTAGAATTACGCTCTGCAGCCGCAAGCGTTTCCCCGCCTGACCATGATCGCTTATTCCAGATCATTGCGGCAGGCGGTAAAGATATCGTTCCAGTTATCAAAGTTCAGATGACCTGCACCCGCGACCCAGTGAAAATCAACATTCGGGATCGTACGGGCCATATGGCGTCCCATTGCGTTGGTAACAAAGATGTCTTCTTCACCAAGCCATATATGCGTTGGAACGCGAATGGTGCCGATGTCGAAACCCCAGTCTGAGTAGGCCAGACTGGCCTCTTGCGCGGCCCCTCGACTTCCTTGGCGAAATGCTTCGGCCTGCATTGCGCGAAATCTCTCCGCGATCTCCGGGCGTTCGAGGATGACCTGATCAGATCGTGAAACCGAGCGCTTCAACAGCCGGAAGAAGATCCCGGGCGAAAATCGAGCAGCCCATCCCATGGGCGCAAAGCCAACACGCATCATCCATGGCATTCGATGCGCCAGTCTCGCAAAAGCCCGATCAAGCCGGTTAAGGTCCTCCATTATCTCCGGGGACGCAACTGGACCCCAAGGTCCCAGCGCGCCGATGAATTTCAGCCTGTCCGGATCGATGAAAGCTCCGCACGCAAAGAGATGCGGACCGGCACCTGAATGACCCACAACGCCAAACTGATCGATGTCCAAATATTTGGCCAAGGCTAGAATGTCGTCAGGCCAGTGCTTAAACTTTCGACCTTTCTGGAATTTTGACCTGCCAAAACCGGGCCTGTCCGTCGCAATCAGACGGAATCCAAAGTGTTGAGCAGCATCGTTCGCAAATCCAGCTTCCAATCGACAGCTTGGCGTGCCGTGGAAGTAGAACACTGGAAAACCATTAGATGCGCCAAACTCGCAAAACGAAAGATCACGCCCGTCCTTCAGGCGAACAAGACTGTGATTGGTGGGGCGTGGTGATATCTTCATCCGTCGTCCGGTGGCTCCTGTGTCAGGGCAGTCTAACGGCCCTTCGCTGTCGTTGCACCAATGTCTTCGTAGGGCTCGTACCAGACCTAGGAGCAGGCGCAGCATCCTTTAGCATCAAGGCCCAAGGGGCTGCCGCACACGGCCCTGACCGCCCCTTCGCCGCAAGATCCTTGAACGGCGGCCCGCAGGTCAGCCGGAGCCTCACCGGCGGACGGCTTAGTGAGGACGGCCGCTTTGCAAGGTCTCGCAAGCGTGGTTCAATGGCTTTTCATTGAGTGAACCCATACCTCCGCCTCCGGTTCATGCGGGGCGCGCGTTCCGTCCGTGGTGGCACCGAGCCTCTTTGCCACAGCCTGTGAACGCGTATTTTTCCGGTCTATGTAGCTGTACAGCCTGTCTAGGCCCAGATCCTCACGGGCCCATGTCTTGACGGCCATCGCAGCTTCCGTGGCAAAACCCTTTCCCTCGGCGCCTTCGAAAAGATGCCATGCCAGCTCTACATCCGGCCAGTTGGAATGCTTGATCAGGCCCACCCGGCCGACGGGATGCCCGATCTGCTGTTCCACGACCGTAAAGAAGCCGAAGCCGTGCCAATGCCAATGGCCAATACCAGTCAGAAACCCGAACCAGGCCTGTTCCGCCGTGACCGTCTCTCCCTGAGCTTCCATCGACGGGGCGCTGGTCATGAAACGAGTGAACTCCGATAAATCATCCCGTTCGGGCCCACGCAAAACCAACCGCTCAGTCGTCAGCATGGGTGCGTGAGAAAGACTTTTCATTCGATCCCTTTCCGGTCGCAGACCTGGGTTCCAGACAAGTTCAGCATGGCGAACGGTCGCGCATAACTAAAGCAGCCATTCAGACTTGCCGCAGCATCGAGCAAATTGACCTCCAAGCGACCCCCCGGATGCGTTACAGCATCCATGGACGGCCAGCATGGATCTCGATCGGCACTCATGGCTCGGCTTTGCCGCGAAGGCCCGAGGTATCTGACGGTCAACCTGCGTGCGCTTGACACGCATCAAGGTCGGGCCTCCGCGATCTTGTCACTCTCCAGCCCAGGAAAAGGAGATCCCGCGATGACCACACCGAATTTCAGCAGCAGGCTCGAGACCCCGGACCTTCTGGTGATCGAAACCCATGGCGCGCTCGATGCCGTCGGTATGGAGGTGGCGCTCAACATGCTGGTCGCGGAGATGGAGGGGATGCACCATGGCGGCGTTCTGATCCGCGCCGAAGGGGTGGAGTGGCCCAGTCTGGGGGCGATCGGCGTCGAGCTGCGCCATTGGGTGCAGCTCATGGCCATGGTGGAGAAGGTCGACAAGGTCGCCCTTCTGACCGACCGGTCATGGGTCAGGACCCTTGCGGGGCTCGAAAGCGCGCTGATCCCCAATCTGGTGATCAAAAGCTTCCCGCCGGATGCGGAGGCGGAGGCCCGCGACTGGCTGGCGGCCCCGCTGAGCGTGGATGCGACCGCAAGCTGATCGCAGAACGACCCAACCGGCCTCTCCCCCGAACAGCCGCGCCACTCGCGCTAGTGGGAGGGCTTTGGCGCCTCCTGCGCCGAATTGGCCGCCTTGGGCGGGTTCGGAACCGGCGTGCCCGGCAAAACCGGGGGCACCCGCCCCGTGCGCACCCCGCCATCGGCCTCCAGCGCCGACTGCACGCTCTTGTCGTCCGGGGCCTGCCCGGGCGCGTCCTTGGCGTCGGCGGTACCGGCGGTTCTGGGACCGTCGCCTTCGGGGGGCGTGTCGGCGGATGTGGTCTCCTCAGGGGTCGGGGCGGCATCGGCCGCCACCTTTTCTCCGGGTGCGGGCAGGGCCAGCGCCTCGTCGGGGAAATGCTCGGGCGCCTCGGGCAGGATGTGGCCGCTTGCCGGGTCGATGGTGACCCGGGGCTTGTCGGGCAGCGCATCGATCGCCTCGTTCAGTTCGGTCACCAGACGAACGAAGCTCTCCCGCTGCGTCTCGATCTTCACGTCAGGCTTCTTACGGCCTCCAAAAAGAAATTTCAGCATCTCTCCCCCTGAATTGCAGCGCGTCACCGGTTCCCAGACTAGCGGGCCGGGCGATGATCCCAAAGCCAAATTCACACTTCTGCGACGATCGGCGGGGACAGGCTTGGATTATGCCGTGAAACCGGGCACATCTGGGGGACTGGCGGAAAAGGACTCCTTGAGATGAAGATCGCGACATTCAACATCAACGGCATCAAGGCCCGCGTGGCCGCCCTGCCCGACTGGCTGGACGAGGCCAGACCCGATGTGGCGCTGCTGCAGGAGATCAAGACCGTCGACGAAGGTTTCCCCCGCGAGATGTTCGAGGAGCGCGGCTACAATGTGGAAACCCACGGGCAGAAGGGCTTCAACGGGGTCGCGATCCTGTCGAAACTCCCGCTGGAGGATGTATCTCGCGGCCTGCCCGGCGATGACGATGACACGCAGGCCCGCTGGATCGAGGCAACCGTGATCGGCGAGACCGCGGCGGTTCGCGTCTGCGGGCTCTATCTGCCCAACGGCAACCCCGCGCCGGGGCCGAAATACGAGTACAAACTTGCCTGGATGGCGCGGATGGAGGCCCATGCCCGCGCCCTGCTGGCGAGCGAGATGGCCGTGGTTCTGGCGGGCGACTACAATGTCATTCCCCAAGACGAGGACGCCGCCCGCCCGGAGGTCTGGCAGGACGATGCGCTGGCGCGCCCCGAAAGCCGGGCGGCGTTCCGGCGTATCCTGAACCTCGGCTTTACCGACGCGTTTCGCGCGCGTGTCTTCGGCGGCGGGCATTACTCCTTCTGGGATTATCAGGCCGGCGCCTGGAACAGGAATGACGGGATCCGGATCGACCACCTGTTGCTCAGCCCGCAGGCGGCCGACCTGCTGAGCGATGTGCGGATAGATCACGAGATCCGCGGCCGGGAAAAACCGTCGGATCACGTGCCGGTCTGGGTCGATCTGGCGGCCTGACGGGGCGGCGCGCCCGGCCCCGGGGTCAGCGCTCCGCCCGCTCCGCGCGATCCCTGTCGGGCTCGATGAAGATCGGGACCAGAAACGTCAGGAAGACCAGCCGATAGATATGGTGCAGCGCGGTAAAGGCAGGATCCGCCTCCAGCATGATCGACAGCGCGGCCATGGTTTCCAGCCCCCCCGGCGCGAAGGCGATCATCAGATCGGTGAGCGGGAGCCCGGTCATGCGGTTCACCACCAGGGCCGCGGCGAGCGTCGCGGCCAGCGCCAGCGCGGTCAGAAAGCCCGACGCCGCCGCCGCGCGCATCACCAGGTTCAGCGTGACACCGGAAAACCGGGTGCCGATCAGGGTGCCCATGATCGCGAAGGTCGGGATCACTACCCAGAGCGGCATGCCCCCCGGCACAAGGCCCGAGCCATGGGCCACGGTCGACACGGCCATCCCGGCCAGCAACAGGGCCGCGGGCACGTTCTTCCGCTTCAGAAGCAGGCCCAGACCGGCCGCCAGCGCGACGATCACCGCCAGCGCCGGCAGCGCCATGGTTGTGGCGGGCGCGAGGCTCATCGACAGGTCCGCCTCGGTGATCATGGCGACCACGGCGGGCACCAGAAGCGTCAGGATCAGAACCCGCAGGGACTGGATGACCGCGACGATGGGGATATCCGCCCTGACCTCGGTGGAAAGCGACAGGATGAAGCTCAGATGCCCGGGCGTGGCCGCCAGCCGCGCGGTGTTGCGGTCATATCCGAACAGTTGCCCGACCGCCCATGACCCGCCGAAGAAGATCACCAGAAGCAGCAGGCTCAGCATCGCCAGCGGGATCGGCCATTGCCGCGCGGCGGCCAGCACTTCCGGCGTCACGCCGGTGCCCATGCCAACCCCGATCAGCACGAAACAGACATCCCGCAGCGGCATCGGAACCGCCGTTCTGACCCCCATCAGCGACGCCGCAGAAACCAGCGCCGCCGGCCCGGTCAGAAACGGCGCCGGCACGCCAAGCGCCCAGGCGATCACCGCACCTGTCGCCCCGATGGCAAGGGTCAGAATTGTGGTCTGCATCAGTCCCCGCTGGAGGAGGTCTTCTCATATGCCCTGTCTTTGACCCGGCGCAGCCAGCCGGTCAAGAAGGGCAGCAGCAGGCAGGCCGCCGCGATGGCCAGGATCGTCACGGTCAGCGGACGCTCCCACAGGAAGGACCAGCTGCCGTTGTTGATCAGCAGGGCACGGCGCAGGTTCTCCTCCATCATCCCGCCCAGAATGAAGCCGAGGATCATCGGCGCCATGGGAAAATCGAGCACCCGCAGGATCACCGCGGCCACCGCAAAGATCACCATCAGCTGGATATCGAACGTGTTGAAGCTGACGAAGTAGACGCCGATCAGGCTGAAAAAGAGGATGAGCGGCAGAAGAAACCGCGACGGGATGGCAAGAACCTTGGCGATATAGGGGATCAGCGGCAGGTTCAGCACCAGAAGGATGATGTTGCCGATCCACATCGACACGATGACCGACCAGAAGATCTCGGGCTGGTCCACGTAAAGACGCGGCCCCGGCTGGATGCCGTAGCCGATCAAGGCGCCCAGCATGATCGCCGTGGTGCCCGAGCCCGGAATGCCAAGCGTCAGAAGCGGCACGAAGGAGCCGGTTGCGGCGGCGTTGTTGGCGGTTTCCGGAGCCGACAGGCCGCGGATCGAGCCCTTGCCGAACTCGGCCCCCTTTTTCGGGCCCGCAATCCGCTGTTCCGTGCCATAGGCCAGAAAGGAGGCGATGGTGGCACCGGCCCCCGGCAGAACGCCGATCAGAAATCCCAGCACAGAGGAGCGCCCGATGACCGGGGCCATTTCCCTGACCTCCGCGCGGCTCACCTTCATCGAGCCCAGGTTTTCCGAAGCCTCTTTTTCCTTCTTGCGATCCGCATCGCCCTTGGGCCGGAGGATCGCCATCAGCGCCTCGCTGAGGGCGAAGGTCGCCATCACCAGAAGCAGGAAGGAGATCCCGTCGATCAGGTCGATGATCCCGAGGGTAAAACGCGGCACGCCTTGCGTCTGGTCCGTGCCGACCGTGGACAGCATCAGCCCGATCACCGTCATCAGCAGCGCCTTGATCATGTCGCCCTTGCCCGCGAAGGCGGAAACCGCGACAAGACCCAGCACCATCAGCGCGAAATAGTCGGTCGACTGGAAGCTGAGCGAGACCGAGGCCAGAAACGGCGCCGCCACCAGAAGAAACAGCGCCGCGATGACCCCGCCCGAAAAGGACGAATAGGCCGCGATGGCCAGTGCCTTGCCGGCCTTGCCCTGTTTCGCCATCGGATAGCCGTCGAAGGAGGTGGCGACGGTGGAGGCCACACCGGGCGCGTTGATCAGGATCGACGAGGTGGAGCCCCCGAAGATCGCGCCGTAATAGACCGCCGCCATCAGGATGATGCCCGCCGACGGATCGAGCGACGCGGCGATCGGGATCATCAGCGCAATGGCCGACATCGGCCCCAGCCCCGGCAGCATGCCGATGAAGGTGCCCACAAGGCAGCCCATCATCACGAAGAGCAGGTTTTGCAGCGTCAGGGCCGTACCGAGGCCGATCATAATGCCTTCGATCATGAGAGGGCCTCCGTGGATGAGATGTGTCGCGCGCTCAGAACCGGTCCCGTGACAGGCCGGGCGAAAGCTGGCTGAGGGATGGCACCGGGACGGGCGGGACAGGACGGCGGCGCGCGAAGCGGGCCGCGCGCGCCCACGGCGGCCCCGGCCACGTCATGACTGGCTTGCGCGCGCGGAACGCATGTCGGCGACGGCCCCAAGATGCGGGTTCGGGGCGAAATGGCGTCGGCGCATCTCATTCCCGCAGGAACCCGGGCCAGGGTTCGATGAACACGTCCAGCCCCTGCGTCATCAGCACCCAGAACGCGACGACAAGTGGAACCGAGGCCAGCACCAGCGGCACGACCTTGCGTTCCCCCAAAAACGCATATCCGATCATCAGGAACAGCGACGTCGACAGGATGAAGCCCAGCGGACGCACCGTGAACCCATAGGCCGACATCAGCACCAGAAACAGCCCCGCCTTGAGCCAGTCGGCGCCGCCAAGCTCCGGCCTTTCCGACTTGCCCGGCAGGATGATCGTCCACAGGGCCAGCCCGATCCCCAGGATCGACAGGATTTCCGGCATCGTGCGGGCGTGAAAGGCCGCGCGCTCCTGAAACGGCAGCAGCCGGATATCCTGGCTCAGCCAGGCATAGATCAGGCAGAACAGCAGCAGCAGAACCCCGCCGATCCGGTCTTTGGAAAGCATCATGGCACGCTGCCCCCTGCCCTTGTGCGAAGGGGCCGCCCCCGGGTCCCGGGGGCGACCCGAATTGCCTCAGCCCCTCAGAGGAAGCCCAGATCGCGCATCAGATCGCCGATCACCTGTTCCTGATTTTCCAGGAAGGCGTTGAAATCCTCGCCACGGTTCCAGATCTCGACCCAGCCGTTGCGGTCGCGCACGGCAGCCCAGGCCTCGGTCTCGTACATCGCTTCCAGCGCATCGCGATAGGCATTCACCTGCTCGTCGGAGATGCCGGGGGCGGCAAAGAACCCGCGCCAGTTCACGAACTCCATGCCATCGGCACCGGTCTCCGCGCAGGTCGGCACGTCGGCGGCGGCATCGACACGCTCGGCCGAGGTCACGCAGAGAATGCGGACCTCACCCTGATTGGCCAGGGCGATGGCTTCGGAAAAGCCGGTGGACAGCGCCTGGATCTCGCCGGTCAGAAGGCCTGCCATCGCCTCTCCGCCCGCGTCATAGGGGATGTATTTCACATCCGAGGGGTTGCCGCCTGCGGCCTGGAACACCATCGCGGCCACCAGATGGTCCATGCCACCCTCGACGGAGCCGCCGCCGATGTTGAGCGCGGTCGGATCGGCTTCGAACATCTCCAGAAGCTGGCCGAAATCCGTAATCTCGCTGTCGGAATGCACCACCATCGCCGCATAGTCCCCGATCGTGCCCGCCACCGGCGTCAGATCGCGGAAGGATTGCGGAAACACGCCCTGAAGCGACCGGATCACGATCGGCGTGGAGTTGACCATCATCACGCCCGGATCGTTGGTTTCTATCAGATGGGCAATCGCCAGACCGCCGCCGCCGCCGGACATGTTCTCATAGGTCGCGCTGCCCACAAGCCCGCTTTCGGTCAGCGCCTCGCCGGTGCCGCGCGCGGTGCCGTCCCATCCGCCGCCTGCCCCGCCGGGCACCAGAAAGTGAATGCTGTCCACCACCTGATGGCCATCGGCCTGCACCATGGTCGCGCCGGACGCGGCAATCGTGGCGGCCACGAAGGCCGCCTTTGTCATTTTCATCATCTGTAGTCCTCCCTTGGCAGGTCTCGACACCTGCTCGGCTTCAACCCTAGCGATATTTCATCGGGCGGTTCAAGACATTCATTGCAAGCGCTTGCAATAGACAAATCCTTATGCAGACGTCACAATAAGGCGCGTCTGACGATACCGTGATCGCCTTGCCAGAGCCCGATCGCGTGCTTCACAAAACTGTTTCAAAACCGTAACATCGCCGATACACGAGAGGTCTATCGCCGCCGGGCAGAGCGTTAACGCTCACGTAACGACCAACAATCAGCCCCGGCCGAGACCACGAGTTTGCACCGGGAGGAGGAATTCCAACATGAAAACCAAGCTGTTTTTCGCCGCGACCGCGGTAAGCGTCATCGCCGTCACGGCGGCGCAGGCCCAGGATCGGATCGAAATCGATTTCTGGCACGCGATGGGCGGTCAACTGGGCGAGCGCGTCGACCAGTTCGCGTCCGATTTCAATGCGATGCAGGACACCTACCAGGTCAACAGCATCTATCAGGGCAACTATACCGAGACGATGACCACCGCGGTCGCGGCCTTCCGCGCGGGCGAGCAGCCCCATATCGTGCAGGTCTTCGAGGTTGGCACCGCAACGATGATGTCGGCGGCGGATAACGGCGCGATCTACCCGGTCTATCAGCTGATGGCAGATGCCGGCATCCCGTTCGACGAGGCGTCCTACATCTCCGGTGTGATCTCCTATTACAGCGACACAGAGGGCAACCTTCTGTCCCTGCCCTTCAACTCCTCCACGCCCGTGATGTGGTACAATGCCGACATGTTCGAGGCCGCCGGCGTCGAGGTTCCCACCACATGGGACGAGGTTGTCGAGGCGTCCCGCGCGCTCAAGGCAAACGGCGTCGAAAGCCCGTTCGGCTTCGGCTGGCAGTCCTGGACGATGATCGAGAACTATTCGGCCTGGCACAATATCCCGCTCGGCACGATGGAAAACGGCTTCGCCGGTGTCGGCACCGAGTTCACCTTCAACAATGACGCCGTGGTCAACCACATCCAGCGCATCGCGGATATGGGCGAAGAGGGTCTCTTCACCTATGGCGGGCGTCGCGGCGACAGCCGGGGCATGTTCGTCAATGGCGAGGTGGCGATGTGGATCAACTCCTCGGCCTATTACGGCGGCTTCGTGAACGACATCACCGATTTCGAGTTCGGTCAGGCGATGCTGCCGCTCGACACGGACGTGGCCGACGCGCCGCAGAACTCCATCATCGGGGGCGCCACGCTCTGGGTGCTGCAGGGCCACGAGGCGGACGAGTATCAGGGCGCGGCCGAATTCCTCGCCTTCCTGTCCACCGCCGAGCAGCAGGCCGACTGGGCCGGCTCCACCGGCTATGTGCCGATCACCACGGCCGCGGCAGATCTGATGACCGAGCAGGGCTTCTTCGAAGAGAACCCGGGCACCGACACGGCCATCGAACAGCTCAGCCTGAACGAGCCGACCCCTGCCAGCCGCGGGCTGCGCTTCGGCAACTTCGTGCAGATCCGCGACGTGATCAACGAAGAGCTGGAGGCCGTCTGGGCCGGTGACAAGACCGCCCGCGAGGCAATGGACGCCGCGGTCGAGCGGGGCAACGACCTGTTGCGCCGCTTCGAAGCCGCAAACAGCTAAGCCTCACCTTTCCAGAACCGGCCGGGCCTGATACCCGGCCGGTTCACTCTTTCCGGATACCGGCCGCTCTCCATGCAAAAACGTGTTGTTTTCCGATCCTGGTGGCTGCCCTATCTGCTGGTTCTGCCGCAGATCGCCGTCACTCTGGTATTCTTCATCTGGCCCGCCTATCAGGCGCTTGAAACCTCGTTCTATATCGAGGACGCCTTCGGCTTTTCGCGCAATTTCGTCGGGCTGGACAACTTTCGTGCCCTGTTCAACGATCCGGGCTATCTGCGTAGTTTCTGGACCACGCTGGTCTTCGGGGTCTCGGTCACCTTCCTGTCCATGTCCATCGCGCTGGCGCTGGCGGTCTGCGCCAACCGGGTGATCCGCAGCGCAACCACCTACCGGACCTTTCTGATCTGGCCCTATGCGGTGGCCCCGGCGCTGGCCGGCGTGATCTGGTTCTTCATGATGAACCCGTCGCTCGGCATCATCGCCTACTGGCTGGAAAGCTTCTTCGGCTATGACTGGAACCACTATGTCAACGGGCGCGAGGCCCTGATCATGGTGATCATCGCGGCGGCGTGGAAACAGATCAGCTACAACTTCCTGTTCTTTCTGGCCGGGATGCAGTCGATCCCGAAATCCATGATCGAGGCCGCGGCCATCGACGGGGCCAGCCCGACGCGCCGGTTCTGGACGATCGTCTTCCCGCTGCTGTCGCCCACCACCTTCTTCCTTCTGGTCGTGAACCTCGTCTATGCCTTCTTCGACACCTTCGCGATCATCCACGCAACAACGTCGGGCGGGCCGGCCGATGCCACCTCGATCCTCGTTTACCGGGTCTATTCCACGGGCTTCGTCGGGCAGGATTACGGGTCTTCCGCGGCGCAATCGGTGATCCTGATGGGGATCGTGATCGTGATGACCGTGATCCAGTTCCGCTATGTCGAACGCAGGGTGAATTACTGATGGTCGAAAATCGCCCCTTTCTGAAAATCCTCACCCATGCGGTGCTGATCCTCGGCGTGCTGTTCCTGTGTTTCCCGGTCTGGATGGCGCTGGTCGCCTCCACCCATCCGGGCGATGCGCTGGTCCGATCCCCCATCCCGATGTGGTTCGGCGATCAGGCGGTGGAGAATTACACCACGCTTCTGTCCGGCGGCGTGGCCGAGGCCGGCGGCGTGCCGGTGCTCAGGATGATGTGGAACAGCCTTCTGATGGCGCTCGGCATCACCTTCGGCAAGATCGCGGTCAGCCTGCTGGCGGCCTATGCCATCGTGTATTTCCGCTTCCCCTTCCGCATGGGGTTCTTCTGGCTGATCTTCATCACGCTGATGCTGCCGATCGAGGTGCGCATCCTGCCCACCTATGACATCGTGACCAATCTGGGCATGCTCAACAGCTACTGGGGCCTGACGGTGCCGCTGATTGCATCGGCCACGGCGACGTTTCTGTTCCGGCAGTTCTTTCTGACCATCCCGGACGAACTGGTGGAGGCCGCGCGGATCGACCGCGCCGGCCCGATCCGCTTCTTCTTCGATATCCTTCTGCCGCTGAGCCGCACCAATATCGCGGCGCTCTTCATCATCCTCTTCATCTTCGGGTGGAACCAGTATCTCTGGCCCTTCATCATCACCACGGATGTGGATCTCTACACGGTCGTGATGGGCATTCAGCGGATGGTGAATGTCGGCGAGGGTCTGCCGATCTGGCACCTGACAATGGGCACTGCAATTCTGGCGCTGATACCGCCGGTCGTGGTGGTGCTGGCGATGCAACGGCTCTTTGTCAAAGGGCTGGTGGAAAGTGAGAAATAAGACATGGCAGAGTTGACGCTGAAAAATGTGGGCAAGACCTATCCCGGCGGGGTGACCGCCGTGGCGGGCGCCGATTTCCAGATCGCGGACGGGGAATTCATCGTGCTGGTCGGCCCCTCGGGTTGCGGCAAATCCACCATCCTGCGGATGATCGCCGGGCTGGAGCAGATCACCGAAGGCGAGATCAGCATCGGGGGCCGCGTGGTCAACAAGCTCGAACCGGGGGAGCGGGACATCGCGATGGTGTTCCAGAATTACGCGCTCTACCCGCATATGTCCGTGCGCAAGAACATGGAATACGGGCTCAAGAACGGCCGGATGCCGAAAGACGAGATCGCGCGCCGCATCGCCGAGGCGGCGCGGACCCTGCAACTGACCGACTATCTCGATCGCAAGCCGCGCCAGTTGTCCGGCGGTCAGCGTCAGCGCGTGGCGATGGGCCGGGCCATCGTGCGCGAACCCGCCGTGTTCCTGTTCGACGAACCGCTGTCGAACCTCGATGCCAAGCTCCGCACCCAGTTGCGCGCCGAACTGAAGGACCTGCATGCCCGGCTTGGCGCGACTTTCGTCTTCGTGACCCACGATCAGGTGGAGGCGATGAGCCTCGCCGACCGGATCGTGATCATGTCGGCGGGCCGGATCGAACAGATCGGCACACCGATGGAGCTTTATTCCAGCCCCGCCAGCCGCTTCGTGGCGGAGTTCATCGGCGCCCCGCCGATGAACATCTACCCGCTCGCCTCGCCCGCCGGGCAGGCGCTGTGCACCATGGCGGGCGCGCAGCCGCCGGGCGCGGCCCTTGCGGGCATCCGCCCCGAAGCGCTCCATGCCGGCGACAGCGGCCCCGAGGCGCAGGTTCTGCTGGTGGAGGCGCTTGGCGCGGAAATGCTCGTCCATGTGAAGCTGGGGGAGGATCGCCTGATCCTGCGCGCGCCGCTGGAGGCGGGAATGCGGCAGGGCCAGACCGTGCAGCTTTCCGCACCTGCCCAGGCGATCACCTTCTTCGACGGGGAGGAGCGGGCAATGGCGCCGGTCGCGGCCCCAAGTCTCAGCATGGTGGAATAGGCGCGCCCGCCGGGACCCGTCCGCCCGGTCAGCGGCCCGCCACCGGCACCGGCGCGGGCCCTGCCGATCCGCCGGTCAGGGCGGCCCAAGCGTCGTATTGCGACAAGAAGACCTCGCCCGTCAGCGCATCCAGAAAATGGGTGCGCGTCAGCCGGTCGGTCACCGGGCCCTTCACCTCGCTCAGATGCAGCCTGATATCCAGATCGCCAAGCCGCTCGTTCAGCGCCTCAAGGCTTTCCAGCGCGCTCAGGTCGATCGCGTTCACCGCGGAACACATCAGCACGACATGGCGCAGCGCGCGGTCCTCGGCCACCCGGTTCAGGATGTAATCCTCAAGAAAACGGGCATTCGCGAAATAGAGGCTTTCGTCGATCCGGATCGTCAGCACCGCCGGATCGGTCTCCACCCGGTGGCGCAGGATATTCCGGAAATGCTGGGTGCCCGGAACAAGCCCCACCTCGGCCACATGCGGGCGCGAGGTTTTCCACAGATGCAGCAGCACCGACAGGATCACCCCGGCCGACACGCCGATTTCGACGCCGAAGCCGAGGGTCAGCACGATGGTCGCCGCGACCGCGCCGAAATCGGCCTTCGAATAGCCCCATGCGCGTTTCAGAACGCCGAAATCGACAAGGCTTAGCACCGCGACGATGATCGTGGCCGCGAGGGTCGCTTTCGGCAGGAAGAAAATCAGCGGGGTCAGCGCCAGCGCCGCGATGGCCAGCCCCAGGGCGGTAAAGGCCCCGGCGGCAGGCGTTTCGGCGCCCGCATCGAAATTCACCACCGACCGCGCAAAGCCGCCGGTCACCGGATAGCCGCCGGTGAAGCCCGCGCCGATATTGGCGGCGCCCAGTCCGATCAGCTCCTGATTTGGGTCGATCCGCTGGCGCTTCTTGGCGGCCAGCGTCTGCGCCACCGAGATCGACTCGACAAATCCGATGACCGAGATCAGCAGCGCCGGCACCAGCAACGCGCCCACCAGATCGGGGGAAAAGGCCGGCATGGTCAGCGGCGGCAGGGATTGCGGCACCGCGCCCACGATGGCCACCCCCTGGTCTGACAGGCCCAGCCCCCAGACCAGCAGCGTGGTCACGATCACCGCCAGAACCGGGCCCGCCTTGGTGGCGATATCGGCCGGGCGCGCGCCCAGCCCAAGCCGGATCAGGGCCGGTTTCATGCCCTTGCGCACCCAGAACAGAAAGCCCGTCGCCCCGACCCCGATCGCCAGCGTCGTCATATCTGTCTGCGGCAGACCGGCCAGAAGCGACCTGCCGATCTCCACCAGCGTATGGCCCGATGCCTCTACGCCGAGGATGTGTTTCACCTGGCTGACGGCGATCAGGATACCCGAAGCGGTGATGAACCCCGAAATGACCGGATGGGACAGGAAATTGGCGATGAACCCCATCCGCAGCACGCCCAGCAGCAAGAGGATACCGCCCGACAGGACCGCCAGCGTCAGCGCCGCGACCGCATAGCCGGCGGTTCCCTGCTGGGCCACCTGCCCCACCGCCGCCGCCGTCATCAGCGACACAACCGCCACCGGGCCCACCGCCAGCGCCCGCGAGGTGCCGAAGACCGCATAAAGCAGGATCGGCGCGATCGAGGCGTAAAGCCCCGCCTCCGGCGGCAACCCGGCCAGCAGCGCATAGGCCAGCGATTGCGGGATCAGCATGATCGTGACGATCACCGCCGCGATCAGATCCCCGGTCAGCGCCGTGCGATCATAGCGGCGCCCCCAATCCAGGATCGGCAGGTAACGAGTGAAATCGGGTCGGGACATGGGTCAGACAGGGCCAAATTGATTTACAGTATCAATATTTGACAAGTAGTCATAACTTCAACCCCCCGCGGCATGCGGCATGATGGAACCGGGCCCGCGGCCCGCCGGGGCTTACTCGGCCGTGAAACCCGCCTCCTTGTGGCTGCCATCGCAATAGGGCTTGTTGCCCGACGCGCCGCAGCGGCACAGATAAAGCTTCTCCGTCGTGTCGAGCGCCCGCCCCGATCCGGCGATCAGCTCCAGATTGCCCGATATGATGACCGGGCCGTTCGGGGCGACGCGCAGGTTCAGCGGCCCGTTCCGGGCCTCAAGCGGCGCGGCCTCCTCGTTCGCGGCAGGCTCGGAGGTTGCGGTGAATCCCGCCTCGATATGGGAATTGTCGCAAAAGGGCTTGTTCGCCGACTTCCCGCAGCGGCAAAGCGTGACGCGGGTATAGCTCTCCTCTCCGATGACGATCTCGCCCCGCAGTTCCACCGGTCCGTTTTCCCACAGGCGGGCGGTGTTCACCTCCGGCGTCGGCTCCTCCGCGCCCTGCTTGCGGGTATAGCTGAGCGCCCCGGACGGGCAGGCCTCGATCACACGCACCAGCGCCTCGGGGTCGGCATCGCCGGGCTGGATCCAGCCGCCCCTGGCCCCGGGCCTGAACACACCGGGCAGGCCCAGCACGCAGCGGCGCGCATGGATGCAGGTTCGGGCATCGAAGGTAATGGTCAGGGCATCGGTCTCTACCGGGCGCATGGGGGTCTCCATTGGCTGGGGTTATCCCGCTACAGAACCACGGGCCGGCCCGCCCCGGCAACCGGTTTGAGCCGCGCGCGGGCCCAGGTTTCACTGGAAAGCCCGATTGTGCGCCGCAACAGCTCAATCCTGACCCGAATCGCAAAACTTCCCATGCCGTCCTGTCGGCGGTCTCTTGCCAAGACGGATTTAGCGGCCATACTCCGCCCATCAACTTCAGGGAGCACATAACAATGACACTTCGCTTTACCGCGATGGCCACCGCGCTGCTGGCCACCACTGCCATGACCACCGCGCCGCTCGATGCGGAAACCCTGCGATGGGCCCGCGCCGCCGAAGCCCTCACCCAGGACCCCCATGCCCAGAACGAGGGGCCGACGACCACGCTCAACCATCAGGTCTATGAACCGCTGATCCTGCGGAACATGGAGGGCGCCATGGAGGCCGCGCTGGCAACCGACTGGCAGCCCTCGGGCGATGACCCGAATGTGTGGGTCTTCACCCTGCGCGAAGGCGTGACCTTCCACGAGGGGCAGACCTTCGACAGCGCCGATGCCGTCTTCTCGCTGAACCGCGCGATGTCGGCCAACTCCAACTTCCGCGAATTGCTGAGCGGCGTCGTCGATGTCCGCGCCACCGGGCCCTACACGGTGGAGATCGAAACGGACGGGCCGAACCCGCTTCTGCCGAACAACCTGACCAATATCTTCATGATGGATGAAGGCTGGTCCACCGAGAACGACGCGGTCGAGGTGCAGGATTACGCCGGTGGCGAAGACACGTTCAGCGCGCGCAACTCCAACGGCACCGGTCCTTACGTGATGTCCAGCCGTCAGGCCGATGCGCAGACCGTGCTGACCGCCTTCGAGGATTACTGGGGCATCGGGGAGTTCCCGCTGGCCGCCTCCGAGATCGTCTTCACGCCGATCCAGAACCCCGCGACCCGCGTCGCGGCGCTCCTGTCGGGCGAGGTGGATTTCATTCAGGACGTTCCGGTGCAGGATCTGGAGCGTGTAGCGAGGGCCGATGGTCTCGGTCTTGCCACCGCGCCGCAGAACCGGGTGATCTTCTTCGGGCTGAACGTGGGGGCCGACGATCTCGACCGCGACAGCGTCGACGGGGCGAACCCGCTGGCCGACCGCCGGGTGCGTGCGGCGATGGACATCGCCATCAACCGCGAGGCGATCCAGCAGGTCGTGATGCGCGGGCAATCCGCACCCGCCGGTGTCATCATGCCGCCGCCCGTCCATGGCTGGACCGAAGAGCTTGACGCCTATCCCGCCTATGACGTGGAGGCCGCGCGGGCCCTGATGGAAGAGGCCGGCTATGGCGACGGGTTCACGATCCAGCTCGACTGCCCGAACGACCGCTACGTCAATGACGAGGCGATCTGCCAGGCGGCGGTGGGCATGTTCGCGCAGATCGGGGTCACCGTGAACCTCTCCGCCCTGCCGCGCGCCCAGCATTTTCCGCTGATCGCCAATGGGGAGACGGATTTCTACCTGCTGGGATGGGGCGTGCCGACCTATGACAGCGAATACATCTTCAACTTCCTCTACCACACCCGCGACGAAGGCCGCGGAAGCTGGAATGGCACCGGGTTCTCCAACGCGGTGATGGACGAGATGATCGTCGGTCTGTCCTCCGAGGTGGATCTGGCCGAGCGGGACGGCATGATCGCAAGCCTCTGGCAGATGGCCGAGGAAGAGCTGATCTATCTGCCAATCCACAACCAGATCCTGAACTGGGGCATCAGCGATGACTGGAGCACCGTCGTGGATGCGGATGACCAGGTGAAATTCAAGTATTTCACCAGAAACTAAGCGCGACAGGCAACGGGGCCATGTCCCGTTGCCGGCGCAGTCAGGGGGCGTCGCCGGATGACCGGCGGCGCCCCTTGGCGTTTCGCAGGTTCCGGGGCCGGCCCGACGGTGTACGGGAAATCGGTTCAATTGCGTGATTTTTCGCGCCCGGCACCCCGCTCCGCTTAGGTATTGGTTTACCTATCCGGTCTAGCGTCGGCGGATCGATGTCCCCCTGCCGGAGAGCCGTCTTGACACCGTTCCGATCCGACGAACGCGGCCGCATGCGCGCGCTGGAAAACTACAACGTCCTCTATACCGAGCGGGAGGCCGCCTTTGACGCGATAACGCAGTTGGTGCAGGCCACGGTCGGCACCGAAGTGTCGACCATCGCGCTGATCGACGAGCATCACCAGTGGTTCAAATCCGCCACCGGCGTGGATATCCGCGGCACCGAACGCGGCCTCGCCTTCTGCGACTACACGATCCGCAAGCCCGAGATACTGGCCGTGCCGGACATGCGTCAGGATACCCGGTTCAACGCAAACGCGCTCGTGGCGGGCGCGCCCTTCGTGCGCAGCTATATCGGCTGCCCGCTCCGTACGCCCGAGGGCTACCAGCTTGGAACGATCTGCGCGATCGGGCTGCAACCCAGGGATTTCACCGAGACCGACCGGACGATCCTGTCGCACCTGTCCACGGTGATCATCGACATGCTCGAAAAACGGCGCCGGCTTGAAGAGCTCCGGCCGATCAGCCAGATGGTCGACCGCGCCCGGTGGCAGGCCATGTTGCAGGAAGATATCCTGAGCGACCGGCCCTTGCCGGCCGTGGCCGCGATCAGGGTCGATGACTTCGACGAGATCTCGGATCTCTACGGATCCCGGATGGCCGACAGGCTGATCTCCGCGATCATGGATCACGTCACCTCCCACATCCAGTCGGGCACCCGCGTCGCGCGGCTCAGCAAATCCGTATTCGGGATCGCAATGCACGATAAGGATACCGAAAACGCGGAATGGGTGATGGATATGCTCCGGGAAAAGATCGGCGATATGGTCGTCGACCTTGCGCCCGGCGATGTGGGCTGTTCCACCGTCAGCATCGGGCTCGTCCGCCCCGGCCTCAGCGAAAAGATCGACACGGTCTGGGACCGGCTCAAGCACGCGCTGCACCGCGCCAGCACACAAGGCCCCGATATTCTGATCTCCGAGATCGATCAGGGATCGCCGCTCGACTGGGCCGTGCGCCGCGCATGACGGTCCACATGTCACCCGCCGATGGCCGGTTGCGCCTCACGGGGTTGTGATCGGGGTCTCTTTGCGCCGGCGCGGCTTCTCGGTCAGGCTGCCGCAGGCCCTGACGGCAGGGCGCATATCTTCAAGGGACTGCTGCCGATGAAACGCGCATTGACACTCACCGCCATGGCGCTTTGCCTTGGCACCGCGGCCACCGCGGAAACCTTCCGGTGGGCCACCACCACCGATCCGCAAACCATGGACCCCCACGCGGTCAGCTCGGCACCGGTGCTCGGCTTTCTGAACAATGTCTACGAGGGGCTTGTCCGGCGCGGCCGCGACATGTCGATCGAACCGGCGCTCGCCACGGGATGGGAGCCGATCGGGGCCGGCGACGGCTGGCGGTTCACCCTGCGCCAGGGCGTGACCTTCCATGACGGCAGCGCCTTCACCGCCGAGGATGTGCTGTTCTCCTATCAACGCGCATCCTCGGAACAGTCGGATGTGGCAAGCTGGTTCTCCCCCGTCTCCGAGGTCATCGTGGTCGACGAGTTCACCGTGGACATCATGACCACCTCGCCGCAGCCGATCTTTCCCGACAGCATCGCCAACTGGATGATGATGGACAGTGGATGGGCCGCGGCCAATGGTGCGGAACTGCCCGCCCGGGACGCGGAAAACCACGCCACGCTGAACGCCAACGGCACCGCCGCCTTCATGCTGGCCGAACGGCAGCCGGGCCTCAGCACCGTTCTGGTGCCCTTCGACGGCTGGTGGGGCGAGGTGGAGCACAACATCACCCGCGCCGAACTGACGCCGATCCAGAATTCGGCCACCGCGGTCGCCGCGCTCCTGTCGGGCGACGTGGACATGATCGACCCGGTGCCGATCCAGGATGCCGCGCGACTGTCGGAAACGGACGGCGTCAAGGTTGTCCAGGGGATCGAGGCGCGCGTGATCATGCTGGGCTTCGCCCATGACCACGAGGTGCTCTACGGGGGCGCCGATGCGGGCGCGCCGAACCCGTTTGCCGATGTCCGCGTCCGGCGCGCCGTGGCCCATGCGGTGAATGTCGACGCGATCCTGCAAACCATCATGCGCGGCAATGCCGAACCCGCCAGCCAGCTGGTCAGCCCCGCCATGCGCGGCTATTCCGCGATCCATGCGGCCCGCCCCGCCGTCGATCTGGACGCCGCGCGCGCGCTTCTGGCCGAGGCGGGATATCCCGACGGGTTCCCCTTCGGTCTGTCCTGCCCGAACGACCGCTATCTGAACGACGAATCCGTCTGTCAGGCCGTGGTCGGCATGCTGGCGCAGATCGGGCTGGAGGCGCAGCTCGATGCGATGCCCGTTTCGAATTACTGGCCCGAACTGCGTGCCGATAACTTCGACATGTATCTTCTGGGCTGGTCGCCCGGCACCTTCGACGCCGAACACCCGATCCGCTTTCTGGTCCATACATCGGGCGAGCGGCTCGGCACGTGGAATTTCGGCGGCTATTCCAACCCGCGCATCGACGAGATGCTTCCCCTGATCCAGTCCGAGATCGACGATGCCGCGCGGCAGGCCATGCTGGACGAGGCCGCCGGCATCATTCAGGAGGATATGGTCTATCTGCCGATGTATGTGCAGCCGCTGATCTGGGGCACCCGCGACAATATCGACCTCACGCAACGCCCCGACAACTTCTTCATCCTGCGTTGGGTGACGGTGAACTGAACACCGGTTCCAAACCGCCGCCGCCGGGCCCCTGTCCGGCGGCGGCCGGCCGGAATGCGCAGACAGGCGGGCGGCGCGCGCCTGCCGTCTTCCCGACGGCATCGCCGGGCCGTCGGCGCGCCCCATGCGGCCCGATCGGCGAAAACCTGGATCACAACCCTCTCCTCCCCCGCGCAGAACCCTTGACCCGCGCCCGCCCGCAACGCAGAACAGCGGGATGCTCAACTATATCATACGCCGCGTGCTGCAATCCGTTCTTGTGCTTCTGGTCGTGGGGCTCGTGGCCTTCGCCATGTTCCGGTTCGTGGGCGATCCGGTCGACAACATGCTCGGTCAGGAACGCACCATGGAGGATGTGGAACGCCTGCGCGAACAGCTCGGCCTCGACCAGTCCTTCGTCGTGCAATATTACCGCTTCCTTCAGGGCGCCGTGCAGGGCGAATTCGGGATCTCCTACCGTCAGGGCCGGCAGGTTTCCGAGATCATCGCCGAGCGCATTCCCGCAACGCTTGAACTGGCGGCGGTCTCGGGTGTCTTTGCGCTGGTCCTTGGCATCGGGCTTGGTGTCTTCACGGCGATCCGACGGGACGGCTTCGCCTCGAACGCGATCATGACCCTGTCGCTGATCGGCGTGTCGCTGCCCACCTTCCTGATTGGTATACTATTGATATACCTCTTTTCGGTGGAACTGGGCTGGCTGCCGAGTTTCGGACGCGGCGAGGTTGTGCAGATCGGCGGCTGGTCCACCGGCTTTCTGACCCAATCGGGCCTCATGGCGCTGATCCTGCCCTCGATCACGCTCGGCCTTTACCAGATGACGCTGATCATGCGGCTGGTCCGCTCGGAAATGCTGGAGGTGCTGCGGCAGGATTACATCCGCTTCGCCCGCGCGCGCGGGCTTAAACAACGCGCGATAAACTTCCGCCACGCCTTGAAAAACACGCTTGTGCCGGTGATCACCGTGACCGGGTTGCAGCTTGGCTCGATCATCGCGTTCGCCATCATCACCGAAACCGTGTTCCAGTGGCCGGGTGTCGGGCTCTTGTTCATCAACGCCATCCAGTTCGTCGATATCCCGGTGATGGCCGCCTATCTGATGCTGATCTCGGTCATGTTCGTGGGCATCAATCTGGCGGTTGACCTGCTCTATGTGGCGATTGATCCGCGGCTGCGGACCGAAGGGAAAAGCTGATGACCGACACGCCGATCACCCCGCCGGAAAAAGCCCGCGCGCGGTCGCGCCTGTATATGGCCTGGGACAGCGACGTGGGCTATTCCTTCCGCCACTCGCCGGTGGCCATGGTCTCGCTCTTCGTGACGCTTCTGCTTGTTCTGGCGGCCGTTTTCGCCCCGCTGATCGCCCCCCATGACCCGTTCAACCCCGCAACGCTGAACCTGATGAACGGGTTCACCCCGCCGGGGGAGGCCAACGCCTTTACCGGCGAAAGCTTTCTGCTCGGCACCGACGATCAGGGGCGCGACGTGTTTTCAACCATCCTCTACGGGCTGCGGATTTCGCTCTTCGTGGGTTTCGCCGCGGTGCTCTTCGCCATGGTGCTGGGGATCTCCCTCGGTCTTCTGGCGGGCTATGTGGGCGGCTGGACCGAAACGATCATCATGCGCGTGGCCGATGTGCAGCTGACCTTCCCCGCGATCCTTGTCGCGATGCTGATCTTCGGGGTCGCCAAGGGGATCACGCCCATCGAATACCGCGATCAGGTCGCGATCTGGGTGCTGATCATCGCCATCGGGCTGAGTGACTGGGTGCAGTTCGCGCGGGTGGTTCGCGGCGCAACCCTTGTAGAGAAATCAAAGGAATACGTGCAGGCCGCGCGGCTGATCGGGCGCACCCCGCTGGCGATCATGGTGCGTCATATCCTGCCCAACGTACTTTCCCCGGTTCTGGTGATCGCCACGATCTCGCTGGCGCTGGCGATCATCGCCGAGGCGACGCTCAGCTTCCTGGGCGTCGGCGCGCCGCCGACCCAGCCCTCGCTCGGCACGCTGATCCGGATCGGTCAGGGCTTCCTGTTCTCCGGCGAGTGGTGGATCCTGTTTTTCCCGGCCTGCACGCTGCTGGCGCTGGCGCTGGCGGTCAACCTGCTCGGGGACTGGCTGCGCGATGCGCTGAACCCGAGGTTGCGCTGATGAAGGGGGCCCGTGATGGAGGTCGATTGGGGGCGCTACATCGCGCAGGTTCTGCTGGTGGTGGGCGTCTATTACGCGCTGGTGATGTTCTCGCCGCTGCCGCGCCTGTCGCGCGGCAAGCAATTCGCGGTGTTCGGCGGCATCGTCTTCGTGCTGCTGTTTGTCTTCGGGCTGGTCTGGCGATGATGGGAGGGCGCTCCGATGGCATTGCTTGAGATCAGCAACCTGACGGTGGAGTTCCCCACCCGCCGCAAGACCTTCGTCGCCGTCAACAAGGCCGATCTGACCGTCGAACCGGGCCAGATCCACGGGCTGGTGGGCGAAAGCGGGGCCGGCAAATCCACCATCGGCGCCGCCGTCATGGGTCTTCTGGACCCGCCGGGGCATATCACCAGCGGCACGATCCGCTTCCGGGGCGAGGAGATCTCGGGGCTGGATGCCGTCGCGATGCAGGCGCTTCGGGGCAGGAAGATCAGCATGATCTTTCAGGATCCGCTGACCTCGCTGAACCCGCTTTTCACCGTGAAACAGCAACTGGTGGAGACCATTCAGGAGCATCTGGGCTTCGACGACGCGGCCGCCGCCGCCCGCGCGATCGAACTGATCAACCGTGTCGGTATTCCCGACCCGGAAATCCGTGTGAACCAGTATCCGCACCAGTTTTCGGGCGGCATGCGCCAGCGTGTGGTGATCGCGCTTGCGCTGTGTTCCGAGCCCGACGTGATCATCGCGGATGAGCCCACGACCGCGCTCGACGTCTCGATTCAGGCGCAGATCCTTGACCTGATCAAGGAACTGGCGCGCGAACGCCAGGTGGGTGTGATCCTGATCACCCATGACATGGGCGTCATCGCCGACACGACCGACAAGGTCACCGTGATGTATCAGGGCGAAGTCGTCGAAAGCGGGGCAACGGTACAGGTTCTGGGCCAGCCCGATCATCCCTATACGAAATCGCTGATCGCCGCCGTTCCCCGCCCCACGGTCAAGCTGAACCGGTTCCCGCTGATCAGCTATGGCGGGCGGGTGACGGAATTCCATATCGAGGATCTGGCCCGCAACTGGCCCTCCACCGAAGCCGAGCGGGGAAGCGCGCTGCTGGAGGTGTCGGGGCTTACCAAACGGTTCCTGCAGAAGGCCGCCCTGCTGCCATCGCGCCGGGAGTTCTTCACCGCGGTCGACAACGCCAATTTCGAGATCCGGCAGGGCGAGGTGTTCGGGCTGGTGGGCGAAAGCGGGTCGGGGAAATCCACCATCGCGCGGATGATCGCGGGGCTTTATCCGGTCGATGAGGGATCGGTCCGCTTCGAAGGCCAGGAGGTCACGGCGGGGCGGCGCGGCGTGCCCGATTTCTACCGCAAGCAGATCCAGATGATCTTTCAGGATCCCTATTCCAGCCTGAACCCGCGCATGCGGGTCGATCAGATCGTGGCCGAGCCCGCACGCCATCACGGGCTGCTGTCGGGGGAGCCGTTGCAGGCGCGGGTCAGCGAATTGCTTGACCGCGTCGGTCTGGGGGCGGATGCGGGGCTGAAGTATCCGCACGAGTTTTCGGGCGGGCAACGGCAACGGATCTCCATCGCGCGCGCGCTGGCGACGCAACCGCGCTTCTTGATCTGCGATGAGCCGACCTCGGCGCTGGATGTCTCCATCCAGGCGCAGATCCTCAATATTCTCAAGGATTTGCAGGAGCATCTGAATCTGACGATGCTGTTCATTTCCCACGATCTGCCCGTGGTCCGGCAAATGTGCGACCGGGTGGGCGTGCTCAAGGGCGGCAAACTGGTCGAGGTCGCCGATACCGAGGATCTGTTTGCCAGACCGCAGCATCCCTATACCCGCGATCTGCTGTCGCTGATGCCCAAGCTTGACGGGCTGTCGAACGAGGGACTGGCGGTCGCCTGAAAAGACCGGCCTGCCGCGGGACCTCGGCAGGCCGGTTCCGCCGGGCAACTGATCGGGGACGGTTCAGAGCCCGGCAAGTGCCTCGATCAGACCGAGGAGAGCCGCAAGTTCGGGGTCGATCCCCTCACCCGGATCGGGGGCCGTATCGGCGGCATCCTCGGAGGGCGGAACCGGCCTCGGATAGGGCGGCGGCATCACCGGGATCGGTATCGGGGTCGGCTCCACGGCGGCGGGGATCGGGGCCCCGACAGGCGCGATGGCGAAAGGGTCGGGAGACGCGGGAAACGCGCTGACGCCTAGCAGCCCGGCACGCGGACAAGGCCCCAGCCAAACTCCGCATCCCGGCCGGGACTGCCCAGATCGACGGACGCCGCACGCAGCCGGCTGCGCACCGTCTGGACCGACGCGGACGGGGCCAGACGCGCGGCCAGTGCCGTGACGATCGGCGCCGCGTAGGATGTGCCGGAGGCGTAACTGCCACCGCGTCGCGTGGCGACGAAAAGGTCCACACCCGGGGCGGCAAATTCGATATGCGTGCCGAAATTGGCCCGCCGGTACCGCCGATAGCCTGCATCGATGGCGGTTACGGCGATGACATCGGGGTAGCCCGCCGGATAGCTGGCCAGATCACGGCCGTTATTGCCGGCCGCGGCGATCATCACCGCGCCACGCCCGGCCGCAGCCTCCAGCACGGCCGCCATGGCCCGGTTCTGCGGCCCGGCAAAGGACATGTTGATCAGGCGCACATTCCGGCTCAGCAGCCGGTCGATGGCCGCCGCAATCCGCTCGATATCGCCCGCCTCCCGCCCGGCATTCCGCGAAAAGGCGGAGATCGCATGAAGCCGGGCGCCCCCGGCCAGACCTGTCAGCGGTCCGCCCCCGTCCTGCCCGGCCATCAGGATCGCAATGGCCGTGCCATGGTCCGCAGCGGGTGGGCGTTCGCCCCGGTTCAGAACGCTTTCGTTCGTGATCTGCACGGCTTGCAGCGCGGGGTGCAAGGTATCGACGGGCCCGTCGATCAGGCCAAGCGTGACCGAGCCGGAGATGCGGCAAAGGCCCGGCGATGCCACGCCCACCATTTCGGGGGCGTATATCCGCGGGCTGCCCTGGGCAAACCGGTAAAAGGCATGAATGTCGACGAAGCTCTGCGGCGCGGCCTGGGCCAGGATCCGTTCGGCTTCGGCCAGTTGCAGACGGTTGCGGAAATCGAAGAACAGCCCGCGCCGGTTGAGCGTCGGGTAATCGCGGGTCCGGCGCAGTTCCGCGCCCGCCGCAGTCAAGGCCTGGATCACGGCGTTGGACTGGCCCGGCGGGCCGATCACGATGTATTCCAGTAGGTTTCCCGCGATCCTGTGCGCGTCGGTGGAGGCCGCACGGCGGCTTTCCTCCCACGCCCCGTCATCGCGTGGGGTCGGCTCGCCTTGCGGGCGGGAGCCCTGCTGGCCGGTGGTCTGCGCCGCGACCGCAGCGGGCAGCGCGAGGCCCAGCAAAACGATCAGAAGCACCGCGATAACCCGCATTTTCATCAACCTCGTTTCAAGGGGCCGTGACTTCCAGCGTATCGATCAGACGCCCTTCCGCCGCGAGAAGCATCTCTTCGGCCGCCTCAACTCCCGCTTCGTCCAGCACGGCCAGTTCATAGAGGCCCAACGCGGAGGGTCCGGCGGAAATCTCGACGCCCGCGTCCAGCAACAGCGCGCGAATCTGGGCCTCCGTGGCATCCGGGGCGAAGCCTACCACGAAATCCGCTCCGGCCGCGCCGCCGCTGGCCAGTTCGAACCCGGGCTCGCCGGGCGCGTTCAGCAAGACGAAGGATTGCGCCAAGCCAATCGCCAGAACCAGCGCCGCCGCGATCTGCCAGATCCGCAACTGCCGGACCGGCACGACAGTGCCGGGCTCCTCCACCGGCGCGGAAGACGGGGGGCCCTCCCGATCGACATCGCGCATCAGCCGGGCCAGCCCGAACTCACCGGGGCTTTCGACCTCGTCGGCCTGCATCTGCTTGCGCAGGGCCGTCAGAACCTCCAGTTCGGCGCGCAGATCGGCACTGTCGGCAAGCGCCGCATCGACCTCGGCGCGCTCGGCTGCGCCGAGGGTGCCGTTGACGTAAAACGGCAGAAGCTCTTCGACAGGCCGGGTCATGCGGGCGCCCTCCGTGCGACACGGCCGGACAGGCAGCGCATCAGCAGTTTCTTGGCGTGGAAGATCCGGGTCTTGATCGTGCCTTCCGGCACGCCTGCGATCTCGGCGATCTCGCCATAGGTCATGTCGTCGTAGAATGCCATCGAGATGGCGGCCCGGTGGTCATCCTTCAGCGTGCCAAGACAGTGGCGCACATGTTCGGCCTCCTGCCCCGCGGCCAGACAGGTCTCCGCATCGGGGCCTTCATCCGCGCTGTCGGGAACGTCTCCCACAAGATCGGTGCGGCCGCGTTTGCGATGGGCGTCGATCACCTTTCGATAGGCGATGCCGAATATCCATGTCTGCACTTTCGATCTCCCTTCGAAACGGCCGGCGGAACGCCACACCTCCATGAATACGTCATGGAGTATGTCGCCGGCCTCGAACGGATCGTTCAATCTGGAGCGGATAAATCTGAAAACCGGCTTTTCCAATGCCCGGTAAAGCGCCGCCAGCGCCTGCCGGTCGCCATCGGCCATGCGGGTCAGCAACGCGGCCTGGGTCTGATCTTCGGTCATGGAGTTCACGGACATGGATGCAAAGAGACTGTGTGAGCCGGATTGAATGCGTCTTGCTATATCACCGCCGTCTATCGCATTTCCGGCGATCAGGCAAACACTGCGCCCCCCGCTCTCACACCTCCAAATCGGCGACCAGTATCCCGTCTGCGCCGCCGGTCGCGGCAGCCACCAGCAATGCGCCCGCCCTTTGATGATCGGGGTGGTTCTCATAGGCCAGATGGGCCGCGCGACCCTCAAAACTAATGATGAAGCCGTAAGGATAGGCCCCGGTTTTCTCCTCGAAATCCCGGTTGGGGCCATGGGCCAGATCAAGCATGCCCGGGATCTTGGGCAAAAGCCCCTCGATCAATGCCATGGCTTCGGCGGTTTGCGCCAAGGCGTCAGGTGTGTTCGCGGCAACAAAAACGCAGTGTTTCAGCATATCAGGTCTGTCTTTCTACAAGGATGGCCCGGAAGTCGTTGACATTGGTAAGGGTCGGGCCGGTCACGACCTGCTCTCCGGTCGCTGCGAAAAACCCGTGGCTGTCATTATCGGCCAGCGCCGCTTCGGGGTCGATCCCGGCGGCCGCGGCCTTGCTCAGCGTTCCGGGGCCGATCAGCGCCCCGGCCACCTCGGCTGCGCCATCGACGCCATCGGTGTCGCAGGCAAGCGCATGAATGCCCGGCGCGCCCTTCAGCGCGATGGCCAGCGCCAGCGCGTATTCCGCATTGGGCCCACCGCTGCCGCCACCACGCCGGGTAACGGTCAACTCCCCGCCGGACAGGATCAGGTGGCCGGCGGCGCCGGGCGTCAGGCCTTGCTGCCGCGCGCGGGCAAGCGCCGCGTGGTCCGCCGCAATGCGTCGTGCCTCCCCTTCCAGCGCGTCGCCCAGCATCTCCACGGTCAGCCCGCGGGCCCGCGCCATTTCCGCCGCTGCGGCCAGAGACTGCGACGGGGCGGCGTAGACCACGTTTTCCACGCGGGACAGGCGCGGATCGTCCGGCCGGACCGGATCTCCCCCTGCGGCCAGAAAATCCCCAATCGCATCGGGCGGCGTCACGCCCCACCGATCCAGGGTCGCCAAGGCGCGCACCGCATCGCCCCGATAGCCCACCGTCGGGCCCGACGCGATATCGCCCGGATTGTCTCCCGGCACGTCCGAAATCATCAGCGCCAGCATCCGCGCCGGATAGGCCGCAGCCGCAAGCCGCCCGCCCTTGACCGCGGACACCTCCTTTCGGATGCCGTTGATATCGCCGATCGATGCACCCGACGCCAGCAGCGCCTGGGTCAGCGCGCGTTTCTCGGCGAGGGTGATGCCCGCAGCCGGGGCGGTCAGCAGGGCCGATCCGCCGCCCGAGATCAGTGCCAGCACGAAATCCTCCTCCCCCAGACTGTGGAGGAGCGCCAGCATGCGCCTTGTGGCGACCTCGCCTGCCTCGTCGGGCACCGGATGTGCGGCCTCGACGATCTCGATCCCCTGGCAGGCCCGTGCATAGCCGTAGCGGGTGATGACCAGCCCTTCGCAAGGGCCCCAGGCCCGTTCGACCGCCTCGGCCATCCGGGCCGACGCCTTGCCTGCCCCGACGACGACCACTCGCCCGGAGGGTTTCGGCGGCAGATACGCAGACAGGCTGCGCATCGGGTCGGCCACTTCCACGGCGCGGTCGAAAAGGCCGCGAAGCAGGGCGGGAGCGGTCATCTGTCGGGCTCACGGCTTGAAGATCGGGTTACCAGACGCACCGGCGCCCGATACTCCGGCGCGGGTTTATTTCCTTTTTCCAACCATTCAGCCATCAGATAAGCAGTATAAGACCCAAAGCTTTCAATATCGCAACTTACCGAGGAGAGTTGTGGATAAACCTGTGCAGATTCCTCGATATCGTCGAACCCGATCAGCTGAAAGTCCGCACCCACCCGCCGTCCGATCTCGGCGCAGCCGGAATGCACCCCAAGGGCGACAAGATCGTTGAAACAGATCGCGGCATCTATTTCGGGGTGCTCGCGGGCCAGAACCTTCGCCGCATCGCGCCCGAAAGCGCGGGACGCGCGCCCATAAAGGACGAATGGATCCCGTCCCGCGCTGCGCGTCTCCGACAGATAGCCCGACAGGCGCTCCTGCGTGATCTCGCGCCCCTCGACCCCGCCCACAAAGGCGATGTTCCGCGCCCCGGATGCCAGAAGCGCCCGCGTCGCCGCGCGCCCGCCCGCGCTGTAGTCGAAGGATGCGAAGGGAAAGAGATCGGTCCGCGGATCGACCTGTCGCAGCATCTGCAAACAGGGCAGCCCGGCCCGGGCGATCCGGTCGAAAAGCGCGCCCGTGGCGTCCCCGTAGGCGGGCGACATGATCAGGCCCGACACCCCGTGTTCGATCATCGAGCCTGTGACCTGCGCCTGCAGGTCCGCGTCCTCATCCGAGTTCGAGACGATCGTGGCGTAGCCCCGCGCGGACAGGGCCATCTGCACCGATATGGCGAACTCCGTGAAAAACGGGTTCCTCAGATCGTTGATCACCATCCCGATCAGCCCGACCCCGCCCGAGCGGAGTTGCGCCGCCGCGCGGTTGTAGACATAGCCCAGATCGGCCATGGATTTGCGCACCAGTTCGGCGGTTTGCGCCTTCACCAGCGGGCTGCGCTGCAACACCAGCGACACCGTGGATTTGGACACGCCCGCATGGTGCGCCACATCCAGAATGGTTGGTCTCTTGCCCAAGCCCGGCCTAGCCCCCGTCGATCCCGTGCAGACCCAGTAGCATACGCATCCGCGTCTCTGCCAGATCCGGTCGGGTCAAAAGCCGGGCCTGATCGGCGAGGCGGAAAACCTCGGCATAATGCGTGATCTCGCGGGAGGATTGGAAACCGCCGGGCATGATGAAGTGATCCTGTGCCCCGTTCAGCCAGGCCAGAAAGGCGATGCCTGCCTTGTAGAACTGTGTGGGCGCCTTGAAAATCTCCCGCGACAGCGGAACCGTCGGGGCCAGAAGCGCGTGATATTCTGCGCTGTTGCCCATCGCCAGCGCCTCCAATGCCTGCGATGCCGCCGGGGCGATGGCCGCGAAAATGCCCAGAAGCGCGTGGGAATGATACCGGCCGTCCCCTTCGATCAGCGGCGCATAGTTGAAGTCATCGCCCGTATAAAGGCGGACACCGGCGGGCAGCCGCTTGCGAAAAGCCTCTTCATGCGCCTGATCCAGAAGGGAAATCTTGATACCGTCGACCTTGTGCGCCCGGGCCGCAATGATCGCGAGCACCGCATCGGAGGCCGCGTTTACATCCGCCCCGCCCCAGTAGCCCGCAAGCGCCGGGTCGAACATATCGCCCAGCCAATGCAGGATCACCTTGTCCCGGGCCTGATCGAGAAGACGGCCATAGACACGGGCATAGGTCTCCGGGCCCGCGCCGATTGCGGGCAAGGCCCGGGTCGCCATCAAGATGACCTGCCCGCCCGCGGCCTCGATCACCTCCATCTGATGTTCGTAGGCCGCGATGATGGCGTCCGCGTCGCGCAAATCGTCGGGCGCGATGTGGTCGGTCCCGGCGCCACAGGCGACGCGGGGGGCCAGCGGATGCGCCTTTGCCTCGCGCATCGTCCGCTCGATCAGCTCCCGCGCCGTCGGCCAATCCACGCCCATGCCGCGTTGGGCGGTGTCCATCGCCTCGGCCAGACCAAGGCCCTGATCCCACAGATAATGACGGAATTTCAGCGTTGCATCCCAATCCACCGCAGGGCGGCCCTGCCACGGGTCGCGCTCAGCCAGCGGGTCGCTGACTACATGGGCCGCGGCGAATGCCGTCCGGGTGAACGGCCGGCGTGGGGCGCGCGGGGTCAAGGAGGCCCCGGTCAGGCGATAGGGTTTCAGGCGGCCATCACGGCCTGGCAAGAGCATCGGTTCAGACCCCGTGATCGGCGCGGATCAGATCGGCGGCTTTCTCCGCGATCATGATCACCGGCGCATTGGTGTTGGAGGAGATCAGGCGCGGCATGATCGACGCATCGACCACGCGCAGCCCGTCGATGCCGTTGAACCGCAGACGCGGCGTCACCACGGCGGTCGCATCCGCGCCCATGCGGCAGGTGCCCGCCGGGTGATGATCGGTTTTCGCGTTGGCGCAGGCGAAATCGAAGAACTCCGCATCGGTCCGGACATCCGGCCCCGGCAGAACCTCCCGCTCGACGAAGGGCGCCAGCGCGGGTTGCCGCAAGATCTCCCGCGCCAGCTTCAGGCCGCGTATCGACATCGCCCGGTCATGCGGGTCGGCCCAGTAATTCGGGTCGATCAGCGGCGCGGCGGACGGATCGGCGCTTTGAAGTCGGACAGTACCGCGCGACCGGGGGCGCAGATAGGCGGAGTTGAGCGTGACGCCGGGGTTCCGCATCTTGGCAACGCCCGCCTCGATCCCCGACCCAAGCCCCAGATGGAACTGGAGATCGGGGCTTCGCGCGCCCTCCTCGGCATACCAGAACCCGCCGGTCTCAAACAGGCTGGAGGCGACCGGGCCCCGTTTTGTCAGCAGATACTGCAACCCGGCCAGCGCGGACCAGTGCGGGCGGGCGTACTTGTCGTAGGTGTGATCGCCGGTACATTCGGAAATCGTGAAGAGATCGAGGTGATCCTGCAGGTTCGCACCGACCTCCGGCTGATCCAGTATCGCGGGCACCCCGACCTCGGACAGATGGTCTGCCGGGCCGATCCCCGACAGCATCAACAGGCGCGGCGACCCGATCGCGCCGGAAGACAGGATCACCTCGGCTCCGGCCATCAGGCGGGTGCCATCCATCAGTTCGACACCGACGGCCCGATGCGTCTCGATGATCAGACGACGGACCTGCGCCCCGGTTCTGATGGTCAGGTTGGGCCGCCCACGCACCGGCCCCAGATACGCCACGGAGGTTGAAGATCGGCGCGCATCTCTTTGTGTCAGCTGGTAAAACCCCACGCCCTCCGGGTTCTCTCCGGCCATGTCGCCGGCCCGCGGGATGCCCAGCTCCCCCGCTGCCGCAAAATAGGCCTCGCAGATCGGGAGCGGGGCGCGCGGTTGCGACACGCCCAAGGGACCGCCGCGCCCGTGAAACGCGTCGTCATAGGTGTCGTTGTCTTCCGCCTTGCGAAAATACGGCAGCACGTCGGCATAGCTCCAGCCGTCGCACCCCATCTGCCGCCATTCGTCGTAATCCAGCGCATTGCCGCGCGTGTAGATCTGCGCGTTCACCGTCGACCCGCCGCCGATCACGCGGGCCTGAGTGTAGTTGATCACCATGTTTTTCATGTGTTTCTGGGGAACCGTCCGCCACCCCCAGGACCCGATACCCCTGGTCATCTTGGCGAAGCCGGCGGGCATCTTGTAAAACGGGTGCCGGTCGCTGCCGCCGGCCTCCAGCAGGCAGACCCGCAACTCCCGCACTTCGGACAGCCGCGCGGCCAGCACGCATCCCGCACTGCCCCCGCCCACGATGATGATGTCGTAACTCTCGGCCATCCGTTCCCTCACAACCGTTCTATGGACAGGCCGCCATCCACCGGGATGATCGCACCCGTGGAAAACGCAAACTGACCTTCGGCCAGGGCCGCGGCCACCTGGCCCAGATCGGCGGGCTGCCCCCACCGTTTGGCAGGCACCAGACCCGCGGCGATACGCGCATCATAGATGTCCTTCGCGCCTGCGATCATCGCCGTCTCGATGATGCCCGGGCGAAGTTCGAATACGCCGATCCCCGCCTCGGCAAGCCGGGCCGCGAAAAGCTGCGCCATCATCGAGGCCGCCGCCTTGGACATGCAGTATTCCGCCCGCTCGACCGAGGCCATGGACGCACTGACGGAGGTGACGAATTGCAGCGATCTGTAATGCGCCGAGGGGGTGGCCAGCATCCGCCTTGCGACCTCCTGCGCCAGAAAGAAGGCGCCGCGCAGGTTCACCGACATGACATGATCGAAGCTGTCCGGCATCAACCCCAGCATATCGCCCCGCACATGCGCCGGAACCCCCGCATTCGAGATGAAACATGTCAGCGGGCCGAGGCGGGATTCGACCTCCGTGATCAGATCAGCTTCGTTCCCCAGAGAGCTGAGATCATGTACAAAATACTCAACCTCCAGTTCTTCCACGACACCACGCACGGCGGCGCTGTCCGCCGCTTGCTCCGCGCAGACCGCGACGCGATAGCCGGCCCCGCGAAGGGCCCGCGCAATGCCGAGACCTATGCCTTGCTGGCCGCCGGCGATCAGGGCTGTTCGGGTCATATGGCACGCTCCCTCTGCTGGAAATGATGGGCGATCCGCAAGGCGTTGGCGGCGATGGTCAGCGCCGGGTTCACCGCCGCCGATGTGGGCAGGATGCTGGCATCGGCAATGAACAGGTTCGGATGGTCATGGGCACGGCCTGTCGGCGTGACCACGCTGCGCGCCGGATCGGTCCCCATACGGGCGGTGCCGCATTGATGCGACGGTGTGCGCCGGTCGAACGGCCGCGACAGGACCACCGGAAAACCGGCCTTGCGCAGAACCCGTTTCAGCCGCGCCACCAGCGCGTCATGCGCCGCCCAGTTGGAGCGCTTCCAGTCCAGCACGATCCGATCCCCCCGCAGCGTGACACGGCTTTCAGGATCGGGAAGATCCTCGGACATCACGTAGAAATCAATCGCATGATCCGCGATCCATCGGGCAACGAGCCCCGGCAGCCCGGTCTGCGAGGCGAGGATCGGGCCGGAGACGCGCCCAAGCAGTTGAATGTTGCCAAGAGGCATGTCGCCGGCATGAGGCTTTCCATAGAAGTCGTTGATCTGAATCGTCTTTTGATAGACGGAACGATTTTTTCTCCAGGGATGGATCGCCAGCGCGGCGGAACAGTTGTGGTTCATGAAATTCCGCCCGACCTGATCGGAGCGATTGGCGAGCCCCTTGGGATAAGCGTCCGTGGCCGAGCGCAGCAGGATCGCCGCGCTGTTCACCGCGCCAGCGGCCAGCACGAAGCTGCGGGCCGCGATCTCTGACCGGCCATCGGGGCCGGTGACCTGTACCGCCGTGATGCGCCCCGCGTCATCGGCCAACAGACGATCCACATGCATACCGGTGTGCAAGGTTACGTTTTCAAAGGATAAGGCCCGGCGCATCCCCACGCTTTCGGCATCCATCTTGGAGCCATCGGTATCGGGGAACGCATCCCATGGCGTTTGGCCCCGCGCCAGCCAGCGGGGCAGATCGACCGCAAGCGGCAGGGAGGACGGATGCAGCCCGATACGGACAAGCCGGGCGCGAAGCGCCGCAATCTCGGGTTCATCGGGCACGGGCGGATGCGGGTATCTGCCCGAATGGGGCGGCTCGGTCGGGTCTTCGCCCAAACACCCGCGCACCTCATACATCTCTTCGGCGGCCTGATACCACGGCTCCAGTTCGGCATAGTCGAAGGGCCAGCCCGATGTCGTGCCGCCCATATGCCGGACCGGCGCGAAATCCGTTTCGCGAAACCGGATCAGTGCGGCACCGTAGAATTTGCTGTTGCCGCCAACGCAATAGTAGTTGCCCGGATTGAACGGTTCGCCCTGCCCGTCCAGCCATGTCTCATCGGGCCGGAAAACGCCGTCGCGGAAAATCGCCTGCGGGTCGCGCGCGGCGGGGCTGTCGGCCAGATGATCCCCCCGCTCCAGAACCACGATCCGCGCACCGCTCGGCGCCAGGGCGGCGGCCAATGTGGCACCCCCCATGCCGGAGCCGATGATCAGGATGTCGGTCGTCATGCCGCGATCTGCACTTGGAACATTCCAATTTCTACATAAAAGAAAGGGCGGCCTCGGGCCACCCCATCCGCCTCAGCCGATCCGCTCTTCGGTCTTCGGGTCGAACAGCACAGCCTTGTCCATGTTCACCGCGAAATCGAAGGCCTGCCCCGGGTGGACATCTGCATCGGCCCGCATCCGCGCGATGCAGTCCTTGCCCGAAAGCGTCGTGCTGACAAAGGTATCCGCGCCGGCCGGTTCCGTCACGCTGACCGTGTTGTGCAGCGACTGGATATTGCGGGCGTTGCGGTCGGCGCCTTCGGGATCGGTGATCGCCTCCGGGCGGATGCCCAGCATCACCTCCGCGTCCAGATAGGCCCGGTAGCTCTCCGGCGCGTTTTCGATCCGCAGATGCAGCGGCTGATCCTCCGCGCCGGTGATCTCGGCGTGGATCTCGCCATTCAAGTTCCGCAACCGTGCCGGCAGCACGTTCATCGAGGGCGAGCCCATGAAGCTGGCCACGAACAGGTTGGCGGGGTTGTCGTAGATCTCCTTGGGCGTGCCGAGCTGCTGCACATAGCCGTCATACATCACCGCGATACGGGTGGAGAGCGTCATCGCCTCGATCTGATCATGGGTCACGTAAACGATCGTCGTGCCCAGCTTCTGGTGCAGTTTCTTGATCTCGGTCCGCATGTCCACGCGCAGCTTGGCATCGAGATTGGACAGCGGCTCGTCGAACAGAAACACGTCCGGGTTGCGGACAAGCGCACGGCCCATCGCCACCCTTTGCCGCTGACCGCCGGACAATTGGCCGGGTTTCCGGTCAAGCAGGTTTTCAATCTGCAGCAGCTTGGCCACATCCGCCATCGCGCGGTCGCGGTCGGCCTTCGGAACGCCATGCATCTCAAGCCCGAACGTGATGTTCTGGCCGACGGTCATGTTGGGGTAGAGCGCGTAGGACTGGAACACCATCGCGATGTTGCGCTTGGACGGGTGCACGCCGTTGATCACCCGGTCCTTGATGGCGATTTCGCCGGAGGTGATCCCCTCCAGCCCCGCGATCATGTTGAGAAGCGTGGACTTGCCGCAGCCCGAGGGGCCGACAAGAACAAGAAACTCGCCCTCCTGCACCTCGATATCGACCTTATGCAGCACCTCCACCGCGCCGTAGGATTTGGTGACGTTGTTGATGTCGAGAAAACCCATCGGACTTATCCCTTGACTGAGCCCGCCATCAGACCGCGCACGAAGTAGCGGCCAGCGACGATGTAAACGAGAAGAGTGGGTGCGGCCGCCATGATGGCGCCGGCAAAATGCACATTGTATTCGCGCACACCCGTGGAGGAGTTGACGAGATTGTTGAGCGCCACCGTCATCGGGGCGGACCCGCCCGATGCGAAGGAGGCGCCGAACAGGAAATCGTTCCAGATATTGGTGAACTGCCAGATACACGACACCGCGATGATCGGCCCCGAACTGGGCAGCATGATCCGCCAGAAGATCTGGAAAAAACCCGCCCCGTCGATCTGTGCGGCGCGCACCAGCTCCGTGGGGAACGCGGCATAGTAGTTCCGGAAATAGAGCGTGGTGAACCCGATCCCGTAGACGAAATGCACAAGGATCAGACCGGTCGTCGTGCCGGCGATGTCAAGAATGCCGAGAATGCGCGCCATCGGGATCAGGACGATCTGGAACGGGATGAAGCAGGAGAAGAGCAACAGCCCGAAGATCAGCGTCGCGCCCCGGAACTGCCATTTGGTGAGAACATAGCCGTTGAGCGCCCCCACGATGGTCGACAGCGCCACGGCGGGCACCGCCATCACGATCGAGTTGATGAAATACGGGCGCAGGCCGGTCGGCTCCACCCCGATCTGCGCGGTCGACCAGGCGCTCAGCCAGGGCGCGATGGTCCATTCCCGGGGGAGCGACACCATGTTTCCGCCGGTGATCTCCTCCAGCGGCTTGAGCGAGTTCACCAGCATGATGCCGAAGGGCAGCAGGTAGAACAGGGCGAAGAGCAGAAGCACCAGATAGATCAGCACCCGGCTGAAGCTGGAGGACCGGATTGCGGTGTCGGCGGATGCGATGGCCATCACTTCTTCTCCCGCAATTCGGCATAGAGATAGGGCACCATGATCGCCGCGATGGTCATCAGCATGATCACCGCAGACGAGGCGCCGATGCCCATCTGGTTGCGCGTGAATGTGTAGGAATACATGAAGGTCGCAGGCAGCGCCGTCGCATTGCCCGGCCCGCCGCCGGTCAGGGCGATCACAAGGTCATAGGATTTGATCGCAAGGTGGCTGAGAATGACGAAGGCCGACAGGAACGCGGGCCGAAGCTGCGGCAGGATGATCCGGCGATACAGGTTCCAGTTCGAGGCCCCGTCCATCTGGGCGGCTTTCAGGATCTCGTTGTCGATCCCGCGGAGACCGGCCAGAAACATCGCCATGACGAAGCCCGAGCTTTGCCAGACCGCGGCGATGACGATGGTGTAGATCGCCATTTCGCGATCCTTGATCCAGTTGAAGGTGAAGCTTTCCCAGCCCCAGAGATGCATGGTGTTTTCCAGCCCGATCGCGGGGTCCAGAAACCACTTCCAAGCAGTGCCCGTCACGATGAAGCTGAGCGCCATGGGATAAAGGAAGATGGGCCTCAAAATACCTTCGCCCCTGATCTTCTGATCCAGAAAAATCGCCAGCATCAGGCCGATCAGCGTGCAGATCACGATGTAGAGCGAGGCGAATATGGCGAGGTTCTTGACCGCGATATCCCATTCGCGGACGCGGAACAGCCGGTCGTAATTCTGCCAGCCGACCCATTCGTATGACGGCAGCATGCGGCTGTCTGTGAAGCTCAGATAGACCGTGAAGGCGATGAAGCCGTAAACGAAGATCACCATCACCGCAAAGGACGGCGCCAGAACGATCTTGGGCAGCCAGTTCTGAAGACGCGTGCGGAAATCCACGCCCGTATCCTGCCCGGCGTCGGTAGCAGCCATTGGCCCCCTCCCCTTTGTCGTTGCGGTGACGACCGGGCCCCTGCCCGGACCCATGGACCGGCCCCGAAAAAAGGGCCGGTCCCGACAGGCGTTACATCGCCAGTTCGACGGCTGTCACCATTTCCTGGGCAGCGGTTTCGGCATCGTATTCGCCGTTGAAATGCGCGGTGATCACATCATACATCGCATTTTGCACCGACGGATTGTTGGCATGGCCATGGGCCATGGACCCGAAAAGCCCGCCACTGGCCGCGGCTTCGGCAAGCTGCGCCATCCCCATCTGTCCGCAGGCATCGAACGCCTCCGGCGAGATATCGGTCCGGGCGGGCACGGAGCCTTTGACCGTGTTGAAGGCCACCTGGAACTCGGGGCTCATCACCGCCGAGGCCATGGCCGTCTGCGCCTCCATCGCCGCGGCGTCGGTCACGTTGAACATCGCGAACTGGTCGGAGTTGAAGGTGACCATTCCCTCGGTGCCCGGCACGCGGAAGCACTGGAACTCTTCTCCGGCGGTCTGGCCTGCGTTGATGAACTCGCCCTTGGCCCAGTCCCCCATGATCTGGAACAGCGCGTCGCCATTGGCGACCATCGCCGAGGCGAGGTTCCAGTCGCGACCCGAGAAGTTGTCGTCCACGAAGCCGCGCAATACGGCCATACGCTCGAACGCCTCGACCATCTGGGCTGAGCCCAGCGCCTCGGGGTCGAGATCGACCATCGCGGCCTGATAGAATTCGGGGCCACCGACGCCCATCACCATCGAATCGAAGATCGTGGCGTCCTGCCAGGCCTGACCGCCATGGGCGAGTGCGGTGTAGCCCGCATCCTGCGCGGCCTGCATTGCGGCCACGAACTCATCCCATGTTCCGGGCTGTTCGATGCCAAGCTCTTCCATCAGCGCGGTATTGGCCCAGACCCAGTTGGTCGAATGGACGTTCACCGGTGCCGCCACCCAGTCACCGTCATAGGTGGAGAAACGCTGCAGCGCCGCGGGCACGACATCGTCCCAGTTCTGTTCGGCGGCCAGATCGTTGAGATTGGCCAGCGCGCCTTCGGCGGCCCAGTCCTGAATGGAGAAGCCGAGCATCTGCACGGCGGTGGGCGGGTCGCCTGCGGTCACGCGGGCGCGCAGAACGGTCATCGCATCGGAGCCGCCGCCGCCGGCCACTGGCATATCGGTCCAGCCGATGCCGCTGCCGGCCAGATCCTCGCGCAGCACGTTCAGCGCCGCGGCCTCGCCACCAGATGTCCACCAGTGAAGAACTTCAACTTCCTGCGCCACGACCCCCGTGGTCGACAGCGCGACAGCTGCGGCAGACAGCTGAAGCTTTCTGAGAATGGTCATGATCGTCCTCCCTTTTCGTTATGAGTCCCTTTTGGACTGCTGGAATTAAAACGTTATAACACAGCCCTGAGTCAACGGAAAATTTCGCGTCTGGGTTGCAACGCGATTGCCATATACTCAGCGTTACAGGCACAAAGGCGACTACATGGCCACAACATCGCGAAACGCTTTTCAGTTGAAAGGTTTCAAATAATCGCCATAGTGACCCAAGCCTTCCGCAGCGGAGCACCCCGGCTTGATGACCAAGGACACCGACGAGACCGCGCCGCTTGCGCCCGGCGAACGCCCGACATTGCGAACGATCGCGGAGCAGACTGGATATGCCGTGGCCACCGTGTCGCGGGCGCTGGCCAACGACCCGCGAATCGCCAAGACGACCCGCGAAAAAGTGTCCCTTGCGGCGAAGAATCTGGGCTATGTGCCCGACCGCGCGGCGCGGCGGCTGCGCACCGGGCGCACGCAGGTCGTGAGCCTTCTGCTCAATACCGAGCATGAGTTTCTGGGCTTCACCCATGAGTTTCTGACCGGCATCACCGACGTCCTGCGCGGCACGGGCTATTCCGTTACCGTCGTTCCCGACACGGTTGGCAAGGACCGGCTGGATCCGGTGCGCACCATTTTGCGCAACAATCTGGCCGATGGCATTCTCTTCACCCGGACGGAATGCTTCGACCCCCGGGTCCGGCTGATGATGGAGAACGGATTTCCCTTTGTCAGCCATGGCCGAACCGAATTCACCACGCCCCATCCATGGGTCGATTTCGACAACGAGACCTTTGCCCGCAAGGCGGTGCACCGGCTGGTCGAGAAGGGCCGCAGACGGCTGAGCCTGATCCTGCCGGAGGACCGGTTCACCTTCACCCAGCATCTGCGCTACGGCTTCATGAGCGCGGTGCGGGAAACCGGTGTCGAGTACGAGATCGTCACCGACGTGACGCTCGATTCCGCCACCGCCGATATCGCGGAGGCCACCAAGCGGCGAAGGTATCGGCCGAACCCGCCCGACGGGTACATCTGTGTGGGCGAGGTGACCGCGCTGGTGACGCTGACGGCCCTTGGCGATGTGGGCGTGACACCGGGGGTGGAGGCCGATGTGCTGGCCAAACGCGCCTCTCCCATCTTCGACAATATCCGTCCGCGGATCGAGACCGTGTTCGAAGACCTGCGCGCCACGGGCCGCGCGATGGCGGAGATGCTGTTGCGCCGGATGGCGGGCGAGCCGCCGGAAGCGCTCAATGTGCTGTTCCGCCCCGACACCGGATTTTGCGGCGACAGCGACCATTAGGCCACCCATCTCGGCCGGGTGTCGCCGATCCGCATCTGGACGGATTTGACCTCCAGGAACTCCTCTATCCCGTATCGGCCCAGTTCCCGGCCCTGCCCGCTCTGCTTGACCCCGCCGAAGGGCATCTCGGCAAAACCATCCATCCAGGTATTGGTCCAGACCGTCCCGGCCCGAACCCTGCGGGAGAACTCAAGACAGGTGTGGACATCGCGGCTCCACACGCCAGCCGACAGCCCGTAAGACGCGGAATTGGCAAGCAAAATCGCCTGATCCATTGTTCGGAAGGTCAGGACGGACAGAACCGGCCCGAACACCTCTTCGGTGGCGATGGCCATGTCGGGGGTAACGCCGGTGACGATCGTGGGGGCGTGGAACTGGCCCGCCAAACCGTCGATCGACAGCGCCTTGCCGCCAAGCGCCACCTGCGCCCCGGCGGTCTCGGCATCCCGGACATAGGCCGCGATCTTCGCCTGATGGTCGGGCGAGATGATTGCGCCGACCTTGGTCCGGGGATCGAGCGGGTCGCCGAAGGGCACCTTGCGCGACGCGTCCACGATCATTTCGGTCAGCGTCCCGGCCACGTCTTCATGCACGATGATCCTGCTGCCGGAGTTGCAGCATTCGCCCGCATTGAAATAGACACCGAACACGATGGCATCGGCGGCGGCCTCAAGGCCGGCGTCGGGGAAAATCACCTGCGGGTTCTTGCCCCCAAGCTCCAGCGAGACCTTTTTCAGCGTCCCGGCCGCGGTCCTGACGATCTGCTTGCCGACCGCGGTGGAGCCGGTGAAGGACACCATGTCGACCCTGTCATCGCCCGTCATCAGCGCCCCGACCGGATCGCCGTATCCCAGCACGATGTTGACCACACCGTCGGGCAAGCCGGCCCGTTGCAGCAACTGGCCGAGGATCACCGTGGTGGAGGGCGTCATCTCCGAAGGTTTCACCACCGCGGTGCAGCCTGCGGCCAGCGCGAAGGGAAGTTTCTGGCTTATGATCAGAAAGGGGAAGTTCCATGGCGTGATCAGCGAGACCACGCCCACCGGCTCCTTCAGCACCATGCCCAGCATATCGGGGCCCAGGCTGTTATGGCTGTCGCCATGCAGCGTGCGTGCAAGGGCGGCGGCATATCTCCAGAGATCGGCGGCGCCCTCGATTTCGGCGCGCGCCTGAGTGATCGGCTTGCCGCTTTCCAGGGTTTCCAGAACCGCGATCCGTTCGCGGTTTTCGTCTATCAGATCAGCGGTTTTCAGCAGGATCCTTGCCCGCGCCGCGCCCGGGGAGGCGGCCCAGTCGCCCGCATCGAAGGCATGTCTGGCCGCCGCAATCGCGCGCGCGATATCATCGCCGCCGCCCCGTGCGGATCGGCTGACGAGATCGCCATGCGCCGGGGAGTGTCGCTCGAACACGGCGCCGTCGGCGCTCCCCACCCACGCGCCATCGATCAGATGCTGCCCGATGAACGGGTCGGTCGGGATGGCGGCGCCGCAGGCCGGGATCAGGGTAAACTCCGTCATCTCATACCCCCGGGAACTCAGGTTTGCGTTTCTCGGCAAAGGCGGCCACGCCCTCGGACTTGTCGGCGCTGGCCGCGATCATGCCACCACCCAGAGCCTCGATCATCGCGGCCCGGTCCTCGCCCGCGGCCGCGTGGATCAGGTATTTGGCAATCTCGGTCGCCCGCGGGCTGGTGTGCGCCAGACGCGCGGCGATCTCCTCTGCGGCGGCCAGCGGATCCGCCGCAACCTCCGCCACGAAGCCAAGCTCCCTCGCCCGCTCCGCCGTCAGGTGGCGCCCGAACAGCGCCATCTCCTTGACCACCGGTTCCGGCACCAGACGCAGCAGGCGCTGCGTGCCGGACCATCCCGGAACGATCCCGACCGAGCTTTCCGGCAGGCCAAGTCTGGCCTCCGTCGCCATTACCCGAACATCGCACGCCGCCGACAGTTCCAGCCCGCCACCGAAGGCATGGCCGCCGATCACGGCAATCGTGGGTTTCGACAGTCGCGCAAGCCGGTCGAACACCCGGTGGCCATCACGCACCCAGTGACGGGCAAACTCCGCTGGGGCAAGACCGGCCCAGGCCGAGATATCCGCGCCCGCGCAAAAGGCTCTGGCCGGCGCCGCGGTGACCAGCACCCCAAGCACGGCGGGATCCGCGTCCAGCGCCGCGCAATGGCTCTCCAACTGCTCCAGCATGTCGGGGGTGAAGGCGTTGAGCTTGCCCGGATTGTCCAGCTCAAGCCGCGCGATCGCGCCCCGATGAAGATGAACGGCGCTCACAGCGCAAGCCCCATGGGTGTTTCCGACAGCAGGCTCACAGGCATCCGGTTGGCATTGCCCGCGACCGCGACGCGCCCTTCGGAGGCCGTCACGATATCGCGCTCCGGATCGATGCCGGGCATGATCTCGGTCGCCACGAGCCCGGTTTCGGTCAGTCGCATCACGCAGCGCTCGGTCACATAGAGCACATCCTGCCCCTGCCGCAGCGCGCGCTGACCGGCAAAGGTGACATGTTCCACCGCCTCGACCATCTTGGTGAACTTGCCGGGTCTGGTGACGCTTATGGCCTCCGGCGTCAGGGACAGCTCCGCGCCGGCCTCGAAATATCCGGAAAACACGATCTTCCTCGCGTGGGCCGTGATGTCCACGAACCCCCCGCACCCTGCGGTGAGATAAGGTTTTTTCCCAAGCTTCGAGACGTTGACATTGCCCTGCACATCCACCTCCAGAAAGGAGAGGAAAGACATGTCGAACCCGCCCCCCTGAAAATAGGTGAACTGGTTCGGTGACGGCACGAAGGCATGGGCATTCGAGGCGCAGCCAAAGGCGAACCCGGTCAACGGCATGCCCCCGACCGCCCCCTGTTCGATGGCCCAGGTCACGGCCTGCGCCTGACCTTCCTCCAACAGGATCCGGGGCACGATCGCCGAAATGCCGAAGCCCAGATTGGCGGTCTGTCCCGCCCGCAGCTCCATCGCGGCGCGGCGCGCGATGACCTTCTCCACATTATGTTCGGCCCGGGCGAAGCTGTCCCATGGCCGCATGATCTCCCCCGAGATCGCCGGGTCATAGAGCGTTTCGGTGGTCTGTTTCTGACCGGGGGCCACCACGATCATGTCCACCAGATGCCCCGGCACATGCACGTCATGGGGCCGGAGGGACCCCGCCGCAGTGACCCGCTTGACCTGCGCGATCACAAGGCCGCCATGGTTTCGCACGGCAATCGCCTGATCCAGCGCACCAAGGGTGGCGCCTTCATGTTCGTAGGTCAGATTGCCGTGTTCATCCGCCGTCGTTGCCCGGATGATCGCCACATCTGGCACGATATTCGGGAAATGCAGCCATGTTTCCCCGCCGAATTCCGCCCGTTCCACAATGCTCCGGCCCACCGCGACCTCGTTCATCGCACACCCCTCGCGGAGCGGGTCGACAAACGTCTCCAGCCCCACCTTGGTCAGCACGCCCGGTTTGCGTGCAGCCACGTCGCGATGCATGTCGAAAAGGATGCCCGAGGGGACATTGTAGGCCGCAACCCGGTTTTCCACGATCATCTGCCAGATCGCGGGCATCGGCAGGTTGGAAGGACCCGAAGGATAGGACCCGCCGATGATCGTCGCCAGCAGACCGTCCTGCGCGATATGATCGACCCCCTTGACCCCGTACATGTCGCCCGCCGCGATCGGGTGGATGGTGGTCAGGCCACGCGGATGCCCCTCGTCCCTGAACCGCGCGCCAAGCGCCTCCAACACCGCATCCGGGCACCCGAGTGCCGAGGAGGACGATACGGTCACCACCGCGCCATCCCCGATATGCGCCACGGCCTCGGCCCCGGAAACGATCTTGCCCATGGCTCAAATGCCTCCGTAGTCGACGGCAACGCGCCGCCCGGTTTCCGCCGCCTTCGCGACAGCGGCGGCCACGGCGAGGGATTTCACGCCGTCCACCCCGTCAGCCGAAGGGCGACCCTGCCCGGCCACCGCATCGCAGAACAAGCCGACCGAACGCCGATAGAGATCATGCGTGTCATAGGGCAGCGTTTCCGCTCCGGCTTCGGTGGTCAGGACGATCTCGCCGACGGCGCCTTGCGTCATCACGTCGGTGGCGACGATGGAGCCCTTCGTTCCGTGGACCTGAAACCCGCTTCTGGCAAAGCGATGGGTGAAGCTTTCATGGGTCTGCACCATCGCGCCCGACGGCATGGACCAGACCGACATCGCGCTGTCTTCGACGCCCTTGCCCATGCCCGCGCTGCTTGCCATCGCGACCACATCCACGGGATCCTCCCCCAGATGGAACCGCACGGTATCGGCGTCATGAACCACGATATCCGCGATCACGCCGCCGCCGGCCTCGGGCTTGTCCAGCCGCCAGCCCTGCAGATGCGGGGGGAGATAGACGGCGTGGAAAACGCGCACGCTCAACACATCGCCGACGCGGCCGGCCCGCACGGCCTCCCGAATAGCCAGATGGCTGCCGGCGTTGCGCAGATGGTGATTGGTGGCAAAGACAAGGCCCGCCTTCTGTGCGGCGCGCACCATGGTCACCGCATCCGCGACGGTCATCGCCAGCGGCTTTTCGCACAAGACATGCTTGCCCGCCGCGATGGCGGCCATGGCCTGACTAAAATGCTTTTCATTGGTGGTGGAGATGTAGACAGCATCGATATCCCCGGCCAGCAGCGCCTCCAGATCGCTGACCCCATGGGCGATGCCGTGTTCGGCGGCATAGCTTTCCGCCCGCTCGGGGCTGGAGGACAGGACATGGGTCACCGCACCCTCGCCGGACACGGAGCGGAACGCCTCGATCATGCGCTCGGCCGCAATCGTACTGGCCCCGATCAGACCCCATTTCATCGGCATCATCCTCCCCTTTCGCTCCGCGTGGCCAGTCTGGCCGGCTTTTTTGGAACGTTCCATTAAGTTGATCCGATTTGGCTGACCCGTCAACCGCTTTCTTGGCTCAGGCACTGGAACACGGCCCCGGTTCGCGCAATAGTCCGCCCCGAGGGAGGCACTATCGTTCATGACAATCCGTTTCTTTTCCGATGCAAACCGTCCGGTTCACATGGGCCCCTACCCGATGGAACGGCTGGCCCGCGGCTCGATGCCGGATTTGTCTCACGTGCCGCCCTTCGTGCCTCTGGACTTCACGCGCCCCGATGCGCCCGCCTCCATCGTCAATGCGATGACGGAGTATCAGGCGATGATGGACGCCATCCGCGACGGGCTGGTGACAGAGTCCCGGTCCGTATGCCCGGATGACCCGACCGAACGTGCCAACCACCTGAAGGCGTTCGGATACTTCTCCGACGCGTCGATGGTGGGGATCGGGCCGCTGCCCGCCGCGGCGCGCCTGGCGGAGCCCTATCGCAACCCCGGCATCGACGCGCTGGCCGATGATCTGCGCACCAAGCAGACCAAGACGCTTGCCTCTGGCATCGACATGATCATGGCCGATCTGAAAGACGCGGTAGAGGCCCCGCCGAGCACGATCGATGCCCATACCCGCGCGATCGTCTTTCTTTACGAGATGCCGCGCGACCCGCGTTCGGACGAGAAAGGGGTGGGTTGGCTGGACGATGCGCAGGCCCATCGCGCCTGTTTGCGCGCAACCGAAACCGCCGTGGTGCTGGCCAATTACATCCGCATTCTGGGCTGGGATGCCAAGGCGCATACGGGCACCAGCGCGGATGTGGACCTCAACGTTCTGGCCGTGGCCGCGGGCCTAGCGAGTGTCGAGAATGGCACGCTGGCAAACCCCTATCTGGGCAGCCGTTTCGGCATCGCCGCGATCACCACCGAATTCGATCTGACCGTTGACGCGCCGCTGGCTCAGATGGCCCGGCAACCCCGGTTCAGAACCAAGGGGCCGGCCTGGTGGCTGGGCAAGGGGTTCGCCAAATCCGCGCTGAACCGTGACCCGTTCGCGCGGCGCGACTTCGCCGACGGCCCGCACCTGTTCGAGACGCTGACGCGCGTGGACACGCCCACGACCTATATCGACGAACCGAATGTCGCCCGCGTGCCCAAACGTTCGGATATGTTTGCCCGCGCCCAGTTCGGCGATATGGGCAAGGCCAATCAGAACGCCGCGAAAGGCGGCTATTACGTGCGCAAGGCCGCACCTTCCATGGCGCAGCGGCGGATGTTGGGGGCATTCGTGCTGTTGCAGGACGGGCCGGCCGCAGACGGGCCGCGCCCCGACGACCCCCAGGCCAATGCCGATGCGATCAAGGCGGCCAGCTATTTTCTGGGCATCGACGCCGTCGGGATCAGCCGCTGCCCCGACTGGACATGGTATTCCCACGACGCGCGCGGCGACCCGATCACACCGCCCCACGATCAGGCGATCAGCATGATCATCGATCAGGGCTATGAGACGATGGAAGGCGCCTCCGGCGATGACTGGATCAGCGTTGCGCAATCCATGCGCGCCTATCTGCGGTTTTCGCTTCTGGGCGGCGTCATCGCCAAGCAGATCAGAAATCTCGGCTACAGCGCCAAGGCCCATACGGTGCTTGACGGGGAGGTGTTGCAGCCGCCCCTGTTGCTGCTGAGCGGTCTGGGCGAGGTCTCCCGCATCGGGGAGGTCATCCTGAACCCGTTCCTTGGCCCCCGCCTGAAATCGGGCGTGGTGACGACCGATATGCCCATGGCCCATGACAAGCCGATCGATTTCGGCCTGCAACGGTTCTGCGAAAGCTGCAACAAATGCGCGCGCGAATGCCCCTCGGGGGCCATCACCGCCGGGCCGAAGCTGATGTTCAACGGCTATGAAATCTGGAAATCGGACAGCGAACGCTGCGCCAGCTACCGGATCACCACACTTGGCGGGGCGATGTGCGGCCGCTGCATGAAAACCTGTCCGTGGAACCTGGAGGGGCTGTTTGCCGAAAAGCCCTTTCGATGGGCGGCGATGAACATCCCGGCGACGGCCCCCGCATTGGCCAGGCTCGATGACGCGCTGGGAAACGGGGGGCTGAACCCGGTCAAGAAATGGTGGTGGGATCTGGAGCTGCGCGAAGACGACAGTTACGGCCCTGCGTCGCATCCGGTCAACGCCCGCGATCTGCAGCGCGATCTGAACCTGAAATACGAGGATCAGACGCTGGCGGTCTACCCCGCCCCGCTGGCGCCGCATCCGTATCCCTACCCGTTCCCGATGGATCGCGAGGCGGGGATCGAAGCCTATCAGGCGATGATCACCGCGGAGGAGCATCGCGACCGTCTGGCCCGCGGGGACGACAGCGTGGTGCATCGCTACACCAACGATGGCGACAGCCCGGTCCTGCAGGTCGTGGTGACCAGGGCCGAGGCGATGACACCGGAGGTCACCAAATACGAGTTCCGCGCCGCCGATGGCGGTGCGTTGCCGGAATGGACCGCGGGCGCGCATCTGGACATTGTCGTGGCGCCCGAGTTCCTGCGCCAGTATTCCATGTCCGGCGATCCCGCGGATCGCACGAAGTACCAGATCGGCGTCCTGCGGGAGGATCTGGGCCGGGGCGGTTCCCGGCTGATGCACCGCATTTTCAGCGAGGGGCGGCAGATTTTCATCTCCCGGCCGATCAATCACTTCCCGCTGGAGGAGCAGGCCCCCTTCAGCCTGTTGATGGGCGGCGGCATCGGGATCACGCCGATGATCGCCATGGCCCATCGCCTGCATGCATTGGGCAGGCCCTTTGCCCTGCATTATTGCGCGAAATCACGGGCCAGCGCGGGTTTCCTGAACGATCTGGCCGCAATGGAATGGGCCGCAAATCTGCATCTTCATATCTCCGACGAAGGCACACGGGCCGATCTGGACGCGATCATGGCCGCCGCCCCCGAAGGCACCCATGTCTATACCTGCGGCCCCGAGACATTCATGGGCGCCGTGATCGACAGCGCCACGGCGCACGGCATCCCCGAAGAGGCGCGGCATCTGGAATACTTCTCGGTCCCCGAAGTGCCGGACTATGTGAACCACGATTTCATCCTGCGCCTCAGGGATGGGCGCGATCTGCTTGTGCCGGCCGAGAGATCCGCCACGGATGTTCTGGCTGAAAACGGCATTCATGTGGATGTGAAATGCTCCGACGGGATCTGCGGCGTCTGCAAATGCGGGCTGGTTTCCGGCGCCGTGGAGCACAGGGATTTCGTGCTGTCGAAAGCGCAGCGGCAACACAGCATCATCTTGTGTCAATCCCGCGCGGCGGAGCCCGGAGGCATTGTTGAAATCGACCTCTAGGCGCGGGTGTAATAGGTCATCACGCTGTGCTCCGCTTCGGCGAAGAACAGCCAGCGTTCGGCCAGCAGCCCGCCCAGAAAGGCAAGAACGGCCATAAGCAGAAAAAGCCCGGGCCACAGGCCCCAGGATGCAAACAAAGTCGCGAAGACCGGAACGATCCCGCCCAGCACCAGCGCGATCTGGCGCAGCTTGGCCCGATGCTTGCGCCCGATCTTGTGGCCCATCTCCTTCAGCAGGTAATTCCCGCCCGTGTGCGGGGCTTCCAGCATGCGCACTTTGCCCATGGCGCCCAGACCGGTGGCGCTTTCCGGGGTGGACAGGACCGGGGCCGTATCCCCCCGGCGCCACCAGCCGAGCTTTGCGCCCCACGCCAGAAACACGAGCAGCGCCGCCACGGTCGGTAACAGGCCCGCGCCACCGGCAAAGACCTGCGCCAGAAACGCGTAGATCAGCGCGCCACCGGCCAGCGAAAAGCACAGAAACACCACCGGCGTCAGTGGCTGGCACCAGCGCTGCACGGTTTTCAGCTGCGCATAGATCATCGAGGTGGAATAGACCGTGATCAGCGAAAAGGCCGCCGTCAGCAGCCCCAGTAGCCGCCCTTGCCCGCCCATCAACAGGTTCAGCGCGAAGGCCCCGGCAAGGGCCAGCGCGACGATGGCCAGCACGCCCTCCCGCGAGAGCCAGGAGCTGCGCCACTGGCTGAGCGCGCGCCATGCCCGCTCCGGATGGCCCAGATGGAAGGTCGAGGATACCAGACCGGCCATGGACAGGCCAAAGCCGATCACGAACCCGGCCCAATAGAGACCCCCCTGCGGCGTCAGGCCCAGAAACGCAGCCAGACCAAGCGCCGCAAGAACGCCAAAACCAGCGCCGGAACTGACCGTGAAGAAGATGATCGAATAGGCCGGATGCATCAGAGCCTCTCCAGCGCGCGGTCCAGCCAGCCAAAGAACCCCTCCGCCCGTGTCTCGCGCGCATCCGCCGCCAGATCGGCAAGATCGGGCAGATGAGGAACGGGCTCGGGCGTTCTGGGCCGGGGCGGCAGGTATTTGTTCACCGGTCCGGTGCCCTGCTCCGGCATCAGGTCGAACCCGCCGCGCGCGGCCACCAGTTCGGACACGGCCGAGGCCGGATCGTTCAGATCGCCGAAATGCCGCGCACCGGCAGGGCAGGTCCGCACACAGGACGGAATCCGATCCTCCTCGACGATGTTCTCGTTATAGATCCGGTCGACGCAGAGGGTGCATTTCTTCATGACCTTTTCGACCGGATCCATCTCCCGGGCGCCGTAGGGACAGGCCCAGGCGCACAGGCCGCAGCCGATGCATGCATCCTCATTGACCAGCACGATCCCGTCTTCGACGCGTTTGTAACTGGCCCCCGTCGGGCAGACGGTCACGCAGGGCGCATCGTCACAATGCAGGCAGGATTTCGGGAAATGCACGACTGCGGCGGGGCCCTCCTCCGGCTTGACCTCGAATGTGTGGACCCGGTTCAGGAACGCGCCAAGCGGGGCATCGCCGTAGGCATCGGCATCGGCCAGGGCCGAGCCATAGCTGCCGGTGTTCCATTCCTTGCAGGAGATCACGCAGGCATGGCAACCGACGCAGGTATCCAGATCGATCACGAGGCCGAGTTTCACCCCGGTCGAGGCAGGCAGAGAGGTCATGTCCACTCCTCCCCGTAGGTCACATCTCCGGTGCCGCGCCCCACGGGGCTGTCCTGCGCGTCCATCAGCGGGTCGAGCGGGCCATCCTCGGCCGGTTCGATCCGCACCCGCAAATCGTACCACGCCGCCTGCCCCGTCACCGGGTCGGAATTGGCCCATCGCAGCCCGTCGCCCTTGGGCGGAAGAAGCTCGGAGATGAGGTGGTTAAGCAAGAACCCCTTCGTCGCCTCGGGCGCGCCCGGCGACAGCGCCCAGGCGCCCTTGCGCTTGCCGATGGCATTCCATGTCCAGAGCGTCTTGCCATTGGCTGCATCGGTCCGGCGCACCGGCACCTTGATCTTGCCGTGATGCGAGATCACCCAGGCCCATCCGCCATCGGTGAGGCCCGCGCTCTCCATCACCTCCCCGGGCACATAAAGCGGGTTTTGCCCGTGGATCTGCCGCAGCCAGGCATTCTGGGACCCCCAGGAATGGTACATCGCCGCCGGGCGCTGCGTGATTGCGTGAAGCGGGAAATCCCCGGTCACGGCCTCGCCCTCGAATGGCGGGTACCAGACGGGAAGCGGATCGAAGGCCAGGGCCACCTGCGCGCGCAGATGCTCCGGAGGTTGCCGCTCGCCATGGCCTTCGGCGGCCAACTGAAACTTGCGCAGGGTTTCGACATAAATGTCGAAGGTATAGGGCTGCGGCGCATCGTAAAACCCCATCCCGACGGCCCAATCCTGATAGGCCTGATTGGCCATTTTGTAGAACTGCGCGTTGGCCGGAATATCGCTTTGCCAGAAGCCGCCATTCTCGATGTAGCGGTCCAGCTGATCGGGGTTCGGCCGACCGCGCCCGATATCCTCCCCTTCTCCCCGCCAGCCCGCCAGCGGCCCGACACCGGGCTTGCGCTGGTGATTGACGATGTAATCCGCGTAATCCCTGTAAACCGCATCGCCCGCCTCGGTGACGAAGCCCGGCAGGCCAAGCCGCGCGGCCAGATCGATCAATACCGATTGAAAGCCTCGCACCTCCCGGTCCGGCTCCACCACCGGCCAGCGGATCGCATCGGCCACCGCGTCGGGTTCGCAGATCGGGCGATCCAGCAAGGAGATGCAGTCATGCCGCTCCAGATAGGTCGTGTCCGGCAGGATCAGATCGGCATAGGCCACCATTTCCGACGAATAGGCATCGGAATAGATGATATGCGGAATCCTGTAGCTGCCATCGGCGTTTGTGGCCTCCAGCATGTCCATCACGCCGCGGGTATTCATTGACGAATTCCATGCCATGTTCGCCATGTAGAGAAAGAGCGTGTCGATCTCGTAGGGGTCGCCCGCGACCGCGTTCGAGATCACCATATGCATCAGCCCGTGAACCGACAGCGGCGCCTCCCATGTGAAGGCCTTGTCGATCCGTTCGGGATGACCGTCCTTGTCCAGGCGCAAATCCTCCGGCCCCCTTGGATAGCCCAGATGCGGGCCCGCCAGCGGCGCGTTCGGATGGGCTTCGCTATGCGGCGTGGGGTGGGCCAGAACGGGCTTGGGGTAAGGCGGCTTGAAACGGAACCCGCCCGGGCATTCGACGGCGCCAAGCAGGATTTGCAGCAGGTGCAGCGCGCGCGCCGTCTGAAACCCGTTGGAATGGGCCGAGATGCCCCGCATCGCATGAAAGCTGACCGGCCGGCCGATCATCGTGGCATGACGCTCGCCGCGCATATCGGTCCAGGGCTGATCGAGCGTGATCGCCTCGTCGAAGGCGGTGCACGCCAGTTCTGCGGCCAACCGGCGGATGGTTTCCGCTGGCACACCCGTCCGCTCGGCCACCGCCTCGGGCGCATATTCCGCCCCCAGATACCGCCGGGCCAGCAGGTCGAAGGACGGGACCGCACTTCGCCCGTCGGGCAGCGTCACCTCACCGTGCAGCGCGGCTTTGGTCGAGATCTCCGTCCAGCCGCGCGCGCGATGCTCCTCCCGGTCCCAGACCAGCGGTTCCCCGGCTTCGTTTCGCGCGATCAGCCCGTGATCGGGCCCGCCATCGTTCTGCACCACCAGATGCGGCGCGTTCGTGTAGCGCAGCAGGTAGTCGAGATCGACATGCCCCGACCGCAACAGCTCGTGGATCAGCGCAAGAATGAACAACCCGTCCGTACCCGGCGTGATCCCCAACCATTCATCGGCAATCGCATTGTACCCCGAGCGCACCGGGTTGACGGCAACCACCTTGGCCCCGCGCGCCTTCAACTTTCCCAGACCCATCTTGATCGGGTTGCTGTCGTGATCCTCGGCGACACCGAAGATCATGAACATCCTCGTGCGGTCCCAATCCGGGGAGCCGAACTCCCAGAACGCGCCGCCCATCGTGTAGATACCGGCCGCCGCCATGTTGACCGAACAGAACCCGCCATGGGCAGCATAATTCGGCGTTCCGTATTGCTGCGCCCACCAGCCGGTGAAGCTCTGGCTCTGGTCACGGCCGGTGAAGAAGGCCAGTTTCTTCGGGTCTTTCTCACGGATCGGTTTCAGCCATGAGACGGCGATCTCCATCGCCTCTTCCCAGCCGATCTCCTCGAACCGGCCCGAGCCGCGCGGCCCCACGCGCTTGAGCGGTGCCTTCAGCCGTGCGGGAGCGTAATGCTGCATGATCCCGGCGGAGCCTTTCGCGCACAGCACGCCCCGGTTCACCGGATGATCGCGGTTGCCTTCGATATAGCGGATCCGAGGCACCCCGTCGGCATCCGCGCGCAGATGCACATCGATGCCGCAGCGGCAGGCGCACATGTAGCAGGTGGTCTTGCGAACCTCGTCCGAAACCCGGGGGGAGGTCTCCAGAAAGGGTTGCTTCGCGCTCACGACAGGCGGCCCGCCGGTTTTCCGGTCACGGCCTGCGAAAATCGCTCATTTCCGATCATCTGGCGTCTCCCCTCCACGTTCCTGCGCGGCATCCGGCCCCGCGTATCCGCCGTCGCACATTGTGGACATCCCCGCCCGATGACAAGGGGCGGAGACGAACTGCCATTGCGCGGCCCGAAACGCTGGTCAAAGGCAGGTCAGACCCGGAGGAAGCGGTGCTTGTTGAGACATCGTGGTTTCGATGGCAGGAAACGTGGTGCCCGGGGGCGGCATGGCATTCCAGTCCCATTGAGCCCCATGCGATACCTTAGAAGCTTGTAATAAATGTATTTTCCTTGCCTGGCGCTCTCAGGAGTGCTTGCGCCGTTCCAGCAAATCCCGTAACCTGTGGGGGATAATTTGGGGGATATATTTTTGGGGAACCTAACAGCCCTCTTCATCAAATCCGCGCCACCCGGCAAGCACGAGGACGGCGATGGCCTGCGCCTGATCAAGCGCGAGGGCGGCGGCGGCCAATGGGTTTTCCGCTACACGCTTTATGGACGCCGACGGGAGATGGGTCTCGGTGGGCTGAGGGCGCTCTCCCTGAAGGACGCCCGGGACCTTGCGTCCGAGTATCGGACTTTGGTCGCCAAAGGCAAAGACCCAATCGAGCATCGGCGCAAGCAACGCCAGGACGCCATGCGCAGCCGCCACCTTCTAAGAGATGTCGCGTCGGACGCCTTCGAGAGTCGCAAAGCCGACCTTAAGGGGGATGGCGCTGCGGGACGATGGTTCAGCCCGTTGGAGCATCATGTGCTTCCCAAACTCGGGCGCATGCCCGTCAGCGAGATCACCCAAAGCGATGTCCGGGACGCCTTAGCCCCGATCTGGCATGCCAAAGCTGCAACAGCCACGAAGGCCGCTAATCGCCTCAAGATCGTTCTGGATCACGCAGCCGCTCTGGGCCTCGATGTCGATTTGCAGGCGGTTGCCAAGGCGAAGCAACTCCTCGGTCGGCAGCGGCACGAGGTCACGTCGATCCCCAGTATGCCGTGGGCGGAGGTCCCTGCGTTCTACACCTCGCTGGAAGAGCCAACGATCACGCATCTCGCACTGCGATTGCTTATCCTCACAGGGCTTCGCTCACGACCCGTGCGGTTTGCGCGGCTGGACGAGATCGAAGGGGATATCTGGACCGTGCCCGCGAACAACATGAAGGCACGCCTCGGTGCTGCAGAGGACTTCCGCGTGCCCCTCAGTGAAGAGGCACAACATGTCATCGACCTCGCTCGCCCGTTTGAGCGCGATGGCTATCTGTTCCCGTCGGTTCGCAAGGGCGTCATCAGTGACGCAACCATGGCGCGGCTGATGGAGCGCAGAGGTTTGGAAGCACGTCCGCACGGCTTCCGGTCCAGTGTACGGACCTGGCTTGCCGAAGAGACGGACGCCCCGCACGAGGTGGCCGAGATGGTGCTGGCGCACGCCTCGGACAGCAAGGTGGTGCGGACCTATCGCCAGACCGATTTCCTCGATCAGCGGCGACCTTTGATGGACCGCTGGGCAAAGATTTGCACGGGGCAATGCCCCTGACACGTCGCTGGCCGCTGACCTCTGGTCCACTACCGGCCCAAGGGCCCATCTCCTTTCTGAGCGTCTTCGAACGCCCCTTTCCCCTTCTCGGCCCAAACTTCTCGTGCATGATCGCCTTGTTCACTCTCGAGCTTGTCGGCAATCCAGAGCAACGCGCCGTAGATCAGAGCGCGATCATCGCTGGTCAGTTCCACGACGCGTGCCTTGACCACAAGTCCTCCAAGTTCGATCAGATGCCGTGTGCGCTTGCGGCGTTCTACCTGCCAGTTGCGCATGTCATGCCGTGCCTTTGTCGCCTGGTGCCGGTTGCGTGCCGCTCGGTTGCGCCGGAGTGCTTTCCGCGTTGCGGTCAGCCGTTTTCTGAGATCGCCGCGACCGGCGCTGAAAGAACGCCGCCCCGCGTTTCGCCCAGGCCTCCCTCTTGCCGGGGTCCGTGGTCTCGGCCAACACGATCAACGCACCAGCCAGTTCGTCGGCACTGAACGCATCGGCTCCAGTGGTGATGACCAACTCACCTAACTGTTGCACCTTGCGAGTCTTCAGCTCTTTCGCCTTCGCTTCCAGTCCTTTCAACTCAGCGTCATAATCCCGTGGTTTGCGCATTCCTGCCTCCATAACCTGTTGATGCAGCGAGGATAGCGGGGCATGTTTCAGAAGGCAGCAGAGTCGCCAGGACGGCTGGGGACGCACCGGTCCATCCCGAGATTTTATTGAGGGAGGGCGCGCTTATACGTCGTTCAGACGTGGGCGTTCTTGTGTAGATGATTGCGCCATCATGGCGATCTATCATCTCCACGTGAAGGTCATCGGGCGCGCGGCTGGCTCCAGCGCGGTGGCGTCCGCTGCCTATCGCGCAGCGTCCCGTTTGCGCGATGACCGGATCGAGCGCCCTCATGACTTTACCGCAAAGCGCGGCGTTGTGCATTCCGAAGTGCTGCTACCGCAGAACACGCCCGAAGCATGGTCCGACCGCGAACAGCTCTGGAACGCGGTCGAGGCGGTCGAGGTTAGGAAGGATGCGCAACTGGCCCGGGAGGTCGAGTTCGCGATCCCGCGCGAGATGAGTGAGGCAGAGGGCATCGCGCTCGCCCGCGACTTCGTGCAGTCGGAGTTTGTGGATCACGGCATGATCGCCGATCTCAATGTGCATTGGGACAGGTGTGCCGATGGCCTGCCCAAACCCCATGCCCATGTCATGCTGACGATGCGGTCCGTCGATGAAGATGGGTTTGGCAAAAAGGTGCGCGACTGGAACAGCACCGGGATGGTCGAGCGTTGGAGGGAACGCTGGGCGACGCTTGCCAACGAGCGCCTGGCTGGACTCGACATCGACGCAAGCATCGATCACAGGAGTCTGGAAGACCAAGGCATAGCGCTGGAGCCGCAAAGCCAGATCGGCGCGCCAGCGCAGCGGATTGAGGGCGAAGGTCTTGAGGCCGCCGACCGGGCCGAACTGCATCGTGAGATTGCGCGCGGCAACGGCGCGAGGATCATCGCCAATCCCGCGCTCGCACTGGAGGCGATTACCCATCAGCAATCGACCTTCACGGACCGCGACATGGCACGCTTCGCCCATCGGCACAGCGATGGGATCGACCAGTTCAATGCAGTGACAAGCGCGATCCGAAGCGGGCCCGATCTGGTTGTGCTTGGCCAGGATGGGTGCGGCGAGGACCGTTTCACCACCCGCGCGATGATCGAGGCCGAACAGCGCCTTCATCGCGCCGCCGAAGTCTTGGCCGAGAAGGAACGTCACGACGTGCGGGACGCGGATCGCAAAGCAGCCTTGGCGCGTGCGGAAGCGCGCGGTCTGGTTCTGTCGCGCGAGCAGGCTGACGCTCTGACGCAGATTACCGGTGGGCGTGATATCGGGATCGTCGTGGGCCATGCCGGGACGGGCAAGAGCGCGATGCTGGGCGTGGCGCGGGAGGCCTGGGAGGTAGCGGGGTATCGGGTGCGCGGCGCGGCGCTCTCCGGCATCGCGGCGGACGGACTGGAGGCCGGATCGGGCATCGCGTCGCGCACCATCGCCAGCCTGGAACACGGTTGGGCGCAGGATCGCGACCGGCTCACCTCCAGTGATGTCCTTGTCATCGACGAGGCGGGCATGGTCGGCACGCGGCAGTTGGAGCGGGTGCTGTCACATGCGGCAGATGCCGGGGCCAAGGTGGTGCTGGTCGGCGATCAGCAGCAGTTGCAATCCATAGAGGCCGGGGCGGCCTTCCGGTCGCTTCACGACCGTCACGGCGGCGCGCAGATCGGTGAGGTGCGTCGCCAACGCATGGACTGGCAGCGCAACGCCACCCGCGATCTGGCGACCGGTCGGACCGGGGCGGCGATCGAGGCCTATGAGGCGCAAGGCATGGTGCATGCCGCCGAGACCCGTGAGCAGGCGCGCGCCGACCTGATCGACCGCTGGGACCGCGACCGGCAGGCGACACCGGACCAGAGCCGGATCATCCTGACCCACACCAACGCCGAAGTGCTCTTGCTCAATGAGTTGGCGCGGGAGCGGAAACGCGCGGCGGGCGATCTGGGCGAGGACGTCTCCTTGACGGTCGAGCGGGGTGACCGTTGCTTTGCGTCTGGCGACCGGGTGATGTTCCTGCAGAACGACCGTGGTCTGGGCGTAAAGAACGGTACGCTCGGGACCATCCATGAGGCCAGCACACAGTCCCTGTCCGTTCATACCGATGATGGGCGCTCCATCGCCTTCGACCTCAAGGACTACGACCGCCTCGACCACGGCTATGCCGCGACAATCCACAAGGCCCAGGGCATGACGGTGGACCGAACCCATGTTCTCGCGACGCCGGGCCTGGACGCCCATGGCAGCTATGTCGCCCTGTCGCGGCATCGGGACGGACTGAACCTGCACTACGGTCGCGACGACTTCACCAGTCAGGATCGTTTGATCCGCACCCTGTCGCGCGATCGGGCCAAGGATATGGCGCTCGACTACGTGGACGCCAATCCGGTGCAGGACTTTGCCGAGAGGCGCGGCATCACCTTCCGCGAACGTGTCGTCGAGGCCCTGCGCAAGGTGATGCCGGAGCGGCTGCGCGACGGCATCGACGGGCTGTCGGATGGTACGCGCTCTGCCAGAGGCGGCACGCTTGGAGCGAGAGAGGTGCGGGGGCCGGGAAGGGAAAAAGCCGGCAAAGAAATCAGGGGCGGAGCAGCGAACGCGCCGGAAATGGCTTTGACTGACGACCCGGAAGCGGTAATGCGAATAGCCCGCACCGAAGCCCTCAAGCGCCATGCCCGCGCGGTGGATGCGGTCTTCACGGCTCAGGAGAGGGGCGGCACCGGCACATCCGATCAGTTGCGCCACCTTTCTGAGTCTCGCGCGGCCTTCGAGGAGGTCCGGCCTCACGGCTGGTGCGATGCCGAGGCGGCCTATGCCAAGGACCCGTCCCTTGCCCGCGAGGCCGGATCGGGCCAAGCCAACCGCGCTATCCGGGCGCTTCAGCTTGAGACGCAGTTGCGCAACACTCCGGAGCGCCGGGCTGCACAGTTCGTGGATCGCTGGCAAAAGCTCCATCGGACCAGCCTGACGCACTACCGGTCGGGGACGATGTCCGATTACCGGTCGACACGCGCGGAGATGGGCGAGATGGCCAAGAGCCTGCAGCGCGATCCGCAGTTGGAATCCCTCCTCGCCAACCGCAAGGCAGCCCTTGGCATCAGCATGGACTCTTGCCGCCGACTCGGGGCCGAGCTCGCCTTTTGCCACGGCATCGACATCACAAGGGGACGTGGTCTCGGCCTCTGAGACCCGTCCGATCTGCCGCCCATTCCACGCCCTGCTACGACGATGGGCCGGACGGTCTTGCGCCAACAGCACGCGGCGTTCTGTCTGGATCAAGAACATCCAGCAGGAGGCAATAATCCCATGTCCGACCCAGATCGTATCATCCGCCTGAACACCGTCCTCGACCGAACCGGCCTGTCCCGGTCCACCATCTATCGCAAGATCGCCGAGGGCACCTTCCCCGCACAGCTCCGGATCAGCGTCCACGGTGCTGGGTGGCGGGAGTCCGACATCAACCGGTGGGTCGAAAACCCAACAGGCTGGCGATTGGAGCGAGAGGAAGGCTGATTGCCGCGAAGGATTTGCAGTTTGGGTAACAAGGAAGCTACAAAAATTCTGTGATCACGGCAAAGAGCCGATCTCGCTATAAGCAATAGACAGGGAAGGGGATCGACGGGCTGACGCCCGCTCACCCCAACCCTGGCAGTTTCCACATCCTGTTGATCCGCCTGCCATCCCGGCAGGTCCGAGAAAACCGGCAAGCGCCGCCGTTGGCGTCGGTTCCGGTCGAGAATTCCGGTTCCTCCCACGCGCAGGCGCGCGGTTCCCTCCCAAATTCACGCCCTCCACCCGGTTGTCACGGCCCCGCCAGGCCGCAGGACGGGCTTTGCCCTTACCTGCTCTGCCCTTCGGAATGCATGGGCATTCCAAAGATCAGACCAGGAAGGCCCGCCCATTGGCGGAAAGGGGGGAAGAGACCCGGACCGCATCACGCGAAGGAGGGTCACAAATGACCGCAGAGAAGTTTGACGTTTACTCCCATGTCACCAATCAGATTGTCGCGCAGATCGAGGCGGGAACGCCGCCCTGGCGCAAGCCGTGGACCGGCAGCGGAGCATCGGTCAGCTTGCCCCAACGGTTCAACGGTGAGGCCTATCGGGGCATCAATATCCTGATGCTTTGGGCGACAGCGATGGCCAAGGATTACAGCTCAGCCCGCTGGATGACGTTCAATCAGGCCAAGCAGCTTGGGGGCCATGTCCGCAAGGGCGAGAAATCCGCCACGGTCGTGAAATACGGCACCGTCGAGCGCGAGGACGAGAACGGCGAGGAACGCCAGATCCCCTATGCCAAGGCCTACCGCGTGTTCAACGCTGATTGGGTGGATGCTCCCTCCCGCAACGGCATCGCGATGTGCCAAACTGGACTTGGTTGAAGCCAGTGAAATTGAAAGGGAGCACCCATGAAGGACGTTAGCATCTTGGCCATTGATCTCGCAAAGCACAGTTTTCAGGTTTGCGGTACCACCACGGACGGCGAGATTCTGTTCAATCGGAAATATTCCCGCGCGCAGTTCGAGCAGTTTCTGACATCCCATCCGGCCTGCCTGGTTGCGATGGAGGCTTGTGCGACGAGCCACCATTGGGGTCGGACGGCTATGGCGGCAGGCCACGAGGTGCGACTGATCCCGCCAGTATACGTGAAGCCGTTTGTCAGGCGTGGAAAGAATGATGCGAATGACGCAGCGGCCATAGCGACAGCAGTCCGACAGCCAGACATGCGCTTTGTTGCCGTGAAGAGTCAGGAGCAACAGTCGCAGGCTATCCTCTTCCGCACGCACCAGTCGTTCACGCGTGCGCGGGCTCGGATGATGACCACACTGCGCGGACAACTCGCAGAGCATGGGGTCATCGTGCCGAAGGGCCATGCCGCGCTTCTCGCCTTCGAGGAGCAGCTTGAACGAAACCCCGAGCGCGTCCCGGATCTTGTGCTGGAGACGGTTCGATTGCTCTATCATCAGATCAGCCAGCTCGGTCAGTCCATCAAGACGCTGGAGCGACAGATGGCCGATATTGCCAAGAAAGACGAAGTTGCCCGTCGCATCCAGACCATGCCCGGTGTCGGGCCCGTCAATGCAGCTGCATTCCTCGCCTTCGCCCCGCCGATGGAATCCTTCAAACGCGGCCGTGACTTTGCCGCATGGCTTGGCCTCGTTCCGAAGCAGCTCTCGACAGGCGGGAAGACCCGCTTGGGCCGGGTGAACAAGATGGGGCAGTCGGATATGAGGCGACTGCTCGTAAATGGCGCGACCGTCTGCATGCGATGGGCCGCTGCCAAGGGTGTCGATCCAGACAGCTGGCTCGGCCGCCTGATGGCAAGGAAACCATGGAAGGTCGCCGCGATCGCACTCGCGAACAAGATGGCGCGAGCACTTTGGGCCATGGTCACGAAGAAAGAGGAATACGCGGGCGGCCTGGTCACCTACGCCTGATCAAGCCACCTGAAGGATTTTGCCGAGGGCGCAACGCCTGAGGTGAAGCGCAAGGAGTTCTGAGGGGATTATGGGCTAACTGATCTCACGTTCAGCTTCGGGAAAACCATACTCTGGTCCAGGACCTTCGAGTCCGGAACGCTGATTTTGGAACCGGAGCCTCGAACACCATAACGGCCCGTGGCGGAAGGTGTCACATCGAGAGGCCTGACACACGGGCGATACCGATCACGACGCCAGGAATCCGAACCAGAGCAGACTTGCAAAACCGGGAGCATCCACACACGATCAGATCGAGGGTTTGCCCGCTGAATTCTATATCTTACCCGATCCGCCCCGTGATCTTGGCACCTTGGCCGATCCAGCGTTGGAGGCATTCTTTGCCGCGAGTGGCGCGCAGATCGACAGCACCGAGGAGCCGCGCGCCTACTACAACATCAAGACCGACCGCATCCACATGCCGCCGATTGGCACGTTTCACAGAGCCACAGGATATTACGGCACCTTGGCCCACGAACTGACTCACTGGACAGGGGCGACAAAGCGACTGGACCGTTTTGGCCGGTTCAATGATCGCAAGGCATACGCGTTCGAGGAGCTGGTCGCGGAGATCGGCAACTGCATGCTTTGCACGCAGATCGGGGTGGAGCCTGAATTTGATCAAAGCGCCGCCTATGTCGAAGGATGGCTCGACGCGATTAAGGAAGACAGCCGCGCAATATTCCGCGCCGCGTCCGAAGCGCAAAAAGCGGTTGATTACATCATGGCCCGCACCGCGCAGGCCGACCGGATGGCCGCCGAGTAACAGCTCCATACCGCCGAAATGATCGAGGCCCCCGTCAGCAGGCGGGGGTCTTTTGCGTTCTGGCGTGATCATGGTTGCAGGCGGTTTCAAGGTGACCTGTCGGCGGGCAACCAAAAGGCCACCCGTCGACAGGCCCGGCGCTTCGCGCGGACGGGCATAAAATGCCCGAAAATCGTTCATAACGTTGGTGACAGAAACGCTTGAGTTTTCGTCCATCCTGATGAGCGATGGGACTCCGAAGAGCACCCATTGTTACTGATCTGTCCCATGCCTTAGGCTGTGTGAAAGATCAGGGAAGGTCAGGTGAAACCGGATGCAGTCGATTACAGCAGGATGCTTGGAAATTTTCTATCATGCGGCGGGGCCGGAAGACGGTGATCCAGCCATCCTGTTGCGCGACTTTCCTTACGATATCCGTGCTTACGACGCTGTTTTCAGTTAGCCTTGCTGAGCAAGGGTATCGCTGCCTCGTCCCGTATTTACGCGGTTATGGCCCAAGTCGCCTCCTTTCTTCCGAGACGATGCCTGACGCGATAATATCGCTTCCCGGTAATCACCACAACATCTGGTGGCCCGAGTTTTTACCGATAACGCGCGTCAGCGGGTCTCGGCTGATTTAAAGCGTCCCGCCTTTAACCTGCGACATATCCGGCAGCCGTGAAGTAATTCCAGCACTCGTCGGGAGAGTAGAGGTCGCAGATCTCGGCGATTGCGTTGAACATGTCGGTGAATGTTCGCGCTCCGATCCGGCGCAGGTGTGCTTTGAGCTTTGAGAACGCCATTTCGATGGGGTTGAGGTCGGGACTGTAGGGCGGCAAGAACAGGAACCAGCACCCTGCCTTACGCAATGCTTTTTCCGCTTCGGCATTCTTGTGCGTGGCGAGATTGTCCAGAATGACGACGGTTCCGGGTGAGAGTTCCGGCACCAGCACCTTTTCAACGTAAGCGGCGAAGGCCGCGCCATCCATGGCCCCTTTGATCACCCAGGGGGCGATCATCGCGTCGGCACTCAGTCCGGCTATGAAGGTCTGGGTGCCCCATGAGCCGAAGGGGGCGTCCATGATCAGGCGGTTGCCGCAAGGGGCCCATCCCCGCTGCCGCGTCAGGTTCGTCTTCACGGATGTTTCGTCAATAAAGACAACGCGTTCCGGGTGCTTCGATACGGCTGGGACGCGCTGCTTGAACCAGTCTTCGCGCTGTCGCCTTACCTTGGCACGGCGGCGTTCGGTGGCGACCAGCGATTTTTTTTATACGTATAGCCCAGCTTGCGAAGGAACTTGCCGATGGCGTTGGGGTGCGCCTGAACACTCGTTGCGTCAACCAGGGCTGCACTCAGCTCGGGCATCGTGATGTCTCCATCTTGCTCGATGATTTCAGCAAAGAAGCTCCGATGCGGGTCCAGCTTGCCTCGGCCTTTTGGTCGGCCCTGCGGAGCGGCCTCCGCCCGGCCGGTCCGCCGGATCGCAAGCGCCCATCGCGCTCCCGTGGCGGGCGAGAGTTTCAAACGAAATGCCGCCGCGCGACCGCTTAACCCTTCCTCAATGTATCGCTGAAACCGCACCCGAAGCGCGTCTGGCAAAGGTGCTGACATGATCCATCCTCCCAAACAGGATGAATCACAAAATCATGCGTGTGGGAATCCCCGCGATTCAGGTTTTGGGCGGGTCGCTTTAAAAGGCTTCTAAAGCCCAGCGTTTGGCTCAGATCTTGATGAGCGTTTCGCTACCTGAAAATGACCGACCCAGGTCCCACCACTGCCCCTGAAGTGTGCCGTCTTCAGTGTCTAAGTCGTAGAAGGCAAATTGGACAAGAGCGCCTGGCGGCCCCCACGCTGCGAACAGACTGCCGGCTACCATCTGACCGATGCCAAGATAGTGAAATCTCTCATCGTCCCACCATGCAAAACGCATCGCGTCGCCTTCCATAGAGATCGTTTTTCTGAGAGGATTGAAGGCAGCTCCATCGCCGGAGGAATAGTCTGCCCGATACTCACCAAGAAGGCTCGTTGATGGTCCCCCAGAGGACAATCCAGTGCTCAATTGTCCATTCAGGCTACAATGATACCATGCAGCGGGCAGCTCCCCGAACTGAGTGATATCATATTTCACGAGCCCAACGACATCACCCAAATCAGCAGCTTGTTGGACCAGCCCTCGGGCAATGCAAAGAAAGCCCTTGTAGGTAAATCCTACACCATGCAGCTCAGGATAGCCGGTTCTTTGCAGATGCGTCACCCGCCAAGCGTCGCCTTCCTTGGCCAGCCTTACCGACTTCGGGCCGCCATCGCCCCCCTCTTGGGCTGTCCAAGTGCCTTTAGGATCAATCATCGGCTTTTTCTCGGAACAGGGTCATGATCACGAGCCCCCCCAAGATAAGACCGGTGCCTAGTTTTAGGGTAAGGGTCAGAGGCTCAGACAATAGAAGCGCCGAAGATAGAACTCCGACAATCGGAACTCCAAGAAAGCCGAGGGACGAGACCATCGCAGGCAAGCTTTTTGCAACCATGACAGCGCCCCAATATGCAAACCCCGTCGCAGCAATGCCGACAAAGGTCAGAACCAAGATTAGATTTTGGTTCCAGACTGTCTCCGATGGATCCTCGCGCAGCAGGCTTAGCGATATCAGCAACATGCCCGACACGAGCATCTGCCATGGGCTCAGAGCGAGAGGCGACGCATTCCAGTTATGAAGCCGCACATGTACTATTCCGATTGCCCAACTGAGTGCTGATAGGATCAGTAAGCCATTTCCCAACAGCACATCTTGGTCTGTCCAATTAAATCCAAATGGATTGAACAACACTAGTAATCCGAGCATTCCGACCATCAAACCACCGATCGTACCCCAGTTTAATCGTTCGCGTAGGAAAATGAAAGCCAAGGGAGCCACCCAAATCGGGTGTGTGAATGCAAGTAATGACGCCCTGCCCGCTTCTACAAAAGAGAGAGAGAAGTGCATCAGAGCTGTTGGGATCGCCATCTGCAGCACGCCAACACTCACAACCATAGGCCAATCAGCGTAGGAGGGCAGTGTGATTTTACCATAAGCGCGCACAACGATGAACATGAATGCGGCCCCTACGAACATCCTCAAGGCACCGAAGAAGACTGGAGGTATAAACTCGATGCCGATTTTCATGATAGGCCAAGTTACACCCCAGATCACAACCACCAACGTGAGCAACAGGACTGTCGCTGACACGCTTGGCCGCAAAGTTTCCGTCCTCATTAATTTGGTGTCTCCACAGTGGAAAAAATCGACCCAAACTTAGCGAGAGATTGCGCGCCAAGTTGGTCTAGAAGCTGAAGGGCCTTCCAAACGCTCGCTTGAGTACTGGTAAGGACCGTCATGTCTATTGAGGCTTCAATCCCATCAATCACATTGACAACGGACAGCGCGTTGCAAGGAATAAACAGCGCTCCGCTTCGCGAAAACTCCATAGCGCTCGCAGCTGTCGTCAGATCGAGAATATCTATTGCAGATAGGTCGCGTGCTCTCCATTCATTTGGCGATGCAACCTGTTCAACAGCAATGCCGTTGTTCTCGAACAGTTCTACGAGCTTTCGGTTCAGACTATCCCCATAGGGGCTCAAGATCGAGATTGTTTGCGCGCTACACATCTCTAAAGCTTCCACAACCGCTGCAAGTGGGGTCACGACAAACGCACCAGACAGGGTGTCTCTAATCGCATCCTCAATAAAGTCACGACCATGCAGGACTTCGCCGGATGTGCACCCATAAATGACGGCCGATATGTCTTTACAGCTCGCCAAAAGACGCGTGGATCTTGCAAGATCAGAGCGGTGATCCGTTCCCCGTGCGGCACAGGTCTCGTAATTTTCCATGCGGCTGAAATGAGCTACACACCCATGTGGTAGCATCGAGTATGTATCAGCTTCTATTGAGCCATCGGAAGCCAAGACCAATGTGCCAATGCGGCGTGGGGGCGATATGCTGCCCCCCGTTCCTAAATGCCCTTGGATTGTCTCAAAGTGTGTCATGGTGAAGCCGCGCTAATGCTACGGAGATAGGCCGGTAACTGACGCGCCTTAACGTCCTCGATGTAGGCGTTCTGCCACTCAAAGTCCGGATTGTCGGCCGCCAAGTAGCACATGGTGTTGTCATCAATGAACGGTTTTTCCGCTGATCGAAAATTCAAATTGAGCGTGATGCGATAGCCTCTCGTCATAGGTCGAACCCTGTGCATCAACCGCATGAGTTGGCCGAGAACACTGAAGCCTTCGCGATGCTGGATGCTGATAATGCGGTCTTGAGGGATTTCTTCTCCAGAATGAGCCCGGTAAAGCCCCTCATCGGCGGATCCCCTATACAATTCTAGTTCACCGCCTTGGGGGTCGATGATCGATAGCGGAATGAGTTCGGTTACAGGCACACCATCCGCATGCCATGTGATTGCACCATCTTCAGGACGCGCACTGGTGAATGTAATGATCGACGAAATGATCGAGATCGGGTAAGGTTCCAGCCTAGTCCCTGACAACTTTTCAGCAACCTCCATGCGCCTTGGCGAATGCAAGAGATCGTTTATTTCGGGGATATGTGATGCTGCATCTCGAATATAGTTCAGGTTTAGTTGTCGCTTGTCAGCATGCATTTCCTTGATCTCGAGCGCCCGCTTGAGAATGTGCCCTAGCAAGTCATCATCGTAGCTGTGCCGAAATTGGACTACCCCGAGATCCGAAACCTGATGATAGTTTGGGTATCCCGTAATTTCTGAGCGTGAATGTCGCGCGGCAATTTCGACCGTCATCATTGTTCCTTTCCAATGCTTTGAAGGTCCAAGAAGGTGGCAAGCTTCGCTGATCGATGCACGCTGACGAACAGCTCGGCATGATAGTAACCATCCTCTTCAGGAAGGCTTGCCAGGCCGTGTTGAGACTTCGAATGCCTTAACAATGAGAGAATGCTTGCCTGTTCAACGGGATCCTTAAACCGACGTTGAATGAAAGTTGTAGAGGGCACTTTGAATGTTGCAAATCCATACTGCGCAAGAACATGTTCAATCTTTGAGTAGTCAAAAGCGCGCAGAACAAAGTTTGCGAAAATTGGCGGATTTTCCATGCTTAGGTGTCACATCCCGGCAGGTAATATGGTTGTTTCTTGAACAGTTCCGGCTTGAGTTTGTGCCAGTCCTTCATCGCCTGTAAGGGCGTCTTGCTGCCCAAGGCTGACTGCGGCAGTTGCTGGTTGTAGAGCCAGACGTAGCGGTGCAGCGTCGTCTCCAGTTCTTCACCTGATTTGAAATGGTGGCTTTGAAGCACGTCTTCGATGCGGCCATTGAAGCGCTCGACCATGCCGTTTGTCTGAGGCGACCTCGGCGGAGTAAGGCGATGTTCGATGTCGAGGGCGGCGCACAGCGTGTCGAACTCGTGAGCGCCGGTCGCGACGCGCCTGCGCAAGCCGAAGAGGCGATCGGTGAACTCCTTGCCATTATCGGTCAAGACCGTGCGGATGCGCAGCGGACAAGCGCGCTCCAGGTCACGCAGGAAGCGCCGGGCGTTGGCCGCAGTCTTGGCCCTGAATACGCGGATGAAGACCCAACGCGTCGCTCGGTCGATTGCCACGAAAAGATAGCGGCGTGAAGTTTCGTCAGCCATCTGAGGCAGGTATTTCACGTCTACGTGGATGTAGCCGGGCTCATAGGCTTTGAAGGCGCTGTGCTTCGGCTTCTGTCCCTTCGCCTTGAGATCGCGCAGGTTTCCAACGCCATGCCGACGCAGGCAGCGGTCCAGCCCAGAGCGCGAGGCATTCGGATTGAGAAACTCGCGCACCACCGCCAGCAGGTCGTCCAGCGACACCAGCAGCGTCGTGCGCAGCGCCACGGCGACGGCCTCCTGGGCCGGGGTCAGCGTCGTTTGCAGGCGGTGCGGCGTATGGCTGCGGTCGTGAACGCTGTCGCGGTGTTTCCATTTATACACCGTCTGTTCAGTCGTGCCGAAGCGTGACGCCAGGGCCGATGCAGGCTCATCGCTCGCCTGGATTGCAGCCCTTATCTTGGGCGTCGTCGTCGCCTGCTTGTGAAGATGGATCAGCATGGTTGCACTCCGTCCCGAACGTCACTCAGAACCGATCTTGCCATGAAAAACGCAGATCGCCGAGGATCTATGTGATCATCCGGGATGGAACACTTAGGTAGGCAAGAATTTTTTTGAATGTCACCTCAGTGATGTATCCGACGCATCCGGTTGATACGACGAGATCAAGCCGCGGAGGCAGGACAGACAGCGTATTCGCGGACGTGCTGCTGTCCTCTAGATCAACCGATACACCTGCATCGAGTAGTCCGACAGACACGGCGAAATTGATTGCATTTGTGCTGATATCGATTCCGTAAAACCTTACATCGTCTCTCTGAGCCCGGTCGGCATACCAAGTTGCCTCTTGACTGAAGTCTGAGACATTCGAAGCTGTCGTGAGGCGATAGCGCTGATAAAGCGTATCAAGCGGTAAGCCGAACCGAATTAGAGCGGAAAGCACACCATAGGAGCAGCCCAGATCGAGAACAGAGACAGAGCTTTGGCCCTGACGTTTTATCTGATCTATGACCGCATTGATCTGTGGTTTTGCGTTCTCTGGAATTTGATATTCTAGTCTTCGCATAGTCGAGAAATAGGCGTGGGGGGTCTTTTCGTTATAAACGCCAGAAAAATTGGCTTTGCGTTCGTTCAGCTGCGACTGTTCAATGACCATCTTTGTTCCAACTCCGCTCAACCAAGACGATGAAGACGACATGCCACCCAAACAAACCGATCATCGCCGCAAAACATCTCTACACCGATGCAAAGCGGGAGCTGTACCTCATCAAACAGAAAGTTATAATGAGGCACAGCTCATACCGAGGACCGAAAAGCGCGACATGAATGATCATAAGTTTGTACTGGTGGAGGTGCGGCCTCAAATGCTATTTTCGAAAGTGGGGCGTCAGGAAAAGTTACAGTGAAATGCGCAGATTTTTACCAAATCTCAACGCGTTGAAGGCTTTCGAGGCCGCTGGTCGTCACAACAGCTTCTCGGGTGCCGGTGATGAGCTCAACCTCACTCACTCAGCCATCAGCCGCCATGTCAGGGGACTTGAGAAGCAGCTCGGTGCAGAACTCTTTCGAACAGTTCCGAAAGGGGTAGAGCTGACGGCCATTGGCCAAAAATACCTCACGATTGTCACCTCTGCTTTGGATGAGATATCGGTTGTTTCCGTGCAATTAAAGACCGGGAAAAGCCCGCCAATTTCCGTAACCTGCGAACCCGTTTTTGCGGCGAAATGGCTTATGCGCCACATCAGTGAGTTTCGCAGCAGTCACCCCGATATCGCGATTGTGCTAGTCTCATCCGGAGATGTGATTGATCTGCGGACAGGAGCGTTTGACTTCGCTATTCGATACTGCACCCGCGATTATGTGAGTACATCACAAGATCCCCTATTTGAGGAAGATGTGTATCCTTATGGAGCACCCGTAATTAACAAAATACGCGGACCAAAAGACTTGCAGCAAAAGACGCTACTCCACGAAGATGATGGGACACTTTGGCAGAAGTGGTGCGAAACGGCCGGATATGGGCCAACGCCTTTACCTGCTACTACTAGTGCGCTTCCGGCGGTTCTTGCTTTCGAAGAAGCCATCGCTAGCGATGGCATTTTTCTTACATCGCCTAGGCTGGCCGAGAACGACGTGAAAGCTGCCCGTTTAAGAAAACTGTCGGATCATGGTATCGCATATGGCAGTTATCGGCTGCTGTACAATGACCAAGCCAAATTGTCACCAGAGGCGAAAATATTCCGAGCTTGGCTCATCGAAAGGGCCAAAAAAGGTTAGTACAGCGACCACTGAACATCCGGCAGGCCACAAATTGACCAAGAAGGCGTATCCTTGCCACCGGACAAAAATCTCCGGTTAAAATCTATGGGGCAAAAACGGTCCTATTCGCCGGTGACAGAAACATCTGAGTTTTGACCACCTGAGGCGCACAGCAGCGCCTTCATCGGCGCTCTGATGACCGTCCGCTGTGCGGACGAAGCGGACTGTCGCATCATTTTCGCATGACTGTTTTTCAATCGTCGGATGACCGGGCACAACCTTCAACCCGGAAGTCCGTCTATCCTTTCGATGGAGGCCAGGTCGCTGTCCCAGTCCGCGCGACTGGAAAAGCAGATATGTGCGTTGGGCCGTATGTCGATCCGGCTATCAAGTGATCCCGCAGGCACAACAAGCAAACCAAGATCCACTTGAAAAACCGGCAGCGCGGAACCGCAATTATTACAAAAGCTCTTGATGTGTCGTGATCCGGAAAGCCGGAATGTCGTGATATTGCTGTGGTCCGACACCCAGTTGACCTTTGCCGTTGTTGAAAACAGGTTTGCCGAATGAGCCGAGCCACTGTCCTTACGGCAGCGGGCGCAGTGGCAGAGAAAGAAGCTTTCGAACTCCCCTGATATGCTAAACTTTACTGCGCCACACAGGCATTGTCCGGTCGTCCGATTATCGTCCATGTCCACCCCTTCTGACATGCAAGCACTCTGCCAGTAGTCCAATATCGTTTCATCAATCCATTGTATCGCGTGTTTGATCTGGGTCAAATCGGGCTCGATTCCGACTTTCGCCGCACACGTCACGAACGGCCGATGTCGGACAAAAACCTTTGGTCATAATTAACGGTCAGAAACGGTCGTTTCTGCCGCCCCGCTCTGACCCACGCAAGGTCAACTACTTCGCAGTGACAAAACCCCCCGGCAAAATAGAAAAGGTTTTGGCAGGTTTTTGGCGGAACCGGCCAAGCTATGGTCGCGCTCTTCCTATTCGGATCGACTAACCTATGAAGCCGTCAATTTGACAGCATAGTTCGGACCCTTGCTTTGATATTTTCAAAGGTCGTGTTCAAGTGGTTCTTGGCCACATTTGTCAGGCGTCCTGTGTGGCCTACGGCATTTCTGACGGGCTTGAAGCCAATAGCGTCACCCCAAAGAGACTGAGTGTTTGTGTTCTTGCTGCCTTCCGCTGTGAATGCCAGAGCGTCCATATCCAAGTAGCTCAGATCAAGAGAGATTTGCCGGATCGGGAAGCTGATATTCGCGGCCTGCTTCGTCTTCTCTTCGCGCTCTTTGAATTTCACTATCTCTTTCTGAATACCGTCGATCGGGCTGAGATTTTTGTGACCAATGTATTTTCGAACCAAATTTTCGGACAGAAAACAGTCCACATATGCAGAAGTATTGAACTCCGCATCCGCCTGCATTTCAGTGAGCCATTCCTCGACAATATCCTTTGTGGGCGCGTCGTCATCAGGTTGAAAGTCTTTCTTGGCCTCTGACACAAGCGCTTGTGCCTTTCGATCCCGTTTGGACTTCCGTGTGTTGTCGTCGTCACCTTCGTCTTTGACCTCCAGGCGAAACTTGTCCCACTCATCAATGATTTTCGTGAGCAAGTCCCGCTTGAGGTAATCCATCAGACTGCGGAATTTCTCATCGTCTTCTACAATACCTTCCCGGCTGCTGGTAAAGGGATCGGTGCCTTCGCGATCAAGGGCGTCAAAGTGGATTTGCCCGTAGATATAGCTTTCCACAATCCGTTGGGACGGGATGTGCCGTATGATGTTCTTCTCGCGGAGTCGGCCATTTACAAACAGGTCGATTGTGCCGCGCTCGTCGGTTCCGGTAATTTTCAGATTGGCCGGTTTCTTTACCGACGCGACAAACCCCTTAATGTCCAACGGTGTCGTCACTTCAGACACAGGCAGTTCGAGGTTGTTCAACCCATCAATGTAGCCGTCGGTGTAGCCGTTGACCCTCCATAGAAACTGGGTCGCGTCGGATAACGGCTTCAGGTCATCAACAGTGACGGGATCACCGCTGACATGGATCGTAAACTCTTTGTCCAGAAGCGAGAACTTGAAGCTCAGGGCAAGAAGTTTCTTTATATACGCGTCGGAGTTCTTAAGCTGTTCGTTCGTTCCCTCGAAGTAGATTATCGTGCCCTTCTCATGCCCCTCTTGCAGTTCGCTGATAAGCGAGAAGTCCAGTTGTTCCAGAGGATATTCTTCGGTGCTTCTGTCACCCAGAATTGCACCGTCTAGGCCTGCATTGTCGATAACACCGCCCACGTAGTCTGTTCCGCCGGTTTTGGAGAACACGGAAACGCGCTTTGCGCATGAAAGCAGTGCCAGCTTGCCTATACCTTTGGCACCGATGTAGGGCCGTCCGGTGGAAGACTTGCTGCCACCCGCCTTGCGCTTGGAGTATCCGATCTTCAGGAATTTTCCTTGAAAATCAACGCTGTCCATGCCGTCGCCATCATCCTTTATCGAAAATGACGAACTATCCCGGTCAATCTCGATCCAGACGTTCTTAGCGTTGGCGTCCCAAGAGTTTGAAATTGCCTCGCCAAGAACCGTGACAAAGTTCCTGTATAGGTTTCGCCCCAGATGATTCAGAACACTCAGCGAAATCTCGAAGCGGTAGGGGTCAGGTGATTTCTCTGGTGCCAAACTCGTTCTCCTCAATCACCGACCCGATACATCTGCCGATCGCCTGCGCCAGCCCGACCGGAACGGCGTTGCCGATCCACCTGCCGACTTCAGACATGTTCGGAGTTTCGCCATCGGGCAAAAATGAATATCTTGGCGGGAAGGATTGCAAGAGCGCCGCTTCCCTCAAGGTAATGGCCCTATCCTGCTCAGGATGACCAAATCGACCGTTGCCATACCCATAACATTGGGTTGTCATCGTCGGAGACGGTGCGTCCCAGACCATGCGCGCATACACCCCCGAGTATGTCTTCCCGGACGATCGCTGATGACACTTTGCCCTCAGTTCGTAGGGCCAGTCCCGCCACGTTCCGCCCGGCTTTGATGCGCGGATGCGGCGTAGGTTGGTCTCGGACAGGGACGCTGAGATGTGCAGTGGATCGTTTTCTGCCCTTGTTCCTGCCGCGACCGGCGGCAGGTTTGCAATCGCATCCTTCACCGTCAGAGGTGTTTGATGCGTCGGCGAGAGTTGGGGCGGATTCGCGGCCTTAGAGGCAACCACAACGAGGCGTCGTCGTTTCTGCGGCACGCCAAACAGCTCACATTTCGCGACCTGCCAAATCACATTGTATCCGGCATTTTGAAGGGTATGGCTGAAGTTCGAGAACACGGCCCCGGCCCTGTATTTCAGGAGTGCGGGAACGTTTTCCATTGTAATGAAGTCTGGCGAGACCTTCACGGCAAGTTGTGCAAAGCTGTCAACCAAATCCCATCTCGGGTCTTCGTCATAGCGTTGCTTATAGGTTGAGAATGGTTGGCATGGAGCGCAGCCTGCCAGCACGGACGGACGCTCGCCGGAGAAGTGAGCCAGGATTTCTTCCGGCTGCAACAGCGCAACATCCCTGGTATGGAAGGTCGCCTCGTTGTTGGTCTCGAATGCGTGTTTGCAGCGTCTGTCGGTGTCGTAGCCTGCCCTGATATCGAAACCGGCTCTCATGAGGCCATGGCTTAGAGAGCCGACGCCACAGAATAGATCAACAACTTCACCCAACGGTCCTGGCTCTGGCCCATCTTCCAATCTTTTATGGCTCCACGCGCCACCTATCGGGGCATTGGTTGGTCTTTACATTCTGGACAAAACTATACGTTTCTGGCCATCTCGCAAGATGATTATCGGATATGCCCGCGTCAGCACGGATGACCAGAACCTCGATGCCCAGACCGACGCGCTGACAGCGGCAGGAGCTGGCAAACTGTTTGCAGACAAGATCAGCGGATCGAAGCGCGAACGGCCAGAGCTGGACAATTTGCTGGATCAGCTCCGCGACGGCGACGTTGTGACGGTCACCAAGTATGACCGCCTGGCCTGGTCTCTGAAAGACCTTCTGGAGCTAGTGGAAACTATCGGTGAACGTGGTGCCGGCTTCCGGTCCCTGGCCGAAGACATCGACACGACGACGCCGGCAGGCCGTCTGGTATTCCATGTCTTCGCATCCATTGCACAGTTCGAGCGCGAGCGGATTTCCGAACGGACCAAGGAAGGCTTGGCGTCCGCGCGTAAGCGTGGCCGCATAGGCGGCAGGCCTCCTGCCCTGTCGCCTGCACAAAAGGACGAGGTGCGCCGCATGAGGGATGACGAACACCGTGCCGTTGCGGAGATTGCACGGCTGTTCAGAGTTAGCGAGAGAACCGTGCGGCGGGCGTAAAATTTATTGAAGGTGAAAGGAAATCACCGATGAAGCAGATGCGGGACTATGCTGACGAACGGCACAAGGGGTGGTGTATCCACTGCAAAGCCGTTTTCGGAAGTGTCGAGAGCAATCTCGACCATGTTCCCTCGAAAACCATACTTGATCGCCCCTTTCCGAATGATCTTCCGACAGTCCGCATATGCAAGTCCTGCAATACTTCGTTCTCGAATGACGAAGAGTATTTCACAGCATTCTTGGGATCGGTTCTCGCAGGAAGCGCAGACCCGGATCAACAGGTCGTAGCGCGGTCCGAGAAGATACTGGACAGCAACTACCGCCTTCAGGATGAAATCGAGTCCCAACTTCAGATCGTCAAGGACGCGGATGGAAACGATCAGATCACCTTTGTCCCGGACATGGTGAGGATTCAAAATGTCGTTGTAAAGAATGCCCGAGGCCATGTCCTGTTTGAGCATGGGCAGCCAGCGGAGGGCGAACCAGCGCGCGTGGCGATCCAGCCGATCCCTACCCTGTCCCCGGATATGCTGGCCGACTTTGAAACTATCGACTACGGGGCCGGATGGCCCGAGGTAGGCAGCCGCCTGATGCAGAGGCTCGTATCCGGCGAAGATATGAGGCCAGATGGTTGGGTGGTCGTTCAACCAAATGTCTACCGCTTCGCGGTAATGGACCAAGGCCAGTTCATCGTTCGAACGGTGATCCGCGAGTATCTCGCCACCGAAGTGGCTTGGGACCATATCTGAAAATCTTCCTCAACCTGCGCTGTTCAGCCTTAGCACGGCACTTGAACAAAATGTGAACAAATTCTAGGAACATGGTTTCCGAACCCGCTGGGACAGATTAAGGCATGTTGTCCATACCAGACACAGAGTAACGCTTTATTTCTCAACCAATAGGCCGAAGAGCGTCCAACAGGCTTTGTTTGGGGGATAAGCTGGGGGAGGCGAGTTAACCGAAAGCCCTCAAGCTATTGTAAATTATGAATTTTCAATGATTAAATGGTGCCCGGGGGCGGAATCGAACCACCGACACGAGGATTTTCAATCCACTGCTCTACCCCTGAGCTACCCGGGCACGGGAAACGGGGCGGACGCCTCCGTTGGGTGCACGCCTTCTAGGGGTTTGGGCGGGGGCTGTCCATAGCTCTGTGGGCGTTTTTTTCGCGATACCCGGACATCCGTCAGTGGGGCCGGCCAGGGCCGGGATTTCGAGCGTTTTCCAGGGCCTCCGGCAGTTCATCGGCGTCTTCCGGGTCGCTCGACGGGATCGCGTAGCTGCCGTTCAGCCAGCGGCCCAGATCCACATCCGCGCAGCGGCGCGAACAGAACGGGCGATACTCCGGGGCGGTCTTCTTCGAACAGATCGGGCAAGTCATTTGGGCCAAAGCTCCGTCAGCGGCCAGCGGTCGCGTTTCCTTTGCAGTTCAAAATGGCCAAGCGGCGTCCAACCTGCAAGGACCGTGTCGGTGGCATCGCCCCGAAAGGCCCGTCTCAACGCGTCTTCGAAACCGCGGCGGTCCTTCTTGGGCATGGGCGCCACATCCAGCGTGATCTGGCCGGCCAGCCCGCGCAGGCGAAGCTGCCGCGGCAATTCGCGGGCGAGGGCCAGATTGGCCTTGAGCCCCGCCGCAAGCGACGTATCGGGCCCGGTATTCACATCGACCGCGACCAGGGCCGATGTCGGCTCGATCATCGCGGTCGCTCCGCCGGGCAGTCGCAGGCCCGGGGACAACAGCGCATCGACCGCCTCCAGCGCACCCAGTTCTGCAAGACAGCCCGGATGATCCAGCACCTCGTCCGGGTCGGGCACCGACCAGTCGCGCCAGGCCAGAAGATGCGCGTCAGGGGCATCCAGCAGCAGTTCCGGGTCGCCCCCGACATCGCCCAGAACCGCATCCGCCAGGGCGCGCATCTCGGCGATATCATCGGCAAGCGCCTCTGCGTCCACGCCATCTGAGGCGCTGCGCAGGATCAGGCCATGGCTTTCGGGCGCGCCTGCCATCGCCTCATGGGCCAGTTCCAGAAGCCGGTCCCGCTCCGCCTCGTCGCGGATTGAGCGCGCGATGTTCAGACCGGGCGCATCGGGCGTGACGATCGCGTAACGGCTCTTGAACAACAGCCGGGTATTGACCGGGGTGGCCTTGCCGCCCTCGCCCAGTCCGGTGACCTGAACGAGGAGCGGCTGACCCGGGCTCAACCCCTTGCCCTGGCGCAGGAAACCCGCACCCCCGGGCAGTTTCAGGATCATCCCGCCCTGCCCTTTCAGCGGCCGGTCGCACACCGCGCGCAGGATGGCGCCGGGGGCCGGCGCGGCACCCTCTGGCGGATCGATGGCCAGCTCTTCCAGACGGCCATCGACCATGAGCGCCGCGGCCTTGCGGCCCGCGACCTGATCCAGCAGGACCACCCGACCTTTCATTCCGGTCTCCAGACCGGCCAGCCGGCGGCCTGCAAAAGCGCCGCGGTTTCCGCAAGCGGCAGGCCGACAATCGCCGAATGACTGCCGCTGATCCATGGAATGAACGCGCCCGCCGGGCCCTGGATCGAGTATGCACCCGCCTTGCCGCGCCAGTCACCGGTTGCAAGATAGCCGTTCAGTTCCGCATCGCTGAGCCGCTTCATCTGCACCCGGCTTTCGACATCGCGTTCCCAGAGCCGCTCCCCCCGGCGCAGGACGACCGCGGTGATCACCCGGTGCCTGCGGCCCGACAGAGCGGTCAGAAATGCCGCCGCCTGTGCCGCATCTGCGGGTTTGCCCATGATCCGGCGGCCCATCGCCACGGTGGTATCGGCACAAAGCACCAGTTCGTCCGGGCCCGCCTGCACCGCAAGCGCCTTCTCGCGCGCCACGCGCCGGCAATAGGGGCGCGGCAACTCGCCTGCCTGCGGATCTTCGTTGATATCGGGGGCCTCGATCATATCAGGCACAACGCCCAACACCGCCAGCATCTCTTTCCGGCGGGGGCTGCCCGATCCGAGGATCAGTTTCATGTCAAGGCCCCGCGCCATATCCGGACATCGGTTCCCAAAGCGCGGACCCCGATCATGCCTGCTTACTTGAAGCGATAATTGATGCGTCCCTTGGTCAGGTCATAGGGGGTCATTTCCACCTGAACCTTGTCGCCCGCCAGAACCCGGATCCGGTTCTTGCGCATCTTGCCTGCCGTGTGTGCGATGATCTCATGGCCGTTTTCAAGCTCGACCCGGAATGTCGCATTCGGCAGGAGTTCCTTCACGACGCCGGGAAATTCGAGCATTTCTTCCTTGGCCATGGTCTCTCCTTGCTTAACGACCCGCCCAATCTGCGGGTAGCGGGTAAATGCGCCCTGAGCGCCCGTTTTTCAAGGCAAAACTGTTCCGGTCCGGATTTAGCGGCAAAGCTGTGTGCCTGCGGCGCGTCGCGCCGGTCTCGGGCGCGAGGTGACGGCCCGCTGCGGATGCCCTTCGCGGCTCAGCCCACCTCGCCCGCCGTACCGTCCGCTGGTTCCAGCGGCGGGCCAAACCGATCCTGCATCCGGTCGATGATCTGGTCGCGGGCCTGGCGATAGGCGGCAAGCTTGGCCTCGCGCGTCTCGCCCAGACCGGTCGGGTCCAGGATCGGCCAGTATTCGACATCCAGGTGATAGTGGCGGGTGAATTCCAGCGCCATGCGCTGACTGGCGGGGGACAGGGCCACCACAAGATCGAACCCCGAAAGATCGTCTCCCCATTCCTGCATCTCGTCGAAGCTGCGCACCCGATGGCGGGCCAGTTCCACGCCCAGTTCCTCGCAGACCGCCACGGCGAAGCCGTCGATCTCCAGCTCATGCTTCACCCCGGCGGACTGGACATAGGCCCGGTGGCCATAGAACTTCTTCATCAGCCCTTCGGCCATGGGCGACCGGGTGGCATTGTGATCGCAGCAGAACAGGACCGAGCTGGGAAACGCCTGACCCACGTCGTCCTAGGCCCCGAAATGCAGGACACAGATCAGGGTAAAGAGCCGCCGGGCGGTGTCGATATCGACCTCCGCCTTGCCGTCCAGCCGTTCCTGCAACACGCGCGCACCCTCGTTGTGGATGCCGCGACGCGCCATGTCGATCGCTTCGATCTGGCTGGGGGGAAGTTTTTTCACCGCGTCGAAATAGCTTTCGCAGATCTGCCAGTAATCCTTGACCACCTGCCGGAACGGGCTGAGCGACAGGTGGAACTCCGCCGCGGGCGCGCCGTCATCGGTGGTCACGTCGAAGACCAGACGTTTCTCGCGGATCGCCAGCGACAGCCGGTACGGGCCCGACGGCACCGCGCGCTCCTCGCGGGCGGGAAGGACGAAGGAATTGTCCTCCAGCAGATCGAAAATCGCGACCTTGCGCTCCTGCTCGATCTCGGGCGTGGGCGCGGGCAGTCCCGTCGTGTCGATTTCAATATGGGTCAAATGCATGGTCATCACTCAATGGCCTTCTTCCAATGGGCCGTCATTCAATCGGTCAAGCCGGGCCCGGACGGACAATCCGTGCGCTTCGAGGCTTTCGGACCTTGCCAGAGTTTCCGCGGCCGGGCCTATGGCGCGCAAGGCCGCAGGCGACATTTCCGCCAAAGTGGTGCGTTTGAGAAAATCCATCACGCTCAACCCCGACGAAAACCGCGCCGATCGCGCCGTCGGCAGCACGTGGTTCGGACCCCCGATGTAATCGCCGATCGCCTCGGGCGTCCATTGGCCGATGAAAACCGCGCCCGCATGCCGAATCCTGGCCAGAAGCGCGTGCGGATCAGCGACGCATAGCTCCAGATGCTCGGGCGCGATCCGGTCGGACAGCGCCGCCGCCTGATCGAGCGTGTCCACGGTGATGACCGCGCCATAATCGCGCCAGCTTGGGCCCGCGATGGCGCGGCGTTCCAGCGTTTCAAGCCTCTTTTCGACAGCATCGGCCACGGCCCGGCCGAAGGCCGCATCATCGGTGATCAGGATCGACTGCGCGGAGGCGTCATGTTCGGCCTGGCTCAGCAGGTCGACGGCAATCCAGTCCGGATCGTTATGCCGGTCCGCAATCACCAGAATCTCGGACGGCCCGGCGATCATGTCGATGCCGACCTTGCCGAAGACCCGGCGCTTGGCCGCCGCCACATAGGCGTTGCCGGGCCCGGTGATCTTGTCCACGGGGCGGATCGTGTCGGTGCCATAGGCCATGGCGGCCACGGCCTGCGCGCCGCCCACGCGATAAACGACGTCCACACCCGAAAGCTGCGCCGCCAGAAGAACCAGCGGGTTTGCCACGCCATCGGGCGTCGGCGCGCAGACCACCAGCCGGTCCACCCCTGCCACCTGCGCCGGGATCGCGTTCATCAGAACCGATGACGGGTAGCTGGCAAGCCCGCCCGGGACGTAGAGCCCCGCCGCCTCCACCGGGGTCCAGCGCCAGCCAAGCGTGGCGCCGTCGGGATCGGTCCAGCTTTGATCTTCCGGCATCTGGCGCACGTGATAGGCGCGGATACGGTCGGCGGCCAGTTCCAGCGCCGCGCGTTCATCGGCGGGAACCCGGGCGACCGCCTCGGCGATCTCATCGGCGGTGAAGGCCATCGTTTCGGGCGTCAGGGACAAACGGTCGAACCGTTCCGTCAACTCGATCACCGCCGCATCGCCGCGCGCGCGGACATCCGAAATGATCCCGGCGACCACATCGTCCACCTCGGGTGCATCCTCGCGCTTCATCTCCAGAAGCGCGGCGAAGCGGGTTTCGAACCCCGGTTCGTCCCTGTTCAGAAAAATCGGCATATCCCTGCCTCCAGACCGTCGGGCCGAGCCATAGCGCGCGCGGCTCCGGGTCTCAAGCGCTGCCTAGGCGGGCAGACGCTTCCGCATCGTGATCGTGTCGGAATAAGCTCCGTCATGGCATTTGGCGCCTGGGCGCCGCCCCACCTCGCCATAACCAAGCGCCAGATAGCCCGCCTGCGCCGCGGGCTGGCTGGCCGATACGTCCAGGTCAAGCTGCAGCACACCATTCCTGCGCGCGTCCTGCTCCAGCACCTGCATGATCCGGCGAAAAAGCCCCTGCCGGCGCAGTTCGGGCGTTGTGTAGACCGCAATGACATGGCCGCGACCGTCCGCGGCATCTTCCGGGCGCCGGTACCATGCGCCCGTGGCCTGGCATCTGCCGTCCTGCATCTCGGCGAACAGATGCATCTTCGCGATCCAGTCCGCGATCTCCGCAAGCGATTTCCGCGCCCAATCCGCATGGTTCGAGCCGAAGGCCATCGGGTCGGTCCGAAGCATCTGCAAGCGTATCCGGCGGAAAGCCTCCGCATCCGCGGGCGTCAGTCGCCGAACCGTCATCGCGCCGACCCTGCGGGCGTCAGCCATTTTTCCATTGGAACGCCCTCGACCGGGCCGCCCTGCCGATCGGAGATCACCGGCTGCCAGCCCGCCTTTTCGTAGAAACGGCGCGCCGTCCGGGTACTGACCAGATGCGCGCGTCTGACGCCCTGCCCCTGCAACTGGAGTTCCATATGGGCGAGGGCCGCCGTGCTGACACCGGTTCCGCGATCCGTGGGGGCGACGTAATTCAGCAGCACGGCCCCCTTGCCCGCCGCCGGATCCAGCTCGCCGATCATACCGACACCGACGATCCGTCTGCCCCGCTCCGCGACCAACATCATGCCGGTCTCGTCCCCGATCATCCGGCGCACCCAGTCGGGCGTCTTGTTGGCCACCCATCCCGCGATCACCTCCGGATCATCGCCGTGATCTGCGCCACAGAGCCTCGTGATCGACGCGCGCAGAACTTCCGAGGCGGCGGGGGCGTCCTCCACCTTCGCCCGCCGTACCAGAAGACCGGGCGCGGTCATTCCGGGTGGTCGGGCACTTTGCCCGACGGGGCGATATAGGGGCGGGTCACGTCTTTCAATGTCACCTCCAGCGCTTCGACCTCCACGGCCACGGCGCCGTCGCCCGCCAGAACCAGCGTGACGCGGCCGGTGCCGTCTTCGCCCGGTGTCCAGTCGAGCGACAAGAGCGACAGGACCAGATCCCGGTCGGCCTGATCCACGCCCTGGCTGGCGACCGCCATCGCATCTTCGAACACCAGCACGGCCTGCACCCTCTCGGGCGGGGTCCTGCCGCCGCGATCTTCCCATCGAAACCGGTTGAGCAGCACGGCAAACCGGCGCTTCTTGCGGTCCCAGGTCATTTCGGTGACCGGAAAAACCGCATCCTGAACCAGCGCCGAGATCACTTTCAGATCTTCCGCGTCCAGCGCCTTCAGCGCAATCGGCCCCTCGCCGCCATCTTCAAACCGGGCATCTTCAACCATCCGCCTTCACCCGTGAAACCTTCGCGCCAACGGCGGAAAGCTTTTCCTCGATCCGCTCATACCCGCGATCCAGATGATACACCCGCGCCACCGTGGTTTCACCCTCGGCGGCAAGACCTGCAAGGATCAGGCTGACACTTGCGCGCAGGTCGGTCGCCATCACCGGCGCGCCGGTCAGACCTTTCACCCCGGTGACGGTCGCCGTGCCGCCATGAACGTCGATCCGTGCACCCATGCGGATCAGTTCCGGCGCATGCATGAAGCGGTTCTCGAAAATCGTTTCTTCCAGCGTGCTGGTGCCCTCGGCGGTGCACATCAGCGCCATGAACTGCGCCTGAAGATCCGTGGGGAAACCCGGGAATGGCGCCGTCGTGACATCCACCGCCTTCACCGCCCCGTTGCGGCGCGCCACCTTCAACCCGGCCTCGGTTTCGGTGATGTCGATCCCGGCGGCCTCCAGCTTCTCGCAGAAGGCCTCAAGCAGATCCCGCCTGCCGCCCAGAAGCTCCACCTCGCCGCCACAGATCGCGGGCGCGATCATGAAGGTGCCCATCTCGATCCGGTCGGGGATCACCTGGTGGGTGGCCGCATGCAGCCGGTCCACCCCTTCGATTGTGATCTCCGATGTGCCCGCCCCGCTGATCTTCGCGCCCATCTCCACCAGGCATTTCGCCAGATCGACCGTGTCGGGCTCGCGCGCGGCATTCCTGATCACGGTCGTGCCCTTGGCCAGGGTCGCCGCCGTCAGCGCGTTTTCCGTGGCCCCCACCGAGACGAAGGGGAACTCGATGACCGCGCCGGTCAGCCCGTTCGGTGCGGTGGCATGCACATACCCCTCCTCCAGCGTGATCGTGGCACCCAGCTTTTCCAGCGCCATAATATGCAGATCGACCTTGCGCGCACCGATCGCGCAGCCGCCGGGGAGCGACACGATCGCCTCGCCCTCGCGCGCCAGAAGCGGACCCAGCACATTGAATGACGCGCGCAGCTTGCGCACGATCTCGTAATCCGCGCGACGATTGGCAATCTCGCGCGCCGAAAGCACCATCACACGGCCACCCTGCAACAGCGCCACCTCGCAGCCATGGGATTCCAGCAATGTGCTGAGCGTCCGGATATCGGACAGGCGCGGCACATTGGTCAGCGTCAGCGGCTCGTCGCTCAGCAATGCCGCCGTCATCAGTTTCAGACAGGTGTTTTTCGCGCCCGAAATGGGGATCTGGCCCGAAAGCGGTCCGTTCCCCTCCACAATAATCGAATCCATTGCCGCCTGCCCTTATTCTTTGGTCTCTTTATCCGCGGCCGCATCGCGCGCGCGGGCCTGTGCCTTGCGGCGCTGAAGGTTTGCTTTCAGCGCCGATTTCAACCTGTCTTCGCGGGTTTTGCCCTTCTCTGACCGGTTGTTTTTCGAGGTCTTCCGCTCCATGCCTGCCTCTCTACCGCAGGCGCGCGAAAGGGTCCAGATTGCGCTTGCGTCATTGGGCAATAGCGTCTAATCCACCGCCCACGCGAGAACGCGGGCCGCAGTAGCTCAGTGGTAGAGCGCGTCATTGGTAATGACGAGGTCGGGAGTTCAATCCTCCCCTGCGGCACCAGTTCCACCTCGCCTGTACCCGTGACGTCCGTCGGGCGTCCCTACGGTTCGGGTCACCCATTTCTCATCATATCCCCATCGGCTTTTCACCGCCACCGCCCGGCGCGTATGACAGGCCCTTCCGAATGTCCCCTACGGCCCGCGGCGGGCGTCTCTTCGGCCCCATCCCGCAACTCGGGCTTGCCAGAGTGCCGCTTTGGCGGTCAGCTACGATCAGCAGCGGGTGGGGATATTATTTTAAGCATAAATTATTTGAGCTTGAAGTTAAAATTCGCCCATGCTAGCCTTTTTGAAATAATATGAGGGGCCAGAAAAGAGCCCCACCCAACAAGGAGACACTGATGACACTGAAATCACTTGCGATGGCGGCCTCCATGATGGCGTTTGGTACGGCTGCACTGGGCGACACCCATGACGATGCGGTCCGCGTCGGCATGATCACCACACTCTCCGGCGGCGGTGCGGGGCTGGGCATCGATGTGCGCGATGGCTTCATGCTCGCCATTGCCCAATCCGGGCTCGAAAATATCGAGGTGATCATCGAGGACGATCAGCGCCGGCCCGATGTGGCCGTTCGGCTTTCGGACGAGATGATCCAGTCCCATGATGTGGATGTCATGACCGGCATCATCTGGTCCAATCTGGCCATGGCCGTGATCCCGAGCGCGGTGGCGCAGGACGTGATCTACCTGTCGCCGAATGCCGGGCCGTCGCAACTGGCCGGGCGGGGCTGTCATCCGAATTACTTCAATGTCGCCTGGCAGAACGACGCCCTGCACGAGGCGGCCGGAGCCTATGCGAATTCGCAAGGCTACACCAACTCCTTCATTCTCGCGCCGAACTATCCGGCGGGTCAGGATGCGCTGACCGGCTACAAGCGGATGTATGAAGGCGGGCTTGCGGGCGAGCTTTTCACCGAGCTGGGACAGACCGATTACGCCTCCGAGATTGCGCAGATCCGCGCTTCGGGTGCCGATAGCGTGTTCTTCTTCCTGCCGGGCGGCATGGGCATCGCCTTCGTCAAGCAGTTTGCCGATAGCGGCGTCGATATCCCATTGATCGGCCCGGCCTTCAGCTTCGACCAGGGGATCCTGCAGGCGGTGGGCGCGGATGCATTGGGCATCGTGAACACCTCTCAGTGGAACCGCGACATCGACAACCCGACCAATGCGGCCTTCGTCGAAAGCTTTCAGGGGGAATACGGCCGGCTGCCCTCACTTTACGCAAGCCAGGGCTTTGACACGGCGAACCTGCTGATCTCGGCCCTTGCGGTTGCCGATCCAAGCGATGGGGATGCGTTCCGTGCGGCCCTTGCCGCCGCCGATTTCGACAGCACACGGGGCGATTTCGCCTTTGGCCCGAACCAGCATCCGATCCAGGACATCTATGTCCGCGAAGTGATCCAGGATGGCGATGTATTCACCAACCGGATCATCGGTGTGGCGCTGGAGGATCATGGCGACGTCTACGCAACCGAGTGTTCGTTCTGATCCGCCCCAAGGCCTGACGCGGCCCTGAGGTCGCGTCAGCCGCCGCTTCGCAGAAAGACCGGACATGTCTCTCATCCTTTTTGCCGAGCAGGTCCTGAACGGCTTGCAACTGGGCGTGATGCTGTTCCTGATGGCCGCCGGGCTGACCCTTGTCTTCGGGGTGATGGGGCTGATCAATCTGGCCCATGGATCGCTGTTCATGATCGGCGCCTTTGCGGCCGCCTCAGTTGCGGGCGCCACGGGGTCGTTCCTGCTTGCGCTGATGGCCGCCCTTGCCGCCGCCGCCGCTGCCGGCGCGCTGGTGGAGCTTGTGGTGATCCGGCGATTATACAATCGCGACCATCTCGATCAGGTTCTGGCCACCTTCGCGCTGATCCTGATCTTTTCCGAAGGAACCCGATGGGTCTTCGGATCGTTTCCGCTTTTTCTCAACATCCCCGATTATCTGGCCGGACCGGTCACGTTGCCCGGCGGCATTCAGTATCCGTTCTACCGGTTGACGCTGATCCTGATCGGGCTGGCGGTGGCGCTCGGCCTATTCCTGCTGATCAGCCGCACCCGTCTGGGCATCCAGATCCGGGCCGGTGAAAACGACCGGGAGATGATCGCCGCGCTCGGCATCAACATATCGGGGCTCTACACCATCGTCTTCGCGCTGGGCGCCGCACTGGCCGGGCTGGCCGGCGCGCTGGTGGGCGCGATCCAGTCCGTGCAGGTCGGCATGGGGGAGCCGGTCCTGATCCTGGCCTTCGTGGTTATCGTGATCGGCGGCATCGGCTCGATCAAGGGCGCGCTGATCGGCTCCATTCTTGTGGGGCTGACGGACACGTTGGGCGGGCTCCTGCTGCCCGAGCTTTTCCGGCAGTTCATGGACAGCTCGGCCGCCTCCTCCGCCGGTTCGGCGCTGGCCTCGATGCTGATCTACATCCTCATGGCGGCCGTTCTCATCGTGCGCCCCACCGGTCTTTTCGGGGCGAAGGCATGAGCCGCGAACAGATCCTGAACGCCGCCGTGATGCTGGCGCTCGTCGCCTTCCCGCTCTGGGCCTGGGCGGCGGATGAACCCTTCCTGATCACGCTGACGACCAAGGCGGCCATTCTGGCCCTCGCGGGCGTCGGGCTGAACATCGCGCTCGGCCTTGGCGGGCTGGTCAGCCTCGGCCATGCGGCGTTTTTCGGGATCGGCGGCTATGCGATGGGCGTTCTGGCCAGCCACGCACAGCTTTACGATCCGATCCTCGAAAGCCCGTTTCTGATCGAGGGCACGAAATCCATGCCGATCATCTGGCTGGTCGCGATCACGGCCTCGGGGCTCGCGGCACTGGCGATCGGCGCGCTGAGCCTGCGGACCTCGGGGGTCTATTTCATCATGATCACGCTGGCCTTCGGGCAGATGCTCTATTTCTTCGCGATCAGCTGGCCCGCCTATGGCGGCGAAGACGGTCTGTCCATCTATGTCCGCAACGATTTTCCGGGCCTGAACACCCTTGACCCCATCCAGTTCTACATCATCGTCTTGGCCCTTCTGGCAGCCGTGCTGTTGCTGACATCGCGGCTGGCGAAATCCCCCTTCGGCCTTGCGCTGAATGCGGCGCGGCAATCGCCCGTGCGGGTCGAAACCGTCGGCATCTCACCCTACCGGCTGCGGCTGATCGCCTTCACGATTTCGGGCATGATCACCGGGCTGGCAGGGGCGCTGTTTGCCGATCTGAACCGGTTCGTCAGCCCCACCATGCTGAGCTGGCAGACCAGCGGCGAGATCATGGTCTTCGTCATCATCGGCGGGGTCGCGCGCCTGTTCGGGCCGGTGGTGGGCGCAATGCTGTTCATCTTGCTGGAACATCTGCTTGGCGGGCTGTCGGACTACTGGCATGTCTATCTGGGCGTGCTCCTGCTTCTGATCGTGCTGTTCGCCCGTGGCGGGGTGATCGGGTCGCTCGCGGGCCGGGGCAAGGCCCATGACTGAGCCCATCCTGCAAACCATCGGCATCACCAAGTCCTTCGGCGCGCTGCAAGCCAGCCAGGATATCTCCATCGACCTGCGCCCGGGCGAGATACACGCGCTGATCGGCCCGAACGGCGCGGGCAAATCGACACTGATCAAGCAGATCGCCGGAGGCCTGAGGCCCGATGCGGGGCAGGTCCTGTTCCGCGGCGAGGACGTCACCCCGCTCGGCACCGCCGAACGTGCCAGACGCGGGCTTGCCCGCACGTTCCAGATCTCCGCCCTGGCGATGGAGGACACCGTGCTGCAAAACGCCCTGCTTGGCGCCATGGGCGCAGGCGGCACGGCGTTCCGCTTTTTCCGCCCCGCCCTTGCGCAGCGGGACCTGCGCGCGGTGGCCGAAAACGCGCTGGAACTGGTCGGCTTGAGCGCGCATGCCGCGACCCCCACATTCGAGCTTTCCCATGGTCAGCGTCGTCAGTTGGAGGTGGCCGTCGCCCTGACACTTGCCCCCAAGGCCTTTGTCATGGACGAACCGATGGCGGGCCTGGGCTTCGAAGGCTCGAAGAACCTGACCAACTTCCTTGACGGCTTGCGCGATACCGCTCCGATCCTTCTTGTGGAACATGATATGGACGCCGTCTTTGCGCTGGCGGACCGGGTCAGCGTGCTGGTCTATGGCAGGATCATCGCCACCGGCACGGTCGAGGAAATCCGCAACGATCCCGATGTGCGCGTCGCCTATCTGGGGGAGGACGCATGACGCTTCTGTCGGTTCGCCATATCGGCGCCTTCTACGGTGCGTCGCAGGCGCTTTTCGATGTCTCGCTGGAGATCGCCGAGGGCGAGGTTCTTGCGCTGATGGGCCGGAACGGGATGGGCAAGACCACCACGGTCAAGACGATCTGCAGGCTTCTGCCGGTCAGCGCGGGCACGGTCCTGTTCGACGGTCAGGATCTGGCGCGCCTGCCGGCCTACAAGGCCGCGCGAATGGGGCTGGGTCTGGTTCCCGAGGGGCGACGCTGCTTCACCAATCTGACGGTTGCGGAAAACCTGATCGCGGCGGCCCGCCCCGGCCATTGGGACATGGACCGGATCGCCGCGCTTTTCCCGCAGTTGGCGGATCGGCGCGACCAGTCGGCAGCATCGCTTTCGGGGGGTGAACAGCAGATGCTGGCCATTGGCCGCGCGCTGATGACCAACCCGCGCCTGTTGATCCTCGATGAAGCGACCGAGGGGCTGGCCCCCGTCGTCCGGCAGGAAATCTGGGCCGCCATCGCCACGCTGAAGCGGGATGCGGGCCTCGCCATCCTGTTGGTGGACAAATCCCTGCGCGAGTTATCGGCCATCGCCGACAGGGCGGTGATCGTGCAGCGCGGCAAGACCGTCTGGTCCGACGCGATGGCCAACCTGACCGAAGATATCACCAACCGGTATCTGGGCGTCTGAACCCGCGCCGGCCCAACTGAGCGCAGTATCTCCATGGTCGTGCGGGGCGCAGAGCCTTAGAGTGGCTGGATTTCGATCCTGTTCAGCAATGCTTCCGCATCGCTGCGGTTGCACAGTTCCGTGGCGGGCGTCATCACCGCCGCCCCCGCGGCCGCGGTTCCGAACGCCACCGCCGCGCGAAACCCGTCGCCACGGGCAAGCGCCATCACCATGGCGCCCACAAGGCTGTCGCCGGCGCCCACGGCACTGACGGTTTCGATCAAAGGCGGGCGGCAGAAAAAACACTCGCTGGCCGAAATCCCAAGCGTACCCGTCGCGCCAAGCGCCATCACCGCGTGCTCCGCGCGGCCGCTTGCGATCAGGCTCCGGCCGAAGGCGGCGGTATCCTCGGGCGTGGTGAGCGCCCGCCCCGCCAGTTCATCGGCTTCCGCACCGTCGACACGCAGCAGATGATAGGGGGCGGTCGCCTGCTCCACCGCCTGCACCAGGGCCGCGCCCGATGTATCCAGAACCATCGCCGCCCCGGCGGCGCGCGCACGCGCATTCATCCGGACAAGCAGATCCGGCGACAGCCCGGGCGGCAGGCTGCCAGACACCACCATCAGTGTGTCGCGCGTCAGAACCTCGTCAAGCAGGGTCCAGAGCCCGTCCACATCCGCCGCCGCCCAGACCGGGCCCGGCATCACGAACCGGTATTGCCCGCCTGCGCCCATATCGGTGATCGCGAAGGATTGCCGCGTCAGCCCGGAAATCGGCAACCGCGCAACCTGCACCCCTTCGGCCTCCAGCAGGTCGCACAGAAGCGCGCCGGTCACACCGCCCGTGGCCACAACCGCGCGGGATGCCCCACCAAGCCGCGCGATCGCCCGGGACACATTCACGCCACCCCCGCCGGGATCCAGCCGCGCCTCCGCGCAGCGCAGTTTCGGCCCCGGCACGACCTGCGGCGTCTCGGCCGAAACATCCAGCGCCGGGTTCAGCGTCAGGGTCAGAACGTCACGCATGGGCATCTCCGGTCGGCGGTTCATCGCCCCCATAGGTCATATGTGCGCCCCGCGCATGCAACCCCTAAGGCACCCGCAACCAGCCGGGCGCGAACCGGATATCCGCGCAGCCCGTGAACCGGGCCACGCGCTCCAGCTCGGCCTCCAGCCGGCGGATGCGGCCCCTGCCCGTCTTCACTCCGCGCTCGGGCCAGAACGCGCTCACATCCAGCCCGCCGGCGCTCCGGTCGCATTTCATGTCGATGCGGCCGATCATCCGGTCCCCCTCCATCACCGGGAAGACGTAATAGCCATAGCGCCGCTTCGCCTCGGGCACGAAAATCTCGATCCGGTAATGAAACCCGAACAGCCGCTCGGCGCGGTTGCGGTCGCGCAGCGCAGGGTCGAACGGGCTGAGGATCCGCAGACGCGGCGCGACGGCAGGCAGATCGGCCAGGCCGTCCATCACCTCCGGCCGCAGGATGACGCAGCGCTGGCCGCCACCGGCCAGCGCGATATCCGCCTCCATCACCCGGCCGCTTGCCAGCGCCTCTGCCACCCATGTCTTCGCCTCGTCCGGCTGCACCAGATCCCAGAACGCCGCCAGTTCCCCCGAGGTGGCAAATCCCAGCCGGTCCAGCGCCCCGGCGCAGGCCCAGTCTATCGTCTCCTCCGCCGGATGCCGCGCATTCAGTGCCTCCGGCGGGATCACCCGCTCGCTGAGGTCGTAGATCTTGCGAAACCCCTCCCTCCTTGAGACGGACAACTCCCCCGAACGCCACAGATACTCCAGCGCGGTCTTGGATGGATGCCAATCCCACCAGCCGGTGGATTTTTCGGGCCGCTTGTCGGCCAGATCGCCGCTGCCGACGGGCCCATGATCGCCGATATGGGCCAGGACCCGGTCGATTTCGGCGTGAAAGGCGGAGCCGTGCCAGTTTTTCCAGCGTTCGCGCAGCCGGGCGGCGTCCCGGGCGAATTTCAGTCGCCAATGGGGAAAGAATGCCACCGGAAGGACCGAGGCGTCGTGCGTCCAGTGCTCGAACACCGCCCGTTTGCGGTCGTTCAGCCAGCGCAGGCTTGCGGGTTTGTAAGCTTGCCGGCGGGACCACAGGATCATGTCATGGGCGCGCGCCACGGTATTGACGCTGTCGACCTGCACGAACCCGAGATCCTGGATGACCGCGGCCAGCGCATCGCCCCGGGCCGCCCCGTTGGGGGCCGTCGCCAGCCCGTGGCGATGCAGAAACAACCGTCGCGCGGTGCCATTGTATATCAGGGGCCGAGCCATGGCCGTATCATGGGGCGCGGATCCCGGCGGATGCAATCGCAATCGGTGATCCTCTGGTGGCCCCGACAAAACCGGATCATGTACCCGCCAAGCGGGCCGCGTAGAGATCTCCGCCCGTTCGGCAATCCCGGCCACCGCGTCGGGCACAGGCCTGCGGCGCGGCCGGTGCCATGTTCATCTCCCCCGGGGCCGCCGGACCCCCGCGTGTGGTCGGAGGGGCTACACCCGTCAGGCGGCGCTTTTGGCGCTTCCGTCCGCCCAGTCCCATGGCCGGGTGAACTCGCCCAGAACCTGGGCCAGCTTCGCCTCATCCACCTCGCCTGTGCGTTCCAGATGCGCGACCAGACCGCGTTTCTTGTCTTCGGTCACATCGACCACACGGGCCGCCAGACCCGCCTCTTCGAGGGCGGCATTGTAGACGCGGCTGATCGCCCGCTTGCGAAGATCGGGTTTGAAAATCTTGCCGACGGCGGTTTTCGGCAGTTCCGGCAGGATTTCCAGATGCTTCGGGATGGCCGCACGCTCATGCACGTGTTCCTTGCAGTGATCCAGCAGCGAGGCGACCGTGATATCCGCGCCCTCCACCAACTCCACATAGACGCAAGGCAGTTCGCCCGCGAACGCGTCGGGCTGACCGATGGCCCCGGCGAAGGCAACGGTCGGGTGACCCGCCAGCGCTTCTTCGATCTCGGCAGGGTCGATATTGTGACCGCCACGAATGATCAGATCCTTCGCGCGCCCGGTGATCCACAGATAGCCGTCCTCGTCGATCCGGCCCAGATCGCCGGTGCGCAGATAGATATCGTCGTTGAAAAGATCGATGTTCTTGTCGTCCTCGGTATAGGTCGATCCTTCGAACACGCCGGGATTGTCGACGCAGATCTCGCCCACCTCATCGGTATCGCACAAGGTCACCCCTTCGGAGGTGTGCTTCATGATCCTGACTTCCGTATGCGGGAACGGAAGCCCGACCGAGCCGATCTTCTTGTCGCCATCCACCGGGTTGCAGCTGACCAGACAGGTGGCTTCGGTCAATCCGTAGCCTTCGATCAACGTCACGCCAGTTGCCTTTTCGAACCGTTTGAACAGCTCCACCGGAAGCGGGGAGGAGCCCGAAAACGCCGTCTTGACCGACGAGATATCGGCATTCACCGGGCGTTGCATCATCGCTGCAAGCGCGGTCGGCACGGTAATGATGAAACTGATCTGCCAGCGTTCCACCAGCTTCCAGAAATTGTCGAACACGCCGTCGCCGCGATAGCCTTGCGGCGTCGGAAACACCACATGCGCCCCCGATGCGATCGCCGCCATCAGGATCACGTGGCAGGCAAAGACGTGAAACAGCGGCAGCGGGCAGATGATGTTGTCTTTTTCGGTAAACAGCAATGTGTGCCCGATCCAGCCGTTATAGATCATGCCGGAATACTTGTGCTGCGCGACCTTCGGCATGCCGGTGGTTCCGCCGGTATGGAAATAGGCGGCCACCCGGTCCGCGGTACTGTCTGCGAAATCCAGATGTTCGCTCCGCTGGCGGCTCAGCTCCCCATTGAAATCGAGTATGCGGGCCTTGTGCTGGATCTCGTATTTCGGGCGGATAAACGGCACGATCAGCTTTTTCAGGCCGGTCATGTACCGCAGCAGATCGACCTCCAGCACGGTTTTGACATTCGGCGCCAGTTCCACCGCCTCGGCCACTTTCTGCGCGACATCGGTCTTGGGGAAGGCCTTGAGCGTGACGACGACCTTGGCATTCGTCTCCCGCATGATGGAGCCGATCTGCTCGGCATCCAGAAGCGGATTGATCGGGTTGACGATACCGGCGACGGCCCCGCCAATCAGCGTGACGGCCGTTTCGTTGCAATTGGGCAGAACGAAGGCCACCGTGTCGCTTTCGCCGATGCCCAGACTGCGGAACAGATTGGCCGCCTGCGTCGCGCGGGCATGCAACTCGTTCCAGGTGAGGGTTTCTGCCTTGTCCCGCGGCCCGGAGAACAGCTGGAACGAGATCGCGTTCATGCCGCCGAACTTGTCCTTGGTGCTGCTCAGCAATTCGTAAAGCGTGGTCGCCGGCTGGCTGGCCGGCCACGGGTTCGACTGCTCGACGGCCTTGATATCCTCGGCGTTGGCAAAACGCACCATATGCCACCCTCCCTTAAGTCGCGTCGGAGGCCATTTTGCGTCTGGCCTCTCCTCCGGGGAGTAGATTGGGCACAACCGGGCCGTGACGCAAGCGTAACGCTGCGCAAATCCCCCGGGCCCGCGTTATTCCGCGGCCATGCCCTCGGTGAATTGCAGCCGCGCCAGACGGGCGTAAAGCCCGCCCTGGGTCACCAGCGTGTCATGGGTGCCCTCGGCCACGATCTGCCCGTCTTCGAAGACAAGGATGCGGTCGGCCTGCTTCACCGTGGCCAGCCGGTGGGCCACGATCAGCGTGGTCCGGTCCGCGCTCATCGCGGCAACGGCATCCTGCACCGCGCGTTCGCTTTCCGCGTCCAGCGCCGATGTGGCCTCGTCCAGCAACAGGATCGGCGCATCGCGCAAAATCGCGCGGGCAATGGCGATGCGCTGTTTCTGCCCGCCCGACAACATGATGCCGCGTTCGCCCACATAGGTGTCGTACCCCTCCGGCAGCGCGCTCAGAAACCCGTGGGCGGCGGCGGCTCTGGCGGCCTCTTCCACCTCTGCATCGCTGGCATCGGGGCGGCCGAACCGAATGTTCTCCCGCGCCGAGGTGGCGAAGATCACCGGGTCTTGCGGCACCAGCGCCATCGCGTCGCGGAAGGTCGCGCGCGTCATGGCGCGGAGATCCTGACCGTCAAGGGTGATGCGGCCCGACTCGGGGTCGTAGAACCGCAAGAGCAGTTGGAATATGGTGGATTTCCCGGCCCCCGAAGGCCCGACAAGGGCGACGGTTTCGCCGGGCTGCACGGTCAGGTTCACACCGTCAAGCGCGGCCGTTTCGGGGCGCGTCGGGTAATGGAAGCGCACATTTTCGAACGCGATGGCCCCGCGCCCGCCAAGCGGCAGCGGCGCACCTGACGCCGGATCGCCCACGCTGTCGGCGGTTTGCAGCAGTTCCACAAGCCGCTCCGTCGCGCCGGAGGCGCGCTGCAACTCCCCCCAGATTTCGGACAGCGCGCCGACCGATCCGGCCACCATGATCGCATAGATCAGAAACTGGATCAGCTCTCCCACGGTCATCGCATCCGCGCGCACATCCCGCGCCCCGATCCAGAGCACGCCCACGATCCCCGTGAAAACCAGCGCGATCACGATGACCGTCATCACCGCCCGCGTGGCGATGCGTTTCTTGGCACTGTCGAAACTGCGCTCGGTCACCTTGTCGAAGGTCGCGGCGGAGGGCCGCTCATGGGTGAAGGCCTGCACGGTCTGCACCGACAACAGCGCCTCGGACGCATTGCCGGAGCTTTCGGCGATCCAATCCTGATTTTCCTTGCTCAGCACCCGCAGGCGCCGGCCCAGAACCACGATCGGTATGATGATGGCCGGCACGATCAGCAAGACCATTCCGGCCAGCTTCGGGGAGGTCACGGTCATCAGGATCAGCCCGCCGATCAGGATCAGCAGATTGCGCAAGGCGACGGAAACCGAAGAGGAAATCACGCTCAGCAACAGGGTGGTGTCCGTCGTGATCCGGCTCAGCACCTCGCCGGTCATGATGCGTTCGTAGAAGGCGGGGCTCATGCCGATCATCCGGTCGAACACCGCCTTGCGGATATCGGCCACCACTCGTTCGCCAAGCCGGGTGACAAGGTAGTAGCGCAGCCCCGTGCCAATCGCCAAAAGCGCCGCGATGCCAAGTGCCGCCAGAAAATACTTGTCCAGCAGTTCCGCGCTTTCCGTCTCGAACCCGTCAACGACGCGGCGCACCGCCAGCGGCAGCGTCAGCGACACGATCGCCGTCAGAACCAGCGCACCGACGGCCGCCCCCAGCATGACGCGATAGGGCGCGAGAAAAGGCACCAGCGCCCGCAGGCTGCCGATGCGTTTGGATTTCTCGCGCTCTTCCACTGATTGGGTTGGGCTGATTTGTGGCCCTGCCATGACGGTCCCGGTTTTCTTAACGTGTTTCAATCCGAGATAAATGGACCAACGCCTGCGCACAAGGCCTGGTTGCCGCCTGCGACCCCGGGCCGCCGGTCAAACCTGGCGCAGCATCGCGGTCAGCCAGTCGTGCATGGCGCTTTTGGCGTTGCGCTGATGACGGATGGCGGCAACCTCGAAGGGCCGGATCGCCAATGGGGGTTGCCGGGTGGTCAGGCCGAACCGGCCCGCATGCGCCGCAACCAAGCGGCCGGGCAAGGTTGCCACCATGTCGCTGGCGGCGACCGCGGCCAGCGCCGGAAAGAACAGCGGAACAGCGGCCACCACCCGGCGCGCATGGCCCAGACGTTCAAGCTCCCGGTCGACGACGCCGGTCAGATCGCCCGCGGGCGAGACAACCAGATGATCGGCCTGCAGAAACGCCTCAAGCGTCCAGTCGCGGATGGCCAGCGGATGATCGGCGCGAAACACCACGGCATAGCCTTCCTCGTGGATCGGCTCGGCCTGAAACCGTTGCGGCAGATCCCAGATGAAGCCCAGGGCCAGATCCAGCTCGCCCGCTTCCAGCGCGGTCAGCGCCGCCTCCCGCCCAAGGGACCGGATCGCAAACCGCAGGCCTGGTGCCTGCGCCCGCGCGCGGTGCAGAAGGCCCGGAATCAGCGTGGCCATCTCGTTGTCATAGGCCCCGATCCGCATCACGCGCGTCTCGGCGGCCGGATCGAACTCTGTTTCCGTGGTCAGGGCCTCGGACAGAGTTTCCACCGCGCGGCGGATCTTCGGCTCAAGCGCGATGGCCACGGCGGTGGGCTCCATTCCGGCGGGCCGGCGCAGAAACAGCGGATCATCGAAGATATCCCGCAAGCGTTTGATCGAATGGCTTATCGCAGATTGGGTCAGCCCCATCCGGCCCGCCACCTCCACGGCCTTGCGGTGCTGCATCAGCCCCAGAAACACCAGCAGCACGGTCAGATCCAGACGCCTGAGTGCAATTTCATCAATATCATACATGAGGTATATGCATTTTCATTTAAGTCAGTCGCTTGCTAGCACGGCTCGACGGCACATGCCAAGGGAGACGGACATGAAGATCGCGATCATCGGCGCCGGCAATGTCGGGCGTGCACTTGGCGCAAGCTGGGCCAAGGCGGGCCACGAGATCCGCCATGGCACCCGCAGCCGGAAGGCGGCGGACGAGATGACGCCACGCGAGGCCGCCAGTTGGGGCGCGGTGGTCGTTCTGGCCCTGCCCTGGGCGGCGGCCAGGGATGTGGCGGCCGATCTGGGCACTCTTGCGGGCAAGCCGGTCATCGACTGCATGAACCCGATTGCGCGGAGTCCCGACGGGATCGGGCTCGCCCTCGGCCACACAAGCTCGGGCGCGGAACAGGTGCAGGCCTGGCTGCCTGAGGCTCATGTCATCAAGACGCTGAATCAGGTGGGCGCGGAGGTCATGGCAGACACCACCGGCTTCGCCCTGCGTCCTGTGCAATTGATGGCCGGCAACGACGATGGCGCGAAATCCGTCGTCGCCGGGTTGCTGGACGATCTCGGGTTCGAGCCGCTGGATGCGGGCGATCTGCTCAAGGCGCGCCTGCTGGAACCCTTTGCCCTTGTCTGGATCAATCAGGCGCTGATGCGCGGCAAGGGCCGGAACTGGGCCTTCGGCGTGATGCCGCGGGCAGGCAAATGAGCGATCCCGTCACCGTCGTGGCCCGTCGCCATTTGAAGCCCGGATCCGAAGCGATCTACGAGGACTGGCTGTCCCGCCTGACCGATGCGGCGGCCACCCTGCCCGGCTATCTGGGTGCCGAATTTCACCGGCCTGACATACCGGACGCGCCTTACACCAGCGTCTTCCGCTTCGACACGCCCGACAATCTCGCCGCGTTCGAGGCATCCGGGCTTCGCGCCCGCTTTCTGGCCGAGATCGCGCCCCATGTCCAGGGCGATGCGGTCTGGGACCGGCTGACCGGTCTGGAGATCTGGTTCGAGGCGCCGAAGGGCGCGCCCCTTCCGCAGCCGAACGCCTTGCGCATGGCGCTGGTTCTGGTCGCGGTCGTGTTCCTGCTGGTGCTGGCGCTGAACCTCGCGCTTGCGCCGGTGATCGGCGGCTGGCCATTGGCGCCGCGCCTGCTTCTGACGGTGATCCTGCAGGTCTTCCTGATGACCTACGTGATCATGCCGCGGGTCACCAAGGCCCTTGGCGCCTGGATCTATTCAACCCGATAACCCACTGAAAAGGAAAGATACAATGTCTGCATCCATCGACACATTCGGCACCAAACGCATCCTGATGATCGTCGCCAATCCGGGCACCTCACCGACAACCGGCTGGCCCGTCGGTTTCTGGTGGGCCGAGGTCACCCACCCGTTCTGGACCTTCACCGAAGCCGGCTACGAGGTGGAGATCGTCTCCCCCAAGGGCGGCGATCTGATGGCAGACGGGTTTTCCGACCCGGAAGACGAAAGCCAGTATTCGGCCCACGATATCCTGTCGCTCGGGTTCAAGGCCTCGCCCGCCCATAGCGCCAGATTGCAGGCGACCAGATCCATCGCGGATGTATCGGTCGACGACTACGACGCGATTTTCATCGCCGGCGGCCAATCCCCGATGGTCACGATGATCGACGACACAGACCTGCACGGATTCGTGGCGCGCGCCTATGAGGCCGGAAAGATCGTCAGCATCGTATGCCACGGAACCTGCATCTTGCTGAAAACCCGGTTGTCGAACGGCGATCTGCTGGTCAAGGGCAAGACATGGACCGGCTTCGCCGATGCCGAGGAGGCGTTTGCCGATGCTTTCGTCGGGCAGAAGATCCAGCCTTTCTGGATCGAGGAGGAAGCACGCAAGATGGAAGATACCAATTTCGTGGTCCATTCCATGTTCAAGCCCTTCGCGATCCGCGACGGCAATCTCATCACCGGACAGCAGCAGTTTTCGGGCGCGGCCGCGGCCGAACTGGTCGTCGCCACGCTTGGCCGCTGACCGGCGCGGGAAAGATCAGCCGGCGGACAGGTCCTTGTCCCCGGCGTCCCGTTCGCCGCGCCGGATCGCGGCCATCTCGGCGGAAAGCGCCTCCTGCCGAGGGCCCAGAACCTCCTTGATGCGCGCGATATAGGCGGGGTTTTCCGGCGGCGGTATGTTGATGTCGTAGGCATCGGCCACGTCCACCATCGCGCGGCGGTCCATCTCATCGAAGGCCGCCGCCATCCTCTCGGCATGCGTGCGCGGAATACCCAACGCCTCGAATGCCGACCGGCCCATGCGGATCGAACTGTCATAGGTCTCGCGGATGATATCGCGGCACCCCACGGACCAGAGCTGATAGACATGGTCCCGGTCGACCGCGCGCGCCATCACGTGCAGATCGGGGTAGTTGTCGAGAGCGTAGCGAACCAGTTCTGTAATCTGCTCCTTGTCGTCGATAGCCACGATCAGCAGTTTCGCCTCGGCGATCCCGGCCGCGTGCAGCATGTCGGGCCGGGTGGCATCGCCGAAATAGGTCTTGATCCCGAAGGCGCGCAGATTGTCGATCTGTTTCGAACTGAAGTCGATGACGGTGGAGGAGAAGCCCGCCGCCGTCAGCATCCGCCCGATCAGCCCGCCGACCCTGCCCCGCCCGGCGATGATCACCTGACCGGTTTCGTCGATCTCGTCGGGCTGGCGTTCCTGACCTTGGGAGAATTTCGGCGCGATGACCCGATCGTAGAGAATGAAAAGCGCCGGGGTCAGCAACATCGACAACGCCACAACAAGAAGGAGCTGATCGGCAATCGCCGTAGGCAGAACGGAACTGGCCACCGTGAAGGACAAGAGCACGAAGCCGAACTCCCCGGCCTGCGCCAGCCCAAGGGCGAACAGCCATTTGTCACCGCCCCTGATGCCGAAAAACGGAGCAAGGGCCAGCAAGACCGCGCATTTGATCGCGATCAGCCCAAGTGTCATGGCCAGGATCAGCGCCAGATTGTCGAACAGAAGGGCGAAATTTATCCCCGCGCCGACCGTCATGAAGAAAAGGCCCAGAAGCAGGCCCCGGAACGGGTCGATATCGGATTCCAGCTCGTGGCGGTATTCGCTGTTGGCCAGCACCACGCCAGCCAGAAAGGTGCCCAATGCGGGCGAGAGCCCGACCAGCGACATCAAAAGCGCGATCCCGATGACCATCATCAACGCGGTCGCGGTGAACAACTCGCGCAGTTGCGCCACCGCGATGAACCTGAAAATCGGCCGGGTCAGATAGGTGCCGCCCAGACCCACGGCCGCAATCGCGCCGATGGTCACCAGCGCCGTCTGCCACCCGTTCAGGCCCGACACAAGGCTCATCGGCGCGGCGTGATCGCCGCCCGAATGATCGTCGGCGGCGCCATGGGCCACGTCCGCGCCATGGGAAAGCTCCGCGCCCAGATCCATCAGCTCCGGCATTGCCAATAGCGGAATGAAGGCCAGCATCGGGATCACGGCGATGTCCTGAAACAGCAGGACCGAAAAGCTCGATTGCCCGCCATCGGACTTCATCAGCCCTTTTTCGTTCAGGGTCTGCAACACGATCGCGGTGGAAGACAGCGCAAGGACCAGACCGATCGCCAAGGCGATGGTCCAGGGCTGCCCGAAGGCCATCGCGGCCGCCATGACCAGCCCGGCGGTCAGCACGACCTGCCCCCCGCCCAGCCCCAGAAGCCGCGCGCGCATCTCCCACAACAGCCTTGGCTCCAGCTCCAGACCGACCAGAAACAGCATCATGACCACGCCGAATTCCGCAAAATGCTGGATCGAGATCACATCGACCCCCAGCACCACGAGGATCGGGCTGATCACGATACCGGCGATCAGATAGCCCAGCACCGAGCCGAGCCCGAGACGCGAGGCAATCGGCACCGCGATCACGCCCGCGATCAGGAAAATGAACGCCAGCAGCAGGAAATCCGTCATACGCCCCCCAATTTGCCGTCAGGTCGCAGGAGGGCATGTTGCCCGCAATCGGGCATAAGTCAATTTGAAGGGGATGGAGCGGGCGACGGGAATCGAACCCGTATCATCAGCTTGGAAGGCTGAGGTCTTACCATTACACAACGCCCGCAGACCGGGATTGGGGTAAGTCATGGCGGCCAAGGCGTCAAGCCGGATATGGCGCAAACCCCCGGCGGCAGGACCTTGTCGCAAGCGGCCGGGCGGGCTTCCTCGGCTCCGGCACCATGACCGGCGGGCGCAAGGTAATGGCGTGCAACGGCACCCCGGCCGGGCGCGGCAGCGGGCCGATTGTTTCCAGCGCCTTATTTCCGCCTCTTTTCAAGCGTATCTGTTTCTCAAGCAGCAACAATAAGATCAACAACGAGCAGGCTGCATCAAAAACGAATTCTCCCTGGACTGGACCGGGCCGCGTCTCTTGCGCGGCCCCTTTTTTTGACCTCGGGCGGCATCGATCTCAGGCCGCGAGGGGCCGGATCAGCTCCGCGCCCTCTGCCGTGTTCGAGTTCACCTTCCTGTCCACCCGATGGGCCCGCAACCGCTCCTCGGGCGCGGCCTTCATCAGCCGTGCGGCCCCGTGCCCGGCCTCTCCCAGCCACAGCGCCCATGCCTCGGGCGCAAGGCTCACGGGCTCGCGGTGATGGATCCGCGACATCGCATCGCCGGCGGCGCAGGTCACGATGGCGCAGGTCTCAAGACTGTCCGGCCCCCCGGTCCAGCTTTGCCAGATGCCCGCGAAGGCAAGCGGTTGCGCCGTGTCGGGCCGGATGTACCATGGCAGGCGCGCGCCATCCGTATCCTTGGTCCATTCATAAAAGCCGGTTGCCGGGATCAGGCAGCGCCGTTCCCGGCATGCCATCCGGAACGCGGGTTTCCGGGCGATGGTTTCCGCCCGCGCATTGATCAGCAGCGGGCCATCCGTGGGTGATTTGTACCAATGGGGCAGGAAACCCCACCGCATCGGGCGATAGCGCCGCAGGCCCGTTTCGGACGTGACGACACCGACCTGTTGCGTCGGGCAGATATTGTACCGCGGCCCGTGGGGCAGATCATTCGCCGGCGTCGCCTCGAACAGCTCCGCCACCTCGCCCGTCGGATGGGTCAAAACAAAACGCCCGCACATGAGGCTGAGCCTAGTGCGGGCGTGACGGGGATAAAAGTTGGATCAGGCGCCGTAGACGGCCCGATAGGCGATTTTTTCGGCATCGCCGCGATAGATGTTCAGATCCAGCGCAACATCCAGAGGCATCCGGGAAATCTCGGCTACGGTCCGGTTGTAGGCCGCACGTTTTGCGGCGGCAGTGCGCAGGCGTGCAATCATCGAGGTCATTGTGCAGCTCCTTTCAATGCTGGTGTGTTCGTCTTCGATGATCTCCATATGATAGCGCTAACCGGATCTACAATTGACAGTTTTCGATGTCCGCCATGAGTTTTCTGCATAGCAGCATATGACAACGGAAAGGGCCGGTGAGGGAACACCCCCACCGGCCCTTTGCAAGTTGGATCAGCCGGTTACTCGGCCTGGCTCACGCGCCCGTCGGTATAGGGCGCATAGGGCGTGTTCTCGGCCAGATAGTCGGCCACGACCTGTTCCAGCCCGGGGCCGAAATCATAGGCGTTCATGCCGTTGGTGGCGAACATCGAATAGCCGTCGCCGCCGCCGCGCATGTAGTTGTTCGACACGACGCCGTAGATCGCCTCGGGATCGATCGGCTCCCACCCGGCTTCGGTCTCCAGTTCGGCCGAAACGATCCGGCTGCCCGGTTCCGCCGCCGCGTCCCAGACATAGCGCATGCCGGCGACCTGCGGGAACCGGCCCGCGCCATCCTCGACCCGGCTGACCCCGTTTTCCAGCGCCGCCACCACATCGGCGCCGCTCAGCTGGAAGGTTGCCAGCGTGTTCTGGAACGGCAGAACCGTGAAGACCTCGCCCATGGTGATCGGCCCGCCGTCGATGGAGGCGCGCAGGCCGCCACCGTTCTGAATGGCGATCTGGATGCCCTGATCGCGCACCCGTTCCAGCATCGCATCGGCCACGAGGTTGCCCATCGGGCATTCCCCGGCCCGGCAAACCTCGCGCGATCCTTCGATCGGCTCGGACGCCTCGGACACGACTTCGCTCATCGCCTCTTCGATCGGCCCGGCCAGTTCGGCGACGCGCGCGGCAATCGTCGGGTCGGGTTCCACGCTGGCATCCAGGACCATGGTGTCGCCGCCGGCATAGACCACATTGCCGGCGTCATCGAAGGTCACTTCCAGATGGCCCAGATACTTCGAATAGGCATAGGCCTGCACGATCGGCACCAGCGTCCCCTCGGGGTTGGTGGCGAAGGTCGGGTAAGGCCCCGCGCGATCCTCGTCCGTGGCCGACAGATAGGTGTGCGAATGGCCACCGACGATCACGTCGATACCGGTGACCGCCTCGGCGATGGCGATATCCACGGGCAGGCCCACATGGGTCAGCGCAACGATCATCGTCACGCCCTGCTCGGTCAGCGCATCCACATCCGCCTGCAGCGCGTCGACCTCGTCCTGAAAGATGATGTTGGGGCCGGGGCTGGAGGTTTCCACCGTGTCCGTGGCCAGCGCGGAGACCACGCCCACCTGCATCCCGTTCACATCCAGCACCGCGTAATCGCCAACCCGGTCGTTCAGCAGGTTCGACTGGCTCAGATCCAGATTGCCGGAGAGCACGGGGAAATCCACGAGATCGAGGAAATCAGACAGACCCTGCGGCCCGTCGTCGAACTCGTGGTTGCCCACGGCCATCGCGTCGAAGCCGATGGCCATCATCATCTCGGCCTCTACCTCGCCCTTGTAGGTCGTGTACATCAGGCTGCCCTGAAACTGATCGCCCGCATCCAGAACGATCACGTTTTCGCCCGCCGCCGTCAGTTCGTCGCGCAGCGTGTTGATCGCGGTGGCCACCCGGGCCACGCCACCGAAACACTCGCCCGCGGCGTCATCCTCGGCATTGCAGGTGCTGTCGAAACGGTTGATCGGCTGGATTCGGCTGTGCAGATCGTTGATATGCAGAATGTGCAGCGTCGTTTCCGCTGCCGCCGGCGCGGCGATGCCAAGCGCGGCAAGCATCGCGGTCGAGCGCATGATGTTCGCAAGCATGTCTATAACTCCCAGGTCTTGTTGGACCCGCCGAGATTGGCGGGCAGACGGAAGCAAGTAAAGGGATTTGAGTGACATGGAGGTGACACTTGACGCCACGGCGCATTGCGGCCATCCCCGGCGCCATGCTGATTTACAAGATATTGCGCGCCGGGGAATGGGCCGCGCTCCGCAGCGGCGGCGAAACCCGGGGGGCGCCGGTCGATGTCGCCGACGGGTTCATCCATTTTTCCACGGCGGCGCAGGTGGCCGAAACGGCGGCTCGGCATTTCGCGGACGCCCGCGATCTGGAGCTTCTGGCCTATGACAGCGAAACGCTCGGCCCGGCGCTGAAATGGGAGCCGTCGCGCGGCGGCGCGCTGTTTCCGCATCTCTATGGCCCGCTCCGCCTGTCAGATATGCTCTGGCACAGCCCGCTACCCCTTGAAGACGGGCGCCATGTCTTTCCCGAAGGCGTGATCTGATGCTGGAACGCGCCGGTCTGGCCCTGATGCATCGGATGGAGCCCGAGCGCGCGCACGGGCTGGCGCTCTGGGCGCTGAAGGCGGGACTTGCGCGCGGTCCGGGGCCTGTGACATCGCCGCGGCTTCGCACGGATCTGGCGGGGATGGCTCTGCCCAACCCGGTCGGTCTGGCCGCCGGGTTCGACAAGAACGCCACCGCGTTCGGGCCCTTGATGCGCGCGGGCTTCGGCTTTCTGGAGGTAGGTGCGGCCACGCCCCGGCCCCAGCCCGGCAACCCGAAACCACGCCTTTTCCGGCTTTCCGAGGATCGGGCCGCGATCAACCGGTTCGGCTTCAACAATGACGGGATGGCGGCGATCGCGGCCCGTCTTGCGGCCACCGCCCATGAGATCCCGGTGGGTTTGAACCTCGGTGCGAACAAGGACAGCGCCGACCGCGCCGAAGACTTCGCGACGGTGCTTGGCCATTGCGGTCCGCATGTGGCCTTCGCCACCGTCAACGTCTCCTCCCCCAACACCGAGCGGCTGCGCGATCTGCAAGGCAAATCGGCGCTCACGGCGCTTCTGTCCGGCGTGATGGCCGCCAATGCCGGTCTGGCCCGCCCGATCCCGATCTTCCTGAAGATCGCCCCGGACCTTTCACCCGCCGAGCTGCAGGATATCGCCGAAGCCGCCATCGACGCCGGGCTGAGCGGGATCATCGCGACCAATACCACGCTGGACCGCGATGGATTGAAAAGCCCCCATGCCGGGGAGAAAGGCGGTCTTTCCGGGCAGCCGCTTTTCGCACGCTCCACCCGTGTTCTTGCCCGATTGTCGCAACTGACCGATGGCGCGGTGCCGCTGATCGGTGTCGGCGGCGTGACCTCCGCCGATCAGGCCTATGCCAAGATCAAGGCGGGCGCGTCGGCCGTTCAGCTTTACACCGGCCTCGTTTATGGCGGGCTCAGCCTAGCCGCCAGAATCGCGCAGGATCTGGACAGGCTCTTGGCCCGCGACGGCCACGAGACGGTCGCCGCCGCCGTGGGCACGGAGCGCGAGCCCTGGCTGAAATAGGGTCGGCTCATCCTCATCCCCGCCACTGGGGCACGCCTACCCCGCCGCCCGCTCCAGCGCCGGATAGCGTACGGCGAGGCTCACCCCGCGGGCCGCAAAAAACACCAGCAGCGCCGCCCAGAGCCCGTGATTGCCGAAGGCCGGCACCAGTGCCCAGAGCGCGGCGAGATAGACCAGCCCCGACAGGATCATCATGTTGCGCATGTCGCGGCTGCGGGTCGCGCCGATGAAGATCCCGTCCAGCATCCAGGCCGCACAGCCCACCAGCGGCGCGGCCACCATCCATGGCAGGTAGGTCCGCGCCTCCGTCCGCACCTCGGGCGCAGTGGTCATCACATCGATCATCCAGCCGCCAAGCAGCGCGAAGCCAATGGCCATCGCGATGCAGATCATCAGCCCCCAGAATCCGGTCAGCAGCGCGCTGCGTCTCAGCCGGCCCGACGCCCGCGCGCCCATCGCCTGCCCCACCAGCGCCTCGGCGGCAAAGGCGAACCCGTCCATCGCATAGGCGGTGATATACATGAACTGCATCAGGATCTGATTGGCCGCCAAAGGCACGTCGCCGAAATCGGCGCCGATGAACAGGAACGATGTGAACCCCGCCATCAAGATGACCGAACGGATCAGGATATCGGTGTTCACCATCGCCATGTGGATCAGCCGCGCCCGGTCGAAGACCCTTGGCCAGTCGCGCCAAGCGGGCCGCCGGAACGCCCCCCGGCAAAGCCACAGGCCCAGCGCGAAGCCCGCCCATTCCGACACGAACGTGCCCAGCGCGACACCCTGCACGCCCCAGCCGAGGCCGAGTACGAAAAAGATGCTCAGCAGGATGTTCAGCAGGTTCATCCCCAATTGCAGAACCAGCATGCCGGTGGTGCGTTCATGGGCGATCATCCAGCCGGTCAGCCCGTAGATCGCAATCGCGGCGGGGGCGGAAAAGATCCGGATCGCCATGTAATCCCGGGCCAGCGCCTCGACCTCGGCGCTGGCCGGGGCGATCAGAAACGCAGCCCGGATAATCGGGCCCTGCAGCGCGATCAGCATCAGCCCCGCCGCCCCGGCGATCATCAGAACCCGGCTGAGCAGCGCCGAGACCTCGGCGGCGTCACGCGCGCCGATGGCCTGTCCGGTCAGCCCCACGGTGCCCATCCGCAGGAACCCGAAAATCCAGTAGATCGTGGACAGGATGATCGCACCGATGCCCACCGCGCCGATCGGCGCGGCCTCCCCCAGTTGCCCGACCACGCCGGTGTCCACGGCGCCGAGGATCGGCACGGTCGCATTGGACAACACCACGGGCAGCGCGATTTTCAGAACCCGGCGATGGCTGAGGGGCTGGGCCGGGATCTGCGAGGCCAGCACCCTACCCCGGCCGGCCCGGCATCAGGAAATGCCCCGTGGCCTGCGCGAAAAGCCGCGAACGGTTGTCCTGCCATGCCTCCACATGGACCGAGGCGTAACGCCGCCCGCTGCGGTTGACCCGCGCGCGCGCATAGGCATCCCGCGGCAGGCCCGAGCGCAGGTAGTCGACGGTGAAATCGATTGTCTTTGGCAGTCGCGGCAGCGTCTCCGGCGTCAGCGCCCCGCCTTCCAGACGGCCGCTTTCGATCTCGTCCCACAGAATCTGGAAACTCAGCTCGATGATCGCCGTCGTCTCCAGAAACGCCGCCGTGGCCCCGCCATGCAGGGCCGGCAGAAACGGATTGCCGATCAGCTTGTCGTCATAGTTGAGCACCCCGGTCAACTCGTCGCCGCGTCGGTCGAAGGTGATCCCCATGGTGCGGATATAGGGCACCCCGTCGACAAGCGCCGACAGCGCCGCGTCGCGCCGCTGCTTGATCAGATGCACGGGCTCGGGGCGGGGGCGGCTCATGGCGCACGCTCCGGCGTCCGGGCCTGTTCGATGGTGAAGGCGCCGGTGGCCGCGGCCACCGGCCGGGTCTCGTCCTCGTCGAAGGCCTGGGCGCGCACGAAGGCCACGCTGCGGGTGACGTGATAGCATTCCGCCCGCGCCACGATCCGCTGACCGGGGGTGGCGGGACGCATGTAGTCGATCCTCAGATCGATCGTGGCCGTGCCGGCCGGCGCATCCGCATGGCTCATCACCGCCGCGCCGCCGCAGGTGTCCATCAGGGCCGATACCGCGCCGCCATGGATCACGCCGGTTCTGGGATCGCCCACCAAGGCCGCGTCATAGGGCATCGAAATGGCGGCAAGCCCCTCCCCGATCTCGTCCAGATGCATCCTCAGCGCCTTGGAAAACGGGATCGCCTCGATGAACTGCCGGGCGATCCGGGCCTTGTCCTCTGACGTCGTCGCCATCTTTTCTGTCCTTATTCCGGGGCCGGCTGCGCGGGCCCTGAGCACGGGCCGACAGGTTTCCAGAAGCCCGGGCCCGGGTGCAAGCCATAACATCGCTTTGCATTCGCGTGACGGCTGGTGCAGAAATGACGTGACGGCAACAACCACTTAGATCAAGCGATGTCAGACGACCGGCTGGATTTCAAGCAGATGTGCGCCCGCTTCGAGGTGACACCGCGCACCCTGCGCCATTACGAGTATATCGAGCTTCTGGCACCTGAGCGCGATGGCCGCGCCCGTTTCTACGGCCCGCGCGAGGTGGCCCGGATGACGCTGATTCTGCGCGGGCGGCGCTTTGGGTTCAGCCTTGAGGAAATCCGCCAGTGGCTTGAGCTCTACGACGCAGACCCCGAAGGCAAGTTGCAACGGGACGCGTGGCTTGCCATGGCCGACCGGCAACTGGCCGAGCTTGACCAGCGCCGGAACGAACTGGACGAGATCATCGCCGAGTTGCAGGCGCTTCGCGACGCGACAGCGGCCGGCGGGTCATGACCCCGCGCTCCCTGCTTTGGGCGGTGGCCTTTCTTGCAGCAGCCACCCCCGCCCTGGCGGATCAGCCGCTGCCGCCCCCGGCGCAGTATTTCTTCATCACCGAGAGCCGGGTGCATGTAACCGGCGTTCTGGCGCGCGATGTGGTCCGGATCGAGCCCGTCAGCGGGATCGAGGACACCTGGGAAATTCCTGGCTGGCGGCGCAATGTCCACCCGTCGGCGGACGGGCAATATGTGCTGGTCGGAAATCCCGGTCTGAACCTGCTCGAAGGGGAGCCCACGCCGGAGCGCACCGTCATGGAGGTCTGGGCCGCACCGGGCGAGTTGCTGGGCACCGTTCCCTTGGGGACGCTGATGGATCCGGCCGATCTGGAACCCGCCGCATCGCACCATCGCTGGATCGCCGGATATCAGTGGACCGGGACCGGATGGCGCTTTCTGACCCCTGACGGGCAGTTCTGGCATCTGTCCCCGAACCCGCTCAGGCTGATCCGCGAGTGACATCGGAAGGTAAGGTTTTCCTTACCTGAAAGGGGTTTCGCGCCAAATCCGGCGTTTGCAGATGTTGCGCCTGACCCTGCGTCATCTTTCCTGACCTTTCGTCAATCGCGAAGTGACGCAACGTTCCGTTTACGTCAACGTAAGCTTTGCTTGTAGAAAAGATCCGGGCCGCGCACATCAGGAGCCAGAATCGATGTTTGATGCAATGAGGGATCTCATGACCGAAGAGACCATGACCATCCGCCAGATGTGCGACACGTTCGAGGTAACGCCCCGGACGCTCCGTTTTTACGAGTCCAAGGAACTGCTGTTTCCGATCCGGGAAGGCCAGAAACGCCTCTTTACCCGCCGCGACCGGGCACGGCTGAAACTGATCCTGCGCGGCAAGCGCTTCGGCTTCAGCCTGGAGGAAATCCGCCAGCTTCTCGACCTTTACTACGCTGGCGACCAGCAGGCCACGCAGCTTTCGCGGACACTTGATGTGGCCGGCGACCGGCTGGCCGATATGGAGCGCCAGCGCGCCGAGCTTGACCTCGCAATCGCCGATCTCAAATCGCAGATGGGCCTTGTCGAAGACATGCTGACGAATGTGACCACCACCAAAGACGCTGCCGAGTAAACGCCAAAACACGACCGTCCGGGAGGATTTACAGAAGATGCCAAGCTACACCGCCCCTACCAAAGACATGCAGTTCATCCTGCACGAGGTTCTCGATATCTCGGCGCAGGACATTCCGGGCTATGACGAAATGGAGCGCGACTTCACCGGCGCGGTTCTGGACGAGGCCGGCAAGATCGCGAGCGAGGTGCTGACCCCGCTCAACACGGTTGGCGACACCGAAGGCTGCCGGATGGAAAACGGCGTCGTCTACACGCCCACCGGCTTCAAGGATGCGTTCGCGCAGATGAAGGAAGGCGGCTGGCCCGGTCTGGACATGCCCGAGGAATATGGCGGCCAGAACATGCCCTATGTGCTCGGCACCGCCGTGGGGGAGATGTTCTCGGCCGCCAATCAGGCCTTCACCATGTATCAGGGTCTGACCCATGGCGCGGCCTCGGCCATTCTGGTCCATGGAACCGAAGAGCAGAAAAATACCTATCTGCCCAAGATGGTCGCCTGCGACTGGACCGGCACCATGAACCTGACCGAGCCCCATTGCGGCACCGATCTGGGCCTGATGCGCACCAAGGCCGAACCGCAGGCCGATGGCAGCTACAAGATCACCGGCCAGAAGATCTTCATCTCTGCCGGCGAACACGACATGGCCGACAACATCATCCATCTGGTGCTGGGCAAGATTGTCGGCGGCCCCGAAGGCATCAAGGGTGTGTCGCTGTTCATCGTGCCGAAATTCCTCGTGAACGAAGACGGCTCGCTTGGCGCCCGCAACGGCGTGAGCTGTGGCAAGATCGAAGAGAAGATGGGCATCCACGGCAACTCCACCTGCGTCATGAACTATGACGAAGCGACCGGCTATCTGCTTGGCGAAGAGCACAAGGGCATGCGCGCCATGTTCACGATGATGAACGAAGCGCGCATCGGTGTGGGCATGCAGGGCCTCGCGCAGGCCGAGGCGGCGTTCCAGAACGCGCTGGAATACGCCAAGGACCGTCTGCAGGGCCGCGACGTGACCGGACCGAAGAACCCCGACGGCCCCGCCGACCCGCTGATCGTCCATCCCGATATCCGCCGTTCGCTGATGGCCCAGAAAAGCTTCGCCGAGGGTGGCCGGGCGTTTCTGCTATGGGGGGCCACGCTGATCGACCGCGCCCATCGGGGTGAGGATGCGGCCGCCGACGGCCTGGTTTCGCTGCTGACGCCGGTGATCAAGGGATTCCTGACCGATCAGGGCTATGACATGACCGTCCTGGCCCAGCAGGTTTATGGCGGCCACGGCTATATCGAGGAATGGGGCATGTCCCAGTTCACCCGGGATGCGCGGATCGCCATGATCTATGAAGGCGCCAACGGCGTGCAGGCGCTCGATCTTGTCGGCCGCAAACTGTCTCAGGACGGCGGCAAGCACGTGATGGCCTTCTTCGATCTGGTGAAGGACTTCCTCAAGGAGAACGAGGACAATGCCGCGCTGAAGGCCGATTTCCTCGATCCGCTGAAAGCGGCCTCGAAGGATCTGCAGGCGGCGGGGATGTATTTCATGCAGGAAGGCATGAAGAACCCCAACAACGCCTTGTCCGGCTCCTATGATTTCATGCATCTGTTCGGGCATGTCTGCCTGGGCCTGATGTGGGCGCAGATGGCCAAGGCGGCACTGGCGGCCCTTGAAACCGGCACCTCCGACCCTGATTTCTATGAGACCAAACTGGCCACGGGCCGGTTCTACATGGCCCGTCAATTGCCGATGACCGCCACCCATCTGGTACGCATCCAGTCGGGCGGGGACACGGTGATGGCTCTGGAGGCGGCCAATTTCTGATGGCCTGAATGCAGGAAAGACGCAGATATGCCCAAACGCCTCCGCCTGACCCGTCGCCCCAATATCGCGATGAGCGAAGATGGGTTCCGCCGCTTGCGGACGCTTTCGGCGGAGTCGGGTCTGGACGCGGGCGAGTTTCTGTCTTTCCTGTTCGAAAACTGGGCCAGCGTGATCGACGAGGAAAACCTGACCGCCAGGCTGAGATTGTTCAACTCGGAACTGGAAGACCGCAAACGCTGATGGAAACCGAAGCGGGCAGGACAGACACAGGGGCCGCGTCACGGGCCGACCTCATGTTTCAGAAGCGCAGGCATGGCGCGGGGGTTTGCTCCCGCGCCATCGGGCATCATAAAGACCCCGCGCGGGGGAGGCGCGAAACATGACCATGAAACTCCATTGCTTTGCCGAAAGCGGCAACGCCTACAAGGCCGCTCTGGCGCTGGACCTCGCAGAGCTTGAGTGGGAGCCGGTCTTCGTCGACTTCTTCGCGGGCGAAACCCGCACTCCGGAATTCCGCGCGCTTAATCCGATGGGCGAGGTTCCCGTGCTGGTCGACGGCGATATCACCCTGTCCCAATCCGGCGTGATCCTTGATTACATCAGTTCGAAAACCGGCAAGATGGGCGGAACCAGCGCCGACGAACGCCGCGAGGTCCTGCGCTGGATCTTTTTCGACAATCACAAGGTTTCGGGGGTCGCCGGACCCTTGCGCTTCAACATGAACTTCCTTCCCGAAGCCAAGAGAAACGCGGATGTGAACGGGTATATGGCCGCGCGTCTTGCATCGGCGCTGAAGGTCATGAACACCGCGCTGGCCGATCGCGAATGGCTGGTGGGCAACGGCCTGACCATCGCCGATATCTCCTGCGCCGGATACCTCTTCTACCCTGAGCCCTTCACCTTCGAGCGGGCCGATTACCCGAATATCGACCGCTGGCTGACCTCCATCGCCGCCACACCCGGCTGGCAACATCCCTATGACCTGATGCCCGCCCCCACGGTGGGCCAAGACCTTCGGAGCTGATACTCATGACCGATGCCTATATCTACGACGCGATCCGCACCCCCCGCGGCAAAGGCCGCAAGGACGGCGCCCTGCACGAGGTGACCGCCGCGCGCCTGTCCGCCGTGACGCTCAATGCCCTGAAGGAACGCAACAACCTTGACGGCCACGCCGTCGAAGACGTGATCTGGGGCAATGTCACCCAGGTCGGCGAACAGGGCGGATGCCTGGCGCGAACCGCCGTTCTGGCCTCCGATCTGGATGAACGCATCCCCGGCCTTGCCATCAACCGGTTCTGCGCAAGCGGGCTGGAGGCCGTCAACCTTGCGGCCAATCAGGTCCGCGGCGGGGGTGGCGACGCGTATATCGCGGGGGGCGTCGAGATGATGGGGCGCGTCGCCATGGGCAGCGACGGGGCGGCGATTGCGGTCGATCCGTCCATCGCGATGGAGACCTATTTCGTCCCCCAGGGGATCTCGGCCGATATCATCGCCACCGAGTACGGATTTTCCCGCGACGACGCCGACGCCCTGGCCATGGAAAGCCAGGCCCGCGCCAAGGCGGCATGGGACGACAACCGGTTCGCCGGTTCGATCATCACCGTCAAGGATCGTAACGGGCTGACCATCCTCGATACCGATGAATACATGCGCCCCGGCACCGACATGCAGACCCTCGGCAGCCTGAAACCGGCGTTCAAGGAGATGGGCGAGGTGATGCCCGGCTTCGACCAGATCGCCTTGATGAAATACCCCCATCTGGAGGCGATCAACCACATCCACCACGCGGGCAACAGCTCCGGCATCGTCGATGGCTCCGCTGCGCTTCTGATCGGCAACAAGGCGTTTGGCGAAGCCCGCGGGCTGAAACCCCGCGCCCGGATCCGCGCCACCTGCAAGATCGGCACCGACCCCACGATCATGCTGACCGGCCCGGTGCCCGCGACCGAGAAGATCCTTGCCGACAGCGGCATGAGCATCGGGGATATCGACCTCTTCGAGGTCAACGAGGCATTCTCGTCGGTCGTGCTGCGCTTTATGCAGGCCTTTGACGTGGATCATGGTAAGGTCAACGTGAACGGCGGCGCCATTGCGATGGGCCACCCGCTTGGCGCGACAGGCGCCATGATCATCGGTACGCTGCTTGACGAGCTGGAGCGTAGCGGTAAGGGGACCGGCCTTGCCACACTCTGTGTCGCCTCCGGCATGGGCGCGGCCACGATCATCGAACGCGTGTAAGCCCGCAGGGTCGCTCGGAGCGTTTTCATGACCGGCAAGGCGCTGGATATCTATCAGACCTTCCTCGACGAGATGGGCGCAGCCGTGCTCGCCGCCGATACGGATGCCTTCGCGGCGCGGATCTTCCTGCCCCATGTCATCGAAACGGAAACCTTCCGGGTGCTGCTGGAAAGCCGGGAAAATGTTGTAAGGCAGTTTCACGGCTTCTGCGAAGCGCTCCGCGGTCATGGCGTCGATGCCTATATCCGGATCGCGCGCCGGGCGCGGTTCGACGGGCCCGACCACATCGAAGGCGAACACGAGACCTTCCTCATGTCGGGGAGTTCTCTGGTCGTACCGCGATTCTCCAATACGGCCTCCCTGGAATGGCGGGGAAACGTCTGGGGCTGCACCGTTTCGCGACACCATGCCCGCTACATCGCGTGGCCCGATCTCTTGCCGCGGGTGAACACATGACCGACCGCGCCGCAGATGTCAGCCGGGCCGATCCCAACGACGTGACGGGCCTGCTCCAGCAGGGCCCCGTCGCCGCGGCGATGCACGATCCGCAAACCATACGGAGTGCCGATCTTCAGCCATGGCTCCACGGTCCGGGCCGCATGGCCGAAGCCGCCACTCACTCCCGCGACGACCTGCGCCGCCACGGCCGCCATGTCGCCTGTATCCTGCGTGGCGGCCAGTACGTGATCGAACCCTACAGCAATGAGATGGTTCTGGAGCTTCAGGACGGTATCTGGCGCAGCACCAAGCTGCGCGCCCATGTCGACAACGTGACCTGCACGGTCATTAGCCTGGGCCAGCTTCGCGAAATCTGGAAGACCTCCACGGAACAATCATGAGCGAGGAAGCAAAAGAGATATACCAGCGCGTGATCGACATTCTGTCGGACGCTCTGATGGAGGGGGATTTCAGCAAGTTCGGTCCCTACTTCACCCTGCCCCATGTCATGCAGACGCTTTCGGGCACGTTGCGAATGGAAGACGAAGACGAGTTACGACGCAGTTTCGAAGGGTTTTCGGCCTCGCTGAAAGCCCATCAGGCAACCCATTACATCCGCCTGACGGATCAGGCGGAGTTTGAAACACCGGATCGGATCGTGGGCGAGCATACCAGTCACATCCTGCGCAACGCCATCTACCTGGCCCCGGCCTATCCCAACCGGCTGGTCCTCGACCGTGTCGATGGCGTCTGGAAGGTCGGCAATGCCCTCAATGCGATCGGCAACACCACCTGGCCGGTCCTGTTGCCGAAGGTTCCGACGAACCCGAAACTGCCCGAGCAGAAAGACACAAATCGCAATGAAGACCCATGAGATCACATCGGGGCACATCGCGGCGCGCCCCGTCCGAAGCCGCGCGGCCTCAAACGTCGGAGAAGCTCCGGCAAGCCCTTCTTGGAGACCAAATGACTGACCCGCGTCAGATATATCAGGCCGTACTGGACAAGCTTTCCCGCGCGATCATGTCGGGGGACGATGCGCTTTTTCTGGAGAACATCGCCGCGCCGCATTACGTCGAAACCGCGTCCGAGAAAATCGTGATCGCGACGTTGGACGATGCGCGGGACAAGTTTCACATCTGGTCCCTCACCTTGCGCAGCGGCGGGATCACCGATTACCTGCGGACCTGCGAGGAAGCGCGGTTCGAAGGGCCCGACCGGATCATCGGACTGCACGGGAGCCGCCTGATGAGGGGCTCCGAGGAGGCGATGCCGTCCTTTCCCAGCTCTCTCGATCTGGAAAACATCGACGGTATCTGGAAAGTGCGCCGCGTGATCCAGCACGCGGACTATGTGACCTGGCCGGATCTTCTGCCGCGGGTCTGCGGAGCCGACAATGCCCAAACTTGACCTCGCCAGCGTGCCGGTGAAGACCGGCTCGATCTATCCCGCGCCCTATGCGGCCCAGATGGCCGACCGGTCGTCTCTCCGCCTTGGCGAGGCGGGCGGGTTGACACAGTTCGGCGTCAATCTGGTGACCCTTGAGCCGGGCGCCAAATCCTCCCTGCGTCACTGGCACGAACGGGAGGACGAATTCGTCATGGTGACCGAAGGCACCTGCCTTCTGATCGACGATGATGGCGAACATGTCATGGGGGCCGGCGATTGCGCCGCCTTCCCCGCGGGCGAGGCCAATGGCCATCATTTCGTCAACCGATCGGAGAGCGTGGCGAAATTTCTGGTCGTCGGCAGCAAGATGAACCCCGAACGCGCGACCTATTCCGATGTCGATCTGGCCGTGGAGATAGCTGACGGGAAGGCCCGCTTCACCCATAAGGACGGCCGCGACTATGAAGGAGCCGACTGATGCCGAAAATCACTCTTGCGGATCTGCCCGTGGCCCGCGGCCTCACCGGTTACCCCTCGCCCTACGGCAAGGGCTGCGACCTGTATGAGGCGGTCGAGATCGGTCGCGCCGGCGGGCTGACCCAGTTCGGCGTCGGGATCGAAACCCTGCTGCCGGGCGGTCTGTCCTCCCAACGGCATTGGCACGAGAACGAGGACGAATGCCTGATCATGCTGGAGGGCGAGGCGGTGCTGATCGAGGATGACGGCGAACACATCCTGCGCGCGGGAGATGCCGCCGCCTGGACCGCGGGCACGCCGAACGGCCATCATATCGTGAACCGCGGCGACGCACCGGCGCGCTATGTGATCATCGGCACCCGCGCGGCCACCGACACCGTCCACTACCCCGATATCGACCTGGAATACCGCCGCACCGAGCAGGGCCGCGGATACTTTCACAAAGACGGCAGAGCCTACCCGCGGGCGCCGTCATGACCCGTTTCAAACCGACATATGCATCGGCCCTGCATCTCTTTGCAGGGCCTGTGCTTCCCCAGAACCCGAACCGAGAGGGATTGAGAAATGACTGACTTTAAAATGAAAACCGACGCCGACGGCGTGGCCGTGATCACCTGGGACGTGGCCGGGAAATCGATGAATGTGCTGAGCCGGGACGCCTTCGAAATGGTGGAAACGCTGATCGATCAGGCCCTTGCCGACGACGCGGTGAAAGGCATCGTCATCACCTCGGGCAAGGAAACCTTCGCCGGTGGGATGGATCTGAACGTGCTGGCCTCGATCCGTCAGGAAAGCGGCGATGACCCGGCCAAGGGGCTGTTCGATTTCACCATGAACGGCCACCGGATCCTGCGCAAACTGGAACGCGCCGGGATGGACCCGAAAACCAACAAGGGCGGCAAGCCCGTCGCCTGTGCCATCACCGGCACCTGCATGGGCATCGGCACCGAAATCGCGCTTGCCTGTCATCGCCGCTTCATGGCCGACAATCCAAAGGCGAAGATCGGCCTGCCCGAAATCCTCGTCGGGATCTTCCCGGGCGGCGGCGGCACCACGCGCTATTCCCGCATGGTGGGCGCCATGGCCGCCGCGCCGGTGCTGCTGGAAGGCCGGACGCTCGACCCCGCCAAGGCAAAATCTGCGCAGCTGGTCGACGAGGTGGTGCCCGCCGGGGAGCTGCTTGAAAAGGCGAAGGAATGGGTTCTCTCGGCCACCGATGCCGATATCGTCAAACCTTGGGATCAGAAGGGCTGGAAAATGCCCGGCGGCGCGCCCTATCACCCGGCCGGCTTCATGACCTTCGTGGGCGCCAGCGCCATGATTAACGGCAAGACAAAGGGCGTCTACCCCGCGGCCAAGGCGCTTCTGTCTGCCGTGTACGAAGGCGCGCTGGTGCCCTTCGACACCGCGCTGACGATCGAGGCGCGCTGGTTCACCTCGGTGCTGATGAACCCCTCCTCCTCGGCCATGATCCGCTCGCTCTTCATCAACAAGGAAGCCCTGGAAAAAGGGGCGAACCGTCCGGCGGTGGACGACCAGAAAGTGCGCAAGGTCGGCATCCTCGGCGCGGGCATGATGGGCGCGGGCATCGCCTATGTCTCGGCCAATGCGGGCATAGAGGTGGTGCTGATCGACAACGCGCAGGAGGCCGCGGACAGGGGCAAATCCTATTCCGCCGATCTTCTCGACAAGGGCATGGCCCGCAAGAAGGTCACGCAGGAGAAGAAAGATCAGGTTCTGGGCCGGATCACCGCCACCACGGATTATGCGGCACTTGACGGCTGCGATCTGATCGTGGAGGCAGTGTTCGAGGATGTCGGCGTCAAGGCCGAGGTCACCAAGAAAACCGAAGCCGTCATCCCCGAAGACGCGATTTTCGCCACCAACACCTCCACCCTGCCGATCACCGAACTCGCCAAGGCCAGCGCCCGGCCCGAGCAGTTCATCGGCATCCACTTCTTCTCGCCCGTCGACAAGATGATGCTGGTGGAGATCATCAGGGGCGAGAAAACCGGCGATGTGGCGGTGGCCAAGGCGCTCGATTTCGTACGCCAGATCCGTAAGACGCCCATCGTCGTCAACGACGCGCGCTTCTTCTACGCCAACCGCTGCATCATTCCCTATATCAACGAGGGCATCCGGATGGTGAAGGAGGGCGTGGCCCCGGCCCTGATCGAAAATGCCGCCAAGCTGGTGGGGATGCCGCTTGGACCCCTGCAACTGACCGATGAGACCTCCATCGATCTGGGCGTGAAGATCGCCAAGGCCACCAAGGCCGCAATGGGCGATGCCTATGATGACAGCGTCGACGAGCTGCTGTTCTGGATGGAGGCGGAGGGTCGTCTCGGCCGCAAGGCGAATGCAGGGTTCTATGCCTATGACGACAAGGGCAAACGTCTGGGGCTCTGGGACGGGCTGGCGGACAAGTATCCGCTTGCAGAGGACCAGCCAGATCTGATCGAGGTCCAGCACCGGCTGCTCTTCGCCCAGGTGCTGGAGGCGGTCCGCGCGCTGGAGGACGAGGTGCTCATGGACATCCGCGAGGGCGATGTGGGCGCGATCCTGGGCTGGGGCTTCGCCCCCTGGTCGGGCGGGCCGTTCAGCTGGCTGGACATCCTCGGTGCGCCCTATGCCGCCGACCGTTGCGATCAGCTCACCAAGGCCTATGGCGCGCGCTTCACGACCCCGGATCTCCTGCGCGAGATGGCCGACAAGGGCCAGAGCTTCTATGGCCGCTTCGGCCCCGAGGCCAAAGCGGCCGCCTGACCGGCACCGGTTCGAAAAAACGCGCTCCCGGTACGACCGGGGGCGCGGGTTGCGGTTGTGTTACGGGATCGCGGTGAAACCTCAGTCTGATCCCGGAACATCCCCTCTCGCGCCCTTCCATTCATGCGTGCCGCGTGCAACCGGAACGCGCCCCGGTTACCGTGGCGCCGGGGGCGTGGCGAGATGGATCGAACGATCCCCAAAGCGGCCCGTCTTCCCTTTCCACCTGCCCTCTGCCATCTAATACTGCCACTACATCGCAGGGTTCAGGGGGGAGATGTTCGATGGGCTGGATGAAGGACGAAACCGGGCTGGAGAAGCGCCCGGCAAACCATGTGCCGCTCACCCCGTTGTCTCACCTCGCGCGGGCGGCCTCGGTGTTTCCGACGCGCGAGGCGCTGGTCTATGGCGATTTTCGCATCACCTATGCGGAGTATCATGCGCGGGTCTCCCGCCTTGCATCGTCCCTTGCAAAACGCGGCGTGGCGCCGGGCGATGTGGTGGCCGCCATGCTTCCCAACATCCCCGCCCATGTGGAGGCGCATTTCGGCGTTCCGGCCGCGGGGGCGGTGTTGAACAGCATCAATATCCGCCTCGATCCCGGCACGATCAGCTACATCCTCGATCATGGCGAGGCGAAGGTCGTTCTGGCCGACACCCAGTTCCTGACGGTGCTGGAGGCCGCCATCGGCGCGATGGAGGGCGAACAGCCGCTGATTGTCGAGGTGCCGGACGAACAGGCCGGGTATCATGCCTCCGGCCGGCATCTCACCTATGACGCGCTTCTGGCCGAAGGGGATGCAGAGGCCCCCTGGATCATGCCCCAAGACGAATGGGAAAGCATCGCGCTCAACTACACATCGGGCACCACCGGGCGGCCCAAGGGCGTGGTCTATCACCACCGGGGCGCCTATCTGATCACGCTTGGCACGCCGATTTCCTGGCGGATGACGCTTTACCCCCGCTATCTGACCATCGTGCCCCTGTTCCATTGCAACAACTGGTGCCATGTCTGGGCGATGCCGGCGCTTGGCGGAACGACCGTCTGCTGCCGCGAGATCACCGCAAAGAACATCTATGACGCCATCGCCGATGAGGGCGTGACCCATTTCGGCGGCGCGCCGATCGTACTGAACATGATCGTCAATGCGCGCGAGGACGAGCGGCGGAGTTTTGATCACGTGGTGGAGGTCTTCACCGCGGGCGCACCGCCGGCGGCAGCCACGCTGGCCGCGATCGAAACGATCGGCTTCAACGTCACCCAGGTCTATGGCCTGACCGAGGTGTATGGCCCGGCCACCGAATGCACCTGGCAGGATGGGCTCTGGGATGATCTGCCGCCCGATACCCGCGCGGCGATCAAGGCACGGCAGGGAGTGGCCTTTCCGAACATGGACCACGTGACCGTGATGGACCCCGAGACGATGGCGCAGATCCCGATGGACGGCGCCGCATTGGGGGAGATCGTGATGCGCGGCAACTCGGTGATGAAAGGGTATTACAAGAACCCGCGCGCCACCGCAGAGGCCTTTGCGGGCGGCTATTTCCACACCGGCGACATCGCCGTGCAACACCCCGACAGCTATGTGCAGATCGCCGACCGGGCAAAGGACATCATCATTTCGGGCGGCGAAAATGTCAGTTCCGTCGAAGTGGAGGGCGCGTTGATGCATCATCCGGCCGTGTCGCTTTGTGCCGTCGTCGCCAAGCCGGACGAGAAATGGGGCGAGGTGCCATGCGCCTTCGTGGAGCTGAAAGAGGGCGCGCGCGCCACCGAGGCGGAGCTGATCGCCTTTGTCCGTGAGCGTCTGGCAGGGTTCAAGACACCCAAACATGTGGTGTTTGCCGACCTGCCCAAGACCTCGACGGGCAAGATCCAGAAATTTGAACTCAGGCAGCAGGCCAAAACGCTCTGAAATCCCCGGCTTGATCCGGAGCCCGCCGCAGACTACCTCTGGACCAGCAGATGAGGAGCCCCTGTTCGATGACGATTTTCCACAAGACACCCGCGACGCGTTTTTCTGTCCTTGTGGAAATGACCTCTCATGCCTGCGACGATCCAGCTTTCGAACCTGTCCTGGTCCACACCTGACGGCCAGTCCCTCTTCACCGATCTCAGCCTGGTATTCGGGCCCGTTCGCACCGGCCTTGTCGGCCGCAACGGCGTGGGCAAGACCACGCTTCTGCGTCTGATGCAGGGTGCCTTGCAGCCCCGCTCCGGCCAGATCACCTGCGACGGCGCCATCGCAGTTCTTGCCCAGCAGACGGAGCCGCGCCCGGGCGAGACCATCGCCGATCTGTTCGATGCCCGCGCCGCTCTTGCCCTGTTGACCCGGGCGGAGGCCGGGCTGGCGACCACGGCGGAATTGGCCAGCGCCGACTGGACGCTTGAGGCGCGGATCGCGGCGGCGCTGTCCCGGTTCGATCTGTCGGTCCCCCTCGACACCCCGCTGGCGCAGCTGTCGGGCGGGCAGCAGACCCGCGCGGCGCTGGCCGCGCTGACCTTTGGCGCGCCCGACATGCTGCTTCTGGATGAACCGACCAACAATCTCGATACGGGTGGGCGCATGGCCCTGATGGATCTGCTGCACGGCTGGCACGGCGGCGCTATCATCGTCAGCCATGACCGTGATCTTCTTGAAATCATGGATGCAATCGTGGAGTTGACCACCCTTGGCGCCACGACCTATGGCGGGAATTACAGCGCCTATCGGGCGCAAAAGGACGTCGAACTGGCCGCGGCAACCCGCGATCTGGATATCGCCCAACGGCATCTGGCCCAGACCGGGCGGAGGCGGCAGACCGCCCTTGAGCGCAAGGCCCGCAAGGACCGCTACGGCCGGGCCAAGCGGCGCGACGGAAGCATTCCCAAGATCTCCGCCGACAAGGCCAAGGCCCGCGCCGAGGCGACCGCAGGCGCCCTTGCGCGACTGGCCGAAAAGCAGGCCGATGCCGCGCAGGCCGCGGTGACGGAGGCGGCCGCCCGCGTTGAACGCCTGACCCCGCTGGCGGTGCATCTTCCGCCGACGGGGCTGGCGAAAGGGCAAACGGTGCTGCGCGTCGAGGATCTGACCGGCGGGTTCGATTCCGCCGCCCCTGTCATCCGCAATCTGTCGCTCCAGATCACCGGCCCCGAACGGCTTGCCCTGACCGGTGCGAACGGGGCAGGAAAATCGACGCTCCTGCACCTGGTGACGGGCGCGCTGACCCCGCACTCCGGAACGGTCGCCATCGTCCCGGATCACGCCTTTCTGGACCAGAATGTCGAGTTGCTGGACCCCGCGCTCTCCCTGCGTGACAACTTTCGGGCCCTGAACCCGCAGGCCGACGAAAACGCCTGTCGCGCGGCGCTCGCCCGGTTCCTGTTTCGCGGAGATGCGGCCTTGCAGTCTGTGGGCAGGCTCAGCGGCGGCCAGATGCTGCGCGCCGGGCTTGCCTGCATCCTGGGCCGCAGCCGCCTGCCGCGGCTTCTGATCCTGGATGAACCCACCAATCATCTGGACCTTGACGCGATCACCGCGATCGAGGCCGGGCTGGCGGCCTATGACGGCGCGCTTCTTGTCGTCAGCCATGAGGAGGCCTTTTTGCGAAACATCGGCGTCACGCGCCGGATCGAGCTTTAAGTTGAGCGGGTTTTCGCCATCGGCTATCCTTCCTGCAAAACAACGGGCAGTAGATCTGGCATGACGGTGCTTACCGAATATCAGCGGCTGGAGGCGACCGGCCTCTGGCGCGAGACCGAGGACAGTCAGCGCCGCGAGGTACTGGTGTCTCTCGGCGACGCGACGCTGATGATCTCCACGCTCAGCGAAACCGCCCTTTCCCATTGGTCGCTGCCCGCCATCGAACGGCTGAACCCCGGAAAGACGCCCGCCCTTTACGCCCCCGACACCCAGGCCGACGAGATCCTTGAACTGAGCGAACCCGAGATGATCGCCGCCATTGAAAAGGTGCGCGGCGTGATCGAACGGTCGCGGCCCCATCCGGGCCGGCTGCGGCTGGTTCTGGGCGCCCTGATCAGCCTCGTGATCGTCATGGCCGTGATCTTCTGGCTGCCGGGCGCGCTTCTGCGGCAGACCGCCGCCGTGCTGCCCGACGCGAAACGGGCGGAGCTCGGGCGTCAGATCCTGGCCGAAATGGCAACGCTGGCAGGGCGCCCCTGCGGCGACACGGCCGGGGTGCGGGCTCTGGCGGGCCTTGCGCGCGAAACCCTTGGTCCTGACGCGCCAAGGCTGGTGGTGCTCCCGTCGTCCGTCCCGGGGAGCGCCCATTTGCCGGGGGATATCATCGTTCTCAACCGGTCCCTTGTGGAGGATTACGAAACGCCGGAGGTTCTGGCCGGCTATCTTCTGGCCGAGGATGAGCGCCGGGCAATGCAGGACCCCGCCGCCCGGCTTCTGAAGGAGGCCGGGCTGGTCGCCACATTCCGCATGCTGACCACGGGCGAGATCGACCCGCGCCATCTCCATGCCCATGCCGCCACGCTTCTGACACGCACCCCGCAGCCCGTCACGGACGACGCGCTTCTGGCCCGTTTCGCCGCGGCGGAGCTGTCATCGGAACCTTATGCCTTCGCGCTTGATCTGTCCGGCGAAACGACGCTTCCGCTGATCGAGGGGGATCCGATGCGCGCCCGCCTGCGCGCGCCGCTGATGCCCGACGAAAGCTGGGTCGCCCTGCAGCAGATCTGCGGCGGCTGATCCGGGCCGGAACCCACGCCCCTCAGCGCCGCGTGACCGCGCCGCCGAACCCGGCGCCACGCGCGGTCTGCAACGCACGGTCCAGCGTGGCGCTGTCGCCATAGGGGCCGGCCAAAACCACATAGGTCGTGCCCCCGCCACGTTGGGACAGACCGATGCTGGCCCCCAATCCACGCGCCGCCAGATGGTCGCGGGCAAGTCTCGCATCCGCCTGGCTGCCATACCGCCCGACCAGCACGAAGCGGTGGCCCGGCGCCCTGTCGACATCGCCGGGCGCTGCGGCGGTCGGGGCACGGGGCGCCGTTACCGTCCGCGTCCGCGTCATCGGTGTGCGGCTGGAGGCGGTCGGGGCCACACGCGGCACCAGCATCACATCATCGGCCGCATGCGCACGGGGCGTGTTCTGCCCGCGCAGGATCGGCGTGGAATAGACGGTGCCACCCTGGGTCGGCGACCATTCGACCGCCCGGCGGGGCACCTCATCGGTCCAGATCATGCTCATCTGGGCGTCTCCAAGGGCCGTTTGCGGCCCGCGATTGGGGTTCAGCCGCCCATCCTCCCAGGCCGCGCGATAGCCGGGCGGAATGACCGGCTGGACGGGTCGCACCACCGCCGCGGAGGTGCCTGCCACCTGTCCGATGGCCGGGCCGCCGCCGGGATGGTGGGGCTGCGGGCCGCAGCGCACCCCCTCGCCGCGCAGGTAGCGCTGATCGGCGGCGGGGAAATTCGGGCATCCGCTCGCCACCGTCCGGCCGGCGGGCGAAGGTCCGGCCGACGCGGCGGCCGTTGCCGCGACGGGCTCCTGCAGGATCGTCGTCGTGGTGCGCGGGGTACTGGGGGTGGATGCCCCCGCGGTGTTCGCCGAACCGGCGGGCCGGAACACCTGCCCCGTCGTGCCGGTGCCGGGCCGGGGCGCGGCCGATGCGGTTGTGGCCGCGGGGGCCGTGCGAACAACCTCGGGCGCGGCCCGCGGCGCGGCGGCGGCGGGCGCGGCTGCCGCGCGGATGTCGAGCGAGGGGGTATAGCCGCAAAGCACCTGGCGCGACCGGCTGACCCGTGGGACCCAGGTGGTGTTGCCGCCAAAACCCGCGCGGATGAAGACGCAGCCCCGGCTGTCCACATATTGATTGGCGGTATAGCTGGCCGGCGGCACCTCTGCCGGCCCGCCCACATCGGAGACGGATTGAGCGGCCCCCGGCACGGCAAGGCCAAGCCCCAGGGCAAGGGTCAACGCAAGACAAACCGGAACAGCAATTGGCAAAACACGCATCGGATTCCCCCAGAATCTTGGCAGAAACTGTGACGGAGGATTGTTTTCAAGTAAAGAACTGAAATCGCTTATTTTGTGCCGAACATCCGGTCACCCGCATCCCCTAGACCCGGAACGATGTATCCCTTTTCGTTCAGATGGCTGTCCAGCGCGGCGGTCACAATCGGGACGTCGGGGTGCGCCTCCTTCATCCGAGCCACACCTTCGGGCGCAGCCAGAAGGCAGAGGAACCGGATATTGGTGGCGCCCGCCTCCTTCAGCAGATCGATCGCCGCGGCGGAGGAATTGCCCGTGGCCAGCATCGGGTCGACCGCGATCACCAGCCGGTCCTCAAGCTCCGTGGGTACCTTGAAATAGTATTGAACCGGTTGCAGCGTTTCCTCGTCCCGGTAGAGCCCGACAAAGCCCACCCTCGCCGACGGGATCAACTCCAGTATCCCGTCCAGAAGCCCGTTACCCGCCCGCAAGATCGACACCAGCGCCAGTTTCTTGCCCGCCAGCACCGGCGCATCCATCCGTTCCAGCGGCGTCTCGATGGACCGGGTTGTCATCGGCAGGCCCCGGGTGACCTCATAGGCCAGCAAAAGGCTGATCTCGCGCAGCAATTGCCGGAAAACGGCCGTGGAGGTGCCGGTTTCCCGCATCAATGTCAGCTTGTGCTGCACCAGCGGGTGCTCGACGATATTCAGGTGGTCGCTCATGTGCTCGGCTCCAGTTTCTTGGCCAGGGTTTCGCGTGTGGCCTCGTCGCAGAAGGCCGCCTCCAGCGCGGTTCGGGTGACCTGTGCGAAAATCTCCTCGTCCCAACCGAAGGTATCGGCCAGACGCTCATATTCCCGCGACATGGTGGTGCGGAAAAACGGCGGATCATCGGTAGAGACGGTGACCCGCACACCCCGGTCGCGCAGCTTTTCGATCGGGTGGCTTTCCCATGTCGGAAACACGCCCAGAACCACGTTGGACCCGGGACAGCATTCCAGAACCACGCCGGTTTCGGCCAGATGCTCCACCAGCGCCGGATCCTCGATCGCCTGCACGCCATGGCCGACCCGTTCCACACCCAGATCGTTGATCGCATCCCAGACGGAACCGGCGCCGCCCCATTCGCCCGCATGGGCGGTGATGCGCAGGCCCGCCTCCCGCGCCATGTCGAAGCTCCAGGCGAAATCCTTCAGCTTGCCGGCCATCTCGTCGCCGCCGATGCCGAAGCCGGTGATGAACTCGCCCGCGGTCTCCGCGGCGCAAAGGGCAATCGGCTTGGCGCGCTCCGGCCCGAAATGACGGATCGGGGTGACGATGCAGCGCATGACGATGCCGTCGGACGCCTCCGCCCGGGCCGCCGCCTCACGGATCGCGGCAAGATATTCGCGCCACGCCCCAAGGTCGCCGCCACCGCAGAAATCGGGCGACAGGAACGCCTCGGTATAGATCACGCCATGCGCGGCGCTTTCCTCCAGCACCGCCGTGGTCAGCCGGGCGAAGTCATCCGGGCCGGTCAGCACACTGGTCGCGGCCTCGTAGACGCTCAGAAAATGGGTGAAATCCCGATAGGCATAGCCGCCGTCCTCGGTAAAGATATCGCGCAGATCGAGGCCTTTTTCGGCGGCCAGACCGCGGATGAAGGCAGGCGGGGCCGCGCCCTCCAGATGCAGATGCAGTTCGATCTTGGGCAGCGTCGCCAAACTCATATGAAACGTTTTCCCGGTCCTTGCGCCGGCACCCCCAGATGGGCCGCGACCGAGGCCGCCACATCCACGAATGCCACCTGCCCGATCTGCCCCGAATAAGGGCCGGCCGCAACCACCGGAACGCGCTCGCGGGTGTGATCGGTCCCGGGCCAGCTCGGGTCGTTCCCGTGATCGGCGGTGAACAGCATCAGATCATCGGGGCGCAGGGCGGCAAGGATCGGCGGCAGGCAGGCATCGAACCACTCCAGATGCCGCGCATAGCCAGACACGTCGCGCCGGTGGCCGTAAAGGCTGTCGAATTCCACGAAATTGGCGAATGTCAGGCTGCCGTCTTCGGCATCGGAAACGGCGCGCGCCAGATGGTCCATCAGCGCACGATCCTCGCCCTTGACCACATCGTCGATGCCCCGCGTGGCGAAAATGTCCTTGATCTTGCCGATGGCGTGAACCTTGCCGCCCGCCTGCTGCACCCAATCGCAAAGCGTGGGCCCGGGCGGGGTGATTGCATAATCCCGCCTGTTGGCGGTGCGCGTGTAGGCCCCCGGATCACCGATGAAGGGCCGGGCGATGACACGGCCAACCTTCATCTCGTGCAGGCTTGGCGCCAGCCGTTCGCACAGATCCAGAAGCCGGTCGAGGCCGAAGCTCTGCTCATGGGCCGCGATCTGGAAAACACTGTCGGCGGAAGTGTAGCAGATTGGCCAGCCGGTTTTCTGGTGCCGTTCCCCCTCCTCCGCGATGATGACGGTGCCAGAGGCATGGCGGTTGCCGAGGATGCCCTGCACGCCCGCGATGCGCTTGACCTCCTCCACCAGATGATCCGGGAAACAGGGCGTCCTGTCGGGGAAATACGTCCAGTCCCAGGGCACCGGCAGCCCGGCCAGTTCCCAATGGCCTGATGGCGTGTCCTTGCCGGGAGAGACCTCCGTCGCCGCACCCCAGAGGCCGGCGGGTTCGGCCGTGAACCCCGGCATCTCGGCATCGCCGGCCAGTCGCGCCGCCGCGCCAAGGCCGAGCCCGTCCAGAACCGGCATCTTCAGCGGCCCGTTGCGCCCGTCCTCCGCCCTGCCCGCGACGCAGGCATCGGCGATATGTCCCAGAGTGTTGGCGCCCGTGTCGGCCACGTCGCCGTTGAAGAACCGGTCCGCATCCGGCGCACCGCCGATCCCGACCGAATCCATCACCACCAGAAAGGCCCGCGCCATCAGCCGATCCTTTCATGGATCAGCGGCGGCGAATCCGGCGCCCGCTCCGCCAGCACATATGCATCGCGAATACGGCCCGCCTGCGCGCGCGCGGCCTCTTCGGTTGCGGCGTGGATGCGGGCCAGCGGGCGCTCGCCATCGACGCGCGCACCAATGGGCGCAATATCAGACAGGCCAACGCCCGGGTCCAGTTGATCGGTCGCCACCAGTCGCCCACCGCCCAGATGCACCACCGCCTCGCCCAGGGCGCGCGTGTCGATCGCGGCCACATGGCCGGGCTCGCCGGGATGCACATCCATCATCACCCGTGCCGCGGGCAACCGGTCGCGCCAGCGTTCCACGAAATCCGCGGGCCCACCCAGGGCCGCGACCATCTCGCCAAACCGTTCCGCGGCCTGGCCCGAGCTGAGGGCCGCTGCGATCCGTCCTTCGCCGTCGGCGGCATCCGCGGCCAGCCCGCCAAGGGCCAGAACCTCGCCGCCAAGCGCCACCGTCAAGCGGTGGAGCGATGTGCCAACCGAAGATCCGGTCAGCGCCTCCATCACCTCGATCACCTCCAGCGCGTTGCCGGCGGCCTTGGCCGCGGGCTGGCTCATATCCGTGATCAGGGCCGAACACATGCAGCCCGCCCCTTGCGCCGTTTCCACCAGCGATTGCGCCAGCGCCAGCGCGTCGTCCGAATCGGCCATGAAGGCGCCCGATCCGACCTTGACATCCAGCACCAGCGCCTCAAGCCCCGCGGCCAGTTTCTTCGACAGGATCGACGCGGTGATCAAATCGATGCTTTCCACCGTGCCGGTGACATCGCGAACCCCGTAAAGCCGTTTGTCGGCCGGGGCGATATCGCCCGACGCGCCCACGATCGCGCAGCCGATATCGGCCACCAGTTCCTGCAACTCCTCCACGCCGACCTGCGTGCGATAGCCCGGGATCGCCTCAAGCTTGTCCAGCGTGCCGCCGGTGTGGCCAAGGCCGCGGCCCGAAATCATCGGCACATAGGCGCCGCAAACCGCCAGCGCGGGCGCCAGCAACAAGGACACCGCATCCCCCACGCCGCCGGTCGAATGCTTGTCCAGAACCGGGCCGTCCAGATCCCATTTCAGCACTTCTCCGGTCTGCAACATGCCATGGGTCAGATGCACGCGGTTGTCGCGGCTGAGACCCTTGGTGCAAACCGCCATGGCAAAGGCCCCGGCCTGCATATCGCTGACCTGACCCTGGGCGATGCCTTCGGCAAACCAGTAGATCTCGGCTTCTGTCAGAGGCAGCCCCTCGCGGGCCTTGATCAGGATCGACCGTGCATCCATCGCTCTAGACCCGGTCCATATGGTCGGCGTTGAACGCCCCCGGCAACAGCTCGGCCACCGTCATGCGCAGCGTCGCGCCATCGGTCGTGGCAAGGGTCACCACCACGTCGCCATCGGCGAACTCAGCCAGCTTCTGCCGGCATCCACCGCAGGGCGGCACGGGCGCGGGGCTGTCCGCGATCACCGCGACCTCGGCGATCCGGCTGTCTCCGGCGGCGACCATCGCGGCAATTGCGCCGGCCTCGGCGCAGGTGCCTTCGGGGTAGGCGATGTTCTCCACGTTGCAGCCGCGATGCTCGCGGCCTTCGACACTGCGCAGGGCGGCGCCCACCTTGAAACCGGAATAAGGCGCGTGGGCGTTCAGGCGCACGGCGGCGGCGGCATCCAGAAGGGACATGCGAGGGGGCTCCAGAGTGTTGTTTCGGAACCCAGTCTGTGCCGCGCCGGGACCAAGCGCAAGCCTAGGCGATCGCCCCCTGACCCATCAGGTCCTCAAGCCGGGTTTCGACAATGGCGATCAGATCGCGCAGATCGTCCCGGCAGGCCGCCGCCAGACCGGGCAGATCGTCCCGCCGGTCGTGTTGGGCGGCGATGTTCAGGGCTTCGGCCAGATGGCGCAAACGCTCTGCCCCGACAGCTCCCGCGAGAGAGACCAGAATATGGGTCTGCGACCGGATATCGCGCAACGCACCCGCCTGAAACGCGATCTGGAGCGCCTTGGCCACATCGTGAAGATCCTCTCGCAGATGATAGAGCAATTCGCGCGCGCCGTTCGGACCTGCGGTGGTCAGCAGCGCATCGAACTGGCCTTGATCCATCGGCGGCACCCGTTCGCCGGAGGCGCCCCCCGCCGCCGCCGACACAACCGTCTCCACATCGGTCACGGACATCTCCTGGCCCGTGTGGCGCAGGATCGCCCGGCCAAAGGCCGCACCCGACCGGATCGGCTTGGCGATGATGCCTCCTGCGCCAGCGGCATAGATCGCCTCGCGATTGTCGCGCAGCACATAGGCGGTCAGCGCCACCAGCGGCATCGCCGCGCGCGTGTCGTCCAGATTGCGGACCGCGCGCATGAATTCCAGCCCCGACATGCGCGGCATCTCGATATCGACCAGCGCGATATCGAACTCCTGGCGATCCATCAATTCAAGCGCTTCGATCCCGTCATTGGCGATCACCGGGTCCGCACCCATCGTGTTCAGCAACTGCCGGACGATGCACTGATTGGTTTCATTGTCCTCGGCGACCAGAATGCGCAAATTCGACAGGTCCGGCGGCGCGCAGGGGGGGTGCCCCGCCGCCAGCGATCGTTGCCAGGCCGCAGGCGGCAGATCCAGCATGACCACCGCGCCCCCGGTTGGCGCATCGGACAGTTCCAGATCGCCGCCAAGGCCGACAGCCATATCCTTTGCAATGCGCAGCCCCAGCCCCGAGACGGGGGGCCTGTCATGGTTGACCCGGCGATGCGGTGTGAAAAGCCCGATCATCGCCGCGCGGGAAAACCCGGGCCCCTGATCGGCAACCGTGAACCGGAGCGCGCCGTCGCCGGTCACCTCCACACGCAGATCCACATCGCCCCCCCGGCCATGTTTCAACGCGTTCCCGATCAGATTTGACAGGATCCGGTCGAGCGTCACCCGCGGAATGCCGATCCTGTCCGGCAAATGGGGCGCAGTTTGCAGAAGGAAACGGCACCCGGCCTCCGCCGCACGGCCCGCCCAACGCATCTCGACCCCGGTAAGATACCCGCGCAGGTCGATACCGCCGTCATCGAGGCGCAGCAGGGTTTCGCCCGCCGCCTCCATCAATGCGGCGTCGACAAGCTCGGCCAGCGTCTCTCCGGCGGCCTGAACCCGCTCCAGCTGCGCTCTGGCATCCGGGTGCAGCTTGTCGATATCCACAAGCCGCAACCCGCCGATCACATCGGACATCGCGGCGCGAATATCATGATTGAAAAGACGTAATGTCTCCGAGACCGGATCGGGCCGCCCGGCGCCGCTGGCGGGCCGGTTGGTGCCAGACATATCGTCCATCGTGGCGGGAACTCCAGGGCGAGCCGTCCTCGCCGGTCAACTGCGTTACGTCACGCGTTAACTTTACATTAAGATACGTAAAAAGTCCAAGACACCCGAGAAGAATAGATTCTTCCTATCGGGTAGATGCATTTGGATATCCAATTCCTTTCAACGCCTCGGCGATCTCGTCCAGGATCGCCGGGTCGTCGATCGTGGCGGGCATCTTGAAATCCTCGCCATCGGCGATCTTGACCATCGTACCGCGCAGGATCTTGCCGGAGCGGGTTTTCGGCAATCGGTCGACCACAAGCGCCAGCTTGAACGCGGCAACCGGCCCGATCTTCTGGCGCACCAGCTTCACGCAATCGGCGATGACTTCCTCGGTCCCCATCGCCGAGCCGGAATTCAGGCACAGGAACCCCATGGGAAGCTGACCTTTCAGCCCATCGCTGACCCCGATCACCGCGCATTCCGCAACCTCGGGATGCGCGGCCAGAACTTCCTCCATGGCGCCGGTGGAGAGGCGATGGCCGGCAACGTTGATCACGTCGTCGGTGCGCGCCATGATGTAAAGGTAGCCGTCGGCATCCTTGTACCCGGCATCGCCCGTCTCGTAATAGCCGGGGAAATGCTCCAGATAGCTTTTGCGATAGCGCGCCTCCGCGTTCCAGAGCGTCGGCAAGGTGCCCGGCGGCAGCGGCAGTTTCACCGCAATCGCGCCCAACTCCCCGTCCCTCACCGGGTGCCCGCCCTCATCGAGAATATGCACGTCGTATCCCGGCATCGGCACGGCGGGCGAGCCGATCTTGACCGGCAGCTTCTCGATCCCCAGGGGATTGCCCGCAATCGCCCAGCCGGTTTCGGTCTGCCACCAATGGTCGATCACCGGCACACCCAGTTTGTCCTGCGCCCATTCGATCGTGTCCGGATCGGCGCGTTCACCGGCCAGAAACAGGGTCTCCAGACTGCTCAGGTCGTAATCGGAAACCAGCGCGCCCTGTGGATCGTCCCGCTTGATGGCGCGGAACGCGGTCGGTGCGGTGAACAGGCATTTGACCTTGTGATCCTGAATGACGCGCCAGAATGTGCCCGCGTCGGGGGTGCCCACGGGCTTGCCCTCGAACACGATCGTCGTGCAGCCGAAAACGAGCGGCGCGTAACAGATATACGAATGCCCCACGACCCAGCCCACGTCGGACGCGGCCCAGAACACCTCCCCCGGGTTCATGTCATAAAGGTTGCGCATCGACCAGTTCAGCGCGACCAGATGTCCGCCCGTATGGCGAATGACGCCTTTGGGCTGGCCGGTCGTGCCGCTGGTGTAAAGGATATAGGCCGGGTGATTGCCTTCGACGGGCACACACGGGGCCGGATCGACACCGTACTGAAACCCGTGCCACTCCACGTCGCGCCCCTCTTCCAGATGGGCGACCTCCTGTTCGCGCTGGAAAATCACGCAGAATTCAGGCTGATGGCGGGCCAGCTCCAGCGCCCCGTCCAGAAGCGGCTTGTAATGCACCACCCGCCCCGGCTCGATCCCGCAGGAGGCCGCGATGATGCATTTCGGCGTGCAATCGTCGATCCGCACGGCGAGTTCATTGGCCGCGAAGCCGCCGAAGACCACCGAATGGATCGCCCCCAGACGCGCACAGGCCAACATCGCCTCCAGCGCTTCGGGCACCATCGGCATGTAGATGATGACACGGTCGCCCTTGGTCACGCCCTTGGCGGCCAGCGCACCGGCAAGGCTGGCGACACGGGCCTGCAACTCGGCATAGGTGATTTCGTGCTTGGTATGGGTGACAGGGCTGTCATGGATGATCGCGATCCGGTCGCCATGACCGGCCTCCACATGGCGATCGACCGCGTTCCAGCAGGTGTTGACCATCCCGTCGGCGAACCATTGGTAAAGCGGCGCGTTCTCGTCGAAAAGCGCCTTGGTCGGTGTCCGGTCCCAATCGATCGCATCGGCGGCGGCCATCCAGAATGCGTCCGGATCGGTCGCAGCCTGCGCATAGATTTCGCGGTAGCCCATGGCGTTTCCTCCCTTTCAACGTTGCGCAGACATAGCCGAAGGCGCCTTTCCCGCAAAGCGACAGGGCGTCACTGGCAGCGGTAACACAGGGCACCCGCCGCGGCCTGCGGCCGGACGGGCTTGCGCCACACGCACGCCGCGCGCCATCGGGCCCGTTCCCTCCCCCGTCAGGCCGCTCAGCCATAAAGCCCGACCGGTGTGCCCGCCAGCGCGGACATGTTCAGCAATCCCCGCGCCGTGATCGCGGGCGTGACGATATGGGCGCGGTTGCCCATGCCCATCAGAACCGGGCCCACCTCCAGCCCGCCGGCCTTCATCTTCAGAATGTTCCGCGCCGCCCCCGCCGCATCGGTGTTGGAGAAAACCAGCGCGTTCGCGGCGCCCTCCAGCCGGGAGTTCGGGAAAATCCGTTCGCGGAGATCCGGGTCGAGCGCGCTGTCGATATGCATTTCGCCCTCATATTCGAAATCCAGGCCCCGGTCGTCCAGCAGGATCAGCGCATCGCGCATCCGCTGGCCGCTGTCACTGTCCAGATTGCCGAACTGAGACCCCGAACAGAGCGCGATTTTCGGCTCCACCCCGAACCGGCGCACATGGCGCGCGGTGGCGATCACCGTCTCGGCGATCTGCAGCGGGGTCGGATGGGCGTGCACATGGGTGTCGGCGATGAAAAGCGGCCCATCCTCCAGGATCATCAGGCTCAGCGCGCCGACCGGGTGCAGCGTGCCTGTGCCCAGCAATTGCTGCACATAGTTCAGGTGCCACAGATATTGGCCAAAGGTGCCGCAGATCAGGCTGTCGGCCTCGGCGCGATGCACCATGACGGCCCCGATGGCGGTCGTATTGGTGCGCATGATCGCGCGGGCCAGATCCGGCGTGACCCCCCGGCGCTGCATCACCTCGTGGTAGGTGCCCCAGTAATCGCGGTAGCGCGGGTCGTTTTCCGGGTTCACCAGTTCGAAATCGCGGGTCGGGCGAATATCGAGGCCCGCGCGCTCCACCCGCGCCTCGATCACCTCGGGGCGGCCGATCAGGATCGGCTTGTCGGTGGTCTCCTCCAGCATCGCCTGCGCGGCGCGCAACACCCGCTCATCCTCGCCTTCGGCAAAGACGATCCGGCGGCTGGTGGTGGCGGCCGCCTCGAAAACCGGCCGCATGATCAGCGCGGAGCGGAAGACCGACTGGTTGAGCTTCGCCTTGTAGGCCGCAAGATCGCGCATCGGGCGGGTCGCCACGCCACTGTCCATCGCCGCCTTCGCCACGGCGCTGGCGACCACCCCCATCAGCCGCGGATCGAACGGTTTCGGGATCAGGTAGTCGCGCCCGAAGGTCAACTGCTCACCCCTGTAGATCGCCGCGGCCTCAGCACTGGTCGTGGCCCGCGCCATTGCGGCGATCCCGTCGATACAGGCCAGTTGCATTTCGTCATTGATCTCCGTCGCACCTACATCCAGCGCGCCGCGGAAAATGAACGGAAAACACAATACATTGTTAACCTGATTGGGAAAATCGCTGCGCCCCGTGGCGATCACCGCGTCGGGCGCAACCTCGCGCACCAGATCGGGCAGGATTTCGGGCGTCGGGTTGGCCAGTGCGAAGATGATCGGTTTGGCGGCCATTTTCCTGACCATGGCCTGGGTCAGAACGCCGGGGCCGCTGAGCCCCAGAAACAGATCCGCGCCCTCGATCACGTCGCCCAGAGCCGCCGGGACGCTGCCTTGGGCGAACTCCGCCTTCTGCGGCGTCATCTGAGCCTCCCGCCCCTCATAGACGAGGCCTTCGAGGTCGCACAGATAGACATTCTCCCGCTTCACGCCCAGCTTCAGCAACATGTTCAGGCAGGCGATGCCTGCCGCCCCGCCACCGGTGGAGACGACCTTGATGTCGCCGAATGCCTTGTTTACCACCTTCAACGCATTGGTCGCGGCGGCGCCCACGACGATCGCCGTGCCATGCTGGTCGTCATGGAACACGGGGATGCTCATCCGCTCGCGGCACAATCGTTCAACGATAAAACAATCCGGTGCCTTGATGTCCTCCAGATTGATCGCGCCGAAGGTCGGCTCCAGTGCGCAGACGATATCGGCCAGCTTTTCGGGGTCACTTTCATCCAGTTCGATATCGAAACAGTCGATATTGGCGAACTTCTTGAACAGGACCGCCTTGCCTTCCATCACCGGTTTCGATGCCAGCGCGCCGATATTGCCCAGGCCCAGCACCGCCGAGCCATTGGTGACGACCGCGACCAGATTGCCGCGGGCGGTATACCGCGCCGCATCCGCCGGGGTTTCCTTGATCTCAAGGCAGGCCTCCGCCACGCCGGGGGAATAGGCGCGGCTGAGATCGCGACCGTTTGCCAGCGGCTTGGTGGCCCGGATCTCCAGCTTTCCGGGCTTCGGATGCTCATGATAAAACAGCGCCGCCGCGCGCAGACTGTCAGGCTTGTCTTCGTTCATGGCACCCTCCCTTGAGTGATAGTTTAGCGTTAAACTACCTTGCCGTCCGCTGCCAGCGCAACCCGGGACGCCCGCGTCGTCCCCGTCCACCCTGTCAGCTGAATTGCTCCTTGATCAGCCGTTCCTCCAGCCCGTGGCCGGGATCGAACAGGATCCGGTGCGCCACAGACGGTTCCGACCGGATCTCGACCGAGATCACATTGGCGACCGAGCGGCTGTCGGCATCGGCCATGACCGGGCGTTTCAGGTGATCCATCACCTCGAACTTCACCACCGCGCCCTTTGGCAGCAAGGCCCCCCGCCAGCGCCGGGGGCGAAAGGCCGCCATCGCCGTCAGGGCCAGAACGTCCGCGTCGATAGGCAGGATCGGCCCGTGGGCCGAATAGTTGTAGGCGGTCGACCCCGCAGGAGTGCTGACCAGCGCCCCGTCGCAGACCAGTTCCTCCATCCGCAGCTTGCCATCCACCCAGATCCGCAGCTTGGCCGCTTGCGGACCCGCGCGCAGCAGGCTGACCTCGTTGATGGCCAGCGCCTCGGTCACCCGCCCGCCTTCGGACAGCGCGCGCATGTGCAGCGGGTTGATCACCGCCTCCTCGGCGCGCTCCAGCCGGTCGATCAGGCCGTCTTCGGCATATTCGTTCATCAGGAAGCCGACGGTGCCCCGGTTCATCCCGTAGACCGGCGCCTCCAACGCCTGGGTGGCATGCAGCGTGCTCAGCATGAAGCCATCCCCGCCAAGGGCCACGATCACATCCGCCTCCGACGGCTTGTGCTGACCGTATCTTGCGGCCAGCCGATCCCGCGCCTCCTCCGCGATGGGCATCTCACTGGCCAGAAAGGCTATATTGCGGGCGGCGGGCATGGCCCCTCCCTGTCCTCGGAACCGGACCCAAGTCTTTGCGCGCCCCATCGCGAAACACAATCCTTTTGATAGCGCCGCTTGATCGGGCCTTTCCATCGGCGGTCCTGGTCACGGCCTTTCGATCACGCCATTCTCCCAAGACCGGCGGGCCAATCTGCCGAAATGCCGCCGAAGGCGCCCATTGCGGCGGAATCTCCCCTTCCCCGACCCCGCGCATTGCCATAAACAAACGCAAAATTGCACCGTGTCCAGGAGCCGCTGCCATGAATGCCCCCCACCGCGATGACGGATTTTTCACCGAACCATTGGAAACCCGCGATGCGGAGCTATTCGGCGCCATCCGCTCCGAGCTTGGTCGCCAGCGAGACGAGATCGAACTGATCGCATCCGAAAACATCGTCTCGGCCGCCGTGATGGAAGCGCAAGGCTCCGTCATGACCAACAAATATGCCGAAGGGTATCCGGGCCGGCGCTACTATGGTGGCTGCCAATATGTGGATATCGCCGAAAATCTGGCGATCGAGCGCGCCAAGCAGCTTTTTGCATGCGACTTCGCCAATGTGCAGCCGAACTCCGGCAGCCAGGCCAATCAGGGCGTGTTTCAGGCGCTCCTGCAGCCCGGCGACACGATCCTTGGCATGAGCCTCGATGCGGGCGGGCATCTGACCCATGGGGCGAAACCCAACCAGTCGGGCAAATGGTTCAACGCCGTGCAATACGGCGTCCGCCAGCAGGATCTTCAGATCGACTACGACCAGATCGCGGAACTGACCGCCGAGCATCAGCCCAAGATGATCATCGCCGGCGGCTCGGCCATTCCGCGGATCATCGATTTCGCCCGCATGCGCGATATCGCGGACAGCGTTGGCGCATGGCTGTTGGTCGACATGGCCCATTTCGCCGGTCTGGTGGCGGCGGGTCACTATCCCTCCCCCTTCCCGCACGCCCATGTTGCCACGACCACGACGCACAAAACCCTGCGCGGACCGCGCGGCGGCATGATCCTCACCAATGACGAGGCGCTGGCCAAGAAGTTCAACTCCGCCATCTTCCCCGGCATCCAGGGCGGCCCGCTGATGCATGTGATCGCGGGCAAGGCCGTGGCCTTCGGCGAGGCGCTGCGCCCGGAGTTCAAGGATTATCAGGCCCAGGTGATCAAGAATGCCCAGGCGATGGGTGACCAGCTCATGAAGGGCGGGCTCGATATCGTCACCGGCGGCACCGACACCCATGTGTTGCTGGTCGATCTGCGACCCAAGGGCGTGAAGGGCAACGCGACGGAAAAGGCCCTTGGCCGCGCCCATATCACAACCAACAAGAACGGCATTCCCTTCGACACCGAAAAGCCCACGATCACGTCGGGCATTCGCCTTGGCTCTCCGGCCGGAACCACCCGCGGCTTCGGCGAACCCGAGTTTCGCCAGATCGCCGATTGGATCGTTCAGGTGGTTGACGGATTGGCCGCCAACGGCGAAGACGGCAATGCCGGAACCGAAGCGCGCGTTCGCGACGAGGTTCTGGAGATGTGCGGACGCTTCCCGATTTATCCCGAGCTGTAGGCGGCGCACATCTTTTGGTTGATTACCCTCGGCGAACCCTCGCCGAGGCAGTACAAGCGTATGTTTTTCCTATGACTTCCCGGGGTTGCCCGTATGCCGTGCCAATGGCAATTTAAGGGGCGACTGGGCACATGCCCGCCCGTTTGGCATTGACGGATGAAAGACGCGATCATGAGTGTGACGACGCCCCATATCACCCCGGCCTACAGGCGCGAGGCGGAGCGCGAGATTCGGGCCTTTACCCGCGATTGGACCGCCCGTGACGACCGTATCGCGCTGATCAGCTATTTCGGCACATTCGCCGCCTATTTCGCAACTCTGGCGCTTGCGGTTCTGGCCTGGCCGAACCCGTTTCTGGTGGTTCCGCTGATCGTGCTGAACGCCTTTTCGGGGGTTCGTCTCTATGTGCTGCAACATGATTGCGGCCATGCCTCGCTCTTCTCGAAGAAGCAGCATAACGATCTTGCGGGTCACGGGCTTTCGGTCTTCACGCTCACGCCCTACCGGGTGATGCAGTTCAATCACAACGAACACCATTCCCATCTCGGCAATCTCGACGAGCGCGACACGACCGAGATCTTCACCATGACCCTGTCGGAATGGCAGCAGGCGGGTTTCTGGAAACGGCTGTATTACCGGCTTTACCGCAACCCATTCATCATGATCCCGGTCGGCGGGCTGTTCACCTATGTCCTGGCCTATCGCTGGCCGAAGAATTCGACCAGAACCGGCGCGGCCCTGGTTCTGGCCCATAATCTGGGCCTTGCCGCCTGGGTCGGGCTGATCTGGCTCTTCGCCGGTCTTCCCGGTCTGGTCATCTATGCCGGCACCGTCTTCGTGGCGGGCTGCATCGGGGTGTTTCTGGTCTATCTTCAGCACAATTTCGAAGACACGTACTGGGACCGCAAGCCGGATCTGAACCCCGCCCGCGCAGCGCTTCAGGGGTCATCCGCGCTTGATCTGGGTTGGTGGTGGGATCTGGCCGTCGCCAATATCACCTATCATGACATCCACCATTTCAACGCCAATATTCCCAGCTACCGGCTGCGGCAGTGCCACCGCGCGCTCCGCCGGAAGTACGACGTGCAGACGATCCGCTGGCCCGAGGCGTTGCGCAGCTTCACCCTGAAGCTCTGGGATGAAGAGGCCGGGCGCCTGGTCCCCTTCCCCCGGCACCGCCGAGCCCCAAGCCTCACACCGGCAGAATAGGCCCCGGTCCTGGTGTTCCCATAACACCCGCCGGACGCGCGGGCCAACCGGAGGCGCGGATCGGTCGTCTCCTGCCCCCGGAAAAACCCTCCGCGACGGGCGGAGGGGGTCAGCCGTTTTCCTGCCCCTCGGGTCCGGTGTATCGCCAGCGATAGGCGGGCGGTGTCGGCCCCTTGTTGCGCCCGCCCTGCTCCATCTGCTCCCACGCGTGGGCAAGTATGCCGACAGATCGCGAAAGGCAGAAAAGCCCCCGCGCCAAAGGCCCCGCAAAGCCGAGTTCGGCATAGATCACGGCGGTGGCCCCGTCGATATTCATCGGCACGGCGGTTCCCTTGCGGGCATTCAGCTCTGTCTGGACCGCCCGGCCGATGGCGGCGAACCGGCCCGAAACGGTGCCTGCGGCGGCGGCCTCGTCAACCAGCGCCAGAAGACGCGGCGCGCGCGGGTCGACCGGTTTGTGAAACCGGTGGCCGAAGCCCGGAACGAAGCGGTCACGCTCCTTTTGCCACCGGTCGATCGCGGCGGCGGTTGCGACAGCCAGATCGCCGCCTGCGCGATCGATCCATCCGTAAAGCTCCACCGCCTGTTCGCCCGCGCCCCCGTGGACATCCCCCAGCATGTTGACCGCGCTCGCCATCGCATTGTTCAACGGCAGCCCGCAGGTCACCGCCATCCGAGCCGCCGCGATGGAGGGCGCCTGCGGCCCATGATCCACCGCCGCCACAAGCGCGGCTTCAAGCAGCCGGGCCTCCGCCTCCGTGGGCAGGGTTCCGCGGATCATCAGCCAGATCATCTGCGGAAAGCTCACCCGGCCGATCAGATCCTGAATCTCATGGCCGCGCATCGCGATCCGACCGGGTTCCATGTCGATAATCGCGGTCGACCACCAGTCGGCGACATCGCTCATTCCTGCTCCTCCCCCGGCATCGCGATCACCTTCGCGCGGGCCAGCCCATCTATCTCGTTTCCGTCATATCCCAGCTCGCCAAGCAGCGCGCGCGTATCCGCCCCCGCAAGGGGCGGGTCGGCTGCCAGCACGGTCTTGCGCCCCGCCATCTCGATCGGCAGGGCAGGCAGCCGTGTGTCGACCCCGCCCGACAATCTGGTCGGCAAGAGCCGCCCGCCGGCGGCCAGATGCGGATCGTCGAACAGATGCTCGGGCCGCGCGATATGGGCGAAGGGAAGCTTCGCCTCACGCGCCTTTTCGGCCAGTTCGGGCAGGGAAAGGCGCCCGATGATACGAGCCACCTCAGGCAGCAGCCGGGTGCGGGCCTCGATCCGCTGATTGTTGGTTGCCAGCGTCGCATCCGCCGCCAGCGTCGGCACTTCGAATACTTCGCAGAATCTCAGCCAGTGCCGGTCGGAGGTGATGCCCAGAAACACGCGCTCGCCCTCGGCGCTCTCGAACTGATCATAGATTGCCCAGGCCGATACCCGCGCGGGCATCGGCGGCACGGGCCCGTCCGACAAGGCGGCATAGGCCAGATGCTGCCCCATCAGGAACACCGCAGTTTCAAACAGGGCCGAGGTCACGAACTGGCCCCTGCCCGTCCGCTCCCGCTCCGCCAGCGCGGCCTGCACGGCGACCACCCCCATCACGCCGCCCATCACGTCGATCACACTCGCGCCTGCCCGCAGAGGCTGCCCCGGCGGCCCGGTCATATAGGCCAGGCCGGACATCATCTGCACAACCTCATCCAATGCCACCCGATCCTCGTAGGGGCCGGGCAGGAAGCCCTTCAGCGACAGATAGACAAGACGCGGGTATGCACCGGCGATCTGTTCATATCCCAGACCCAGCCGCGCCATCGTGCCGGGGCCGAAATTCTCGATCAGCACATCGGCGGTCCCGATCAGCCTGCGGGCGATCTCCAGCCCGCGCGGATCCTTCAGATCAAGCGCGATGGAGCGTTTGTTGCGATTGTAGAAGGGAAAGTATCCGGTGCCGAACCCTTTGAGTTCCCGTGTCGGGTCTCCCGCCGCGGGCTCCACCCGGATCACATCCGCCCCCAGATCCGCCAGCACCAGACCGGCGGTGGGCCCCATGACCGTATGGCCGAAATCCAGCACCCGAAGCCCGACAAGGGGCTGGTTCGCATCAGTCATCGGATCGCGCCTTTCGCCGGGCCCGCAGGGCCATGTCGGCCATCTTGTGCCCGATGCAGGCGCCGGCAGCCAGACAAATGAAACCCTGCCCGATCCCGAAGATCAGGCAGGGTGTCCGTCGCCCCCATGAAAAAGCCTAGCGCGGACCGCGATGGCTCAACATCGGCATCCCGAGGGCAGCCGTGAACAGGCGCCCGCCGGAGATGACCGACAGTTTGCGCTTCTTGCTCAGCAGCTGCTTGCCGGGAAAGATCTGCCTCCCGCCCGAAATGGCCGAGTTGGCGTTCCGGTTCTTGACCAGAAGCGGCATCCGGAAGGCATTCGAGACCAGACCGCGCTTCCGGCCCCGGCCCGGATCCATGTCGCTGGACAGGAATCTGGGATGGTTGCTGAGTATGCTGTTGGACAGACGCACGTTGCGCGGCTCTTCGACATAGATGTTTTCGTCGGGGACACCCGCATCCATGCTGTCGCGGGAGTTCATGATCTCCATCGCATTCCGTGCCGCGCCGAAGGGCGTGAAGGGCGCGCGGTTGACCACCAGCCGGTTGTCGTCCGACATGGCGCCGGCGTATTTGGCCGCCGCGCGGGTGGGGACGCGGGCCTCCCTGATCTCGGCCTCCGCCCCGGGGCCTGGCGCGATCACACTTATATTCGCGGCCGGATGCCCGGCTGCGTGAAGCGCCGCCACGACCGCATCCGCGGTAGACGCATCGGCATAGAGCCTGCTGATTACGGTAGTCATCTTTCCTCCATTTCCGCTCACCGCCGGCCCGGTCAGCATTATGGCGCCTGTTCTCAGGGCACCGATTTCGCCGCTAGGTCTGTTGTCTCGGTCGAAACGTAATGCGCCCGCTGCTCCGGTCCAGCCAGCCGCCTCAGCAGCGGGTAGGCAACCAGCAGCGCAAGCGCCAGAAACACGATTTCCAGTGCGAAGACCGGGACATAGGGCGCCTCCGCCGCGAAAGCGTCGCTTCCGGGCATCGCGACGATCAGGTCGCGGATCACGCCGCCAAGCGCCACGGCGATCCCGGCCGCCGTGGCCTGAACCGCGCCCCAGGCCCCGAGCGCAAGCCCGATCTGTTCACGCGGCGCGTTGCGCATGGTCGCGGTCAGCGTGCCATGGCCGAAAAGCCCCGCGCCGAAGCCCGCGAACAGCGTGCCCAGAACGAAGCCGGCCACGGAATGGAACGGTGCGGCCAGCACGATCGCGCCGAAGGCCGGCACCCCCACGACGGCGCCCCAGAACGCCACATGGATCGGGTCCGCGCCACGCAGCAACACGCGGGAGGCGAGCGCGAACCCCGCCAGCCCGCCCACGGCCAGAACCGCCGTAAGCCGCGTGGTCTGCGCCACGGTCATGTCGAGCACATGGCCGCCATAGGGCTCCAACAGCACATCGGCCATGCCGAAACCCATCGTGCCAAGGCCGATGACAATCAGCAGGCGGATCGCATTGCGCCCGGTGACGAATACGCCCCAGGCCTCCCGGAACTCGGGGACGGGGGCGATGGAATTGGCACGCGTCCGGTCGCGCGGCTCCTGTTTCCACAGGGCGAGGATGTTCAATGCAATGGTGATGACGGCGGCGGCCTGCACCACCTGTATCAGCCGCCCCGGCGTGTAATCCGTCAGCAGCGCGCCGAAGACGATCGCACTGACGATCATGCCCAGAAGCAGCATGACATACATCAGGCCCACCACTTTCGGCTGATCCTCCACCGGGACCAGATCGGTCGCCAGCGCAAGGCCTACGGTCTGCACCATGTGAACCCCCGCGCCGACCAGCAGAAACGCCAGTGCCGCGCTGGACAGCCCGATCCAAGCAGGGGCGTCCACCGCCTCGCCATAGCCCGAAAGCACCAGCAGCGCGAAGGGCATGATCGCGAAACCGCCGAATTGCAGCATCGTCCCCTTCCAGATGTAGGGCACGCGCCGCCAGCCGAGGGCGGATTTGTGAATATCGGATCTGAACCCGATCAGCGCACGGAACGGCGCGAAAACCAATGGCAGGGAAATCATGATGCCCACCAGCGAGGCGGGCACATTCAGTTCCACGATCATCACCCGGTTCAGCGTGCCCACCAGCAGGACCAGCGCCATCCCGACGGTGACCTGAAACAGCGCCAGCCTGAGCAGGCGCGACAGGGGCAGATCCTCGGTCGCGACATCGGCGAAGGGCAGATAGCGTGGTGCGATCCGGCCTATCTTGCTCAGGGCGAATTTGCGGAACTGGATCATCTTGGTCCTTGCCACCCGGTTCGGTCACCCGGCCGACTGAGGCCGGCCGGGCAAACCGAAGGAGCGGGAGGACGGGCCGGAGAGGGAAACATACCCCCGGCCCACTCCCTTACTTACGTGGCGCCTGCGCGCTATTGCGACGATGCAAGCGCGACGCCCTGATCGATCACAAGTCTGGCCGTTCTCCCGTCGGGTAGAATCACCAGCATGCCATCTTCGGTCGTCGCCGCCGCGTCGATATAGACGGGTGCAGCGGTTGTCGCATCGACGCTGGCCGGCAGAACAGCGGTGTTGTTCGTGTCCATCGCGGCCATGCCGCTGCCCAGCTCCTGGCCGGACAGGAAATCCGCGACCCAGGTCGTGTTGCTCAACACCGCGACATGCACGGCAAACGATCCGATGGCGACCGCGCTGAGAAACAGCGGAACCCCCACGGTGGGCTTAACGACAAGCCACATTTTTGCGTTATTCATGACCGGGCCTCCTTATCCGAGCCACGGCGTCGACACCGCCACCAGAAGGTGGGCGATCAGGGCGATCACCCCGAAGACGCGCGTTCCGTCGATGAGGTAGCTATGCACCTCTTCGGCTTCTCTCTCAGTCAGGCCGGTAGGCCATATTTTATCGGGATCAGACATAATTTGCCTCCCACTCCTCTACAGTTCAGGTCTGGCCCGCAAGGCGTGGTCACCCGCGCCTCCGGCCTTGAACGATGGAAGTGTCGGCGCCTCCGGTCTAGGAACAGACGGCCCCATCAGCCTCGATAGTGTCATTTAAAGTAGACAGTATCAAGTGTAAGTTTTTAGTTACATTCTGATGGTGCAAGCAAAACAGGGCCGTAAACGCCCTTCTTTTGATGAAGCAGGAGGCATTTTAGGTCACTTCCGGAAAGTGTAAAGCCTGGATGACAACTGTTTGAGCTTTTGCAGGCAATTTCCATAGGCCCGGCCTTTCGAACCGAAGATGGTCATGACATCGCGACCGGATGGGCGCGCAGCGGGGCGCATCGGAACCGCCCAGAAATCCGCCCTCCCCCCGAGATATCGCGCCCAAAAAAACGTCAGACAACGAATCTCCGGGGGAATCGACGGGTTCCGCTTGGGCCACCCTGCCGCTGCGGGGCACACTCGACATGTCAGGATCGCTTACGTGCCTCTCCTCCCTTCCTCCGGCGCTTCGGTGACCTGACGCGAATACTGGCTGGCGGCCCGGCTCAATTGTCTCTCTTCCACCCTGTCGGGTCGCCAGACCTTTTTCCGCCGCACAAACGGCCCTTGCCACATTCATGCCTCATTTCCGTCCATGTCAGGCCCGAATCGCAGCGGATCCTGAAAGATCATAGGCATCAAGACCTATACCCATTGGAGCAGTATCATGCAGACACGCAAACCAAGCCCGCGCGACGCGCAGCCCCAGAAAGAGCGCCCGACACCGGTCCGCTTTTCTGACTGGGCCAGTATCTGAGACGAGCAGGCCCCAAAGCCCCCGAAACAGGCGATGACCGCGCCGCGGATCCGGTCACGGCCTTCCGCAAGCATGGGCCGGCTCATGCCGGACCACGGGCATGTGCGGCCGGCGTCACCGATTGCATAAAGCATGGTGCCGACGCGCCCTCATTTGCTGCATGCCGCACAATCCTTGCGGCGACAGGTCCGACGCGACCGCAAAGCTGACCGACACATTGGTTCACACAGACATGCAGATAGGGTCGCGGCCCCCAATGCCGGTTGCGATCAGGGCTGGATCGGAGAGATATCGACCGGGATCCGACGCGACCCGCGCCACAGCAAATAGCCGACAAAAATACCCGGAAATCCGATGCTTAGCACTGGGTCAAACTGTCTCCTGTTGATCCAGATCAAATGCGCCCGGCCTGCGTAGTTTAGAATCATTCTTACTCTAAACTTATAAGGACTCGAGTCTATGAGACGTCTGCTCTCTACCGCCTGCGCCATACTGGCCGCAGGTGTCATGCCGGCATTTGCCGATACGGACCTGCGCGCAGCCGCGCAGGACTTTTTCGAACCCATCCCCCTGAGCCCGCCAAGCCTCGATGGCAACATCGTGAGCCGCACCCGGGTCGATCTGGGCGCGATGCTGTTCTTTGACCCGCGCATGTCCCGGTCGGGGCTGTTTTCCTGTCAATCCTGCCACAATGTCGGGCTGGGCGGGGATGACGGCCTGGAAACCTCGGTCGGCCATGGCTGGCAGCGGGGCCCGCGCAATGCGCCAACCGTGTTCAACGCGGTGTTCAACATCGCGCAATTCTGGGACGGCCGCGCGGCAGACCTTGCCGAGCAGGCGCAGGGACCGGTGCAAGCCGGGGTCGAGATGAACAACACGCCGGACCGCGTGATTGCGACGCTCGAATCCATGCCCGGATATGTGGACGCCTTCGCGGCCGCCTTCCCGGGCGAGGACATGCCGATCACCTTCGATAACTTCGCGCTTGCGATCGAAAGCTTCGAGGCAACGCTGATCACGCCGAATGCCCGGTTCGACCAGTTCCTTCAAGGTGCCGACAGCCTGACAGAGGAAGAGTTGCGTGGCCTTGCCGCGTTCATGGACGAAGGCTGCGTCGCCTGCCATGCGGGCGTCAATCTGGGCGGGCAGGAGTACTATCCCTTCGGTCTGGTGGAGCGGCCGGGCGCGGATATCCTCCCCGTGGGGGACCGGGGGCGGTTTGCGATCACCCAGACGGTCACGGATGATTACGTGTTCCGCGCCTCGCCCTTGCGGAACATCGAACTGACCGCGCCATATTTCCATTCCGGCACGGTCTGGTCTCTGGAGGAAGCGGTCGCCGTCATGGGCACCGCGCAACTGGGGGCCGATCTGGATGAAGGGGACGTCTCGGATATCGTCGCCTTCCTGCGCACGCTCACCGGCGAGCAACCGGAGGTCGTTCACCCGATCCTGCCGGTGCGGACCGACGCCACCCCGCTGCCGGAAACGGATTTCTGATATCGGTGGGAGAAGACCGCGACCTGCGGTTCATACATGAAGGACAGCCGCGCTTTCGGGCGCGGCTGTTGTTTTTCGCCCCAGACCCGGGAACAAATCGCCGCCCCGCCCGTTGGTATGACGACAATCAAAGGAGATACCAATGGACCTCATTCGCATTCTCTTCGCCATCATCCTGCCGCCGCTCGGCGTTTTCCTTCAGGAAGGTCTGGGCAAGCATTTCTGGTTCAACATCATCCTGACGCTTCTGGGCTACATCCCCGGCATCGTGCATGCCGTCTACATCATCGCCCGCGACAATCCGCGGACCGTATAGACGCGGATGCCCGCAGATATTGGCAAACTCGATCGGTTGGCCGCGCAGATGGACGCGGCCTTCCGCATTCCCGGCACCGGCATCCGCATCGGTCTGGACAGTCTGATCGGGCTGATCCCCGGGGTCGGCGACGGGCTGGCCGTCGCGCCTGCCATCTACATCATCACCCAGGCCCGCAACATGGGCGCGCCGTGGTATCTGATCGGCCGGATGGCCATGAATACCGGTATCGATCTTGCTATCGGAGCGATCCCGCTTGTGGGTGACATCTTCGATGTCGGCTTCAAGGCCAACAAGCGCAATGTGGCCCTCCTGAAAGAGCATCTGGAAAAAGAAAAACGGCGGTCCGTTCAGACCGCCGCTCAGAAGCCGCACCGGATGGAAGCCTAGCCGACCAGTTCAAGACCCGAGAAGAAATAGGCGATTTCCTCTTTCGCCGTTTCAGGCGCGTCGGAGCCATGGACCGAGTTCTCACCGATCGACAGCGCGAACTCCTTGCGGATCGTGCCATCGGCCGCCTCCGCGGGGTTGGTCGCGCCCATCACTTCGCGGTTCTTCGCAATCGCATTCTCGCCTTCCAGAACCTGCACCACGATCGGCTCGGACGACATGAACTCGCACAGCTCGTCATAGAACGGGCGTTCCTTGTGCACCGCGTAGAACACGCCCGCCTGCGCCTTGGTCAGGTGGATGCGCTTGGAGGCGATGACACGCAGGCCCGCCTCCTCGAACTTGGCGGTGATCGCGCCGGTCAGATTGCGCTTGGTGGCATCGGGTTTGATGATCGAAAAGGTCCGTTCCAGGGCCATGGGTCTTGCTCCAAGTTTAAGGTTTGGCGCGCCTCTAGCATGGGGGCCCGGGCTTGGAAAGCCGCCGATTGACACCGGCGCAACGCTCCGCCACACCGCGCCCATGCTACGAATTGCCGAGATATCCTATTCCATTGCTGGCCGACCCCTGCTTGAAGGGGCCTCGGCCTCCATACCGGCGGGTCACAAGGTGGGTATCGTGGGCCGGAACGGGACCGGCAAGACCACGCTTTTCCGTCTGATCCGCGGGGAACTGGTGCTGGATGGCGGCGCGATTACCCTGCCCGAGCGCGCCCGCATCGGCGGCGTCGCGCAGGAAGTCCCCTCCTCCGAAACCTCGTTGCTGGACACCGTGCTGGAGGCCGATACCGAACGCGCGCAACTGATGGCCGAGGCGGACACCGCGCAGGATGCGGGCCGGATCGCCGAGATACAGACCCGGCTTGCCGATATCGACGCATGGTCGGCGGAGGCGCGGGCGGCCACGATCCTGAAGGGACTGGGTTTCACCGATGCCGAACAGCATATGCCCTGCTCCGCCTTTTCGGGCGGGTGGCGGATGCGCGTGGCCCTGGCGGGGGTTCTGTTCTCGGCCCCCGACCTGCTGCTGCTGGATGAACCGACAAACTATCTGGATCTCGAAGGCGCGCTCTGGCTGGAAAGCTATCTGGCCAAATACCCGCATACCGTGCTGATCATCTCTCACGACCGGGAGCTTCTGAACCGCGCCGTGGGCCACATCCTGCATCTCGCCGACCGGAAGCTGACCCTTTACACCGGCGGCTACGACATCTTTGCGCGCACGCGGGCCGAAAAACGCGCGGTGCAGGCGGCAGAGGCCAAGAAGCAGGAGGCCCGCCGCGCCCATCTGCAAAGCTTCGTCGACCGCTTCAAGGCCAAGGCCAGCAAGGCGAAACAGGCCCAGTCCCGGGTGAAGATGCTGGAGCGGATGGACACGATCCGGATGCCCGAAGACGCCGCGCGCACCGTGTTCACCTTTCCCAGGCCCGAGGATCTGTCGCCGCCCATCGTGCAACTGGACGGTGTAGCCGTCGGATATGACGGCCCCCCGGTGCTGAAACGGCTGAACCTGCGGATCGATCAGGACGACCGTATCGCGCTTCTGGGCCGGAACGGCGAAGGCAAATCCACGCTCTCCAAGCTGCTGGCGGGGAAACTCAAGGCCTCCGAAGGTCGAAAAACCCAGTCCTCCAAACTGCGCGTGGGCTATTTCGCGCAACATCAGGTGGACGAGTTGCATATCGATGAAACGCCGCTTCAGCATATCCAGCGCGAGCGGCCCACGGAAATGCAGTCCAAGCTGCGGGCCCGGCTGGCCGGGTTCGGGCTTGGCCCCGATCAGGCCGATACCGAGGTGGCCCGCCTGTCCGGCGGGCAGAAGGCGCGGCTGTCGCTGCTGCTGGCAACCATCGATGCGCCCCATATGCTGATCCTGGACGAACCCACGAACCACTTGGATATCGAAAGCCGCGAGGCGCTGGTCGAGGCGCTGACCGCCTATTCCGGCGCCGTCATTCTCGTTTCGCACGACATGCACCTGCTGAGCATGGTCGCCGACCGGTTGTGGCTGGTGAAAGATGGCAGTGTGGCGCCCTATACCGAGGATCTCGAAGCGTATCGCAGGATGCTCCTGCAAGGCGACGAGAAACCGCCGAAGCCCGACAAACCGAGGCCGAAGCGCCCCAGCCACGCGCAGATGCAGGATCTTCGGGCCGAACTGAGAAAGGCCGACGCGCGGGTGGAGAAGCTCAACCAGATGCGCGACAAGCTGGCCACCAAACTGGCGGATCCCGCCCTCTATGAAGATGGCCGCAAGGGTGAGCTGGACACATGGCAGAAGAAGTATGCCGAGGTGATGGACGGGCTCGACCGGGCGGAAGCCTTGTGGATGGCCGCGCAGGAGCGGATCGAAAAAGCCGAAGAGGCCGCCGAATGACACCGGCACCCGCAAAATCGCTGCAGGGCTAGGGCGATGGATTTTTCCACCGCCATCCCCGCGTTCGTGGCGCTTTTCGTCATCATCGACCCGATCGGCATGGCCCCGCTTTTCGTGGCGCTGACCCAGGGCATGACCACCCGGGCGCGCCGCGGCATCGCGATCCGCGCCTGTCTCGTGGCGGTGGCGCTGCTAACGCTTTTCGGACTGGCCGGGGAGGCCGTGCTGAATTTCCTCGGCATCTCGATGCCCGCCTTTCGGATGGCCGGCGGCATCTTGCTGTTTCTGACGGCGCTCGACATGTTGTTCGAACGTCGCGCGCCCCGCCGTCAAGGGCAGGCGGATGCCGCCCATCCCGAAGATCCGTCGGTGTTTCCGCTGGCCATACCGCTGATCGCCGGGCCCGGGTCGATCACCACGATGATCCTACTGGCGGGCGAGCCCGGCACCGATACGCTTCATATCGCGATGATCCACGGGGTCATGGTGCTGGTGCTGCTGTGCGTCTTCGTGCTGTTTCTGCTGGCCAGCCCGCTGGAGCGCCTGCTGGGGCCGGTCGGCATCAATGTGGTGACCCGTATTCTGGGCATGTTGCTGGCCGCGCTTTCGGTGCAGTTCGTGATCGACGGTTTCCGCGATCTGCAGGTGATTTGAGCGCCGAAGCCCCTATATCAGGGGCGAATGGAGGGTCGCGCATGAGCGGAGATCAAATCGCCTCATTTATCTATCTGGGGCTCTTCGGCACGGTTATCGCCGGATACTTTCTGGTCGCGAACCGGCACCAGATGGGCAAGATGGCGCAGCAGGCCGCGATCTGGGTGTTCATCTTCCTGGGCGCGATCGTGGCGGTCGGCGTCTGGGGCGACATCCGCGGCACGGTTCTGCCCCGGCAATCGACCGCGCTGGATGGTGCCGTGATCGAGGTGCCGCGCGCGCCTGACGGGCATTACTATCTGATGCTGGACATCAACGAGACCCCGGTGCGCTTCGTCGTCGACACGGGCGCATCGGATATGGTGCTGACCCGGCAGGACGCGGTGCGCGTCGGGGTCGACATGGACCGCCTCGTCTTCTCGGGCCGCGCGATGACGGCGAACGGTCTGGTGGAAACCGCCCCCGTGCGTCTGGATCAGGTGGCCCTTGGCGGGGTGGTGGAAACGGATGTGCCTGCGGTGGTGAATTCGGGGGCCATGGCCGAAAGCCTGCTTGGGATGACCTATCTCAACCGCTTCGACCGGATCGAGATCACCGGCGGGGAGCTGGTTCTGACCCGCTGAACATTGCCGGGCGGATGGCCAGGCAACGCCGGGGCCCGGGCGATCAGGTGCCGCTTTCGGCTTTCATCTCCCAGGCGCCGCTTTCTTCGGACCAGTATCGGGCGGCGCAGCCCGCAGTTGTGAGCGTCTTCCATTGCTCCCGTGCCTGCTGCACCGCGCCCGGATCGTGCCCATCGAACAGGATGCAGACGCGGTCCAGCGCCGCAACCTCCTCGGCCTCGACGGGGGCACCCTCGACGCTCATCAGGCAGGTGGCGCCGTTGGGCATCTCGGTCAAGGTCGTCAACAGGATCGGTTGCTCCGCGTCATGATCACCGCCGGCGCGCCCATGGGGCAAAAACCCGTCCTCCGGGCGCAGCCAGAGCAGATCGTCCAGCCGCTCCACCATCGCATCGGTCCGGGCGCGCACCGCCACCCGCCAGCCCGCCCCGCGCGCCTTGCCCGCCAGACTGGCCAGCGTCTCTTCAAGCGGGCGCCGGGTCAGATGGTAGAAATAGGCATCCCCCAAGCGTCAGCCCTCGTAGCGGTCGCGGATCAGCCGGTCGAGCGCCAGCACGCCCCAGCCGGTCGCCCCTTTGGGCGCCAGTGCCGTGTCCGATTTCACGCTGGCCACGCCCGCGATGTCCAGATGGATCCACGGGGTCTCGTCCTTCACGAACCGCTTCAGGAACTGCGCCGCCGTGATCGAGCCGGCCGGGCGGCCGCCGACATTCTTCATATCAGCCACTTCCGATTTCAGCATCTTGTCATACGCCTCCCCCAAGGGCATCCGCCAGGCCCCTTCGCCCTCCGCTTCGGCCGCCTTGAGAAACGCGTTGCAGAACCCGTCGTCATTGGAGAACACGCCGGCGTTTTCATGACCCAGACCGATGATGATCGCGCCCGTCAGCGTTGCCAGATCGACCATCGCGGAAGGGGCAAACCGATCCTGCGCGTACCACATGACATCGGCCAGAACCAACCGCCCCTCGGCATCGGTGTTGATCACTTCGATCGTGTCGCCCTTCATGGATCTGACCACATCGCCGGGGCGCTGCGCATTCGGCCCGGGCATGTTTTCGACAAGTCCGACCAGCCCCACCACATTGGCCTTCGCCTTGCGCAGGGCCAGCGCGCGCATCACCCCCGAGACGACACCCGCGCCGCCCATGTCCATCGTCATATCTTCCATGCCTGCCGCCGGCTTGAGGCTGATCCCGCCGGTGTCGAACACCACCCCCTTGCCGACCAGCGCCAGCGGCGGCTCCTTCCCGCCGCCCTTCCACTGCATCACCACGATCTTGGAGGGTGCATCGCTGCCCTGCCCCACCCCCAAAAGCGCACCCATGCCGAGCTTTTTCATGTCGGCCTCTTCCAGGATTTCGACCTCAAGGCCGATTTCCTGCATCGCGGCCAGCCGGGCGGCGAAATCATCGGTGGTCAGCACATTGGCCGGTTCGCTGACCAGATCGCGTGTGAAAAACACGCCTTCCGCCAGTGCCATGGCCGGTTTGGCGGCGGCGGCCACCGCCTCGGGTTTGCTGCAGAAGATTGTGGCGGGGCCGGGTTTGGCGATTTCTTCGGTCTTGTGATCGGTGAAGCTGTAGGCCCGAAGCGCCAGCCCGAGCGAGACTTCCTCGATCCGGTTCAACGTGCCTGCCACCACCAGAAGCGGCTCGTCGCCCTTGAACTTGGCAAGGCTCGCGCCGGCCTTGCGTGCCAGCTCCGTCGACGGACGGCGCGGCAGTTTCAGGACCATCACCGCGCTGGCGAGAACCCCGGCGGGAAAGCCCATCACGAAGCCTTCGCCCTCCTTCACCTTGCTCCAGCCCTCCGCATCCAGCATCCGCGCGACCGCGCCCCGTGTCAGCCGGTTGGCGCGCCGGGCGCCGGCATCCATCTTGCCGTCCTCGGTGGCAAAGACCGCGATCTTTCCCTCGAATTCGCGCAAGGCGTCCAGGTCGGTTTCAGCAAAGGAAATGTCGATGGGGGTGGTCATACGGGGCCTCATGATGTTCGAGATTTGCCGCAGCTTAGGCGGGGCCGCGGAGGATGACCAGATGGGCCTGTTAACGGAGACGGGATTGCAGTAAAACCGGGTAAAAGACCAACGAACGACACTAGATGAGGGGCATGACCTGTGGGGCGGTACGACCGGTATATCCTGTCACAACTGCTGGTGTTGTTCGGCTTTTTCAGCCTTGTCCTGATATCCGTGTATTGGATCAACCGGGCGGTCGACCTGTTCGACTCGCTGATCGCCGATGGCCAGAACCTTGCCGTCTTTCTTGAATTCACCGCGCTCAGCCTGCCGCAGATCATGCTGACGGTGCTACCGGTTTCCGCATTCGTGGCCACGCTTTACATCTTCAACCGGATGATCGCCGAATCCGAACTCGTGGTTCTGCAGACCGCCGGCATGGGTGTGATCCGGCTGTTGCGGCCCGTGGCGCTGTTCGGGCTGCTGCTGGCGGTTCTGGTCGGCATTCTGGCCAATGTGCTGGCGCCCGCCGCCCGCGGCCAGTTCAACGAGCGCAGCGCCGAGGTCACCCAGGACATGACCGGGCGACTTTTGCGCGAAGGGGAGTTCATCCACCCCACCGCCGGGCTGACCGTTTATATCCGGGAAATCACCGAACTGGGCGAGTTCCGGGATATCTTTCTGCAGGATCGCTCCAGCCTGGGTGCCGAAACCACTTACAACGCACGCAGGGCGCTTCTGGTCCGCGGCGAGGCCGGGCCGCGGCTGGTGATGTTCGACGGGATGGCACAGACCCGAACGGCCGCCGATCAGCGGCTTTCGATCGTGGAATTCGACGATTTCACCTATGACATCGCCGGTCTGATCGAGGCGCCGGACGCGCGGCGCTACGATCTGGGCGAGTTGTCCACGCCGGTTCTGCTGCGCGCCGATCCGGATTTCGCCACCGAACAGGGATTTGACCGCGCCGCCATGCAGTTCGAGGGGCACAGCCGGATCGCGCGCGCGCTCTTCGTCCTGCTGGTGCCGGCGATCGGGGCGGCCACCTTGATGCTCGGCTCCTTTTCCCGTTTCGGGGTCTGGCCGCAGATCCTGCTGGCGGTGGTTCTGATCATCCCGCTTCAGATGACGTGGAATGCGGCCGAAGCGCTGGCCCTCAGGGAGGGCGGGCAGATCCTGCTGATCTATCTGCAACCGCTTCTTGCACTTCTGATTGTCGCCGGGCTGACCCTTCGGGGAATGCGCGGGCCCCGCGTGCGACGGCGGGCGGCGGCATGATCCTGCATCTGTATATCGCGCGGCGCTTCCTGAGATCGTTCGCGATCGTGCTGGGGGTGTTCATCTCGATCCTGCTGCCCATCGATCTGGCCGAACAGTTGCGCCGGATCGGCAACCCCGAGGCCGGCCTGAACGCGGCGTTCCAGCTGGCGCTGCTTAATCTGCCCGGCACACTTTACGAGATGTTGCCGCTGTTCATCATGATCGCGACCCTGTTCCTGTTCCTCGGGCTTGCGCGGACCTCGGAACTGGTGGTCGTGCGGGCGGCGGGGCGTTCGGCCCTGCGCAGCACGATGTCGCCTGTGGTGGTGGCGGTCCTGCTGGGCGTCCTGGGGATCACCGTGCTCAACCCCATTGTCGCGGCGACGGAACGGCAATATTCGCAAAGCATCGCGCGCTTCCAGACCGGCGAAGAGCGCACGCTTTCGGTCAGCGCGGAGGGCTTGTGGCTGCGTCAGGGCAGCGAGGCAAGGCAGACCGTCATCCGTGCGGACAGATCCAATGCCGACGGCACGGTGCTGAGCAATGCCAGCTTCTTCGTGTTCGACGACCAGGGAACCATGCAGCGCCGGATCGATGCCGGGTCGGCACAGCTGGAACTGGGGGCATGGTCGCTTGAGAATGTGAAGATCTGGCCGCTCGCGGGCAGCGCCAACCCCGAGGCCGAGGCCGAAACGCTGGCCGCGCATACCCTGCCCTCCACCCTGACCCGCGAACAGATCCGTGACAGTTTCGGCAGCCCCACGACCGTTCCGATCTATGAACTGCCCGGTTTCATCCGGCAGCTGAACCGCGCGGGCTTTGCCGCGCTTCAGCATCGGGTCTGGCTTCAGATGGAGTTGAGCAATCCGCTGATGCTGGCCGCGATGGTGCTGATCGCGGCAGGGTTCACGATGCGGCACACGCGGTTCGGAAAGACCGGCGTCATGGTCCTGTCGGCGATCCTGCTGGGGTTCGGGGTGTTTTTCATCCGCAGCTTCGCACAGGTTCTGGGCGAGACCGGCCAGCTTCCGATTTCTGTCGTCGCCTGGACGCCGCCCCTGGCCGCAATTCTTCTGGCGCTCGGCCTTTTGCTTCATACGGAGGATGGATGAGCCCGCTGCGCGCCCTTCTCCTGGCCCTGTCCTTGTTCGCAGCCGCGCTTGGCGCCACCGGGGCCGACGCCCAGCCCACGGACCCGATGCCCGCCACCCTGATCGCGGACAGCATCGAGTTCGACGGCGCTAGCCAGGTCGTCGAGGCCACCGGCAATGTCGAGGTGTTTTATCAGGGCAGCCGGATGCGGGCCCAGTCCGTGCGCTACGACGGTGTGAACGACACGATGGTCGTGCAAGGCCCGCTCAGCGTGATCGAAGCCAACGGGCGCACCGTTTTCTTCGCCGAGTTCGCCCAGTTGTCGGCGGATATGCAAAGCGGCATTCTGCAATCCGCGCGGCTGGTGCTGGACCGGCAACTGCAGATCGCGGCAACCGAGATCAACCGGACGGAGGGGCGGTATACGCAGCTTTACCAGACCGTCGCCTCCTCCTGCGAGATCTGCGCGAACAACCCGATCCCGCTTTGGGAGATCCGCGCCCGGCGGATCGTGCATGATCAACTGGAGCGGCAGTTATACTTCGAGGGGGCGCAGTTCCGGGCGCTTGGCATCCCGCTTGCCTATATCCCCCGCCTGCGCCTGCCCGACCCGACGCTGGAGCGCGCCACCGGCTTTCTCGCCCCTTCGATCGGCGGCGACGATCTGATCGGCACCGGCATCCGCCTGCCCTATTTCATCGAACTGGGCGACCATGCCGATCTGACGCTGACGCCGTTTCTGACGCTTGGCCAGAGCCAAAGCATCGAGGCGCGCTATCGCCAGGCATTTCGCAACGGGTTTGTCGAGGTCGATGGGGCGCTGACCTGGGATGATCTGACAGATGACGACCAGCGCGGATATGTCTTTGCCGAAGGCACATTCGACCTGCCCCGCGATTTCCAGCTCGATTTCGGGCTGCAAGGCGTCACCGACCGGAGTTATCTTCTCGCCTATGGCTATTCCGATGAGGACCGGCTGCGAAGCCACCTCACCTTCAGCCGGGCCCGCCGGGATGAGTATATCGAAGGCGGATTTACCTATTTCACCTCGCTGCGCGACGGCGACGACAACCGCATCCTGCCGAACCGGGCGCTGAATGCGGAGTATACCCGACGCTACACGCCCGCGGGGCTTGGCGGCATCGCGTCCCTCAGCTTCAGTACCCATGCCCATTACCGCGTCGATGACACCGATATGATTGGCCGCGATGTCGGGCGCGTGACGGCAAGTGCAGACTGGCGCCGCGATTGGGTGCTGCCCGCCGGGCTCCTTCTCGCCGTCGAAACGGAGGTTTACGCCGACTATTACAACATCCGGGAAGACAGCGGCTTTCCGGATCAGGAAACCCGGATCGCCCCCTTTGCCGCCGTCGAACTGCGCTGGCCATGGGCCATGACCAGCGAGCGCGGCGTGACCCATCTTATCGAGCCGACCGTGCAACTGGCCTGGAGCGAGGACGACACGGCGATGATCCCCAATGAGGACAGCGCGGTGGTGGAATTCGACGAGGCAAATCTTTTTTCGCTCAACCGGTTCCCGGGCAACGACGCCCGCGAAACCGGACAGCGGCTGAATATCGGCGTGACCTATACGCGGACCGACCCGCTTGGCTGGTCACTCGGCGTTACGGTAGGCCGGGTCTTCCGCGAAGGGGATTTCGGGCCTTTCACGCCGGGCTCGGGGCTGGACGGGCGCCAATCCGACTGGCTGCTTTCTGCCAATCTGGGCCTCGGGCAGGATCTGAGTGTGATGAACCGGATGCTGTTCGACGATGCGTTCGATTTCACCTCCAACGAGCTTGCCGTCTCCTGGACCGGGGAGGCACACGGCCTCACCTCCCGCTTCACTTGGCTACGGGCCGACCCGGCCGAGGGCCGCCCGCTGGATATGGCCGAATGGTCCTTCGATGCCCGCTATGATTTCGAGAATGCTTGGGCCGCGGCCGTCGATTGGCGCTATGATTTCGTCACCGACGAACCGACGCGGGCCGGGCTGGCGTTGAGCTATGCAACGGAATGCGTTGATGTGGAGTTTTCCCTCTCGCGCCGCTTCACCTCCTCGGCTACGTTGGAGCCGTCAACCGAATTGGGCCTGACTGTCGCGCTGAATGGCTTTGGCGCTACGCGGGATGGCCGCCGCTACGATCGCAGCTGCCGCTGACCGGAACTGCGCAACAGGATAACGGACAAGAAACGATGAGCATGCGAGCAAAACAGTTTTCACGGCCCGATTGGATCGCCCTGGTCATCGCCGGCGCCCTGTCCCTGACTGCCGCGCTGGCGCCTGTCGCCACAAACGCGCAGCAAAGCCCCTTCACGGCCGCGATCACCGTCAACGACCGCGCGGTGACCTATTACGAGATCGAGCAACGCCGCCGGTTTCTGGAGCTTCTGAACGCCCCCGGCGATCTGGAAGAGACAGCCCGCGAGGACCTCGTCAATGAACGTCTGCAGGCTCAAGCCAGCGAAAGGCTCGGTCTGACCGCCTCGGCCGAGGAGATCGAGGAGGGGATGGCCGAATTCACCGCGCGCGCCAATCTGGAACCCGAACAGTTCATTCAGGCGATCGCGGCCGAAGGTGTTTCCGCCGAAACATTCCGGGATTTCGTCGCGGCGGGCGTTACCTGGCGCAACGTGCTGCGCACCCGCTTCGGCCCGCGCGCACAGGTGACGGAGGAAGAGATCGACCGCGCGCTGACGCTGAGCGGATCCTCGCAGGGCGCACGCATCCTGCTGGCCGAACTGGTCATTCCGCTGACCCCGCAGAACCAGGAAGAAGCGAGGGCGCAGATCCAGCGGCTTTCCGAGACGCTGGATGGCGATGTGGCCGGATTTTCGGCCGCCGCGCGCCGGTTTTCGGCTGCCGGTACCGCACGGGCCGGCGGGTCGCTTGGCTGGCGGCCCCTGTCCAGCCTGCCGCCCGGATTGCGGTCTCTGGTGCTGACGCTTGGGCCGGGCGATGTGACCGAGCCGATTCCCTTTGGTCCGGCCATCGCGATCTTCCAGCTGCGAGATTTCGAAGAGACCGATTTCGTGACCCCGGTGATCACCGCCGTCGAATACGCAACGATCCCGATCGAGGGCGGACGCTCCGAAGACGCGCTTGCCGAGGCGCAGCGTCTGCGCAACGACGTGGATGTCTGCGACGACCTCTATGGTGCGCGCCCCGGCGGATTTACCCGGCAATCCCTGCCGATCGGGGACGTGCCGGCGGATGTATCGCTGGAACTGGCGAAGCTCGACGATAACGAGATGTCCTTTGGCATCACCCGCAACAACGGCCAGATCCTGCAGGTGCTGATGCTCTGCGGCCGCTCGACCGAACTGCCGGAAGGCGGCCGCGAAGAGGTACGCCAGGCCCTGTTCCAGCAGCGTCTGGAAAGCTATGCCGACGGGTTCCTGGCCGAGTTGCGGGCCGACGCGATCATCACGGAAGACGAATGAGCACTGCCCCCATCGCGTTGAGCTGTGGGGAGCCCGCGGGCATAGGGCCCGAAATCGCCGCCAAGGCCTGGGCCCGGCTCGGGGCCCGGTTGCCGTTTTTCGCGATTGGCGATCCAAAGCATCTGACCGGCCATGGCGCGCCGGTGGAGGTGATCCATGCCCCCGGCGACGCCACCCATATCTCGGGCCACGCGCTGCCGGTTCTGGCCCATGATTTCCCCGCCGCTGCCATACCCGGCAAACCCGACCCGGCCAATGCCCAGGCCGTGATCGACGCGATCGCCCGGGGTGTCGATCTGGTGATGCGGGGGGAGGCATCCGCGCTCTGCACCGCGCCGATCAACAAGAAGGCGCTGAAAGACGGGGCCGGGTTTTCCCATCCCGGCCATACGGAGTATCTGGCCCATCTGGCGGGCGTGCCCCGTGTGGTGATGATGCTGGCCTGCGACGCGCTGCGCGTGGTGCCGACCACCATCCACATCCCGCTGGCCAAGGTGCCGGGCGTCTTGGACCGCGCGCTCCTGATGGACACGATCCGCATCACCGAGGCGGCGCTGCGCCGGGATTTCGGTGTGGAGGCGCCGCGCATCGCCGTGGCCGGACTGAACCCCCATGCGGGCGAAGGCGGTACAATCGGCGCGGAGGAGACCGACCTGATCGCGCCCGTGATCGCCGCGCTGAAGGCCGAGGGCATGGCCATCACCGGCCCGCATTCCGCAGACACGATGTTTCATGATGCAGCCCGCGCGGGCTATGACGCGGCCATCGCCATGTATCACGATCAGGCCCTGATCCCGATCAAGACGCTGGATTTCTCGGGCGGCGTGAACGTCACCCTTGGCCTGCCCTTCATCCGCACGTCACCCGATCACGGCACGGCGTTCGACATCGCCGGCACGGGCCAGGCCGATGCCACCAGCCTGATCGCGGCCTTGCGGATGGCAGAGCAGATGGCAAGGGCGCGCGCCGCCTGAACCTGCCATCGACGAGGCTTGGCAGGCTGCATGAAGCGGGGGGGGTCAGGCGTCCGTCCCCAAGGCCCATAGGCCGTCGAACCGGTCATGCAGAGCAGTCGCCACCTCTTGCGAGGTGATCGCCACCGACATGTCGCGATAGCGAAAGTAGGACCCGGCGGTCCAGTTATGGGAGCCGACAACCGCCAGCCTGCGATCAATCGCGACCGTCTTGGAATGCATGAGAACCTCCTCCGGGTCGATCCGCACCGGCACGCCGCGCGACTTCAGGAATCCCGCCGCCTCCGCATTGATCACGCGGGACCGGTAGGGATCATCCTCCCGGTCCCGATCCAGCAGCACCCGGACGGCAACACCGGTGTCATGTGCCGACGCCAGCCGCTCCAGAAGCGCGCGGGTCGGGTGGGTCGGGCCGGGGAAAGCCATGAAGAACATGGCCACGTCGATCCGGTTTCGAGCCTCTTCAAGCAGGGTTTGCAGCCGCAGATAATAGGCGCCGTCTTCCAGCACCTCGATCTGGTCGCAGGCCTGCATCTGCGGAAGTGGCGTTGTGTCGCCCACCGGAAGATCATCGCGCGGACGCCCCGCCACGGTCGCCGGATGCGGATCCGCCGCCACGAACCCGGCCACCGCCTCCAGCATGCGGGCCAGACGGCGAGCGGGATCCGGTTCGGGAGAGAGGGCCAGCAGACGGGGAAGATCCGCATCCAGATCGCCCGAAACCCGCCCTCCCGACACTAGCGGGCCATCGAAGGACAGCATGAGGTTCAGCCGCTCCGCGCCGGCCGGCCCGATCCCGCTGACCCGCTCGGCAAGTTCGCTGGCGGAGGAGAAGGGCCCGCGCGCGCGGCGGTCGTTCAGAATGCGGGCGGCGGTTGCGGGCCCGATCACCGGCAGCGCGGCAAGCGTGTCGGCATCCGCGTGATTGACCTCCACGCGGGCGCGCGCGGTCAGCGTACGCTCCAACATCCCCGCAGCGGGGCCAAGATCGCAGCCCGGCAGATCCGTTCCATGCCCATGGCCGCGGCGCAGAAACCCGGCCACGGCCTCGGCCAGTAGCAGCCGCGCGGCCGCGGTGCAGTCGGCCCCGGACCATGGCTGCCCGGTGACCGGCAGGCCGCCCACATGCGCCAGAATGCCCGCCACAACCGGGCGCAGCAGATCGTCGCGCGCCGCCGCACCCTCAGGCGCCCCGGCGATCTGGCGCAGCCCGTCCAGCACATCCTTCGTCGTCACATCGTGCCAATCAATCCGGAACATCGAAACCCTCCGCGCCCGCTGTGGCCCATTGCGCGGCGAAGCGAGACAGCTGATAGGCCGCGAACACCGCCGAAGTGATCGCGACACTGTCCTGCCGCTGGCCCGTCAACGCACCGGGGGACCAGTTATGGGATCCCAGAAGCGTGACCCCGTCGGCCACCAACACCTTGGAATGGTTGGAGATCTGCTCGGTCGTCGCCACCATCCGGCACGGCAGGCCCAAAGAACGGGCCCGCGCCCGCGCCAGACGCGCCATATCCAGAATATCGCCATTCACGCGGGAGCCGCCCACGATCAGCCGTGCGTCCACCCCGCGCCATGCCGCCGCCGCCATCTCCTGCACCATGCCGTCCACGCGCAGATCGGTGTCGCCCGCCGGGTCCAGATCGACGATGAACAGGGTCGCAAGGCAGTATCCCCGCGACCGCCCGATCATGCCGCGCGCAACATCGCCATATGTGTCGTCGGGCACCAGAGCGGCCCCGGCGCCGGTGACGCCGAATACGGGATCAGCCATCCGATGCACCCTCCTGCGGCAGCGCGCGGGCCCGCGTCGACGCGATGAGATCGGGCGTTTCGGCCAACCAGACAAGCGCGTCGGCGCGCCGCGCCTCCTCCTCAGCGCGGGCGCTGGCGACCTCAAGACGATAGGCGGCCTGCACCAGCGCGGTCTGCGCGCCCAGCCACTGACTGCAATGCAGGGCCTCTTCGGCGCCTTCGATGAATTCCAGCCTGAGTTCGGCCAGCATCCGCATCAGCCCGGCGCGGGTATGGGTCTTGCGCGCGGCCGCATGGGTGGTCAGGGCCTCAATCTGATGCTCGTTCAGTTCTGCAAATGCCATCTGGAAAACTCCCTGTTCGCCGCCTAGCCCGATCCGCCCTCAAGCTCCTTCATCCGCAGATAAAGCAGGTAGTCTCCATAACCCGCCTTGCTGCCCTTGGGCTTGGCGTCTTTCAGCATCTTCTCGTAGTCCTTGTCGCGCTGCTTGCGCGCCTCCTTCTCCCATTCCTGTTTCTCCTTCTGCCTCTCCTCCCAGGCGCGCATCGCCAGATAGACAGACCGGTCAATGATGAGATCGCCCAGATCAGCGGCCGCGTCGGGCGCGCCCTGGGTGAAAAGATCAGGCGACAGCCGATAGCTCATCTTGTCGGGTTGAAGGATTGGGTCGGCCGCCGCATCGCGCTGCAGGTCGATCGGGCCGATCAGGGAGTCGTAGCTGGCAAGTGCATCGCCGATCCACGCCACGAAGGCGGAAAAGCGCTGATCTGGGGTGCTTGCGGACCACGCGTTTAGGAAATCACTTCGGGTCAACGAACCACATACCTCAAGAAATCACACTGAAAATCAAAGAGTTGTCGCGAAATATGGCAAGATTATACCACAATCCGCCTGCAAAAAACATGCCGCTGCCGCTCGACAAGGCCCGCCCTGCCCTGCGATGAGGGGGGGATGAGCCGAAATGACCGGATTTTCGCGAAATGAGCGGTATCGACACCCTGCCCCCGCTGCGCGAGGTCATCGCCGCCCATGGGTTGAGCGCACGGAAATCGCTTGGGCAGAACTTTCTGCTGGATCTGAATCTGACCGCGAAAATCGCCCGGTCCGCGGGCGATCTGACCGGCTGCGACGTTCTTGAGATCGGCCCCGGACCCGGCGGGCTGACGCGCGGATTGCTGGCCGAAGGTGCGCGCCGCGTGGTCGCGGTCGAAAAGGATGCCCGCTGCCTGCCGGCCTTGGCCGAGATCGCGGCGGCCTATCCCGGCCGGCTTGAGGTGCTGAATGCCGATGCGCTGGATCTGGACTGGGCCGCGCATCTGCAGCCCCCGGTCAAGATCGTCGCGAACCTGCCCTATAATGTGGGGACCGAATTGCTGGTGCGCTGGCTGACGCCGCCGGTCTGGCCCCCGCTATGGGACAGCCTGACCCTGATGTTCCAGCGCGAGGTTGCAGACCGGATCGTGGCCCGGCCCGGCGGCAAGGCCTATGGGCGGCTGGCCGTGCTGGCGCAATGGCGCTGCGACGCGCGGGTTGTGATGGGATTGCCGCCCGAAGCCTTCACACCGCCCCCCAAGGTCAGCTCCGCCGTGGTGCATCTGACCGCGCTGCCGCAGCCACGCTATCCCGCGGATCCGGATGTGCTGCAACGGGTCGTGGCCAAGGCCTTCAACCAGCGGCGCAAGATGCTGCGCGCCGCGCTCAAGGGGCTTGTCCCGGATATCGAGGCGCGGATTTTGGCCGCCGGGCTGACGCCCACGGATCGGGCCGAACAGGTTCCGATCGAGGGGTTCTGCGCGCTGGCCCGCCAGATCGCGGCGGGCTGAGCCCGGGCTTACTCGGCCGCTTCCTGAGGATTGCCCGGCTTCGGCTCGGACGCCTCTTGCGCCGGGGCGTCGCCTGCGCTGTCGGCATCGGTCTTGCGCGGGCGCCGGGCGCGGGTGCGTTTCGGCTTGCCGGTGCTTTCGGGCGTTTCCACAAGACCGCTATCGGCGGCAGATGCGGTGTCGATCACGTCGCCCAAGCCGGACTCCGACTGCGGAGCGTTGCGGGTGTCACCCTGATCGCCATCGTCGTTCCACGGCTGGCGCTGATCGCCCTGCTGGCCGTCGTCATTCCGCGGCGGGCGTTGATCGCGCTGCTGGTTCTGTTGATTCTGTTGCGCTTCCTGCGCCTCGCGCCGCGCATCCATCTCGCGCTGCGCTTCGCTCAGCATGCGGGTGTAATGCTCCGCATGCTGCTGGAAGTTCTCGGTCGCCACACGATCGTTGGAAAGCTGTGCATCGCGGGCAAGCTGGTTGTATTTGTCGATAATCTGCTGCGGGGTGCCGCGCACCTTGCCCTCGGGCCCCGAGCTGTCAAACACACGGTTGACGATATTGCCGACGGAACGGTTCCGGTTCCCCTTGGACCGCGAGCGGTTCTTCGATGATCTCATTGGTTTTTCTGTTCCAGTGTTCTGGTAGGGCCGCATCGGATCAGCCCCGTGCCGATCCCGTATACATGCGCCTTGGGTCGAGTATCGAGTGACCCGTTTCTGTGGCAAAACCACGGGCGATTGGCCAAGCCAATCTGCGTCCGTTGGGTAGGGAGTAACCACGCAATGCGGGCCAAAACAAGGCCAAAGTGACGGCAGCACGCTGTTTTTGCCCAAATTGGCCGGTTTTCGCACTTTACCTCATGCGCGAGCCCGTCCGCTGACGACCCGGGGCCTGCCATCCATATCGGAATGCACGGCAATCTCTTCAAGCCCGGCCGCGCGGAAGAGAGCGGAAACCGCGGGCCCTTGCGTCCATCCGATCTCGACAAGCAGCCGGCCGCCCCGCGCCAGATGATGCGGCGCCCCGGCCGTGATCGCGCGATAGGCCGCAAGGCCGTCCCCGCCATCGGTCAGGGCAAGATGGGGCTCGTGGTCGCGGACATCGGGCGCCAGATCGGCCATTTCCGCGGCGGAGATATAGGGCGGGTTCGACACGATCAGATCAAACCTGCCGGTGACGTCCGCGGTCCAGTCCGACAGGCGCAGGTCGAGCTTGTCGGACAGGCCCAGTCCGGTCGCGTTCCGATCCGCGACCGCCAGAGCCTCGGGCGAGATGTCCGTGCCCAGCCCGGTGGCCCCCGGGCGCACCGCCAGAAGGCTGAGCAGGATGCAGCCCGTGCCGGTGCCCAGATCAAGCACCGTCGAAAACGGCGCGCTCAGGGCCAGATCGACCAGCGTTTCGGTTTCCGGGCGCGGGTCCAGAACGTCCCGCGTCACCCGGAACCAGCGCCCGTAAAACCAGCGCCCGCCAAGGATATGGCTGACCGGCTCGCGGTCCAGCCGACGGGCGATGGCGGTTTCGAAGGAGCGCGCCGCCGGGTCGCCCAACGGATCCTGCAACCGAAGGATCACGCGGTCGGGCGGGACACCCAGGGCGCCGGCCATCAGCCAGCGCGCGTCCCGGTCGGCCCCGTCCAGCCCCGCCGCACGCAGCCGGTCGCGGCCTGCGGTCAGGGCCGTCTGGATCGTCCGGGGTGTCACCCCTCCATCTCCGCCAGCATGCGGGCCTGATCATCGGCGATCAGCGCGTCGATCACCTCGTCCAGATCGCCCTGCATCACCTGATCGAGCTTGTAGAGCGTCAGGTTGATCCGGTGGTCCGTCATCCGGCCCTGGGGGAAGTTATAGGTGCGGATCCGCTCGGACCGGTCGCCCGAGCCGACCTGCGATTTCCGGTCCGCGGCGCGGGCGTCGTCCATCCGCTGCCGTTCCAGATCGTAGAGCCGTGCCCGCAGAACCGACATGGCGATTTCCCGGTTGCGGTGCTGCGATTTCTCCGAACTGGTGACGACGATACCCGAGGGGATATGGGTGATCCGCACAGCGCTGTCGGTGGTGTTCACATGCTGCCCGCCCGCGCCGGACGCGCGCATCGTGTCGATGCGGATATCGGCGGCGGGAATATCGATATCGACCTCCTCAGCCTCGGGAAGGACCGCGACCGTCGCGGCCGATGTGTGGATGCGCCCTCCCGATTCCGTGCTTGGAACCCGCTGGACCCGGTGAACGCCGCTTTCGTACTTCAGCCGGGCAAAGACCCCCTCCCCCGAGACATGGCCGATCACCTCCTTGATACCGCCAAGCTCGGTCAGGCTCTGCTCGATGATCTCCAGCTTCCAGCCATGCGCCTCGGCGTAGCGCTCGTACATGCGCAGCAGATCGGCGGCGAAAAGCGCGGCCTCGTCACCGCCGGTTCCGGGACGGATCTCGATCATCGCGGGACGCGCATCCGCCGCATCGCGCGGCAATAGCGCAATGCGCAACGCCTGTTCGGCCTTGGGCAGCGCGGCGCGAAGAACCGGCAATTCCTCCTCCGCCAGCGCCTTCATCTCGGGATCGCCCAGCATCGCCTCGGCATCGGCGATATCCGCAAGCAGTTGATGATAGGCGGAAATCTGCTCCACGATGGGCTTCAACTCGGCATATTCGCGGCTGATCACGGCAATCTCGGAGGCCTGCGGCCCGGCGTTCAGCCGCGCTTCGAGAAACTCGAACCGGTCGGTGATCTGGTGCAGGCGGTCGGTGGGCAGCATCTGCGCGGTGTCGCTTGAGCGCCGGGAAAGGTCAAGAGCCCAGCTGTTCCAGCCACCGGGTCACGCGCCTGTCATTCACGCCCATGTCAGAGTGGCCGAAGCGGGAGCGGGAGAAGACCTCGATCGCGGCCTGCCCCGTATCCTCCGCCGGGCGGACACGGATCGAGATCGCATCGGGAAACCCCATGAGCGCCGTGCGATGCACATAGGTCATATGCCCCTCCGCCACGGTCCCTCCGATCAGCCGCGCCCCGTCGTCACGGACGATTTCATCAATGCGAGCGGACACATCGGCCACGGTGCCGGGGCGTGTGACGGCCTCATCTCCCCTGAGAAGAACGAAATTCGGGGTGCCGGGCGGCGTGACGTCGGCGGGGTCCAGATGCCAGACCTCGGCCGACATCGGAACCAGCCGCATGGCAATCGCGGTTCCGGCGAAAAGAACCGCGACGATGCCCACAGCGATGACGATGAAACGCATTCAAACCCTCCGAACCTCTGCCCGCCATCCTGCGGCCGTGCCGCGTCACGTCAAGGGGGCCACCTTAAAAGCTATCGCCGGGGCGGGGTCATCCCGCGGCCCGGGCCGCACCGTCTAGGGAGCTCGCCACTGCCCGCGCGATCACCCGCTCCTCATCCGTGGGCACCACCAGCACCGGAACCGGCCCCGCATCGATGCGCGGGGCGCTGACTTCATTGGCGGCGGGCGCGATGCTGAGGCCCAGAAAGCCCAGCCCCGCAATGGCCCGTGCCCGGATCGGGGCCGCGTTTTCTCCGATGCCGCCGGTGAACACCACCGCATCGACCCCGCCCAGAACCGCCGCCATCGCCCCGATCTCCCGCCGGAGACGAAAGACATAGTAATCAATGGCTTCCGCGGCTTCCTTGCGGTCGCTCTCCAGCAGCGTCCGCATGTCGTGACTGAGGCCCGACAGCCCTTTCAGCCCGCTTTCGCGATACAGAAGATCGCTGATCTGATCCGCGGTCAGGCCTTCGCTCTGCATCATGTAGAGCAATACGCCCGGATCGAGCTGGCCCGAGCGGGTGCCCATCGGCAACCCGTCCAGCGCCGAAAATCCCATGGACGAGCCCACGGAACGGCCCTGCCGGATCGCGCAGATCGACGCGCCGTTGCCCAGATGCGCCACGATCACCCGGCCGTCGGCCAGACGCGGCCAGTCCCGGCGCATCGCACCCATCACGTAATCATAGCTGAGCCCGTGGAAGCCGTAGCGCCGCACACCCTTGTCGTAATAGCGGCGCGGCAGGGCGAACGTGTCGTTCACCCACGGGTGGCCGCGGTGAAACGCGGTGTCGAAACAGGCGATCTGCACCGCCTCGGGAAAGGCCGCCTGTGCGGCCTCCACCGCCGCCAGATTATGGGGCTGATGCAGGGGCGCGAGCGGCTCGTACCCGCGCAGAAGGTATAACAATGGTATATCAATCTGCCGTGGCCCGTCGATATCGGGGCCGCCATGCACCACGCGGTGGCCGACGCCCGCGATGGGCCGCCCGGCGGTGAGCGGGGCCAGCGCATCGAGGATCGCCTGCACGCCGCCCGCGTGATCCGTCGGGCCGAGATCGGTGTCCTGCCGCGCGGCGCCGCGCGGCTCCAGGATCAGCCGGGCCGCGGGGCCGAGCGCGTCGATCTGGCCGCGCGCCTCCTCCACCGGTTCGGCGGCGGCGGCATAGAGCCCGAACTTGATCGAGGAGGAGCCCGCGTTCAGGGTGAGGATCAGCCGGCTCATGGCGATTTGCTCGCCGCGTAAAGCGCCGCGATGGCGCAGGAGGCCAGCCGCGCCTTGTCGTCATCGGCCCGGCTGGTCAGGATGATCGGCACCTGCGCGCCCATGACGATGCCGCCCGCCTCCGCATGGGCAAGGAAGGTGAGCTGCTTGGCCAGCATGTTGCCGGATTCCATATTGGGCGCCACGAGGATATCCGCCCGCCCTGCCACCAGACCCTTGAGGCCCTTGGTCCGCGCGGCATCCAGATCGACGGCGTTGTCCATCGCCAGCGGCCCATCCACCAGACCGCCGGTGATCTGTCCCCGGTCGGCCATTTTCGACAGGATCGCCGCGTCCAGCGTCGACGGGATCGACGCGGTCACGGTCTCCACCGCCGACAGGATCCCGACCTTCGGCTGCTCCACCCCAAGGGCCAGCGCAAGATCGATGGCGTTCTGGACGATGGACATCTTGCAATCCAGATCGGGCGTGATGTTGATCGCCGCGTCGGTCACGAACAGCAGATGCGTCAGCCCCGGCACATCCATCACGAAGACATGGGACAGGCGGCGATTGGTGCGCAGCCCGCCCTCCTTCTTCAACACCGCATGCAGGATCTGGTCGGTGTGCAGATGGCCCTTCATCACCGCGCGCGCCCGGCCTTCATGCACCAGCGCCACGGCCCGCAGCGCGGCGGCCCGGTGATCGGGGATGTCGATGATGTCGAGCCCGCTCAGATCGCCGCCGGCCTCTTCGGCGGCGGCGGCGATCTTGCGGGCGGAGCCAACGAGGATCGGGTCGATCAGCGTGTGATCGCGCGCCAGAAGCGCGCCCATCAGCGCATCGGGCGTTTCGGGGGCCACGACGCTGGTGGGGATCGCGGGTAACGGTGCCGCCATTTCCAGCAACCGGTCGAAATGCACATGGCGCTGCACGGTCAGGCCGGGCAGGTCGTGCACGTCGAAATGCTGCACCACCGCGGGGGCGATGACCCGGGCCTCGCCCTCGGCGATCCGGCCTTCGGGGCCATCGACCCAGATCTCGAAACGCACCACATTCTCGGGCAGCTTTTCGATCACGCGCACGGCGGCGGTCAGCGTATCGCCCGCATGGGCCCGGCCCAGAAAGCGCAGGGACTGATCCAGATAAAGCGTGCCCGGCCCGGGCAACTGGTTGCCCAGAACGCCCGAAATCAGCGCCGCCAGCCAGGCCGAGGGGGCGACCGCTTCGGGCCGGCCATCGCCGTCGCCGTCTTCCTTCGGCAGATGCATCGGGTTGAGATTGCCGCTGGAATTGGCAAAGACATAGAGATCGTCGGCAAGGCAGAGCCGCTCCAGACTGGCCTGCATCCCGGGCTCGATCGCGTCATAGGGGGTGGTCGTGAATTTGGGCATTCTGCCTCCGGTCGCTGCTCGCCTGTTATCTGGGTATCCTACCGGAAAATTGCGACACTGCCTTGACGCAAGTCAGTTTTTTGTGCCCGGGCGCGGCGCGTCCTGCCGCCGCAGGCCCCCCGGCGGCCGAGATATGGCGGGGGCGTCGGACCCGGAGCCCGGAAGGCGAACCGGGCCCGATGCGCCGCTCAGTGGTTGTCGCGCGGCAGTACCCGGGCGATGCGCTGATAGGCGGTGGCGAGTTCCAGACAGCCGCCTTGCGCCAACTGGCCCACATGGGTGCGATAGATTTCCTGCCACGGGGTCTGATGCTCCAGCTCCGGCGGCGTCCAGGCGGCGCGCCGGGCGCGCCATTCATCCGCCGCGATGGTGCAATCGAGCGTGCCCGCATTCAGATCGAGCCGCACCGGATCCCCGGTTTGCAGAAGCGCCAGCCCGCCCCCCACCACGGCCTCGGGCGAGGCATTGAGGATCGAGGGGCTTTCCGACGTGCCCGACTGGCGGCCGTCGCCCACCGTGGGCAGATGCCGGATGCCCGCCTGGATCAGCGCATCGGGGGGCTGCATGTTCACCACTTCGGCGGACCCCGGATAGCCCACGCAGCCCACGTTGCGGATGAACAGAATGCTGGTTTCGTCGATGCCGAGAGAGGCGTCGTTGATGCGGTCGTGATAATCCTCGGGCCCCTCGAACACCACCGCGCGGGCCTCGAACACGCCGTCTTTCAGGAACCGGGCGCGGAAATCCTCGGAGATGACGGAGGTTTTCATCAGCGCGCTGTCGAAGAGATTGCCCGACAGCACCAGAAAGCCCGCATTGTCCCGCAGCGGATCATCGACCGGGCGGATCACATCGCGATCGAGGCTGCGCGCGCCGCCCAGCGCCTTGGCCACGGGTTTGCCGCTTGCTGTCATCGCCTGCCCGTCGAGATGCCCCGCGGCCAGAAGCTCCCCCATCACCGCCGGAACGCCGCCCGCGCGGTAGAAGCTTTCGCCCAGATAGCTGCCGGCGGGCTGCATGTTCACCAGAAGCGGCAGGGCATGGCCGATCACCTCCCAATCCGTCACGTCGAGCGGCACGCCCGCATGGCGCGCGATGGCCTGCAGATGCGGCGGCGCATTGGTGGAGCCGCCGATGGCGGTGTTGACGCGAATGGCGTTTTCGAAGGCGGCGCGGGTCAGGATCCGGGACGGTTTCAGATCCTCGTTGACCATCGCGACCGCACGGGCGCCGGTGGCGAAGGCCATTTCCATGCGTTCGCGGAACGGGGCGGGAATGGCCGAAGATCCCGGCAGCGTCATGCCCAGCGCCTCGGCCAGCGCGTTCATGGTGGAGGCGGTGCCCATCGTGTTGCAATGACCCAGCGACGGCGCCGAGGCGCAGGCGCGGTCCATGAACTCCTCGTAGTCGATCTTGCCTTCGGCCAGCAGCCGGCGGCTTTCCCAGATGATCGTGCCGGAACCCGCGCGCCGGCCCTGCCACCAGCCGTCGAGCATCGGGCCGCCGTTGAGCGCGATGGCGGGGATATCCACGGTGGCCGCCCCCATCAGCATCGCCGGCGTGGTCTTGTCGCAGCCCGTGGTCAGCACAACCCCGTCGATCGGGTAGCCGTGCAGCACCTCGACAAGGCTCAGATAGGCAAGGTTCCGGTCGAGCGCGGCAGTGGGTCGTTTGCCGGTTTCCTGGATCGGGTGGACGGGAAATTCCATCGGGATGCCGCCCGCGTCGCGGATGCCGGCCTTGATCCGGTCCATCAGGAAGACGTGGATCTTGTTGCAGGGCGCCAGATCGGAGCCGGTATTGGCGATGCCGATGATCGGCCGGCCCGATTGCAGTTCGCCCCGGGTGAAGGTCTGGTTCTGGTAGCGTTCGAGATAGAGCGCGGTCATGCCCGGGTTGTTGGGATTGTCGAACCATTCCTGGCTGCGATAGCGACGATGCGCGCGGGTATCAGACATGAGTTTGTTCCGAATAGTGAAACCACGGGCCGTATTGTGAGATCTTTCCGCTCTACATACCCGGCGGGCCAGGAAAACAACAGAGCGATCTGGGTGAAACCGGCCTGCATGGGCCCACTGGCCGCCGACAAGGTGGAGTTCGGCAAGGGCAATCTGCCGTCGGATCAGGCCGCGGCGATCGTGCAGGCGGTGGCCAACCGGAGCTGAGCCCCCGGACGGCCGCGAAACCACCGGCGCGATCCTGCGCATGACGCGACGTTCCGGTCTTCGGGATTGAGCCAAGTCAATTCGCCCTGGCACCTATCTGTTACAACGCAGGCGCGACAGGGTGGAAACGGGAGCCGGCAATGGCCGAGGTCATCTTCAGAACCGAAGACATCACCAAGGTTTACGACACCGGCGAGGTGAAGGTCTATGCGCTGGCCGGCGTCAGCCTTGAGCTCTATGCCGGTGAACTGGCCGTGCTACTGGGCCCGTCGGGTTCGGGCAAATCGACCTTGCTGAACATTCTGGGCGGGCTGGACCATGTCACGGACGGGCGGGTCTGGTTTCGCGATCTGGAGCTGACGGATCTGAACGACCGGGGGCTGACCCGGTTCCGCCGCGACCATGTGGGGTTCGTCTTCCAGTTCTACAATCTGGTGCCCTCCCTGACCGCGCGGGAGAATGTGCAGCTTGTCACCGATGTGGCCCCCGACCCGATGCCCGCGGCCGAGGCGCTGGAACTGGTCGGGCTGGGCCACCGGCTGGATCATTTCCCGTCGGAGATGTCGGGCGGCGAGCAGCAGCGCGTGGCCATCGCGCGGGCCATCGCGAAACGGCCCGAGGTGCTGCTTTGCGACGAGCCCACAGGCGCGCTGGACAGCAAGACCGGGGTGCAGGTGCTGGAGGTGCTGAAAACGATCAACGACCAGTTCGGCACGACCACGGCGGTGATCACCCATAACGCGGCGATCCAGCAGATGGCGCATCGGGTGATCCAGTTCCAAGACGGCAAGATCAACGAGGTCCATGTGAACGAGACCCGGATCGCGCCCCATGAGATCGTGTGGTGAGCGGGATGCAGGCACTCGACAAAAAGCTGTTCCGCGACTTCAGGCGCCTCTGGGTTCAGGCGGTGGCCATCGCGCTGGTGCTGTCCTGCGGGGTGGCGTTGCTGCTGACCTCTTTCGGGATGTATCAGGCGCTGGACGACACCCGCGCGGCCTATTACGAGCGCAACCGGTTCGGGGATGTCTGGCTCGACACGCGGCGCGCGCCCGAGACGCTGCTGCCGGAGCTGCGCGCGATCGATGGCGTCTATGCGATCGAGCCGCGGGTTGTCGGCGCGGCGATCCTGGATATCGAGGGGCGCAGTGAAAGCGCGGTGGGGCAGATCCTGTCATGGCCCGAGGATGACGACCCGCTGCTGAATGTGCCGCTTCTGCGCTCGGGCGGCTACCCCGCGCCCACCTCCACCCGCGACGTGATGGTCAACGAGCCCTTCGCCGAGGCCAACGGGTTCGAGATCGGCTCGGTCTTTCATGCCAACCTGAACGGTCAGCGGCGCGAGTTGCGCATCGTGGGCACCGCGCTAAGCCCGGAATACATCTACACGATCAGCCCCGGCGGCATGATGCCCGACAACGAGGGGTTCGGCATCATCTGGATGCCGGAACGCGCCGTGGCCGCCGCCTTCGACATGGAGGGGGCGTTCAACAACCTGTCGGTCCGGATCACGCAGGATGCCAGCGAGGACGAGGTGATCGACGCGCTGGACAGGCTTGCCGAACCCTATGGCGGGCTTGGCGCCTACGGCCGGGCGCAGCAGATCAGCGACAGTTTCGTCACCTCCGAGATCGCGCAGTTGCGGGGCATGGCGATGGTGGTGCCGCCGATCTTCTTCGCCATCGCGGCGTTTCTGGTCAGCATGGTGATGGGCCGGATCGTGGCGCTGGAACGCTCCGAGATCGGCCTGCTGAAGGCGATCGGGTATTCGGACCTGGAAATCTGTCTGCATTACCTGCTTCTCGCGGGCTTCATCGCCGTGGTCGGCATCGCCATCGGCTGGGGCGCGGGCACATGGCTTGCGCGCGGCATGGCGGTGCAATACGCCGAGTTCTTCGACTTTCCCTATCTTCTGTTCCGGGTGCCGGGCTGGGTCTATGCGATTTCGGGGCTTGCTGCGCTTGTCACGACGATGCTGGGCGCCGCGCGCGCGGCGCTGGCGGCGGCGCGGCTGGCCCCGGCCATCGCGATGCAGCCCCCCGCCCCGCCGCGCTTCAAGCGCAGCATGATCGATGTGGCCATGGCCAGACTGCGCCTGTCGCAGCCGACGGTGATGATCCTGCGCAGCTTTTTCCGCTGGCCCGGGCGCAGCGCGATGACCTGTCTGGGGCTGGGCTTCGCGGTCGCCTCCGTCGTGGCGGCCTCCTTCGTGAACGACGCGCTGGAAAACATCGTCGACGTGGCGTTCTACCAGTCGAACCGGCAGGACGCGATGTTGCTGTTCACCGAGAACGTGCCGGAAACCACGATTGCCGAGGTGCGCCGCCTGCCCGGTGTCCTGCAGGCCGAGCCGCAGCAATATCTGCCCGCGATCCTGCGAAATGGCCCGCTGGAAAAAAGCCTCGCCGTGGAGGCCCGGCGCCCCGGTACGGATCTGAGCCGGGTGATCGGCGCCGATGGCGAGGTCAGCACCGCGGAGCCCGGCGGCATGCTCCTGTCGGAGCGGCTGGCCAGCCAGCTTGACCTTGGCATCGGCGATATGGTCGAGGTCGAGTTTCTGTCGGGTCGGCGCGAAACCCATGAAATGGTGGTGACCGGGCTGGTGGAGCAGTATTTCGGGCTGGGCGCCTATGCGGATCTGGATTATCTCAACCAGGTGTTCCGGCAAAGCCCGCAGATGTCGGTGGTCAATGTCACGCTGGATGACAACGAGCTGGAGGCGCTGCACGCGCGCCTGAAGGACATTCCGCGCCTGTCCGGCCTGATCATGATGAACGACACGCGCCGGAGCTTTCAGGACACGATCCGGGAAAACGTGGTGGTGATGAACACGGTCTATATCGTCATCGCCGTGCTGATCACCGTGGGCGTGGCCTATAACGGCGCGCGCATCCAGCTGAGCGAGCGCGCCCGCGAACTGGCCAGCCTGCGTATCCTGGGCTTTTCACGGGGCGAGGTGTCTTACGTGCTGGTGGGCGAGACGATGCTGCTGGCGCTGGTGGCCCAGCCTATCGGCTGGCTGCTGGGCGCGGGGATCGCGCAGGCCATGGTGGGGGCGTTTTCGTCGGATATCTATTCGATGCCGCTGATCCTGAAACCCGACATCTTCTCCCGCGCCAGCCTTGTGGTTCTGGCCGCGGCCCTTGCCTCGGCATTGATCGTGCGCCGCAGGCTGGATAATCTCAATCTCGTTTCCGTCATGAAAACAAGGGAGTAACGGCTATGTCGCTGAAACCCAGAACCTTGGGCATCCTGGCCGTCGGCGGCGCCATTCTGGCCGCGCTGCTCTATGTCACGTTCCGGACCGAGCCGATCCCGGTCGATCTGCACGAGATCGCGAGCGGGCCGTTGCAGGTGAGCGTGGATGCCGACGGGCGGACGCGCATCCGCGATATCTACGAGGTGGCCGCGCCGATCACCGGAACCGCGCTGAGATCGCCGGTTCAGGTGGGCGATACCGTGGTTGCGGGGCAGACCGTTGTCGCCGAGGTGGAACCGGTGGCGCCCAGCCTGCTGGACAGCCGGACGCGCATGCAGGCCGAAGCCACCATCGCGGAGGCGGAGGCGGCGCTGAACGTGGCGCAGACCGATCACCGGCGCGCGCAGGAAGAACAGACCTATGCGCAGATGCAGTTCGAGCGGATGCAGGTGCTGGTGGAGCGGGGCGTGTCGTCGATCACGGCGATGGAGGATGTCACCCAGCGGCTGGCGATTGCCGATGCCGCGGTGGAGGCCGCCGCGGCGCGGATCGAGATCGCCCGGAGCACGCTGGAGCGGTCCCGCGCCGCGCTGATGGGCCCGGAGACGGCGAGTGCCGGCAATGGCGATTGCTGTGTCGAGATCGTCGCGCCCGCGGACGGCGTGGTTCTGTCGGTCGCCAATATCAGCGAACGCCCGGTGGTCGCCGGCGCGCCGCTGATGTCGATCGGCAACCCGGGCGAACTGGAGATCGTGGTCGATCTGCTGTCGTCGGACGCGGTGAGGCTGTCGCCCGGTGCGGTGGCGATCGTGGAACGCTGGGGCGGGCCGGACCCGCTGATGGCGGAACTGGACCGGGTGGAACCCTCGGCGCGCACTCATATCTCCGCCCTGGGGATCGAGGAACAGCGGGTGGATGCGATTTTCCGCCTGACCTCTCCGCCCGAGGACCGCGCGGGGCTGGGCGACGGGTTTTCGACCTTCCTTCGGATCATCGAATGGCAGGCGGAGGATGTGGTGCAGGTGCCGCTGAGCGCGCTGTTCAGGCGCGGGCAGGACTGGGCCGTTTTCGTGGCCGATGGCAGCACCGCCCGCGAGATCATCGTGGAGCTGGGCCGGCGCAGCGACCGGTTCGCCGTGGTGACCGGCGGTCTGGAGCCCGGCATGATGGTGGTCACCCATCCCAATGACGATATCGTCGATGGCAGTCCGGTGATCGACCGGGCCGAGTTGTAGCGGCGCCGGGACGGTGGCCGGCGGGCCCGCGCGGCCCGAAAGGATTAGGATGACGGCCATGATCTGGGCGCTTTCGATATCTGCCGGTCTGGGGCTGCTGCTGGCCGCCGTGATGTGGAAGACCAGCCTGACGAAGGCGTTCGAGGCGCGGCGGGCCGAGGCGATGACCGTTCCCCTTGGCGGCGAAAGGATCCTCGGCGAGGCCGATATCGCCCATCTGCCGCCGCCGGTCCGGCGCTATATCGCGCTGACGGAGTCGGTGGGGCGGCCCGTCGTCACCGAGATCATGATGCATTTCGATGCCGTGATGTACGAGGCCCCGGGCGCGCCGGGCATGACCGGCCCGGTCCGGCAATACGAGCGCTTCGACACGCCCGAGCGCCTGTTCCTGATGACCACGCGGATGAAAGGCCTGCCAGTGGCCGTGCTGCATGATTTCGACCGCGACCGTGCCACGATGCGCGTGCGCCTTGCGGGGCTGGTGAACGTGGTCGATACCGACGGCGCCGATCTGACCCGGACCGAAACGGTCACGATCCTGAACGATCTGTGCTTCTTCGCGCCCTCGCGGCTTGTCGATCCGCGCCTGTCATGGCGCGAGATCGACGACAGGCGCGCGCGGGTGCGGTTCGCGCTTGGCGGGAACACGGTATCGGCGGAGCTGATCTTCAACGCCGCCGGGGAACTGGTGGATTTCATGTCCGAGGATCGGGGCAGGCTGGAAAAGGACGGGACGCTGCGGCCTTTGCGCTGGAGCACACCGCTTGGCACCTACCGGGAGTTCGACGGGTGGCGGCTTGCCAGCGAGGGGGATGCGATCTGGCATCTGGAGGACGGACCCTTCACCTATGGCCACCTGCGTCTGACGCAGTACGACGCGAGATAGCGGGAGCGGGGAGCTTCGCCCCCGGCGCAGGACCGTCCTAGCCGTCCGTCGCCGCGCCGATCCGTGCCGGCGAAATGCTGTCTGCATCGAAGCCGGGCCCGGACCGGTCCGGCGTGGCCGCCCCGTTCAGAGCAAGGCCCGCGGCGAAGCGCGCAAGGGCGGGCGCCATCATGATCCCGTAGCCGCCCTGTCCCGCCAGCCAGAGGAAGCCCGGAATGCGCGGATCAAACCCCACGACCGGCGCCTCGTCGGCGGTGAAGGAGCGCAGACCGGCCCAGGAATGGGAAATGCGGCGCACGGGGATCAGGGTTTCGGTTTCGATCCAGTGGGCCAGATGGGCGATGTCGAGCTCTTCGGGCCGCGCATCCTGCGGCGTGGTGGGCGTCGCATCGCCGGGCGATGCCATCAGCTTGCCCGCCTCGGGCTTGATATAGGCGCCGGTGGCCACGAAATCGACCGCGGGGCTGGTGGCCAGATCGAGCCCGTCCGGCGCGTCCACGATGATCGCCGTGCGGCGCATGGGCACCAGCCCGACCGATGCCGCCCCGGCCATGGCGCCGATCTGGTCGGCCCAGGCCCCGGCGGCGTTCACGACGATGCGCGCGCGATGGGTCTGGCCCGCGGTCCGGACCTGCCAGACACCCGCGGCATGCTCCAGCCCCGTCACCGCCGCGCCGGTTTCGATCAGGCAGCCGCGCCGCCGGGCGCCCTTGAGATAGGCCTGATGCAGGCCTGCCACGTCGATATCGGCGACATTCGCCTCGTAGACCGCGCCCGCAAGCCGCTCGGGGCGCAGATATGGCGCGCGTGCCAGCGCCTCCTCCGGCGTGATCTCGACCACTTCCTCTCCGGGTTCGGAGAGCGCCAGAAGCGCCGGCAGCCGGTCCAGCGCCCCGGCGCCGGCCACGGTCAGGGCGCCGCGCGGGGTCAGAAGCGGGCTGTCGCAGAAGCCCGCGGGCGGGGCCGCGAAGAACGGGGCGCTGGCCGCATTGATCCGGCGCACCACCGGGCCGCCGTAATTCCGGGTGAAAAGGGCGGCCGACCGGCCCGTGCTGTGATAGCCGAGCGCGGTTTCGCCCTCCAGCACCAGAACGGTGCCGGCCTCGGCCAGTTCATAGGCGACGGAGGCGCCGGAGATCCCGCCGCCGATCACAAGGAAATCGTGGATCATGCTGATTGAGCCTTTGTGGCACGCCGGTGCCCGGAAGTGGCCGACCCCGCCACAAGACGCCTATTGCGCCGGGTTTGCAAGAAAAACCAAAAACGTTGACTTTTTGAAAGTTTTATTTCTTACTTAAGGGAACTGACGGGGAAATTTCATGTCGAGACCTTTGCGCGACCGCCTGAACGAGGCGCTGGCAACCGCCTCCAAGGCGGATCGCGCGCTGGCCGGCTACATGCTGTCGGATATGAGCACCCTGCCGTTCGAGACGGCCGCGAGCCTTGCCGTGAAGGTGGGGGTGAGCGAGCCGACCGTGGGCCGTTTCTGCCGCTCCATCGGCTATGACGGGTTCAAGGATCTCAAGAAGAACCTCAAGAACGACATGGGCGATCAGCCCTGGCTGATCGGGGATCGTCTGCGTGACCTGCAGGCCCGCACCAAGGCCGGCGAGGACCAGCTGGCCCGCGGGCTGGAGCTTGAAATGGCGGCGCTGGTCGCCGTCTACGAGGCCGCCCACAGCCCGGACTGGCACCGCGCCGTCAAGCGGCTGGCCGGCGCGCGCCGGGTTTTCGCCGCCGGTTTCCAGACCGAGCGCGGCATGGCCCAGATCTTCGTCAATCAGCTGCAATACCTGCGCGAGGACGTGCATCTGCTGGATCTTGCCGGCGGCAATTTCGCCGAGGTTCTGGCGATCTCGGACGGCGACGCGGCCCTGGTGATCTTCGAGGCGCGGCGCTATTCGCGCCACGCGCAGTTGCTGGCCAGGGAGGCCAAGGCCGCGGGCATTCCTGTCACGCTGATCACCGACCCCTATTGCGACTGGGGCCGTGAGGTCTCCACCGAGATGTTCGTGGTGCCCACGGCGGTCAATCTGTTCTGGGAATCCACCGCCCAGATGGCCAGCCTCGCCAATCTGCTGGTCAATGGGGTGTTCCTGGAACTCGGCCCCGAAGTCGAGGACCGGATGAACAGGATTGCCCGGCTTTACGGCCGTTTCACGGGCCATGTCGGCGATCCGGCCACCCCGCGCGCGGAGGGCCACCGCACAACGTAAGTCTGCACATAATTACATAACAGGGAAAATCTGCCATGCGATATTCGACCAAGACCCAACTTCTATCAGGATCGGCTATCGTAGCTGCCGGTTTGCTGTTTTCCGCCGCCGCGATGGCGCAGAACGTCTCCATCGCCTTTTCCGCGAGCGAATTGGGGGCCACGGCCTACAATCCCGTCGCGGCCAGCACGCTCAACACCGCCACATCGCTGATCTACGACCGGCTGGTGGAGCAGGACGCGGACCAATCCTATCACCCGCATCTGGCGACCTCATGGGAGGAAACCGCGGACGGTATGGCCTGGACCTTCTCATTGCTGGAGGGGGTGACGTTCCATGACGACACGCCGTTCAACGCCGCCGCCGTCCAGTCCTGGATCGCAAGCTATGCGGGCACCGAGAACGAATATCTGGTGGAGGCCATCGGGTCGGTCGACGTGATCGACGATCTGACCGTGCGTTTCAACATGGACCGGCCGGAACCGAACCTTCTCTACAACCTCGCCAGCGCCTTCATGGGCATCCCCAGCCCCACGGCCTTTGCGGAACTGGGCGACAATTTCGGCGTGACCGCCGCGGTGGGCACCGGGCCCTACGAGCTTCAGAGTTTCGAAATCGGGCTGGAGACCGTTCTGGTGCGCAACGAGGATTACACCTGGGGTTCGGATCTGTCGGAGAACACCGGACCGGGCCATATCGAGACCTTCACCTTCCGCGAGATCCCCGACCAGTCCACCGCGTTTCTGGAATTGCGGACCGGCGGGATCGACCTGCTGTTGGGTGTGCCCACGGACTTCCTCCAGATCCTGGAGGCCGAGGCCAGTATCCAGATCATCCAGATGCCCGGCGTCGGCATCAGCTATATGCCGATCAACGTGACTGCGCCGCCCTTCGACAACATTCTGGTGCGTCAGGCGACGGGCATGGCCATCGACCAGGAGGGGATCGTCGCGGCGATCTATAACGGCGTCGGCGCGCCGGCGCACAACTTCCTGATCTCGTCCCTGCCCGAAGCCGATGTCGACCCGGCGCTCAACGTCCGCTACAACCCCGAACGCGCCCGCGAATTGCTGGAAGAGGCCGGATGGGTCATGGGCGATGACGGGGTGCGCGTGATGGGCGACGAGCGTCTGACCGTCCGCCTTTACACCGCCAACACGACCGAACTGACCCGCCTGACGCAGGTGGTGCAGGCGCAACTGGGCGAGATCGGGATGGAGGCGATCATCACGGTCTTCGACAGCTCCACCATCCGCGACGAATACCGCAACAACACCCACCAGCTTGCGGTGCGCAGCTATGACTGGAACAACTCGGACATTCTGGACTGGTTCTTCAGCGGCAATCGTCTGGGCTATCCGAACGTGTCGATGTGGCAGGACGAGGAAGGCCAGCGCCTGAACGACATCGCGATGACCGAAAGCAGCACCTCCGCCGAGCGGATCGCGAACTTCACCGCCTATCACGAATATGTCCTGTCGCAGCATCTCTTCGTGCCGATCTACCAGCCGACCCAGAATATCGCCTTCAACAGCGATGCGATCACCGTGCCCGATCCGGTGCGCGGCTCGCGGTTCCGCGGCCAATCGTTCATGGATATCCAGATTGTCGAATAAGCCTCTGAAACCTTGAGAAAACGGAGACACCGGGATGATCCTCAGATACACGTTCCTGCGGTTGCTGATGCTGATCCCGGTGTCTTTCTCGATCTCGGTGGTGATCTTCATGATCGTCTACCTGCTGCCGGGAGACCCCATCGACAACCTGTTGCGCGTCGGCTCCTCCCCCGAAGACCGGGCCGAGCTGGTCGCGCAATACGGGCTCGACCGGAACTTGGTGGTCCAGTACTTCGTCTGGATCGGCAACATGTTCCAGGGCGAGTTCGGGCAGGCCATCGTGCTGCGCCGTCCGGTCGCCGATCTGGTGGCGCAGAACCTGCCCTACAGCCTGACACTGGGCGGGCTGGCCTTTCTGTTTTCCTCCACCGTCGGCATGACACTGGGCACGATCTCGGCGGTGGTGCGCCACCCGGTGCTGGACCGGTTCATGCGCGGCTTCATCCTGCTTGGCTCCACCGTGCCGGGCTTCTGGCTGGCGCTTCTGCTGATCCTGTTCTTCTCGGTCAATCTGGGCTGGTTCCCGGTCTCGGGCGCAGGCGGATGGACATCGCTGGTCCTGCCGGTTCTGACCATCGGCTTCGGCGGGGTGGCGCTTGTCGCGCGGGTCACGCGGGTTGCCCTGCTGGATGCGCAGCGGGAGGATTTCGTGACCCTGCTCCATGCCAAGGGGCTGTCCTCGGGCACGATCCTGTTCCGCCATCTGATGCCCCATGCCCTGCTGCCGGTCGTCACCATCCTCGCCCTGCGCATCGGCTGGATCCTCGGCGGCGCGGTCACGGTGGAATTCGTCTTCGGCCGTCCCGGCCTCGGCTCCCTTCTTATCCGCGCGTTGGGCCAGCGCGATTACCCGGTGGTGCAGGCCTGCCTGCTGATGCTGGCACTGGCCGTGATGCTCGGCACGCTTATCGGCGATGTCGCGCAGGCCTCCATGGACCCCCGTATTCGCGAGAAAAAATCATGAAAGTTTCCTCCATGACCGCGCGCACGCTCGACACGTTCGCGCGCATGAGCATCGGGCGCGCCTTCGCGTCGGGCATCGGGATGGTGGCCGGCGGCTTCCTGATCCTGCTGGTGCTGGTCGCGATCTTCGCGCCGTGGATCGCGCCGTTCGACTACGCCGCGCAGAACCTGATGAACGCCAACGCACCGCCGGGGTGGCCGCATCTGCTCGGCACGGACGAGTTTGGCCGCGACGTGCTCAGCCGGGTGATCTTCGGGGCCCGCACCTCGCTTTCGGTGAGTGCCACGGCGATTGCCATTTCGATGGCGGCGGGCATGACGCTTGGCGCCGCGGCGGGCTATTTCGGCGGGGTCTTCGAGCGCGCGGTGATGACGGTGGTGGACCTTACATGGTCCTTCCCCGATATCCTGATCGCGCTCATTTTCGTGGCGATCATCGGCCCCGGCCTGACCTCGACCACCTTTGCCATCGCGATCGCCTATCTTGCGCAGTTCACCCGGCTGACCCGCGCCCAGATCGTGCGCCTGAAGCGCGAAACCTTCATCGAGGCGACGATCAATCTTGGCGCGAAGCCGTCCCATATCCTGCTGAGGCACCTGATGCCCAACGCCATCGCGCCAGTGATCGTGGTGGGAATGCTGGCCATCGGCGACGGCATCGTGCTGGAAGCGACGCTTGGCTTCTTCGGGCTTGGCGCGCAGCCACCGACGCCAAGCTGGGGCGCGATGATGTCTTCGGGCACGGCGCAGCTGTTCCTCAGCCCCTGGGTCATCATCTTCCCCGGGGTGGCCGTCGCGGTCACGGTCATCGCGGTGAACCTGTTCGGCGACGAATTGATCCGCGCGCTGGATATCCGCGACCGGCTGAGGGGGGCGTGAGCATGCTCAGCGTCCGCGATCTGGGGGTCGCCTTCGGCGCGGTGGAGCCGCTCTCGGGCGTCAGCTTCTCCGTCGACAAGGGCGAGACAATCGGCATCGTCGGCGAAAGCGGATCGGGCAAGTCGCTGACCGCTATGAGCGTGATGGGCCTGTTACCGCTGATCGGCGGGCGCATCACCGGCGGCAGGATCGTGTTCGACGGGCAGGATCTGACCAGCCTGCCGGAGCGCGCCTATCGCAAGCTCAGGGGCGGGCGGATCGGGCTGATCACGCAGAACCCGATGACCTCGCTCGACCCGCTGCAGAAGATCGGCCCGCAGGTCGATGATGTGGCCCGGCTGCATCTGGGAATGAACGCCAATGAGGCGCGCGCCCGGACCGAGGAGATCCTCGGCACCCTGCGCATCCCCGAACCCGCGCTGATCTGCGACCGCTATCCGCACCAGATGTCGGGCGGGATGAAGCAGCGGATCGTGATCGCCATGGCGCTGGCCGCCGATCCGGACGTTCTGATCGCCGATGAGCCGACCACGGCGCTGGATGTGACCGTGCAGGCGCAGATCATCCGCCTGCTCGACGATCTGGTGAAGCAGCGCGATCTGGCGCTGGTGCTGATCACCCATGACATGAGCGTCGTGGCGCAGACCTGTGACAAGGTCGTGGTCATGTATGCCGGCCGCGCGGTGGAATACGGGCCGGTGGAGACCATTTTCGACCGTCCGCGCCACCCCTACACCCAGGCCCTGATCGCCTGCATTCCGCGGGGGCTGGACGACACCGCCCGGCTGACCGGGATCGAGGGGACTGTTCCGACCGTCATCAACTATCCCAAGGGCTGCCCGTTCCATCCGCGCTGCACCCGCGCCGAAGCGATCTGCGCAACCGATCCGCCGGATTTCTCGGTGGAGGGCGACAGCGCCGCCGCCTGCCATTTCGCGGAGGTCGCCGATGCCCAATCTGCTTGAGGTCCGCGACCTGTCGAAACGCTTCACCTCGGCCGGCGGGCCGTTCCGCAAGGCGCGCTCCATGCATGCGGTCAACGGCGTGTCCTTCGATCTGCCCGAGGGCCGGGTGATCGGCGTCGTCGGGGAAAGCGGCTGCGGCAAGTCCACGCTTGCCCGGCTGATCCTGCGGCTGATCGAACCGTCCAGCGGCACGGTCGCCTTCGACGGCGACGATTTGCTGGCGAAATCGCCGTCGCAGATGCGCAAGCTGCGCGCCCGGATGCAGATGGTGTTTCAGGATCCGTATTCCGCCATCGACCCGCGCTATACCCTGACCCGCGCCGTGGCCGAACCCTTCGAGGTGCAGGGCGTCAAACCCGCCAGACCGATGGCCGAGGAGGTGGCCGAGCTTCTGGAGATGGTCGGCCTCAACCCCGGTCTCGCCAGCAGCTATCCGCATCAGATCTCGGGCGGGCAGAAACAGCGGGTGGGCATCGCGCGGGCGCTGGCGCTCAGACCCTCCCTGCTGGTGCTGGACGAGCCGACGGCGTCGCTCGACGTCTCGGTGCAGGCGCAGATCATCGGGTTGCTGGAGGATCTGCGGACCGAGCTGGGCCTGACCTATCTGTTCATCTCCCATGACCTGAGTTTGGTGAAGTATTTCTGCGACGAGATCCTGGTGATGTATCTGGGCCGGGTGGTGGAGGCCCTGCCGGACACCGCAGCCCCCGCCCGGCATCCTTATACAAGAACCCTGATGGAGAGTACCTTCGAACCCGACCCGAAGAAGCGCCGCCTTATCGCGCCCTTGGAGGGTGAGGTTCCAAGCCCGTTCGACCTGCCGCCCGGCTGCGCCTTCGCCGACCGCTGCCCGCAGGCAAGCGCGCTTTGCCGGACGGAAACCCCTGCCCTGTCATCGGAGACGGGCCATGCCGTCGCCTGCCACCACCCGCTTTGAACACGAAGGAAAAGACCCTTGGGGTTTACCATACTCTCCGCAGAAATCTCCCATGAAACCAACACGTTCAATATCCGGCCAACCGACCTTCAGGCGTTCCGCGACCGCTACCTTCTGGACGGGCCCTCCGCCGTGGGGGCGAAGGGGCATACGAATACCGAACTCGCCGGATTGCTCGATGTGGGCCGCGCCCATGACTGGGATGTCGCCCATGTGATCAGCGCCGCGGCGGGACCGGGCGGGCGGGTGACGCAGGCAGCGTTCGAGACGCTGCTTGCCCCCTTGCTTGAGGCCGCCGGACGGGGCGGATGGGACGGGGTGTTCCTGATCCTGCATGGGGCGATGGTGATCGAGGCCCACGATGACGGTGAGGGCGAGATTCTGCGCCGCCTGCGCGCCGTAGTCGGCCCGGACCTGCCCGTTGCCGTCACCCTCGACCCGCATGCCAACGTGACCCGCGCGATGTGCGATCTGGCCCAGATCCTCGTGTCGTTCACCACCTACCCGCATGTGGATATCCGCGCGACCGGCCGGCGCACGGCCGAGTTGCTGCACCGCACCATGGCCGGCGACATCCATCCGCGCACCTACCGCGCGCACCGGCCGATGCTGGAGGAAGCCAATGGCGGGCGCACCGATATCGGCCCGATGATCGACCGCCACGCCATGGCCCGAGCCTTCGAGGCGCGCAAGGGCGTTTACGCGATCAGCATCAATGCCGCCTTTCCCTGCGCCGATATCCCCGAGCTTGGCCCGACCGTTCTGGTGACCGGCGAAGGGGAGAGCGCCGATCTGAGGTCGATCGCCGAGGAACTGGCCGACGATATCTGGGACCACCGGCATGAGGCGCTGAACAGCTATCTGACACCGCAAGAAGCCGCCGAGGCCGCCCGCAGATGGCATCCGGGCGGCGGTTGCCTGATCATCGCCGATTATGCCGACAATCCCGGTTCGGGCGCCTATGGCGATGCCACCGCACTGCTGACCGCGCTGCTGGACGCCGGTGTGAAGGAGGCCTGTTTCGGCCCGCTGATCGACGCCGAAGCGGCGGCCACATTGCAGGACGTGCCCCTCGGCGCCACGGTGGAGCTGTCCATCGGCGGCAAGACCGCGCCCGAGTTCGGGGGGGGCCCGCTTGAGGTGACCGGCACGGTGCTCTGGCGTGGCGAGGGGCGCGTGGTGGGCGACGGCCCGATCCTCGGCGGGCAGGAGCGCAGCTTCGGCAAGACCGCCGTTTTGCGGGTGGCGGGTATCGACGTGCTGATCGTGTCGATCGCGCACCAGATGCTCGACCTTCAGCAATTCCGCGCCTTCGGGATCGACCCTGAGGAAAAGGCGGTTGTGGCGCTGAAATCCATGCAGCATTTCCGCGCCGCCTTCACGCCGATCGCCGGCCGGATCATCGTCTGCGACACCGGCGCGCTCTGCACGACGCAGTATGACCGCCTGCCCTATGTCCATGTCACGCGCCCGGTCTTCCCGCTGGACATGGACGGGGAGGCCGATTGACCGCCGAGCGGGTCTGTAACGGGATCATCGCTCCTGCCTGTCTGCCAGTTCGCGGGTGTATACGTTCGGGCCTGCGCCGGAACCCCTCCCAAGCCCGGCAGATACGGAGAACCGGCACCATCCCGGGCGCGAAAGACCGCGTAGAAGGGTTCGTGCAGCGCCTGCGCCCCACCGCACAAAAGCATCTTAGAACCGCGGAAATGGCCCTGGCTTTCGGTATGTCGGAGATTTACCGCCGCGAAGGGCGGGTTGGTGGAGCCTAGCGGGATCGAACCGCTGACCTCCTGCATGCCATGCAGGCGCTCTCCCAGCTGAGCTAAGGCCCCGAACCGTTGCCGCCTGTCGCGTCAACGACGTGCGGTTTATGGTGTCGCGCGGGGCAGATCAAGCGAAAAATCCCCGTCCCGCGCTGGTCTTCTCAACGGCGATCAGTCGTCGTCGTCATTCGTGGCCGCCACGTCGGCCAAATCGTCCAGAGCGACGGTTTCCGTATCGTCGTCATCCTCCAGAACATCATCGTCATCGTCCAGATCGACATCCGCGTCGTCATCCAGAACCAGATCGGCATCGTCGTCGAGAACCACCTCTTCGGTGTCCTCGGCCACGTCTTTCTTGGTCGCGGATTTGTCGGCCTTGTCGGCCACCAGCGTGCGGGAGCCCTTGCCGGTATCCAGCGTGACGGTCTCCCCGGTATAGGGGCTGACGATCGGATTCTTGTTCAGGTCGTAAAACCGTTTTCCCGTGGTCGGGCAAACGCGTTTGACGCCCCATTCCTCTTTCGGCATGACACCCCCTTCAATCATCGGTATCGAGAGAATTGCGGTCACCTGCCACAATGTCGGAGGGGTGTCAAAGCCTTTCAACCCCGTCGCGGAGACGTGCAACCATCTTGAGGAAAATGTCCGGACTGTCCACCGATATCCACGTTTTGCCCGGCGACCCTCCGGTCTCCGTCGCGCTGCGCCGCTCCGCCCGGGCCAAACGGTTTTCGCTCAGGGTATCGCGGGCCGACGGGCGGGTCAGTCTCAGCCTGCCGCACTGGGCACCGGAGGCCGAGGCGCTGGCCTTTCTGCGGGACCGCGAAGGCTGGCTGCGGCGGCAACTGGCAAGCGCGCCGGCGATACGGCGTCCGGAAATCGGCGGCAGGATCCCGATCTGCGGGGAGGACCGGCCCATAAGCTGCGGCGGCGGCCGATCCGCGCGATTGCTTGGCGGCGGGGTGCAGGTCCCGCAGGGCCCGCGCGTGGGCCCGCGTGTCCGCGCGCTGCTGCAGGCCATGGCGCGGGATCGTCTGGCGGCGGCCTGCGATCATCACGCGGCGGCACTGGGCCGGTCTTACGGTCGTCTCACCCTGCGTGACCCGCGCAGCCGGTGGGGCAGCTGCTCCTCGAAAGGCGATCTGATGTTTTCATGGCGGCTGATCATGGCGCCGCCCGATGTGCTTGACTATGTCGCGGCCCATGAGGTCGCCCATCTTGCGGAAATGAACCATTCCCGGCGCTTCTGGGATGTCTGCGAGCGGCTTTGCCCCGATTATCGTGCGCCCCGGGCCTGGCTGAAGGCCGAAGGCGCGCGGCTTCTGGCGTGGCAGTTCGACCCCTTGCCCGATGGCCCGGTTTTGTGATCACATCGATGGCATGTTGACCAATCCCCGTCCGACAGAAACCGGCGCCGCCGTGGCCCATGACCGGGTTTACCGCGCGCTTCGCACGCAGATCATGCATGGCGAGGTGATGCCGGGCCAGGCGCTGACCCTGCGCGGCCTGGGCCGGCAGTTCGGGGTGTCGATGACGCCTGCGCGCGAGGCGGTCCGCCGTCTGGTCAGCGAAGGCGCCCTGTTCCTGTCGGCCTCGGGGCGCGTCTCCACGCCGGAGCTGTCGAATGAGCGGATCGAGGAGCTGGCGGCCATTCGCGCGCTTCTGGAAACCGAGCTGTCCGCCCGGGCGCTGCCGCGGGCCCATATGGCGCTGATCGATCGCATGGAGGTGATCAATGCGGGCATCGCCACCGCCATCGCCCGGCGCGACGGCGTCGGCTATATCCGCAGCAATCTCGAATTCCACCGCACCCTCTATCTGCGCGCGCAGGCCCCCGCGATGCTTGCGCTGGCGGAAACGGTCTGGCTGCAACTGGGGCCGACCATGCGGGCGCTCTACGGGCGTCTGGGAAAGACCGAGGCACCGGGCCATCACAAGCTGATCCTTGCGGCCCTGCAGGCCGGTGACGAGCCGGGGCTCCGCATCGCGGTCCGCGCCGATGTCACGCAAGGTTTGAGGCTTCTGGCGGGATAGTCGCCCCCTTCGGAGATTTCCACGGCCCCGCAGCGGTATTCCGGACCGCCTTAACCGGACATTAACCGGAATCGGCTCTTGTCCTCCGGGTGCAGGTGCTGCGCTTGTTTCTTGCGGTGGGAACATGACAACGGCTTACCCTTGGGCCGGTATCATGGGCGCATTGAGACGGTGCGTGTAACAGGCGGGCGGCTCCCGACAGGTGCCGAGAGCTGCCCGCCAACTCGGTGTTCGTGGACCGGTCAGGTGCTGGACGCCCTCCTCTCCCCCAAGCAACGCGCCGTGCGGCCGCAACTCTCGCTCCAAATGTGCGCAGTCAGGCCACGGCCATGGGCTCTCTCGCCCGGCATTTCCGGCCAGCGGGGGGGCGCTTCGACATCGACAAGACACATGTCTCCGGCACGGGCGGTGCGGGACATCGCTTGTCATCCGGTAACGCCACCTAAGACGCGCGCGGCCGATCCTCTGGCCGCGCGGCCCCGGCCCCGACAGGCTGGCCGCGCGTGTTATGCATTTTTGCATGGCGGCACTGGATTTTTTCGGCTTCCCGCAGAATACGACTTGCGTCCCAATGCAGCCATCGCCGCCGGATGACTCGTGCCGACAAGGTCTGGCACGCGGTTGACAGCTGATGACCACACTCACGGAACTCTCCCTTCCTGTCCTGAAAAAGAAGACGTCAAAAAATGAAGTATCTTGCCAAACTGCCGGCCCTTGCCCTGTGTTCGGTCGCGATCGCCGCCTGTGCACCCCAGCCGCAATTCGAGCCGATCCGGGCGGAACCGGTTTTCAACAAATACGGGGCAGTCACGGAATGTGTCTCACCGGATGGTCGGGTTTTCTCGGCGAGTGCGGGCCAGCCCGACCCGTGCCTCCCGTCGGAAGACTGCCCCGGAGGGTTTGTCTCGTCGGCGGGTGAGTACATCTGTCCGGAGGATGTCGACCGGGGCGATGAGCCCGGCGACGGGCCGTTCGGCACGCAGGCCGACCCGACCGCTCCCGGTGACCCGCGGACGCCCGACCCGACGCCGCCGGCGCCCGCCCCCGGCGGCCTTGCCACAGTTGGAACCGGCCGCGGGACCTGACCGCCGGATCACGCCGTGCGCCCGTCCCCGGCATCGTGACCATCCGATGGATGCCGGGCAGTCCCGGCCCCGCCGCGGCGGCCGCAGAGGCTGGGCCGGGCGTTACGGGAGCGATGGGCGCAAGCGCGGCGGGGTCCGGAGACGCAACCGCGTTCAACACTCCGTGAGCAAACAAGAACCGATGGATGTTTACCAATATAGATGCGACGCTTCCATGCAGGGATGCATAAGGGGTCTCATGAACTGGGATGACATCAGGCTTGCGTTGTCGATTGCGCGTGGCGGCTCCCTCTCGCGGGCGGCCATCGCTCTGGACATCAATCAGTCGACCGTCGGGCGGCGGCTGAACGCGCTGGAGGCCAGTCTGGGGGTCACCCTTTTCCTGCGGTCGAAAAACGGTCTGCGGCTTACGGATATGGGCGAGGTCTTCATCGCGAAGGCCGCCGAGATCGAACGGCAGGCAGAGGGCCTGTCCGATGCTCTCAAATCGCCGGAGCAACAGGCGGCGGGCATTTTACGGGTGCTCGGCAATCAATGGGTCATCAACCGATTGATCAAAAGCGGGCTGGGCGAACTTCTTGAGCGATATCCGTCGCTGCAGATCCGCACGATCGCGGGACGGCCCGAAACCAGCCTCTGGCGCGGCGAGCCCGGGGTCGGATTATGGTTTGAAACCCAGCCTGTCGACGGGTCGTTCCAGATCACCCTCGGGGCCATTCCCTATGCGGTTTACAGGAAGAAGGGCTGTGATGGCGGCAGGTGGGTTTCCTTCTTCGATGAGCGCAACCCGGGCAATCAGGCCAGCGTCCGTGTCATCGGGTCGGGTGGCGGAAACGCCAGAACGCGGCTCACCGCCCTTGATGCGGAGACCCTTCTGGAAGCTGTCGCCGCGGGCATGGGCAACGGGTTGCTGCCGGTCTGCCTTGCCGAGGGCGATGACCGGCTGGAGCAGGTCTCGTCGACAGAGCAGCCGTTCCAGCGGATCCTGTTCTGTCACATCCACCCCGACACAGTGGGATCGCCGCGGGTCCAGGCCTTCATGACATGGATCCGGGCCAGATTTGACGTGGCCTTCCGGCCCAGAGAACCGGAACTCGGGACAGTGCCGGTTCCGGGGCATTCAAGGCAGTAACCCGTATTGAGAGTTATCTGACGCATTTGCGAAGACTCCGGTTCCGCCGAAAGCCGGGCATTCATTACGACGAAAAGACAAAGATCCGTGAAATTATATCGGCCCTCGGGCCAACTTGAATTGAGTCAGCGAAATGTATCTTGAGCAAAATGACATGGACGTCCTGAAGGAAAGCCTGCGCCGTTTCCAGATGAGAAGTGACATGATGGCCGCACGGTTTCACGACACCCTGCTGCGCGATGCGCCGGAGACACTTGCCTTTTTCAGCAGGGACGTTCCCGGCCACCCGGAAAAAGCGCTTCAGTCCCTTTATGCCATCGTCGCGCTGCTGGAGGGCACGGAGGAAAGCCAGCGCATGATCTGTCGGCTGAGGCAACGTCAGGCAAGATCGGGTCTGGGGCCCGAGGTCTATGCGCGGATTTATCCGACCCTGGAAAAATCGCTGCTTCAGGTGTTCGGTGAAAGCCTGCCCCCGGAGTACTGTCGGGCATGGCGGGCCGCCCTCGCCGCCGTGGGCCGCATCCTCTACGATCCCGACCCGCAGGACGGGTGAACCGGACCTGTGCGCCCCGGGGGGCTGCCCGGAAAGGCCCCCCTTCGCCATCATCGGTGCGGCGGGTTTGAGCGTGGCTATTCCGGCGCGAGCGCACTCACGACAGCGCCCGGCGGGCGTTCCAGTTCGGCCACCCACGCCTCGATCCGCCTGCGGTTGACGCCGAAATCCGTGGGCCCGAAGCGGGAGGTGGCGCGAAACACCAGCAACGACGGATCGCCGGAAAGGACGTAGACGCTTGTGTAATCCGGCATCCCCCAGATCTGCGACCGGGTGACATGGGTGACACCCAGATCCTCTCCGGCACCTCTCAGAACCGTGGTCCGGGGGGTCGCGATGACGAGGGCATGCGCCCTTTCGAACGCCTCGCGCTCGGAGGTTGAGATGGCGCGCACCGCCTCGTGGCCGGTCGGGAAAGCGTAGTCGCCCGGCCCTCTGGGATGGGGGGCGTCATGGGCGTGGTCCAGTTGATGCGGCGCAACCCGGATGTAGGTCGCAAGCCCAAGCACCAGCAGGGCGAGGATGGACGCAGAAATCCGTTTCTCAAGGCGCAACGGCCGCGCGCAGGGCCGCCAGAAGCAGCAGGTGTTCATACCGCACCCGGGTGGCGTCGTCGGAGATCCTCGAAACAGCGTCCATTGTATGGGTGAAATCCGAAAACCCGGTCATCGAGATGGCCGCGTCTTGCAGGAACAGGTCCCGTCTGGCGGGATCTTCGATCAGGTCCGCCAGACCCAGAGCGATTTCGGGCCGTCCCGCCTGGATCAGACTGACCGACAGGTTGCGCAGAAGGGCAAGCCGCAGATCCGTATCCTCGACCGCGTCGGCGGCAGTCCGGGCGATTTCGAAATACGTGGCGAATTGGTCCTCTGTCCCGTTTGTCGCCGCAAACCCCATATTGGCGATACGGCCCATCACCGCATCCTCGGGGCTGGCGACGAACCGCAGGCGGGTTTCGGCCCGGTCGTATTCGCCGTTGCCGGCCTCCAGTTCCGCGAACAGTCTGACAGTCGCGTCCGTCACGGGAACCCAACACGGCCCTTCGATCAGGCCCATGGCGAGCGCGGCGGCCCTTTCGGCCAGCGCATCCTCCCCGGCCGCCTTTGCCTCCCGCGACAGGAGAATGTAGCCTTGGGTTTGCTCGTTCCCATCGGTCTGGCGCGGCAGAATGTCGAACGCCTCCTGCAACCGCCCTGCCCCGATCAGACCCGCAACGATCGTACCGACATCGTGCATCCGCCAGCTCTCGTCCGAGATGCGGTCAGCCAGTGTGACGGCCAGATCGGCATCGCCGGCCATGGCCACCGCGCTTGCCAGACGGCTCCACCCGTCGTCGCGAATGGTCAACGCATCCGCGTCGGCACCCCGCATGCTTTCAAGCTCTGCCATGGCGCGATCCGCCAGAGGCCGCCAGTCCGATGCGGGCGCGGATCCGGCCACAACGACGATGATCGTCTGAAGTGCGTTGGCATGGTCCGCCGGGAACGTCCCCACGTCGCGGGCAGCCGCAACCGCAAGATCGAGCCTGCGGGCAGCCCAGGCCGCTTGTGCGAATTCGGCGAAGACGTAGCTGCGCCGGTGCGGCTCCACAAGCGTGGCCATATCGGCCCGCGCCGCGTCGAACAGCGCCTCCGCTTCCGCCATCTGGCCGTTTTGCGCCATTGCGGCCGCCACCCTGCCTGTGGCGATCGGGCGCCAGTCGCCTGCCCGAAAATGCGGCAGCATCTCGCCGCCGTCCTCGATCCTGCCCGCGTCGAGGAGGTGGATGACAAGGGAGTTCAGCAGCGCGCCATGCGAGCCCTCGTCGCCCGATAGGTTTTCGTCGGCAAGGTCGATGGCATCCTGAAGACGGCCGTCATCCAAAAGCGCCGTGGCAAGATGCAGGACCCCTATATAGGCCAGCGGCTCGTCGAAATCGTCCGTCGCGGCAAGTTCTTCCAGCGCGACGGTGAGGGTCGAGAAACGGGCCAGATTGGCAATGTACTGCGCCCGCGCACGGGCGAAGTATTCCGGCGAGGAAAGACGGGCAAGAAGATCCCGTCGCGGCGCGGCTGAATGCCGTGCCGACGCGGCGATGATTTCGGTTATCGCCTGATCTACGATGTCGGAAGGGGCCGTGTCCGCAAGCTGCTCCCACAGCACGGCTTCGGCCGCGTCGAGCCTTCCGGCGTAGACCAGTGTCGTCAACCGCTGCAATTGGGCCGATGGCAGGCGCTCGGCGGGCAACTCCCCGGTCTCTATGGCCACCAGCCGGTCCTGAATGACGTCCAGACAGTCCGGAACCGGCGCGGCCAGACAGTGCCGAAGCGTATCCTGCGCGGCAACGGGCATTGGCGAGATCATCAACAAACTGCCGGCAAGCAACGCGCCCGCAGATCTTCCAAATGCAGTTCTCATATCAAACACCCAAACAAACAAGGACGCGCCGCAAAGCTGCGCGCAGCCCATCCGATATCGCGAACAGCGTTCTGAGACTTATCCGGGCAAAAAAACCCAGTCTCTATTCTGACCCGCCAGGGTTCAGCCTATCGGCATACGGGACACCCACGAAGCCCCATTCCTGCACCGCTGCGATGCATTTTTGCCGGGTCCGACCGAAGGGGGTCACCAGATCTGATCCAGGCCATTCGTGTGACCAGCCGGGCGCCGAAGGGAGCATGATCCATGCGCCGCTCGATGGACCGGGTTGCCAGCCGGGCGCCGGGTTGGACAGGGTCCCGCCCTGCATCGAAGATCAGCCGGGCCCGTCGCGCTCCATCTGGGCCATTTCCGCGGCCTCCTCCGCATCGCGCCTTTCGTTCAGGGCCCGCAGGGAGTGGGCGATCTGGCGCGCGATGGTGCGGTCGTCCTGACCGCTGGCCTGCATCTTGCGAACCAGCGCCTTGGATTGCGGCGGCAGCGGCTGGACATAGAGAATATCGTCCAACTGGTCGTATGGCACCGCGCCGGCGCGTTTCAGCGCCGCGATGCGCGCCTGAAAATCGGGCGTGCCGCGCAGCCGGGCAATGCGCCCGGCATGTATGGCAAGCCCCGTCCGGTAGAGGGTTCGCAAGGTTTCATCCTCCAGCCAGGCGGAAATCTCACCCTCTATCGCCGAGCGGTGCTGCAAAAGCGTATCGCAGGGTTCCTCGTTGCGGTCGAAGATCGCAAAATAGGTCGCGTCATACTTCCCGATTTTGTTGTTCACATTTCCCCGCATTCCGCGCAGCAGATAGGATTCGGCACTCTTGACCGCGTAGTGATGTATCTCGACAAGCTCGCGCCCGACCGAAGCCGCCGAAGACCGCCAGGCCGCGCGTTTGAAGCTTGGCGGAAGCGGGCGACCGGAGCCGTTGATCCAGAGCTGATCCAGAAGCGCCTGCATCCGCGCCGGGTCTTTCCGGGCCTGCTGAACCGTGGGGCGGTGAATGCCGAGCTTGAGATGCGGAAACGGCCGAAACAGGGTCTTCACGCCCCAGCCCTTGCGAAACCCGGCGGGGGCGGAGCGGGTGTAGCTGGCACTCACCAGCCCCGGGTTCCAGTCGACAAGCCCGTTCGAGCCCATGATCCGCCATGTGGCCGCAATCGCCTGCGTGTCGGGCGGAACCGCGGCGATCAGGTCGTCCAGATGGCCCGCGCCGGTCTTGATCACCAGAAACTCGTCGGCATCCATCACCAAAAGCCAGTCGCTGTCGCGGATCTCGGGGTTTTTCTGGCCAAGGGTCAGGGCGTGGGGCTGGGGCTTCTTGCCATCGGGCACCACATTCCTGAAATGCCGCACAAGGCCCATCTGTTGCATCCGGTCCAGCATCTGATCGGTGCCATCGGTACAGTCATTTGTGTAGACGCAGATGCCGTCGAAGCCGATCAGGCGGTGATAGGCGACCCATTCCAGAAGATCGGCGGCCTCGTCCTTCATCATCGTCAGAATGGTGCGGCGGTGCCCGGTCATGTCGTCCTTGTTCCTGCGTGTCCGCCCCGGCGGGCGGTATCCGATCCGATCCCGCGCCGACACTAGCGCGCGGGCGCGGCGGGCGCGATGCTGAATACGTCCGGCCCTCTGCGGTGCCTTTGCGGATCGCGCAGCCGGGCTCCTTCATCCGGGGCCGGTGCGGGGCCGCTCGGCGTGGTGCCCCGTCGACCGGCGAAGGCCCGGATGCGGCCGCCTGTCATCGGTTTCACCCGTACCCCGACCTGGCCAGCCTTGCCTCACCCGAGCGGGGGGATTTCATCGCCAAGCCGCAGCAGGCCGCCCTTCGCGTCAAGCTGCGCCTCCTGCTCGGGGGTCAGCGTATGAATGGCCTGGTAAAGCGCGCGATACCCCTCCTCCCGCTCCGTCTGGCTGTCGGAGATGCGCTCCAGCGCGTCCTTCATCGGGTCGGTAAACCCGTGCGAGCCCCGCCGCCAATCCAGCTTCCTGCGCCACGTGTCGTAATCCGGCGCCGCGAAATGCAGCAAATGGGCACCGTCCTCATGGCGCAGAATCTCCCCATGGATGCGCGCCCCATCGGCCTCATGGGCCCAGTGCTGACGCAGACGGATCCCCGGCAATCCTGCCCGGTAGACGGATTTGCCTTCGGGATGCCCGATTAGCCCGAAGCGGCTGCGGAACAGATCCGCATGCGCGCCGTATATCTCGTTGATCGTAGGCCGTGGCAGCGGCAGCCGGAACGCCTCCGTCCCATCGGCAAGAAAGACCTGCTCGGCGGACAGAATGCGCGCGGTCTGAAGCTCGTCGGGCCAGGTCGCCAATGCCTCCGCGATGGTCCGCCCCTCGAACCGCATCAACTCATCGGCATCCACGTTCAGAAACCAGCCCTCCGAGGTCTCGTGATAGGCCAAGGTCAGGGCCGCGTTCTGGCGACGGGTGAACCGTGCCCCGGGGGGCAGCCCCAGCCGGGTCCAGAACGCCGCATCGCAGGGGCGCGCATCGACCTCTGGGATGGTCCGCAGATAGGGCAGCGCCGGGTCGTCCGGATCATCCAGAAACAGGATCATGCGCCCCGCCCCCTGCGCCCGATACCAGTTCAGGAACCGGGTCAGAACCGGCAGGGGCTCCCGCATGATCGCGGCGACCGTGAACGCCCCGGTCATGGCGCCGGAGCACAAGGGCGATGGGCGCGCACCCGCATCGCCTACCCAGCCCCGCCCAGCCCCATCCCTTCAAGCAGGGGGGCGAATTCCGGCAGGCTGCGCAGATGCCTGGCCTTTTTCTGATGGTGCGCCACGGATTCCTGATGCAGCGTGCCAAGCACCGGATCGCTCAGGAACTCCTCCCGCAGGCGCGTGGCCTCGGGCGATGGCGTCGCGGCGCGGGTGTCCACCGTGCCCCTGGCATCGTAATCGCGCCAATAGGCATAGCGCCGCTCCGGATCGAGGCGCGTCGCGCCGACAGCGTCGCCCCGGTCGATTTTCACCAGATACGCCTCGGCGGAGCGGATCGCGTAATGGTTGAACTGCGCCAGATCGACCGTGGTCAACGACATCGCGCCTTTGCTGCTCCCATCCGTCCATTCCGGCGGGAACTCGTTGCCGCTGCCGTCGATCCAGCGATATCCGGTCGAGGAGAAATCCGAACGCCGGGGGCGGTGATTGCGCCGCACGCTGAATTTCACCTTGTTGTGAAACATCGTCTTGACCGCGTTCGTCGGCTGGCGGCCGGCCGCGCGCAGGGCCTCGTAATCCTTCGATTGCGTGGTGAATTGCGAGACCACGGGTTCATCGACGATATCCACCACGCCGCCCGAACCGAAGGGCATCGAGGTGAAGGAGACCACATCGAACCCGCCGGTTTCCTCGTAGAAATCATTCAGATGGCCGCCGCCCGCCCAGATCATCAGAAACTCGTCCGCATCCGTGAAATAGATCCAGCCCGCATCCTTGTAGAGGTTGAACAGCGAGGCATAGCGGTGAGCCATGACATGCCAATTCGACCGGTCACCGAACAGCGCCTTCGGGTTCGGGACATGCTTCAGCGGGATCAGCCGCTCCATCCGGTCAAGGATCCGGTCGGTCAGATCGTCGCAGTCATTGGTGATGACGATGAAGCTGTCGAAGCCGACCGCCATGTTGTGGGCGACCCATTCCAGGATATAGGGCCCCTCATTCTTCATCGCGGCCACGATAAGCGCGGGTTCGTTGTTCAACATGAGATTCGCCGTCCCACGCAGGCTGAAACACGTCTCATCTTGTCAGGTCCCAATAAGAAAGTGGCGCGCCAAGGGCCTGCGCCAGGGCGTCGACATGTGCGTCGAGCTCCTCCTGCGGCGGGTCGGTCCAGGCGCTGTCGTCAGGAATGAAATCCGCCTTGGCCAATGCCGCGCCGACCGTCGGGAAATCGACATGGGCCTGCGCCTCCCGTTTCACGAAGCGCCCGCCCGAGGGCACCCAGCACCCTTTGATGGCTTCCACACGGACAGGCTCGATCCCGGCGAAACGGCGGAATTGCAGCAGATAATCCTCGATATTCATCGACGGGCCGCGATTGATGATGGCCACGCGCGTCACCGGATCCACCACCATCGCGGCCAGATGCAGGGCGGAACCATCGAGCGCCACGATCCGCCGCGCGGCCTTGTATTGCGCGATCTGTGCGTCGATCTCGTGGTCCTGCGGATGGTAGACGCGATACCCCGCGGCCGCCATGAGATCCTCGATCCGGGTCTCCATCACCACCCGGCCCCGGCGCGAAGACAGGCCCGAGCGGGAGATATAGATATCCTCTGCCCCGTCGGGCGCGATATCCTGCCCAAGCCGGTCGCGCATGAAGCGGCGGTATTCAGGCCGCCCGGCGCTCATCTCGCCGATGCCGAAGGCGGGCTCGGGGAATGCAATCTCGTCGATCTGGACCGGAACCTGCACCGCCCGCAGCGCCAGATCGCCAAGACCCAGCCTTGCAAAGAACGGCACGTGCTGGCGCATCAGCCTGAACTCATGGGTGAGCCGCTTTTTCGGGTAGAACACGATGCCGTCAATCGCCCCGATCCGGTCGATGGCCCAAAGCCGGCTGGTGGTTTCGGCCAGAAAATGCCCGAAATGCGGATAGAAGACACCGCCGAAAAGCCACCGCCCGGCCAGCCGTTGTTCGGATCGGGCCCCGTCATAATCGGGCACGACCGTCATCGGCTCACCGGCATAGCGCCAGGCATGGCTGGCCGCGATATGGGCGCCCGAGCGGTCAAACACACCCGCTGCGCGCTTGTACCCGTTGGGCTCGTTCTCCGCCCAGGGCACCAGTGTCACATCGCGGTGCCATTCGGGCGTCCAGTCGATCGGTTCGTCGGGGTCGAAGGTCAGCTTTGGCGGGGCGGCGTCCTGCATTACTCCAGCGCGTCCTCCGGACGGATGCCCACCTCCCGGCACATCCGCCAGGCATAGGAGTTTTCCAGCGGCGGGTTCTTGCGCCACCACGGTTTTGTCCCGTTGGTATAGAGATGAACCGACACGGTTTCGTCGGTGAAATGCCCCTCCACCCGGCCGTGGGGGTCATAGAAGATGTCGTTCAGCTGGAACGGCACCGGATAGAGAACATCCGGCGGCATCGCCTTCTTGATGTCGCCCGTGACCTTGGCGAAGTGCGTGAAGGCCTGCGGGCCGAAGGCGGTCCGTTCGGTCTTGTAGATCCGCACCGGATGCGGCGCGGCGCGATCCTGCTTGTCCATGCGCCGCCGCTGGCGCGGGTTCCACCACGCGGGATAATCCGGCAGGTTCTCGTAATAATCGAGCAGCTGATCCATCAGCTCGCAGTCCTGCGGCAGCCCCACCACGCCGCAATTCAGCGCCCCGCGCAGGCCATGGCCGGCAAAGATGTAATCCCAGTCGTCGGGAAAGGGCTTGTGGCAAAAGGCGTCGCAATCGATCCAGATCGCGCCGGTGGCCCGGATCATCTTGTACCGGAAGACATTGGACAGGAACGACGCGGAGGTCTGCTCCACCACATCCATGTCGATATCCATGATCTCGGTCGCGGGCCGGATCACCACCCCCTCCGGGGCGTTCTTCACCTCATCGGTGCAGTAAAGCGTGACGGGATGGCCGTGCCGGATATGAGACGCCAGACACAACTGGTTAAGATACTGGAGACGCTCTCCGATCCAGAGAGACGCAACGGGACGGCGGGTTTCAGCCACGGGAAGAACCTTCTTTGCGTTATGATATGGTTCGATCTGCTCCTTGCACCGTTTTCCGGGATTTCACGGCCGGTGGCAAAGGCTTTTGCGGTTAACGCGCGAAAGCCGGGGCCAGTGTGGCGGTTTCGCAAAGCCCCGTCTAGCCGGATGGCAGCCGCAACTGCGCCTCCACCGCGGCGGGATCGGGGGCGCCGTGAAGATCGACGATGCTCAGACCCAGCCGCAGGCGGATCGCATCGCCGCGGGCGGTGATCCGGGGCCGTCCGGGCCAGCGGCTCAGGTCATAGATCTGCTCGGCCTGCCATCTCTCGATGACGGTCACGCCGCCATAGGCGATCCGGAAGGTCACGGCCCCCTCGCCCGGGTCGATATGATTCACCCCGGTTCCGACCAGCACCTCGTCATCTCCGGCGCCCAGAACCACCAGATTGCGCCCCGGGCCGGTATCGATCCGCGACGCGCCGTCGCCATCGTAGATCCGGTCATTCCCGTGCCCGCCGAAAATGCGGTTGCGGCCGGTGAACCCGTGGATTTCATCGTCCCCGGTGCCGCCGTCCAGCGTATCATGGCCCGGCCCACCGCGCAGGGTGTCGTTGCCGGCCTCGCCATAGAACGCATGCCGGCGGTTGGACTGCTTGGCCTGCGCGATCAGCAGGTCGTTTCCTGCCCCGCCGTAGAATTCGGCCTGCCCGTGCTTGGGGCCAAGCATGATGTCGTCGCCATCGGATCCGCGCACATTCACCTCCACCCGTTCGGAGGTTTCGAACTCGATCGGGCTTTCGGGATGGGCCACGATCTTCAGCGTCTTGCCGGTCTTGCCGTCGCCCTCCTGCCGGGCGACCACGGTGGCGATACGGATCTTTTCGACATGCGGGGGGCAATGCAGCACGTAATCGTCGGGGCCGGCCATGTACCACAGCGTATCGGTGCCGCCGTCCTTCTCCTCCCGGATCTTCTCGGCATCCGCGCCATAGGCCCAGTAATCGTTGTTCGCCCGCCCACCGGCTAGGATCACGCTGCCATCCACCGCCATCATCGCGTTGACCCCGCTTGCGGGGTTTTCATAGCCGCGCATGTCGAGCCCCAGCTCCAGTGCGCCGGTCACCAACGCCTCGCGCAGGAAGTCGACCGGGGCACTGTCGATCAGGTTGGTGGTCTCGCCCGGATCGGTCTCGATGTCGTAGACATGCTCTTCCCCGTTGGGGTAGCGGAAGTACCGCAGGTGCCGGTACCCTTCCACCGAGGGGCGGACCGACAGGGTGCCGAAGACGCAGGTGACGGGCGATTTGCTCTCGTCGAACGCCCCAAACCCGTCATCCAGAAGCGGCAGCAGGCTCTGGCCCGAGATCCAGTCCGGCCGCGGCGGCAGGCCCGCAAGCTGCATGATGGTTTTCGGGATGTTGTGCAGCGAGACCGGCAGGTCGATCTCGCGCCCCGTCTCCATCCCCGCATGCCAGATGGCCAAGGGGATATGGGCCGCGCTGTCCCACTGGCTCATCTTGTGGAAACTGTCGTGATTGCCCAGATTGAAACCGTTGTCGGACAGGAAGACCACGGTCGTGTTCTGCCCCAGCGGCGAGGCTTCCAACGCATCGAGGAAACGGCCGATCTCGTGATCGACATGGCTGATCGCGGCGAAATAGGCGCGAACGACCTGCCGCCACGCCTCGTCCCCCGCCTTTTCCGGGGTCCACTGGCCATTGGCGATATAGGCCGCCTCATACACCGCGAAACCCGGCTGCGGCCCGTGATAATCCTCTTCGGCGGCGATGCTCGGCCAGCGGATCTGCGCCGGGTCGTACATCTGGTAGAACCGGTCCGGGCAGATCAGGTTGTAATGCGGATGCTTGAAACCAAGCTGCAACAGGTGGCGCCGCGACGGATCCGCCTCGGCCAGGAAGTCGATCGCATTCTGGGCAACGCTGTGGTCGTAGAACCGGTCATCCTGGCTGCCGTCATCATCGGGGTGGTTCACGCCCTTGATGCCCGGCCCGCGCTCCGAATAGGTCTTGACGCCGCGCCTGCGGCCCTGATCCGACGCCTCCATATCCCGGTGGAACAGCATCCGACGATACTCTTCGGGCATTGGCCGGTAATTTGCATCCACCTTGCCGGTGGTGAAGGTGAAAAAGCCCGCCCGTCGCAGGTCATAGGCCCAGGCCTTTTCGGGCGGGAAGACATCGCGCCAGAACCGGTTGAGATCGACCAGCCCGGTGCGGAACGGGGCCAGCCCCGTGGCCAGTTCCGCCCGGCAGGGCGCGCAGAGCGGCACCGTGGCATAGGCATTGGTGAAGCGCGCGCCGCGGCCCATGAACCGGTCCAGATTGGGGGTCTCGATGCGGATGCCGAACGTATCGCGCCAGGTGAACATGTCGATCATGTCATCGACCCAGATGACGCAGATATTGCCGCCTTCCACAGTCTCAGGCGTGAACCCCGCCATGGCTCAATGCCCCCAGAGCATGTAGCGCCGAAGCGCCATGTGCTGGGCGCGGTCGGCCTCGTTCCGGGGCAGCAGGAGCGTGTGATCGCGCCAGAACAGCACCTCAAGGATCACCGATGCGCCAAGCGTCTTCAACAGCCCGCTTCGGTGACTGCGACAGCCGATGAACAGATCGGCTTTGCCCGACAGGGCGGGATCGCTTCCGACGACGCTGTGGATCGCGCCGCCGTTTTCCTGAAACGCCAGTTCCGATCCGCGCAGGGTGACCGTTGCGAGGCGCGGCCGGCTTCGCGGGCCCTCGACAGGAGCGGTGAGTTCAAGCGCGCCGCCGGTCCCCTTGACGGTAAACCTGTCGCCGTCATCGGACAGGAACAGATATGTGGCCGACCGGCCATCCCCGCTGCCGGCGTTCAGGGTCAGCAGCGTACGCGCCCCGCCCGTCTCGGGCGGCAGGTAGATCACCGCCATGGTCCAGCCCGCAGGGTCCGGGTCCACCTTGTCGACCACCAGCCCGCAATGGGTGCCCGCCCGCAGGGCGAGGCCGCAAAGGTCATCGGTCTCCGACAGACAGGTATGGCCGTCATTGGGTGCGGTCGGGTGGGCGACGCGGCCGGCGAGGCCGTCGTGCCATGCCGTGACCGCCCCGGTCTTCGCATCCGTGGCGAAGGCCTCGCGCACACCTTCCAGCCAGACCCCGCCCGCGCCCGCCATCTGCTCGCGCAGGAGGGGCCGGGCGGCGTCGGCCCGCGCGCCGGGGGGCAGGTCGATGTCCAGTTCAAGCATCGCCATCTCCGTCGCGCACCGGCAACAGGCACGGCAGGGCCCAACGATGCAGGCTGCGGCCCGTGGCGCCCTGCATCTGCCAGTCATCGCGCACCGATCCGCAGCCGCGATCACCGGTGCCGAACGCATAGGCCACCCGCAGATCGGCGCCTTCGGGCGCTTTGGAACACGCCAGAAGAAGCGATTTGGGATCGCCCGGATCGATCGTCACGGTCGTGATCCTGGCCCCGTTTTCCGCGCCCACAAGCTTGAAACCCGCGGTCTTGCCCGCGCCGAGCGGGTCATCCTTGTCGATCACCAGATCGCCGGCCGCCTGTGCCACGACACGGATGATGCTGCCGCCCTCCCGGCTCGACCGCTCGGCCAGATGGAAGGTGGGGCAGCGCCAGTCATCGGCCGCGGAAATGGCGGCGGCAGTCATCTCCGCCATCTCGCGCCGCGCCGCTTCGGTCGGCCGGTCGTGGTCGTCCTGGGCGAACATGTAGCCGGGGGCAGAGAAGATCAGACGATGATCCGCGTGGTTCCAGATCAGCTCCCACTGCCCTTCGATCGCGGCCTCGGTCGCCACCTCGGGCCCGCCGCTTTCGAACCGGGCCACGAAAAGCGGCTTGTCGAACCCGAGTTGTCCCAGGTCCCTTTCGGTCTGCGCCATCAGCGCCAGGATCCCATCCCGATAGGCCGCCGCCGAGCCCGACATATCCTCAAGCGCGAAATCCAGGTGGATGGCGAGAATCTTCGCCCGTTTGCCAAGAGCCGCCGCCGCCCGCGACAGGTTCGCCGCCGCCGTGATCAGGTTCTTGTAGGCCCGCCCGGTGGCCAGATCTGCACTGGTGGCGGAGCTGTCGGTCTCCGCGCGGGTCAGAAACAGCGGCAGCGCCTCGAACTTCTCCAACTGCCAGCCCAGCAGCGTTTCGGCCACAAGCGCCTCATGGGTCATCTCGCGCAGATGCTCCAGCCGGTCATGGGTGCCCGCGCGCTCCACCCCGGCATGCCCGACCGCGCCGATATCGTCGGCGGGCGCAAGGACATGCTGCGGAAACGCGCAGCCGCCGGGCGTGGCGAGCGCCGCGCGCGGCCCGCCAATGGCCAGCACGCCGTAAAGCGGCCCCGGCGCGTCGGCGATGATATCCCCGCCAGAGAGCGGCCGCCGAAAGGTCCGGATCCCCTGCCGCCCGGCAAGCCGCGCGGCGAAGATCAGCCAATCGCCATCGATGCGCGCATCCCACGCGTCGATCCCTTCCAGAAGCTCATGCGGATCGGCCCGCGTCACGGCAGGCGCCGCGCCGCCCGGTGCCTGTGCCTGCCCTGCGGGCGATGTGCCCAGACGCAGGGCGATATCGTCGATCACCTTGTCCGACAGGCGCATGACAAGCCCGCTCGGGTCGTAGCGGATCACATCGCCATTGGCGGCACGGACCAGCACGCCGTGCCCGGCGGCGGCGGCTTCTGCCGGATCATCCTTCGTTGTCTTGCGCGCCACCAGCGCCCCCCTTGCCTACCGTCGGACAGACCGGGCGCCGTTCATCCGACCCGATCCGAAGCGCACGTGCCGCGCGCGCCCCTGAGCCACGTTATGTCATCCGGATTGCGCAGACTAGGTGCAAGCGGTCCACCGACACGGGTGCCGGCGCCACGGCTCAGGCCCGGTCGAATTGCAGCGAGCCGCTGGTCTCCCGATCCGGCGTTTCCGAAAGGCCATGGGCCGCGAGGGCCGGGGTGAACCGCTCCCGAAGCGCGCGGGCGTCCGCCTCCCCCACGAATGGCAGAAGCACGCGGTTCACCGTGCCCATCTCCACCGTCGCCAGCATGTCGGACGTGATCTGAAGCGGCGGGGACAGGCGCAGGCAATCGGGCCGGAAATCGCGCAGACAGGCCGCCAGACCGCTGGCCTGCCCCGGCCCGTCGGAGGCAAAGCGCAACGGGCCGTCGGTGAGTTTCAGGCGGGATGTATCCGCCAGGCCGTTTTTCGCCGCGATCTCGCGGGCGATGCGGATCAGCGGCGCGCGGCTGTCCTGCGCCATCACGGTCAGATCGGGCCTTTCCAGACAGGCGCGCACGGGTATGAAGGCGACACCGGTGCGGATGTCCAGCACCCGCGCGCACCCCTCCAGATAGCCCGGGATATTGCGCGCGTGGCGCCGCTCGAACCGGCCGCTCAGCACGGCGTTCAGCGTCTCGGGCGCGAAAACGCGGGGGTCCGCCGGCAAGGCAATGCCGTGGTTGGCCACCCAATCCACGCTCACCTCTCCCGACAGGTCGATATCGCCCCGCACATAGGGACCGCCGTCTTCGGCGGCCCAGCCCGCGACGGTATCGGTCCGCCGCTCGGCCACCGGCCTGTCGGCGGCGGTCTTTTCCACCCGCGACATCAGCGCGGCGATCTTGGCCGGGTCGCGCGCCTGGGGCGGTTTCGCCTCGACCCGTGTGATCGGCAGTTTTCCCGCCTCGATCAGGCTCGATTTGAGCTCCGCATAGGCATCGGTCTGGCGGTAGTCGTCCAGCCGCGCCTCGATACGCGCGAGTGCAGTCTCATGCAGATCGTTCAGGACGGGATCGGTCAGAAGTTCGGCCATGATCGCCGCCCGCTTTTCGGCATGGCGCAGGATCGCCCGATCCTCGACCTCGTTGCGATCCTGAAGCGCCCAGTAGTCGGCGTTGTACTTGTCTTTCTTGTTGTTCACATTGCCGCGGAACTTGCGCACCGCGTAGCTGTCCACCGATTTCACCGCGTAGTGGTTCATCTGCGCCCAGTCGTAGCCGAGCGTGCGCCGGATCGAGCGCCAGCCGCGAAACCGGAAGTAATCCTCCATCGGCTGGCCCGAGCCGTTCAGCCACCGCACGGTGTCGGGAAAGCCGGTCTCCAGATGCTTGTTCTTGATAGACGGGCGGTGGATGCCGAGCTTCCAGTATTGCGGGTCGAACCTGAACAATGTCTTGACGCCCCAGCCCTTGTTCCAGAGCGGCGGCGCGGCGCGGGTGTATTGCTCGGTCACCGGCGCGCGGGACCAGTCGACAATGCCCGCCGAGCCGAAAATGCGCCATGTCACCACGACGCCGTTGGCATCGCGCGCGACCGTATCGTCCAGCAACCCCTCAAGCGTGCCCGACGGGTGATTGATACAGAGAAACTCGTCGGCATCGAAAACCATCAGCCAGTCCGATTGGCGCACCAGCGGTTCGTTCTGCGCATGCTTCAACGCACTGGGCTGCGGCTTGACGCCCTCGGGGATCGTGTTCGGCCGGTGATACCCCAGACCCAACTCTTCCAGCCGCTTCAGCATCTCCACCGTGCCATCGCTGCAATCATTGGTGTAGACAAGGATATCGGTGAACCCCACCGCCAGATGATGGGCGACCCATTCCAGCAGGAACGGCGCTTCGTCCTTCATCATCGAAACGGCCATGACCGTGCCGTGGGTGCTGTGCGGTTTGAGATGTTTCACGCGCTGATGCTCATCGGCCCCGGTGCCCTTGGGTCGGCTCTTGGGCGGCCGACCGGTTTGCGGCGAAAAGACGCCGGATCGACGGCCCCGTTGCCTGCGATCACGTCGCATAGTCCGTGCTGCAGGTCAATCTCGGCGACCGGGGTGCGACCCGGGCCCGACGATCCGGATGCCAGTCGCGGCCCGCGCAGGTCGCCCACGTCCATAGCAAAAACCTATTGCATGTATAGGAGCTGACCTTGCGTCATATTTGTATTGCCGCTTCCCACACACGCGGAAGACGCTAACCTGCCTGCGGGAGAATTGGGAGGAACCATGTCGCGCGACGATCACCCATGGACGGCGTTTTACGGCCCGTCCGCCAGACGGGAAATCGACAACCTGTCCTATCGCAGCATCGGCGACATGGTCAGTTCGGTCGCCTCGGTCTATGGCAAGGCCCCGGCCTTCACCGCATGTCTGCCGAACGGGATGAACGGCACGCTCAGCTATGCGCAGGTCGACGAGATGTCGGACGCGCTTGCGGTCTATCTGCGCGAGATCGCGGGGCTTGAGCAGGGCGACCGGGTGGCGGTGCAACTGCCAAACGGGCTTTCCTTTCCGATCGCCGCATTTGCGGTGCTGAAGGCGGGCTGCGTACTGGTCAACGTCAACCCGCTTTACACCGCCGAAGAGATGGCCAAGCAGTTCGAGGATGCCGAACCCCACGCGCTGATCATCGTCGACATGTTCGCCGACAAGCTGCCCCGGGCGACCCGCGGCCATCCGATCCCGAACATCATCGTGACCCGCGTGGCGGAGTTTCTGCCCGCGATGCCGCGCGGGATTGTCGGCCTTGTGCAGAAATACTGGGACCGGACGATCAAACCGATCGAGCTTGCCCATATCCGCCTGCCCGATGCCATCGCGGCGGGGCGGCACAAACAGCATAGCAACAATATCGAGGTGGAGCCCTACCATTCCGAAATGTCGCCCGACGACACGGCCGTCTTGCAATATACCGGCGGGACGACCGGCGTGTCGAAGGGCGCCATGCTGTCTCACCGCAACCTGATCATGAATATGGAGCAGACCTTCGAGCTGCTTCACGGGCATGTGGAGAAGGGCAAGGAAGTCGCTCTGACCGCGTTGCCGATGTATCATATCTTTGCGTTCACGGTGAACCTTCTGGGGTTCTACTGGCTGGGCGGGCGCAACATCCTGATCCCGAACCCGCGGCCCCTGTCGAACCTGAAACGCGCCTTCGAGAACTACAAGGTGACGTGGCTCAGCGGGGTGAACACGCTGTTCAACGGTCTGACCAACGAGATCTGGTTCACCGACACCCCGCCCAAGCATCTGAAATTCGCGTCCGCCGGGGGTATGGCCCTGCAGACCGCCGTGGCCGAGCGGTGGGAGGAGATCACCGGAAAACCGGTGATCCAGGGCTATGGGCTGACCGAGACCTCGCCCGTTCTCACCTTCAACCCGCTTGGAAAGGCGCGGCCCAACTCCATTGGCGTACCGGTCCCCTCGACCGAGATCATCTGTCTGGACGAGGAGGGAAACCAGGTGCCGCGCGGCGAGGCCGGAGAGCTTGCCGCAAAGGGCCCGCAGGTCATGCGGGGCTACTGGAACAAGCCCGAGGAAACCGCGAAATCCATGCGCGACGGCTGGTTTCTGACCGGCGATATCGCGGTCATGGATGAGGACGGTTTTTTCCGGATCGTCGACCGCAAGAAAGACATGGTCGTCGTCTCGGGCTTCAATGTCTATCCCAACGAGATCGAGGATTGCCTTGCGGGCCATCCGGGCATTCTGGAGGCCGCAGTGATCGGCGTGCCCGACGACGCCTCCGGCGAAGCGGTCAAGGCCTTCATCGTCAAACGCGACCAGAGCCTGACATCGGAGGCCGTCCGCGCCTACTGCAAGGAGCACCTGACCCCCTACAAGGTGCCCAAGCAGGTGGAATTCCGGGACGATCTGCCGAAATCGAATGTGGGCAAGATCCTGCGAAAGGATCTGCGCAGCGAGGATGCGGCGCAGGTGGCGGCGGAATAAGGGCAGGAAAAGATGGTTGGACCTCTCGAACAGGCGATCCTCGCGCTGATGATCTTCGTCATCATGCTCGGCATGGGTTCCTCGCTGACACCGCGCGATTTCATTCTGGCGCTGAAGCGGCCCTACGGGCTGGCCATCGGCGTGATCTCCCAATACGGCTTCATGCCCTTCATCGGCTTCATGCTGGCGGTGACGCTGACCCTGCCCGAGGCCATCGCGGTCGGCGTCCTGATCATGGCCTGCATGCCGGGCGGCACGACCTCCAACATCTTCACCTACTTTTCCAAGGGCAATCTGGCGCTGTCGGTTCTGATGACGGTGACCTCGACCGTGTTCGGGGTGATCCTGATCCCGATCATCCTGATCCTCTATGCCACTGCGCTGGATTTGCAGATCCCGCGGGAAAACATCATCGTAACGCTGATCCTGCTCCTGGTGCCGGTCGCGATCGGGATGGTCCTGCGCAAGATCAACGCGAATATCGGCGCGGTGACCGAGTTCATGGGCTCGCTTCTGGCGGTGGTCTTCATCCTGTTCCTGCTGGTGAGCTGGGTGCCGCGAAACTGGCAGTTCCTGCTCGACACCACGCCCGGCACCTATGTCGCGGCCATCGGTCTGGGGGTCATCGGGATCACCATCGGCTATGTGTTCGCGCGCGTCCTCAGGCTGCATCCGCGCAATGCCCGCACCGTGGCGCTGGAAACCGGCATCCAGAACGGTCCGCTCGCCATCGCGATCATCGCCTTCACCTTTTCTGGGACCGAGGCGCAGAGCATCATGGCCGTGCCGGCGCTCTATTCCCTGTTCATCGTGATCGTCTCGACGCTGGTGACATTCATCTTCCGCAGGGCAAACACGGCGGCGGAACAGAAGATGCCCGACGGGCTTCTCTAGGGCCGCCGGCAGAACGCGGGCGCCATCAGAACGGGTGCGCCCGCCCGTCCCATGTTTCGAAGACGCCGGTGCTGTCCGGCCCAAGCGCGTCGAAGCGTGCGATCAGGCCGCGCGCGGCGTCCTCGGGCGTGATATCGGCACCGGTTCCGCCCATATCCGTCTGCACCCAGCCCGGATGATAGATGCCCACAGCGATCCCCTCGGGCGCAAGGTCATGGGCCAGATTTCGCCCGATATTCAGCGCCGCCGCCTTGGAGGCCCGATACGCGTAGGTGCCGCCGGTGTTCCGGGTGGAACTGCCCATCTGCGATGAGATGATGGCGACCCTGCCCGCCTCGGCGCGCCGCAGATGGGGCAGGAACGCCTGTATCGTCAGAAACACCCCGGTCACGTTGACCGCCAGCGTCTCGGCCCAGATCTCGGGCGCATAGCCGGTGTCGAGGTTTTCGCCCCGGTCCAGCAACACACCTGCGTTGCAGACCAGCAGATCCAGCGCGCCCCCGACACGTCCGGCCAGCCCCGTGATCGAGGCCGGATCGGCCATATCGGCCTGCTCCCACCGGAGGTCGTCGAGCGGTTTCGCGCCGCGCGTCGTCGCGATCACATGATCGCCGCGCAGCGCCATCTGGCAGGCAAGTGCCAGGCCCACGCCGCGATTTGCCCCTGTCACCAATATCCGCATGTCAGTTGGTTTTCGCCTTGGGCAATCCGGGCAACGGGGCGATGGGCACACCGTCGTCGATCAGTTCGCGGGCTTCCTCGGCCGTTGCCTCGCCATGGATCATCCGCTCCGGCGCGTCGCCCAGATAGATCGCCCGGGCCTCCCTGGCGAATTGCCCGCCCACATAGGTGGAATGCTTTTCCAGATGGGTCCGGATCATCTTGGCCGCAATCTCCATCGGCGCCGGGGGCGCGATTGCGGGCGCGGGCGCCTCGGCGGGATCGGCAGGGCCGGGCTGCGGGGCCTCGACGCCGCCCTTTTTCGTCACCCGCGGCGCCATAACCGCCTTCACCACGTCCTCGCCGCCGCAGACCGCGCAGGACAGCAGCCCGCGATCCGCAAGCGTGTCGAACGCCTCTGCGGACTGGAACCAGCTCTCGAACGCGTGCCCGTCGGCACATTTCAATGAATAGCGGATCATGACCGGGTCAACCTAAGCATATTGCGCGGACAATCAAGCATGCCACATCTCAGCGAAGGCGCGACGGATCGAACTCGCGCAGGATCTGCTTCAGCTCAAGTTCCTTGACGCGGCTGGCAGCCTTCTTGGGCGTGAACCACTTGCGCCGCCGCAGATCCGCTTCGGGATAATCGGTATCGAGTTTCTTCACCTCGACCGGAAACACCGCCACGATACAGGGCAGATCGGGCTGATCCTCCATGCGCTTGGTGTAGGAATAGATGCCGATGCAGTGATCATGGACATTGCCCTTCACGCCGCCCTCTTCCCAGGCCTCCTGCGCCGCCGCATCCGCCGGTGTCAGCCCGTCCATCGGCCAGCCCTTGGGAATGATCCAGCGCTTGGTGTCCCGCGAGGTCAGAAGCAGCACCTCGACCCCGGATTTGCGTTGCCGATAGCACAGGGCCGCGAACTGGGTCCGCGTCTCGCGCTTGGGCACTCCCGCAATCCGCAACGGAGCCTGATATGTTCTGGGACTACCCATATGGCGTTTTTTCATCCTATGCTGACCACAACATATGCTAATTCATGGCAGAATCCACCATAACCGGGGCGGGTGAAATGATTCTTGCGCCGCTGTGTGCGGTGTGCTTGACCCATGATCCTCCCGGCTTAGGTCTTGCACGACGAAAGGATCCCTCCGATGCGCCGTGCCGTTCTGCTGATCTGTCTGGCCTGTGTGACCGCCCTGCCCGCGCTGGCGGCGGAAACCTTCCGCTTCGCCTCGATCGACGGCGGCAGCTACAGCACCGATCAATGGCGCGGGCAGCCGGTTCTGGTGGCGAACACCGCATCGCTTTGCGCCTTCACCCCGCAATATGACGCGTTGCAGGCGCTCTATGACGAGTACCGCGAGGACGGGCTGGTCGTGCTTGCGGTCCCGTCCGACGATTTCGCGCAGGAACTGGGCAGCGATGACGAAGTTCGCGACTTCTGCGCCATCAATTTCAATCTCGATCTGCCGATGACCGTGATCACACCGGTCACGGGCGCCTCGGCGCATCCGTTCTATGCCTGGCTGCGGGACGATCACAATGTGGTGCCGCGCTGGAATTTCAACAAGGTGCTGCTGGATGCCGACGGCGCGCTGGTGGCCAGCTACGGCAGCCTTGCCGACCCCATGGGCCCGCGGATCCGCGCCGATATCGAGGCCCTGCTGGCCCGGTGACCCCGCCCCGGACCCTGCCCCTTTTTCTTGGCTCCGAAATCTATCGCGGGTCGAGCTATGGGCGGTGGCATCCGTTGCGGGTGCCGCGCGTCTCCACGGTGATGGATCTGGCCCGGGCGATGGATTGGCTGCCGGAGGTGCAGTACCGCACCTCGCCGCGCGCCAAACCGAAGGCGCTACGGGTCTGGCACACGCCCGCCTATATCGCCGCCCTTGAGCAGGCGGAACGCGATCAGGCGGTCAGCGGCGCGGTGCGCGAACGCCATGGGCTGGGCACGGTGTCGAACCCGATCTATCCGGAGATGTTTCGCCGCCCCTGCACCGCGGCGGGCGCCTCTCTACTGGCCGGAGAACTGCTGGCCGGCGGCGGCGTGATCTATCATCCGGGCGGCGGCACCCATCACGGTATGCCCGACCGCGCGGGCGGGTTCTGCTATCTGAACGATCCGGTTCTGGCCATGCTGTCGCTGCGCCGCGCGGGCGCGCGCCGGATCGCCTATGTGGATATCGACGCCCATCATGCCGACGGGGTGGAGGCCGGGTTTGCGGGCGATCCCGACACGCTGCTGATCTCTGTCCACGAGGAGAAGCGCTGGCCCTTTACCGGCAAGCTGGAGGAGGATGGCGGCGGCAATTGCCTGAACCTGCCGGTTCCCCGCGATCTCAACGACAGCGAAATGGCCCATATCCGCGAGGCATTGATCCTGCCGGCGGTGGCCGCCTTCGGGGCCGACGCGCTGGTTTTCCAATGCGGGGCCGATGCGGTTGCCGAGGATCCGCTGTCCCGCCTAACCCTGTCAAACAACGCCCATTGGGACGTGCTTCGCGGGCTGATGACGCTGAATGCGCATCGGCTGCTGGTTCTTGGCGGCGGCGGATACAACCCCTGGTCGGTCGGGCGGCTCTGGACCGGGATCTGGGCGCTTTTGAACGGCCATGACATCCCCGAGCGGGTGACGCCTGCGGCCGAAGAGGTCCTGCGCGCGCTTCGTTGGGAAAATGCCCGCGCCGGGAAAGCCCCGCCGGAACACTGGTTCACCACCCTCCGCGACACGCCCAGGCCCGGACCGGTCCGCGCGCCTGTCCGGGACCGTGTCGCCCATCTGCGCCGCCGCCCCGCAGCGCGCGGATTTATTCCGAGGGAAAAACTCAGGATTGACATGTCTTAGTCTTTTGCTCAGGATTGAATCATGAGCAACCGGGAGACCCCCATGACCTACCATTCCTCCGTCGCGTCCGACCCGGCGACGCCGCGCCTCCCCGCGCCCGACATGCCCGTGCATGATGCGCGCGTGCTGACCGGGTCCGAGAACTCCACCGCGCTGATCGTGCTGGACGACAAGACTTACACGCTGCGCATCACGCGGGCGGGCAAGTTGATTCTCACCAAATAGTTTCGCGCGAACGAGGCCAGGCATGTCGAAGTATCCCAGCCCCTGTATCGATGTGTGCAAATTCCGCCGCGGCGGGCATTGCATCGGGTGTTCCATGACGGAAGCCCAGAAATCGATGTACAAGACCCTGAGCAAGGCCAGCCATCAGGAGGCCTTCATCAAGATGCTGATCGCGCAACAGGATGTGATGGGCAAGTTTTCCGCGTGGGAACCTGCCTATCTCCGCAAATGCAAGAAAAAGAAGGCAAAGCCGCCGCTTGGTCTTGGTAAACAGATCAAGGGCGTGGCCTGACGCAAAAGCCCCGGACCATCCGGCCGGGGCTTTTGCTTGTCCGACGCGCACCTTGCTCAGCGCAGATGGGCGCGCAGAATCCAGGCGAATTTCTCATGGGCCTGACCGCGCGAGATGCACAGATCCTCGGTCAGCGTGTCGCCATGCTCCGCGGCCAGCGCACCGGCCTCCGCAAGGGTCGCGGCGAGGGTTTCCTGGGCCTTTTGCAGTGCGGACACCATGGTCGCGGCATCCGCGTGGCCATCATGCTCATCCACCTTCGAGCGGTCCAGCATCGCGGAAAGCTGGCCCAGAGCGTGCCCGTCCAATGCCTTGATCCTTTCGGCCAGATCGTCCTGGGCGACGAAATGGTCTTCATAGATCTCCTGAAACAGGGCGTGCAGCGGGCCGAATGCCATACCGGTCACGTTCCAGTGGAAATTCTGCGCCAGCATCGTGGTCACCGCCGTCTCGGACAGGCCCTGGGTCAGCGCCTCGACAATGGCCTCTTGCGCACTCGGGCTCATCTGGGCTGCTGGTTGCGTCATATCTTACATCCTCTTCTTCAGGTCAGGGCGGGCTGGCTCTGTGGCTGGTTGGCGATGCCGACCATTTTAGAGCCATTCTAAAAACTGTCGAGAGCGAAGATCGAAAAAACCGGGCTCATGCGCAGTTTTTTTCGACCGCCTGCCCCCGGATATCCTTTGTCGCCGCCAGCCGCTGGATCAGGAAGGCCACCTGCCGCCGCGCATGGGGCGCTATGCGCCGCCCGATCAGGAAGGTCAGGCTGTCGAGATCGCCCACGCGCGCGCGGTTCAGCAATTGCAGCAGCCATGCCTCATCGAACGACACCTGTGCATCCCCCGGCGCATAAAGCCGAAGCCCGCCCGGCAAAAGACCGGGCAATGCACGAAAGAGCGCCTGCGCATAGGCCAGGGCCGCCTGTTCGCCCGACAGGCTCAGCACCGCACAGGCGTGGAACAGATCGCTGCGCCGCATCACCCGGCATCGCGCCCCGGCGACACGAAGCCAGGCCAGTTCGCGCTTCGTCTCGGGCTCCAGCGGCAAAGCCAAGGCGCGGCGCGGAAGGCCGGTTTCAGGGGTGGAGAGCGGTGTCAAACGGGCAAGCATGGGCAGAACTTTCCAATTCCGACTATTATTATCAGATAATCGGAGCCTTGCAATATGCAAGCCGGTCGCAGGGGGCGCAAAGTGCGCGCGCATGCGCGGCGGGCGCGCGACGGGCAAGCAAAAAAGCCCCAGCGACAACCGGGGCTTTTGCGTGGGTGCTGTTCTTCCGGTCTCAGCCGATCTTCGGCAGCAGATTGTCGAGCGACGCCTTGGCATCGCCATAGAACATCCGGGTGTTTTCCTTGAAGAACAGCGGATTCTCGATACCGGAATAGCCGGTCCCCTGCCCGCGTTTGGACACGAAGACCTGCTTGGCCTTCCAGCATTCCAGCACCGGCATGCCGGCGATGGGGCTGTTCGGGTCGTCCTGTGCCGCCGGGTTCACGATGTCGTTGGAGCCGATCACGATGGCCACATCGGTATTGGGGAAATCGTCGTTGATCTCGTCCATCTCCAGCACGATGTCATAGGGCACCTTGGCCTCGGCCAGAAGCACGTTCATGTGCCCCGGCAGACGGCCCGCGACCGGGTGGATCGCAAAGCGCACCGTCTTGCCCTGCGCGCGCAGCTTGCGGGTCAGTTCACTGACCGCCTGTTGCGCCTGCGCAACGGCCATGCCGTATCCGGGAATAATGATGATGCTGTCGGCCTCGTTCAGGGCGCTGGCCACGCCGTCCGCATCGATGGCGATCTGTTCCCCCTCGATCTCCTGTGCCGGACCGCTCGTCCCGCCGAAACCGCCGAGGATCACGCTCACGAAGCTGCGGTTCATCGCCTTGCACATGATGTAGGACAAGATCGCACCGGAGGAGCCGACCAGCGCCCCGACCACGATCAGCAGATCGTTGCCGAGGCTGAAGCCGATGGCCGCCGCCGCCCAGCCGGAATAGCTGTTGAGCATCGACACCACGACGGGCATGTCCGCGCCGCCGATCCCCATGATCAGGTGATAGCCGATGAACAGCCCCGCCAGCGCCAGCAGCACCAGCGCCCAGGATCCGCCCGTGGACAGATAGACGACCAGCAACAGCACCGACAAACCCGCCGCCGCCGCATTCAGCAGGTGGCCGCCGGGCAGTTGCTTGGCCCCGGTATCGACCTGGAACGGCAGCAGGCTGGAGCCGCCCGCCAGCTTGGCATAGGCAATGACGGAGCCGGTGAAGGTCACCGCGCCGATCCAGATGCCAAGCACCAGTTCGACCCGCAGGATGCCGATCTCGACGGTGGATTTCTTGGCGATCAGCTGCGCGAAGGAGGACAGCCCCTCGTAGATCTCGCGCGGCAGGCCGATGGCGGTGACGCCATCCTCGCCCACGGCGCCCATCACAAGGCCCTCGGCCTCGTAGATATTGCCGATATAGTTGATCATGATGTCGGCGTTGAAGCCCACGAAGACCGCCGCCAGCCCGACAAGGCTGTGCATGATGGCGACCAGTTCCGGCATCTGGGTCATTTCGACCTTGGTGGCGAGCTGGTAGCCGACCGCGGCACCCGCGGCGATCAGGACGATCGAGACGACCCAAAGCCCCGCGCCGGGCCCGATGATCGTCGCCAGCACGGCGATGGCCATGCCCGCGATGCCGTACCAGACGGCGCGTTTGGCGCTCTCCTGGCCGGACAGGCCGCCAAGCGACAGGATGAAGAGGATACCCGCGACGACATAGGCCGCGATCGTGAATGCGTTTTCCATTGCCCCTGCCCCTTTAGGATTTCTGGAACATGGCGAGCATGCGCCGTGTCACGAGGAAACCACCGAAGATATTGACGGAGGCCATGAAGATCCCGAGCGCGCCCAGGATCGTGATCAGCACCGAGGACGATCCGATCTGGATCAGCGCGCCCAGAATGATGATCGAGGAGATCGCGTTGGTCACCGCCATCAGCGGCGTGTGCAAGCTGTGCGCGACGTTCCAGATCACCTGGAAGCCGATGAACACACTGAGCACGAACACGATGAAATGCTGCATGAAGCTGGCCGGCATGCCGGGGATCAGGCCGACGCCGAGCACCAGCGCGGCACCCACGGCGAGCAGGGTCACCTGCCTTTTGGTCTGCGCCTTGAAGGCGGCCAGTTCCTGCGCGCGCTTCTCTTCCGGCGTAAGCTCCTTGGCGGCCTCCTTCCTGGGCGCGGCCGCGATCGCCGCTACCTTGGGGGGCGGTGGCGGGAAGGTGATCTCGCCGTCATGAACGGCGGTCGCGCCCCGGATCACGTCATCTTCCATGTCGTGTTTGACTTGTCCGTCTTTTTCCGGTGTCAGGTCGGTCATCATGTGGCGGATATTGGTGGAATAGAGCGTCGAGCTCTGCGCCGCCATACGGCTTGGGAAATCCGTGTAGCCGACGATGGTCACGCCATTATCGCTCACGATCTTCTCGTCTTTTTCCGTCAACTCGCAGTTTCCGCCCCGTTCGGCGGCAAGATCCACGATGACCGAACCCGGCTTCATCATCTCGACCATGTCCTTGGTCCAGAGCACCGGCGCATCGCGCCCCGGTATCAGCGCCGTGGTGATCACGATGTCCATCTCGGGCGCCAGTTCGCGGAATTTCTCCAGCTGCTTTTCGCGGAACTCGGGCGAGGACGGGGCCGCATAGCCGCCGGTGGACGAACTGTCCTGCCCGCTTTCCTCGAACTCCAGAAACACGAATTCCGCGCCCATGCTCTCGATCTGTTCGGCCACCTCTGGGCGCACGTCGAAGGCGTAGGTGATCGCGCCAAGCGAGGTCGCGGTGCCGATGGCGGCCAGCCCGGCCACGCCCGCGCCCACCACCAGCACCTTGGCTGGCGGCACCTTGCCCGCTGCCGTCACCTGCCCGGTGAAGAAACGGCCGAAATTGTTGCCCGCCTCGATCACGGCGCGGTAGCCCGCGATATTGGCCATGGAGCTTAGCGCATCCATCTTCTGCGCACGGCTGATGCGCGGCACCATATCCATCGCGATCACGCTTGCGCCCTTGGCTCTGGCCAGTTCCATCAGCGCTTCGTTCTGGCCCGGATAGAAGAAGGAAATCAGCAACTGGCCGTGTTTCAGGCGCTTGGCTTCCGTCTCGGTCGGCGGGCGCACCTTGGCGATGATATCGACCGCTTTCCAGAGGCCCGCAGGTGTCTTGATGATCTCGACGCCCGCCTCCTCGTAAAGCGCGTCGGAAAACCCGGCCGCCAGCCCCGCGCCCGTTTCAATCGCGCAATCATAGCCCAGTTTCTGCAGCTGCAATGCCGAGTCCGGCGTCATCGCGACCCGCGATTCCCCCTGACCAACCTCTTTCGGAGCGCCTATTTTCACTGTCATCCCTCATATCGCTGCAGGTTGCCGAACACCCGTTTAGCAACTTGCCAAATCTTTCACAACGGGCTGCACGCACGACAGAAAATTGCCCTCGGCATGTGGTCCGCCGCCCTGCCCGCCGACCCAACGCATAAATGCGTCAGCCTTTTGGAATGTCCAGCGCCACCTCATGCCGCTGCGTAAGATGGCCTGTCTCTTGTGCGCGGCGTCGGGGCCGCTAGCATCGCGGAAGCTGAGCGAAAGGTCATGTATTATGGAACATCAGGGACGTCACGCGCTTGTCACCGGCGGCGGCACCGGCATCGGCCTCGACATCGCGCAGGCGCTTGCCGAGGCGGGGGCCGACGTCACGATCACCGGCCGCAACCTGAACCGGCTGGAAGAGGCCGCCACGGCCCATCCGCGCCTCCACCCCCTGCAGATGGATGTGAGCGACGAGGCGTCGGTCAGGGACGGGATCGCCGCCGCCGCCCGATCGCGCGGGCCCGTTGCCATCTGCGTGGCCAATGCCGGCATCGCCGAACCCATGGCCTTCGCCGATATCGACATGAGCCACTGGCGCAGGATCATGGCGACCAATCTCGACGGGGTGTTCGTGACCGTGCAGGCCGCCATGGCCACGCTAGGGCCCGGAGACTGGGGCCGGATGATCGCGATCAGTTCCATCGCCGGGGTGCGCGGGCTGAAAGGCGCGCTGGCCTACACCGCCTCGAAACATGGCGTCATCGGGCTGATGCGTGGACTGAGCGAGGAATACATGCGCGCCAGTATCACCTTCAACGCGCTCTGCCCCGGCTATGTCGACACGCCCATCGTCGCCCGAAATGCCGAACATATCGCGGCGCATCGGGGCATATCCGCCGACGAGGCGCGCGCCTATCTGGCCGGCGGCAACCGCCACAAGACGCTTCTGGATGTCGCTGAGATCACCGGCGCCGCGATGTGGCTCTGCTCCGACAGCGCGCGCAGCGTCAACGGCCAGACGATCCAGATCGCGGGTGGCCAGGTCTCCTGAGCCCGCATTTCGCGCCTCGGGGACGTGCCGCAGAGCAGCCTTGCGGCCGCACTCGCCGCTGCGTCATTCCGCCCGGACGTGGATGCTCTGCCCGTCGCAGTTTCGGCGGATTTTCACGCAGGAGACCGGCCCCTGCGGCCCGAGGGCGCGGTTCGGTATACCATTGTGCGCCACCAACCTACTCATTTCATTGGTATTTTTTGTTTACTTGATGACAGTTTCTGCTACGTCGAATGTGAACCCCGCAGCGAAAGCGACCCCGCCCCATGCCGCCCATCGAAGATCACCCCCTGCGCTACACGCTTGCCAACGAGCTTCACGCCCGCCCCTTTCCGGCGCTGAACTGCCCCGGGCAGGCTGCGTTTCTGGCGATCAAGCAACCCAAGGACGCGGCCAAGCGGGATCGCGCACTGGACCGCGCCCATCTGATCGAACTGCTGGACCGGTTCGGCGCACAGCATCCGCCCGAAAACGCCACGCATTTTTTCGGCGCGTTGGGCAAGTTCCATCTGAAATGGGAACAGCACACCGAGTTCGTGACCTATACCGCCTTTCTGGACGGGAATGGCGGGCGCGCCTTCGATCCAACGATCTGGGAAATCTTTCCCGATGACTGGCTGGAAACCGCCCCCGGCGCGCGCATCACTTCGGCGCAGATCCGGATTGCCGATGCGCCGGAGGATGAAGGGCAGATCGTGGCGCAGCTTCACGAATGGTTCGTCCCCGAAAGCCTTGCCGTCAGCCATGTTCTGGATGACGCCGCGATCATCGCGGGGGATTTCCGTATCGCCAGTTCCGGCCACATGCATTTCGTCATTTTCTGCCGGCCCGATATCGGCGACCGCCGAGTGGGCCGGATTCTTCAGCGAGTCTGCGAGATCGAGACCTACAAGACCATGTCGATGCTGGGCCTGCCGCGCGCGCGCCAGATCAGCCGCCGCATGTCCGAACTGGATCAGGATCTGACCTCGCTGGTCAGCGACATGACCGGCGATCTCAGCCGGCCGGACGAAACACTGAGCAGGCTTCTGACCATCGCGGCCGAACTGGAAAACGAGATGGCGCAGTCGACCTTCCGTTTCGGCGCGACCGGGGCCTATGAAGCGCTGGTCAACCAGCGGATCGAAGTGTTGCGGGAGGAACGGTTCCGCGGCCGCCAGACCTTCGGAGAGTTCATGATGCGCCGGTTCGACCCGGCCATGCGGACGATCAAGGCAACGGAACGCCGCCTGCAATCGATGACCGACCGGGCGCTGCGGGCGGGGGACCTGCTGCGCACCCGGGTCGATGTGGACCGCTCGGCCCAGAACCAGGCATTGTTGGAAAGCATGGACAAGCGCGCCGATCTGCAACTGCGATTGCAGAAGACGGTCGAGGGGCTCTCGGTTGTCGCGATCAGCTATTACGCGGTGAACCTCATGGTCTATCTCACCCAGCCGATCGCCGAAAACGCCGGGCTTTCGCAGACCCTGCTGACGGCGCTGGTGGCCCTGCCCGTGGTCATCGCGGTCTGGCTGGTGGTGCGCGCGATCAGACGGTCGATGGACTGACCGGTCAGCCGAGCGAAACCGTCAGCGGCACCAGATCCGTCAGCGGCACGCCAAGCGCCCGCATCGCTTCGAGTGAAATGCGGCTGCCCGCCCCCGTCGCCCCCGCGATCGGGATCAGCCTCAGCGTGACGGACGCGCCGCTTTCGGTGGTGATGCGGCCCTGGCGTTCGGTGCTGACCAGCGGCGTGCGGAGCCAGAGGCCCGGCTCGCTCGGGTCGCCAAGGCTGGCAATGGTCTCGCCGCCGGCATCCCGGACGGGCTGCGGGCCGTCATCGGGGGCCAGCCCCCCCTCCGCGGACGGCCGTTCCATCGGCCGGGGTGTCTCGCCATCCGGCGACCGCGCCGCCGAGGGGCCCGCATCCCCGCCCCGAAAGAGGCCGAGGCCCTGAGCGCATCCCGTCAGGGCAAACATCACGAGAACCGGTGCAATCCATTTTGTCATGGACCCGAGCCTAGGCCCGATGGACGGCGGCATCAACGGGTCGATCATGGCTTGCGGCGGTCTGTTGCCGGGATTACGCTTTGCGCCATGAACACACACGCCCCCCTGATCGACCCGTTCGCCCGTGCCATCGACTACCTTCGCGTCTCGGTCACCGACCGTTGCGATTTTCGCTGCGTCTATTGCATGTCGGAGAACATGACGTTTCTTCCGAAGAAGGAACTTCTGACCCTGGAGGAACTGGACCGGATGTGTTCCACCTTCATCCGGCTCGGCGTCAGGAAACTCCGGATCACCGGTGGCGAACCCCTTGTCCGCCGCGATATCATGACATTCTTCCGCGCCATGACACGTCATCTGGACAGTGGCGCATTGAGCGAACTGACGCTGACCACCAATGGCAGCCAGCTTAGCCGCTTCGCAAGCGATCTTCATGCCGCCGGGATGCGGCGCATCAACGTCTCCCTCGACACGCTGGACGAGGCGAAATTCGCCCAGATCACCCGTTGGGGCCGCCTGCCGCAGGTGCTGAACGGCATCGATTCGGCGCAAAAGGCCGGGCTGCGCGTCAAGATCAACGCCGTCGCACTCAAGGGCTTCAACGAAGACGAGTTGTTCCGCTTGCAGGAATGGTGTGCCAGCCGCGACATGGATCTCACCTTCATCGAGGTGATGCCGATGGGCGATCTCGGCAATGAGGACCGGCTGGATCAATACTGGTCGCTCAAGGATCTGCGCGCGCGTCTCGCGGAGCGTTTCACGCTGATCGATCTGGCCGAACGAACCGGCGGGCCGGCCCGCTACGTGCAGTTGCAGGAAACCGGCCAGAAGATCGGCTTCATCACGCCGCTCACCCATAACTTCTGCGAAAGCTGCAACCGGGTGCGTCTGACCTGCACCGGGGAGCTTTACATGTGTCTGGGCCAGGAAGACATGGCCGATCTGCGCGCGCCGCTCAGGGCCTCGGCGGATGACACCGCGCTTGAAAACGCCATCCGTGCCGCCATTGCCCGGAAACCGAAGGGCCATGATTTCGACTATTCCCGCCAGAAGGTCGACGGCCAGGTGTCACGGCATATGAGCCATACGGGCGGGTAAGACTACGGCTTCGGCGGCGGCGACCCGATTTCGCAGGCGCGTGACCATTTGATCCCTGCCATTCCGCGGGTTGCCCCCGTCAGGGCCTTGCGATCAATCAGGCGTCCAGTCATTCTGAAGCCGCCCAGTTCATCGTGCAGACCGCCGTCAATCTTCACGAGCAGCAGTTTGCTGAAATGCCCCGACAGCTTCACCTTTACCCTTTCGGACTTACTGCGTGGCCCCAGCGTCTTGATCTCGACGAACGATCCATCCAGCGAACCGTCGGAGCCCTGAGCATTGGGTTTGCGATGCAGGCAGATGCCCCAACTCATCGCGCCGTAGAGTTCACCCAAAGCCCCGTAGATGTTCAGGTGCCTGCCCATTTGGTCGAGATATTCCCTGGCCGCTCGGGTCAGGCGCACGAACTGGCGGATCACCGACGCTTCCGATTTCGGGAAACGGGTGGTGAGGGCGTCTTCCCATTCAAGAACAGGTAGACGCGCGCGTTGAGGTTCATCAGGGTCCAAATCGCCGAAATCATCCCAACTCAGCCATTCACCGTCGCCAAGATAGATGCCGTCACACGGTCTAAACGCGTTCATGAACTGGGCCTCCAGATCGGAAGCCCTAGGCGTTGCAGGAAATTGTGGAGATTTCAGGGCGTAGCGAGCAGCCCGCTGCACCGCTACGCCGGTTTCAGGTCACGCCGCCGGCAACCGTTTCTCCACGATCTCCGCCCACCATGAACAGCCCGCCGGGATCGCATCGTCGTTGAAGTTGTATTTCGGGTGATGGACGTTTGCGGTGTCACCGTTGCCGACAAGGATATAGGCGCCGGGCCGGGCGTTGAGCATGAAGGCGAAGTCCTCGCCGCCCATCACCAGAGGGGCGTCATCGCACCCGCCGGAAACCGATCTGGCGACTTCGGCGGCGAATTCCGTCTGCTCCTCGGAATTCACCATCACCGGATAGCCGCGCCGGTAGTCCACCTTGGCCACACCGCCCATCATCGCCGCCGTGCCTTCGGCAATCTCCGTCAGGCGTTTCTCGGCCATGTCCTGGATATCCGGATCCATCGTGCGGACCGTGCCCTTCAGATGCACGGTTTCGGGAATGACGTTATGGGCGTTGGAGCCCGTGGTGAAGGACGTGACGCTGACCACGACATGCTTCACCGGGTCCGCATTGCGGCTGGCGATCGACTGCAGCGCCAGAACCACATGGGCCCCCATCACGGTGGTGTCCACCGTATCCTGCGGCTTGGCCGCATGCCCGCCCCTGCCGGTCAGATAGATATCGAACTGATCCGCGGCCGCGAAGAACGCGCCCGGCCGGATCGAGAACGAGCCCACGGGCCGGCCAGGCCAGTTGTGCATCCCGTAGACCTCGTCGATCTTGAACCTGTCCATGATCCCGTCATCGACCATTTCCTTGCCGCCGCCGCCGCCTTCTTCTGCAGGCTGGAAGATCACCGCGACGGTCCCGTCGAAGTTCCGGGTTTCCGCAAGGTACTTCGCCGCCCCCAGAAGCATCGCCGTGTGACCGTCATGGCCGCAGGCATGCATCGCGCCCGGCGTTTTCGAAGCATAGGGCACGCCCGTCTCTTCATGGATCGGCAGGGCGTCCATATCGGCGCGCAACCCGATCGTCCGGCCGGCCGTGTCCGTCTTGCCCCTGATTATCCCGACGACACCGGTACGGCCAAGCCCCGTGACCACCTCGTCGCAGCCGAACTCCTTCAGCTTGTCGGCCACCAGTGCAGAGGTCCGGTGCGTCTCGAACAGGATCTCGGGGTTTTCATGCAGGTCGCGCCGCCATTCCGTGATCTCGGGCAACAATTCGGCGAAGCGGTTCTTGACGGGCATCTTGTGGTCTCCTGTTGGGGTCAGGCGGCGGGCATCCGGCGCTCGACCAGTTCGGCAAAGAAGCTGCACCCATAGGGGATCGCTTCATCGTTGAAGTTATAGGCGGGGTGATGGCAATGGGCGGTGTCGCCATTGCCAAGAAACAGATAGGCGCCGGGCCGCTTCTCCAGAAAGTAGGAGAAATCCTCCGACGGCATGATCGGCCGGGCGGTGTCGTCCACCTTCATGCCGACCGCCCGGGCGGCCTCGGCAGCGCGGGCCACCGATGTCGCGTCGTTCACGGTCACGGGATATCCGGGCGTCCAGATAACCTCCGCCTGCGCGCCGAATGCGCGGGCCGTGTCTTCGGCGACCTGGCGCACGCGCGCCTCGGCAAGCCCCCGCATACCGGGGTCGAGACAGCGGACGGTGCCCTCCATCCGGGCGGTATCGGGGATCACGTTGGACGCGCTCGAATCGGTTCTGAACGTGCCCACGGTCAGCACCACGCGCGCCAGCGGGTCGATGTTGCGCGACACGATCGTATGAAGCGTGACGACGATCTGCGCCGCGACCAGCGTGGTATCGACCGCGTTATGCGGCTCGGCGGCATGTCCGCCCTTGCCCGTCACGATGATCTCGAACTCGTCCGACGAGGCCTGCAGCGGGCCCGCGCAGGTGGCGATCTCACCCACCGGAATGCCGGGCGCGTTGTGAACGCCGTACACCTCATCGATTTGCCAGCGGTCCATCAACCCGTCGTCCAGCATCGCCTTGGCTCCGGCCCCACCCTCCTCGGCGGGCTGGAAGATCAGCACCAGCGTCCCGTCGAAATTGCGCGTCTCGGCCAGATACTTCGCGGCCCCCAGCAACATCGCGGTATGCCCATCATGGCCGCAGGCATGCATCGCGCCGGGCGTTTTCGACGCATAGTCGAGCCCGGTCTGCTCATGGATCGGCAGCGCGTCCATATCCGCCCTCAGCGCGATGGCGCGCCCCGACCCCTGAGCCTTGCCGCGGATCACGCCGACAACGCCGGTCCGCCCGATGCCCTCGACCACCTCGTCACAGCCGAAGGCGCGCAGTTTCTCGGCAACCATCCCGGCGGTGCGGGGAAGATCGTACATGATCTCGGGGTGTTCATGCATGTCGTGCCGCCACGCGGTGATCTCGGGCAGCAACTCGGCGAAACGGTTCTTGATCGGCATCGTGACAGGCTCCTTGTCAGGCGGCGGGCATCCGGCGCTCCACCAACTCCGCGAAAAAACTGCACCCATAGGGGATCGCGTCATCGTTGAAGTTGTATTCCGGATGGTGGACCCGCGCGGTCTCCCCATTGCCGACATTGATGAAGGCCCCCGGCCGCGCCCGCAGCATATAGCTGAAATCCTCGGCCCCCATGCGCGGCGGCCGCCCGTAATGCACACGGCCCTTCCCCGCGACGGCCTCGGCGATCTCGGCGGCGATGATTGCGTTTTCCTCGTGATTGACGGTCACCGGATAGCCGCGGTGATAGGTGATTTCGGCCTTGCATCCATAGGCCGCCGCCGTCGATTGCAGGAGCTCGATCACCCGCACCTCGGCCATGTCGCGGATATCCTCGTCCAGCGTGCGGACCGTGCCGCGCAACAGGACGGAATTCGGAATGACATTATGCGCCTCGGAACTTGTCTTGATCGTGCAGACCGAAACGACAATCTGTTTCAACGGGTCGACATTGCGGCTGGCCACGGTTTGCAGCGCCATCACCGAGGCACAGGCCGCAGGCGACGGGTCGATCGTGTTGTGGGGCTGCGCCGCATGGCCGCCCCGGCCCACGATCCGCACTTCGAACTCGTCGGCGGCCGCCATGATCGGGCCCGGCGAGACGCCGAACTCCCCGACCGGGAGACCCGGCTCATTATGCATGCCGTAGACTTCCCTGATCCCGAAGCGGTCCATCATTCCGTCATCGACCATCGCCTTGCCGCCCGCGCCGCCCTCCTCGGCGGGCTGGAAGATCACACAGACCGTGCCGTCGAAATTCCGCGTCTCGGCCAGGTACTTGGCGGCACCCAGCAACATCGCGGTATGCCCGTCATGGCCGCAGGCATGCATTTTCCCCTCCGTGGCGGAGGCATAATCCAGCCCCGTTTCCTCGGTCATCGGCAGGGCATCCATATCGGCGCGCAGGCCGACACAGGCCCCGACCGTGTCCGTCTTGCCGCGGATCACCCCCACGATACCCGACCGCCCGATGCCGGTGACAACCTCGTCACACCCGAACGCCTTCAACTGCGCCTCCACCAGCGCGGTGGTCTTCGGCAGATCGTATTGCAGCTCCGGGTTGGCATGGATCTGGCGGCGCCAGGCGGTGATTTCCTGATGGAGCTCGGCCAGGCGGTTTTTCACGGGCATGAATGTCTTCTCCCTTTTATGGCGCCCACGGGTTGCGGGCATCTTGGTGGCTGCGCGAAGGGTCGTAGGGATCCGCGCGACAGCGTGTTCTGCATTGGTGGACCGGGCGACCTTGGCGCATCCAGGGGGCGGGTTCAAGCCATCCGGCGAATCAAGCCGGGCAGGATCCGCACCGCGACCAACACCGATCACGGGAGCAGATCTGAGAGATTCCTCCTATCAAATCATGGTTAACGGCAAGCCCTGCTCAACCGGTTGATAGACAAATCCTAATATCCGCCAGTTTCTTCGGGCCTTCATTAATAATTGTTAACAAATCGTTAACATATCGGATCGTGCTGTTAACGATTTCGGACAGCCCTGCGTCACGGACAAGTCAATGCCGGATGCGGGGCACGAAACCGGCCCGAAAAAGGATGTCAGATCCGGGGCCGTCAAAGTCGGTTTAAGGGGGGACACCATGTTTCGGAACACACCAGAACACACAGCCGCGGATCGGGGCCCTGGGTTGCCGGTCAGACCAGTCTTGCCGGGTCTTCGGCAAAGCGAAGCCGCGCGCAGACCTGCGTGCTGATCCATGCATCTCGCATCACCGCGCATCGCGCGCAGCCGGCGGCCCGTCCCGCAACACCGCCGCCTTGTGGCGCGGATCGGCGCCTGTCTCGCCGCCGGTCTTTCGCTGGTCCTCCTCGCGGGCTGCGCGACCGCGCCCCAGAACATCGCGCCGGCAGAGGTCGCGCCCCCCACATCGAGCTGCGCCGAGATGGAAGCGCAGCACGCCCGGATCGCCGCCGAACTCGGGCCGCTGGTGGAACGCCAGCGGCAGGCCCGCGCGGCGGATATCGCCTTCATGGCGCTGGTCGCCCCGATCCCGATCAGCGGCGGCATGCGCGTCGATGAAGAGATTGCCGCCGCCTTGGGGGAGGCCCGCGCGATCGAGGCCCGCCACGCCCGGATCTGCCGGTGATCGTCCGCGTTCTGCTGCTGGTCGCAACGCTTCTGACCGGCTGCGCGCAGCATATCCGGGAGGCCGAGCGCGTGCGGATCACCTATGACCCCGGCGGCCTGCTCAGCAGTCATTACGATCAGGCGGGCCGCTACCTTGTCGCCGGGCTGGCCGTCGAGGTGGAGGGGTATTGCGCCAGCGCCTGCCTGATCTATGCGGTCGCCGACAATGCCTGCCTGCATCGCGACGCGCGCTTCGGCTTTCACGCCGGCAGCAACGCCATCGGCACCGGTTACATGGCGCGGATCATGCCGCCGAACCTGCGCGCCTGGTATCTGTCCGGCCCGTCAAGCCGGACCGCGATCACCACGCTTGGCACCGCGGATCTGCTGGCGCTGGATCCCGGCGCGTGGCGGCTCTGCGATGGATAGGCGCCCGCCCGGAAGCGGTTTCGTGCTCGCCGCGATCTGGGGGCTGACCTTCTGGGCGCTGGTCCTGCTGGCGATCTGGATCTTCTAGGCCGCGCTATTCGGTGAGCACATCCAGCAGCCGGTCCATGAAATCCTGCCCCTTGCGGAACTGCTCCAGGGAGATGAATTCGTTCGGCTGATGGGCCTGTTCGATATTGCCCGGCCCGCAGACGACCGCCGAATAGCCGCCCGACTGGAACTGCCCGGCCTCGGTGCCGAAACTGACCACATGGGTGGCGTTGTCACCGGTCAGGCGGCGCACCAGCGCCTCGGCGGCGCCATCGGTTTCTGGTTTCAGTCCAGGCACATCCCATAGCGGCGTGGCGGTGATGAAACATTCGGACCGGACCTTGCGGATCTCCGCCTCCAGCGCGCGAACCTCGGCCAGATACCTGTCGGCCCAGTCCCCCGGCGTCTCGGTCGGGACACAGCGGAACGACAGCACGAAACGACAATCCTTCGCCGTGATGTTATGCGCCGTCCCGCCTTCGATCTTGCCCACATGCACGGATGTGTAGGGCGGATCGAACGGGCTTTCGGGATCGGCATTGGCCTTGTTCTCGGCATTGATCCGGTTTGCCCAATCGATCAGCTTGATGCCTTCCATGATCGCCGACACCCCCTGATCGGGCAGCGAGGAATGCACCTCGAAGCCGCGCACATGCATGTCGAAGCCGACGCCGCCCTTATGGCCCGTGACCGGGCGCATGCTGGTCGGCTCACCGATGATCGCCAGCGCCGCCCTTGGCATATGCGGCTGCATCGCGGCAATCATCGGCGGCGCCCCGATGCAGCCGATTTCCTCGTCCCGGGTCAGGCATATCTGCAAGGGCCGGCTCAGACCCCGCTCCAGCGCAGGCGCGACAAGGCTCAGCGCCAGCGCGTCGAACCCCTTCATGTCGCAGGTTCCGCGCCCGTAAAGCCTTCCGTCCTTCTCCACCACCTGGAACGGGTCCGTGTCCCAGCTCTGGCCATCGACCGGCACCACATCGGTGTGGCCCGACAGGATGACGCCGCCCTCCACCTCCGGGCCCAGATGGCAATACAGGGAGGCTTTCGTGCCGTCGGCGTTGTAATCCCGGTGGCAGGAGACGCCCAGACCGTCCAGATAATCCTCCACCCAGTCGACCAGATCGAGGTTGGAAACACGGCTGACTGTGGGGAAAGATACAAGCTTTTCAAGCAGCTCCCGAGCGGAAAGGGCTGTTGGCATCAGGCGCTCCTTGCGGTGGGACATGCCCGACCCTGTTCCTTCCCCGCCCCTTCGTCAAGCCTGCGCTCCGGAGACTGCCCAACACTTGGGCATCTGCACACTCGTCACGCAACGGAGCCCGGATTGCCGCTTGCGGGCCGCGATTTTCATGTTACCGTCGCACGCACTACCTGCACCTGCCCATCAGAGGCGGGGCGTAACCAACTGGTGAGGAGCGTCACACGATGCCCGATGGGGGTCTGCCCTCTGTCCTTGATGTCAAGGACCTCAAAACTGTATTCCGCACCCGGCGCGGCGAAATCCATGCCGTGAACAACGTCAGCTTCCATCTGGAGGCCGGTGAGCTTCTGGGCGTGGTGGGCGAAAGCGGCTCCGGCAAATCGGTGACCATGATGTCGCTGATCGGCCTGCTGCCGATGCCGCCCGCGGAAGTCAGGAATGGCCGCGTGATGTTCGAGGGGCAGGATCTGCTTGCCTGCAACGAGGATCAGCTTCGCGCCGTCCGAGGCGCGCGGATCGGCTTTGTCTTTCAGGATCCGATGACATCGCTGAACCCGGTCTTCAATGTCGGCTTTCAGATCATCGAACCGCTGCGCAAGCATATGGGACTGAGCAAATCCAAGGCCCGTGCGCGCGCCGTGGAGTTGCTGGAACTTGTCGGCATCCCCGATGCCGCGCGCCGGCTTGGGGATTATCCGCACCAGTTTTCCGGCGGCATGCGGCAGCGTGTGATGATCGCCATAGCGCTGGCCTGCGACCCGAAGGTGCTGATCGCCGACGAGCCGACAACGGCGCTCGACGTGACGATCCAGGCGCAGATCCTGGAACTGGTCAAGGAACTGCGCCAGAAACTGGGGATGGCCATCGTCTGGATCACCCATGATCTGGGTGTGATCGCCGGTATCGCCGACCGCGTGATGGTCATGTATGGCGGCCAGGTGGTCGAGCAGGGGCCGGTGCGCGAATTGTTTGCCAACCCCAAACATCCTTATACAAGAATGCTTCTGGAAACCGTGCCTTCGGTAACCGGCGAACGGGCCGAGCGGCTGCAGGTCATCGATGGCCAGCCGCCGATGCTGGCGCAGTCGCCGGACAGTTGCCCGTTCCGGGCGCGCTGTCCGCTGGCGTTCGAGCGCTGCGAACAGGAAAACCCCAAGCGGGTGCCGGTCGGCCCTAGCCATGACGCCGCCTGTTTCTGGGATGTAGATGCGGGGGCTCCGCGCGATGTTTGATACCAGCGCCAACAAGAAGCTTGTCGAGGTTGACGGGCTGAAGATGTATTTCCCGATCTATACGGGCCTGCTGCGGCGCCATACCGGCAATGTGAAAGCGGTGGACGGGGTCAGCTTCGACATCATGGAGGGGGAAACCCTGGGCCTCGTCGGTGAAAGCGGCTGCGGCAAATCCACCTGCGGGCGCGCGATCCTGCGGCTTTACGAACCGACCGCCGGGTCGATCAAGATCGATGGCGAGGAAATCGCCGATGTGGGGTTCGACAAGCTGCGCAAGATGCGCCCCACCATGCAGATGGTGTTTCAGGACCCGCAGGCCAGCCTGAACCCGCGCATGACCGTGGCCGCGATCATCGGGGAGCCGCTGAGCGAGCATTCCGGCAAATCCAGATCCGACCAGCTTGACCGGATCTACGAGCTGATGGACGCGGTCGGCCTGAACCGGGATTTCGCAAACCGGTATCCACATGAGTTTTCCGGCGGGCAGCGCCAGCGCATCGGCATCGCCCGCGCCCTTGCGCTGAACCCGAAATTCATCGTCTGCGACGAACCGATCGCCGCGCTGGACGTGTCCATTCAGGCGCAGGTGGTCAATCTTCTGGAAGATCTCCAGAAGCAGTTCGGCCTGACATATCTGTTCATTTCCCACGATCTGTCGATGGTGCGCCACATCGCCGACCGGGTCGCGGTGATGTATCTGGGCAAGGTCGTCGAACTGGCCCCGCGGGAGGACCTCTATGCCGACCCGCTTCACCCCTACACGAAGGCATTGCTCTCGGCCGTGCCGGAGCCCGATCCGGTCGCCCATGACAATGCCAACCGCACCATTCTGCAAGGCGACGTGCCCAGCCCGTCGAACCCGCCCGAGGGCTGCAATTTCTGCACCAGATGCCCGTCGGTCATGGATATCTGCCGAAAGATCGACCCCGAATTCCGGGAGGTGCGCCCCGGCCGTTTCGTCGCCTGCCACCTTCTGAACGATACCAAGATGCCCGCTGAACCAACAGCGGCGGTTGAGGCGTGAAATGAGCAATCCAACAAGGAGAGAGACATGAACTCGAAGACACTTTTACTGGGGGCCGCTGCTGCGTTTATGCTAAGCCCCGTGGCCGCGATGGCCGAGCGCGGCTCGTCCGGCCATCTGAACATCATCTATTGGCAAGCGCCCTCCACGCTGAACCCGTATCTGTCGGGCGGCACCAAGGAAGTGGAAAGCGCCTCTCTGGTGTTGGAATCCTTCGCCCGCTTTGACGACACCGGCACCATGGTACCGTGGCTGGCGGCGGATATTCCGACCGTCGAAAACGGCGGCGTCAGCGAAGATCTGACGCAGATCACCTGGACCATCGCCGATGGCATCACCTGGTCCGACGGTACGCCGCTCACCGCAGCGGACGCCGTGTTCACCTGGGAATACTGCACCCATCCCGAAGGCGGTTGCGCGCAGGCCTCCTATTTCGACGGTGTGGAAAGCGTTGTGGCCGTTGACGACATGACGGTTCAGATCAACTTCAACGCACCCAAGCCCTTCCCCTACACAGCCTTCGTGGGTTCGGAATCGCCGATCATTCAGGCCGCGCAATTCGCCGAATGCCTCGGTGCCCGCGCGCCCGAATGCACCGACGCCAATTTCGGCCCGATCGGCACCGGCCCCTTCGTGGTCACCGATTTCCGGCCGAATGACGTGATCGAGTTCGAAGCGAACCAGAACTTCCGCTACCCCGATCGCCCCTATTTCGCCACCGTGACCTTCAAGGGCGGCGGCGATGCGGCGGCGGCGGCACGCTCGGTTCTGGAAACCGGCGAGTTCGACTACGCCTGGAACCTGCAGATCGACCCGACGATCCTCGCGCAGATGGAAGCGCAGGGGAACGGCACGGTCGTGACCGCCTTCGGGACCTCGGTCGAGCGTCTGCACCTGAACCAGACCAACCCCGACCCGGCGCTCGGCGATCTGCGCTCCACGGTCGAGGGCGGCCCGCATCCGTTCCTGACGGATCCGATCATCGGTCAGGCAATGTCCATGGCCATCGACCGCGCCCTGCTGGTTGAAGTCGGCTATGGTGCCGGTGGTCAGCCGACCTGCAACGTCCTGCCCGCGCCCGAGCTTTATGCCTCGACCGCCAATGATGACTGCCTTGTGCAGGACATCGCTGGTGCCAACGCGCTTCTGGACGAGGCCGGCTATGTGGATACCAATGGTGACGGCATCCGCGAAGCCAACGGCATCCCGCTGAGCGTTCTCTACCAGACCTCGACCAACGCCGTCCGTCAGGACACGCAGGCGCTGGTGAAACAGTGGTGGAGCGAGATCGGCATCGACGCGGAACTCCGCAACATCGACGCCTCGGTTTTCTTCGGCGGCGACCCGGCGAGCCCGGACACCTTCCAGAAGTTCTATGCCGACGTGGAGATGTACACCAACAACTTCGCCGGCGTGGACCCGGAAGCCTATATGGCCAACTGGCGCTGCTCGGAAATCCCGGGCCCCGACACCCAGTGGCAGGGCTCCAACATCCAGCGCTTCTGCATGGAAGAGTATGACGCTCTCGTCGACGAGATGGCCACCACTGCCGATCTTCAGGAACGTGGCCGCCTTGCCCGTGAAATGAACGACATGATCATCCAGTCCTACTCGATCATTCCGCTCATCCACCGTGGCGGTGTTTCGGCCCATGCCAACAGCCTGGAAGGCATCCGCATGTCCGACTGGGACAGCGAGCTGTGGAACATCATGGATTGGCGCCGCGCCGAATAATCCATGTGTCCTTGCCGCGTTCCCGGTCATCCGGGGGCGCGGCTCCCTTTTCCAGCATCACCCAATACCAAGAAAAACTGCTGAGCCGAGGCGCCGCCCATGCTGACCTACACAATCCGCCGATTGCTTCTGGCCATCCCGACGCTTCTGTTCATCAGTTTCATCATCTTCCTGATCGTGAAACTCTCCCCCTCGGACCCCACTGCGGGCCTGCCGCTGACCATTCCGCCAGAGGTGCGCGAGCAGATCCGTGAAAGCCTCGGCGTGAACCAGCCGGTCTTCGTGCAGTATTTCCGATGGCTGCAACTCATGGTCTGGAACGAGCCGCTCCACCTGATCGAAGGCTGGACCGGCTGGAATGTAGCCCCCGAAAGCACCACCCGTATCATCAGCTATCAGACCCGCTCGCCGGTGATGGACCTGATCATGCAGCGCATGCCGCAGACGCTGTGGGTTGTGGGCATCTCCTATATCGTCGGCATCATCATCGCCCTGCCGATCGGCATCATCTCGGCCTATCGGCAGTATTCATGGTTCGACCAGCTCGGCACCTTTATCTCGATGCTCGGCTTCTCGGTGCCGACCTTCTTCACCGGCGTTCTGTTCATCGTGATCTTCGCGGTCAATCTGGGCTGGTTCCCAAGCGTCTATGACACCACCCATGTGGTCACCGACTGGGACAGTTTCATCGTCCAGCTCAAACAGATCATCATGCCGGTCATGGTTCTTGGCCTGTTCAACGCGAGCCAGATCAGCCGCTTCATGCGGGCCTCGATGCTCGACAATCTCAACCAGGATTACGTGCGCACGGCGCGCGCGAAGGGCTTGACCGAAAAGGTCGTCGTCCTCGTTCACGTGCTGCGCAACTCGCTGATCCCGGTGGTCACCGTCATCGCACTCAACGTGCCCGCCGTCTTTGGTGGCGCGATCATTACCGAGCAGGTGTTCAAGGTGAACGGGATCGGCCAGCTTCTGATCATCGCGATCCAGTCGGGCGACGTGCCGACGGTGCAGACCGTGTCCTTCATCTTTGCCGTGTTGATCGTGCTCTTCAACCTGATCGCCGACGTGCTTTACGGCGTTCTTGACCCGAGGATCCGCTATGACTGACGGACCGAACCAGCCGCTCGCCACATCCGGCGCCACGCCTGCGGGCGCCGCACCGGTCATGGAGATGGAGGCCTATCGCCCGCCGCGCAACCAGTGGTGGGATGTCTGGGATCAGTTCAAGACCCACAAGGGCGCCCTGCTTGGCCTCGGCTTTTTTATCTTCGCGCTGCTCTTCGTCTATGTCGGCCCGCTGATCTGGACCATAGATCCCACCTTCATCGACATCCGCGCACGTAATTCCGGGCCAAGCCTCGCCCACCCGATGGGCACCGATCAGTTGGGCCGCGATACGCTCGCCCGGATGATGGCGGGCGGGCAGACCTCCATCGCCGTGGGCCTGACCGCGATGCTGCTGAGCCTTGTCCTCGGTACGCTGATCGGCGTGGTGGCGGGCTATTTCCGCCGTCTCGACGGGCCGCTGATGCGCCTGACGGACCTGTTCCTCGCCATGCCGCTTCTGCCGCTGCTGCTGGTGATCATCATGCTGTTCCGCGACCAGCTTCGGGCGGCCTTCGGCCCCGAAGGCGGGATCTTCATCCTGATCGTCTTCGTGATCGGCATCACCTCGTGGATGCAGACGGCCCGCGTGGTACGCGGCGACGTGCTGGCGCTCAAGGAACGGGAGTTCGTTCTGGCCGCAAAATCCATCGGCACCCCGTCCCACCGGATGATCCTGCGCCACGTCCTGCCCAACGTGATGTCGCCGATCATGGTCTCGGCCACGCTTGGCATCGCAAACGCCATCATCACCGAAAGCGCGCTCAGCTTTCTGGGCCTCGGCTTCCCGTCGGACTTCCCCACCTGGGGCCGGCTCCTGTTCGACGCCACCGACTGGCTTCAGCAAAACCCCGAGCGGGTGATGTGGCCCGGCCTTGCGATCTCGCTCACGGTGCTCAGCGTGAACTATATCGGCGACGGCCTGCGCGACGCGCTCGATCCGCGCATCCGCGGTCGCTGAGAGGCCCTGACCCCGGCCCTGCTTCCGGGTGGAACGGTATCCGGGCCCAACCGCGCAGGAAAAAACGGCGGAGCCATGTGCTCCGCCGTTTCCATTCGGTTCGGTCGCAGGCCCTGACCGGCCGGGGCTTTATTCCGCCGGTTGGCCAGAAGGCTGCACCACAACGCCCGCCTTCTCGCGGCGGCCATCGTTGAACATCGCCTTGATCAGCGAAATCACCATCAGCACCATCACGATGGTGAAGGGCAGCGCCCCGATGATCATCGCATCCTGCAGGCTGTCCAACGGGTTCGCGCCGCCGGAATTGCCCGCGATGATCAGCGCGCCGATCACGCCGGTCATGATCAGGCCCCAGATGATCCGATGCTTGATACCGGTCTCCTGCTCGCCGCCCGACATGATCGTGTTCATCACCAGAATGCCCGAGTCCGCCGAGGTCACCAGAAAGGTCATGATCAGCACCACGCACATGATGGTGATGCCGGTCAGAAACCCGCCGCTGATCATGTGCCCGAGGGTCACGAACAGCTTGTTGGTGTTGCTGGCCGCGATGATCGAGCCCTCGGCCACGCCGGACAGTTCCAGATCGATCGCCGTACCGCCCAGAATGGTCATCCATGCGAAACAGACCATCGCCGGCGCAATCACGCAGCCGAGGATGAAGCCGCGCACGGTCCGCCCGCGGGAGATACGCGCCAGAAACAGCCCCACGAAGGGCGAGAACGCGATCCACCACGCCCAGTAGAATGTGGTCCAGCTGGATTGCCACCCGAAGAGACGGCCCTGCGTGCCCGCCTCATAGGCCGCCACCTGTGCCGCCGCCGGAACCGCCGCCGCCGCCTCAAGGCCCGGCAGGGATGCCGTCAGCGCCGCAAGCTCGGCGGTCTGCTCTGGTGTCGGGGCGGCTTCCGCCTCCAACGCGGCGATTGCGGTCCGGGCATCTGTCACGGCACCGCCGAGCCCGCCCTGAAATCCGTCAAGCGAGCCCCAGGGATTGGTGGCACCACCGAACAGCTCCCCCGCCACGGGCGCGGCGGCGGCATCCAGATCTCCGGCAAACGCCGCCTCCGTCAGGGGGGAATACGCCTCGAAGCTCAATGCGAAGAAGCTCAGGACGTAGTCCGCCAACGCCGTCGCATAGGTCGTCATCGCGAACAGGAACGAGCCGAAGATCACAAAGGTCATCAGCAGGATGATCGACAGGACGAGGTTCAGGTTCGACAGATACTTGATCCCGCGCCCCAGGCCCGAAACCGCCGACAGGATCGACAGCAGCATGATGATGCCAAGCGCGCTCAAGAGCCCCACGGTGGACGGTTTGGGGGCCGCATCTTCGCCCGCGGGGCCCATAAGCCAGCCCATGCCGGTCACCGCATAGACGCCATCGACGAACTGGCTGACGCCGAAGCCGATTGTCACGGATACGCCAAGAATGGTGGCCACGACGCCAAGGATATCGACCAGATGGCCGATCAGGCCGTTTGCCGCCCGCCCCAGAAGCGGGGTCAACGCGGTGCGGATCGTCAGCGGCATGTCCCGGGTATAGGCGTAATAGGCCAGGCTCAGCCCGGTGACGACATAGATCGCCCAGGCATGAAACCCGTAATGCAGGAAGGTGTAGCGAAAGGCGGAGGTCAGGGCCTCTTCGCTGTTGGCCTCGACATTGCCGGCCAGGATTTCCGGGTTCGACCCCCAGAGACCCAATGGCTCGGCCGTCGCGAACACCATCAGCCCCACACCCAGACCGGCCCCGAACATCATCGAGAACCAGGAGAAGTTGGAAAACTCTGGCACCGTGTCCGGCCCACCCAGTTTGCGTTTGCCCACCGGCAGCAGTGCCAGCGCGAACAGGAAGAACGCGAAGGCGCCGACCGAGATGATGTAGAAGCTGTTCCAGCCCTGAAGAAGCGCCCAGTTCCAGGCGTCCAGACTGCCGTTTGCCGTCAGCGGAAAGATCAGTGCCCACAAGACCAGCCCCACCATGACGATCTTGGAGATCAGCGCGATGGGTAGCGAGTGGCCTTCGTAGAAGCCGTTATCCGCGGTACGGATTTCAAGCTCCGTGAATGGAGGTTTTGGTGCCATGACATCCCTGTCCTTTCTTGAAAGGGGGGACGTTTCCTGCCTCCCCCTTTCGGGGTGGGCTTTGGCCGGCACGGCCATGCCCGTTATCGGAGAAAGATAACAGGCGCCCGGCACCCCGCCGCAGCCCGTTTGCGACCGGCCAAAGGCCAGAGTCGTCGGTTGGGCGGCGAAATCGGGCCGTATCGGCCACACCTAAGGCGTCAGTGCGATTCTCCCCAGATCAACCTGCGGTGGTCGAAATCGGCCTCCACCGTCGGTTTGACGATACGGAAATAGGGCGACAGGTCGAAATCCCGGGGCGCGAAAAGCGAATGATGCCGGATATGCAGGATCTCCTTCTGCGCATAATCGGACCCGCCCGGGCGCCGTTCGGGCAGGATCGGATAGCGCAGCTTCTGGTAGGCCTGCGCGATCAGCGACGAACAGATCGCCCGCGTCGGATCGCCCGCGCCGAGAGCCAGCATGCGCCGGCGCCATCTGACCGGCACCGGCGGTGTAGGCAGGAAGTACCGCGCCAGATCGAAGATGTTCCGCATGTCGTATCGCAGCCCCAGATTGCCGATCATGAACTGCACGACCTGATCCCGCTCCGCCTCGGTCAGCCCCACCGCGCGGCAGATGCGGGTGTTGTAGCTTTCATACTTACTGAGCGGCACCGCAACGCAGCCCTCGCCCAGGTTGACCTCCACCAGGCGCGGCCGCTCGCTTCCGTCCTCGGGCATCGGCAGTGCATCGCCCACATAGAGCGCGGCATGGGACCAGGTCGATTGGGTCAGATACTTGATGGCGTTCGAAATCCGCTCGCTGCCTTCGACCAGCACGACATCGCCGGGCTTCAGCGTGCGGCAGAGTGTGGGAAAATCGGACGGCGTGTAGGGGCGATAGCCCGAACTCTGACTGCGCAGCTTGCGCGCCAGACGCCGGCCAAGCCGGTCCAGCAGGCTGTCTTTCGTCCGTGTCACCTGATCGCTCATCGCGGCTGCGCTTTCCGTTCGCTCCGCCCTGATCATAGCGGCCAAAACAGACCGCCTGTCTATGCCGCTCACCAGGACGTTAGCCTGCGCGAGCGGGCTGAAACATATGTGGCCCCGCCCCCCCATATGCGGCCCGGCCCCGGGCGCCCGGACGGGCCAGGTCTGGCAAAATGACATTCTTTGCGCATTTTGTCATGGAAACCCGGCCGAACCCGCGCTATCTTGGCTGCAAGGCACCGGACAGGAGGTACTCGCATGGCGACCACGCTGACCATCAACGGCGACACGCATACCGTGGATCTGCCCGAAGACGTCCCGCTTCTCTGGGCGCTGCGCGACGAGATCGGCCTGACCGGAACCAAATTCGGCTGCGGTGTCGCGGCCTGCGGCGCCTGCACCGTCCATATCGAGGGGGAGGCCGTCCGCTCCTGCCAGATCGCGCTGGCCGATGTCTGGGGGCCGGTCACCACGATCGAAGGGCTGGGCCAGGCCGGCAATCTCCATGCCGTGCAGGCGGCCTGGGTCGAACATCAGGTCGCCCAATGCGGCTATTGCCAGTCCGGCCAGATCATGCAGGCCGCCGATCTGCTCTCCCGCACGCCCGACCCCACGGATCAGGAGATCGACGACGCCATGGCCGGCAATCTCTGCCGCTGCGGCACCTATGACCGGATCCGCGCGGCGATCAGGACCGCCGCCGCCAATCTTCAGGGGGCCTGAACAGATGAGCCGTTTCGGAACAATCGCCCGCCGCACCTTTCTGCTGGGCACCGCCGCGATCGCGGGCGGGGTCGCCTTCGGCTACTACCAATACGCCCGGACACTGCCCAACCCGCTTCCCCAAGGCGAAGGCCAGAACCCGATCACACCCTATGTGCTGATCGATCAGGACGGGGTGACCATCATCACGCCGCGCGCCGAGATGGGTCAGGGCGTCTATACCACCCTCGCCGCTCTGGTCGCCGAAGAGCTGGATGTGACCTGGGAGGATATCCGCGTGGCGCACGGCCCGCCCGATCAGGCCTATTACAACGGCGGGCTGATGTCCCATGGCCTGCCGATCAACGATTACGAGCGCTCCGGCTTTCAGGAGATGATGATCGAGGCGATGACGGTCGTGCCGAAAATGGCCGCGCTTCAGGTCACCGGCGGTTCCACCTCGATGCTGGATGCCTATGAGAAAATGCGCCTTGCCGGGGCCTCCGCCCGGGAAACGCTGAAACAGGCCGCCGCCGATCGCCTTGGTCTCAGCCGGGCCGATCTGCGCACCGAGGCCGGGGCCGTGATCCCGCCCGACGGCACCCCGATCCCCTATGCCGATCTGGCCGAGGCCGCCGCCCGCATCGACCCGATCACCCGCGGCATCGAACTGCGTTTGCAAGACAATTGGCGATATCTCGGGCAAAGCATGCCGCGCACCGATGTGGTGGCCAAATCCACCGGCACCGCGACCTTCGGCGCCGACATCCGGCTGCCTGGCATGAAACACGCCACCTTGCGCATGTCTCCCCGGCTTGGCGGCGAGATGCGGCACTTCGATGCAAGCGCCGCCGAAGCGATGCCCGGTGTCGAACGCATCATCGATCTGGGCACAGGGATCGCGGTCGTGGCCAGCAACACCTGGCTTGCGATGCAGGCCGCCGACGCGGTGGAGATCGAATGGGCCCCCGCGCCCTATCCGGAAAGCAGCTCCGAGATGATGGAGATCATCCGCGCCGCGCTGGACAACAGCCCCAATTCGACCCTCCGCAACGATGGCGACGCGGACGAGGCCCCCGACGCCGCCGATATCGTGCTGGAGGCGGAATACACCGTGCCATGGCTCGCCCATTCCACGATGGAGCCGATGAATGCCGTCGCCCTTTACACAGGCGACGCGCTGGAGCTTTGGTGCGGGACGCAGGCGCCGGTTCTGGCGGAACAGAAAGCCGCCGAGGCCGTGGGGCTCGACGCCGCGCAGGCCACCTGCCACGTCACATTCCTGGGTGGCGGGTTCGGACGGCGGGGAGAGACCGATTTCGCCGTTCTTGCCGCACACATCGCCGCCGAGATGCCCGGCACGCCGGTGAAAACCATCTGGTCGCGTGACGAGGACATGCGCCATGATTTCTACCGGCCCGCCGCCGCGGCCCGTATGCGCGGGGTGATCCGGCAAGGGTTCGCCCACACGCTGGACGGGCGCGTCGCGGCCCCGTCGGTGACCCGGCAATCGCTGAACCGCGTCGCGGGTTTCACGCCTCCCGGCCCCGACAAGGGCCATGTGGAGGGGATGTTCAACCAGCCCTACGGCATCCCGAATTACCGCGTGCAGGGCCATCTGGCCGATCTGGCCGTGCCCATCGGCTTCTGGCGATCCGTCGGCAATTCGTTCAACGGCTTCTTCATGGAAAGCTTCATCGACGAGATGGCCCACGCCGCAGGCCGCGACCCGCTGGCCTTCCGTCTCGATCTTGCCCGCGGCGAACACGCCCCGACGGCCGGCGTGCTGGAAGCGGTGGCCGATATGGCCAACTGGTCGGGCGAGACCCCGGTGGGGATCGGGCGCGGCGTGGCGATGACCTACTCCTTCCACACGCCCGTTGCCATCGCGATGGAGGTCAGCGACCGGAACGGCACCATTTCCATGGATCGCGCCTGGATCGCCTGCGATGTGGGCACGGCACTGGACCCGGCCATTATCGAACAGCAGATGGTCTCGGGCCTCATCTACGGCCTGTCGGCGGCGGTGATGGGCGAGATCAGTTTTGCCGGCGGGGAGGTCGAGCAGTTCAACTTCCCAGATTACGACGCGCTGCGGATACATCAGGTCCCCGAGACAGAGGTTCGTATCCTCGAAACCCAACCCCATCTGGGCGGTGTGGGGGAGCCATCCACCCCGCCGTCCATGCCCGCGCTGGCCAATGCCATCTATGATCTGACGGGTGAACGGGTCCGCGACCTGCCGCTCAACCGGCGGTTCGATTTCATCCTCTGACCCCAGAGCCGCTTTGCCCGTCGCGAGGCGGCTATCGCGCTGAAGACGCATGACTTTCGCGCTGCTCCCTCGCGGCGCGCCAAGGCAGGCGGTGCTGTCTCAAATGCACCGCATCACCGCTCGAAATTTGCCACAAACCGCCGTCAGCTTGCTTGGAAAACACGTCCGATCAAGCCGAAGGCGCACAAGATGATCCCGAATGATCCAACCCTGTTTCGCTTTCGCGGCCTTTTCGGCATTCCGGTTCAGGTTCATCTCAGCACACTGTTTCTGGCCGCCATCCTGATCCATTACAACAGCACCGCGTGGGATGTGGTGGCTGAACTGATCGCCTTCATGCTGCTGATGCTGGCCCTTTACCTGCACGGGCTGGGGCAGGCCGTGGTGGCGCGGCTGCACGGCATTCAGGTGCGCCAGGTCGCAGTTTCGGCGGGCCTCAGCCTTTGCGACACGGACGCCGCCGACCCCGGTCACCGGATGACGATTCTGGCGATGGGGCCGTTGACCAACCTGACCTTCTGGGCGCTGGCGTCACTCGCGCTGCCGCTGCTGCGGGGGGAGGCTCTGATCTGGACGGTGGAGGTGTTTGCGACGCTCAATCTCTGCCTCGCCATCCTCAGCCTCGTTCCGATGCGTCCGCTGCCCGGCGGCGCGCTGATGCATCTGGCGCTGAGCCGCGTGATGCCACAGGTCGCGGCAGACAGGATCGCAGGCGCGATCGGGCTGGTCTGCGGCGCCATCTGGCTGCCCGCGATGCTGCTCGGCTATGTCTTTCTGGGCCTCACATTGCTGATCGTTCCGGGGTTTTCCGGGCATTGGCGGATGCTGCATCTGCGCCGCGCGCTTGGCTTGCGCGAGGGGTGAGAATCCGGCCAACAGGGTACAAGAAAGGCCCCTGTCCGAGATTTCCACACCCTAATCCTCGTCGAACAGGCTTCCCTGCCCGGCTTTCGGCGCGGCTCCGGCGCTTCGTTTCGAAGCCGGTTTCCGCGCCCCGCCGCCACCAGGCAGCACATCGAGCCGCCCATCGGCAAACTCAATTTCCAGATACGCGGCCCTCGCCGCGGCGGATCGGCTGGTCACAAGGTTTTTCCCCTCGCGCACAACGGCATATCCCCGGCGCAGCGTTTCGGTATAGCCAAGGGTCTGGTGCAGCCGTTCCAGCGCCTCCAACCGGTCCCGCCGGGGGCGGACCGAACTTGCCGCGACACGCGCAAACCGTTGCTCCATCTCGCTGAATCGATCTCTGGCCATCTGCACCCGCTCCGCCAGACGCGCGGGCTGCAAGCGGCGCAGAAGCCCGGAAAACTCCGAGCGCCGGGTTCGCAGCCCCGCCGCCAGCCGTCCGGGGGCCAGCCCCGCGCCCACGCGGCCGGCCTGCATCCGCTTGACATTCAGCGCTTTTTCCAGCGCGGGCGCCAATCGCCCGCCCAGTCGATCCGCCGCAAGCCGCCGTGTCTGTGTTGCGTTTCGCAGCGCCGGTCCCAGTTGCACCACCGCCCGGTCCAGCCGTTGCCGGGGCGTCTCCAACAGGGCCTCGACCCTTGGCAGACCGCGGCCCAGATCGCCGAGCCGTTGTTTGCGCGCGGCAATCGCCTGCGTCACACCACGTGACAAGCGGCCCCCCTGCCCCTCCACCCAGCTCAGCAGTTCCAGCCGGACCGGAACCGCCATCTCCGCCGCCGCGGTGGGTGTGGGCGCGCGCTTGTCGGCGGCAAAATCGATCAGCGTGGTGTCGGTCTCGTGCCCGACGGCCGAGATCAGGGGTATCGCGCTTTCGGCCGCCGCGCGCACAACCGATTCTTCGTTGAACCCCCACAGATCCTCAAGGCTGCCCCCGCCACGGGCGACGATGATCAGGTCCGGGCGTGGCACCGCCCCCCCGGGTGTCAGCCCATTGAACCCCTTGATCGCATTGGAAACTTCAGGGGCGCATTTCTCCCCCTGCACGGCGACGGGCCAGATCAGGACCCTGCGGGGGAACCGGTCGCGCAGCCGGTGCAGAATGTCCCGGATCACCGCCCCCGAGGGCGAGGTGACGACGCCGATCACCTCCGGCAGATAGGGCAGCGGTTGTTTCCGCGCCGCGTCGAACAGCCCCTCCGCGGCCAGCGCCGCGCGACGTTTCTCCAGCATCGCCATCAGCGCGCCGACGCCGGCCGGCCGGATATCTTCGATCACCAGCTGGTATTTCGACTGTCCGGGAAAGGTGGTGATCCGCCCGGTCGCGATGACCTCCATCCCCTCTTCGGGCTGATGCGCCAGCCGGGCCGACACGCCTTTCCAGATCACACCGGCCAGAACGCTGCGATCATCCTTCAGATCCAGATAGATATGCCCCGACCGGGGGCGTGACAGCCGCCCCACCTCGCCGCGCACGCGAACATGGGAAAACGCGCCCTCGACGGTGCGTTTGACCGCGCCCGAAATCTCCGAAACGGTGAATTCCGGTGCATTGCCCGTGGTGTCGTCATCATCGATCAGGTCGTTCATCTGCCCGCCTTGCCCTTGGGGTTGCGCAAGCTTAGAACGCCTGTGATCCAAGGCCAAGGAGGCAGGCGCATGAACATTCTGATCCTCGGCGGCGGCGGGCGCGAACACGCCCTGGCCTGGGCGGTTCTGCAGAACCCGAAATGCGACAAGCTGATCGTGGCCCCGGGCAATGCGGGGATCGCCCTGATCGCGCAGTGTGCCGATCTGGATATAGAAAACCCGGCCGCCGTGACCGATTTCGCCTGTGACGAGGCGATTGATTTCGTGATCGTTGGGCCCGAGGGGCCGCTGGCCGCGGGCGTGGCCGATGCACTGGCCGATGCCGGCATTCTAACCTTCGGACCCTCGCAGGCGGCGGCCCGGCTGGAGGCCTCCAAGACCTTCACCAAGGAGGTCTGCGATGTCGCCGGCGCCCCCACCGCCGCCTGGGCGCGCTTCGATACCGCGGCTGCCGCCAAGGCCCATATCGAGACGCAGGGCGCCCCCATCGTCGTCAAGGCCGACGGGCTGGCCGCGGGCAAGGGCGTGATCGTCGCGATGGACAAGGCAACCGCGCTGGCGGCGGTCGACGACATGTTCGGCGGGGCCTTCGGCGGCGCCGGCGCGGAGGTGGTGATCGAGGAGTTCATGGACGGGGAGGAAGCCTCGTTCTTCGTGCTCTCCGACGGGAAGACCGCGCTGCCCATCGGCACGGCGCAGGACCACAAGCGCGCCTTCGACGGCGACGCGGGCCCGAACACCGGCGGGATGGGGGCCTATTCCCCCGCGCCGGTGCTGAGCGAGGAGGTCGCGGCACGGGCCATGGCCCAAATCATCCAGCCCACCATCGACGAGATGGCCAGACGCGGCACACCCTATCGCGGCGTGCTCTATGCCGGGCTGATGATCAAGGATGGTGCGCCCCGGCTGGTGGAATACAACGTGCGCTTCGGCGATCCGGAATGTCAGGTGCTGATGATGCGCCTTGGCGCGCAGGCGCTGGACCTGATGCTGGCCTGCGCCGAGGATCGGCTGGCCGAGATGCGGGTGAACTGGGCCGACGACCATGCGATGACGGTGGTCATGGCGGCCAGGGGTTATCCCGGACGTTACGAAAAAGGGAGCGTGATCAAGGGGCTGGATGACCTGCCCGAAGACAGCTTCCAGATGGTGTTTCACGCCGGCACGACCCGGGCGGAGGGCAGCTTTCAGGCGGCGGGCGGACGTGTGCTGAACGTGACAGCCCGGGGGGCCACGCTGCAGGAGGCGCGCGACAAGGCCTATGGGATGGTTGACCGGATAGACTGGCCGGAAGGGTTCGCGCGCTCCGATATCGGCTGGCGCGCGCTAGGATAGCCAGGTCTTGTAATCCGACACCAGCAGATGGGTCGGGGCGGTATCCTCTTCGATCTCGGCGAAACGTCCGATCGGCTCCCGAAACCAGTTGTCGGTTTCGTCGTCATTCACGGTGGAGACCTCGCCGATCAACACATCGCCCCCTTCGCCCCAGAACGCGTGCCAGTCGCCGGGCATCAGCGTCACGCTCTGGCCGGGCTCGAACAGAAGGATCTCTCCGGGCCTGAACGGTCTTTCGATACCGTCACAGAGTACGGTGCCGCCCGCGTTTTCATCGAAGGAGCCGTCCGCGGCGGAGCCGTAAAGCTCGATTGCCATGGTCGCGCCGCCGCGGTTGATGATGTCTTCGGCCTTCAGATAATGGCGGTGCATCGGGCTGATCTGGTCTTTCCTGGAAATCAGCAGCTTTTCCGCATAGCACATGCCCCCGCCCGCCTGCAGGTCGGCAAGCCGGCCATTGCGCAGCGTGAACAGAAACAGCCCCAACTCGTCAAACCGGCCCTGCCCGTAATCGGTGATGTCCCAGCCCATGCGCCCCGACACGATACCGCCGATGCGGGTGCGGTTGGCCTGCATCTCCTCGGGCGTCCAATAGGCGAAGGGCGGCAGGACAAATCCGAACGACCGGATGAACGCATCCGCCTCGGCCATGATCTCGTTGATCTCGGAACGCTTCATCTTGCCTCTCTCCTCCGGTGCCGGTGGCGGTTTCAGAATTCGACGCCCTTTTGCGCCACCACCCCGTCCTTGAACGGGTGTTTGACAAGCGTCATCTCCGTCACGAGATCGGCGGCCTCGATCAGTTCGGGCTTGGCGTTGCGACCGGTCAGGACCACATGGGTCATCTGCGGTTTCCGGGTCAACAGAAAGTCGACCACCTCGTCAATGTCCAGATAGTCGTAGCGCAGCGCGATGTTGATCTCGTCAAGCAGGACGAACCGGATTTCCGGATCGAGGATCAGTTCCCTGGCCCGCGCCCACCCGGCCTGCGCCGCGGCCACGTCGCGATCCCGGTCCTGGGTCTCCCAGGTAAATCCTTCGCCCGACACGACAAAGGTGCATTCCTCGGCAAAGCGGGTGCGCAACAGCTCCTTTTCCCCGGTGATCCAGGTGCCCTTGATGAACTGGACCACCGCGCAGGGAATACCGTGCCCGATGCAGCGCATGATCATGCCGAAGCCGGAGGAGGACTTGCCCTTGCCCGCGCCGGTATGAACGATGATCAGACCTTTCTTCTCGGTCTTGGTCGCCATCAGCTTGTCGCGCGCGGCCTTGATCTTGCGCATCTTTTCGTTGTGGCGGGCGGTGAGGTCGTCCATCGGGCGTCTCCTGCATGTCAGAGCGCCTAGATTGCCCAGCCAGACCCGGTTGGCAAGGACGGCATGTCCATGGCTGGGGCGGGGCCCGTGCCGCAAGATGGCGCGGGCCCGGTTTCGCTCAGGAGGCGTTGTCGAGGACGCCGCGTGCGATCTGATCGGCCTCAATGCTTTCGAACAGGGCCTTGAAGTTGCCCTCGCCGAAACCGTCATCGCCTTTGCGCTCGATGAACTCGAAGAAGATCGGCCCGATCACGGTTTTCGAGAAGATCTGCAACAAGATCCGCGTCTCGCCCCCGTCAACCACGCCTTCGCCGTCGATCAGGATGCCGTGTTTCATCATCCGGTCCAGCGGCTCCTCATGGCCGACGACCCGCTCCTTGCTCAACTCGTAATAGGCCGGCGGCGGCGCGGGCATGAACCTGATCCCGTTTTCGGCGATCCGGTCGGTCGCGCTGTAGATATCGCGCGCGCCGACGGCGATGTGCTGGATGCCTTCGCCGTTGTAGCGCTTGAGGTACTCGACGATCTGTCCCTTCTCCCCCCGGTCCTCGTTGATCGGGATGCGGATGCGGCCACAGGGCGAGGTCAGCGCCCGGCTGAGGAGCCCGGTGAACTTGCCTTCGATATCGAAGAAACGGATCTCCCGGAAATTGAAGATGCGGCCATAGAAATCGAACCAGACATCCATGTTGCCCTTGTGGACGTTATGGGTGAGATGATCGAGATAGTAGAAGCCCACGCCCTCGGGGTGCGCATCATGGACCCAGTCGAACTCCGTGTTGTAGGGGCTGGTGTCGTAATACTGGTCCACCAGATAAATCAGGCTGCCGCCGATCCCGATGATCGCGGGTACATCCATGGTCTTGTCGGGGCCGGTGTATTCCTCGGCGCCCTTGGACAGAGCGTGTTTCAGCGCATGATCCGCATCCACCACCCGCCACGCCATGGAGGGGGCGCAGGGCCCGTGCGTGTCGACGAAGCGGCTGGCGAAACTGTCAGGCTCGGCATTCAGAACATAGGTGATATCTCCCTGCTGCCACAGCTCGACCGCCTTGGTCTTGTGCGTCGCGGTTTGGATATAGCCCATCTTGGCGAAGAGGGTGCGCAACACGTCCGGATCGGGATGGGCAAACTCGACGAATTCGAACCCATCGGTGCCGGCGGGGTTCTCCGCAGTGATGGTTGCACGGGGGGCGTCATGGGGGAACGGACCCATCTGGTTTCCTCCTCGGTTGGTGAGACTCTGTTCGCTGCACTGATAATAGACCGGGAAAGCTGCGAAAGCTGCGCGTTTTCCTAGACATACACGTGTATTTTTGCGAGATTTGCGCATGTAATATCTCAAAGATGCGGAAAATACGCATGCTGGACCAGACCGACCAGCGGTTGCTGAAGGCGCTTCAGCAAAACGCCACCCTGACCGCGCAGGAACTGGGCGAGGTTCTGAACCTGTCGGCCAGCCAGGCCGGGCGGCGGCGCCAGCGGCTGGAGGCGGCCGGGTTCATCACAGGGGCCCGCGCCATCATCGATGCAGGCCGCGTCGGGCTGGGCGTGCAGGCCTTCGTTCAGGTCCAGATGGCGGCCCACAGCCGGGACAATGACGACAGTTTCGCCCGGCTCGTCCGCGCACAGGATGCGATCACCGCCGCCTTCACCCTGACCGGAGAGGCCGATTACCTGCTGCGGATCTGGTGTGCGGATCTGCAAGCCTTGCACCAGATCATCCACGGGATACTCTTGCCGCACCCCTCTGTCGCTCGCGTGCAATCCCAGATCGTCATGGACCAGATGAAACCCGACGCCCCGCTGCCTCTGTAGAGGCCGCTATCCAAAGGACGCCCGCTCATGGACGATTTCCTGCTACAGGCCACCATCTATCTCGGCGCGATGGTCGTCGCGGTGCCGCTTTCGGTGCGGTTCGGGATGGGGTCGGTGCTCGGGTATCTTCTGGCCGGTATCATCATCGGTCCGGTTCTGGGGCTTGTCGGTGCCGAAACGGAAGACCTGCAGCATTTCGCGGAGTTCGGCGTGGTTCTGATGCTGTTCCTGATCGGGCTGGAGCTGGACCCCCGCGGCTTGTGGGAAATGCGCAAGAAGCTGATCGGCCTCGGCGGCGCACAGGTCGTGCTGAGCACCACGGCCCTTGCGGCCGGGGCGTCGCTTCTTGGCTTCGGCTGGCAGACATCGCTGGCGATCGGAATGATCCTCGCCCTGTCCTCGACTGCGATCGTGCTGCAAACACTCAACGAAAAGGGGCTGATGCAGACGGGCGGCGGGCGCTCGGCATTCTCGGTCCTGCTGACGCAGGATATCGCGGTGATCCCGATGCTGGCGCTTTTGCCGCTTCTGGCGGTTCAGAGTCTCGTCAGCTTCGACGAGGACGGCTCGATCCAGCGCGCGGGGGAGGACGAGGCGCTCCACACCATGTCGCTGGTCGAAGGTCTGCCGGCCTGGGGCGTGACGCTCGTCACGCTTGGCGCGGTCGCCGCCGTCATTCTGGCCGGATACTACCTTTCGCAGCCCCTGTTTCGCTTTATCCACATGGCCCGCCTGCGGGAGATGTATACTGCGGTGGCCCTCGTCATCGTGGTGGGCATCGCATTCCTGATGATCCTCGTCGGCCTGTCGCCCGCGCTCGGCGCCTTCGTTGCCGGCGTCGTTCTGGCCAACTCGGAATTCCGGCACGAGCTTGAGGCCGATATCGAACCCTTCAAGGGCCTGCTTCTAGGGCTTTTCTTCATCACCGTCGGTGCCGGCATCAATTTCAGCGTGCTTTGGGCCAATCTCTTCGCGGTGGTCGGCCTGACGCTGGCGATCATGGTGATCAAGGGCCTGCTTCTCTACGGCATCGGGCTGGCCTTCAAGCTCAGGGGGCGCAACCTCTGGCTGTTCACACTTGGCCTTGCGCAGGCGGGCGAGTTCGGCTTCGTGCTGATCTCCTTCTCGCTTCAGCAATCGGTTCTGCCCGTCCAGATTGGCGAGATGCTGCTGCTCGTTGTCGCGCTTTCGATGCTGCTGACACCGCTTTTCTTCATCCTCTACGAAGTTCTGAGCCACCGTATGGGCGATGGCGGCGACGACGCACCCGAGCCGGACAAGATCGACGCGCAGGCCCCGATCATCATCGCGGGCATCGGCCGGTTCGGGCAGGTCGTGAACCGGATGGTGCAGGCCTCGGGGTTCAAGACCGTGGTGCTGGACAATGATCTGGCGATGATCCGGCTGATGCGCCAGTTCGGGTTTCGCGGCTTCTTCGGCGATCCGACGCGCCCGGAACTGCTCCATGCCGCGGGTCTGGACGAGGCCAAGGTGCTCGTCGTGGCGGTGGATGACAAACAGGCCGCCGTCCGTCTGGTTGCCTATGCCCGCCGCCTGCGGCCCGACATCGCGATCACCGCGCGGGCCCATGACCGGCTCCATGTCTACGAGCTTTACAACGCAGGCGCCGACCATATCGTGCGCGAGATGTTCGACAGTTCGCTGCGCGCCGGGCGCTACGTGCTGGAGGATATGGGCCTGACCGATTACGAAGCCCACGAGCTCGAAACCGCCTTTTACCGCCACGACCGGCAGAACCTGCGCGCGCTGGCCGATGTCTGGCGTCCTGGCGTGCCGGTGGCGCAGAACGCCGCCTATATGGAGCGGGCGCGCGAGTTGAACAACAATCTGGAGGCTGCCCTGGTCAGCCAGTTGGACGAGGGCGGAACGGGCGAGCCACCCCAGACCGGCGCGCGCCACACCCGCAGCGATGCCGGCGCGCTGAAAGGCGTCATCGCGCGCAGCACCGGCTCCACCCCGGCCTCCGGCGGGAGCTAGGGCTGGCCGGCGGCCACGCCCGCCTCGGCAAAGGTGGCCATGCCCGAATGGCAGGCAAGCGCGCCTTTCAGGATCTGGATCGCCAGCGCGGCCCCGGTCCCCTCGCCCAGGCGCATGTCAAGCGACAGGATCGGCGTCTTGCCAAGGGCGGCCAGCATCGGGGCATGGGCATGCTCGGCCGAGACATGGCCCGCCACCGCATGATCGAGCGCGCCCGGCACCGCCCGGTCCAGGGTCGCCGCGGCGGCCGTGCAGATGAAACCGTCCAGAATGGCGGGAATGCGCAGAACGCGCGCATGCGCGATGGCCCCCGCCATCGCCGCCAGTTCACGCCCGCCCAGACAGCGAAGCGCCTCCAGCGGGTCGCAAGCGGCCGTCGGATTTGCCGCAAGCCCCTCGGCCACGACCGTGGTTTTCAGGGCCAGCCCCGCATCGTCCACGCCGGTGCCCCGCCCCGTCCAGTCCCCTGCCGTGCCGCCGAAAAGCGCATGCGCGATGGCCGCGGCCGATGTGGTGTTGCCGATCCCCATCTCGCCGGTGATCAGCAGGTCCGCACCGGGATCGACCGCTTCCCAGCCGATCGCGATGGCCTCCATCAGCTCGGCCTCGCTCATCGCGGGGCCTTGGGTGAAATCGGCGGTGGGCCGGTCGAGATCGATGGCATGCACGCGGAGATCGGCGCCCGCGGCCGTGCAAAGCTGGTTGATCGCGGCCCCGCCGGCCTCGAAATTGGCCACCATCTGGACGGTCACCTCGGCCGGAAAGGCGCTGACACCGCGCGCCACCACCCCGTGATTGCCCGCAAAGACCAGCGCTTGCGGCTTTGCGATCCGCGGGCGCGGATCGGCGCGCCAGCCCGCGTACCAGATTGCCAGCTCCTCCAGCCGGCCAAGGGCGCCGGGGGGTTTGGTCAACTGACCATTGCGCGCCCGGGCGGCGGCGATTGCATCCGCATCGGGCCCGGGGGCGCGGTCCAGCATCTCGCGCAGGGCGGCCTGGGTCTTGGGGGTGTCGGTCATCTGGCGCGTCTTTCATTGCGGAGGGCTTGTGTTTCGTGTTTATCGCAGCCTCGGCCAAGCGCCACGCGACAGAAAGGCCCACCGGATGCCCGATGGTGAAATGACCGATCAACGCCTTGTTCACCCCGCCGATCTCCGCATTGCCATGGGGCTGCTGACGCGGCTGCCATTGCCGGCGGGCACAAACCAGCCGGCCCGCGGTGCGCAGGCGGCATGGGCCTGGCCGCTGGCGGGGCTCGTTCTCGGCGGGTTCGGCGCGCTCGTTCTCTGGCTCGGCGGATGGCTCGGCCTGCCGCCCGGCCTCTCCGCAGCACTTGCGCTTGCGATCATGATCCTCGCCAGCGGCGCGCTTCACGAAGACGGGCTGGCCGATACGGCTGACGGGTTCTGGGGTGGCTGGACGGTGGAGCGCCGGCTGGAAATCATGCGCGACAGCCGGATCGGCACATATGGCGTGCTGGCCCTGGGTCTTGGCCTTCTGTCGCGCTGGTCGCTGATCGGCGTGGCGGCGGTGGCGGGGCCGGTCGCGCTCATAGCGGCGGCGGCGATCAGCCGGGCCCCGATGGTGGCGTTGATGGCCATGCTGCGCCCGGCGCGCAACGACGGGCTGTCGCGAAGCGTCGGCCGCCCCTCGGCCCGGACCGCCGCTCTGGCCGCAGTCCTCGCCGGGGTCATCGCCATTGCCCTTGCCGGTTGGGCCGGGGCGATGGCCTTTGTTATGGCATATGCGGTGACCGCCGGGCTGGGCCTGTTGGCACGGGCCAAGATCGGCGGTCAGACGGGCGACGTTCTGGGGGCCAGCCAGCAACTGGCCGAGATCGCCGCCCTGACGGTCATCGTGACCGCCCTGATCTAGGGCGCCGTTTTACGGGCAGGCAGCGTAGTAGACGCTCCGGCCGTCGCCGGTGGCATAGGCGCAGCGGTTCTGCTGCGTGCTGCGCGCGATCATCGTGCCCGCGGCGGCACCGGCCACACCGGCCACGATGGTCATTTCAGGGTTGGCATCCAGCGCGTCGGCCAGCAGAACCCCGCCCGCAGCGCCGCCCAGAAGGCCCAGATTGGCGCGGTCCTGATTGCTCAGCTGGCAGCCCGCAAGCGCGAAGGTGCTGGCCAGAATGGCGCTTATAAACAGTTTCGACATGACATGTCCTCTCCAATTTCGAGGGTTCGGGTCCCAGTATATCAATGGGTCGAACCACCCCTCAAGCAGGTTCAATCATCTCCCACCCGCGAAAGCGAGGCGAGTGGCATATTGCACCCGCGCGATGATCGGCGTTTTCCTGCCACGCCGCAAGCAGAAAGAAGCCCGCCGCAATGTCCTGCGGCGGGCCAAACCGTTGATTTTCAATATTTATCAGGCAGCGGCGCGGGCGGCCAGGACATCGTCCACGCGCTTCTGCGCGCCTGTCTCGTCCATGCCGTTCACGGCCGCCAGTTCACGGGTCAGCCGCTCAAGCGCCGCCTCGTAAAGCTGACGCTCGGAATAGCTCTGTTCGCGCTGGTCATCGGCGCGGTGCAGGTCGCGCACCACCTCCGCGATGGCGATCAGATCGCCGGAATTGATCTTCTGCTCGTATTCCTGCGCGCGGCGGGACCACATGGCGCGCTTGACCCGGGCCTTGCCTTTCAGCGTGTCCAGCGCCTTGGTGACCACGTCGGGGCTGGAAAGCGACCGCATGCCGACCTCGGTCGCCTTGGCGGTCGGAACGCGCAGGGTCATCTTGTCCTTCTCGAAGGAGATCACGAACAGCTCCAGTACAAGCCCTGCGATTTCCTGTTCTTCGATGGACACAATTTGTCCCACCCCGTGGGCCGGATAGACCACATACTCGTTCGGGCTGAAATCCTGCGACTTGCGTGCTTTACTCATATAATTCTTCCTTTCGGACCCTTGCGGTCAGGCGACAAAAACACCCGCGGAAAGTCTGCCTTCCCACAGCCGGAGCTCTTATGTCCTGATTTGTCGTCGCAGGCTGGCACACCTGCAAAACGTGTCATCACCATATTTGTAACAGATATATAGCACAAAATACGGCCGGTTCAAAATCCGTGACAATCACAGAGGTGAAATACCCTGTTTTCACGGGGTTTTGCTGCGCTGCAACACGGTTCGGACAGGCTCCACCCTGCTCCGCCGCAGCGAATCAGTCAACCACCCTCGCCGGGGGCTTCCGAAAACAGCTCCATCTTGTTGGGCTTGCCGTCCATTTCCTCGGCTGTCGGAAGCTGATCCTTCTTGGTGATGATCACCGGCCAGGCCTCGGACCATTTGCGGTTGAACTCCACCCATGTCTCCATATCGGGTTCGGTATCCGGGCGGATCGCATCGGCGGGACATTCCGGTTCGCAGACGCCGCAATCGATGCACTCGTCAGGGTGAATCACCAGCATATTCTCGCCCTCGTAGAAGCAATCCACGGGGCAAACCTCCACGCAATCGGTGTATTTGCAGGCGATGCAATTGTCGGTGACGACATAGGTCATGGGCAAACTCGACTGTCTCGATCAGATATTAGCTACGCAAGCCGTAGCGAAGTTGCAAGACGGCTCTGGCGCGGTCGTGGCGTTATGTGTCAATTCTACCTGACACCTGCATTACAGACTATCAGACCCGTCGCCGCGCGCCGCGTCCATGTCACGGCGCGCCTTTTTGGTGGGCCGCGCCCCGACCCGGGCGGCAACCGGTTCGGCCGGCGGCGTCAGATCGTCATAGAGCGCCTGCGCCTCGCTCGCCGGGCCGCGCCGTGTGGCAAGTGCCCTGATCCGCACCACACGGATCACGCGACCCTGCGGAAAGGTCAGAACATCGCCGGGCCCGACGAACGTGGCCTTTTTCTGCACCTTTTCGCCGTTGACCCGCACATGCCCGCCGGACACCGCCCTGGTCGACAGGCCACGGGTCTTGAAGAACCGCGCCTGCCAGAGCCATTTGTCCAGCCGGTCTTTGGCCGCCTCGCTCAGGACTTGTCCTTGAGGCCCGCCAGAGCCTGCGCAAAGGGATTGTCCGGGTCGATCCGATCTTTCTTGCGCTCAGGCCGTGCGGAAAAGCTCTGCGGTTTGGTGTTGCCCCGCGGCTTTCCGCCGGGCTTGCCGGGCGGCTTGCCCTTCTTGCCACGCGGTTTGCCGGCGCCGGCACCGCCCTCGCCACGGCGCTGCCCCTGCGGGTTGGCGCGGCGGCGCGGGGCCCAGGCAAAGGTATAGAACACCTCCATCTCGGGCGCGGCATCGGCAGCCCCGCCCGTCTCCGCGCCCGTCTCTGCGGCGGTCGCACCCTCAGCCGCCGGTACATCGGGGCTGGCGCCGGTCTCGGGCGGCGGGCTCTCGACGGGCACCTCCTGCGGCGGCATGGGCGGGGTTTCCGGCGGCTGTTCCACAGGCGTTTCCTGCGGGGTGTCCGGGGTGCCTTCGCCGGGCGTGTCGCCCGGAACCTCCACAGGTGTCGGGTCGGGCGTATCGGCGCCTTCCAGACCGGTCGGCGGGGCCACACCGGTCAGCTCTTCGTCCATCGTCTCGGCCGCGTCGGTCGCTGCCGGCTCCGGCTCAGGCGCGGGCGCGGGTTTGACTTTCGCGCGCTCACCTCGTTCGGCCTTGTAGCCAAGGCCGCCCATCAGATCGGCGAACTGTTCCAGCGTCATGCCGGTGATCGACAGCATGTCCGGTGTCGCCTCGAACCCGCCGCGCGTGTCCTGCTGGCGCAGCATGTCGGCCAGCCGCTCCAGCATGTCGATCCGGATCGCGCGGGCGCCCGCGGGCCGGTAGCCCGACATCGTATAATAGCCCTCGGGCATGTCGGCATTTGCGGGGATCGTCACCAGCCCGGGCGGCGGGCTCTCGGGAAACTCGGGCAGCCCTTTCGCCAAGCCCCAGAGCACAAGCCGCAGCCGGGTGGGCGCGGGTTTCAGCAGCGCCTGCTGGAAGATCGTGAACTGCCCGAACCGGATGCCGTGCTTGCGCAGGAGCGCGCGCGCGTCCTGATCCAGCGCCTTCACGTCATCGGCCACATCGGCGCGCGGCAGCACCCCAAGCGCCTCGACCATGCGGAAGGCGAAACCGCGCGACAGACCGGTCAGCGCCTCGTCTTTCGACATCGCCAGCAGCGGCTCGAACAGCGTCGCCACCTTGCGGTCGACGAAATGCTGCAGGCGCCGTTGCACCTTCTGCATCACCTCCGGCCCGGCCTCGTCGTCCACGAAGGCTTCGGCCACGGGTTTCAAAGCATCGGGGCCCGCCACCAGCTTGCCCACGGCCTGATCGCCCCACATCAGCCCGCCTTGCTCGGTATAGTCGAACTCGGTCTCGGGCGCGTTGTAGAAGCGGTCCGCGCGCAGGTGGAATTCCGGGCGCAACGCGGCCACCGCCGCCTGCTGCAGGGTCTTCGCCTCATCGGCGGTTGCGGATGCATCCTGACGGAACCGGAACCCTTCCAGACGGCCCACAAACTGGCCCTCCACGGTTACCTCACCCTTGTCGTTCACCTCGGCCACAAGGCTCTCCTTCTGTTTCAACCGGCGCATCAGCACAGAGGTGCGCCGGTCGACAAATCTTTGCGTCAGCCGCTCGTGCAGAGCATCCGACAGGCGGTCTTCTACGGCACGGGTGGCGTCTCGCCAATGGGATTCATCGTCAACCCAGCCCTTCCGCTGCGCCACATAGGTCCATGTGCGGATATACGCCAACCGTTTCGATAACGCGTCAATGTCGCCTTCGGTTCGATCGATTCTTTTGACCTGTCGCGCCAGCCAGTCATCCGGCACCCGCCCGAGGTCATGCAGATGGTCGAAGATCCCGGCCAGAAGGCTGGCGTGCTCGGCATGGCTGATGCCCCGGAAATCAGGGATGCGGCAGACATCCCAAAGCAGCTTCACGTCCCGCGCCCCGTCGATCCGCGCGGCCACGTCGGGCTGGCCGGAAATCGCCTTCAGCGCCATCAGGTCATTCGCCGGGCGCGCGCGTGCCAGCCATTCATCCTCGGTCCGTTCCTCCAGCGAGCCGATCAGGCGCTGGACGGTGCCGAACTCCAGCCGGGAGTTGCGCCATTGCAGTTTGCGCACCGGGGCAAAGCGGTGGTTGCTGATCGCCTCGACGACCGGCTCGCTGATCGCCCCCGCCTCGCCGGTCACGCCGAAGGTGCCCGGTTCGGTGTAGCGCCCGGCGCGCCCCGCGATCTGCGCCAGTTCGTTCGGCATCAACTCCCGCATCCGGCGGCCGTCGAACTTGCGCAGGCCCGAAAAGGCCACATGCCGGATATCGAGGTTGAGCCCCATGCCGATGGCGTCCGTCGCCACGAGCACATCGACATCGCCATTCTGGTACAGCTCGACCTGCGCATTCCGGGTGCGCGGGCTGAGCGCGCCCATGACAACGGCCGCGCCCCCCTTGGTCCGGCGCAGAAGCTCGGCGATGGCATAGACGTTCTCGACCGAGAACCCGACGATGGCGGATCGCGGCGCCGTCCGGCTGACCTTTTTCGACCCGGTATAGGTCAGCTCGGAAAACCGCTCCCGCCGCATGAACTGTACGCCGGGCACAAGGGCCGCGATCGCCCCCCGCATCGTGTCCGCGCCCAGAAACAGCGTCTCGTGCATCCCGCGCGCATGCAGCAGCCGGTCGGTGAAGACATGCCCGCGCTCGGGATCGGCGCAAAGCTGGATCTCGTCGATTGCCAGAAAGTCGGTGCCGTTGCCTTGCGGCATCGCCTCCACCGTACAGACCCAGTATTGCGTCCGCGGCGGCACGATCCGCTCCTCGCCCGTGACCAGCGCCACCACCGACGGCCCGCGCAGCGCGACGATCTTGTCATAGACCTCCCGCGCAAGCAGCCTCAGCGGCAGGCCGATCACCCCGGTCCGGTGCGCCAGCATCCGCTCGATCGCGTAATGGGTCTTGCCGGTATTTGTGGGGCCCAGAACGGCGGCGATCCGCCCCTGACCCGAGATACTGCTTGCCATCCTGCCTGACCGCCCGGAACGGGGCGGCCCCTTTCGGCCTTTTATCTGAAGTTCAGAGGGTCTCGCCCCCCAGCATCCGGTTCAACCGATCTACGGCCTGAGATATGTCCAGACGATGCGGATGTATAGATTGCGCGGTTTCGAATGCGACCAGCGCGGCCTGCAACTCGCCCATGTCCTCCAGCATCATGCCAAGACCGGTCAGCGCCCCGAAATGGCGCGGGTTCAGCGCCAGAACCCGCTGCACATCCGCCATGGAAGGGCCGTAAAGGTTGAGGTGGTAATAGGCGGTGGCCCGCGCATTCCAGCCTTCGGCGAAATCCGGCGCATGATCGGTCAGGGCGGTCAGATGGTCGAGCGCCGCATCCAGATCGCCGGCTTCCAGCGCCTCGCGGCCGCGCATCAGCAGATAGTCCGCCGAGGCCGAACCGGAGATCGACCAGCGCTGATAGATCTCGTCTTCCACGATCTCCCAGTTGCCCAGATCGGGCATCTGCAGACGGTCGAACAACTCGTCCAGACGCTCGGACTGGGCAAGGGCCGCGCCGGTTCCCGCCGACATCGCCAAAACTGCCGCAAGGAGAGTGTTGTGTATGATGCGAAATACTCTCATTCTGCATCCAACATTAGCACTATGACGCGCGGGTTCCAGAACAAAGCCGCGTGATCGACTGGAAGGAGAATTCGGATGAGCAGTGTAATCGACGGCGCGGTGGCGGCCCTGAGCGCGAAAATCGGCGACGGTTTCGACGGCAGCGCCAAATTCGTGATCGAAGGCGAAGGTGCGGTCATGGTCGATGGCGCCGGGGTACGCGCCGCCGATGACGGCGCCGAAGCCGATGTGACGATGACCGCGGATACCGGCACGTTTCAGGATATCCTGTCGGGCGATCTGAACCCCACCGCGGCCTTCATGGGCGGACGGCTGAAGGTCGATGGCGACATGGGCACCGCGATGCGACTGGGCAGCGCGCTCAGCTGACATGATGCGACCCGACCCGACCACGCCATCGATCGACCCCGCGCCCTATCTTGCCGATGTGGCAGACGGGCCGGAGGACGCCTCGGCCTGGTGGGTCACTGCGGAGGACGGGACCCGGATCAGGGTGGGATACTGGCCGGGTGGCAGCAAGGGCACGATCCTGATGTTCCCCGGCCGCACCGAATACATCGAGAAATACGGGCGTCTCGCCCGCGACATGGCCGCCCGCGGTTTCGGGATGGTCGCCATCGACTGGCGCGGTCAGGGTCTGGCGGACCGGCCTGCGCACCGGCGCGACATGGGCCATGTCGTCAGCTTTGACGAATACCGCCAGGACGTGGCCGCCGTGCGTCAGGTGCTTGACCAGATCGCGCCGCCGAAGCCCTGGTATCTGATCGGCCATTCCATGGGCGGAGCCATCGGGCTGAGGGCGCTCCATGACGGGATACCGGTGGACAGGGCGGTTTTCACGGCCCCCATGTGGGGCATCCAGATGTCGCCCTTCCTGCGCTCGATCTCGGGCATCGTGATGGGGCTGAGCGGCCCGCTTGGCCTCGATACGCGCTTCGCCCCCACCACTGGCCCGGCGGAGGCGATGGTGTTCGACGGCAATCCGCTGACCTCGGATCGGGACAATTTCGACTACATGTCCCGGCAGGTTGCCGAACACCCGGATCTGGCCCTTGGCGGGCCGTCGATCCGTTGGGTCAACGCGGCCCTTCGCGAAACCGATGCGCTGATGGCGATGCCCGCCCCGCCTGTCGACGCCCTGACCATTCTGGGCGCGCTGGAGCGCATCGTGGAACCCACCGCGATCAAGGAGAGGATGGCGCGCTGGCCCGGCGGCCGTCTGGACGTGATCGACGGCGCCGAGCATGAGGTGCTGATGGAGGCGCCAGGCATGCGCGACGGCATCCTGACCTCCATCGCGGACTGGTTCGAACGCAAGTCGTAACGCATCGGGCCCGGCAGTGGCCCCCGCCGACGCTCAGGCCGTCACGCCCGCATCCACCAGAACGCCGTTGTCGAGCCGCAACACCCGGTCCATCCGGGCGGCAAGCTCCATGTTGTGGGTCGCGATCAGGGCCGCAAGCCCCCGCCCCCGCACCAGCCCCATCAGCGCGCCGAACACCCGTTCGGAGGTTTCCGGGTCCAGATTGCCGGTCGGCTCGTCCGCCAGAAGCAGCGCGGGCCGGTTCGCCAGAGCCCTGCAAAACGCCACGCGCTGCTGCTCTCCTCCGGACATCGCGGCGGGCCGGTGCCCGGCGCGCGGCCCCACGCCGACACTTTCCAGCAACTCCTGCGCATGGGCCTCCGCGGCGCTGCGCGATACTCCATGGGCCAGTTGCGGCAGGATGATGTTCTCCGCCGCGGTAAACTCCGGCAGCAGGTGGTGAAACTGATAGATGAACCCGATCTGGCCGCGCCGCGCCGCGGTTCGGGCCCGGTCCGGTGCCCGGCCCAGATCCACCCCACCGATCTCCACCACGCCCGCATCGGGCGTGTCCAGAAGCCCCGCAATATGCAGCAGCGTCGATTTTCCGGCCCCCGAAGGCGCCACCAGCGCCACCACCTCGCCCGGGTGCACCAGAACGCAGGCGCCGCGCAACACGCGGATCTCATTCGGCTTTCCGTGATTGTAGCCCTTCTCGATCCCGTCGAGCCGCAGCACCGCCTCACTCATATCTCAGCGCCTCTACCGGGTTCATCCGGGCCGCACGACGCGCCGGAAAGATCGTGACGACGAAGGACAGGCCCAGCGACAGCGTCACCGCCGACGCCACGTCGCCCCATTCCAGCCGGGCGGGCAATTGCGACAGAAGCCGCACGGACGGATCCCAGACGCCGCCCCCCGCGACCCAGTTCACGAAAGAGAAGATCGGGTCGATCCAGATGGCGAAGGCGCAGCCCAGCGCCACGCCCACGACCGTGCCCGCCAGCCCGACGGAGGAGCCGCAGATGAAAAACACCCTCAGGATCGAGCCCTCGCTCAAGCCCACGGTGCGCAGGATGCCGATATCGTGGCTCTTGTTCTTCACCAGCATGATCAGGCCCGAAACGATGTTCATCGTCGCGATCAGAACGAGGATCGAGAGGATGACGAACATGATGTTGTCTTCCATCTGGAGCGCCTGCAGATAGGCGCCCGAACTGTCCTGCCATGTCCAGAGCACGACATCGCGTCCCGCCGCCTGCAGGATCGGCAGTGTATATCGGTTCACGTTGTCGGGGTCTTCCACGATCACCTCGATCTCGTCGGCGACCCCGTCCCGGTTGAAATAGATCTGCGCCTCCGCAAAGGGCATGTAGACGCGCGTGGCGTCGATATCGTAGCGCCCCACCTGAAAGATGTAGGTCACCTCATAGGCCGATACGCGGGGGCTGGTGCCGAACGCCGTACGCGCACCATCCGGAGAGATCAGGCGGATGCGGTCGCCCACCGTGACGCCCAGCTCCCGCGCCACGCCCGAGCCGATCGCGATCCCGTCGTCGAAGCGGGCCAGATCGCCCCAGGACCGCTCCGGCTCCGCTATCAGGGGCACCTGTGCCAGATCGCGGGCATGGATGCCGTTGACCACGACACCGGCATTGCGCCCCTGCGCCGAGGCCATCACCTGGCCGGTCACCACCGGGGCGGCATGCACCACCCCCTCCACCGTCGAAAGACGCTCGGCCAGGTCGGCATAATCGGGCAGGCTGCGCACCGTCTGCCCGCTTTCGGTAAGACGGGCGGGGCTCAGTACCGAGATATGGGGATTTGCGCCGAGGATCGTGCCGACGAATTCATATCGGAACCCGGAGCGCACCGCGAGCGTGGCAATCAGCGCCATCACCGCCAGAGCGATACCGATGAAGCTGATCCATGTCATCACGCTGACCCCGCCCTCGGCGCGGCGCGCGCGCAGATAGCGCCAGGCGATCATGAACTCGAAGCCCGAAAACGGTTTGGTGCGGCCAGACATACTGGCTCCCCCTGCTCATTATTCTTTGGCGCAAACTGGGTGCTTTGGGGACAGGGGTCAAGCGGAGTTCATGCCGCCCGCAATACAACTTGCACGCGAGGGCCGTGTCGCTTTTAATCGGTTGTGTCGTTTTTCGACATGAAACGGTGCCGGTCCGCCGGGCCATCCAATGCCTGCGCCCGCAGTCACAGACCCGCCCGGGTTATCTCCGGGCGAGGGCGCGCTCGAAGAAGTTCAACGGGAGATCCAGAGAGATGAGAAAAACCGCACAGACCGTGCATCCTGCCGCCGTGGCCTACGCCCGGGAAGTCGCCGACGGAACGATGGACCGGCGCGAGTTCCTGACCCGCGCCACCGCGCTTGGGGTCACCATCCCCGCCGCCTACGCCCTGATCGGATCGGCGCGCCCGGCCCGCGCCGACGCGCATGTCCGCCAGGGCGGCACGATCCGCATCCAGCAGGACGTGCGCGCCATGAAGGATCCACCCACCTTCGACTGGCCGCAGATCGCGAATATCGGCCGCGGCTGGCTTGAATATCTCGTGGAATATAGCCGTGACGGCGTGTTCTCTGGGCGGCTTCTGGAAAGCTGGGACGTGAACGAGGACGCAACCCGCTACACGCTGAACCTGCGCCGGGGCGTCACTTGGAATGACGGCACGCCCTTCACCGCCGAGGACGTGGCCTACAACGTCACCCGCTGGTGCAACCGCGATATGGAAGGCAACTCGATGTCGTCGCGCATGGGCGCCCTGATCAACGAGGAGACCGGCCGGATCGCCGATGGCGTGATCGAGATCGCGGATGAACATACCGTGATCCTGAACCTCGCCTTCCCCGACATCACGATCATCCCGACCATGTCCGACTACCCGTCGGCCATCGTGCAGAACGGGTTTTCCGGCAATCCGCTCGACAACCCGGTCGGCACCGGCCCCTATCTGCCGGTTTCCTACGAGGTCGGCGTCGGGGCAGTTCTGGAAAAGAACCCCGATCACACATGGTGGGACGCGGAAAACGGCGCCGCGCTCGACAGGATCGAGTTCATCGACCTTGGCACCGAGCAATCCGCCCATCTGGCCGCCGCCGAGGCCGGCGAGATCGACATGCTCTACGAGACCGTGGGCAACTTCGTCGATGTATTCGATACCATCGGCTGGACCAGATCCGAGGCGCTTTCGGCCAACTCGCTGGTTTTGCGGACAAACCAGACCAACGCGCCCTATGACGATGTGCGCGTGCGGCGCGCCCTTGCGCTGGCTTGCGACAACAACGTGCTGCTGGCGCTTGGGTATGACGGTCGCGGCACGGTCGCCGAAAATCACCATGTCTGTCCGATCCACCCGGAATATGCCGATATCGGCCCGCCGGAATACAACCCCGAGGAAGCCCGCCGCCTGATGGAGGACGCCGGGCAACTGGATTTCGAGCATGAACTGATCTCCATCGACGACAGCTGGCGGCGGCCCACCACCGACGCGCTGGCCGCGCAGCTTCGGGATGCGGGCTTTACCGTCAACCGGACGATCTATCCCGGCAACACGTTCTGGAACGATTGGGCCGAATACCCGTTCAGTTCCACCGACTGGGGCCACCGGCCCCTGGGTGTCCAGAACCTGACGCTGGCCTACAAGTCAGGCGAGCCATGGAACGAGACCGGGTTCGACAATGCGGAGTTCGACCAGCTTCTGGCCGAGGCCTCGGCCATTGCCGATGCGGATGCCCGCAGCCAGGTGATGGCCCGCATCCAGCAGATCCTGCGCGACGAAGGCGTGATCATCCAGCCATACTGGCGCTCGGTCTACCGCCACTACCGTGAAGGGGTGGTGGGCGGCGACACCCACCCGATCTACGAGATACATCTGCATTATCTGGGCCTCGCGGCCTGAGACATCGCGGCTTCTCGATCGGCGGGCGGCGCAGAGATCTGCGCCGCCCGTTTTTCCTGCAAACCAGGGATCCGGTCACACCCAGGTGTGAAAACTCCGCTGCGCCATCGGCTCCACGTGATGGGCCACATGGGCGTGATGCGGCGCGTAGATGCCGGCCACCCTCGTCACCGCCGTCTCGGCGGTCATCTCTTCGCTCTCGCCGGTCTTGCGGCAGGTCAGTTCGACGACGCCCTTGTCCAGCCCCCGTGGCCCCACCGTGATCCGCCAGGGCAGGCCGATCAGGTCCATCGTTGCGAATTTCGCGCCCGCGCGTTCTTCACGGTCATCGTAAAGCGGATCCAGACCCTTGGCCTTCAGCGCCTTGTAAAGCTCCGCACAGGCGCCATCCGTGCCCGCATCGCCCTGCCGCAGGTTGACGATGCCGCAATGGAACGGTGTCACGGCTTCGGGCCAGATGATGCCCTTGTCGTCATGGCTCGCCTCGATGATGGCGCCCATCAGCCGGCTGACACCGATCCCGTGGCTTCCCATGTGAACGGGAACCTTTCCGCCATCGGCGGTCTGCACCGTGGCGCCCATCGCGTCGGAATACTTGGTGCCGAAATAGAAGATCTGCCCCACCTCGATCCCGCGGGCCACCCGCCGGCGGGCTTCGGGGATCTGGTTGAACATCGCCGCGTCATGGGTCTCGTCGGTGCGCGCGTAGCGGCTGGTGAATTCCTCCAGCACAGCCTGGCACTCCGCCACATCGTCGTAATCGACCTCCCGCTCCCCGAAGCGCAGATCGGTGATGTCGGCATCGTAGAACACCTCCGACTCGCCCGTTTCGGCCAGAACGAGGAACTCATGCGTGTAATCGCCGCCAATCGGGCCGCCATCGGCCCGCATCGGGATCGCCTGCAGGCCCATCCGCTCATAGGTCCTGAGATAGCTGACCAGATGCCGGTTATAAGCGTGCAGCGCGGCCTCCTTGGAGACATCGAAGTTATAACCGTCCTTCATCAGGAATTCGCGCCCGCGCATCACGCCGAAACGCGGGCGGATCTCGTCGCGGAACTTCCACTGGATGTGATAGAGCGTCAGCGGCAGATCCTTGTAGCTGCTCACATGGGAGCGGAAGATGTCGGTAATCATCTCCTCGTTCGTGGGGCCGTAAAGCATGTCCCGGTCATGGCGGTCCCGCACGCGGAGCAACTCTTCGCCATAGGCCTCGTAGCGCCCGCTCTCGCGCCACAGATCCGCCGATTGCAGCGTCGGCATCAGCATCGGAATATGGCCCGCGCGCTGCTGTTCCTCATGCACGATCCGCTCGATATTGCGCAGCACGCGAAAGCCGAGCGGCAGCCAGGAATAGATGCCCGCACTGGCCTGCTTGATCATGCCCGCGCGCAACATCAGCCGATGGCTGACGATCTGCGCCTCGGCGGGGGTTTCCTTCAGCACGGGCAGGAAATAGCGGCTCAGGCGCATTGGCTCTCTCACATCAAATCACGTCCCGCCCGGCCTACGCGATTGGCTTTCGGCGGGCAAGAGATGACGGCGGCGCACAGGCGCGGCTCAGACATCCCGGATGACGACGCCCTCGACCCCGATAGCGCCCGCCAGCGCCTGAAACCGCGCCTCGGCCACCTCTCCGAACAGGTCGCAGCCCGAACCGGTCAGCAGATGAAGCCTCAGAAGTTTCTTCTTCGGAAACAACTTCAGACGCCCGTGATCGGTGGGCCTGTCCAGCGCGAACATGGCCCCGAACCGCATCGCCCGGCCAAGGATCTCGGCCTGGATCACATCCGTCTCGGGCAGCAGGTTCAACAGCTCGGTGTTGAAATTCGTCCCCAAACGGCTGGATTTGTACCGGTGCAGCAGCGCCAGACCCAGAAACACCCGTTCCGCATGGGTCATCCCGCCCAGATTGGCCCGCGTCGCGTTGTCGAAACAGACCTCGGCGCGATAGTCGGGATGCGCTCTCCAACTCACGTCATGCAGCAGGCAGGCCGCGCGGACCAGCCGCTTGCGCTCCGGTCGGGCGCTGGCGAAGAGCGGTTCGACGAATTTGTAGAGCGCGCGCCCGAAGCCCGGCAGGCGGGCGTTCTGCGCCTCGGCGTGGCGCGCGGCCTCGATCAGCGGGTCGCGCCGGCGAAGCTCGTCATTCATCTGTTCATAGAGCAGGCCTTCACGGATCCCGTAGCTGGAGATCGCCACCTCGCGCGGCTTGAAGCTGCGCACCAGAACGCGCAAAACTTCGGAGGCCAGCGGCACAAGCCGCATCCGCGCCTCGCTGGTTCCGGTCTGGCCGCGCAGGGTGTCGGTGTCGGTCTGCTCGATATACTTGATCGTTTCCATGATCGCGCGCGGCGTCATCCGGTACTCATGCAGCACCTTCAGCGGATAGCCGCGCCGTTCCATGTCGATCCGCGCAATCGCCCGCCACGATCCGCCGACCAGAAACAACCGCTCCGGCCGCTCTCCGAAATCGGCGGCCAACTGCCCGATCCGGTCCTTGATATGGGCGCGCATGGCCTTCTTGCCGCCCTTGATGCCCATCAGTTTCAGCGGGCCCAGATCGGAGGTTTCGCACCGCCCGACCTTGCCTTCGCCCAGCAGCTTGGCCAGTTCCATCGACGAGCCGCCGATATCGCAGATCAGCCCTTGCGCCCCTGGCCAGCCAAGCAGCACACCCTGCGCCGAGAGCCGCGCCTCCTCCGCGCCATCGACAACGACCATGCGCAGCCCGGTTTCGGCCTCCACCTCGGCGCTGAACTCGTCCCCATCCTCGGAATCGCGCACCGCCGCGGTCGCAACGGTCACCAGGGGCGAGACGTCCATTCCGAGCGCCAATGCGGCAAATCTCTTCAGTGCGACCAGCGCGCGGGCGCGGCCATCGGGGCTGAGCCGACCCGTCTCGGCAAACCCGGCGCCAAGCCCGCAGAGGATCTTTTCGTTGAAGAAATACGCCGGGGAGCGGGCGGCCCCGTCGAACACCACCAGACGAACCGAGTTAGACCCGATATCGATCACGCCCACCCGGCTGAGTGCACGTGCCTGTGGGCCATCGAACAATGGCGCGCCGAACGGCCCCCAATCGGGATGTGGCTCGGCTGTGTCGCGATCCAGCACTGGCGTTGCATCCCCCGTCATATCCACAGGCATGGCATGGCCGTGCGCCATGCGTCAATCGTTGGAATGCGTCAGCTCCGGCACATCCTTGGCTCCGGCGGAGCCCCGGCCGGACAGCGACGGATTTTCCATGAAAAACCGGTGGCAGGAAAACGGATTCTCGATCGCCGAGAGATCGGGCCGCTGGAAGCTGCCATCGGCACACAGCACCCAGCTTTGCGCCACGTCGGCAAGGTTCGCCGCCATGATCTGGCTGACGATCTGTGCCTTCACGGTGGCGTTCTTGCATTCCACCAACGTTTCGACCCGCCGATTGAGATTGCGGCCCATCCAGTCCGCCGAACTGATATAGACCTTCGCCTTTTTCGAGGGCAGGCCCGAGCCGTTGCCGAAACACACGATCCGCGAATGCTCCAGAAACCGCCCGACGATGGATTTCACGCGGATGTTTTCGCTCAAGCCCTTCACCCCGGGGCGCAATCCGCAGATCCCGCGGATCACCAGATCGATCTTCACGCCGGCCTGGCTCGCGTCGTAAAGCGCGTCGATCACATCGGCATCGATCAGGCTGTTCATCTTGGCCCAGACCATCGCGGGTCTGCCCGCCGTCGCATGCTCCGCCTCGGCGCGGAGATTTTCCAGGATCGTGGATTTCAGGCTGATCGGCGAGATCGCGAGGTTCTCCAGACCCTCGGGCTCGGCATAGCCGCCGATATAGTTGAACACCTTCGTGGCGTCGCGGCCAAGGGCATCGTCGCAGGTGAACAGGCTGAGATCGGTGTAGATCCGCGCCGTGATCGGGTGATAGTTGCCGGTCCCGTAATGGGTGTAGGTCACCAGCCTCTCGCCTTCGCGCCGCACCACGGTCGAGATCTTGGCGTGGGTCTTGTAGTTGATGAAGCCATAGACCACATGCGCCCCCGCCCGCTCCAGCTTGCGGGATTGGCGGATATTCGCGGCCTCGTCGAACCGGGCCTTCAACTCCACCAGCGCGGTGACCGATTTGCCGTTTTCCGCCGCCTCGCAAAGCGCATCCACGATCGGGCTTTCATTCGACGTGCGATAGAGCGTCTGCTTGATCGCGACCACGTTGGGATCCCGCGCGGCCTGCGCCAGAAACCGGATCACCATGTCGAACGTCTCGTAGGGATGGTGCAGCAGCATGTCCTTCTGCCGGATCGCCGCGAACATGTCGCCCTCGTGATCCTGCACCCGTTCGGGCACCCGCGGCATGAAGCTGGGCCACAGAAGATCGGGCCGGTCGTCGATGACCAGCTCTTTCAGGCCGATCAGGCCGATCATGCCCTTCACCTCCACCACCTCGTCCCCGCGCACATGCAGGTTTTCGGTGATCTCGTCATGCAGATCGGCCGGCGCCCCGTGAGAGATCTGCAGGCGCACGACCTCCCCCCGGCGGCGGCGTTTCAGCGCGGTTTCGAACTCGCGCACAAGGTCTTCGGCCTCTTCCTCCACCTCCAGATCGCTGTCCCGCAGGACCCGGAAGTTGCACGAGCCCGTCAGTTTGTAGCCGGGGAAAAGCGCGCCCACATGCAGCAGCAGCAACTCCTCCATCGGGAGGAACCGGGCCTCGCCCGCGGGGGCGGGCAGCCGGACGAAGCGGTCGATCTGGCCCGGGATCGGCAGCAGTGCCTGCAAGGAGCGCCCGTCGCGTTCGCGCTTCATCTGCAAGGCCAGCGAAAAGCCCTCGTTCGGGATGAACGGAAACGGGTGGGCCGGGTCGATGGCCAGCGGCGACAGCACCGGAAAGACCTGGGTCAGGAAGACCGTTTCGAGATGTTTCCGGTCCGCCGCGGACAGTGCCGAGCGGGTGACGACCCTGATCCCTTCCGCTTCGAGTTCCTTGCGCAGGGCGACCCAGGCTTTCTGCTGGCTCTGCATCAGCGCGCGGGCATCCTCGTTGATCAGCGCCAGTTGCTCTGTCGGGCTGCGGCCGTCATCGGATGGCATCGCGTTGCCTTCCAGCGCCAGTTCCCGCAGGCCAGCCACGCGCACCGTGTAGAATTCATCCAGATTGCCCGCCGAGATCGACACGAACCGTACACGCTCCAACAGCGGGACGCGCGTATTGCCGGCCTCTTCCAGCACCCGCCAGTTGAACGCCAGCCAGCTCAGCTCGCGGTTGAAAAAACGTTGCGGCCCCTTGGTTTGCGCCTCGGGAAGCGAAACGGGGTCAGGGATCGGGGCGGTCAGGAAATCTGCGTTTGTCATGGGCTCGGCGTTAGGTCCGGTATGTGACATGAGCGTGACATTTAATCCTTGTCTTCCGCAAGGATAGCCTTGGCCATCTTTCGCGTGGGCGGGCGTTTCGCCGCCAGAGCCATGGCATCCAGCGCCGCAATGAAGGCCTGCGCCGCCGCGAAAGAGCGTTCGATCCGCTTCAGGGCATAGCTCAGAACACGCGGTTTCAGCGGCATCTCCCGGTCCAGCGCCAGTTTCATCATCACCGCCGCAAGCAGCGCATCATCGGGCGGGGCAAGGCGCAGAACCCCGGCCTGACGCATCCGGCTGTCCAGATCGGGCAGGTCCAGCCCCCATCTCTCGGGCGCGGTGCGCGCGGTCAGCAAAAGCGGGGCGCCGCGTTGCGCCAGGGCATTGTGGAGGTGGAAAAGCGCGGTTTCCGCATCCCCCCGTCCGGCAATCTCGTCCACATCCTCCACCGCGACGCCGGAGGCCCGGGCCAGCGCCTCTCCGGCGGCATCGGTCAGATCCCGGGCCTTGATCACCTCTGCGCCGACGATATCGGCCCAGACATGGACAAGATGGGTCTTGCCCGCGCCCTCGGGTCCGACCAGCAACATCTTGCCGAAGGGCCAGCCTTGCCAGCCATCGATGCCCGCCACAGCAGCGGCATTGCCCGGGGAAACAAAGAAATCCTCCCGACCCATCGCCGCGCGGGGCGGGAGGTCGAAAACCAGTTGCTCGGCCATGGGTCACTCGTCTCCGGGGTTATCCAGGCCACGGTAGAGCAGGCTCTGCTTGTACTGCTCCACCCCGAAACGGATCAACACGCCGATCGCCGCGGCCACCGGAACCGCCACCAGAAGCCCCACGAAGCCGAAGACGGAGCCGAAGGCCGACAGTGCGAAGATCAGCCAGACCGGATGCAGTCCGACCGAGCCGCCGACAAGGTTCGGTGTCAGGATGTTGCCTTCGACAAGCTGACCGACCTGAAAGATCGCGGCGACCGCCAGGATCCACCACCATTCGCCCCAGAACTGGAACAGCGCCAGACCCAGCGCTAGAGCCCCGCCGAAGAGCGCCCCCACATAGGGGATGAAGGAGATCAGCCCTGCGACGAAACCCACCACCACGCCGAATTGCAGGCCGACGATCATGAGCGACACCGCGTAGAACGTGCCGAGGATAAGGCATACGGTCCCCTGCCCCCGCACGAAGCTGGCCAGTGTCCGGTCGATATCCTTGGCCAGACGGCGGATCACCGGGCGGTGATCGCGGGGCAACAGGTCGTCGACGCGCGCCACCATCCGGTCCCAATCCCACAGCAGATAGAACGAGACGACAGGCACGACGACGATGAAGACGATGAAGTTCAGCACCGACATGGCCGAACTGAGCAATCCGTTCACCAGTTCCCCGCCGCGGGACTGAAGCGTTTCGCTGATCGCCGCCAGCGAATCGCGGAGCGGCGAGTTTTCATCCATCAACTGCGGAAACCGCGTGGTCAGGAAGTCGCGCAGCCGTTCGAACAGTTCCGGCGCCGCCGCGATCAGCCCGGTCAGCTGGCTGACCAGAAGCGGGATCACGATAAGGGCCGCCACCACGACCACCAGGATCGCAACCAGCGAAATCAGAACCGTCGCCCAGATCCGCGTGAACCCCTTCCGCTCCAGCCAGTCGGCCACGGGATCGAGGAAATAGGCGATCGCCCCGCCGACCAGAAATGGCAGGATGACATCCCCAAGCGCCCACAGAATGACGAAGAACATCGCCAACGCGATGCCCCAATAGATCATCTGCTGTTTCACCGGCAATGCCATGGCACGCGCCTTTTCCTTGTCCTACCTAGATGCGACAGGCGCCGGGTCAGGGCAAGGGCAAAGGCCCCCAATGCTTTCAGGGTCGCGTATCAGCCCCGCGCCTGCCCGATCAGTTTCAGAATGTCGCGAGCCGCCTCGGGGATGTTCGTGCCGGGCCCGAAAATCGCCTTCACACCGGCATTTTGCAGGAATTCGTAGTCCTGATGGGGGATGACGCCGCCGCAGATCACGATGATATCGCCCGCGTCATTGGCCCTCAGCGCCTCGATCAGTTTCGGGGCCAGCGTCTTGTGGCCCGCCGCCTGTGACGAGATGCCGACGACATGCACATCATTGTCGATGGCGTCCTGCGCGGCCTCTTCGGGGGTCTGGAACAGCGGGCCGACATCCACGTCGAAGCCGATATCGGCGAAGGCTGTGGCGATCACCTTGGCGCCCCGGTCATGGCCGTCCTGACCCATCTTGACCACCAGCATGCGCGGGCGGCGACCTTCCTGCTCGGCGAAGCTCTCCACATCGGCCTGAATAGCCGCGAAGCCCGCGTCACCCTCGTAGGCGGCGCCGTAGACGCCCGCCAGCGTCCTGACCTCGGCGCGGTGGCGGCCGAAAGACTTTTCCATCGCCATGCTGATTTCTCCCACTGTGGCGCGTGCGCGCGCGGCTTCCACCGCCAGTTCCAGAAGATTGCCCTGCCCGGAGGCCGCCCCCTGCTCAAGCGCAAGAAGCGCGCCTTCGCAGGCGCCCGCATCGCGCGTCTCGCGGATACGCTCCAGCCGGGCGACCTGTCCCGCGCGCACCGCGTCGTTGTCGATATCGAGGATGTCGATCGGGTCTTCCTTGTCCAGCCGGTACTTGTTGACGCCGACGATCACCTCGTCGCCCCGGTCGATCAGCGCCTGACGCCGGGCCGCGCTTTCCTCGATCCGCAGTTTCGGCATGCCGGAAGCCACGGCCTTGGTCATGCCCCCCATCTCCTCGACCTCTTCGATCAGCGCCCAGGCCTGGTCGATCAGCTCGGCGGTCAGCGCCTCCACGTAATAGGAGCCCGCAAGCGGATCGACGACATTCGTGACGCCGGTTTCTTCCTGCAGGATCAACTGGGTATTCCGCGCGATCCGGGCCGCGAACTCGGTCGGCAGGGCGATGGCCTCGTCCAGCGCATTGGTGTGCAGGCTTTGCGTTCCGCCCAGAACGGCGCTCATCGCCTCGTAGGCGGTGCGCACCACGTTGTTGTAGGGATCCTGTTCCTGCAGGGAGACCCCGGAGGTCTGGCAATGGGTCCGCAGCATCTTGGAGCGGTCGGATTTCGCGCCGAACTCGGTCATGATCCGGTGCCACAGGAACCGCGCGGCGCGCAGCTTGGCGGCCTCCATGAAGAAGTTCATGCCGATGGCGAAGAAGAAGCTGAGCCGCCCGGCGAACCTGTCCACATCCATGCCGCGCGCAATCGCCGCGCGCACATATTCGCGCCCGTCGGCCAGCGTATAGGCCAGCTCCTGCACCAGGTTCGCGCCCGCCTCCTGCATGTGATAGCCCGAGATCGAGATCGAGTTGAATTTCGGCATCTCGTTCGAGGTGTATTCGATGATATCGGCGATGATCCGCATGCTTGGTTCGGGCGGATAGATATAGGTGTTGCGCACCATGAACTCCTTCAGAATGTCATTCTGAATGGTGCCCGACAGAACCGCCCGGTCATGGCCCTGCTCTTCGCCGGCCACGATAAAATTCGCCAGAACCGGGATCACCGCGCCGTTCATCGTCATCGAGACGGACACCTTGTCGAGCGGGATGCCGTCGAAGAGGATCTTCATGTCCTCGACGCTGTCGATCGCGACCCCGGCCTTGCCCACATCGCCCACCACGCGCGGGTGATCGCTGTCATAGCCGCGATGGGTGGCCAGATCGAAGGCGACGGAAACGCCCTGCTGCCCCGCCGCGAGGGCCTTGCGATAGAACGCGTTGGATTCTTCCGCCGTGGAAAATCCCGCATATTGCCGGATCGTCCAGGGCCGGCCCGCATACATCGTGGCCTTCACCCCGCGGGTGAACGGCGCCTCGCCCGGAATGCTGCCCATATGAGGCAGGTCCCTGGCATCGGCCGAGGTGTAAAGCGGCTTGACCCGGATGCCTTCCAGCGTCTCCCAGGTCAGATCCTCCACGGCGCGGCCACGCAGCTCCTTGGCGGCCAGGTCACGCCAGGCGTCGATGTTCTCCGTCATTCAGATGTCCTCTTCCTTGTCCTGTCGCGCCCCAATCTGTCGCGGGGTCGTCGATATAGCGGGCGAGCCCGTCCGCGCCGCCGCGCAGCCAGCCCAGATCTTCGGCGTACTGGCCGCGCAGCGCGGCCCTTTGAAGCGCCGTGAACGGCATGAACTTTCCCGACATTTCCGAAATCAGGCCCGGGTCTTCGTCCCGGTCCATCATGACCTCGCGCAGCGCCCCGGGGGTGGGCGATGCATTGTGCCAGTCGCGGATCGCTTTCAGCCGCGGCGCCGGCCCGCCCAGCAAGGCCGCGACCTGCTGTTCCGGCCGCGCGGCGAGGGCCTCATGCGTCCAGACGACGATTTCGGCCTGCGGAAACGCCTGTGCCGCCGCGTGAACAAGGTCGCGCCACCGGCGCGGCTGCGCAACAAGCGCGCCGCACATCTGGGATGTGGGCGGCGGGCCGCCGCGGGCAAGCGCGAAAGCCAGCGCCGAGGACCAGTACCGGTCGTAGCAGCGAATGCCGATCGCCACCCGGATGCATCTGTTGCCGAACGCCTCCGCAAGGCGGGCGAGCCGGGTATCCACATCGGGGTAAAGGCTTTGCCGGGTCAGATTGGGGCGAAGCATGCCGGCGATGTTTTCCTCGCTCACCAGAAGGGTGCGCATCCCCTCCTGCCGGTGGGTTTCCATCGCCAGCTTGATCCGCCCGGCCATCCGCTTCCGGCGCCGCGCCTGCCAAGGCAGCATCTGCGACGGATCGTCGGACAGACCCTGAAACAGCCCCCCCCGCAGACGCTTCGGCCCCCAATAGGCGATGCGCCCGGCGACCAGCGTCTCCCGGCTTGCGCCCATGACCCGCTGGACAGTGGTGGTGCCGGTGCGGTGCACACCGATGTGAAGGACGACGTCCATGTGTTTGCCCCTTTGCAAATCAATGCGTTGGAGCAGCCACCATGCCGTCGAAGAGCTAAAGACACGGTAAATCGCAGGTTTGCCACGATCTGGCGCAGAATACGTTACGAAAGCCTTCGCTTTCACCCGCCGACCCCCTATATCTGCCAGTGACGGAGGATCGATGCGCAGTACTCTAGCCCTTACCTTAGCCCTTGGTTTCGCACTGTTTCCCGGGTTTCCAGCCCTTTCGCAGGATGTGGCCATGGCCCAGAGCGACGTGACCGGGGAAACCCCCGAAGCCGTCGACCCGCTTGAACCGCGGTCCGCCATTGACTTGGATTTGAACGATTTTCTCTGGATCGCCCGGCCGATCGTCGTGTTTGCCGACACCGAGGCCGATCCCCGGTTCCGCGAACAGCTGGCGCTTCTGGCGGAGCGTCCGGGGCCGTTGCTGGAACGCGATGTGGTGATCATCTTCGATACCGATCCCGACGCGCAGTCCGAAATCCGCCGCCAATTGCGCCCGCGGGGCTTTGCGCTGGTGCTGATGGACAAGGACGGCGCCGTCAATCTTCGCCGCCCCTCGCCGCGCGACGTGCGCGAGATCATCCGCGCCATCGACAACATGCCGATCCGCATCGAAGAGACGCAGTGATCTATTCGTGAAATTCGGACCTGTCCGGTACCCGCTGGAACGCGATTTTCGCACCGGTGAAGGGCACTTTGTGCGGGGGCAGCTCCCCGAAACGCACGGTATCCTGGCCAAAGCGCGCATTCAGCCCGTCGATCATCGAACACAGCCTTTCGCGCGTGCTTTGCTGGCCCGCCTCCCGCGTTTCGAACAGATCGGCGATATGCGACGCCATCGGGATCAGCCCGCCGACCATCACCGATACGCTGCGCGGATCCGCAAGCGTCAGCCCGCGCCAATATCGCTCGAACGTCTTGAGTAGCGTGAAGGTGTCCTGCGTCGCCATGATCGCATCGCCGACCGATTGCCGCCCGTGGCGGTCGCAGCTGGCGCTGACGTGCAGCGACCGGGCCAGCAACCCCTCCCGTCTGAGCCGCGAGGCGGTCTTGATCAGCAGCCGCCGCGCCACCAGCCGGGCCGCCTGCGGCGTGCGGTTCTGCATCACCAGACGCTGCCCGTGGCCGAGCGAACTGCGCCGCGTCGGCGGGTAGACCACCGTGCCGCCCTGCAACTGGGTCAGGAACCGCGCGCCTTCCACATTTCCCCAAAGATGCCGGGCGGCTTTCGGGGTCAGTGCATAAAGGCCCTGCGTGTCGCGAATGCCCGCCCGCTCCAGCCGCGCCAGAATGCCCCGGGAAATGCCGGGAAACTCGCGCAAGGGTAAGCGCAGGATCTTCTCCGGCAGGGTCTCTGCCGTGATCCAGTCGAGCCCGTCCGGCTTGGCCATCTCGGCCGCGACCTTCGCCAGAAGCTTGTTCGGCGCCACCCCGACCGACACCGTCAGCGCCGGATGCACCTGTTCGGCAACGGCCCGTTTCACCGCCGCGCCGATCTTCAGCGCCACAGCGAGATCCTGCTGCGAGCGGTCCAGCAGACAGGAAAACTCGTCCACCGAATGGGCGGTATGGATCGGCAGCACCGTCTCCACCGCGTCGCGGATCCGGTGATGATACTCCACACAGACATCGTGCTGCGCCGGGCGAAACACGATCCCCGGGCAAAGGCGCCGCGCCTCGGCCACCCGTGTGCCGAACTTCACGCCGCAGGCTTTCGCCTCGCGGCTGGCCGCGATCATCGCCGCCCCCGGCGCATCGGTCGTCACCACGCCCACGGGCCGGCCCATCAGCGCGGGTTCCTCCGCCTGGCAGACCGCAGCGAAATAGGAATCCATGTCGAAGAACAGGGTCGATACACGCTGAGGCATGGGGTGACTCGGGCGCAGTTTCCGGGCCGTCAGAATTAGAACATAAGAAGAACATTTGCAATCGAAAGCTGCGCCCCCCGGCGTCAGCCCCGGGCGCGCGGCTATCCGGCCCGAAGGCCGTCATTCAAACTCCATGATCACATCGTCCACTGACAGGCTGTCGCCCGGCCCGGCGTTGATCTTGGCCACGACACCTTTCTTCTCGGCGCGCAGGATGTTCTCCATCTTCATCGCCTCGACGGTGCACAGCGCCTGCCCCTCCTGGACCTCATCGCCCTCGGACACATCGACCTTCACGATCAGGCCCGGCATCGGACAGAGCAGAAGCCGCGAGGTATCGGGCGGCAGTTTCTCCGGCATCAGCGCCGCAAGTTCGGCCTGACGCGGCGTGCGGACCACCACTTTCAGATCGGCACCGCGATAGCGCAGCCGTGCGCCCCCGCGGATGAATTCCGTCTTCACGATCATCGGGCGGTCACCCACGGTGCCCCTGAACAGCCTGTCGCCAAGATGCCAGTCGGAATTGACCTTGAGATGGCTGCCGTCCTCAAACGTGACCTCGGTGCCGAAATCGGTCTCGTCGATGTGAACCGGAAAGGACTGACTGCCGACGAAGACCACCCAGTCGCTCGCCACACGGCGGGAATGGTTGGGCATGGTGCCGCTTATCCGGGCGGCGCGGTCCTCTTTCAGCATCTTCATATGGGCGGCCACGGCGGCCAGATGCTGCAGGTCGTTGCCTTCGGGCGTCACGCCCCCGAACCCGTCGGGATACTCCTCCTCGATGAAGGCCGTGGTGATATTGCCCGAGGTGAAGCGCGGATGGTCCATCACGGCGGCCAGAAACGGCAGGTTGTGGCCGATCCCCTCAAGTTCGAACCCGTCCAGCGCGTTGCGCATCCCCTCGATCGCGCCCGCACGGTCCGGCGCCCAGGTGCACAGCTTGGCGATCATCGGGTCATAATACATGGAGATCTCGCCGCCCTCGAAAACGCCGGTGTCATTGCGCACCGCCGTTTCGCCCGCGGCCGCCTCTCCCTGCCATCTGTCATTGGCCAGAAGCGGCCCGGCGGCGATTTCTTCCGGCGGGCGGTAGCGGACCAGCCGCCCGATCGACGGCAGGAACCCGCGATAGGGGTCTTCGGCATAGAGGCGGCTTTCCATCGCCCAGCCGGTCAGGGTCACGTCTTCCTGGCTGAAGGGCAGCGGCTCCCCGGCGGCCACACGGATCATCTGTTCCACCAGATCGACCCCGGTGATCAGCTCGGTCACCGGATGCTCCACCTGAAGCCGGGTGTTCATCTCCAGAAAATAGAAGTTCCTCTCGCCGTCGACGATGAATTCCACCGTACCCGCGCTGGTGTATCCCACAGCCTGCGCCAGTGCGACGGCCTGCTCCCCCATCGCCTTGCGCGTCGCCTCGTCCAGAAACGGGCTCGGAGCCTCCTCGATCACCTTCTGGTTCCGCCGCTGGATCGAACACTCCCGCTCGCCCAGATAGACGGCATTTCCATGGGCATCGGCCAGAACCTGAATTTCGATATGCCGGGGTTGGGTCACGAATTTCTCGATGAACATCCGGTCGTCACCAAAACTCGACGCCGCCTCGTTCTTCGACGCCTGAAAGCCCTCGCGCACTTCGCTTTCGTCCCATGCGATGCGCATGCCCTTGCCGCCACCGCCCGCACTGGCCTTCAGCATCACCGGGTAGCCGATCTCGCCCGAGATCTTCACCGCCTCCTCGGCATCGGCGATCAGCCCCATATGGCCGGGCACGGTCGAAACACCGGCCTCCGCCGCGATCTTCTTGGAGGTGATCTTGTCGCCCATCTGTTCGATCGCGGTGGCAGGCGGGCCCACGAAGGCCACACCCTCGGCCTCCAGCGCCTCGGCGAATTTCCTGTTCTCGCTCAGAAACCCGTAGCCCGGATGGACGGCCTCGGCGCCGGTGTCGCGGATCGCCTGCATCACCTTGTCGATGACGATGTAGCTTTCGGCGGCGGGCGCGGGGCCGATATGCACGGCTTCATCGGCCATCTTCACATGCAGCGCGTTCCGGTCCGCGTCGGAATAGACCGCGACCGTGGTGATCCCCATCTTTCTGGCCGTTTTGATCACGCGGCAGGCGATCTCGCCGCGGTTTGCGATCAGCAGTTTCTTGAACATCAGGTGTTGTCCCTTCTTTTCAGGCTGTTTCGCCCGTTTGCAGCACAGAAAAGGCCGCCCGGGGTCCTGCCCCGGCGGCCTTCTGTCAGATCGTTGAATTCGGTGCCTGTGTGCCGCGCCCTAGCGGCAGATGTTTGTGACCTCGTCACAGATCGCGCCGACCGCGCCGCCGACCACGATGCCGGTCGCGACACTGCCACCAAGCGCCGCGGCGCCGACACCGCCGACAGCCGCGCCGACGGCGGCACGTTCCAGATCCGATGACACACAGGCCGACAGGCCCAATGTGGCAACGAGTGCGAGAGTGATTTTATGGATTCCGCGCATTTTGCGTCTTCTCCTGTCGATATGATGCCTCTGTAACCGGACCCTATCCCATTACGCGACCTAAAAAAAGGCGGTCGGCACAAATAACTGGCCGACCGCTTTGAAGGGGAAGGGTAACACGTCTTGTCACGATCGGCCCGGAAAAAGCTGGGGACAGGGGCCGACAATTCGACCGTTGCACAGGCTCCACCTGTCCAAAAGGACAAGTTCGGGGCGGTTTTGCTTTGAGCCGGATTTCGCGCAACCAGAACGGGCATAGGCAGCTTCATGCCGATCCGCCTTCCCAGATCCCGGTACCGTCGAAGGCTTCGGGAAAAGCGGCCCGCGCGCGGCCCTCGTCCAGCCGCAGCAGCGCGTCATAACTTTCGGGATCGAACGGGTCTTCGGCGGCAATCACCTCGCGCCCGAAGAGCCAGCTGAGCCGGCCCGCGTCGAGATTGCCGCGCTCGAAGGGCTCCGCCCCGAAATACAGCCAGAGCGCCTCGACGAAGGCCGCATCCGCCCGCCGATCCGCGGGCCGTCGGTCCGCGTACCGGTCCCGACGCACCAGCGGCGTGGCGCCAGCCTTGTTTTGCCGCCGAATGGTGAACTGGTAGTCCGTGCCCGGAAGGCGACCGGGGAAGCCGCGATGCTTGATCATCGCGCCCTCCCCTCTGTCAGATGTGCGGCAGCCCTATGGGATACCGGCCGTAGGCGTCTGTTGGCCCGTAGGTGTTCTGCCGGTCTGGCTGCTGTCGTCGCCCTGATCTTCGTCGCGCTCTCGGCCGCGATCCACAAGCGGAGGACAGATTGCGACATTGGCCGCCGTGACGGGATCTTGGATGCAGATCTCTTCACAAAGAACGAGATCGGGCGGATAGTTCGTGCCGGGCAAAGGATCACTTGGAACACAAAGCGCTTCGCCGGATTTCGCATATAGCGGAACGGCACGCGCCACCTGCGGCTGAGGCGGTTGCGCACAGGCCGCCAAAACGACCGCCGCCGTACTGGCCAACGCCATGAATCGCACATTAACCATGAGGTTCTCCCCTTAAATTGAATGGTCACACAGTACTCTGTTCGACCGAATCGGGGAAGAGGTTCAATAAACGGGAGATTTTTCGTTACCGCGATGTGCCGGACGGGCGGGGTGGCCCGTCCGGGCGGGACACGGTCAGTTGTACTTGCTGTAGACCGGTTCCTCGACAATCGGTGCCGGCTCGACAATGATGATTTCTTCCTGCGGGGCCTGCGCACAAGCGGCGACGCTTGCCAGAAGACCCAGGGCAAGAAGGGCCTTGATGCTCTTGGACATCTCGCTCTCCTGTTATGTGCGGGCGCATCCGGGTTGATCCCGGGCACACCCATTGGTTCGGTCACGTGAAGGTGACCGTCCCCGAGAATACCCTGAATAGCTGCCGCGCCATACCGGTTTCGGTGCGCCTCGCGGGTCTGTGGCGGACATGCATCATAAACTTGTCCACATGAACGCTGCCCCGCAACATGTTGTAGAGTCATCAGAAACCCTCCCATATACAGGTGTCGTTCTCGATGACGTAACCGGCGAAAAACTGCGTGGCGTCGGGCGCCGTCTCTCCGCGCGGCACGATGCGGTCCATGACCTGCACCACAACCTGCGCGGGTGGCTCGGGCGCGTTCCGGGCGGCGGCCACGCCCCATTCGGCGCACAGCCAGTCAAGGTCTTCCTGAGGGTCGGCGGAGCTGTCGGCGATGCCGGGCGCGAGGACGCGGAGCACCGTCCAGAGCTCCCCGGAAAAGGGCTGTTCCTCGTAAAGCGTCTCGTGCAGTTCCATGGTCACACCGGAGGGCGCGACCGCCTCCTGCGCCGCCGTAGAGGCCGCCGTGACGGCCAAGATCGGCGCGGCGAGGTATAACAATGGTATATCAATTCGCCCGATCATGACTCTTCCGGCCCCTCCTCGGGATCGGTTTCGAACGTGGCGGGCGCGGTGATCTCGATCAGCTCCATGTCGTCGAAATGGCGCAGCTCCCTATGGCGGATACCGGGCGGCTGGAGAACGCAGGAGCCAGCACGCAGCAGATGCTCCCCCTCCCCCTCATACTCGAAGAGGACCCAGCCCTTCGTGACGTAGACCATCTGGAATTCGAGCCTGTGGGAGTGCCACTCGCCCGGGCTTTTCCGTCCCGGGACGGCCCGGATCACCTGCGCGCCGAACCTGCCATCCGTCGCCTCCGCGATGCCGAGCCCGCGATACTCGAAAAAGGCGCGGAGGCCTTCGCCGGCAAAAGGGGATGCGTCGGCGTGAGAGATGGTGAAAGGCTGAGACATCGTCAAGATAGATTCTCACCTTGGAAGTAAGCTGAAATAAATTCGCGGCCTTTGTCTGTCAGCAGGACGTAGACTGGTGAAACTGACATACCCATAATCAATACCGACCCTGGGCCGCGTTGGATGTTAACCAATTGATCATCAATCAAACCCTTTAGGTGCAGAAGGTCGTTCTCAGCAACTTGAATGTTTGACTGTGGATTCGACAATTTCTCGTTCTCGAAGAAGTGCTGAATCAGTCTGAGCTCAAATAGAGAATACCGGCCGTTAATGAGGGCCAAGTTGCGTTTGTAAGTACGGATGGCGTCTTTGCTAATCTCTCTTGAAGTAATGCGTGAATGGCAAACCGCGCAAAGCACGATCATATTGTCAAATTCATGCGCCTTAACTTTAGCCCACGGTTCAATATGCTCCATCTGCAAACCGCTCGTGCCTCTACAAGTCGGCACAGCGCAGCGGTAACCCGCTTCTTCATAAAGATGCCTTTTTAATGCGGATGGAACGGCTGGGCGGGACATCACGGCCTCACAGCGGAATGTTGTCGTGCTTTTTCCACGGCATCTCCACCTGCTTGGTGCGCAGTGCGGCGAAGGCGCGGCAGACCCGCTTGCGGGTGCTGCGGGGCTGGATCACCTCGTCGATGAAGCCGCGTTCGGCGGCCACGAACGGGTTGGCGAACCGGTCCTCGTATTCGGCGGTATGGGCGGCGATCTTTTCCGGGTCGCCCAGATCGGTCCGGTGCAGGATCTCCACCGCGCCCTTGGCCCCCATCACCGCGATTTCCGAGGTGGGCCAGGCATAGTTGATGTCGCCCTGCAGATGTTTCGACGCCATCACCACATAGGCCCCGCCATAGGCCTTGCGGGTGATCACCGTGACCTTCGGCACCGTCGCCTCGCCATAGGCGAAGAGCAGCTTGGCGCCATGCTTGATGACGCCGTTATACTCCTGCCCGGTTCCCGGCAGGAAGCCCGGGACATCGACGAAGGTGAGCAGCGGAATGCTGAACGCGTCGCAGAAGCGAACGAAGCGGGCGGCCTTGCGCGCGCTGTCGATATCCAGAACCCCGGCAAGGTTCAGCGGCTGGTTGGCGACCACGCCCACCGTCTGCCCCTCCAGCCGGATGAACCCGGTGATGATGTTTTTCGCGAACTCCTCCTGGATCTCGAAAAAGTCGCCCTCATCGGCCACCTTGAGGATCAGTTCCTTCATGTCATAGGGCATGTTGGGATTGTCGGGGATCAGCGTGTCGAGGCTTTCCTCGATCCGGTCCGGATCGTCGTGGAAGGCGCGCACGGGCGGTTTTTCGCGGTTGGAGAGCGGCAGGAAATCGATCAGGCGGCGCAGTTCGGACATCGCCTCCACGTCATCCTCGAACGCGCCGTCGGCGACGGAGGATTTGCGCGTATGGGTGGTGGCCCCGCCCAGTTCCTCGGCGGTGACATGTTCATTGGTGACGGTCTTCACCACATCGGGGCCGGTGACGAACATGTAGGAGCTGTCCTTCACCATGAAGATGAAATCGGTCATCGCGGGCGAATAGACGGCTCCACCGGCGCAGGGCCCCATGATCATGGAGATCTGCGGCACCACGCCCGAGGCGCGGATGTTGCGCTGGAACACCTCGCCATAGGCCGCCAGCGAGCTGACGCCTTCCTGAATGCGGGCGCCGCCGCTGTCGTTGATGCCGATCACCGGGGCGCCGTTCTGCATCGCCATATCCATGATCTTGCAGATCTTCGCAGCATGGGTTTCCGACACCGAGCCGCCCAGAACCGTGAAATCCTGGGAGAAGACATAGACCATGCGGCCGTTCACCGTGCCCCAGCCGGTGACCACGCCATCGCCGCGGGGTTTGGATTTCTCCATCCCGAAATCCGTACAGCGATGGGTGACGAACATGTCGTACTCCTCGAAGCTGTCTTCATCGAGCAGGAGTTCGACCCGTTCGCGCGCGGTCAGCTTGCCCTTGGCGTGCTGGCTGTCGATGCGGGTCTGGCCGCCGCCAAGGCGGGCTTCCTCCCGACGGTGTTCAAGCTCTTGCAGGATGTCTTTCACGTGGGTCCCTCCGGTATCCGCATGGCGCGTTTCGGCGGAGATTACAGAGGGAGATCGCGCAAATACAGGGCGAATTGGAATATTTGCAAATTACTGCGCCGTATGATTTGTAATATTGCAAATGAGCAAACTCGCGGCCTTTCCCGGTGCCTGGCGGGTGGCGCGCACAGGCGCTTGTGCGCCGGCGCTCATGGACAACCCCCACCCGCGGGCGTAAACGAGGGTAATGACATCCCGCCCCGTGGTCCGGTTTCTCGACCGTTCGACCCCTCCGCATATCTTTACCCTGATCGTGCTGACCGGCCTCGGCGCGCTGTCGATGAACCTGTTTCTGCCGTCGCTTCCCAACATGACGACCTATTTCGACACGGATTACCGGCTGATCCAGCTGTCAGTGTCGGGCTATCTGGGCATGAACGCGGTGTTGCAGCTTTTCATCGGCCCGATCTCGGACCGGTACGGGCGCAGGCCGGTGCTGCTCTGGGGGATCGGCATTTTCGTGCTGGCCACGATCGGCTGCATCTTCGCGACCACGATCGAGATCTTCCTGTTCTTCCGCATGATCCAGGCCACCGTGGTGGTCGGCATGGTTCTGGGCCGCGCGGTGGTGCGCGACATGGTTCCGCAGGATCAGGCGGCCTCGATGATAGGCTATGTCACCATGGGCATGGCGGTGGTGCCGATGGTGGGCCCGGTCTTTGGCGGCAGGTTGGAGGAATCCTTCGGCTGGCAGTCGAATTTCTGGGTTCTCGCGGGCCTCGGCGCGCTGGTCTGGGCGCTGATCTGGCGCGATCTGGGGGAAACGGCAGGAGCCGGCGCAGGCAGCATCCGCGCCCAGTTCGCCGAATATCCCGAATTGCTGACGGCGCGCCGCTTCTGGGGGTATTGCCTGGCCGCCGCCTTCGCCTCGGGCGCGTTCTTCGCCTATGTGGGCGGGGCGCCCTATGTGGGTTCCGAGGTGTTCGGGCTGAGCCCGGCGATGGTCGGCTTCTTCTTCGGCGCGCCGGCGGTCGGGTATTTCTTCGGCAATTTCATCTCGGGCCGGTATTCGGTGCGCGTGGGCATCAACACGATGATCCTCTGGGGCTGCCTGATTTCCGCCGTGGGGATAACGGTGCTGCTGCTGCTGTTTCTGGCCGGGTTCAAGAGCGCCGTCATCTTCTTCGGGTTCATGACCTTCGTGGGTCTGGGCAACGGCATGGTCATTCCCAATGCGACCTCCGGCATGCTGTCGGTGCGGCCGCATCTGGCAGGCACCGCCTCGGGCCTTGGCGGGGCCTTCATGATCGGCGGCGGCGCGGCACTGGCGGCGCTGGCCGGCACGCTTCTGACCATGGGCAACGGGGCATTTCCGCTGATCTGGATCATGCTGGTCACCGCGGTTCTGGCCGTCGCCTCGATCGTCTACACGATCCGGCGGGAGCGCCAGGTCACCGGCATCTGACGCCCGCGCGCGCCCAGAATTCCCTTGCCAAGGCCGGGTCTGCGGGGTCTGCTCCCCCCGGAGTTTGCAAACAAAGCTCCAGATTCTGCAAAGCGGAGGGCTCCGATGGCCGTTCGAAAGCTGTATGCGGGTGCCAAGCTGCGCGAATTGCGCACCCGGCTTGGCCTGACCCAGAAGGATTTCGCGGCCAAGCTGGGTGTCTCCCTGCCCTATCTGAACCAGATGGAAAACAACAACCGCCCGGTTTCCACCACCGTGGTTCTGGGGCTTGCGCAGGAATTCGGCTTCGACGTGACCGAACTGAGCACGGGCGATGCGGAGCGTCTGGTCTCCGACATGCGGGAGGCGCTGGCCGATCCGGTCTTCACCGACACCGCCCCGCCGCTGGCCGATCTGCGGCTGGCCGCGTCGAACGCGCCGGCGCTTGCGCGCGCTTTCCTGGATCTGCATCGCAGCTATCGCCAGACCCATGAGCGGCTGGCCTCGCTGGACGAGGCGCTGGGCCGCGACGGGGCCGATACCGCCCCCTCCCCGTGGGAGGAGGTGCGGGATTTCTTCCACTACTGCGACAATTACATCGACGCGGTGGATCGTGCCGCCGAACGGTTCGCCGCGCAGGCCAGGGCCGATCTGGCCCATCACACCGAAGACAGGCTGCGCGCGCGCGGCATCACGATCCGCCACGAGGCCGGCACGGGCCTGCGCCATTACGATCCGGGCAGCCGGACGCTGACCCTGTCGCCCCGCGCCGCGCCCGAGACGCAGCGGTTTCAGCTGCTGCACCAGTTCGCGCTGCTGGATCAGGCGCAATTGCTGGGCGCGACGCTGGATCTGGCCCGGTTCCAGTCCGACACCGCGCGGTCCATCGCGCAGATCGGCATGGCCAATTACTTCGCGGGCGCGGTGCTGATGCCCTATACCCGCTTTGCCGAGGCGGCGGCCGAAACCCGCCACGATCTGGAACGCCTGTCGATCCAGTTCGGCGCGTCGATCGAACAGGTGGCCCATCGGCTGTCGACCCTGCAACGCCCGGGCGCCAAGGGGGTGCCGTTCTTCTTCACCCGCGTCGATCAGGCCGGCACGATCACCAAGCGGCATTCGGCCACCCGGCTGCAATTCGCGCGCTTCGGCGGGGCCTGCCCGCTGTGGAACGTGCATCGCGCCTTCGAGACGCCGGGGCAGTTCCTGCGGCAACTGGCCGAAACGCCCGATGGGGCGCGTTATGTGATTCTGGCCCGCGACGTCTCCAAATCCGGGGGCGGATGGAACGCGCCGATGCGCCGCTATGCGATCTCGCTCGGCTGCGAGGTGAAACATGCCGGCGCGCTGGTCTATGCGGACGGTCTGGATCTGGAAAGCGCGGAAAGCTTCCAGCCGATCGGCATCTCCTGCCGGATCTGCGAGCGGACGGGCTGCCACCAGCGCTCGGTGCCGCCGCTGGAACGCAAGCTGCGGATCGACCCGAACCACCGCGATATCCTGCCCTATGAGATCGAGCGTTGACCGGAGCCCGGCGCGCACCGTACTTCTGATCGGGTCTCACCAACACAAGGAGAGGTCCCTTGGAACTGCATGCCACCCGCACCATCGCCGCAGACCGGGCCACGGTCTGGGCCGCGCTGAACGACGCGCAGACGCTGAAAGAGTGCATCCCCGGCTGTGAAGAGCTGACCGGAACGCCCGAGGAGGGGTTTTCCGCCGTGGTCAAGCAGAAGGTCGGCCCGGTGAAGGCCACCTTCAAGGGCGATGTGGTGCTGAGCGATGTGGTGCCCGGCACCAGCTACATGATTTCAGGCGAGGGCAAGGGCGGTGTCGCGGGGTTCGCCAAGGGCGCGGCGAAAGTGGTGCTGAGCGATGCGGCCGATGGCGGGACGGATCTGCATTACGATGTGGATGCCAAGGTCGGCGGCAAGATCGCACAGCTCGGCTCGCGCCTGATCGACAGTTTCGCGCGGCGCATGGCGGATCAGTTTTTCGAACGGTTTCAGGACCATGTGGAAGGCAACGGGGCAGAGACCCCGGCCAAAGACTGAAAATGGGCACGTGCGGGCCCGGCGGCGGCCAGAGGTCCCCGCCCTGCCCGGCCGGAGACCACGCACCCGAGCCTGCCCGGAGCGACGCGCATCTTCATCTTGCTGACAGTCCCGGCGGGCCGGGAGAAGACCCCCCGGCCCCAGGTTCCGGCTCAGGCTTTCGACAGCATGGCCGCGATCTGGTCTTTCAGCGCCAGACGTTCCTTGCGCATCTGAACCTCGGCCAGTTCCTCGCAGGGTTCGATGCCGGTTTCGGCCCGGTGCACCGCGCGGTTGATCTCGTGATAGGCATCCATCAGCTTTGCGAAATGCGCATCCGAGGTTTTCAACTCGTGAATCTTGTCCACCTGATCGGGGAATTCTTCGGCCAGTTCGTGGGGTGTGTGGCTCATCGGTGTTTCCTTCTGCGTCCTGTTGCGGTCCGAGTCATGTGGTAGCACCCTCATCGGCGGGTGCAATTGAGGGAAATCAAATCAGCCGTGCGGCGCGCGCCAGCCGGCGGCTTCCGCCTCGGCCACGGAGCAGAACCAGCGTTCGCCAGCGGCCGCATCGATTCGCGTGGCGGCATAGGAGCGGCTGCCCGGCAGATGGTAGATCCGCCCGCTGTCCGAAATGTTGCCCTTGATCAGGCAGCCGCCGATGCCGGCAGGTGGCGGATCCTGAGCCTGCTGCGCCGCCCGATGGGCCGCCGGGTCGGCCCAGAGACCGGCCCAGAGCCCGCGCTGCGCCCGCTGCGCCCTCTGTTCCTGCGGCACGTAGTCGACCGAATAGCGGCGATAGGCCCGGGCCATGCCGGTGCCGACGAGCCACGCGCCCAGATCGCCGGACGCGGGCGCGGCGCAGCGCGCGATCAGGCGATCGTAGCGGTCGGTCCGCGCGCCGGTGCAGGTGATCCGCGCGCCCGCGATCTGCGCATCCAGCCGGGCGGCGACCCAGTCGCCGCAGGGCCAGAGCCCGCCATCGCTGCGCGCGCAGGGCTGGTCGCGTTCCGGCGCGTCGATCCCGAACAGCCGGACGGTCACGCCCGCCACCTCCAGCGTGTCGCCGTCGATGACCCGGGCGGGCCCGCTCACCTCCCGCGCGGCGGCGCCGGACACCGCCCAGAGGAGGAGTGCCGTGGCGCAAACAAATCGTGAACACAATCCCATGTCCGAGAGGTCGCCCAAGCCGCGCCCGGCTTCAAGCGAAATCTTAACAAAGGGTTAATCCGGCGGCCGGTTCCGGCGCTATTCGGCCGCCGCCATGGGCAGGCCGCGCCACGCCTCCAGCACCGTGGCGACGCTCAGGATCGAGGCCCGGGCGAGGGTTTCGGCAAAGCCGCCCTCCGCGGCGAGCAGCCCCGGAAAGCCCAGGCAGGGGATGCCGAGCGTTTCCGCCGCCTCCGCCGCGACGGGCGTGTCGACGATGGCCACCACCTGTTCGGGCGCGAGCGACAATTCGTCCAGCGCAAGCTCCATCGCCTGCGGATCGGGGGCCATGCGCTCCACGTCGCTGCGCAACACCGTCATGTCGAAGGGAATGCCGCCCCGCGCCCGGGCGGTGGCCTTCAGCAGGGCCTGAACCGGCGCCGCCTCTGACCGGCTGACAAGGGCGAGGGTCAGCCCGGCCCGGGCGGCCCAGCGCAGCACGCCATCCACCCCAGGCCGAAGCGGAATGCCCCCCGAGAGGCGTGCGGCGAACACCCGTTGATGGGTCGCGTCGAGCCGGGCGGCATCGACCGTCACGCGCAGGTGATCGGCGAAGCGCGCGGCCAGTTGCCTGTCGCCGCCGGGGCGCATCAGCTCCGCATAGGTATCCCAGGACCATTCCCAGGGCACGCCGTGGATGCGGAACGCGGCGTTCCACGCCGCGCGGTCGAGTTCGGCGCATTCCGCGAGGCTGCCGATCCCTCCGAAAATGACTGCTTTTGGTGTCATGAAACGTCTCCTGCCGCGCTCATGGCACCCCCGGGACAGGCGGCGCGCAACATCGCCGCCGCATTTGCCGCGCCGCAGCACACGCCATTGGTTCCGCAATGGGCGACGGCGACGGAGGCTGCCCAATTTCCGGGCAGGCTGGAAACCCGCCGGCGGTGCGGGCGCCCACCCGCGGGTCGCCTGCCCCGTCCGGGAACTGTCAAATATTAACAAAGTGTTAACCGGGCTCAGGTCTTTGTCTGGGGAACCGACGGGGTGACCGCGCGGCGGCGCAGGACGGCCTCTCTCCAGGTCATGAAACTGATCGCGGCGATGATCAGCCCGCCGCCCGTGATCACCCAGATATCCACAGGCTCGGAGAAGACCAGCGCGCCGAGCGCGGTCGCCCAGACCAGTTGCAGAAAGGTGACCGGCTGGGTCACCGTGAGCGGCGCCGCGGCAAAGGCCAGCGTCATCGTGTAATGCCCGCCCGTGGCGAAGACGGCGACCAGAAACAGCCAGCCCAGCTGCTCCCATGTCACCGGCACCCAGACCGCCCATGCGAAGGGCGCCAGACAGATCGTGACCGTGATCGACAGCATGCCCACCACCACGGTCGCCTCCACCTCATCGGCCATGATCTTGGCGATCAGATAGCCGATGGCGAAGCTGGCCGCGGTGAACAGCATCGCGAAATGCCCGGGCCCCAGTTCGCGAAAGCCCGGGCGCAGGATGATCAGCGCGCCCAGAAGGGCGACGGCCACCGCAAGAATGCGCCGGACCGCAAGACGCTCGCCCAGAAAGACGACCGCCAGCAGCGTCACGTAAACCGGGCTGAGATAGTTCATCGCCGTCACCTCGGCGATGGGGATCTGGGTCATCGCGTAGAACCAGCAGATCACGCCGGCCGTGTGGGCCACGCCGCGGATGCCGAAGAGCCCGAGCGCCCGGGTGCTGAGCCGCGCGCGCAGGATCGGGCGGATCATCGGGATCAGGAACACCAGCCCCAGAACATAGCGCAGAAAGGCCGATTGCGCCGGCGGCACCTCGTTGCCCACCACCTTCACGATGGCGGTGACCGCAACGAAACAGGCCCCGGTGACCAACATCCAGAACACGCCCATCAAGGGGCGGGCGGCAGGTTTTTCAGGGGTTTGGACGGCATCGGCCATGGGCCCCAAAGAACCCCATCGGCGGGCGGGCCGCAAGCGGGCTCAGAGCAGAAAGATCAGTTTCGCCGCAATCGCCCACATCACCAGCCCGACCAGCAGATCGAGGATCTGCCACGCGCGGGGCCGGGCGAAGAACGGCGCCAGAAGCCGCGCGCCATAGCCCAGCCCGAAGAAGAACACGAAGCTGGAGGCGACGGCCCCCGCCCCGAACCAGGCGGCCCCATCGCCGTACTGGGTGGAGACCGAGCCCAGAAGCATCACCGTGTCGAGATACACATGCGGGTTCAGCCATGTCAGCGCCAGACAGGTCAGCACCGTCGCGCGCAGGCTGCCCGCGCCGCTGCGCCCCACCTGCAACGCATCGGCCCCGCGCCACGCGGCCAGAAAGGCGCGGGCGCCGTAGACGATCAGAAAGGCCGCGCCGCCATAGCGGAAGGCGGGCTCCAGCCACGGCAGTGCCTCGGCCACCGCCGCGAAGGAGGTGACGCCGAGCGTGATCAGCACCGCATCGGACAGCGCACAGGTCAGGCAGACGGCGAAGACATGGGCCCGGCGCAGCCCCTGCCGGAGCACGAAGGCGTTTTGCGCCCCGATGGCGAGGATCAGGCTGAAGCCAAGGGCAAATCCGGGAAAAAAGGCGGCGGTCATTCAAAGGCGCTTTCTCTTGGCAACCCGCCCCGGTTAGGCCATAGGGTTCCATAAGACCAGTTACGTTTTCTGCACCCGCATTAGAGTCGCGAATGATAGACACCCACGCCCTGATGGCGCTTTCCGCCGTGCTGCGCAGCGGCTCCTTCGATGGGGCGGCGGCGCAGCTGAACATCACCCAGTCGGCGGTATCCCAGCGGGTGAAGGCGCTGGAGGAGAAGCTGGGCACGGTTCTGGTGCGCCGGACCCGGCCTGCCAGCGCCACCCCCGCGGGCGCGCGGCTGCTGCGCCATGCCGAGGAGGTGGGGTTGCTGGAAAAGACCCTTGCCGCGGATCTGGGGGGGCTGCTGCCCGACCCGGCGACGCCGCTGCGTCTGGCGGTGAATGCCGACAGCCTTGCGACATGGGCCCTGCCGGCGCTGGCTGCGGTGCCGGGGTATCTCTATCATCTGGAGATCGACGATCAGGACCATTCGGCGGACTGGCTGAAACGCGGGGCGGTCTCGGCGGCGGTGACGGCGGGCAACGTGCCGGTGCCGGGCTGCGACGTGTTCCCGCTGGGGGCGCTGCGCTACATCGCGACCTGCGCGCCGGGCTTCGCCGAAACCTGGTTCGCCGACGGCGTCACCGCCAAGGCGCTGGCCGAGGCCCCGGCGCTGACCTTCAACCCCAAGGACCGGCTGCAACAGCGCTGGGCCGAGCAGGTGACGGGGGAGAAGGTGGCGCTTCCCACCCATTTTTTCGCGTCGAGCCACGGCTTCGTCGAGGCGGCGAAGCTGGGCATCGGCTGGGGCCTGAACCCCGAAAGCCTTGTGGAGGAGGCGCTGGCCGATGGATCGCTGGTGCCGCTTGGGCCCGATCAGGTGTTCGACGTGGCGCTGAGCTGGCAGGTGCCGCGGCAGATGGCCAACGCGCTGAGGCCGCTGACCCGGGCCATCCGGAAGGCCGCGGCGGACCGGCTGCATCCGGTGACCGCCGACTGACGAGGTCCGCGCTGCACGCTCCACCGGGGGCGGGCGCGGCGGCTAGAGCTGCTCCATGATCTCGTCGGAGATCTCGAAATTCGCGGTCACGCTCTGGATGTCGTCATCATCCTCCAGCGCCTCGATCAGCTTCATCAGCTTCTGCGCGCCGTCCAGATCCAGCTCGGTCGTGGTGGTGGGCCGCCAGACCAGCTTGGTCGACTCGCTTTCGCCCAGTTCCGCCTCCAGCGCGGTCGAAACCTCGTTCAGATCGGTATCGGCGCACCAGATCACATGCCCGTCCTCGGAGCTTTCCACATCCTCGGCGCCCGCCTCGATCGCGGCCATCATCACCGTATCCGCGTCGCCCGCATCGGCGGGGTAGCTGACCTGCCCCTTGCGGTCGAACATGAACGCGACCGATCCGGTTTCCCCCAGATTTCCGCCATGTTTTCCGAAGGTCGACCGCACCGTGGAGGCGGTGCGGTTGCGGTTGTCGGTCATCGCCTCCACGATCACCGCGACACCGCTCGGCCCATAGCCTTCATAGCGGATCTCGTCGTAATTCTCCGCATCCCCGCCCAGCGATTTCTTGATCGCGCGGTCGATCACGTCCTTCGGCACGGATTGGGATTTCGCCTCCTTCACCGCAAGCCGCAGGCGCGGGTTCTTGTCCGGGTCCGGGTCGCCCATCTTGGCGGCCACGGTGATTTCCTTGGCGAGTTTGGAAAACAGCTTGGAGCGAACCGCATCCTGACGCCCCTTGCGGTGCTGAATATTCGCCCATTTCGAATGGCCCGCCATCGGTATTCCTCGTGCAAAATTCTCGGCAGCCCCGTCTATACGGCAGGCCATGGCGGCGGGGCAATCCCCCGATGACGCGGGCGCACCATGCACGCCGCCGGATTGCCGGGAAATGCCGTTTTCAAATCCCGCACGGGCCGCAAGACCTGCTATTCTGGCTGGCAAGGGGAGGCGTCCGCCATGATGATCTATCCGATGATCGAGTTGCAGAACGGCCGCTGCGTGAGCCTCTACCGGGGCCGGCTGGAGGAGCCGCAGATCTGGCATGTGGACCCGGTGGCCAAGGCCCAGAGCTTTGCGCGGGCCGGGGCGGAGTGGCTCCATCTGACCGATTTCGACCGGGTCGCCGGAGACACCGGGAACCGCGATCTGGTGCTGGAGATCATCCGCAGCGTCGGCATTCCGGTGCAGTTCGGCGGCGGTTTGCGCTCGTTCGACGCGATCGCGGACTGGATCGACATGGGCGCGGGCCGGGTGGTGGTAGGCACGCTGGCGGCCACCAGCCCCGATATCGTGAAACAGGCCGCGCGGCGCTACCCCGACCAGATCGTGATCGCGCTGGACGTCTTCCAGGGCAAGGTGATGACCGAAGGCTGGCGCCGGACAAGCGCGATCACGCCGGAGGCGTTTCTGTCGGCCTATGAGACCGATCCGCTGGCGGCGATCATCGTCACCGATATCGACGCCGATGTGCAGGACAGCGACGGCTCACTGGCGCTGGTCACGCGGCTGGCCGACATCGCGCGCGCGCCGGTGATCGCGCGGGGCCTGTCGCGCAGCCTTGACGATATCGCGCGGCTGAAATTCGTGCCCCATGTCTCGGGCGCGCTGGTCGGGCGGGCGCTTTTCGACCGCTCGGTCGATCTGGCCGAGGCGCTGGCGGTGGCGCGCGCCGTGCGCGGCCCGACGCCCGAGTTCATCTGACGGGCAAATCCATCGGACGGCGAATTTATCCGGCATCGGGCACGTTTGGCGGTTTGCACGCCCCGAGCTTCGCCATAAGACTTGTCCTATGACCACGGACCAGATCATCCTATTCACCCTTTTCGGCGCGGTCTTCGCATTGCTGCTCTGGGGGCGGTTCCGGTACGATCTGGTGGCGTTTTCCGCGCTGATGGCCGGGGTCCTGCTGGGGGTCGTGCCCGTGGATGCGGCATTTGCCGGGTTCGGCCATCCCGCGACGCTTGTCGTCGCACTGGTTCTTGTGGTTTCGGCCGGGCTCGTGCGGTCGGGCGCAGTGTTCCTGATCACCCGCACGCTTGTGGATGCCACACGCTCCCTCAAGACGCATATCGTGATCATGGGCGGGATCGGCGGCGTTCTTTCGGCCTTCATGAACAATGTCGCGGCGCTGGCGCTGCTGATGCCGGTGGATATCGCCACCGCGCGCAAGGCCGGGCGCAGCCCCGGCGTGTCGCTGATGCCGCTCAGCTTCGCCACGATTCTGGGCGGGATGGTCACGCTGATCGGCACACCGCCCAACATCATCATCGCCACGATCCGACAGGATGCGCTGGGCGAGCCGTTCAGGATGTTCGATTTCGCGCCGGTGGGCGGGATCGCGGCCATCGCCGGGCTGCTTTTCATCGCGCTGATCGGCTGGCGGCTGATCCCGGCCCGCGACAGCGGCGTCGGCGGCGACCGCATGGGCGAACTGGCGCCCTATCTCGCCGAGCTGATCATTCCGGCCGAGAACAAGCTGGTCGGCACCCGGCTGCGTGAGCTGCTGGACCCGGCGGAAAAAGCCGATGTGGCCATTCTGGGCCTGATGCGGGACGGCAAGCGGCGGTTCGGGACCGGTCGCAACCTTGAGATCAAACCCGATGACGTGCTGGTGCTGGAGGCCACGCCCGAGGCGCTGGACGAATTCCGGATCGCCTTTTCGCTGGCCATCGTGCCGGCCGACAACCCGGCGGCGGATGCCATCGGCGAGGGGGTCAGCCTGATCGAGATGGTCGTTCCCGAAAGCTCCCGGATCGCCGGGCGCACCGCTGAATCTCTGGGCCTCTCCTGGCGCAAGCGCACGGTCCTGATGGGCATCGCGCGTCAGGGCAAGCGGATCACCAGCCATCTGCGCAAGACCGTGGTGGAGCCCGGCGATATCCTGCTGCTGCTGGCCCCGTCCGACACCACCGATGACGTGGTGGACTGGCTGGGCGGGCTGGCGCTGGCCGATCGCGGGCTGAACGTGACCCGGGACAGCAAGACCTGGCTTGCCATCGGGCTTTTCGGGGCCGCGGTTCTGGCGGCGTCGCTGGGGCTGGTCTATCTGCCGGTCGCGCTGGGGGTCGTGGTGGTGGGCTATGTGCTGACCCGGATCCTGCCGCTGTCGGAGATCTACGATCATATCGAATGGCCGGTCGTGGTGCTGCTTGGCTCTATGATCCCGCTTGGCGCGGCGCTGGACACCTCCGGCGGCACGGAGCTGATCGCGGGCGCCCTCGTGGCGCTGACCGACGGGCTGCCGGCCTGGATGATCCTGACGGTGCTGATGGTCGTCACGATGACGCTCAGCGATATCCTGAACAACACCGCCACCACGATCGTCGCGGCGCCCGTGGGCATCCAGATGGCCCAGACGCTGGACGTTTCGCCCGACCCGTTCCTGATGGCGGTGGCGATCGCCGCATCCTCGGCCTTCCTGACGCCCATCGGGCACAAGAACAACACGCTGATCCTGGGGCCCGGCGGCTACGGCTTCGGCGATTACTGGCGCATGGGCCTGCCGCTGGAGATCATCATCGTGGCGGTCTCGATCCCCGCCATTCTGGTGTTCTGGCCGCTCTAGGTCGCACGTTTCCCGCTTCTTCTGGGTCGAAATACCGCCGCCGGAGGCATCTTGTCTTTTCTGGCGCAACAGAGACTTCAATGCCTCCGGCGGCGGTATTTTTGACCAGAAGAAGGGCCCTTTACGCTTTGCTAACCGGAATCACCGAGGCTCTCCGGGCGGTACAGGCTGCGGAGCCGATGACCGCACCAGGAGAAGGCGCCCGGGAAAACCGGAATTGGTTTGACCGGGTGCCCGACCTGTTTCGGTTTCGGGTTTCCGGGTTTCAGTCTTCCGGCTTTCAGTTTTCCGGCAGCGGCGGGGGCGAGGCGAAGGTGCGCGTCCGGCCGGTGCCGTCGGTGATGGTGACCGTGGCGAGCGGCGCGATGACATCCGGGCCGCCGAGGGCAGTGAAGATCTCCTCCAGCACATAGCGGACCGGGTTGGTGCGATCGTCGATCTCCACCGTGTAGGCATAGGCGGTGGGGCAGCCTTGCAGCCGCCCGGACCAGCCGGCCGCGGCGCCCGGGGGCGCGGTGTCGGTGCAGGTCGTCCCGTTCGACATGGGCACGGTGATGGTCGTGTCGGTCAGCGATACCGAGAGCGGGCGCGGCGGCCCGACGGTGCAGGCGGCCAGCGCGAGGGCGGCGGCGGTTGTGAGGATCAGGGCGCGGGGCATGGGGGAATGTCCTTGTGGGTCAGAGGGGCCAGATGAGCGGAATGATGGCGCTGACCACAAGCCCGAGGCTCAATGTCAGCGGGATGCCCACCTTCATGAAATCGGTGAATTTGTACCCGCCCGGGCCATAGACCAGCATGTTGGTCTGGTAGCCGATAGGGGTGGCGAAACTGGCCGAGGCGGCGATCATCACGGCGATGACCAGCGGCCGGGGATCGACGCCGATGGCCTGCGCCAGGCCGATGGCGACGGGCGTAACCACCACGGCGACGGCGTTGTTGGACACAAGCTCGGTCAGGATCGAGGTGATCAGGTAGATCGCCCAGACCAGCAGGAAGGGCGGCAGATCGGCCAGCCACGGGGCCAGCCCGCCTACCACCAGCGCCACCGCGCCCGTGGCCTGAAGCGCAGCGCCGATGGCGAGCATCGAGAAGATCAGCGCCAGCAGGCGGCCATCGACGGAGGCGAAGGCTTCGTCCGCGTCGATGCAGCGGGTCAGCAGCACCACCGCGACCGCGACGATCGCCAGAAGAAAGATCGGCGCGACGTTGAGCGCCGCGAGGATCACGATGCCCGCCATCGCGGCCAGTGCGATCGGCGCGTGGCTGCGGCGATAGGCGCGGGCCGACGGCTTGGAGACATCGACGAGGTCCATATCCACCGCCAGCCGCTGGATATCCGCCGGGTCGCCCTCCAACAGCAGGGTGTCGCCCACGCGGACCACCAGATCGTCCAGTTGCCGGCCGATATTCTGGTTCCGCCGGTGCACAGCCAGCGGGTAGACCCCGTAGCGCCGGCGCAGGCGCAGCGAGCCCAGCGAGCGGCCGACCATGCCGCAGCCCGGCGTGATCAGCACCTCCACCGTCTGGGTCGCGACCGAGCTGAGCTTGTCGACCGTGCGGAGCTGCTTGTTGGCCTGAAGGCCCAGAACCTCGGACATTTCCGTGCGCAGAACCACCCGGTCGCCGGCGCGAAGCTCCACATCGGCCATGTTCCGGCGCAAGGAGGCGTCGCCGCGCAGCACGTCGATCAGGCGCACGCCGTCGCGGCTGAAAATGTCGACCTCGTTGACATTCTGGCCAATGAGCGCGCTGTCCTCGGGCAGGGCCACCTCGGTGAAGAATTTCATCTTGCCCCGGTTCGACAGCATATCGGCCATCGACCCGCGATCGGGCAGCAGGCGCGGCGCGATCACACCCAGATAGAGCATGCCCCAGGCCACCACGACGAGGCCAATGGGCGTGATCTCGAAAATCGTGAAGGGTTCGAGCCCCTGCGCGCGCGCGACGCCATCGACCAGCAGATTGGTCGAGGTGCCGATGAGCGTCAGCGTGCCGCCCATGATCGCGCCATAGCTGAGCGGGATCAGCAGTTTCGAGGCCGGACGGCCGAGCGACCGCGCGATCTGCACGAAGACCGGGATCATCACCACGACGACGGGCGTGTTCGACACGAAGGCCGAACCGACGACGACAAAGGCCATCAGCGCGCCCAGCGCCACGAAGGGCCGGGTCTGGGCCTTGGCCTCCGCCAGGGCGGTGAACCGTTCAAGCGATCCGGTGCGCACCAGCGCGCCCATGGTGATGAACATCGCCGCGATGGTCCATGGCGCGGGATTGGACAGAACCGCAAGCGCATCGGCATAGGGCAGAAGCCCGGTGACCAGCAGAAGCGATACCCCCGCCAGCGCCACCACCTCCGTCGGGTAGCGTTCGCGAATGAACATCACGAACATCAGGCCCACCACCGCAAGCGTCGCGATGGCCTGGGTCTGGGCCGATAGGGTCAGGTCGATCATGGATGCCCCTGCGCGGCTGCCTCAGCGCGCATCATTCCCGATGCCGGCACCGCCGTCCAGCACCTCTTTCGGGCGCGGCTGCACCAGAAAGAGCCCCGCGAACATGACCGCGATGGCCGCCCAGACCCAGGGGGAGTAGGTTTCGCCGAGGATCAGCTTGGCCCAGAGGATGCCGCTGCCGGTGACCAGATAGCTGACCTGCGCCGCGAAAACCGCGCCCGCGCGCCCGACCAGCCATACATATCCCGCATAGGCGATGGCATGGAACGTGCCCAAGGCAAGGATCGCAAGGTCGGGCGTCCCGTAGGGCGGCAGCGGCGAAATCCATTGCCCGGTCATCAGCGCCAGCGGTGCGGTCAGAACGATGCCGACCAGCGAGGCGCCCAGCAAAACCTGCACCGGGTCGAGCCCTTCGGTGCCATAGCGCGACACGAAATTGCCCTCGATCGCGTAGAAGGTGGGCGCGATCAGCGCCACGGGCAACCACCAGACCATGGCCCGGTCGGGCAGGCTCGTCTCGGGGGCCGCGATCATCACGATGGCGATGAGGCCAAGCACCAGGCCCAGAAACCGCAGGCCCGAAAACCGGTCGAGACCCCATGCCAGCGCGATGGGAAAGGCCAGCATCGGCACCAGCGAGATGACGATGGACAAGATGCCGGAGGGCAGATGGATGGCGGCGGTATAGCTGGCGGAGTTCGGCAACAACGTGCCGATCAGCGCGATGATGACATAGAGCGCGATATGGCGCGGGCCCCGCGGCAGGCCCCGGCCCCGCAGAAGGTTGATCGTACCCAGAAGCACGGCGCCGATGACGACCTGCCAGAAGATGATGCCGAAATGGCGGTAGCCTTCGGACACGGCGATCTTGGTCAGCGGGTGGGTGATGCCCCAGGCCGCGCCGATGCAGAGCAGAAGGCCCAGAAGCGACGCGGCATCGCGCCGTTTCACGGAACCGTCTCCTGCAGGCGGCCGCCGATGCGCACCGGCTGGATGCGGCCGGCCCTGCCCGTCCGGTCATCGGTTTCCAGATAGACGCCCGACAGGGTCGCCTCCCCGGCGGCGGGGGTGAAGCGCTCTTTCGGCATGCCGGTGATGAAGCGGCGCAGCGGCTCGGTCTTCTCCATCCCGATGACGGAATGATAATCGCCGCACATCCCCGCATCGGTCATGTAGCCGGTGCCGCCCGGCAGGATCTGCGCGTCACCGGTGGGCACATGGGTATGGGTCCCCACCACGAGGCTGGCGCGGCCGTCGCAGAAATGACCCACGGCCATCTTCTCCGATGTCGCCTCGGCGTGGATATCGACGATCACCGCCTGCGCCTGCCCGCCCATGGGATAGGTCGCCAGCGTACCCTGCAACGCGGAAAACGGATCGTCGAAGGGCCGTTTCATGAAGACCTGGCCCAGCGCCTGGGCCACCAGCACCTTGCGCCCGCCCGCCGCATCGAACAGCCGCGCGCCCTTGCCCGGCGCGGATTTGGAGAAGTTCAGCGGCCGAAGGATGCGCGGCTCGCTCTCGATGAATTGCAGCATGTCGCGCTGGTCGAACGCATGATCGCCAAGCGTCAGGCAATCGATCCCGGCGTCCAGCAGGGTTTTCGCATGCGCCGCCGACAGCCCCGCGCCCGAGGTCGCGTTTTCGCCGTTGACCACGACGAAATCCAGCCGCCAGTCTTCGCGCAGCCGGGGCACATGGGCCACCACCGCCGCCCGGCCCGCCCGGCCCATCACATCGCCCAGAAACAAACATCTCATGGGCATCGGCTTAGGGCCTGTGCCGCCTCACGGCAAGGGCGGTTCTGGCGGGCGGATCGTTCCCGCCTCGGTCACCACGGCGTCAAGGGGCTGGTCCGTGAGCTCCACCGGCAGGGGCGGCAATTGCTGCGCGGCGAAGGCGAAGCCCACGGCCCGGACGGGGCCGTTGGCCCGCAGGCGCGCCAGGGTCCGGTCGTAGAACCCGCCGCCATAGCCAAGCCGGTTGGCCGCCCGATCGAACCCCACAAGCGGCACGATCAGGATATCGGGCTCCAGCCAGTCGCCATCTGCCGGGATCAGGGCGCCGAACGGGCCCGGGACCATCTCCGCGGCCGGTGTCCATTCCCGGAAGCGCAGCGGTTCGCCCTTCGCCGCGATCACCGGAACGCAGACACGGTTGCGCGCGGCAAGCGCCGTCATCGCCGGGATCGGGTCAAGCTCCGTCCGGATCGGCATGTAGCCCGAGATGACATGGCCGGAGACCGGCCCGATCTCGGCCAGGAGCGCGGCGGTGGCCGCCTGCCCGTGACCTTCCGCGAAGGCGGCCTTGCGCGCGGCATAGGCGTCGCGGCGAAGTGCCGCTTTCTGCTCGGACAGGGTCATCGGCGCGGATATCCCGGGGCTGGACGGTATCGGATCATGGACAGGAGCGTTCGCGCCGAATGCCCGGCGACGCAACAAAAAACGCCCGCATGCCGGGACCGGGCCGGGCCGCATGACGGGATGACCAAGGGGGGCCGGCGTAGGGGAAGGACGGCCCGGCCCCGGCCACAAGGCTTTGCGAAACCGCCGGGCGCGCGGTAGGCAGGAGGGCATCGTTCCGGGAGACACGCCATGCTGAGCCTAGATCACATCGCCATCGCCACGTCCGATCTGACCACCGGCACGGTCTGGGCGGAGACGGCCTTCGGCGTGCCGCTTGAGCCCGGCGGGACCCACGCGGAGATGGGCACCCATAACCGGCTGCTGTCGCTGGGGCCCGAGGAATACCTGGAGGTCATCGCGATAGACCCCGATGGGGCCGCGCCCGGGCAGCCGCGCTGGTTCGATCTGGACCGGTTCCGCGGCCCGACCCGGCCGGGCGCATGGATTGCCCGCGTGCCCGATCTGGATGCGGCCATCGCCGCCGCGCCCGACGGGATCGGGGTGGCCTGGTCGCTGAGCCGGGCCGGTCTGCGCTGGCGGATGGCGATACCCGTGGATGGCAGGCTGCCCTTCGATGGCCTGTTTCCGGCGCTGATCGAATGGGAGGGGGCGGCCCACCCTGCCCCGCGCCTGCCCGATCGCGGCGTGCGGCTGATCGGGCTGACCCTTGCCCATCCGCAGGCGGACGCGCTGCGCGCGGCCCTTGCCCCGCTATTCGACGACCCGAGGCTGGAGATCGTGGCCGAGGACAGCCCCTATCTGGGCCTGCGGTTCGACACCGCCCGCGGGCCGCTCGACCTGTGATCCGCGGGGCCCGCGGCGAGGATGCCGCGGCGATCGCGGCGATCTGGACCGATGTCATCACCGGCAGCACGGCCACCTTCACGACCGTGCCGAAAACCGCCGGCGCGGTGACCGATGCTTTGGCCGCGCAGCCGTTCTTCGTGTCGGAAACCGCGGGCGCGGTATCGGGGTTCGCCACCTATGGCGCGTTCCGGGCCGGGCCCGGCTATGCGCGGACGGCGGAGCATTCGATCCATATCGCGCCGGCGGCGCGGGGCCGGGGCGAGGGCCGCGCGCTGATGGCCGCGCTTGAGGCGCATGCGCGGGGCCGGACCATCCATTCGATGATCGCGGGCCTCTCGGCGGAGAATGCAGCCGGGCGCGGGTTCCACGCGGCGCTGGGGTATCGGGAGGTCGCCCGTATCCCGCAGGCGGGCTGGAAATTCGGACGCTGGCACGATCTTGTGCTGATGCAGAAATTCCTCTGACATCCCCGGCGGTTTCCCGCTAAAAGCGCTTCCATGTCGCTTTGGACCCGCATAACGGACGCGCTTTCGGCACTCGCCAAGGGCGAAGGGCTTGGCGCGGTCTTCGACAGGCTGCGCAGCCCGCCGGAACGGTCGGTGGCCTTTACCATCGCGGTCATCGCGCTCAGCGCCAAGATGGCCAAGGCCGACGGGCTGGTGACCCGCGACGAGGTGACCGCCTTTCGCGAGGTGTTCCAGGTCCCCGCCGAGGAGGAGGAGGCGGCGTCCCGGGTGTTCAATCTGGCGCGGGAGGATGTGGCGGGGTTCGAGGAATATGCCGCGCGCATTGCGCGGATGTTCGCCGACAATCCCGCCGTCCTGTCGGACCTGATGGAGGGGCTTTTCCACATCGCCTGCGCCGACGGGGCCTATCACCCCAAGGAGGACATGTTTCTGGAACGGGTGGCGGAGATCTTCGGGATGAGCCCGCGCGATTTCACGTCCCTGCGCGCGCGCCACGTGCCCGATGCCGCCCCCGACCCGTATGCGGTTCTGGGCGTCGACAGCACCATGCCGCTGGAGGAGATCCGCGCGGTCTGGCGCAGTCAGGTGCGCGAGACCCATCCCGACAGGATGATGGGCCGGGGCGTGCCGGAGGAAGCCATCCGTCTCGCCGAGATGCGGCTGCGAAGCATCAACCGGGCGTGGGAGGAGATCTCCGCCCATCGCCGGGGCTGAAACCGCGATGCGCATCGCCACCTATAACGTGGAATGGTTCGCCAACCTGTTCGACGATGACGGCGCGCTTCTGGACGATGACGGCTGGTCGGGGCGGCAGGACGTGACCCGTTCGGCGCAGATCGCCGCACTCGGCTACGTGTTTCAGGCGCTCGATGTCGATGCGGTGCTGGTGGTGGAGGCGCCCGACAGTTCCCGCCACCGCAACGGCGCCACCGCCCTTGAGCGGTTCGCCATGCGGTTCGGGCTGCGGGCGCGGCGCGCGCAGGCGGGCTTCACCAATGACACCCAGCAGGAACTGATCCTGCTCCATGATCCCGATGTGATGGCCGCGCGCCACGACCCGATCGGTGCGGCCACCGGCAAGAAGGGCCGGGACGGCGCGCCGCGCTTCGACGGGACGTTCCGGATCGACCTCGATATCGACGCGACCGAGGATCTGGTGCGGTTTTCCAAACCGCCGCTCGAAGTGGCTCTGGACACGGCGGCGGGCGCGCTGCGCCTGATCGGGGTCCATGTGAAATCGAAGGCGCCGCATGGCGCGCGCGGCGATGACGAGCTGATGCGGATCGCCATCGCCAACCGCCGCAAGCAGCTGGCGCAGTGTATCTGGCTGCGCGCGCGTGTCGATCATCATCTGGATGCGGGCGAGCCCCTGATCCTGCTGGGCGATTTCAACGACGGGCCGGGGCTCGACGAATATGAGAAGCTCTTCGGCCGGTCGGGCGTGGAGATCGTTCTGGGCAAGGATCTGCCCCCCGACAGGCAGCTGTTCGACCCCCATGCGCGCCGCGCGCTGCAAAGCCGGATCGCGGCCCAGCCCACGACCGCGCGGTTCTATCTGCGCGATGAAAACCGGTTTCTGTCGGCCCTGCTGGATTACGTGATGATCAGCCCCGATCTGCGCCCGCGGGCGCGGCGCTGGCGCATCTGGCACCCGTTCGACGACCCCGATTGCTGGCGCGACGAGACGCTGGGGCGCGCGCTTCTGACCGCGTCGGACCATTTCCCGGTCGTTCTGGAGCTTGACGGGCCGGACGGCCTTTCCCCTTAAATCACGCCGTGAAGTGCCCTATATCGAGGTCATGAAACAGCTCGCCCCCGCCGCCCTCGTCGCCCTGAGCCTCCTTGCCGCGCCCGCCCCCGCCCTCGCGCAGGACGGCGCGGAGCCCGAGAGCGGCTTTCGCGAAGGTCTTGATCTCTTCGCGCGGGGCGCGGAGCTGATCCTTGAAGGGCTGCGCGAGGAAATGGAGCCGATGCTGGAGGAGATCCAGCCCTTCCTGGAAGAGGAGATGCTGCCCTTCATGCAGGGTCTGGCCGATGCGATGGACGACATGACCGCCTATCATCCGCCCGAACGCCTGCCCAACGGGGATATCATCATCCGCCGCCGCGACGACATGCCCGTTCTGCCCGAACCGGGCGAAGGCGGCGAGGTGGAGCTTTAGGCCACGCCGCCGCATCCCCGGACGGACCGGGTGCCGGGCCGCGCGCGGGGACGAATTGCGCCCGGAGGGGTTGAGGCTCAACCCCCGCTGGCTCATATCAGGGGGGAACGCGATCCAGCCCCGAGGTTTTCCGATGCGCCTGCCCCTGCCCGCCCCTGCCCGCGATGCCGCCGCCGATACCGGGGGCGCGCCCCTGGGTGACCTGCCGGAATGGGATCTCAGCGATCTCTACACCGCGCAGGATGCACCCGAACTGGCCCGCGACATGGGCTGGCTGGAAGGCGAATGCGCCGATTTCGCCGCGACCTATGAGGGCAAGCTGGCCGGGCTGAGCCCCGACGAGATGCTCGATTGCGTGCTGCGCTACGAAAAGATCGATCTGGTGAGCGGGCGGATCATGTCCTTCGCGGGCCTGCGCTACTACCAGCACACCACCGATCCGGCGCGGGCGAAATTCATGTCCGATTGTCAGGACAGGATCACCGCCTTTACCACGCCGCTGGTCTTTTTCTCTCTGGAATTCAACCGGATCAGCGATGACACCTACGAAGCGCTGATGGCCGGGAATGCCGATCTGGCGCGCTACCGCCCGGTTTTCGACCGGATGCGGGCGATGAAACCCTATCAGCTTTCCGATGAGCTGGAGCGGTTTCTGCACGACCAGTCCACCGTTGGCGCGGCGGCCTGGAACAAGCTCTTCGACGAAACCATCGCGGGGCTCGGTTTCGATGTGGAGGGCGAACGCCTTGGCATCGAGGCGACGCTGAACCTGCTGACCGACCAGGACCGTGCCCGGCGCGAGGCGGGTGCGCGGGCGCTTGTCGCGACCTTCCAGACCCGGCTGGGCCTGTTCGCGCGGGTGCACAACACGCTTGCCAAGGAAAAGGAGATCGAGGATCGCTGGCGCAAGCTGCCCAGCCCGCAGGCGGGCCGCCATCTGGCGAACCATGTGGAACCCGAAGTGGTCGAGGCGCTGAGAAATGCGGTGGTCGCCGCCTATCCGCGCCTGTCCCACCGCTACTATGCGCTGAAGGCCAAATGGCTGGGGCTGGAGACGCTGGAGGTCTGGGACCGCAACGCGCCCCTGCCGATGGAGGATACCCGGCTGGTGAACTGGGAGGAGGCCCGCGCGACCGTGACCGATGCCTATGCCGCGTTCGACCCGCGCCTGGCCGATCTGGCGGAGCCGTTTTTCACCGATGGCTGGATCGATGCGGCGGTGAAGGACGGCAAGGCGCCCGGGGCCTTTGCCCATCCGACCGTGGTCGACGTTCATCCCTATGTGATGCTGAACTATCTCGGGAAACCCCGCGATGTCATGACCCTTGCCCATGAACTGGGCCATGGCGTGCATCAGCGGCTGGCGGCCGGGCAAGGCGAATTGCTGTCCTCTACCCCGCTGACGCTGGCCGAGACCGCAAGCGTTTTCGGCGAGATGCTGACCTTCCGCAAACTGCTCGACGCCGCCGAAACGCCGGAGCAGAAGAAGGTGCTGCTGGCAGGCAAGGTGGAGGACATGATCAACACCGTGGTGCGCCAGATCGCGTTTTACGATTTCGAGTGCAAGCTGCATGACGCGCGGCGCGAGGGCGAGTTGACGCCCGACGATATCAACGCGCTCTGGATGTCGGTGCAGGCGGAATCGCTGGGGCCGGTGTTCAATTTCATGGAAGGCTACGAAACCTTCTGGGCCTATATCCCGCATTTCGTTCATTCGCCCTTCTACGTCTACGCCTATGCCTTCGGCGACGGGTTGGTGAACGCGCTTTATGCGGTCTATGCGGAGGGCGAGCCGGGCTTTCAGGAGAAGTATTTCGAGATGCTGAAGGCCGGCGGATCGAAGCACCACAAGGAGCTTCTGGCCCCCTTCGGACTGGATGCGAGCGACCCGGCCTTCTGGGACAAGGGATTGAGTATGATCGAGGGCTTCATCGACGAACTGGAGGCGATGGAGGGGTGAGCCGCGTCCCGGAACGGCGTGACCGGCGCCTTTCCGGCCTGCGCGGACCGGGCTGCCTCCATGCCTGATACGCCGCCCCGGACGCCCCCCGTCAAGCGCACCCTCAGGGGGCGGCTTGCCCGCGCGCTGGTCTGGGTGCGGTCGCATGTCCCGCCGGGCCTGCGCCTGATCCTGGGCCTGCTTCTGATCCTGGGCGGGGTCTTCGGGTTTCTGCCGGTTCTGGGCTTCTGGATGATCCCGCTTGGCGTGGCCGTGGCCGCGCTCGACATCGCGCCGATCTGGCGCCGGATCCGCGGCGGCGGGCGACGGTAGTCAGACCGCGTCCTCGCGGGGACGGAAGCGGGATGCGCTCCGCGAAAGCCTCTCTGGGCGGGCAACCGCGCAGCCCGCCATGGGCTTACCCGGCGCGTGTCGGGGATCTAGTCCAGTTCGGTCCAGGGCCAGGGCTTGACCTCGCTGGCGGCGGTCTGGAACCGCGCGGCCTTGGCGATCCAGATGCCCAGATCGGTGCCGAATTCGGCCAGCCGGGCATTCGGCTCGCCGCCATTGATCACCATTACGACGAACTGGATGATCGTCAGCGCGCCCAGAACCGTATGCGCGAAACTCAGCATGACGGCGATCAGCACCATGTAGACAAAGCGCATGACCAGCCCTTCGCGACCACTGGGCTCGTTCTGCTCGCCGTTCAGGCGACCGTTGACTTTCTCTTCCTCGCTGAGCGGCATCCGTATCTCTCCTTGTGCACGGTCGAACCATGATAGCTCAGCCCGGGCCCTGTCGGCCACCGCAAAGACGGCATCGACCGATGCAGAGCCGCGCCCGCGCGCAATTCGGGGGAAAAAACGTCGCGCCTGCCGCCGCATCGCGCGCGCCCGGCCACATCTTTACGGCTTTGGCATGCGCAAACGGCCCCCGGGGTGGATACCCGCGGGGGCCGTTTCTCGGCGGTCGGGGTACGGCGGCGGGGGGAGGGAGAGGCCCCCGGCCGCGCGCGCCCGCTTCCGCCTTTGCGATCACTCGTTCTCGCTGTCGGTGAACCCCACCAGCGCGCGGGCGATGGCCACATGCTCGGGCTCCCCGAAGCTCTGGGTGGAGACCTGCTCGTCACCGCCGTTCAGCAGGAAGGCGACATGGCTGTGGTCGTCGTTTTCCAGCGCGTCGCGCAGCTGGATCAGTTCGGCCAAGGTGTAGTCGCCGGCATCGACGCCGAGGGAAGCGGCCAGCTGCGCATTCGCGAAGGCCGGGGCGGCGAAGCTCTGGGTGGAAATCGTCTCGGAGCCGCCGTTCAGCAGGAAGGCGACATGGCTGTGATCGTCGTTTTCCAGCGCGCTGCGCAGCTGGATCAGCTCGGCCACGGTGTAGTCGCCGGCGTCGACGCCGAGGGAAGCGGCCAGTTGGTCATTCGCGAAGGCCGGGGCGGCGAGCGACAGGGCGAGGGCGGTGGTGAGGGCGATGCGTGTCATTGAAATGGTCCTTTCAGGGATCTGGGTCATGTGTGTTTCGGTTTCTGTGCGGGGCGCTGTCTTGCGTCCGATGAGATGAAGTTATGGGGTGCGGCCCTGTGTTTCACCCCACAAACCCGTGAAAAACACATGATATCGGTGCGCAAACGCACAGACACATCTGCACCATCCGCCGGCCCGTCACGCGCCCTCGCGCCCTCGTGACCCGCCGCAACATCCCTCACGAAAACAGAGACTTGCCCTCGCAACCCCGTGACAATCGCAAGCCCCGCGCGTGCCGCGCGTGCCCCGAGAGAAGCCAGACGCGAATCGGGTGGCCGGTGAGTGGCGTCGGGAAGGGCGGTGGGCGCGGCTTAGCGCGCGATCATCTCCACCCGGCGGTTCAGGGCGCGCCCCTCCGCCGTGGTATTGACCGCGACCGGGGCCAGAAACCCGGCACCGGCATGGGCCATCCGGGCGGCCGCGATCCCGTGATCCCGCGCCAGCGCGTCGGCCACCGCGGCGGCCCGGCGCGCCGACAGGGCCAGATTGTACTCCATCGTGCCCTGATTGTCGGTATGGCCCACGATCACCACCTGCAGATCCGGATTGGCCGCCAGAAACGCCGCCATCTCGGCGATGGTCGGGGCGCTTTCGGCGCGGATCGTGGCCTGATCGGTGTCGAATGTGATGCCGTAAAGGGCGACGCGGCCGGTTTCGCCGATCGTGCTCTGCATTTCGGCGGCGTCGATCATCCGGAACGCCATCGCCTCTTCCTCGGTCACGGTCACGACCGACAGGACATTGCCGTTGTTGACCGACAGGAACAGGCTGACATGGGCGGTCCCTTCGGGCCCGTCCCGCGTGGCCATCACATAGCGGTAGTTGAACGCATCCGCCCATGCGGGGGAGTTGCCGAACTGCTCCACATCATAGCTGATACGGCCGCAATCCGCCTGATCGCAGCTCAGCAGGATGTCGAACCCCCGCCCCTCCAGCGCCTGTTCGAAATTCCGCACCACCTGCACAAGGGAGGTCTCCGCCGGATAGGCGTAGGACAGCCGCGTGACGGCCCCCTCGACCGTGCTGACCTCGCCGGGCGCGCGCGCCAGGTGCACCTCGTCGAACTCCTGGGTCTCATAGGCGCGGATCACGCTGCCGTCGAAACGCCCGACCAGCGGGTGATCGGCGCTGCCCGCGATATCCTGGGCCAGGGCCGGGGCGGTAAGGCAGACGAAGGCGGATGCAAGGCGCAAAAGGCGGATCATGGGGGCCATCCTGTCCAGTCGGGTCGTGTGTCATGGGTCGGCGCGGGCCGCGCCCGGGTTCAATCCATAGCGGATTTTGACAGGTTGCGCACGAAAAGCCCCCGAAACGCGCCTTTCTGGTGCGCCGTGTCGACCGCCGGGCCGGAAAGGGCCGGTTTGCGCCTTTGCATGGCGGTGGCGGGGTCGCGACCAAAAAAGGCCCCGCATTTGCCGCGGGGCCTTTTGATTAAAGGTCGGAAAGTCCGGCTCAGGCGGCTGTCAGACCGTCTTCGCGGGCCAGTTCGCGCATCCGCTTCTGCAGCTTCTCGAACGCGCGCACCTCGATCTGGCGAATGCGTTCGCGGCTGACATTATAGACACCGGACAGATCCTCCAGCGTCACGGGCTGATCCTGCAGGCGGCGCTGTTCCAGAATATCGCGCTCCCGCTCGTTCAGAACCTCCATCGCCTGCTCCATCAACGCCATGCGGTGCTGGAACTCGTCCTTTTCGGCATAATCCTCGGCCTGATCGGCATCATCGTCTTCCAGCCAGTCCTGCCATTGGGTCGCGCCCTCGCCATCGCTGCCGACGACCGCATTCAGCGAGGCATCGCCGCCCGACAGGCGCCGGTTCATGGAGATCACCTCATCCTCGGTCACGCCCAGATCATTGGCGATGCGGGCCACGTTTTCGGGCCGCATGTCGCCTTCTTCCAGCGCGCCGATGCGGGCCTTGGCCTTGCGCAGGTTGAAGAACAGCTTCTTCTGCGCGCTTGTCGTGCCCAGCTTCACCATGCTCCACGACCGCAGGACATATTCCTGGATCGAGGCGCGGATCCACCACATCGCATAGGTGGCGAGGCGAAAGCCCTTTTCGGGGTCGAATTTCTTGACCGCCTGCATCAGCCCCACATTCGCCTCCGAGATGACCTCGGCCTGGGGCAGGCCATAGCCGCGATAGCCCATGGCGATTTTCGCGGCCAGACGCAGATGGCTGGTCACCATCTTGTGGGCCGCTTCGGTGTCTTCATGATCCACCCACCGTTTGGCGAGCATGTATTCCTCTTCGGGCTCCAGCATCGGGAATTTGCGGATTTCCTGAAGATAACGGTTCAGGCCCTGTTCCGGCGACGGTGCGGGCAGATTTGCATATGTACTCATGTCACGGACCCCCTGCTTGGCTCCAGATAATGTAAATTCGGTTAACTTTTAACTAAGGTGGGTATTGCTGGACAGCACGTCAAGATGTTGTGTCATCTGGCTTGCGTCCAGAGTACGCTTGGCGCAGGCGCACGGCAATCCGTGTTACAGATAAATAACGTGCAATTGCGCACAAGTTACAGGGACGCACCGCGCAGATCGTCCAGCAGTTCCGACATGTCGGACGCCATAGGCGCCTGAAAACGCAGGGTTTCTCCGCTCACGGGATGCACGAAACCAAGGCTTGCGGCATGCAGGGCCTGTCGGGGAAACCCGTTCAACTTTTCGGCAAGAACCTCCCCCACCGCTTTCGCGCCGATCCGGCGCCGCCCGCCATAGGTCTGATCGCCGATCAGCCCGTGGCCCACATGGGCCATATGCACGCGAATCTGATGCGTCCGGCCGGTTTCAAGCCGGCAGTCCACCAGCGCGGCCACGCCGAAGGCTTCGGTCACGCGCACCTGCGTCACCGCGTGGCGGCCGCCCTGAAACAGCACCGCCTGACGTTGCCGGTCGGTCTTGTGGCGGGCCAGTTGGGTGGTGATCTTCAGCGCCCCCCCGGGTTCGAAACTGACACCGCGGATACCGCGCAACCGCGGATCGGCCGCATCGGGCACACCGTGGCAAAGCGCCTGATACAGCCGCTCCACGCTGTGATCTGCAAACTGCTCGGCCAGCCCGTGATGCGCCCGGTCCGATTTCGCGACCACCAGCAAGCCACTGGTATCCTTGTCGATCCGGTGCACGATGCCGGGCCGCTTTTCGCCGCCGACACCGGACAATCTGCCGCCGAAATGATGCAGGAGCGCATTGACCAGCGTGCCGCCCGGCGTGCCCGGCGCGGGGTGGACGACCATGCCAACGGGCTTGTTGATCACGATCAGATCGTCGTCTTCATGGCGGATATCCAGCGGGATATCCTCTGCCCGGGTGCGTATCTCCACCGCCGTTTCCACGGTGATCTCCACCCGATCGCCCTCGGCCACGCGCGCCTTGCCATCCGTCACCACGGCGCCGTTCACCGTCACCGCCCCCGCCGCGATCAGCCGCGCCAGCCGCGAGCGGCTCAGCGCCGCGGCCTCTGGCACATCGCGGGCCAGTGCCTTATCAAGGCGCGGGGCCGGGTCCGGGCCGATCAGGACCGTGACGATCTGGGCCAGAGACATGAATGACACTCCGCAGGACGACAATGATCCGCCGCTTCCCGGCCACCTGAAGCTGCTGCGCAATCTGGTGACCGTGCTGACGGTGGTGATGATTGGGGGGGTCATAACCATCGTCGCGCTGCTTGTCATCCGGATGTCGGGTGCGCCCGCGCCGGCGCTGGTCTTTCCCGACAGTTTCCCGATGCCCGCAGGCGTGGCGATCACCGGCTACAGCCAGACCGGCACCGCCGCGATTCTGGTCAGTGACGACGATCATATCCGGGTGTTCGACCTTGCCACGGGCGAAATGACCCATGAGATCGACCTGGCGGACTAGACCCTGAGAGGAGTGGTACCGCCTCCCCGGCTTGAACGGGGGACCTCTGGATCCACAATCCAGCGCTCTAACCAACTGAGCTAAGGCGGCAAACCGGCTTCATACCGTATCATGACCCCTCAAACCGCGGGGCTAGCGGGCCTATAGCAATCTTTCCGACCCGCATGCAACGAGGAATCGCCCGATTCGGGTCGGCAATATCGACCTTTGACAGGCACGGCGCCCCAATTGTTTTCCGTCATATGGTTAATCTGCACCGGTCAGGTAAAGAACCCTTGAAAAGTTAACATTTTGCTTGCGCACAAGGCGTGGAGGCGGATGATGCGATCAGAAAAGCTGCATTGATTGGGGGATTATGACGAGATGGCAGGCATGAAGATTTTAGGACCTTTGGTTTGCATAGCAGTTTCCTTTACGGCACCCGCGAGTTTCGCGAACGGGTTCGGGGAAGCGCGTGGATTTCAGTTCAGATCGCCGAGCGAACGGCAGGTGCTGCTCCAGCAAGAGCAGACCCGCCTTCAGTTCATGAACTTCGAGCGTCAGGGGAGCCTTGCCAATCAGGGCATCGGCCAGACCGGCAACCAGCTCAGCATCACGATCACAGGAAACGGTGACAACACGATCACTCTGGACCAGACCAACAGCGGCAATCAGTCGATCCAGGATGTCGACGGCAACAACAACCAGACATCCGGTACAGAGCCGGACGCCGCGATTGCCGCGGCTGCGACCGCTTTGCAGAATCTGAACTGATATGCGGAAACTGACTGGAATTCTTCTCGCCACGACGCTGGCGGGATGCGGAGCCCTACCCGAGCCATTGAGCAGGCCGGTTCCCGAGTTGGTGGGCGCGTTGCCCGTGGTCAGCGATACGCCGGCAGATGCGGCGCTGGCTTGCCTTTCCGAAACCCCCGAAGTCCGGAACAGCCGCGCGGTATTCGCGGTGCATATCATCTCCGATCTCACACAGCGGGTCAGTGTCGACGAGGTCGGCGCCTATGTGCCGCGCGATGTGGCCGGCATGCTGGTGACGGCACTGGACCGCGCCGGCGTGCGCCAGGTCAACCGGATCAACACCGCCGTGACCGAGTTCGAGATAGCCCTGTCGCGGGAACAGATCCTTGGCGATGGCGGCCCCGTCAACGTGGAGGGGGAGACCATTCCCTACCGGCCGCTTCGCCGCGGCGTTCTGCGCGGGTCGGATTTCGTCATTGACGGGTCGATCACCCAGCTTGATTTCAACGTCTATTCCGAAGGTGGCGAAGTCGGGCTTTTCGGGGCTTCGGCCGGGCGACGGGTATTCGCACTGACCGCAGGCGCCGATCTGCGCGTGACCAACACCGAGACCACCGAAATCGTGCTGAGCAACGCCTATTCGAAACAGGCGGTCGGGCGCGAGGTGTTCGGATCGATCTTCCGGTTCTTCTCGGACGAGCTGTTCGACGTGCAGATCGGGCGGGAGAACATCGAGGGTCTGCATGCCGGGATCCGCTGGATGCTGGCCGAGGCGGCCTATGATATTGTCAGCGAAGTCCTGAACCATGATGGAAGCTGCGACGCGCTTCTGCCCGAAGCCTTCGGTCAAGGGGAAGAGGCGCTTGCGGCCCTTAACGCCACGATTGACAACCTTGAGTAACGCGCGCCTCATATCCGGCCTCGTTCTGGCCCTGTTCATGGCCCCGGTGACAGCCGGGGCCCAAACCGCGGGCGATGCCACAGCCCCGCAAACCGGCGCGGACGCGCAGGCAGCGCCCGCGGACGCGGCCCCGCCCTACGATCCGCGCCCGTTCCTGACGTCGATGGTCGATTACCGGCTGATCGCATTTTCCTGCGAACAGGTGCTGCCGGGGTCGCCGCTTTCGGATTCCTCCGAGATTGCGCAATTCTTCATAGATCTGGGTCAGCAGCCTCCGGTCGGCACCGATGCGCGGATGGACAGGATCATCTACCAACTGATCCGTCCGCAGAGCGCCTCGATCTGCACCGAGCGGTTGCGGCGCGCCGCGCTGGCCTATTCCGAAGAGGCCGCCGCCTATGAAGGCCAGAAGCCGGACGGCTGGCCCCCTGCCCCACGCATCAGCGCAGGACCCTGGTGCCAGGATCTGTCCTGCGCGGACGTCCGTTAGATGATCTGAAGTATCTTGTGCCTTGGGGGAGGTGTGGCCCGGACCCCGGCTTGTCCTGCACGGTATGTCCCGATGGCTACGAACTGCGGCGGTGGACGTTGGCAATCTCGCATGCGAGCCCCGGCGTCAGCCCGGTCTCAGCGTTCGACGGTTGCCGCGTTGCCGACCTGAACCTGGCGGCCGTTGCCTGACACGCTCGATTGCGGAATCCGCGCCTCCTGGGAGGCCGAAACCGTCGCGTCCAGCACCGTCAACGTGCCGCCGGACGGGTTCCCCGGCGCCCGGATATGCAGGACATTCACATAGTTTTCAGCCACATGGGTGTATTGCGGCACTTGTGCCGTGAGATCGGCAAGCGATCCGTCGGTCACGCGGTTTTCCACAATCTGCACCCCGTCGGAGACCTGTGTCAGCCCCGATACCCGGGAGGCAGACACGAAATTCGCCACGTTGATGCCCGATTGGGTGATCTGCGGCGGCGCCTGACCGATATCGTCCAGGATGATGTGGTTGTTGATGATCTGCTGGCCGTTGAAAACCCGGGCCACGTCACGCACTTCATCGGCAATCAGGATGTTGCCCATATTGGTGCCCTCCTGCCAGATGGAGGCGTCCGATGACATCCGGATCAGCGTCGTCTCCGGCACGTCGAACCCGGCCATCTCGGCGGGCAGCGGGGCGGCGTCGGAAATCCGGACGAAATTGTTGATCTGCTGCGTTGAATCGAAGGGAAACACCTGACTGCCAAGGCCGATGGACAGTTCTGCCTCGACGATGTTCGCGGTGTTCCGCCCGATCTGCACGACCGAGCCCGCATTGCCCCGCAAAAGGGCCGTGTTGGTCACATCCTGCATCGCGCCCGGGCCGAATTGCTGCGTCACGCTGTCCACCTGTTCGGCGGTGATGACATTGGCGAGGTTCTCGCCCATCTGGCGCAGCGTTCCATCCGCAAGCGTGGCGTTGCGCCCATCCATCAGGTTCGTCGCATATTGCGACCCTGTCGAGATCTGCGTCGCATTGGAAACCACGGATCCCTTGGAGACCAGAACGTTCAGCGCATTGGTGATAAGCTGGTCGACATTGCCGCCCACAAGCGGGGCGGCGGTGCCGATATCGGATTCGGTTTCAAGACTGGCGGGGTTCTGTGAGCCGGCGTTCAGGATAATCTCGTTCAGACCGCTCTGAATGCCGCTGAATTCCTGCTGAAAGATGCTGCCCTCGGTATCGTCGGCCATGGCGGCCGTGGCGCTGAGAGCGAGCGAGGCGAATATGGCGACGGTGCGCGTCATGACGGGCCCAATAAATCCAATAAAAAGGTCTGGAATGTGAGGCGGCGGCATGACCGCCGCCTCGATTGTCTGTCTGACCTGCGTCGCTTACGGAGCGGACGGCAGGCTGATCGAGTTCGCCACGTTCACGGCGGACTGAGCGAAGTTGCTCACGTTGCCACCGAAGGTATCAAGCGAGTTGGCCGCGAACTGGTCACCCCAGACGGAGACCTGAACGATATCGGTCGTACCGGAGAGATCCGGCAACTCAACAGCCGTCAGGATGTTGGCCGCGTTGGTTGCCGACTGCTCGGTCACGTCGACCTGACCGACGACATCGCCACCCCAAGCCCAGTAGCCGGGTTCTGCAACGTTCTGCGAAATCTGGTCAAGGCTGATTGCAAACTGGCGGCTGGTGCCACGCAGTTCCTCAACCGAAACCAGGTTTGCAGCGTTGGTTGCCGCCTGCTCCAGGTTCACAAGGCCACCATCACCGAACGAGACGTAGTTGCCAGCATACTGCATCTCGCCATAGCCGAACATGTTGGTGTACTGCAGAAGATCCCAACCGCCGGACCCGTTCTCAATGCTGTCGCCAGACAGCGAGTTGATCACGTTGGTTGCCGCCTGGGTCAGGTCAGCGACCTGAGCCGTATAGGAACCGTAGAACACAACGTTCTCTGCAGACTGATAGCTGTCGAAGTAGAACTGGTCGACCGACTCTTCGATATCCTGGAATGCCGCGATGTTGGCCGCATTCGTGGCAGCCTGGCTGATATCAGAGATATCCGCGCCATAGTCGATTTCGTTATACGCGACCTGCTCCATGTCATCGATTTCTTGCAGCAGAACGTTCAGTTCCAGCCCGGAGGTGTCTTCGGGGCTGAGGCTGAGGCTGTTCGCCACGTTGGTTGCCGCTTGCGCGACTTCCTCGATATTGTCACCGGAGCTGGCGCCATCGATGTAGTTGCGCGCGATCTGGGAGACGTCATCGACTTTCTGGCGGACAGTGTCGCCATTTACGATCGACGCCAGGTTCAGTGCGTTCACGGCATCCTGGGTATTGAGGTCGAATGCCTCAGCGCGCAGGTCGTCTTCAATATTGATGAAGTTCTCTGCGAACTGATCGCTGTCTGTCACCTTCTGACGAATATCGTCCACATCACCCATGGTGATGCTGTTGCCGACATTGGTGGCAGCCTGCGTGATGTCGTCCAGATCGTCATGACCATCATCGCCGACCGCGTTGTTGATGGCTTCCTGGTACGTATCATCGATTCTCTGATACGCATTGTTGTCCAGTTCCACACCATCGGCGGAAACGATATTGGCCGCGTTGACAGCCGCCTGAACCAGTTCTGCGCTGTCGGCGTCGAACAGGATCGAGTTGCTGGCAATCTGGGCCGTATCGTCGACTTTCTGGGTAACATCCTCAAGCGAGTCTGCGCCATCCATGCTCAGGCTGTTGAGCACGTTGGTCGCCGCCTGATTAACGTCGGTCCAACCGCCACCGGGGCCATCCTCAAGATAGTTTTCTGCCAACTGGCTCATGGGGTCGACATCCTGGAAGATGTCGTCCAGCGACTCGGAGCCGCGCGAAATGATGTTGCCGGCATTGGTTGCAGTCTGATCGATATCAGTACCGCCGCCGTAAGCGTAGATGGAGTTCAGCGCTTCCTGGACCCCATCGAGGATCTGATCAATGTCTGTTTGGCTACTGTTGGCAAGAGCCGGCGACGTCGCCAGCGCCAGCGCAACCGCTGTTGTTGTAAGATACGTCTTCATTGTGTTCACCCTTAAGCCCGATCCCGGGCGGTTGATGGACCAAAACGGGCGCAACGCGCCCGAGAACTGGTTGCGGCAAAAATCACCGCAGCGGCCCGACTCAACCCAGACATGTGAAGAATATGGGTCTGTCCGCGAGTATCGGCAGCAGACGCCGAGTTATCTACGGATCCATCCAGGAAAGAATCAGCCCGGACAGTTCAGACAGCAGCTTCTCAGCCATGCCAAGTCGGCACAGCCCGGATGACAACATTGAAGGGAAGCAGGCGCCAGTCAGGCAAATCCTGACACAATTCAACCACAAGTTGAACACCGCCTGACCTTTTAGACAGGTGACACTACGTAAACCCATAATTTTAATAGAATTTTAACCAACCGCTCAAGGTAGCGATTGTCTCTGAATCCGCGCTTTCCAGGGACTGGAAAACAATCTGTTTCGAAAAACGCGGCACATGATCACAAAATCATATGCACCATTAACAAATGGTAAATTTTTGGTATGTTCATGGCATAATTGTGGCCTGAGCAAGGCTTAGCTAGTTCCCGCCGTTTTTAGGCGGATTGTTGCCCTCGGTAAGCAGATTGCGGCGAACGCAACGCCCCGTTCCTCATCGCGCCCCTGGCACGCATCAAGACGTGCCGCGGGAGTGACTCTGGGAACAATACATTTTTGTGAGTAGTCCTTCTGGGAGGACGATTATGAGCGAACGCATTGTTGCGCGCAGGCCCTCTGCGCGCCCTTCTCTAACTGTGACGGCTGCCATCATTGAAAAAGATCCTCTGGTCGCAAATGCGATGAGCGAGGTCATTTCCAATCTGGACGGGATCACGAATGTCCTGCATTTCGGGACGATCAATGCCTGCCGTGACGCAATTCTCATTACGCCCATCGATCTGGTTATCCTCGATCCCTCAACGCTTGGCGACCTGGCGGTCGATGCAAGCGAGATCCTGGACAACCCGGCGCTGTCGACATTGCTTTACACCTCCATGGACCAAAGCAGGCTCGCCCTCGCGCTGGTGCGCAACTCGGTCATCGGGTTCGCCCGCAAGATCGAAGGCCTGTCCAGCTTGCGCCGAGCGGTGGTCAGGGCTTTGCTGCGGCTTCAACGCCCCTTTCCGGTGGCAAACTCGACCGAGCGGCCGGAACCGGTCTCTCTCAGCCTGCGCGAACGCCAGACCCTTCAGGCAATCGGCCGTGGCTTCACGCTCAAGGAAACCGCCGGCAGACTGGGGATCAGCCTGAAATCGGTCGAAACCTACAAGGCCAGGGCTTGCAGTAAGCTGGGCATACTGTCCCGCTCCGAGCTGGTGGGGTTCGTAGCGTATGGAGAGCGCGTCCAACGCCTTTGTCCGGCCGATTTCGAGTTGTCATAATCCAATCTTTTCTAGGCGGATTTCCGCGCCTTCCATCAATGCTCAATAGCTCGACCCCAGCCAGAGCCGCAAGTCAGGGGGAACGATTCGGCGCCGCAGACGACAATTTTCCCGCCAGAACCCACCGATTCGCCATTTATCAGCGTGTGAAAAGGTCAAAATACAACCTATACGTGTATGAACCTGTCCAAAAGTGGCAGTTTTAGGGCAAAAGGTTAACAAAAGATTGACGAGCGGATTTCCGCCTGTCCTAGTGCGGAGTTATCGATGTCCAACTTTTTAAGATGTGAGTAACGCAAGAACTCTACGGGAAGCCAATTTCCGAAAGCGCTATCCGCGGTGTAAGCAGCAAAACAGCTAGGCGACCGCCATATTTGAGCAGAGCGCACAAATCGTTACCCGCAGAACGTGGGAAAAGGTAATGCGTATGTCTTCCGGTTCACCCGCCATTTCGCGGGCCAGTCAAGCTTTGTCAATTGCCCGGCCAAACCCCAAAACCGTATTGATTGCCGGTGGCGCGGGCTTTCTCGGCTCAAGTCTCTGTGAACACTACCTGGAAAACAGCGACCGCGTGATCTGCCTGGATAACCTGTCCACCGGGCGGTTCACGAACATTCACCACCTCCTTCCTCACAAGAATTTCAAGCTGGTCACCCATGACGTGACGCAGCCCTATTCCCCTCCGGGGCCGATTGATCTGATCTACAACATGGCCTGCCCGGCCTCCCCGCCAAAGTACCAGATCGATCCGATCCATACTTTCAAAACAAACGTCTTCGGCGCGTGCCATCTGCTTGATCTTGCACGCAAGAAGGGTGCGCGCATTCTTCAGGCCTCGACCTCGGAGGTCTACGGCGATCCGCTGGTCAGCCCGCAGCGCGAGGACTACCACGGCAACGTCAACATTCAGGGCCCGCGCTCTTGCTATGATGAAGGCAAAAGGGCGGCCGAAACCCTGTTTCACGACTATCACGCCCAGTTTGGCGTCGAAGTGAAAATCGCCCGAATCTTCAACACCTACGGCCCTCGGATGGACCCCGGTGACGGGCGTGTTGTGTCCAATTTCATCGTGCAGGCGCTGCGCGGCGACGAGATCACGGTCAATGGCGACGGGTCTCAGACAAGATCGTTCTGCTATCTCGACGATCTGATCGACGGCCTCGTGAAGCTGATGCATTCTCCCGCCGATCTTGTTCAGCCGGTCAATATCGGCAATCCCGGCGAATTCACGGTGCTGGAACTGGCAAAGATCGTTCTGGACATGACGGGCTCCTCCTCGACGCTGAGCTTCCGTGACCTGCCGCAGGATGATCCGCGCCAGCGTCGCCCCGATATCTCGACCGCAAAGACGCTTTTGGGCTGGAGCCCGCAATGCGATCTAGCGGGGGGGTTGTCGCGCACCATTCCTTATTTCGCGGCGGAGCTGTCCAAAATCAACGCCGTCACTGCTTCCGCGGGTCAGTGATGTCTGCGACACCCGTCATCGTAACCGGCGGCGCCGGGTTCATCGGCAGCCATGCCTGCAAATGCCTTTCTGCGGCAGGGTATCTGCCCGTCGCAGTGGATAATCTGCGTACCGGCCATTCCGACGCGGTGAAATGGGGCCCTCTCGAACAGCTCGATATCCGGGATACCGAGGGGCTCGCCAAGGTGATCGCCACCTATCGCGCCGACACTGTCATGCATTTCGCGGCAGCTGCGTATGTTGGCGAGTCGGTGGGTGATCCGGGGCTTTACTATGATCTGAATGTGGGCGGGCTTATCTCCCTTCTGCGCGCGATGGACATGGCCGGCGCCGGCCAGATCGTCTTTTCCTCAAGCTGTGCGACCTATGGCATTCCCGATCAACTGCCCATCACCGAAGGCTCGGCCCAGCGCCCGGTCAACCCCTACGGGCACAGCAAGCTGATGGGCGAACAGATGATCCGCGATCACGCCGCCGCATATGGGCTGCGCTTCGCCATTTTGCGGTACTTCAACGCCAGCGGGGCCGACCCGGAGGCCGATCTCCGCGAACGCCATGACCCCGAAACCCATCTGATCCCGCTGGCGCTGATGGCGGCCGCCGGGCAGCGGCCCGCGCTCGATGTGTTCGGCACCGATTACGATACGCCCGATGGCACCTGTATCCGCGATTACATTCACGTCACCGATCTGGCCAGGGCGCATGTGCTTGCCTTGCAGCATCTGGCTGATGGCAAACCGGATATTGCACTGAATCTCGGCACCGGCCGGGGGCTTTCGATCTTTGAGATCGCCACCGCAATCGAAGATGTCACCGGTCGGAAGATGCCTTGGCGCGCGGCCCCGCGCCGCCCGGGCGACCCGCCGATCCTTGTGGCCGATATAACCCAAGCACGCCGCGTTCTTGGGTTCGTGACGCAGTATTCGGACATCGAAACGATATTGCGTCACGCTGCGCCGGGATTTGGGCTGGAGGTTTTTGATGACCTTTGTGCCTGACATGCCCGGCGCAGCACCTCTGTCCGGCTCACCGCCGCCCGCCGCTTCGCCGCATCCCTATCTCAAACCGCTGTTCACCGGACGAAAGCGGGTGAAATACAACCTTCTGGCGTTGGTTTGGGCCATTGCCGCGGTATGGTTCTGGGCGTGGTGGCTCAGACCGGAACATATCATCGAAGGGTCGAGATACTGGGTCGTAACCGCCGCACTCGGCTGGCTCTTCTTCCTGCAGATATTCTTCATCGCCGTGTTCCGTCAGGCCAAGGTGCCGGCGGTCGACCCGCCCGATCCGGCGAAGGTTCGCGTCGCGATGATCGTGACAAAAACGCCTTCCGAACCTTTTTCGATCGTCCGGCGCACGCTGCAGGCAATGCTCGATCAGACCTATCCACATGACACCTGGCTGGCCGATGAAGACCCCGCACCAGACACGATCGCCTGGTGCGAAGCCCATGGTGTGAAGATATCGACCCGGAAAGGGCAGCCGGACTATCACCGCACGGAATGGCCCCGCCGGACCCGCTGCAAGGAAGGCAATCTGGCCTTCTTTTATGACACTTACGGCTATGAGAATTATGATTTCGTGGCGCAGTTGGACGCGGATCACGTGCCGCGCCAGTCATATCTGACCGAAATCATGCGCGGTTTTGCCGACCCCCGCATCGGTTATGTCAGCGCCCCGAGCATATGCTCCCAGAATGCCAGAGAGAGCTGGGCCGCGCGCACCCGGTTGTATACCGAGGCCGCGTTCCACGGTGTCTTCCAGACCGGATATAGCGGCACCATGGCTCCCATGTGCATTGGATCTCATTACGCCGTACGCACCAAGGCCCTGCGCGAGGTCGGTGGACTGGGACCGGAACTGGCCGAAGACCACTCCACGACCATGCTGATGAATGCCGGTGGCTGGCGTGGGGTCCATGCGCTTGACGCGATCGCCGAGGGCGACGGCCCTGCGACGATCACCGATCTTTGCACACAGGAATTTCAATGGTCTCGCAGCCTTGTGACGCTTCTGTTGCGCTACACACCTGACTATCTGCCCCGTCTCAGCCCCGGTCTGAAACTGCAGTTTCTGTTTTGCCAGATGCTGTATCCGCTTTTCGCGCTGTTCATGCTGACGTTGTACCTCATCCCCGTCGTGGCCGTGCTGTTCGATATTCGCTATGCGAATGTCACCTACCCGGCCTTTTTCGCTCATGCCCTGGCTCCGGCTCTGGCAATCACGCTGATCGCCTATGTCATTCGGGCCGACGGTTTTTTCCGACCCACCGACGGCAAGGTGCTGAGCTGGGAAAAGGCGCTGTTTCTGGCCATACAATGGCCTTGGGTGCTTTGGGAATGCATCATGGCGCTGCGTGACCGTCTCTTCGGCGGTTTCGTCGACTTCCGGATCACCCCCAAGGGAGAGGCCGCCGAGGCGCAATTGCCGATGCGGGTGATCCTGCCCTATGTCGCCTTGGCGCTGGGATGTCTTTTGCCGGTTCTGCTGGTCGACGACCTGATCGATGCGCGCGGCTTCTATCTACTGACGCTGCTGAATGGCACCATCTACGCGATAATCGTTGGCGTCGTGGTGATACATCACTTTAAACTTGCGGGACTGAATGTAAGACAGGTGGGGATACGTGCCGTCACGCAAATCGCGGCACCGCCTGTGCTGGCAGCTTTGGTTTTCTTCGCCGCCACGATCCGCGGCGTCGAAAGCTCGTATGCGTTGATGGTGGGTCTTGAACCGTTCCAACTGGTTCGGACCGAGTATGTTGTTGCTGGCGCCGGAATGGGACGTCCCGGGACCGTACATATGGTCTTCGACCCGGGTTGGTCGAGCGGAACGCCCCCGAACCGAGAGGATTGATTCTATGACTTACCCAAAGAGCACCGATCTTTCGAACCGCACCTGGCCATGGGTTGCGACCTTGGGCGTAATTCTGGGCGCGGTGACACCCATGGCCTTCGCCGCTCCGCCGGGCGACCTGCCCTTCGGCGTCTACGATCCGAACGGGGAATTCACCGATGACCCGGATGTCCAGATCGAACATCTGTTCCTGCCGTGGGAGGATGTGTTCCTCCCTTCGCTGGATCTTGCGGACATATATGCCCGCGACCGCAACCGTTCCGTTCTGGTCACGATCGAACCCTGGACCTGGACACGTGACGAACGCAACTCGCCGGAGGTGCTCATCGCCGGCATCAACGAGGGCGCCTATGACGAGAACATGGCGACGATCTGCGCGGTCCTGAACACATTCTCAAGCCCGGTGACCGTCCGCTGGGGTCAGGAGATGGAGGACCGCTCGGGGCAGTTCATCTGGGCCGCATGGGAACCGGAGGTCTTTATCGCCGCCTATCAGCGCATGGTAACGGTGTGCCGGGCCGCGGCGCAGGATATCGATTACATGTGGTCGCCCCTCGGCCTGACCGGGTTCGAAAACTATTACCCGGGCGATGATTATGTGGATGTGGTGGGCCTTTCGGTCTTCGGCCTGCAGGCCTGGGAACAGGAAATCCTCGGAGAGGAGCAACGCTTTCGCGACATTCTCGCCCCCCGCTACGAGCGCGCGCTGCAATTCGGCAAGCCGATCGTGGTGGCCGAACTCGGCTTTCGCGGCGATGTTGAGTACGTAACCCGCTGGATGAACGACGTGCGTCAGGATATTGCGGATTTCCCGGCACTTGAGGCCGTGATCTACTTCAACCAGACCGAGGTTTATCCATGGCCCGATGATTTCGGGCTGCCCGACTGGCGGTTCTCCCAACACGTCGTCGAATAACCTTGATCGGGGCTTCGGCCTGAAGCAGCGGAATCCCGCTCTGTATTCTGCACCATAAGCGGCCTCTGGTCGCCTTTGAAGGCGTGTCGAATCCCCTTGTTTTCAAGGGGTTTTGCACGACTTTATGCGTATTTTCGACGCCATTTCCTCACTGAATCAACAACCTGCGGCCCTCATTCAGCCCCAAATCTCCGCGACCTTTGTGCTGCGTGAGAAACGGTTTGTTAGGCTCCTGACAGTACCAAGGTCTCAGGCCGGTCGACCGATACATCGGCCGCGTGCAGGTAACCGATGCAGGAGGTTTGGATGCAAACCGCTACTCTGAGACCGCTTTTTCGTGTGCTCAAAATGTCCGTTCTGGCGGCGGCGCTTGCTGTTTCCGCGCCGCTGGCGACGGCAGAACCGGATGAGGGCGGGAGTATTCACACCGCCATGCATCTGGCCATGTATACGGCACCCGTGCGTCAGGTGAGTCTGCGGCAGGCTGAAACGCGCCAGCGAGTCGTGGCCAACCAGATCATCAGTGCCCGGCAATTCGTGGCCGCCAACCGAGTGGCCCCGGTACAGCCACAACGCCCGAGGGCGAACACCAGTGGGCTCAACCTGCTCTCCGGCGCGCAGCCGCGTCAGGTGCGTCCCGTGCGTGTGCGGGTCATCGGCAATGGCAGCTACATCTGTTCCCCCGCCGGGTTCGGCCACCGGTCGCGCTGCTACAGCAACTAGCCCCCGGCCATTTCGAATAGAGCGACCGTCGGCGCCGTGCGCATGTCCCGCGCGGCCTGGCCCGCTCCCCCTGTCCGGTCACGTGGTCAGCCCGATCGACCAGTGCTGTTCCACCAGGTCCACACCGAAGGCGCGGACCGGCACCGCGCTTTCAAGGGCAAATCCGTTCTTTTCGTAAAGCGCGCAGGCGGCGCGATGGCTTTCGTGGGTCCACAGAACAAGCCGGTCGTATCCGCGCGCACGGGCATAGCTCATGCAGGTATCAAGCAGATGCTGGCCCAGCCCCCTGCCGCGCGCCTCCGGCAGAAGCAGGAACAGGCGCAGCTTGGCCACCCGCGGCTCCGGGCCCTTCACGCAGAAGATCGACCCGATGCGTTGCCCGTTCGACCATGCGATCCATCCCCGCTCGCAGGACCGGGCCCGGGTGCGGATGAAATCGGCAAGGATCTCGGCCACCAGCGCCTCGAACCCGGCGTCGAACCCCGCCTCGCGGGCATAAAGCGTGCCGTGCTGTTCGATGAGCCAGCCCGCATCGCCGATCGCCAGATCGCGCAGCTCGATCTGCGGCGCGGCGGTCTTTGCCTCCGACAGGGCGGCATCGACCGCCTCCATCCGCGCCACCAGCGCCGCGATGTCCGGCTCCGCCCGGCCCTCGATCCACTCCGCGATCTGCGCCCGCGACAGGGCCGTCAACTCCGCGGCGCGGATCAGCCCCTCCCGCGTCAGCCCGAGGATCTGGGCCCGCCGGTCGCGGGGATGCCGGGTCTTCTCCACAAGCCCCGATTTCTGCAACCGACCGAGCATCCGGCTGAGATAGCCCTCGTTGAGGCCCAGATGCTGGGCCAGCGCCCCGGCCGTCCAGCCGAACCCGTCGGCCAGTTCGAAGATCACCCGGGCCTCGGCAAGGCTCAGGCCCGCCTCCAGATATCCCTGGCGCAGCAGGCCCAGACGCCGCGTATGAGCCCGGTTGAAAGCCCTGATCCGGTCTATTGCATCCATGCCGTCCCCTCTTTATTCTTGCCTTAGGCAAGTATTTGCCTCTTGTCTCGCAAATCGCAAGGGGCTACCTGCATCGCCGCACCCAAGGCGCGGAGACCTGCCCGATGAGCATCAACAAAGAAAGCGACCTGGCCGCGAATTTGCAGATCGGCCCCACCACGCTTGGCATGGTCCGTATATATATCGAAGGCGACGGCGTGGACCTGCCGCTCGATTTCGATCCGGACGAGGCGCTGGAAATCGCCGACGAGCTGCGCGCCGCCGCCGAGGCGGCCCGGAAAATGGCGAAATAGGCGCGGGTGCTTCCGCCGAAATTGATATAAAATTGTTATAGGTCGATCCGGACCGAGATGCCGGTTCCCGGCGGTGCCCGGCAATGGATCATGTCCTGATCTTGCGGCGCCGATCCTCACCGCGCCCACCATCACGCGGACCGGAAGGTGCAGCCCTTGGAGCTTGAACTGCGGAGTCAGCCCCCCGTTGCCGATCTCAGATAATCGCCTCCGGATCGCGAAGGCCCTGCAAACGCAGGGCCGCATGGCGGGCAAACCGCTGGGTCAGCGCCCGGCGTCTTGCCCCCGCCAACCTGCTCTCCAGCCCGAACCGCAGGATTTCCGCGTCATAGGCATCGGCGATGATCAATCCCGTCCCGTCGGGAAGAAGATCGGTCGGGAAAGCTTCGTCGACGGCCCAGAAATACCTGTCGGCCCAATCGAGATACCCCTCCCATTTCGCGTCGGAGGTGAAATCCGCGCGGGAGGATTTGCACTCCACCACCCATAATTCACCCTTCGGCCCCAGGGCCATGACATCCACCCGTTTGCCCCGCTCGGGCGAGAATTCCTCCAGCACGGCAAAATCATGGGTTCGCAGATGGCGGCACACGCCGCGGGCCAACAACTGACCGGGGCGGGGCGTTGAAGGAGAGAGGTCATCCGGCATGGCTCAAGCATGAACAATAGGTGAACAAAAATCAAGCCGGGTCGGAACGCGGGCGAAGCCGACGGCGGACGCGATCCGCCGTTTCAGATCGCCCAAAGTGAACTGCGCCCTTGCTCAGAGAGGGCAGACCGCCTATCTGGCACAACAGGCGGGTACTGCCTTTCTTGTCATATGGGGCACGATTCCGGTGGCCTTACACATCTCCGAGGGAGCTGGCTCTGTCCGGACCCTGGTCCGGTTACCTGGCGCCCACCTGTACTAACAGGTCCTCGGGAATGAAAACCCCGACGGTTTGCGTGGTCCCGCCGCATCAATCCGAAATCAGCGGCACGTCCGCTCGGCGCCGCTACGCCGCTGGATCAGGCCGATGCACGCAACGCGGGCAGTCGGATCATACCCGCGGCGTCGACCCGAACCCGTTATACTGAAATGTGGAGATGTGGGGCGAACCGAACGCAACCCCGGAACCGGCCCAAACACGTGTGAGCGGCGAGGCGCCCCGCCGCGCAAATTGCCCGCCCGGATCAGCCGTTCGGATCGTTTGGCGGCGCACCCGTCCAGTCATGCATACCGGTGATGTCCGTGCCGAGATGGGTGTTCAGGCTGTTCGTGGGTTCCCGAACCCCGGCCACGACCACGGCGACAACGGCAATTCCAAGCCCGACAAGGGCGGCCGTCAGTACGACCCAGTCGACCGTAACGGCGCCGCTCTCGGACCCCATGAAGGTTTTGACAAAAGACACGATAATGTCCTCATTCTTTGTTTACGCACCCCGTTAACCATGTTGCTAGCGCTGGATTAGGCCAAATCTGTGGCCTTTCTGGGGTGGTTTTGCATTTTGCGCGGGGCGCGCACCCCGCTGGACTTCGCCCGTGGCCGCCCCAATACTCCAGCACATGAGTCTGCCTCCCGGTTTCCTTGACGAATTGCGCACGCGCATTTCCCTGACGCAGGTCGTGGGACGCAAGGTGACGTGGGATACCCGCAAATCGAACCAGGCCAAGGGGGACATGTGGGCGCCCTGCCCATTCCATCAGGAGAAGACCGCCAGCTTCCATGTGGATGACCGCAAGGGATTCTATCATTGCTTTGGCTGCAATGCAGGTGGCGATGCCTTCAAATTCGTGCAGGAGACGGAGAACGTATCGTTCATGGAGGCCGTCCGCATGCTGGCGCAGGACGCGGGCATGCCGATGCCGGAACGCGACCCGCGGGCTCAGGAAAAAGCCGATCATCTGGGCGAATTGGCGAAGGTGACCGAAGCGGCCGTGGGCTGGTTCCGCCTGCAACTGAAAACGGCCGGCGGCGGCGCGGCGCGCGATTACCTGTCCGGCCGCGGTCTGGATCAGGCGGCGCTTGACAGGTTCGAAATCGGCTTTGCGCCCGCGGGGCAGAATGCGGCCTTTAAGGCTTTGACTGAAAAGGGATTTGCCGCGGATCAGGTGATCGCGGCCGATATCGCGCGCCAGCCCGAAGACGGGCGGGCGCCCTATGATGCGTTCCGGGACAGGATCATCTTCCCCATTCGCGACGCGCGCGGGCGCTGCATCGGCTTTGGCGGCCGGGCAATGGCCGCCGAGGCGCAGGCGAAGTATCTCAACAGCCGCGAGACCGATCTTTTTGACAAGGGCCGCGCGCTCTACAATCACGGGCCGGCCCGCGAAGCGGCGGGCAAGGGTCAGCCGCTGATCGTGGCCGAAGGCTACATGGATGTGATCGCGCTGGCCCATGCCGGGTTCGAGGCGACGGTCGCACCGCTTGGCACCGCGATCACCGAAGACCAGTTGCGGCTTCTTTGGCGCATGGCCGATGAGCCGGTCATCGCGCTGGATGGCGACACCGCCGGCCTGCGCGCCGCGATGCGTCTCGTCGATCTTGCGCTGCCGATGCTGGAAGCCGGCAAATCGCTTCGGTTCGCCCTGATGCCTGACGGCATGGACCCCGACGACCTGCTGCGCGCGAAAGGTCCGGACGCCATGCGCGGGCTGATCGCGGCGGCGCAGCCGATGGTCAATCTGCTCTGGCAAAGGGAAACCGAAGGCAAGATCTTCGACAGCCCCGAACGCCGGGCTGCCCTCGACAAGACGCTTCGCACGGCGATCGGCCGGATTCAGGATCCGTCCCTGAAGCGGCATTATGGCGAGGCGATCAATGAGTTTCGCTGGCAGTTGTTCAAGGGTCAGCGCCGGAGCCAGACCCGCGGCGGCTTCAGGCCGAAGACAGACACCGCCCCCGTGGCGGCCACCCGCGCCTCCGCGCTGGCCGCGGGGTCTCTGGGCGATGCGGATCTGCGGTCGGCGCTGATCCTTGCCACGCTCTGCCGGTTTCCCGCCCTCATCGACCAGTTCGAGGCCGATCTCGACCGGCTCGCGCCGCATGATGCCGACCAGGCCCGGCTGGCCCGGCATCTTCTGCAGACCGAAATCCGGGACGCAGACCGTCTTTCCGCCGAACTGGACACGGCAAATCTGCGGCAAACCCTTGAAAACCTGCTTTCGCTCGGCCATGTGCGCATCGCACCCTTCCTGCGCGCCGATGGGGACGCAGGCCAGGCCGCACGGTGTCTGCTTGAGGAATTCGCCAAACTCGCCGCGCGGCGCGGGATCGACCATGAACTGACCGAGGCGCTGGAAGATCTGGAGACGACCGAAGAAGACGCGCACCTGTCCTGGCGGCTGAACCACGCCGTACGGACCCGGCATCGCGCAGATCACCCCACCCCGCCGGAGACCGCGGATCAGGGCGAGGATCGGGCCGCGCTGTCGGCGCATCTGCGCAGCTTGATAGACGGCCGTGCCTGGGAGAAGAAAAAAAGGTGACGTGGGTGTGCGAATCAGTGATTCGCGCTATGACATGAACTAACGGTGCGGGTGCGAATCACCCCGTAGGAAAAGGATATCGCGCATGGCCAAAGACACCGACGATCGCAAACAGGACGGCGAAGAGGCCGATATCAGCCTGGATATGAGCCAGGCCGCCGTCAAGAAGATGATCGCCGAGGCCCGGACGCGAGGCTACATCACCTATGATCAGCTCAACACGGTCCTGCCGCCGGAACAGGTGAGTTCCGAGCAGATCGAGGACGTGATGTCGATGCTCTCGGAGATGGGCATCAACATCATCGAGGATGACGAAGCCGAAGACGGCGACGACACCAAGCAAGGCACCGATCTTGTTGAAACCTCGTCCTCCCGCGAGGTGGCCGTTTCCGCGACCGAAACCGAAAAACTCGACCGCACCGATGACCCGGTGCGCATGTATCTGCGCGAGATGGGCAGCGTCGAGTTGCTGAGCCGCGAAGGCGAGATCGCGATCGCCAAGCGTATCGAGGCCGGGCGCAACACGATGATCGCGGGCCTGTGCGAAAGCCCGCTGACCTTCCAGGCGATCACGATCTGGCGCGACGAACTGCTGGACGAGGACATCCTGCTGCGCGACGTCATCGATCTGGACGCCACCTTCGGCCGCACGCTGGAAGGCGATGATGACGAGCCGGTCGTCGCCTCGCCCGTGTCCAACGACAATGCCGCCCCTGCCAAGAAGGAGGGCGAGGCCCAGCCCGAGCTGGACGCCGACGGCAACCCGATCGCCACCGACGATGAAGAGGACGAGGACGATCAGGCCAATATGAGCCTCGCCGCGATGGAGGCCGCGCTGAAGCCGCGCGTTCTGGAAACCCTCGATCTGATCGCGCGCGACTATGTCAAGCTGAGCGAGATGCAGGATCTGCGGATCTCGGCCACGCTGAACGAGGACAGCAGCTTCTCCTCCAAGGAAGAGAAGGCCTATCAGAAGCTGCGTTCCGAGATCGTGGAACTGGTGAACGAGCTGCATCTGCACAACAACCGGATCGAGGCGCTGATCGACCAGCTTTACGGGATCAACCGCCGGATCATGTCGATCGACAGCGGCATGGTGAAACTGGCCGATCAGGCCCGGATCAACCGCCGTGAGTTCATCGAGGCGTATCGCGGATACGAGCTGGACCCGACATGGGTGGACCGCATGGCCGAAAACTCCGGTCGTGGCTGGCAGGCGCTGATGGAGCGGAGCCGTGACAAGGTTGAGGAGCTGCGGGCCGACATGGCGCAGGTCGGCACCTATGTGGGCCTTGATATCAATGAGTTCCGCCGGATCGTGAACCAGGTTCAGAAGGGCGAGAAAGAGGCGCGCCAGGCCAAGAAGGAAATGGTCGAGGCGAACCTGCGTCTGGTGATCTCCATCGCCAAGAAATACACCAATCGCGGCCTGCAGTTCCTGGACCTGATCCAGGAAGGCAACATCGGCCTGATGAAGGCGGTCGACAAGTTCGAGTATCGGCGCGGTTACAAGTTTTCCACCTACGCGACCTGGTGGATCCGTCAGGCAATCACGCGGTCCATCGCCGATCAGGCGCGCACGATCCGTATTCCGGTCCATATGATCGAGACGATCAACAAGCTGGTCCGCACGGGCCGCCAGATGCTGCACGAGATCGGCCGCGAGCCGACACCCGAGGAACTGGCCGAAAAGCTCCAGATGCCGCTGGAGAAGGTCCGCAAGGTGATGAAGATCGCCAAGGAGCCGATTTCCCTGGAGACACCTATCGGCGACGAGGAAGACAGCCAGCTTGGCGATTTCATCGAGGACAAGAACGCCGTCCTGCCGCTGGACTCAGCCATTCAGGAGAACCTGAAAGAGACGACGACCCGGGTTCTGGCGAGCCTCACGCCGCGCGAGGAGCGGGTGCTGCGCATGCGCTTCGGCATCGGGATGAACACCGATCATACGCTTGAAGAGGTGGGCCAGCAGTTCAGCGTGACCCGCGAGCGGATCCGTCAGATCGAGGCGAAGGCTTTGCGGAAGCTGAAACATCCGAGCCGGAGCAGGAAGTTGCGGAGTTTCCTGGATCAGTGAGATGTTGCCTGACTATCTGGCGCCACGGCTGAAGGTTCTTTTTTGTGGAACCGCTGCGGGCCGCCGGTCAGGCATGATCGGTCACTACTATGCCGGGCGTGGCAACAAATTCTGGAAGGTATTGTATGAAGTCGGGATAACAGACCGACTTCTCACACCTGAAAGCGATAGGGATGTATTGGACTACGCCGTCGGCCTGACCGATCTTGCCAAAAGGGTTTCCGGGATGGATTCCCAAATCACTCGCGATGCCTTTGTTACACGTCAATTGACACAGCTTCTTGAGGAATGGGAGCCAAGAAGACTGGCCTTCAACGGCAAACGTGCTGCCCAAGAATTCCTTGGAAAACAAGCCGTCGGCGGTTTCGGACGCTATGCCATCGATGGATTTCCCGATGTCTGGATTTTACCTTCCACCTCTGGCGCCGCCAACAAGTATTGGTCTATCTCACCATGGCAAGACCTGGCCACCGATCTGACCACTAACGAATGAAGCCGCCCGCCCGGAACCAAGGCCATAGGCCGCCGGGCGAGCGCCTGCCCGTCCCGGCGGGCTGGCGCTTTGGGCACCTCGCGCTCCGGTCATCGCAAGCAAAGATCTGGCTGGCATAAACTGCGCCGCCCCATCGTAGCTGCGCCATCCCACGGGCAAGCCCGCGTCCGGCTTTGCGCTGTTCCTTCGGACGGGTTTCGGCTAGATCGGCCTGTATGCCGCTCACCACGTTCGACGCCATTCTCACCGACCGAGGCTCCAGATACGCCGTCTCCGGTGCCCCTGCCGCCACCAAGGCCGAGGCCCTCGCCCTCCTCAAGACCCTCAAGCGCAACAAGAAATTCGCGCGTGCCACCCACAATACATGGGCTCTGCTCACCCCCGATGGTCCCGTCAAGAACGATGACGGAGAAGCCGGCGCGGGCATGGTGATCGTGCGGATGCTGGAACGGGCGAGGCTGCAAAACCACATCATCATCGTCACCCGCTGGTTCGGCGGCACCCATCTGGGCGGCGACAGGTTCCGCCGGGTGCAGGATTGCGTTACACATTACCTCGACCGGATGGACCAACAGGATTAACTTCATGTCGATCTTCTCCAAGCTCTTCGGCGGTGGCAAAACCGGTGCGGCGGCCCCGCAGGCCGACCCCATCGAGCATGATGGGTTCCGCATCTTCCCGGCGCCGGTGAAAGAGGCGGGCGGCCACCGCATCGCGGCGCGGATCGAGAAGGAGATCGATGGCGAGGTGAAGACCCACCAGATGATCCGGGCCGATCTGGTCGCCTCTTTGGACGAAGCGACGGCCATCTCCATCGCCAAGGCCAGACAGATGATCAAGGAGCAGGGCGATACGATCTTCGGGCCCTAGACCCCGCGGGAGCGCCTAGAACAACCCCTCCGCCCGGAACGATACCTCCGCATCCTTGCCGATGATCACATGATCGTGGATCGACACGTCGATCGCGCCGCAGGCATCCGCGATGCGTTGCGTCATGTCGATATCCTGCGGGCTTGGCGTGGGGTCGCCGGACGGGTGGTTATGGACCAGAATGATCGCCGAGGCCGACAGTTCCAGCGCCCGTTTCGCCACCTCCCGCGGGTAGACGGGCACGTGATCGACCGTTCCCCTGGCCTGTTCCTCATCGGCGATCAGCACGTTCTTGCGATCCAGAAACAGCACGCGGAACTGCTCCGTTTCGCGATGTGCCATAGTGGTCCGGCAATAGCTGACCAGAGCATCCCAGGAGGAGACGACCTCCCGGTGCAGGACCCGGGCCTGCGCCATCCGGTGGGCAAATGCCTCGACGATACGCAGTTGCAGATACACTTTCGGCGTCGCGCCCGCGACCTGAAGCAGCCTGTGTTCACTGGCCGCAACCACGCCGTTGAGATCGCCGAAGCTTTCCAGCAGCCGCTTGGCCAGCGGCTTCACGTCGATCTTGGGGATCGCGTTGAACAGCAGGAGTTCCAGCAGCTCGTAATCGGGCATGGCCTTGTGGCCACCCGACAGAAACCGGGTTCTGAGACGCGCGCGGTGGCCCCAGTAATGCGGCCGCACGCCGCCCGTCTTGTCGATCAGAAGCCCGCCCCCCGCCGCGGCATCCTGCGACAGCCGCTCGGTCTTCCGGAACGGGCGGGTGAAGGCCGCACTGGTCACCGCATCCGCGGGCGGAATGCGCGCTTCCAGATCGCTGAGGCCGCGCAGCGCCTCTTCGGAAAAGCCGCCCCGCATGCCGGATACCGACCGGCCCGTTTCCTGATTTGCCATCTGATCCCCTACCGTCGCCGCGTCTCAGCAGCCGGCCATGCGGCCAGCACCGGGCCGTTGTCCGACCCCGGGGGGAGAATTCCCAAATTTAGTTAACGCAGGATTAAGCGGGATGCAGGTCGTGGCGATCCCGGGGGGTTACCCCTTGAGCCAGGTCAGCATTTCCTGGGCCGCCGCGTCGGGGCTGATCTCTCCGTCGGCCACGCGCGCGCCGGTTTCTGCCATTCTGCGCTTCACCTCCCGGTCGGTCCGAAGCCGCGCCAGAAGCCCGCTGCGCACCTCCTCCTCGAACCAGTGTGCCGCCTGCTCTGCCCGTCGGCCCTGCCAGTGACCTTTCGCCTTCCGCCAGTCCGCGAGCGCCTGCATTTCCTCCCAGGCGCGGTCCAGCCCATCGTCCCGAAGCGCCGAAACCGGCAGCGCCTTGGGGAACCCTTCCGGATCCTGCGCCCGCTTGCGCATCAGTCTCAGCGCACCAGCGTAATCCGCGCAGGTGCGTGTGGCGGCCGATTTCAACTCCCCGTCGGCCTTGTTCACAAGGATCAGGTCGGCGATCTCCATGATCCCGCGCTTGACGCCCTGCAACTCATCGCCGCCCGCCGGGGCCAGCAGCAGCACGAAGATGTCGCACATCTCCGCCACCATCGTCTCGGACTGGCCCACGCCCACGGTTTCGATCAGCACCACATCGAACCCCGCCGCCTCGCACAGCGCCACCGCCTCCCGCGTGCGGCGCGACACGCCGCCCAGATGGGACAGGGAGGGCGAGGGCCGGATGAAGGCGGACGGCTCCCGGCTAAGCCGTTCCATCCGCGTCTTGTCCCCCAGTATCGAGCCGCCCGAGCGGGTGGAGCTTGGATCCACCGCCAGCACCGCGACCGACAGGCCGCGGGCCACGAGCATCATCCCGAAGGCCTCGATAAAGGTGGATTTCCCCACCCCCGGCGTGCCGGAAAGGCCGATGCGCAGGGCCTGCCGCCCATGGCCCCTCAGCGTTTCCAGCAGCGCCGCCGCCTTGGCGCGATGATCGGCGCGCGTGCTTTCAACCAGCGTCACCGCGCGGGCCAGGGCACGGCGCTCCCCGGCCAGCACACGGGCCGCCAGATCGCCGTTCAGGGGCTCTGCTTGCGTCATCGGAGGTCTGTCTTCCCGATCCTGATTTCGAGTATCCGTCCTGCTTCTTGCCCGCTCCGGTCGGGGTCTGTCCAGTGCGGGCGTGGCAGAGGCGCGCGCGCCGAGGGCCGCCCGCCTACCCCCGGGGCCACAGAGGGGGTGTTGACGGCGGCCGATCGGACCTTCCTTTATGGTCGGGTGCGGACAAGCAGACAGACCCAGACCATGCAACTCCCGATCGAGGACATCCTGCCAGAGCTTCTTGACGCTCTGGAGACAGAGCGGCGCGCGGTATTGCAAGCGCCGCCGGGCGCGGGCAAGACCACCCGCGTGCCGCTCGCCCTGCTTCAGGCCGATGTGTCGAAGGGGCGGATCCTGATGCTGGAGCCGCGCCGGCTTGCCGCGCGGGCCGCCGCCGAACGCATGGCGCAGACCCTTGGCGAGCAGGTCGGCCAGACCGTCGGCTACCGGATACGCGGCGACAGCGCGGTCAGCCGCGCGACGCGGATCGAGGTCGTCACCGAGGGTATTCTCACCCGGATGCTGCAAGACGCGCCCGATCTGCCCGGCGTCGGCACCGTCATCTTCGACGAGTTCCACGAACGCTCGCTCAACGCCGATCTGGGCCTCGCACTTGCCTGGGAGGTGCGTCAGGCGCTTCGCGACAACCTGCTGATCCTGGTCATGTCCGCAACGCTCGATGCCGCACCCGTCGCGCAGCTTCTCGACAACGCGCCGCTGATCTCCTCTGCCGGGCAGGCCTTTCCGGTCGAAACGATCTGGCGCGACAGGCCACCCGCACGGACGGAGCGGTTCGAGACGACCATGACCGATCTGATCCGCCGTGCCCTTGGCGAAACCCGGGGCGGTCTTCTGGCCTTTCTTCCCGGTGAGGGGGAGATCCGCCGTGTCGCGGGGCTTGTCGCCCCCCATCTGCCTGCCGATGTCACGCTGCATACGCTTTACGGCGCGATGAGCCTGACCGATCAGCGCGCCGCGATCCGCCCGGCAAGCCACGGGCGCAAGCTGGTTCTGGCCACGGCCATCGCGGAAACCTCGCTCACGCTGGCCGATATCACCGTGGTGGTGGATGGCGGGCGGGCGCGCCGGGCGCGCTTCGATGCCGCGTCGGGCATGTCGCGTCTGGTGACGGAGCCGGTTTCCCGGGCCGAGGCCGATCAGCGCCGGGGCCGCGCGGGGCGTACCGCATCGGGTCACTGCTATCGCAACTGGACCAACGGCGCGGAGGGCGCCTTGCCCGCCTTCCCGCCCGCCGAGATCGAGGCCGCCGATCTGACCGGTCTCGCGCTCGATCTTGCCGAATGGGGCAGCGCCGAAAACCTCGCCTTTCTGACGCCGCCGCCCGACGGGGCACTGGCCGAGGCGCGGGCGCTTCTGGCGGCACTTGGCGCGCTCGATGCGGATCATCGCATCACCGCCCATGGCCGGGCGCTGGCCAAGCTGCCGCTTCACCCGCGTCTCGGCCATATGCTCACCCTTGGCGGAACCGGCGCTGCCATGCTCGCGGCCCTTCTGTCCGAACGCGACCCGCTGCGCGGACAGGGCAGCGATCTGGCACTTCGTCTCCGCGCATTGCAGGGCGTCGTGCCCGCCAATGCCGACCGGGCGGCGCTGGCACGGATCAGAACCGAAGCCAAACGCCTGTCGCGATTTGAATCCGGCCCGTCCCGCGACCCGGCGGAGCAGGCATCGCTGGCCTATCCGGACCGTATCGCGCTCCGCCGCACGGGCGATGCGCCGCGCTACCTGCTGTCGGGCGGCAAGGGCGCGATGTTGCCCGATGGCGATCCTCTGGCGGGCCAGCGGCTTCTGGTTGTCACCGATCTGGACGGCGACCCGCGGGAGGCCCGCATCCGGCAGGCGATCCCGATCAGCGAAAGCGCCCTTCGCGCGCTCCATGCGGACCGGATCGCGTGGCATGAAACCTGTGACTGGTCGCGCCGCGATCGCCGGGTCATGGCCCGCAGGCAGGAGCGCCTCGGCGCCCTGATCCTGGATGACCGGATCTGGCCCGATGCCCCGGCGGAGGCGGTGGCCGAAGCGCTTGTCGCGGGCATCCGCGATCTGGGTCTGGGCGCGCTGAACTGGAGCAGGGAGGCAACGCTCCTGCGGGCGCGCATCGGGTTTGCGGGACTGGCCGACATGTCTGACGCGGCGCTTCTGGACGGTCTGGACCGATGGGCCGCGCCCTATCTGTCGGGCCTGAAATCCGCCGGGGATCTCAGCCGTTTCAATGTGGCCGAGGCGCTGAGGGCCGATCTTGGCTGGGAGCGCCGGCAACGGCTTGACGAGCTTGCGCCGATGGCCTGGCAAACGCCGCTCGGCCGGGCCGCAGCGATCGATTACAGCACCGGGACGCCCGAGATCGCGCTGCGCCTGCAAGAGGTGTTCGGCACCACCGAACATCCCCGGATCGGTCCGGACCGGCTGCCGCTCAAGCTTGTCCTTCTGTCGCCCGCGAACCGTCCGATCCAGATCACGACGGATTTGCCGGGTTTCTGGGACGGCTCCTATGCAGAGGTTCGAAAGGACATGCGCGCCCGTTACCCCAAGCATCCCTGGCCCGAAGACCCCCGCCATGCAGACCCCACATTGCGTGCCAGCCGGAGAAAGTGACCGGCCCGCGGTCTCTCTCGCGCGCCGTCGCATCTGCCATGCCGCGGTGCGGGCCGGGCGCCATCCCTGCGGACACTGTCAGGTTACGCCCACCGGGGGCAGGACCCGGCCCGCCGCCACCGCCGCGGCGCGTGCGGTCGGGTGTATCCGCTCGGACGGGTCGCGCCCGATGATCCGGCGGTGCCGGGACAGGAACATCTTGCCCCACCCCGATGTCGTCCCGACCGATGGCGCCGACACATCGGTGATGTAGCGCATCCGCCAGTGTTCCGGCAGCGGCAGGCCCGCGGCCTCGGCCTCCGTCAGCATCCAGACCAGCGGGATGTTGGCCAGCGGCCGCGCCGCCCGCCAGCCGCCCAGTTGCCCGCCGATATCGCCATGGGCGCCCCGGAACCACATCTGTTGAACCTGCCCGGCGCGCGCCTCGGGAACGCTCCACAGAACCGGCGCATAGACATCGCGGGTTTCATCCATCGCCAGCGCGTGGCGCGCCTGCAGGGTCGAGGGGCCGAGCGCATCGGAATGGTAGGGGTGGGCCTGTTGCATGAACCGCCAGACCAGTGGCCATCTCAGCCCAAGCGCGCGCACGGTGTCGTAGGCCCCCAAAAACGCGATCGGAACCTGCGGGTGGCACAGCGCCGCCCGCAGAGCCGCGGCGCGCGGCCCGTCCGGGTCGGAACGGTAATGCTCATAGACCCGGGCGAGCGTCTCCTCCTCCACCTGTGCAGCGCGCAGCAGGCCCATCCTGTCGATCAGCCCGGCAAGCGACCGCACGGCATAGGCGCCGCGGGAAAACCCCATCAGAACGATCCGGTCACCGGGGCGATAGTTGCGGGCCAGAAAGAGATAGGCGCGCTTGATCTGCCGGTCGATGCCGACACCCGCCAGGACCTCCACCGCGCGACGATAGCCGCGCCACTGGATACCCGGTTCGTAATAGAGCGTCACATTCGAGGACGGGCCCAGTTCGGACAGCAACCGGTAGGTCAGCCCGATGTTCGTCTCCCATCCGCGCCTGAGGCTCGACATCGTGCCATCGAGCAGCACGACGTGGCAGCGGGGCGCGGGCACATGGGCCAGCCGGACCGGCGGCGGCGCGTTGCGAAAGCCCTTCCATCGGGTCCAGAGGCGGCTATTCCGCAGCAATGCCCCTTTCTCCTTCTTGCAGCATCGCCCAGACACGCGCCGGTGTGAACGGCATGTCCACGCGCCGGATGCCGAGCGGCCAGAGCGCATCCTGCACCGCGTTGGCAACCGCGGCCAGCGCGCCGACCGTCCCCGCCTCGCCGCAGCCTTTCATGCCAAGCTCGTTGGCGGTGGAGGGCACGGGCTCTGCGTGAAACGCCACGAAGGGCATGTTGTCGGCGCGCGGCATCCCGTAATCCATGAAGGTCGCGGTCAGCAACTGGCCGGTTTCATCATAGACTACATGTTCGGTGATCGCCTGACCGATCCCCTGCGCCACACCGCCATGCACCTGCCCTTCGGCCAGCATCGGGTTCATCAGGTTGCCGAAATCGTCGACGACCGTGTAGCGCACAACCTCGGTCACGCCGGTGTCGCGGTCGATCTCCACCTCGGCGATATGGCATCCGTTCGGATAGGAGCGGCCGGGGAGCTTGCCGGTCTCCTCCGCCACGCAGAGCGCCGCCTGACCATCGGCCCGCGCCGCTTCCGCGGCCTCCAGAAGCGTGACGACCGTGTTCGACCCCGGCGTGCGGAACACGCCCTCCTCCGAGTCGAAGGACACATCCTTGGCGTCCAGCATCCCCTCGACGAAGGGCACGAGCCCGGCGATCAGCGCCCGCCCCGTCACGCGCAGCGCGGTGCCTTGCGTGGTCACCGACCGGCTGCCGCCAGTGCCGCCGCCATGGGCGATGAGGTCGCTATCGCCCTGCACGATCTCGATCGCCTCGATCGGCAGGCCGGTCTGGTCATGCACGAACTGCGCATAGACGGTTTCGTGGCCCTGCCCGTTGGATTGGGTGCCCACATAGACCCGCGCACCCGTCTGTGTCAGCTCGATCCTGGCGGTCTCGCTCGGATCGCCCAGAATGCTTTCGATGTAATAGCAGATCCCGAGGCCGCGTAGCCTGCCGGCCCGTTCCGCGACGGATTTGCGCGCGGCAAAGCCGGCCAGATCCGCTTCGTGCTCGGCCCGCGTCAGCAGGCGGTCGAACTCCCCCACATCGTAAAGCTCGCCCACGGCGGTCTTGTAGGGGAACTGATCGGGCTGAATGAAGCTTTTGCGGCGCAGTTCCAGCGGATCGACGCCAAGCTCGCGGGCGGCATAATCCATCGCGCGCTCCAGCGTGTAGATCGCCTCCGGACGGCCGGCGCCGCGATAGGCATCCACCTGGGTCGTGTTGGTGTAAACGCCGCGATTGTTCATGAACACGTCCTGAACATCGTAGACCCCGGTCAGCACGCGGGAAAAAAGCTGGCTCTGGATCGGCTGCGCGAACTGGGAGTTATAGGCGCCCATGTTCGACAGCGAGGTCATCCGGTAGCCCGTCATCCTGTAATCGGCATCGAAGCCAAGCTCGGCCACGCAAACCAGATCCCGGCCCGCATTGTCGCTCAGCATCGCCTCGGTCCGTTCGGACATCCAGCGCACCGGGCGCCCCAACACCCGCGCGGCATGGGCAACCATGAAGCTTTCGGGGTAATCCATACCCTTCATGCCGAACCCGCCGCCCACATCCGGCGTCGTCACGCGCACGTTTCCGGCCTCAAGCCCGAACCATTTGGCCAGCGCCGCCTTGGTGCCCCAGACACCCTGCCCGTTCACCGCCAGATGCAGCCTGTCGCCATCCGTCTCGGCGTAGCAGCCGCGCGGCTCAAGCGAATTCACGATGATCCGGTTGTCCTCGATCTCGAACCGCACGCGATGCGCCGATGCCGCAAGCGCCGCCTCCGTCGCGGCCTCGTCGCCAAGCGCCCAGTCATAGGCCACGTTGTCGGGCGCTTCGGGATGCAGCTCGGGGCCGCCGGGGCGCAGCTCCATATGCGGCTCCAGCTCCTCGAAATCGAACACGATCAGTTCGGCGGCATCTTTCGCCGCAGCGACGCTGTCGGCCACGATGAAGGCGATGGGCTCGCCGACGAACCGCACCCGACCCTCGGCCAGAATGGGCCGCGCCGGGGCCGCGCCATCCGATCCGTCCCGGTTTTTCACCGTGGAGAACTTCATCGCGTTGGGCAAACCGGCCTCCGCCAGGTCGGCGGCGCTCAGCACCAGATGCACGCCCGGCGCCTCCCGCGCCCCGGTCAGATCGAGAGCCGTGATCTCTCCATGCGCGACCGGGCTGCGCAGCACATGGCCGAACAGCGCATCCTTCGGGGCCACATCGTCGATATACCGCCCGTGGCCGGTCAGCAGGCGGGTGTCCTCCAACCGGGTGACCGGCTGGCTGGTTCCGAATTTCGTCATGGGGTGTATCCTCGCAGCATTCTGCTTCAGCCTTGAGATTAGCGACCCGCGCGCCAGTGTCCAGAGGGCCCGCGTCTCCATCGAGGCTTGGCCTTTCCCGCGCCGTTCGCTAGATGGTCCTCCGACGGACAAGAACCCCAAGGGTACAGGGCGATGGAAAAGACCTTCGATGCAAACCGGGCCGAGGCGCGGATCTACGAGGACTGGGAACGGAAGGGCTGTTTCAAGGCCGGCGCCAATGCATCGCGGGATGAAACCTTCTGCATCATGATCCCGCCGCCCAATGTGACCGGCTCGCTGCATGTGGGTCACGCCTTCAACAACACCTTGCAGGATATCCTGACCCGCTGGCACCGGATGCGCGGCTTCGACACGCTCTGGCAACCGGGGCAGGACCATGCAGGCATCGCCACGCAGATGGTGGTCGAGCGCAAACTGGCCACCGAAGGCAACGCCACCCGCCGCGATCTGGGGCGCGAGGCGTTTCTGGAAAAGGTCTGGAACTGGAAGACCGAAAGCGGTGATACGATCATCACCCAGCTCAAGCGTCTGGGCGCGTCCTGCGACTGGTCGCGCAACGCCTTCACCATGTCGGGCGCGCCCAATGCCCCCGAAGGGGAGGAGGGCAATTTCCACGACGCGGTCATCCGGGTTTTCGTGGAGATGTACAACAAGGGCTACATCTATCGCGGCAAGCGGCTGGTGAACTGGGACCCGCATTTCGAGACGGCGATTTCCGATCTGGAAGTCGAGCAGATCGAGAAGGACGGATACATGTGGCGGCTCCGCTATCCGCTGGAAGATGGCGAGACCTATGAACACCCGATCGAGTTCGACGAGGACGGCAACGTCACCGACACGGAGACCCGCGATTACCTGACCGTCGCCACCACGCGCCCCGAAACCATGCTTGGCGATACCGGCGTCGCGGTTCATCCCGACGACCGGCGCTACGCGCATCTGGTCGGCAAACACGTGATCCTGCCGATCACCGGGCGGCGGATCCCGATCGTGGCCGACAGCTACGCGGACCCCGAAAAGGGCACCGGCGCGGTCAAGATCACCCCGGCCCATGATTTCAACGACTGGGATGTGGGCCAGCGCACGGGCCTGCGCGTGATCAACGTGATGGACACCAAGGCCGCGATGGCGCTGCGCGGCAATGCGGATTTCGCCGAAGGCTGCGCGGAGGACATGATCGCCGCGGCCATCGAACGGCTGGACGGGGCCGACCGCTACGAGGCACGGGATGCGATTGTCACCTGGGCCGAAGACAATGGCTGGCTCGACGGGATCGACGCGGACCGGCACATGGTCCCGCATGGCGACCGCTCCAAGGTTTCGGTGGAGCCGTTCCTGACCGATCAGTGGTTCGTGGACACCGCGAAAATCGTGGGGCCGGCGCTGGAAGCCGTCCGCGACGGGCGCACGAACATCATGCCCGAGCAGCACCGGAAGGTCTATTTCAACTGGCTGGAAAACATCCAGCCCTGGACCATCTCGCGCCAGCTTTGGTGGGGGCATCAGATCCCGGTCTGGTATGGCTTCGATCTTGGCGCCGGTGGTTTCGTCGATGACGAGGGTGACAATGCGCTTGATCAGGTGGAGATGTTCCGCCTGCTCGACGCGCAGACCCTGCTCAAAGGCAGTGAACGGCACCACGCCGCCATGGATTTCGATGGCGTCACGGGCCAGTTCGCCGATGTGATCGCGGCGCTTCCGGCGCCGCTGAACCATGCGCGGGTTGTGGAGGCGCCGGATCGCTCTGCCGCCGCACAGATGCTGGCGGAGAGCCTTGCGACCTATACGGTGGATCAGGATCCCACCCAGCTCCTCTATCCGGTCTGGCGCGACCCCGACGTGCTCGACACCTGGTTCTCGTCGGGCCTCTGGCCCATCGGCACCTTGGGATGGCCCGAGCAAACCCCTGAACTGGAACGCTATTTTCCGACCTCCGTCCTGATCTCGGGTTTCGACATCATCTTCTTCTGGGTCGCCCGGATGATGATGATGCAGCTTGCGGTGGTGGGCGAAGTCCCGTTCCGGGATGTCTATGTCCACGCGCTCGTCCGGGACGAGAAGGGGCGGAAAATGTCGAAATCCATCGGCAACGTCCTCGATCCGCTGGACCTGATAGACAAATACGGCGCCGACGCGCTGCGCTTCACCATGGCGTCAATGGCTGCGATGGGCCGCGACGTGAAGCTTTCCGATGAGCGCGTGGCTGGCTACCGCAATTTCGGCACCAAGCTCTGGAACGCCGCCCGGTTCGCGGAAATGAACGACTGCAAACCGGTCGCCGGTTTCGATCCCGGCGCGGTGACGCAGACGGTCAACAAATGGATCGTGGGCGAGATCGCGCGCGCCCGCGTCGCCCATGACGAGGCGCTGGCGGGCTATCGCTTCAACGATGCGGCGGGCGGGCTTTACGCCACCACATGGGGCAAGGTCTGTGACTGGTATCTGGAATTCGCCAAGCCGCTGTTCGCCAGCGGCGATGACGCCGTGATTGCCGAAACCCGCGCCACCATGGCCTGGGTCATCGACCAGTGCCTGATCCTTCTGCATCCGGTCATGCCGTTCATCACCGAAGAGCTTTGGGGCCAGATCGCCACGCGCGACAAGATGCTGATCCATGCCGACTGGCCCGCCTATGGCGAAGAACTGGTCGATGCGGAGGCCGATGCCGAAATCACATGGGTCATCGGATTGATCGACGAAATCCGTTCGGTCCGGGCGCAGATGCATGTGCCCGCCGGGATGAAAGTGCCGCTGCTGCAGGCGGACCTGGATGCCGGGGGGCAGGCCGCATGGGACCGGAACGCCACGATCATCCGGCGGATCGCCCGGGTCGACAGCCTGACCGTTGTCGACGCCCTGCCCAAGGGCGCGGTGACCGTCGCGGTGGAGGGTGGTGTCTTCGGCCTGCCGATTGCCGATATCATCGACGTGGAAGAGGAAAAGGCCCGGCTGGAAAAGCTCCTCGGCAAGCTGGCCAAGGAGTTGGGCGGGTTGCGCGGACGCCTCGGCAACCCGAAATTCGCCGAAAGCGCCCCGGCGGAGGTGGTCGAGGAAACCCGCAACAACCTTGCCTCGCGCGAAGAGGAAGAGGGCAAGATCCGGGACGCGCTGGCCCGGCTGGAGGAGATCGGGTGAGCGGCGCGGCGCGAGGCGGGACCGTGGATGTCCGCCATTGCGCCTGCCGCCCGGGCCCGGCACCCTTGATCACAAAGACCAGTCGAGGATTTCCCCGATGACGCGCATTTTTCTGGCTCTGGCCGCGATATTGTCCCTCGCCTCCCCCGCGCTTGCGGAGGCCGACGGGCCCGACGGGTGGCGGGTCAGCGGTGTCTCCGCGAACGATGTTCTGAACGCGCGCGCTGGCCCCGGCACCCGCTATCAGGTGCTGGAGACACTGCCCCATGACGCCCGCGCGCTGGTTCAGGTGGTCTGCGTCCCCACCATAACGCGGGAGCAGTTCTTCGCGCTGAGCGAGGCGCAGCAATCCGCGTGGGGTGCCGGTCAGTCGCGCTGGTGCCTGGTCGGCTGGAACGGCCGCCAGATCGGCTGGGTCAATGCCCGATACCTAACGGAAGATGGCGGCTGAAGGGTTACCGGCGACCGCGCGCGCGCGTTTCCCGGCAACCTGTCCACCGCCGGCACCCGGCCGGGCCGTCGAGAGAGAGCCTTCATCGACCCCATAGTGGGGTAGACATCCTGCATGAAGGCCGATGGCTGCCGGGCGCGGGCCATGACGGCGAATGGCCCGGAACGCCTCTTGCACCGCGCCCCGCTTTCGGCTTTTCCTGCGCCCATGACCGGACCCCGTTACACAAGGCTGGTGGACAGCCTGCCCGCCTCCGTGCCCTTTGTCGGCCCCGAAACCCAGGAACGCGCCAATGGCGCGGCTTTCGTCGCACGATTGGGCGCCAACGAAAGCGTCTTCGGCCCATCCCCGAATGTGCTGAAGGCAATTGCCGATGCGGGCGCCGAAGCCTGGATGTATGGCGATCCCGAAGTGTTCGATCTCCGCCGGGCACTGGCCGACCATCATGGCGTGCAGCCGGAAAATATCGTTGTGGGCGAAGGGATCGACGGGCTTCTGGGATATCTCGCCCGGATGCTGGTGGAGCCCGGCGACGCGGTCGTGACCTCCGCCGGGGCCTATCCGACGTTCAACTATCATGTGGCGGGCTTCGGCGGCGTGCTGCATCAGGTGCCCTATCAGGGCGACCATGAAAACCCCGACGCGCTGATCACCCGCGCGGAAGAGGCGCGCGCGAAACTGATCTACTTCGCCAATCCCGACAATCCGATGGGAAGCTGGCACGCGGCGGCCCCCGTGCAGGCGATGATTGAGGCCGTTCCCGAAGGCTGCCTTCTGGCGCTGGACGAAGCCTATGTCGATATGGCCCCGCCGGGCACCGCCCCGGCGCTGGACATGGAGGACCGCCGCGTGATCCGCTTTCGGACCTTCTCCAAGGCCTACGGTCTGGCGGGCCTGCGGGTCGGCTATGCGCTGGCCCATGCCGACCTGATCGCCGGCTTCAACAAGATCCGCAACCATTTCGGCCTCGGGCGGCTGGCGCAGGCCGCGGCCCTCGCCGCGCTGAGCGATCAGGACCATCTGAACGCCACGCTTGCGCGCATCGCCGCCTCCCGCGAGCGGATTGGCCGGATCGCCCGCGAAGCCGGGCTGACGCCGCTGCCATCGGCCACGAATTTCGTCACCATCGATTGCGGGCGGGACGGAGATTTCGCCCGCGCCGTGGTCGCCGCACTGGGCCGGCGGGGAATTTTCGTGCGCATGCCCTTCACGCCGCCGCAAGATCGCTGCATCCGGGTTTCCTGCGGAACGGAGGCCGATCTGACGCTGTTCGAAGCCGCGCTACCCGACGCGCTGGCCGAGGCCGCGGGCTAGGCTCCTGTTCCGGCGATGACGGCGGTGGCGGCTTCCAGCCCGCCCGGATGATGGGGGATCTGCAGCGCGGCCATGCCCGCCTGAAGGCTGCCCAGAACACCCAGAACCATCTGCGCGTTCACATGGCCCATATGGCCGATCCGGAAGAAATCATCCGGCGCGGCGTCCATGCCGAGCGGAATGCCCAGGGTCACGCCCGCCTCATGGATCATCCATTCGCGCAGCCGCGTCGCGTTCCCGCCGCCCATGTTGACCGTGGTGACGGCGTTGCTGCGTTTGCCGGCCTCGGCGATATTGAGGCGCATCTGCCCACCCTGCCCCCATGTCTCGAACGCGGCCCAGATCGCACGGGCCAGCGTGGCATGGCGGGCCCAGACCTGTTCCAACCCCTCCTCCTTCAGGATCATGTCCAGCGCCACCCGCAAGCCGTAAAGATGATGGGTCGGCGCGGTGCCGCAGAAGTACCGGTAGAAAAGCTCCGGCTTGGTTCGCGGACGCCAATCCCAATAGGGGGTGACCAGATCGGCGGTGTCCCGGGCCGCATCGGCCTTGGGATTGAAATAGACAAAGGCCATTCCGGGCGGTGTCATCAGGCCCTTCTGGCTGCCGGTGACCATCAGATCGACACCCCAGTCATCCATATGGAACTCATCGCAGGCCAGGCAGGCGATGTTGTCGGAAAACAGCATCGCCGGGTGGTCGGCGGCGTTCAGGGTCTCTCGCAGGGCCTGAATGTCGTTCTTCACGGAGGTTGCAGTGTCCACATGGACGGCCAGAACCGCCTTGATCCGATGATCCCGGTCGGCGGCCAGCGCCTCGGCCACGCGCCCCATATCGATATCCGATGCAAGACCGAAATCGATTACCTGCGCCTCCACGCCAAGCGCGCTCGCCATCTCGCCCCAGCCAAGACAGAATCGGCCGGTTCCAAGGATCAGGATCCGGTCGCCGCGCGACAGGGTATTGGTCAACGCCGCTTCCCACGCGCCATGGCCATTGGCGATATACATCGCCACGTCATGCCGGGTCCGGGCCACGGATTTGAGATCGGGCACGATATCGGCCACCATATCCACCAGTTCCCCGGTATAGATGTTCGGCGCGGGGCGATGCATGGCCTGCAGCACGCGGTCGGGCATGACCGAGGGGCCGGGGATGGCGAGGTAATGGCGACCGTTGGCAAGGCTCATCTTTGCGTCTTTCCTTTACAGTAGGGCCAGACGTAAATCGGGGATTGCGTCCGGTCAATTGCACGGGCAGGTCTTGGCAGCGGCAGGGTCATGATTAGCTGTGATTTGAGATATCAGGAGCGATGATATGACAGGTGAAATCGCGACGGACCGGATGGTCCTGAAGATCGGCGGGGCCGAGCGGGAGCATTTCCTCTACGGGCTGGTGACTCAGGATCTCAAGCCCGAGGGGGAGGGGCTGGCCTATTCCGCGCTGCTGAGCCCGCAAGGCAAGTATCTTGCCGATTTCTTCCTTCTCAATCGGGGCGATCACATCCTGCTCGACGTGAAGGCCGACGCGGCTCAGGCGCTGGCGCAGCGGTTGATGATGTACAAGCTTCGCGCCGATGTGACGATAGAGGACAGCGGTCTGCCGGTTGTGCGCGGTCTGGGCGAGGCCCCCGCCGGGGCATGGCCCGACCCCCGCGATGCAGCGCTTGGCTGGCGCGGCTACGGGATGGAGGGCGGCCAGCCCGAGGTGGATTGGGACGCGCTCCGCGTAAGCCATGTGGTCCCCGAAACAGGCGTGGAACTGGTGCCCGATGGCAGCTTCATTCTGGAGATGGGGTTTGACCGCTTGTCCGGCGTCGACCATCGCAAGGGCTGTTACGTCGGGCAGGAGGTGACGGCGCGGATGAAGCACAAGACCGAGCTGCGCAAAGGTCTGGTGCAGGTCGAGATCGAGGGCGCGGTGCCGGTCGGAACGGAGGTTCTGGCCGAGGATGGCCGCGCGGCGGGCACGGTCTACACCCAAGCCGACGGGCGTGCCCTGGCCTATCTGCGCTTCGACCGCGCCAAGGGTCCGATGACGGCGGGCGAGGCGCGGCTGTCCTGGCCCGGCGCCAGGGGCTGATCCGGGTGAATCCCGCGCGGGGCGGCGGCACCGTCACCACGCGCGACGGTCAGATGAGAAGCGAGGCCGCCCCCTCATGACGCAGAAGCGCCACTTTGGTCTCCACCCCGCCCGCGCCTGAAAAGCCGGTCAGACCCTTGGCGCCCATGACCCTGTGGCAGGGGATCAGGATGGGGATCGGGTTGCCGCCACAGGCCTGCCCCACGGATTGGGCGGACTGGCCCAGATCGGCGGCGATCTCTCCGTAGGTGCGGGTATAACCGTAGGGAATGGCGGAAATCGCATCGCAGACCGCGCGTTGAAACGTGGAGCCACTTGGCGCAAGCGGCACGGTGAACACCGTCAGATCTCCCGCGAAATAGGCCTCCAGCTCCGCCATCGCCTGTCTCAGGATCGGTGTCGATGCCGCGCCTGCACCCTGCCGCCAGCGGACGGCGGCGATCGCGCCATCCTCCTCGGTCAGGGTCAGCCAGCCGACCGGGGTTTCCACGCTCGCCTGCATGCGCCCTATTCCGCCGCGTCCAGCTTGTCCTGGGTCCGGGTCTCGAAATCGCCCGCGTCGTGACGCTCGTACAACTGCATGCTCGGCTCGCCGAAGGTGCGGTTGACCATGCGGCCCCGCTGGACGGCCGGGCGGGCATCAATGCGACCGGCCCATTCCACCACATGGGTGTAACTGGCCACGTCAAGAAACTCCGCCGCATCGTAGAGACGGCCCAGAACCAGTTGCCCGTACCATGCCCAGATTGCGATATCGGCGATGGAATAGACCCCGCCCGCCATCCAGTCCCTGTCGGCCAGATGCCGGTTCAGCACGTCGAGCTGCCGCTTTGTCTCCATCGCGAACCGGTCGATCGGATACTCCCATTTCTCCGGCGCGTAAGCATAGAAATGGCCGAACCCGCCCCCCAGATACGGAGCCGACCCCATTTGCCAGAACAGCCAGGACAGCATCTCGGGCCGGTCTTTGGCGTCCGTCAGGAACGCGCCGTGCTTTTCGGCCAGATAAAGCAGGATCGCGCCGGACTCGAAAACACGGGTGGGCGGCGTGGTAGACAGGTCCACGAGGGCCGGTATCTTGGAGTTCGGGTTCACGTCGACAAAGCCGCTGCCGAACTGATCCCCCTCGGAGATGTTGATCACCCATGCATCGTATTCGGCCTCTGCGTGGCCCGCCGCCAGCAACTCCTCCAGAAGAACCGTGACCTTCACCCCATTGGGCGTGGCCAGCGAATAAAGCTGCAGCGGGTGTTTGCCGGTGGGCAGTTCCTTGTCATGGGTCGGGCCCGCGATGGGGCGGTTGGTGCTGGCGAATTTCCCGCCGGAGGATTTGTCCCAGGTCCAGACCTTGGGGGGTGTGTAGTCGTCGGAACGGGTCATGCGGGGCCTCCTGTTTGCAATTCCATCGCAAGCTAGGCCGCGCGACCGGAAAACCCAAGGCACAAGCAAATGTGCGAATTTGCAAGTCAGTCGCCTGATGCCTGACGGGCATAGTCTTCGGCGTCGAACCAGCCTTTGGAGGCAATCACCTTGCCGTCTTCATCGAGATCCCATTCCTCCCATCCGCTGATCTTCAGGGGGTTCCCGGTGCCGGCATCATGGCCCGTGAGACTCCAGACGAAGATCACGTGATCGCCCGCTGGCCGCACGACATGGCAGGGCAGCGCCAGATCCGGAACATCGGCGTAGAATCCCGCCGCCATCTGGGCCACGCGCGCACGGCCCGTCCACGGCTCGCCGCGATTGAGGATGATCTCGCCGTCCTCCGCATAAACGATGCCACCGCGTCGGGATCGCCGGAATTCCAGGCGGCCGTATAGGCATGGGCGATATCGGTGACGGCAGCGGCTGAGAAGGACATCGGAGCTTGTACGAATTGACTTGGGGTCAACGCCGCAAACCCGCGCCGTACCGTCCACGGGAAACGGGCGCGAACCGGTCGCGCCCTTCCTCCTCAGTCCGACAGCGCCTTATCACACCGTCCGCAAACGCCCGGATGCGCATGCCGGCCCACATCGGGCAGGATCTTCCAGCAACGCTGGCATTTCTCGCCCTCGGCCATCTCGAACACCACGCCGACGCCCTCCACTTCCGGCAGGCGGAACGCCTCCGCCGGGATCGGATCGCCGGTCAGCGTCAGACCCGACGTGATGGCGATATCGTCGAAGGACACGGATTTGAGCGCCTCCAGCATGTCGCCATCGCGGGCATGGACCACCGGGGCCGCTTCGAGGCTAGCCCCGATCACCTTGTCCTGACGCTGGATTTCCAGCGCCGCCGTCACCACGCGCCGCGCGGTGCGGATTTTCGCCCATTTCGCGGCAAGTGCATCGTCGCGCCACGTGGCCGGCGTTTCGGGAATATCCGTGAGGTGGACCGAGCTTTCCTCCCCCGGAAACCGCTCCAGCCAAACCTCCTCCATCGTGAAGACCAGAACCGGCGCAAGCCATGTGGTCAGTCGATGGAACAGGATATCGAGAACCGTGCGCGCGGCACGGCGCCGCGGCGTGTCGCCATCGCAATACAGCGCGTCCTTGCGGATATCGAAATAGAAGGCCGAAAGATCGGTGGTGGCGAAGGTGAAGACCGCCTGAAACACGCCCTGGAAATCGTATCTGGCATAGCCCTCCCGAACCAGTTGGTCGAGATCGGCCAGACGGTGCAGAACCCACCGCTCCAGTTCGGGCATCTCTGCGGGCGCGACCCGGTCCGCCTCGCTGAAATCGGCCAGACTGCCCAACAGAAACCGCATCGTGTTGCGCAGCCGCCGGTAGCTGTCGGCGGTGCCTTTCAGGATTTCGGGCCCGATACGCTGATCGTTGGTAAAGTCCACCTGCGCCACCCAGAGCCGCAGAATATCGGCGCCGTATTGCTTGACGACCGTCTCGGGCACGATGGTGTTGCCCAAGCTTTTGGACATCTTCATGCCCTTTTCGTCCAGCGTGAAACCATGGGTCAGCACGCCGCGATAGGGCGCGTGGCCCATCGTACCGCAGGCCTGCAGCATCGAGGAATGGAACCACCCGCGATGCTGGTCGGTGCCTTCCAGATAGAGATCGGCGATGCCGTCTTCGGAGCCGTCGGGCCGGTCCCGCAGGACGAAGGCGTGGGTGGAGCCGCTGTCGAACCACACATCGAGGATATCGAACACCTGCTCATAGGCGTCCGGATCGTGGTCGTTGCCGAGGAACCGCGCCTTGGCGCCATCCTTGTACCATGCATCGGCGCCCTCCTCCTCGAAGGCCGCGAGGATACGGGCGTTCACCGCCGGATCGCGAAGAAGGAAATCGGGCTCATCGGGCTTGGCCCCCTTCCGGACGAAGCAGGTCAGCGGCACGCCCCAGGCCCGCTGGCGGGACAGCACCCAGTCGGGCCGCGCCGCGATCATCGAATGCAGGCGGTTGCGGCCGGTCTGCGGGGTCCAGGTGACCAGCTCGTCGATGGAGCGCAGCGCGCGCTCACGGATGGTCTTGCCATAGGTGTCCTGCCCGTCGCCGACCGGCTTGTCGATGGCGACGAACCATTGCGGCGTGTTGCGATAGATGAGCGGCGCCTTGGAGCGCCAGCTGTGGGGGTAGGAGTGCTTGAGGCGGCCTCGGGCCAGAAGCGCGCCGACCTCGACCAGTTTGTCGATCACGGCGGTGTTGGCATTGCCCTCCTTGCCGTTCGGTTTGAGGATCTGCGTGCCTCCGAAAAACGGCAGGTCGGGCCGGAAGGAGCCATCTTCCAGCACGTTATAGGTCATCGGCAGCCCGTATTTCAGCCCGATCTGGTAGTCGTCATCGCCGTGGCTGGGCGCGGTATGAACGAACCCGGTCCCGGCGTCATCGGTGACATGATCGCCGGGAAGGACGGGAACGTCGAAGTCCCACTCGCCGTTCGCGCCCTCGACGCCGCGCAGAGGATGGGCACAAGCCAGCGTGCCCAGTTCGTCGGCGGTCACGTCGCGCAGCCGGCGATACATGGTGTCGTCCAACCGCGCCTGGGTGAAAATGCTTTCCGCCAATGTATCCGCCATCAGATATCTGCGGCCGATTTTGGCCCAGCATTCCTCAGGGCGGCCTGTAACCTCGTACAAACCATAGGATATTTCCGGACCAAAACAGATCGCCCGGTTCTGCGGCATCGTCCAGGGCGTCGTCGTCCAGATCACCACATGCGCGCCGTCCAGATCGCCAAGCGGCTCTAGCCGCCCCGGGGTCAGACCTGGCCCCATGACCAACGGATCGGTGCGCTTGTCAGCAAGTACCCGAAAGGTGACCCAGATCGTATGGCTCTGGTGGTCGTGATACTCCACCTCCGCCTCGGCGAGCGCCGTCTTCTCGACCGGGCTCCACATAACGGGCTTGGAGCCCTGATAGAGCGTGCCGTTCATCAGGAACTTCTGGAACTCCTCCGCAATCACCCGTTCGGCGTGGAAATCCATCGTCAGATAGGGGTTCTCCCACTTGCCGGTGACGCCGAGACGCTTGAACTCCTCGCGCTGGATATCCACCCAACCCGTTGCGAAATCACGACATTCCTGACGGAACTCGACCACGGGCACGGCATCCTTGTCGCGCCCCTTCTGGCGGTACTTCTCCTCGATCTTCCATTCGATGGGCAGGCCGTGGCAGTCCCAGCCGGGGATGTAGCGGGCATCCTTGCCCATCATCTGCTGGCTGCGCACCACCATGTCCTTGAGGATCTTGTTCAGCGCGTGACCGATATGCAGGTTCCCGTTGGCATAGGGCGGGCCGTCATGGAGCGTGAAGGGCGCGCGGTTTTCCGCTTTCTCGCGCAGCTTGTCGTAAACTCCGATTTTCTCCCATCTTTCCAGCCACTCGGGCTCGCGCTTGGGCAGGCCCGCGCGCATCGGAAATTCGGTTCGCGGCAGATTGAGGGTGGACTTGTAATCAGGGGTCTCGGCGCACATGTCAGGCGTCCTTTGGTGCGGAATTCTTCAGGGATTTCAGGGCGGTGCGAGGGCTCAAACACCTTGTCCCGGCGTCTCAGTTGCTAGAGAGCCGGGGTTGTAATTCGAATGATGATGCGCGCGATCACATACGTCATGACCCGGGTTATAGGCGCGCGGCGCTGCGGCGTAAAGATGCCGAACGCACCCACGGAGCGCCCGTTGAGGGCCTGTGCCGACGCGCCCCGCGCTGAACCACCGATCCATGGTGCCCCCGGCGGGATCGCCGCCCCTTCGACGGGAGCAGCGCAAAGGTCGTATGAGGGGTCATGCTCCGAGAGGCCGGCGGCGGCACCGACGTTGAGAACGCCGCTGTCTGCAGGCTGATTCGCAAGAAACCGTTAAATCGGCTCCGCGCCCCTTCATGCTTTGTTAATTAATTCCGTTTCCGGCGATAATCCGCCGGAATTACCCGGATTGGGGGCTCTTTCATGAGCGAATTCTGGCCAAACTCTGGCATTGCGTCACGACAATGCCCCGATTTCTTCACTTCGCAGCATGAATTTTAGTCAATATCTCCGCGTATGTAATGAGTGTATTGAGTCAGGAAAATGAATGGCTATCAGAAATTTTGTCGCTTTCGACAGTGCTGGACTGACTGTCGCCGCCGGATCGCCATCGCTGACGCCGGGCAGCAGCATCATCAACAATTCCAGCACTCCGAATGGCACGATCTTCGATTACGCCGCCGGGTTTGGCGTGAACATCGCGCTGAACGATCTCAGCAGCAACACATCCATCTTCGATGACGATCAGCCCGGCAGCCACACCATCACCGATGGCGCGGGGATTGTAAGCGACGGCGCCAGCGTTGAATCGGAATCGCAGATTTTCCTGCGCGCACTGGACGAGTTCGGCAATGAAACCGGGCCGCAGATTACGGTTTATGTCTTCTCGCAAGGCGGAAATACATCGGATGTCTGGGGGTTTGCCAGCGATATAGCGCTGGTCGACGGCACCCGCTACGTCAAGACCGGCGGCAGCAATAACGGGTCGTCCAGCTATTCCGATTTCATAACCTGTTTCGGCCCGCGGACGGTGCTGCGCGGCCCGAACGGCCCGGTTCCGGTGGAAGATCTGGAGATCGGGCAGATGATCTGGACGCTGGACGATCCGGCCTGCCCCGTCAGCTGGATCGGCCGCGCGACGGTCGAGGCCGAAGGCCGGTTTGCGCCGGTGGTGATCGCGGCGGGCGCAATCGGCAATTCCGAGGAGCTTGTGGTGTCCCCGGAACACCGGATCTATTTCGAGGATTTGGCGCTGGATCTGCTTTTCGGCCATGACCGGGCGCTGGTCGCGGCCAAACATCTGGTTGGCCTGCCCGGGGTCGACCGCCGGACGGGCGGGACCATCACCTACACCCATCTGATGTTCGACAGGCATCGGATCGTCGATGCCAATGGCTGCCTCAGCGAAAGCTTCTTTCCCGCCGACATGGCGCTTGCGGCGCTGGACTACGAGCCGATGGCCGAACTGCTGAGCCTTTATCCCGATCTGATCCGGCGGCCGGCCGCCTACGGCCCGACGGCCGCGCCGGTGCTGCGCCGGTATGAGGCCGAGGCGTATCGTGCGGTCTATCGTCATCAGGGCGCCGCCCCGCTGGCCCACGCGGTGGAACAGCGCGAAACGGTTTAGGCGGCAGGCGGTGCCGCGGCCCGCGACACGGCCCGTTCCCGCAGGACGACGTAAAGCCCCGAGGCGATGGTCAGCGCAATGCCGAAGGCCGCCAGCCCGTCGGGAAGATCGCGGAAGACCAGCCAGCCGACCAGCGTGGCCATGGGAATCTCCAGATACTGCATGGGCGCCAGCGTGGCCGATGGCGCGAAGCGCAAGCTCCATGTCATCAGCAGGTGACCCACGACACCGAAGACGCCAACGGCGGCCAGCAGCCACAACTCGGTACTCTGCGGGGCGATCCAGCCAATCATCGGCGGGTTGCTGCCCGGACCCGGCGCAAACAGAAAGAGCGGCAACAAAAGCGGCAGCGCCATCAGACCGGAGGCCGCCTGCAGCGCCACCGGATCCACCTCCTTGGCGATTTTCCGGGTGACCAGCATGAAGAGCGCAAACACCAGCGCCACACCGAGCGGCAGGAGCGCGGGTGCACCGACCTCGGCAAAGCTCGGCTGGACCACCATGAGGGTGCCCGCAAAACCGACCGCGCAGGCGATCAGCCGCCTCGGGCCCACCTCCTCACCCAGGAAGTACTTTCCGAGGATCAGTATGATGAAAGGCATCACGAACGCGATGGCGACCGCATCGGCAAGCGGCAGATAGCGCAGCGCCGTGAACATCAGACCAAGCCCCAGAACCTGCAGGATCGTGCGCAGCAATGTCAGCCGCACGATCCGCGCCGAGGGGAAGAGCGCGGCGCCTGCGAGGAGGGCAAACGGCAGAAGCAGCCCCGCCTGCGCCCCGAAGCGCACAAGGATCAACTGCAGCAGCGGGATGGTATCGCCAAGTATCTTGGCGAGCGCGTCGGCAACCGGGATCACGATGCAAAAGCCAAGCATCAGCAGGATGCCGAGAAGGGGGCGGTCGGCGGTCATGGGGCAAGGCCTGACATGTTTCGCCCGCGATGTCAGCCGTCAATAGCTGCCCTTGACGGCGGAGATCAAAGTCTCGGCCAGTGCAAGGCCGCAGCGGCGATAGATCCGGCCCGGCGCGCCATCCAGATCCGCCACGATCACCGGGATCGCGTGTGGCTCCTCTGCGGCGGCCCAATCGGCGCCCGCGGTGACAAGGGCCGCGCAAATCCCGCGGCGGCGATAACGGGCCCGGGTCTCTACACTCTGATAGCGCGCGACCCCATCACCCAGAAACACGCCCAGATCGCCAACCAGCAGGTCACCCTCGAACGCCCCCAGCCAGACCGCCCCGCCGACCCCGAGATGGCGGCGACGATTGCAGAAACGGGCCGTGACAAAAGACCGATGCGGGCCGGGATCATACCCTTCCTCGACACCTGTCTCGATCTGCAAGCCTATCACCTGATCCCAGTCCGCATCGGTGGCGACCGGGCGGATCGTGATCCCTTCGGGAGTGCCATGGCGCCGGAGCGGGCCGGTCAATGTCAGCACATCGGCCGCCTCTATTGCAAACCCCCGGCGGGCCAGTTCCGCATGGCCCGCGCCCGGCACCATACCCGGCACGTCCCAGGCGAGCGTCACGTGGCCAGCATCGGGGAAATCGGCGTGAAATCGGGCGATCTGCGCGTCGGGGTCCACTTCCCCGTGGCGAAAGATCAGCATGTTTCCGAACCAGAAATCCGGCTCCGACGGGGTGCGGAGGACAAGCCTGTCGGGATGGCGCTCGATCAGGCTGACGCCGCGCTGGACCACCACATCGCTTCTGAGCCCCAGGGATCTCAGCATCGCGTTCAGTCCCGGTTTTCGAGAAAATCCCAGACCCGGGAGATCACGACGGAGCCCTCGCCCACCGCACTTGCGACCCGCTTGACCGAGCCCGCACGCACATCCCCCACGGCGAAAACCCCCGGGCAGGACGTGGCATAGGCCGAGGACGCCCCGACCGCCGACCCGGTTTTCACGAAACCGCGGTCGTCCAGGTCCACATGGCCGGACAACCATCCGGTATTGGGGGCGGCGCCGACCATGATGAACACCGCGCTGCTGTTGATCCGCCAGTCCTGGCCTGCGGATTTGTCGCGGATATCGACGCCCTCCAGCTCCTCTCCGCCATGCAGCGCGGTCATCTCGGTCCGGTAATGGATGGTGATCCTCGGGTCGGCCTCCAGCCGGCTGAGCAGATAGTCGGACATCGACGCGGCCAGCGACGGGCCGCGCACCAGTACATGGACATGCCGCGCGGTCCGGCTGAGAAACATCGCGGCCTGACCGGCCGAATTGCCGCCGCCGATCACGACCACCTCGGTATCGCGGCAATAGCGTGCCTCCACATCGGTTGCCGCGTAATAGACGCCGGCGCTCTCGAACCGTTCCAGCCCTTCGATCGGCAGGCGGCGATATTGCACGCCTGTCGCCACCACCAGCGCGCGGGCGCAGGTTTCGGCCCCGTCATCGAGGGTGATACAGAACGTCCCGTCGTCGCGCACGGACAGGCCCGCCGCCCGTCGCGGCACCGCAAAGCGCGCGCCGAACTTCATCGCCTGCACCTCGCCCCGCCAACACAGGTCCGCGCCGGAAATGCCGGTGGGAAAGCCCATGTAGTTCTCGATCCGGCTTGACGTGCCCGCCTGCCCGCCAATCGCCATATCCTCCACCACCAGCGCGTTCATTCCCTCGGACCCGGCATAAACGGCCGCCGCCACGCCCGCCGGTCCGCCGCCCACGATCAGCACGTCGTGAACCTCGTCCGCGTCGAATGTCAGATCAAGGCCGAGCAGGGCCGCAACCTTGCGCGGCGTCGGATCGGCAATCACATCGGTCTTGCCGAAAATCACCGCCGGCTGCGGGGCCCCGATATTGCATTGATGGGCCAGCGCCTCGGCCTCATGCTCGTCCAGCGTGAGCGAGCGAACCGGAATGCGGTTCCGGCCGGCGAAACTGGCGATCTGGCGGATGTTCCTGTCGGCCTCGGCGCCGATCAGGGTCAGGCTGGCGCGCCCGCTCTCCAGTTGCCCCCGGCGGCGCGCGGCATAGACCGTGATGATGATGTCCGACATTTCCGGGATCCGCCGCATCAGGTCGAGCATCGCGTCCCGCGGCACGCACAGAAGCGTCGTATCCTTCACGGCGCGGGCCGACATCATCGCGGTCCCGCCCGACAGAAACGAGATATCGCCGAAGAATTGCGTCGGCCCGAGGGAGGCATTGCCGTATCGCTGGTTGGTGCGCGGATCGATCGCTTCGATCTCGCCCTCGATCAGATAGCAAAACTCGGTGATCGGATCGCCGGCATGGGCCAGCCACTCCCCCGCTTTCAGATGCCGCTCGGTGCCGATGCGCGCCATGGCGCGGACATGGGCGTCATGAAGCGGTGTGCGGATCATCGTGGTCAGATCGGCGGCAAGCGATTCCATCCCGGTCTCAATCCTTCTGGCCAAAAAGCCCGGTCAGGGCGCGCCTGACCAGCGATGTAACGCTCGGGCGGCGATTGTCACCAAAGGGCAGCGGGCGGCAGACCTCCATCGCGGCGACGCCGACCCGCGCGGTCAACGCGCCATTGACCACCCCCTCGCCGAACCGGCGCGACACTTTCGACAGGACCGAACCGCCCGCGACCGACCCGATCAGATCGTCGCCCACGGCCACGGCGCCCGTGGCCACCAGATGGGTCAGCACCGCGCGCGTCAGCCGCCAGGCGCCAAGCGTGCCGGACCGGCCGCCATAGATCTCGGCGATGCGCCGGATCATGCGCAAATTCGCGGTCAGCGCCGCGATCACATCGGCCAGCGCGATGGGAACAAGTGCGGTCACGGTCGCCACCTGCCGGGCGGCGGCCTCCACCTCCCGGCGGGCGGCGGCATCCAGCGGGGCGAGCAGTTCCGCTTCGGTCAGGGCAAAGAGGTTCGCCGCATCGAAGACGTCGTCCCGCCGCCGCGCCAGCGTTTCGCGGCCAAGCCGCAACTCCGGCCGGTCGCGGTAAAGCGCCGTCAGCCTGTCGGAAACCCTGCGCGCGGCGCCCAGATCCCCCGCGGACAGCGCCGCATCGGCCTCCCGTCTGAGGTCATCCAACCTGCCAAGACGCGAAAACGCCGCCGCCTCCTTCAGCGCGATCAGCACCAGCGCCAGCAACACGAGCCCCACCAGAACCGTCGCGGTCCAGCCGAGGATCGGGTTCGCCGCCAAAAGCCCGGTGACGAAGTTCCACGCCGCGATGGACAGCACGAAGCCAAGAAGCGCCAGTGCCGCCGCCCAGAAGAATCGCCCCAGGCGCGACGGGCGGCGCGCGGCCAGGGTCGCCATGGTCTGCATCGCCTGCCCGCTGGCGACCGGCACGCCCGCATCGGGCACCGGCGGCGCCGCCCCCGGCCCGATCTCGGGTGCGTCCTCCAGCTCGATCAGAACGGGGCCCTTGCGATTAACCATCCAACCTGTCCTGCTTTTCTGGTGCAAAAAAATCCCACGGGGCGGGTCCGGCCCGGGGGCAGAGCCCCGTCCCGCGCAAGCCACCGGCGCTCATCTGAGCCTGTCTCCGAGCAGGAACTCCGCCGCGCTGTCCAGCCGGATATGGGGTGGCCCCTCCCCCGGTTTCAATGTCAGCGTCGCGGGCGCAAAGCGCATCACGTCGAAATCACCGTCCAGCCACGCCGCCTGTCCCTGCCGCGCGGGGACCAGAAGCGCATTCGGATCCTCCGGCAGGTCGCCGGGATGGAACGCGGCCTGTTTGCCGCCGTCCAGCAAGGTGCCGCGCACCAGATCGAGGCGCCCGCCATCATGGCTGCGGGTCTCTTCCACCGTGGCGCGCAGGGCGGCAATGGCCATGGCCCGGGTGGCCGCCCCGGCGAAATCGGCGCGATCGCGGGCGTCGCGCACCAGCGCCTCCATGATCGCGGTCAGTTTCGGGTGCTGGGAATGATGCAGATGGTCCGCCTTGGTCGCGGCAAACAGGATCTTGTCCGTGCGCCGCCCCACAAGCGTGCTCAGAAAGCTGTTCCGGCCGGGGCGAAAGGCACGGAGGATCCCGGCCATCGTGCGGCGCAGATCCTCCACCGCGGGCGGGCCAGCATGGATCGCGCCAAGTGCGTCGATCAGCACGATCTGCCGGTCGATCCGGGCAAAATGGTCGCGAAAGAAGGGTTTGACCACCTGCGCCTTGTAGGCCTCGTAACGCCGCGCGAATTCGCGCGCCAGCGAACCGCGCGGGCTGGCCGAGGGCGGCAGGGGCGCAAATGTGAGCGCGGGGCTGCCTTCCAGTTCCCCGGGCAGGAGAAACCGGCCCGGCGTGCAATCGGAGAAACCCGCCGCCCGCGCCGCGGCCAGATAGGCGGTATAGGCGCGCGCCAGCGCCTGCGCCTGCGGCTCGTCCAGCCTGGCGGACGGGTCAAGATCGGCCAGATGCGCCAGGTATTCGGCCCCGCCGGGGCGGCTGCGGGCCTGATCGAGCGCCTGCGCGGCCCAGTCTGCATAGCCCTGATCCAGAAGCGACAGGTCCAGCAGCCATTCACCGGGATAGTCCACGATATCCAGATGGACCGTGCGCGGCCCGGACAGGCCCGAAAGCAGACCGCTTGGCTGCACCCTCAGCGACAGGCGCAGTTCCGACACATGCCGGGTGCTGTCGGGCCAATGCGGCTTGGGGCCGGTCAGGGCCGCCAGATGGGTTTCGAAGTCGAACCGGGGCACCGTATCATCGGGCTGCGGTTGCAGGAACGCGGCCTGAATCCGGCCCGATTGCGCCGCCTCAAGCCCCGGCATCCGCCCGCGATCCAGAAGGTTGGCGACAAGCGAGGTGATGAAAACGGTCTTGCCCGCCCGGCTGAGCCCGGTCACGCCCAACCGGACCACCGGTTCGAAAAAGGTTTCCGACACGGCGCCGGTCACGCTTTCGATCCCCCGGCCCAGAGTGTCCGCTATTGTCCCGATGACCACTGCGCAATCGTCCTTTGCCTGCCTCAGGATCAAAGAATAGTCATCGGCGGGTGCGGTTTACAGGGTTGATTGCGCCCCTCCGCTTTGTCATAGGCGAACCCCATGCCCCGCTATGCCCTGAAACTGGAATATGATGGCGCGCCCTTTGCCGGGTGGCAGCGTCAGGCCGACTGCGCCACGGTGCAGGGCGCGGTCGAGGCGGCGCTGGCCAGGCTGGAGCCGGATGTGCCCACGATTGCCGCCGCCGGGCGCACCGATGCGGGCGTTCACGCCACGGGTCAGGTGGCCCATTGCGACATGGCGCGCGACTGGACGCCCTTTCGCCTGTCGGAGGCGGTGAATTTTCATCTCAAGCCCCTGCCGGTGGCCGTTGTTGCCTGCGCTCGGGTCGATGACGACTGGCATGCCCGGTTTTCGGCCGAGGAGCGGCGCTATCTCTACCGGGTGGTCAACCGCCGGGCACCGCTGACGCTTGAGGCAGGACAGGCCTGGCATGTGCGGGGCAAACTGCGGGCGGACCCGATGCGGGAGGCCGCCCGGCACCTGATCGGGCGTCATGATTTCACGACCTTCCGGGCCACGATCTGTCAGGCCAAAAGCCCGGTCAAGACGCTCGACGCGATCGAGATCACGGAGCTGCCGCTGGATCACGGGGTCGAGTTTCAGTTTCGTCTCAGGGCCCGGTCCTTCCTGCATTCGCAAGTCCGCTCCCTTGTCGGCTCGCTGGAACGCGTGGGCGCGGGCGGCTGGAGCTCCGCCGACATGAAGGCGGCGCTGGAGGCCGCGGACCGCGCCGCCTGCGGGCCGGTCGCACCCCCGTTCGGGCTTTATCTGACGGGGGTCGGCTATGCGTCGGATCCGTTCGCGGAACCTGCCGGATGACCCCCGCCGCGCCGTTCTCAAGGGAGCTGGTCCTGATCGGCGGCGGCCATACTCATGCGCTGGTTCTGCGCAATTGGGGGATGAATCCGGTGCCCGGCACGCGCCTGACGCTGATCAACCCGGGCCCGAGCGCGCCCTATTCCGGCATGCTGCCCGGCCATGTGGCGGGACATTACGACCGGGATGAGCTGCAAATCAATCTGGTGCGGCTGGCACGCTTCGCCGGTGCAAGGCTGATCCTCGGCGCGGCCACCGGGCTCGACCGGAACGCCCGGACCGTCCGCGTGGAGGGCCGGATCGCCCCCATCTCCTACGACATCCTATCGATCGATGTGGGCGTGACCTCGGCCATGCCCGGCCTGCCCGGCTTCGCCAGCTTCGGCGTGCCTGCGAAGCCGCTGGACCGCTTCGCCGATACCTGGGCCCGGTTCTGCGCCGATCCGCCGGCCCGCCCGGAAATTGCCGTGATCGGCGGCGGCGTGGCCGGGGTGGAGCTTGCCATGGCCGCGCAGCATCGGCTGACCGGTCTGGGATGCGCGCCCACGGTCACGATCATCGAGCAGGCCGAGGCGCTTGCCGGGCTCCCCGAAAAAAGCCGCGCGCGGCTGATGGAGGCGCTGAAAACCGCGGGCATCGCCCTGATCGAAGGGGTCGGGGTCACCGAACTTGGCGACGACACACTTCGCCTGTCCGACGGTCGCGCGCTTCGCAGCGACATGACCATCGGCGCGGCGGGCGCCCGGCCCCATGACTGGCTGGCCGATCTGGGCCTTGAGACCGAGGCGGGGTATCTGGTGGTCGACGCGGCCCTTCGCTCGGTCACCGATCCAGCCATCTACGCGGCGGGCGACTGCGCCCATCTTTCCCATGCTCCGCGCCCCAAGGCCGGCGTTTTCGCCGTGCGCGCCGCGCCGGTTCTGGCCCATAACCTGCGGGCCGATCTGACCGGCGGGTCCAGGCGGGCCTTTGCCCCGCAGCGCGACTATCTCAAGCTGATCTCCCTTGGCCGCAAATCCGCCTTGGCCGAGAAACGGGGCATCATGCTGTCCGGCGCGCTGATGTGGCGCTGGAAGGACCGGATCGACCGCGCCTTCATGGCCCGCTTCACCAACCTGCGCCCGATGCCGTCGCCCCCCGTGCCCCGGGGTGCCGCGGACGGCGTGGCCGAGCAGATGCGCGGCCCTGCCCCTTGCGGCGCCTGCGGCGCGAAGCTGGGCCGGACGGCGCTGCAGACGGCCTTGGGCGCGCTGCCGACGGGCCTGCGCGACGATGTGCTGAGCCGCCCGGGCGATGACGCGGCAGTGCTGAACATCGGCGGGCGGACGCTTGTGCTGACCACCGATCATCTGCGCGCGTTCAGCCCCGATCCAGGGCTGCTGGCCCGGGTCGCCGCGGTCCATGCCATGGGTGATGTCTGGGCCATGGGCGCCCGGCCGCAGGCGGCCCTGGCCAGCGTTACCCTGCCGATGATGGTGCCGCGGATGCAGGCGGCCTGGCTGGCCGAAATCATGGCCGAAGCCGGTGCGATCTTCGCCGCCGAGGGGGTGGAGATCGCCGGGGGCCATTCCGCCCAAGGGGCCGAACTGTCGATCGGCTTCACCCTGACCGGTCTGCCCGATGGCCCGCCCGTGACGCTGGCCGGCGCTCAGGATGGCGACGCGCTGGTTCTGACCCGCCCGCTTGGCACCGGCGTGATCCTCGCCGCTGAAATGGCGCAGGCCGCGAAAGGCGCGGATGTGACCACCGCCTGGGCGCAGATGAGTCGCCCGCAAGGCGACGTCGCCGCCCGTATCGGCGCGCTTGCCCATGCGATGACGGATGTCACCGGCTTCGGTTTGGCCGGGCACCTGATCGGTATATGCGACGCCTCGGCCCTCGGCGCCGAAATCGCGCTGGCCGACCTGCCCATGCTGCCGGGTGCCCGGGCGCTTCTGGATGCGGGCCAGCGGGCCAGCCTGCATGCGGAGAACGAGGCCGCCCTTGCCGGGCGGATCAGCGGCGGCGACGGCGCGCGGAAGGCGCTGCTGTTCGACCCACAGACCTCGGGCGGGTTTCTGGCCGCTCTGCCGCCGACCGATGCCGCCACGGCGGTGGCGGAGCTGCGCGCGGCCGGCCATGACGCGGCCGTCATCGGCCGGTTCGGGACCGGCGCGCCACGGATCACCCTGATCTAGGCGCTCGCGATCCATCGGGCGAGCCGGTCCGCCAGGGCTTCGCGCGCCTCCACCGTCAGGCTGTCACTCCGAAACTCCGCCAGCCGTTCCGTGGCGTCGGATCTGCGCGCCCGGGCATAGGCCGGATCGTAATGGCGTTCGATCAATCCTGCGGAAAGCTCCTGCAACCGCCCATGACGGGCCAGCGCGATCCAGCCATCCACCATCTCATGTCCGGCCAGAGGGCGCAGATGATCCAGCCGGGTGATCAGGCGCGGAAGATCGGCGGCATACGTTCCGTAGACATCGGCCAGATAGGCCGCGCGCGCCGGCGCCGGAACGGCAACGACCAGACGCGGCGCGGCCCGCATCGCAGCCCAGAGCGAGGGCGGCAGGCGCAGCTTTCCGATCCGGCTCGATTCCGCCTCCAACAGCAGCGGCCGCGCGGGATCCACTCGGGAGAGCGCCATGGCCAGCGCCGATTCGAACGCCTTTTGCGGGGGCTGCGGCCCCTCCATCTCGCCCAGGATGGAGCCGCGATGCGCCGCCAGGCCTTCCAGATCGACAACCTGCACCCCACGTGCGGCCAGCCGGGCCAGAAGGTCGGTCTTGGCACTGCCGGTATTGCCATCCAGCCGGATCAGCCGCTGCGTCAGGGGCCGGTCGTAGAGCATCTCCACCACCCGCCGCCGATAGCTGCGATATCCGCCGTCCAGAACCTCCACCCGCCATCCGATCTGCCGCAGGATCGTGGCGAAGGAGCCCGAGCGCTGGCCGCCGCGCCAGCAATAGACCAGCGGCTGCCAATCACCGCCCTGCGCCATCAGGGAGTTTTCGATATGGGCGGCGGCGTTCCGCGCCACCAGCGCTGCCCCGATCTTGCGCGCGGCGAAGGGGCTCTGCTGCGCGTAGATCGTGCCGACGCGCGCCCGCTCCGCATCGCTGAGGACGGGCATGTTCACCGCGCCGGGCATGTGATCCTCGGCAAACTCTGCCGGGCTGCGCACGTCGATGATCGCATCGAAGCCAGCGGCCCAATCCATCGTTTCGGCAAATGCCCCGGTGTCGCCCAAGTCGGATCCGCCTTTCCCCAAAGTCCTCTTTGCCTCAAAAAAACAGCGCCATGGCGGGCCCCGGCACCCGTCAACGGGTCCACGCGGCAAATCCGCTCCCGCCGGTCGGGCGCCCCGGACGCGGCGAAACGCGGCGGCGCGGTGTCGTCAGATGTCCTGCCCGTGCATCTTGCGGAACCGCTGGATCAGGCTGGAAGTGTCCCACCGCCCGCCGCCAAGCTGCTGCACCTCGGCATAGAACTGGTCCACCAGCGCGGTGACCGGCAGGCTCACGCCCATCTCCTTGCCCTGGGCCAGCGCGATCCCCAGATCCTTGCGCATCCAGTCGACGGCAAAACCGTGATCGAACTCATTGTCCACCATCGTGCCGGCCCGGTTGGCCAATTGCCACGAACCGCCCGCGCCCTGCGACACCAGATCGGCCACTTTCTTTGCGTCCAGCCCGGCCTGCATGGCAAAGAACAGACCCTCGGAAATGCTCTGGATCGCACCGGCGATGCAGACCTGATTGATCATCTTGGTCAACTGGCCCGCCCCGACATCGCCGAAATGCACAATCGCCTTGGCATAGGCATCGATCACCGGTTCGGCCGCCGCGAAATGCGTCTGCTCGCCGCCGCACATGATCGCCAGTTGCCCGTTTTCGGCCCCGGCCTGCCCGCCAGAGACCGGCGCGTCGACCCAGCCCACCCCCTGTTCCGCGGCCTGCGCCGCCAGTTCCCGGGTGACCGTTGCCGATACGGTCGTGTGATCCACGAAAACCGATCCCCGCGCCATGCTGGCAAGCGCCCCGTCCGCGCCCATCACGACGGCGCGCAGATCATCGTCATTGCCGACGCAGGACATCACGAACTCCGCGCCCGCCACCGCCTCGCGCGGGGTCGCCGCGAAATCGCCGCCATGCTCCGCCGCCCAGGCTTCGGCCTTGGCGGTTGTCCGGTTGTAGACGGTTACCTCATGGCCTGCGTTCCGCAGATGCCCGGCCATCGGATAGCCCATGACCCCCAGACCCAAAAACGCCAGTTTTGCCATTTCATCCCTCCGCTTGACGATCCCTTGCGCGCAGACCTAGCAGCGCGCGATCCCGCCGACCAGACGGCCGGGGCCGGTTCAGGGCGTCCGGCCTTCGAATTGTGCCAGCGCCACGCCTTCGGCCTCCAGCGCCGCGCGGACCGAACGGGCGATCTCCACCGCTTCGGGCGTGTCGCCATGCAGGCAGATCGTGTCGATCGCCGCCGGGATCTCCTTGCCGCTTCCTGTGATGATCGCGCCGGCCTTGACCATAGCGGCAACGCGTGGCCCGGCCACGCCCGCATCATGGATTACCGCGCCGGGCCGGGAGCGATCGACAAGCGTCGCATCGTCGTTATAGGCGCGGTCCGCGAAAATCTCGCCAGCCCAGGCGCAGCCAAGGGCGCGCGTCGCCTCTTCCTGCGCGGTGGCGGTCAGCACCATGATGATCAGGTCAGGGTCCACCGAAAGCGCCGCGTCGTAGCAGACCCGCGCCAGTTCGGCATCCTCCGAGGTCATGTTACCGAGCGCCCCGTGCAGTTTCAGATGCCGGACCCTGCCGCCGGCGGCGCGCGCCATGGCCTGCGCCGCGCCAAGCTGGAACCGGACAAAATTGGCCAGTGTCCTGTGGGGCAGATGCATCCGCCGGCGTCCGAACCCCTGCAGGTCGGGAAAACCCGGATGCGCGCCGATCCCGACGCCGTTTTCCACCGCCAGCGCCATGGTTTCCGCCATCACGTCGGGGTCGCCCGCATGGGCACCGCAGGCGATATTGGCCGAGGTGATGATCTGCAGCAGCTCGGCATCCCGGCCCATGACCCAGGGGCCGAAGCTTTCGCCCATATCCGCGTTCAGATCGACAGTCAGGCTCATTGATGCTCCTCCTCATGGCCGGAAATGGCTCCGTCGGCCAAGTGATAGCTCAACAGATCGGGGATGTCGCGCGGGTCGCGCACAAGCGGGCGCACATTGGAACGGAGCGCGTTGCGCGCGGCCAGATCGGCGCGTTCCGCCGCCAGACCTTCGTCGGGCGTGATGAAGTCAAGGCTGAGCGGGGCGCCGGGCGGGGTCTGCGCCGCGCGCGGCAGATCGGCCGGCAGAACCGTCGCGATCCGCGGGTAGCCGCCCATGGTCTGGCATTCCGCCATCAGGATCACCGGCACCCCGTCGCCGGTGATCTGGATATCCCCCGGCACGATGACTTCGGAGACCACGGTAAGACCGCCTTCCAGCGCGAACCCCTCGCCGTCCATCGCAAGGCGCAGCGCCATGCGGTTCGAGCGCGGATCGCGCTGAAACGCGGTCGCTTCCAGCCGGGCGCGGGTGTCTTCGTCGAAAAAGCCGGTCTGGACCGATGGCAAGATCCGCAACCGACCGCCCGAAAAGCGATCGGCCACATCCAGCACCATGCCGGTCGCGCCCTGCCTGTCGGTGCCGACGGGCAGATGCGTGCCCCCCTCGACCGGGCCGCCCAGCCCCGCGTTCAGCTGCGCCGCGCGCGCGCCCAGTCTGACATCGGTGTCGAACCCGCCGCCCACATGCAGATAGCCGACCGCGCCTTCGATCACGCCGCCGATGGACAGTCTGCTGCCCGCGGGCATGTGGTGGCTGGCATTCCAGATCAACGGCGCGCCGTCGAGCGTGGCCTTCATCGGCGCGCCGGTAAGGGCGATGCGAAGGGGCGCATCGGCCTCGAACTCTCCGCCCATGCCGACCATTTCAAGGACGGCAAGCTCGGGCGCCTGACCGAGGAGCGCGGCGCCTTCGTAAAGTGCCAGCCGGTCCATCGCCCCGCCCCGCGAAAGGCCCTGCGCCAGATGACCGGGGCGGCCAAGATCCTGCACGGTGACACCGGGCCCCGCGCGGTGGACGATCAGTGCGGTCATGAGATCACCTCGACCTCGGCGCCACCGTCCAGCACATCGGCATCGCCCATCATGCGCTCCACATGGGCGCGGTCGGTGGCGACGAACTGCACCTCGTCACCGGGGTTCAGGGGGAAGGCCGGGTCGCTGTCGGGGCGGAAATTCTCGAACGCGGTCTGACCGATATGCCGCCAGCCCGTGGGCGACGGCCGGGAGAAGAGCACGCATTGCCGGATGGCCTGGATCATCGCGCCGGCGGGCACCATGGGGTTCAGCTCAGTCCGCCGTGGCAGGTTCCAGTTTTCCGGAAGCTCGCCCAGATAGGGCTGCCCCGGCGCGAAGCCAAGCGCCATGACCCGCAGCCGGGCGGTGGAAAGCTCCCTGATCGCCTCCGCTTCGGACAGGCCCGCCGCCGTAGCCGCCTCGGACAGTTCGGGGGCCAGATCGGTGCCGTAGACGGTCGGCACGCGGAACAGGCGCCGCCCCTCAGGCAGGGGTGCCTCGTACCAGTCCTGCCGGGACACCAGATCGCTCAGCCGGGACACCAGATCCGCGTGATCGGCGGCCAGCGGGTCGATGCGCAGAAAGACCGACACCAGCGAGGGGGCGGTTTCCTCCACCCCCGGCCATGGGTCCCGTTCCAGGGCCGCCCGAAACGCAAGCGCCGCCCGGTTGGCAGGTTCGCTGAACGCATCCGCGAAGCTGACCAGCAGCCCGGTCAGGCCGAGGGATCGGATGACCGGCCATGAGCCGGATGCGGAAACGGGGGCGGATGTCATGGTGCAAGCAAGTCCTGAATTGGCGCGGCGCTCCCCCGTGATAACGCGGGTGCGCAAAGGTGCCAATGGGGGGTCAGCCCTCGCCCTCGGCCAGGGTCAGAGTGACCCGATCGCCGGCAAACCAGGTGCGGCCGTATTCCACCGGGCGGCCTTCCGGATCGACGCTCAGCCCGACTGTGCGCAGGATTGGCGCGCCCGGCTGCAGATGCAGATGCCCGGCCTGCGTGGGCGAGGCGGCAAGCGCCGTAAGCTGGGTCCAGCTGCGGGTGTAATCCATCAGCCCCTCGGCCCGGAACGCCGCGGTGACCGAGCCGGTACGGGCCAGATGGGTGAGTAGATCCGGGAACCGTTCGGCCGGGAAGACGGCGCGCGACACTGCAATGGGCTGATCGTCGGCGAAAGACACGCCTTCGGAGACATGCACCGGATCGCCGGGTTTCAGGCCAAGTGCGTCGGCCTCCCGCGCGTCGGCGGCGCGGGTCGCACGGTGCAACGACCGGCGGCGCGGCTCCCGGCCGGCGGCAATCAGGTTCTGGTGGAACCGCACACGCTTGCCGATCGGATAATAGGTGGGCTGGTGCGTCACGAAAACGCCCGCGCCGCGCCGTGCATGCACCGTGCCGATCTCGGCCAGGGCCGCAAGGGCCCGGCGCACCGTGTGGCGGTTCACGCCGAACCGTGCGGCCAGTTCCGCCTCGGTCGGCAGCTTGTCGCCGGGCGCGTAGCGGCCCGCGCCGATCTCCCCCGTCAGGGTGTCCCGTATCGATGTCCAAAGCGCGGTGCGGCCCATGTCGGTATCCGTTTGTCATCAAAGTTTCACGGAGCCCGGGCTTGCGCGACTCGCGGGCTGGGCGTAACAATTTGTCTAGTTGTATATAAATATGGACAACTCCGCAAGATGTCTGAGATAGACGCGAACACAGACCGCAAGGCCCGACTGTCGACCCTGGCGCAGGCCCCGGCGGCGCGGCTCGCCGCTCTTTGGCAGGCCTTTGGCAGGACGCCCGAGCATGAGACGCTGCGCCCGCCGGAGATCGGAACCGTGATGGTGCGGGGCCGGGCCGGCGCGGTCGGGGCGCCCTTCAATCTGGGTGAAATGAGCGTGACACGCTGTTCCATCCGGCTGAGCGACGGCGCCGTCGGCCATGGATATGTGCAAGGCCGCGACAAGCAGGCGGCGCGCACGGCGGCGTTGATCGACGCGCTGGCCGAGGCCGGCGAGGCCGAAGCGCTGGAGGCCGCGATCCTGCGCCCGCTGCGCGACGAGGCGGCCGCCAAGCGGACCGCGCGCGCCGCCCGCGCCGCCGCGACGAAGGTGGAGTTCTTCACGATGGTACGGGGAGAGGGATGATGTCGGCACCGACCCAAAGCGATGCGATGACCGGCGGGTTCGAAGCGCCCGCCTTCGACGCGGCCTTCGCGTTTCGCGCGGTCTTGCAGGCCATGGCCCGCCCCGGGCGGATCGAAACCGTCAGCAGAGCCGCACCGCCCGCCCCGATCTCTGCGGCGGCCGGTGCCGTGATCCTGACGCTCTGCGATCCGGAGACCGGCGTCTATCTGGCACCCGGCCATGACACGGAGGCCGCGCGCGCCTGGATCACATTCCATACCGGTGCGCCCTTTGTCGGCGCCGAAGCCGCGATGTTCGCCCTTGGCACATGGGACGCGCTGGCGCCGCTGTCGGCTTATGCAATCGGCACCCCGGAGTATCCCGACCGCTCGGCAACGCTGATCGTGGAGCGCGACGACCTGCGCGCCGATGGCACCGTACTGAGCGGGCCGGGGATCAGGGACCGGGCCTGTCTGAACCTGCCGGAGATCGCCGCGTTCCGGGCAAACCGGGCGCGGTTCCCGCTTGGCTTCGACTGTATCTTCACCGCAGGCGCTCAACTGGCCGCCCTGCCCCGATCCACCCACGTGACGGAGGCGATCTGATGTATGTGGCGGTAAAAGGCGGCGAGCGCGCCATCGACAATGCCCATGCCTGGCTGGCCGAAGAGCGGCGCGGCGACCGGACCGTCGCCGAGATGTCGGTGGCGCAGATCCGCGAACAACTGAGCCTTGCGGTAAACCGTGTGATGGCCGAGGGTTCGCTTTACGACCCCGATCTGGCAGCGCTGGCGATCAAACAGGCGCGCGGCGACATGATCGAGGCGGTTTTCCTGATCCGCGCCTATCGCACCACCCTGCCGCGCTTTGGCGCATCCGAGCCGATCGATACGGGCGCGATGACCTGCGACCGGCGGATCAGCGCCACGTTCAAGGATGCCCCGGGCGGCCAGATACTGGGCCCGACCTTCGATTACACCCACCGGCTGATCGATTTCGCGCTGGCCGCCGAGGGAGACGCGTCCGACGCACCACAGACCACCCCGCAAACGGACAAGACGCCCCATATCACCGGGTTTCTGGCCCGCGAAGACCTGATCCAGACGGAACCCGCAGGCACCGAAACACCGCGTGACCTGACCCGGGAGCCGCTTGATTTTCCCGCCGATCGCCCGCTGAAGCTTCAGGCGCTGACCCGTGGCGATGAAGGTTTCGTGCTGTCGATGGCCTATTCCACGCAGCGCGGCTATGGCCGCAATCACCCCTTCGTCGGCGAACTGCGCGTGGGCCAGCTACCCGTGGAGATGGAGATCCCCGAACTGGGGTTCGCCATCGAGCTTGGGGAGATCACGGTCACCGAATGCGAAACGGTGAACCAGTTCACCGGCTCGAAAACCGAGCCGCCGCAATTCACCCGCGGCTACGGGCTGGTCTTCGGCCATACGGAGCGCAAGGCGATTTCCATGGCGCTGGTGGATCGGGCCATGCGCTGGCAGGAACTGGGCGAGGACAATGTCGGCGCGCCCGCACAGGACGAGGAGTTCGTGCTCAGCCATTCGGACAATGTGCAGGCCACGGGCTTTCTTGAGCACATCAAGCTGCCGCATTACGTCGACTTCCAGTCGGAGCTGGAACTGATCCGCCGGTTGAGAGCCGAGGCCATGGCCACCCGTGCGCAGGAGGCGGCGGAATGACCGCTGTCGCCCGCTACCGCGACTTGGGCACGCCGCGCGGCATGGACCTGCGCGCCGCGCGCCGCGCGTCGCTCATCCGTTGCGGGCCCAGATTGGGTTCGTGCCTGTCGCGAACCAGACTCCGCCAAGCCGCTACGGCGATGATCATCAGCGCAAGCGCCAACAGGCTGCCGAAACCCCAGATGACCCATTCCATTGAAAATCCTCCCGGAGCGTGCCGTGTCTGACTGCAAGTTGGCATATCTCCAAGGACAGACCAAGCAGATCATCCATCTCGCGATCACGGGCGGCGGGCAGGTCCCGGCCACATGCGTGACGCCCGATGACACGCTCAAGGCAATCGGGCGCAGGGCCGATAAGACCCACGCGGCGCCATTCCGCAAGCTCTTCGAGCCAATGGACAGATGCGGCCGTGACGGGAAGGACGGCCACCGGCCACCGGAAGGCCGCGGAAGGACCGTGTTCGGCCTATCAGCCGCGGCGGCGCAAGGCCCGGCTTTCGCGATCGGCGCGGAAGATCAGCGCGAAAAGCGGGCCGAACACCCGGATCAGCCAGATGCCCACCAAGCTCATCACGCCGGCAAAGATAATCCCGTAAAGATGCTCAGAGATCCATTCCATCTCATTCTCCCTCAGATCACGGCCGTTCAGCATGACCGACTATAACTTCGCATATCTCGATGAACAGACAAAACGCATGATCCGCCGCGCGCTTCTGAAAGGCGTCGCGATCCCCGGCTATCAGGTGCCCTTCGCCTCCCGCGAGATGCCGATGCCCTATGGCTGGGGCACGGGCGGCGTTCAGGTCTCGGCCGCCTGCCTGACGCCCGATGACCGGTTCAAGGTGATCGATCAGGGGGCCGACGACACCACCAACGCCGTCTCGATCCGCAAGTTCTTCGAAAAAACCGCAGGGGTGGCGGTGACCGAGAAGACGACTGAGGCCACCGTCATCCAGACCCGGCACCGGATCCCGGAGACCTTGCTGGGCGAGGAGCAGATCCTTGTCTATCAGGTGCCGATCCCGGAACCGCTCAGGTTTCTGGAACCGCGGGAGACCGAGACGCGGAAAATGCACGCGCTTGAGGAATACGGGCTGATGCATGTGAAGCTTTACGAGGACATCGCCCGGCATGGCGAGATCGCGACCGCCTACGCCTACCCCGTGAAGGTGGAGGAGCGCTATGTGATGGACCCGTCGCCGATCCCGAAATTCGACAACCCCAAGCTGGAAAGCGCAGCCCTGCAACTGTTCGGCGCCGGACGGGAACAGCGGATCTATGCGGTGCCGCCCTATACCAGGGTCGTGAGCCTCGATTTCGACGACCACCCGTTCGATCCCTCGAAGGCCGATCATCCCTGCGCGCTTTGCGGGGCCGAGGACAGCTATCTCGACGAGGTGATCGTCAATGATACCGGCGGGCGGATGTTCGTCTGCTCTGACACCGATTTCTGCGCCGGCCGGCGAGAGGATGCCGCATGACCGGACAAGTGATCTTCCTGACCGATGCCGAAGGCATGATCGACCCGGGCGTCGCTGTGACGGACCGGGCGCTGAGCGCCAAGGCGTGGGAAACGGCGTGCACCGCACAAGGGCGCATCGTCGGTGCGGTGGACCGGGCTTTGTTCGACGCCCCCGCCGACGGCGATATCCCGATCGTGGCTCATAGTGGCGTGGGTGCGCCGCTGCGGCATCATCTTCCGGATGTCGGGATCAACCACGCCGAAGGCCGGCCCCACGGCGGCGGGTGCCGGTTCACCTTCGCCCCCAACCTGACCTCGACGCCGACCGATTGGAGAGCGATATGACACCGCTTCTGGATGTTCGCAGCCTGACCAAGACCTATGGGTCCCGCACCGGCTGCGCCGATGTGTCCTTCACGCTTTACCCCGGCGAGGTCATGGGGATCGTGGGGGAAAGCGGATCCGGCAAATCGACCTTGCTGAACTGTCTGGCCGGGCATCTGGAGCCGGACCGGGGCGAGGTGTTCTTCGACACGCGCACCGACGGGCCGCGCGACACGCTGCGGATGTCGGAGCCGGAACGGCGGATGCTGGGCCGCACCGACTGGGCCTTTGTGCATCAGAATCCGCGCGACGGGCTCAGGATGCGGATCAGCGCGGGCGGCAATGTGGGCGAACGGCTGATGGCCGTGGGCGCACGCCATTACGCAGAGATCCGGACCGCCGCCGAGGATTGGCTGGACCGGGTCGAGATCAGCACGAACCGGATCGACGACCGCCCGGCGGCCTTTTCCGGCGGCATGCAGCAACGGCTTCAGATCGCCCGCAACCTGGTCACCGGGCCGCGGCTGGTGTTCATGGATGAGCCCACCGGAGGGCTGGATGTTTCGGTGCAGGCGCGCCTTCTGGATCTGTTGCGCGGACTGGTCCGGCGCATGGGCCTCTCGGCGATCGTGGTCACCCATGATCTGGCGGTGGTGCGTCTGCTGGCCGACCGGTTGATGGTGATGAAGGACGGCCATGTGGTCGAAACCGGGCTGACCGACCAGGTGCTGGACGATCCGCAACACGGGTATACGCAGCTGCTTGTCAGCTCGGTTCTGCAGGTATGAGAGGACAGGGAATGATCGAGGTTCAGGGGCTTGGCAAATCATTCACGCTGCACAATCAGGGCAGTGCGGTGATCCCGGTTCTGGAAGGCGCAAGCTTCACGGTGGCACCCGGCGAATGCGTGGCACTGACCGGCGCGTCGGGGGCGGGGAAATCCACGGTCATGCGCATTCTCTACGGGAATTATCTGGCGCAGGCGGGTCAGGTGCTGATCGGCGGGGTCGACCTGACGGCGGCCGAGCCGCGCGAGATACTGGCGCTGCGCCGCGAAACACTTGGTTATGTCAGCCAGTTCCTGCGCGTGGTTCCGCGCGTACCGACGCTGGAGGTGGTGGCCGAGCCCTGTCTGGCCATCGGCATGGAGGAAGGCGCAGCGCTTGACCGGGCGCGCGGCCTGCTGGCGCGGCTGAACATCCCCGAACGGCTTTGGGCCCTGTCGCCCACCACGTTTTCGGGTGGCGAACAGCAGCGGGTGAACATCGCCCGCGGCTTCGCCCACACCTACCCCGCGCTGCTGCTGGACGAGCCGACCGCCAGCCTCGATCCGCAGAACCGGGAGGTGGTTCTGAGCCTCGTCGAAGAGGCCAAGGCCCGCGGCACCGCGATTGTCGGCATCTTCCACGACGCCCCGGCGCGCGACCGGCTGGCCAACCGCGAAATCGATGTCAGCGCCTTCACCCCGGCACGGGCTGCATGACACAGGGGCGCTTCATCGCGGTGGTCGGCCCCTCCGGTGTCGGCAAGGACAGCGTGATGGAGGCGCTCTGCCACGCGCGGCCCGGTCTGCACCGGGTGCGCCGGGTGATCACCCGTGCGGCAGAGGCGGGCGGCGAAGACTATGAGGCCGTCAGCGCGGAAACCTTTGCCCGGCGCGCAAGGGCGGGCGCCTTCGTGCTGCATTGGCAGGCCCATGGCCTGAGCTACGGGATCCCGGCCCAGATACGCAACGATCTCGACGCCGGTCGCGATGTGCTGGCCAACCTGTCGCGCGGCAAGCTGGAGGATGCGGCAGCCGCGTTCGCACGGGTTCATGTGCTGGCGATCAGCGCCGATCCGGAGGTTCTGGCCGACCGGCTTTCGGCCCGCGGGCGCGAGACACCGGAGGACATCGCCGCAAGGCTCGCACGCGCTGCGCCACCCATGCCGCAGGGCGTGCGGGTCACCCAGATCGACAACAGCGGCGCGCTGGAGGCGAGCGTCGCCGCCGCGCTGGCCGCACTTTACCCGGCAAGGGTGTAACGGTGGATCAGATGAAACCGGCCATCCTGCGCCTCGCCCATCAGGGCCAGTGTATCGACCCCGAAGGGGCGCGGCAGCACCGGCGCGAAATGCGCTGTCAGGCGGCCTGCCAGCGCTTCGGCCTCTGCCTCGGCGAAATGCCCGCTCAATGTCAGGTGGAACCGGAACTCCTCCATCACATAGGGATAACCCCAAGCCTCCAGCAATGCATCCTGCCGCCGGCTGAGGCCCGATTTGCGCCGCCGGGCCAGTTCCGCCTCGCCCGGCGGGGCGCGGAACCTGTCGAGCCCCCGGACGACGGCCGCCGCCAGATCGGCCAACCCCGCCGACGGCCGCTCGGGCACCGCGGCCACGAACCCGCCCAGACGTCGGATGACAAGACCGGGAAGCTGCACCGGCGAAAGGCTGGCCAGCAAGGCCTCCGCGGCAGTTTCCAGTTCGGCGCGGCTCGTCCCCTCCGCCAGACGGAAGGGCGGCTTGATCGTGCCGTGGAAGCCGTATTTGCGAGGTGTCGCCGTGATCTCTTCCGGCGTGGCGGGCAGGCCGTCCAGCACGGGATGCGCACGTTCCGCGCCGGCCTCCGCATCCCATCCCAGCCAGGCCGCTCCGGCCTGATAAAAAGCGCCTTGCGGCAGCATGTAAATCGCGTATCGGGTGAATTCGCTCATAACCTTGGCCCCTGCGCCGAATACCGGAGGCCCCGGCCATGCCAGACAACCTGACCCTTGCCAATGCGACACTGGTTCTGCCGAGCGAAACTCTCACTGGCAGCCTGTATATCGAAAAGGGCGAGATCGTCGATATCGACACCGGCACCGCCGTGCCCAAAGGGGCGACGGATTGCGGGGGCGACATTCTGGCCCCCGGCCTGATCGAGTTGCATACCGATAATCTGGAGCGCCATCTGCGCCCCCGGCCGCGCGTGAACTGGCCCCATAAGGCCGCGATCGTCGCCCATGACGCGGAGCTTGCCTCGACCGGGATCACCACTGTGTTCGACGCGATCCGCGTGGGCTCAATCGAGGGCAAGGGCGCCACGGGCTGGCAACGCTACGCCCGCACCATGGCCGATGAAATCCTTGCCATGCGGGCCGAAGGCGCCTTGAAAATCAGCCATCATTTGCATCTCAGGGCCGAAATCTGCTCGGAAACGCTTCTGGAGGAACTGGCCGGGTTCGGCCCCGACGACCGGGTCGGCATCCTCAGCCTGATGGATCACACGCCGGGCCAGAGGCAGTTTGCCGATCTCAGCCAGTATGAAACCTACATGCGTGGCAAACACGGGCTGAGCCAGGAGGATTTCGACACCCATGTGGAGGCGCGCGTGGCCCTTGGCGCACGTGTCGGGCCGGCCCATGAGATCGCGGCGGTGGAGGCCGCACAACGCTTTGGCGCGGTGCTGGCCAGTCATGACGACACGACCGCCCAACATGTCCGCGTTTCGGCGAGCCACGGCATTCAGCTTGCGGAGTTCCCGACCACGCTGGAGGCCGCCAAAGCCTGCCATCAGCACGGGATCGCCGTGATGATGGGCGCGCCGAACCTGATCCGCGGCGGGTCTCACTCCGGCAATGTCGCCGCCGAAACGCTGGCCGAAACCGGACTTCTGGATATTCTGTCCTCGGACTATGTGCCCGCCGCGCTGCTTTACGCAGCTGTGAAACTGGGCGCGATCTGGGATGATCTGGCCCGCGCGATGGCCACCGTCACATCGGCCCCGGCGAAGGCCGCGGGGCTGGTGGACCGGGGCGCGATCGCACCCGGCATGCGCGCCGATCTCGTCCGCTTCGCCCGGGTGGGCGAGGTGCCGGTACTGCACGGGGTCTGGTCGAACGGTATCCGTGTCGCCTGAGGGCGGCGACCCGTCTCTTGTGCTGCGCCATGCAGGTCGGGCACAGAATGTCCGGAACCCCGGCAATTCGACGGATACTCGTAGCCAGGCTTGACGTTTCACCGGATATCCCGAAACCTGCAGCGGATGTCCAGCCGCAAGAGAGGCTTCATGCGCGACGCCCTTGATCGCAGGATCCTGGCCGAACTGCAACATAACGCCCGCGCGTCGACCTCCCAGATCGCGGGGCGGCTGGGCGTGGCGCGCTCCACCGTGCATGAACGGATTGCCCGGATGGAACGGGACGGCACCATCGCCGGCTATTCGGTTGTACTGGGCCAGCCTCAGGGCGACGAGGTCGTCCAGATCCTGATGCTGCTGGAAATCCGGCAGCAGGACACCCGCAAGATCCTGCAAAGACTGAACAATCTGCCAGAGATCAAACTTTGCCTGTCGATCAACGGAGAGTTCGACCTGTTTCTCACTGCGGAGGCGCCGAGGATCGAGGATCTGGATCTTCTAGTGGATGAAATCGCCGAAATCCCCGGTGTGATCCGCACCAAGACTTTCGTCGTCTTCGGGCGGAAATTCGACAGGCGCTACAGCGAGACCGCCGCCCGGATGATGCTTCCACCAAACGTGCGATCCTGACAGATTGCAGCCTTGACCGGCAAATTGCCGAACGAGCCGGCATTATCGCCAGATTTCCGTCTTCGCACCCGACAGGATCACCGGTGAACTGGGAAGAAACAGGCGGAGGGCTCTCATGGCGCGTTGGAAAATCTGTATCGTCGGTGCAGGCAAGATCGGGCGGATGATCGCCGCACTTCTGAAAACCTCGGTGCATTACGACGTGCGCGTGATCGACCGGGATGCCAGCGGTCTGGCGCAGATCGACACGACCGGGGTTGAGGTCATGCAGATCGATGTGGAGGATGCCCGCGCGCTGACGGAGGCGTTCGGCGATTGCCATGCCGCGATCAGCGCCGCGCCCTTTTTCCTGACCCCGGCGATTGCGACAGCCGCGAAAGCCGCGGGCGCGCATTACTTCGACCTGACCGAAGATGTGGCCGCCACGGATGCGGTGCGCGCGCTGGCGCGGGATGCGGAAACCGCCTTCATGCCGCAATGCGGGCTGGCCCCCGGGTTCGTCGGCATCGCGGGCGCGGATCTGGCCGACCAGTTCGATGAACTGGATACCCTGTCGCTCCGGGTGGGCGCGCTGCCGCTCTATCCGACCAATGCACTGAAGTATAATCTGACATGGTCGACGGACGGATTGATCAACGAGTATCTCAACCCCTGCGATGCCCTGATCGACGGGCGCCCGGTGAAGGTTGCGCCCCTGGAAGACCTGGAAATCATCAGCCATGACGGCGTGGATTACGAGTGCTTCAATACGTCCGGCGGGCTGGGCACGCTTTCCGAAAGCCTGTCCGGCAAGGCGCGGCGTGTCTCCTATCGCACAATCCGCTATCCTGGCCATCGCGATATCATCAAGCTTTTGCTGGACGATCTCGGGCTCGCCCGCCGCCGAGATCTTCTGAAAGAAGTTTTCGAAACCGCGCTGCCGCGAACGAAACAGGACGTGGTGCTGGTGTTCTGCACCGCGACCGGGATGAAGGATGGCGTCTTCACCGAACGCTCCTATGTCAACAAGTGCACTGCGCGCCAGATCGCAGGCAAGACCTGGAGCGCCATTCAGGTAACCACCGCCGCCGGGGTGACAGCCGTGGTCGACCTGATGCGGCAGGGCAAGCTGCCCGCCAAGGGGTTCATCGGACAGGAACAGGTGCGGCTGGACGACTTTCTGGCAACCGAGTTCGGGGCGCTTTACGGCGCGGGGGCGGTCACGCCGCTGGATCGCGCGGCCTGAGACATGGCCGGGGCGCAGCGCCGTTCCCATAAGGGGTTGGTCTTTAGCACATTCATCTCCGCAGTCTCTGGCTGAGCGTTGTCGGCGCGTCAGACAGGCCCTGCCCGATACGGTACCGCAGCCGATCGGAGCCCGGCATGGGATGGTTCACCCGTCATCCCCTCGCGACCCGCTGGCGACGTGGCAAAGGCCACCAGCTCCGCGACAAGCCTGTCTAGGCTGTCGAATACCGTCGCGCCGGGGGCCACCGCATCGGGGATAAGCGAAAACTCGGTGCAGGCGATGATCTGCACCACCGCCCCTTGCGCAAGCACCTCGGCGGAAGCGGCGGCCAGTACCGCGCGGGAGGCGGCGTTGGCCCCCTCCGCCTTGATCCTGCGGATGGCCGCAAGCATCGCGTCATCGTCCTCGGGATAGACCGGCGTCAGATCTTCCAGCGCGAAAGCCGCATCGAACAGCGCCACCTTGCGCAGCGCAGGCGAGGCGAGAATACCGACCCTGGCGCCGCGACCGGAAAGCGTCGCGGCATGGCCTGCGGACAGCACCACCATGTCGAGAAACGGCACCGACGTTGCGCTGCGAATGGCGTCGGCATAGTGGTGCGCCGTATTGCAGGGCATCGCAAGCGCCTCGGCACCCGCCGCCTCCAGCCGCTGCGCCATCTCCGCCAGCACGGGTGCGGGATCGTCGCCTGTGCCCTCGATCAGCCGCCTGATGCGCGACGGCACCTGCGGGTTCTGGTCGACGATCAGCGGCACGTGATCGGCGTCATCGCGCGCGGGCACGGCGGCCAGCACTTTCTGCATCAGAAGAACGGTCGCCTGGGGGCCCATACCGCCCAATATGCCGACCCGGCGCATCATCGGTTATTCCGCCGCCATCTGCTTGTCCGCAGCGATCAGCACATTGTCATAGCCGAACAGCCCGACGGAGCCTCCGGTGTGCAGAAACACGACACGTTCACCCTTAGTGAATTTCCCCGTCCGGCAATAATCGATGAGACCCGCCGCCCCCTTGCCGGAATAGACCGGATCGAGCAGGATCCCCTCCAGTTCCGCGAAAAGCCGGATCGCCTCGATCGTATCGGCCCGGGGCAGGCCATAGCCGGCACCCACATAGCTGGTGTCGGCCCGCACATCGGTGCGCGCGACCACACCGGCGCAGCCCAGCTTCTCGGCCGTTTTCACGGCCAGATCGTAAACCATCTGTTCCTGACGTTCCTGCGGCGCGCGCGTTCCGAAGCCCAGAAGCGGGATACCCGCGTTCAGCGCCTTCAACCCGACGATCAGCCCGGCCTGCGTGCCCGACGAACCGGTCGCGTGGACCAGATGATCCACGACCAGCCGCCGCTCGTTCACCTGGCTCAGCAGTTCCATCGCGCAGTTGGCATAGCCAAGCGCACCGGTCGCGTTCGAGCCGCCGCCCGGGATCGTGTAGACCTTCCTGCCCTCCGCCCTTGCGGCCTTGGCCGCGCGTTCCATCTCGCCGGGCATGTCATGGCCGCCAGGAAACTTTTCGGTCGTGGCGCCGTGCAGATGGTCCAGCAGAACATTGCCGTTTTCGTTGTAGTTGTGGTCCTGATAGCCGGTGCGATCTTCCAGAAGGATATGGCAGGCCATGCCCAGTTTCGCGGCAGCCGCAGCCGTCTGTCGGGCGTGGTTCGACTGCGTCGCGCCCTGGGTCATCACCATATCGGCGCCCATCGCCATGGCCTCGGCCATCAGGAATTCCAGCTTGCGGGTCTTGTTTCCGCCGCTCGACAGGCCCGTGCAATCATCGCGCTTGATCCAGATTTCCGGGCCTCCAAGCTCCTTCGACAGCCTGTCCAGACGTTCGAGCGGGGTCGGCAGATGCGCGAGCGAAACGCGGGGGAAACGGGCAAAATGCATGGCGGCTGTCTTTCTCGGGATATGCGTGATGCGGAGTGTCGCATTCGGCATTGCGCGATGCAAACGCGAATGACCGGAAGCGCGCGACCCTGCCCGGCCCGCCGGAAGCAGGACAGGAGACAAGGGCAGGACACCGCGCGCCGGGCAGCCGGCTGTCCCAGATCATCCTGGCCAGGGTGCCGGCAGAAACGAAAAACGCCGCGCAATTGCCCGCGCGGCGTTTCCGATACCTGACCGGTTGGGGGCGGCTCAGCCCTCCTCGGTCTCCGTGGCCTCTGCCGCGGCTGCTTCGGCGGCGTCTTCGGCTGCGGCCGCATCTTCCTCGGCCTCTTGCGAGACAAGGCTGGACGGCGCCGTGAGGTTGGCGATCACGAAATCGCGGTCGATGATCGTGCGGGTGCCCTCAGGCAGGCTGATCGCGCTGATCGTCACCGTGTCACCGATATTCAGGCCGGTCAGATCCACCACCAGTTTTTCGGGGATGTCGGAGGCCGTCACCATCAGTTCCACCTCGGGGCGCACGACAGTCAGAACGCCACCGCGTTTCAGGCCCGGCGCGTCTTCCTCGTTGATGAACTCGACCGGAATGAACAGGTTGATCCGGCTGGTGCGCCGCAGACGCATGAAATCCACATGGGTCGGCAGGTCCTTCACCACGTCGCGCTGCACATTCCGGCAGATCACGCGCACATCGTCCTGCCCCTCGACCTTCATGTTGAACAGGGTCGACAGGAAGCGGCCGCTTCTCAGGCGCTTCAGCAACTCGTTGAAGGGGATATTGATCGGCAGCGGGTCAACGCCACCACCATAAACGATACCGGGCACCTTGCCTTCGCGGCGTGCTTGACGGGCGGCCCCCTTGCCTGTCCCCGTCCGTGCCTCGGCGACGAGATCAGGAATCTCACCAGCCATTGCTATTTCTCCATAGGTTATGCGGCTGCCTCCAAGGGTGTCGGGCCGCGTGAAGCCGTGCGTATAGGGCAGAGATGCAGGTTTGAAAAGGCGATTCTGGGTTTGTCGGCTTGTGCGGCCCCGGGCCCCGTGGCAATCGTGCGCGATGGCCGTTCTCTCCGCCCTCCGACTGTCCCGCCGCGCCGCGCTCGGTTTCGTGGCGATGGGGGTGTTGTGGGGCAGTTTCGCGGCACAGGTGCCGGTTCTGAAAGCCCAGATCGGGGCCGATGACGCCGTGTTCGGCCTGTTGCTTCTGGGCAGCCCGCTCGGGCTTCTGGCCACCTTGTGGCTCGCCCCGCTGTTCGACCGGAGGCTTGGCGCGCTGTCGCTGCCGATCGCGGCACTTGCCGTGGCGCTGGCCTATCTGGTGCCGGGGCTGGCCACCGGACCTTGGGTGTTTCTGGCGGCGATGATCGGCCTCGGGCTGGGCTCCGGGCTTCTGGATATCGTCTCCAACGCCCGTGTCTCGGAACTGGAGGCGCGGCACAACCGCTCCTTGATGAACGCCAATCACGGCATGTTTTCCGTGGCCTACGCGGTGAGCGCCATCGCCACGGGATTTGCCCGCGAGGCCGGGCTTTCATCGGCGGAGATCTTCTCCGCGCTGGCGCTTCTCGTCGCCGGCCTCAGCCTCGGCATGCGCAGCGAGGTGACGCCCGTCTCGGACGAGGAGCGCCGGGCGGTGCGCCTGCCTTGGGCGATCGTTCTGATCTGCGGTGGGATCGTGCTTCTGGCCTTTTTCGTGGAGGCCGTCGTGGAAAGCTGGTCCGCGCTTCACATCGAACGCACATTGGGCGGCCGCGCCGCCGAAGGGGCCTTCGGTCCGGCGATCCTCGGGCTGACCATGGCGCTTGGCCGGTTTTCGGGTCAGGCGATCAGCGGGCGGTTTTCGGATGTCTCGATCATCACGCTCGGCGCGGCCATGGCCTGTGCCGGTGCGTTTCTGGCGGCCCTCGCGGGCGGGCCGTTCCTGGCCTATATCGGCTTCGGGATCATGGGGCTCGGCGTTTCCGTCGTCGGCCCCATGGCTCTCGCACTGGTGGGCCGGCTTGTGCCACCCGCACACCGGACTTCCGCCGTGGCGCGGGTCAACGTCATGGGGTTCGCGGCCTTCCTGCTGGCGCCGCTCGTCATGGGCCAGGTTTCGGAGGCATACGGCCTCCGCGTCGCCTTCGCGGTGGTGGGCGGGCTGGCCCTGATCGCGCCGATCCTGGCGCTGATGTTGCGCGCGCGCTCGGCGCGCTATGCCCAATCGCCGTAAAACTCCTTCGGGACCAGAAGGTTGTGCTTGCCCAGATTGGCGACGTCCCGCTCGCCGCAAAGCGCCATGGTCACGTCCAGTTCCTTGTGGATGATTTCCAGCGCCTTGGTCACGCCCGCCTCGCCCATCGCGCCCAGACCGTTGACGAATGCGCGCCCGATATAGGTCCCCTTGGCGCCGAGCGCCAACGCCTTCAGCACGTCCTGACCGGAGCGAATGCCGCTGTCGAGATGCACCTCCACCTTGTCGCCCACCGCATCCATCACCTCGGGCAGGATGCGGATGGAACTGAGCGCGCCATCGAGCTGGCGCCCGCCATGGTTCGACACCACAATCGCATCCGCGCCGACCTCCACCGCTTTCTTCGCATCCTCGGCATCCAGAATGCCCTTCAGGATCACCTTGCCGCCCCACATCTTGCGGAACTGCTTGATCCGCTCCCAGTCGAGGGACGGATCGAAGGCTTCCGCGGTCCAGGAGGCGAGTGACGACGGGTCGCTCACACCTTTCGCATGGCCCACGATATTGCCGAAGAAGCGTCGCTTGGTCCGCAGCATCTCCAGCCCCCATGGGATTTTCGTGGCCAGGTTCGCCATGCTGGCGATGGTAAATTTCGGCGGGGCGGACAGGCCGTTTTTCAGGTCCTTGTGGCGTTGGCCCATGATCTGCAAATCCACCGTGATCACGATTGCCGAGCAGTTCGCTGCCCGCGCACGATCGAACAGCCGCTGCATGAACTCGTCATCCTTCAGCGTATAGACCTGAAACCAGAACGGCTTGGTCGTGTGGTCCGCCACGTCCTCGATGGAACAGATCGACATCGTGCTGAGCGCAAACGGCACCCCGAACTTCTCCGCCGCGCGGGCCGCCTTTATCTCGCCATCGGCACATTGCATGCCGGTCAGACCTACCGGGGCCAGCGCCACCGGCATCGCCACATCCTCGCCGATCATCTGGCTTTTGGTGGACCTTCCCGCCATATCCACGGCGATCCGCTGACGCAGGCGGATCATGTCGAAATCGGAGGAGTTCTCGCGGAAGGTCTGCTCCGTCCAACTGCCCGATTCCGCATAGTCGTAGAACATTTTCGGCGTGCGGCGCTTATGCATGCGGCGCAGATCTTCGATCTCGGTGATGACGGGCATCGGCTTCCCTTCCGGCACGTATTGGTCACATTGATTTACCAATAGGCCAGGTTTCGCGCAATGCGGCAGATCGGACACGCAAGGTGGCCGACCTAGGGGAAGTCAGGCCCGCCGCCGACGGCAGGAAAGGGCCGGAAAAACGCGTCGCGCCGAGGTTGATTGCATTTGCCGTGGGCCCTTTTCAGGCCCGATGTGCGCCATCGGCCAGCGATCTGACGAAGGCGAGGACCTCGGCCACCGGCTTGCCCGCGGCGATCTCCCCCACGATGGCAGAGCCCACGACCGCCCCGTCCGCGACCCCCGCAATCGCCTCCGAGGCCTCCGGTGTCTTGATCCCAAAGCCCACGATCACGGGCAGATCGGTTTGCGCTTTGATCCGCGCCACCTCGGGGCCCACATCGCCGGCCTGCGCCTCTGCCGCGCCGGTGATCCCGGTGATCGAGACGTAATAGACAAAACCGGATGTGTTCTGCAGCACCTTCGGCAGGCGCGCGTCATCGGTGGTGGGTGTGGCGAGGCGGATGAAGTTCAGCCCGGCTTCCTGCGCGGGGATGCACAACTCCTTGTCCTCCTCCGGCGGAAGATCCACGACGATCAGACCATCGATGCCGGCTTCGCGCGCATCGGTCAGAAAACGCGCGACACCGCGGCTGTAGATCGGGTTGTAATAGCCCATCATCACGATCGGGATCTTGTCGTCGGTCTTGCGCAGTTCGCGCGCCATTTGCAGCGTCTTTTCAAGGGTCTGGCCCGCTTCAAGTGCCCGCTGGCCGGCAAGCTGGATGGTCGGCCCGTCGGCCATCGGATCGGTGAACGGCAGGCCGAGTTCGATGATATCTACCCCGGCGCCCGGCAGGCCCTTGATGACCTCCAGCGATGTCTCGTAATCGGGATCGCCGGCCATGACATAGGCCACGAAGGCCTTCTTTCCCTCGGCCTTGAGGCGGGCGAATGTGTCGTCGATACGTGTCATGGGCGTCCCTTGGCATTGATCCGGGACGGTTTGGGACAAAGGCCGGAGGAAATCAATGGGGCTTGGACGGGCGGCCCGGCCGCAACGCTCATCGGCCGGGCGCGAATCCGGTTTTTCGCCAGAACCGGACCGAAAGCAGGATCGCGGCCAGACCGATGCCGGCGCCGTAGCCGGCCCAGACCCCGATGGCCCCATAACCAAGCGGGAAGCCGATGACATAGGCGGCCGGCAGGGCCAGCGGCCAGTAGCTGATCAGCGTGATCGCCGTGGGTACGCGGTTGTCGGACATGCCGCGAAGCGCACCCAGAGTGCTTGACTGCACGCCATCGGCCACCTGAACCAGTGCGGCGACGATGAACAGACCCACGGCGACATCCACCACTGCGCCATCCTTGGTCAGCGCTTCCGACATTGCCCGCCCCCCGAAGATGTAAAGCGCGGTGATCGCCAGCATCCAGAGCGTCACGATCCAGAGCGCTGCGGCCAGAATGGGGCGAAGCCGTGCGCGTTCCTTCCCGCCGATCGCCATACCGATCCGGATCGAGACCGCGCTCGCCATGCCAAGCGGGATCACGTAGAAGACGCCGCCAATCGCGTTCACCACCTGATTTGCCGCCAGTTCGACCGCGCCGAACCACCCAAGCATGATGCCCAGAAACGCATAGGCCGCACCCTCGCCTGCGTAGCCGATGCATATCGGAAGCCCCTCGCGGTAAAGCGATCTGATCCGGGACCACCGGATCGGGACGGCCACGCGATAAGCTGCCAGATCGGGGGAGCGGCGCCAGAACAGCCATGCCACCAGAAGCGTCGCACTGCTCGACAGCACGCTGGCGATGCCCGCCCCGACCAGCCCGAGACCCGCGACATGGATCAGCCCGTAGTTCAGCGGCAGGTTCACCACCACACCGAGATATGAGATTGCGACCCCGGTCCAGGGCCGCCCGACCGTATCGAACAGGGCCTTGAAGGCGAAGAACGTCAGAATCGGAACCAGCCAGAGCGCCATACTGAGCCAGTAAGGCAGGAGGATCGCCAGGACCTCCGGCGGCTGATCGAGAAGATCGAGAAACGGGAAGGCCAGAACCATCAGTAGCCCCGCCCCTGCCCCGCCGATTGCACAAAGCGCCAGACCGTTGCGAAGATTGCTGGCCACCTCGCCCGCGTCGCCGGCACCATGGGCCTGGGCGATCCTGACGCCCACAATCGTGACAAGGCCCCAAAGCGCCGAGATCAGGATGATCAGAAAGGCGGTGGTGATCCCGGCCGCCGCCAGCGGCACCGTGCCCAGAGGGGCGATCATGACGGTATCGATCACACCGATCAGCGTGGCCGCGGCAAAGGCGATGATCAACGGCATCGACAGCCGAAGCAGCGGCATCACCTCTGCGCGGGTGCGACCGCCCGACGGCGGAGGGCCGGGTTTTCCATTTGCGACAACCGACATGGGCCAGACTGGATGCGCGTCCGGCGGGCCCCCGGTTCGGCGCGAAAGATATCTCCTCAGCCACGCGAGGGCGACCCTTCGGGCCCGCCCGGCGAGATTACGGAGGGCGCAATCCAAGTCAAGGCGCACCACGCGGCTTGACGCCCGCCCCGGGCGCGACCTAGATGCGCCGCGATTGCAGCTTTGCCGAAAAGGGGCGCGAGATGGGTTTCAAGATGGGGATCGTCGGTCTGCCGAATGTGGGCAAATCCACCTTGTTCAACGCGCTGACACGCACCGCCGCGGCGCAGGCGGCGAATTTCCCGTTCTGCACGATCGAGCCGAATGTGGGCGATGTCGCCGTGCCCGATGACCGGCTTGAAAAGCTGGCGGAGATCGCCAAGTCGAAGCAGGTTATCCCGACCCGGATCACCTTCGTGGATATTGCTGGGCTGGTGAAGGGCGCATCGAAGGGCGAGGGTCTGGGCAACCAGTTTCTGGCCAATATCCGCGAGGTTGACGCCATCGCCCATGTGCTGCGCTGTTTCGAGGATGGCGATGTGACCCATGTAGAGGGTCGGATCGACCCCATCGCGGATGCCGAGACCATCGAGACCGAGCTGATGCTGGCGGACATGGAATCGATCGAGAAACGGCTTCAGAACCTCGTGCGAAAAGTGCGCGGCGGCGACAAGGAGGCGATCCAGCAGGAGCGGTTGCTGAAAGCTGCGCTGGCGATGCTGGAAGAGGGCAAGCCCGCCCGTCTGGTCGCGGTCGACCCCGAGGACGCGAAGGTCTGGGCCGGGCTGCAACTTCTCACCACCAAGCCGATCCTCTATGTCTGCAACGTGGAGGAGGAGGCTGCGGCAAACGGCAATGCGCGCTCCGCCGAAGTGGCGAGGATGGCCGCCGAACAGGGCGCGGCGCATGTGGTCATTTCGGCCCGGATCGAGGAGGAGATCAGCCAGCTGGACGCCGAGGAGGCGCAGTTGTTCCTAGAGGAAATGGGGTTGGAGGAGGCAGGTCTCGACCGGCTTATCCGTGCGGGCTACGAATTGCTGGATCTGGAAACCTATTTCACCGTCGGCCCGAAAGAGGCCCGCGCGTGGACCATCACCGCGGGCACATCGGCACCCAAGGCCGCCGGTGTCATCCATGGCGATTTCGAAAAGGGTTTCATCCGCGCCGAAACCATTGCGTATGAGGATTTCGTGGCTCTGGGCGGCGAACAGCCGGCCAAGGACGCCGGCAAGATGCGCGCCGAAGGCAAGAGCTATGTCGTCAAGGACGGCGACGTGCTGCACTTTCTGTTCAACACCTGAGGCCGCACCTGCAAGGCCGCCGGGATCTCGGCGTCTTTTCGCCGATTGCGCACATGATCTGCACTGTTAACCCATCGAATCGATAATTTTCTGAGTTTTGAATTGCGACTTGGGCAATTTTATTACGTGGCGCATGGCGTATTTCGCTGTTTTTTTGCGTCACGGCCTTGAGTTGCTGTTTTCAGCAAAGGAGACTTCATAATGGCAAACGCCAAAATTCAATCGAAACTGGAAGATCGCATGGCCAAGGTCGACGCGGAACGCGCCGAGATCAAGGCGCAGCTTGACCGGGAGCGTCTGGTCAAGATCACCAGCAATGTGATCGAGACCATCACCGCGCCGGAATTCATCGAGCGTATGCGCGTGGCCCGAGACGAGGCCGCCGATGGCGCGGGTATGGAGAAGGTCGGCGAAATGCTGACGATCGAGGGGCTGCGCAAGGCGGGGGCCGATATTCCGGAGGATTTCCGCCTCACCAGCCGGGTGTTCGAGGATAAGGTCAACGGCCTCCGCTTCGAAGTGACCCCGAAACTGGACCGGATCTCGGATATCGATCCGCTTGGCTGGGGTGCGTGCGCCGGCGGCGGTGCGGCCACGGTGTGCGGCTGCGGCGGGTTTTCGACCTAAGCGGCTCTTTCTGTCCTTTCGGATTTCAACAGCGGCGCCCGGCATCATGGCGGGCGCCGCCCACCCAGATTTTGCACAATTTTGCACGGGAGATACCCCCATGACACCTCAGACCCTGCCCTATACGGGCTATGATGGCCTTGCCTATGACCGCGACGAGCTCGCCCGCGTGATGCGCGCCACCTATGACGAGATCATCGACTTCGTCACCACGCCCGAATTCAAGGCGCTCATGACCGAGATGAGCGCACTTTCCCCCGTCGAACGCCCGCGTTTCGTTTTCGATGTTCTCCTGAATGACGAGGCTCTGGCCAGCCGGGGGATCGTTGCGCCCGAAGGCCTGCTGATCCAGCGCTCCGCCTTCGGTGACCGGCGGCCCACCCTGTTTGTCGTCAAGAAGTTCCTGCCCGAGGAGTACAAGAATGTCTGGCAGAACGTGAACATCACCTTCGACAACGCCTTCGTCGACGAAAGCGTGGGCCGCGATCCCGAAACCAGTTGGCGCGTGCCCCTACCCGCCGATGTGCAGGCCGCCGCCATGGCCCGCGGTAAGGAACTGGAAACCGTCTGAACACTACGGCCGCGCGGCAGGAAACCGGCCAGCCGCGCGGCCCTTCGGATAGCTGGGCGCCCCGCAACAGCGACCGTCCAGACGCATCAGCGATCTCAGGTCGAGGCCGGGCAAAGGACACGGATCAACCGTATCCGGGCGCTCCGCAGCCACGCTGGCCCGGACCGCCCGGAACCCGGACATTGCGCTTCACGCCCGGCCATTCCCCGGCAAATACCATCAGACCGGGTGTTTTCGGCTTGTGTGTTCCACACGGTCTCCGCTAAACGGGTCGGCGGAGACGTGGCCGAGTGGTCGAAGGCGCTCCCCTGCTAAGGGAGTAGGCGGGAAACCGTCTCGAGGGTTCGAATCCCTTCGTCTCCGCCATAACCTGCTAAAACAATGACTTAGGTCTTGGACAGGCAAGTGCGACACAAAGTGGAACGCACAGCCAATGAAACTGTCCGCCTATCTGTCGCCATCACGTCACGGAGTTTACTACTTCCGTTGGCCCCTTCCTCGTGCTGAGGATCACAAGCGCCGTACCGTCAGAATATCCCTTCGCACGAAGTGCCCAGATCGGGCTGGCGATCTTGCCCGTCATCTTGCATCCTGTGGCAGATTGATGCGCGAGAACAAGACTTTGGCTAGGCTCAGACAAGACGAGATGCGGGACATGGTGCGAAGCTACTTTGCGGCTTCGCTGGATCGCTATGTGGAACGGTTGAACGACACCGGCCTGCCAGATCGGTCCCTTGATGCCCTGCGCCAAGAGTTGGACGTGCATGAGGACGCCATAGGCGGCTTTGACGACTTGTCAGACCTCTACCTTGATGCGGGCACCTTGGACGGCTTCCGCGCCTCAGCGGGCCTCACAGACGCTCAGTGGGCCGCGAACGAGCCATCCTTGCGCCAAGAGATGCGCAAGGCCCGCCGGGACCAGATCAAAGCCATTCTAAGCGCCGCTGAGGGCCTTGAAGGCTATTCCTTCAACGAACCCGCCCAGACAACGCCAAGGCCACCACAGGCCCGCTCCGCGTCTCTGGGAGAGGCAATCGAGGATTTCATGGCTGAGCCGCAATGGTCTGACCAGATGGCCGCGAAGGCGAGAGCCTTCTTGTCTGTGCTGTTGGAGTATTTCGGGCCTGATCGCAGGATGGCGGACATAACGCGCCATGACGCTGCCGAAGTCAAAAAGGTGTTGCAGTCCCTGCCGCTCAATCGGAAAACCAAGACTGAAACGAAAGACTTATCGCTGCTTGAGGCGATAGAAGTGCCGGGAATGAAGAAGGTATCTGTTGAGACGGTGAATAACCATATGGCCATGTTCTATCGCTTCTGGAAATGGGCCGTCACGCATGGTGTAGCCACAGAGAAGCTGTTTGAAGAAATGAAGATCAAGGCGCGGAAAAAGCCGGATGACGGACGCAAGGCATTCTCGCCAGCCCAAACCAAGCGACTGTTCCAAGAACTGACTGAGAACACGTCCGGGTTTGTGAAGGAGGACGATCACAAGTGGGGGGCGCTTCTGGGCCTCTACACGGGCGCAAGACTGCGCGAGGTAGCACAGCTTGACGTTGCCGACATTCGACAAGAAGGCGATATCTGGTACCTCGATATCAATGAGGACGGGTCAAACAAGAGCCTCAAGACCCCTGCCGCCAAGCGCCGCGTGCCGGTCCACTCGGACCTGATCGGGCTGGGCTTCCTCGATTGGGTCGCCGCCAAGCCGAAGGACAAGCGGCTATTCCTATCGTTTAGCTACAATGCCAAGGAGGGCTATGGCCGCAACTTGGGTCGCCGGTTCAACAACGTGCTCTTGCCGGGACTGAGCATGAAGGAAAGCGGTCTGGTGTTCCACAGCCTGCGGCACACGATGGTGACGCGCCTTGCACAGGCAGGTGTGTGTCTGACGTCAGCACCAATGGGACAGTTTAGGTCGATTTGATAAGAGAGGGTTTCTGGCACATCGTAACCACCAAGGAGTGGAGATGAGACAGAAACCCGGAACACGAAAGAGCCACGGCGAGAAGGTTGTCAAAGACATCCGCCGTGCGACGCGCAAGCAGTATTCAGCGGAAGAGAAGATCCGGATCGTGTTGGACGGTCTGAAAGGTGAAGACAGCATAGCTGAGCTGTGCCGCCGGGAGGGCATTGCCCAGAGCCTGTACTACAGCTGGTCCAAGGAGTTCCTTGAGGCTGGGAAGAAGCGGCTGGCGGGCGATACGGCCCGTGCAGCGACGTCGACCGAAGTCAAAGGCCTGCGACGGGAATCCCGTGATTTGAAAGAGGTCGTCGCTGAACAAGCCCTGGAGCTGCGGCTGCTCAAAAAAGCATGATCGCGGATGGGGACGACGACGAATGAGATACCCCGCATCTGAGAAACTGGAGATCATTCGCCTGGTCGAAGGCTCGCATCTCCCGACCAAACGAACGCTGGATAAGCTCGGCATCCCCAGAACCACTTTCTACCGTTGGTACGACCGGTATCTGTCGGGTGGCCCCGAGGCCCTTGAGGATCGCAGTCCCAAGCCGTCGCGGGTCTGGAACCGCATTCCCCAGCCAGTTCGGGAGAAGATCAAAGGCCTGGCTTTGAAGGAAAGTGATCTATCGCCGCGCGAGCTTGCGGTTCAGTTCACTGACACGGAAAAGTATTTTGTGTCAGAGGCTTCGGTCTATCGTATCCTCAAATCCTACGACCTGATCACCAGTCCGGCCTATGTGGTTCTGTCAGCTGCGGACGAGTTCCAAGACAAGACCACTCGGCCGAACCAGCTCTGGCAGACCGACTTCACCTATCTGAAAGTGATCGGTTGGGGCTGGTTCTATCTCTCGACGATCCTGGACGATTACAGCCGATACATTATCGCCTGGAAGCTGTGCACAACGATGATGGCCGAAGATGTGACCGACACGCTCGACCTCGCGCTGCTGGCTTCGGGTTGCGATAAGGCGACGGTCCTGCATAAGCCACGTCTGCTCAGCGACAATGGATCGAGTTACATCTCGGGCGAACTGGCAGATTGGCTGGAAGATCAGCAGATGGACCATGTTCGAGGCGCGCCGTATCACCCCCAGACTCAAGGCAAGATTGAGCGCTGGCATCAGACCCTCAAGAACCGCATCCTGCTGGAAAACTACTACCTGCCGGGCGATCTCCAGCAGCAGATTGACGCCTTCGTCGAGCACTACAACCACCGACGCTACCACGAGAGCCTACAGAACCTCACGCCAGCTGACGTCTACTTCGGACGCGGTGAAACCATCCTGAAACAACGAGAAAGGATCAAACAGAAGACCATCGAAACGCGACGCTTGCTTCACAGCAAATCCGCCGCATAATCAAACCAAACAGATGCGCCAGACCCTCTCTTAGTTTAGGCAGCCATCTGTCCCAAAATCCCTGACGACGGACACCCCTAGTAGAAGAGCAGCCCGAAGCGCACGTTGCTGCTGCAAAACATAATTGAAGGCAGGAGATAGGGTGGTTGTCGCTCTTCCATGACGGCATCGCGATGTGCAAAACTCTCGGCGCAAGACCACAGGCCGAAGTGAGGCGTAATTTAATCTAGTAGAATCAGTGTGTTGCGAGGTGGAGAAGGTTGGATATGAGGCCCATCCCCTCCGCCATTTTCCTCAAATCGGCTTTTGCGCAACCACCTGATATCAGGTCGGAATTCGGCGTTTTCGCGCTGGTGGCGGGGTTTAGTCCGCTCGATTTTCTTCACAATTTGCTGCACAAATGGGGGTTTCTCCGCCATGAGCATTGCCAAACGAGGCCGTCTCTATCACCTCCGCCGCCGCGTCCCGCGCCGGTATCAGGGCGTCGAGCCACGTGAAACCGTCTGGATCAGCCTTCATACCGACTAGGAAACGGTGGCCGGGAACGGCGCAAACGCGAGAGCGCTACGAAGTAGCGCGTGATCTCGCCTGGTCGCAGAGCTATTGGTGCCGCAGCGCCGGTGTGCGGTGCCAATCCATTAGCCATCCTTGACCTAAGCTTCTCGATTACGTGGCGAGTCGGGCGAAGAGCGGTTGTTTGCAGATTTGAAGCTTGGCCGCGATGGCACCTGTAGTCAGGCGGCTGACCAAGGCAAAGAGAAGACCGCCGCGGCCAGCGCATCGGTGGTCACGGGGGCAAGCCCCAAAGAAAAAGGACGCCCAAACGGGGAGCGTCCTTTCCCACACACATTGGTGCCGCAGATATCAGTGCACGCTGACTGGCGTCATGTCGTTCTGGCGCGCGACGATGAAGGCCAGCTTGCGGTCTCTCACAAGGGCAAGCTGCTCTCCGGTCTCGCTGCCGATCGCATAGAGCGTATCCAGCCCCGCTGCCTGTTTGCGCAACTCTCTCGGCAGGTCGGCCACGGCGACCTGGCGGATGTAGACGATAGGCTGACCCACGGTCCGGGCGGCATCATTCTGTTCAAACATTGCTCTTACCTCCGGTTTTGATCTCGATATTCTGCACCACCTTGTCGGGCACCACGCGGGCCAGATCCACATGCAGCAGACCATGCTCCATCGCCGCTCCGGCAACCTCGACCCCCTCGGCCAGAACGAAAGACCGCTGGAACTGCCGCGCCGCGATGCCGCGATGCAGGAACATCCTCTCATGGTCTTCCTCGGCTTGGCGCCCGCGCACCATCAGCTGCCGGTCCTCGACCGTGATGGACAGATCCTCTTCCGCGAACCCGGCCACGGCGAGGGTGATCCGATAGGCGTTTTCGCCCTTCTGTTCGATATTGTAGGGCGGATATCCATCATTGCCGGATTTCGCGGTGCGTTCCACCAGGCGTTCCAGCTGATCGAAACCCAGAAGGAAAGGGTGCGATCCAAGGGTCAGTTTCGTCATCGGGCACATCCTCAAAGCTCAAGCGATCTGCGTATCCGGGCCCCGCATTCGGCAGCCCTGTCATCGGAGAATATGGGGCGCTCGGGCCACCGCTGCAAGGGCGGCAACGCTTTGCGTCACGCAGATTTGTCGCTATCTTGAACCGCTACCGAGACGAATCCCATCAAGGCCGGTTCATGAACGCCCCCACCGAGATGACCCATGAAGAGGTGTTGCGCGTGAAGCTTGAAGTGCTGCGCCGGCAGCATCGCGATCTGGATGACGCGATTGCGGCCCTGTCCGAACGCGCCATGCCCGACCAGCTGACGCTGAAGCGGCTGAAAAAGCAGAAGCTGGCGCTCAAAGACCGGATTGCCCGGATCGAGGATGAACTCACCCCCGACATCATCGCCTGAGGCGTGGGCCAAAAAGGTGAAACCGGGGGCAGACCATCTTGCACGTAAAATCAAAAAGATAGAGCATCGCACCGAACTCAGATGACGAAACCGATGCACCGGGCCCGCACCACGGCCGGCATCGCGCTCTCAGATCCGCCGAAGGGGCCTTTACGATCATGGATGACATCCAAATTGGCATCATCATGGGCAGCCAGTCGGACTGGCCCACCATGCGGGAGGCCGCCGATATTCTCGACACGCTAGGCGTGGGCCATGAGGTTCGCATCGTCTCCGCCCATCGCACGCCCGAGCGGCTTTGGGAATATGGGGCGACCGCCGTGGACAGGGGGCTGAAAGTGATCATCGCGGGTGCGGGCGGCGCGGCCCATCTGCCGGGCATGATGGCGTCCAAGACCCGACTGCCGGTGATCGGCGTCCCGGTGCAGACCAAAGCGCTCTCGGGCGTCGACAGTCTTTATTCGATCCTGCAAATGCCGCGCGGCTATCCCGTCGCGACCATGGCGATCGGTGCCGGTGGTGCAGCGAATGCGGGGCTGATGGCCGCGGAAATCCTCGCGCTGTCGGACCCGGCCCTTGCCGCGCGTCTCGACGACTGGCGCGCGTCCCTGTCCGCCTCCATTCCCGAGACACCGCAAGATGACTGAACCGCTCCCGCAAGGCAGCACCGTCGGCATTCTGGGGGGCGGCCAACTGGGCCGGATGCTCGCCATGGCCGCCGCACGTCTGGGATACAAGGCCCATATCTACGAACCCGGCGCGGCCCCCGCCGCGGATGTGGCCGCCGCCTGGACCAAGGCCGCCTATGACGATATCGACGCGCTCCGCGTGTTTGCGGCCTCCTGCGATGTCGTCAGCTTCGAGTTCGAGAATATTCCTGCCTCCGCGCTCGATCACCTTGCCCGCGATGCCGCATTGTACCCCGACCGGCGCGCACTGGAGGTCAGCCAGGACCGGCTGGCGGAAAAGACCTTCCTGACCGGTCTGGGGCTCCGCACCGCGCCCTTCGCACCCGTCGGGATCGCCGCAGATCTGCCCGAGGCGCTTGCAGTCACCGGCACGCCCGCCATCCTGAAGACCCGCCGCTTCGGCTATGACGGCAAGGGGCAGGCGCGGATCGCCACCCCCGATCAGGCCGAAGGCGCCATGGCCACCTTCAACGGCGCGCCCGCGATTGCCGAAGGCTTCGTTGCCTTCAGCCGCGAAATCTCCGTCATCGCCGCGCGCGGGCTCGATGGCAGCATCGCGGCCTATGACCCGGGCGAGAATGTGCATCAGGACGGCATCCTCGCCACCACGACGGTCCCAGCCGCGATTCCGGCCAGCCTCAAGACCGATGCGATCCTGATCGCCTCGCGCATCCTGAATGCGCTTGAGTATACCGGTGTTCTGGGTGTGGAGCTTTTCGTGACGCCCGACGGCCTCGTGGTGAACGAGATCGCTCCGCGCGTGCACAATTCCGGCCATTGGACCCAGGCCGGATGCGCCGTCGATCAGTTCGAGCAGCATATCCGCGCGATCACCGGCTGGCCGCTTGGCGACGGCGCGCGGCACGCCAATGTCGTGATGGAAAACCTGATCGGCGACCAGATCGACGAGGGCCGCCGACATGCGGCGGAGCCCGGCACCCAGATCCATCTCTACGGCAAGGCCGAAACCCGCCCGGGCCGCAAAATGGGCCATGTCAACCGTGTGACAGGCCCGGCCTGAGCCCCGCCGATACACCGTCCGCGGCTACTCCACAAACCCTTCGATCGCGTCGAAGATGTCCATGTCGTGATCGAAGGCGCCGGTTTCGAGAAATGTGATCACCTCGGCGATCACAAGCGGGTTGTTCATCATGAATGTATGGGTCACCGGCAGCACGATATGGTCGCTCATCCCGGCCACGCGGGTACTGGACACAGCGACCTTTCCGTCATCCGCCCCTTCGATCAGGGCGGAATAGACCGGGTTCAGGGTCCGGTCGCCCGCGATCACACCAAGCTCGAAATCCACCGATGGCAACCGGTTCGGCAGGGCGTCCTCGCCGGTTCCCAGTTGCATGCCCGACGGGCCGTTCAGCCATTCGAAAGGCTCCAGTTCGCCCAATACGTCCACCAGCTCCGAGCCGCTATTCGGCGGCGCCAGCATCACCACCCGCCCCAGCCGGACGGGCCGGTGCCGCGACAGCCAGTAGCGCACCAGAATGCCGCCCATGGAATGGGTGACGAAATGCACCTTGTCGGCCCCGCACCGCGCCATGGCCGGCAGGATCGTGACAGGTGCAAGCTCCGAGATCGAGGCGCGGGTCGACGGGTAGCTCTGGTTGACCACCTGATATCCCGCGGCTTCCAGCGCCTCCTCCATCACCGCAAGGGACGCGGCCCCGCGCGCCAGCCCATGCAGCAGCACCACGCATTCCGCCCGCGCCGGGGCCGCGGACAGAAGGAACAGTACCAGAAGGGCAACCAGAACACGCATGTGCGTAATCTAGGCATGAACGGACGCCACTGCGAGTATGGAAATTGCGCCTCTTGCATCGCCGTTGCGTCACGGGGCACCATCGCGGCGATGTCAACGCGCCGCCCCCGCCTTGCCGTTCGCGGCCTGCTTCTTCTGGATAACCGGCTCTTGCTGGTGAATGCGTGGCGTGACGGGTCGGATCTGTGGTGCGCGCCGGGCGGCGGGGTGGAGCCCGGCACATCGCTTCCGGCAAATCTGGTCCGCGAGTTTCACGAGGAAACCGGGCTGGCGGTCCGCGTCGGCGCGCCCTGTCTGGTCAATGAATTCCACGATCCCGCGGGCGATTTTCATCAGGTCGATATCTATTTTCACGTCACCTATGAAGCAGGCCAGCTCTCCGATGGCTGGATCGACCCCGAAGGCGTTGTGAACAAGCGCCGTCTGGTCGCCCGGGACGAGCTTGCGGGTCTGCGCGTGAAACCCGACAGCCTCGCCGATGCCGTCTGGGGGCAAAGCCTGCTCTACGATCCGCTGGAGCCGATCCTGCGCTGAAACAGCCCATAGGCGATCCCGCCCAGAACCAGCGCGCTTGCCGCCACGAGCCGCAAGGTGATCTCTTCACCCAGAAGCAGCATGCCCCCGACGATGGCGATCACCGGCACGGTCAGTTGCACCAGCCCGCCGACAGACGCACCAAGCCGGGGCAGAACGCTATACCAGAGCGCATAGCCAAGCCCCGATGTGATCGCGCCCGCCACAATCGCCAGCGAAATGCCGGTCGCCGCGGTGCTCACGGCATCAGGCTCGGCGGGCCAGAGCAGCACCGGCAGCCCACAGAGCGGCACCGCCAGAAGGAAATTCGCGGCCGTGTCGGATAGCGGGTCCTGCGCCTTGCGTCCGGCAAGGGAATAGAGGCCCCAGCCCAGCCCGGCCACGGCCATCGCCGCGGCGGCGACACCGGGCACCGTGACCGCGCCTGCCGGCCAGATCAGCCATGCCAGCCCGACAAGCGCCAGACCTGCCCCGATCCAACGCCGCAGCGGCGGCTTATCTCCGCCGATCACGCCGCCTGCAAACATGGTGATCTGCACGACACCGAAAAGGATCAGCGCGCCAAGTCCCGCATCCAGCCGGGTGTAGGCAACCGAAAAGCCGAGAAGATAGAGGCTGAGCCAGATCGCGCCCGCGATCCGGCCGCGCGCCAGCAGCGGCAGCGCCCCGCCCCGGAACAGAACCAGCGCGCATAACATGGCCGCCCCCGCCACGACGCGGATCAGGGAAAACTCCAGCGCGCCGATGTGCCCGCCCCCGACCGCCAGACGGTTCAGGATCGAATTGGCCGCGAAAGCGATCATGACAAGCGTCGTCAGAACGCCCAGACGCAGAACCGGGCTCATGCATCACCGCCGATCAACCGGTGGGCCAGCAGACCGGACAGATAGGCGATCTGCCCGTTCGCGATGGTGCCCGCGATGCGCTTGGTCGCGGTTTCGACGATCACCAGATCGGCCCGCTGACCGGCGGCCAGATCGCCGCGGTCGTTCAACCCCATCATCCGCGCCGGGTTGGTGGAGATCAGCGCCCAGGCCTCCGCCAGAGGCAGGCCCGTTTCCGCCAGCCGGAAGGCCGATTGGGCCAGTGCCGGGTAATGATAATCCGAGGCCAGCGCGCTCACCGCCCCCATCTCGATCAGCGCCGCCGCCGAGACGCCGCGGGCGTGGCTGCCGCCGCGCAGGGCATTCGGCGCGCCCATGACCACCGGGTCGCCCGCCGCCTGTGCCGCCATCGCGGCGGCTTCGCTGGTCGGGAATTCGGAGATATCGACGCCAAGGCCGCGATACCAGGCGCGGGTTTCCGCATCATGATCATCATGGCTGCCAAGGATCACATCGCGGTTTTTCAGATCCGCGGCCAAAGCGGCAAGCCGTGTGCGGGCCACAGGCATCTCCGCATGCAGGCGCTGCATCAGCGCCAGATGATCGGCGGGCGACCGGCGGGATTTGAGCGCCTGCCCCTCCAGCCGGGGCGGGCGCTTGCGGGCGGCCAGAGCCTCGTGCGGCAGATGATCGTTCAAGACCACATAGCCGATCCCGTAGCGCGCAATCAGGTCGCTGGCCGCTTCGAACGCATCGTGACAGCCAAGCTCCAGCCGCAACTGCACCCGTATGTCCGGCATGGCCCCGTAGCGTTCGAGCGCCGCGCAGAGGGTGGCGGCGAAGTCGGGGCTGCGCATGCCGCCCTCCCAGCTCCAGAATTGCGCCAGCCACGCGGTGGTGATCCCGTTGGCGGAAAGCTCCGCCTCCACCGCGGCAAGGCCCGCGCGCGGATCGGTGACCACCCCGCGCCGGGGGGCCAGATGCCGCTCGAACGCATCTCCATGGATATCGACGATACCCGGCAGGATCAGATATCCCGACAGATCCACCTCGCGCCCGCCATCGGTCGCGATCCGCCCGTTGCAGAGACTGATCGGATCGGTGTCGAGACCACCCGACCGCAGCACGGTGGCATTCACAAGGCGAAGAGGCGTCAGCGTCATGAACCGCGTGGTGCGCCATTTCGCGCCGAATGAAAACCCCGCCTAGCCGTCCTGATACGCGCGCGTGATCAGGGCGGCCACATCGGCATCGGCAAGCCCGGCGTCGATGCCGCGATCCACCACATCGCGCGCAACCTCCAATACCGGGGTCGCCACGCCCATGTCGCGCGCAACCCTCAGGAACACATCCGCGTCCTTCCGAACTCCTGCAATCGAGAAGCCGACCTCCGTATCCTGCCCCAGGATCTTCGGGAGCCGCGCCTTGAACATGTCGCAGGCCGCGGGGCCGCCCGCCAGAATGTCCATCGTCCTTTCAAGTGTCAGCCCGGCCCGCTTGGCCAGCTTCGTCATTTCGGTCAGGCTGGCGAAATATCCCTGCAACATCGCGTTGTTGATGGTTTTCATCGCCATGCCCGCGCCAAGCGGTCCGACATGGAACACCCGCCCGGCGATCACCTCGGCCACGGGACGGAACCGGGCTGCATCCGCATCGGCACCGCCCATGAAAAAGCCGGCCGTTCGCGCGCGGACCATCTCGGGCCCGCCAGAAATCGGCGCATCCACCGCCCGCCCCCCGGCCGCCGCGATCTCCTCCGCGCGCGATTGCAGAACGATCGGGCTCACCGTGCTGGTATCGACGATCAGCTTGCCGTTCAGATCCGCCAGCAGCAATTGCCCGATCACCGCATCCACGGCCGCATCGTCAAAAAGGCTGAGCACCAGAATGTCGGACGATGCCGCCAGCGCGTTCAGGTCTTCGGCGACGGCGATGCCCAAACCGGCCGCGCGGTCGGGGGTGATGCCGCTCCGCGTCCATCCGGTGACGGCTCGCCCTGCCCCCAACAAGGCCTCGGCCATCGCGCTGCCCATCCGGCCCAATCCTATGACACCGATCTTGTCCATGTTACGATCTCCCATTTCCCAAGCGTTCCTGCCATGGAACCGGTTTTCACGAAACCGCCTTTCCCGGAAGGAGGACAGGATGACCGATCCCGAAAGGCTTTACGAGCGGCTGGCGACGGCCTGTCTAGCCGGGCCGCACGTTTCGAAGGGAAAGATGCTCGCATCCGAGGCCCTGCGCATTGACGGCAAAAGTTTCGCCTATCTGTCGGAAGCCGAGCTGGTGCTGAAGCTGCCCGAACCGATTGCGGCGGGCCTGGTGACCGAGGCGAGGGCCACCCCCCTGCAGGTTGGCAAACGCATGATGCGCGATTGGGTCGTGATCCCTGCTGCGGATACGGATCGTTGGGAAAGCCTGATGGGTGACGCGATGGATCTCGTCGGGGGCGGCGGCAAGGCATGAAAAAGGGGCGCCCGACCGGGCGCCCCTTAGATTTTCGGCGATGTCTTCCCCTTTCGGCAGCTTTTCGGTCCGAAAAGCTGCCGGTTGGGTGCGGTCGAATTTCCCTTGGGAAATTCGTATCTTACATCATGCCGCCCATGCCGCCCATGTCGGGCATGCCACCGCCGGCGCCTGCGCCCTCTTTGGCGGGCTTGTCGGCAACCATGGCTTCCGTGGTGATCAGCAGCGACGCGACCGAGGCCGCATCTTCCAGCGCGGTACGCACCACCTTGGCCGGGTCGATCACGCCGAACTTGAACATGTCGCCATATTCTTCGGTCTGCGCGTTGAAGCCGAAGGTCGCGTCGTCGCTTTCGCGGATCTTGCCTGCCACGACCGAGCCGTCCACGCCGGAGTTTTCGGCGATCTGGCGCAGCGGAGCTTCCAGAGCCTTGCGGACGATCTGGATACCCGCGTTCTGGTCGGCATTGACGCCTTCCAGCCCGGCAAGCGACTTGGCGCCCTGAACCAGCGCCACGCCACCGCCCACAACGATGCCTTCCTGAACGGCGGCACGGGTTGCGTTCAGGGCGTCATCGACGCGATCCTTGCGCTCTTTCACTTCCACTTCGGTCATGCCGCCCACGCGGATGACGGCAACGCCGCCGGCCAGCTTGGCCACACGTTCCTGCAGCTTCTCGCGGTCGTAGTCCGAGGTGGTTTCCTCGATCTGCTGGCGGATCTGCGACACCCGCGCCTCGATCTCGGCCTTCTCGCCGTGACCGTCGACAATGGTGGTCTCGTCCTTGGTGATCGAGATACGCTTGGCCGAGCCCAGCATATCCATGGTCACGTTTTCCAGCTTCATGCCCAGATCTTCGGAGATCACCTGACCGCCGGTCAGGATCGCGATATCCTGCAGCATGGCCTTGCGGCGATCGCCGAAGCCCGGTGCCTTGACGGCCGCGATTTTCAGGCCGCCGCGCAGCTTGTTGACCACGAGAGTGGCCAACGCTTCGCCTTCCACGTCTTCTGCGATGATCAGCAGCGGCTTGCCCGACTTGGATGACGGTTTCCAGAAGCGGAACCATCGGCTGCAGGGACGAGAGTTTCTTCTCGTGAAGCAGGACCATGCAGTCCTCAAGCTCGGCAATCATCTTGTCCGGGTTGGTCACGAAATAGGGCGACAGGTAACCGCGGTCGAACTGCATGCCTTCGACGACCTCGGTCTCGGTCTCAAGGCCCTTGTTCTCTTCTACGGTGATCACGCCGTCATTGCCGACCTTCTGCATCGCGTCGGCGATCTGGCGGCCGATTTCGGCCTCGCCATTGGCCGAAATGGTGCCGACCTGCGCAACCTCGTCGCTGTCGGCGACTTCGCGGGCGGAGTTCTTGATCTGCTCGATGACCTTCGCCACGGCCAGATCGATGCCGCGCTTCAGATCCATCGGGTTCATGCCGGCGGCAACGGATTTCATGCCTTCGCGGATGATGGCCTGGGCCAGCACGGTCGCGGTGGTGGTGCCGTCGCCGGCTTCGTCATTGGTGCGGCTGGCGACTTCTTTCACCATCTGCGCGCCCATGTTCTCGAACTTGTCTTCCAGTTCGATTTCCTTGGCGACGGTGACGCCGTCCTTGGTGATGCGGGGCGCCCCGAAGGACTTTTCGATCACCACGTTGCGGCCCTTGGGGCCGAGGGTGACTTTTACCGCATCTGCCAGCGTGTTCACGCCCTTGAGCATGCGGTTGCGGGCGTCGGTATCAAACTTGACGTCTTTAGCAGCCATGATGTGCTCCTATCTCTGATTGGAATTGGAAGGGCGATCTCAGGCGATGATGCCGAGGATGTCGCTTTCCTTCATGATCAACAGCTCCTTGCCGTCGACGGTGACTTCGGTGCCCGACCATTTGCCGAACAGAATCTTGTCGCCTTCCTTGACGTCCATGGCGATCCGGTCGCCATCTTCATCCTTGGCGCCCGCGCCCACGGCGACGACCTTGCCCTCGGCAGGTTTCTCTTTGGCGCTGTCGGGGATGATCAGCCCGCCTGCGGTTTTCTCGTCGCTTTCGACGCGTTCGACCAACACACGGTCATGCAGCGGTGTGAATGCCATCTGCGAACACTCCTTCGGTTCGTTGTTTCTCCCATGGCGTTAGCACTCACCCGTGGCGAGTGATAACGGACCGGAGATAGGCAAAGACCCGGCCGCTGTCAACACGGCTTGGCCAGAGATTTTGCGAGAGATTTTCCGGCCGACCCGGGCAAGCCCGGCAACCCAGGATATCCGGCATGGAAGCGCCCCGGGGCGCGGCTTGTATCACCCGCCCCCCACCGGGCTCCGACACCCCGATATCGGCGACCGTCCGGGCGATGCACCGGCGCAAAGATATGGCCGCCCGTGACACCCTGCCCCGCCTTCATTACGTGACAACGCAAATCGCCACCGTTACAAGGGCGGCGATTTTCCCTGACCTCATCTGTCGAGACCCGAACCCATGACCACCCTCGTTTTCGGCCACAAATCCCCCGACACCGATTCCACCGGCTCTCCGATCATCTGGGCCTGGTATCTTTCCAGCGTGAAAGGGACGCCCGCCGAAGCACGTCTCCTTGGGGAACCCAATACCGAAGCGGCCTTCATGCTGAACCATTGGGATCTGGAGAAACCCGAGATCATCGAGACGGTCGAGGCGGGCACACCGGTCGTCATCGTCGACACCAACAACCCCGCCGAGCTGCCCCAAGGCATCAACGACACCGATATCACCGCGATTATCGACCATCACAAGCTGGTCGGCGGGCTGGAGACCAAGGGACCCATCGACATCCGTATCGAACCGGTCGCCTGCACCGCCACGATCATGTGGAAAATGATCGGCGACGACATGGCTCAGGCGCCGAAGGCGATCAAGGGCGCGATGCTGTCCTGCATTCTCAGCGATACGCTGGAATTCCGCAGCCCGACCACCACGCAGGAAGACACCGCCATCGCCCATGCTCTGGCCGAGGATCTGGGCGTCGACATTCCCGCCTATGCCGCCGAGATGTTCGCCGCGAAATCCGATGTCTCCGCCTTCTCGGATGCCGAATTGCTGCGGATGGACAGCAAGGAATACGAGGTCGGCGGCAAATCCTTCCGCGTGAGCGTTCTGGAAACCACCTCGCCCGAAACAGTGCTGTCGCGCAAAGCCGATCTGATGGAGACCATGCCGCTGGTTGCCGAGGAGGATGGCGTCGATCAGGTGCTGCTTTTCGTCGTCGACATCCTGAACGAGGAAAGCACCATGCTGATCCCCAACGCGCTGACCAAGCAACTGGCCGAGGCGAGCTTTGCCACAGCCTGCGGCGATGCCGACACAGTCGTTCTGCCGGGCGTTGTCAGCCGCAAGAAACAGATCATCCCAAACCTCAAACTCTGAACCATCGGCCAAAACCGGCTGAGCGAGGGGCTGCCGATGGTGGCCCCTTGCCGTGTCCGAGCTTGTCTGCAACGGTCCATGCGGGACCAAGGCATTATGACCACACACCGCATGACCCGCTTTCCAAAACCGCTGAAACCGGCTCTGCCTGTCTGGGCGATTTCCCCGTCTGGCCGCGCCGACACCGGTCGCCCAGGTTCGGGGCAGCGGCTGGCACCCCCGGCAAACGGCCCGACCGTGACGGCGCCCGATCTCTCTCCCGTTCAAAACGCTCCCTTCGGCGCACCGCGCCAGACCGGGCCGATCATCATGCGCCGGGATAACGCCGATCGCATTAACCCATGACCGCGCCCGAACCCGGGAAGCGGTGTAGAAAAGCGGTCACGAACCACCACAAGAACGACACACACCATCGGAGGACACTGCCATGCCCATCTATCTCAACCGCCGCACCTTTCTGGGCACCACCGCCAGTTTCATCGCGCTGCACCCGTTTTCCGCCCATGCGCAGGCGGGTCAGGCGCATCTGCGGATCATGGAGACGACCGATCTGCACGTGCATGTCTTTCCTTACGATTACTATGGCGACCGGCCCGTCGACACGGTCGGCCTGGCCCGCACCGCGGCGCTGATCCAGTCGGTCCGTGATGAGTCCACAAATTCGCTCCTGCTCGATAATGGCGACTTCCTGCAGGGCAATCCGATGGGCGATTACATCGCCTATGAGCGCGGCATGGCCGAGGGCGACATGCACCCCGTCATCGCCGCGATGAACACGCTCGGCTTCGACGGCTCGACGCTTGGCAACCATGAGTTCAATTACGGGCTGAGCTTCCTGATGAACTCGCTGGCCGGCGCGGGCTTTCCGATGATCTGCGCCAATGTGGCCACCGAAATGGGCGCAAGCCCGACCGGGGATACCACGCTGGTCCCGCCCTACGTGATCCTTGATCGCCAGATCACCGATGGCGCGGGGGAAACCCACCCGATCCGGATCGGCCTGATCGGCTTTGTCCCGCCGCAGATCATGACTTGGGACCGCCGCCATCTGGAAGGCAATGTGATGGCGCGCGACATCGTGGAAACCGCCCGGGCCTATGTTCCTCAGATGAAGGAAGACGGGGCCGAACTGATCATCGCGCTGTCGCATTCCGGCATCGGCGCGGCGGATCATACGGACGGCATGGAAAACGCCTCCGTCCCGCTCGCCGCCATCGACGGGATCGACGCGATCCTGACCGGCCATCACCATCGGGTCTTCCCGGGTCCCGATTATGCCGACACGCCCGGCGTCGATGCGGGTGCAGGCACGATCATGGGCAAGCCGGCCACGATGGGCGGGTTCTGGGGCAGCCATATGGGGCTGGTCGATCTGATGCTGGAGCGGGACGGCAACAGCTGGCGCATCGTCAGCCACATGTCCGAAGCCCGCCCGATCTCCCGGCGCGAGGAAGACCGCTCGATCACCGCCCTAGTGGAAAGCGTGCCCTCGGTGCTGGCCGCCGCTCAGGCGGACCATGACGCAACGCTTGAATATGTCCGTCGCGCCGTCGGCGAAACCACCGCACCGCTGCATTCCTATTTCGCGCTGGTGGCCGATGATCCATCGGTCCAGATCGTTTCCAACGCGCAAACCTGGTATATCGAGCAGATGATGGCGGGGACCGAGCATGCAGGCCTGCCGATCCTGTCCGCCGCGGCTCCGTTCAAGGCCGGCGGGCGCGGCGGCCCGGAGTATTTCACCGATGTGCCGACGGGCGATATCGCCATCCGAAACGTGGCCGATCTGTACCTTTATCCCAACACCGTCCGCGCGGTGCGCATAACCGGCGCGCAGGTGCAGGACTGGCTTGAACGCTCCGCCGGCATGTTCAACCAGATCGAGCCGGGCACGGCGGATCAGGTGCTGCTGAACCCGGATTTCCCGTCGTACAATTTCGATGTCATCGACGGCGTGGAGTATCAGATCGACCTGTCCCAGCCCTCCCGCTACGACCGGGACGGCAATGTGGTGAACGAAGGCGCCCAACGGATCGTCAATCTGACCCATGATGGCCAGCCCGTTGATCCCGAACAGGAATTCATCGTCGCCACCAACAATTACCGGGCCGGCGGCGGTGGCAACTTCCCCGGGGCCTCGCCGGAGACGACAATCTTCGAAGGGCCGGACACCAATCGGGACGTGATCGTGCGCTATATCGTCGAGCAGGGCACGATCAACCCGGCCGCCGATGCCAACTGGTCCTTCGCGCCGATGCCCGGAACGACGGTTCTGTTCGACACCGGCCCCGCGGCCAGCGCCTATGCGGACACCGTGCCGGGCGTGACGATCGAACCCGCGGGAGAGGGGCCTGACGGGTTCGCGCGCTACCGCATCTCGCTCTGAGCGCCATGGGCCGGGCGGTTCTGGCCGCCCTGCCCTATCCCGTCCCCCGATGGGCGGCGATGGCCTTGCGCGTCAGCGTCACCAGCGCCACGCGTTCCTCGTCGGACAAGCCGGTCAGGATCTCGGCATTGACGGCACTCGCCGCTTCGGTCGCCGGGCCATGCAGCGCCCGCGCCTTTTCGGTCAGCCAGATCCGTTGCACCCGCGCATCCGCCTGGTCCTTCCTGCGGATGATCAACCCGTCGCGTTCCATCCGGTTGAGCGTGTTGGCCATGGTCGCCTGTTCGATATCCAGACGCGCGATCAGATCCTTCTGGGTCAGCCCGTCGGTTTCCCACAACTCCAGCAGCGCGGGGAAGTTGCCCGGGCTCAGGCCAAGCGGCCCGATCCGTGCCGTCAGGCCGCGTGCGAAAAGCCGCGACAGGTGATTGGTCAGGTATCCGGCCGACTGGGTTTTTCTGAACCGCATGCCGGCATACATGCACTTGCATAGCACGCTATGCAATATTATATAGCTTGCTATACAAATGATCGATGGAGACCTCCCATGACCAAAATCCTGCATCCCCTCGCCGGGATCACGGCGTTTCTGATCATCCTCGGTTTCTGGGTCTCGACACTGGCTGTCGAACTCTTCGGGCCGCAAAGCGCCATCGTCGCGGTAAAGACCACGATCCCCTGGCTGTTTGTGATCCTGATCCCGGCGCTGGCGACCGTCGGGGCCACCGGCTTCATCCGGACCAAGGGGCGTGGCGGGCGCGTGATCGATGCCAAGAAGCGCCGCATGCCCTTCATCGCGGCCAACGGGCTGCTGGTTCTGGTGCCGGCGGCGCTATTTCTGGCCTCCCGCGCCAGTGCGGGGATTTTCGACACGGGCTTCTATGTCGTTCAGGGCGTGGAACTGCTTGCCGGTGCGGTCAACCTCACGCTTCTGGGGCTCAGCATGCGCGACGGCTTCCGACTGACCGGGCGGTTCCGGCGCCGCCGGACGGTGCGTTAGCCCCCGAATTGACCCTTTTGCACCGGCGTTCCCGGGCGTATGGAAGGGCGCGGCCGATTTGGCCGTGCCCAACCATTCGAAAGCCCGCATGACCCGTATCATTTCCAGTTTCGCCGAAATCTCCGCCCGCTACGATGCGCTGTTTTGCGATCTCTGGGGCTGCGTCCATGACGGGCTGCGGGCCTTCCCCGACGCGGTCGCCGCGTTGCAGGCCTATCGCGCCCAGGGCGGCACCGTGGTGCTGCTGACCAACGCGCCCAGACCGCGGGCGGGCGTGGAAGCGCAGATCGAAAAGCTCGGCGTCCCCCGCGACGCCTGGGATGTGATCGCAACCTCCGGGGACAGTGCCCGCGCGGCGATGCTGCGCGGTGTTGTCGGTCGGCAGGTCTATTTCATCGGCGAAGACCGGGATCAGACGTTTTTTGCCCCCATGGAACTGGTCGAGGATGCGGTCGAGATCACGCAGGTGCCGCTTCGCGAGGCCGAAGGGATCGTCTGCACGGGGCCGTTCGACCCGATGGCCGATCCGGCCGTCTATCGCTCCGATTTCCTCTATGCCAAGACAAAGGGACTGAAGCTGCTCTGCGCCAATCCCGATATCGTCGTGGACAGGGGCGACACGCGCGAATGGTGTGCCGGCGCTCTGGCGAAGCTCTATTCCGAGATGGGGGGCGAGAGCCTTTACTTCGGCAAACCGCATCCCCCGATCTACGATCTGGCGCGGCGGCGCCTGCAACAGATCGGCAAGCTTGCAGGGGATGAGCGTATCCTCGCCGTGGGCGACGGCATCAGCACCGACATCCAGGGCGGGATGGGCGAAAACATCGACACGCTTTTCATCACCGGCGGGCTGGCCCGGGCCGAAACCGGCACCGACACGCAGCCGGATCCCGACAAACTGGCGCAATTCCTGGCCGAGGCGCAGATCGGTCCCAGCTATGCGATCGGCTTCCTGAGATAACACAAGCGCAACAAAGTTACAAAATATGTCCCACAAAGGGTCACATTGTTACTTCTGCGTTGCAGCATAGCTCGATCTGCGGTATGTCGCCATCACAATGACCGATGGACCGGATGACATGCTCGACAATATGCCCCGCGGTACGATCTGCATCGAAGATATCGAGATCGGGATGACCCGCAGCCTGACGAAAATGGTGACGGATCGGGATATCGCGCTGTTTGCCGAGGTCTCCACCGATCACAACCCGGTGCATCTGGACGACGACTATGCGCGGGACACGATTTTCGAAGGGCGCATTGCGCATGGCATGCTGACCGCCGGTCTCATTTCCGCAGTCATTGGAGAGCAACTGCCGGGCCATGGCACCGTGTATCTGGGGCAAAGCCTGAAATTCATGGCGCCGGTTCGCCCGGGCGACTTGGTTCGCGCCGAGGTCGAGGTGACGCAGATCGATTTCGCCAGGCGCCGGGTCACGATGGACACGCATTGCGCCGTGGATGGCCGGGTTGTGCTGAAGGGGGAGGCGGTCGTTCTGGCCCCATCCCGGAAATTCGACTGAAAACAGATTGCGGAAAACTCCGGATCTGCCGGTTTTTCCAACCTGTCATCTGCTCAGACCCCATCTTGCCCTTCCCGCGCCGCAGGGCTAATCCCCCCTTATGCGGACGGTGCGCGATTATCAGTATGTCTCAGCCGATGACCGGGGCGCCTCCGTCGCGATCGGTAATTTCGATGGTGTGCATCTGGGTCATCAATACGTGATCGATCTGGCGCGGGGCCACGACGCCCCGCTCGGCGTTCTGACCTTCGAGCCGCATCCGCGGGAATTCTTCGCCCCCGAGGCCCCGCCCTTTCGGCTGATGAACGCGGAGGCCCGCGAGAACCGCTTGCAGAAGCTGGGGGTGGATCTGCTCTATGAGCTGTCCTTCAACCGCGCGCTTGCGACCCTAGAGGCGGAAACCTTCGCGCGCGAGGTGCTGGCGGAGGGGTTGGGCCTGTCCCACGTGGTTGTTGGCGCGGATTTCTGTTTCGGCAAGGGCCGCGCCGGAAATGCCCGGGCATTGCAGGAGTTCGGCGCGCGCTACGGGTTTGACGTGACCATCGCGGAGATCATGCAAGGGGAACTTGGCGCCGTCTCCTCGACGAATATCCGCAACGCGCTCACCGATGGGCGCCCGCGCGATGCCGCCGCGATGCTGGGTCACTGGCACCGGATCGAGGGCCCCGTGCTCCACGGCGAAAAACGCGGCCGTGAACTGGGATATCCCACGGCGAACATGTCGCTCGCCGGCCTGCATGTGCCGAAACTGGGCGTTTACGCGGTTCTGATCGACGTGCTGGATGGCGCGTATCGGGGCACCTATCACGGGGTCGCCTCGCTTGGTGTGCGCCCCATGTTTGGCGGAGAGACACCCAATCTTGAAAGCCATCTCTTTGATTTCAAGGGAGATCTCTACGGGGCGGATCTGTCCGTGGGCCTTATCGACTTTCTGCGCCCTGAGGAAAACTTCGACGGGATCGACACCCTGATCACACAGATGGATGCCGACAGCGCCCGCGCGCGCGGCATTCTGGCCGCCCTGTGAGACAGCGGTTCTGGGACCGTGTGCCGATGCACAAGATGACCCCCGAGGAGTGGGAGGCCCTGTGCGATGGTTGCGGCAAGTGCTGCCTGAACAAGCTGGAAGACGAAGACACGGGCGAGGTTGCCCTGACCCGCGTCGCCTGCCGGTTGCTGGACGATCAAAGCTGTCGCTGCGGCCAGTACGAGATCCGCAAGACGCTGGTCCCGGACTGTATCCGCCTGACACCGCAGACGATGGGGGATGTGGCCTATTTCATGCCGGAAACCTGCGCCTATCGGCTGCTTCATGAAGGCAAGCCGCTTTACTGGTGGCACCATCTGATCTCGGGCGATCCCGAAACGGTGCATGAGGCGGGCATTTCGATACGCGGCATCACGGTGCCGGAGTTCGAGGTGCCGGAAGAAGACTGGGAAGACTATATCATCGAGGAGCCGGGCAGATGAACTTCGCCTCGGACAATGCAGGGCCCGCAGCGCCCGAGATCATGGCAGCCGTGATCGCGGCGAATGAGGGATCGGCCATGCCTTATGGCAATGACCCGGTCCGGGACGGCGCGATTCAGAAGATCCGCGATTTGTTCGAGGCGCCCGAGGCCTCGGTGCATCTGGTCGCAACGGGCACCGCGGCCAACGCGTTGGCCCTGTCGGTCCTGGCCCGCCCTTGGGAGGCGATTTTCTGTCATCGCGCTGCCCATATCGAGGCGGATGAATGCGGCGCGCCGGAATTCTACACCGGCGGCGCGAAGCTGGCGCTGGTGGAAGGCGTCGGCGCCAAGATGACGCCCGAGGCGCTGCGAAAGGCGATCCACGCTAAGGGTGGCGGCGACGTGCATTCCGTACAGCGCGGGCCGGTCTCCATCACCCAGATCACCGAGGAGGGCGCGGTCTACGCCCTGCCGGAGATCGAGGCCCTGAGCGACGTGGCCCGCGAATTCGGTCTGCAGCTCCATCTGGACGGTGCGCGGTTTGCCAATGCCTGCGCCACACTTGGTTGCACACCAGCAGAGATGACGTGGAAGGCGGGCGTGGATGCGGTGAGCTTCGGGGGCACGAAAAACGGCTGCCTCGGTGTGGAAGCGGTCGTGATCTTCGATCAGTCGAGTGCGTGGGAGCTGGAATTGCGCCGCAAACGCGGCGGGCATCTGTTTTCCAAGCACAGGTACCTGTCGGCCCAGATGGAAGCCTACATCACCGACGGCTTGTGGCTTCGGCTGGCCCAAAGCGCCAATGCCCGCTGCGCCGAACTGGCGGAGGGGTTGCGCGGACTGCCGGGCGCGTCCTTCATGGAAGAGCCCCGGGGCAATCTCGTCTTCGTCCATCTGCCGCGCGCGGCCCATGCCCGCGCCATGGCGGCGGGGGCGAAATACTATCTGTTCGGCGAGGATCAGGCGCTTGACGGCGATCCCGAGACGCCGATCCTGTGCCGGCTGGTTTGTGACTGGTCCTGCACCTCCGAAAAGGTCCAGTCGCTTCTGGCGCTGTTCCGCGGTGTCTAGCCGCGCCTGATATGCGCCGCGATTTCAGCGGCAACCGGGCCGGGATGGGTGATCGGCAGCATATGACCTGCGCGTGCGATCCGGGCCCTGTAACTCCGGGCAATGCTCGCGGCCAGACGGTCCAGAATATCCTCCACCACCGGCGGGGATGCATCGCCGGACATCAGCAGGACGGGCGCGGTCACCTGCCCCAGACGCGGCAACAGCCCGGCGCTGTCATGATGCAGCGCGCGGTGACTGGCCGCGATCAGCGGCATGCGCGCGGACATATAGGCTTGCTGCGCCTGGGGCAGATCGTCATAGGCGGTGCCGCCGCCCCAATCCTTCAGAAACACTCTCGCCGCTGCGACCAGATCCGCATCCGACCCAGGCAGATCCTCCTCCCCTTGATCGGCGGACGTCGCCCTTGCGGCGTCTTGCGCATCTTGCGCCACGGCCGCGAACAGCACCGGTTCGATCAGCGTCAGGGTCCGCACGCACGCGGGATGCCGTTCTGCCAGACGCAGCGCGATCGTCGCGCCGAAGCTGTGGCCGATCATATGGCAGGGCGCATCCGGCAGAAGCCCCTCGACATGCGCGGTCGTCTGGTCGTGGAGATCCTGGCTCCGGTCCCAATCCGGGGCCCGTCCGTGGCCGATCAGATCCGGCGCGGTCATCGTCATCCGATCGGAAAGAGCCCTGGCCACGCCATCCCATGCGCCGGAATGCGCCAGCGAGCAATGCAGCAGCAGGGCCGGCTCCGGCCCCTGCCCCCATGTCCGGACGTCTCCGCTCAAAGCTTGCCGGCGAGATACAGATCCAGGTCTTCCAGCCTGTCCTGTCCCCAGAAATGCGCGGTTCCGTCGACCACGAAGAACGGGGCGCCGAACACGTTGTCGGCGACGGCGTCCTCCAGATTGCGGGCATATTCCTCGGCGCCCTGCAACATGCCGCTGTCGGCCAGCGCCGGATCGAACCCCGCCGCCGACAGGGCCGCGCGGATCACGTCATCCTCGGCGATGTTCTTTTCCCCCGCCCAGACCGCTGCGGTCAGTTCGGCCAGAAGCTTGCCCAGATCGCCGCCGCCGGCCTTTTGCGCGGCTATGAGCGCATAGGAGGACGGCGCGGGGTTGGTGGGCCAGAACGCAGGTTTCGGGTTCAGCGGGCGGCCCAGACGGCTGGCCCTCCGCACCATGTCCTGAAGGCGATAGGCCTGCCGGGAAGGGTGGCGATCCTTTGGCGGAAGCCCGCCTGTCCGGGCGAAAAGGGCCATGATATCCAGCGGCTTGTAGGTGAGCGTGGCGCCATGCCTGGCGGCGATCTCCTCCACCGTGCCGGAGGATAGATAGGTGAAAGGCGAGATTGTCGCGAAGTAGAAGTCGATATGGGCCATCGCTGCCTCCGGTTTTGGCTTTGCGCGGAGGGTAGCCGGATGCTAGGGGGTGTCAACGCATCAAAGGGCGGGAAAACTGCCCGAAACAAGGGACATCTGCCAATGCCAGCCACCGACCCCAAACTCATTTCCGGCAATGCCAATCGCAAGCTGGCAGACGCCATTGCAAGGCGGATGTCGATGCATCGGGGAATGCAGGTGGGGCTGGTCGATGCCCGGGTCGAGCGGTTCAACGATCAGGAGATCTTCGTCGAGGTCTACGAGAATGTCCGCGGCGAGGACATGTTCATCATCCAGCCGACCTCCAAGCCCGCGAATGACAACCTGATGGAACTGTTGATCATGGCCGATGCGCTGCGCCGCTCCTCGGCGTCCCGCATCACGGCCGTCATCCCCTATTTCGGTTATGCCCGGCAGGACCGGCGGACCAAGGCGCGCACCCCGATCAGCGCGAAGCTGGTCTCGAACCTGATCGCCGAAGGCGGCATCGAGCGGGTTCTGACGATGGATCTGCATGCCGCGCAGATCCAGGGCTTCTTCGACATTCCGGTGGACAATCTCTATGCCAGCCCGATCTTCGCGCTGGATATTCTGCACCAGTTTGGCGGCGACATGTCCGATGTGATGGTCGTATCCCCCGATGTGGGCGGCGTGGCGCGCGCCCGCGAACTGGCCCAACGGATCGGCGCCCCGCTGGCAATCGTGGACAAGCGCCGGGAAAAAGCCGGCGAAGTGGCCGAAATGACCGTGATCGGCGACGTAACGGAGAAGAAATGCGTGATCGTTGACGATATCTGCGACACCGCCGGTACGCTCTGCAAGGCCGCCGATGTTCTGTTGGGCGCGGGCGCGACCGAGGTTCACGCCTATACCACCCATGGCGTTCTGAGCGGGCCGGCCGTGGACCGGATCACCAATTCCGTCCTGAAATCTCTGGTCATCACCGATACGATCGAGGCGACATCGGAGGTGGCCGCCTGCAAGAACATCCGCATCTGCCCGACCGCCCCGATGTTCGCACAGGCGATCCTGAACATCTGGAATGGCACCAGCGTATCGTCCCTTTTCGATACGGACACGCTGATCCCGATCTACGAGGGGCTGTATCCGAACGGAATGTACGGGCGCTAGACGGCGTCTTTTCCGGGCCTCGACAGAAGAGGCCCGCGGAAACAATTCAGTTTCAAAGCCTTATGGCCTAGTAGAGCGTCCACTCATCCTCGCCGACGATCTCGCCGATGGCCATCCAGTCGGCTCGGACGCGCGCGATACGGCTGTCGCCCCAGGTCCGAAAAACGATCTCGAACCCTTCAAGCGTGATGTTCTCGGCCTTCAGATCGGCGCGCTGGTTGGTCCTGCCGTCGGTATCCCACATGCTGAACGCCAGATGGACCGCCGGAAGGGCTCTGAACGCTTCGGAGAACTTCGCGGCGAAGCGCGCCTCCCGCGGGCCCTCGCCCGTCCACATCTGGCCACCATCCTCGAAATCCGAGAACAGCAGTCGGGAGCCTTGATCGACCCCGATCAGATGGTTTCTGAGCCGTTTCATCGCCTGTCTTTCCTGCACGCCATCGACAGCCTAGGCGACCATACCGATGGCATAATGATTAAAAAAAGGAAAAATAGTGCAGATCCGGGTGTTAAGGCCCCGCCCGGACGGACCGGACGAGGCCAAGATGTTCGCCAACCCGTGGCTCAGCTGGCTTTGACCTGATCGCGCAATGCCGTCATGTCGGCCACCAGCTTGGCGGCGGTATCGGCGCCGGTATCGCTGGCTGCATCGCGTTTGGCCTCGGCCTCGGCAACCAGTTCCGCCATGATCTCGTCGGTGACTTCGGAAAGCGGCATGGCCTGCTCGGCAAGGATCGTGGTGGCCGGGCCGGACACATCCGCGAACCCGCCGGTGACGGCGAATTGCAACTTGCCATCCGCGCTTTCGACCGTCAGCACGCCGGGGCGCAGCGTCGTGATCGTCGGCGCGTGATCCGTCATGGCGGTCATATCGCCATCGGCACCGGGGATCTGCACGGAGCTTGCCTGCACCGAAGCCAGACGGCGTTCGGGCGAGACAAGATCGAACTGCATCATATCGGCCATATCGGCCCCTCCTTACGCGGCGTCTGCGGCCATTTTTTCGGCTTTGGCGACCACATCCTCAATGCCGCCCACCATGTAGAACGCGGCTTCCGGCAGGTGATCGTATTCACCGGAAACCACCGCCTTGAACGATGCGATGGTGTCTTCCAGCGGCACCTGCACGCCGGGGAAACCGGTGAACACCTGCGCCACGTCGAAGGGCTGGCTCAGGAAGCGCTGGATTTTCCGGGCGCGGGCCACGGTCAGCTTGTCCTCTTCGGAGAGCTCATCCATGCCGAGGATCGCGATGATATCCTGCAGCGACTTGTAACGTTGAAGGATGCCCTGCACTTCGAAGGCCACGTTGTAATGCTCCTCGCCCACAACGGCGGGGTCCATCAGGCGCGACGTGGAATCGAGCGGGTCCACGGCCGGATAAATGCCGAGTTCCGAGATCGCACGGGACAGAACGGTGGTGGCGTCGAGATGGGCGAAGGATGTGGCGGGCGCCGGGTCGGTCAGGTCGTCCGCAGGCACATAGATCGCCTGCACCGAGGTGATCGAGCCCTTCTTGGTGGAGGTGATCCGCTCCTGCATCTGGCCCATGTCGGTGGCCAGCGTCGGCTGATACCCCACGGCCGAAGGGATCCGACCCAGAAGCGCCGATACCTCGGACCCCGCCTGCGTGAAGCGGAAGATGTTGTCGACGAAGAACAGAACATCGGTGCCCGAACTGTCGCGGAAGGATTCCGCCATCGTCAGGCCCGACAGCGCAACCCGCATCCGCGCACCCGGCGGCTCGTTCATCTGGCCATAAACCAGCGCCACCTTGGATTTGGTCAGGTCATCGGCGTTGATGACCCCGGATTCGATGAATTCGTAATAGAGGTCGTTGCCCTCGCGGGTCCGCTCCCCCACACCGGCGAAAACCGAATAGCCCGAGTGCACCTTGGCGATGTTGTTGATCAGTTCCTGGATCAGAACGGTCTTGCCGACCCCCGCCCCGCCGAACAGGCCGATCTTGCCGCCCTTGGCGTAGGGCGCCAGCAGGTCGATCACCTTGATACCGGTCACAAGGATCTCGGAGGCGGTGGATTGTTCAATGAATTCCGGTGCTTCAGCATGGATCGAGCGGGTTTCCTCGGCGCCGATCGGGCCCTTTTCGTCCACCGGATCGCCGACCACGTTCATGATCCGGCCCAGTGTGGCGTCGCCGACCGGCACGCTGATCGGGCCATCGGTGTCGGTCACTTCCTGCCCGCGGACGAGCCCCTCGGTGGCATCCATCGCGATCGCGCGCACGGTGTTTTCACCGAGGTGCTGCGCCACTTCGAGGACAAGCTTCTTGCCGTTGTTGTCTGTTTCAAGCGCGTTCAGGATCTCCGGCAGGTGATCGTCGAAATGAACGTCCACGACGGCGCCGATGACCTGGGTCACTTTGCCTTTTGCGTTTGCCATGTGGTTGTCTCCAGCGTTGTCGTTAGAGCGCCTCGGCGCCCGAAATAATCTCGATCAGTTCATTGGTGATGACCGCCTGACGCGACCGGTTGAACTGGATGGTCAGCTTGTCGATCATCTCGCCCGCGTTGCGGGTCGCGTTGTCCATCGCGGACATCCGCGCGCCCTGCTCCGAGGCGGCATTTTCCAGCAGCGCGGTGAAAATCTGCGTGGCCACACCGCGCGGCAGCAGATCCTCCAGAACCGCCTGTTCGGAAGGTTCGTAGTCGTAGAGCGTGCTGTCGGCGCCGTCTTGGGACGCGTCGAACACCGCCGGGATCACCTGCCGTTCGGTCGGAACCTGGCTGATGACGGACTCGAAACGCCCGTAGTAAATCGTGGCCACGTCGAATTCACCGCCATCGAAACGGCCCAGAACATCGGCCGCGATCTTGGCCGCATCCGCATAGCCCACGCGCTTCACATCGGTCAGGTCGACATGGCCGACCATGTGATCGGCATAATCGCGCTTGAGCTGATCCCGGCCCTTCTTGCCGACGGTGAGGATCTTCACCGTCTTGCCCTGGCCCAGCAACTCGATGATGCGGGTCCGCGCCAGCCGGACGATCGAGGAGTTGAACCCGCCGCACAGCCCGCGCTCGGAGGTCATCACAACCACCATATGGGTCTGGTCCTGCCCGGTTCCCGCCAGAAGCCTCGGCGCGCCTTCGGCATTGCCGACCGATGCGGCCAGCCCGCTCATCACGTCTTCCATCTTCTCGGCATAGGGGCGCGCCATCTCCGCCGCTTCCTGCGCCCGGCGCAGTTTTGCGGCGGCGACCATTTGCATCGCCTTGGTGATCTTGCGGGTCGATTTGACCGACTCGATCCGGTTTTTTAAGTCCTTGAGACTTGGCATGGACCGGTCCCCTTACGAGAAATCAGCGGCAAATTCATCCAGAACGGCCTTGAGGCGGTCCGACGCGTCACCCTTGATTTTCGGATCTTCATTGGTCAGCCAGTCCAGCACATCGCTGTGTTTGCCGCGCATGTGCTTCAGCAGGCCCTGCTCGAACCGGCCCACATCCTTCACCGCGATCTTGTCGAGGTAGCCTTCGGTGCCAGCGAAGATCACAACCACGATTTCCGCGTTGGTCAGCGGCGAATACTGCGGCTGTTTCATCAGCTCGGTCAGGCGCGCGCCCCGGTTCAGAAGACGCTGCGTCGAGGCGTCGAGGTCAGAGCCGAACTGCGCGAACGCGGCCATTTCACGATACTGCGCCAGTTCCAGCTTCACCGGGCCCGCAACGGATTTCATCGCGTTGGTCTGGGCGGAGGAGCCCACACGGCTGACCGACAGACCGGTGTTGACCGCCGGGCGGACGCCCTGGAAGAACAGTTCGGTTTCAAGGAAGATCTGGCCATCGGTGATCGAGATCACGTTGGTCGGAATGAAGGCCGACACGTCGCCGCCCTGCGTTTCGATGATCGGCAGCGCGGTCAAAGAGCCTGCGCCGTGATCCTCGTTCAGCTTCGCCGAACGCTCCAGCAGACGGGAGTGCAGGTAGAACACGTCGCCCGGATAGGCTTCCCGGCCTGGCGGACGGCGCAGCAGGAGCGACATCTGACGGTAGGAGACGGCCTGTTTCGACAGATCATCATAGACGATCAGCGCGTGCTTGCCGTTATCGCGGAAGTATTCGGCCATGGCAGTGGCGGCGTAGGGCGCCAGAAACTGCATCGGCGCGGGGTCGGACGCGGTCGCCGCGACCACGATGGAGTACTCGATCGCGCCGCTTTCTTCCAGCTTCTTGACAAGCTGCGCGACGGTCGAGCGTTTCTGGCCCACGGCCACATAGACGCAATAAAGCTTCTTGCTCTCGTCATCACCCGCGGCGTCATTATAGGACTTCTGGTTGAGCATCGTGTCGAGCGCCACGGCGGTCTTGCCAGTCTGGCGGTCGCCGATGATCAGCTCCCGCTGGCCACGGCCGATCGGGATCATCGCGTCGATGGCTTTCAGGCCCGTGGCCATCGGCTCGTGCACGGATTTGCGCGGGATGATGCCCGGCGCCTTCACATCCGCCACCCGGCGCTCGGTCGCCTTGATCGCACCCTTGCCGTCCAGCGGATTGCCCAGACCGTCCACCACACGCCCCAGCAATTCCGGGCCCGCGGGCACGTCCACGATGGAGTTGGTCCGCTTGACCGTGTCGCCTTCCTTGATGTCCCGGTCGGACCCGAAGATCACGACACCCACATTGTCGGATTCGAGGTTCAGGGCCATGCCCTGGATGCCGCCGGGAAATTCCACCATCTCGCCGGCCTGAACATTGTCGAGCCCGTACACACGCGCAATCCCGTCGCCCACGGACAGGACGCGGCCCACCTCGGCAACTTCGGCGTCCTGACCGAAACTCTTGATCTGTTCTTTCAGGATCGCAGAAATCTCTGCTGCTTGGATCGCCATATTATCCGACCTCTTTCATGGTGTTTTTCAGGGCGTTGAGCTTCGAACGGATCGAGCTGTCGATCATCTTCGAGCCAACTTTGACGACAAGACCGCCGATGAGGCTTTCATCCACGGTCGCATTCAGGTTCACATCCTTGCCCACCGACGCTTTCAGCGCCTTGGACAGCTTTTCGGACTGGGTCTTGGTCAGCGGTTTGGCCGACACGACATCGGCGGTCACTTCGCCTTTGTGATCGGCGATCTTTTCGCGCAGGGCGCGCAGCAAGGCAGGCAGCACGAAGAGCCGCCGCTTCGACGCCATAAGGCGCAGCGTGTTGCCGGTCATGTCATTCAGGTCCATCGCCTTGGCCACGGCGCCGATGGCCGCCTCGGTCTCGTCGCGGCTGTAGATGGGGGAGGTGATCAGATCGGTCAGATCGTCGCTTTCGGCAAGCGCGCCCTCAAGCGCGGCCACATCGGCTTGCAACGCATCCAGCGCCTTTGCTTCGGTGGCCAGTTCAAACATCGCGGTCGCGTAGCGCGCAGCAATGCCCATTGAGATCGAAGCAGGTTCGGACACGTCCACCCTTTCAGTATTTTGGCCCAGGCCGCGCGAAGGTCGCGCCCGGGCAGTTCGCGTGTTCAAGCGGGTGGAGCGCCCGCCGTTTCCCCAAAATCGCCGTTGATCTAGCAGAGGGGTTGGCTTGCTGCAACCGCCACAGTTATCGGGCGAATTACGGCCATCTCCTTTGTTTTCAAGGCTTTGCTCACGCAGCGTAAAACTGCGACGCTTTGAAGCTTAACACGATAGGCGATTTCTATGGAGAAATCTGCGATTCTGCGGCTGCTAAGGCGCGTGGCGCCCCGTCAGACCCGCGGGCGTCGGCACCCCGTCAAGCACGCGCAGGGGCCGGCGCACCCGTTCGGCCAGGCCTGGGCGGGTGGGCGCATAGACCTGTTTCGAGGCCTCGACCAAAATCACCCCGCCCGCGTAATAGGACGAGAGCCTGCGGCCCATCTTCTCGACCATCTCCGCAGATTTCAGCCAGGCCCGGCGCTGACTTGGGGGGGCGAAAAGAGCCGCGGCGTGGCGTTCGGGCACAAAGTCATGGCGTTTCAGCTGCGCTTCCAGCTGGCTGAGACTGTAGGGGCGGCCGAAGCCGAACGGCGTCACGTCGCGCCGCGCCCACATGCCGGAGCGGTTCGGCACGATGAAAAGCGCGCGCCCCCCCGGCCCCAGAACCCGCGCGCATTCCTCCAGCACGGCGGAGGGATGTTCCGATGTCTCCAGCCCATGCAGGCAGACGATGCGGTCGGCAAACCCGGTCTGGATCGGCCATCTGCCTTCGCGGCACAGGACCGAGACGTTTTCCAGCCCCGCGGGCCACGGCATCACGCCCTGCTCCGCGGGCATCAGGCCGATCACCCGGCGCGCATCCGCCAGATAGGGGCGCAGCAGCGGCACGGCGAAGCCGAAACCGATCACGGTCTGCCCCTTCGCCTCGGGCCACAGCGCCAGAACCTGATCGCGCACCGCTTTCTGGGCAATCCGCCCCAGCCGTGTCCGATAGTAGAACTGGCGCAGGTCCAGAACATCAAGATGCATTGCAAACCCCTTGGCCGTGCGCGACGCTGCACCGGCACCTTAGCTGCAGCGCCGGAGATTACCATGACCGACAGAGCCCAGATTGTGACCATTCCCTGCCTCGGCGACAATTACGCATTCCTGCTCCACGACCCAGAGAGCGGGCGAACGGCGCTTGTGGACGCCCCCGAGGCCGGTCCGATCCGGGCGGAACTGGACGCCCGCGGCTGGACGCTGAGCGATATCCTGATCACACATCACCACGACGATCATATCCAGGCCGTCGCTGCCTTGCGCGGACCCGGCGGGGCCCGGGTCTGGGGTGCGGGCGCCGATCGGGAGCGCCTTCCCCGGCTCGATCAGGAACTGGCCGAAGGCGACGCCGTCCGGATCGGCGGGCTGTCGGGCCACGTGATCGAAGTGCCGGGGCATACAATCGGCCACATCGCCTTTCATTTTCCCGATGCGGGGGCCGTTTTCACCGCCGACAGCCTGATGGCGCTCGGGTGCGGGCGGCTGTTCGAAGGCACTGCGGAACAGATGTGGGACAGCCTGCAGAAGCTTGCGGCCCTGCCGCCCGAAACGCTGGTTTGCTCGGGACATGAATACACCATGTCGAACGCGAAATTCGCGCTGAGTATTGAACCGCAGAACGCCGCGCTTATCTCTCGGATCGAAAAGATCAAATCGGCGCGGGCGGCAGACAGCCCCACCGTTCCGAGCAAACTGGCCGACGAACTGGCCACAAACCCCTTCCTGCGTGCGCATCTGGACGACCTGAAATCGGGGATCGGGATGTCGGGCGAGCCCGATGTCGAGGTTTTCGCGGAAATCCGGGCCCGCAAGGACCGGTTCTAGGCCCCGGCCAATGATTGCCCGATTTCCGGGCACGCGCGGCTCACGGCAAGTAAAAAAGGGCGCTCTCGCTGAAGTTACGATCCTGTAACGTACTATTTGAACAGAAATGCCTTGAAACCCGTCGGTAAAAACCGAAGCTTAACACTATGAGGCCATAGTCGGCGGGCCAGTCCATGGAGCCGCTGCACATGAAAAGGAGCACCTCACGTGCCGTCGTTTTCGAACACCCTTGAGCAGGCCATTCACGCAGCGCTGGCACAGGCCAATGCGCGCCGCCACGAATTGGCGACCCTCGAACATCTTTTGCTGGCGTTGCTGGATGAACCCGATGCCACCAAAGTCATGAAAGCCTGCAGCGTCGATATCGAGGCGCTGCGCGAAACACTTGTAACCTTCATCGACGAGGATCTTTCGACACTCGAAACGGATGTGGAGGGTTCCGAAGCGGTGCCGACCGCCGCGTTTCAGCGGGTGATCCAGCGGGCCGCGATCCATGTCCAGTCCTCGGGCCGGACCGAAGTGACCGGCGCCAATGTTCTGGTCGCCATCTTCGCCGAGCGGGAATCCAATGCCGCCTATTTCCTGCAGGAGCAGGACATGACCCGGTACGACGCGGTCAATTTCATCGCCCATGGCGTTGCAAAAGACCCCTCCTACGGCGAGGCGCGCCCGGTGAGCGGCGCCTCGGACATGGAAGAAGAGACCAACCAGACCGGTCAGGACGGCGGCGGAGACGGCGATCAGAAGGAATCGGCACTTGCGAAATATTGTGTCGATCTGAACGCCAAGGCCGAGAAGGGCGAGGTCGATCCGCTGATCGGCCGCGACAACGAGGTCGAACGCTGCATTCAGGTTCTGTGCCGCAGACGCAAGAACAACCCCCTTCTGGTGGGCGATCCCGGCGTCGGCAAGACCGCGATTGCCGAGGGTCTGGCACGGAAAATCGTTTCCGGCGAGACACCCGAAGTGCTCTCCGGCGCCACGATCTATTCGCTCGACATGGGCGCGCTGCTTGCCGGCACGCGGTATCGCGGCGATTTCGAGGAGCGGCTGAAGGCGGTTGTGACCGAACTGGAGGATCACCCCGACGCGGTGCTGTTCATCGACGAGATCCACACCGTTATCGGTGCCGGAGCCACCTCCGGCGGGGCGATGGACGCCTCGAACCTGCTGAAACCTGCCCTTCAGGGCGGCAAGCTGCGCTGCATGGGCTCGACCACCTACAAGGAGTTCCGCCAGCATTTCGAGAAGGACCGCGCGCTGAGCCGCCGTTTCCAGAAAATCGACGTGAACGAGCCTTCGGTGGAGGATGCGGTCAAGATCCTGCGGGGCCTCAAGCCTTATTTCGAGGATCATCACGATATCAAATACACCAATGATGCGATCAAGACCGCGGTGGAATTGTCCGCGCGCTACATCAACGACCGCAAGCTGCCGGACAAGGCGATCGACGTGATCGACGAGGCCGGCGCCGCGCAGCATCTGGTGGTTGAATCGAAACGCCGCAAGACCATCGGCGCCAAGGAGATCGAGGCGGTCGTCGCAAAGATCGCCCGCATTCCGCCGAAAAACGTCTCCAAGGACGATGCAGAAGTGCTGAAGGATCTGGAGGTGACGCTGAAGCGTGTGGTCTTCGGGCAGGATAATGCAATCGAATCGCTCGCCTCGGCCATCAAGCTGGCGCGCGCCGGGCTGCGGGAACCGGAAAAGCCGATCGGCAACTACCTGTTTGCGGGCCCCACCGGCGTCGGCAAGACCGAGGTGGCCAAGCAACTGGCCGATACGCTCGGTGTGGAACTGCTGCGCTTCGACATGTCGGAATACATGGAGAAACACGCGGTTTCCCGCCTGATAGGCGCGCCGCCGGGATATGTGGGCTTCGATCAGGGTGGTCTTCTCACCGATGGCGTGGACCAGCATCCGCACTGCGTGTTGCTGCTCGACGAGATCGAAAAGGCGCATCCGGATGTCTTCAATATCCTGCTGCAGGTCATGGACCACGGCACACTGACCGACCACAACGGCCGGTCGGTGGATTTCCGCAATGTCGTTCTGATCATGACCTCGAATGCGGGCGCGACGGAACAGGCCAAGGCCGCCATCGGCTTCGGCCGCGACCGGCGCGAGGGCGAAGATACGGCCGCCATCGAGCGGACATTCACGCCGGAGTTCCGCAACCGTTTGGACGCGGTCATCTCCTTCGCGCCCTTGCCGAAGGAGGTTATCCTGCAGGTGGTGGAGAAGTTCGTTCTGCAACTCGAAGCACAGTTGCTGGACCGGAACGTCACCATCGAGCTGACGAAAGCTGCCGCGGAGTGGCTGGCCGACAAGGGGTATGATGACAAGATGGGCGCTCGCCCGCTTGGCCGCGTGATCCAGGAGCACATCAAGAAGCCGCTGGCCGAAGAGCTCTTGTTCGGCAAGCTCGCCAAGGGCGGCAACGTCAAGGTCGGCCTGAAAGACGGCAAGATCGACCTGCGGATCGAAGAGCCCGGCAGCCCGCGCCTGTCGTCGAAGAAAAAGCCGCCCTTGCTGACGGCGGAATGATCCGACGGCATATGATCGGAATTTCGGCGGTCCTGCTCGGGGCCGCCGTTTTCACATCCGCGGCCCGCGCGGACCCGCCCGCGCTGCACTTCCCCGTGGATTGCACTCTGGGCGAAACCTGTTTCCTCCAGCAATTCGTCGACCGGGATCCCGGGCCGGGCGCGCGGGATTTCACCTGCGGGCCACTCAGCTACGATACCCATCAGGGAACCGATATTCGCCTCCCCGATCTGGAGGCCATGGCCGCGGGCGCGACCGTTACCGCGGCGGCGCCCGGCATCGTGCGCGGCACGCGCGACGGGGTGGCGGACCTGGGCCGCGCCGCCATGCTGGACGGCCAGGACTGCGGGAACGGCGTGGCGATCACCCATGCGGACGGCTGGGAAACCCAGTATTGCCATCTTCGCATGGGCAGTGTCGCCGTGACCACCGGAGACGCGGTTGCGGCGGGTACGCCGCTCGGGCTGATCGGGCTGTCCGGCAATACGGAGTTTCCGCATCTGCATCTGACACTCCGCCGGGACGGGCAGGTCGTGGACCCGTTCTCCCCCTCCGACATCACCCTTTGCGGCGCGCAGGCGGCGCAGCTTTGGGCCGATCCGATCACGCCTTCCATGGGCGGGTTTCTGTCTGCCGGGTTCTCCGCGGCGCTTCCCGAATTCGATGAGATCAAGGCGGGCCGCGCCGATGCCGCCACCCTTTCGGCGACCACGTCCACGGCGCTCGTTCTCTGGGCGAATGTCTATGGCGGGCGGGCGGGCGACGTGCTGACGCTGACCATCACCTCGCCGGACGGGGGCGCATTTCACACGCAATCCGTGACGCTGGAGAGGACGCAGGCGCAGCTCTTCCACGCATCCGGCAGGCGGGCCCCGGCGGGCGGCTGGCCGGCGGGGCGGTATCTGGGGCAGATCACGCTCACCCGCGGAGCGCGCGAGATCGACCGGATCGAGGCGGACGTGACGCTCCGCTAGCGTTCGGTCAGCTTCATCTCGATCCGCCGGTTCTGGGCCCGGGCCTCATCGGTGTCTTCGGCACTGATCGGCCTGTATTCGCCGAACCCGGTGGCGGCCAGACGGCGCGGCGGAATGCCCAACTCTTCAGACATGTAGAGCACGACAGACAGCGCGCGCGCCTGGCTGAGTTCCCAGTTGTTCGCAAACTCGCCGAAGCCCGACAGCGGCGTGTTGTCCGTATGGCCGTCCACCCGGATGATCCAGTCGATACTCTCGGGGATCTCGTCGGCGATCTCGGTCAGCAGACCGGCCACATTGGCGATCTGCGCGCGCCCCTCGGCGGCCAGCTCGGCCGAGGCCGGGGCAAAGAGAACCTCGGAGGAGAAGACGAAACGGTCCCCCTCGATGCGCACCCCTTCCCGACCTTCCAGCAGGTCCCGCAAGCGGCCGAAAAACTCCGACCGGTAGCGTTCCAGCTCCTCGGCTTCGGCGGCCAGACGCGCGGCCTCGGCAGCCTCCAGATCTGCGCGCGCGCTTTGCTCCGTCGCCAGTTGTGCCAACGCTGCGTTCAATTGCGCGCCGAGGGTTTCGATCTGAACCTCGGCCTCCGCGTCGCGCGCGGCGGATGCATCCAGCAGGTTCTGCAACCCACCCAGTTGGGCGCGCAATGCCGCGACCTGCTCGTTCAGCGCGGCCACCTGCCGCTGGCTATCCGCCGACAGCGCTTCGGCGGCCTCCAGTTCCAGATTGGCCTGCGCCAGAAGTGCCGCGCGCGTTTCCGCCTCCGTCAGGCTGTTCTCCAGATCCGCCTCGGCAAGGCGTTGTGCGGCAAGCGCCTCGGCCAGCGCAAGTTCCAGCGCCGAAAGCCGTTCGGCCTGCCCCGCGGCATCGCCCTGCAACGCCGCCGCGCGGGCCTCCGCCTCGGCCAATGCGGCCTCTAGGGCGGCGGCGGTCTCGGCCTCGCTCGCGCCTTCGGCAAGTGCTGCGGCCAGCCGGGCGGCAAGGTCGTCCTCCGCCTGATTGGCCGCGGCCAGCAGCGTCAGGGTTTCCTCCGCCTGACGGCGTTGTTCTTCCAGCGCCAGCGCCATGGCGGTCAGTTCGGCATCGGCGTTTTCCAGACGGGCCCGCAACGCCTCCGCCGCGGCGGCCTCGGTCAACCGGGCGGCTTCCTCGGCGCTCAAGGCGGCTTCGGTCTCGTCCAGACGCTGACGCAGGGCTTCGGCGGCCGCCAGCTCCGCCAGACGGGCCGCCTCCTGCTCGCTCAAATCCGCTTCAAGATCGCCGATCCGGGCGCTCAGCCCGGTGGTTTCGTCCTCCGCCTCCTGCAGGGCGGCAAGGGTCTGGGCCAGCGTCACCTCGGTCTGCGCGGCCTCGGCCTGAAGGTCGGCCATCAGTGCCTCCAGCGCCGCGCGCTCCGCCGCGGCGCGGCGCGCGGCCTCGGCCGCCTCGTCGATCTCGGAACGGGCCGTCGCCAGCGCCAGTTCCAGCGCCTCGGCCTCGCTGATCCGCTCGGTGATCTCGGCGCGGGCCGCATCCCGGTCGGCGGTCAGATCCGTATTGGCCGCGATCAGAGAGGCCACCTGCTCCTCGAAACTGGCGATACGGGCGGCCTGCGCCGTGCGCTCGGCGCTGAGCGAAGCGATCAGGGCAGCCTGCGTTGCTACCTCCGCCTCGGCCTGTGACAGGCTGCTGCCAAGGGTTGCCACGCGCGCCTCCAGCCGCGCATTGCTGCCCTGGGCCAGTCCAAGCGCGTCGGCCAGTTCGTTGAGTTGCGCGTTCAGCGCGTTCAGTTCGTCATCCTGGGTGCTGATCTCTTCGCGCAGCACGTATTGCACGACCATGAAGATCGTCAGCAGAAAGATCATCACCATCAGCAGCGCGGTGATCGCGTCCACGAAACCGGGCCAGATCGAGGCGGTGAGACGTGTCCCTGCCCGTCGCTGAAAGGCCATCCCCGGTCACTCCCCGCCGCCGCTGCGGGCCGGGCGCGGGCGACGTGGCGGCGCCGGGTCCGAAGCGGCCCGGGTGAGCGCGCGCAGCGCCTCGGTCAATTCCTGAAGATCGCTGCGCAGGACGCTGATCTCCTCCTGCCGGCCGGCGCCCATCTCTTCGAAGATCTTCAGCAACTGCACGTCGATGGAGCGCAGGCGCATCCGGCTTTCCGCGTCGATCCCGCTTTCGCCTTGTGTGGCGGCCAGAACTTCGGAGAGCCGGTCCTGCGCGGCGGCCAGCCGCTCGGTCGCCTCCACCGGGCCGGGGCCAAGCCGGTCGGTCAGCGCGGCGACCGAGCTCGACAGGTCCATCATCCGCGCCTCGGTCTCCGCCCGACGGCTTTCGGATTGCGCAAACAGGCTCTGAAGCGTGTCGATCTGGTCCACCATATGGTCCAGCACGGTCGCGATCGCACCCCGATCCACGCCTCCGCCATCCCCGTCGGCAGAGGAAAACCCGACCCGCGTGATGGTGGACAGCCATTCCTCCATCTCCCGGTAGAACCGGTTCTGGCCATGGCCCGCGAACAGCTCAAGCAGGCCCACCACCAGCGAGCCCGCAAGGCCCAGAAGGGAGGAGGCGAAGGCGGTGCCCATACCGCCCAACTGGTCCTCCAGCCCGTCCATCAGGCGGCCAAAGACGGCAATTCCCTGTTCGCCTTCAGTCGGTTGCAGGCTGCGGATTGTTTCCACCACCGCCGGAACGGTCGTTGCCAGACCGAAGAACGTACCCAAGAGACCCAGGAAAATCAGAAGGTTGGCGATGTAGCGCGTGATATCGCGGCTTTCCTCCATCCGCGCGCCGACGGAATCGAGGATCGAGCGGGAGGAGGAGGAGGTAAGCTGCATCCGCGCGCCACGACCGCGAAAGACGCCGGACAGGGGCGCCAGCAGACGCGGGGCGCGATCCATGTCGTGATCGTCCCGGTCCGTTGCGACACCCTCGATCCAGGCGACCGAGGAAAACAGCTGCAGAACCTGCCAGAAACAGGCCAGAACGCCGACCACGAAGACGATCGCGATGGTGCCGTTCAGATAGGGGTTGGCCAGAAACACCGGCTCCACGCGGGGATAAACCAGCATACCGCCAAAGCCGACGAGACCGCAGATGATCAACATCAATACGATCTGCCGAAGCGGTCGGGTGAAACGAGGCGCCGGGGCGCCGTCTGGTCTGCTCGTCATGGCTGGTCTTTGGCCATCCTGAATGGGTGCGCGCAGCCTACTAGGCTTGGGGCGGCGTGCCAACACCCATGCGCCTAGGCGGTGTCGATCAGCTCCCGCACCCGCGCGACCAGCCAATCCATGTCGGCATCGGCGAGATCAAGCTCTCGCAGATGGGCGGCGGTGTTGTAGAGGTAATCCGCGTTGGCGCCCTGATTTCCATGGGCGCGGGCAATGATCCGGGCCTGCTCTTCCAGATCAAGCGCGCCTGCATATTGCCAGTGATCGCGGTCGATCACATAGGTCAGCGCCTCGACCCCGCCCTCGCAATGGAAGGTGACGGGCAGGCGTGCCTCCAGATAGGCCGCCGAGATCAGCTCGCGTTCCCGCAGATAGGCCAGGACGGCGTCTTCCTGACCGGATGCAACCCTGAGCGCCACACCGTCGCAAGAGGCGCCATCCGCCGCGTCAAGGGCCAGCACGAGGCCGGGATCGGTCTCGGTGCCGCGATAATGGACCGAGGACATACAGAAACTGCGGTGCCAGCCATCGAGCCGTGCAAGACGACGTTCGGCCACGTCGAACCCGGGCCGCCAGAGCAGCGAGCCATAGCCGAAAACCCAAAGCTCGTCCGACATCGGAGATGGTCCTTTCCTGACCCCTTGCCTATATGCAGGACAGGAGCGGATTTGAAGGGGAGAGATCGGGCCATGAAAGTCTGGCTTTGGATCCTCGGGATCATCGGGCTGGCCTGGTCGGGCATCTGGTTTGCCGGTGCCTATGGCACCGAACGGGTGATGGGCGCATGGCTGGACGCACGGTCGAACGAAGGCTGGCTGGTGAATTACCGGAGCCTGGAGACGGCCGGCTACCCCGCGGCCTTCCGGACAACCCTGACGGAGGTGGAACTGGCCGACCCGGAAACCGGATGGGCCTGGATCGCGCCCCGTTTCGAGATTACCCAGCCCAGCTACAAACCCCACCGGATCGAGGCGGTCTGGCCCGCGGAGCAGACACTCGCCTCACCTTTCGAGCGTTTGGATATCACCAGCGGCGCCATGGAAGCGGTGGTGCAGGTTCGCCCCGGCGGCGATCTGGCCCTAGATCAGTCCCGGGTCACGCTGGCGGAGATGGCCATGTCCAGCACCGAGGGCTGGCAGATGGCGCTGGCCGACGCGACGTTCCAGATGATGCGAGAGGACGGAAGCGAGGCCAGTTACGAGATCCTGTTCGAAGCGAACAGCCTGACACCGCCCGAGCCGTTGCAGGCGGTCCTGAACCCCGCGGGCATCCTGCCCGACGCGATGGAGCAGATGCGCTTCGATGCGGTGATGGGGTTTGACCGGCCCTGGGACCTGTCGGCGCTGGAGCAGTCGCGGCCGGGCATCACCCGCATCGATCTTGCCGATCTGAGCGCGAACTGGGGGGATCTGTCGCTGCGTCTGGCGGGGTCGATGGATGTCGATGCCGAGGGTTACCCGACCGGAGAGATTTCCGTGCGCGCCCAGAACTGGCGCGAGATGGTCGAGATGGGGGTGAATGCAGGCGCGATCCCGGCGGAAACACGCGGCGGGATCGAGCGGGTGCTGGCGCTGGTCGCCGGCTTGTCGGGGCGCGAAAGCGATATCGACGCCCCGCTCAGTTTCCGCAACCAGCGGGTATTTTTCGGGCCGATCCCGATCGGGGCTGCGCCGCAGCTTGTGTTGCGCTAGCGCCCCACGGGGCGCGGCGGCACCCGCAATTGGTGGAACGGAACCCGCGTTCTAGCGGCAATAGGGCCCCGAGCGATAGCCCGCCACGTCGAAATGGAAGTGGTCCTGATGGAAGCGGTCCGAATTCGGGCCGAGCACGGTGCCGAACGGGCCGCAGGCCGCGCGATGCAGGCGTTGCATCAGCCGCCCGGTACTGCCGCGGCGCCAATCGGTCAGCACGGACAGTTCCTGCCCGTTGACCAGCCCGATGGCCGCGATGTCGATCGCATTGCCCGTGGAATGCTCGCTGAGCCTTGCGCCGGGGCGGCTGTTGCGGGTTCGGCAGGAATAGGAGGCGACAACGCGGAGGGAGGCGATGCCGCCGCCCGTCCGCCCGACGGCCGGAATCGCACCCTCGTTGAGCCACTCCTGCAAGGCGCGCGCCGCATCGCAGTTGATGGTCGCGGGCTGGTTCAGCGTCACACCGTCAATCTCGCGCACACGCACCGGCTCGGCGATGCCGCAGCCCTGTATCCGCCCGGTGATGGGCGAAAGCGTCTCGCCCACGATACCGGGCCTGCCGCAGAGCGAGCCGCGCCGCCCCGGCTGCGCGACCCGACTGGGCGTGGTTCTGGCGGCCACGGCGCGGACCTGTCGTTCCAGACCATCCGGGCGGATCTGCGGCCTGAGCGATCGCACCACCGCAAGCCGGGTGGCCCCGGCGATGGTGCGCACCTCCACCGTTCTGCGGCCAAGGCCGAAAAGCCCGCTGCGCTCGATCACCTGCACGGTTTCGCCCGTGGCGACGGGGGCGTCGGCCGCGGCACTGCGCGCGGCCATCTGCGCCGCCGCCCGCGCGGGCGCAGGGCTGCCGCCGGGCCGCTGCATCGGGCGCAGCGACTGACGGGGCGCATGAGCCCCTGCGCGGATCACCACCTGGGCAGTGCGGGGCGCATCGGCGGCCCCGGGCGGGGTGGCGGCGCGGTCTGTGGTTGCGGGCCGCGGGGATGGAAGCGGGGACCGGTCGGGCGCCTGGGCCAGGGCCGGCGCGCAAAGGGAAAGGGTCAGAAGAAACACCGCAACGGGCTTCATTCCGCCGGCCCCTCCTTGCGCTGTCCGATGCGCCCGAAATCGGGGGCATCGGTGTCCTGCCCGGCTTCGATGATCCCGCGGCGGATCGCGCGCGTGCGGGTGAAATACGCATGCAGATGGTCGCCGTCGCCGGTGCGGATCGCCCGTTGCAGGGCAAACAGTTCCTCGGTGAAGCGGCCAAGGATCTCCAGCGTCGCCTCCTTGTTCGACAGGAACACATCGCGCCACATGGTCGGGTCGCTGGCGGCAATCCGGGTGAAATCGCGGAACCCCGCGGCGGAATACTTGATCACCTCGCTGTCGGTGACGCGGCGCAGATCATCGGCGACGCCCACCATCGTATAGGCGATGAGATGCGGGGTATGCGAGGTGACGGCAAGTACGAGATCGTGGTGATCGGGGTCCATCTCCTCCACATTCGCGCCGCAGCCTTCCCAGAGCGCACGCAGTTTCGCCGTGGCGGACGGATCGGTCCCCTCGGGCGGGGTCAGCAGCACATAACGGTTGTCGAACAACTGCGCGAAACCGGACCGGGGCCCGGAATGCTCCGTGCCCGCCAGCGGATGGCCGGGGATGAAATGGATGCCATCGGTCAGATGCGGGCCGACCTGCGCGATCACGTCCTGCTTGACCGACCCGACATCGGTCAGCGTGGCGCCCGGCGCCAGATGCGGTGCGATCTCGGCCGCGACCGCACCCATGACGCCGACAGGCACCGCCAGCACCACCAGATCGGCGTCGCGGACGGCTTCGGCGGCGGTGTCGACAACGCGGTCGCAGAGCCCGATTTCGCCCGCGATCTTCCGCGTTTCGGCGGAGCGCGCGGTGCCCACGATCTCGCCGGCAAGCCGGGCCCGGCGCATCGCATGCGCCATGGATCCCGCAATCAGGCCAAGACCGATCAGGGCGACACGGGCGTAGATCACGCTCATAGGGCCCCCTTGAACCTGGCCATCGCATCCAGCACGCGGGTCACGTCATCGGGCGTGCCGACGGTGATCCGCAACGCCTCGGGGAAGCCGTAGCCCTTGACCAGACGCACCAGAATCCCTTCCGATTTCAGATGGGCATCGGCCGCCAGCGCTTCGGCCTCGTCGGAGAACCGGGCCAGCACGAAATTGGCGTGGCTTTCATCGGACGGGATACCAAGCTGCGCCAGCCCGCCCTGCAACCGCGCCCGGCCTTCCGCGTTCATCCGGCGGCAGGTCTCGACGAATGCCCGGTCGCGCACCGCGGCCTCGGCTCCGGCCAGCGCGACCTTCGACATATTGAACGGGCCGCGGATACGGTTCAGCACGTCGATCACATGCTGCGAGGCATAGCCCCAGCCCACGCGCAGGCCGCCAAGCCCGTAGATCTTGGAGAATGTGCGCGTCATCACCACGTTTTCGCGCGCCTCCACCAGCGACGCACCGCCATCATAACCCTCGGCAAACTCCGCATAGGCGCCATCGAGAACGAGCAGGCACTGGGCCGGAACGCCATCGGCCAGCCGGGTCAGCGCGCCCATGTCCAGAAAGGTCGGGCTGGGGTTTGCCGGGTTGGCCAGATAGATCAGCCGGGTGGCTGGCGTCACCGCGGCCAGAAGCGCCTCCACATCCACCGTCCGGTTCTTTTCCGGCGCGACCACGGGTGTGGCCCCGGCCGACAAGGCGAAGATCCGGTACATCGAAAACCCGTGTTCGGGATAGAGCACCTCGTCGCCCGGGCCCGCGAAAGCCAGCGAAAGAAGGGTCAGAACTTCGTCGGAGCCCACGCCGATGATGATCCGCTCGGCATCAAGGCCATGCACCTCGGCGATCGCCTGCCTGAGTGCGGCGTGGTCGGTGGACGGGTAGCGGTGCATCTGGGCCAGCGCATCCTGCATCGCCGCCACCGCCTTGGGGGAGGGGCCGAACGGGTTTTCGTTCGAGCTGAGCTTCAGCGGCTCGTCGATTCCGGCCAGCGTGCTCGCGCCGCCCTTGTAAAGCGCGATGTCGAGGATGCCGGGTTGCGGGCGGATCGGTGCGGACATTGGCAGCATTCAACCGAAAATGGACAGGTTTCGGGTTCATAGCCGTGGGCGCGGGCCAAGGGAACCGGTTTTCAATAGAAGCTTTGCGGGTCGATATCCACCGCCAGCCGCAATCCGCCCTTCAGCTTCAACCCGCCGACCCATTCCGACAGCGCCGGTTGCAGGGCCACGCCCTTCGGCGCCTTGACCAGCAGCCGGACCCGGTGCCGCCCCCTGATCCGCGCGATGGGGGCCGGCGCGGGCCCGTAGACGGTGGCGCCAAGCGCGCGAAGCGGCGCATCGCTGCGCGCCAGATACGTGCCGAGATCGAAGGCCGCCGCCGCGTCCGGGCCTGACACGATGATCCCCGCCATCCTGCCATAGGGCGGCATCCCGGCCTGCTGGCGCTCGGCCGCTTCGGCCTGCCAGAAGCCTTCCTCGTCGCCCGACAGGATGGCCCGGATCACCGGATGCTCCGGCTGGAAGGTCTGCATCAGCGAGACGCCGGGCTTGTCCGCGCGCCCGGCACGGCCCGACACCTGCCGCATGAGCTGAAAGGTCCGTTCGGCGGCGCGCAGATCCGACCCCTGAAGTCCCAGATCCGCGTCGATCACGCCCACCAGCGTGAGCCGCGGAAAATTGTGCCCCTTGGCGACCAGCTGCGTGCCGATGATGATGTCTGTCCCGCCGTGGGCGATCTCTTCGATCTGGGCTTTCAGTGCGCGGGCCGACCCGAACAGGTCGGAGGACAGCACAGCGATCCGGGCCTCCGGAAAGAGCTTTGCCGCCTCTTCCGCAAGCCGCTCCACGCCCGGCCCGACCGGCGCCAGTTTCCCCTCCGCCTTACAGGCGGGACAGATCTCCGGCATCGGTCTGGTCTCCCCGCACTGATGACACATCAGCCGTTTCTGGAACCGGTGTTCGACCATCCGCGCATCGCAATTGTCACAGCCCACCTGATGCCCGCATGCCCGGCAGATCGTGACCGGCGCATAGCCGCGCCGGTTCAGGAACAAAAGCGCCTGCTCGTCCCGGTCCAGCCGCTGGTTCACCTCCCCCTGCAAGGTCGGGGAGATCCACGCATTGCCCGGCAGATCCTCCAGCCGCATGTCGATCGCCTGCATCCGGGGCAGGACCGCCGCACCGAACCGTGCGCCTAGGTTCAGCCGCGCGTATTTCCCGGCCTCCGCATTGGCCCAGCTTTCCAGCGACGGCGTAGCCGAGGCCAGTACGACCTGCGCCGAATTGATCGAGGCGCGCAGAACCGCCATGTCCCGCGCGTTGTAGAGAACCCCGTCCTCCTGCTTGTAGGAGGTGTCGTGCTCCTCATCGACGACGATCAGGCCAAGGTCGCGAAACGGCAGAAACAGCGCCGAGCGCGCGCCCACCACCAGTTGCGCCGCCCCCTGCCCAAGCATCCGCCAGCAGCGGCGGCGTTCGGTCATGGTCACGCCGGAATGCCACTCGGCGGGCTTCGCGCCGAAACGCTGCTCGACCCGGGTCAGAAACTCCGATGTCAGCGCGATCTCGGGCAGCAGAACCAGCGCCTGCCGCCCCGCCTTCAGGCAGGCGGCCACCGCTTCCAGATAGACCTCGGTCTTGCCCGATCCGGTGACACCCTTGAGCAGTGTCGTGCCGTAGCTGCCGGACCGCACCGCGTCCCGCAGGACGCGCGCGGCCACGGCCTGATCATCGGTCAGGTCCTTGCCCGGGCGGTCCGGGTCAAGCGGCAGATAGGGCGCGTCGCGGGGGGTGTCGGCCTCCTCCACCGCGCCCTGCGCCGCCAGCCCCTTGACGACCGACGACGTCACACCGGCCATTTCCGACAGTTCCTTCAGCGTGAAGGCCAGCCCACCATATTCCTCCAGCGTGGCCAGAACGCGCCGCCGCGCATCGGTCATCCGGTCGGGCGCGCCCGCGCCCAACCGGTAGACCTTCCGCATCGAGGGCGGGTCGCTCAACCCCGGCGCGCGGGTGGCCAGACGCAGCATCGCGGGCAGCGGCGTGAGCGTATAGGCGCCAGCTTTTTCCAGAAACGCGCGCAACTCTTCGCGCATCGGGGCCACATCCAGCACCCGTCCCACGGCCCGGACCTTGGCACTGTCCCAGTCACCGCGACCTTGCCCCCAGACCACCCCCAGCACCTTGCGCGGGCCCAGCGGCACCTCCACGAACGCACCCAGCCAGCAGCCGCCTTCGGGCGCCTTGTAGTCAAGCGCCCGATCCAGCGGCTCGGTAGTCAGAACGCCCACCAGCTCTCCTTCTGCGAAATAGTCCCGGGTCATGTCTTTCCGCTTGGCGGCCCTTGCGATAAGAGATCGTCAAATGACCACGGCTGCCACCCGAAAGGAACCGTCCGAATGAAATTCTTTGTCGACACCGCCGATATCGATGCAATCGCCGAACTGAACGATCTGGGCATGGTCGATGGGGTCACCACGAACCCCTCCCTGATCCTGAAATCGGGCCGCGACATTCTGGAAGTGACCAAGGAGATCTGCGATCTGGTCGATGGCCCGGTCTCTGCCGAGGTTGTGGCGCTGGAGGCGGACGATATGATCGCCGAGGGCCGCAAACTGGCCGAAATCGCCGAGAACATCACCGTCAAGGTTCCGCTCACATGGGCCGGCCTCAAGGCCTGCAAGGTACTCTCGGGCGAGGGCAGAATGGTCAATGTCACGCTGTGTTTCTCCGCCAATCAGGCGTTGCTGGCGGCCAAGGCGGGGGCCACGTTCATCAGCCCCTTCATCGGGCGGCTGGACGATCTGAACCTCGACGGGATGGACCTGATCGCGGACATCCGCACGATCTATGACAATTACGGCTACGAGACGGAGATCCTCGCCGCCTCGATCCGGTCGGTGAACCATATGAAGGACGCCGCCCTGATCGGTGCCGATGTGGCCACCGCACCGCCGGGGGTCATCAAATCCATTGCCAGCCACGTGCTGACGGACAAGGGCCTTGAGGCCTTCCTGAAGGATTGGGAAAAAACGGGGCAGAAAATCCTGTGAACATCGTGTAAGGTCCCCGCCAATCAATAAAACCAAGAGGCACGGACAAGACCATGGGCGAACGAGCAGACATGTTGGGTGATTGGCGCGAACGGGTTCTGAGCGACCCGGAGCTTATTCTGGAAGACCGCGATCTGATGCGCGCCTTGATTGCCGCGAATGATCGGCAGATGGGCGGCAACATCGTCGACATGCGCGGAATTGCGATGGAACGGCTGGAAAACCGGCTGGACCGGCTCGAAGATACCCACCGGTCCGTCATCGCCGCGGCCTATGAGAACCTTTCGGGCACCAATCAGGTGCACCGCGCGATCCTTGCCCTGCTGGACCAGCCGGGTTTCGAGGGGTTTCTGAGGGCGCTCGGCACGGATGTGGCCGGGATCCTGCGGGTCGACCGCATCCGGCTGGTTCTGGAAAGCGCCGAAGCGACCGAGACAAGCGCGCCCAAGGTGCAGAAGCTCGAAGACGTGCTGACCATCGTCGCCCCGGGCTTTGTCGAGCGCTATCTGACCGGGGGCCGCGATGTGCCGCATCGCTCGGTCACGCTGCGCCAGGTGGGCGACAGTTCCGGCGTGATCTACGGGGAGGCCGCCGACTGGATCAAATCCGAAGCCCTGCTGTGCCTCGATCTGGGTGCGGGGCGCCTGCCGGGCCTGCTTGTCATGGGCGCCGAGGATCCGCATCAGTTCCGCCCGAGCCAGGGCACCGACCTGCTGACCTTCTTCAACGGGGTCTTCGAACGGCTGATGCGGAAATACCTGGCCTGAGGGCGGAGCCGTGACCCTCTCGCTCAGCCCGGCCGCCCGCGATCTGCTGCAAAGCTGGCTGGCCCATGTGGCGGCGCTGGACGGTGCGGCGGCGGCCACGGTCGACGCCTATGGCCGCGACGTCACCGGGTTTCTGGCATTTCAGTCCTCCTATCACGGGGAAAGCCTCGGCCTTGCCCCGCTCCGATCGCTCGGCATCCGGGACATGCGCGCATGGATGGCCGAAGAGCGTGGGCGCGGCCTTGGCGCGCGGTCTCTGTCGCGGCGGCTTTCGGCGGTGAAAAGCTTCTTCCGGTGGTGGGCCGAACGCGACGGGTTCGAACCCACTGCGGTACTGGCCGCGCGGGCGCCGAAATTTCAGCGCCCCCTGCCCCGGCCGCTGGCGGAAACCGCGGCCCGCGACCTTCTGGATACGGTCGAGATGCAGGACGGGCGCGACTGGGTCAGCGCCCGGGATCTGGCGGTCATGACCCTTCTTTACGGCTGCGGCCTGCGGATTTCGGAGGCGCTTGGCCTGACGGCGGCCGCACTGCCCCTGTCGGACACATTGCGCATCCGCGGCAAGGGCGGCAAGGAGCGCGAGGTGCCCGTGATCCCCGCCGCGCGGGAGGCCGTGGCGCGCTATGCCCGGCTCTGCCCGCACCGGCTTGACCCCGCGGGGCCGCTTTTCCGCGGCATGCGCGGCGGCGCGCTGAACCCGCGGCAGATCCAGAAGACGGTGGAACAGGCCCGGCTGCAGCTTGGCCTGCCGGCCACCGCAACCCCGCACGCGATGCGGCACAGCTTCGCCACCCATCTGCTGGATGCGGGCGGCGATCTCAGGGCGATCCAGGAACTGCTTGGCCATGCGTCGCTCTCCACCACGCAGGCCTATACCGCCGTGGACACCGCGCGCCTGCTGGAGGTCTACCGCAACGCCCATCCGAAAGCCTGAGCCTTGCGCATGGGCCGACAACCGGGCATTGGACTCCGATGACCGCGAGACTTTCCGCCTTTCTTGTCCACGGCTTCACCGCCATCGGAGCCGCCCTGGCCATGCTGGCGCTGCTGGAGGCGATGCAGCAGCAATGGGACATCATGGCCCTGTGGCTGGCCGTGGCGCTTCTGGTCGACGGGATAGACGGCCCGCTGGCCCGGCATTTCGAGGTCAAGAAACACGCCCCCGAAATCGACGGTGTGCTTCTGGACCTGATCATCGATTTCCTGACCTATGTGGTCATCCCGGCCTATGCGCTCTATGCCTCGGGTCTTCTGCCCGGCTGGACCGGCTGGCTGGCGGTTCTGCTGATCCCCTTCGCAAGCGCGCTCTATTTCTCGGATACGCGCATGAAACTGCCCGATGACAGTTTCAGCGGCTTTCCGGGCTGCTGGAACATGCTGGTGCTGGCGCTTTTGGTGATGACGCCCGGGGTCTGGGTGACGCTGGCGCTGGTGGTTGTTCTCAGCGTGGCGATGTTCGTCCCGCTGAAATTCGTCCACCCCGTGCGCACCAAACGCTGGCGTCTGGTGACGTTGCCGGTCGCGCTGATCTGGACACTGGCCATTGGCTGGGCCGCATGGACCAACTTCGCGCCGAACCCGGTTCTGACGCTGGTCGTGGCGCTCAGTTCGGTCTACCTGCTTGTGGCCGGCATCGCTCAGCAGGCGCTGAACGGACGGCCCAACGCCTGATCTCAGGCCCCGGGGCGCTCCCGGATCACCTTGGCGAACGCATCGAACATCGCCCCGTTGGAGGCGATCAGCTGTCCGCCTTCCAGCATGTCCTGCCCCTCGCGCAGCGGGGCAACCATGCCGCCGGCCTCCCGCACGATGATGACGCCCGCCGCGATATCCCAGATGTTCAGGCCGCGTTCCCAATAGCCCTCGTACCGGCCCGCGGCGACATAGGCGAGATCGAGAGAGGCCGCACCCCACCGCCGGACGCCGGCACATGCGGGCATCAGGCGGCCAAGGTCCTGCAACGTTGCAGGCAGATACTTGCCGCCACCGAAGGGCACGCCCGTGGCAAAGACGCTTTCGATCATCTTCGCGCGGCCCGATACGCGCAGCCGCTGATTGTCGTTCAGCCACGCGCCCTGCCCTTTTTCGGCAAAGAACATCTCGTCCTTGGCGGGGTCGAACACGACACCGGCGACAATGTCGCCCTTGTGTTCCAGCGCGATGGAGACCGCCCAATGGGGCATCCCGTGCAGGAAATTCGTGGTTCCGTCCAGCGGATCGACGATCCAGCGACGCGTCGGGTCGGTGCCCTGAACCTCGTCGCTTTCCTCACCCAGAAACCCGTAATTGGGGCGTGCCTCCATCAGGGTTTCGCGCACGATCTTCTCCGCGGCCATATCGGCCTTGGACACGAAATCGCCCGGACCCTTGGTGCTGACCTGCAGGTTCTCCACCTCGCGGAAATCCTTGGCCAGCGAGCGCCCGGCCAGACGCGCCGCCTTGATCATGATGTTGAGATTTGCACTGCCCTGCATGACCGGCCCCTTTTCGTGGTTCAGCCCGCGCGTATAGACCTGTGCGCGCGGGCTGCCAAGGGTACAAACGGGCGCGTGGCCTAGCGGGCGGCCAATTCGTCCGCAAAGCGGTGATTTGCGTCCCGGTGCCCGGCCTCGTCCGCGCGCACGGCGACGACTACCTCGCGCAGCCGCGCATCGGCGGGCAGCTTCCAGTAGTCGATGGCCAGTTCCGGCGCGGGCACGTTTTCCACCGCGCCGGCATCCAGTTGCGCCAGATATTGGGTATAACTGATCACTGCCTCTTCTTCGAGATAGGCCACCACGCGATGGGCCGTGCGCGGCGCAAAGAGGTACAGGAAGAAGTAGAAATTGAAGAACACCGCCTGCCCCAGCATGATCAGCAGGCGTTCGAACCGGCTTGGCTCGGCGATCTTGATGAAGGTCATCAGATGCATGCGCTCGTTATCGGCCTCTTCCAGCAACTCGCGGATCCAGCCCTGATCGTCGCGGATATGGCGCAGCGCCTTGAGATGCTGCAACAGACCGCCCACCATTCCGGGCACGGCCGCGACCGTTTCCAGCACCACGGCCCGGTGGCCGTAGCGTTTGGCAAAGAATCTGTCGGCAAAGATGCGCATGAACCTTACGGTTCGCAGCGCGATCCTGTCATGAATATCGGCCGGCGGTCGGTGAACATTCAACTCCGGGCCATGTGTTTGAACGATCTGGGTCATCTGTTGCGCCTCCTAGCTCATAGATGCGCCCGAGACAGCGCCGGACAAGCGCCTGCGACACCATGATCCGCGTTGCAATCGGCCTTTTTTTCAAGAGGATTGCGTCACTCTGCCGCCGCGGGTTTCCGTTGCAGCTTTAGCGGCTCGGTCCGGGCGAGTTTCAGCACATGGGACATGAAGGGCTTGGTGGTGTCGTCGGCGCGGGTCGCCCCGTAAAGCCGCCGGGTCAGGCCGGTGCTGGTCAGCGGGCGGGTGACGTAGCTGGCATTGTGCCGCAGCTCCCGCACCACCCAGTCCGGCAGGACGGAGACCCCCCGGTTCGATGCCACCAACAGCAGGATCACCGCCGAGAGTTCCACCTGCCGGATACCCTTCGGCTCCACCCCGGCGGGTATCAGCAACTGGCTGAACACATCCAGCCGGGCCCGCTCCACCGGGTAGGTGATCAGCAACTCATCGCGAAAATCCTCCGCCTCGATGAACTCCTTGGCGGCCAGCGGATGCTGGGAGGAGGCGACGAAAACCGGCTCGTAATCGAAGAGCGGGGTGAAATCGATGCCGGGCAGGTCTTCGGGATCGGAAGAGATCACCAGATCCACCTCCTCCCGCATCAGCGCGGGCAGCGCCTCGAACTGCAAACCGGGCCGGATATCCACATCCACATCGGGCCATGCGGTGCGGAACCCCTCCAGCACCGGCAACAGCCAGTCGAAGCAGGCATGGCATTCGATCGCGATATGCAGACGGCCCGATTTGCCCGATCGCAGGCCGCTGAACTCCTCCTCCAGCGCGGCGATCCGGGGCAGAATCTCTTCGGCCAGCCGCAGCAGCTTCATCCCCGCGGGCGACAGGCGCATCGGCTTCGAGCGGCGCACGAACAGCTCCACCCCCGCCTGCGCTTCCAGACCCTTTATCTGATGGCTGAGCGCGCTTTGCGTGATGTGCAGCGTATCCGCCGCCTTGGCCAGCCCGCCCTCCTCATGGATGGCGCGGATGGTCCGCAGATGGCGAAACTCCAGATGCATATACGCCTCATATAGATGATGAGTTTTATGAGTTTGTCTCGATAACTCCTCTATGCGACATCCAAAGGCGACTTTTCAAGGATCAGAATCGCCATGACCGCCGCTCCGTCCGTTTCCTTCGAGTTCTTTCCGCCCCAATCCCTTGAGGCGTCATTTCGTCTGTGGGACACGCTTGGCACGCTGGCGCCGCTGGCGCCCGAGTTCGTCTCGGTCACCTATGGCGCGGGCGGCACGACACGGACGCTGACCCATGAGGCGGTGAAAACGATCCACAGCAATTTCGGGGTGAAGGTCGCCGCACATCTGACCTGCGTCGACGCAACCCGCGAGGAAACGCTGGCGATTGCAGACAGTTACGCCGAGGCGGGTGTGACCCAGATCGTCGCCTTGCGGGGCGACCCGCCGAAAGGCGCCGGCGCGTTCACGCCCCATCCGGACGGTTTTGCAAGTTCGGTCGAACTGATCGAGGCGCTGGCAAGGACCGGGAAATTCACCCTGCGCGTAGGCGCCTATCCCGACCCGCATCCCGATGCCCCCGACATGGCGGCATGCGTCGATTTCCTGAAGCGCAAGATCGATGCGGGCGCGACCTCCGCCATCACCCAGTTTTTCTTCGAGGCGGACACTTTCTTCCGGTTCCGCGATGCCTGTGTCGCCGCCGGGATCGAGGCCCCGATCATTCCCGGCATCCTGCCGATCAACAACTGGACCCGTGTCCGCCGCTTTGCCAGCGCCTGCGGTGCCGTGATCCCCGCCTGGCTGGACGAGGCCTATGCCGCCGCCATCCGCGACGGGCGCGAAGACCTTCTGTCCACCGCGCTTTGTTCGGAGCTGTGCACCGACCTGATCGAGGGAGGCGTGGGCAATCTGCATTTCTACACGCTGAATGCGCCGGATCTGACACGGGACGTGTGCGCGGCCCTTGGGGTGACCCCCAAACTGTCCCTGGCCGAAGTCGCCTGAGCGGCGAACAGGTTACGAAAAATCGCGCAATCCGGTTTTCTTGTAACCTGTCGCCTTCCTGACGCTGCGTAAATCGCGCGGGCAGCTTGCACCGCCTCCCGGCTCGGGGTTGGCTGATCGCAACAGCCCTTTTCGGGACACGCACGACATGACCGAACCGGTCTTCGCACATTCGCTCGACGCCTTGCCGGATCAGGCGCGGCTTCTGTCGCTCTCCGGGCAAGCCTTCATGGAGGCGATGCGAGACGGCGCCCTGCCTCATCCGCCCATTTCCGAAACTCTCAACTATCGTCTCGACACCGTCGAAGACGGTCGTGTGGTCTTTCGCGGCGCGCCCGAATTCGCCCATATGAACCCGATGGGAACGGTTCACGGCGGCTGGTACGGCACCTTGCTCGACAGTTGCATGGCCTGCGCGGTGATGACGAAAGTGCCAAAGGGCTCCGTCTATACGACATTGGAATACAAGATAAATATCATCCGCCCGCTATCCGTCGGCACGGAAATTCTGGCCGAGGGCATCACCAGCCATTCGGGCCGGTCCACCGGCGTGGCGGACGGTACGATCCGCGGCGTGGAGGACGGCACGCTTTACGCGACCGGGTCGACCACCTGCATGATCATGAAAATCCGCGATGGTGCATAACCGCGCTTGAATTGACTTGAGGTCAGGTTTCGGGCAAGCCCCGTTCTTCCTGAAAACCCCTCATTTCTGGAGATGGTCATGATATCGCCGGTTCTTCCCAGCTATTCCCGCGCGCCGCTCTCCTTCGTCAAGGGCGAAGGCGCATGGTTGGTGGAAGCCGACGGCCGACGGTTTCTGGATTTCGCCAGCGGCGTCGCCGTGATCGCCCTTGGCCACAGCCACCCGAAACTGGTCAATACGCTGAAATCGCAGGCGGAAAACCTGTGGCACACCTCCAACCTCTACACGGTGCCGCAGCAGGAAGAACTGGCCGCGAAACTGGTGGAGCACACATTTGCCGACACCATGTTCTTCTGCAATTCCGGCACGGAGGCGGGTGAACTGGCGGTCAAGATGGCCCGCAAATACTGGTACGAGAAAGGCCAGCCCGAGCGGACCACGATCCTGGCATTCGAGGGCGCGTTCCATGGCCGCTCCATGGGGATGATTTCCGCGGCGGGGGCGGAGAAGCTGACCAAGGGGTTCGGTCCGCTTCTGCCGGGCTTCGTACACCTGCCCTTCGGCGATCACGATGCGCTGAGGGAGGCCGCCGCACGCCCGGATGTCGGCGCGATCATGATCGAACCCGTTCAGGGCGAGAGCGGCATCCGCCCGGTTCCCGACCAGTGCCTGAAAGGTCTGCGCGATCTCTGCGATGAACACGGGCTGCTGCTCATCCTGGACGAAATCCAGTGCGGCATGGGCCGGACCGGCAAGCTGTTCGCGCATGAATGGGCAGGCATCACCCCCGATATCATGATGATCGCCAAGGGTATCGGCGGCGGCTTTCCGATCGGCGCGCTTCTGGCCACCGAAGCGGCGGCGGTCGGCATGACGCCGGGCACCCATGGCTCCACCTATGGGGGGAACCCGCTTGGCTGCGCCGTGGCCAGCACGGTCATGGATGTGATCACCGAAGAGGGGTTTCTGGAGGATGTGAACCGCCGCGCCGGGCTGCTTCGCCAGAAGGCCGAAGGCCTCGTGGCGGCCCATCCGGAGGTGTTCGAAACCGTGCGCGGCGCGGGCTTCATGCTTGGGCTGGTCTGCAGGAAACCCAATCTGGACGTGATACACGCGGCCTATGATCAGGAGATGCTGACCGTGCCCGCGGGGGACAACGTGGTCCGCCTGCTTCCCTCGCTGACGGTGACCGAAGAGGAGATCGCCGACGGGATCGACCGGCTTGACCGCGCCGCGACCGCGCTGGAGACGCAGGACGATGATGCCGCAGACTAACCGCTACAGCTTTCCCCGGCTGACGCGCGCCCATTATCCGCTGATCGAAAGCTGGCTCAGCCAGCCGCATATCGGCGGTTGGTGGGGCACGGCGGCCGCCGAGATCGCCCTGATGGAGGAAGATCTGGACGCGGGTCCCACGGATATGCGGATCGTGGAACTGGACGGGCACCCCTTCGCCTTCGTGCAGGATTACCCCGCGCATCACTGGCCGGCTCCGCATTTCGCGGACCTTCCCGCCGATGCGCGCGCGATGGACACGTTTCTCGGTGACCCCGCCTTTCTGGGCAGGGGGCACGCGCAGGCCTATCTGCGGCAGCGCGCGCTGGAGATCATCGAGGCCGGGACATCGACCGTCGCGATCGACCCCGACCCGTCCAATGCCCGGGCCGTCGCGACCTATCGGGCCGCCGGGTTCAGCGCATTGGAGGAACGCGCCTGCGAGGATGGCGACATGGTGCTTGTCATGGTCTTCCGACGACAGGCACCCGAACCGCCCGCCCCGGCCCCGCCATCCCCTGGCGACCGCATTCCTGCGCCCGACAAAAATACAAGTATCTGATATGAAACATTTTCTCGACATTCACAAAACCGACCCTTCCGATCTGCGGCATATGATCGACGATGCGCGCGCGATGAAGACCGCCCGCGCGGGGCGCCCCAAGGGCATGCCCGATGACGAACAGCCATTGGCAGGCCACATGGTGGCGCTGATCTTCGAAAAGCCCTCGACCCGGACCCGGGTCAGCTTCGATGTCGGCGTTCGCCAGATGGGCGGCGAAACGATGGTCCTGTCCGGCACGGATCTGCAACTGGGCCATGGCGAGACCATCGCCGACACCGCCCGGGTGCTGAGCCGATATGTGGATCTGATCATGATCCGGACCTTCGAGGAGGATGTGCTGCTGGAGATGGCCGAACACGCCACGGTGCCGGTCATCAACGGGCTGACGAACCGCACCCATCCCTGCCAGATCATGGCCGACGTGATGACCTTCGAGGAACATCGCGGGCCCATCGCCGGCAAGAAGGTGGTCTGGACCGGAGATGGCAACAATGTCTGCGCCAGCTTTCTTCATGCCGCGGGCCAGTTCGGTTTCGACCTGACCTTCACCGGACCCGAAACGCTGGACCCCGAACGCGTCTTCATCGAGGACGCCCGCGCGCGCGGCGCGAAGGTCGAGATCGTCCGCGACCCCGTGCGCGCCGTCGCCGGTGCCGATCTTGTGGTGACCGACACGTGGGTGTCGATGCATGACAGCCAATCCACCAAGGAACGCCGCCACAACCAGTTGCGGGGCTATCAGGTCAACGAAGAGCTGATGTCCCACGCCAAGCCGGACGCATTGTTCATGCATTGCCTGCCCGCCCATCGGGAGGACGAGGCGACAAGTGCGGTCATGGACGGGCCTAATTCGGTCATCTTCGACGAGGCGGAGAACCGCCTGCATGCACAAAAGGCGATCCTGCGCTGGTGCCTGGGCGTCTAGCCCGGCCCTGACGGGGCGCCATTGGGACCCGGGCGTCGGGCCCCTGCCGACCGGCTCCGGCGAAAGCGCTCTGCCCCCGCGTTGACACCGCCGTGGGGAATGGTCATCGATTGCGCATGGCCGTCCCGCCCATCCCTCCGGTCCCGGCGACCCCGCAGACGGCCGAGGACCGTCCACGTGCCGTCGCCTTCATGCTGGTGGCGACGCTGTTCATCGCCGCCACCACGCTTCTGGCCAAGGCGCTCGGGACCGATGCGCTTGGCCCGCCGCTGCATCCGCTGCAGATCAGCCATGGCCGTTTCCTGTTCGCGTTTCTGGCAATCGCGGCCACGGTCCTGGCGCTGCGTCCGCGCCTGATCCGACCCGATCTGAAAACCCATATCGGGCGTACACTCTGTGGCTGGGGCGGGATCAGCCTGATGTTTGCCGCCGTCGCCTTCATCCCGCTGGCCGATGCCACCGCCATCAGCTTTCTGAACCCGGTCTTCGGCATGCTGCTGGCCATCCCGCTTCTGGGGGAGCGGGTCGGGCCTTGGCGCTGGCTGGCGGCGGGCATCGCGCTTGCGGGGATGATCGTGCTGATGCGCCCGACGCCGGAAAGCTTTCAGCCCGCCGCCCTTCTGGCACTTGCGGCGGCGGCGTTGATGGGGCTGGAGCTGATCTTCATCAAGCGGCTGTCGAACCGCGAAGGCCCGCTTCAGATCCTCTTCGTCAACAACGCGCTCGGGCTACTCATCGCGTCGGTTGCGGTGCTGTTCGTCTGGGCCGCCCCGACCCCCGCGCAATGGGGGGCGCTGGTTGCGCTTGGCCTTGCCATGGCCTGCGCGCAGGCCTGTTTCATCCACGCCATGCGCCGGGCCGAGGCGAGCTTCGTCACGCCCTTTTCCTATCTGACTCTTGTTTTCGCCGGGCTTTACGACCTGATCATTTTCGATGTGATCCCGGATGCCATCAGCCTGACCGGCGCGGCGATCATCGTCTCCGGCGCCGCCTTTCTAGCCTGGCGCGAGGCACGGTTCAAAAGGCGGCCCCGGGCAGACCGGACAGGGCCTCCGCCCCCTCCCTGACGGCTTCGTCCGTCAGGGAGGGGGCCCAAGAACTCACCCCCACGAACGCCGCCCGCCCCGCCGCGATGTCTTCAACGCCGGCCCTCACGACTTCAGCCGGTAGCCTGTCTTGAACCACCACCAGGCCAGCGCCATCACGGCCATGATCGCGCCCGAGGCCACGCACAGCCCAAGCCAGGGCGAACTGTCGGAAACGCCGAGAACCCCGTAGCGCACCCCGTCGATCAGATAGAAGACCGGGTTCCAGTGCGTGATCGTGTTCAGCCAGCCGGGCAGCGCCTCGATCGAATAGAAGGTCCCCGACAGGAAACTGAGCGGGACGACGATGAAATTGGTGATCGCGGCGATCTGGTCGAATTTCTGGGCGATGATTGCCGCGACGATCCCCAGGGCTCCCAGAAACGCGCTGCCCAGCACGACGAAGACCAGCGCCCAGACCGGATGCGCGACCGAAAGGCCGATGACCGGAAACATCACCAGCGTCACGGCCAGGGCCACCAGAACGCCGCGCAGCACACCGCCGATGATATAGCCCAGAACCAGTTCCAGCGGGCTGAGCGGCGGCATCAGCGTATCGACGATGTTGCCCTGCACCTTGCCGATGACGATCGAGGAGGAGGTGTTCGCAAACGCGTTCTGGATGACCGTCATCATCAGGATGCCGGGCGCGATGAAATGCAGGAAACTGACACCCATCACCTCGCCGCGCTGCCCGCCGATGGCCAGCGAGAAGATCAGGATGAACAGGCCCGCGGTCACCAGCGGCGCCAGAAGCGTCTGTGTCCAGACCACGACAAATCGCATCACTTCGCGCTTGGCCAGCGTATATAACCCCAGCCAGTTGACCCGCCCGAAACGGCGCACGCCCATTCCGGTTTGCGCCCCTGTCGCCTGTCCGTCCATCATTCCTGCCCTTTCGCTTCTCGCCGCCTTGTATCCGTCTCCATAGACAAGATAGAATAGGGGTTCCAATTCGCTGGTCCCGGGCCCATATGCAAGGGCCGTGGCGCACCGAGCCATGTGCATAAACGAGCAGGAGGACGCAGATGTCCTGGACCGACGAGCGTGTCGAGAAACTGAAGAAGATGTGGGGCGAAGGCCAGTCGGCCTCCCAGATCGCCAAGGAATTGGGCGGTGTCACACGCAATGCAGTGATCGGCAAGGTGCATCGGTTGGGCCTGTCGAACCGGGCCACCACCGGGGCGACGGGCAAGCCCGCGCCCGCGAAGGAGCCGGCGAAAGCCACGTCGAAGGCCGCGCCATCGGCTCCGAAACCTGCCCCCAAGACCGAACCCGCCCGTGCCGAGACCGCGACGGAGACGGCACCGCGGCCATCGAACGTGACGCCGTTGCGCAAACCGATCGTGCCCGCGGGGCAGCCCCTGCCCCCGCAGCCCTCGGCCAACGAGATCAGCCCCGAGGCGCTGGCCAAGGTCAACGAGGTCGAGAAACATGCCAAGCGCATCAGCCTGATGGAGCTGACCGAGCGGACCTGCAAATGGCCCATCGGCGACCCCGCCACCGACGATTTCTATTTTTGTGGTCTTCCGGTGCAGCAGGGCAAACCCTATTGCGAAGCGCATGTGGGCGTGGCGTTCCAGCCGATGTCCAGCCGCCGGGATCGCCGGCGCTAGACCCGGGTTTTCCCGGCCATCCGGCACCGATCAGCGGTGATTGCGCATGCGCATCGCCTTGACTGCAATCGCCATCAGGATGACGCCCCCGCATATGAATGCCATCCCGACCGCCGTCAGCGATGCGATGGCGGCGCCGATGAACGGCGCAGTGAGCAGGGCCATGGTGTTGAGCGCCTCGCTCAACGCGGTCACCCGGCCCATGCGGCCGGGGGCGACGGTGTTCTGAAGCACGGTTCGGAACGGCACGACCGACAGGGCGGATGCCACGCCCAGAATGGCGAAAAGCCCAACGAAGGCGCCCACGGGCCACCGGATGTCGAGTAGATCCAGCCCCCCGAGCACCGCAACGGCGCAGGCCGCGATGGCCGAGCCCGCGGCGATCAGCAAGAAGGGCCGGGGCAGGTCCTTCATCGCGCCCAGCATGACCGCCCCGACCACGCCGCCGGCCCCCACTGCCGCAAGTGCGAAACCCAGATGTGTCTGCGAATAGCCCAGATCCCGGGTCAGGGGCGCGATCAGCGTGTCATAGAAGAACATCGCGAAGTATCCCGCCGCCATCAGCCAGATCGCCGATCTGAGAAGGGAGCTTCCCGCGACCTCCGCCAGCCCGCCCCGGATCGCGCCGATTACGCCTGTTTCGGCGGCGCCGTCATCGGGCACCGGTGCGAGGGATGACAGGCGCAGCAGCAGACCCGCCGCGATGAAGGAAACGCCGGCATTGAGCAGAAAGATGACCTGCGGTTCGACCCAGATCAAAAGCACGCCGCCCAGAGCTGGCGCCACGATCTTGGAGGCCTGATTGATGGCGTGGCTCAACCCGTTTGCGCCCATCCGCTCCTCCGGGCGGGTCAGGGTCTGGATCGCCGCCTGCTTGGCCGGGGTGAAGAACGTGTCCACCGAGCTTCTGAGCGCGACCAGAAGCAGCAGGATGCCCCAGTCCGGCGCGAAAAACAGCGCCGCGGTGACCAGCCCGCGCCCGATATTGCTGAGGATCAGGACGGATTTGACATTCACACGATCCACCACGGCGCCCGCCCCGAGGCCGACCACCAGATAGGGCAGGCCCATGCTGACCGCGAGAAGCGCGAACACGAACGGATCGACGGTCCAGACAAAGGCAAGGAGCGCGCCGATGGCCACGAAATCAAGCCAATCCGCGAAATCGGCGGGCAATTGGCCCATCATCAGGGTTCGGAAATCGCGGTTGGAGAGGGCTGCCGGCAGGGTGAACATGCGCGCAGACTATGCCCGGCCGGGGCGGAGTGCCATAGCGCCGCCTACCGGGCCGCGCGTGCCTTGCGTCAGGGTCCTTCGGACCGGCCCGAAACTATCGGCAATCGCGTCTGATCTCGCGATTCAGCAAACCGGTTTCCACCAGCATGCAGCGGTTGCGCGCCTCGTAGTAATAGCCGCGCGCATACCAGCCCACCGCCGTGTCGAAATCCCCGTCGGACAAAAGCCATGCGCCGCGCAGATACCGCACCGCGTAACGCAGGTTGGTTTCCGCATCCAGCAATTCGGACGGTGGGCCGTCATGGCCCATGGTCCGCGCGGTTTGCGGCAGGATCTGCATCATGCCGTAATAGGGGCCGTTTCGGGCGGCGGGGCGATAGTCGCTTTCGCGCTGGATCACCCGATGCACCAGGGCCGCCGGCACATCGTAGCGCGCGGCGTATTCGTTGACCAAAGCACGGATTTCCGGTGTTTCGTTGGGATAGAGCGCAGGTTGCGGGCTTGCGGCGGGGCCCGCGCCCCGACCACAGGCCGCAAGCAGACCCAGAAGGATGAGTGTGGAGATAAGGCGTGTCATGCGCCGCCTTTAGCCCGCCCGGGGGCGGTCTGGCCAGAGCCGATACGACGGCCCGGCAACAGCTTGCCGATCAGTCGAACAATCGGCGCAATTGCTCCTCCGCCTGCTCGCGCAGACGCTGTTCCAGCGCGTCTTCGATTTCTTCGCGGCTCTGCCCCTCCTCGATCTCGACCCCAAGCGCATCGCCGGCCTGGTCGCGCAACCGCCGTTCCAGTTCTTCGCGTTCCGCCGCCAGCCGCTCACGCGCCGCCGCTTCGAGCCGCGCGCGTTCCTCCGCCAGTTCCTGCTCGGCGATGAAGGCCAGATCGGGGCGGAAGCTGAGATCCGACCATGGGCCGGTGATCAGGATCGGCACGGCGAACCCGCCGGTCCCGTCCGCGCCCTGCAACACGCCCGGGATGACCCGGTACTCCACCGTCTGCGCCCCGATATCCGTGCGCCCGGCGCCGGTCACCTGGCCCCAGGGTGCGGCCAGCACCAGATCCTCGTTGCGGAGCACCCCGTCGGCGATGGTGAAGCTGCCGGTCAGACTGTCATAGACCGTCCGTTGCCCCTCGCCCCGGTAGGACGGGTCGAAATTCCGGATCATCCCCGCAAGATCGAAACCCAGGATCGCCCCCTGCCCGAAAGTGACCGACCCGCTGCCATCGAGGCTGCGCATCAGCGCGTCCATGTCATTGCCCACGGCCAGCACGTTCAGCGCGATATCGCCCCGGCCCTCCAGCCGGTCGTAATCGGCCAGTTGCGCCAGAAGCGGGCCAAGCGCCACGCTGCGGAAGGCCAGATCGGCGCGGGTCGAGAGCCCGCCGCGCCCGTTCACCACCACCGACCCCGAAAGCGCCCCGCCATAGGCGCCGATCCGGCGCAGATCCAGAACCAGACGGCCCCGGTCCAGACGCGCGCGCAGGTCGAGCCCGTCAAGGCTTGCCAGCCCCAGATCCAGTGCCTCAAGCGTTACCGCAATATCCATATCCACCGCAAAAACACCGCTGACGTCGATCGGGTCGCGCGGCCAGCCGGAGCTTGCCGCGCCCGCCGCGCCGCCGCGGCCTGCGTCCGGTGCATTTTCGCCCGCGGTCATAGCGCTGAGATCGACATCGCCGCCCCGGATCACACCCCGGAGCATCGGGCGCTCGGCACCGGGCAGCAGGTCCAGTTCGGCGGTGAACCGGTGATCGTCCAGCCGGACATCGCCGGCGCGCAGATGCACCGACCCTTCGGAGGCGAGAGTGACGTCTCCGGTCACGTCGATCCGGTCGCGGCCAAGACCTTCGGGAAGCGTCGGTGCCACCTGACCCAGCGCCGCCATCAGCGGGCCCAGATCCCGGGCGTCAAGCTGCAACTGCCCGTCCGCGGCGAGGTCGAGACCGGCACGCCCGTCGAAAGACAGCGTGCCACCATCCCATTCAAGGGCCAGCGTGACGGGTTGCACCTCTCCGGCCAGCAGATCGCCGATCCCCTCGATGGAGGTGTCTAGGGTCAGGGCGCTGCCGTTCACGATCGCGCTGGCCTCCGCACGTGCCGTACCTCCGGCTTGGGGCAGGCGCAGGGTCAGATCCAGCGCCTCGACCAATGTGGTCGTGCCGGCCCCGAGATCGCGATAGAGGACCGTGGCGTCGCGCAACACCGCCGCGTCAAAGCCAAGCGTTGCCAGAACCCCGCCGCTGCTTTGGGCGGCGGGCGCGGCTTCCGAGCCGTTGGGCGCGGGCGCCGGCGTGGCATCGGCGCCGCCGAAGCTCCAGCTTTCACGCCCGTCGGCGGCGCGCACGAGCACAAGCCGCGGCGCATCGAGCGACGCCTGATCCAGTTGGATGCGGCCCGCGATCAGCGCCTGCCAGTTCACGCCGACATTCAGCGCCTCCGCCTGCAACATCGGCCCGTCCGACACCCAGTCCGGGTTGCCGATCTCCAGCCCTTCGACCCGGACGCCGAGATAGGGCACCAGCGTCGGGCGGATGCCGCCGGTGATCCGCACCGGCCGCTCGGTCGCGCGTTGCAGCCGGTCGGCCGCCACATCCGCGATCCGTTCCGCCGGGATCGACAGAAGCGCGCCCATGGCCAGCAGGCCAAGGACCAGAATGGCCAGTATTGTCCTGATGATCCACCGCATGAAAAGGCTCCGCCCTGTTGGCCCGACATTAGCGCGCAAAAAGGGTGTGAAACAGCCCCTCGCGTCCCCGGCTGGCCGGTAAAACCGCGGCAGGGTCGAACCCGCCGATCCGCGCCGTTCGGACCCTACCTGAGCGCGGTTTTGCAAACACGCCCTTTCCCCGGATCGCGGCAGGGGTTATCTGCCAGTTCCATGACCCAGAACCCGCCCGATCTTCGCCCCGATCTCGCCCATGCCCGCGTTCCGCGCGCGGCGGATGCGGCCCGGCCCGGCCAGCCCACCATCGGGATGGTCTCCCTTGGCTGCCCCAAGGCGCTGGTCGACAGCGAACGGATTCTGACCCGCCTGCGCGCGGAGGGTTATGCGATCTCTCCGGATTACGCAGGCGCGGAGGCGGTGATCGTGAACACCTGCGGATTTCTCGACAGTGCCAAGGCCGAAAGCCTCGACGCCATCGGCGAGGCGCTGCGCGAAAACGGGCGGGTGATCGTAACGGGGTGTCTGGGGGCGGAACCCGATTACATCACCGGCGCGCATCCCAAGGTTCTGGCCGTCACCGGCCCGCACCAGTACGAACAGGTGCTGGACGCGGTACATACCGCGGTGCCCCCCGCGCCCGATCCGTTTGTCGATCTGCTGCCCGCGACGGGCGTGTCGCTGACCCCCCGGCATTACAGCTATCTGAAGATCTCCGAGGGCTGTAACCATAAGTGCAAGTTCTGCATCATCCCGGACATGCGCGGCAAACTGGCCTCCCGCCCTGCGCATGCGGTGATCCGCGAGGCGGAAAAGCTGGTCGAGGCCGGTGTGCGGGAACTTCTGGTGATCTCTCAGGACACATCCGCCTACGGGGCCGATATCCGCCATCGCGAAGATCGCGGGCACCGGGCCCATATCACCGATCTGGCCCGCGATCTGGGCGCGCTCGGGGCCTGGGTCCGGCTGCATTACGTCTATCCCTACCCCCATGTGCGCGACCTGATCCCGATCATGGCGGATCCGGCCAGCGGGCTTTTGCCCTATCTCGACATTCCGTTTCAGCATGCCCACCCGGATGTGCTGCGCCGCATGGCCCGGCCCGCCGCCGCCGCGCGCACGCTTGACGAGATTGCCGCGTGGCGCGCCACCTGCCCCGAGATCACGCTGCGCAGCACCTTCATCGTCGGCTATCCCGGCGAGACCGAAGCGGAGTTTCAGACGCTGCTGGACTGGCTGGACGAGGCACAGCTCGACCGGGTCGGATGTTTCAGATACGAAAATGTCGAGGGCGCGCGCTCCAACGCATTGCCGGATCACGTCGCCGAAGAGGTCAAGGACGAGCGCTTCGCCCGGTTCATGGAAAAGGCGCAGGCGATTTCCGCCGCCAAGCTTGAGGCCAGAATCGGCCAGCGGATGGATGTCATCGTCGATGCGGTGGATAACGAGGGCGCGACCTGCCGAACAAAGGCGGACGCGCCGGAAATCGACGGCAACCTGTTCATAGATGCCGGGTTCGAGACGCTGGAGCCCGGCCAGATCGTGACCGTCGAGGTGGATGAAGCCAGCGAATACGACCTTTGGGGCCGGCCGGTCTGAAACCGGCCCGGTCCTTCAGACCGGTCGGTATTCGACGGGTTCAGATATCGCGCAGCGCCATCAGAACCATGCCGTTGCGGCAATAGTCCGGTGTGCTTTCGGCGATGGGGGTGGTGTCGAGGAAATGCGCGCAATCCTGCGGTGCGCTGCATCCGACGCAGCGGGACAGCATGTCGTGGCGCATCTCGGGCGACAGATCGCCCCGCAGTTCCGCCTCGTCGAGATCGGTGCCCACAAGCCGGGCCATCCGCGTCATCAATGCGTCATGCTCTTTCAATGTCTTGGTTCCGGGCATATCCCATTCCTCGCAAGCATCCTGCGTCCGGTCGCCGGGTACGCTCCTTGCATCCGAAACTAGGCTATGCGGGTGGATGCACCTTGATGCAGATCAACTGCGCCCACCATAGCGGATACAGATCAACTGCGCCCACCATAGCGGATACAGATCAACTGCGCCCACCATAGCGGGCGACGGTTTCCCGTACGATCGCCTGACGCGCGGCATTGGGCGGGTGAGAGCCCAGGAACTGCTCGCCCGGATCCGGCAGGCGCTCGAAAAAGGCCGAGCCCCGCACCGGATCGAACCCGGCCCGAAGCGCGATGATCGTGCCCATGGCATCGGCCTCCAGCTCGTGTTCCTGCGAAAACCGGCGCGCACCCACGGCGGCACCGATTTCCACGGCCTGCTGAATGCCGGCCTGATTGGCCCCGCCCATCTGCGCCAGAATGCCGAACACGATCGCGCCCTCGCGCGCGGACGCGCGCTGTTGCGGGATATGCCCCTCGATATGATGCGCGGCCTCGTGCCCCATGACAAAGGCCAGCTCGTCGATATTGCGCGCCTCCGCGATCAGCCCGAGAGAGAAGATGATCAGGGGCCGGCCCTGGCGATCCTCGGTCTGGAACGCGTTCACCCCAGCGCGGGGGTCCCGTTCCACGGCAATCACGTAGTCGCAATTCTGCCGTCTGGTCTGCTCCCGGCAGACCCGTTCGGCCACGGGTTCCACCCGGGCCACGACCTCTTCGAAATTGGCGACCGCGACTGCCGGTGAGAGGCGCGGCGTGTTCTCGGTCGCCGCCGGGGCCGAGGGCGCGCGGGGCGCTGTCGGCGCGGGGGCTATGTTACAGGCGGCCAGGGTGGCCAGAACAAGGATCAGCAGGCAGGTCCGCATTCACACACTCTCCGTTTGGGTAAGGAGTAACACGGGGCGGCCCCGCGTCCAGTCCGCATCACATCATTTTTGGCGGCACGGGCGCGCCCGTGCCGCCGTTGCAAAGGCATGGAAACAGCCATAGGTTGACCGTCATGTTTACCATCGAGCACGAATTCGACGCCACCGTGGTCACCCTTGTGGACGAGGGCGAGGCGCCCCTGCAGGAAGACCTCACGATTTCCGCCTTTTCGGAATGCGTGACGCTGGAGCAATTCGATCCGCGCACCGACCAGATGCAGAAGATCACCCTGTCGATGGCACAGATCCACGATCTGGCCGCCGCACTCGACCTGCCCGAAGGCGTCTACCGGCTGCGGCGCGAGGCGGCGGATTAGGACGCGCAGCCGATGCAACGGGGCGCGCAGGGGTCGAAGTCCAGCCTGCCTGAGCCGATGAATTCGCCGCAATCCTCGCACCAGCCGAAATCGCCCGCCTCGATCCGGGCCAGAGCCGCCCCGATCGCGCGCAACCGGCCATGCCGCCGCGCTTCCAGCCCTTTGGCCATGGCCTGGCCCTGCAACGCATCCATCCGGCTCAGCCGGCCGACCGATTGCTGATCCAGTTCCACCGGCTTGCGGCTGTCGCCCGTGTTGTCGGAAGCCGCAAGGATCTCTGCCCGCTCGGCCAGAAGGCGCGGTCGGTAGCGGGCGGCAAGCCTGACATCGGTTGGATCGCTCATGGCGCCATCGCATCAGATCGGCGCCCGGCCCGCAAGGTGGCCCATGGGGCGGAAACATGCACCTTTCCCGGCAGGGCAACGCCCATTGCGCCCGGTCGCGGGCCGCTGCCATACTCCAGCCGAACGAAAGGGGAGCGTATTTCATGGCGACGGGTTTTTTCTGGGACGAGCGCTGTTTCTGGCACACCGGGGGCAATTACGCCTTCATGTCGCCGGTGGGCGGGCTGGTGCAGCCGATGGCAACCGGCGGGCTGCCCGAAGACCCCGAAACCAAGCGGCGGTTGAAAAACCTGCTGGATGTAACCGGATTGCTGGCGGAACTGGATGTGGCCAGCGCGCCCCCAATCGCGGAAGAGGACCTGCTCAGGGTGCATCCCGCCCGTTACCTTGAAAGCTTCCGGAAAACGTCGGAGGCGGGCGGTGGGGAGCTGGGCTTGCGCACGCCCTTCGGCCCGGACGGCTACGAGATCGCCCGGCTTTCCGCCGGTCTGGCCAAGGCCGCGCTCTTCGCCACGCTCAGGGGGGAGGTGGACAATGCCTATGCCCTCTCCCGCCCGCCCGGGCACCATTGCCTGCCGGATTTCCCCAATGGCTTCTGCCTTCTGGCCAATATCGGCATCGCGGTCGAGGCGGCCTTTGCAGCCGGCATGGTGGACCGCGTCGCGATCATCGACTGGGATGTGCATCACGGCAACGGGACGGAAGCCATTTTCTATGATCGGGACGACGTTCTGACCATCTCGATCCATCAGGAGCGCAACTACCCGCTCGACAGTGGCGATTTCGAGGATCGCGGCTCCGCTGCCGGTGACGGGTTCAACCTGAACATTCCGCTGCCGCCCGGCGGCGGGCACCGGGCCTATATCGAGGCGATGGAGCGGCTGGTGGTGCCACAGCTTCACGGCTTTCAGCCGGACGCGATCGTGGTGGCCTGCGGGTTCGATGCCTCGGGCGTGGATCCGCTCAGCCGGATGCTTGCTGGCTCCCACACCTTCCGGCAGATGACCGAGATGACCCGGGACGCCGCGACGGAGCTTTGCGACGGACGGCTGACGCTTGTGCATGAAGGCGGCTATTCCGCAGCTCATGTGCCGTTTTGCGGCCATGCGGTGCTGGAGGCCCTGTCGGGCAGCGCGATCACCGCGCCCGACCCGTTGGCCGCCCGGATCGAGGGCCAGCAGCCGGGCCCCAGATTTGACGCCTATTGCGCCACGCTGATCGCCGAGATGGAAGACGCGCTGAACCCCTAGACCGCTTGCCGCAGCGCGGCGCGGTCTGCGTTGACTTCCCTAACGGCACGGGCCAGTTTGCGGCAGAATTGCCAGGATGGGGAGCGGCTGCTCATGAAAAAGGTATACGGCTCGGCAAGCGAAGCGCTGGACGGGCTCTTGTTTGACGGGATGCTGATCGCGGCGGGCGGCTTTGGCCTGTGCGGCATACCCGAGCTTCTGATCGACGGGATCGTGGAAAGCGGCGTGAAGGACCTGACGGTGGCCTCCAACAACGCGGGCGTTGACGGCTTTGGCCTGGGCAAGCTGCTCGATACGCGGCAGATCCGCAAGATGATGAGCTCCTATGTGGGTGAAAACGCCGAGTTCATGCGCCAGTATCTGAGCGGCGAGCTGGAACTGGAGTTCAACCCGCAAGGCACGCTCGCCGAGCGTATGCGCGCGGGCGGCTGCGGAATTCCCGGCTTCTATACCAAGACCGGCGTGGGCACGGTGATTGCCGAGGGCAAGGAGGTGAAATCCTTCCGGGGCGAGGATTACATCCTTGAGGAAGGCATTTTCGCGGATCTCTCCATCGTCAAGGCGTGGAAAGCGGATGAGACGGGCAATCTGGTCTTCCGCAAGACCGCGCGCAACTTCAACCCTCCCGCGGCCATGTGCGGCAAGGTCTGCGTGGCCGAGGTGGAGGAGATCGTCCCCCTTGGCAGCCTCGACCCCGACAAGATCCACCTGCCGGGGATCTATATCCATCGCCTGATCCAGGGCGAACATGAGAAACGGATCGAACAGCGCACGGTGCGCAAGCGGGAGGAAGCCTGATGCCCTGGGATCGCAATCAGATGGCCGCGCGCGCGGCGGAAGAGCTGGAAGACGGCATGTATGTGAATCTCGGGATCGGCATCCCGACGCTTGTGGCCAATTACGTCGGCGACAAGGATATCACGCTGCAATCGGAAAACGGGATGCTTGGCATGGGCCCGTTCCCCTTCGAGGGGGAGGAAGACCCGGACCTGATCAATGCCGGCAAGCAGACGATTACCGAACTGCGCCGCACAAGCTATTTCGATTCAGCCACCAGTTTCGGCATGATCCGCGGCGGCAAGATCGCCGCGGCGATCCTGGGCGCGATGGAAGTGGCCGAAAACGGCGATCTGGCCAACTGGATGATCCCCGGCAAGCTGGTCAAGGGAATGGGCGGCGCGATGGACCTCGTGGCGGGCGTGGGCCGTGTGGTGGTGGTGATGGACCACACCAACAAGCATGGCGACAGCAAGGTTCTGCGCGAATGCACCCTGCCGCTGACGGGCAAGGGCGTGGTGGACCGCATCATCACCAATCTCGGTGTGCTGGATGTGGTCGAGGGCGGATTGAAGATCGTCGAGACCGCCGACGGCGTGACCGAGGAGGAGTTGCGCGCCGCGACCGAGGCGACCATTGTCTGAGATCGCGCGGGAGATCGCGGGCTCCAAGGGTCGCTATGTCTTGCAACAAGACGGGGCCGAGGCGGAACTGACCTATTCCATCGCCTCGCCCACGCTGATCATCGCCGATCACACCGGTGTGCCCGACGCGTTGCGCGGGACGGGGGCGGGCGCGGCGCTGGTGGAGCGGCTGGTGGCGGATGCACGCGCCGAAGGGGTCAGGATCGTTCCGCTCTGCCCGTTCGTGAAATCGCAATTCCGCCGCCACCCGGACTGGGCGGATGTGTTCCAATAGGCACTAGCCGCCGATCATCGTCTCGAACACGCAGCCATCCGAGATCAGATCGGGCGGGGTCAGGCACAACATCCGCGTCACCGCCCATGTCGCCAGAACCTTGGGAACATAGCGCCGGGTCTCGGCGTAATCCGGTACGCCGCCCGCGCCCCTGACCGCCCCTTCGCCCGCGTTATAGGCGGCCAGCACCAGCACCGGGTCCCGGTCGAACTCCTCCATCAGCCAGGCGAGATAGGCGACGCCGCCGACGATGTTCTGGCTGCTGTCGAACACATCCTCCACGCCGAACCGGTCGGCCGTGGCGGGGATAAGCTGCATCAGACCCTGGGCGCCCGCATGGCTGACCGCGTCGGTCACCCCGGAGGATTCGACCGACATCACCGCCAGAACCAGTGCCGGAGAAACCGGCGTGCCCACCGTCGCCCGCAGGATATCGGCGCCATGGGTGCCGGACAATGCGCGCAGATGTTCCAATCTGGGGATACCGAGCCCCGCCGTTTCGGGCGACAGCGAAAGATGCTCCAGCGCGGCCTGAAACCGCCCCGCCCCGGCGGACAGGTCGGCAGGCACTTCGGCCCAGAACCACTCCACGCCGTTCGGCACGGCAAGGGCCGCCCCGTCGGGCGGCGTCGGCGCAGGGGCCGTGGCCGGTGTGGCCTGCGGCTCGATCTGAATGGTGATCCTGGGCCCGGTATGGCCCGCGGCGGGCGGTGTCACCCTGCGAAAAGTGAATTCGGGAAAGGGTGGCGGGTCGGCGGATTGCGCCGCCACCGGCATCGCCCCTGGCGCAGCCAGCATGCACGCCACCACTAAAACGATCATCCGCATGGGTCCGGAACACCTGCTGCTCTTTTTTGTCACCATGCCTGAAAGCGGCGCTGAAAGGAATCCCTCCCGCGCCGGGTATGGGTTTCTGCCGGATACTGCCGCATTCGGAAACAATGCGCTCAGGATCCGGCGATTTACGGATTTTGGGTAAGTGAAACGTAAAAGAACCGCCAACAATTCTCATAAAAAGCCAGAGAGTGCCCAATTTGCGCCGCCTTTCCGGGGGAAAACATCCTCATCCGAGGGGGCAGGAGCCAACCAGGTAGACTGACGGAAACTCGAAATCGAAGTTAAAACTGGAGACAGAGACTATGACCAAACTGATGAAAACCTTTATCGTATCCGAATCCGGTGCCGTGACCGTTGACTGGGTCGTGCTGACCGCAGCCATCGTCGGCCTTGGCCTGGCCGTCATGGCCGTTGTGTCCGGTGGCGTTAACGAAGTGGCCAGCAGCATCGATACCGCTCTGAGCGATGTCGCTGGGTCAACCGGGATCCCCACTCCCACTCCCACTCCCACTCCCACTCCCACTCCCACTCCCACTCCCACTCCCACTCCCACGCCGTAATTCTCAGCGGCAGGCTCGCCCAAGCGACGGGCTTGTTCGAAAAAGGAAACAAAAGCCGCGCCCGACCGGGCGCGGCTTCTTCGTTGTGCCGGCTCAGGTAACAATTTGCCGAGATTGGTTCTCAAATTTGTCAAAAATGCATCATAATCGCGCAACTTTGACACATTCCCGCCGCATTTCGCCACGACTCTGCCCCTGTCTGCTCTGGGGTCTACGGACCCTGTTAACTATCGTTGGGGAGAATCCCGAATGCCGAGTCTCGATTTTGCCGCGTCCTTTGTTAAGGACGAAAGCGGCGTCGTAAGTGTCGATTGGGTGGTTTTAACTGCCGCTTTGGTGGGACTTGGCCTGGCCGTCACGAATGTGGTGGGTGCTGGTTTGGAAGATCTGTCGGAGGATATCCGTACGCAATTGATGACCGACCATATCCGCACCGGTTTCAACGAGTAACACGACCAAGACAGGACAGACAGGTATGCGGGCGTCACCCTTCGGGGTTGGCGCCCGTTGCTGTTTGAGCACCCTCACGCCCCTGCAACGCTCATAGTTTGATTCAAAGACTTGCGAATTGGCCACGCCAAGCCGCCGCTCCGCCACATTCCTGCCTTGGCCGAATTCGAGACAGACCGCACCCATCGAGGTGCCGGCTGCAGAATGCGCCTGCCTGCAAGACGCGGGCTGATCCAATCAAGCATCCATGCAGGAGCAAATCATGAAACTTACTGAAGCAAAGACCTTTTTCGCCGACGAGTCCGGTGCCGTCACCGTCGACTGGGTCGTTCTGACCGCCGCTCTGGTCGGCCTTGGCCTCGCCGTGATCTCGGTCGTGTCCGGCGGAATGGAAGAACTGTCCACCGATATCGGCCAGGCACTGACCGATACGGACCCGCTGACCGATCCGTTCGCCAACAACGTCACCTTCACGGAAACAACGACCACCCCGTGACGGGCCGCGCCCGGACCGTGCCGACACGCACCGGACCGCTCGAAGATCGGGTGAAATTGCGGATGGCCGCCGAGGGGGAAAGAACTCTCGGCGGCCAGACCCAATGTCTCCGCCGCGGGACCATGTTTCTGCCCAATTTACGAACCATGATCATCAGCGGAAAACCGCGCGGCACATGTCTTCGGGCCTGTGCCGCGCACTGATAAAAAAGGACCTACGACATGCGAGTGATTTTCGGGCTTGTCCTCATCGTCGGCGTCGCCTTGGCAGGATTTGCGGTTTATGTCGCACAGGACCGGTTTGCGCAGTATCAGCGCGCGCTGGCCAATCAAAGCAATGCCATCATCCAGACCACCGAGGTCTTCGTGGTAAACACGCAGCTGCGCTATGGCCAGGTGCTGCGGCCAGAGGATGTCACGGCGGTGCGATGGCCTGCAAGCCATGTGCCATTCGGCGCCTTCACCAGCCAGGAAGATCTTTTTCCCGCCGGCACGGATGAGTTGCGCACCGTTTTGCGTGTGATGGAGCGCGACGAACCGGTGCTGATTTCCAAGGTGACCGCCCCCGGCGAGGATGCCGGCGTGGCGTCGCGGCTGGCCACCGGGATGCGCGCCTTCGCCCTGTCGGTCGATGTGGCCTCGGGCGTGTCGGGCTTCCTGCGTCCGGGCGACCGGGTCGATGTCTACTGGACCGGCACGTCGCGTGGAGAGAACGTCACGCGGCTGATCCGGTCCAATGTGCAGATCATCGCAATCGACCAGATCGCGGATGAGGATCGCAACAACCCGACCATCGCCCGCACGATCACCGTCGAAGCCCCGCCCGAAGAGATCGCGGCGCTGGCGCATGCGCAATCGAGCGGCCGGCTGACGCTGGCGCTGGTTGGTGTCGGCGACGAAACGGTCAGCGAGACAGTCGAGATCAACCAGGATCAGCTTCTGGGGATCGTTGCGGTGGAGCGGGAAGCCGGCCCCCGGATCTGCACGGTCCGCAACCGCCGGGGCGGCGAGGTGGTCGTGACACCGGTGCCCTGCACCAACTGAACTTTCCGAAACAGACGATCGCGGCCCCCAGCATCTTGGGGGCCGCATTGCGTTTGCCGCGATACCTTGGGTCGCGTGGTTTCCCGAACACATAAGAAACGACCCGCAACTCCCTGATTCTTGCGCGGAAAGCGGAATTGAGGCATGGTGCGCGTAATCGGGCACGAAAAATCGGCCCATAACGTGATCAGAGAGGCAGGATCACAATGAGCTTTATGACCCTTATTCGGGCAGGCCTGATCGGCTGCGCCCTTGCGTTGGTAGTATTGCCTGTCGGCATTCAGGCACAGACGCTGCGCGTTCTCGAAGGCAGCACCTCCACCTCGCTGAGGGTTCCGATGAACCGGGCCGTCGTGGTGGAAAGCGAAGCCATTTTCGCCGAACTTTCGGTCGCGAACCCCGCGATCGCGGATATCGCGACATTGTCGGAGCGCACGATCTATGTTCTGGGCCGCGCTCCGGGCCGGACCACGATGACGCTTCTGGGCGTCGATGGCGGCCTGATCGCGAATGTCGAGGTTCAGGTCGTCCCGGATGTGGCCGAGCTGCGGGAGCGTCTGCGCGACATCCTGCATGGTGAGCCGGTCGAGGTACGCACCGCAAATGACGGCATCGTGCTTTCCGGCATCGTCAGTTCCGGTCGTGCGGTCCAACGGGCCCTGGAACTGGCCGAGCGTTACGCGCCCGGACGTGTCTCCAACCTGATGATGGTCGGCGGCACGCAACAGGTGATGTTGCAGGTGCGCTTTGCCGAAATGTCGCGGAGTGTCCGCCAGAACCTTTCCACCAGCTTCGGCGCCAGCAGAGGCGATGCCCGGTTCGGGTCGGGCAGTGCGGCGGCGAACTTCCCCGCTGCCGTGATCAATCCGACGCTCGATGGCGCCAACGGCGTTCTGGGAATCACTTTCGGATCGGGCAGCGCCCAGTTCGGCATCCTGCTTGAGGCGCTGGAAACCAACGGTATGGTGCGCACCTTGGCCGAGCCGAACCTTTCGGCCTTGTCGGGACAGGAAGCCAGCTTCTTCGCAGGTGGCGAGTTTCCGGTCCCCACGCAAAGCGACGATGGTATCGGTATCGAGTTCAAGCCCTTCGGGATCGACCTGAACTTCACACCGACCGTCGTGGGCGATGGCGTGATCAATCTGGTCCTCGCGACCGAAATCTCCTCCATCGGGCAGACGACGGCGATTGCGGGCAACCAGATCCCGTCGCTCAGCACCCGGTCCGCCAGCACGACCGTCGAGATGCGGGATGGCGAAAGCTTTGCCATCGCGGGCCTTTTGCAGGACGATTTCCGCGACTCCATCGGTCAGGTGCCCTGGCTTGGCGACATCCCGGTTCTGGGCGCGCTTTTCCGCAGCACCAACTATCAGCGTGAGCAAAGCGAACTGGTCGTCATTGTGACCGCGCATCTGGTGTCCCCGACCCGGGGCGAGGCTCTGGCGCTGCCGACGGACAGGGTCGCGATCCCGACCGAGAGGGAGCTTTTCCTGAATGGCAGGGTCGCCGGCGCGAACCGTGCGGGATCTGCCGCGGCCGATGTGGCGCAGCAGGATTTCGGCGGCTCCTACGGCTATGTGATGGAGTAAGCAGATGGCTATCCTGACACCCGCAAAATACGCTGTCTTCGCCTTGGCCGCCTTGGCGCTGGCCGGTTGCGCATCCACCCTCGACCGGCAGGCCGGCGGACGCATGGACGAGGGGGGCTTCGGCAACCCGACCATGAACAACGTGCTCGTGATGTCCGGTCAGCGCAGTTACGTGGAAAGCCTCGCGGAGCGATTCGCCGCCGAGGTGCCCACGACCATCACATTTGCGTTCAATTCGGCGCAACTTGACGATGCGGCGCGTACCACGCTCCGCCGGCAGGCGACCTGGATCCGGCAGTTCCCCGAGGTGCAGTTCAGCGTGTACGGCCATACCGATCTGGTCGGCAGCCAGGCCTACAACCAGCAGCTCGGGCTGCGCAGAGCGCGGGCCGCGGTGAATTACCTGGTCAGTCAGGGGATCAGCCGCAGCCGGCTCCATGCCCTTGTTTCCCTAGGGGAAACACAACCGATCGTTGCAACCCAGAGCCGGGAACGCCGCAATCGCCGGACCGTGACCGAGGTCAGCGGGTTCGTGCAGGACAACCCGATGGTTCTTGATGGCCGATATGCGGCAATCGTCTACCGGGCCTATTCCAGCGGCACCCCCGGAGCAGCGGAAGAGTAGCCTCGCACCTGTTGGTCGCCACGCCCCCGGCGTGGCGATTTCCCAATAGTTTGGGCAATTTGGTCGTATTGTTGCCCATTTTAGCAGCCAAAACAGTCTCAAGGCATGGGGCGATTCCGCATCCGAGCAGCGCGGAAATGACCCTGGCCCATCTGACCCGGCAAAAACATGCAGGGCCCGGGTGGCTACAGAACCTGGCGAAGTCAGGCAATATGGGAATTGAGGAATGAGTGGCGGACTTGCGCTGAAATCAGACCCCGCACCGATCGTGGCTTCCACGATCTCCCGGGATGTTCAGAAATTCGATCTGCTGATCGATGACATGGAAGCCGAACTGGGTGAGTCCTGGGGCGATCTGCACCTGGAGGAGGCCCGCGCCTTTCTTGACCAGACCGAATCCGGCGAGCTGGAATTCGTGGCCATCGCCGTGGATCAGAGCGACGAGGGCGATATCGGCCTGATCGGCGAGATCATTCGCGGCGCGAAGGAAAAAGACATCAAGGTCATCCTGATCGCCGACGATCTCAGCACGCAAGGCCTGCACCAGCTTCTGAAGCTGGGGGCGGATGATTTCGTGCCCTATCCCCTGCCCGAACGGGCCCTGCACGACGCGATCAAGAGAATCCGCGAACCGGAGCCCGTGGTAAGGCTGCCCGCCCCGCCGCAAAGCGGATCGACCATCGATCCGTCCCCGCGTCTGGAGGGCCGCTCGGCCATCTTCGCGGTGCAAAGCCTTGCCGGCGGCACCGGGGCCACCACGCTGGCGGTCAATCTTGCGTGGGAACTGGCCAATATCGACAAGAAGAAATCCCCGTCGGTCTGCCTGATCGACCTGGATCTTCAGTTCGGCTCGGCCTCCACATTCCTTGATCTGCCGCGCCGCGAGGTGATCCTCGAAGTGCTGTCGGACAGCCAGAGCATGGACGTGGACGCGTTCAAGCAGGCGCTGGTGGATTACCACGGCAAGATGTCGGTGTTCACCGCGCCGGCGGAGATCATTCCGCTGGACATGATCGGCCCCGAGGATGTGGAGGCGATACTGAACCTCGCCTCGGAATGCTTCGACATCGTCATCATCGACATGCCGACCACGATCGTGCAGTGGACCGAAACGATCCTTCACCGAACGGATGTGTTCTTCGCCATGCTGGAACTGGACATGCGCTCGGCCCAGAACGCGATGCGCTTCATCAAGGCGCTGCGGTCGGAGGATCTGCCGCTTGAAAAGGTGAATTTCGTCCTGAACCGCGCCCCCAAAAGCCTCGATCTGAACGGGAAATCCCGTGTCAAACGCCTGGCCGACAGCCTTGGCGTGAAGATTTCGACGCAATTGTCCGATGGCGCCAAGCAGATCACGCAATGTGCCGACCACGGCGTGCCTCTGGCCGAAATGGCAAAGAAAAACCCGTTGCGCAAAGACATCATGAAACTGGGCAGCGGCCTCTTCAATGCGATGCTGTCAGAAGCCGCCACCGGCTAGGGAAAGATCGCCATGTTCTCGAAGTACAAGAAACCCTCGGCTGCCAGCCCCGTACCGCCCATTGCAGCCGTGCCCGAACCCGATGCGCCCGAAACCGGTGCGGCGGCAACCGAGGCGCCCAAGGTCCAGCGCAAGCAGATGTCGGACGGCGAGCCCACCCGGCCGGCGGCGGAGGTTGCAAATCTCGACAAGGAGAAGAAACGCCGTCTCCGTCTGGACGAGATCAAGACCGAGATGCACCACCGGCTGCTCGAAAACCTGAACCTGTCCGCACTGGAAAGCGCCAAGGATACCGAGCTGAAGGCGGAGATCATGGCGATCACCACCGAAGAGCTGAGCGAGATGGGCGTCGTTCTGAACCGCGAAGACCGTCAGACGCTGCAAACGGAGCTTTTCGACGAGGTGACCGGCCTTGGCCCGCTGGAACCGCTTCTGAAGGACGACACGGTCAACGATATTCTCGTCAATGGCCCGAACCGCGTATTTGTGGAACGCGATGGCCGCCTGACCCTGACCGATGTGCGCTTCAAGGACGAGCGTCACCTTCTCAGGATCATCGACAAGATCGTGTCGGCCGTCGGCCGCCGGGTCGACGAATCCAACCCGCATGTGGACGCGCGCCTCAAGGATGGCTCGCGTTTCAACGCTATGGTCCCGCCCGTGGCCGTCGACGGCTCGCTGGTTTCCATCCGGAAGTTCAAGAAGGAAAAGCTCGGGGTCGACGACCTGGTGAAGTTCGGCGCCTTCTCCGAGGAGATGGCCGCCTATCTGCAGGCCGCCGTCGCCACCCGGCTGAACGTGATCGTCTCGGGCGGGACCGGCTCGGGCAAGACAACCACGCTCAACGCGCTTTCAAGCTTCATCGACAATTCCGAGCGGATCCTGACAATCGAGGATACTGCGGAACTGCAGCTGCAGCAGGTCCATGTGGGCCGGATGGAAAGCCGCCCCCCCAATGTCGAGGGCAAGGGCGCCGTCACGCAGCGCGATTGTCTGAGGAACGCGTTGCGGATGCGGCCCGACCGGATCATCGTCGGGGAAACCCGCGGCGACGAGGTGATCGACATGCTGCAGGCGATGAACACCGGGCATGACGGCTCGATGACCACGATCCACGCAAACTCCGCCCGCGATGCCTGCTCGCGTCTGGAAAACATGATCGCCATGTCGGGCATCGAGATGCCGATCAAGGCGGTTCGGGCGCAGATCTCTTCGGCGGTCAATCTCATCGTGCAGGCCTCGCGCCTTCAGGACGGCTCCCGCCGGATGGTCTCGATCACCGAGGTGACGGGCATGGAGGGCGAGGTGATCTCGATGCAGGAAGTCTTCCGCTATCAGCGCCTTGGCCTGAAACCCGACGGAAAGATCATCGGGCGGTTCACCGCCTGCGGCGTGCGTTCGCATTACTCCGAGCGCTTCAAGCAATGGGGGTATGACCTGCCGATGTCGATTTACGACCCCGTGGCAGCGGAGTAGCGGATATGCAACTTAGCATCGAACCTCTTATTTACATTGGCATTTTTGTCGGCATCGTGATGCTGGTAAACGGCATCTATCTGATGGTCTTCGGCAAGTCCGTGTCGATGAATGCGCGGGTCAACCGGCGCCTGACCATGCTTGAGAAGGGATCCTCCCGCGAGGACGTTCTGGCAAAGCTCCGCAAGGAGATGGACCAGCACATGAAGTCGCGGACCATCCCGCTTTACTCGCTGATCGCGGACAAGGCGCAGAAGGCCAATATCGCCTTCACACCGCAGCAATTGATCATCGTCATGGGCGTGCTGACCGTGACGGCCTTTCTCGTGCTCACGCTTCTGACCGGGGCCTCCCTGCCGATCCGGCTGCTGATCTCGGTCGCAATGGGCGTGGGCGGCGTGTTCTACTGGGTCAACTCCAAGGCCAAGAAGCGCATCGGCATGATCGAGGAGCAGTTGCCCGACGCGGTGGAGCTGATGGTGCGCGCGCTGCGCGTGGGCCACCCGTTCGTGTCGGCCATCAACACCGTTGCCAAGGAGGTTGCCGACCCGCTCGGCTCGGAACTGGGTGTTATCGCCGACGAGGCCGCCTATGGCCGCGACATCGCCGAAAGCATTCAGAACATGGCCGATCGCCTTGATTTGCAGGATCTGCGGTTCATGGCGGTGGCTGTGGGCATCCAGCAGACCTCCGGCGGCAATCTGGCCGAAATCCTTGAGGGGCTAGCCAATGTGATCCGGGCGCGCTTCAAGCTGTTCCGCCGGGTGAGAGCCATCACCGCCGAGGCGAAATGGTCCGGCAGCTTCCTGTCCTTCTTTCCGATCCTGTGCCTGATCGGCATCAACGTCATGCAGCCCGATTACTACAGTGAAGTGATGGAAAGCCCCGTCTTCATTCCCGCCGCCGCGGTGGTGGGCGTCATGTTGTTCGTCAACATGGTTTTCATGCGTATCATGGTCAACATCAAGGTCTGAGGACGGGCAAGCACATGGACTTCATCCAAAACCTTCTGGCCAGCATCAACGAGGTCATGACCGGCATGTTCGGCGATCTGGGTCCCCTGATCCTGGTCGGCGGGCTCGGGTTCCTGCTGGTCATCGTCGCATTGCCCGCGTTTCTGTTTCGAAAGCAGGACCCGCTGGACAAGCTGCGGAACCAGACGAAAACCGAAAAGGAAAAAACCACCGGGCGCGCGTTGCGCGTCGGCGGCAAGGACCAGAGACTTGACCGTTTCGCGCAATTCCTCGAACCCCAGAACGTGGACGAGCTCAGCCAGGTCCGCCTGACCCTGATCCGCGCCGGATACCGGTCGAAAGGTGCGGTCCAGACCTTCCATTTCGCGCAATTCGCGCTTGGCCTGGGCCTTCTCGCCATCGGCTCGATCTATGTCCTGATCGCCCCCGGTCTCAGCGCGCAGGCGTCGATCCTGTCGGTGATCGTACCGGGCGGCATCGGGTACTTCCTTCCGAAATACTGGGTGACCAAACGGGTCCAGAAACGGGCCGAGGAAATCACCCAGGGCTTCCCCGACGCGCTGGACCTGATGCTGGTCTGCGTGGAAGCGGGCCAGTCGTTGGATCAGGCGATCATTCGCGTCTCCAAGGAGATGCGCGCCGCCTACCCCGCCCTGTGCGAGGAATTCGAGATGGTGGCCTATGAAATGAAGGCCGGCAAGGACAAGACCAAGGTCTTGCGCGACATGGGCGAACGGGTCGATATTCAGGATGTGAACAGCTTTGTCACCGTGTTGATCCAGTCGGCGACATTCGGGACCTCGGTCGCCGATGCGCTTCGGGTCTATGCCAGCGAGATGCGCGACAAGCGTGTGTTGCGCGCCGAGGAAAAAGCCAACAAGCTGCCCACGAAGCTGACACTCGGCACGATGATGTTCTGTGTGCCGCCCTTGCTGATCATCCTGATCGGCCCGTCGGTTTACGGGATTGCCCAGAACCTCGGTGGAGCTGGCAGCAGCGGGTTCTGATCAGGGAGAAGGATCATGATGCGGGGGCTCATCATCATCACCACACTCATCGCGCTGGCCGCCTGCAACAATCAGGCGGCCGTGCCTTTGGGGGCCGAGCGGCAGGGTCTGCCTGCGCCGTCCGGCACGCCTGTCCTGCGCAATGCGGTGGACGGGCTGATCGTGGGCCACCGGCTGATGGATGCCGGCGAATACGAGCTGGCGCTGCGGGCCTATACCCGCTCGGCCGCCACCGACGGTACAACGCCCGCGCATCTGTCGGCCATGGGCTCCGCCAATCTGCAACTCGGGCGGCTGGGACAGGCCGAAACCCTGCTGCGCGCGGCGATCGAGGAAGACCCCGATTTCCCCCCCGCCTGGAACAATCTCGGCGTCGTTCTGATGGAACAGGGCGAATACGGCGAGGCGCGGCAGGTCTTTCAGCACGCCTTCGCGCTGGATAGTGGCCAAACGGACTCCATTCGTGAAAACTTGCGGCTGGCTATCGCAAGAATGGAGAATACCGGGTATATTCCTGAAGATAATGAAAACCGCTATGACCTGGAGCGTCGCGGCGGGGGCCTTTATGTCCTCTACGAGACTCCGTGAACATAGCGATCGAGCAGTAAGAGGTCGCCAATGCGCCTGACCACCCGGATCACTCTGGTTGTCGGCTTGTCCGTCGGACTTGCCGCATGCGGAAACTCCGACCGTGCGGATGTCGATCGCGCGATGGATTCCATGAATGTCATCGACGAGACAAACCTCAACGATATCATGCTGACCGTGGCCGACCCCGAAGAGGCGGTCGCCTATTTCCGGCGCGCCTCCGCCGCGGAGCCCGAACGCGTCGACCTGCGACGGGGCCTGGGCCAAAGCCTGATCCGCGCCGGGCGCGCCACCGAGGCGGCGGTTGTCTGGCGCGCCGTTGTCGACACCGGCGAGGCCACGGATCAGGACCGCGTGGATTTCGCCGACGCGCTGATCCGCAACGGCGATTGGGAAGAAGCCGAGGCGCAGCTCGATCAGGTGCCCCCCACCTTCGAGACTTTCGAGCGGTACCGTCTGGAAGCGATGATCGCCGACAGCAATCAGGAATGGGAAAACGCCGATAGTTTTTATGAAACGGCCGTTGGCCTGACGACGCGGCCGGCGGGCGTTCTGAACAACTGGGGCTTTTCCAAGCTGACACGCGGCGACAGCGAAGCCGCCGAACGGCTGTTCACCGAGGCCATCACCTACGATCCGAGCCTGTTCACCGCCAAGAACAACCTCGTTCTGGCCCGTGCCGCGCGGGGCCAGTACGGGCTTCCGCTGGTCCAGATGACCCAGATCGAGCGGGCGCAATTGCTGCACACCGCCGCGCTTGCCGCGATCCGTCAGGGGGAGGTCGATGTGGGCCGCGGCCTGCTGGCGGAGGCGATCGACGCCCATCCGCAGCATTTCGATGCCGCCGTCCGGGCGTTGCGCGCCCTTGATACCGAGGTTCGCGGCTGATGGAGCTGACATTTGCCGAAGCCGCCTGGTTCCTGCCCTTCGTGCTGCCGATCTGTCTTTGGGTGGCCTGGTCCGACCTGCGGGAGATGCGGATCCCCAACGTCGCGGTTCTGGCGCTGGCGGGCGGATTTCTGGCGATCGGGCTGATCGTGTTGCCCTTTGACGCCTATCTTTGGCGTCTGGCGCAGCTTCTGGGCGTATTGGTCATCGGCTTCGTCATCGCGTCGATCGGAATGGTCGGCGCGGGCGATGCCAAATTCGCCGCCGCCATGGCCCCGTTCATCGTGCCCGGGGACGTGCTGTTCTTCCTGCTGCTCTTCTCGGTCGTGCTGATCGCCTCCTGGGCGACACATCGCGGGGCCGCCCGGGTTCCGGCGGTCCGCCGCGCCACACCGGATTGGGTATCGTGGGAACGGGGCAAGCTTTTCCCCATGGGCGTGGCGCTGGCCGGCGCCCTCTCGATCTATCTGATCCTCGGTCTCGGGCTCTGGGCTTGAGCCGCTTGAATTGACGGTTTTTCAAGGCGATCCGCCTAGTTTGTGCCGCATTCATCCGGCAGAATCGCATCAGTCAGAGGGCCTGCAATGAACGTTCAAACTCCCAATGCGACCGACAGTATTGCCCCGCCCGCCTTGCGCAAGCTGGGCGATACCGGCCTGCCGATGGTGATGATGCGGGACATCCTGCTGAAAACCATTTTCCGCAAGAACGTCGAAACCGCGACCGAGATCTCCGAGGCGATCTGCCTGCCGCTGACCCTGACCCAGGCCCTGATCGACATGGCCCGCGACATGAGCCTGCTGCAGGCAACCGGAACGCTGCATGCCACCTCCGGCTCGGAAATGGGCTTTCAGCTCACCGATAACGGCAAGGCCCGCGCGCTGGATGCGCTCAGCCAGTCGGAATATTACGGCGCCATGCCGGTTCCGCTTGAGGCCTACAAGGTCCAGACGAAGCGGCAGTCCATCCGTGACATTCATCTGACGCGCGAGATGCTGGAAACCTCCATGGGGCATCTGATCCTGCCCAAGGGCCTGATCGATCAGCTTGGCCCCGCGGTGGGATCCGGGCGTTCCGTCCTGCTTTACGGTCCGCCGGGCAACGGCAAATCCTCCATCGCCGAGGGTATCCGCGCGGCGATGGGCGATACCATCTACATTCCACGCGCGCTGAGCTATGCGGGTCAGGTCATCACCCTGTTCGACCCGATCGTGCATACGCCGGTCAGCGAACCCGAAGTGACCGGCGGCAGCACCCTGCGCAAGGCTTCGGCCCGGTTCGACACCCGCTATCTGTTGTGCAAGCGGCCCACTGTGATGACCGGGGGCGAACTGATGCTCAGCATGCTCGACCTGAACTACAACGCGGTCAGCCGCACCTATCAGGCCAGCCTGCAACTCAAATCCTCAGGCGGCGTTTTCATCGTCGACGACCTTGGCCGCCAGGAAGAGCCGCCACAGGCTCTGATCAACCGCTGGATTGTGCCGATGGAAGCCGGATACGATATTCTGGCGCTGCAATCCGGCGAGAAATTCGAGGTGCCCTTCGATACGCTGGTGATCTTCTCCACCAACTTCCACCCGAACGAACTGTTCGACCAGGCGGCGCTTCGCCGGATCTTCTTCAAGGTCAAGATCGACGGGCCCACGCAGGAGGAATTCCTGAAGGTCTTTGCCATGGTCGCGCGCAAGAAAAAGGTGCCGCTGAACGAGGAAACCCTCGTCCACATGCTCAAGGTCCGTTATCCGAAAATCAACAACCTCTACGCCAATTACCATGCGAATTTCCTGATCGACCAGTTGATCGCGATCTGCGAATTCGAAGGCATTCACTATCAGATGCGGCCCGATCTGATCGATCGCGCGTGGGAAAACATGTATGTGAAAGAGGAAGCCATCGTACACTGACGCGGGCCGCCGCCGCGCAACCCATCGGCACGAAAGGGGCTGACCCGGGCCCGCGCAGGCATTATCTCTGCCGCATGACGGCATTGCCCCCGGAAATAGACAACTGGTTCCATGCCCGTGGCTGGTCGATACATCCGCACCAGCAGCGGATGTGGGAGCTTTCCTCGGAACCCTGTCAATTGCTGATCGCGCCCACCGGCGGCGGCAAGACCATGGCGGGCTTCCTGCCCACGCTGGCGGAGCTTGCCGATGGCCGGCACCAGGGTCTGCACACGCTCTATATCTCGCCCCTGAAGGCTCTCGCGGCCGACATCAAACGCAATCTGCGGACCCCGGTGGAGGAGATCGGCCTGCCGATCCGTATCGAGGATCGGACCGGCGACACCACCCAGACGCAACGAAAACGCCAGCGCGCCGATCCCCCGCATATCCTGCTAACCACGCCGGAAAGTCTGGCGCTGCTCACCTCCTACGAGGATGCGGGCCACATGTTCAAAGGTCTGCAACGGGTGATCGTCGACGAGATTCACGCCCTTGCCGAAAGCAAACGCGGCGACCAGTTGATGCTGGCGCTGTCGCGCTTGTCAACGCTTGCGCCCGGATTGCGCCGGGTCGGTCTTTCCGCCACGGTCGAAGACCCGCCCGCCATCGCCCGCATTCTTGCCCGCCATCCCGACCCCTGCCAGATCCTGGAGGCCGATCCCGGGCCCGACCCGGATATCTCGATGCTGGAAACCAGCGACCGCCCGCCCTGGTCCGGCGGCGGGGGCCGCTATGCGATCCCGGCGGTTCTGGAACAGGTGAAGGCCCACAAGACCACGCTGATCTTCCACAATACCCGTGCGCAGGCGGAGATCTTCTTCCATCATCTCTGGCTCGCCAATGAAGACCGGATGCCCATCGGCATCCATCACGGCGCCCTGTCCCGCGAACAACGCGAGAAGGTGGAGGCAGCGATGGTCGCGGGCGAGCTGCGCGCGATTGTCTGCACCGGCTCGCTTGATCTGGGCATTGACTGGGGCGATGTGGATCTCGTCATTCAGGTGGGCGCGCCGAAAAACGTCAAACGGCTGGTCCAGCGGATCGGCCGGGCCAATCATCGCTACAACGCGCCGTCGAAGGCACTTCTGGTGCCCGCGAACCGGTTCGAGGTTGTCGAATGCGTCGCCGCATTGGAGGCCGCGCGCGATCATGATCTGGACGGCGAGCCGATGGGGGACGGCCCGCTGGATGTGCTGTGCCAGCATATCCTGATCCGCGCGGCCGCAGGGCCCTTTGCCGCCGATGATCTCTATGCCGAGGTCATCTCGGCCGGGGCCTATGCCACGCTCTCCCGCGACAGGTTCGACCGGTGCCTGGATTTCTGCGCCACCGGGGGATACGCGCTTAAATCCTATGATCGCTGGCAAAAACTGATCCTGAGACCTGATGGGTACTGGCAGTTGCGCGACCCGCGGGCCGCGCGCCAGATCCGTATGAATATCGGCACGATCCTTGCCTCCGACAAGCTGAAGGTGCGCCTGAAACATACCCGTGGCGGCATGCCCCTCGGCGAGGTGGAGGAGGAGTTTGCGGCCACGCTGATGAAGGGAGACACGTTTCTGATCGGCGGCCAGATCGTGCGCTACGAAGGGTTGCGCGAGATGACCATCGAGGTCACGCGCAGCCCGTCGGACAAACCGAAGGTCGCGACCTTCATGGGCAGCAAATTTGCCACGTCGACCCAGCTGTCCGACAGGATCCTTGCCATGTTCCGGCAGGAGGACTGGCCCAACCTGCCCGCCCACACGGCCGAATGGCTGGCGCTGCAACGCGAGGTGTCCCGCCTGCCGGAGCGCGACCGTTTGCTCGTGGAAAGCTTTCCCCATGACGGCCGCGAACATGTCTGCGTTTACGGATTTGCCGGCAAGAACGCGCAGCAGACCCTTGGGCTTCTGCTCACCCAACGCATGGAGGAGGAGGGGCTGAATCCGCTTGGCTTCGTCTCCACCGATTATGCGACGCTGATCTGGGGGCTTGATCCGCTGAAGGACGCCAAGCCACTCTTTTCACGCGAAAATCTGACCGAGACGATGGAAATCTGGCTGTCCGGAAACGCGGTGATGAAACGCACCTTCAAGGGGGCGGCCATAATCGCCGGGTTGATTGACCGGAACATGCCCGCAGGCAAGCGCAAGACCGGGCGGCAGGCGACATTTTCGACAGATATCCTTTACGATACGCTTCGGAAATACGATCCCACCCATGTGATGCTGGAGATCACGAGGGCGGAGGCGATGCGCGGCATGGTCGATTACGGCCGGATCGATGCCATGCTGACCCGGATCGGCGACAGGATAGACCATGTGCAACTGCCGAGACTGACGCCGCTGGCCGCGCCGCTTTTTCTGGAGGTGGGCCGGGTTGCCGTCAAAGGCCGCGCAGAGCAGCGCCTGGTGGAGGAAGAGGCCGCCCGCCTGATGGCCGAAGCGGGACTGCCTGCAGCCGGATAGGTGACGAAAACGCCCCCGGTTTCGAGCTTAAGTCGACCCTTTCCGTGCCCCGGCCCATCCCCCGGATGCACCCGCGGGCATCGGATGCAGCGGCAGTCCCTGTCGCGATGCCTTGCAAGACCCGCTGCGCCGTGCCATCGAACGAAGCATGAACGGATGCAGCTTCACCTTTGCCGGATTACAGCTTGAGGCGGTGCGCTCAGGCGCGCTTTGGTGGGAGGCCGAGGGCCTGCTTTGCGTGTCGGATCTGCATCTTGGAAAATCCGAACGAATGGCCCGCCGCGGCGGCCCCATGCTGCCGCCTTACGAGGTGCGGGACACGCTGATCAGGCTTGAGGACGATCTGACCGCGACGGCCGCGCAGACGGTTATTTGCCTGGGCGACAGTTTCGATGACCTTGCCGCCGCCGGCGCGCTGAGCGACGAGATGACCGCGTGGCTTGCCACGCTGATGGCCGGGCGCCGCTGGATCTGGATCGAAGGCAATCACGATGCAGGCCCGGTCGATCTTGGCGGCACCCATCTCAGCAGTTTCCGGGCCGGCCCGCTCAGCTTTCGCCATATCGCGGAGCCGGGTGAAAAGTACGAGATTTCAGGCCATTACCACCCCAAAGCCAAGGTGCCGACAAGGGCACGGCATGTCACACGACCCTGTTTTCTGATAGATGAGATGCGGGTGATCATGCCCGCCTATGGCACCTATACCGGCGGGCTGCACAGCCATGATGCGGCGCTGGCCGGGTTGATGGGCCCCGGCGCCACCGCAATCCTGCTGAGCGACCCGCCTGTCCGGGTTCCGATGCCCCGCTAGAACCGGGTGACATCGCCGGGCAAGTCCTGCTGATATGCCTGGCTGACCGGCAGGCGGCGGCCGCAGGGCAACACCGCGAAGACGCGCCTGCCGCGCTGTTCCACCCGCGATACGGCATGCCGCGCCACCCAGTGGGATCGGTGAATCCGAACGCCGTCATAGCCGTCCAGCTCGGCCAGCGCGTCGGAAAACCGCATCAGGATACGGTCCTTGCCGTCACGGGTGACGACCTCCAGATAATGGCCGTCTGCCTTGATGTGCATAAGCTCGTTGCCCAGCTCCCGGGGCAGGCGGCGCAGAAACGGCACGTCCTCCTCGGGCTTTGCCGTCCCGGCTTCCTGCTCCGGAAGGGCGCGCGGCGCGGCCTCCCCGTCCTCCTCTTCATCGCCCTGCAGATAAAGCCGGATCAGGACAACGACCATACACACCACAAGGACCACCGACATGTGCCAGCCGATACCGGGCAGATCGTCGGCCGGGATCTGATAGACATATCGGTTATAGGCCCAGACCGCCGGTCCGAGAGACAGCCCCATGATCGCGCTGCTGGCCATGTCCACGGCAAATCTGCTTCCGGTGAGCCGTCTGGCCACCCATGCCTTGGTCAGGCGCGCAAGCAGGATCGACGCTCCGATCAGGCCGCCCCAATACACCGCCCGCTCTGTCACCGACATGGAAACATAGGTGCCGAACGGCCCGACCATCGTGGCCAGAAGGCTTGCGGCAAACCACCCGGATGTGACCGGCGAGCGAACAATCCGGATGGCCAGATGACGGAGATCGCAATTGTCGGTTTGCATCTTCCCCCGGTTCAGTCTGAGTTTGGCGCGGCTCCTATCCCAACGCGAGAAAGTTATGATAAACCATGATTTCGATAAGTGTAGATCGGATATACACAAAGGCGTGATAATTTATGCGAGACCGAATTGCGAAAAGCTTTCATAAGCAGGGGTTTATGCGCAGTCTCGATGCACGGATCGACTCCGTCGCGGCAGGCCGGGTCACGCTTTCCGCGCCGGTCGTCCCGGCGACGTCGCAGCAGCACGGGTTTGCCCATGCCGGGCTGACCTTCGCGCTTGGCGACAGCGCCTCGGGCTATGCGGCGTTGAGCCAGATGCCCGAAGACAGCGAGGTGATGACCGTCGAGATGAAGATCAATCTGATCGCACCCGCCGACGGGGTCCGCCTCTGGGCGCATGGGGAGGTGATGAAACCCGGTCGCCGGCTGGTGATCACACGCTGCACCGTGGAGGTCGAGCGCGCCGATGGCAGCCGCCGGGACGTGGCCCTGTTGCAGGGCACGATGATCCCGGTCTGAGCGTGTTTCACCGAGGCCGTTGACGTCGCATCGGCGCGCGCGCTCCCGGCAATCCCCCTGATCAGGCGGTCAGTCCCTGCGGCTCCGGCAGGCCATGTGCGCGGCAGCAGGCGGTGACCGTATTGGCCAGAAGACAGGCGATGGTCATCGGGCCCACACCGCCGGGCACGGGCGTGATGGCACCGGCAACCTGCGCCGCAGCGGCAAGGTCCACATCCCCGACAAGCTTGGTTTTATCAGGGTTATCAGGGTGTTGGATGCGGTTCATCCCCACATCAATCACCGTCGCGCCGGGTTTGACCCAATCCCCCTGAACCATTTCCGGGCGCCCGACCGCAACCACCAGAATATCCGCGCCCCGGCAGATGCGGGGGAGATCCGTCGTCCGCGAATGGGCGATGGTCACGGTGCAATTGTCGGCCAGCAAAAGCTGGGCCATCGGCTTGCCGACGATGTTGGAGCGGCCCAGAACCACCGCGTTCAGCCCCGACAGCGACCCGTGATGATCGCGCAGCATCATCAGGCAACCGAGCGGCGTGCAGGGCACCATGGATTTCTGCCCCGTGCCCAACAGCCCCACATTGGAGATATGAAAGCCGTCAACGTCCTTGGCGGGGGTTATCCTGTTGATAACCTTGGAGCTATCCACATGATCGGGCAGCGGTAACTGCACCAGAATACCATGCACTTTTGGGTCGGCGTTCAACCGGTCGACAAGATGGAGGATATCCGCCTCGGAGGTTGCCGCATCCAGTTTATGTTCGAAACCGGCCATGCCCGCCTCGACGGTTTGCTTGCCCTTGTTGCGCACATAGACCTGACTGGCCGGGTCTTCGCCCACCAGAACCACGGCAAGACCGGGCACCATGTCATGGTCGGATTTCAGCCGCGCCACATGGGCCGCGACCTTTTCCCGTATCTGTGCGGCGAAGGCTTTTCCGTCGATGATTTCGGCCGTCATGGGGGTGTCCTTTGCTGCTGCGTCGTCGGGGTCAGGTATATCAATGGTAGATCAATTTGCCACTGCGCCCGACCTCAGAACAGACCCTCGATATCGCCCGCGTCGTTCAGCATGATCGCCTCGGCGGAGGGCACGCGGGGCAGGCCCGGCATGGTCATGATCTCCCCGCAGATCGCCACGATGAAGCCGGCCCCCGCCGACAGCCGCACCTCCCGCACGGGGATCGTGAAGCCCGTGGGCGCGCCCCGTGCGCCGGGATCGGTGGTGAAGGAATACTGCGTCTTGGCCATGCAGACCGGCAGGTGGCCATAGCCCGCCTCTTCCCAGGCCGTCAATTGGTCGCGGATCTTGGCATCCACCACCACGCCATCGGCGTGATAGATGGCGGTCGAGATGGTCTCGATCTTCTCGAACAGCGGCATGTCGTCGGGATAGATCGGCGCGAAATCGGCGCCGCCTTCGTCGATGATGTCCACCACCTTGCGGGCCAGCGCCTCGGTTCCGGCGGAGCCATCGGCCCAGTGCTTGCACAGGACCGCCTCGGAGCCCTGGGTGGCGACATAGCTTTGCACCGCCTGCACCTCGGCCTCGGTGTCGCCCGCGAAATGGTTGATCGCGACGACAACGGGCACCCCGAAGGATTTGACGTTGCCGATATGGCGGCCCAGATTGGCGCAGCCCGCCTCCACCGCCGCCACGTTTTCCGCGCCCAGATCGGCCTTGGCGACGCCGCCATTCATCTTCATCGCCCGCACCGTGGCCACGATCACCACCGCATCGGGCGCGATGCCCGCCTTGCGGCACTTGATGTTCATGAATTTCTCGGCCCCCAGATCGGCGCCGAACCCGGCCTCCGTCACCACGTAATCGGCCAGCTTCAGCGCGGTGGTGGTGGCGATGACCGAATTGCAGCCATGGGCGATATTGGCGAACGGGCCGCCATGGACGAAGGCGGGGTTGTTTTCCAGCGTCTGGACCAGATTGGGCTGCATCGCATCCTTGAGAAGGACGGTCATGGCGCCATCGGCCTTGATGTCGCGGGCATAGATCGGTTTGCGGTCCCGCGTATAGGCGACGATGATGTCGCCGAGCCGCTTTTGCAGATCGTCGAGACCGGTGGCGAGGCACAGGATCGCCATGACCTCGGAGGCGACGGTGATGTCGAACCCGGTCTGGCGCGGGAAGCCGTTGGCCACCCCGCCGAGCGAGGTGACCATGTCGCGGAGCGCGCGGTCGTTCATGTCGAGCACGCGGCGCCAGACGACGCGCCGCTGGTCGATCTCCAGCGCATTGCCCCAGTAGATATGATTGTCGATCATCGCCGACAGCAGGTTATGGGCCGAAGTGATCGCGTGGAAATCGCCGGTGAAATGGAGGTTCATCTCCTCCATCGGCACAACCTGGGCATAACCGCCGCCCGCGGCGCCGCCCTTCATTCCGAAACAGGGCCCGAGCGAGGCCTCGCGGATGCAGATGGCCGCGTTCTTGCCGATCCGGTTGAGACCGTCGCCAAGCCCGACGGTGGTGGTGGTCTTGCCCTCGCCCGCGGGCGTCGGGTTGATCGCCGTCACGAGGATGAGCTTGCCGTTCTGGCGGCCCTGCACACCGTCGATGAAGCTCTGGCTCAGCTTGGCCTTGTCATGGCCGTAGGGCAGCAGATCCTCGGACGGGATGCCCAGTTTGCCGCCGATCTCCTGGATCGGGCGTTTGTTGGCTTCGCGGGCAATCTCGATGTCGGTTTTGAAGGCCATGATATGGGGTTCCTGCGGCGATAGAGGGTGGTCTCCCTTCGCCTATAGCGTCTCAGTTTCGGGTGCATAGGGGCATTTCCGACATTTTCGCCGCTCGCGCCGTCAGAATGCGGGCGGCTGCGCGCGCCCGCGCGGCCCCGTCGGAGATTTCTTTGAACCTTTTCGCGGCTCAGCCGTTCTAACAGTATCGAATGAAGGAGAAATACGATGTCAGCTCCGATGATCCTATTGCAGGCCGGTTTCGCAGCCGGGATGATGCTTGGCCTGACCGTGGCACTTCTGGCCTAGGAGGCTTGGAGGCGGCGCGCGGCCTCCAGATGCGGCCAGGCCGGCTGGTCCGGCACATGCAGGCGCAGGGCTTCGCCCAGATCGAGCCGCCCCTCCCGCTCCACCCAGGCGGTTATGCCGCGCCGATGTGCAGCCGCCCGTTTGAACGCCTTTCCGAAACCCGGCCGGGCCGCCTCGATCACCTTCGCGGGGAGGGAACAGGGGCGGTTTTCCATATCCACCGTCAGTGTCGTGCCACGTTCGCCCTGAAGGCGGGAGGATGGCGGGATATGGGTGAAATCCGGGATCCCCTCCACAAGGACCGAGGCGCCGAGCCATGACGGCTCAAGCCGGTCCAGCCCCATCTCCGCCGCGATGGCGGCCAGATCCTCCACCGACAGGATGGACAGCTGGCGGGTGTTCCTGATCTCGGTGCCGCGCGGATATTGCGCCGCCACCCGGCTGTCCGATGGCCGGGTGAGCCCCGCATGGCTTTCGCCCTCATAGCCCGCAAAACTCAGGTCCATATGTGTAAGCGGGCGTGTCTCAAGCGCGGCATCCCGGTCGGCATTGTGGCCGAGCCAGACGATCCGGGCGGCGAAATCGGTGGGGACGAGGGCGGGCATCGGTGGCTCCTTGGCGGTTTGCATGGCAGGCGGGACCGGCCGGCAGGATATGCAGAAGGCCGGATATGGGACAAGGCGGGTTCGGACCGGCTCGCGCGGCGGCGAAGACCGGATTTCGGTGTGCGGAAGGTGCTCGCGCGCAAAGAAAAGACCCCGGCACGGATGCCGGGGTCTTTTGCGTTTCGAAGAGCATGGCAGCGCCGGGATCAGGCGGTGGGTTCGGGTTCCATATCGCCCGAGGGTTTGGGCTTCGGTTTGGTCTTCGGGATCGCCGTAATCGACGCGGTGCCGCCGGTGTCGTGATCGTCGTCATCCTCGCCCCGGTTGAGCGGCTCGCCGGCGATGACCCTGGTGATCTCCGAACCGGTCAGCGTTTCGTACTCCAGCAGGCCTTGCGCCAGCCGTTCCAGATCGTCGCGCTTTTCGGTGAGGATGCGCTTGGCGGTCTCGTAGCCTTCATCCACCAGCGCCTTGACCTTGTCGTCGATGATCTTCTGGGTGGCGGCGGAGTGGCTTGAGCCGCCGCCATAGGCACCCAGATAGGACTGCTGTTCATTGGCGTAATCAATATAGCCGAGTTCCTCGGCATAGCCGAATTGCGTGACCATCGCGCGGGCGATCTTGGAGACCTGCTGAATGTCGGACGCCGCGCCGGAGGTCACGTTGTCCTTGCCGAAAACCAGTTCCTCGGCCACGCGCCCGCCCATCGCCATGGCGATCTTGGAGGTGTATTTGCGGTAGCTGACGGAGAGCTGATCCCGCTCGGGGAGTGACAGAACCAGACCCAGTGCGCGGCCGCGCGGGATGATCGTGGCCTTGTGGATCGGGTCATGGTCGGGCACGTTCAGCCCGACGACGGCATGGCCGGCCTCGTGATAGGCGGTCAGCTTCTTTTCATCCTCGGACATGACCATCGACCGGCGTTCGGCGCCCATCATGACCTTGTCCTTGGCGCTTTCGAAATCCTCCATCGTCACGAAGCGGCGCCCGAAACGCGCGGCCATCAGCGCGGATTCGTTGACGAGGTTCGCAAGATCCGCACCCGAGAAGCCGGGCGTGCCGCGGGCGATGATGCGCAGATCGACATCCGGGCCCAGAGGCACCTTGCGGGCGTGGACGCCAAGGATCTTCTCGCGGCCCTTGATGTCGGGGTTGGGCACCTGCACCTGCCGGTCGAAGCGGCCGGGGCGCAGCAGCGCGGGGTCGAGCACATCGGGGCGGTTGGTGGCGGCCACGATGATGATGCCCTCGTTCGCCTCGAACCCGTCCATCTCCACCAGAAGCTGGTTCAGCGTCTGTTCACGTTCGTCATTGCCGCCGCCATAGCCCACGCCACGGGAGCGGCCGACGGCGTCGATCTCGTCGATGAAGACGATGCAAGGCGCATTCTTCTTGGCCTGTTCGAACATGTCCCGCACACGGGAGGCGCCGACACCCACGAACATCTCCACGAAGTCGGAGCCCGAGATGGTGAAGAAGGGCACGCCCGCCTCCCCCGCGATGGCGCGGGCCAGAAGCGTCTTACCGGTGCCCGGGGGGCCCACCAGAAGCGCGCCCTTGGGGATCTTGCCGCCGAGGCGGGAGAATTTCTGCGGATTGCGGAGGAACTCGACGATCTCCTCAAGCTCTTCCTTCGCCTCGTCGATGCCGGCCACGTCATCGAAGGTCACGCGACCGGATTTCTCGGTCAGCAGTTTGGCCTTGGATTTGCCGAAGCCCATGGCGCCGCCGCGCCCGCCGCCCTGCATCCGGTTCATGAAGAAGATCCAGATACCGATCAGGACCAGAACCGGCAGCCAGAGCGAGAGGACACTGAGGAACCCGGACTGCTCCTGCGGCCGCGCCTCGATCCGGACATCATTGGCCAGAAGCGTTTCGGTCAGGTCGGTGCCATCGGGCCGCACGGTGGAATAGGTGCCGTCCCCGGTGGTGAACTGGACGTTCTCGCCGTCGATCGTGACCGAGGTGACCGCCCCGTTCTCGACCTCCTGAATGAAGTCGGAATACGCAACGCCACGCTGGTTCACATTGGACTGGCCGCCGCTGAACAGATTGAAGAGCGCGAGGATCAACAGAAAAAGGATGACCCAGAAAGCGATATTTCTCGCGTTGCCCAACAGAATTCTCCTTACATCAGCGCGCCAAACAGGGGGGCGGACAGACTGCGCCCGGCACGTCCCCGTAAGATAGACATGCTCGGGCCAACTTCAATGCGATAATATGGTACGATGAAAGCGCGCCTGCGGTGCATAGCTGGCCTGACAAAGCGGCGCGTGCCAAAGCTCGGGCGCCGCCACGAGGCTCTCGCCGCTCCAGATCCCGGGATAGGAGGTGAGCGCCGCATGGGGCAGCGTGGCCGGACGGTCGATTTTGCTGGCCCCGTCGGGGCCCAGCGCGCGGATCGTGCAGCCCTGAAGCCGCGCGCCCCGCACCTGCCAGCGATTGTCCCAGAGCGCCGTGCCGTCGGCGGGCGTTTCCAGCCCCGCGACCGCGGCATGTTCGCGGACCACGAAGATATGCAATGCGGTGGCCACAACCTGCCCGCCATGCAGCGTGGCGCCCCGCCCGGCCAGCGCGTCGTCAAGCGCGGTTTCCAGCGTTTTCAGGCGCGGGCGATAGGGCGCCGAGGACAGGCGCGAGAGCCCGTGCGCCATGAGGCGAAGCTGGGTTTCGCGTTCGGTCGCGGCAAAATCCGAGCGCACCAGTGCGATCACGCCGGGCAGGGGTTCGGTCGCGATCCGTGCGGCGGTTTCCGCGCAGCGGGCCTCCAGCGCCGTGCGGGCGCGGGCAAGCTGCCGGGCGGTCTCGGCCAGACGGTCGGTGGTCAGGCCGAGCGGGCCAAGCAGGTCAAGCGCCTGACGCATCCGCACCCGGTCAAATCGCGGGTCGTCATTGCCGGGATCGTCGCGCCAGCCGAGGCCGCGGGCCTTGAGCATGTCGCGCAGGGCCTTGCGGCGCTCGGCCAGAAGCGGGCGGAGAAACGGAATGCCGTGACCTTGCGTCGTCTCGGCCATGGCGGAGAGGCCATCGACACCGGAGCCGCGGGCCAGACGCATCAGGAAGGTTTCGGCCAGATCGTCCCGGGTATGCCCCAGCAGGATCGCGGAGATCTCCGGCCTTTCAGCGTGCGCCCAATCGGCCATGAGGCCATAGCGGGCGGCGCGGGCTTGGGCCTGCAGGTTTCCCTGCCCGTCCCAGCCCCGCCATGGCAGCGTGACATGGGCCGCGCCCAGATCTTGCGCCCGGGCGGCGACCCAGGCGGCCTCGTCCGCGCTTTCGGCGCGCAGGCCGTGATCGACGGTGATCGCCTGCACATCCGGGGGGGTGGCTTGCGCCCCTGCCCAGTCGGCGGCAAGGGCCAGAAGCGCCAGCGAGTCGCTGCCGCCGGAAACCGCAACCCCGATACACCGGCCTCGCCGCCCCGCCAGAAGCCGCTCAAGCGTGGCGGCGAACCGGGTTTCGATGCTCAAGTGCAGCCAAGGCCGGCCATGGCGGAGCGCGCGTCGAACACCGATTGAGAGGTCGGATAGCGAAGTTCGACTTCCGCCAGGGTGAGGCAGGCCTCTTCCGTCTGGCCGAGCTGGCCGAGGCTGGTGCCCAGTTTCGTCAGGCTTTCGGGCGCGCGGGGCGCATCGGGCGCGCCGGAGAAACTATCGAGATAGGCCCGCGCGGCCTCGCTCCAGTTGCTTTGGGCCGCTTCCGCCTCGCCGCGCAGGAAATGCGCCTCCGCACTCAGGGGGCCGCCGGGATAGGTTTGGGTGAAAGCGGCAAAAAGCTGTGCCGCTTCGGCGTAGTTGCCCGCGTCATAGGCCGCCTGCGCGCGGTCGAAATCCGACTGCTCGCCCACCGCTAGCGCCGCGCCGCCGCCCGGCGCCGGGAAAGGGGCCGCAACCGGACCCGCCCCGGTCAGCGGTTCCCCGCCAAGGCTGGGGGTATCGCCCAGATCGGCGATGTCGCAATCGGTCTCAAGCTCGCACAGACGAAACTCCAGATCACCCACGCGGTTGGTGCCGTCGCTGACAACCCGGTCGATCCTGAGCTGCATCTCTTCGGTCAGGCTGGTCAGGCGGCGCAACTCCGCCTCGATCCCGTCGACGCGCTGGAGCGTGTCGCCCGACGCCCCGCTGCCCAGAGACGCGCCGGTGGTGTTCAGCTCCCCCCGCAGCCGTTGCAGTTCCACATAGAGAACGGAAAGCTCCTGCCGGATATCGGCCAGGGTCTGATCCCGGTCCTGCGCCATGGCGGGCATGGGCAGGCTGAGGGTTGCCGCAAGGGCGACGGACAGGGCGAACGGGCGCAGCATCGTCATTAGACCCCGGCGCCGGCGCCCGCGGCGATGACGCTGACCGCGCGGCGGTTCTGGCGATAGCAGCTTTCGTCGGAGCAGATTTCGATCGGACGCTCCTTGCCGTAGCTGATCGTCCGGAGCCGGTTGGCCGCAACGCCGCGGCTGATCAGGTATTCCTCCACCGCGCTGGCCCGGCGGGCGCCGAGGGCGAGGTTGTATTCACGGGTGCCCTGTTCATCCGCGTGGCCTTCGATCAGGACGGTGTATTCGGTGTTTGTCAGCAGCCACTGGGCCTGCCCGTCAAGGGTTGCCCGGGCGTCGGGCGCGAGGGTGGACTGATCGACGGCGAACAGAACGCGGTCGCCCACGGTCTGGTTGAAATAGGCCGGCGATGTCGGATCGAACGCCCCCTGCTGCCCCGCGCCGTTCAACGCGCCGGCAGTGTTGCCGCCAAGCCCGCCTTGGGCGCAGGCCGAGAGGCCAAGGACCGCAACCAGAAGGGCGGATTTCATCAGGATATTCATGGTGCTCATTCCTCGGTTCAGGGTGTGTTTTGCCGCGCAGCGTAACATGGGTGCGGGTTCATGCAAATCACAAGGGAGCCAGATCGGGAATCAGCAAAGATTTCCGTGCCGGACGGGCGCCTGCCGGATCCGGGCGGGAGGGTGGCACGCGCCGGAGGCCAGCGCCGGCACACGTACGGTCAAGGCGGCAGGCGCGGCGCGGAATGGCCACGCGGCGACAGACCGGGCAGCACCGTCCCGGAGACGGCGGATGTCACGATGGCTGTTTTGCCCCGGCTTTGGCGGATATCAGCCTGAAACCTAGGCGTATTCGGGAAAGCCCAACCGCTGAAGCGCAGCCTGAGCGGCATTGCGGACCGCCTCGTCGGCGGACATCAACTGCTCGTTCAACTGCCGCATGATCACACTCAAGGTCTTGGAACTGGTGTGCTTGTTGATGAATTCGGCAACATGATCACTGGACAGTTTGAGAATGTCCTCAGTGCTTGGCACATGCATCGCGCAACTCCGTTTTTGTCATGTAAGGCCGTTTCCCCGCCGGAAAGGTTAATGCACCCCTTCGATTCGGGCGACTCCAAAGTAACAGCTTTGCGACGCCACGCCGCAGTGCAGCATCGGGCGGCGCGATCCGCGCTTGCAAGCCAAACCCATTGCCCAATACCATCGCCGCGAAACATCTCAAGGGAGAGACGCATGTTCCACCGTTTCAAGATGACCGGCGCAATCCTTGCCCTTACGGCAAGCGGCGCGTTGGCGCAGCAGACCGACATCACCATCGGGATGCAGCTGGAACCGCCCAACCTGGACCCGACGGGCGGCGCCGCCGCCGCCATCGACGAGGTGGTTTACGCCAATGTCTTTGAGGGGCTGACGCGCTTTGCCTCCGATGGATCGGTGGTGCCGGGGCTGGCCGAGACGTGGGAGATTTCCGAAGACGGGCTGACCTATACGTTTTCACTGCGTGACGGGGTGATGTTCCATGACGGCAGCAGCTTCACCGCCGAGGATGTCGTCTTCTCCCTCGATCGCGCCCGGGCCGAGGACACCACGAATGCGCAGGCCGCGCTGTTCGCGGGGATCGAGAGCGTCGAGGCGGTTGACGACACCACCGTGGTGCTGCGTCTGAGCGCGCCGAACGGGGCGCTGCTGTTCAACCTGGCCTGGGGCGATGCGGTGATCGTCGCCCCCGAAAGTGCCGAGACGAATGCCACCAATCCGGTCGGCACCGGCCCCTTCGTCTTTGCCGACTGGGTGCAGGGCGACCGGGTGGAGCTGACCCGCAACCCCGATTACTGGGGCGAGGCGCCGGCGCTGGAGGCCGCGACCTTCCGCTTCATTTCCGACCCGAACGCCGCCTTTGCCGCGCTGATGGCCGGGGATGTGGATGCCTTCCCGGTCTTTCCCGCGCCCGAAACGCTTGGCCAGTTCGAAGCCGATCCCCGGTTCTCCGTCATCGTCGGCTCGACCGAGGGGGAAACCATTCTGGCGATGAACAACCAGTCCGCGCCGCTGGACGATATCCGCGTGCGTCAGGCGATTTCCCATGCGATCAACCGGCAGGACATCATCGACGGTGCGATGTTCGGCTATGGCACGCCCATCGGCACCCATTTCGCCCCGCATCACCCGGATTACGTCGATCTGACCGGGCAATCCGCCTTCGACCCCGAGACCGCCCGCGCGCTTCTGGCGGAGGCCGGTGTCTCCGATCTGACCCTTCGTCTGGCGCTGCCGCCCCCATCCTATGCGCGCCGGGGCGGGGAGATCATCGCGGCCCAGCTTCGCGAGGTGGGGATCGAGACCGAGATCAGCAATCTGGAATGGGCGCAATGGCTGGAACAGGTGTTCCGGGGCAAGGATTTCGATCTGACCATCGTCAGCCATACCGAACCCATGGATATCGGGATCTATGCCCGGCCGGAATACTACTTCCAGTATGACAATCCGGGGTTTCAGGATCTGATGAACACGCTGACGCTGACCGCCGACCCGGCGGAACGCTCGGCGCTGCTGCGCTCGGCTCAGGAGGTAATCGCCGACGATTACGTCAACGGCTATCTGTTCCAGCTTGCGAAAACCGGCGTGGCCAACGCCAATATCGAAGGTCTGTGGGAAAACTCCCCGACACAGGCCAATGATCTGAGCGGCGTCCGCTGGACGCAGTAGGCCCCGCGCGACACAATCGCAAAAACGCCCCGGGCGCCATCGCCCGGGGCGTTTTTCATGCCTGCCACATTGGTGCCCCGGGGCCTGCGCGGGGCGCGGCCGGAGAGAGAAGGCCTAGAAAGTGACCGTGCCCTGTTCCCCGGCATCGGGTTTCTGATCGGTCAGGTTGGCTTTGGCGATTTCGTAGAGGAACTTCACGCCGCTGGTGGGTGTCACCGAGATTTCGGCGCTGTCCGGCGTGAATTGCAGCAGGCAGACATCCGGATCGTGCTGCCCGCCCTCGAACCAGGCATCGGCGACGAAGCTCCAGACCTCATCCAGCGCCTCACGGTCGGTGGAGCGGCTCAATTGGCCCTCCACATCCGCGTAGAGACCCGTTTTCGCGTCGGCCACGACGAATTGCGCGGGCTGCGCACCGGCTTCGACGGATTTGGCGAGATCGGTGCCCTTGGCGGTGATGAACCAGATATGCCCGGGCATGTCGTCGTCGACCTGCGGCGACATGGCGACCAGACGGCCCTGCCCCCTGACCCCCAACATCCCGGCCCGGACATCTTCCATACGGCTCCAGAATTCGTGCTTCAGATCGCTCATTGCTTGTGTCCTGTCCTGAGGATTGTGTCACCTCTCAACCAGAACGAGCCGCATTTGTTCCCCGCCCGGCAGTTGCGCCGAACGGAAAAACGGGGAGCCGCGGCAGTTTCCGTGGCGGCTCAGCCCAGCCCGTAATACCCCAGAACCTTGTTGTACCATTTGCCTTCGATCCGGTCGCCGATCTCATGCAGTTCCGGGCTGCTGTCGACGGTGCTTTCCGGGCAGCTCAGCGTGATCCGGGGTGTCGACCAGTCGATATCGGCGACCATGCCCACCGGGATCACCCGCTGATGTTCCATATCCGTGGGGCCCGCATGGATCACCAGCATGGCGATATGCCAGCCGTCGGTTTCGACGATCACATCCATCAGGCTGCCGGCCAGCTTGTCGCTGCCCATCACGTCGGCATCCAGCAATCTGCCCACCCGGTGCAGATCGGCGCTACTGCTGGCAGCGGCCAGTTCGCATTCGGCCTGGCTCAGCATCTCGGGCTCGACCTCGGCATCCTCGGGCGCGCGGGCCGCCACGACCTCGCCGGCTTCCACATCGGCGGCGGCAACCGTCACCGGCCAGACGCTCTCGGCCACATCCGGCTGCCCGAAAACCGCGATCCGCATCGCGCATTTCTGCCGCTCGAACCAGCTGCCGATATCGACGACCACATGGGTGACCCTGTGATTGTCGCCCACGAACAGATCGGTGACGGTGTGGCGGCTGTCATCCGACGCGACCGCATCGAGCGATTTCAAGTCTTTCAGTCTGATCAGCATGGTGTTTCCTATCTGCCCTGTTCACGAACAGGTGTAGCTGCTCCACCAAGGCAACAAAAGGCCTCCCGCCACGGGATGCAGCGGGGGGGCCGGTCGTCATCGGAAATGGCTTACATCTCGCCGTCGATGGCAAAGAACATCGTTTCGCCGGAATGGTCATCGACCCCGTCATTGTCGGTGGACACCCACATGGTTCCGTCCGCCATGATCGCCAGCCCCTCGACCTTGTCGAGCACGAAGCCGCCTGTGGAGGTCAGATACGGAATGAGATCGACCACGGGTTCCGGCGTCACCACCGGCAGATCGCCGCCCAGCGCCGCGGGCTGCATCTGGGCCAGCGGAATGCGCGTGATCCGCTTGGTCACCGCCGCCGCGCCGATCTGGTTGTCACGCTCGATGACATAGACATGCTCTCCATGGGCCGCGATCTCGCTGAGACCGACCCAGCCGGTCGCGGGCTCGGTCAACGGATAGAGAACCGCGCCCCATTCCTCGGTTTCGAGATTGTAGGACACCAGCTTGGTGTGGTTTTCCGGGTCATCGGCCCAAGGCCGCTGCACCGCCATCCACAGGCTGTCGCCGACCCGGGTGATGCCTTCGAACCCGAACCGGCGTTCCACCGCCTGCAACGCGGCGGGCAGCGGCACATAATCCGCGATCTCGCCATCAGCCCCCACATGGTAGAGCGCATGGGGCACAAGCCGGTCGGTCCGGCCTTCCGAGGCGATCCAGAAGCCGCCGTCGCCGTCCAGCGCGATGCCTTCCATGTCCAGCAACTGCGCCGGCTGGCCGGCCCGGGTCACCCGGATCGCATTGACGATCTGCGCCGGGCGTTCCGATGGGTCGATCACGAAGATCGTCGGCTGCATGGCGTAAAAGCTGTCATTGACCGCGTAGATCAGGCCATCGTCGCCCGCGACCTGCCCGGAAATCGCACCCCATCCGGTCAGCTCCGCCATGTTGGCGGAACTCAGATGCGGGTAGCTGGCCGGAGCGTCCTGATATTCGAACAGCATCACATGGGCCCGCGCGGCCCCGTCTTCGAGACCGTCCACTTCGTTCGCGGAAACAAGCAGGTTGCGTTCAGGGATGGTGACGTACCCCTCCGGCCCGATGCCGGACGGCAGAAGCTGCGTCAGGACCGGATTGGCGGGGTCGCTCACATCGTAGACGCCCACGATGGAGGCGCGTTCGGCCCCCACGAAGACCATGGGCGTGCCGCCGAATTCGGCAAAGGTCACGCTCTCGGGCTCCACGCCCTTGTTGCCCGAGCGGCGCTCGGGGTAGTGGCCGATCTGGATGATCGCCTCTTCGAAGGAGGTGCCGCTTTCGTAGATCACATCGCCGGTCTGGCTGAAGATCGTCCACCCGCGGGATCCGCCATCCATGTCGCCCTCGTTGGCGGTGGCGAAATGGGTGTCGTCGATCCATGCGACCGCATCGGGCTCGCGGACCCGCCCCGGCTGGCGCCCGTCATGGACGAAAGCGCCTTCCTCTTCCACGTCGATCCCTTCCAGATCGACGGCCTCGGCGGAGAAATGGCTCAGCACCGCGCCTGCGCGGTCCAGCACCACCATATGGTTGTTTTCCTGAAGCGTGACGACCACCTCGCCCTCGCCATTGATCGAGACGTATTCCGGCTCCGGATCCTCGGGGGCGACCTCGGCCAGGCCGGTGATATCGGCCACGCGGAGCGTGTCGCAGGCGATCAGACCGTCGGGCGTGAGATCCACCATCACGACCGACCCGGCCGGCATCTGGCCCACGCGGCCATCGCCCAGATCCTCGTCCCGCTCGTTTTCGATCGCCACGGCAAGGAAGGACGCATCCGGCGCAATCGCCACGGAATCGGGCTGTCCCGGCAGGTCGCAGCGGCCAAGCTCGCGCCGGTCGGTGACGTCGATCTCGACGAGATAGCCCGATGGCTCGGTATAGCTTTCAGAGGTGTTCACACCGGCCAGCGCGTAATTGCCCACCACCGCGACGGAGGTCGGCTCGCCGTCCAGTTCGACGATCCCGGCGGGCATCGGCGCGGCGGGATCGGTGATGTCGATGAACCCCAGCGCTTCCAGCGGGCTATCGGTATAGACCAGCGTCATCCCGTCGCCGGTTGCCGCGATGATCTCGGCGGAAGTTTCCGCGGCCTCAGGGCTGTTTTCGGAAACCGCGAACGAGGCGATACGGTTGAAATTCATGTCCGCCAATGCGGGCCCCGCCATCAGCGCGAGCGCCGATGTCAGGGTCAGAAAACGCGTGGTCATGCAGAAGGCTCCCCAAGTTGCTGTGACGGCCCCTCCTCGCGCGGTCGCGTGACCCTGACGTAACGGAAATGTATCGGTTTCATGAAATGCTGCGCCCGGCCGGCCCGTCAGACCACGTTATGCGCCGGACCGTAGGGGAAGGCGGTGATGTTCTCGGCGCCCTCCTCCGTGATGATCAGGATGTCGTGTTCACGATACCCGCCCGCGCCCGGCTGCCCCTCGGGGATGGTCAGCATCGGCTCCATGGAGATCACCATGCCCGGTTCAAGGCGCGTGTCGATATCCTCCCGCAGTTCGAGCCCCGCCTCCCTTCCGTAGTAATGCGACAGCACGCCGAAGGAATGGCCGTAGCCGAAACTCCGGTATTGAAGCAGACCGCGCCCGGAGAGGAAGTCGTTGATCTCGCGGGTGATCTCAGAACAGCGGATGCCGGGCCGCATCAGGGACATGCCTAGCTCATGGGCCTCCACATTCGCCTCCCATATCGCGCGGGAGGCGTCATCCACCTCGCCGATGAACAACGTGCGTTCCAGTGCGGTGTAGTAGCCCGAGATCATCGGAAAGGCGTTGAGGCTCAGGATATCGCCACGCTGCACCCTGCGCCCCGTCACCGGGTTATGCGCCCCGTCGGTGTTGAGGCCGGACTGAAACCAGACCCATGTGTCGCGGTATTCGGCATCGGGAAACCGGTGGGCGATTTCCAGCTCCATCGCGTTGCGCCCGGCCATCGCCACCTCGATTTCGCGGACGCCCTCCCGGATGGCCGTCTTCATGGCCCACCCGCCGATATCCGCCACCGCGGCGCCGGCGCGGATCAGATCGCGTTCGGCTGCCGATTTCACCATCCGCTGGCGCATCGTCATCGGCGCAAGATCGACCGTATCGCGGGGCGCCGCCGCATCGAAAAACGCCTGCCGCGCGGCAAGGGTCATGTGATCGCCCTCATACCCGGCGACGCGGGCCGTTCCGGTGACCGACAGCACCGCGCGCCAGAAATTGCCGCGCTGCCAGTCGGTATAGGTCAGCGCATCGCAGGCGCAGCGCCGCCACGGCTGGCCCCCGTCAATTCCGGCGGCGATCACCACCGCCTGGTCGGCGGTCACCACAAGGCCGTAGGGCCGCCCGAAGGCGCAGTAGAGAAAGCCCGAGTAATAGGCGATATTGTGCATCGAGGTCAGCACCGCCACCTCGACACCGTGGGCATCCATGATCGTGCGCAGGCCCATCAGGCGGGTATCGTACTCCGCCTGCGAAAATGGCAGCGGGGCCTTTTCGCCGTTGTGAAAGCTGAAGAACTCCGGGCGCTCCATGGCGGACCCTCCTGTTCAGAAGGCCCCGGCGTTCAGGGCGAAAGCTTGGCCCGCTGAGAGCGCGGCCGGACGACGCCATCGTCCCATCGCGCAAACCTGCCGCAACCCCGCCCGGTCAGGCAAGGCCAAAAAGCACCTGCAGCGCCAGAAGGATCGACCCGAACGCGGTGGCCAGCGCGACATTGCCGAACAGCATCGTGCAGGCGAGATTGGCCAGCGTCACCACCCCGAACACCCAGCGCCACTCCGGCGAGGTGCGGATCTGCCCGACATTCAGGATCAGGATCAGCATCGCCGCGATATAGACCGAGATGACGGAGACCGCGGGCTCGGGATCCAGCCAGGCCAGGAAAAGCGCGATACCCCAGGGCAAGGCCACGTTGATCAGCGCAAACCGCGCCCATACCGGCAATCCCGTCATTGTCCCGCTCCTTTGCGCCCACTCCGCCGCAGAACGGCCCGGGCTGTCAACTCTGCTCTGGTCCCGTCCCCGCGCGCCGTCTAACCTCCGGGATATGCTGCGGTATCTTCTCAACCGTCTGATTTCGCTCTGCCTCAGTCTGGTTGCCGCCAGTCTGGTGATCTTTCTGGTGATCGAGGTGATCCCCGGAGATCCGGCCGCGTTCATGCTGGGCCTGAACGCGACCGAGGCGAATGTGGCGGCCCTGCGCGAGGAACTGGGGCTTGGCGGCACCCTGCCCGAACGGTACTGGGCCTGGGTCTCGGGCATGCTGACCGGCGATTTCGGCACCTCCTACACCTATCGCGTGCCGGTGGCCGACCTGATCCTCGACCGGCTCTGGGTCTCCTTGCCGCTTGCGGGCTATGCGCTGGCGCTGTCGACGGCCATCGCCTTTCCGGTGGGGCTGATCGCGGCGGCGCGGCGCGGGACGGCCACCGATTACGGCATCATGGGCGGCACGCAGCTTGGCATCGCGGTGCCGAACTTCTGGTTCGCGATGCTGCTGGTGCTGGTCTTTGCGGTCAACCTGCAATGGTTTTCGGCGGGCGGCTTTCCCGGCTGGGCCGATCCGATGGCGGCGATCAAGGCGCTGACGCTGCCGGCCATCGCGCTGGCGCTGCCGCAGGCCTCGATTCTGGCGCGGGTCATGCGCTCGGCTCTTCTGGACACGCTCGGGCAGGATTACATCCGCACCGCGCGCGCCAAGGGTCTGAGCCGGCGGCAGGCCGTCATCCGCCATGCGCTGCGCAATGCGCTGATCCCGGTGCTCACCATCATCGGGCTGCAATTCTCCTTTCTGCTGGCCGGGGCGATCATCATCGAAAACGTCTTCTTCCTGCCCGGTCTCGGCCGGCTGATCTTTCAGGGGATCACCCAGCGGGATCTGATCGTGGTGGAGAGCGTGACCATGCTGCTGGTCTTTGCCGTCATTCTGGTGACCTTTCTGGTGGATATCGCCTATGCCGCCGCCGACCCGAGGCTGCGCCGGAAATGAGCCGCCTGCCCGTCTCCCTGCTGCTTGGCGCAGCACTTTCGGCGGGGTTTCTGGCCGCGGCCCTGCTCAGCTTCGTCTGGACACCGCATGACGTGGAAAGCCTCGTCATCGCCAACCGGCTGCAACCCGCGGGCGGCGACTTCCCGCTTGGCACCGATCAGTTCGGGCGCGATCTTCTGTCGATGCTGATGGTCGGGGCGCGCACCTCCATCGCGGTGGCGCTGGTGGCCGTGGGCATCGGCATAACGCTTGGCGTGCCTCTGGGCCTTGCCGCCGCCGCGACGCGGGGCTCGCTTCTCGACGAGATCATCATGCGCGGCAACGATCTGATCTTCGCCTTCCCCTCGCTGGTCATCGCGATCCTGATCACCGCGGTTTTCGGCCCCTCCGCGCTCAACGCCATTCTGGCCATCGGCATCTTCAACATCCCGGTCTTTGCCCGCGTCGCCCGCGGTGGCGCGCTCAGCCTGTGGACGCTGGACTATGTCCTGTCCGCCCGCACCGCCGGCAAGGGCAAGGTGCGGATCAGCGCCGAGCATATCCTGCCCAACATCGCCAACCTGCTGATCGTGCAGGCCACGATCCAGTTTTCGCTCGGCATTCTGGCCGAGGCCGCGCTCAGCTATGTCGGACTGGGCGCGCAGCCGCCCACGCCAAGCTGGGGCCGGATGCTGGCCGACGCGCAGACGATGATCTACACCCACCCGATGCTGGCGGTGCTTCCGGGGCTTGCCATCGTGCTGATGGTGCTGGGGCTCAACCTGATGGGCGACGGTCTGCGCGATGTACTGGACCCGAGACTGCGGAGGCAGCGGACATGATCCGCATCGAGGCGCTGTCCCTGTCGATCCACGGCCTGCCGATCCTGCGCGATGTGTCGCTTGCCATCGGCAAGGGCCAGATTTTCGGGCTTGTCGGCGAAAGCGGGTCGGGCAAATCCATGACCGCGCTGGCGCTGATGCAGCTGCTGCCGAACGGCGCCGAGATCACCGGGCGGGCCCATCTGGACGAGATCGACCTGCTGACGCAATCCGAGGCCGATATGTGCGCCCTGCGCGGCAACGAGATCGGGATGATCTTTCAGGAACCGATGACCGCGCTCAACCCGGTGCAGACCATCGGCGATCAGGTCGCCGAGACGCTGTTGATCCACGATGCCGCCACACGGGCGGAGGCGCGGCGCATCGCGCGCGACCGGCTGGACCGTGTCGGGCTGTCCCATATCGGGATGGACCGGTTCCCGCACGAGCTTTCCGGCGGGCAGCGCCAGCGAGTGTGCATTGCCGCGGCCATCGCGCTGCATCCGCGGCTGTTGATCGCGGACGAACCCACCACCGCGCTGGACGTGACCACCCAGGCGCAGATCCTCGATCTGCTGAAGGATCTGGTGGCGGAGGAAGGCATGTCCCTGCTGCTGATCACCCACGATCTGGCCGTCGTCTCGGACATGGCCGATCATGTGGCTGTCATGCAGAAGGGGGAGATTGTCGAGCAAGGGCCCACGGCACAGGTTCTCGGCCAGCAAAACCATCCCTATACGCGCGCGCTTTTCGCCGCCTCCTCCCATCAGCCGGACCGGGCACAGATGGCCGGGCGCGCGCCGCTGCTGGATGTGGAGAACGTCTTGCGGCTCTATCCCGGACCCCGCAGGGGGCTGACCCGCGGCGATCCCGTGCGCGCGGTGGATGGCGTCAGCTTCCAGCTGCACAAGGGCGAAAGTCTGGGCCTTGTGGGCGAAAGCGGCTGCGGAAAATCCACGCTGACCCGCGCGATCCTTGGCCTTGACCCGATACAGGGCGGCGCGATCCGCCTTTTCGGGGAGCCCGTCACGCCCGCCATGCGCAATGACCTGCGCGCCGGCATTCAGGTCGTGTTTCAGGACCCCTATGGCAGTTTCAATCCGCGCTGGCAGGTCGAAAAGCTGGTGGCCGAGCCGTTCCACCTGATGGCGGCGCCGCCGCCCGATCGCCGCGACCGGGTGGCCGAGGCGCTGCAATCGGTCGGTCTTCAGCCCTCGGACATGACCAAGTACCCCCATGAGTTCTCGGGCGGGCAGCGCCAGCGCATCGCCATTGCCCGCGCGCTGATCACACGGCCCCGCATTCTGGTTCTGGACGAGGCCGTTTCGGCGCTGGATGTCCGGGTGCGCGCGCAAATCCTCGACCTTCTGGCCGATCTGCAAAGCCGCCTGCATCTCAGCTATCTGTTCATCAGCCACGATCTGACGGTGATCCGCGCGATCACCGACCGGGTTCTGGTGATGCAGGCCGGCCGGATCGTGGAGGAAGGAGAGACCGAGACCGTTTTCACCGCCCCGGCCCACAGCTACACCCGAACCCTGCTGGCCGCCGCGCCAAGGCTTGATATCATGGGGCGGACGGGCACGAACGCGGCCATGTGAGCCGACAGGAGGACCAGTGTTGACCCGATTTGGCAAGTTCCCGGTTTTCTTCGTGCTTCTGGCACTGTCGGTGCTGGCCGCGGGCCTGTTCGGCGCGGTTCACAATCAACTCAGCTTCACCGTCGGGCCGGATTACTTTCACAGCCTGAAATTCGATCAGATGGGCATTCCGGACACGGCGCGGAACCGTCTGGGCGCGGCCATCGTAGGCTTTCGCGCAAGCTGGTGGATGGGGCTGGCCGTGGGCGCGCCGGCCCTTCTTTACGGTCTTTTCCGCATCCCCCGGGCGGGCACGTATCTCGCCGCCGGGATCGGTGCAATCGGAATGGTCGTGTTTCTTGCGGCCTTCGCCGCCATGCTGGGGCTGCTGGCCGGATTGACCCTGCCCGCGACCGGCTGGCTCGACCCGCTGCAGACGCCCGAGGGCGTGGAGCGGCAGGATTTCCTGCGCGCGGGCTTGATGCATGAAGCAAGTTATGTGGGCGGTGCGCTCGGCGCGTTTCTTGCGTTCTGGCCGATCCATCGCGCCGCCCGGCTTGACACGGCAAGGCTTGAAGGAAAGGCACAGGCGACATGACATTGCAGAAGGTCAATCTTGCGGACAAGCTGGCCAAGGTCACCGAGCACTGGGCGCCGCGCATCGTGGCGGGGTACAATGGCAACGATATCATGGTCGTGAAGGTCGAGGGCCCATTTGTCTGGCACAGCCACCCGGAGACCGACGATCTGTTTCTGGTGCTCAAGGGCGAGATCGACATCGAGATGCCCGGGCAGACCGTGACCCTTGGGGAGGGGGAGCTGTTCGTCGTGCCCCGCGGCGTTGACCATCGCCCGGTCGCCCGGAGCGAGGCGCATCTGCTGGTGATCGAACCGGCCGGCACACCGAACACCGGCAACCCGGAGACCGCCGTTCGGAAGGAGCGCCTATGACCGGCTTCGCGCGCCATGTCCTGCCCGCCGACATCACTGTTTTTGCGGCCGATTTCGCAAGCCAGCCGCTGGCCTTCGCCCATCTTCTGGATGTGGCGCCCGGGCTTGATCTGGACCATGTGGAGGTGATCCCCGCCAGCGCGCCCATCGCGCGCCTGACCCCCTATTTCGGGGCCGATACCGCGCAGGTCATCCGTGCGGCGGCAACCGGGCGGAACACCCTTCTTCTGATCCTGCCGGCGGCCTATCCGGGGCTGGACTGCCCGGTCGGGGCCACGGATCTGCTTTCACCAATAGGCACGTTCCGGGGCACCGTCACGCGCATGATCCCCGCACGCGGAGAGACCTGAGATGCAGCCCGGACCCGGAAACCTGATCACGGACATCAAGGGCCTGCGCGTCGGCAGCGCCGCCGATGCGGAGATCAAGACCGGCTGCACGGTGCTGGTGGCCGACAGGCCCTTCACCGCCGCCGTGCATGTCATGGGCGGCGCGCCCGGCACCCGCGAAACCGACCTTCTGGCCCCCGACAAGACCGTGCAGCAGGTCGATGCGCTGGTTCTGTCCGGCGGCTCCGCCTTCGGGCTGGATGCCGCCTCGGGCGTGGCGGATGCGCTTCGGAAGGAGGGGCGCGGTTTCGCCGTCGGCGATGTCACGGTGCCCATCGTACCCGCCGCGATCCTGTTCGATCTGATCAACGGTGGACAGAAGGACTGGGCGCAGAACCCCTACAAGGCGCTTGGGGCCACCGCGCTGGCCCATGCGGCGGAGGATTTCGCCCTTGGCACGGCCGGGGCCGGCACCGGCGCTTTGATCGCGGATCTCAAGGGCGGGCTCGGCTCGGCCTCCCTGAAGGTCGGGCGCTACACCGTGGGGGCGCTGGTCGCTGTCAATGCGCTCGGCCGGGTCACGGTGGGCGACGGCCCGCATTTCTGGGCCGCGCCGTTCGAGTTCGGGAGCGAGTTCGGCGGATTGGGCCCGGCGCGCGATTTCGATCCCTCCGCGCCCGCGCCTGTCAAGGGCGGCGGTCAGGCCACGACCATCGCGATTGTCGCGACCGACGCGGAGCTGACCCAGTCCCAGGCCAGCCGTCTCGCCACCGCCGCCCATGACGGAATGGCGCGCGCGATCTATCCCAGCCATACGCCCATGGATGGCGATCTGGTCTTCGCGGCGGCCACCGGCACGACCCCGCTTGAAGCACCGGAGGCAGATCTGCTCCGCCTTGGCAACGCCGCCGCGCTTTGCCTGGCGCGCGCCATCGCCCGCGGCGTCTATCATGCGACCCCCGCCACGGGCGACCTGCAACCCACATGGGCCGCGCGGTTTTCTTCGACCTAGCCGGCGGCTCCCGGCTTCCCGAAAACCTCCCGCCAGAGGCTCCCCGGCCATTATCCAGCCCAAAACGAAAACCCCCGGCGGTCCACCGGGGGTTTTTGCAGGGTTGGGTACCAGGCCGGTTCAGTGAAGCCGGGCTTCGACCTCGGTGATGGCGTTGTCGATCAGCTTGTTGGCCTCGGCCGCCGTTGTCTGCGCCGCGATCACCTGCGCCGCCGCGGCCACGGCCACGTCTACCGCGCGATTGCGCACGTCACGGACCGCCGATTGCTCGGCGCTGGCGATCTGATCCTCCGCCGCCTGCAACCGCCGCGCGATCGAGGCTTTGAGATCTGCCTTGGCCTGCTCCGCCGCCGCCGCCGCGTCCTCCCGGGCGGAGGCCACGATCCGTTCGGATTGCGCCGCGACTTCACGCTGCTTGCGCTCGTAGCTGGCAAGGATCGTCTGCGCTTCCTCGCGCAGCGCGCGCGCCTCGTCCAGATCGGCCCTGATCTGGCGTGCGCGGTTGTCCAGCATCCCGCCCAGCATGGAGGGGACGTTGAAATAGAACAGGATGGCCAGGAACAGCAGGAAGCCGATCAGCACCACGAAATCGGTGTTGAACAGCGACGTGAAGTCGTAGCTGCTGTAGCCGTCTTCGCCCGCGGCAAAGACAGGCGTCGCCAGAACGGAGGCCGCGATCACATAGCGCATCATTGGCGTCCTCCCTGCATCCGTTCGGCAACGGCATCCTTCACCGCGCCCGCATCCGCCTTGCCCTCGGACAGGGCCGCCACAAGTGCGGTCGCGGTATCCCGCGCCACCTCTTCGACGCTTTGCATCGCGCCGGCCCGGATCTCGCCGATGCGCGCTTCGCTTTCGGCGACCTTGGCGGCAATCTCGGCATCCGCATGCGCCGTGGCTTCGGCCAGTTCGGCCTGAATCTCGGCGCGGGTCTCGGCAATGATCTCCTGCGCCTCGGCGCGGGCATCGGCAAGCGCCTTGTTATACGCCTCCTCCGCATCGCTGGCCTGACGTTTCAGGTCTTCGGCGGCGGCAATGTCATTCGTGATCGTGCCCTGGCGTTCGGCCAGAACCGCCCCGATCCGCGGCAGCGCGATGCGCGACAGGATCAGGTAGATCACGATCAACGTCACCACGAGCCAGAAAATCTGGTTCGGGAACGTGGAAAATTCGAGCTGCGGCATGCCCGCCGCACCGGCGGCTTCTTCTGCAGCTACAAGGGCTTCATCGGCCATCTTGTCCTCCTGGAACCGGGATTACACCGGGCCACCCGCGCAGTGCGGATGACCCGGACGTAAGGATGGTTCGGGTGGCTCAGACGGCGAACATCAACAGCAGAGCGACGAGGAACGCGAAGATCCCGAGCGCTTCCGCAAATGCGATACCGATGAAGAGCGTCGCGGTCTGACCGGCGGCCGCGGACGGGTTGCGCAGCGCGCCCGCCAGGAAGTTGCCGGCCACATGGCCCACACCGATGGCGGCGGCACCGGAGCCGATGGCTGCCAGACCTGCACCGATGAATTGGCCCATATTTGCGATATCGCCTTCCATGATCGTCTCTCCTTACGTTGGAATTGGCTAAGATTTCGAACCCTGACCGCCGCCCTAGTGGTGCGGATGAAGCGCGTCTTTAAGATAGACGCAGGTCAGGATGGTGAAGACATAAGCCTGGATGGCGCTGACCAGCACCTCGAGACCGTAGATTGCGATGACGCCGATGATCGGCGCGACGGCGCCCACGCCCAGCGCCCCGGCGAAGCCCGCGAACACCTTCAGAACGGCGTGGCCCGCCATGACGTTGCCGGCCAGACGAATGGAATGGCTGACCGGGCGGACGAAATAGGAAATCAGCTCGATGACCGCGAGGATGGGCCGCAGCACGAGGGGGGCGGACGACACCCAGAAGAGGCTCAGAAAGCCCGCTCCGTTCTTGATGAAGCCAAGGATCGTGACGGTCAGGAACACGGCGCCGGCCATCACCGCGGTCACCGCGATATGGCTGGTGGAGGTGAAGCTGCCGGGGATCAGCCCGAGGAAGTTCGCGAACAGGATGAACAGGAACAGGGTGAAGATATACGGGAAATAGGGCAGCGCATCCTTGCCGGCCACGTCTTCCACCATCTTGCGGACAAAGCCGTAGGCCAGTTCGGCCACCGACTGGACCCGGCTGGGAATGACCGCGCGCCCGCGCGTGCCCAGCACCATCAGCGCCGTGATCGCCAGGATCGCGGCCGCCATCCAGACCGTGGAGTTCGTCACCGTGTACCAGTGGATCGGGCCATCGCCGAAGAACGGCTCGATGATGAACTGGTCCATCGGGTGGATCGACAGACCGCTTTCGTAATCGTCCATCAGACCGAGGATGAACAGCACGACCGCAACGCCGATAAGACCGAAGGCAATGAGGCGACCGGAGCCGGATTGCGCCGTTTGGGTGTCGCCAGAGGTGTTGCTATCCGTTGCCACGTCTTATTCCCCTTCGTCTTTCGCCTCTGCCTGGCGCTGCATTTCCTGCGCCGAGCGGATCATCGTCTTCACCCCGGCGATGAAGCCGAGAAGCGTGAATATCACCATCAGCCACGGCCGGGTGCCCAGAAGCGTATCCAGCCCGTATCCGATGCCGAACCCGATCCCGAGACCGGCCACCAGTTCGATCACCATTCGCCAGGCATGCTGCGCCTGAGAATAATGCTCCTCGGTATGGGGTTTGCTGTCCTGCGCGCCCTTGGTTCTGGCCAGCCGCTCCTCCAGCGCCTTGAGGCGGTCGGGATCGAGTTGGTCAGGCATCGCGGGACACCCCTTCGAGGTTCGGGCGGAAGCTAGCAGAGCCGCGCGCAGAGTCAACGCGCGAAACGCACCGGCAAAAACCGGCCAATGCATTGAAGAGAAAAGAGAAGTTTCAGGCGCGACACTGGCGCCACGCCGCATGTGGGATTGGCGCATATTCAACCGAATGGTTGACGATTGCGGTGCGCTGCGCTTTTAACCACCCCCATGCCCGACCGTCTGGACACCACATTTGCCGCCCTTGCCGACCCGACGCGGCGGCAGATCCTGTCGATGCTGCTGGAAGACGACATGGCGGTCACGGATGTGGCCGAGCCGTTCGAGATGTCCCTGGCCGCGATTTCCAAGCATCTCGCCATACTCACCCGCGCTGGTCTCATCACGCAGGAGAAGCGCGGGCGGGTGAAATGGTGCAAGCTGGATCCCGATGCGATGAAGGATGCGTCCGTCTGGATGCAGGGCTTCGGGCAGTTCGATCCGGTGAACCTTGAGGCGTTCGAGGCCTATCTGGCCGAAACCGGTCTGGATCGGGACGGGTGACCGTTCAGATCAGAGGATACCCGCAAGCCGCAGGATGACGACCACGACCACGACAAGGCCGATGACATAAAAGATATTTCTCATGAGGACCTCAGATAAAATTGATGATGGCGACGACGACCACGACGAGGCCGATAAGGGTCAGTATACCACGCATGAGAAATCTCCGAGTTTTTTGTTCTATGCCAGTCCAACGCCCCGTCAGGGGGTTCGGTTCCCATATTCGCCCCGATCAGGCCGCGCGGCGTTGGCGGGCCGTCCCGAACCGGGGCCTGTCGCGGGAAGGTTGATGCCCTTCCGGCGACGCCCGCGGGGGGCCGCGCGATTGAACCCCGATGACAGGTGCGCCGACATATGCATGATTGTCCGCACATCACGAAGGAAGCTGTCCCATGCGCCATGCCCTGCCCCTCACCCTTGCGGTCATGCTTGCCGCGCCCGCCGGGGCGCAGACCTGCGACGGCCCGGTCGGCCCGATCGAAAGCTGCGTCGTCGGCGCATGGATCGGATCCAGCACGATCCCCGAGGCGATGGAGCGGGCGATGCGCGCCATGCCGGAGAACGTGCGCGCCAATTTCAACGATTTCGGGCGGCCGGTCGCGATGATCATCTACGAGGACGGGTTTTTCGAGACCTTCCCGATGGGCGCCAATGGCAATGCCGTGTTCGAAGACGATGACGGCAATGTCACGCGGGTGGAGATGAACGCGCAGACGATCACCTCGGCCGGTTACCTGACCGCGATGGGTGGCATGCTGGACATCTGTCACCTGCCGGGCGGCGGCGGCGGCCTTACGGGCGAGATGACGGTCACCACATCCGATGGCAGTGCGACCGTGCCGCTTGCGCCTCCGCCCGGCCCGCAAAGCTTCAACCCCGTGATCACCTACACCTGTTCGGGTAACTCCATGCAGCAGATGGTGGCCCTGCCCGCGCCTCTGGGCACGATCACCTACGATCTGGCCCGCGTACCGCTTTCCGCCTTTCCCGAGGAGATGCGCGACCGGGTGGAAGATCTGCCGACGGATTGAGCGCTCAACCTGCCTGTTTCAGGCAGGACCGGATGAATTTCGCGGCCGAGCGGTAATGGCTGGGCCCTGACGCCTCCGCATAGCGCCCGATGGTCCATCCGGTGGCCCCCGGCATGGTCTGCCCGTAAAGCGACGCATCGGTCCCGGCCTGCATGAAATCCAGAAGCCGCCCATGCGCGCGGGCCAGCCACGCCCTGGCGTCATCCCAGGACATATCGGCATAGCGCCGCCGCAACTCCGCGTTATAGGGCTTGAGCTGGTTCCATTTCACGCCCTCGTCGGGGATATGCACCGGCCCGCCCGCCGCGGCCTGATCCAGCCATTTGAAGAACAGCCCGCTCCAATGGGCCCGGTGGGTGACGATATCCTTGATCGAGGTATCGTCCTCGAATTTCCGCTCCGCCAGATCGGCGGGAATATCGGCGATCAGGGCCTCCAGCTTGGCGTAGTCCTTCCGGGTGACGGCGATCAGGTCTTCGCGATTGGTGGCGGCGGGCATGAGACATTCCTTTCACATGCAGTTATTTTGCACTGCGCGGAGGCGCGTCCTTGACCCAGGTCAACCCGCGCCTTCATCCTTCAGTAGCATCGCCAGCGCCAGAACGGTCAGCCCCACGCCCGCAAGGATCAGCACGCCGGGCACGGGCTGTCCCAGCGCCATTTCCCACAGGATCACCCAGGATGGCGTCAGATAGGTATAGGCCATCACCTTCGATGCGGGCAGCCGCAGGGTCGCGAACTGCACCAGAAACACGGTGGTCGAGCTGGCGATGACGGCGACATAGACCAGCGTGATCCAGACCAGCGGGCGCAGACCGGCCCAGTCGGTTTCCGCCAGATCCCGCCAGCCCCAGACCAGCAGAACCAGCGCACAGGCCAGAAGCGTGCCGAAGGTGAAGCTCAAGACCGGCTCCCCCCGGTTCAGGAGCCGCACGGCGGGCGTATAGGCCGCGTGGCAGATGCAGCCCCAGAAGAAGATCCACTCTCCGCGCCCGATCTCGAAGGCCAGAAGCGACGACAGATCGGCGCGGAAAATCACCCAGAGCGCACCCGCCGCGCCGACGGCGAGCGCCACGCCCATGCGCGGCGTGGTCGCCTGCCGCAGCATCAGCCAGCCAAAACCCGCAGCCATGACCGGCGTCAACGTGAAAACCGCCGCGGCGGAAACGGGCGGGGCCGTTTTCAGCCCTTCGAACATGGTAACGAAATAGACCGCGAAAAGCCCGCCGAGGATGAAGTACCGCCAGGGCGCGACCGCAACCGCGCGAAACCCGCCGCCCCGCGCCGCGATCACCCCGGCGATCACCGCCGCGGCGATGGCGAAGCGCACGGCGTTCAGCGCGGCGGGCGAAATCTCGTTCGCGATCTGCCCGCCAAGCGAAAACGATCCGGCAATCAACGCGGAAAAGGCCAGCATCGCAAGATGCCCCTGCCGGGCAGGTGACAGGGCCTCAGCCATGCCGTTTCAATCCACCGGCCAGGTTTTCACCTCTTCCTTCAGGAACCGCAGGAAGGTCTGCACCTTTGCCGTCCGGTGCAGGTCCATATGGGTGACCAGCCACAGCTTGGCGGACCATTCCTCAAGGCTCGGCAGCATATCGACCAGATCCTCGGTCCCGTCGCGATCCCATGCGGGCAGAAAGCCGATGCCGATCCCGGCCATGATCGCATCCTTGACCGCGCGCATCTCGGTCGTGCGGAAGTAAATGCTGGTTTCCGGCACCATCTGGGTCAGCCAGCGCAGAAAGGGTGCGCGCGGCGTCTCCACCGAGGAGCCGATGAAGCGGTGCCGGTCCAGATTCGTATCGTCCAGCGCCCCGTATCTCGCCACGTAATCCTTGTGCGCGACAAGGCGGATGGTCTGGGTGAAGAACGGCTGCACGATATTGTCGGGCTGTTCGGGCAGGGCACCGGCCCGGATCGCCACATGCGCCTCGCCGTATTCAAGGCGGAACAGGCGGTTGTCGGTCACCAGCCGGACGCGCAGTTCCGAATGCTGATCCTGAAATCTGGCGATTGCCGGGATGAAGAGCGGGGAGAGGGACTCCAGCGACGTCACGATCAGCTCGCCCGTCACCTCGTTGCCACGCCCCTTGATCCGGCCCGCAAGCTGGGTGAACTGGTCGTCCGCCCCGCTGGCCACGCTCAGCAGATCCTGCCCCGCCTCGGTCGCGGTATAGCCGCGGGCATGGCGCTGGAACAGCTTGGCGCCCAGCCGCCCCTCCAGCGCATCGATATGGCGGATCACGGTGGCATGATGCACGCCCAGAACCTCCGCCGCGCCGCTGACCGTGCCCATCCGCGCGACCTGATAGGCCGTGCGGATCTCATCCCAGTGATCAAATGACATCTCTGTGCACTCCCACACATAGTTACACATATTTGGGCATATTGTGTTCATCCTCGCAAGGGTCATTTTCAGCAATACCGACCGCAACAGGTGTTCAAAAGGATCTGCCCCATGACCAACTCCATTCTCCGCATCGATGCCTCCGCGCGCCGCGCGGGCTCCGTCTCCCGCGATCTGACTGACCGGATCATTGCCCGCCTCGGGGGAGATGCCTCCGTTGTCCACCGCGATCTTGCCGACGGCCTGCCGCTGATCGACGAGGCCTGGATCGGCGCGAATTTCACCCCCGCCCCGGACCGGACGGAGGCACAGCGCGCAACGCTGGAGCTGTCGGATACGCTGATCGCCGAGATCGGGGCCGCGCGCACGATTGTCATCGGCACGCCGATCTACAATTTCGGGGTGCCTGCCGCGCTCAAGGCCTGGGTCGACCTTGTTGCCCGCGCCGGCGTTACCTTCAGCTACAGCGAAAGCGGCCCGGTCGGCCTGCTCACAGGCAAACGCGCTATCGTCGCCATCGCGTCGGGCGGCACACGGGTCGGATCCGAGATCGACTTCGCGGCCGGATACCTCCGCCATGTTCTGGGCTTCATCGGCATTCAGGAGGTCGATTTCGTCACCGCCGACCAGTTGATGATCGATGCGGAAAGCACCTTGAAATCCGCACATGACCAGGTGGCCGGTCTGGCCATCGCCGCCTGAGCGGCGGCGGCCCGGGTCTGGCCCGGCAGGTACGGGCCGGGCCGGACCCGGCAATCGCGCGTTTTGCCAAACAAAACTGCCGTGCTAGGCTCCCGCTCATGTCAAGACGGATCCTCTGCGCGATCATGATTCTGGTGATGCCGATCCAGGCCCAGGCGCAGACCTGCAGGCTGGACTTCATCATCTCGATAACGCAGGGCGTGGGCGACATCCGCCCCGGCTCCGAGCTTTCCGGCCGGGCGGACTTCACCACCGAAGGCAGTTTCCGGCAGGAAGGCGGCGCCACCGCGCATTTCGCCACCGGCACCATGGTGCTTGAGGGCGACATCACCGGCCCGGTCTGGACCCTGATCACCACCAGCCGGGATTTCATGTTCGATCTGGTCGGCGTCTACGCCCACCACGTCACCGGGTTTTCCTTTGCCGGCGCAACCTTCGAGGGACCGATGGCGCTCACCCTTTACGGCGAACCGGGCACGCGGCCCGAACCGATCCCGCCGGTGACGCAGGCGGAATGGGACAGCCTGACGCTTCGGCGCAGCTTTCAGCTTCATTCCGACAGCGGCGACATGCTGGCCGGGGATGTGACGACACTCACCGCGACCTGTTCGGGCGCTTGACACCGCCCGTCTCTCCGGCCTAAACGGGCCGTCAAATACCGGAAGCATCAGCATCCGGTCCTGTGACACATACAGGATCGCCCCCCGTCAGCGAGGTTTCGCCCACGGGGGCAAAACCCGTTTGGTTTTGTCCCCCGATGGAAATGACGCCGGGCCTTGGTGCATTCGGCCATGTCCCTTACCTGTCAGGGGCAAAGCAGAGGTAACAAAGGGGGCCGTGGCCCATGTTTGAAAATCTGTCTGAACGCCTCTCCGGCGTCTTTGACCGCCTGACCAAGCAGGGCGCGCTCAGCGAGGATGATGTGCGGACCGCGATGCGCGAGGTCCGCGTGGCGCTGCTGGAGGCGGATGTGTCCCTGCCCGTCGCGCGCGAGTTCATCAAGGCGGTGGAGAAAAAGGCGACCGGCGCCGCGGTGACCAAGTCGGTCACGCCGGGCCAGCAGGTCGTCAAGATCGTTCATGACGAGTTGATCGGCACGCTGCGGGGCGAAGGCGACCCCGGCGCGCTCAAGATCGACAATCCGCCCGCGCCGATCCTGATGGTCGGCCTGCAGGGCTCGGGCAAGACCACCACCACCGCCAAGCTTGCCAAACGCCTGAAAGACCGCGAGGGCAAGCGCGTGCTGATGGCATCGCTCGACACCAACCGGCCCGCGGCGATGGAACAGCTTGCGATCCTCGGCGCCCAGATCGGCGTCGACACGCTTCCGATCGTCAAGGGCGAGGATCCGGTCACGATCGCGAAGCGCGCCAGGACGCAAGCCAGCCTGGGCGGCTACGATGTCTATATGCTCGACACTGCCGGGCGGCTTCATATCGACGCCGAACTGATCGCCCAGGCCGCCGCCGTGCGCGATGTGGCCAAGCCCCGCGAAACGCTGCTGGTCGTCGATGGCCTGACCGGTCAGGACGCGGTGAACGTGGCGCAGGAATTCGACGACAAGATCGGCGTGACCGGTGTCGTCCTGACCCGGATGGATGGCGACGGGCGCGGCGGTGCGGCGCTCAGCATGCGCGCGATCACCGGCAAGCCGATCCGCTTCGTGGGTCTGGGCGAAAAGATGGACGCCATCGAGACCTTCGAGCCGGAGCGGATCGCGGGCCGTATCCTCGGCATGGGCGACATCGTCGCGCTGGTGGAGAGGGCGCAGGAAACGCTCGAGGCCGAACAGGCCGAGCGTATGATGAAGCGCTTCCAGAAGGGTCAGTTCAACATGAACGACCTGCGCTCACAGCTCGATCAGATGCTCAAGATGGGCGGCATGGAAGGCATGATGTCGATGATGCCCGGCATGGCCAAGATGTCGAAACAACTGGACGAGGCGGGCTTCGACGACGCGGTGATCCGCCGCCAGATCGCGCTGATCAACTCCATGACCAAGCGCGAGCGCGCCAATCCGGGCCTGCTGCAGGCGTCGCGCAAGAAGCGCATCGCGGCAGGCGCGGGTCAGGAGGTGAGCGACCTGAACAAGCTTCTGAAGATGCACCGGCAGATGTCGGATGCGATGAAGAAGCTTGGCAAGATGGGCAAGAAGGGTCTGATGAAGGGCGGTCTGGGTGCGTTGATGGGCCGGGGCGCGCCGCAGGCGCTGAAAGACATGGACCCCGGCAGCATCGACCCCAAGGCGCTGGAGGCCGCCGCCCGACAGATGGGCCAGCCGGGCGGCTTGCCCGGGCTTGGCGGATCGCCGCTTCCCCCGGGTCTCAGCGGGTTCGGCAAGAAGAAATGACCGGCGTGACCGTCCATATCCCGACGCTTGAGACCGCGCGGCTGACGCTGCGCGCGCTGCGGCTCGGTGATTTCGAGGCCTATGCGGCCACATTCGCCTCCCCGCGCAGCAGGTTCATGGGAGCCCTCACGCGGCGCGAGGCTTGGGACAGTTTTGCAAGCGACGCGGTCGACTGGCTTTTGCGCGGGCATGGTATCTGGGCGATCGATCTGAAGGGTGGCCCGCATATCGGTCTTGCCGGTATCGGACAGCCGGACCATTTCCCCGAGCCCGAGATCGGCTGGATCCTTCATGACGGCCATGAGGGGCATGGCTACGCCACCGAGGCGGCGGAGACGGCGCTTGACTGGGCGCGGAACCGCGTCGCCTCCCTCGTCAGTTATATCGATCCGGCAAATCACCGCTCCATCGCGGTGGCCCGACGCCTCGGCGCCACGGCCGATCCGCGCGCCGCTCTGCCGCGTGGAGAAACGGCGAGCGACACGGTCGTCTACCGGCATTGGGGGACGGCCGCCGCCGCACAGAACGAGGCACTCGCGTGACCCCGACCCTTGCCCATACCCCGGTGCTGGAGACCGAGCGGCTGATCCTGCGCGTCCCGCAGGCGTCGGACTTTCCGGTGCTTGCGCCGTTCGTGATGTCGGACCGGGCGAGATACATCGGCGGCGGCGCAGACAAGGCCATCGGTCACGCATGGCGCGTCCTTGCCATTCTCACGGGGCACTGGCCGCTGCGCGGGTTTGGCACCTTCGTGCTGGAAGACAAAGCCACCGGCCTGCCGATCGGCTCCGCCGGACCGTGGTACCCGGAGGGCTGGCCCGAAAAGGAACTGGGCTGGACGATCTGGGCCCCGGAGGCCGAGGGCAAGGGCTACGCCTACGAGGCGATGCTGACGCTGCGCGCCCATGCCTATGCGGATCTCGGCTGGACCACGGCGGTCAGCTATATCGACCCGCAAAACAGCCGGTCCATCGCGCTGGCCGAACGTCTCGGCTGCCGGCTGGACGAGACCGCCGCCCGCCCGCATCCTGACGAGCCCGGCCTCGTCTATCGCCACCCTGCGCCGGAGACGCTGGCATGACCATACCCACCGTCACCACCGAGCGCGTGACCATGCGCGCGCCGCAGCTGTCGGATTTCGACGCCTATGCCGATTTCCGCGGCTCGGATCGGGCCTCCTTTGTTGGTGGGCCTAACTCTCCCATGCAAGCATGGCAGCAGTTCTGCGCGCTGGCCGGGCAGTGGCAGATCCGCGGGTATGGCCGTTGGATCATCGCCGACAAAGACACCGATGAACCCTTGGGGGTGTCCGGGATTCACCATCCCGTTGAATGGCCCGAGCCGGAACTCGCCTGGTCGCTCTTTGCGGCAGGCGAAGGGCGCGGCATCGCCTATGAAGCGGCGCTGGCCGTGCGCGCCTATGCCTATGAGACGCTTGGCTGGACCACGGTTATCAGCTGCGTCGATAGCAGGAATGCCCGCTCTCTGGCCCTGGCGAAACGCCTGGGCTGCAAGCCCGATGGCCAATTCACTCACGAGCTCTTCGGGACGATGGATGTCTGGCGGCACCCCGCGCCGGAGGCCTTGGCATGACAGAGATCCTTGTCACAGATCGGCTGAACCTTCGCCGGCCCGCCGCTCAGGATGAAGACGCCACCACAGCGTTCTACATGTCCGAGCGGTCGAAGATGGCGGGTGGTCATGTCCCGCGCCCGGCGGCGTGGCGGCATTTTGCATCGACACTCGGTCATTGGGAAGTGCGCGGCTACGGCTTGTGGGCCGTCACGCAGCGCGGTGAGGATACGATCATCGGCCTTGTCGGGCCCTATTATCCCGACGGCTGGCCAGAAACAGAAATCGGTTGGCTGATGTTCGACGGGGCGGAGGGCAAGGGCTATGCGTTCGAGGCGGCGAAAGCGGCCCGCGACTACTGCTACGGCACGCTCGGCTGGACAACAGCGGTCAGCTATATCGCGCCGGGCAATACCCGCTCCATTGCGCTGGCCGAGCGGCTTGATTGCACGCTGGACGAAGCGGCCGCAAAACCGAAACCCGACACGCTTGTCTATCGCCACACCGCTCCGGAGACTCCGCAATGAGTGATGCCGCCACCCGCGCCGCCGCGCTTCTGAAAGAGCACCGCGAGAGCATCGACCGGCTGGATGCGATCCTCGTCTACACGCTTGGCGAGCGGTTCAAGCGCACGCAGGCGGTGGGCCGCCTCAAAGCCGATCACGACCTTCCCCCGTCCGACCCCGCGCGCGAAGCGCAGCAGATCGAACGGCTTGAAGACCTGGCGCGCCGGGCCGATCTGGACCCGGAATTCGCCAAGAAGTTTCTGAACTTCATCATCGCTGAAGTCATTCAGCATCACAAGAAACACCAAGAATAACAGGCATCTGCCTGTCCACGCCATCAAAGGAGATCACCCCATGGCTATGAAGATCCGGCTCGCCCGCGGCGGCTCGAAAAAACGTCCCTTCTATCGCATCGTGGCCGCCGACAGCCGCATGCCCCGCGACGGGCGCTATATCGAGAAACTGGGCACCTATAACCCGCTTCTGCCGAAAGACAGCGAAGAGCGCGTGAAGATGGATATGGAGCGCGTGCAGCACTGGCTGAACGAGGGCGCGCAGCCCACCGACCGCGTTTCCCGCTTTCTGGAAGCCGCCGGCGTGATCGAGAAGAAAGAGCGCGCAAACATGAAGAAGGCCGAGCCCGGCAAGAAGGCCATCGAACGCGCCGAAGAGAAGGCCGCGAAAGCTGCCGCCGCCGCCGAAGCGCCGGCCGAGGAGGAGGCCCCCGCGGAAGAGGCGGTCGTGGAAGAGACCGCGGCCGCAGACACGCCTTCCGAGGAAGAAAAGACCGAATAATCAGGTTGCGTGCGGCCCGGCCCCTGCCGGTCGGGCCGCACCCCCAATCAACCGGGACACCCCGTATATGTTTCGCCTGATCCGTCTTGTCGCTCTGCTTCTGCTGGCCTTTCTGGCCGGTGTCCTGTTCGAGCGGAGCCACCAGCAGGGTCTGTGCGAGCGCTCCGGCGGCGCATGGATGCGGGCCGGTTTCTGCGCGGAAGGTTAGGCGATGAAAGATCGGATCTGCGTCGGCGCCATCACGGGGTCCTTCGGGGTCAAGGGCGAGGCGCGGGTCAAGTCCTTCTGCGCCGATCCCGCCGCGATCGGAGATTACGGCCCGCTTTCCAGCGAGGATGGCAGCCGCAGCTTCACCCTGAAGATAACCCGCCCGGTCAAAACCGGCTTCGCCGTGCGGCTTTCCGGCGTGACGAGCAAGGAACAGGCGGATGCGCTGCGTGGCACCCGGCTTTATGCGCCGCGCGACGCGCTGCCCGGCCTGCCCGACGACGAGTTCTACCATGCCGACCTGATCGGGCTGACGGTGCTCGACACCGGCGGCACCGATCATGGCAAGGTCCATGCTGTTCACAATCACGGGGCGGGCGATCTTCTGGAGCTTCGCCCCAAGGGCCGTAAAGGCGGCGTTCTTGTCCCCTTCACCCGGGACATCGTGCCGACGGTCGATCTGACATCCGGGCGGATCATCATCGACCCGCCGGAGGGGCTTTTCGACGATCCGGACAGCAGCACATGACCCCGGCATTCGACAAGGTTCTGGTGGTCGGCGGAACCGGCATGCTGGCGGATGCAAGCCGCTGGATCGCGGGCCATTGCAATCACCTGACCCTGCTTGCCCGCAGGCCCGAGGCGCTTGCCAAGGAGCTTGGCGCGACGGCGGTGCCCATCGACTGGTCGGGGCCGGATGCCACTGGACGGCTTTCGGCTCTGCCCCGGGATTTCGACCTTGCGGTAAGCTGGCTTCATGATGCGGCCGCCTTTCTGGCCCGGCCGATCGAGGACTGCCTGAAACCGGGCGGGCGGTCGATCCGCGTTCACGGCTCCCGGTCCGCCGATCCCCACACCCGCGCGGCACGCGACCCGGACCCCCGCCCGGATGTCGCCCGGCAGGTGGTGATCCTCGGCTGGCATCCCGAACCGGGAGACGGCCAGCGCTGGCTCAGCAATGCGGAGATCAGCGCCGGTGTCGTCGCGGCCATCCGCGAGCCCGTTTTCGAGGCCCTGACCATCGGAGGCGCAAGTGGCTGATGCGCCCAGATCCCATGGCCGGCTGTCGATTTCGGCCAGCGCGACGCCCCGCGATCTGCTGACGCCCTCGCCTCGCCTGAAGGGCGCATGGACGGCCAAAGTGATCACCCTTTTCCCCGAGATGTTTCCCGGTGTCCTTGGGGCATCGCTGACGGGCAAGGCCCTGCAGGACGGGCTCTGGGCGCTGGAGACGGTCGATCTGCGCGCCTTCGGCACCGGCAAGCACCGCAATGTGGACGACACGCCCGCAGGCGGCGGCGCGGGTCTGGTGATGCGCCCGGACGTGCTTGGCCGCGCGCTTGGCATGGCCGCACGCGGCACACCGGACGATCCGGAGCGCTGGCCGCGCGTGTATCTTTCTCCGCGCGGCAAACCCTTCACCCAGAAAGACGCGCAACGGTTTTCGCAGGCCGAGGGCATCACGCTGCTCTGCGGGCGGTTCGAAGGCGTGGACCAGCGGGTGATCGAGAATTTCGGGCTGGAGGAGATCTCCATCGGCGACTTTGTCCTCACCGGCGGAGAGATCGCGGCACAAGCCTTGATTGATGCCACCGTCCGGCTTATACCCCGCGTGCTTGGGAATCAGGCATCGACGGAGGAGGAGTCCTTCTCCGAAGGTCTGCTGGAACACCCGCATTATACGAAACCGGCCGTCTGGGAAGGCCGCGAGATACCTGAGATTCTCCTTTCAGGCCATCACGCGAAAATCGCCCGCTGGCGGAAGGCCATGGCCGAAAGGCTGACCAAGGAACGTCGCCCTGACCTCTGGCGGGCTTATCTTGCGGCGCAGGATAGGGACCCGGACGGAGACCAAGAGCTCTGAGGGGACATCACATTCGCGGGCAAACCGTGATCATATATGGAGAGTTGCGATGAATCTGATCGCACAGATCGAGGCGGAACAAGTTGCCGCCCTCGGGGCGGATATCCCCGATTTCAAGGCCGGCGACACCGTTCGCGTCGGCTACAAGGTGACCGAGGGCACCCGCTCTCGCGTTCAGAATTACGAAGGCGTCTGCATCGCCCGCAAGAACGGCGACGGCATCTCCGGCTCCTTCACCGTCCGCAAGATCAGCTTCGGCGAAGGTGTGGAGCGGGTCTTTCCGCTGCATTCGACCAATATCGAGTCGATCACCGTGGTGCGCCGCGGCCGGGTCCGTCGCGCGAAGCTCTACTATCTGCGCTCGCGCCGGGGCAAATCGGCCCGGATCGCCGAGGATTCCCACTACAAGCCCAAATCTGGCGCTGAAGCGTAAGGAGCGGCGAGATGAAAAAAGACATCCATCCCGACTATCACGTCATCGACGTCAAGATGACGAATGGCGATATCGTGCAAATGAAATCCACCTGGGGCGCGGAGGGCGACACGCTCTCGCTCGACATCGACCCTTCGGTGCATCCGGCCTGGACCGGCGGCAGTTCCCGCCTGATGGATACCGGCGGGCGCGTATCGAAGTTCAAGAAGAAATACGAAGGCCTCGGGTTCTGATCTCCGGGCTGTCTTCAAAATTCAGAAACGCCATCCCGGACCGGGGTGGCGTTTTTCCGTTCGGGCGCCCGCAAAAGCCGCATCCCGGCTCATCGGTGCCGGCCGCGCGCCCGAAAGTGACCTCCAAACCATCATATATGGGCCATTCGCGGCTTTCCGCTTAACACCCGTCCAACCCTTCCCTATATTCGCGCCTCACAGGCGCCCCACCAAATGAGGGTGCATTTCACGGGTAACGCGAGGGGCTCACCGTGGCGCATATCATTGTTTTGGGGAACGAAAAGGGTGGTTCGGGCAAGTCCACGACTGCAATGCACATCGCGACCGCACTGGCGCGGATGGGGCATACGGTGGGGGCGCTGGATCTGGACCTGCGCCAGCGCAGTTTTCATCGCTATATCGAGAACCGGCAGAACACCATCGCCGCGCGTGACCTGGGCGTCGCTTGCCCGCTTCTGATGGAACTGCCGCAGATCAGCCCGGAGCAGCTTGGCGAAGGCGAAAATATCTATGATCGCCGCCTGTCTGCCGCAGTTGCCGATCTTGAGGAACGGTGCGATTTCATCGTGATCGATTGTCCGGGCTCCCACACCCGGCTGAGCCAGGTCGCCCACAGCCTGGCGGACACGCTGGTCACGCCGATGAATGACAGCTTCGTCGATTTTGATCTGTTGGCCCGGGTCGACCCGGAGACCTATGAAATTCGCGGCCCCTCCGTCTATTCCGAAATGGTCTGGCATGCCCGCCAGCTTCGCGCCAAGGCCGGGCTGAACCCGATCGACTGGATCGTGGTGCGCAACAGGCTGGGCGCGCAGCAGATGCACAACAAACGCAAGGTGGGCGGCGCGCTCGACCGGCTGGCGAGCCGTATCGGCTTTCGCGTCGGCACGGGGTTTTCCGAGCGCGTGATCTTCCGTGAATTGTTCCCCACCGGCATGACCCTTCTGGATCTGCGCGAACTGGGGGTCGAGCGGCTGAACATCTCCAATCTCGCCGCACGGCAGGAGGTGCGGGATCTGATGGCGTGTTTGAACCTGCCCGGCGTCGAAATCGACTTCTGAGCCTCCCTCGGGGCACATGAAAACGGCCCCGCGCACTGCGGGGCCGTTTCCGTTTCAGGATATCGGGGGTCAGACGCCGATCTGGCCGCCACCCTGTTTGGTCACCACCACGACCGACGGGCGCGGCGGCATGCCTTCGGCGAAATCGGGCCAGCGGGTGGCCGGATCTTCGAAGGTCGAATCCCGCTCGAACCCGACGAAATCGTTTGTTCCGTCCGTGCCCGGATGCTGAACCGCGAGGAAGAGCGTTTCGGAGTTGTCTGCGAAATACGGCCCGCAAAGCTCCCCGCCCACCGGGCAGCGGAAGAAGAGCTTCGAGTGACCGCGCAGCTCGCCTTCGGTCTCCAACGCATAGAGACCGTCGGATTTGCCGGTGCGGCCCCAGCCCGATCCCTGGTCGGTCGAGATCCACAGACGGCCGATATCGTCCAGCGCGCAGTTGTCGGGGGAGCCGAACCACCCGCTTTCGGAAGTCTCGGGGTTCCACACCGCGCCGACCTCGGCGATGTTCGGGTCACCGCATTGCACCAGAATATCCCAGGTGCCGGTGGTGGCCGCGTGATCGCCGCCCGCCTCGTTCATCTGCAGGATATGACCGAAATTGCTTTCCGGGCGCGGGTTGACGGCATCCACCTGCTCCGGCGTGCGGCGCGAGTTGTTGGTCAGCATGACAAAGACGGCGCCATCGCCCCGCGGCTCGATATCTTCCGGCCGGTCCATCGGCGTCGCGCCCAGAAGGTCCGCCGCCAGACGGGTGTCGATCATCACGTCTGCCTGGCTGTTGAAGCCGTTTTCCGCGGTCAGCGGGCCCTCGCCATGGACAAGCGGCATCCACTCATAGCTGCCGTCGTCATTGTAGCGCGCCACGTAGAGCGTGCCTTCGGACAGAAGCTGCATATCCTGCGCCTTGTCGCCGGACACGGTGCCCGCGGACACGAACTTGTAGACATAGTCGAAGCGGTTGTCGTCGCCGGTATAGATCACCACCTGACCCGACGGTGCGATGGTGGATTCGGCGCCTTCATGACGGAACCGGCCAAGCGCGGTGTGCTTGACGGGGGTGGAGGTCGGGTCCATCGGGTCGACCTCCACGATCCAGCCGAACCGGTTGGACTCGTTGGGTTCGACATCAATGTTGAACCGGTCGTGATATCTGCCCCAGGCATACCAGCGGCCCGGCACGCCATAGCGGCCCATGCTTTCGGCCTCGGCCTGCGCGGAGAGATCCGGGTCGCCGTCGCCATCGACCGTGTCGGTCCAAAAATAGCCGTGGAAGTTCTCCTCGGCCATCAGGTAGGTGCCCCACGGGGTGATCCCGCCAGCGCAGTTGTTGATGGTGCCGTTCACGGCCAGGCCGGTCGGGTCCGCGCCCGTCATCATCCGCGCATGCCCGGCGGCGGGCCCGTCAATGGTCATCGGGGTGTCGGCGGTGATCCGGCGGTTGTATTCGCTGTCGAGCACGACGGACCATTTGCCGTCATCGCCTTTCACGATCTCGAAGACCGACCCGCCATGGGCGGCCATTTCGATATTCACCAGCTCTTCGGTCATGCCCTGGAACCCGTCGCGATCCTGCCGGCCCAGACCCGGGAACATCACCTCTTCATTGGTGTATTCATGGTTCACGCACAGGATACCGCGACCGGGCTCAAGCTCCACAAAGCCCACATAGTCGTTGTTGTAGCCAAAGCGGCGCGCCTGATCTTCCGCCGACTGGCTCTGCGGATCGAACTCGGCCATGTCGGGGAAAATCGGATCGCCCCACCGGATCAGGATATCGGCGTTGTAACCATCGGCGATGTGATGGTTCACGTCGTTGCCCCAGGGCAGCTCTTCAAAGACATACCGGCTGTCGGCGGCGGTTGCGGCGGCGGCGCGGCCCGGGGCCACGATGGCCGAGGTGCCGAAGAGTGCAGTGGTCGCGGAGACCGCCAATGCGCCGCGCATCACGTCGCGGCGGCCATAGCGGCGGTTGATCACATCGCCGATGGTGTTGCCGAGATTGGGGTTTGTCGGGATGTCGTCGAAGGCTTCGAAGGCTTCGGCCTTGTTGCCGTAGTCATCACTGCTGATGATGTCGTCACGTTTCATGAAGGGCCTCCCTGTGGCGCTGAACGCAATGCTGCATGGGGAGCGGTCCCGGAGCATCCCGGACCGCGCGCGGTTGTTAGACCGCAGGATTGTAACGGGGTCGTAACAAGGTTTCCGGTTCCGGCCTCCGATGGGAGGAAACGGCCCGGCAGATACATCCCCGACACCGCGAAGTCTGCCTCAACGCGGCGGGCCGGAGCAAATGAAGCGGGAAGAGAGCCTTGGAAATACAGCGGTTTTCCGCCTGTCCGGCGGAGAGGTGCCGCCGATGGCCGGCATAGGAAAAGCCGGGCATGGGGGCCGGTGAAGAAACATCCTATCGCCGGGAGAGCCGCACCCTATTGCTGCCGTTCGGCGCGCCCTGAGAAATGGGCCCAACGGGATCGCATGACCGCGGGCAGACAGGGTGAGGGACCGTGGTTCACCATCGCCGGATCGCTCGGGCCTGCCGGGGCGGTTCAATGAAAAAGGCCCCGTCGCATGGACGGGGCCTTTCGGATTTTTCGGAGCTCGGGTCGCTCAGTCGTCGTCGCCCTTCTTCAGCGCCGCGCCCAGAATGTCTCCAAGCGATGCGCCGCTGTCGGACGAGCCGAACTGCTCGACGGCTTCCTTTTCCTCGGCGATCTCGCGCGCCTTGATCGACAGACCCAGACGGCGGGTCTTGGCGTCCACGTTGGTCACGCGGGCATCGACCTTGTCACCGATCTGGAACCGTTCGGGACGCTGCTCGGCCCGGTCACGGCTGAGGTCGCTGCGGCGGATGAAGGATTTCATGCCTTCATACTCCACCTCGATCCCGCCATCCTCGATCGCGGTCACGGTCACCGTCACGACGGAGCCGCGCTTGACCCCATCGACAACCTCGGCGAACGGGTCACCCTCCACGGCCTTGATCGAAAGGCTGATGCGCTCCTTGTCGGTATCAACCTCGGAGACCACGGCCTGAACCACGTCCCCCTTGCGGTAGTTGCCGATCACATCCTCGCCACGACCTTCCCATGTCAGATCCGACAGGTGCACCATGCCGTCGATGTCGTTGTCGAGACCCACGAACAGACCGAATTCGGTGATGTTCTTGACCTCGCCCTCGACCTGCGTGCCCACGGGATACTGCTCTTCGAACACTTCCCACGGGTTCCGCATGGTCTGCTTCAGGCCAAGCGACACGCGGCGTTTCGCGGTATCGATTTCCAGCACCATGACTTCGACTTCCTGAGAGGTCGACACGATCTTGCCGGGATGCACGTTCTTCTTGGTCCAGGACATCTCGGAGACGTGAACCAGCCCTTCGACACCGGGCTCCAGTTCCACGAAGGCACCGTAATCGGTGATGTTGGTCACGCGGCCGGTATGGGTGCTGTCGAGCGGATACTTGCTCTCGACCGAATCCCACGGATCGTCCTGCAGCTGCTTCATGCCGAGGCTGATACGATGGGTTTCCTTGTTGACCTTGATGACCTGCACCTTGACGGTTTCGCCAATGGACAGAACCTCTTTGGGGTCGTTCACGCGGCGCCACGCCATGTCGGTGACATGAAGAAGGCCGTCCACACCGCCAAGGTCCACGAAGGCCCCGTATTCGGTGATGTTCTTAACCACGCCGTCGACCACGTCGCCCTCGGCCAGCTTGCCGATGACCTCGGCGCGCTGTTCGGCACGGCTCTCTTCAAGAATCGCACGGCGGGAGACGACGATGTTGCCCCGGCGACGGTCCATCTTGAGGATCTGGAACGGCTGCTTGAGGCCCATCAGCGGGCCCGCGTCGCGCACCGGGCGGACATCGACCTGAGAGCCGGGCAGGAACGCAACCGCGCCGCCCAGATCCACGGTGAACCCACCCTTGACCCGGCCGAAGATCGCGCCTTCGACGCGGTTTTCATCGGCATAGGCTTTTTCCAGACGATCCCACGCGGCCTCGCGGCGGGCCATCTCATGGGACAGCACGGCCTCGCCCCGGGCGTTTTCGACATTGCGAAGGTAAACCTCCACCTCGTCGCCCACGCTGATCTCGGGGGCCTCGCCGGGATTTGCGAATTCCTTCAGATCGACACGGCCTTCCATCTTGTAGCCGACATCGATGATGGCCTGGCCTGCCTCGACGGCGATGACCTTGCCTTTGACAACGCTGCCCTCTTCGGGCGTGTCAATTTCGTAGCTTTCGTTCAGGAGGGCTTCGAATTCCTCCATGGTTGCTTTAGCGCACATGCGTTTTAACGTTCCTTATCAGGGTTTTATCTGGCCGCGCGGTTGTCTCCGCCGGTCTTTGGGGTTGGTCTTTGACACGCATTGCCGGAAAACGATCAGGGCCGGGGGAGACCCGACCCTGCTCGATCCGCGGCGTTGCCCGCCGACTTGACGCGGCTGCTATACCCCGGCGGGCCCTTGCTGGCAAGGGCTTCGGCACAATTGGCGGATGGCGCTTCCCGGTATCTAGAGAGGTTGACCGCGCTGCAAGAGATCCTCCAGCAGATCGCGATAGATCCCGGGGCTGTCACCGCCGCCGAAGATCCGTGAGCCGCTGGTGTAAAGCGTGCCATAGCTCCGCGCCAGATTGACCGTCTGGGCAATTCCCTCGATCAGCTGCGCACCGTGCAGCTCCGCCAGAGGATGCACATAGACGGCCCAGAGACGCCCCTGCCCGATGGCATAGCGCGCATCGAGCGCGGTATCGAAATTGGCCTGCATCACGCGGGCCAGATCGGCCTCGCTCAGCGCGTCGGCCGAGGCCACGGGCACCATGGCGCGCATCCGGTTGGCGGCCTGATCCATCACCACCAGAACCGGAACATCCTCGATTGTCAGCTCCACTCCCTGACCGGAGGCCGCCGCATCCGGATCCAGCGCCAGCAGGATCGCGGCGACCCTTTCGGGTGTCATCGGCGGGTCTGCCTGCTGCGCGGCAAGCGGCGTCGCGGCCAGAACGGCGACGAGGAAAAAGGCGCGTATCAGCATCGGGCATACTCCTTCCGGAACGAGGTCGCGCCCAGACTAGACCCTCCTGCCCCACACGCCCAAACCACGCTTTGGTGACCGGTCAGAGCCGCCTGAGGCTGAGCTAGTTGCCGGCGCCCGGCCCGATGGCCCGGACCGCCCGCCGCGGGCCCCGGTCGATTGCCGCCTGAACCCTGTTCAGATCCGTGGCGACCGGTATCTCGACGCTGGAACCGGCCCCGAGCTTTGCGGTCTTCACGCCATCGACGAGGATCCTTCAGGCACGCGACCGGTCCGTGGAGCCACCCCCGCGGGCGAGGGTGAGACGGGGCTCCCCGCTTATCGCGCCTCTTCGACGGTGGCGATCGCCCGGGCGACCGCCGCCTCGATACTCAGATCCGAGGTGTCCAGAACCACCGCATCGGCGGCGGCCACCATCGGAGCTTCCGCCCGCTCGCTGTCGCGCGCATCGCGTTCGCGCACATCGGCAAGCACTGTCTCGAAATCCGTGTCCAGCCCCCTGCCTTTCAGCTCCGCCAGACGCCGCTCCGCCCGCACCTCCGCGCTGGCGGTGACAAACAGCTTCACCCGGGCATCGGGGCAGATCACCGTGCCGATATCCCGCCCGTCCAGAACGGCGCCGCCTGCGCGGGTGGCAAAGGCGCGCTGAAAATCCACAAGCGCCGCGCGCACCTCGGGGATCACGGCCACCTTGCTGGCGGCCCGCGCCACATCCGGGCCGCGCAGGTCGTCGCCCTCCAGATCCGCGGCCCGCAAGCGTCCTGCGGCCTCGACCGGGTCTTCGCCATGCAGCATCCGCCGGCCCACCGCCCGGTACAGCAATCCGGTATCGAGATGTGCAAAGCCGAAATGCTGAGCAACGGCACGGCTGATCGTACCCTTGCCCGCGGCCGCCGGGCCGTCGATTGCCACCGTGAAACTCATGGTATCACCTGTGTCGTCAGCGACGGATCGTCCTGCGGCGCCTGCGGCAGCCCGTCGGTGATCTCGTAATAGGCGCCCTTGTCGGCGCAGAAGATATGCCCCGCCAGACGGATGCCCGGATCTCCGTCCAGCGTGCCTGCGAAAATCGACAGGTGGCTGCCCGGCCCGTCCCAGAACAGGTTTGATCCGCAGATGCCGCAAAACCCCCGCCGCGCAATGTCCGAAGAGGCGTACCAGGTCACGCGCCCCTCTATCTCCACATGCTCGCGCGGCGCGGAGGTGGCGGCCACATGATGCCCGCTCGACTTGCGGCATTGCCCGCAATGGCAGGCGATCACCGGGCGCAGCGGCGAGGAGACGACATAGCGGACCGCGCCGCAAAGACAGGATCCTGTACTCATCGGTTGCTCCGTTCGATGCGCGCGCCAAGCCCCGCCATCAGCGTCTCGAAGATCGGAAAGCTGGTCGCGATCGGGCCCGCATCATCGACCCGCACCGCCTTTTTCGCCGCCATCCCAAGGCAGAGGAAGGACATGGCAATCCGGTGATCCAGATGGCTCGCGGCCATCCCGCCGCCCGGCACCCCGCCCGGCCCCATGCCGGTCACGGCCCACCAATCCGGCCCATCCTCCACCTTCACGCCATTGGCGCGCAACCCGGTGGCCATCGCCGCGATCCGGTCGCTCTCCTTCACGCGCAGTTCCCGGACGCCGCGCATCATCGTCCGCCCCTCGGCGAAGGCCGCGACGACGGACAGGATCGGGTATTCATCGATCATGCTGGCCGCACGTTCCGGCGGCACCTCGATGCCTGTCATATCCGGGGAGTAGCGCGCCCGGAGATCGGCCACCGGCTCCCCACCCTCCTCGCGCATGTTCTGATAGGTCAGATCGGCGCCCATATCGCGCAGGGTCTCGTAAAGTCCCGCCCGGGTCGGGTTCAGCCCGATGCCCGGCACCAGCACGTCGGAGCCCTCGCAGAGGAGCGCGGCACAGACCGGGAAGGCGGCGCTGGACGGATCGCGCGGGACGTCGATCGCCTGCGGGCGCAATTCGGGCTGCCCGGTCAGGGTGATCACCCGTCCCTCGCCGGTCATCTCGGTCGCGATGTCAGCGCCGAACCCCGCCAGCATGCGCTCGGTATGGTCCCGCGTCGCCTCCGCTTCGATCACCACGGTCTGGCCCGGCGCATTCAACCCGGCCAAAAGCACCGCGGATTTCACCTGCGCCGAGGGCACCGGCACCGTGTAGCGAACCGGAACCGGCTCTGCGGCGCCTGTCAGCGTCATCGGCAGGCGGCCGCCGGAACGCCCCATGACCTGCGTGCCGAACAGCGCCAGCGGGTCCGTGACCCGCGCCATCGGCCGCCCGTTCAGGCTGGCGTCGCCGGTGAAGGTGGCCACAATCGGCGAGGTCGCCATCGCCCCCATGATCAGCCGCACACCGGTGCCGGAATTGCCGCAATCGATCACCTGATCGGGCTCTGCAAAACCGCCGACGCCGACCCCGAAGACGGACCATTCCCCCGGCCCATGTTGCTTCACCCCGGCACCGAAGGCCCGCATCGCGCGGGCCGTGTCCAGCACGTCCTGACCTTCCAGCAATCCGGTGATCCGCGTCTCGCCGACGGCCATCGCCCCCAGAATGAGCGCCCGGTGGGAGATCGACTTGTCGCCCGGCACCTCCGCAATACCGCGCAACGCCCCCGCCCTGCGGGAGGTCATCGGAACCGGATCGCCATGGCCAGACATCAAGGTCACCTCATCTTCAGTCGCCCGCGGTGATAAACCGCCCCTTCGGCGCGGTCCACACCCCTTCTGTGCGTTCAGGAACGGCTGCCCGGACAGGGCGCGGCAAGGCGCCCCCCGGGTAACTTCGGGCAAGAGCCAGCGCGGCGGCCTCTAGTTTTTCCGGAAACTCAGGTAATGTGGCACCCGGCCCGCGCGCAGCGCCTTCTGCTCGTAGCGGGTCGCAATCCAGTCCTCCCACGGGGTCCGCCAGTCCCGCGGCCCCTCGGCCAGCCAATCGAACCCGGCCTTGGGCACTTCCAGCAGGGTCTGGCGCACGTAGTCGGGGATATCCGTCGCCACCCGGAACTCGGCCCCCCGTTTCAGAACGCGTGCCAGCGGGGCCAGATGCTCCGCCGTCACGAAGCGCCGGCGGTGATGGCGGGTCTTGGGCCACGGGTCGGGATAGAGCAGGAATGCCTTCGACACGGCACGGTCTTCAAGCACATCGAAGAGGTCGCGCGCATCGCCGGGATGGACCTTCAGATTTTCCACACCCGCGGCGCGGATCTTCCCCAACAGCATCGCGACGCCGTTGATGTAGGGTTCGCAGCCGATGATGCCCACATCCGGGTTCGCCGCCGCCTGATGGACCATGTGTTCGCCACCGCCAAACCCCACTTCGAGCCAGACCTCCCGCCCGCCGAACAGCGCACCAAGATCGAGCGGCCGGCGTTCTGGGTTCGTCTCCCAATCCACCGGACCGGGCGAGAGCGCCGCCAGATCCTCTGTCAGATACCGCGCCTGACTGCTTTTCAGATGCTGGCCCTTGCGGCGGCCATAGAAGTTTCGCGCCGGGCGGCGGGCCGCGTCAGTCACCGCCTTCTCCATCACCGCGACGGGTAGCGCCAGTCCGCCCCGGCTGTCATGGGTGCCGCGCCCGATCACCTGATAGCCAAGCGCGCCCCATACCGCCTGCCCGGCGGGGCCTGCCTTCAACTCGATCCGTGTCGCACCGCTGTCGAAAAGCCGCGCCTCCACCAGTTCGGTCAGCCGACGGGCGATGCCACGGTTCTGAAAGGCCGGGTCCACATACAGGCCCACGATTTCGGCGTCGGGCGATCCGGTCCGATAGCTGCAAAACCCCGCAACGGCTCCGTCAATCTCGGCCAGAGCAAACGCTTCGCCCGCCGCGCAGGCCCGCAGATAGACATCGGGGGAGATCCCGGCGGCCCAGCTTTCGCGCTGCTCCGGCGACAGAATGTCGTCGGGGACAGCGGCGATCGCACGTCGATGCACGTCGGCAAGGGCGGGGGCGTCTTCGGCAAGACCTGCGCGCAGCACCTCCGTCATCGGCGTGACCCTTATCTCAAACGGCCGCTCTCAACGCCTCGACCAGATCGGTCCGCTCCCAGCTGAACCCGCCGTCGGCATCCGGCGCGCGGCCGAAATGGCCATAGGCCGCCGTCCGCTGATAGATCGGCCTGTTGAGTTGCAAATGTGTCCGGATACCGCGCGGCGTCAAATCCATGATCTGCGCCACGGCGGCCTCGATCTGGCTTTCATGCACCTTGCCCGAACCATGGGTGTCGGCATAGATCGACAGCGGCTTGGCCACCCCGATCGCATAGCTGAGCTGTATCGTGCAGCGATGGGCCAAACCGGCCGCGACCACGTTCTTGGCCAGATAGCGGGCCGCGTAAGCCGCCGAACGGTCCACCTTGGTCGGATCCTTGCCGGAAAACGCGCCGCCGCCATGGGGGGCCGCACCGCCATAGGTGTCGACGATGATCTTGCGCCCGGTCAGACCGGCATCGCCATCGGGGCCACCGATCACGAATTTTCCGGTGGGGTTCACCCACCATTCGGTATTCCCGTTCAGCCAGCCGTCGGGCAGTTCTTCGCGGATATACGGCTCCACGATCGCGCGCACATCTTCGCTGGTGAGGGTTTCATCCAGATGCTGCGTCGACAGCACGACGGAGGTCACCTCCACCGGCATGCCATCTTCATAGCGCACGGTCAGCTGGCTCTTGGCATCGGGGCCAAGCGCAGGCTCGGCGCCGGATTTCCGCGCCTCGGCCAGACGGCGCAGGATGCAATGGGCGTAATGGATCGGGGCGGGCATGAGCTCGGGCGTCTCCGCCACCGCATGGCCGAACATGATCCCCTGATCGCCGGCGCCTTCGTCCTTGTTGCCGGACGCATCGACGCCTTGCGCGATATGGGCCGATTGCTCGTGCAGCAGGTTGGTCACTTCCACAGTCTCGTGGTGAAACTTCTCCTGCTCATAGCCGATATCCCGGATGCACTCCCGCGCGATGTCCTCGATCCGCTCCATGTAATCGTGAAGCTTGTCCTGATCGCTCAATCCCACCTCTCCGCCGATCACCACCCGGTTGGTGGTGGCGAAGGTCTCGCAGGCGACCCGCGCTACGGGCTCCTCGGTGATCAGCGCGTCCAGAACCGCGTCCGAAATGCGGTCACACACCTTGTCCGGATGGCCCTCCGAGACGGATTCAGAGGTGAAGGAGAAGTTCTGTCGCGACATGGGGAATGCTCCATTGAATATGTCTTTCCCCACGCCAGGAAGCCGTTGTGGAGACTTGATCGGCATGCCTTACGCCCAAGTGCGGCGGGGTTCAATGCCTGTTGACGCGGCGTCTTGCGGTAACGGCGAAAAGCGCGGCCAGAATAACCAGAAATACGGGCCAGTCGCCGGTACGGGCATAGAGCGTCGGCGGCAATGCTGGCGGCAAAGCGACATCCAGCGCCCCCGCCACGCCCAGGGGCAGGCTGTCCAGCACCCGGCCGCGGCCATCGATCACTGCCGAGATGCCCGTATTGGCCGCACGGACCAGCGGCAGACCCTGCTCCGCCGCGCGCAACCGGGCCAGCGCAAGGTGCTGATAGGGGCCGGAAAACTGCCCGAACCACGCGTCATTGGTGATATGCACCATCCAGTCGGGACGCTCTATCCGGCGGATATAGCCCGGAAAAATCGCCTCGTAGCAGATCATCGCGAAGGCGCGGCCAAGAGTGCCAAGATCCAACGCCTGCGGCCCGGGCCCGGGCCGGTAGCCGGTCTGCAGGGCGGCGGCGAGCCCGTCGATGCCGAAGCGCGACAAGAGATCGCCGAAGGGCATGTATTCGCCGAAGGGCACCAGATGGTGTTTGTCGTAGATCGCGGCGATCCCACCGGTTTCATCGAGCAGCGCCAGGGAATTGCGCGCCGTGACCCCCTCCAGCCGCTGCGCGCCGAGGATCACCGGAACCAGCCCCGCCGCCTGTGAGATAACGGCACGCCAGTCTTCGGACTGGTTTAGAAGTGCGGCCAGCGACGTTTCCGGCCAGATAACAAGGGCGGGCGGGCGGCCATCACGCTGCGGCGGCTCGGCGGTCAGGTCCACGGCGCGGGCGAAGAAGACCGGGATCATGTCCGGCTGCCATTTCAGATGCTGCGCGGCATTGGGCTGCACCAGACGCAGGACCGGGGCATCGGGCGCGGCATCGGGGGCGGGCGGAACCGTCAGTGCAAGCCCGACCAGCCCCGCATGAATGCCCGGCACGATCAAGACCCACCAGCGCTCCCGCAGCACCCCCACCGCGATCAGAGCCGCGGCCGCGACGGTGTAAAACGTCATCCCGTAGGGGCCGACAAAGGCGGCCAGCGGCAACAGGCTCGTATCGATCCAGATATGGCCCGGTTGCGCCCATGGAAACCCGGTCAGCACCGTTCCCCGCGCATATTCGGCCGCGGTCAGGAGCGCCGTCCAGAGCAAGGCCCGTTGGCCGGGCCCGGTCGCCAGCCGCACCGCCAGCGCCGACGGCACCGCCCAGAAAAGCGCCAGACCGACGGCCAGAAACAGCAAGGCGAAAGGCGCCATCCAGCCGTGGCGGAGCGGGTCGACTAGAAAGGGCTCGACGATCCAATGCAGGGAAACGGCGAAGTATCCCGCCCCGCCGCTCAACCCGAGCGAGAAACCGCGCCGTGCCGTATCGGCGCGAAGAACCAGCACCACCAGACCGGCAAGACCGATGACCGCCAGTAGCGAAAGATCGAAAGGCGCCTGTCCCAGCCCGCCGACCGCCCCGGCGGTCATGGCCAGAGCCAGACCCTGGCGGACGGAGCGGGCCGCCAGCCACTCGGACACGGAATTGGCCGTGGTCAAGTTCAGGAGCCTTTCGGAAGTCGCACGCGCAATCGCTTGATTCGCCGGGGGTCGGCGTCCACCACTTCGAATTCCGCGCCCGACGGATGGGGGATCACCTCGCCCCGCGCGGGCACCCGGCCCGTCAGGACGAACACCACGCCGCCCAGCGTGTCGATTTCATCCTCATCGGCCTCTTCGACCAGCTTCATCCCGATCTCCGCCTCGAATTCATCGAGCGGGGCGCGGGCGAGCGCCAGATAGGAGCCGGCATCCTCCATCAGCCAGGGCCGGTCTTCCTCCACATCGTGTTCATCCTCGATCTCGCCGATCACCTGCTCGATCAGGTCCTCGATGGTCACCAGCCCGTCGACCCCGCCATATTCGTCGATCACCAGCGCCATATGGGTCCGATCCGTCTGCATCTTCTGCAGCAACACACCGATGGGCATGGATGGCGGCGCGTAGAGCAAGGGCCGCAGCATCGTGCGAAGCGAGAACCCGCCGCCACCGCCGTTGAAGCCGTATCGCAATGCGACATCCTTCAGGTGAACCATGCCGATGGGCGTATCGAGCGTACCGTCATAAACGGGCAACCGCGTCAGACCGCTCTGGCGGAACACGGCAACCAGATCGTCCAGTTCGATATCGCAGGAGACCGAAATGATCTCGACCCTCGGGATGGAGACATCCTCCACCCGCAACCGGCGCAGGTTGGACATGCCGGTGCCGGGCACGAGCCCCGGCGCGCCGTCCACTGCGGGCAATGCGGGCACACCGTTGATACTCTCCGGTTCCGGGTCGGGGGCAGTGCCAAAGAACCGGGCGAAAAAGCCGGGTTTCCGTTCAGGCAACTCATCCGTCTGTGGCGCGCTCTGCGCTGCGCTAGACGACGGGTCAGGGCTTGAGCTCATGGCTCCTTTCCAAAAATACACCGGGTCACGCGCAACCCGTTGTCTCAATATGGGTCAGGGATACCCAATCTTGCAAGGATACCCGTCTCCAGATCCTCCATCAATATCGCATCTGCATCATTTATGTGGTCAAAACCCAACAGATGCAGCGTTCCGTGGACCAGAAGATGGGCCACATGATCGGCGAAACTCTTCTTCTGCGCCGCCGCCTCGGCCAGACAGACGCCATAGGCGATCGCGATGTCGCCTAGTTCATGGGGCGGATCGCCCGGGGCGGGATCGGGCAGGTCCGGCATCCGGCCCGGATCGGGCTGATGCAGTTCGGATGGCCAGCTCAGCACATTCGTGGGCGCAGGCTTGCCCCGGAACTCGGCATTCAGCTCGGCGATGCGGCCATCGTCGCAGGCCAGAAGGCTGATCCTGAAGCTTTCGGCCTGCAACCCCAGCTCATCAAGTGTCGCGGCGCAGACCCGGCGCGCCAAGGCCTCCACGTCCAGCGCCTCCCAGGCCGGATCTTCAATGAGACAGTCAATCTCCATGGGAGCGCCCTTGGAAAACCCGCCGACCCGGCAGGCGGCGGAGGCCACCGCGCTTGCGCCACGCGTGAACGCGGCGCGTGCCCGGTTCGAAACACATTCCGCTATGCCGCAGGGTCATCCGCGTCATAGGCCTCGATGATCTTGGCCACCATCGGATGGCGCACCACATCCTTGGCCGTGAAGTAGTTGAAGCTGATCCCGTCGATATGACCCAGGATCCGCTCCGCCTCGGACAACCCGCTTGTGACGCCACGGGGCAGATCCACCTGGGACCGGTCGCCGGTGATCACCATCCGGCTGCCCTGCCCCAGACGGGTCAGGAACATCTTCATCTGCATCGCGGTGGCGTTCTGCGCCTCGTCCAGCACGACATAGGCGTTGGAGAGCGTCCGGCCCCGCATGAAGGCCAGCGGTGCGATCTCGATCTGCTTTTCCTCGATCAGTTTGGCCAGTTGCTTGCCGGGCAGGAAGTCGTTCAGCGCATCGTAGAGCGGCTGCATGTAGGGATCGACCTTGTCCTTCATGTCTCCGGGCAGAAAGCCCAACCGCTCGCCCGCCTCGACCGCCGGGCGGCTGAGGATGATCTTGTCGACATGGCCGTTGATCATCTGGTTCACGGCCACGGCTACCGCCAGATAGGTTTTGCCCGTCCCCGCCGGGCCGATGCCGAAGGCCAGTTCATTGGCATAAAGCGTGCGAACATAGGCCTGCTGTGCCTGTGTCCGCGGTTCGATCGTTTTCTTCCGGGTGCGGATCTCGATATGATCCCCCGCATCGCCCTTGAACAACTCGATCTGGTCGCCGTCCCTGGCCCCGGTGCCTTCGGCCGAATTGCCGAGCCGGACCACCGCGTCGATATCGCCCGGGTCCAGGCTTCTGCCTGCTTCCGCACGCTCATAGAGCTTTTGCAAAACCTCGCCCGCTTCGGCCCGGGCCTCCCCGAGCACCGCGAGCATGTTGCCCCGGCGCAGGATCTGGACGCTCATCAGATGCTCGATCTGTGCCAGGTTGCGGTCGAACTCTCCACACAGCTCGATGAGCAAACGGTTGTCGGGAAATTCCAGCAGCAGTTCCAGAGGAGGGTCAGACGGGTTCGCAGTCAGTGTGGACAGATCCAAAGAGAACTCCCAAATCACGAAGGCATGCGATCAGTTTGGCAACCTTGGCCACGCAAAGCAACATCTTGTGGCCGCGGCGGCGGAAAAAGGCGGGTCTTGGGGTAACGGTCGCAAAAACGGGCGATCCCGTCTTGGAATCGCCCGTCAGAAAAAACATGCGTTTGGCGCCATACGGCCGCTACCGGCGGGGAATGCGATCCCGAATACCGCTATCGGCGCCGATATCTCCGACAATTGAGTTCGGCGGGGCAATCGGGGTGCAGACAGGCAGGCCGCTGCGCGGATCGCGACGGCGCGACCAGTAACCTTCCAGCCCGTCGTCGATCATCCAGATATGACACCCGTCAGGATCCACATAGATCCCGGCCTCCAGTTGTGTCAACGATCCGGCATCGCGGCCAAGGTCATCGCCGATGGCGCGCAGTGGCGGGCCGTCCCCGCGCGGCACCATCACGCTCTCGAAGGATTCCGTGCATCCCGCCAGCGCCAATGAACAGGCAATCATGATCGCCGGGGTCTTGAGGGTGTGAAGACTGATCATACTGGTCACCTGTAACATACGATTTCGACGCGGCGGTTCTGCTGCATGTTCGCCGCAGAGGTGTTGGGCACGAGCGGCTGGCGTTCGCCAAATCCGATTTCGCGCGCCACGCGCGCACCCACCGACCGCGCCACGCCCGCAACCGAAGAGGCGCGACGCTGAGAAAGCCGGATGTTGTATTCATCCGAAGCGCGGCTGTCGGTATGGCCGTAGATCGCGTAGGCAAAAGCCCCGCCATTGCGGAAGAAATCCTCCAGCCGGGCCCGGCCCGAACTGGTCAACCGGGCGCTGTCGGTGTGAAACAACACATCCGAATTGGCCACGGCGCAGGTGTTGAACTCCATGCAGACGGGCCGCCCGTTCTGCGGGTTGACCCGGCCTTCCATATAGCCCTCGATGCCGCCATCGGCGACCCAGTGGTGGCAGCCATCGGGGTCGATCCAGATCGCCGGCTCCACGGTGCCGGTTATGGCCTGCTGCGCCTGCACGGCACCGCCCGACGGCAACAGGGCAAACGCGCCAAGCGCCGCCCCGCAGAACGCTGTCCTCAGACCAGGCCCAAATGTCGACCAAAAGAGTGAAACCACGGCACATTCCCCCAGTTCTCAATACCAGTGCGCTGGCTTGGCACGGCGCAGCACAAAACACCATTTATTCGCAGGAGGATAGCAAGTTTCATTGGCTTGTGAAGCCGTTTTTACCAAATATAGTCTTTGGGGTGGAAACACTGCCCCTAGATATGGGGGATTGTTCGAAAAGCTGTTTGATATCCGTCGGAAAGCCCGCGCTTCGCGACCCCGTGTCGGGCAGGCGCCCCGATATCAGATCAGCACACCGGCCAGAGAGTTCGACGCGCTTGCGATGATTCTTACCGGAGCGATCTGACCGCGCAGGGTTTCCGGGCCGTCCACATGGACCGCGTGCAGATAATCCGACTTGCCGACCATCTGGCCCGGCATCCGGCCCGGTTTTTCGAACAGCACCCGAACCTCGCGCCCGACCATCCCGTCCTGCGCGGCGCGCTGCTGCTCTGACAGAAGCGCCTGAAGCCGTTGCAGCCGGTCATCGGCCTCCGCCTGATCCACGCCCGGCCGTTCGGCGGCGGGCGTGCCGGGGCGCGCCGAATACTTGAAGGAATAGGCCTGACCGTAGCCCACGGCCCTGACCAGATCGAGCGTCGCCTGGAAATCCGCCTCCGTTTCGCCGGGGAACCCGACGATGAAATCGCCCGAAAGCAACAGATCGGGCCTTGCATCGCGGATCCGGGCAATCAGACGGATATAGTGTTCGGCCGTATGTTTGCGGTTCATCGCCTTCAGGATCCGGTCGCTGCCCGATTGCACCGGAAGATGCAGATAAGGCATCAGCTTGGCGCAATCCCCGTGGGCCGCGATCAGATCGTCTTCCATGTCATTGGGATGGGAGGTGGTGAACCGGATCCGTTCCAGCCCGTCGATCTCTGCCATCCGCCGGATCAGCCGGGCCAGGCCCCATTCCGCGCCGTCCGGCCCGGTGCCATGATAGGCATTCACATTCTGGCCCAGAAGGGTGATCTCGCGCACCCCGCGTTCGACGAGATCCTGCGCTTCGTGCAACAGCCGGTCGACCGGCCGGGACACTTCCGCGCCGCGCGTATAGGGCACCACACAGAACGCGCAGAACTTGTCGCACCCTTCCTGCACGGTCAGAAAGGCGGTCGGCCCTCTGGGCGCCTTGCGCGTCTTCGGCAGATGCGCGAACTTGTCCTCCTCGGGGAAATCGGTATCCAGCGCCCGGCCGCCGCCCGCCAGCGTATCCACCATCTCCGGCAGGCGGTGATAGGTCTGCGGCCCCACAACCAGATCGACCATCGGCTGCCGCCGGATGATCTCTTCGCCCTCGGCCTGGGCCACGCAGCCGGCGACCCCGATCTTGAGATCCGGGTTGGCGTCCCGCAACGGCCGGAACCGTCCAAGCTCGGAATACACCTTTTCCGCCGCCTTTTCGCGGATGTGGCAGGTATTCAGCAGGATCATGTCGGCGTCGTCGGGGGTGTCCGTCTGGACATATCCCTTCGACCCCAGTGCCTCCACCATGCGCTCGCTGTCATAGACATTCATCTGACAGCCATAGGTCTTGACATAAAGCTTCTTCGGCTCGGACATGAAACGGGCTCCGGTGGGGTCGACCGCCCGTGTACCCCATGGGCGCGCGGCCTTCAACGGCGCGTAATTGCAATCTTTACGCTTGCGCGTCAGATTGGCCGGAAAGCGACGCAAGGTAGTGAACCATGATTTATCCAAGCCTTGACGCGTTCCGTGCGGCGCCCCCGTCCGCCTTCGGCAAGGGGCCTTTCGCGATGATCATCGCAGAGGACGCAACCGAGGTCGTGTCCACGGTCATGCATGTCCTGCAACTTGGCTTTGCCCGTGTTTTCCTGATGGCGCCCAAGGGGCTCGACCTGCCGGAAAACGAACCCGAGATCGCCAATCAGGTGGACATCATCCGCCACCGCACCCGGCAGCCGGGGACGGTGGTGGATGCCGTGAACACGCTGATCGACAAGATCCCCGGCGAATGGCTGCATTACTGTTTCAACGGGGAATACCTGTTCTATCCGTTCTGCGAAGACCGCACCGTGGGGGAAGCGGTCTCCTTCGTGATGGAGGAAAGACGCAGCTCGATCCTGACCTATGTGATCGATCTCTATGCCGATGATCTGTCGCTTTATCCCGATGCTGTCTCGCTCGATACGGCGCATGTGGACGGGTCGGGATATTACGCCGCAACCAGACGGAATGAAGATGACGACGTGCTGGAACGTCAACTGAATTTCTATGGCGGGCTGCGCTGGCGGTTCGAGGAGCATGTGCCCGAACCGAAGCGCAAGATCGACCGGGTCGGTCTTTTCCGGGCGCGCCCGGGCTTGCGGCTGCGAGAAGACCACACGCTGAACGATGAGGAAATGAACACCTATGCCTGCCGGTGGCATCATTCGATGTCGGCCGCCATCTGTTCGTTCCGCGTGGCCAAGGCGCTGCGCACCAATCCCGGCTCGCGCGACGATATCCCCGATTTCCGCTGGCATAAATCGGTCAGGTTTCAATGGTCGTCGCAGCAATTGGCGCAGCTTGGGCTGATGGAACCGGGGCAATGGTTCTGAGACGACCCGCGCGGGCCGGACCATGCGCCTGATCCGCGACCCGGCCATCCTTGCCCTGATGGGCATGCAGGTGACGGTCTGGGCCGGATTGTTCTACAGCTTTCCCGCGCTGGTTCTGCACTGGCAGGCCGAATTTGGCTGGTCGACCGCGGAGATCATGGGCGCGTTCACGATTTCGATTGCCGTCTACGCCCTTGGCGCCCCGCTTTTCGGGCGGTTGATAGATCGCGGCGCGGCCCCGATCAGCATGCCCCTGGGCGCGGCCATCGGGGCCGGGCTGCTCGTGGCACTGGCATTCGCGGACACGCTTCTGGCCTTCTACCTGATCTGGGCGGCCATTGGGGCGACCATGGGCCTGACGCTTTACGAAGCCTGTTTTGCCATCGTTACCCGGGCGCGGGGCGCCGATGCGCGGCGGGCGATCACCGCGATCACGCTGGTGGGCGGGTTCGCGAGCACCCTGGCCTATCCGTTGACCCACTGGCTGGCCGGGATCGGCGGCTGGCGCACCGCCATCTGCGCGATGGCGGCACTGGTGGTCCTCGTGGCCGTCCCGCTGGCACGTCTGGCGGCGCGCAAGCTGGAGGCGCAGGCGCGGGCACAGGCGCTGCCTACGGACACGGCGCCATCGCCACCCCGGCCATTTGTGCTGCACGTGCCCGGCTATTGGGCGATTGCGGGCGGCTTCGCTCTGGCGGCCCTGACCAGCGGCATCGTGCTCAGCCATCTGTTGCCGATCATGGCCGCGCAGGGCGTCAGCGACGATATGGCGATCCTTGCGGCCGCGGCGATCGGCCCGGCGCAGGTTGCCGGGCGGATGGCGATGATGGCCGTCGACAACCGGATCTCCGCGCTGCGGATCGCGCAAATCGCCATGGCGACGCTGGCCCTGGGCGCGGTGATGATGGCCGCGGCGGGTTGGGTCGCGGCGCTGGTTCTGGCCTTCGGGGTCTTGCAGGGCGCGGGCTACGGTGTGGTCGGCATCATGCGCCCGGTGGTGACCCGCGATATCCTCGGTCAGCGGGATTTCGGAGCGGTGTCGGGCGCGGTCTCCCTCCCATCGCTGTTTCTGTTCGCGCTGGCCCCGTTTCTGGGCGCGGTGCTGTTCGATCTGGCGGGCTACGGTCCGGTCCTGCTGCTTTGCATGGCGGCACCAGTCGCGGGTGCGATCTTGCTGCAGACGCTGGACCGCACATGAAAAAGCGCAGCCCCATGGGGACTGCGCTCCGTGTCATCGCAAAGCGCGAGATCAGGCCGTCACCGGCTCCGCATCGATCGCCTTGGGCGCAGTGCCGTTGATCTCGATCTGGCGCGGTTTCAGCGCCTCGGGCACTTCGCGGACCAGATCGATATGCAGCATCCCGTTTTCATGGGACGCGCCGGTCACCCGGACATGATCGGCCAGCTGGAAGCGTTTCTCGAACGCCCGCGTGGCGATCCCGCGGTGAAGGTAGGTGCGTGTCGTCTCCTCCTTCGCCTTGCGCGCCGTCACGACAAGCTCGGTCTCGCGCTGTTCCACGGCGAGATCGTCATCGGTGAAGCCCGCAACCGCAATCGAAATGCGATAGGCGTCTTCATCCGTCTTTTCGATATTGTAAGGGGGGTAGGTGCTGGTGCCCACGTCCTGGGTCATCACGCGGTCCAGCAAATCGGCCATGCGGTCAAAGCCGACGGTTGCCCGGTACAGGGGCGACAGATCATAAGTGCGCATCACGTTATCCTCCGTTTGAGCGACAACTCTCTTTGGTCAGGCGGTCCATATGCGAACCCGCCAAGGTCATGCCGCGGCCCCATCCGGGCACCACAGCGCCCTATATGTGTGATACGGTTTTCGGCGTTTCAAGAGGGTCAGGGGCGGACAAATCGGGCGCCCGAGCTTTCGCGCCCGTCATTGCTGCCCGACAGGGTACGGATCTGCGGCAGGGAGCGGACGAATTGCGCATTCGAACGGTCAAGCAAATCCAGCAGCACCACAAGTTCACCCTGCAACTCAGCCGACAGCGCCACCGGCTCATCCCCCCAATCGGCGAGGGCCGACACCACCGACACGACATTCATCTGCCCGTCCCGGTCCACCATGACCGGCGAGCCGGAAGAACCCTGAACCACCGAGCAGGACAGGACCAGAATACCGGGATCCTCGGCCAGAACCTCGCAATCGTCTTCGAGGGAGGCATACTCCTCCCGCTCGGCGCCATAGGAGACGACCTGTACGACATCGCCGGGGCCGACACTGCCGCGTGTCGCGATCGGGCGAATGGTCTGTTCCGGGATCGCGCGGTCAAGCTGGAGAAGGGCCATGTCGGTGCGGATCCGGTTCAGATCATCGGGGCTGCCATAAGTGTAATCGGGATGCAGGATGCTTTTGCGAATGCCCCGGTGTGCGACGGCATAGCCATTTCTGAGCCCGGCGTTGAAGGACAGGGCCGCGTCGGGCCGGCGGGTCGCGCTGTCTTCGGGTCCGTCGAACAGGCAATGGGCCGCCGTCAGGACCAGATCGGGCGCGATCAGCGTGGCGGTGCAGAACCCCGCACCGGTATCCAGACGCCCCACCGCTTCCCATCCGCGCAGATCATGCGCCGAGTCCAGCGGCCGCAGCGGCGTATCGGGTTCCACGGTGGGCAATCCCCGCGTCTGCGCCATTGCCGGACCCGCAAGCGCCAAGGCGATTGCAACGACGGGGAAAATGGCCTTCATCACCGGGTCTCCGCAGGGAATTCCGCTTTTTCACTACCGGTCCAGTACGGCGAAAATGAGGCCGGGCGCGGTGATTGGACCGGGCCCGGCCCGCCGGTGAATGCGCACAGGCAGGACCGGGACAGAACCGGAACCGCGGCTATTCGCGGGCCCCGGTCGCGGTCAGCGCAGCATCGGCACTGCGGGGGTTGCCCGCTCCGCCGTCAAGGCGGGTGGCTGCGGGCCGCCTGTCGCCCAGTCCAGCAGTTCGACCGTATGGACAACCGGAATATCCGTTCCGCCGCCGATCTGCATCATGCAGCCGATATTGCCCGCCGCGATGATATCCGGAGCCTTCGCCTCAAGGGTCCGCACCTTGCGGTCTTTCAGCTGTTTCGAGATCTCGGGCTGCATCAGATTATAGGTGCCGGCGCTGCCGCAGCACAGGTGGCTGTCCGCAGGTTCCACGACCTCGAACCCGGCCCGCTTCAGAAGGTCCTTGGGATAGGTCTTGATCTGCTGGCCATGCTGCAGGCTGCACGCGGCGTGATAGGCGACTTTCAGGCCCTGACCGATCGGGGCGGGCGCGCTTTCGGGGGTATGCGCCGCATCGGTCCCGGCGATGGCGTCGCGCGCGGGGTTGACGGCGCGCCATTGCGGCGCGTCACCGGGCAGAAGGTCGATCAGCACTTCCGAGATGTCTCTCGCGATACCCGCCACGGCGGCGGCCTCTTCCGCGAGCGGCTCGTTGCGGAACATGTGGCCGTAATCCTTCACGGTCGTCCCGCAGCCGCTGGTATTGATGACGATGGCGTCCAGCCCCGCGCCCTGCATCTCGGCCCACCACGCGCGGATATTCCTTGCCGCCGTGGCGTGGCTTTCCCGGGTCTTGCCCATGTGATGCGTCAGCGCACCGCAACAGCCCGCGCCCTCGGCGATCACCACTTCGGCGCCCAGTCTGCGCAGAAGCCGGATGGTCGCGTCGTTGATATCCGTGTTCAGCGCGCGTTGCGCGCATCCGGTCATGAGCGCGACACGCATCTTGCGCGCGCCCGTTGCGGAAAACACCTGCGGATCGTCATTGCGGCTGACCGGGGGGATGGTTTTGGGCGCCATTTCCAGCATCGCCTTCAGCCGCGCATCCGGCATCAGCCATTTGAAAGGCCGGCCGATCTTGGCCCCGAGCAGCGCCAGACGAAACCTCGTCGGGTAAGGCAGGATTCGCGCCAGGATCCAGCGCAGCGCCCTGTCGCTGAAGGGGCGTTTATAGGTCTGTTCGATATATTCGCGCGCGTGATCCACCAGATGCATGTAATGCACGCCCGACGGGCATGTGGTCATGCAGGCCAGGCAGGACAGGCACCGGTCGATATGCTTTACGGTCTTTTCGTCCGCAGGGCGATCATTTTCCAGCATATCTTTTATAAGATATATCCGTCCGCGCGGGCTGTCCAACTCATCGCCCAGCACCTGATAGGTCGGGCAGGTGGCCGTGCAAAAACCGCAATGGACGCAGGATCGCAGGATCTCGTTCGACCGTTTGGTCGCAGGATCCTTCAACTGCTCAGGCGTGAAGGTGGTTTGCATGACCGCCCTTTCAGATAAATGAGAGAATGACGAGCCCCAGGACCGCCGCAGAAACCAGGAAGAGCGCCGCGAAAACGCCGCGCGCGGCCCAGACCGACGTGAAGCGGCCGAGATAGAGGTGATACCCCATGCCCGCCACCGTCGCCGCCAGAAGGGCGACGCCAAGCGCGCTGACCCATGCGGGATCGCGCCCGAGCATCGGCCCCTCCACGATCAGCGAAGCGAAGACCAGGGCCGCGGCAACGGCCGAGCCGATCTGGGCAATCAACGCCCCGAGCGGGCGGTCGCGGATAAAGACAAGCCCGCAGAACACGGCGGCGGACAGGACCGCAATCGGGGCGGCATCAAGGCCCATCATCTCACACCTCTCCGCCCATCAGGCCAGGGTTCAGGATACCCTTCGGGTCGAACTGCTTCCTCAGCCCCGCCGACAATGCGGCAATCGGCGCGGCTTCGGGGTGAAAGACCGGCAGACGGGCGCGGGTGTCCTCGCTGGCCCGGATCAATGTCGCGTGGCCGGCGAAATCCGCCAGCTTCGCGCGCAGATCGGTGCCGCCCGGAACCAGCGCCCAGACCAGCCCGCCGCCCCAGTCATAGAGCACATCGCGCGCGTCCAGCTTCGCCACCAGCCCCGGCGCATCGGTCGGCTTCACCGAGATGCGCCAGACATCCCCGTCCTTGCCCTTGAACCCGTCCACGTCCCGTACCCATTTCCAACCGGTATCGGTGCCGGACGCGCCCCCATCGGCCGCAAGCCCGGTTTCGATCTCGGCCTGTCCGAACGGGGCCAGCAGGGCCTGAAGCCGACCGGCCCGATAGGCGACCGAAGCCTCGAACCCTTCGACGCGAAGCATGGTCACCGGATCGCCGTCCAGACCATTGGGCGTGTGCGCCGCGCCGGAAACCTCGAAAGGAGAGCCGAGCGCCGCAGCCATCGCCGCGACCGCGGTTTCGTCATCAAGCCCCCGGAGAAGCACGCAGGCCGTTGCCGCCACACCGGGCAGAACCTTGAAACTCAACTCCGACAGGACGCCAAGCGTGCCATAGCTGCCGGCCATCAGCTTCACCAGATCATAGCCGGTGACATTCTTCATCACCCGCCCGCCGTTTTTCATGATGCGTCCGCGCCCGTCGACGAACCGCACGCCGATCAGGCTGTCGCGGCAGGCGCCGGCCTGGATCCGGCGGGGGCCCGAAACGTTGGCCGCGACAACGCCGCCGATGGTGGGAACCCCGTCGGTTCCCATCAGGGACCGGTGATCCATGGGTTCGAAGGGCAGCCTCTGGTTTTCCGCTGCCAGCGCCGCCTCCACATCCGCAAGCGGAGTGCCCGCCTTCACGACGATGGTCAGCGCGCCGGGTTCATAAAGCTCGATCCCGCGCATGTCGGCCATGGACAGGACCTCTCCCACCACGGGGCGCCCGATCGGCCGGGTGCCGCCACCCTGCACCCGCAACGGGGCGGATGCGGCCGACAGCATCTCGGCAAGCTCAATCTCGGTTTCAGGGGTCAGCACGGCGGCCTGCTCCTTCTCTGCGCCCCGGATCTTCACGGGGTTTCGGATATGGGCGGGGCGCGCCTGCACAGGCCCCTGTCCCGATGACGTGCAACCTTCAGGCGGCGAGGGTCCGGCGGCTGGCCGAAGCCTCCAGCGGAAACACCTTGGCCGGGTTCAGCAGCCATGCCGGATCGAAGACATCCTTCACCTGCATTTGCAGTTCCAGATCCTCCGGGGTGAACTGCGTGGTCATCAGATCGCGCTTTTCGATACCCACGCCATGTTCGCCGGTCAGGCAGCCGCCAACCTCGACACAGAGCTTCAATATCTCCGCACCGAACGCCTCGCAGATTTCCAGATCGCCGGGCTTGTTCGCGTCGAACAGGATCAGCGGGTGCATGTTGCCATCGCCCGCATGGAACACGTTACCGACCTCCAGCCCGAATTCCTTGCTCATCTCGCCGATGCGGCGCAGCACATACGGCAGGCTGGAAACCGGGATCGTGCCGTCCAGACACATGTAATCGTTGATCTGCCCGACCGCTCCGAAAGCCGATTTCCTGCCAAGCCAGATCTTCGCGCTTTCCTCTGCGGATTTGGACTCGCGCAGCTCCACCGGGTCATATCTGCGGGCGATCTGCAGGATCACGCCAAGCTGTTCGTCGATCTCGGCTTCCGAGCCTTCGACCTCGACAATCAGCAACGCGTTGCAGTCCGGATATCCGGCATTCGCGAATTTCTCCGTCGTCTCGATGCAGAGCCTGTCCATGAATTCGATCGCCACCGGCAGGACGCCCGCCTTGATGATATCCGCGACGCAGGCGCCCGCGGTTTCGTTATCGTCGAAACCGATCAGAACCGGCCGCGCGCCCTCTGGCTTGGGCAGGATCCGCAGCGTCGCTTCGGTCACCACGCCCAACTGCCCCTCCGACCCGCAGACAAGGCCCAGAAGATCATAGCCCGCTGCATCCAGATGCGCGCCGCCGATCTCCATCACCTGACCATCCATGGTGACCAGCGTCACACCCAGCAGGTTGTTGGTCGTCACGCCGTATTTCAGGCAATGGGCACCGCCGGAATTCATTGCGATATTGCCCGCGATCGCGCAGGCCAGCTGGCTTGACGGATCGGGCGCGTAGAAAAACCCGTCCTCCTCCACCGCGCCCGTGACCGACAGGTTGGTGCGCCCGGACTGAACCCGGATAATCCGGTTCTGATAATCGGTTTCCAGCACGTCGTTCAGACGTGCCACACCAAGGATCACGCTGTCGGCGGTGGGCAATGCCCCCCCGGCAAGCGACGTGCCGGATCCGCGCGGCACAACCGGCACACCCATTTCGTTGCAGATTTTCAGAACCGCCACGACTTCTTCGGTCGTGGATGGCAGGACCGCGACCATCGGCGGGCATTTATAGGCGGTGAGCGCGTCGCATTCATAAGCGCGCGTGCCGGCTTCCTCGTGAATCACCGCATCCTTCGGCAGAACCGACATCAGTCGAGCCACCACAGCCGATTTTTTGGCCAGAATCGCCGGGTCCGGGGTTGGCATCTCCATGATATCGCTCCTCCCATCCAATATTGGTAAATAAATATAACCAATTTTTGCAGATGGCAAGAGATTCCTTGCCCGCTACTGTCGCAGCCATGAACTTCATCATGGTGCTCACAACCCTCAGCTGGCTCGATGCGCTTGCCCTTGCCACAATCCTTCTGGCCTGGGGCGGTCTGGGCGCCTGGATCGAGGCGGAAAACGTCGCGCGCCCCTCGGTGACCGTATTGATGACGCATTACCGGCGCGCCTGGATGGAGGAGATGATCAATCGCGACGGGCGGGTCTTCGATGCGACCATCCTGACCAATCTGCGCCAGGGCACGGCGTTCTTCGCCTCGGGCGCGATGCTGGCCACCGGCGGGCTGCTGACGCTGATCGGCAATTCCGACCAGTTGATCGTCGTGGCCCGCGACCTGACACTGGAGGAGGAAACCGCCCTGATCTGGCAGATCAAGCTGCTGCTGACCGTGGTCTTGCTGACCCAGGCGGTGCTGCGGTTCGTCTGGTCGAACCGGCTATTCGGCTATTGCGCCGTCCTGATGGCCGCCGTGCCGAACGACCCGACCGACCCGCGCGCCCTGCCCCGCGCCGGGAAAGCCGCCGAGATCAACATCCGCGCCGCATTCAATTTCAATCGTGGCATGCGGGCGATCTATTTCGCGCTTGGCTCGCTGGCGTGGCTGCTTGGGCCGGTGCCTCTGATCGCGGCGGTGCTGGTGATCTCCTACGTGATCTGGAACCGGGATTTCGCCTCCGCCTCCCGCGAGGTCATGCTGAGCGATGGAGAACAGCTATGAGGCATGTGTTGGCCGCAATCTGCGTCCTGCTTCCGCTCGCGGCGTTTGCGGAACCGCCGGAGATCGTCGCCGCGGCCTATTCCGCCGGCCGGGTTTCGGTCACGCTGGCGCATCCCGATACGGGCTGGGATCATTATGCAGATGGGTGGCAGGTGGAACTTGAAGACGGAACGGTTCTGGGAACGCGGGTTCTTCTGCACCCGCATGTGGAGGAGCAGCCTTTCACGCGCAGCCTTGGCAATGTGGTGATCCCTGCGGGCGTGACGCAGGTCTTCATCCGCGCCCGCTGCAACGTGACGGGATGGGGCGAAGACCGGTTTGCGCTTTCGGTCGAGTGATCTCTGCGCGCGAGGGGGAATGACGCCCTGAGACCGGACGGCACGACCGACCGCCTGAACCGCTTGCTGGACGACCGTCAATCAGCGTCGTCGGGGCCGTCATAGGGCCGGTCGATCTTGAGCGTTTCAGCCAGCTTTGCCCATGTCACCTCTTCGAAGCGTTCGGGCCAATCCACGCCCCAGATCCTGGCGAGCCTGCGGGCCCGGGGCAGATAGGCGGCCGCATAGGCAAGGTGGGCGGCAACCATCCTGTCCTGCGTGGCCTCCGGGGCCGGCAGGGCGGTCAGCGCCTGTTTCTGCTCCTCGGTGATCAGCCTGTTCAGATGCAGCAGACCGCCCCTGTGGCGTATGCCGGTTTCGGCGATCATCAGATCGACCAGTTTGTTGCGCAGGTGAAAGACACCCAGCACGCCGTTGAGATACTCTTGCCGGCCGACCGCAAGGGGCAGAAGCCCGAGAATACGGATGAACTCCTCGATCTGATACCGCATTTGCTTCGGATCGGGCACCGGAGGCGGCGTGACCTCGGGCAGCGTCGGGTACAGCCCGTCATGGTCGAACAGCACTTTCAGGCCGTCCTGTCTCTGCCCGCCCATCTGATCCGGCTTCAGCATGACGAGATCGATCCGCAGCCAGTCGGCGGTGATCGCATTGATCAGAAGCGGCCGGACGTTGCGATCCCACCAAAGCACGATTTCGCCGGTTTGCTCGACGGCCTCACGCCAGAGCGCCACAATCTCGTCGGTCGCGCCCTCCGGGGCCGCGAGAACGAAGTCGATATCGCTGAAACGATCCGCAAATCCGGTGCCATGGCTGCCGCCGAGAAACAGCGCGCGGATCGCCGGTTTTTCCTTCAGGGCGGAGGTGATCGTTTCTATCGCCTGCTGTTGATCCATTCGATCCACCACTCTCCTGCTGCGCGTTCCTGCGCAGATTTCCGGGCCAAAGATTAGGGGGGTGCAGCCCGCCCCCGATCCGGCTTATCGCCGCCCTTCACGGAGCCAGGCGCCGAGCATAAGGGCGGACGCGATCAGCAGAAGCAGCCAGGTCGCGATCAGCGGCATGACGGTCACATCGGTGGTCAGGTAGGCCGCCCGCGGGGTCAGGCCGATCCAGCCACGGCCGGCGGCATTGCGCCCCTCGGCCACACGCCGCAAATCGGGGATCCCGTCTTCCAGGCGCAGGATGCCGCCCCGCGTCGGATCGATGGCGGGTGTCAGACGGGCCGCACTGGCGATGGTCTCCTCGAACTCGCGCGGCGCGGCGGGGCCGAGGGCGATCACCGTCTCCATCTCTCCCTCCCGCAGGCGGTAGAGGCCCTGATCGGTTCCGGTATACTCAGCCGTGAACTGACCCGGCGCGGTCTCTTCCAGAGTGATCTCCGTCTCGGCGCCGTCCGGGCCGGTCACCGTGACCCGGCCGACCTCTTCGGCCAGCGTCTGACGCGTGATCCGCACGGTCTGGCCACTGGCTTCGGCCCTCAGCGCCTCCTCCTCCAGATCGGGCTCCCCCATCATCCAGTGGGCCAGACGGCGCAGCATCTCCAGTTGCGGCCCCCCACCCTCGTAGCCACGATCCCACAGCCACGCGTGATCCGAGGCCAGCAGCGCGACACGCCCCTCGCCCACCCGGTTCAGCAGCAGAAGCGGCGCATCGTCGGCTCCGGTCATGACGGTTTGACCGGCCCGCTCGATCACCTCGATCTGGCGGAACCATCGTCCCCATGGCGCGTCGTTGTCTTCCAGCCCGGCATGGGTCTGTTCCAGACCGGTCGTGACCGGATGACGCGCGCCCAGATCCGAGATCTGCGGCAGGAACGGCGTTTCCACCACCCGCGCGGTCGGCTGGCCCGGCAGGATCGTGGCCAGCGGCGTCCGATAGAGCGAATCCGCGCTGGCGAAATCGGGGCCCGCCGCCATCAGCAATGCACCGCCCTCTTCGACATAGCGCCGGACATTGTCGAGATAGAGCATCGGCAGGATGCCGCGTCGCTGATAGCGGTCGAAGATGATCAGGTCGAACTCGTCGATCGCCTCCATGAACAGCTCCCGCGTGGGGAACGCGATCAGGCTGAGCTCGGTCACCGGCACGCCGTCCTGCTTGTCAGGCGGCCTGAGGATGGTGAAATGCACCAGATCGACCGCAGGGTCCGATTTCAGCAGGTTGCGCCATGTCCGCTGGCCCGGATGCGGCTGCCCCGAGACAAGAAGCACCCGCAACCGGTCGCGCACCCCGTTGATCTGGACAACCGCCGCATTGTTCCTGTCGGTCAGTTCGCCGGCGGCCTCCGGCACGATGAACTGGATCACGTTCATCCCGGCATGGGGCAGGGTCAGCGGCAGGGTTATGTCTTCGCCCACAGGCACCTGGAACCGGCGCGCCTCCTCCCCGTCAATGGCGATCAGCAGCTCGGCCCGGCCCGCAACGCCGGCCGGAACCGCGCCCTGATCCTCGATACGGAGCGTCAGGGTCACCTCCTCGTCGAGGATCGCGAAGGCCGGGGCGTTCTGGACCAGCAGGCGACGATCCCAGTCGGTCTCCCGCCCGGTCAGCAGGGCGTGAAGCGGCGCAGGCATGTCGGGCACCAGCCCCGCATCATGCAACTGACCGTCGGTCAGCAATATGGCACCGGCGACCCGCGCGCGCGGCTCGTCCGCCAGCAGATGGCCCAACGCCTCCATCAAGAGCGTGCCCGCGTTGTCCGCACCATCGCCGACGCGGATCCGGCGCAACTCCATGCCAAGCGCGGACACCTCCGCCTCCAGCGCCGTGACAGCCTCGGCCACCTGCGCCCGGCGGTCAGACAGGTCCTGGCTGGCGCTGTCATCGACGACCAGAAGCACGATATCGCTGAGCGGCTCGCGCTCCTCGTTCTGAAGCGCTGGATTGGCAAGCGCCAGCAGCAGCACCGCAGAGGCCAGCGCCCGGAACGGCCAGCCCGACAACCCGCGCCAGATCGCCAATGCCGTGATCAGCAAGGCGGCGCCGGCCAGGCCCCAGATCACGGGCCAGGGCAAAAGCGGATCGAAGAGGATATCGCTGGCCATGCCCTATTGCCCCAATCGATCAAGCAGCGCCGGCACATGCACCTGGTCGGATTTGTAGTTCCCGCTCAATACATGCATCACCAGATTGACCCCGAAGCGATGGGCGATCTCGCGCTGGCGCTCGCCGGTAAACCCGCGGCCCACGGGAAACAGCGGCCGCCCGCTTGCATCGACCGCCCAGGCCGCGGCCCAGTCATTTCCGCCGATGACGACCGGGGTCACACCGTCATTGAGGTTTCGGAACGGCATGCCCTCCACCTGTTCGGCATCCGGCGGCGACGCCTCCACCCAGACATCGCGGGACAGGTGGCGCCCGGGGAAATCCTGCAACAGATAGAAGGTGCGGGTCAGCACGTGGTCCGGCGGGATCGGCTCCAGCGGTGGAATATCCAGCGGACCGGCCAGTTGGCGCAGGCGGCGGCCGGCAGGCGTGGCGGTGCCGAAGCCGCCGATATCGGCATCCCGCGTGTCGAAAACGATCATCCCGCCCGAACGAAGATAGGTGTTGAGCCGCGCATAGGCCTCGGCCGACGGCAGCGGCTGCTCGGGCGAAACCGGCCAGTAGAGCATCGGGAAAAACGCCAGTTCATCGGTTTCCAGATCGACGCCGATGGGCGGTGCGGGCTCGACGGAGGTGCGCTGCCACAATGTGTTGGACAGGCCCTGCAGACCCGCGCGACTGACATCATCCATCCGCGCATTGCCGGTTTCCACATAGGCCAGCGTGATCTCGGTCGTCGCCAGAAGAGCCAGCAGATCCTCATCCGTGGTGCCCTGCGCCTCCGCCATGGGGGTCAGGGCGAGCGCCAGAAGGATCCCCGCGGCGCGGCGGGTCAGCCCCGCAAGACGACCCGACAACCAGAGTGCCGCGATCGCGTCCAGCATCAGGAGCGCAAGCGCCGCTGTCAGGAACGCAGCCATCAGATCCGTGGGCGCCAGAACCGTCATCCCCTCGACCGGGACATCGGCGGGCCAGCTTGCCGGGGCCAATTGGGTCTCGGGTCCGATCACGTTGCGCGCCACGCGCCGCTCGGCGCCTGCGTAAAGGCCCGGCAGGATATCGGCCGAGAGCGGCGCTTCGGCCAGATCCGCACCCGCAACACCCGGCCGCGCCCCGGCATCGCGCAGGGTGCCGAAACCGTCCAGCACCTGTTCGGGAACCCAGGTGACCCCGTCGAGATCCTGCGCCGCCGGATTGATCGGCCGGGTAGAGACCGCCAGGCGTTCCAGCATCTGCACGAACAGGCCGGACAGCGGCAGGCTGGACCATTCCGCATTGGCCGTGACATGGAACAGCACGACGCTGCCCTGACCAAGCGCGGCGCGGGTCACCAGCGGCGTGCCATCGGCCAGCGCGGCAATCGTCCGCTCGGCCAGCATCGGGTCGGGCTGGGCCAGAACCTGGCTGGTCACGGTCACGTCATCGGGGATCGGCAGGCCGAAAAACGGCGAGGTCTCGGCAAAGGGGCGCAGGGCCTTGGGCTCCCCCCAACTCATCGCGCCGCCGACCGACCGGCCCCCTTCGCGCAGCCGGACCGGCAGAAGCGGGTCCATCTGTGCGCGCGCCACATCCGATGCCGCAAGGCGCGGACCGGCGAAGCGCACCAGCAGGCCACCGTCCTGCACCCATTCGATGACGCCCGCCTGTTCCTCGGGGCTCAGCTGCGCCACATCCGCCATGATGATCACATCCGGGCTTGCCAGCAGCAGATCGCCCAGCGCCCCGTCCAGGACATCCGCCGTGGGCTCCAATGCCTCACGCAGGAAATGCAGCGGTGTCAGGAGGATCTGACCCTCCCGTTCGGGCGTGCCCGAGATCAGCGCAACCTCGCGGCGTTGCAGGCTGTCATCGGTCAGGGATACCGCACCGGCGCTGCGTTCACCGGATATCTCGAACCGGCTGATGCGGTTGCGCAACTCGGGCGGCAGGCTCAGCGCCAATTCGGCCGTCATCTCGCCGGGGCCGAATTGCAGAACCTCCCGCGCCAGTTCCCGCGGGATCCCCGCAGGGTCCAGCCCATGGGCGACAATCGTGACCTCGCGGGGCGCGGTTGTGCCGATGCGCAGGGCCGGCACGTGGATCACACCATCCTCGAACCGGGGCGGCGCCAGTGCCGTTACGTCCCGCGCACCCTGAAACACGCTCAGCCCGCCCAGACCCTGAAAGGCGTCGATCAGATCGTCCCGGCCGGGCCGCTCGATACCGTCGGAGAACCAGAACACCTCCAGCGGGCCTTCAAGGCTTTCGGCCCAGGCGCGTGCCGCGTCCATATCGGGGGCATAGGGGCGCGGGGCGAGGTTCGGCACCCGCGCGGCCCATGTATTGGCAGCCTGAAGCGGCAATGGGCCGGTGTCCTGGCTGCCCAGTTGCGTCAGCGCCACCGGCCGCCCGGCGCGCCCCGCCTCGTCAAGCAGCAAGCCGACCCGGTCCAGCCGCGCCTGCCAGTCCCCGGCACTGGCCCAGGAGGCATCCATCACGATCAGCAAGGGCCCCTCGCCACTCCGCTCGGCGGCGGGGTTGAGCACCGGGCCCGCAAAACCGATGATCGCCGCCGCCACCGCGATCATCCGCAGGAGCAGCAGCCACCAGGGTGTCTTGTCGGACTGGCTGTCATCGTCCTTGAGGCCGAGAAGCAGCGCCACACCGGGGAAGCGCCGCCGGATCGGCGCGGGCGGAACGGCGCGCAGCAGCCACCAGAGGATCGGCAGCGCGATGAGCGCAACCAGCAGAAGCGGCGTGTCGAAGGCCAGATCAGATATCATCGGCGCCCCCGCTGGTTACGGCAGGCGGAACACGAGGTCCGGACCCGGTGGCGCGCGCCCCGGGCATGTGCGGTCTGATCGCGCGTTCCCTCATGAGGTCCGGTCCAGCATCTGATAGAGCCACAGAAGCGCGGGCTCGGCGGGCTGATCCGTATGATGGCACAGATAGCGCCACCCGGTGCGTCTGGTGATGTCCTTCAGCCGCGCCTTGCGCATGGCAAGCCGCTCCAGATAGGCCTCCTTCAGCCCCTTGGCCTTCAGGGTTTCAAATCGTATCGCGCCCGACATGCTTTCGAAAACCGTCCGCCCGTCGAAGGGAAAGAGCTCCTCATGCGGGTCGAGGATCTGCACCAGCGCGCCCTTCACGTCCCGGTCGGCGGCCTGGCCGAGGACGGTCTCGATCGTCCCCGGATCGCCCAGAAAATCCGAGAAGAACACGGCACGGCTTCCCACCGGCAGAATCCGCGGCTTGGGCGCGCCGTAATCCCCGGGCTCGTGGCTGTCCATCAGGGCCGCGGCCATGCGGATCAGTTGCGCTTCGCCGCCCCGCGGCGGGTCCGCCAGATGGGTCAGGCCCACCCGCTCGCCCCCCCGGATTGCCAGAATGCCAAGCGCCATCGCCAGGGTCTGCGCCCGGCGCAGTTTCGACGGACGGGAGCTGTGCCCGGTAAATGTCATCGAAGCGGCGTCATCCACGCCGATCATCACCGATTGGGCGGCCTGCCACTCGGTCTGACGCACGAAATGGCTGTCTGCGCGGGCGGACCGCCGCCAGTCGATGCTGCGATAGGCGTCGCCGGCCTCGGCCGGGCGGTATTGCCAGAATTCATCACCCGCGCCCGCGCGCTTGCGACCATGCTCCCCCAGCAGGATCGTCGCGGCCAGATGCTGCGCATCCGCCAGAAGCGGCGGCAGGCTCTTGGCGACGGATTCCGAGCGGGAGCGAAGCGTGGCCGGTGTATGGAGCGCGGTATCGCTCAAGCCGCGGCCTCGATGCGTGTCACCCGCGCGGTGACCTCGCCGATCACCTGATCAAGCTCGGCCCCTTCGGCGCGCGCCGCAAAGCTGAGCGCCATGCGATGACCCAGAACCGATTTGGCCAGCGCCGCCACATCCTCAGCCGATGGCGCGAGACGGCCATCGAGCAGGGCGCGCGCGCGGACCGTCAGCATCAGCGCCTGCGCCGCGCGCGGACCGGGACCCCACGCCACGGTGTCCCGCACGATCTGCGGCGCGCCGGCATCCTCCGGGCGGCAGGCGCGCACCAGATCGAGGATCAGTTCCACCACCGCCTCGCCCACCGGCATCTGGCGCACGACCTGCTGCGCGGCCATCAGCGCCTCGCCGGTAAAGACCTGGGTGGCCCGCGCCTCCGCAGTGCCCGTGGTTGCCAGAAGGATGCCCCGCTCGGTCTCGCGATCCGGATAATCCACGTCGATCTTCACCAGAAACCGGTCAAGCTGCGCTTCGGGGAGCGGATAGGTCCCCTCCTGTTCGATCGGGTTCTGCGTCGCCAGCACGTGAAACGGGCGCGGCAAGGCGTGGTGAACACCGGCGATGGTCACCTCCATTTCCTGCATCGCCTGCAACAGGGCCGATTGGGTCCGGGGGCTGGCGCGGTTGATCTCGTCGGCCATCAGAAGCTGGCAGAAAACCGGCCCTTCGATGAACCGGAAGGACCGCGCCCCGTCGGCGGCGGTTTCCAGAACCTCCGAGCCCAGAATATCGGCAGGCATCAGATCCGGCGTGAACTGTATGCGGTTCGCAGAAAGCCCCATGACCGTCGACAGAGTGTCGACCAGAAGCGTCTTGCCCAGCCCCGGCAACCCCATCAAAAGCGCATGTCCACCCGACAGCATGGCCGCCAGCGACAGATCCACGACCGCCTGCTGCCCGATGATCTTTGTGGCGATGCTGGTCTTTGCCTCCGCCAGTTGAGCCCCCAGGCGTTCGATCTCGGCCACAAGGTTTTCGGGATCAGACATGGCAATGCTCCGCAAGGTGAATATGTAGGTCTAAGTAAATCGAACAATTGCCCCGACCACAAATGGCAAAAGGCATGTCTGGACAAAACATTGTGACCCCCGATGCGGAAAGCCTGTTGGCCTCCGCCAAAGCCGCCCAAAAAGACGGCAAACTCCCGCCGGTACATCTGTGGGATCCGCCTTTTTGCGGCGATCTGGATATGGAAATCCGCCGCGACGGCACGTGGTTCTACAACGGCACCCCGATCGGTCGCGCTCCGCTTGTGCGGCTCTTTTCCTCGATTCTGAAGCTGGAAGACGGGAAGTACTTCCTTGTCACGCCGGTCGAAAAGGTCGGCATCCGCGTCGAGGACGCGCCCTTCGTCGCCGTCGATTTCGAAGTGGCCGGCACGGGCGCGGCGCAGGTCGTCACCTTCACCACCCATGTCGGCGACACCGTGATCGCGGGGCCCGAAAACCCGATCCGCGTCGTCCGCGACGACACCGGGGAGCCGTCGCCTTACGTCATGGTTCGCGCCGGCATGGAGGCGCTGATCGACCGCAAGAGCTTCTACCGTCTCGTCGATCTGGGCGAAGCCCATCGGGAGGACGGAACCGACTGGTTCGGCGTCTGGTCCGGCGGCAGCTTCTTCCGGATCATTCCTGTGGCCGAGCTGGAGCTTTAGGACGGGCCTGCGCTACCGGGCCGGAAATCTGGCTTCCAGCTTTTCCAGCAACAGCTTTGCCGACTGCATGTCGGTGATCGTACTGTCGGGATCTGTCAGCCGCACACGCGAGGCGAACCCGTACATCGCCGCGCCGCCCACCAGAATATGAGCCGTCGGGCGCGCGATCCGCAATGCGACGATCAACCGGGCCAGCGGCTCCATCGTCTTGGCGCCGCTGCAGGAGAGGCCGATGACCGGGCTGCGATCCTCTGCCAGCTTTTCGACCAGAACATCGTGATTGTGCCCCAGCAGAAGCTGGACGCTCCAGCCCCGTTCGCGGAAAAGATCGGCCGCCATGGTCACGCCGAGCGTGTGCGCCTCGCCGGGCACCGGCGCGAAAATGGCCGCACGGGCCCGATCCTCGGGGTGTTGGGCGGCATGGGTCCGGAAGGTGCGCATGATGGCATAGATGCGCCCGGTGCCGATGGTAACGTCGGTGAAGGGCGTCCGGTCCTCGGACCACCATTCGCCAAGCAGCCGCGCGGCCGGCGCCAGATGATCAAGGTAAACCGCCTCTAGTGGAATGTCCCGATCGAAAAGATCGAAGACCATTCTTGTAGCCTCGACATCGTCGTCACCGATCAGGGCCTCGGCCAGACGTTCGACCATTTCCGGCTTCGCGTCGGTGGATGCGGTCGGATCGGCGTGCGGCAGGGGGCCGTTGCGATTTCCAAGGCGGGTGATGATCTCTCGAGCCAGAAGCTCCACCGTGGGCTGGGGCAAACGGCGGGCGACCCGTGCCAATTTGGTGTGCTGGCGCGCCAGTAGGGCCGGATTGGGCCCAGAATTGGGGGCGTTCGGATCAGTCGTCACATCAGCGTCCCGAGCTGGTCTGTCTTGATCACGCTTGGCCGGATTACCGTTCTGTCTCTCATTAAATTGACACTTAGCGCGCACGACTTGTCAGGCAAGGTTGACACACATCTCTGCTCGAAAAAACTTTCAGATGCGCGCGCCGCTCCTGACACTACGCTGTCAGGAGCGTTGTGTCATCATGCCGGAATATGCCGATTATATGGAGTCAAAAATGCCCGTGCATCCGCAAAACACAATCTGCTGGTTCGAGATCCCGGTCAGCGACCTCGACCGCTCCGTCGCATTCTACAATGCCGTGCTCGATACCCGCCTGACGATTGACACCAACGGTCCCAACCCGATGGCCGTCTTTCCCTGCGACGATCCCGTCACCGGCATCTCGGGCCATCTTTATCCCGGCACACCGTCGGAGACAGGAGCGACCGTGCATCTGGTGGCTCCTGACAGCCTGAACGCGACCCGAAAGCGTGTCGAAGCGGCGGGCGGGAAGGCGGAAAGCCCGGATATCGAGATCCCCGCGGGCGCGTTTTTCTATGCCCGCGATCCGGATGGAAACTCGATCGGCTTCTTTCAGTTCGCCGGCTGACGGAAACGCGCTGGTCCCCGCACCGGGGGCCGCGCTACCCTTCTTCCCATGCGCCGTACCGACCGCCTGTTTCAGATCGTCCAGCTTTTGCGCTCCGGCAAGCTGTTGACCGCCCGCCATCTGGCCGAGGCGCTGGAAGTCTCCGAGCGCACGATTTATCGCGATATCGGCCATCTGGTCGGATCCGGTCTGCCGATCGACGGCGAAGCGGGGCTGGGGTACCTGATGCGGGCGGGCTATGACCTGCCGCCGCTGATGTTCACCACCGAAGAGATCGTGGCCCTGACCGCCGGCGCGCGCATGATCCAGGCCTGGGGCGGTACGGCCATGGTCAAGGGGGCCGAACAGGCGCTCGGCAAGATCACCAGCGTCCTGCCCGAGCCTGCACGCAGACGGGCCGAAGCCGTGGCGATCCACGCCATGCCGCGCTCAAACATGACCGAAGCGCTGCGCGGGACCATCGATCAGCTGGAGGCCGCCGTCACCGGCCGCGAACGCATCACGATCACCTATAGGGACGAGGCCGGGCAGGAGACGACCCGCACCGTCCGGCCCGTCGGCCTGTGGTACTGGGGCACGGTCTGGACCCTTGTCGGCTGGTGCGAGCTGCGCCGGGACTTCCGGATGTTCCGGCTGGACCGGATCGGGTCCTCCAAGAGCGCCGGGGCCTTTCTGCCCGAACCCGGCCAAAGCCTGCAGGATTTCTACGCCCAGCAACTGGCGCAGCACGGCTGCAACCCGGATCAGACGGGAGCCCGGTGATCCCGCTGCCGCCGCACCCCGACCGGCTTCAACATCCCGCAGATATCTTTGAACCGGTCGCAAGCCTCACGCGACTCACAAATGAACGGGGCGCGTTCGGCCTTCTTCTCGCATCATGGCGGGCCATCCCGTTCGGTTTCGAGCACCAAGACCTTTCAAGCAGAACCGCTTTTCAGCCACGGCCCCGCTTCGGCGGGGCCGTTTTTTTCCCGCCCCCGTCATGCAGCGATGCTTTTCCGGAGACACCACATTTCCTGCCGGGTCCCGCCGGGCAGCACTGCCGCGCCGATCTGGCGGAGATTGCAAGGCAAGTTCCGAAGTTCACGGACTGGATAGCGAGCAACTGCCGGTTGTCATCCATATTCCGAAAACGGCCCGCATGTTTCGGGCTCTCGTCGGGTCTGGGCAGCTCCATGCGAAACGCAGGCTGAACCTGGACGGCCGAGAGTATCCTCAGTGTCTGCTGACCATCAAAAGTCATATTTTGGCCCTATTGGCTAAATATTTCTCGATTAAACGAGTTATCGAAAAGCGGAAAATCGCAGATATTCGAGGGCATCATGCAGAAAATTCAAGAAATCATCGCGGCGATCCTGGATCAGATGGTCAACGTCCTGATGTACCCGCTTGATCCGAACAACCGCATATATGCCCTCTATATCGTCTCCTCCATCGTCTTCGCGTGGTTTGTCTATCGGGCGATCAAAAGCCGTGGTGCGGACAACACCGAGCAGGACACGGATGCTGCGAAGGGCAACTTCCTGCAGTTCCTGTTTCCACGGCGGGTCTGGAGCCATCCCTCAGCCTGGCTCGATCTGCGCTACATGATGTTCCACCGGGTGGCATCCTATTTCCTGCTTCTGGGCGTCGGCACATGGGCTCTGGCCGCCGGGTTCCGCCTCGGCTCGAACGGGGTGGCTTTCTCGGACATTGTCGCATCCGCCAGTAGCGCACCCGCCGCCGGGGTAGTCTTCTCCGTCATCTACATGATCGTCGTGATGATGGTGATCGATTTCATCGCCTGGGCGATTCACTACGTGCAGCACAAGGTTCCGCTATTGTGGCAATTCCACAAGGTTCACCACAGTGCGGAGGTCATGCACCCGATCTCGAACTTCCGGGAACATCCCATCGACAATCTCGGCTATGGGCTGATCATCGGGCTCGGCTACGGGCTTGTTCAGGGTCTGTCGGTCCGGCTTCTGGGGTATGCGCCCACTATTCCGTCCCTTCTCGGCGTGCCGCTGCTGATGTTTCTTTTCAATTTCACCGCCTACAATCTACGCCATTCCCATGTCTGGCTCCGGTGGCCCGGTCGCTGGTCGATGATCTTCCCGTCGCCTGCCCATCACCATGTGCACCACAGCTGCCATCCGGAACATCTGGACAAGAATTTCGCCTTCATGTTCCCGATCTGGGATGTGATCTTCCGTACCTACCACATGCCCGAAGACAACCGGAACGTGAAGTTCGGGATCGTGGAGGACTCCAGCGATCTGAACTCCTGTCTGCGGCTGTATTGGGTGCCGTTCCGCGATGCCTACCGCCTGTTCCGCAAACCCGGCAAGGGCGAGATGGCCCATGAAGAGAGCGCTGACACCAAGGCAAAGAGACCCGGCATCCCGGCCGAGTGAGACGCAGCCGGCCGTCGCTTCAGTGGCGCGGCGACCGGATGGCCGGCGGGGACTGATCCCGCGCCGGGCAGGGCCGCGGGAAATGAGCTGGGTCACCGCCTCCCGCCAGGCAACCGCATTCCTGGCGGGTCCCGGACCCGGGGGTCATGCGTGGATCGGCCCATCTCCGCAGGCAAGCGCCGCCTCGCGCACCGCTTCGGAATAGGTCGGATGGGCGTGGCATGTCATCGCCAGATCCTGCGCCGATGCACCGAACTCCATCGCCACGCATATCTCGTGGATCAGATCACCGGCCATCGGGCCGATGATGTGGGCACCCAATATCCGGTCCGTCTCCTTGTCGGCGAGAATCTTCACGAACCCGTCGGCCGCGAAATTCGCCTTGGCGCGGCCATTGCCCATAAACGCGAACTTGCCGATCTTGTAAGCCCGGCTCGCCTCTTTCAGGGTCTCTTCCGTCTCGCCGACATTTGCGACTTCCGGATGGGTATAGATCACGCCCGGAATGACGCCGTAATTCACATGGCCGTGGCGGCCCGCGAGAACCTCGGCCACCGCCATCCCTTCATCCTCGGCCTTATGGGCCAACATCGGGCCCGCGATTGCATCGCCGATCGCATAGATGCCCTTCACATTGGTCGCCCAGTGATCGTCGGTCTTGATCTGGCCGCGATCCGTCATTCCGACGCCCAGATCGGCAAGGCCCAGCCCGTCGGTATAAGGTTTGCGCCCGGTCGCGACCAGCACCACATCGGCATCCATCGTGGCTTCGCTGTCATCCTTGCGGAGCTTGTAGGTGACCTTGGCCTTGGTCTTGGTCGCGTCGATCTTCTGCACGGCCGCGCCGAGGGTAAACTCAAGACCCTGCTTCTTCAGCAGACGCTGGAACTGTTTAGAAATCTCCGCATCCATGCCCGGAGTGATGTGATCGAGGTACTCGATCACCTGAACCTCCGCCCCGAGACGCGCATAGACCGACCCCAGTTCAAGCCCGATCACGCCGGCGCCGATCACCACCATCTTCTTGGGGATCTTCGTCAGGCTCAGCGCGCCTTCGGAGGTCACCACCACCTTTTCGTCGATCTCTATCCCGGGCAGGGCCGACGGCTCGGACCCGGTGGCGATGACGATATGCTTGGCCTCGTGGACCTCGTCGCCGACCTTCACCTTGCCCGCCCCGGGGATGGACCCCCAGCCTTTCAGCCAGTCTATCTTGTTCTTCTTGAACAGAAATTCGACACCCCGGGTGTTCTGGGCGATCACGTCATCCTTGTAGGCCTGCATCTGCTTCCAGTCGACGGATGGCGACTTTCCCTTCAAGCCCATCTTGGCGAAGTTATGTTCCGCCTCATGCAGTTGATGGGACGCATGGAGCAGCGCCTTGGACGGGATGCAGCCGATGTTCAGGCAGGTGCCCCCGAGCGTCTCCCGCCCCTCGACACAGGCGGTTTTGAGCCCCAGCTGCGCGCAGCGGATGGCGCAGACATAGCCGCCGGGGCCGGAGCCGATGATGATGACGTCATAGCTGGACATGGGGTCTCCTAAGTCGTTTCGGGCGGGATAGAACCGGTATATATCCCGTATATATCCGGTATATCCCCGCGATGTCTGTTTACGGTCATGACCCGGCTCCCAGAAGGGCGGCGAGGGTCATGGCGATTGTGGCGGCGAAGCCAAGGAACCAGATCGCACTCCGCCAGGGCGACCAGCCGAAGGCATAAGCCGGGACATAGAGGATGCGGGCGCCCAGATAGGTCCAGGCGCAGGCGGCGGTGAAGGTCGAATTGCTGCCGGACAGCTCCACCACCACCACGGCGATGGTGAAGAGGATCAACCCCTCGAAATGGTTGTTCATCGCCCGGTAAAGCCTCGCGGTGCGAGTCGAGAGCTGGTCCTCCAGAGACCCGCCCAGCCGGTCGCGGTCCCGCGGTGAGGCGGTCTTGCCCGCGCCGAGTTCCCGATTGGCAGGGATCGCCATCAGGCAGAACTGAACGGCTTGCAGAAGAAGCGCCAGGGCGAGGGTGGTGAGTTCGGGGGTCATGTTTGAATACCCTGCATGACCTCTAAGCCTCTACTTATGATCTGCGAAACCAGCTCTCCAGAGGTTTGCTCGCCAATGGTCCCGATGGCAAACCTGAGTCTGCTGCCAAGCGTTTCGTCATCTGCTTCCAGAGATAGCCCCAAAACTGCCAGCGCCTTACCTGAGAGTACATAGTCAAACTTGAAGTTACTCGCAGGATCGGGGTGAATGTAGCCTTCGGTCGCCATCCAATGCAGCATGAGTCGCACATATTGGCTTTTGATGGCCTCATTTTGGGATGCATCTGCGATAGCGACATGCCTGAAGCGTCTCTTGCCGTCCTTTATTGAGATTTGCCCTTCCATGGCGAGACGCTCGAAGTCGGGCCAGAGGTCATCCGTCACCACGTGATAGGCAGCAGGGAAAGCTACCTGCAGCTTATCGAGGACAATCCCAAAGAAGATCTTCGCAGTATCTACATTGGACATCGAATAGACACTTTCACGTCGGCACATGAAGAAACTGGTAGTGCTTCGAATCGGAAATCCAGCTCCTCCGGGCCTGCCCGATCATTCACAAATCCATCAGCAGACGCCGGGGATCCTCAAGCGCCTCTTTCACCCGCACAAGGAAGGTCACGGCGCCTTTGCCGTCGACGATCCGGTGGTCGTAGGACAGCGCCAGATACATCATCGGGCGGATCACCACCTCGCCATTGATCGCCATCGGGCGGTCCTGGATCTTGTGCATCCCCAGAATGCCCGATTGCGGCGGGTTCAGAATGGGCGAGGACATCAGCGAGCCATAGACCCCGCCATTGGAGAGCGTGAAGGTGCCGCCCTGCATCTCGGCCATGGACAGTTTGCCGTCGCGGGCGCGGCGGCCCTTCTCGGCGATCGCCTTCTCGATCTCGGCGAAGGACATCGAATCCGCGTCCCGGATGACCGGCACCACAAGACCCGTGGGGGTGCCTGCCGCCACGCCCATATGCACGAAGTTCTTGTAGACGATATCGGTGCCGTCGATCTCCGCATTCACTTCGGGGACTTCTTTCAGGGCATGGCAGCATGCCTTGGTGAAGAAGGACATGAAGCCCAGACGAACGCCGTGCTTCTTCTCGAACTGGTCCTTGTACTGGTTGCGCAGCGCCATGACCTCGGTCATGTCCACCTCGTTATAGGTGGTCAGCATGGCAGCCGTGTTCTGGCTGTCCTTCAGGCGCTTGGCGATGGTCTGGCGCAGCCGGGTCATCTTGACCCGTTCCTCGCGCGCGGCATCATCGGCGGGCACCGGGGCGCGGGGCGCCGCCGGCGCGGATGCGGTGGGCGCGGACGCCGACGTGGCGGCCGCAACCGCTTTCTGCACGTCCTCCTTCATGATCCGTCCATCCCGGCCGGATCCCTTGACCTGATCGGGGCTCAAGCCCTTTTCGGCCATCATCTTCCTGGCAGACGGGGCGTCTTCCACATCGCCGCGGCCTTTGCCTGCATCCGCCGCATCCGGCGCTTTCGGTGCCGCCGTCTCGGCGCCCCCTTCCGCCGGTGGCGTGGCACTGCCCGCGGCGGCTTCGGCCCCTGCGCCGGCACTCATCACCGCCAGCTTGCCCCCGGCCTCCACCGTCTCGCCTTCGGCGGCCAGGATCTCGGTCAGGGTTCCCGATGCGGGCGCGGGCACCTCCACGGACACCTTGTCCGTCTCCAGCTCGCACAGCATCTCATCCTGGGTGACGCTGTCGCCGACGGCCTTGAACCAGGTCGAGACGGTCGCCTCGGTCACGCTTTCACCAAGCGTCGGCACCATGACGTCCACGCTTTCGCCTTGGCCGCCACTGTCCTTGACGTCAGCCTTGGCGGCGGGCGCGGCCTTGTCCTTGGCGGGCGCCTCCGATCCGGCATCGCCTTCGCTGAGCGTTGCGAGCAGGGCATCGACCCCCACGGTCTCGCCTTCCGCCGCGACGATCTCCGCCAGGGTTCCGGCAGCGGGCGACGGTACTTCGACCGTGACCTTGTCGGTTTCCAGTTCACAGAGCATTTCATCGACCGCAACGGCTTCCCCCGGTTTCTTGAACCAGGTCGCCACGGTGGCTTCTGTCACGCTTTCGCCCAGGGTGGGTACGCGCACTTCAACGGACATCGCTTATTTCCCTTCGATCGTCAGCGCATCATTCACGAGCGCGGCTTGTTGTGCTTTGTGTTGGCTCGCCAATCCTGTCGCCGGCGACGCGGAGGCCTGTCGCCCGACATAGACCGGCCGCTTGTGCTTGGCTTTCAGGCGCGTCAGGACCCATTCAAGGTTCGGTTCGACGAAACTCCACCCACCCTGGTTCTTGGGTTCTTCCTGGCACCAGTACATCTCCGCCCCCTTGAAGCGTTCAAGCTCCTTCATCAGGGCAAGGGCCGGGAACGGGTAGAACTGCTCCAGCCGCAGCAGATAGATATCGTCGATACCGCGCGCATCGCGCTCTTCCAGCAGGTCGTAATACACCTTGCCCGAACACAGCACGACCCGCTTGATCTTGTCATCGGGTTGCAGCTCGGTCTCGGAATGGCCCTTCTGCGCATCATCCCAAAGCACCCGGTGAAAGCTGGATCCGGTCGTGAAATCCTCGGTCTCGCTGACCGCCAGCTTGTGCCGGAGCAGCGATTTCGGCGTCATCAGGACCAGCGGTTTGCGGAAACTGCGATGGATCTGCCGGCGCAGGATGTGAAAGTAGTTCGCGGGCGTGGTGCAGTTGGCGACGATCCAGTTGTCTTCCGCACACATCTGCAGGAAGCGCTCCAGCCGGGCGGAGGAATGCTCCGGCCCCTGCCCTTCGAAACCATGCGGCAGCAGCATCACCAGACCCGACATCCGCAGCCATTTGCGTTCGCCCGACGAGATGAACTGGTCGAACATGATCTGGGCGCCATTGGCGAAATCGCCGAACTGCGCCTCCCACATCACCAGCGCATTGGGTTCCGCCAGAGAATAGCCGTACTCGAACCCCAGAACCGCGTATTCCGACAGCATCGAGTCGATCACTTCATACCGCGCCTGCCCTTCACGGACGTGGTTGAGCGGGTAATACCGTTCTTCGGTTTCCTGATCGATCAGCGCGGAATGGCGCTGGCTGAACGTGCCGCGCGTCGAATCCTGACCGGCCAGACGCACCGGATAGCCCTCGGTCAGCAGCGAGCCGAAGGCCAGCGCCTCCGCCGTTGCCCAGTCGAACCCGGTGCCGCTGTCGAACATCTGCTTCTTGCTTTCGAGCAGGCGGCCCACGGTCTTGTGCAGCTTGAAGCCATTGGGCGCGCGCGCAAGAGCGGCGCCGACCTGTTCGAAGGTTTCCGGGTTGATCGCCGTCTCGCCGCGCTGGTACTCCTCCCCCTCGCGGTCCAGATGGGACCAGCGGCCATCCAGCCAATCGGCCTTGTTGGGCTTGTAATCTTTGCCCGCTTCGAACTCTTCGTTCAGATGGGCCTGGAACGCGGCCTTCATATCCTCGATTTCACCTTCGGGGATCAGACCGTCCTTCACCAGACGTTCGGTATAAAGCTGAAGCGTCGTCTTCTGCTTCTTGATCTTCTTGTACATGATCGGGTTGGTGAACATGGGTTCATCACCCTCGTTATGACCGAACCGCCGATAGCAGAAGATGTCGATGACGACGTCCTTGTGGAACATCTGTCTGAATTCGGTAGCCACCTTGGCCGCATGCACCACGGCTTCCGGATCGTCGCCGTTCACGTGGAAGATCGGGGCCTCCACCATCAGCGCGATATCGGTGGGGTACGGGCTGGAGCGGCTGAAATGCGGCGCCGTCGTGAAGCCGATCTGGTTGTTCACGACGATATGCATCGTACCACCGGTGCGATGCCCGCGCAGGCCGGACAGGCCGAAGCATTCGGCCACCACGCCCTGCCCCGCAAAGGCCGCGTCACCATGGAGCAGGATCGGCAGAACGCTGGTGCGTTCCGGATCGTTGTTCTGGTCCTGTTTCGCGCGGGCCTTGCCCAGAACGACCGGGTTCACGGCTTCCAGATGGGACGGGTTGGCCGTCAGGGACAGATGGACGGAGTTCCCGTCGAATTCCCGGTCGCTCGACGCGCCCAGATGGTACTTCACGTCGCCCGAGCCATCGACGTCTTCCGGCTTGAAGGAGCCGCCCTGAAACTCGTTGAAAATCGCGCGGTACGGTTTGGCCATGACATTGGCCAGCACACTCAGCCGTCCCCGGTGCGGCATGCCGACGATAATGTCTTTCACACCCAAGGCACCGCCGCGCTTGATGATCTGCTCCATCGCCGGGATCAGGCTTTCACCTCCATCCAGACCGAACCGCTTGGTGCCCATGTATTTGACATGGAGGAACTTCTCGAAGCCCTCCGCCTCGACCATCTTGTTGAGGATCGCCCGGCGCCCTTCGCGGGTGAAGGCCACCTCTTTGCCGAAGCCTTCGATCCGCTCCTTCAGCCATGCGGCTTCGGTCGGGTTCGAGATATGCATGTATTGCAGCGCGAAGGTGCCGCAATACGTCCGCTTCACGATGTCGACGATCTGGCGCATCGAGGCCATTTGCAGGCCGAGCACATTGTCGATGAAGATCGGCCGGTCCATGTCGGCTTCGGTGAAGCCGTAGGATTTCGGGTCCAGTTCCGGGTGCGGGGTCTGGTCGCGCATGCCGAGCGGGTCGAGATCGGCCACCAGATGGCCCCGGATGCGGTAGGCGCGGATCAGCATCAGCGCCCGGATCGAATCGAGCACGGCGCGCTGCACCTGATCATCGCTCAGCGAGACGCCCTTCTCCGTCGCCTTGCCCCTGATCTTGTCGCCTGCGCCTTTCATCTCCTCGGCTGCCGCCGGCCACTCCCCGGTCAGCGCATGGGTCATCTCGTCGGCGGGTTGGGGCGGCCAGTCGCTCCGCGCCCAGGACGGGCCGGAGGCTTCGGCTTTCACCTCCATCTCCGCATCGCCAAGCGCCCGGAAGAACTCCTGCCAGGCCGCATCGACGGCGTTCGGGTCATTGGCGTATCGGGCGTAAAGCTGCTCCAGATACTCGGCATTGTGGCCTTGCATGAAGCTCGACGCGTGGAACTGGTCGTTCGGGGATTGGTCGGTCATTACGTGGTCCTCCCGGAGCAAGGTCTATTGGCAGGCAAAGTCAGCACGTTGGTTTCGAGGCCCGGCACCGCTGATCTGAAGAGTGGAGCTTTGGCGACCCAAATGGCCACATATCTCTGCCGCAAGGGCTTGAACACCGCCGATGTCTATTCGCTGAGAGTTGAAACGGATTCTGTAGCCGCCACTGCGGTTACCGATATCGAATACACCAGCGGGTTGATTGATGAACACGCCTCGATCCGGATTTGTGCGCAGAAAATAGACGTTCTGCTGCACCTCGGCGATCTGACCGGTGAAGGCCTCGGCGGGAGTTGCAAGGCTTGACACGCCGAGGGCGACAGCCAGGGCCAGGACCGCCCCGGACCAATGGCCGGTCTGATGGCGCGCCAGACACTTGCGCGTCCGCGCTGCGCCGTCCATGCGTTGCCCGGGAAGCATCACCCAATCGCCTTCAGCACAGCCTCGCCCAGGCCTGCGGGGCTTTCGGCCACCACGATGCCTGCGCTCTGCATCGCTTCGATCTTGTCCTCGGCGCCGCCCTTGCCACCGGCGACGATGGCACCGGCGTGGCCCATGCGGCGGCCCGGAGGGGCGGTGCGGCCTGCGATGAAGCCGGCGGTGGGCTTCCAGCGGCCCTTTTTCTTCTCATCGGCCAGGAACTGCGCCGCTTCTTCCTCGGCGCTGCCGCCGATCTCGCCAATCATGATGATGCTTTCCGTCTCGTCATCGGCCAGAAACCATTCAAGCACATCGATATGTTCGGTTCCCTTGATGGGGTCGCCGCCGATGCCGACGCAGGTCGACTGGCCCAGACCCACATCGGAGGTCTGTTTCACGGCCTCATAGGTCAGCGTGCCCGAACGGGAGACCACGCCACAGGACCCGCGTTTGTGGATATGGCCGGGCATGATGCCGATCTTGCAGGCATCCGGGGTGATGACACCCGGGCAGTTCGGCCCGATCAGGATGCTGCCGGAGCCTTCCAGCGCACGTTTGACCCGCATCATGTCGAGGACCGGAATGCCCTCGGTGATGCAGCAGATCAGCTGCATCTCCGCATCGATCGCTTCCAGGATCGAGTCCGCGGCAAAGGGCGGTGGCACATAGATGACGCTCGCATTCGCCCCGGTCACCGCCTTCGCCTCATGCACGGAGTTGAAGACCGGCAGATCCAGATGCGTCATGCCACCTTTGCCCGGCGTCACCCCGCCCACCATTTTCGTACCGTAGGCGATGGCCTGTTCGGAATGGAACGTGCCCTGGCTTCCGGTGAAACCCTGACAGATCACCTTGGTGTTTTCATCTACGAGTACGGCCATATGCCTGTTCCTTCTCGATTAAGTCGCTGAGCCATAAAGGGCTGAGTAATAGGTTTCATTTCGATCAAACGGGCTTTGACGCGCGACGCCCAACACGGCCGGCACCGAAGACAGCGCCGCCGCAATCTCTGCCTGGGAGGAGCGGCTGACAAACACCAGCGAGCACGGGCCATCGGCCCGGATCGACAGGTTGTAGCGCTGATGGAAAAGGGTGCCCGTCCGGCTGTTGCGGACAAACCCGTTGGCCGCCGCGGCAGCATCCCGGTTCGAGGATGCGCATACAGTCTGCATCAGGGACGCGGCTGTCCGTGGCGGGGCCAGCGCCTCTCCGGGCGCGGCATCGGGCGTCGAGACGAGCCCCTGCGTCGCGGGGGCCGTGGGGGTCACCGGGGCCGTGGACACGCAGGCCGCAAGACCACCGCAAAAGGCAATGATGAAGAGCCGACGCAACCCCGTCGCCAGATACGTGCGGCGATCGAAACCAATCATGCTTGGCCAGCCTTTCATCATTGATCCCCACCTTGAAGTCCACCTGCAGGCGGCAGGCGTTCCAGATTCACGACCACCTCCGGTCTTCCCGGAGCCGGGCGTGTGTCCACATCAAGCACAGTACGGAGATCGCGGACCTGACCGAACTCCATGGCTTCGGTTGCGGCGAAGGCGGGCTGGACAAGATCGGCGGCCAGGGGCGTCTGCGCCGCAACCGCCCTGCCCGGGCCGACCCCGATGAGCAGCACGATGCCGAGGCCATGAATGATCTGCCACAAGGAAAGGGATTTCATCGCCCCGTCGCCCTAGCCCTTCACCGCCGCCACGATCTTTTCAGCGCCGTCCTTCAGGTCATCCGCCGCGATCACGTTCAGGCCGGAATTGCGGATGATCTCCTTGCCCTTTTCAACATTCGTGCCTTCCAGACGCACCACGAGCGGCACCTCAAGACCCACCTCCTGCACGGCGGCGATCACGCCTTCGGCAATGATATCGCAGCGCATGATGCCACCGAAGATGTTGACCAGAATGCCTTTGACCTGCGGGTCGGAGGTGATGATCTTGAAGGCCTCGGTCACCTTCTCCTTGGTCGCGCCGCCGCCCACGTCGAGGAAATTGGCGGGTTCCGAGCCGTAGAGCTTGATGATGTCCATCGTCGCCATGGCAAGGCCCGCGCCGTTGACCATGCAGCCGATTTCCCCGTCGAGCGCGATGTAGTTCAGATCGTATTTCGAGGCGGCGAGTTCCTTCGGGTCCTCTTCCGTCTCATCGCGCAGCGCCGCGATATCGGCGTGGCGGTAAACGGCATTGCCATCGAAGCCGACCTTGGCATCCAGCACTTTCAGATCGCCGCTATCGGTCACGATCAGCGGGTTGATCTCCAGCATCTCCATGTCCTTCTCGGTGAAGGCCTGGTAAAGAAGCCCCATCAGGCGGACGCATTGCTTGACCTGCTGGCCTTCGAGACTGAGGGCGAAGGCAACCCGGCGGCCATGGAACCCCTGATACCCCGTCGCCGGGTCGACGCTGAAAGACAGGATCTTCTCGGGCGTCGCAGCCGCGACCTCCTCGATATCCATCCCACCCTCGGTGGAGCAGACGAACGAGATACGACTGGTCTGGCGATCCACCAGAAGGGCCAGATACATCTCCGTCTGGATGCCCGAGCCATCTTCGATATAGATCCGGTTGACCTGCTTTCCCGCGGGGCCCGTCTGATGGGTCACCAGGGTACGGCCCAGCATCCGCTTGGCCTCGTCCGCGGCCTCTTCGACCGATTTGGCAAGGCGCACACCGCCCTTTTCACCGGCATCCGCTTCCTTGAAGCTGCCCTTGCCACGCCCGCCTGCGTGGATCTGCGCCTTCACGACCCAAAGCGGGCCGTCCAGCGCCCCAGCGGCGGTTTTTGCCTCTTCAGCCCGCATCACCACCCGGCCATCGCTGACCGGCGCGCCATAATCGCGAAGCAACGCCTTCGCCTGGTATTCATGAATATTCACGAAACTGTCCCATGATTGGTGTTATCTGCTTGGGACTAAGCACAAGAATTGCACACAATAAAACGTCAATCTGACGCAGTATGGGGAATTCTGCCTAAAAAGCGACATTTGTGATCACAGCCAGAAAAAGTGTGATCACAAAATCAGGCGCGGGGCCGGGATCCGAACTCGGAAAGCGATTGCGAAAGGCCCGAACTTTCAAGGAGCGTGCGCTCCCGCTCCTGCAAAACAGCGTCAAAAGCCCCGACCGTCAGATCAAGGGCGAGGTTGCTGCGCCCGGTGGTCGGATCAAACGCGCGGCAATCGAGAAGGCCAAGCGCCTGAAGATCGCCCATCTGGCGCGGCGTGAGATATCTCAGCCTGTCGTGAAACGCCCTCAGCCCCGGCGCATGTCCCGCACAGGCCGCCGCGTCCGCAATCTGGCTCCGCCGGTGGCGGGTCACGATCCGGTCGAGAATTTCGGGGTCATAGCTTGCGTATCGCAAGAGCTTCAAAATCCAGTGGAGCGGCGTCAGACCGTCGAAATGCAGGATCCGGGCAGATGTGGAGCGCCGCAACCGCGCCCGGGCGCGTTCTCCCCCGCGGTCAAGAAACGCGGTATGGATCGACAGGGAAAACCCCTGGCCCACGGGCACCGCAACCTTGCCCGCGGCATGGCCCAAAAGCCCAAGCCGCCGATAGCCCCGATCCGCGCCGAACACCCGCCGCGCGACGGCGCGGTTTTCGCTCCTGGCGTCACCGGGGGCTGTCAGCGCGGGCATGAAACCGCCTTCGAAAAGGGTTTCCGGGGCCGATCCGGGCAGATAAATGCGCTCCCAAACCGGCAGTTGCAGCGCCATGGCGGTTCCGTTCAAGGCGGCCATCTCTCCGGCAATCGGGCGCTCCTGAAGCAGAAACTCGTCCGCATCCAGATGGATGAGCCAATCGCATGCGGTTCGCGACAAGGCGTGGTTTGCATTCAGCGACTGCCGCCGCACCTGCGACGCGGGCCTTGCGCGCCGCTTGGCCTGTGTTCTCCAGTGATCCAGAGTGCACCTGACGACGCGGCAGCCCGGCATCGATTTCAACAGGTAGAAGGCCGGGTCGTGCGGGTCGTCCAGATAGACGTGAATTTCCGATGCGCCGCTCGCCAGATGCCAGGCGACATTGGCCTGAACCAGCACCGGCGGCTCCCGGACCGTCATCACGACACCCCAACTCACATCGCCCATTATCCGCCCAAATCCAAACTCTGCGCCCGTTCAGCTATCTACCGTCTACCTGTCTTGCGAGGATCTGTCGCCATCGGGAAAAAGAAAATGGCGGCCGGGCGGGCCGCCATTCCAACTTGCAGATGCGTGACCGTTCACGCCAGGCTGTCGTCGATCCCCTTGCAGGCGTCGACAAGGCCTTTCACGGCAGCCACGGAATTGTCGAACATGGCCTGCTCTTCCTTGGAAAGCTTCACATCGACGATCCGTTCGATACCCCCTGCGCCGATCACGGTCGGCACGCCCACATACATGCCCTTCAGCCCGAACTGGCCATCGCAATAGGCGGCACAGGGCAGAACCCGCTTCTGGTCCTTCAGGTAGGCTTCGGCCATTTCGATCGCCGATGTCGCGGGCGCATAGAAGGCGCTGCCGGTTTTCAGCAGGCCGACGATCTCGGCGCCGCCATCGCGCGTGCGCTGCACAATCGCCTCCAGCTTCTCCTGCGTGGTCCAGCCCATCGCCACCAGATCGGGCAAGGGAATACCCGCCACGGTGGAATAGCGCGTCAGCGGCACCATCGTGTCACCATGCCCGCCCAGAACGAAAGCGGTCACATCCTTCATGGAGACCTCGAACTCTTCGGCCAGGAAATGGCGGAACCGCGCGCTGTCCAGCACCCCGGCCATCCCGCAGACCTTTTCATGCGGCAGACCCGAAAACTCGCGCAGCGCCCAGACCATCGCATCGAGCGGGTTGGTGATGCAGATCACGAATGCATTCGGCGCGTGATCGCGGATGCCCTCGCCCACGGATTTCATGACTTTCAGGTTGATCCCCAGAAGGTCGTCCCGGCTCATCCCCGGTTTGCGCGGCACGCCGGCGGTGACGATGCACACATCCGCACCCGCGATATCCGCATAGTCATTCGTGCCCTTCAGCTTGGCGTCGAACTTTTCCGACGGACCGGATTCGGCGATATCCAGCGCCTTTCCCTGTGGAATGCCCTCGGCGATGTCGAACAGGATGACGTCCCCCAGTTCTTTCAGCGCTGCAAGATGGGCAAGGGTGCCCCCGATCTGTCCCGCGCCGATAAGCGCAATCTTGGGTCTGGCCATGAGAGTGATCTCCAGGTACCTCGTTGATATTGGCGACGGGCCTATCCGCCCGCCCCCTTCGGCGCAAGCCTGCGCGCGCGCGGCGGAAAGACCCACGCGGCAGTGCAGCACCGCCAAGCCGCTCGAAACAAGAGAAAATCAGCCACTCCACCTGAATTTCCGGCACGGTGCGCGCCGCGCGGATTCCGCCAAAGTGACCGTTCGGGCCGGCGATTTCCTGCTCCCCGGCCCGCTTTCCACACGCGATTCTGACCGGCGGGCCGGCATGGAAAACGCCCCGGGCACGTCTCTGTTCAGAGCGGTTCCCCGGGCGCGGGCTGCACCAATGTCACGTAGGACGCGCCGGAGGCCATCAGGCAGGTCATCCCGTCCGCGCTTGTCACGGTGATCGTCCATGTCCCGGTCTCGTCCGAGGCATAGACCTCGACGATACGGTTGCCCGGGCCCATCCCGATGGACCGCGCGGTTTCGCCGTACCGGCTGCTCAATGTCCCGATGATCGCATCGCGCTGACCGCAAATCGCCTGTCCGTTCGATTGCGCCCCGGCGGGAAACGTCAGAGAGGCGAGCGTCAGCGCGGCCCCGACAATCCTGTTCATTCTGGTCATGGTCCTGCCTTTCATCTGCGGATGGGGGGCGGAGAAAAGCAGTCCGCAAGAGGGTGAGCGTGCGACCGCCTGGCTCCCCCTTTTGCTGTCTGGTCATTTGCCCGAAGGTTCGGGCGCCATCTGTCCTGTATCGGAAAAGATGACAAAAATTCCGTTAACTCCCGGGAAAAACCGTCATCCGACCGTGACAGGATCCCGCAGCTGAGCCGGAATTATAGCGGGTTCCGGCGCAACATAGTTTCGCCATGCTGCGGCATAACGGAACTTGCGTTCGCGCGGCAGGCATGATTCTTGCCAGTCCGACACGGATCGAAAGGCTTCCCATGGATCATCGCGCGCGCCCCTACCGCTCGGTTCTTTACATCCCCGGCTCCAAGCCGCGCGCGTTGGACAAGGCCCGTTCCCTGCCTGTCGACGCCATCATCTTCGACCTTGAGGATGCGGTCGCCATCGACGAGAAAGCCGTCGCGCGAACGCTCTTGGCCGAGACACTGGCCGCCGCAGGATATGATCCGCGGGCGCAGATCGTCCGGATCAACGGGTTCGATACCGATTGGGGCGCGCAGGATCTCGACACGATCGCCGCGATCTCGCCGCAGGCGATCCTGCTTCCCAAAGTCAACTCTGCCGCCGATATCGAGGCTCTTGCCACCCGGCTGGACGCCCGGGCGGAAACGGCGCAAACCACGATCTGGGCGATGATGGAAACGCCCCTCGGCATCCTGAACGCCGCCCAGATCGCCGCTGCGCCGCGCATGGCGGGCTTCGTGATGGGCACAAACGATCTGGCCAAGGATCTGGGCACCCGGCAGCATGCGGACCGCGAACCGCTTCTGACCGCGCTTCAGCTCTGCCTGCTGGCCGCCCGCGCCCATCGCCTCGTATGTGTCGACGGGGTCTATAACGCCTTCAAGGACGACGAGGGGCTCGGCCGCGAGTGCAGGCAAGGCCGCGACATGGGATTTGACGGCAAAACCCTGATCCACCCCGCGCAGGTGGCCATCGCGAATGCGGCTTTCGCCCCGTCGGCGGAGGAGATCGACCTCGCGCGCCGCCAGATCGAAGCCTTCGATGCGGCCACGGCCGCCGGGCAGGGCGTGGCCGTCGTGGATGGCCGTATCGTGGAGAACTTGCATGTGGAGAGCGCTAGGGCCACCTTGGCCAAGGCGGCAGCCATCAGCAAGTTGGAGCAAGCATAATGGGTTACATCCTCCTCATCCTCGGCCTCGCGCTGTTCATGGGATCACATTGGTTCAAGCGGCTGATGCCCGCCCGGCGTGCGGCCATGGGCGATCCCGGCAAAGGTCTGGTCGCGCTTGGCATCCTTGCCGGCATCGTCCTGATGGTGATCGGCTACCGCAGCGCGGCCTATGTGAATGTCTGGTTCCCCCCGTTCTTCCTGATCCATGTGGCGAACCTGCTGATGGTCATCGCGTTCTGGCTCTTCGCGCTGAGCGTCATCCAGGGAACGATCTCGGCGCGCATTCGCCACAAGCAACTGACGGCGACCAAGACCTGGGCCATCTCGCATTTGCTGGTGAATGGCGATCTGGCCTCGATCCTGTTGTTCGGCGGTCTGCTGGGCTGGGCCGTGGGCAGCGTGATCATGATCAACAAGGCCGAACCCACATGGGAACGCCCGGCCAATGCATCGCTCAAAAACGACGGGCTGGCCTTCGTCGCGGGGCTGGTGGCCTTTGTTGTCGTGGCGTTCATCCACAGCTGGCTTGGCTACTACCCGTTCCCGGCCTGATGCAGATCTATCGCTTCCTCTCCGAAGACGACACGTCGGCCTTCTGCCACAAGGTGAGCGAGGCGCTGAACGCAGGCTGGGTTCTGTATGGCCCGCCGACATATGCGTTCGATGCAGCCCGCGGCGTCATGCGCTGCGGGCAGGCTGTAACCAAGGAGGTCGACGGCACCTACACCTCCGCCCTGAAACTCGGAGATCTCTGAATGCCCAAAACCGGTTCCGGCAATTTCTTCGAGGATTACAGTCTAGGGCAGGTCATAGACCACGCCACGCCGCGCACGCTTCAGGGAGCCGAAAGGGCGCTCTATCACGCCCTTTATCCGGCGCGGCACGCGCTTCATTCATCCGACGAGTTTGCCCGCGCCTCGGGTCTTCATGCCAGCCCCCTGGACGATCTGATCACGTTTCACACGGTCTTTGGCAAAAGCGTGCCCGACATCTCCCTGAACGCGATTGCGAACCTGGGATATGCGGAGGGGCGGTTTCACGTGCCGGTCTGGCCTGGCGATACGCTGCGCGGCAGATCGGAGATCATCGGCCTGAAACAGAACTCAAACGGCAAATCCGGTGTCGTTTACGTGCGGACCGAAGGTGTGAACCAGCACGGAACGATCGTGCTGGACTACATCCGTTGGGTGATGGTGCGCAAACGCGATCCCGACGCGCCCGCGCCCGAAACCCATCTGCCCGAACCGAGCCCGGTTGTCCCGCCCGACACGTTGTTCATCCCCGAAGGGCTGGATTTTTCCCATTATGATTTCGATCTTGCCGGAGAGCCGCATCGCTGGTCGGATTATCAGATCGGCGAGGTGATCGATCATGTGGACGGTGTCACGCTCAGCGAGGCCGAACACATGATGGCCACCCGGCTCTGGCAGAACACGGCCAAGGTGCATTTCGATGCGACTGCGCGGGAGGATGGCAAGCGCCTGATCTATGGCGGCCACATCATCAGCCTTGCCCGCGCGCTCAGCTTCAACGGGCTGGCCAACGCGCAAATGATCGCCGGCATCAATGCCGGGGCCCATGCCAACCCGGCCTTTGCGAGCGATACGGTCAGGGCATGGTCCGAAGTTCTGGACAAGGCCGAAACCTCCGCTCCCAGCGTCGGCGCGCTTCGCCTGCGGCTGGTCGCAACGAAGGGTGGCGCCGCCGGCACATTGAAGGGGGAGGATGGCAGGTATCTGCCCGACATCCTGCTGGATCTGGATTACTGGGCCCTGGTCCCGGAATAGGGACCGGGACGCTCAGTGGAGCGTGTACCCCATCCCCTTCTGCGTCACCGGATCAAGCGCCGACACATGGGTCAGGCCGGATTCATCGGCGATATACTCCTGTAGCGGAAGCGCCTTGTCGAAATCACCCGACAGCAAGCTGACCGGAATGGGCAGATAGGTCTGGTCATGCGCCAGCCCCTTCTGTTCGCAGAAGGCGTAGATATGGTGCAAGAGGACCTTGGGCGAATGATGCAGGCGGCTGTGATCCCAGCCGATGCGATTGCGCTGATATCCGTCAGTCTGCGACCGCATGCAGACCGCCCGCGCAATCTCGAAGATACGCGCGTCGGCATAGCGCTTCTTTTCGGTCGGCACGATGATGTATTCCCAGGCCTCAAGCCGGACGAGGGCCGCGGCTGCGGTGGCCATGTCGCATTCGGGCTGCTGAACGATCCAGAGCGCCGAGTCCAGTCCGAGTCCGGTGGTCAGATCCAGGCCGACCACGATCTCGTGCCACAGATTCGGATCCGGGCATTCCACCATCCAGGCCAGCAACTGGGCCCGATCCCTGTCGACTGTAAAAGCCAGTTTATGTCGCACCATCTATTCCTCACAACCTGTCACACTAAATCATCGACGTGGCTAGGTCCCCAATAAGGCAGTTCTGAGGCAAAAACGAGAGTGCCTTTGGACACTTTTGGGAGATATCTTTTGTGATCACGGCCCACGATACTGTGATCACAAGAAGGGGCGCTGCGGCGTTAGGACCCAGAATTGGGCGCATTTTCAACGTCGCACCACGTGACAGCGGCAAAAAACCCGCTATGCATTGTCGTGACGAAAACAGTCCAAGCTCAACCTGAAAGGGTGTCCGCCATGGCAGACGTGAACCGGGGCAACAGGCCTCTGTCCCCGCACCTGACGATTTATCGGCCGCAACTCAATTCGATCACCTCGATTCTGGTGCGGATCAGCGGCAACGCCCTGTTGGTGGGCGCGCTGCTCATCGTGTGGTGGCTTCTGGCCGCGGCGACCGGCGAAAGCTACTTCACCACGGTCGACGGTCTGATCACCTCGGTCCTGGGCGATCTGGTGATGCTCGGATCGGTCTGGGCGCTCTGGTATCATGCGCTCGGCGGTCTTCGCCACCTGATCTGGGATCAGGGCTACGGTCTTGAGGTGGACACCGCCGACAAGATGGGCTGGGGCATGATCATCGGGTCGGTCGCGTTCACCTTTCTCACCATCATCGCAATCTAGGGGGGCAACAGACATGGCATTTCTGACCGACCGCAAGCGCGTCGAGGGGCTCGGCTCCGCCAGAAGCGGCACCCAGCATTTCTATTCGATGACGGTCACCTCGATCGCCCTTCTGATCCTGACCCCGATCTTCCTGTTCTCGGTCGGCCCGCTGCTTGGCGAACCTCATGCGGAGGTCATCGCGGGGCTCTCGCGCCCGTTCACCGCCATCGTAACCGCCCTGATGCTGATCGTGGGCTTTCATCATTTCCGACTGGGCGTCACCACGCTGATCGAGGATTACGTGCATGGCCCGGCAGGCAGGTTGGCCATCATCGCCATGACCCTCATCAGCTATGGCCTTGCCGCCACGGGCCTTTTCGCCATCGCAAAAATCGCGCTCTGAGCAGACAGGAGCAATTTCAGACATGACGGCTTCCTACGATATCACCCATCACACCTACGACGTTGTCGTCGTGGGCGCTGGCGGCTCCGGCCTCAGGGCCACCCTTGGCATGGCAGAGCAGGGCCTCAAGACCGCCTGCATTTCAAAGGTGTTCCCGACCCGCTCTCACACTGTCGCGGCGCAGGGAGGCATCGCGGCCTCGCTTGGCAATATGGGCCCGGACCACTGGCAGTGGCACATGTACGACACGGTGAAAGGGTCCGACTGGCTGGGCGACACGGACGCGATGGAATACCTCGCCCGCGAGGCGCCCAAGGCCGTGTACGAGCTGGAGCATTACGGTGTGCCATTTTCCCGCACGGAAGAGGGCAAGATCTATCAGCGTCCCTTCGGCGGCCATACGACGGAGTTCGGCGAGGGCCCGCCGGTGCAACGCACCTGCGCCGCCGCCGACCGGACCGGGCACGCCATCCTGCACACGCTTTATGGCCAGAGCCTCAAGCACAACGCGGAATTCTATATCGAGTATTTCGCGACCGACCTGATCATGTCCGAGGATGGCCAGTGCCAGGGTGTCGTCGCCTGGAAGCTGGAAGACGGCACGATGCATGTCTTCAACGCCAAGACCACGGTGCTAGCCACCGGTGGCTATGGGCGGGCCTATTTCTCGGCCACATCGGCCCATACCTGCACAGGCGACGGCGGCGGCATGGTGGCGCGGCAGGGGCTGCCGCTTCAGGACATGGAATTCGTGCAGTTTCACCCGACCGGCATCTATGGCGCGGGCTGCCTGATCACCGAGGGCGCGCGCGGCGAAGGCGGCTACCTGACCAATTCCGAAGGCGAGCGGTTCATGGAACGCTACGCGCCGACCTACAAGGATCTTGCCAGCCGCGATGTGGTGTCCCGCTGCATGACGATGGAGATCCGCGAAGGGCGCGGTGTGGGCGAGAACAAGGATCATATCCACCTGCACCTGAACCATCTTCCGCCGGAGACACTGGACCTGCGCCTGCCGGGTATCTCCGAAAGCGCGCGCATCTTCGCCGGTGTGGATCTGACGAAAGAGCCGATCCCGGTTCTGCCGACGGTGCATTACAACATGGGCGGCATCCCGACCAATTACTGGGGCGAGGTGCTGAACCCGACCAAGAAGAACCCCGATGCGATCGTGCCGGGCCTGATGGCCGTGGGCGAAGCGGGCTGCGCCTCGGTGCACGGGGCGAACCGGCTTGGCTCCAACAGCCTGATCGACCTCGTGGTGTTCGGCCGTGCGGCCGCGATCAAGGCAGGCGAAGTGGTGGACCCGGACGCGTCGAACCCGGCGCTGAACCAGGCTTCGCTCGACAAGGCAATCGCCCGGTTCGACGATATCCGCCATGCCGACGGGGGCACGCCCACCGCCGAGCTGAGGCTGGAGATGCAGCAGGCCATGCAATCCGATGCCGCGGTGTTCCGCACCGACAAGACGCTGGCCGAGGGTGTGACCAAGATGGAGGCCATTGCGGCCAAGATCGACGATCTGCACGTCACCGACCGGAGCCTGATCTGGAACTCCGACCTGATGGAAACGCTGGAGCTGACCAATCTGATGCCCAACGCGCTGGCCACGATCGTTGCCGCCGAGGCGCGAAAGGAAAGCCGTGGCGCCCATGCGCATGAGGATTATCCTGACCGGGATGACGAGAACTGGCGCAAGCACAGCCTTGCCGTGGTCAATGGCAGCAAGACGACCCTGGATTATCGCCCGGTGCATCTCAACCCGCTTCTCGGCCATAACGAGGGCGGGATCGACATGAAGAAAATCGCGCCCAAGGCGCGCGTGTATTGAGGAGAGACACAGAGCTGATGCCACTCCGAACCAGGCCCATGGGAGACAGAGATGAACCGGCGCCGCCGGCATCCCGGGCGGAGGCAGCAGCCCCCGTGCGCCTGTCCGCAGCTCTCCGCCATCTGGGGTTGGCGATGATGCTCACCACGCTGGCCGCCTGCAACATCGCGCAGGGCACTGCCGACATCATCGCCCGCGATCAGGCGCGGGGCGTGGTGAATGACGTGGTCGCGGAACGGTTTCCCGGCATCGATGCCACGCCGGTGACCGATTGCGTGATCGACAACGCCTCGGCGCAGGAAATCCTCATCGTGGCCGGCGCCGCCATCACCGGCGTGACCGAGCAGACCAGCCGCACCGTCTCCGGCATTCTGCAGCGTCCCGATACGGTCCTTTGCATCAGCCGCAACGCGCTTGTCTCCCTAGAGGAGTTCGCATGAGGCCGAGACCGCACCTTGCCCTCGCCGTCCTCACTCTGCTGGCGGCCTGCGGGCCGATGTCGCCCGAACGCGCCTATCAGACCTGCAGCGAACGCGCCCGTGCCGCGGCGGGGCCCACGGGCAGCATCGGCGTCGGCGTGGGATCGGGCGGGCCGACCGCCCGGCTTGAGGTCGGGATCACGTCCGACTACCTGGCCGGGCGCGATCCGCAACTGGTCTATGACCGTTGCTTCCGTCAGCTTACAGGCGCCGGTCCGACCCGGCCCCTGATCCTCTGAGCGCGGCCCGGCATGACAGAGCTTATCGAGCCTCGCTTCATCTGCATCGGCACCCATCACAAGACCGGCACGATCTGGATGCGCCGCGTGTTCCGGATCATCGCCCGGCGGTTGAAGCTGGCCTTTGTCTATGGCTTCGCCAACTGGCACGAGGGCAAGCATTGCGACGCCGGTCGCGCTATACTGTACAACTGGTCCTCGAAACTGCCCAAGCCGGTCATGGACAGGCCCGATGCGCGGATTCTGCATCTGATCCGCGACCCCCGCGATGTGCTTGTCTCGGGGATGCGGTATCATCTGCGCTCTGTCACCCGGGACGAGAAATTCCTGCATCGCCCGCGGCCGGAACTGAACAACCGCAGTTATCAGGAGCATTTGCAGAACCTGCCGGATGACGAGGAGCGGCTACTGTTCGAAATGGAACACAAGCACCGCGAAACGCTCGACCAGATGCTGGCATGGGACTACACGCGCGCCAACGCGGTCGAGATGCGCTACGAAGAGCTGATCCGCGACACCAGCTGTCAGCGGTTCGTCGAAGCCCTCAGCTTTCTCGGGTTTTCGGAGGAGGAAACGGCCCTGGGCAGGCGGGTCTTCTGGAAACACAGCCTGTTCGGCGGACTTTCCGGGGCGACGCCGCGGGCCAAACGGGTCGATGCGCATATCATGTCAGGGCGCCCCGACCAGTGGCGGCAGGCCCTGCCCCGGCGTGTGGCCGAGATATATGCGGAACGCTATGGCGCGGCGCTGGTCCGCCTCGGCTATGAACCCCATCCGACCCGCTGGCTGGCGGAGATGCATCATGCCTGACCTCATCACCCTTTCATCTGCCAGCGCTGGCAAACGCGCATGGCAGGACATATTATCCTTCGTACAAGGAACCGGAGACAACCATGGTTGAACTGACGCTCCCCAAGAACTCCCGCATCCGCACGGGCAAGACCTGGCCCAAGCCGGAGGGCGCCACGAATGTGCGGAAGTTCAGCATCTATCGCTGGAACCCCGATGATGGCGAGAACCCGCGTGTCGACACCTATTTCGTCGATATGGACAGCTGCGGGCCCATGGTTCTTGACGCGCTGATCAAGATCAAGAACGAGATCGACCCCACGCTGACCTTCCGCCGCTCCTGCCGCGAGGGGATCTGCGGCTCCTGCGCGATGAATATCGACGGGATCAACACGCTGGCCTGCATCTACGGCATGGACGAGATCAAGGGCGACGTGAAGATCTACCCCCTGCCCCACATGCCCGTGGTCAAGGACCTGATCCCCGATCTCACCCATTTCTACGCCCAACACGCCGCAGTGATGCCTTGGCTGGAGACCAAGACCCAAAATCCTGAACATGAGTGGCGCCAATCTATCGATGACCGCAAAAAACTCGATGGGTTGTATGAATGTGTGATGTGCGCCTGCTGTTCGACGTCCTGCCCGTCCTACTGGTGGAACGGGGACCGCTATCTCGGGCCCGCCGCGCTGCTGCATGCCTATCGCTGGATCATCGACAGCCGCGATGAGGCCACGGGCGAGCGGTTGGACGATCTGGAAGATCCGTTCAAACTCTACCGCTGCCACACGATCATGAACTGCACCAAGACCTGCCCGAAGGGTCTGAACCCGGCCAAGGCGATTGCCTCGATCAAGCAGATGATGGTGGAACGGGCGCACTGATCCCGGGCCGGTATCTCGCAGGGCCGCGGTCATGTGCGGCGGCAATCATTCTCCGGGGGCCGACGTATCCGGACGCGCCAATCATGCGCTGGCCGGGTGTGATCTGTATCGCCGGAAAGGGATTTCGCAGACGTCCGGCGCAGCGCCGAACTCCGTGAGGGCCGGGGCAGTCCTCGCCGCGGCAACCTGCACGGGGCAAAGATGCCGCATCCGCCCTCGTCAGGCGGCGGCGGAAGGCAAAGGGACCGCCCCCTGCATGAAGGCGATCCTCCTGCTCAAACCCCTCCGGCAAGCGCGCCTTGCGTCAGGCCGCCTTCACATATTCGTAGTATTCCGGGGTCTTATCCACAGGGTATGGCAACTCTGTGTAATAGGCCCAGGCGTCTTCCAGACATTTCAGGGCCTCGTCGCTCTTCTGCTCAGTCTCACGTTTGGACATATCAACCTCTTCTGGGTCAGCTCTGTCCTCCCTTGCATCGAAGATACGTGCGGATCGCGATTTGAGCACCGCGTATCTGCACAACGCTGCCATGCGGCCCGTGCAACGCGACGCAACGTCGGCGCGGGACAAGTGGAGATGACCCGGTTTACACTCCCAAGGCGGAGGAGACGGAACCATGATCAAGGTCGATACAATCGTCATCGGTGCGGGTCTATCTGGCCTTGTGGCCGCCTTTCACGCGGCCGAACGTGGCCGCAAGGTCGCCATTCTGGATCAGGAAGGCCCGCAATCGCTTGGCGGGCAGGCCTGGTGGTCGCTTGGCGGGCTGTTCATGGTGAACACGCCCGAACAGCGGCGAATGGGCCTCAGGGACAGCCGGGATCTGGCGGCGGCCGACTGGTTCGGGGCGGCGGGCTTCGACCGGCCCGAGGATGAAAACCCCCGCAGATGGGCCGATGCCTATCTGGATTTCGCCGCCGGCCCCATGCGCGGTTACCTGCATGATCTGGGCATGCGCTGGTTTCCGGTGGTGGGGTGGGCCGAACGTGGCGGATCGCTTGCCCCCGGTCACGGCAATTCCATCCCGCGGTTTCACGTCACATGGGGCACCGGCACCGGTGTGGTGAAACCCTATGCCGAACGCGTCCGAACCCACCCCAGGATCGAACTGCATTTCCGCCACCGGGTCACCGGGCTCACGCTCGAAGGGGGCCTGCTGAAAGGCGTAGAGGGCGACATTCTTGTCGACGATCCGGCGCCCCGCGGGGCGCCCACCAACCGCCGGGCCGCCGTGCCCTTCGACTATGCCGCCGATACCGTCATCGTGACGACAGGCGGCATCGGCGCCAATCACGATCTCGTCCGCGATTACTGGCCGCGCGAGCGTCTTGGGCCGCCGCCGATCAGGATGATTTCCGGCGTTCCCGACTATGTGGACGGACAGATGCAGCAGACGGTGGAGGCGGCGGGCGCGCAGGTCATCAACAAGGACCGGATGTGGCATTATTGCGAGGGTCTGGCCAACTGGAACCCGATCTGGCCCAATCACGGCATCCGCATCCTGCCCGGCCCGTCGTCGATGTGGTTCGATGCAAACGGCGACCGGATGACCGCGCCCTGCTTCCCCGGCTTCGACACGCTGGCCACGCTCAAGCGTATTATGGCCACCGGTCATGAGTATTCATGGTTCATCCTGACCCAGAAGATCATCGAAAAGGAGTTTGCCCTTTCCGGCTCTGAGCAGAACCCGGACCTGACCTCCGGCAAATGGTCGGCGGTTCTGAAGGAACGCCTTGGCAAGGGGGCGACCCGTGCGGTTGAGGCATTCAAGACGCATGGGGAGGATTTTGTCGTCGCCCCCGATCTGGCGACGCTGGTCGAGGGGATGAACAGGATCACTCCGCAAGTCCCGCTCAGGCTCGCCCATATCCGCGACCAGATCGCCGCACGGGATGCGCAACTGGGCAACGCGGTCTCCAAGGATGCCCAGATCACCGCCATTCGCGGCGCCCGCGCCTATCTGGGCGACAAACTGATCCGCACCGCCAAACCGCATGCGATCCTCGACCCGAAAAACGGCCCCCTCATCGCCGTCCGTCTCAGCATTCTAACGCGGAAATCGCTCGGCGGGCTGCATACGGATCTCAGCGGTCAGGTTCTCCGCCCCGATGGCACGCCCTTTTCCGGGCTCTTCGCGGCCGGCGAGGTGGCGGGCTTCGGCGGTGGCGGCTACCACGGCTATAACGCGCTTGAGGGCACCTTTCTGGGCGGGTGTATCTATTCCGGCAAGGTTGTGGGGGAGCATGTCTGACCGGCGGGACGTCGCGATGCAGAACGTGGATGCCCGGCCTTGCCACAACCCCTTGTGAGCCCGGAAAGCAACGGTTTTGCCGAACTCCGCTTGAGGCGGCCACCCAGCCCGACGGCGGTTTGCGGAACCGAACCCGGAACCTGTAAAACCCTCAGCATCACCTGCACATAGACTCATTTACCCCGGAGATACCCATGTCCGAGCCCGCAGACGCCGCCCAACGCCGCGCCATCGCTCCTGTCATCTGCTATCCGACCGATACGCTCCCACAGCCGGACGCAGCGGTGATGCGCGCGGCAACCGAAACGCTGCAGAAGCGGCACGAGGTGACCGTTCCTCCCCGCGAGGCGCGCAGCTTCCATGTCAGGGCAGGCCAGACCTTCCGCATCACCAGCATCAAGGGCCCACAGGTTGGCGACCTCAATCTCTGGAATGCCGCCGATCTGACCGAACGCTTTTTCTCCGGCAAGACCCGTGCGCTTCACGGCACCCATGTAACGACCGGGGACCGGCTCTGGTCCAGCCTTCCCTATCTTCGCCCGATGGCGACGATCGTCGAGGATACTCTGGGCTGGTACGGGCTTGATGCCCATGGCGGCGGCGTTCACGACGTGATCGGAACCCGGTGCGACCCATATACCCACAACCTGCTGTCAGACGGGCACTATCACCATTGCTGCCACTCCAATCTTACCCGTGCGCTGGCCGAGGAAACCGGTCTCCCTCTTGCCGAAGCCGAGCCGCATGTCCACGATGTCCTGAACGTTTTCATGTGCACCGGCTTCACTCGCGATACCGGTCAGTACTTCATGAAAGCGAGCCCTGTACGGCCAGGTGATCACATTGATTTTCTGGCAGAAATAGATCTTGTCGGCGCCCTTTCCGCGTGCCCCGGCGGCGATTGCGGCGCGACCCATTCCAGCGATACGGCACCCTGTTTCCCGCTGCTGGTCGAGGTGTTCGACAGCGCGGCGACACCCGGTTACACGCCTCCCCCGGTCAACGGGTATGATCGGACCCACGGGCGCTGACTGTGTCTCAAAAACCACGGGCCCGGATTGCGAAAATCACCCCGAGATTTCCCTTGAATCGAATCCGTCCCGGTCCTACTTGGCGCCCATAGACGCCAACGCACGCGCCTCTGTCGAGGTGGGCTCAACACCCACGCGGTTACGTAGCGACGGTAACGTCTCCCTTTGAAGTGAGCGGTCTGCGCCGGGACACCGGAATGGCCGGGTCTTATGGAGATGACCAATGCACGTAACCCACGCCGATTTTTCGGCGGCTTCTGCCGTCGTACCCTCCTCCCGCCTCGATGCCTTCGTCGCAGCCAACCGCTTCGACAAACCGACCCTCGTGCTCGATATCGACCGGGTCGAGGCGCAGTATCACGCGCTGGCCGCAGGTCTCTCCTCCGCCGATATCCATTATGCCGTGAAGGCGAACCCGGCACGCCAGATCATCGAACGTCTGGTGGCGCTTGGCTCGCATTTCGACGCCGCATCGCGGGGCGAAATCGAGCTCTGCCTCTCGCTTGGTGCGGACCCGGCGCAAATCTCGTTCGGCAACACCGTCAAACGCGCGTCGGACATCGCTTTCGCGCATCAGGCCGGGATCGGGATCTTCGCCGCCGACGCGGAAGAAGAGCTTGAAAAAATTGCGGAAAATGCACCCGGGGCGCAGGTTTACATCCGTCTTATCGTGGAGGCCTCCGGCGCCGACTGGCCGCTGACCCGCAAATTCGGCACCAGCCGCGACAAGGCCGTGCGTCTGATGAACATGACCCGCGATCTGGGTCTCGCACCCGTTGGCGTTTCCTTCCATGTGGGCTCCCAGACCCGCAAACCCGAGATGTGGGCCGATACGCTCGATCAGGTGGCCGCAATCTGGGCCGAAGCGCTGGATGCAGGCCATGATTTGAGCCTTCTCAATATCGGCGGCGGCTTTCCCGCCTTCTACGGCGACGAGATCGCCCACCCGACCGATTATGCCGCAACGGTGATGCAAATGGTTCGCGCCCGCTTCGGCGACGCGCCCCGCGTGATGGCCGAGCCCGGCCGCGGGCTGGTGGCCGAAGCCGGTGTGATCGCCGCCGAGGTGCTGCTGGTGTCGCGGAAATCCGATGACGACCTCTGCCGTTGGGTGTTCCTCGACATCGGCAAGTTTTCCGGTCTGGCCGAAACCATCGACGAGGCGATCCGGTATCAGTTCACCACCGATCGCGACCATGAAGACACCGGCCCCTGCATCCTTGCGGGCCCGTCCTGCGACAGCGCCGATGTGCTTTATGAAAAACGCCCCGTGGCCTTGCCTGTCGGCCTCAAAAGCGGCGACAGGATCGTGATCCGCAATTGCGGGGCCTATACGTCGAGCTACAGCTCGGTGGGCTTCAACGGGTTCCCGCCGCTGGATGTGATCGTGATCTGACATGGCAAGGGCCCCGAAACCGGGGCCCTTTGCTCAGGTGAAGGCCGCTTCCAGCGCAATCTCCACCATATCGGCAAAACTGGATTGCCGGTCTTCCGATGGCAACGCCTCGCCCGTGATCAGGTGGTCGGAGATGGTCAGAACCGCCAGAGCCCTGCGGCCGTACCGGGCAGCAAGGGTATAAAGCTCCGCCGCTTCCATTTCCACCGCGAGGATACCGTGGCGGGTCATCTGCTCAGTCAGGTCCGGACGCTCGTCGTAAAACACGTCCGACGAGTAGATGCCGCCCACATGGATCGCGCTGCCCCTGGATTGGGCCGCCTTGTAAGCCGCCTGCAACAACCCGTAATCCGCACATGGCGCAAAACTCAGGTCCCTGAATATCCCGCGCGATGGCGTGGACATCGTGGACGACGTCATCGCCAGCACCACATCCCGGATCTTGACGTTGTCCTGCATGGCGCCCGCCGATCCGATGCGGATCAGGGTTTGCGCACCAAAGTCGCGGATCAACTCATTGGCATAGATCGAGAGGCTGGGCATCCCCATACCCGACCCATGAATCGTGACGCGATTGCCCTTCCAGGTTCCGGTAAACCCCAGCATGCCGCGCACTTCGTTGACGCAGACGGGGTTTTCCAGAAACCTTTCAGCGGCCCATTTCGCCCGGAGCGGGTCGCCCGGCATCAAAACCGTTTCGGCAATCTCTCCGGGCTTTGCCCCAATGTGAACGGTCATCTTCTGCGCTCAGATCGCCATATCGTCGAGAGATTTTCCGGATGCAAGCGCCTCCTTGATCCAACCGGGCTGGCGGCCACGACCTGTCCATGTCTGGCTCGGATCTTTCGGATTGGCATATTTGGGAGGCGATTTCGGGCCGGATGTGGATTTGCCGCCAAGAACCTCGTCCAACGAAAACCCGTGTTCAAGTGCCGCCTTTTGCGCAGCAGCCAGGGCTTCCTTCTTTTTGCGTTTCGCGTAGTCTTTCAGCGCGGCGTCGACTTCCTTTTGCAGGTCCAGCAGTTCCTGCCGCGTCATGTTACTCAATTTCTTCGTCATTTCGGGTGTCCCTATTTTTGGTGCATTGGTGCTAAGCCTGTACACTCATGCATGCAATAGGAACTATTTATGGACATGTCTTTTTAGGCAGGTTTCGACCTATGAGACCATGTTTTTCAGGGTTTATTCGGCGGCGACCGGCTTCGGGTCGACCAGGTGAACAATATCCATCATGATTCGATTGAGCTCGAAATCCTTTGGCGTGTAGACTTTCGCCACCCCGAAGCTCCGCAATTTCTCTGCGTCTTCCTCCGGAATAATGCCCCCGACGGCCACCGGAATGTGATCCATGTTTTCGGCCCGCAATCTTGTCATGACCTCCTGGATCAGAGGAACGTGGCTACCGGACAGGATCGACAGGCCAATAACGTGGACCTCCCCGGCCTTTGCGGCTGAAACGATTTCTTCCGGCGTCAATCGAATGCCCTCATAGGCGATATCCATTCCGCAATCCCGCGCGCGGAACGCGATCTGCTCCGCCCCGTTCGAATGCCCGTCCAATCCGGGCTTTCCGACCAGAAACTTCAATCTCCGGCCAAGCCGGTCACTGGCGGCATCCACCGCCTGCCGTATCTCGTCAAGCCCGTCCGTCTTGTTGGAGGGATTGCGCGAAACGCCCGTAGGCCCGCGGTATTCGCCATGAACCGCGCGCATGATGCCTGCCCATTCGCCCGTGGTCACCCCGGCCTTCGCTGCCGCAATCGACGGCGGCATGATGTTCTCGCCCTTCTCTGCGGCGCGCCGCAGGGCATCGAGGCTCGATGCAACGGCATCCGCATCGCGCAGACTCCGCCAGTCGTTCAGCCGCGCAATCTGCTCGGCCTCCACCGCCTCGTCCACCATCATGATGCCGCCATCGGCATCCATCAGGGGCGATGGCTCCGTCGTGGTGAACCTGTTCACACCGACGACGACCGTCTCGCCCTTTTCGATCCCGTTGACGCGGTCTGCATTGGACTCCACAAGCCGGCCTTTCATGTAATCGATTGCCGCGATCGTCCCGCCCATCGATTCCAGATTGGCCAATTCCGCAAGCGCTCCGTCTTTCAGCGCGTCGACCTTGGCCGCGACCACCGGATTGCCGTCAAACAGATCGCCATATTCCAGAAGATCGGTTTCGAACGCCATAATCTGCTGCATCCGCATCGACCATTGCTGATCCCATGGGCGCGGCAGGCCCAATGCCTCGTTCCAGGCGGGCAACTGCACGGCGCGGGCGCGGGCATTCTTGCTGAGTGTGACCGCCAGCATTTCGATCAGGATGCGGTAGACGTTGTTTTCCGGCTGCTGTTCCGTCAGGCCGAGGGAGTTGACCTGCACTCCATAGCGGAACCGGCGGTATTTCGGATCTTCGACGCCATAGCGCTCGGCGCAGATTTCGTCCCAGAGGTCCACGAAAGCGCGCATTTTGCACATCTCGGTCACAAAGCGGATCCCGGCATTCACGAAAAACGAGATCCGCCCGACAAGGGCGGGGAAATCCTCCGCCGGTACCCGCGGCTTCAATGCGTCAAGCACGGCCGTTGCCGTGGCCAGCGCAAAGGCCAATTCCTGTTCCGGCGTGGCACCGGCTTCCTGCAAATGATAGGAACACACATTCATCGGGTTCCATTTCGGGACATGCGTGTAGCAATACTCGGCCACATCCGCGATCATCTTCAGGCTCGGCTTCGGCGGGCAGATATAGGTTCCGCGGGAAAGATATTCCTTGATCAGGTCGTTCTGCACCGTGCCCTGCAACAGGGAGATATCCGCGCCCTGCTCCTCGGCCACGGCGATATAGAGCGCCAGAAGCCAGGGGGCGGTCGCATTGATCGTCATCGACGTGTTCATCTGCTCCAGCGGGATCTGGTCGAAGAGCGTGCGCATGTCGCCCAGATGCGCCACGGGAACACCGACTTTGCCGACCTCGCCACGAGCCAGTTCATGGTCGCTGTCATACCCCGTCTGGGTCGGCAGATCGAAGGCCACCGAAAGACCGGTCTGGCCCTTGGCCAGATTTCCGCGGTAAAGCGCGTTGGAGGCCTGGGCGGTGGAATGGCCGGCATAGGTCCGGATAAGCCAGGGGCGGTCTTTCTGGGCGGTCACGGGGCAGGCCTCCTGAATCAGACGCGGTAATTTTCTTCCGCTCACGGGCATATATTGATAACTTTATGTCGATGTCAATTCGCTGCGTCGCGGCATTTGGAATGATTGTGCGCAGGCGGCTTTCCTGTCAGGCTTCCCTGCAATGATGGCGACCGTAGAACTGCCCGTCTGGGCCCTGATCCTGATCCTGGCCTTCGCAGCGGTCGCGGCCTTGAACAATGTGCTTGTGCCATCGGTGCGTTGGTTCCTGCGCCGCCGCCTTGAGCGGGCGGTGGAGCAGTTGAACACAAGGCTGACCCGACCGATCCAGCCTTTCAAGCTCGCGCGCCGCAACGATACCGTCCTGCGGCTGATCTACGACCCGCAGGTCGCCCGCGCGATCGTCGAGCATGCCAAGGCGAACGGCATGCGCGAGGATGTCGCCGCCCAGACCGCCGAACGTTATGCGCGCGAGATCGTTCCGGGTTTTTCGGCCTTCGCCTATTTCGGCTTTGCGATCCGAGCCGCAAAGTTTCTCAGCCAGTCACTCTACCGTGTCAGGCTGGCTCACGGCAACGATGCCGCGCTGGAGGCAATCGACCCCGAGGCCACGGTGATTTTCGTCATGAACCACCGCTCGAACATGGATTACGTGCTGGTCACATGGTTGGCGGCGGAGCGGTCCGCATTGGCCTATGCCGTGGGCGAATGGGCCCGGGTCTGGCCGCTTCGGCAACTCGTGCGCGCGATGGGGGGCTATTTCATCCGGCGACGGCACAACAACCCGCTCTACCGCAAGGTACTGGCCCGCTACGTGCAAATGGCGACCGAGGCAGGCGTGACCCAGGCCGTTTTCCCCGAGGGGGGCCTGTCCCAGACCGGGGCCATGGGCAAACCCAAGCTCGGTCTGATCTCCTACATTCTCGACGGGTTTGTCCCCGGCAGTTCCCGCGACGTGGTTTTTGTCCCCGTGGCGCTGAACTACGACCGGGTCATGGAGGACCGCACCCTGATCGAGGCGCATGCCAACGGCACCCGCCGCTTCCGGTTCAGTCTGAAACCGATCTGGCGTTACGTCTGGCGGCAGACATGGCACCGCATCACGGGGCGTTTCCATCGCTATGGCTACGCCGCCGTCAGCTTTGGTTCGCCCCTGAGCCTGACCGATTTCATGGCGCTGGATCACGAGGATCGCCCCGCCGCTCTGGGCGTCGAACTGATGGCGCGGATCGGGCAGGTCATGCCCGTCGTTCCGGTGCCTCTGGTTGCCCATGGCCTGCGGGATGGTGCCAGAAACCGCGCCGAGCTTCGCGATCTGGTCGGGCGCCAGGTCAGCGAGGCCAAAAGCCGCGGTACGGCGGTGCATATCCCAAGAAACGATCTGGACTACACGGTCGAGGTCGGTCTGCGCGCGCTGATCGAACGCGGTATGCTGAGCGATGGGCCGGACGGCTTCGTGCTGAACCCGGAAGGTGCCGCACTGGTCGCGTTTTATGCGGCGTCGGTGGCGCATTTGCTGGACAGGCCGGCGCTGGAGGATGCCGCGGAGTGAACGCCGACTGTGCTGGCCCTCCGGCGCAGATTGGCCCGGAGTTTCGGGGGCGTCGCACCCCGGCAACCCCAGCACATGCGACATAAAATTACGAAATATCATACTTTCGTGTTGCTTTCTTGCGCACCGGCAAATAAATCTCGCATGAGCAGCAATTGATTCCGCAGCGCGGCATTGCCCGCAAAGGACTGAGCATGACGGAGAGCACGATGGCCCTGGACACCCAAGCCCCCGCGGCCCCTTACGAGGCGCCGGTGAAGGACCTTTACGAGATGGGCGAAATGCCCCCCATGGGCCATGTTCCCGCCAAAATGCATGCCTGGGCGATCCGCCGTGAGCGCCACGGAAACCCGGACACGGCGTTTGAGCTGGAAGTCGTGGATACCCACCAGATCGATTCGAACGAGGTGCTCGTTCTCGTGATGGCCGCAGGCGTCAACTATAACGGGGTCTGGGCCGCGCTTGGCCAGCCGATCAGCCCCTTCGATGGCCATGGCCAACCCTATCACATCGCGGGGTCCGACGCCGCAGGCATCGTCTGGGCCGTGGGCGACAAGGTGAAGAACTGGAAGGTCGGCGACGAGGTCGTGGTGCATTGCAACCAGGACGATGGCAATGACGAGGAATGCAACGGCGGCGATCCGATGTTCTCCCCCACGCAGCGGATCTGGGGCTATGAGACCCCCGATGGCGCGTTCTCGCAGTTCACCCGCGTTCAGGCGCAGCAGCTCATGCCGCGGCCCAAGCACCTGACTTGGGAAGAAAGCGCCTGCTACACGCTGACGCTGGCCACCGCGTACCGCATGCTTTTCGGCCATCATCCGCACGAGTTGAAGCCGGGGCAGAACGTGCTGGTCTGGGGCGCCTCCGGCGGGCTGGGCGTCTATGCGATCCAGCTTGCCACAACGGCAGGCGCCAATGCGATCGCGGTCATCTCCGACGAGGACAAGCGCGATTACGTTCTCGGTCTTGGCGCCAAGGGTGTCATCAACCGCAAGGATTTCAATTGCTGGGGGCAACTCCCCACCGTCGGAACCCCGGAATACAAGGAGTGGTTCAGCGAGGCGCGCAAGTTCGGCAAGGCGATCTGGGACATCACCGGCAAGGGCGTGAACGTGGACATGGTGTTCGAGCATCCCGGCGAGGCGACCTTCCCGGTCTCCACGCTGGTCTGCAAGAAGGGCGGCATGGTGGTGATCTGCGCGGGCACCACCGGATTCAACTGCACCTTCGATGTGCGGTATATGTGGATGCATCAAAAGCGTCTTCAGGGCAGCCATTTCGCCCATCTGAAACAGGCCGCCTCGGCCAACAATCTGATGGTCGAGCGCCGGCTTGACCCGTGCATGTCCGAAGTCTTCCCCTGGGCCGAACTGCCCGACGCGCACACCAAGATGCTGCGGAACGAACACAAGCCCGGCAATATGTCGGTGCTGGTACAGGCCCCGCGCACGGGTTTGCGGACGCTGGAGGACGTGCTGGAGGCCGGCCCCACGGCCAGCTGAAACGAAACAAGGTGCGAAACCTGGCCCGCGCCATACCGGTCGCGGGCCTTTTTTCATCAATGCAGATTTCGCCCGGCCGTCAAAGGCTTGGCAGCCCACCCGTTCCTGCTAGGGTCGCGCCGGACAACAGGCGCGGGATAATGTCATGCGGGATATCGTGCAATCCGGGGACGAGACGGTTTGGGATCTGTGTATTCTTGGCGCAGGTATTGCGGGGCTGAACGCGCTTTACGCGGCCTGCGAGCATCTGCCGCCGACGGCCCGCGTTCTCCTGATCGACCGAAAGGCAAGCTGCGGCGGCATGTGGTGCGCGACCTATCCCCATGTCCGGCTGCATCAGCCGCACCCGATGTTCACGGTCGGCAATATCCCCTGGGCCTGGTCCAAGCGCCCGGAATATCTGGCAACCGGGGATGAGGTGGCGGCCCATCTTGCTCATTGTCTCGACCAGATCCGCGACAAGGTCGCCGTTACGGAACTCTACGGCCAGAACTGCATCGCGATCGAGGAGATCGCGACCGATGGCGGCGCGCGGGCCCGGCTCAGCCTTGAGGCGGTTGATGGCGGGGCCTCTCGGGTGGTCGATGCCAGACGCCTGATCGACGCTCGCGGTCTGGATATCCCGGAGCTGGAGCCGCTGCCCCTCTCTTCGGATCGGGTCGTCTCGACGACGCCTCAGGCCCTCGACATGGCCGGGGATGCGCCGGTCTATGTCATCGGCGGCGGCAAGACAGGAATGGACACAGCCCACGCGCTGATCACCCGGAACCCTCGGCGCCCGGTCACAATGCTGACCGGCATGGGCACCGTTTTTGCCAGCCGCGACTTCACGCTACCCACCGGTCTGCCCCGATACTGGCGCGGAAAACTGGTCCTGCCCACATTCCGCGAACTGGCGATGCGGTTCGACGGCACGAATGCAGATGAGGTTTTTGCCCATTTTCGCGACACATATACGCTCTGCCCGACGGGCACGGGCGAACAGTTTCTTTTCGGCATCCTGTCCGAAAGGGAAAGCCGGACCATCGCCCGCGGGGTCAAGGCGTTTGTGGGCGATTATCTCGTGGATGTGTGTGACGGCCGCGGGGGCCCGGAACTGGTGCTGCGTTCGGGGGCGAAAATGCCCATCGCGCCGGGCAGTGTGATTGTGAACTGTACCGGATACGTGCTCCGCGCTGCGCGACCCGATCAACCGTTCCTGTCTCCGGGCCGGACGATCCTCACCATCACGTCCCGCGCCGCGACCCATTTCCTCAGTAGCGTGGCGGGATACTTCCTGCCGCATCTGTTCCTGACGGACCAGTTGCGCCAGACACCGCTCTATCTGCTGGATATCGACGCGCTTCGCCGGATCGACCGCAAGCTGATGCATATCACCACCGTCACCCATACGTTTCTCAACACCCTCGTATTGATGAATGCGCTGCCGTTTTGCGTGCTGGACGGCTGCGGGCTGGATCTGGACCGCTGGTTTCCCATGCATCGCAGGCTGGCCGCGCTGATCGACGTCAAGCTGAACCAGCGGCGCTACTGCGATCACGCACGCAGGGTGCTGGACCGGGTGCAGGCCGACCATGGCATTCTCTGCGGCCCGATACCGGGTTAGCCAGCCGCCGCCCGGATCGCGCGGATGTTCTCGCCATAAACCTCCGGCCGCTCGACCGAACCGCCCTTGAACACGGCGGATCCCGCCACCAGCACATCCGCCCCCGCACCGGCGACAAGAGGCGCGGTGACGGGGTCGATCCCGCCATCCACCTCGATATGGATCGGTCTGTCGCCCACCATGGCACGGGCCTGTGCGACCTTTTCCACCATCGAACGGGTGAATTTCTGCCCGCCGAACCCGGGGTTGATCGTCATCACAAGGATCAGGTCGACCGCATCCAGAATATGGGCGATATGGCTCAGCGGTGTGGTCATGTTCAGCGCCACTCCGGCCTTGGCCCCGTGGTCGCGAATGCTCTGCAGGGTGCGGTGCAGATGCGGCCCGGCCTCCGCATGCACGGTGATCATGTCCGAACCCGCCTTGGCGAAGGCCTCGATATAGGGGTCAGCCGGTGCAATCATCAGATGCACATCCATGAATGTCGTCACATGAGGCCGGATCGCGGCCACGACATTCGGCCCGATGGTCAGGTTCGGCACGAAATGCCCATCCATCGGGTCCACGTGGATCCAGTCCGCACCTTCGGTCTCCACCGCGCGGATCTCTGCACCCAGATTGGCGAAATCCGCGGACAGGATGGACGGTGCGATTTTGATCGAACGGTCGAAGGGCATGGGCGGCGGGTCCTTATCTCTGACAGCGCCTTCCTGTTAACGCGGTGCGGCGGGGCTGTCACGCCCCTTGCCCAAACGTCGCGGAGCGGCCACGGTGACACCGGACAACACGCGGGGACCCATGATGAATCTGGCACCTTGGATGGCCCTTGCCACCATTGCACTGGGCGGCGTCGCGATTGCCGTCCAGGCCCCGATAAACAGCCGGCTTGCCGGACATGTGGGCGATCCGGTGGCGGCGGCGGCGATCTCGTTTCTTGTGGGGTTTCTGGTGCTTGGCTCCATCGTTGCGGCACGGGGCACGATGCCGGGGCTTCAGGCGATGGCCAATGCGCCCTGGTGGGCCTGGACAGGCGGCGCCCTTGGCGCGATCTATGTCTGGGCCGCGGTCTGGAGCGTGTCGGCGCTTGGCGTCGTCACGATGGTGGCGGCCCTGATCTTCGGGCAACTGACCGCAGCGCTCGTTCTGGATGCCGTCGGCGCCTTTGGCCTGCAAGTGCGCGAGATCAGCTGGACCCGCATCCTCGCCGTCGCCTTCGTGGCCGTCGGGCTGATCCTTTCCCGGCTGTGACCCGCTGATTTTTGACCAAATGGTCAAGCTTGTCTTTGCCGCGCCGACATGAGACGCTGACCGAACCGTCCCCCAATGGCTGCAGTTTACTCCCGTGACACACGCCCCGACCCAGACCGCCACAACCTTGACCGATCCGCAACTGCCGCAGGTCCATGAGCCGCGCAACGCCGGCATGCCGCTTGATCTGGATTGGGTCGCGCGGGTGCAGGCCAACACGTCCGCCATCGAACGCCGGGCGGCCAGCCTGCCGGGCCGCCGGACGGTCAAGAAGACCTATCAGGCCGCATGGCTGGCCAAGGCCATTACCCTGATCGACCTCACCACGCTGGCCGGAGACGACACGCCCGGCCGGGTCAGGCGCCTCTGCGCCAAGGCCCGCCAACCGGTCCGGGCCGATCTGCTCGATGCACTTGGTCTGCCGCCGATCACCACCGGGGCCGTCTGCGTCTATCACGACATGGTCGAAACCGCCGTCGAGGCGCTGCAGGGCTCCGGCATTCCGGTCGCCGCCGTATCCACCGGCTTTCCCGCCGGGCTGTCGCCCTTCCATCTGCGGGTGGCCGAGATCACGGAAAGCGTGAAGGCAGGCGCTGCCGAGATCGACATCGTCATCTCCCGCCGCCATGTCCTGACCGGCAACTGGCAGGCGCTCTATGATGAGATGAAGGAGTTCCGCGCCGCCTGCGGCGAAGCGCATGTCAAGGCGATCCTCGCCACAGGGGAGCTTGGCACGCTGCGCAACGTCGCCCGCGCCTCGCTTGTCTGCATGATGGCGGGGGCCGATTTCATCAAGACCTCCACCGGCAAGGAAAGCGTCAACGCAACCCTGCCGGTGTCCTTGACCATGATCCGCGCGATCCGCGCCTATGAGGCCGCGACCGGCATCAAGGTGGGCTACAAACCGGCGGGCGGGATTTCCAAGGCCAAGGACGCGCTTGTCTACATGGCGCTGATGAAAGAGGAACTGGGCAACCGCTGGCTCCAGCCCGACCTCTTCCGCTTCGGCGCAAGCAGCCTTCTGGGCGATATCGAGCGGCAGCTGGAACACCACGCGACCGGCGCCTATTCCGCGTCCTACCGGCATCCGATGGCCTGATCCGCCATGATGTTCAGCTTCAACACGGTCATCCTGATCCTGCTGACACTCTACGTGATCTGGATGGGGTTTTCCGAGTATCGCAAGGAAAAAACCTCCGCCGCGTCGCTGAACGATGCGCAACTGAAACGCTTCAACGAGGCCTATACCTTCGGGCGCCCGCCGGAGGAGTATGCCGATGACATCCGCGCCCATGCCGTCCTTGCGCAGCGCGCGCGCATCCGCAAGACAGCCGCAATCGTCATCCTGATCGCCGTCCTTTTCATCTTCCTCTTCATGGGGCCCTGACATGACCACCCGCGAAATCTTCGAGACGATGGACTACGGTCCCGCCCCCGAATCCGATACCGAAGCCCGCGCCTGGATCGCCGGGAAGGGCCCTGCCTTCGGGGCGTTCATCGATGGCGTCTTCGCGAAACCGGGCGAGACATTCGCAACCAGAAACCCGGCCACGGGCGCCGAACTGGCCCGGATCACCCAAAGCTCCACCGAGGACGTGGACAAAGCCGTTGCCGCCGCGCGGCGGGCCTTTCCCGGATGGTCGAAACTCAGCGGCCACCAGCGGGCCCGCCACCTCTATGCACTGGCGCGCCTTCTGCAAAAACATGCGCGCCTTTTCGCCGTGCTCGAAACACTCGACAACGGCAAGCCGATCCGTGAGGCGCGCGACATCGACGTGCCGCTGGCCCAGCGGCATTTCTACTACCACGCCGGTCTCGCCCAGCTGCTTGACGACGAAATGCCCGACCACGCCCCGCTTGGCGTCTGCGGGCAGGTCATCCCATGGAACTTCCCGCTGCTCATGCTGTCGTGGAAGATTGCGCCGGCGCTGGCCGCCGGCAATACGGTCGTTCTCAAACCGGCTGAATACACCTCTCTCACCGCGTTGCTGTTTGCCGATATCTGCCGGGAGGCCGGCCTGCCCAAAGGCGTGGTCAACATCGTGACCGGCGATGGGCGAACAGGCGAGGCGCTGACCACCCACCCGGATGTGAACAAGGTCGCCTTCACCGGGTCCACCGAGGTTGGTCGCCGGATCAGGCAGGCCACGGCGGGGTCCGGCAAATCGCTGACGCTCGAACTGGGCGGGAAATCCCCTTACATCGTTTTCGACGATGCAGATATCGACAGCGCCATCGAGGGGCTGGTGGATGCCATCTGGTTCAACCAGGGCCAGGTCTGCTGCGCAGGATCCCGACTTCTTGTGCAAGAAGGTATCGCCGCGGATTTCCATGCTAGGCTCAAGGCCAGGATGGACAAGCTGCGCCTTGGCGATCCGCTGGACAAATCCATCGATGTGGGCGCGGTTGTGGATCCGGTCCAACACGCCACGATCACCCGGCTGGTCGACCGCAACACCGAAGGCGAAACCTACCGCGCGGCCACACCGGTGCCGGAACAGGGCTGTTTCTATCCGCCGACGCTGATCACCGGCCTGTCGCCCGCCGCCCCGCTGATGCAGGAGGAAATCTTTGGCCCCGTGCTGGTCTCCACCACCTTCCGCACCCCGTCGGAAGCCGTGGAGATTGCCAACAACACCCGCTACGGGCTGGCCGCCACGGTCTGGACCGAAAACCTGAACCTCGCGCTTGACGTGGCGCCGAGACTGGCCGCCGGCGTGGTCTGGGTGAATGCCACCAATCTCTTCGACGCGGCCGCGCCCTTCGGCGGTGTGCGCGAAAGCGGCTTTGGCCGCGAAGGCGGATGGGAGGGGCTGCTGGCCTATCTCGAACCTGCCCTGAAAACGAAGCCGTTGAAGCCGGTCGATCCCGTTCCGGCTCCGGACACGCCCGATGCCCCCGGTCTCGACCGCACCGCCAAGATGTATGTCGGCGGCAAACAGGCCCGGCCCGATGGCGGATATTCGCAACCGGTCTGGTCCGCCAAGGGCAGGCTTCTTGGCCATATGGGGCTGGGCAATCGCAAGGACATCCGCAACGCGGTGGAGGCCGCCCGCGGCGCGGCGGGATGGGCCCGAACCACGGGCCATCTTCGCGCGCAGATCCTCTATTACATCGGCGAGAACCTGTCCGCACGGTCAGCGGAATTCGCGGCCCGCATCCGCGACCTGACCGGCGTGAATGCTAAAACCGCCGACGCAGAGGTGGATGTGGCCATCGACCGGCTCTTCACCTACGCGGCATGGGCCGACAAGTTCGACGGCACTGCGAAATCCGTCCCGATCCGGGGTATCGCGCTGGCGATGACCGAACCGGTCGGTGTGATCGGCGCTCTGGCACCCGACGATGCGCCGCTTCTGGGGGCGCTTTCCCTTATCGCGCCCGCCATCGCCATGGGCAACCGGATCGTCCTGGTGCCCAGCTATGCGGCCCCGCTTGCCGCCACCGATCTCTATCAGGTGCTCGACACGTCGGATCTGCCCGGCGGTGTGGTCAACATCGTGACCGGCGACCCAGCCGATCTGGCCGAACCGCTTGCCGGTCACATGGACGTGGACGCGATCTGGGCCTTCACGCCCCATGTCGGGGCCGAGGCCGTCGAAAAAGCCTCCGCCTCCAATCTCAAACGAAGCTGGGTGCATGACGGGCGTGGGATCGACTGGATGGGCAAATCGGGCGAAGGCAGGCGCTTCCTGCAGGCCGCCACAGAGGTCAAGACGATCTGGGTGCCCTACGGCGAGTAAGATACCGGAGCGACGGAAATCCTGCCCAGCCGGGACGGCCATCTCCGGCCGGGCTATCCGTGACGCAGCGAACCGATGGAAACCCTGCCCAGCCGTCGTACCCGGCCCTGCGTCACCGGCGCCCGGCCATCCAGTCTCGCAGCTTTGCCCAGCGCACGGCGGTTCGATCCACCGTCGGTTCGATCACCCGGTCCTCGAACCGTTCCCACATGCGCCAGATGAAGAATAGGAGCAGCGCCAGAAGCGCCAGAATGATGACATTGAGCCACGGGAACAGGCTGACATCGGGGCCGTCCACCGGTCTCAGCGCGACGGCATTGGGATAGGTGGACAGAAACCGCGACCGCCAGCCGTAGTGGGTGATGGCGACCCATTGCGGGTCAGCCGCCGTCGAGCTCAGATTGCTGGCCTCGGCCTGCAGGTCGGCACTGTCCAGCTTGAAATATGGCGGCCAGCCAAATCCGGTATCCTCGTTTCGATAGACCATGACCGACCCGTCTTCCCGGATCGTGTTGATCAGCCTCAGATCGCGATTGCCGCTATCGGCGTTGCCGCTGTCGGGTTGGGCGTAGAAAATCCTGTTCCAGCCCGAAAAATCCTGCCGGATGATCTCCGTGTCGGTGATCCGCGCGATGTCACGGCCCGGTAGCGTGTAATGCATGAAGCCGCCGATGATCAGCGCCAAAATCAGCAGAAAGATTATTCGCGGCCAGCGCATGGCTCAGTGCCCCTCGTTCAATTGGTAACGTACACAAACACGCTCAGCGCGGTGATCGGCAGCACGTAGACGAAGAGGATCAGCCACCTGCTGATCCGTCGCGCCTTGGGGGCCACGCGCTCGTCGACCCATGTATCCCGGTCACCCGGCCGACCTTCCATCACCCAGTCTTCCTCAAGCCGTTCGCGCACGCCCGAACGCCAGTAGAGGAACACGCAGACATACACCAATGTCAGCACAACAATAAGGATGATCGCCATCCGGCCGATATTCAGCATGCGGCACTCCCGGTCTCGCGCGTTTTCATAACCCCTTATATGGGGGCCCGAAAGGGCTTTGGCAGGGCTTGCGGCGCAAGTCTCATCAGCGCAAGTTGCAAAAATGACCGACAGCACCCGCCTTTTCGACGAAATCGCCGCCCGCCGTGACGATCTGATCGCACTGACCCAGGATCTGATCCGCATTCCCACGCTGAACCCGCCCGGTCGCAACTACCGGGAGATTTGCGACTATCTCTCCGCGCGGTTGAGCCGTTCGGGCTTTGCCGTCGAACTGATCCGCGCCGTCGGCGCGCCGGCGGATAGCGAAACCCATCCGCGCTGGAACCTCGTCGCCCGCCACGAGGGGCGAACGCCCGGGGACTGCGTTCATTTCAACTCCCACCATGACGTGGTCGAGATCGGCCATGGCTGGACGATGGAACCCTTTGGCGGCCAGATGAAGGATGGCCGGATCTACGGGCGCGGCGCCTGTGACATGAAAGGCGGGCTCGCCACCTCGATCATCGCCGCGGAGGCGTTCATTGCGGCCTGTCCGGACTATCGCGGAGCCATCGAGATCAGCGCGACGGCGGATGAGGAATCGGGCGGCTTCGGCGGTGTCGCGTATCTGGCCGAACAGGGATATTTCGACCCGTCACGGGTGCAGCATGTGATTATCCCCGAGCCGCTCAACAAGGATCGGATCTGCCTTGGCCACCGGGGCGTCTGGTGGGCGGAGATCGAAACCCATGGCCGGATCGCCCATGGCTCGATGCCGTTTCTGGGCGACTGCGCGGTTCGCCACATGGGCGCGGTTCTCGAAGAGATGGAGCGGCATCTGTTCCCGCTTCTGGCCAGCAAGCGCACGGCGATGCCGGTGGTGCCGGACGGGGCCCGGCAGTCCACGCTCAACATCAATGCGATCCATGGCGGCGAGCCGGTGCAGGAGGAAGGCTACACAGGCTTCCCCTCTCCCTGCGTGCCGGATCGGTGCCGGATCACCATAGATCGCCGCTTCCTCATAGAAGAGGATATCTCGGAGGTGAGAGCCGAAATCACCGCAATGCTGGAGAAGATCAAGGCGGAACGTCCGAAGTTCAGCTATGAGATCCGCGACCTGTTCGAGGTCCAGCCGACAATGACGGACGAAAATGCCCCGGTGGTCAGAACCGTGCAGGCCGCCATCGAAAAGGTGCTGTCGAAACAGGCTGAGTTCGTGGTTTCCCCCGGAACGTATGACCAGAAACATATCGACCGGATCGGCCGGCTGAAAAACTGTATCGCATACGGGCCCGGTATTCTCGATCTGGCTCATCAACCCGATGAATGGATCGGCATCGATGACATGGCCGACAGCGCCAAGGTCATGGCGCTGACGCTGATGGAGTTGCTGGGCAACGGCTAAGGTGGCAACTCAGCAGGCGTGCATGCCCCCCGTCACCGCCGCAGAGCAGATTGGGCGACCTGCCCGGCAGGTCATGCCGGCTAGGGCAAAAGAGGCGACCATGCCGGATCGGAGGCCATGCCCGGCGTCGCCACCCTTTGCAGGTTGCGCCCCGAGATATCGACGGAATAAAGCGCGGGCGCACCATCGGCGCCGGCCGTTTCGCGAGTGAACATGATCACCCGGCCATTCGGCGCCCAGGTCGGGCCTTCGTCGAGGAAAGACGCGGTCAGCAACCGTTCCTCGGACCCGTCGGTGCGCATCACGCCGATATGGAACCGGCCCGCGTTCTGGAAAGTGAATGCGATCAGATCCCCGCGCGGGGACCAGACGGGTGTGCCATAGCGCCCGACCTGGCCCTGGCTGATCCGGCGCGCCTCGCCACCGCTGGCGGGCATCACATAGATCTGCTGGCGGCCCGAACGGTCGCTTTCGAACACGATCTGGCTGCCATCGGGGGAAAAGCTGGGCGCGGTCTCGATCGACGGCGCCTCGGTCAGCCGCGTTCGCTGGCCGGTGTTGAGATCGTAGAGATAGATATCGGTGTTGCCGCCCGATTCCTCGGAATAGACGATCCTGTTGCCATCCGGAGAAAAGCGCGGGGCGAACGACATGGTATCCGGCAGCCCTTCGAGCTGGCGGCGCTGCACCGTGGCCACATCAAGCAGGTAGACGCGCGGAAAGCCGCTTTCGTAGCTGGTGAAGATCACCCGGTCGCCATTGGGCGAAAAGCGCGGGGCCAGCACGATGTTCCGGCTGTCGGTCAGATACTGCACATTCGCACCATCGTAATCCATGATCGCGAGCCGCTTCAGACGGGCATTCTTGGGGCCGGTTTCGGAAATGAAGGCGACACGGGTGTCGAAATACCCACCCTCGCCGGTGATCCGTTCATAGACCTGATCGGCCACGTTATGGGCCATCCGCCGCCAGCTGTCCGGGGACCCCACGAATTGCAGCCCCTCGCCCAGTTGCTGGTCGGCGAACACGTCGAACAGCCGGAACCGCACCATAAGTTGCCCATTGGCGGTCTGTTCGACAGATCCGGTGATCAGCGCCTGCGCGTTGATCGCCTTCCAGTCCGCATATTGAACCGGGCTGTCGAAGCTGGTGATGGTGGAGATGTACGCGCTGGACGGGATCTCCCGGAACAGCCCGGTGCCTCGCAGATCGGCGGAGATCACACGGGTGATATCCTGCGCCACGTCGGCGGCAGCTGCGTTTTCGGCGATGAACACCGGGGCCGCGAAGGGCAGCGGTTCGATCACGCCTTCGGTGATTTCGATGCGCAGCGGGCCGGGGCTGCTCTGAGCCATGGCGGATGTGGCAAGTGCCAGACCTACGGCCAGACAGGTGATCAGAAAGCGGATCATCGCAACCTCATTCCTTCAGGATTAAATACCATTTCTACGCTCCGCCAGTGGTCATAGCTTTCCTCCGGCAGATCAAATCCGTTCGCCCCGCAGCGGATGATCGCCCGGCGCGCGGCCTCGAACGCCTGATTGGCCCCCGAGTTGGTGCCGCCCGTCGCCTCGATCAGACGGATCGAGCCTGTCTCCGGGCGTCCGTCGCGCGCCATGTCGACGCCAACCACCACGGTGGTCTGCAACGCGTCGGACGACAGCGAGCCGACATTCCAGCATTGCTGCACCGCGATCCGGAAGCCGTCGCGCTGACCGGCGGTCAGCGGCGGGCCGGCGGGCTGCGCAGACCCTGTCGGGGCGGGTGCGCTGGCCGCCTCGGCCACCGCATCGGCGATGGCGGCAGCAAGCGGATCTTCTTCGGCCACGGGCGGGGCCGTCTCGGCGGGTGCGGGGGCGGCGGTTTCGACAGAGGCCGGGCGATCGGGCCGCGCCGTGGGGCGGACGGAGGCCTGCGGCGCGATGCTGCCCGCCGAAGGCTCTTCCGCCTCGGTCACGATCTCTGTCGTCGCCTCCTCGGGCGCGCTCGGCGTGACCTCCTCCACCGGAGCATCGGAGGGCTCGGGCGTTGTCGGCTGTTCCACGACGTCGGGCGCCGTTTCGACCTCTGGCTCCGGCACGGGCGCGGGTGTGGGTGCGACGCGCGGCGCCTCCTGCGGCGTCGGCGTGGCGGAGGGCGCGGCGGTCGGGTCGCCCTGCGGCGGGCTCGGCAGCGCGGCGATATCGTCGGTCACCTCGGCCTGAGGCGTCTGCAGATCTGCGACATCCGGGGTGGCCTCGGCCTCGGGCGGCGCGGTTTCGGCGGGTTGGGCCACCTCGGGCGCCGGCGCTTCGGCCTCTGGCGGGCGGGGGGTGGGCGTCGGGCTCGTCACCTCGGGCGCGGCGGGCGTATCGGTCACCGGGGCCGCAGGCGCGGTTTGCGGGCGTGTCATCGCATCGAATTCCGACGTGCTGATGATGCTGACACCGGTCACCTGAAACTCCACAGGGTCGCTTTCGCGCACGATGCCGCCGATCGCCACCCAGACGATAAGGCCAATATGCATGCCAGCGGAGGCGTAGAGGGACCGGCGCATCGCCACATCACCCCCCCGACCCGTCGAGCGCGGGGCCACCGGCATCGGTGACAAGCCCGATCTCGCGGAAACCTCCGGCATTGAGCGCGCCCATGACCTGCATCACCTGTTCATAGGGGATCGATCCGTCGGCACGAAGAAAGACCTGATTGCCATCACGTTCCGCGGCAATCGCCTGCAGCCGCGGGATCAGATCCGCAAGCGGCACCTCGGTGGTTTGGATCATCACCCGGCCATCCGCGGCCAGCGTGATCGACAGCGGCTCCTCCTCATCGCCGGGCAACGCCTCCGCCGCCGTTTCCGGCAGTTCGACCGGGACGCCGACCGTCATCAGGGGGGCCGCCACCATGAAGATGATCAGCAAACACAGCATCACGTCCACAAAAGGCGTGACGTTGATCTCGGACATCGGCTTCGAGCCGCCGCCCCGGCGGCCCCGCCTGCGCCCGCCCGATCCCTTCGTTGCGACATGCGCGCCCATGGCTCAATCCAACTGCCGTGAGAGAAGCGTGGAGAACTCATCGGCAAAGCCTTCGTAGCCGCCGATCAGCCGGTCCGCATCGGACGAGAGCTTGTTGTAGAAAATGACCGCCGGGATGGCCGCCAGAAGGCCAAGCCCCGTCGCCAGAAGCGCCTCCGCGATGCCCGGTGCGACCACGGCGAGCGAGGTATTGCCCGAAATGGCAATCTCCTGAAACGACCGCATTATGCCCCAGACCGTGCCGAACAGGCCCACGAAAGGTGCCGTCGCCCCGGTCGTGGCCAGAAAGTTCAGCCCCGAGGTCAGGCGTTCGTTTTCCCGCGCGATGGCCACATCCATCGAGCGATCCACCCGCTGCTGAACACCGGGGATCAGCGCGCCATCGTCCCGGAGGGACCGGCGCCATTCCGTCATCCCGGCCACGAACACCCGTTCCGACGCGCTGCGCGGCTGGTCGGCCACTTGGTCGTAAAGCTCGTCCAGCGGCTCCCCCGACCAGAATGCCGCGTCGAACGCTGCGGCGTTGCTGCGCGCCTTCCGGTACAGCGCGTATTTGGAAAAGGTAATCGCCCAAACCCAGACAGAGGCCACCATCAGGGCCACCATCACGAGTTGGACGGTCAAGGTTGCACGAAAGAAAAGCGCCAGAAGGGTAAAATCCGCCTCCTGCGCCATGCTTAGCGTCTCGGTTTCCATTGCCTGGTCTTCCTGCTTGCCCCAGCCCGGTTCGGGCGCGGTTGTCGATTGCGCCTCATTAAGGTCTCACATTAACAACTTGTAAGGGGGAACACCAATGATTGTGCGTCACCCCCGCGTGAGCACTGAAATTGTTTCAAGCTTTTGGCGAATATCCGCCGGGAGGCGCGTCGCCCGCCCCGCAGGTCCGATGCAGACCACGCTGACCCGGGCCTGAAAGATCAGCTGATCGCCGCGCAGCACAGTCTGCGGCATGTCGAACCGAGCGCCGGTCACACCGTCGAGCGTGGTTTCGACCACGAGTTCATCGTCGTAATGCGCGGCGGCAAGGTAATCCGCCTCGACCCGGCGCACGGCGAAAACGATACCCTGCGCGCGCTTCATCTCCGCCTGGTCGATCCCCGCCTCGCGCACCATTTCGGACCGGGCCCGTTCGATGAATTTCAGGTAATTGGCGTAATAGACCAGACCCGCAAGATCGGTGTCTTCGTAATAGACGCGGATGGGCCAGCGATGGATCATTGGGCGGCTCCGATACGCGCGGCAAGGCGCAGGGCGTGAGAGGGATCGGCGGACATCTGTGGCATCACCGGGTCATAGCTTGCGCGGATCACCCCGGCGATCCCGGGTTTGAGCAATGCCGGGCCGCCCGGGCGCAGGATCGCAAGGGGCGATGTTCCGACAAAGGCGGTATCCGACCACAAAACGATGGTCTGCACCATCTGCGACAAGGCGATGGTTTCGGCGGCGGCCTCCCGCATTGCGGCGTCCATCCGGATGAAGACGAAGGCGGCCTTGATTGCCCCGCCCTCGTCGAAGCGAAAACTGCGGTACTGGTTTGCATCGGCCTCTTCAAGCCGCGCCACCAGCGGGCCCAGATCGGGGATCAGACGGTCCAGATTCGGGGTCGCCGTCAGTTCACCCCATTCACGCAGAAAGAACACCATCAGATTGGCGCCCAGTTCCGGGTCGGTTTCGGCCATCCGATGGTTAGCCAGCGTCACGATCGCCTCGACCGCGCCCTTGAACACCGCCACTGTGGCGTCATCCACACCGAAAACCACGGGCGCGATCGGCCGGCCCCACCGCGCGAAAAGATATTGCCCGTCCGACCGGGTGAAAAGCGCCCTGACGGCTTCGGCGGTCGGCGCGCTAGGATCCCCGGACATATCCGTCTCCCTGCTTTTGCGATATCGACGCCGGATGCATCCGAACTATCCCTCGAACAAATCGGTCTGATCCGGGCGTCTCGGGGCCTCAAGCCCCAGATGCGCCCAGCCTTTATGCGCCAGCATGCGCCCGCGCGGCGTCCGGGCGATCAGCCCCTGTTGCAGCAGGAACGGCTCGATCACCTCCTCGATCGCATCGCGGCTTTCCGACAAGGCGGCCGACAGCGTTTCGACCCCCACAGGTCCGCCCGCGTAATTCTCCGCCATCAACCGCAGATACCGCCGGTCGGCCCCGTCCAGACCCAGATGATCGACCCCCAGCCGGGTCAGCGCGCTGTCGGCGATGCTCCGCGTCAGCGTGCCATCCCCTTCGACCAGCGCGAAATCGACGACGCGCCGCAAAAGCCGCCCCGCGATCCGGGGTGTGCCCCGCGCCCGGCGGGCGATTTCAAGCGCCCCGTCAGCTTCGGTGGAAATCGCCAGCAGGCGCGCGCCCCGGGTGACGATCTCGTGCAGTTCCGCCACGGTGTAGAATTGCAGCCGGGTGGGAATGCCGAACCGGTCGCGCAGCGGTGTCGTCAACAGGCCAAGCCGCGTGGTCGCCCCCACCAGAGTGAAGGGCTGCAACTCGATACGCACGGTCCGTGCGGCGGGGCCCTCGCCGATCACCAGATCCAGCTCGAAATCCTCAAGCGCGGGATACAGCACCTCCTCCACCGCCGGGTTCAGCCGGTGGATCTCGTCGATGAACAGCACGTCACGCGGTTCCAGATTTGTCAGGATCGCGGCCAGATCTCCGGCGCGCGCCAGAACCGGGCCGGATGTCATGCGGAAATTCACACCCAGTTCGCGCGCCATGATCTGTGCCAGCGTGGTCTTGCCCAGCCCGGGGGGGCCGTGAAAGAGCACATGGTCCATCGCCTCCCCCCGGCGCCTCGCGCTTTCGATGAAGACCGCGAGATTGGCGCGCGCCTCCTCCTGCCCGATGAACTCGGCCAATATCTGCGGGCGCAGCGCCCGGTCGGGGCTGTCCTCGCCGGGTTGGCGGTCGGGGCGGAGGGTCGGATCGGGTTCAGACATCTGCATCGGTTATGGCTGAGGCGTGGAAATTCCGCCAGAGGCGGCCTTGCCCATGGCCGCTCATTCCCTCGGGGCCAGAAGCCGCAGGGCCGCGCGGATCAGGGCGGGTGTATCGGCCTCGCCCGCGTCGCCCGCGGCGGTCGCCACGGCGCTGGCAGCTTCGGATGGCGCGTAGCCCAGGTTCTGCAATGCCGACAGGGCCTCCGCCTGCGCGGACGCAGTGCTGTGGACGGGTGCACGCGGCGCATCTGCGGGTGTGGTCGTGTCGATCACCTCCACGGGCGCATCGCCAAGCGCTTCATGAACGGTCCCGCCAAGCGCCATGACGGCGGGCGCCTTGTCCTTCAGTTCATTGACCACGCGCTGTGCAATCTTGGGCCCGACACCCGGGGCGGCCTTGACTGAGGCCCAGTCCCCGATGGCAATGGCCCGCGCGATGCCTTCGGCCCCAAGCGTGCCGAGGATGGCCATGGAGGCCTTGGCGCCGATCCCCTGAACCGAAATCAGCAAACGGTGCCATTCGCGCTCGTAAAGCGTGAGAAAGCCGAACAGTTGCAGCAGGTCCTCCCGCACCAGCAATTCGGTGTAAAGTGCCGCCATCTGGCCTGCCGGCGGAAGCGCGGCCAATGTCCGATCGGAGCAATAAACGATGTATCCCACCCCGTTCACATCCAGGAGCACGTGATCGCCCGCACGGTGGTCGACCCGGCCTGTCAGCTTCCCGATCATGACGCGGCCTTGATCGCGCGGGCCAGACGCCCGGCGGTCTGCGCGTGAAAAGCGTGGCAGATGGCGATGGCCAGCGCATCGGCGGCATCGTCGCCGGCAGGCACGGCGCCGGGCAATTGCATCCGCACCATATGCCCGATCTGGCGCTTGTCCGCGTGGCCCACACCGACGACCGCCTTCTTCACGGCATTCGGGGCATATTCGGCAACCGGCAGTCCGAACTGCGCGGGCACCAGCATCGCGATGCCACGGGCCTGACCCAGTTTCAGAGTTCCCGCCCCGTCGCGGTTCACGAAAGTCTGCTCCACCGCCGCATGCGTGGGCCGATGCGCCATGAGAACCGCGGTGAGCTGCTGGTGCAGGGACAGAAGCCGGGCGGCCAGATCGCCACCGGAACTGACGCATTGCCCGTTTGCGATGTGACTGAGTCGCGCGCCATCGACCCCGATCACACCCCATCCAAGACATCGAAGCCCCGGATCAATTCCGATTACCCGTATCACCGCCCGTTACCGCCTGTTTCTGCGTCTTTTGCGCATCACTAGCACGAAACGCGAACATTGGCCAGCGCGAGGTCGAAAACCATCCGCGCAATGTCGGTTTTCGAAGCCGGGGTGAACAGGTGGTCGAAAAGCGCCACTGCGGACATCAAAAACGACGTCCTGAAATCGTAATTTTGCCATAATTTATAGGGTTTTAACCTGGAATCCAGCTATGCTGAAATTGCATGCGTCCCATGCAAAAAAAGATGCTTGCGAGGGCGTTGGAGGGGGCCTAGGTGCGGTTCAGAGCAGGACGCTCGTAGAGAACATCTTACGAGATCGGAAAGGACGACTCAGATGGCATTCATTGCAAACCGCCCCCTTGGCGCTGGTTTCAGCGCTATCACCTTTATTGCCGGTCTTGTGGCAAAGATTACCGCATGGAACGACGCCCGTGTGACCCGTACCAGCCTGTCGCGGCTCAGCGATCGCGAACTGGACGATCTGGGCCTTGTCCGTGGTGATATCGACGACATCGCAGCAGGCACGTTCCGCCGCTAGACGGCCCAATCAAAGATCACGGCAAAGGCCGCGCTCGAGGGATCGGCGCGGCCTTTTCCATCCGTGTCACCCCCCTGTCGGTGATCTCAGGGCTGACGGACGAAGTTCACCGCCAGGGCATATTTTTCCGCCAGCCAGAGGGAAGCCGGTTCGGGCATCAACACCCGGGCTGCGAACTGGTCATAGGTGGAGCCGGCCAGCAACGTGTCGATGCGGGCGCTGTAGCTTTCCTGCCCCAGGTGATAGATCAGGAACCCCTTCAGGAGAACGGCGCAGGCGAACCCGTAAATCAGCGCCCGAAGCGGGAAGCGAAAGCGCAGCCGACGACGGGAGCGCGGCACCACAAGCCCATCGGAGGTAATCGCATATGCATTCGGGATTCGCGTCGCATAAGCCTGTTCAATCCGGCTAACCCGATTGTTAAAAAGGCGAATTTGATGATTCATATCGGCAACCCGTGAACCGTGTTGCCCCCACCTTTATCCAATTTAGCAGAATTTGTGACATATCGCCACATTTTTCAGTGACCTAGCGTCAGGGTCGCCCAGTCACCAAGCTCGGCCCGGCGGATCAGTGCGAATCCGGCGCCTTCATACACCGCGATCACCTCATCGGCCTGATCCACAAGGAGGCCGGACAGGATCAGGCGCCCGCCGCGGGCCGAATGCCGGGCCATGTCCGGGGCAAGGTCGATCAGCGGACCCTTCAGGATATTGGCGAAAATGAGGTCAAAAGGAGATTTTGCGGCTAGATCGGGATGATCGAACCCGGCCGCCTCCAGACAGATGACGCGATCGGCCAGGCCGTTGGCCGCGGCGTTGGCGCGGGCCACATCAACGGCAACCTCGTCGATGTCGCTGGCCAGAACCGGTGACGCCCAAGTCCTCGCGGCCGCCAGAGCCAGAACGGCGGTGCCGCAGCCGATATCGGCGGTGTTGTGCGCCACGAAGCCCTGATCGATCAGGGCGTCCAGCGCCTCAAGGCAGCCCTGCGTGGTGCCGTGATGGCCCGTGCCGAACGCCATCGCCGCCTCGATCAGAAGGCCCACGGCATCATCGGGCAGGTTGTCCGCATCATGGCTGCCATAGACGAAAAACCGCCCCGCGACGACCGGGTGCAATTCACGCCGCACCTCGGCCACCCAATCGGTTTCGGGCAATTCGGACACCGCGAAATCTCGTGCCCCATGCGCCGCGGCCAGAAGCGCCAGTGCCACCGCATCGGGCCGGGTCTCGAAGTAGGCACCGACTTCCCAGAGCCCCGATCCGTCCTCCATCTCGAAAACACCGACCCCGGTCGGCTCAAGCGCCTCCAGCGCCGCGCCCAGTGCATCGGCGGCAGCCTTGCCCGGCAAGGTGGTCAACGCGGTAAAAGTGGGCATCGGCGCAGTCCTATTCTGCCGCGGTCGGCAGGGGGCGGGCCAAAACCGTTTCCTGCCCGGCCTCGGGGTGGCGGGGGATCAGCAGGCTGAGCAGAAGGGACACCACCGCCATGCAGGCCGCCAGCACGAACACCCCCATCGGGGAGGTGAGCCAGAGATACCCCAGTGCCGCGGGCAGGAACACCGCCGCGATATGGTTGATCGTGAAGGCCACGGCCGCGGTCGGCGCGATATCCCCGGGCTCGGCGATTTTCTGGAAATAGGTCTTGATGGCAAGCGCGAGCGAAAAGAAGATGTGGTTGATCACATAGAGGCTGGCCGCCATCCAGGGGCCCCAGTCAAAGTGGTAGAGGCCGGCATAGAGAACGAAAACCATCGTCAGCCCGGCATATTCGAAGACCAGCGCCGCCCGTTCGCCAAAGAACGATACCGCCCGGCCCAGAAGCGGTGCGACGATCATGTTGGTCAGCAGCGTCACCATGAACAATGCGGTGATCTGGTGAACCTCGTAGCCATAGCGCTCCACCATCATGAACCCCGCGAAGACGACAAAGATCTGCCGCCGCGCGCCGGACATGAATTGCAGCGCATAATAAAGCCAGTAGCGTTTCCGAAGGACCATCTTCTTGGTCTGCGGGTTGGGGCTTTCGAACTGCGGATAGGCGAGAAACGCAAAAAGCGCGATCGCCGCCGTTGTGCCGCCGGCCAGCCAGTAGACCAGATCATAGCTGAGATCATAGGCCCGCCACGTGAGCACGATCAGCACATAGGCTACCAGCGTCGCGGCCGACCCCATGGAGAGCAGCCACCCAAGGGTCTGCGGCGCCTTCTTCTTGTCGATCCACTGCAACTGCAGCGACTGGTTAACCGTTTCATAATAGTGAAACCCGATGGAGCTGAGCAGCGTGACAAAGAGAAGCCCGCCTAGCGAGGGGAACTGCGCCGTCATCGCGGTGGCCACGCCAAGCAGCATAAGCGAGATCAGCCCCAGAACCTGCTCGCGGATGAAGATGATCAACGCGATCACACCGATGGCCAGAAACCCCGGGATCTCGCGCACCGTGTGCAGCCAGCCGATATCGGCGCCGTCGAACCCGGCCATTTCGACCACGAAGTTGTTGAGCAGGGCGGACCATGTGGCAAAGGCGATCGGCATCGCGAAGGCCATCAGGAACAGCAATGCCTGCGGGCGCCGCCATCGCGGCAGCGATTTCGCCTGTTCAAGCGTCAGGGTGTTGAAGGTATCGCCAAGCGCCATGGGCTTGGCTTTACGCCTGTCGGGCCGGTTTGGCGAGAGCCAAAGGCCCCAAGCCGCCGCCCGGCCGGTCGCGGTGAGGATCGGATCTTCCTGAGCACCAGGCGGACGCACCGCATCAAATCGGGTTCCCCGCCGAGACACTTCTCCCGGGGGGCCGGATATGTCAGATTGAGCCATGAGCCAGGCCGAGACCCGCGATAACACCCATCTGACCGACCGCTACGACCGGCTTGCCGGCGTCTGGCGCGACAAGATGCGAAGCCTCGGCTATTACGACGCCTATCTCGGGTTTCTTTCCTCGCAATTGCCGCGGCCCGGATCTGAGGCGCGCATTCTGGATATCGGCTGCGGCAGCGGAGCCTTTGCCGAGGCCTGGGCGGCGATCCACGGGAGCGGGGTCGATATCACCTTGCTGGACCCGTCCGCCCCGATGCTGGCCCGGGCGGAAGCCGTACTTGCGCGGCGCGGCCTTCGGGCGGAACCGGCGCAAGGGATACTGGAAAGCTACCAGCCGCCCGCTCCGTTCGACCATCTGCTTGCGGCCCATGTGATCGAGCATTGCCCCGATCCGGGCGCAGCGCTGGCGGATATGCGCGGGCTTGTCCGGACGGGCGCGCGGCTCTGGCTGGTCGCCTCCAAACCCCATTGGTGCAACGCGATCATCTGGCTGCAATGGCGGCATCGGACCTTCGAGCCATCGGAGGTCGCCCTGATGCTGGAACGGGCCGGATGGGCGCTGGACGACATCTACGACTTTCCCGCAGGCCCGCCGTCGCGCACCAGCCGCGGGTACCTTGCCCGCGCGATCTGAGGCCATAGCGTAGCTTTCGCACCCGTTGGCGACCTGACAGCAGCCCGGGCAGGGCTGAGTCCGGGCCCCGCCCCTTGTCAGCCTGCTGTCAGGTCGCCAACACGTTGCGAAACGCCCAGGGCATGGTCGGATCAATATCCTCGGGGAAATGCTCCCAACGATCCTGAAGCGGGGTCCAGTCCGTGTAGTGAGCCTCCACCGGGCCCAGATACGGGCGCTGCACCTCAAGGCAGCGGGCGTGGTCCATCTCGTCGGTCTCCACGATGCCTGCATCGGGGTTCTCCAGCGCCCAGACCATGCCCGCCAGAACGGCGGAGGTAACCTGCAGCCCGGTCGCGTTCTGAAACGGCGCAAGGTCGCGGGTTTCCGCATTCGACAGCCGCGAGCCGAACCAGAGCGCGTTCTTGGCGTGGCCGTAAAGCAGTACGCCCAGCTCGTCGATGCCGCCGACGATCTCGTCCACATCGAGGATTTCATGTTTGCTCTGCTGACGGCCGGCACCGAACATCTCATGCAGCGAAAGGACCGCGTCGTCGCAGGGATGATAGGCGTAATGGCAGGTCGGGCGGAACTCGGGCGATGCCCCCGCGCCCACCGTGTAATAGTCGGCGATGGAAATCGCCTCGTTATGGGTGACGAGGAAGCCGAATTGCGGGCCCGGTGTGGGGCACCAGGTATGAACGCGCGTGATCGCGCCCGGACGGTCCAGCCAGATGCCCGCCTGGCAGCCGGTTTCATGCCGGTACCCGTTTTCGGGGAACCAGGGTTCATGTGTGCCCCAGCCCAGTTCTGCGGGCTGGAAGCCTTCGGCAATGAACCCTTCCACAGACCAGGTGTTGACGAACACATTCCGGGGCCGCGGCTTGGGACGGACCTGCGTATCCCGCTCGGCGATATGAATGCCCTGAACGCCAAGCCCCTGCATCAGCCGCCCCCACCCGGCACGGTCCGAAGGCACGGTCGCGTCCTGGCCGGTGTCCCGCGCAAGGGTCAAAAGCGCTTCTTTCACGAACCAGCTGACCATGCCGGGATTGGCGCCACAGCAGCTTACCGCGGTCGAGCCGCCGGGATTGGCTGCCTTTTCGTCGCGCACCGCCTGCCTCAGCGCGTAATTCGTCCGCTGCGCATTGTCGCTCGTTTCGAAGTAGAACCCCGCCCAGGGTTCGACCACCGTGTCGATATAGGGCACTCGAAGTTCGCGGCAGAACTTCATCAGATCCAGCGACGAGGTGTCGACGGAAAGGTTGACGACGAAGCCCTTGCCCGGCTCCAGCATCTCACCCAGGATTTCCCGGTAGTTCTCACGGGTCAGCGCCACTTGCCGATGCGCGATCCGGTGCTGTTTGAGAAACAGCGCGGCGTCGGCGGACGGCTCGATCACCGTCAGCTTGTCGGCGTCATGGTCGAAATGGCGCTGGATCAGCGGCAGCGTGCCTTTGCCGATGGAACCGAAACCGATCATCAGGATCGGGCCATCGATGCGGGCATAAACGGGATGGGACATGGGGCGCGGGCTCCGGGCTGACTTGGTTTGCGGTGCTCATACGCGCAGAGACCTGTCGTTGCAAACTGGCGCGGATGACACCCGGGCGCAATCCGCGCACCCGGTGCGGAAAAGCCGCGCCAAGAGCCCGAGACAACTGGTATCCCGCCCGGGGATCACGATAGGGTCCTCCATCTGCACTGTTCGACGGATCTGACCTGAATGACCCAAACGCCTTCAAAATCATCGCGTGCCCTGATGGTGATCGGCTGGCACGAATGCATAAGCCTGCCGGAGCTTGGGTTGAGAAACTTCGCCGTCAAGGTCGATACCGGGGCCAAGACAACGGCGCTCCACGCATCCGATATCGAGACGTTTCGCAGAGATGGCCGTGATTGGGTCAGGTTTCAGCCGCCGGAGGTCAATGGGCTGACCCCCGCTCAGGTCGAATGCCCGATCCATACGATCCGGGACATCACAAATACCAGCGGCGTGCCCGAGACCCGGATCGTGATCCACACACCGATGGTGATTGCGCGGCGGAAGTGGCATATAGACATTTCCCTGGCCGATCGCGGCTCCATGCGATTTCCGCTTATTCTCGGGCGGCGGGCGCTTCGCGGGCACAATATCGCGGTTCATCCCGGTCGATCCTACCTCGTCAGCTCGAAACCCCGTTTCAAAGGAACACACCTATGAAAATCGCCATGCTTGCCAGAAACCCCACGCTTTACTCTCACCGGCGTCTGGCGGAAGCAGCGGAAGCACGGGGCCATTCGCTCGATATCATAAACACTTTGCGGTGCTACATGAACATCGCCTCGCGGAGGCCCGAGGTTTTCTACAATGGCGAGAAGCTTGTGGGGTATGACGCCGTCATCCCGCGGATCGGCGCATCGGTCACCTTTTACGGAATGGCCGTCCTGCGGCAGTTCGAGATGCAGGGCGTCTATCCGCTGAACGAAAGTGTCGCCATCGGGCGCTCCCGGGACAAGCTGCGATCCATGCAGCTTCTGGCGCGGGACGGGATCGGCCTTCCGGTGACCACATTCGCCCATGATCCGAAGCAGACCGAAGAGGTGCTGGAGCTTGCGGGCGGCGCGCCCGTGGTGATCAAGCTGCTCGAAGGCACACAGGGCATCGGGGTGGTTCTGGCCGATACCAAACGATCGGCCAAATCGGTGGTGGAGGCGTTTCGCGGCGCGGGTGTGAACATCCTGCTGCAGGAGTTCATCAAGGAAGCTGGCGGCACCGATATCCGCGCCATAGTGGTGGGCGGCAGGGTCATCGCCGCGATGAAACGCACGGGCGCAGCGGGGGACTTCCGCTCGAACCTGCACCGGGGCGGCTCGGCGGAGCTTATCAAACTGTCGCCGGAGGAACGCTCGACCGCTGTCCGCGCGGCCCGGGCGATGGGTCTCAATGTCTGCGGCGTCGACATGTTGCGCGCCAATCACGGGCCGGTGGTGATGGAGGTGAACTCCTCCCCCGGGCTGGAAGGCGTGGAAAAGGCCACCGGGCTGGACGTGGCCGGCAAGATCATCGAATACATCGAGAAGAATGCCAAACCCGGCGCCACGAAGACCAAAGGCAAGGGATGATCAGACGCGCAAGCTTCGGGATCGCCGGCGAGATCATCGACGCCGGAAGCCGAAAGACGGTACAGCTTCCGGTCAGCACGCTGTCCGATCATACGCCGGTCGCCATCTCGGCCCATGTCATCCATGGTCGCCGCGAAGGCCCGACGGTCTTTGTCAGCGCGGGCATTCACGGGGACGAGGTGATCGGTGTCGAGATCGTGCGCCGGCTGCTGCGGGCCCGAACCCTCAAATCCTTGCGCGGCACCCTGATCGTTGTGCCGATCGTGAACACTTTCGGCTTTCTCAACCATTCGCGCTATCTGCCTGACCGGCGGGATCTCAACCGCTGTTTCCCCGGTTCGCCCCACGGGTCGCTTGCGTCACGGCTGGCGCATATCTTCCTGAAGGAAATCGTCTCGCACTGTTCGCTCGGGATCGATCTGCATTCGGCGGCGATCCACCGGACCAACCTGCCGCAGATCCGTGTATCCGCCCGAAATCGCAATGCCTTGCAACTGGCGCAGGTGTTCGGCGCGCCGGTGATCCTGACCAGCAGCCTGCGCCCCGGCAGCTTGCGGGCCGAGGCGCAGAAGCTTGGCGTCGACATGCTGCTTTACGAGGCGGGCGAAGGGATGCGGTTCGATGAAATGTCCGTCCGCGCCGGTGTTGCCGGCATCCTGAGGGTTCTGAAGAGCCTTGAGATGCTGCCGCCGAAAGGCATTGCAAAGGCCAGCGCCCGGTCGGTTTTGTGTTCGGACAGCCACTGGATGCGCGCGCCCGTCGGCGGCCTGCTGCGCATGTTCAAAAGCGAAGGCGATGTGATCAAGGAAGGCGAGATAATCGCCGCCATCGCGGACCCGTTCGGCGAAGTCGAAACAGAGGTGGCGGCGGAATACAGCGGCATCATCGTCGGCCGGGCGGTCATGCCCATCGTGCATGAGGGCGATGCCCTGTTCCATATCGCGACGGTGAAATCCGTCGATGTCGCCGAAGCCGCGATCGACGATCTGGCCAGCCAGCTGGAAGAAGATCCGCTGTTCGACGAGGACGAGATCATCTGATCACGCGCCCGTCGCCCCGAAGCCGCCCGACCGGGCGGCGCGGGCGCGCACTCCCATGACCAAAGCAAAAGGGCCGCGCATGGCATGGCGCGGCCCCTGATCCTCCGGCGTCGAAACGCTCAGTTCTTGGCGTAGTATTCCACGACCAGATTCGGCTCCATATGCACCGGATAGGGCACATCGCCGAGGGTCGGGGTCCGCACGAAGCTGGCGGTCAGCTTGTTGTGGTCGACGTCGATATAGTCGGGCACATCGCGCTCGGCCAATTGAGTGGCCTCCAGAATCGCGGCCATCTGCTTGGACTTCTCGCGCACCTCGATCACGTCGCCCTCTTTCACGCGGTAGGAGGGGATGTTGACGCGCTCGCCGTTCACCAGCACATGGCCGTGGTTCACGAACTGACGCGCGGCAAAGACGGTCGGCACGAATTTCGCGCGGTAGACCACGGCGTCCAGACGGCGCTCCAGCAGGCCGATCAGGTTTTCACCGGTATCGCCCTTGACCCGCTCGGCCTCGGCATAGATGCGGCGGAACTGCTTTTCGGTCAGATCGCCATAGTAGCCCTTCAGCTTTTGCTTGGCGCGAAGCTGGATGCCGAAGTCGGACAGCTTACCCTTGCGGCGCTGACCGTGCTGGCCGGGGCCATATTCGCGGCGGTTGACCGGGGATTTCGGACGACCCCAGATGTTTTCGCCCATCCGGCGGTCGATTTTGTACTTGGCAGACGTGCGTTTGGTCACGGCTGGTCTCCTTCCGATGCGCCGCCCGATGGCGGCTATGAAGGGCGTTGTCCTCTGGCAGAAGCCTGACAGGTCTCCCCTTGCGGGGACCACCAACACCAATGAAAACCCCGGCAGGTGACCGCCGGGAATGGGTGCTTTTACTCAATGCCGGAGCGGTGTCAATGCCCTCGCGTGGTATGCATCAGGATCGCAGCCTCCGCCCGGCTGACCATCCGCCGGGCCGAGGGGCCGTAATTGTGGGGATCCTGCAACAGGTCGGGGCGCATCTCGATCAGCAGATCCCGCTGCCGGGGTTCCAGATGATCCAACCCCATGAAGCCGGGATGAAAGGTCTCGACCTCCAGCCCGTTGGCCCAGATCACCTGATGCCGGTCCAGCATCAGATGCACATAATGGGTTTCGCGCAGCGAATGATCGACAGTGATGAACCGGTCCCCGACAAGATCGGCGGCGCGCACCAGAACCTCGGGCTCGCCCCAGAGGTCCTGCGCGGCACGGCCCTTGACCAGAACCCGATGTTCGGGGGAGACGATCAGATCGTCATCGGGACGATCCACGCCAAGCGCGCCCACGCGCATCCGGATCGGCCGCTGCTCCGGCATTGCGAAAAGCCGCGCGCCCGACATGCGCCGATGGCCGGACCAGAGCACCTCCTGCGGGCCGTCATCCCGGGTCAGCACCCTGTCGCCGGGGCCCAGATCCTCGATGGTCATATCGCCGTTTTCGGTACGGATCCGCGTGCCCGGCGTGAAGCAGATCACCGCCGGCAGGGTCTCCCCCACCGGCGGCAGGATACGCTGGCTGGCCTGCACGATCGTCATCTCGCGATTGGCGGGCGGCATGTTTTCGGGAAACAGCAGGATCGGCAGGCGCCCGTCGGCAGGCACCACCGGGACGACCGTGTAGAACCGGGCCCCGTCGGACAGGATGAAGGCTCCGCGAAAAAGCGGATCGGCGTCTTCGGCCGCATCTTCCATGGGT